>OZ253953.1:250000-3132500 GCA_965267335.1 Cytophagales bacterium | reverse complement strand
GGTCGTAAGAGATGATTACGTTGATAGGTCGTAGGTGTAAAGTCAGAGATGACATAGCCGAGCGATACTAATTACCCGAATACTTTTTCTGAAAGTATCCCTCTTTTAGTAATCAACCTTAACTTTACAACATGTCATTTTAAAATATTGGTTCCATCTAATACAAATGGAACAAGAAAATAATGGTGGTAATATCGCAGGGGTCCACCTCTAACCATTCCGAACAGAGAAGTTAAGCCCTGTCGAGCCGATGGTACTGCAATAAAATGTGGGAGAGTAGGTAGCCGCCAACCTTATTTATCTAGCCTTTGAATAAAATATTCAGAGGCTTTTTTAGTTTAGAATTCAGCGATACAATAGTAAATGTTTAAATTCGTTTTGGAAGTAATTGATGGCCAGATTCAATGAGTTTTTTGTATCCTGATTTCTTGTGGGCATTGTTGGTATTAATAATACCAGTAATTATTCATTTGCTTAACCTACAACGCTCAAAGAAAATTTATTTTTCTAATCTGTCTTTCCTCAAAGAGGTAGATCAGCAAACCAAGCGCAATTTCCGTCTTAAAAAATTGTTGGTTCTGCTTTGCAGAATTCTAGCACTTGGGTTTTTGGTTATAGCTTTCGCACAACCATTTTGGAAGCTGACAGAAAAAGCCAATAGGGATGTTTCAAAAACCGTCTTTCTTGATAATTCTTACAGCATGGAGCGGAAACGGATAAACCTTTCTATGCTAGATGAAGGGGTATTATATTTAAAGGAAATTTTGGCTTCCAAAAATGGAACTAACCCCTTATGGGTGTTGACCTGTAATTCAGAGACTCGTATTTCCAGTAACTCAAATGGAAATAGAGTCTTAGATAACACAACTTTTACAAATACTTTTCGAAGTATAAATTGGGTTCTTGATGAATTGAAAACCAAAGAAATCACATCAGGTGAGCAAAGGAACGAACTTATCCTGATCAGTGATTTTCAGAAGGCAACGTTGGGGACATTAGAGCGGTTGATAAATGATACAAGTATTCTTACTAAGATTGTCCCGGTTGGAAATAGAGAGGAAAGAAATTTGTTTGTTGACTCTGTGTGGCTGGAATCACCAAGCGTTAATACAGGTGAGACCGTATTAATTAATGTTCAAATTAGGAATTTGGGTACGAAAAACGCGCAGAATGCCAAGGTTGATTTACTAGTTGATGACAACCTTACCAGTACATGTGTCAAAAATATAGTAGCTGGTGGACAAGTGATTTGCCAGATGGATTTACAAATGAATAAAGCTGGGCAAGCACAATGTAGGTTGGTAGTTTCGGGTGATGAGGTGTACTTTGATAATAACTTTTTCTTTGTTATTACTTGTTCATCAAACGTTAGAGTACTCATATTAAATGATCATACTTCCTCATATGTATATAATGCAATAAGTAACGAATCTACTTTTCTTTCCAAAACTCTAACCTCTTCAAATCTGAGTAATGATTTCTCAGATGTTGATTTTTTGGTAATTGAGAACATTAACACACTGAATGATGGATTAATAGAGGATATAGTAAAATATGTAGAAAGGGGTGGGGATATAATGATATTCCCAAATGAACAATCTCAGGATGATTTTGAAAAACTTATCCGGAACCTTAATATCTCTTCTTCCAGGATTCAGAATATTGGAGATACTAGTATTCCGCAACCTGATAATTATATAGGGCATCCTGATTTGAATAATCCTTTTTATAGAGGAGTTTTTACGGATATTAAAGCAAATATATCAATGCCGTATGTAAAACACCTTTACCAAATAAAGGAGAGAGGAGAGATTTTACTCAGAAGTAAAGATGGATATCCAGTTTTGTCTAGAAATGTTGTTGGATCCGGTAGATGTTATTTTTGGTCTATGCCGTTAGATGCTAAATATTCTAATATAAATAGGCATTCGCTCTTTGTTCCTGTATTATATCAAGCCGTGCGGGGAAGTAAGAATGCGAATGACCGAATATATTATGAGAATTCTTCAAATGGTCTTGTTTTATCTGGAAAGTTCATAAAAGACGAATTACCATACCGACTCAAGAATGAAACGGGAGAACTAATCTCTAATAATGTCCTTAACGGAGATGTGATTTTCCAAACAAAGGATGGGGATATACAATCGGGGTTTTATAAACTCATTCATGGAGAAGAGCTACTAGGGCGGATAGCTGTGAATATAACTTCTAAGGAGTCAATAACTGAATTTTACTCTACCGAGGAGCTTCAGGAGATGTTCAAGGATGTCGAGCATATCACCGTTTACGATGTAGACTCACCCTTAGAATTACAGAACGCGCTTAAAGAAGCTGATGAAGGGGTTGCCTTGTGGAAAAAATGCTTACTTTTGTCATTGATATTTTTACTTATAGAAATACTGCTGATCAGATTTTATAGATGAAGATACTTCTCAAGTCACCACTCATAATTGACCCATCAAAGCAGACCGAAAAAGATAGGAAAGATATTCTCATTGAGAATGGACAGATAAAGCAGATTGCAAAAAGTATCACTGCTAGATCAACACCTCACATCGATTGTTCAAATAAGTATGTTTCAGTCGGGTGGTTGGATATGAGAACCTTTCTGGGAGATCCTGGTTATGAGTTCAAAGAAGATTTAATTTCAGGTCAGAACGCAGCACTTAGAGGTGGGTTTACGGATATATTGTGTTTGCCCAATACACAACCAGTCATAGACTCGAAAAGCCAGGTTGAGTATATTATTAATAAATCAAAAGGACATATAGTAAATGTACATCCGATTGGGGCGGTAACTAAAGGGACTGAAGGACATCAGTTGTGTGAGTTACAAGATATGGATAATTCTGGAGCCGTTGCCTTTTCTGATGGGTTGGTTCCGGTATGGCATACATCAGTTATGACTAAATTGCTCCAGTACGTTCAATCATTTAATGGTGTTATTCTGGAACATGCTTATGATAAACTTCTTTGTGAAGGAGGCTTAATGAATGAGGGGGTTGAGAGTGTAAAGCTAGGTTTGAAGGGAATACCTGCCATTGCAGAGGTAATAGGAGTGAATAAAATAATTGATCTCCTAAGGTATGTGGGGGGGAGAATTCATTTTTCTTGTGTTTCGACAAAGGAGGCGATTGAATCAATCAGAAAAGCTAAAAAAGAAGGGCTTCAGATTACTTGTGATGTCGCGGCCTATCAGATGGCTTTTATTGATGAGGAACTCATGAATTTTGATACTAACCTAAAAGTATTTCCTCCTTTCAGGTCAAAAAGTGATAGCAAGGCAATAATTAAGGGACTTAAGGACGGCACAATCGATGCTGTAGTTTCAAATCATACTCCTCAAGATCTTGATAGTAAAAACCTTGAATTTGATCAGGCTGAGTTTGGAATAATCAATCTTGAGACTGCTTTTTCCGTACTATATGGCTCTCTCAAAGACCAACTTGAGATTGACGATATTATTAAGTTAATTACTACTTCACCCAGAAAAATACTTAATATGAATCTTCCAAAGATAAAGGAAGGTGAGAAAGCCTGTCTTACTATTTTTGATACCACTTCTAATTGGATTCCTGACCCCAAGAGTACCTTGTCAAGGTCAAAAAATTCACCTTTCTTCGGGATGGAAATGTTGGGAAAAGTAACTGCAGTAATCAATAATAACGATATATATATCAATGAATAAGTTGGTCAGCATTTCGTTAAAAGTTGGATTGGTTAATTCTCTTTTTCTAATTGTATTCTTTCTTACGATCTATTTCATGGGAAATATAGGAGTTTTAGATCAGGTTAAGTTTTATGATTTCTGGATGCCCGCAATTTTTATTTTTATAGCACTAAAATTTTATAGAGATAAAGTTAATGGTAAGGAACTTAGGATGTGGCAAGGTTTGGCGATGGGATTACAGATTACGGCTATAAATGCGGTCGTTCTGGGTGGGTTTATAGTGCTTTTTATGTCATATATTGCACCAGACTACTTACAATACTCTATAGACATATACCATAAAGGAATGGATTTGTGGAGGGATAGTTTTATGGAACAGAATGGCATGACTCTCGAGACCTTTATTCAAGAAAACCCACGTAACTTTAAGGAGTCTTATGAGATGGCCAATCAGGTTACCATAGCAAGCGTAGCTCAGGATAAAATGATTTTCATTAGTCTCTTTGGATTAGCTTATACTTTTGTTTTATCAATTTTCCTTAGAAGAAATGCAGCGTGATATTTCCATAGTAGTTCCTCTGTTGAATGAGGCAGAAAGTCTACCTGAGTTGACCGACTGGGTTGTGCGAGTGTGTGATGAAAATAATTTATCCTTTGAGATTTTGTTTATTGACGATGGAAGTACTGATGATTCCTGGAATGTCATTGGTGAGTTATCCAAAAAATATGCTCAGGTTCGGGCAATAAGGTTTCAACGGAATTATGGAAAGTCTGCAGCTCTAAATGTTGGTTTTTCAAAAACGAATGGAAAGGTTGTTATAACGATGGACGCTGATTTGCAGGACAGTCCGGATGAAATTCCTGAACTTTATAAAATGGTTTCGGAAGGTGGATACGACATTGTATCTGGCTGGAAGAAAAAGCGTCATGATCCGTTCATTAAGAATTTTACGAGCAAAATTTACAACTTCTGGGCACGGGTAGTAACGGGAGTTAGGTTACATGATATGAATTGTGGGCTTAAGGCTTATGATTGCTCCGTGGTTAAGAACATAGAAGTCTATGGAGAAATGCATAGATATATACCGGTTATTGCCAAGTCAAGAGGATTTGACAAAATAGCAGAAAAGGCGGTCGTACACCGCGCTCGAAAGTACGGTAAAACAAAATTTGGTATCAGCCGATTCATTTACGGCTTCCTGGATTTACTATCAATCTCTTTTGTTTCAAGGTATAAGAAGAGGCCGATGCACTTGTTTGGGGCACTTGGGACTTTGTCCTTCATGGTGGGTTTTATTATAACACTATGGCTTATTATAAAGAAGGTAGTGTATATCAACAATGGATGGCCCGTGAGGGATGTAGTTGATCAACCTCTATTCTTTCTTGCTCTTGTCGCGCTAGTAATAGGTGTCCAACTATTCCTTGCAGGGTTTATTGGTGAGATGGTAGCATTAAATAACCCTAACCGAAATGATTACATTGTGGCCGAGGAGGTTAGGGGAGATGCCAGCGGAAGTTGATATTTAATAATCTTTTAGTTGTGATGCTTGTTCAAGAAGTAGTTGGTTAAATACTTCATCATCAACTATACCATTTGAAAACTTTTGTTCCAATCTAATGCATTTCGGTTTTATTGCCAAGACGTTGCATCCAAGATAATTTAAGATGTCCGTCATATGACTTAATGCAAGGGTAGCCCCCTGTTCACCTGCGGAAACACCAACAAGACCTGCAACTTTTCCTCTGAATGGGCTTGGGTAATCCAATCCATCTATAAAAGTCTTTAAAACACCTGGAAATGAGCCGTTATACTCAGGGATTACTAAGACAAATTTTTCCGACTTTGCAATTAACTCGTTAAACAAGTTAAAGGCATGATTCTTTCCTGAGTTATTGTAGAGCGCTGAGAAAGCGAAGTCCTCTGGTAGTTTCTGTAGGTCAATAATTTGGGATTCTTCCTGCAAAGAACCTAGTGCTTTTTTATACAGAAGGCATATTTGATACGTAAGAGCGCCAGGTCTGTTTGTGCAAGAAATGATTGAAATCATCTATCAATCATTATTGGAGGTTGCTTTGGCCTTGAAGTACTCCCTGTTCATTCTGGCAATGTTTTCAAGACTAATTTCTTTAGGGCACTCAATGGAACAAGCTCCAGTATTGGTACAATTACCAAATCCTTCGTCATCCATTTGTTTTACCATATTTTCAACCCGCTTTTGAGCTTCAACCTTACCCTGAGGTAGGAGTGCAAGGTGACTTACCTTTGCTGAGACAAATAACATTGCCGAAGCATTTTTGCAGGCGGCCACACACGCACCACAACCGATACAAGTTGCAGCATCAAAAGCCTTATCAGCATCTTCTTTAGGTATCGGAATATTGTTAGCATCCTGTGCGTTACCGGTGTTAATTGAAACAAAGCCTCCGGCTTGCTGAATTCTGTCAAATGAAGTTCGATCAACTACTAGGTCTTTAATTACCGGGAATGGTTTAGCTCTCCAAGGCTCGATATAAATGGTGTCACCTGACTTAAAAGATCGCATATGTAATTGACAGGTGGTAATTGCATCACCTGGTCCATGAGGGCGTCCATTTATATACATACTACACATACCACAAATACCTTCTCGACAATCATGGTCAAACGCGATCGGATCATCACCAGCTTCGACTAATTGGTTATTGAGAACGTCAATCATTTCTAGAAATGAACTGTCAGGGGAAATATCTGTGACTTTGTATTCCACAAATTTACCCTTGTCGTTTTGATTATTTTGACGCCAAATTTTAAGAGTTAAATCCATAGTAATTACCTTATTCAATAACCGGCTACTATTATTTGTAGCTTCTCTGTTTCATTTCAATATTATCGTACTTAAGTTCCTCCTTATGAAGAACAGGTTCGCTTTCACCTTTGTTTTCCCAGGCAGCAACATAAGCAAAGTCCTTGTCATTCCTAAGAGCTTCCCCTTCTTCCGTTTGGTGTTCTTCACGGAAGTGACCACCACATGATTCTTCTCGGTTGAGAGCGTCTCTACACATTAATTCACCCAGTTCCAAAAAGTCTGCGACACGTCCTGCTTTTTCTAATTCCGGGTTAAACTCTCCAATTCCTCCCGGAACTTTTACATTTTTCCAGAACTCTTCTTTGATTCCTTTAATTTCTGAAATCGCTGATTTTAAGCCTTCAGCATTTCTTGCCATCCCACATTTCCCCCACATTACTTTTCCAAGTTCTCGGTGATAGTGGTCGACAGGTTTATTTCCGTTTTTGTCAGCTAGGTTTTTCAGATTGTCCACAACCGACTTTTCAGCTTTTTCAAATTCGGGGTGTGAAGTTTCAATAGGTTTTGTCCGTATGTCATCAGCCAAATAGTTTCCTATAGTATATGGAATAACAAAGTAACCATCGGCAAGACCTTGCATGAGAGCTGAAGCTCCTAATCTGTTTGCACCATGATCAGAGAAGTTGCACTCACCGGTTGCATACAGACCTGGAATTGTAGTCATTAGATTATAATCAACCCATAGACCTCCCATCGTATAGTGAACCGCTGGGTATATTTTCATAGGGACCTCATACGGGTCTTCGTCCGCAATTTTTTCATACATCTGGAATAGATTGCCGTATTTTGCTTTCACGGCATCTTTGCCCATCCTTTCAATTGCATATTTGAAATCTAGGCAAACGGCTTCTTTTGTTGCATTGACACCAAAACCAGCATCACATCGTTCTTTTGCTGCTCTTGAAGCCACATCCCGAGGAACGAGGTTACCAAATGCAGGATATCTCCGTTCCAGGTAAAAATCACGATCCTCATCAGGAATTTGCGAGGGTTTCAATTCTCCTCTTTGGATTCTTTCCGCATCCTCTCTGTTTTTAGGGACCCAAACTCTACCGTCATTTCTTAAGGATTCTGACATTAGAGTTAATTTGGACTGATAGTCACCTGTTCTGGGTAGGCAGGTAGGGTGTATTTGTGTATAACAAGGGTTTGCAAAAAAAGCACCTTTTTTATGGGCTTTCCAAGAGGCCGTAACGTTTGACCCCATTGCGTTGGTACTTAAGTAGAAGACATTTCCATATCCTCCCGATCCCAGTACAACTGCATGTCCAAAATGTCGTTCAATTTCACCAGTAATCAAGTTTCTGGCTATTATCCCTCTTGCTTTACCGTCAATGATTACAACATCCAACATTTCATGTCTGTTGTACATTTTTACGTTTCCCTTGGCTATTTGCCTATTTAATGCGGAGTAAGCTCCAAGAAGTAATTGCTGTCCTGTTTGACCTCGGGCATAAAATGTTCTTTGTACTTGTACTCCACCAAACGAACGGTTGTCAAGTAGTCCTCCGTACTCTCTGGCAAAGGGCACCCCTTGCGCAACGCACTGATCAATTATATTGGCGCTAACTTCAGCAAGGCGATGAACATTTGCTTCTCTGCTTCTATAGTCACCACCTTTGATTGTATCATAGAATAGACGGTAAACGCTATCACCATCATTTTGATAGTTTTTTGCAGCGTTTATACCACCCTGAGCAGCAATAGAGTGAGCTCTTCGGGGACTGTCTTGAAAGCAAAATGCCTTTACATTGTATCCCAATTCGGCAAAACTTGCAGCTGCTGAGGCTCCGGCAAGTCCGGTTCCGACAACAATAATGTCAAGGTGTCGTTTGTTGGCAGGGTTGACAAGCTTCATTGTGGATTTATATTGGGTCCACTTGTCCGCTAAATCTCCTTCAGGAATACGAGCATCTAATGTCATAATTAAACTCTTCAGTTAATTTTTTAAAACAAAACCTCCGCTTTGATAAGTATTGGAATAAGGGCAAATGCCAGTGGAATAAGAATGGCATAAGCAAGACCAACTGCTTTAACGAATGGTGTATATTTTTTATGATTCCAGCCAAGCGACTGAAATGCACTTTGAAATCCGTGACTCAGGTGAAATGATATTATTAACATGGAAACTGAATAAACAGCTACCCAAATAATACTTTGATCGCCTTGAAATAAGGCATGAACTTTTTGGTAGAGGTTGGACATCTCTTCTCCGCCTTCATAGGAAATAGATTCGATAGGAAGGAAATACTTGTAAGCGAAGAACTGAGCCAGGTGTAAGCCCAGGAATATGAGAATGACAATACCAAAGGGCCCCATTAACTTGGACGTCCAGAGTACTTTTGAGTTCTTGTGAGCGACCTTATAGCCTACCGGGCGCGCTTTTTTATTTTGTATTACCAGTACAATACCCTGTATAATATGAATTAGAAACCCTGCGAAAAGAACATATTCACCAATTATGATTAGCACATTGTGTTTCATGAAGTGTGCGTAAGCATTAAATGCAGCGCCACCATCATCGTAGAGTAGGGAAATGTTGCCAATAAAGTGAATAATAAGGAATACGATCAGAAAAAGACCAGTTAAACTCATTATGAGTTTTTTACCGAGGGAACTTGTTAATGCTTGTGAAAGCCAGCTCATGCTAATAAGGTTTGTAATTCAACTACGGATGCAATTTAAGTCGGGAACTATTAGGAATCAATCCAGATTAGCTATTTTTAGAAAGTTATTAGAATTGTTATGTCTGACTGATCAATAATTATCGTCCAGAACAAAATAATTCTGAGGATGTTAACGCTATATAGTTACCAAGATTGTTTTGTCGTATATATGTATATATGTCTATCAGACTGTTAATATTATTTTTTTTGAGTTGGATCGGGGTGCATTGTTCGTTTGCTACTCATTTAAGAGCTGCTGATATCGTTGCTGAACGGACTGGAAACAGAACTTACACTATAACTGTCACGGTTTACTCTGATTGGGAGAATGTACCGGACACTAATATAGCTCCGCCCGGTCAGGCAATTAGTATGGCTTTTGCTCCAGTTTCAACTAGTGATGGTTGGAGCGATAATGTACCGAGAACATCGGTTCAATATATCGGAAATGGTACTTTTGAGAATAAATATGTGTTCTCTCATACTTTTCCAGCTGCCGGAGCAGGATATTTTATTCGATACCGTGAAGAGAACAGGAATTCTGGTATTCTTAACCTTCAGGCGCCCACAGATCAACATGCAATGTTTGTCGAAACTTTCATATTCATTGATGCTTTTGACCCGAACCTAAACCGCACACCACAACTCCTTGTGCCACCTATAGACCTGGCGAGCGTTGGACAGATTTATACACATAACCCGGGAGCTTATGACTTAGATGGAGATAGCATCTCATTTCGGTTAATTGCCCCACAATCAAATCCTGGAGAGGTGGTAGATGGTTATGTAAGTCCTGCAGACCCAAGTTTTGGAGGCGGCTCCACTTTTAGCCTTAATCAGGTGACGGGTGATATTTCCTGGGACACCCCTTTACAGGCTGGTGAGTATAATATTGCATTCAGAATAGAAGAGTGGCGATCAGGTATCAGAATTGGCTATGTAATCAGAGATATGCAGATTATAGTTGAGCCAAATGACAATATAAAACCTGAGATTTTGATTCCTCCTGATACCTGTGTTATCGCTGGTCAGCTTTTTGAGGACACCATATTCTCATATGATCCTGACAATGATCCCATTACAAATACGTATTTCGGAGGTATGTTTCAGTCAAGTTTTGATTCTGCCTATGTTATAGAAGATCAGGTTCTGGCGGACAGTATTGTAGGCTATTTGTTTTGGACTCCTTCTTGTGAGTTTATACGGCAGCAAGATCATCAGGCCATATTTAAAGTGGAAGATGCCCCTACAGATGGAGACGGAGCCTTAGCTACATTGAAGACATGGTTGGTGCAGGTATACGGCCCACCTATTCAAGGAATGCAAGTTGCTCCGCTCGGTATTGGGATACAGGTTTCATGGGATTTATATGATTGTGGTAATGCAGGAGATGTGATTTCTATATGGCGGAGAGAATGTGATACAAACAATATTGTGCGTAGTCCTTGTACGGTTGGTGTTCCGGAAGAATGGGGATTTGTAAAGGTTGGCGAGGTATCAGGAACCGATACCTTATTTTTTGATGACAACGGAGGAGAGGGTTTTAGTCCTGGAGTCACCTACTATTATCTGACTTCAGTTGACTTCGGTGCCCCTAATTTCGGTGAAAGTGTACCTTCGGAGGTGGTTTCTGCAAGTCTTGGACAAAATTTACCAATTCTTAATTTGGCTGATGTATTGATGACAGATACAGTGAATGGTGAAATTGAAGTAGGCTGGTATGCACCTCTGGGACTTGACACCAACATTTACCCAGGACCCTATCAAATCAATATCTATAGAAATATTGGATTCATTAAGGATGAATTGACTTCGTTATTAATAGGAAGTGTTTCAATGAACACGCTGGTAGATTCTAGTTTTTCAGATATGCCTTTAAATACATCTGACACAAGTTATACCTACTATATTGAGTTTTTAAGCGGATCAGATACCATTGGTACCACTGTAGGTGCAAGTACGGAATGGCTTATGGCAACACCGCAATTTGAACGTGTTGATTTGAGTTGGACTCAGGCAGTTCCGTGGAGCCTGGCCGATACCTTGTATCAAGTCATCTGGATGGATAGTACAGGCACAGGGTCGTTTTTTGCAGTGGATAGTGTAATTGGCAGTGTTCAGACTTATCTCGTTGATAGCTTAACAAACTGTGAAAACTATTGTTTTTATGTTGAGGCTCGAGGGGTCTATTGTCATGATAGTCTGAAGAATGATATTCTAGTGAACCGGAGCCAGATTAAATGCGCGGTTCCAGTTGATACCGTACCTCCCTGTCCACCTACAGCTTCTTTAGTTCCTGTAGACTGCGAGTTTTTCACAACTTCCAGCGCTATGCAAAATCATATCACATGGCAAAAGGATAATTCGGCCGGTTGCGATGACGAACCCATCGTTGCGTACAGAATCTATTTCCGAAACGGATTGGATGGAGATTTTGGCTTGCTTGCTACGATTAATGATAGTATGATAACAGAGTATTATCATGACAGTTTAGAATCCATGACATTGTGTTATGTGGTGACGGCAATTGACAAGTCTGGAAACGAAAGCCCCTATAGTAATGAGGTTTGTGGTGACAACTGTGAATATTTCGAACTACCAAACATTTTTACTCCAAATGGGGAAGGAGTTAATGATGTTTTTGAGCCCACACCTGTTCCCAGGTTTACGGAAATGATTGAATTTGAAGTATACAACCGCTGGGGCAAACTGGTTTTTCAGAATGTTTCAGAGAACATAGATTGGGATGGCAAAAATATGTCAGGGCAAGAGGTTGCTGATGGTGTTTATTACTACAGAGCAGTAGTTACTTTTGATAAGCTCAATCCGGAGGAAGCCATAAAAGAGTATAAGGGATGGGTAATGATCATGAGATAGAATTTCCTGAGATCCCAAAAGGCAAAGTGTTAATGCTTTTTGATGGTGTTTGTAACCTTTGTAATAATCGGGTGGACTACATTCTAAGAATTGATAAGAGAGAAAGGTTTGTATTTGCTTCTTTGCAATCAGACTTTGGTCAAAGGTTGTTATCCGCATTGGAGTATGATAGGGAAGATTTCAATTCTTTTATTATTGTCAAGAGAGGTAAGGTTTATAAAAAGTCCAGGGCCGTTCTTGAAGTACTCATCGAGTTAGAGTTTCCGTGGCCGCTATTATACGTCTTTGTTATTGTTCCTTTTTTTATCAGAGATATTCCGTACAATATTGTTGCAAATAACAGATTGAAATGGTTCGGTAAAAGGGATACCTGCCGTGTTCCTACGGAAGCCGAAAAAGCCAGGTTTTTGGGATAGGGTAGTAATTAATTTCTATCTTTGCGCTCTTACATCAATTAGCCGATTAAATAATAATCATGAAAGCATATTTATTTCCGGGACAAGGTTCTCAGTTTCCAGGTATGGGAAAGGATCTCTACGAAGAGTCAGAAAAAGCAAAGGAAAAATTTGAAGAAGCAAATGAGATATTAGGCTTCAGGATTACTGATATAATGTTTGATGGGTCTGATGAGGACTTAAAACAAACTAAAGTAACTCAACCTGCAATATTTATACATTCTGTGGTTTTGTCTCAAACGGTAGATTATTTTAAGCCTGATATGGTTGCAGGGCACTCATTGGGAGAATTTTCTGCATTGGTTGCGAATGGTACTTTGAGCTTTGAAGATGGATTAACATTGGTATCTAAAAGAGCTTTAGCAATGCAAAAAGCCTGTGAAAATAATCCTTCGACAATGGCAGCAATTTTAGGGCTAGAAGATAATGTGGTGGAAGATATTTGTAATAGTATAGATGAAATTGTGGTTGCAGCGAATTACAACTGTCCCGGACAGCTTGTAATATCTGGTTCTAATGCAGGGATTGATATAGCTTGTGAGAAATTATCGGAGGCTGGTGCGAAACGAGCTCTTAAACTACCTGTAGGGGGAGCTTTCCACTCACCATTGATGGAGTCAGCAAGAGTAGAGCTGGAGCAGGCAATAAAAGACACTCATTTTTCTGATCCGATTTGTCCTGTCTACCAAAATGTTAATGCAACCCCTTCGTCTGATATAGAGTCAATTAAAGGGAACCTAATTTCTCAGTTGACTGCTCCAGTGCGTTGGACTCAAACAATTCAGCGAATGGTGGAAGATGGTGCTGAAGAATTTATTGAGTGTGGACCCGGGAGAGTTCTACAAGGATTAGTCAAAAAGATTAACCGAGAATCCATAACTGCCGGGATCGTGTAAGTATGTAAGCTCAATTGTACAAGTTGAGGGAAAAGACTTTTTAATTAATCAGAGCAAAGTATATGTTAAAGTTTTTTCAAAGACTACCAAGGTGGATGGTATTTCAGATCGATGTTCTCATCGTCTTGGTATCCATCTTTTTTGCCTATTATCTGCGGTTTAATTTTAAACCGTTACCGGAGTCGGTATGGTTAGACCTGACTGTGGTGATCCCAATAGTTGTAGGAATAAAAATCATTCTTTTCTACGTGACTAAAAGCTATGCAGGGATTATCAGGTATACGAGTATTATTGATGCCAAGCGAATTTTTGAAGCACTTACTTACTCTCTGGTTATATTCTTATTGATCAATATTATATACAATTATAACACTGGCAAGCCTTACTTTATTCCCATCTCCATTCTTTTGATTGATTACTTTGTTTCAATGCTGTTTATGACAGCTTTCCGGATCGTAGCCAAAATAATCTATTACGAGTGGAAACATTATGATGCAAGAAAGATTAATGTAATTATTTACGGTGCTGGTGAGGCCGGAATGATAACAAGAAAGACCCTTTATCAGGATGTTGGGACCAATTATAATGTGGTAGCGTTTGTTGATGATGACCCCTCTAAAGAAAAGAAAACCTTGGACGGGGTGGAGATCAAGCATTCTTCAAAGCTTGAGAAATTGATAGAAGAGAAAAAAGCTGAGATGCTTATTCTAAGTATACAGAATATAGATCCGATACGTAAAAGGGAATTAATTGAGCAGAGTTTATCGTATGGGATTCATGTGCGAAATGTTCCTCCTGTAGATAAGTGGATCAATGGTGAATTGAGCTTTGGTCAGATTAAAGACGTTAGGATCGAAGATGTTTTAGGGCGCGAGCAAATTCAATTAGATGACAAACAAATAGCCAGAGAGATCAACAATAAGGTTGTAATGATTACCGGAGCTGCAGGTTCGATCGGTAGTGAACTTGTTCGGCAAGTCAATAAATATTCACCCCACAAAATTGTTGCTATAGACCAAGCTGAATCTCCTTTGTATGATCTTGAAATGGAGCTACGAGAAAAGCATTTTGTGGCAAAGTTTCAAACTCTTGTAGCAGATATTACTGACCTGGACAGGATGGAAGAGATTTTTTCAACACAAACGCCTGATATTATTTTTCATGCAGCAGCCTATAAACATGTTCCTCTAATGGAGGAGAATCCGAGTGAGGCAATCAATACAAATGTGAGGGGAACAAGAATAATTGCAGACTTGGCGGTTAAAAACAATGTGAAGAAATTTGTCATGGTCTCCACGGACAAGGCTGTGAACCCTACCAGCGTTATGGGAGCATCGAAGAGAATTGCTGAAATATATATACAATCACTTAATAAGAAAGTAGCAAAAGAGGATAAAGTGACCCGGTTTGTTACTACCCGGTTTGGTAATGTTCTTGGCTCAAATGGTTCTGTAATTCCAAGATTCAGAAAGCAAATTTCAGAAGGAGGGCCAGTTACGGTTACACACCCCGATATTACCAGATACTTTATGACTATTCCTGAAGCCTGTCAGTTGGTGTTGGATGCTGGTTCTATGGGCAAAGGAGGGGAGATTTTCTTGTTTGATATGGGTAAGTCTATCAAAATTGTTGATCTGGCGAAGAAAATGATCAAACTTTCAGGCCTTGAGCTGGGCAAAGATATTCAACTGGTTTATACAGGTCTTAGGCCGGGGGAGAAATTGTATGAGGAACTGTTAGCTGATCAGGAAAATACGAAGCCTACTCATAATCCTAAAATCATGATAGCCCAAGTGAGAGAATATGAATTTATGAGTGTAACGGAACAGATTACGGATCTTATTAATAGCTCGCGAAAGCATGATGCAGAAATAATTGTTGGTAAAATGAAGGATATTATACCTGAGTATATTAGCAATAATTCTGTTTTTGAGAAGTTGGATTCAAAACCAAAAATTGCCTAACCAATTAACTTTTCTACCTCAAGGGGGTCCTGGCATTCATTTAATAAATCGATGATCGTTTTTCCAATGGCCGGGTGTTTTAGGTCATTTGCGATTTCACACAACGGAACAAGTGTATACTTTCTTTCGTGTAATAGAGGGTGCGGAATGTTGAGATCAGGCGTATTAAGTATCTCATTGCCATAAAAGAGGATATCAATGTCCATTGTCCTTTCTCCCCATTTTTCATATCGTACTCTACCAAGCTCTTTTTCGATCTCAAGACAAGTTCTTAATAACTCTGAGGCCGAATGATTACACTTGATTTCAATGACCATATTGAGATAGTCTGGTTGGTCTGACTTTCCCCAGGGTTTGGTTTCGTATATTGATGATTTACTGACGATTTCACCAGCATATTTTTCAATTAGTCGGCAGGCATTCTGTAGATTTAATTTCCGATCACCGAGGTTTCCGCCCAATAAGAGATAAATTTTTTCTTTCAATCCTGATATGTTAAGAGGAGTGATGTATTTTTACAAATATAGATTTCGGTATGAAAAATTTAGGAAACTTATTCTCAAAATTCTTCGGGAGGTTACTTCCGGCAACTATAGGGGCGATAGTTGGATTTATGCTTGCAATATCTTTCGTTATAGGTGGTTTAGTGGATACACTGAATTTAGCTATTGATGAAACGAACAAGCCATCGAAAATCGAACCCAAGTCGATATTGAAGCTTACGCTTGCCAAACCGATCGTTGAAGACTATGAATTCGATCCGATCCGCAATCTCAACCTCTCCTCTTTTTCGGAGGACTATCTTGGATTAAGACAGATCAAAAAAGCCCTCCAGATAGCTGCTTCTGAAGAAGGAATTCAAGGAGTGTTTCTCAATATTTCCGATGTACAAGCCGGTTATGCCTCGTTGGCTGAGTTAAGGAGTGCTATTAGAAAATTTCAGGAGTCAGGGAAGTTTGTGATAACGTTTTCAGACATCATTTCAGAACGCGCTTTGTTCCTTGCAACTGTGTCGGATGAGTTTTATGTAAATCCGGTAGGATATGTTGAATTTAATGGATTAGTCAGTAACAAAGTATTCATCAAGGGTATGCTTGAAAAGTTGGGAGTGAAGCCTGAAATTTTTAAGGTTGGGAGCTATAAAAGTGCGGTAGAGCCGCTTCAGAGAGATAATATGAGTGACTCAAGTCGCTATCAAACAACGGTACTTATAGAGTCTTTGTATGGCCGAATCATCAATCAAATGTCAGAAGATTTAGAGATCGATTCAGAGGAGCTTCGAGCACTTTCAGATTCTTTTCAGGTCAGAAAAGGGAATGATGCTCTAAAATATAAACTAGTGACCAATACAGGCTATTTACATAATGCCGAGGAAAGGATCAGAGAACTTTTAGAGGAACCCTCAGGGACCAAGTTAAATTATATTGGTGTGAATAAATTAATTCATGGTCGCGGAGCTACAATGAAATCAGACAATCGTGTTGCGGTAATTGTCGCACAGGGTGAAATTGTAGGAGGAAAAGGGGATAAACTTCAAATAGGTTCATCCAGTTTGATTACAGAAATCAGAAAAGCCAGATCCAATGACACCATTAAGGCGGTTGTATTGAGAATTAATTCGCCCGGGGGAAGTGCGTTGGCTTCTGAAATAATATGGAAGGAGTTGGAGCTCACCAGACAGAATAAGCCGGTCATTGCCTCAATGTCCGATGTGGCCGCCTCCGGAGGATATTATATAGCTACCGGGTGCGACAGTATTGTCGCTAATCCAACTACGATTACCGGGTCAATTGGAGTCTTCGGTATTTTGCTTAATGTGGATTCATTTTTGAAAGATAAGTTGGGTATAACTACGGACCGTGTGGGCACGGGACCATTTTCAGATTTTGGCTCCGGTACCAGAAAAATGACTGAAAGAGAAAGAGAAATTATGCAGGCTGAGGTTGAGGATATCTATTCATTGTTCTTGAAACGGGTTGCTACGGCTAGGGGGCTCTCATTGGAAGAGGTTAATAGACTGGCAAAGGGAAGAGTCTATAGTGGTATGGATGCCTATAGAGTAGGGTTGGTGGATAAATTAGGGACGCTGAGTGATGCTATAGAAATTGCCGCAGCTAAGGCTGGTATTACAGAATACGATATCCAATATTTACCTCGTCAGAAAATGGTGATTGAGGAATTGATGGAAACATTGGAAGGGGGGGAGTCTGTCGAGAGGAAGGAACTTCTGGCAATGTTGCCATATATAAAGGCGATTAAGAGTCTGTCAGAAAAGGTAAATCAAATACAGGCAAGACTGCCCTATGATTTAATTATCGAATAGGTTAATATTATTTATTCATTAATTTTGTGGTCAAATTAAGGTCAAATGAGTGAGATACGAAATAACTGGACGAAGGAAGAAATAAGAGAAATACATGATACCCCATTCATGGAATTAGTGTATCGGGCAGCTACAGTTCATAGAGAGTTTCATGATCCTCAGGAAGTACAAGTATGTACTCTGCTATCAGTAAAAACCGGAGGGTGTCCTGAAGATTGTGCGTATTGCCCACAGGCAGCAAGGTACCACACTGATGTTAAGGTACATAAGCTTATGGAGGTAGATGAGGTGCTGTCAAAAGCACAAGAAGCTAAAGACAATGGGAGTACTCGCTTTTGTATGGGGGCAGCCTGGAGAGAAGCAAGAGACAATAGAGACTTTGATAAGGTGCTTGATATGGTTAAGGGTGTCAACTCTATGGGGATGGAGGTTTGCTGTACTCTTGGAATGCTAAGCGATGAACAGGCTCAGAAACTGAAGGAAGCCGGTTTATATGCTTATAATCATAACCTTGATACGAGCGAAGAGCATTACGATGATATCATCTCAACAAGAACATATAAAGATCGGTTAGACACTATTGAAAATGTTCAGAAGAATAAACTTTCTGTCTGTTCCGGGGGAATAATTGGAATGGGTGAAAGTATTGATGATCGGGTAGATATGTTGGTAACACTCGCCAACCTGCCAATACATCCAGAATCAGTTCCAGTAAATGCTTTGGTACCGGTTGAGGGAACTCCGCTAGAAGAGCAGCCTATTGTTCCAGTTTGGGATATGGTCAGGATGATTGCGACAGCCAGAATTGTAATTCCTGGAGCAATGGTAAGGCTTTCAGCGGGAAGAACACAAATGAGTTATGAATCACAGGCATTATGTTTTATGGCTGGTGCTAACTCTATTTTTGCTGGAGATAAGCTATTGACAACACCTAACCCAGAGGTAGATGCTGATAAGGAACTATTCCAGTTGCTGAATATCAAACCAAGGGAGGCTTTTAAAGATGGTGATCAACCTAAAGTAGAGTTTGATCAGATTCCTTCAGCACAAGTCTAAGGGTTGGCCATGAGTAAGGCCTTAACCAAACTACAGAGTAAACTAGATCAGAGAGTTCAAAGCAATTCTTTCAGGTCCCTGAAGACTTCGTTAGGTCTGGTGGATTTCTACTCCAATGACTATTTGGGATTATCCAGTAATACCCATGTTATAGAACAGGTGAGTGAAGAGTTGGCCCGGCATAAGCTTTCGTTGGGGTCAACCGGTAGTCGGCTATTATCAGGTAATGATGAATTGACTGTGAAGTTGGAAGAGATTTTGGCCGATCATTACAAATCAGATGAGGCGCTACTCTTTAATTCAGGGTATGCTGCTAATACGGCCGTTTTACAGAGTATTCCACAAAGAGGTGATACAATTATTTATGATGAGCTAATCCATGCCAGTTTGAAGGAAGGAGCCCGGCTTAGTTTTGCAGATCGCTTTTCCTTTAAGCATAACGACCTGGAAGACTTGGAAAGGAAAATTCAAAAATCACAGGGGGAAGTTTATGTAGTCATTGAATCGGTCTATTCTATGGATGGAGATAACTGTCCGTTACTTGAAATTGTAGAACTCGCCAAAAAGTATGAAGCAAATATTATTTTAGATGAGGCACACAGTACGGGCATCATGGGAGAGAAAGGTTCCGGAATGGCCGTACAAATGGGTGTCCATCAGGATGTTCTCATAAGGGTACATACTTTTGGTAAGGCAATGGGCTGTCATGGTGCAGTAGTAGTGGGGCATAAAACGATTAAGGACTATTTGATCAATTTTGCCTTAAGTTTTATTTACACAACAGCATTACCACAACATAGTGTTGTTTCAATACATTGTATCCATAATTTTTTAAGCGAAAACTATGAATTAACTGATGCTCTTATGAAAAATATACAACTGTTTAATTCGGAAACAGAAGGAGTTACAGGGTATATTAATTCAAGTGGTCCGATCAAAGCAATTTGTGTTCCGGGAAATGATAATGTGAAAAGCTTAGCTGTTAAGCTCCAGGTGGCAGGTTATGATGTCCGGCCAATATTATCACCCACAGTAAAAAAGGGACAGGAAAGGTTGCGTATTTGCCTACATAGTTTTAATAGTAGGGAAGAAATAGAAGGACTTTGTAATTTGATAAAGGAGGAGATAAAATGAATTATTTCGTGACAGCAATTGGTACGGATTCAGGTAAAACGGTTATTTCAGCCATATTGTGTGAGGCATTGGGCCGAGACTACTGGAAGCCAATACAAGCTGGTTTAGTTGAAGCAGATCGTGATAGTATCAGGAAGTTACTACCTGATACCAAAATACATGATGAAGCTTACAGACTTACTGAGCCTATGTCTCCACATGCTGCAGCTCGAATTGATGGTATAAAAATCGATTTAGATTCGATTCAGGTACCACAAAATGATAACCTAATCATAGAGGGAGCCGGTGGAATTATGGTACCAATCAATGATGAGCAGCATATAGTTGATTTGATTGAAAAAATTGATTGCGAAGTAGTATTAGTTTGTGACTTGTACCTCGGTAGCATTAATCATTCGTTACTGAGTATCAATGAGCTGAAGCGCAGGAATATATCGGTGAAAGGAATCGTATTTAATGGTGTCAGTAACCCTGAAAGCGAAAACCATATTTTGAAATATTCAGGGTATAAAAAGTTACTCCATGTACACAGAGAGGAAAAAATTGATAACACAATAATCAAAAAATACGCAAGCGAACTAAACTTATGATGACAGCTGATCAGATAAAAAGTATAGACAATAAAACCATTTGGCATCCCTTTTCTCCAGTAAAAGGAGGGGATGAGATAATACCAATAAAAAAGGCCAAGGGCGCCTATATCTATGACTATAACGATAATCAGATAATTGATGCCATCTCAAGTTGGTGGGTTAACATCCATGGACATGCAAACGAGGAGATCGCTGAGGCAATATACAACCAGGCTAAAAGTCTTGAGCATGTGATCTTTGCTGGATTTAGTCATGAACCAGCAGCCATGATTAGTGAAAATATATTAAGTATTGTCCCTGATACAATGCGAAGGACTTTTTTCTCAGACGATGGGAGTACCAGTGTGGAAGTAGCGATTAAGTTTGCCCTAAAATATTGGGAACTCATTGGTGAGCAACGAGCAACAGTTGTGGCTCTTGATGGTGCTTATCATGGTGATACATTCGGTGCAATGAGTGTTGGAGCCAGGGGGACATTCCATACTACGTTTGAGCCTTACCTTTTTGGTGTAGAGTTTATACCTTTTCCTGAAGATGAATCGGTGGTTGATCATTTTAGAAAGATTTGTGAAGAGCAACCACCTGCATGTTTTATCTACGAACCTCTTTTACAAGGAGCAGGGGGTATGAGAATTTATGATGCTGCTATTTTGAATCAATTACTTGAAGTGGCCAAGGAATTTAAGGTGGTGTGTATTGCTGATGAGGTATTGACCGGTTTTGGCCGAACAGGGAAAAATTTTGCCAGCGATCACTGTGAGGTAAAACCGGACATCATGTGTATGTCCAAGGGAATAACCGGAGGGACATTGCCATTAGGGCTTACTGTGGTTAATGAAAGAATAGAACAAGCCTTTATTCAATCCGGAGGAAACCCGTCTTTTTATCACGGTCACTCCTATACTGCGAATCCAATTTCATGTGCAGCTTCGGTAAAGAGTTTTGAGATTTTACAAAGGGAAAAAACGCAAAACGATATTCAGAGAATTTGCGTAAAACAATCTGAAGCTCGAGACAGATTTGATTCACATGAAAAAATCAGGTCAGCTAAAGCTTTAGGAACAATTCTTGCGTTAGAAGTTGAAACGGGAGGAAAATCCTCTTATTTTAATGAGATAAGGGATAAACTTTATCTTAAGTTTCTGGCAAAGAATATCCTACTCCGACCGTTAGGGAACATAATATACGTGTTGCCGCCCTACGTCATTTCAAGTGAAGATTTGGATATCATTTATGATGCCATTTCTGAGGTTCTGGAAGAAATTTAGACCACTCAAATAGGTCAAATGTCATACTTTAGTTGATGATTAAATTGAAAACATTAGTAAGAATACCATTCGTGTTATTGGCTGTGTTGCTTAGTATTGGCAGTTATGGGCAATTGCTTAATGAGCAGGAGTTTTCATTAAGCTCGGCAGTTCGCCCAGGTTCAGCTCGCAAAATGGTTAAGCTTGATGACAATGATTTCATCGCATTCTCGAAGATAAAAGGAGGGATATCAGGGAAGGCAGATTACGTTCTTGAACGTCATTCTAAAATTCTGGAAAAGAAATGGGGGGTTGAGATTTCTTTCGAGGATGTGCATAGTTTTCATAGTTTCTTAATAAAAGACAATAGAATCATCTTACTTATAGAGTCTGCAGATACAAAGAATAAAGTGGCTCAGCTGGAAGCATGGTCATATGATGTAAAAAATGGAGCCGAACTGTCAAAGACAGTGATTCACAAAGTTTCGGTAGGAGAATGGAAGGCTCAGTTTGGGAAGGCGGGAGCTAAAGAGACCTTTGAAAATGCATTAGGGGCAAGTGTAAATGAAGGTGCTGTGACACCGGTACAATACCAGTTTCAAGTAGAATACTCCCCCAATAAAAAGAAGGTGCTGAGCTATATATTTGACTATAGTCAAACAAACCTTATCGCTAATGCCAAAATTATGGATACTCAGTTTCAAAAATTGGACAGTGGAATTGTTCCTATTGACAACGGGTATTTGAATTACGGTATTGGTATCAATGATAACAATGAAGTGTTTATCCTTAATTCTAACAGAGGAGGAAAGATTGTAGTGGTAAAGTACCATCTTTCAACACGAGAAAACCAATTGCTTGATATTCAGACAGCCAGTAGTAAAAGAGATAATCTCAAGATGAAGATTATCAGGGATGATATAGTCTATGTGGTGAATTTGAATAAGAGGAACGGGGTGCTACTTGGGGTGACCTATGCGAAATTTAATTTTGCTACAAACCTAATTGATAAGGTACATTTCCATGAATTGAGTCAATCGCTGAAATCCAGTGTGGAAGCTTCTCAGAAGACAATGAAAATGAGTTTTGAGGACGACTGGACGAATTATGATATTACAGATTTCCACATCAACCAGTTCGAGAAAATAGTGATTGTGCTCGAAAAGAGATTCTTAAAGATGGGGGAATATCCATACAATCCGGATGCTCAAAATGATATAGAAACCTGGCAACTTAGGGCTGGTAGTTCCATTACAGGTAATATGTTGATCTTTTCATTTAATGCAGCTGATGCACTAATGTGGGAAAATTATATCGTGAAGTATCAGGAGTCCATGCTGAACTTTGGTTTAACCAATTCTTCACATTATGTGGATTTTGGTCTGGATGATAGGATAAGGATATTACATTCTGCAATTGGAAAAGGAGGGGCCCTGAATGATATAAGGTATGTCGAGATTGATGCGGCTACCGGAAACAAACATAAAAATATTTCACTACCTAACGATAATAAGTTAACCTACATACGTGATTATACGGTATGGTTTGATAATTTTGACGAAGAAATGGATTACCTTGGCAGCCAATTGGTCTTGGTTGGAAAGAAGGGGTTCACCGGTAAGAAAACATACGTCAATCTTTTTAAGCTATAGCCATGTTACACCAGCTTAATGAGAGTGTGAGCTACATTCACTCTCAAACTAAAGAATTCCGACCCAAATTTGGTATTATACTAGGGACAGGCCTAGGAGCATTAATCAACGATGTTGATGTTGAGTACAACCTGACTTACGAAGATATACCTCATTTTCCTGTTTCTACTGTAGAGATGCACAAGGGTAATTTGGTTTTTGGGCAACTGGAAGGTGTCGATGTAGTGATTATGCAAGGGCGCTTTCATTTTTATGAAGGATATTCGATGAAGGAGGTGACCTTTCCAGTGAGGGTGATGCAAATGCTGGGTATTGAAACACTTTTAATTTCAAATGCAGCAGGAGGGATCAATACTTCGTTTGAGTTGAGTGATTTGATGATAATTAGGGATCATATCAACCTAATGCCAGAGAACCCATTGACCGGAGAAAACCATGATGATCTTGGGCCGCGCTGGCCTGATATGTTTGATGCATATAATTCCAAGCTCGTTAAGAAAGGAATTGAGATAGCAAAAACGAATGACTTAAATTGTAAGACAGGAGTATATGCCGGTGTGCCCGGACCAAACCTTGAGACCCCCGCAGAATATAAGTATCTATCTATTATTGGAGCGGATGCCGTAGGTATGAGTACCGTACCCGAAGTCATAGTAGCAAGACATATGAGTTTGCCTGTTTTTGCAGTTTCAGTAATAACTGATCTTTGTTACCCTGGAGCTTTGGAACCGGTTTCGATTGAAAAGATCATTTCAGCTGCAGCTACCGCAGAACCAAAAATGGCTACCTTGTTTAAGGAAATGGTGAAAGGTTAAGGTGCTACCAACTCACTTTTTCCTTCTTCAAGAAACTATCGATTCCTTTGTTAAAATCTTCGGTTTCCCGGGCTTTGGCATTAGTCTCAGCAGCAAGCTTCAAACTTTCATCAAGGGACTTTCCTTCCAGCTCGTTAAATAGTCTTTTGGTGGTTTCCATTGATTGTTTGCTATTCTTATTGACCAAAGTTATGGCAAACTCTTTTACTTCTGCTTGAAGGACTTCTTCGTCTGCAATGTGAGAGATTAGTTTGAAAAACATCGCTTCTTCAGCGCCTATTAAATTTCCTGAAAGCATTAGTTCCTTTGCCGCTGCTGTACCAATCTTGCGAATAAGAAAAGGCATCACGATAGCTGGTACGAAGCCAATCCTGACCTCTGTATATCCAAAAAGCGCATCAGGAACCGCAAAAACAAAATCGCACACACTTACCAAACCACACCCTCCGGCAATTGCATGCCCCTGCACCTGGGCAATTGTTGGCTTTGGACAAAGATAAATTTGTTTGAATAGCTCCATCAATTCGGTAGAGTCCTTCAAATTCTCCTCATAGTTGTTATTCTGAAGTTGCTTTAAGTATTCTAAATCAGCTCCGGCACAAAATACATCACCCTTGGCTTTTAATGTGATTACTTTGGTTTCTGGGTTTTGCTCCGCGTGTGTAAATGCTTCCTTCAGCTCTTTAATTACGTGTGAATTTAGAGCGTTTCTTTTTTCCGGTCGATCGATTGTTATATGCGTAATTTTATCCTTGTCAAAAGCTTTTATGAATTCCATATTATTCATTTAGTACGTATGCGTTGTCTAAATTAACAAAATGACAATTGAGTCCGAGTGTTTCATTTTGCTTTCTTAGCTTTTTGCTGTTTTTTATTGAGTTGCTTGAATCGAATACAAAGGCTGTTTGTCGATTGTCTTTTAATACCGAAAGGTCTTTGATAGCGTTGCGGCTAATAATCATGATATCAGGAATGATACTATTAATAAGTGCTTTTTGTACTTCTTTTTGGGTTTGCGCAACTGCCACATGGTGAGCTTTCCAATCAATGATTTGGAGTCCTGAAGGTATGCGCTGCTTATTTGTCTCGTTTAAGTTATGTTTCCACCAATAGTGTTTTATATGGAATTGTAAACTTCGTTCATCACTAAGCAATGAACTATCAGAAAGGAAAAGGTGATTCCCGGAATCGACAAAATCTATGGCTGTGTGTTTGTTTACTTTATAGACAATCAATGCATTCTCATTTTGGAGATAGATGCTTTCGGATAGATTAATGGTACACAGACTTATTATGCTGAGTAGTGCTATGCGTAATCCCCATTTTCGATTTTCCCACAGATACAAACAAACAGCTGCAATGAATGCATAAATTAACCAGGTCTCAATGATGCTAATATCGATTCCTTGTAATAAAGTGTTAGGAGTGGAATCTATGAAAAAGATTAACTCATTCATCAGCCAAAGAATCTTTTCAACGAAGAGAGCAATTAGTTCTCCAATAATCGGTACTTGATGAAATATGAAAAATAGTACTCCCAGGATTACAACCAGAAATGCTGCGGGTATTACAAGCAGGTTGGAAATTGGGAACAATAAAGGAAACTGATGAAAATACAAAATCGACAAAGGGAATGTGGCAATTTGCGCAGCAAACGAGACCGTTGTGATATCCCATATGGGTTTGATGACTTTGCTCTTTGGTGTATAAAGTTTGCTCAACTTCGGTTGTAAGTAAACAATGCCCATTACGGCTGAGAAAGAAAGTTGAAAGCCCACTTCCATAATAGCATAGGGAGCAATTAGGAGCATAATAAATGCAGTGAACGCTAAGTTGTTTAATGTGTTGACAAGACGTTTTAAGCTGTTTCCTACCCCAATCACAGAAAACATAGTAGCAGATCTTAGAACGGATGCCGAAAGTCCGGTAAGAAAAGCATATGACCAGATCGTAAGCAAGGTTATGATGAGTGAAACTGTTTTCCATTTTTTTGTGTTTGGAGCAAGTTTTAGTAGAAACTGTACGAATAGAAATATAATACCTACATGAAGGCCGGAAACTGCCAGGACATGCATGGATCCAGTATTGGAAAAGGCGTGAATGGTTTCCTCCGAAAGATCATCACGACTTCCAAGTATCATGGCCTTGGCGATAGAAGATTCCCTGTGTTTACTAATACAAGATTCGATAGCGTTTTCAAAATGCAGTCGACATTGTTGTGCTAATCTCCTGATGCTGTTGTTGTTTGAAATAATTATAGCCTTGTCAGCAGGTATATAGCATTGGTTGTATATTCCCTTGTAGCTTAAATATTGCTTGAAGTCAAATTCGCATGGATTTCCGGGAGGTTGGATTGGGTTTGGGTTTGCCAGAACCAGCAGCTCATCACCGATAGTCGGGGATTGAATTTTTTTGTCAATGTATGCAAGGATACTGCCACTTGCCTTTTTCCATCCCGATTTGGTTTTGACAGCGGACACAATTACCTGTGTGGAATAAGTTTTCTGTTTACTGACCGGAATGGTGTTAATAATACCCTTAAAGGCACTTATTTCTGTTTGTTTTGAAACATTATTGGAGAAAGCTTCGGGTGTTTTAAAATGGGTTGATATGATCCCCAACCCAACTATCAGAAGTAGAAAAAATGTCCAAAATGTAAAAAACTGCTTTCTTCTAAATACCACAATGGATGCACAGAAAAGTGAGGCGGTTAACATTACAGTAAGAGTAATGGGCGGCCTGCTATAAACATACAGGAGTATCCCGACTATAAATGCCGGTGTAATAAGTAAAAAAGGAGCCTTTGCTGGTTTCAAGGATGCTCTATTACAAACTTCTTAGTATTAACTTTGCCCGCTACGGTAACTCTGGCCAGGTAGAGGCCCTGATTGAGTTCCGAAGTGTCAAATTTAAGAAGTCTGCTTTTAGTAGCAAGACGGTTTTCCACAAGAATTTTTTGTCCGAGTAAAGTGTATATGCCCACCTCAACATCTTCTATACCTTCAAAAGATATGTCCATTCTAAGTTCCTGATCTGCTGGGTTGGGGTAAAGCGTAAGTTCCAGGTTACTGTTGATTTTATAAACATTGAAATTATCCAGGTAAAAAGTATTGACTCCATGTGAGTAGACGATAATTCTAAACTTAATTACTGCAAGTCCTGCTAGCTCATTGAGTGGCATGGAGAATCTGGACCAATCAGATGCATCTGGAATGAAAGGGATACCTGTTTTTGTACTTGTTATAAGATCGGTTCCTGATAGGGTTGCTAGAGTCTGCCAATCATCGTCACAGCGGTTCTCATATTGTATAATGATACTATCGGTAGAGCTGCCACCTTCACTAGAATAAGCAAAATCAAATTCCAGGTAGGGGTAGTCAGTATTTCTAAAATCGACCACAGGACTAATGAGATAGTCTATACTGCCATTATTCCCGGAATTGTTATCAATGCCAATACTTCCAGAGCTTTCACCATATGCGCCATAAGGTTTGTGTTCCCAACCGTCTGTATTTCCAACGGTTACTGTATCCCAGCCAAGGGTTTCAATCCAGGCATTGCTTTCAAAAGTGTCATCATAAGGCACCAGATAAGTTATTCCAGCGCCACAGCATCCAGGGGAAGAGAGAATAGCTTTTCTTCTCGGACTGACATCAAATACCGACCTCATTCGTGTGGCTTGATCTGCGGTGAAGATATTCATGCACAGGTCATCAGTATAATCCATGTAGTTTTCAACCATATCAGTAGAGAGGCATGAGGTTTGTCCGGTAGGGCAGTTGTAATTCTCTGATTCAGCATTCGGGGTATCATCAACATGGTCAGTACCAAAGCAACCCGTGCTTCCCCAAATGTGAAGTAAGCCAAGCCAATGTCCGACCTCGTGTGTACAGGTACGGCCGAATGTATAGGGGTCGGGAAGCGTAGCGGTGCCGATTTGGTTTCCAAAGTTTTCATGGTTCATAACAACTCCATCCGTTTCTGCTGAGCCATTATATGAAGCGAGCCCATCCAGGTCACTGTCATCTGGAAATTGGGCGTAGCCTAACAGTCCCCCGGAAAGTTCGCACACCCAAATGTTTAGGTACTCATCGGTTGGCCAACTGATGATGTTGGCCAGTGTTGATGCGTCATTAATGTCGAATGGTCCGAGGTTTGAAAATGTACGTGTGATTCCTGTGGTTGTATTTCCATCAGGATCGCGGGAAGCCATACAAAACTCAATGTATGAGTCTGCAGCAACCGGTTGAAAAGCAGCCGGAGTGTTGGTGGTATCGGCATTTAGCCTTCTGAAATCTTCATTAAGGACCTCAATTTGGGAATAAATTTGCGCATCACTTATGTTGGAATTGAGTGGTCCCCCAATAGTCCCAAACGAGTTATCGTGTATTACGTGTACAACAACGGGAATGGTTATTACCTCTGTACTGCTTAGGGCTGTAGCCTTCTGATTATGTTTTGACTTAGTGGTTTGTTGAAGCAGTTTTTCAAAATGAGCTCTTTGTTCATCAAGCTGATTATTTTTGCTGTGTAGTAATGAGTCTCTTAGGTCGTGTCCGCACCTGATAATACCATTGGGTGATTGCGCTTGTAACTGAAAGGAGAAAAAGAGCATTCCAATGGCTAAAAAATAGATTCTATTCAGAATCAGACTCATATGCGTTGATGATTTTCTTAACTAAGCTGTGTCTTACAACATCTTTTGCTTCAAGATATACAGTTTCGATTTCTTTAACGTCTTTCAGGACTTTTATTGCATCGACAAGACCTGATTTTTGGTTCTTAGGTAAATCGATTTGCGAAATATCTCCTGTGATGATCATTTTTCCATTTGGTCCCAGACGTGTCATGAACATCTTGAGTTGCATAGGAGTGGTGTTTTGCGCTTCATCGAGAATGATAAAAGCATTATCCAAAGTACGCCCCCTCATGTATGCGAGCGGAGCCACTTCTATAACCCCACTTTCTTTAAAGAAATTAAGTTTTTCAGGACTTATCATATCTCCCAGGGCATCATAAATTGGTCTGATATACGGATCTACCTTTTCGATCAGGTCGCCAGGTAAAAATCCCAGGTTTTCACCCGCTTCTACAGCCGGTCTGGTGATAATGATTTTCCGAACTTCTTTATTCTTCAATGCTCTGACAGCGAGAGCCACGGAAATATAAGTTTTTCCAGACCCTGCTGGGCCGATAGCAAAGACCAGGTCATTTTTTGCAACCGCGGTCACTAACCTTTTTTGGTTGGCTGATTTTGGTTTTACAACAATTCCCCGCGTTCCATATACAATAATATCATCTTTGGTTCCTACCATCTCATTTTTTTCCGGCTCTTCCTGAATGTACATTTTTACATTTTCCTGGGTAATCTTGCCGTATTTGTTGTAGTGACTGATTAAGGAAATTAATATCTCATTGATCTTTACTATTTCCGGGGCGGCACCAATGATTTTAATCTCGTTGCCTCGAGAAATGATTTTACTTTTCGGGAAGGCTGCAGCAACTTCTTTAATGTTTGTATTATTGGATCCCAGCAGTTCTACTGGAGGAATCTCTTTGAGTGTTATTACTTTTTCGAGCAAAGACGTGTCTATTATTGTTTAAAAATTCTAATTTCGTTTATATAGTTAAACGAAGCGAACCAATGAAAAGGTTCACTGTATCTGTTTTTAGCAGACCACTAAATTATATAATTTCACTTTGCTTCTATGGCGTTAATTACATTTTTATCTGATTTCGGTGAACGGGATCATTATGTGGCCGCTGTTAAGGCAAAAGTATTTTCTATCGATCAATCCCAAAAGATTATTGACATTACTCACAGTATTGAACCCTACAATACAGCACATGGGGCTTATGTGTTGAAATCCATTTTTAAGGAATTTCCGGAAGGAACGGTGCACATGATTGGTGTCAATTCTATTCCACGATCAGGGCAGGACTATATAGCTGTAGAAATTGAGGGACATTACTTTGTCGGTACCGATAATGGACTGCTTTCTTTAATTAGTGAGAAGAAGCCTTCAAAAATTGTGAAGTTAAAAGATCAGAAAAAGTCCCTTTTTCCTGTGAAGGATGTCTTTGTTGAAGCCGCTTGTGAATTAGCCAATAGGGGTAAGCTAGAGTCTCTTGGTGAATCAAAGACTGAAATGAACAGAATGATAGGTCGGGAACTTAGGATCACGGATTCGATGATTATGGGTAATGTGATTCATATTGATCATTATGGTAACCTGATAATAAACATAGATAAATCAACTTTTGAAGCCACTTGTGCCCAACGGGAATACACGATTAAATTTGCTCGGGAGGGTGTGAAGCATCTTAACGAAATATATCATGATGTAGATGAAGGCGATGTTAGTGTGACATTCAATAGCCTTGGTTATCTGGAAATAGCTATTGTTGGAGGTAATGCTTCTCAATTGTTAGGGCTTAAGTACGACAGTCCTGTGATAGTTTCCTTTTCATGATTTTTTCGTAATTTCGAGGTTAGAGCAAAGCAAAATGATTATCAGAATCGTTAAAATGACCTTTAAGCCCGAGTGTGTCGAAGAGTTCTTATCCTACTTTGATACAATCAAGAGCAAGATAGAATCGGTTGATGGCTGTAGCAATGTTGAGTTGCTGAAGGATGATAAGGAAAATAATGTTTTTTTTACTTACAGTCACTGGAAGAGTTTGGACCATCTTGATGATTACCGAAACTCGGAATTATTTGATGATATATGGCCCAAGGTAAAAGAAATGTTTTCAGAAAAGCCCCAGGCGCATTCTTTGTATAATGTGGATAAGAGTGCGTAATAGGTGTGTTTATTCGTGTACCAGCTTTCCGTTCCTGTACAAAGAAGAGATTAGAGTATCTCTGTACCATTCGTTTTCATAGTATTTCCAAGAAGAAACATTTGTCCAGATAAAGAGTTCTTCTTCAGAGTTTTTAAGCCAGTCAGAAGTAGATATTTTGGCACTTTCTCCGTCTTTGTCAATTTTTATTGAGCATATCCAGGAGTCATAAAGGTTGCCTGTTGTCAGTGCCCGGTTCCAGTCATTGTAATAGAACTCAGCGAGTTCATCCGTAGGTCCATAAGGTACCAGGTATTGTTTTATGTAATGAGTAAACACATCTTGGGGTATAGTGTCTGCACCAGACAGAATTGCATTGTACTCTTTCACTCGTTGGTATAGCCGTTTCTCAGCGTCATTGAGGCTATCTGCTACAACAATGTTACGATATTCAATCGTCAAGGGTATTTCTGTCTCCGGAGATTCTTCTTGCTGAGATACTGTGCAGGACCCGAAAAGAAGAAAAGGCAGGAGGAGTAGAGAAATTTTTTGCATAGGTTACGAGGATTCTGTGCAAAATAGTAAATAATACAGATAACTGAATTTGTAAATACTAAATCTTTGAATAGTTTTGCAGACCGATTTTTAATTGCCTTGGTGGCGGAATTGGTAGACGCGTTGGTCTCAAACACCAATGACCGCAAGGTCGTGCCGGTTCGACTCCGGCCCAAGGTACAAAGACAGAATGAGAAACAGAGCGAGAGCGAAGTTTCTCTTTTTGTTTTCAATAACCTCTAAGTCAGCTTCTCAACCTCATGTTCTGTTATTGTCGTTTTACGACTCAAGCATTGATATCTTCATTTGATTAGCGAGAATGTTGACTCATCTCTTGTTTTACCTTCTTGTTAGGCTTACAGGCGGCTATTTCTGAAGTATTAAACGTTTATGATAAGGTAAGTTAAATGAAGTTGCATGGTACTTTCTTCCTTCTAACAAATCATGTAAGTATTGTGATTCTCTGAAAAATTTTTGAGACTGAGTTTGTGTCAGATCGATAAGTATATTGCCATACCTGTATACATTCTTGTGATTATTGCGTATATAATTATAAATCAGCTTCTAGCACTTATGTAATATTTGGTCAAATGCAGTATCAAAAGTTTAGAATCTACGGATTTCAAATCTAGTTTCAGTTAAATATTTCGTTTGAAATCAACGAAAACGCTCGTTTCACTCATTTTGAATTGAGTATTGACTTACATTGTTGCATTTAAAAACAACTTCTATGAAGCATTGTTTTTTTAAAAACCTGCTTATTTACACTTCATGCTTGTTTCTGCTGGCGTGTTCTACTGATTCCGGAAGGGAAACACAGTCAAGAGACCATGTGAGGGAAAATGTATTTGATCTTACCTCAGTGTTTGTTCCTTATTATAAGAAGTTTCTGGGGGTTTTTGAATTCGAAAACCCAAAGGCTGATAATCCGACCACCCAAGGCAAAATGTCTGTAAAATCACGTAAGAGTTGGGAATTACGTCTGCAAAGGGCCTTGAAAGCATCTCAAGGTATCATAGAGAACAAAGGGCAACTAGAAGAAATATATCAATTTGAGTACAAGGAAATTGGCCATGTGACACACTATACGAAAGTCGCTGGTGGGTTTATGTATTTCGGAACTAAGGGAATAGGTCTGGGTTTTATAAAGGAACAATGCAATAACCTATCTCCAATGGATGGAGTGAAAAGGAAGGAGAGGTTCGACCAATTGGCCTACTACATTACGTTTCCTGAAATGAATCAGGGAGTTACGATCAAGGGATCAGAAGACAAGGATGGATATTTTAACTACATCAAAGGCCAGAATAACGTTGGTAATATTCCTAAAATACGACAATACAAAGCGGTTACATACGCTAATTTGTTCGATTTCGTGGACCTGAAATACTATCTGACTGATAAAGGCATGAAATACGACTTTATCGTACACAAAGGTGGTGCGGTCGCGGATATTACCATGCATTATAATGATGTCAGTTCTTTAAGAATTAATGAGAAGGGGCAACTTGAAATAGGTGTAGAATGGGGAAAGCTAATAGATGAAAAACCATATACTTATCAGTTAATTGATGGTCGAAAGAAAACAGTAAAGTGCAGATATGTTAAAAGAGGAGAAAAGTCCATAGGTTTTCAAATTGATGGTAAGTATAGCAAAGAAGAGCCGTTGTACATAGATCCACCTACGGTAAGTTGGAGTACTTATGTGTCCAACGCAGCATCAGATAATGGTTATATCAATGATGTAGCAGTGGACGGTAATGGAGATATCTATATAACCGGATGGGCCAATACGCTCATGCCGAGTACACAGACAATAGGTACTTTTGCCCGAACAAATGAGGATATTTTCGTTTACAAGGTTTCATCAGATGGAACAACCCTGACCTGGGGTACGATAATAACTGCCAACGCTGGAGGAGACCAGGATGTGGGAATGGCAATAGAAGTCAATTCATCTGGCAATGCTTATATCGCAGGCTACACCGCATCGACAGATTTTCCAACAGTTAGTCCGGTACAGGCATCGAATGGTGGAGCTAAGGATATTGTCTTTGCTAAGTTAAGCGCTGATGGTTCCTCCTTGCTATTTTCTTCGTACTACGGAGGTACATTGGATGATGGTGCTCTCGATATGGTGATGGAATCAGATACTATGATTATGACGGGATCTACCATGAGTAGCGGACTGGCTACGGCTTCGGTGTACGATAATACTTACAGCTCAGGTCATGATATTTTCGTAATGAAAGTCAATCCTGATGGTTCTTTAAATTGCTTTACTTACTTCGGTGGGACTGGAGATGATCAGGCCAAAGGAATAGATTATAACGATGGCGATGTATGGATATCGGGAACTACGAATACTTCAGGTATTGCTACGGTAGGTTCTTACGATGATACCTACAATGGAGGTGCCTATGATTTTATCGTTGCTAGATTCTCAAGTGACGCACAGACGCTTCGATGGGCAACCTACATTGGTGCCTGCTGTAATGAATATGGGTCGCATGTCAGGGTGAACTCCAATAATGAAGCCATTGTCATAGGGTACGGGGATAATACCGGGATGGCCACAAAACTGCCTTTTCAGGCCTCAATGGCAGGGGCAGGTGATGCCTTTTTAGCCGGAGTAGGGGCTGATGGTGATTCGCTCATTTTTGCAACATGGATTGGTGGCACCTCTTGGGATAATGGCGTGAAGGGAAGGAGCTTTGCTTTGACTCAGTATTGGAGGCTGGGCTCTCTTGATATTACAGATTCTTATGCGCTGGTGGCTTTCGAGACAGATGCGACAGATATTGGGACTTCCGATGAATTTAGTATAACTAGCGTAAATACCAATGCTCCCGGGGCTTATGTTGGTAATGCTAAAAGCGGTAGTACGGACTACTATATCGGTATTTTTGATTATTCGCCTGTGTACTCCGGTGGAAATGTTGCGCGGCATTCAGCTTCTTATCTCGGAGGCGCTGACGGTCAAGATTATCCAACTGGAGGGGTGCGATTGATGCCGGGAAGCGATTGTTTTGTGATCGCAGGAAATGTTCATTCTGATGATTTTCCTACTACAACAGGTGTTTATGAGGCTCAAAGTACAACGACTTTGGATCAGGTGACACTTACGAAAGTTTGTGATGATGTTTTACCTGTTGAATTAGTAAACTTTAGGGGATCAAGAACTCAAAGTGGGAATCTGCTGACTTGGACCACGCTGACAGAAATTAACAATGATCGATTTGTAATTCTTCGCAGTAGTGACGGTTCTGTTTATTACGAAATTGGCCAGGTAGCAGGAAATGGTAATTCTAATTCACCAATCAATTATTCTTATTTGGATGAACAGGAAACCAATGGTGTCTACTATTATAGGTTACTTCAGGTCGACTATGATGGTACTGAATCTTACAGTCAAATAGTAGCCATTCAAAATGGCGAGGAGGAATTTTCCTTTATAGCTGCCCCTGATGCCTACTTGGTGAGATACAATTGGGATGTTGAAAGCAACAAAACACTGAACTGGCAGCTTGTTGCCATGGATGGGAAAGTGGTTGATCAAGGGGGTTTAAATATTGAGCCGAATAAAAGAGAATTCAAATTAGAATTGGCAAGTCATCCGTCCAGGGGTACATATGTACTTATAATCCAGTCTTCACAAACCTTCTATTCTGAAAAAGTGTTAGTCGAATAAGTTGAACTCCAGGAGACACTACTCTTTGTCGTTTTGACCAATTGGTTGAAGCTTTTCGACCCATGAGACCTGACTTTGTTCTGCTTTCAATGTCGATGATTTACCTTTTTGCGGCTTTTGTAGTGTGTTTGTAGGGGGTGAAATATGCATTTGTAGGGACTGAGTATTCTTTTAAATAAATCCAGGGTTTTAAGTTTGTAAACGATGATAATGTGATTTTATCAATAATAAATTGTATGAATCAATTAAGAATTATCATGCGCATCATTAGGTGAAGTTGAAATGTTACTGAGCGATTTAAACTTACAATCAACCTTACAATTATGTTTACAGACAGACACTCGATTAAAAATTCTAAAGGCAACAATAGCTTGTCTTCCAGAATCATTGCAGCAACTTTTACAGTACTATTTTATTTTATAATAATAGCCGGTAATGCCCAAAGCGGAAATTGGGACGTTATTTCAACCACAGGAGGTGGAGGAAATGTTGACCATGGTAATGGAGTAATACAGCTACTTGATAACACTGTAGCAGGATGTCAGGCCACCATTGCACATGAAACTACTAACACTTACGACCCTACTACCGATGGTGCCTTTAACAGGTGTTACAATGTCTACTTTGGCTGTCCGGGTAACGATGAAATTGGCAGTGACAGCAAAGGTGATGGTCTTGCATTTTCATTTCATAAGTGTGGTACCGGAGTTGGTGGTTGTGGTGGCGGATTAGGGTATGCAAACCTATGTGGACAAATGATGACTCTGGAGTTCGATACTTATAGCAGTATGGGTACTGGGAATTTTGATGCAAACTATGGCGGAGGTACCACAGGTAATAATGATGAGATAGCATTACATAGGAATGGTTGGGCGGATGACCCTGGAAGGATTACCAGCACCGATGCAGGCAATTTAGAAGATGGATTGGAACATGAGGTTTGTATCTCATACGATCCATCGACAGGTGTAATGAATGTTGATATAGACGGGGTTTCGAGGTTTAACTACACGATGGCTACCGCAGATCGACTCGAAAATTATTTTGGTGCCGGAGGAGTGAATCTAAGTTGGTCGTCTGGTAAATTTGGTGCGGTCAATCCGGCTACAGTTTCTGATGCAAATCAGAATGATATCACTGACAATGTTGGGGGACCGTTATGTCCTGCTACTAGTGTAATTAATTCACATGAAAATGGCGATGTGATAGCCACTTGCGGGGGCTCAGTTCAAATATCTTCTTATGCTTCTCCTCCTGCTGGTAATACAGTCGACTATGTTGAGTTTTTTATAAATGGGGGTTCTATCGGTAATGGTACGGTTGATCCTTCCAATCCTGATCAATGGTTGATCGATTGGACACCTCCTTCAAATGGCGGATACCTACTAAGAGCAGATGCTCACTTTACCCCTTCGGGCACGCAACTCAACTCATACGATGTCTCTGTAACAGTAACTAATGGTGCATCACCTACTGTGGTTGCATCCGGAGGAGGGACCATTTGTGACGGGGAAAGTATTACTTTAAATGCGACAGGGGCAGATACTTACAGCTGGGACAACGGAGCAGGCACTGGTTCGTCTGTTACAGTGAGCCCATCGACAACAACAACCTATACAGTGACCGGAACCACAGGCGGATGTGATGGAACCGATCAGGTGACTGTGACAGTAAATCCTAATCCGACAGTTACAGCATCAGGTGGTGGAAGTATCTGTGATGGAGAAAATATAACTTTGAGTGCAACAGGGGCAGATACTTACAGCTGGGACAACGGAGCGGGTACTGGTTCGCCAGTTACAGTGAGCCCATCGACAACAACAACTTATACAGTGACCGGAACCACAGGCGGATGTGATGGAACCGATCAGGTGACAGTGACTGTAAATCCCAATCCAACAGTTACAGCATCAGGTGGTGGAGGTATCTGTGATGGAGAAAATATAACTTTGAGTGCAACCGGAGCAGGGTCATTTAGCTGGGACAATGGAGCAGGCACTGGTTCGTCTGTTACAGTGAGCCCATCGACAACAACAACTTATACAGTGACCGGAACCACAGGCGGATGTGATGGAACCGATCAGGTAACTGTGACAGTAAATCCTAATCCGACAGTTACAGCATCAGGTGGTGGAAGTATTTGCGATGGAGAAAATATAACTTTGAGTGCAACCGGAGCAGGGTCATTTAGCTGGGACAATGGAGCGGGTACTGGTTCGTCAGTAACAGTGAGCCCATCGACAACAACAACCTATACAGTGACTGGAACCACAAGTGGATGTGATGGAACCGATCAGGTTACCGTTACTGTGAATGCCTTGCCTACCGCAAATATTTCAGGGGATGCAACAATTTGTGATGATGGTTCAACAACCAATTTGAGCATAAACTTCACAGGCACCGGTCCATTTGATATTGATGTATTACAAGATGGGAACCCGTATAGCACTGAGTCCGGAGTGACAGACCCACACACAGTAGCAGTTTCAGGAAGTGGAGTGTATACAATAACTAATCTGTCAGATGCAAACTGTACGGGCACAAGCACGACCGGATCGGCCACAATTGGCTATCACGATGATGTGGTGGCCACAGCAAGTATGGAGTGTGATGATGTAAATGCGGCTTTAAGTCCCACGGAATTTCAAATCAGAGTAACCGTAACACAAGGTGATCTCGGATCAATCAATATCAGTGAGCTTAGTTCACATGGAGTGACTTTCAGTGACCAGGGTGGAGGTGTGTGGTTATCGAGTCCCGTAAATGAAACAAATACGGTTGATATTAATGTAACCGATGTGAATGACTGTAATGGAGGTATTGATATTCCTGGTTTGATCCAACAATGCTCCTGCCCAGCCAGTGGTGCTATTTCTTTGACGGGTGCAAATCCAGTGTGTCCGGGAGATAACAGTACTCTGGAAGTAGCATTTAGTACTACGATTGGTACGGGGCCATTTAACATTACGGTGAATCATCCGTCAAGTGGAGCGGAAGTATTTAATAGCGCTAGTTCTCCATTATCTGTTACCATTGATGAGGTAGGAGCATATTCAGCGACTATTGAAGATGTTGGAAACGCGTGTAGCGTAGCAGCAACAGGAAGTGTATCATTGAGTAATCATACATTGCCTACGGCTAGTATTTCAGGTGATAATACGATCTGCAATGATGGTAGCACTACTGCGGATTTAACAATAGACTTTACAGGTACCGGTCCATTTGATATTGATGTATTGCAAGATGGGAACCCGTATAGCACTGAGTCCGGAGTGACAGATCCACACACCGTGGCTGTCTCAGGAAGCGGAGTGTATACAATAACTAATCTGTCAGATGCAAACTGTACGGGCACAAGCACGACCGGATCGGCAACAATTGGCTATCACGATGATGTGGTGGCCACAGCAAGTATGGAGTGTGATGATGTAAATGCGGCTTTAAGTCCCACGGAATTTCAAATCAGAGTGACCGTAACACAAGGTGATCTCGGATCAATCAATATCAGTGAGCTTAGTTCACATGGTGTGACTTTCAGTGACCAGGGTGGAGGTGTGTGGTTATCGAGTCCCGTAAATGAAACAAATACGGTTGATATTAATGTAACCGATGTGAATGACTGTAATGGGGGTATTGATATTCCTGGTTTGATCCAACAATGCTCCTGCCCAGCCAGTGGTGCTATTTCTTTGACGGGTGCAAATCCTGTGTGTCCGGGAGATAACAGTACTCTGGAAGTAGCATTTAGTACTACGATTGGTACGGGGCCATTTAATATTACGGTAAATCACCCGTCAAGCGGAGCGGAAGTATTTAATAGCGCTAGTTCTCCATTATCTGTTACCATTGATGAGGTAGGAGCATATTCAGCGACTATTGAAGATGTTGGGAATGCGTGTAGTGTGGCTGCAACAGGAAGCGTATCATTGAGTAATCATACATTGCCTACCGCAAATATTTCAGGGGATGCAACAATTTGTGATGATGGTTCAACAACCAATCTGAGCATAAACTTCACGGGTACCGGTCCATTTGATATTGATGTATTGCAAGATGGGAATCCTTACAGCTCCGAGTCCGGGGTGACAGATCCACACACCGTGGCTGTCTCAGGAAGCGGAGTGTACACAATAACTAATCTTTCAGATGCAAACTGTACGGGCACAAGCACGACCGGATCGGCAACCGTTAGTTATAGCGATGATGTAATTGCCACTGCGGTTACAGAGTGCAATGACGTTAACCCTGCGCTTGCAGCTGATGAGTTTCAGATTAGAGTGACTGTGACTCAAGGGGATTTGGCTAGTATTAACGTGTCGGAACTGACAGCTCATGGAGTTTCTTTTAGTGACCAGGGTGGAGGTGTATGGCTATCTGATCCCGTTGACGAAACGAATACTGTAGATATTAATGTGACTGATGTAAACAACTGTAATGGAGGCGTCACTATAACTAGTCTGCAGTCGCAATGTAGTTGCCCTACAAGCGGGACTGCGGCTATAACCGGTGCTAATCCGATATGTCCCGGTGATAGTACTATCCTGGACGTGACATTTAGTGGAGGAACGGGTCCTTTTGACGTGACTTTGAATGGTCCTTCAGGTTCTCAGACACTTACCGGTGTAAGTTCACCTGCCCAGTTTATGATTACTGATGACGGTACCTATACTGCAGATATTATCAATAATGGTGAAGCCTGCACAGCGAGTACTTCAGGTACGGATTTAAATTACACAGCACCTGTCACACCTTCGATTATTATTTCAGATAATGGTAATCCAGCTTGTTTTGGTGACGCGGTTACATTTACTTCATCGGTATCAAATGGAGGTTCCTCACCGCTGTACGAATGGTTTATTAATGGTGTCAGTCAGGGAACTCCTACTTCGAGTTCAGATTTCATCTCCACATTGATATTAGATGGTGATGTAGTAATGGCGCATTTGATTTCTTCTGAGGCATGTACAACGGAAGATACCGTCAGTAGTAATGATATCGTTATGAATATGGTCAATCCGGTGAACCCCTCTTTGAATACGATTGCTCCATTGTGTGAAACGCAAACTGCGACTTTGATTGCTACAGGTTTTCAGACAGGAAGCCAAATAACATGGTTGTTAAATGGAAGTGTCGTACAGTCCGGAACTGATACAGAAGTAATCATTGACGGACTTGAAGATGCCGGTGCCTGGCAAGTAGAAGTTGATAACGGTGTGTGTTCTAGTGATACTTCGACCTCTGTTAATGTTGAGGTAGATGAACAACCGGTTATTTCAGTAGATACTGATCAGCAAACAATAGTTATGTTAGGAGAGAGTGTCACCTTGAGCGCAGTGGTGAATACCGGTAGCGTGACCTGGTCACCAGCCGATAATTTATCAGACCCATCTTCATTGAATCCCGTCTTTACACCAGATGAGGGAGGAGTAGAAGTGTTTACTATTGTGGCAGTTAATGGTCTGTGTGCAGACTCAACAAACCTGAATGTGGTTGTTAATGAACCCATCAAAATACCGAATGTGTTTACACCGAATTTTGATGGAGAAAATGACAGTTGGGTGATAGAAGGCCTGGAGTCGTATTATTCTGCGAATCTTGAAGTGTTCAACAGATGGGGTTCTCCTGTTTACAGGTCTTCTGGGATTATCGAATGGTGGGATGGTATGCGGAATGGTGAGCCTATGCCTGTAGCCACCTATTACTTTATTCTGAAGCTGGATGCTGACAGCGAACCAATAACTGGTAGTGTATCATTAGTGAGATAAAATACTCAGTATAGCGAAAATCGTGTAAATCAATGGAGTTCATGCTGAACCTGCTTTACACAAGAATTGAGATGAAGGTAAACCCGTACAGAGATGTACGGGTTTATTTGAATTTTTTGATTACCAGAATGGAGGATAGCATCAACGGATTTTATCCATTGATATGATTTTACTCTAAACCGAGCTCCTCATCAATATCATCCAGGTCATCCAGATCGATGCTGTAATCACTGTCACTGTATTGTTCCAGGTCAAATACTTCGTCATCTATTGTGACATTGAAACTCATGTCTGATAGATTGATTGACATCACCTTATTCCCGTTCATATAGCATGAGATATCGGAGACGACATTTATACCATCAACAACCTCGTAATTATCCATATTCATGGTCATGTCGATGTGTTGTCCCTGCTCTTCACCACTAAGCTCCATCATATCTAAGAGGTAAGTTTCCGCGTTAATGAACATTTCGATGTCGTAGTTTTCCTTTCCTTTGAGTTTAGCATCCAGTACATGATACTTAGTGCCGTTGACAGTTCTTTCTTCCTGATAAACTATTTTGTGACCTTTTTCTTCGTACCGGTAAAGCTCACCTTCAAGTATCAGATTGTCTTTTAGGTCAGCTACATCGGCTGCGCTCATTGGGGTGGAAAAACCACCCATTCTTGTGATTCCTTCATCTCCATTGGTAATCATGGTGACTTCTTCACCGTTCACAGTTACGACTCCGTATAATTTGTCCGGAAGTTTGACCTTCATATCCATGGCGATAGACATTTCACCTAATTGTCCGTTTGATGACATGGTCATTTTAAGCGCTACAGTTTCAATGTCCTTCCATTTATTACTTTGCATTGCTTCGTAATGCTTGTTAAGAACTTCCGATAGTTTTTGCTTCTCTTCGGCTGTGTTTTCTGTTTTCTTTCCTCCACAGCTGTATAGTATTGCAATGAGAATGAGGGTAAAAAGTGTGTTTCGTTTCATGGTGTTTTTGATTGTAGCGGCAAATTAGTTATTCCACAGAAATAATTGTCGTACTGCCGTATTTTAATGCATCTAAAAACCTAACAACTATACGAATTTACAGTCTTGGTAGAAATGATGATAAAGTCGAGGGTGGGCGTTTCTTGATATGACCAATACTTTGACTGCCTTGTTTGGCGAGGAGTTAGTTGTAGTATGAAGAATTACCAGCATAGAAGTCAAAAAATATTGTTCTCATATTCTGAATGGTTAAGTAAGAAAATCTATAGGAACCAATATTGGGGAGCACTGATCGGAAAATGGTTGATATAAGTCAGGGAGCTAGATTTCTGGAATTAATCCTATAAGTAAACTTAAGTACTTTTAAATGCCATAGTGTCTGTGTGTGCTCTGTCAAAATACTTTCATCGTTAGCGGAGACTATCAGTTTGTCCCGAAATGATTGGTGTCTTCTGGACCAAAGGTTTCCCTTTGAGTCTGTTAGTACAAAATAGAAGCCTGGATCACCGAATTTCTTTCCTGCTGAGCTAAGTATTAGCTCTCCATTATGACCTACTTTTGGAGACATAATAACAGTAGCATTTCCTTGAGGTAATGGAAATGTAGCTTTGACGCATTTTTTTCCACAGTCCAGTGTACAAACACTATAGACACCAGCAAAAAGGACTTGTCCAGTTGATTTGAAGGTTCTGAACCAAATAGTGTATTTCACTTCATTTGATTCCGGAACCGTAAGTGTAATGATTTCACTTTCTACGTCTTTAGAATCCTTGATGTTTTTAGTTGGTATATTTAGTTGCTTTAATCGGGTGCTGAATAACTTTTGAACCAAAATTCCGAATATTCTAAAAAAGGGATTCCAGTTAACGGAAAAGCTGAATTTGTAATTGGAGGTCGACTCATAGAAGCTGGCAACTTGTTTTGATAACCTGTTCTGTTCTGAATCAGATAAATTTAGTGTTTTAATTGACGGGATAAGTCCTTGTGAAGAAGCATTTCGATTAATTGTCAGGCCTTCTTTCTGCGCCAATTCAGTTATAAATTGATCGGCAATCGGACCTTTGTTTCCGAAAGGTCCCATTAGCCAGGGGACCTCACTGGGAGTAATTCTTTTTCCCCAAATGATTACCCATTGTTGGGTAAACCAATCCTGAAATTTTTGCTTCGTGTATGCTAAATTCATGAAAAGGGGATAATGTTCTTGCGGTCTTTCCAGTTGCCATATTCTCCAATAGCTTTGAAGCGTAATGTCGTGAATTCAATATGGAAATCTTTCCTTTCACGTTCCTTCATAGCTGCTGAATGCCGCTTTGGTTGAGGAACTGAACTATGGCCATGAACCATTTCTACCATTTCCTTTTGGGATTTCCATACAGAAAAAGTAGAAACCGTTCTTGGGAGTCTGATGGATGCCAGGGCCAATGTTTGACCTGGGTGGTCACGAACCAACTTTTCCACTGGACGCCCCCAACGAATGAATCTTGGAACCTGCAAAAGTTTCATTCTTGCGAGTGTAATGGCAACCACAGGATCTTCAGGTTCATGGGTTTTTGATGATTCTGTGGGAATATTAAATTTACTTATAGTTCCCCATTGCCTTAAAAACTGTAAGCGCACATGCCACCCTTTGGCTAATTTTTTACCTAATGGGTTTTTTTCTAAAAAGTTGTTTAAAGCAGCCTCGTTTTCCCATTGTGCAAATATTGCTACTTGTCTGAACAGTATTCTGGATGGAGAAAAAACAGCAGAACCCAATGTCATTGCTGCCATACATTCCAAATGAATTAACCCCTGAGCATTAGATTTTTTAGGAGGAAGAACATATGTTTTCAGGGCAGAGAAAAAATTCATTTTGATTAAATGATAGCTAAAAATGCTCATTATATCTCTCGTGTTTCTGTCTGTTTTTTACTGATATACAAAGATTAAATATACTCAATAATTAAAATTTATAGTTCTGCCTATATAGGGAGAATGTCAATTTTTAGAGTGGTATTTATGGCTTTATAACCCATCTGCCAAGTGAATGTATTACTGCACCATTCGCGACAATCTGGGTTAAAAAAACCGGCCACCAACGATAGTCGGTGAGCCGGTTGCTTGATTAGAGTAGGGGGTTTTTAATGCTTATTCGACTGGCATAATGCTGATAGCAAACCCACCGCCTTCCGCCATGGTTATGGTCTCAGTGCTCTTGCTATCCACTTCCAGTTCGGTAATATTGATTTCCGTGGGGTTGTTACGGTAGTGGGCGGTATCACCATCCTTATAGATGATGGCCTTGTATGATTTTCCTTCATCCAGGAAGTCAAAGTTCAATGTGATTTCTCGTTTTTCTTCATCTGAAACACCACCAACATACCAGTTTCCGGATTCTCTTTCTTTTCGTGCCATGATAACGTAGTCACCGACTTCAGCGTCTATGGCTTTTGATATTTCCCAGTCAACGCCTACGTCTTTGATGAATTGAAATGCTGGTCTTCCTTCGTAATTTTCGGGTAAGTCACAAGCCATTTGTATGGGACTGTAAAGCACCACATAAAGTGCCAGCTGGTGAGCCAGTGTAGTGTTGATTTGATTATTCGGTTTGGTCGGTAGCGAAATATCAAATACTCCGGGTGTAAAGTCCATTGGCCCTGCGAGCATTCTTGTGAAGACAAGCTGAGTGATGTGATCGGCAGGATTGCCACCATCAGCAGCCCAGGCATTATATTCCTGTCCTCTGGCTCCTTCTCGTGAAATGATATTAGGATAAGTTCTTCTGAGTCCGGTGGCTTTAATTGGCTCGTGTGCGTTTACAGCAACTTTGTTTTCTGCAGCTTTTTTAATTACTCTTCGGTAATGATTGACCATCCACTGCCCATGATGGTATTCTCCGTTCGGAATAATAGGGCCTACGTATCCTGTTTTAACGGAATGGATACCCAGATTGTTCATGAGTTTGTAGGCAGTGTCAAGTTGCTGGTCGTAGGTAGTGACGGCCGCTGACGTTTCATTATGCATAATGATCTGAACATCCTTGTCGTTCCCATATTCCACCAATCCAGTCAGGTCATAGTCAGGATAGGGGGTAACAAAATCGAAGACTCCTTCTCTATCAGGAAAGCCAATCCAGCGGTCCCAGCCCGTATTCCATCCTTCTACCAATACACCACCAAATCCATTCTTTGCTGCGAAGTCTATGTACTTTTTTGTGTTTTCGGTAGTAGCTCCATGTCTCTTACCCTCTTTAACGCTTTCCATGTCCCATGTTGCGGTTCCAATGTGCATTTCCCACCAGATGCCAACGTATTTCATTGGTTTGAACCAACTGACATCTCCCAATTGATTGGGTTCATTCAGATTAACGATTAGTCGTGAATCCAGCAATTCTGTTGCTTTGTCTGCAATTTGTATGGTTCTCCACGGAGTTTTGAATGGCAGAGCACATTTCGCTTTATGTTTATAACGGTCTGACCCCACAAGTGCACTCTGTAGGTTTGTGCCATCCACTTTTATAGTCATGCCAGCATAATCTGTCAGGTTGGCTTCATGAATGGTAATATGTGTTCCGTCTTGAGTTTTCATTGTGAATGGCGTATGAACCGCATTTTCACGAATAACACTTTTCCAGTACTCATCGCCTTTGGCTTTTGATCGTGCATCAATTTCTGAAAGCCTACAGTTGTTGATCAGGTACTCGTAAGAATCCCAACACCCCGGAGTCCACCAACTTAGATGGTCTCCGGTCATGGTGAATTGGGAGTTTTCGCTCAGAATGGTAATAGTATCGATGCCTTTTTGTTTTGGAAACTCATACCGGAAGGCCACGCCATCATCATATGCACGGAAGTATATGTTTAATGGCCTTTGGTTTCCTTCTTTTTCTTTTAATTCTACCAGCAGTTCTTTGTAGTGATTGTTGACTTTTCTTTGTTCTCCCCAAGGCATTTCCCAGGTTTCGTTAATTTCTTGAGTAGTTGCATTCACTATTTCAAAACCGTCATTCATGGAATTCTGATTTTTGAATTCAAATCCCAGGTTTGAGGTGTCTATAATTAGCTTTTTCCCATGTTGTACCAGGTATTGTGGCTCACCTTCATTAGACAGAAAAAACCTGATTGTATTTATTTCACCAGGAGAGCTGACGTGATTTTGTGTGTCACTTTTTCTGCCTTCGTTACTTCCGCAGCTTGCTATCATCAAGCACATGGCTGGCCAAAGTAGAACTACTCCTGTTTTTTGCGCAATTCGTTTCATTAATAGTTATTTAACCCATTTGTGTTTTGAATGCAGTAAGGCTTACTATGACTTTATGTCGCTTGAGTTGTTAAAACCTGCTGCCAAAAACTTTTTGCAAGATACGCTGAGCCGTGGTGTAGTGATGAAATTTAAACCCCCATATACTCCCAGGGGTTACCCTACAAATGCACTACAGTATTCGTTCTAGTTAAATTTGATCACTTTTTAGGAAGGAATAATTCAGGTATTTGAACCTTTTTTTTCGATAGAAATTTTATGAGATGTTTGGCTGGATGTTCATCATGATTTGCTGTTTGGAATGCGTGAAATTGCTGTAATATATGACACGATCATTGGAGAAATTGTAAGGTGTTTTTCCTGAGGATGTTTTTGGCTAATGTGCTTTTTTGACCGCTGAAGTTAATTGTGAAAAAATTGTAGTGTGTTTGTTGGGGGGTGTTTGGGTATTTGTGGGGATGTAAAATTATAGATGATCTTACATGGGCTTTAGCTTTGTGATAATGAGTCGATTAGGGGAATGATCGATTTTCAATAGCACATTATTTGATTAAGCCAGGGGTTATTCAATTCAATTTGTGGAGGTAGATATAAGTGAGGTTAGACCAACTGTTTTCAACTGGCTTTTGGATTATTACAACAAATAATAACACATCAGCAAGAAAGCATGGGACTACTTACAACTAACAATCACAATATTAACAGAAGTCAATATTTCTGTAATACCTTGATTCACAACTGGCTACACCCTTCGCTGGTGTTTTATCTGGTTTTTCTATTCTTTACGAGCAGTTCATATGCCCAGTCAGGGGATTGGGATGCCAGTGGTACGACAGGTACAACCGGTTATACAGATCATGGAAATGGAGTGATACAATTATTGAGTACAGCAACTACGGGTTGTGCAGGTGCAGCTGTACATGAACGAACAGATACATACAACCCAGTCACTGATGGTGTTTTTAGTAAGTGCTATGAGGTTTATTTTGGTTGTCCGGGAGACGATGAAGTAGGTTCAGATACCAAAGGTGATGGATTAGCATTTTCCTTTTCTGATTGTGTTTGGGGAGTAGGAACTTGTGGTGGTGGGCTCGGATATCGGAATGGTTGTGGCAATATGATTACGGTGGAATTTGATACCTGGAGCAGTCAGGGTTTGGCTGGTTTCGACAGTAATTATGAAGGTACGGGTAATGAAGATCAGGTGGCTATCCATGTTGATGGTGACCCGGAAGACTTTGGTAAGATTGCCGGTGCTAACCCAGGAAACCTGGAGGATGGACTAGAGCATACTGTATGTATAACTTATGATCCAGGCACCGATGTATTGACTGTGAGTATTGATGGAACGGATGTGTTGACTCATGACCTTACCGGGTCGGGATATGAACTCGAGACTTACTTTGGTTCAGTTGGTTTGTATCAAAGTTGGTCATCAGGGAAGGATGGAGCTACTAACCCTGCAACAGTAAGTGATGCCAACCAGCAAGATATCTCTGATCAGGTGGGTGGACCTTTGTGTGATGAGACAGTATCTATCGTAAATCCATACGATGGTCAGGTGTATAGCGCATGTGAGACGCCAATTACCATTGATGCTTTTGTAGTGCCTCCATCCGGTAATACGGTTGATTCAGTTGAATTCTATATAGGGGGTGTAAGAGTTGGGGTGGATTATACTGACCCTTATACCTATGACTGGAATGATCCGGATGTTGGAACAAGCAGTCTTGTGACTACAGCATACTATGATCCATCTATGACCAATTCGAGTTCTTCGGCAGTTGATATAACTGTAGGAGGTAAGATAGATATCGCCAATGGTGCCCCAACAATCGATGGAGCAGATGAATCATTTTGGGATAACTACGCGGCAGTACCTTTGAGTCAGGGTGGTATGAGTGCACCTGATTTGGCTGGTACTTATAAGACAGCATATGACGCCACCAATCTCTATATGCTCATAGAAGTAACCGATGATGACCTTCGTGATGATAGTGGAAATAACTGGGATGATGATGGAGCAGAAGTGTTCATTGATATTGGTAATGATAAAAGTGGAGCTTATGGAGCCAATGATTATCAGTATTCATTTGCATATAATAATGCTCCAACCGTCACCGAATACAAACATGCTGCCACCGCAGGTGTATCATTTGCAGAGTCTGTAGTAGCTGGAGGTTATATTCTTGAAATTAGTTTTCCCTGGACCACAATTGGTGGGAGTGCTCCATCCGTAAACGATGAAATTGGCTTCGATGTGAAACTCAATGATGATGACGGAGGCGGAGGTAGAGATCATGAGCAAGGGTGGTTTGATGGCTCTTTTGGCGCCTGGAACAACACCAGTCTTTTTGGTATTCAGGAATTTACCGATTGCGAACCCTTACCTGTGGAACTACTGAATTTTAGGGGAGAGCATGTGATGGGTTTTGTTGAACTGGATTGGACTACATTATTCGAGATTAATAATTATCGTTTTATAATACAAAGGTCCACCAATATGGTTCATTGGGAAAATATTGGAGAAGTAGTAGGAGCTGGTAACTCAGGTACACCACTGCACTATTCTTTTGCCGACTATAACGCACCTACAGGACTAGTCTATTATCGTTTGAAGCAACTGGATTTTGATGGCACTAGTGCATTAAGTGAAGTTGTTGTTATTAAGGATGGTAGCGATGCGGACGTAACTGTCTTCCCTAATCCATTTGATGATGTAATCACTATTCAAGGACTTTATACCGATGCTATTTCCATTCAGATATCAGATGTTCTGGGGAGAATAATGTATTCTAAAAGAGTTGAATCAATTGACAATTCGGTTGAAATAAACCCAGACCTGGCTTCAGGTACCTATATAATTGAAATACAAACCGGCACTCAGGTATTGCTTCAGCAAAAACTCATAAAACTCTAACCCGGATTTAATTCCCAGCATCTAACATGAACTTTCTCAGATTCATCTTTACGCAATAAAGCCTGGCTTTCGACTGGAGTCAGGCTTTTATATGGGTTTAATGTAATGATTCTTAGGTAAGGTTGATCTTGGTAGAGTAGCCTTGATAATTAGGTGTCTTATGGAGTATTATAACCCTCTGTATTTAATTCTCCGTATAAAAGACGTGCACGATCATCCTGTTTTATATGTTTCTGTGAGCTCAGATTATCCCTGTGCTTACGCAGCCACGGAATATGCAGAGTCAGTTAGCTTATTTTTTCAGAATATCTCAATTCTGCACCCCCTACAATTCGAAAATCACTTGATAAATCACCACAATTTTTACTCGAATATCAGTCAACTAATTATCAATTTAATAATTAAAAAAATAATCTTATGAGCTTAAAACGTTTGTTTTGGCCTGGTTGTAGGGTCTTTGTCGGGGGGCAAAAAGGTATTTGTGGGGGTTGTGAATAGTGTCCCTACTTGGGAGAAGGTGTATGTTTGTACAAACACAATGATAGATAGGCGAATTTAAATTTCAATCATTGTAATATAAGTGTTCTAAGAAGAGACAGAAATGACAGAGCAACAACTAAATATTAAATCGTACCGCAGTAGAATACTAATAGTAGGTTTCAGAACCTTAGTAATTAGCCTGTTGGTTATATTCTATCTCTTAGTTACTCATGCTGCTTCTGCTCAGAAGCTTTTTTCCGCAGCATACCTAAACCAATTCTCTTCGGAATCATTACTGCCTACTGAAATTAAAAGTTCAGATGTATTGGGATCAGATATTCAATCCTCTTTACAAAGCAAGGAGACAAAAGCAGGTGGCAAGAAATGGTTTGAAGGTATTCGCTACTCAGGTAATGCAAGGGTGATCGGTTTTTATCGTAACATGAAAGAGTACTACACTGCAGATCCCAATTTGTTGGCCGGCCTGAATATGCCAACAACCCTAATGGTAGGGGACGGCACACAATGGCCTATGTTATACATATTGGCTGAGGCCAACCCAAGCCCAACATCCAAGTTCAAGGTGGAATTCAATTTTGATCATCTAATGTTAAGAACCAGTTACTACGGTCGACAGAACATGGATGATGAAGGTAGAATAGCCTCATTGTTCACCTTGTTCAACTTTGATGCAGATGTTGACTTGTCATTTGGGCATATGAAGTTAATCACAGGTGGAGGTGTAAACTGGCAAAGATTAAGCCCCACCACCTTTTGGGGGTATGATGTGCGCCTCGACTTTTTTGAGAGACAGCCATGGGAGGGAGAAATAAGAGATTTTGAGAGATATGATTATTTCTATCATAAAGAAGATGTGCCAAGAGATCAGGGTTTTGGTATGCAACCGGCACAAGGTATCGTATTGGAGTTGACCAATTTACCACTAGGGTTTGAAACCAAGTTGTTGTACGGAAAGAACAACAATACCGGAGGGTACCAAAGTTATTTGCGAAGAGATCCGCAGATGATGGTGGCGGGACGGTTAGCTAAAAGCTTTGGAGATCACAAAATAGGCTACAATCTTCTAAAGAATACAGGGCACTTTGCTGATACCATAAACTATTCGGAAATAATACAAGGAACAGACACCTTCTATCTGGAAGAGAACTATGTGAGTACAACTATGACCTCTGTAGACGCACGACTGAAGTTCGACAAGTTCAAAGCTTTTGTCGAAGTCGGAGCAGGTTCATATATGAGCACTTTATATAACGATGGTTTACAAGATAATGCCAAGCCGGGAATTGAAGGAGCCAGTAGATATAAAAGAAACTGGAGCGAGTCATTAATTCTTGAGATAACAGCAGATAAAGATTTTCTGAAAGTACCGTTTAAGGCAAGTTATTTCAGAATGGGGGAAAATGTTGTGAACAACAACAGTAGTATTTTGAATGCTTCAAGGCAAGCGGTAGCATCTAATCCGACTGTTGGAGCAGCATTCAATACGGGATATTTTGATGGCTATTTGGGTGATGTCGGGCAGTTTGTTAACAACAGACAAGGATTTAACCTTTGGACGTTTCTTAATCATAAAAAACTCCATACTGTTCTTGGGTTGAGTTTTGCGCAAGAGCTGAAGAACCTGGCAGGGGATATTCGAAACTCAAACCGGGGAGGAATCATGGGGGTGACTGATAGCGCCTCTTTGGTGCCGTTCACCAACACCGTGACATTCGAACACCGTTTAAATTCGGTTGCGCGTTCCAGATTCGGGTACTACCAAAGCTTTACCGGGCCCTACAATAGAATTTCAACACTTTTCAGAAGAACAGTAGAAAGTGTAGCAATTACAGATACGGAAATTGACTACAAAAAGTCCTTCAGTACATTAGAATTACAGTTGAAGTATAAGCTGAAGCTATTTAGAAAAGAACTGATATTGATGAACTTCGTTAACGCGATGACATCTCAGGAAAATTTCTCACCTATACCTGTGCTCTCCGATAAGGCTTTTGTAAGGTATTTCTACGAAGAGTTCATGGCCTTTTGGGCTGTAAAACAGAAGGTGACTCTAATTGGATTCTTTGGGGTTGAGAAAGTGGTTGGAAACAACAGAACAGAATTAGCTGATGCCAATGGCAATTTAATAACCGATGCCAATGGTCGACCAATCGCTGATGCCAATGGTAAGCCAATTAATCAAACAGGTTTTGGTTTTGGTCTGGGTGCAGACCTTGATCTCGGGGATCGTGCAAGCCTTCACCTTAGAAACCGATGGTATACTCATAGCGACAAGAATTTTATTAATGATGAGTTTAGAGGCTATGAAATGATGGTCGAGCTAAAAAAATTCTTTTAAATCTTTTAAAAAACAGAAGATGATCAAAAAATCGATAATAGCGTTGTCAATGATAGTGGGAGGCCTGGGTATCGAAGCTAATGCACAAACACTTTACTATACAGGAGTGGGGAGGGCAATATTCAGTACCGAACGGTTGACAGACGGGACAAGCGAGCTGAACAAATCTGTAGGGTCAGGTGGATATACCATGGTGGATTTGGGAATCAACGTAGAGCCTGACAGTGCATTGAGAGCCAATGTTATTTTAAGACAGCGAAATGAATTTGGTGGATTCTACGGAGATGGTACTTCTCTTGAGTTCAGACAGATGCAATTAGAAGGTACGCTAGCAAAGAAGTTTAAATATGAACTGGGAGACATCTATCTGAAGCAAACTCCTATGACACTTTGGAATGAAGAAACAATTGAGCATGATTATGAGTCTTCCCTTTTTAGCATCAGACGGGATATTGCCAATTATGAAAACTTCATGGTTGATAATCGATGGAGGATGCAGGGAGCAAGGGTGTATACCAAGCTCGTCAATTTTGAGAAAATGATAGATGGTATTGGTCTGGATGTCTATGGAGGGCGAACCAGAGAAACTGACTTCGCAACTATTCCTGACCGTTATTTCTATGGGGGTACTTTAGCTCTGGAGCAAAGTGAAGTGTTTACAATCTCAGGAAATGTTGCAGGTATCTCTGATATCGTGGGGACGGTTGATTCCAATAGCGTAGAGTATGATAATCTTGTTTATACTGCAGATATAGCTTTTGATATGGATACAGCCGAGACTATAGGTTACTCCTTAAAAGGTGAATTCGGAGGGTCCAATTTTCAGCTGTGGAGAGCTTCGGATAATGTAAAAAACAAGTTTACCGACTGGTTTATGAATGTCAATGGAACATTCAGTTATAAGCCAATAGGCCTTAAGGTAGGTATTGGTTACAGAAACGTTGGTTTCAACTTCAATAGCCCAATGGCACAATCAAGGAGAATCGCTGCACCTTCCGACATTTCCGCTCAGGTATTCCCGGAATTGAGTACAACAATCGATCGCTCAATTGGCTTGATGGATATTCTTGGGCAAGAAGTAGGACTTTACAATCAGTCCATATCCACAACGCTCATGGACTATTATATCAAGTACGACATGGTAGAACCTTACGGTGCTGCGACTCCCAACAGACAAGGTATCACGGGAACCATCGATATAGGAGGCAAGGACAATGCAATTCAGGCCGGAGTGAGAATCAATTTGCTAAGCGAGGTTGTGTCGGAAGGTGATTCTGTTGATAACGCCAAGAGAGACTTTACGCTGATTACTGGTGGAGCTCAGTTGAACCTACATAAGCTACTCGACTATCAAAAGGAAATTATTCTCCATGGAGGTGTAAGAATGGAAAGTTCCACAAGAGGTGGAGTCAACCCTATTGATTTGGCAGGTACCTTGATAGATGCAGGTATAGATATAGAAGTATTTCAAAAGTTTCACCTGTTAGGTGGTGCAAAACTATTCACTGTAAGTGGAACGGAGTTTCAGAACGGGAGAGATGAACTGAACCAGATTGTCACTTTCACCTCAAGTACCTATGACGAGACACAAAATATTTTGGCCTTTGGATTTAAATATGATTATGACAAAAAGGCTTATTTCTGTGCTCAGGGTACGTTAATCGACTATAGGGATGGGAATAATGCGGTTGTCGATTACGACTTCAATCAGTTCTACTGTGTATTTGGACTTAAATTTTAATAGTTGATCTATGAAAATGCCTAAAACGATAAACATACCGCTACTTCTGAAATGTCTGTCATTTATGATATTCCTTTCATGTGATCGTGAGAAACTGGATTTTATTGGTCCATCTACAATTTCACCAACAGATGGATTTGAAGTGCAGTCATTTACAGCTTCGAATGATTCGGTTGATTTGGAAAACAATACTTTGTTGATCAACGCTTCCTTTAATCAGGCTGTTACATGGACGATTACGATAACAGGACAAACATCAGGAGCAACCTGGAGTAGAACAGGACTGTCAAGTGATATTACCAATCTCACCTGGTATGGAGGGCATTCCGGCATCCAATTCTTCAGAACCGGGGAGAATGTAACTATTACGGTATCTTTCATGGCCTCTACTATTCAGAGTAACCTGACGGTGTATATAGAGCAAGCCCACGAATTTGATGAGCTGGGTTTATTACCAACTTACGCGAACTTCGAAGGAATAGATGAGTCGGCCATGGTGCATCCGTACTGGGTTATATTTCCACCCATTAGTGGCTATGATGTGGAGCAAGGCTTGGGAAGTGCCGTTGTATCTTATTCAGGAGAAGTTGTTCGCCCTAACCAAGGCGATCAGTATTTCTATATGAGAGGCTTGGGGAGTGCCAGTGATCCGGGCTTCGTATCTGGAACTCAATGCTACATCGCGGACGCGGGTTATCCAAGCTTGCCTTCCGATGCGGATGAAGTTTGGATCAATGTATATGTGTGGGGGTCTGGTAATCCCAACGCCCGGTTGGATATGGAACTTCAGGAAGATGATACGTTGAGCGTGTTGCCTTCTTACAAAGGGTGGGATGATGATAATTACATTGCCACTATGCGATTAAATCATTATGGGTGGAAACTCTTTAGTTTCAAGTACGCAGATTTAGAGACCAATATTTATGAAAATCTCGGAGATAAAGGAAATAAAAAACACGAGCCTCATCGCCTTCAGAATCTCGTCTTTATACTGATAAAAGATCAAGATCAAACAATGGTATCAGAAGCTTACTTCGACTACCCAATATTCACCGTTGGAGGGCCATTGAATACCGATAAATAACACAAGATGTATAAGAATATTTTAACATATCTGGTTTTGTTAGTGCTGCTGAGCTCTTGTGGGGCAGGGTTTCAAACCTATACCCTGGATACTGAGTATGCCACCAATTTGCACTTTGAAGGTGCTAGCGGAGGACTGGCAGAAGTGGAAGATACAAGGAAAGGTGTGCTTGCAGAAAGCTATTACAATGGTGATTTGCTTGGTGGAGCGATTTGGTGGAAGCGTAGAGGCCTTAAACTTGACAAGGAAGATGATTTTATAGTCATCGCTGATAGTGCTGCTAATACACCATTTGGCGCGACTTTTCCACCATTGGATTTTATTACCCAGAAGGTAAAGATCAAAGTAACTGCTAGGGCGGAAGGAAAAGATGGTTTGGAACCTACATTACAGTTGATATTAGTTGACGGTAATGGCTATGAAACCAATGCTGTTCCACAGATAATTACGGTTAAAAATACGGATGATACTGAGGATTACTATTTCGAATTGACAGAAGATGTATTTCAGCAAAATACTCCCAAAGAACATAAAGTTAATGGGGGATTGATAAATGGATTAATGATCGTAGTGAACCCGGAAGGCCCGGCTTACTATGGTAAAATATATGTGGATGCTATTAAAGTGGTGTCTGCAGAATAGAGCTGTTGGTCTAAAAAGGCTCAATAGTTGCTTTATTAATAATGGTTATTTGACAGTAAAAGCGAAAATGATATGAATATAATTAAGTCTATTATACTAGGATCTGCTGTATTGTTCAGTAGTAATGTCTTAGCCCAGGATGAGATAGGGTACTACGATGCCCCTTACACACGTTATGAAGCAGACCAGGGAACCCTTGGTAAAAACACAAAAATTCTTCCTATATCATACAACCATGAAGACTTACAGAGCGAAGCGTCTGAAAAGGTTTGTGTCGATATGACTAAGAAAGGAGCTTCCGTAGAATGGGATATTGAAAAACCAGGTGATGGCCTTGTTGTACGTTACAGTGTGCCGGATGGTGAATCAGGTGAGTTTGATGTGCTGGTAGACGGTAAAAGTGTTGGGACCCTGGAGTTGACCTCCAAATGGTCATGGGAATACCTGACGAAGAACGGCAATGAAAACAATGTAGGGGTGAGAGATGACTCTCCAAAGTTTCGTTTCGATGAAGTTAGAATGAAACTACCCTCTAAGGTAGCAGAAGGAGGGAAGCTAAAACTGGTCACAAAGAAAGGAGCAATTCACATTGACTTTGCAGAATTGGAGCCAGTACCCGAAGCAATTCAGCCGGCAAGTGATGATTTGGTTTACGAGGGGGATGGGAGTGATTTACAAGTGTTTATTGATACTAAGGGTGGGGGAAAGCATATTTTTCTTCCTCCTGGGAAATACAATGTGAACCGGGAGTTATACTTCGGTGTAGCGGGAACGCAGCTAAAAGGTGCCGGAATGTGGCATACCCAAATCAACTTTACCAGTGAGATTTATTTGAAAGGTGGGTTGAGGGCCAATGCAAAGGACATCAGCTTTATGGACTTGTATCTCACAACTGACAGAAATTCGAGATCAAGCTCATACAAGGGAATTAATGGAGTTTTTACAAGTGGTTCTGTTGTTAAGAATATTTGGGCTATCCACTTTGAGTGTGGAGCCTGGATCGCTCAGTACAACATTGGTAACATTGAGTATGCCGATGGCTTTACTGTATCTCATTGCAGATTCAGAAACAATTATGCAGATGGAATCAACCTTTGTAAGGGCACCAGAAATGCTGTGGTTGAGCACTGCAGCTTCAGGAATAACGGTGATGATGATCAGGCAATTTGGTGTGCCGATGGCCTTGAGTGTATTAACAACGAGTTTCGGTATAATACTTCTGAAAACACATGGAGATCATCCGGACTGGCAGTCTATGGCGGTAAGAACAACAGAGCACATCATATTCTCATCAAGGATAATCTCGAAGCTGGAATTAAGGTGAGCAACAACTACCCTGGAGTAGGGTTCAATGATGAAGGAGAACACGTTTTTTCTGATATCAAAATCTACAGATGCGGGACATTCAACGACCTGTTTTATAACATGGTTGGGGCCATAGACTTAATGAGCAGGACGATTGCCGGTAACCAGGTTAAAAATGTAAGATTCAGTAATATCTACATAAAAGATGCCTGTGATAACGGCATATTCATTAACGGGGCAGACGGAAAAGGATTTAAAAATCTGGTCTTTGAAAATGTGACGGTCAATGGAACAGGAAGAGAATTTCCTTATAACAATGCAGATGAAAAAGACTGGTTGAGGGGATGGGGACTGTTATTTGCAAGTAATCCAGGTGGCAACGGTACTTTCTGTAAACTAAAATTTAAAAATATTGGCGGTAGTGCAGCTGAACAAGAGAATCCGGTGAATGACTATGGAAAAGGGTCGTTTGAGTGGACGAAAGTGAAGGATTGTACCAATAACCAATAGCACAATATAATGGAGGATTGTCTCTTTTAGAACTTGCGGACAGTCCTCCAATTATGGCCCGAATATACGAAGGTGGGCTTTTGCAGCCTCGAGCTGAAACACAGAACAACTTTAATCACAAAACTTATTTAAACCTGCTCTATTTCCTAAAGTAGGTTGAACACAAACTATCCTGACTGAATTTGTTTCGATTGGGAGTAGGGAATCTTTTGCTCAAAAAAAAGAGCGTGAAGTGATTAACGAAGACCTATAAAATTATGAATTTGACGAAGAAGTTACCCGCCATCTTACTTGTAACTTTTGTTGCGACAGCCAATTACGCACAAATAGACAAAAGTCAGCAACGTGGTTATTATGATGCACCATATACGCGTTATGAAGCCGATGATGCCATTCTTAGTAATGCAACTGTTTTACCTCGATCATTCAAGCAAGCAGATCTTCAAAGTGAAGCATCTGATCAGGTGTGTGTTGATATGACAAAGGAAGGAGCTTCTGTGGAATGGAACGTGAAAACTGAAGGCGATGGACTCGTGATTCGCTACAGTGTTCCGGATGGAGAGGAAGGTGAACTAGAGGCCTATGCAGATGGGAAACTTGCAGGTACAATGAAGCTTACCTCATATTGGTCCTGGGAATATCTTTGGAAAGATGGTAACCCGAACAATGGAGGAGTAAGAAATCAGAATCCTAAAATGCGATTTGATGAGGTGCGACTGAAATTACCAAGCAAGGTGTCTGCAGGGGGTAAGTTAAAATTGGTTAGAAAGTCAGGGAATATTCATCTTGATTTTGCAGAGTTGGAACTCGTGCCACAACCTGTTCAGGCGGTAGAAGGTGATGTTGTTTACAAAGGAGACGGCAGCGATTTAAAGGACTTCATCATATCCAACGGAGGTAAAACTATTTATTTACCTGAAGGTGTATATAATGTATCATCAGAGCTTAAGTTTTCGAAAGATAATACAACACTAAAAGGAGCAGGTAGTTGGTATACGCAAATTCATTTTACCAGTGAAAAGCAGTGGGATGGAGGACTTATGGGTAATGCCAGGGATATCAGCTATTCCGGATTGTACCTGACAACCGTGAGGAACTCCCGTTCAAAGTCCTATAAAGGAATCAATGGAGTATACACAAGTGGCTCGACAATTACCGATGTGTGGGCGGAACACTTTGAGTGTGGTGCATGGATCGCTAACTATATTCCGGGGAAAGTGAAATTTGCGGATGGTTTTGTGTTATCCCATTGTCGATTTAGAAATAACTATGCGGATGGGATTAACCTTTGTAAAGGAACGATCAATTCCGTTGTGGAGCACACTAGTTTCAGAAATAATGGTGATGACGATATGGCAATATGGTCAGCAGATGGTATGGAGTGTCAAAATAACGTTTACAGATACAATACCTCAGAAAATTGCTGGAGAGCATCAGGGTGTGCAATTTATGGTGGCTTGAACAATAAGGCACATCATTTACTGATCAAAGATAACCTTGAGGTAGGTTTACGGGTAAACAACGCGTTTCCCGGTGCACCGTTTAATGCCAGTGGTATGCATGAGTTTTCTGACATTACCATCATAGCTTGTGGTACCTTCAATGATCTTTTTAATAATCCTGTTGGAGCAATTGACATCATGAGTACCTCGCACTCAGTGCCTGCAGTAAGGAATGTGAAGTTCAAAAACATTGATATTATCAACTCTAAGAATGATGCTATTTATCTAAATAGAATTGGGGGAATAGGATTTGAGAACTTTGTATTCGAAGATATTACTATTGACGGAACAGGAGTTGAGTATCCTCATAACAATGTGTTGAATAGAGATTGGGGCAGGGGATACGGAATATTGTTTGCTGGTAATCCTGCGGGGAATGGTAAGTACAGCAATATAGTGTATAAGAACATGGGAGGCAATGTTTCAACCAATGAGAACCTAGCACAAAAAGGCACTATGCATTGGATTGAAAAGAAGCCTAAAACAAAAAGACTTAAGAAGAAAAAGAAGAAGTCTAAGGATAATGCGGTGGAGTTGGAATCGAAGGCTTCTCGTAGGTAAGGTCGTAACACAAGTGTGTGATATTGTGAAAAGCTCAGGCAGAAGTCTGGGCTTTTTTGTTGCCCTTCTTTTTCTATGAGTGGGGAGAATTGCATCATTTTCTGGTGAGAGACACGTGAATTATTATTCTATATGTCTCGGATACAGTGTGGAGTGGTAAAATAATAAGTCCATTTAGTAGATAAAACCAACCATCGTTATAAGTATACGTCCCAGGGTTTGTTTGAGTCGGTTTTATTAATGTTGGAAGTCCTGGGTGGTAAGTCTTCCGGTTTTTAGAAACTTAAGTTTTAATTCTTCATATTTAGTACCATCCTCAGCTTTGAGAAGAAGGTGATAACCTTGTAAGGATTCACTTTCTTGGTACATAAATTCCTGCTCAAAATAATGAAGTTGAATTTTATTCATCATTTTTCTTAGAGAAGAAAGAGCCTTGGTAAGTTTGTCCCTTGTGGCTGGTGGTAATGGGTCATGATTCTTGTTTAAGGCTAGGTCTTTCTCAATATGCGCTATTTTCCTGTTTCTCCAGTTCCTGGCAAATAGTGTTTCTGTATTGATATTGGCTATATCTTTTTTGATTTCACCTCTCAGCGGGACTTCTATTAGGCTGGTTAACCAGTGAATTGTTAAGCGTTCACGATCCTTTTTATTTCTTGTTTTTTTTGAATCTGTAATCCTAGTTATTCCGAGTAGTATGTTTTCAAGAAGTAAATTTTGGTAATGGTAAAAAAATCTGGGTGCTATTTTGTTCATTAAATCTATCCTGATCGGATCTGTACCAAATAGTGATTCAAACTCATTCCATTTAGCGTGAATATAGATTACTTCATTATGGATCCTATTAAAAATTGCACCTAATTCGAAGCCCATTCTCTCAATATGTAGTTCCTGTACTTCTATTCCTGTTTTCGTCTGCTTCATAATACTCCTGTTTGTGATCATTTTCTAATATACAAGGTTTATGAATACTGTTATTGACGTCAACCAAGGCTATCACTAAGAATGATTAATTCTTTTTTGTGGGATAAAAAAAGCACCACTCATTGAGTGGTGCTTTGAAACAAAGATCGTTGAGCTTCCCCTTACTCCTTTATAACTTTTTCAAAAGCCACGATAGTATTATCTGAGCTAATGGAAACGAGGTACATTCCACTGGCTACATCAGGCGAGATAGAAATAGCGCTACCATCATTCACCACTACTTCTGAATAAACAGGCGCCCCAGCTAAATCATATAATGTAATGTTCAATTCTCCTGTCACTCCACTTTGTATTTTGAGGTCGGAGCTGAATGGGTTAGGGGCTATTGTTGCCTGGTCTTCAATTTCGTCTTCTATTGAAGTTACTTGCTCAGAACAGCTGCCGTAGGTTGCATGGCCATCACAATCTACAGATGCTTGTCTGAATATTTCCTTCTGAGGATAGTCAGGTGCTGCTACTACAGTTTCTCCTGTTGCTTGTATGTTAAACCAAAAGTTGGCATCTCCATTTGCAGTCAAAACAGTTGAGCTTGTATTATAAAGGTCTTCTGGAATAAAGGTTAGTTTATAAATTTTGCCTGAACAATGAGTCAATAGGGCCGACTCGTTCAGGGTTGTTGGTTCCCAGGAGTAAAACCATAGGCTATCTCCGTCTGCAAACCCTGAAATGCCAGTCAGGTCAAAAACCCAGGTCACTTCCTGATCAAATGTAGTTTCTGTTGATTCTGTCGCACAACCTCCGGTTAGTAGAGGAGTTTGCGCATAAGTATTAGCAGTAATCAAAGTGGCTAATGCTAAGAGAGTAATTATTCTATTCATAGTTGTTTGGTTTGATTGTCTTAATTGAATTATCACTAAAACAAATTTACCTATTCCAATAATCGGATCATTTTTTTTAACCCCTACAAATGCATTTTTAATACCCGACAAAGACACTACAAAATGCTTCTAATGCTGTTCAAGTGCGGTTTTTGTAAAAAGGGTACCTACAACACTTGTGATTTTTACATCCCATTGTAATACGTAAAACTATGTGAGATGGGTTGCGGGTTTGTACATATTTGGTGTGTGAACTAATTGTTTTGTTGCCCCCCTGTCTATCACTACAATCCACTTCTGGTAAATGCTGTTCAGTGCATGCTGGGTGTGATAAATTGCTTTAAAAAGTCTGTTAAGAGGTAAATTCCATATGTGTAGGGATATTATTGGGGGTTGCTAGTAGGTTTGTCGGGTGTGTATATTTAATCTGTCATGGTGCATTACTTAACTTGAGGAGATAAAAATTACAGTCCATGTATTTCCGGAAGAGAACTTCAGTCTTATTTACACTTATATCCTTATTTTTTGTGCTCAGCTATTCGTCTTATGGACAGAAGATCAAGTATGAAACCCGAAAGGATATTCAATATTATGCACAGGAAGTAAATGATACCAATCAATATATAAGCGAGCGCTGTATACTTGATGTATACTATCCGACCAATAAAAAGAACTTCGCAACAATCATATGGTTTCATGGGGGTGGGCTGACCAGCGGTTACAAACAAATACCAGGTGCTCTAATGGATAATGGTATGGCGGTGATCGGAGTGAATTATCGCCTTTATCCGAAGGTAAACGCACCAACCTATATACAAGATGCAGCGGCAGCGGTAGCCTGGGTATTTAATAATATCGAAGACTTTGGAGGTGACTCATCGAAGATATTTCTATCAGGTCACTCTGCTGGAGGGTATCTGGTAAGTATGGTTGGACTGGATAAAGATTATCTGGCAGCGCATAATATTGACGCTAACCGTATTGCAGGTTTACTCCCTCTAAGTGGTCATACAATAACACATTTTACAGTGAGAAAGGAGCGTGGTATTGTAGGTACACAACCAATAATTGATAGTCTGGCGCCACTATATCATGTAAGGAACGATGCACCTCTTCTTGTCCTTATTACCGGAGACCGGGAACTTGAACTACTTGGAAGGTATGAGGAGAATGCATACATGTATCGAATGATGAAGGTGGTGGGTCACAGTCAAACTTACTTACACGAAATTAAAAACATCGGTCATGGGATGGCACACCTTGCGTTTCCCATGGTCATCGAATACGTTCAGCAGATTTTGAGGAAAGAGGAGGAAACTGATTGACCCTGATCGGTCCTCCTCCTTTTAAAGCATTCGAATTATGACCAGAATAACAACGCTTAAGAAGATCAGTATATACTTCCTATTGACATTGAATGGCTTCAATATACAAGCTCAGGATTCAACCTACTGGTGGAATGACGATGTGTTTTATGAAATATTCGTGCGTTCATTTAAAGATAGTGATGGAGACGGTATTGGAGATATTCGTGGCTTGATCAATAACCTGGACTACCTGAATGACGGTGATTCTACAACACATAATGATCTTGGGATTACCGCAATATGGCTCATGCCCATTCAGCAATCTCCGAGTTATCATGGATATGATGTAATAGATTACAAAGAAGTTGAATCAGATTATGGTACCAATGCGGACTTTCAGGAACTGATGGATGAAGCGCATAGTCGGGGGATAAAAATTATTATGGACTATGTGATGAATCATACTTCCAGTGAACACCCCTGGTTTATCAACTCCGTTTTAGATAACGGAAAGAGAGACTGGTACATATGGGAAGAAACTGACCCTGGATTCAATGGACCCTGGGGGCAAGATGTATGGCATTACATCATAGGAGACTACTACTATGGACTGTTCTGGTCAGGGATGCCAGACTTAAATTACACCACTCCTGAAGTAAAGTCTGAAATGTTTGATATCGCGGAATTCTGGTTGGATACAATGGGGGTTGATCGGTTCAGGCTTGATGCTATAAAATACATTTATGAGGATGGTAACAATCTTCAGGATCTTCCTGAGACGTATCAGTTTTGGAAGGATTTCAGAACTCATTATAAATCTATCAACCCCGATGCAATGGCGGTAGGAGAGGCCTGGACTTCAACAGCCGTAGTAAAAAACTATGTTGAGGGTGACGGACTGGATTTCTGTTTTGACTTTGATTTGGCGAGTGATATGATCCAGGCTGTGAATGCGGGTACACCGGTAATTTTGAAACAGCAGGTCAATACGGTGCTTTCTTCTTATCCCCATTTACAGTTTGGTACCTTCCTTACCAATCATGATATGGATCGGGTTATGAATCAACTTGGACAAAGTACCACAAAAGCTAAGCTGGCAGCTAATTTATTATTTACACTTCCTGGTGTTCCTTACGTTTATTATGGAGAAGAAATCGGTATGACCGGTACGAAACCCGATGAATACATCAGAACACCGTTACACTGGAACAATGATTATGCAGCTGGATTTACCACAGGATCACCCTGGTGGACAATAAATGCAGATTACACAACAAAAAATATTGAAGGGCAGCAGTACGATAATAATTCCCTGTGGCACCACTATAGAAATCTTATTTCAATAAGAAATGAACAAGTTGCTCTTAGAAGAGGGGACTATACAGAATTGACCACAAGTTCTGCTTCTACCTATGGTTTTCTCAGGCAGTATCTTGATGAGAGTGTAATCGTAGTTCATCAAACAGGCACTTCAACTTTGCTTAATGAAAATGTTACAATTGATCAGTCGCAATTCGCTTCCGGAGATTATACATTGGTTGAGCTGCAGGGAGGTGAGGCTATTCCGCTTACAATTGATAGTACCGGTGGTGATTTGGATATTACAATTAACGAGCTGACCACAAGAAGTACACATATCTATAAACTAATACCCTCAACGGATCTCAGCACAACGATAACCTTTCAGGTTGATATGCGGGCAATGATTGACTCTGGGGATTTTAACCCAGCAACAGAAACGGTAGACATTGTTGCCACCTTCAACACGTTTGGAACAGATTCTATTACAGAACTTTTAGACCTTGACGGAGACAGTATTTATTCTGTGACTATCGAAACGAATATAGGTAGTTTGAATGAATACAAGTATAGGATTAATGGAGTTAATGATGGACGGGAGGAATTTTTGAATAGCTCGTATTACCGATCTTATGTTACTCAAGAAGGAGTTAATAGTGTCCTTGATATATATGAGTCATTGGATCAATCTTTAGTTTCTTCAACAGGCAATGGTTTTTTGGAAGCTACACTAGATCTATATCCAAATCCGGTGGTTGATGATATTGAGGTATATATTGGAGGAGGGTTTAGTGGTGAGATCGAATATTCAATCACGGATATGCTTGGTTGTGACCGTCAGTCTTCTGTGGTTGATTGTACGGGTGGCTATTTGAGTATAGACTGTGGTAATCTGAATGCGGGCAATTATCTGTTGAATTTGGTTCATGAGGGTGTGAAACGGGTGTTTCGTGCAAGCATACAATAAATTTGGAACCGCAAAGGCGAGGAGAAATTTACTTGGTGTCTTGGCGACTTTGCGGTTTATTTATATCCACCCACCATAGAAAGTAAACGCTAACCACTGGAAAAAATAGGATGAAAAGAACAATGAAAATCCCTTTGTTTTCAGAAGGAACAACCTTGTTTATTCGTATTAATAAATATACTATAACCCCGAACGCTGGTATCCCCACTAGTTTACTAAATAGAACTAAGTTACTCAGGGTACCAAATGCACGAATAGCCTCAGAAGGAAAAAAATAGGTTAGTATATTCAAGGTATACAAGAATATAATTAAAGTGATGAAGGATTTAATAAAATATTTCACGATGCAAATTTAAACTATAAGGTCTTCTACGACCTCCATCTGACACAATACCTCAACACCCTCACAAGCATCTCTCATTTCTTTTCTCAATGAATTGCATGAGTCAGGCAACTTATCCTTTGACGCTTCAAAAGTCTTTTGATCCGGCCATTGGGCATAGGCGATAAAATGATTTTCTTCAACCTGATGCAATCGGGACCCTAAGCTTCCTGCGTGAACTTTTATTAAGTTGGTTAAATCTTTCCAGCTTTGTAAAAATGATTCTTGTCTATCAGGTTTCGTCCTGAACGAGTAAATGATTGCGTACATATGGCAATTTAATAAGCTTAGCTGACTCTGATTCCAACATTTCCTATTTTATGTCCTTTGTCTACATACCGATGGGCCTCTACAATTTCTTCTATCGGATAGATTCTGTCTATCACAGGTTTCAGAGCACCTGCCTGGACCATACTTGCTATCTCATTGAGGTCAGCACTTGTTTCCGGTCCTTTGTTGCCAGAGAATATTTTTTTGCCACTGGTCCACATGGTCCATAGCATATTCCAGGATTTAAAGGTTAGTGTCATATTGGTGTAGTAGCCCTTATCCTTCATGGCTTTTTTTGCTATTCTAAATGGTAGTGCGTCTACCGCAATGAATACGACATCATATTGACTAAGTTTGTTTTCAAATTGAGGGTCTTTATAGTCCAGAGTTGTGTTTGCACCGAGTGATTTGACAAGTTCAAAGTTAGCGCTACTGCATACTGCGGTTATTTTAGCACCATAATGTTTTGCAATTTGGACAGCGTAGGTGCCCACGCTTCCTGATGCACCGTAAATAAGTATCTCTGTTCCTTTGGTGACTTTACATTTCCGAAGAAAGTGCAAAGCAGTGCAAGCTCCAATTGGCAGGGTAGCCGCTTCCTCAAAGGTGATGTTATCTGGTTTTTTGGCAATACCTTTTTCTGAAAGCACAGCGTACTCCGCATATCCCCCAAATTTACGTAGGGCAGAAGCAAATATTTGGTCCCCGGGTTTAAACTTTTGAACCTTATTACCCACTGATTCAACGATACCTGAAAGCTCAACTCCCAGGATAGGACGTTTCGGTTTTGATATTCCCAGTGCTAATCTTGCGGGTAGCCACACCGCTTTTGGTACACGAAATGCCCTGACACGAGCATCTGCTACAGTAACTGAAGTAGCCTTTACCTTGATAAGTAATTGATCTTCTTTTGGCTTTGGTATGTCTGTTTCAATCAGCTGTAGAGTTTCCGGTGGGCCGTACTTGGGACAGAATACTGCTTTCATATTGGACTTTGAATTAATTTAAGCTATGACGCTTAGGGATTTAAGAAGTTACAACTTCCTTAGATTTTTTTTGGTACAGTATTTGAAAAGTTGTCGTAAATTGCTCTCAATAATCCTTTACGAGGTTCAGGCCCTGCCACATATCCACCTGAACGCTAATAAAGGTAGGGAGTCTAGTGTATAAGCTGTTCCATATCCAGTGTAGGAGCAGTATTGTTAAACTTTACCAACAAAAAAATGAAGAAGTTATTCGTTAGTATCGCTTTGGTTGCGTTAGCCGCTATGAATTTAGTTTATGCGCAGCAGGGCAGTCGTTATTTTACTTTAAGTAATCAGGGAAGAAAATTATGTATGCCGACTGATAATCCAATAATGGGTTTGGCAGCAGAGGATGTTCCTGAAAGCATTTGGGTTAGGGAAGAGGATGGAGATAAAATTCATATTAAGAATACTTTAACCGGGCGATATCTTGCTATAATGGATTCAGAGGCAGGACCTTATGGAGGCGAACTAATAGATAAGTCTGAAAGTACGAAATGGATTATTGTCGAAGCGAATGGCAAGGTCCGGTTACTTCATTCAGAACGTCAGATGTATTTGGGATTGTCGGTTCGGAATAATGATTTTATAGCAGCAGTGAAAAAATATAGTGATGAAACCACGGCCTGGACAATGACTTTCGTAAGCAGGAACCAAACCTGGCTGAAAGACAAACCCGCTGCTCGTGCCCGGTTAAGAGCACCCAACGTACAATGGGTTACTATAAAAGCTAAGAATTCTGAACGGTACCTTAGTTCAGTTGGACGAAGCGAATTCGGCTCAGAAGCTAAGTTCTTTTATAAAGCAGGGATTACCAGTAAATGGATAGTAATCAAGCAGGATGGCGGTTATTGTAGATTGCAAAATGCGTACAACGGATTGTATCTTGCCAATTTCGGCTCTAAAGAGAATAATGCAGTACTGAAGCAAACCAACAACCCGGGACAGGGAGCACTTTGGAGGTTTGAAAGCTCAGGTGTAGGAGTATATATCATTCAGAACAAACTCTCAGGAAAATATATAGGAATACGACATCCAAATACTGCGAGACAAATACCTAATGGAATTTATGCGAAATTTAGAATTAAGTCTAACAAGGATGTGGGAGCGTTGGTTCAGGAAGATCCCGGTCAACCTCAGAAGACTGAACAATCACAGGAAACCTGGATTGAACTTAAGTCTGTTGAAACTAAAACATATATGTCAACAACGGAGGGAGGGAATACAAATATCACTCTTAACGGTAACTCCAACAATAATAGTAAATGGGCTATAGTACCCAAGGTAGATGGGTATGTACAACTTAGAAATCTTGCAACCGGGAAATTTCTTGCCAATTTTGGTTCGATGACCAATGGTACGGAATTGAAGCAAACGGATAACCCCGGTCAAGGAGCCCTGTGGAAATTGGAAAAAGAGAATTACAACAGGTGTAGATTGAAAAATAAAAAGTCGGGTCTTTATGCTGCCTACTTTGCTCGTAAAGGTTTGGTGGTGCAGTCATCATCAAGATTGGTTTCGCGCTGGTCTGTGACCTCAAATAAAGAGTTTGAAGCTTTATTTAAGGATAGCCCCACTTCGACACAGCCTAATCCAACTAATACTTCAAACACACCGACTAATACGGAATCAAAATTGAGTGGCTGGATCGAGCTGAAAAATAAATGCAACAGCGGGTATTTATCATCGGTAGGTCAAAAGGACAACGGAAGTTTGGTGAAGGTAGTTAATATCTCAAGTGATATAAGTAAGTGGCAATTAATTGATAAGGGCGATGGATACTATCAGTTCCGAAATAAGCAAAGCAACCTTTACCTGGCAAATTTCGGTTCTAAGGTAGATGGAGCAAAGTTGAAACAGACAAATAACCCTGGTACAGGCGCTCTATGGAAGATGACCGAAGTAAATGGTTTGCTTATGTTTCAAAATAAGGTGTCTGGTCTGTATCTGGCAGCGAAAGATGGTCAGGCCATACAATCATCAAAAACGAACCATATTATGTGTAAGTGGTTTACAAAAAACTAACAGCTTTACATCGCAAAGTTCTAAGCCTCTGGAGATTTATTCAGAGGCTTTTTAGTTACTGAACTTATTAAAGATGTAAGTAATTCTTTTGGGGTCAAGATCCCATACACCTTCATTCTCTGCAATAGATATAATTTCCATTACGGCCTGTGGATGGAGTCCCATTTTTACACCAAGGTCGAAGCATAAAGATTTTCGGGTTTCAATCAGGTCTGCTTGTAAAGTCATTAGTAATACTAGCCTGTGAAATAGGGGGATTACCTTGTGTTCGGCATCCGGTAGGTCCATCCTATGTTTCTGCTTATCATACTGAGAAAGATCGTCCAGATTGACACCGAGCTGTTCGGCAACTTTTTTGATGAAAGCTTTTTCAATGTCGTTGATCTCAGAGTCAATCCTCGACAACCGGATTAGCTCATAAATGTGACTTAGTTTTTGATTGTAAGTATCCAATACACACAATATAGGAAATGAAATTGTAAATGATTCATTATCAGTATGATGTGTGGAAAAGTATTTGAGTAATTAACATTTGGTTAATTGTTCTATTATTGAATTGTTGAATTATTCTATTATTGAATTGTTGTATTGTTCAATTATTAAATTATTGAATTGCTAAATTATTCTATTGTTAAATTGTTGTATGGTTCAATTATTTGGTAATTCTACTATTCTGTAATCCTTGTTCGGTGTTCCTTGTTATTACTTCTGGGTGAGTTGTTCAATTATTAAATTATTGAATTGCTGAATTGTTTAATTATTTGGTAATTCTACTATTCTGTAATCCTTGTTCGGTATTCCTTGTTCTTACTTCTTTGTTGAATTGTTCTATTGTTCAATTATTGAATTGCTGAATTGTTTGGTGGTTCTACCATTCTGTAATCCTTGTTCGATATTCCTTGTTCTTACTTCTTTGTTGAATTGTTGTATTGTTAAATTATTGAATTGCTGAATTGTTTAATAGTTCTACCGTTCTGTAATCCTTGTTCGGTGTTGCTTGTTCTTACTTCTGGTTGAATTGTTCTATTATTGAATTGTTCTATTATTGAATTGTTCTATTATTGAATTGTTGAATTATTCTATTGTTAAATTATTTAAATAGTTAGCCTTCCTTATTCGGTACCATCTATCTTCTATCATCAAAATACTTAGCCATATTGGTAAAGAGGAAAATGCCGTCAGCCATACCTGATATGGTAGTTTCCATGCACTGAAAATCATGTTCGTTGTTATAGAAGACAAAAAGGGGAGTATTGAATTCAGACATTGGATCTGTTTCTTCATCGTTGTGAAAGTACTGCTTTAGTTCATCATGAGTCTTTCTGTCACCGGGACCTTCGGCTATCGCACCTGTGGGGAATAGCTTGGGTTGTAGTTTATAAAATTGTGAGTACACATTGTCTGCCGACCCCGGGATGTCAGGGCTGGCTACCATTGCCATTCCCCAGTTATTTTGACCTAATGTATAGTCAAGTACATCAAGGGCACATTGCAAGTAGGTTTTTGATTTAGTCAACATAGTATGCTGTATGGCTCCATTGGCTACGCCAAAGAAAGAGTACATGGTAGCCCAGGTGTAGTCATGTGGCATACCCCAGATATTTCCATTGGTGTAGGTTTTTCCTTTGAACATGGTAAGATCAGACTCCAGGTGAGTTCTGGAATTATAGAATTTTGGAAGAAGTCTGGAGTGCGCCTGCATATGACAGCTTCCCCATGAAGCCCAGTATCCTTGCTTAGCCTTATCAGCATACATTTTAGCTTTGTTCAGATACTCATTCTCACCCGTCAAATAGTAAAGTTCTGTTGCTGCCAGTTGCATATTGTCATCGGCTGTCTCATCGAAATAAAATTTTTCCCACTCGAACTCAAACCAGGCCGGCAACTCTTTACTCTTTTCGGCCGCCTTAAATATTTTGATAGCCATAGCCTTATATTGGTCAGCTTCTTTTTTCAGTCCTTGTTCCTTAAAAATTTTAGATCCTAGTGCTAGTGCAGCAGCAGTATAACCCATTTGAGTAGGAGAGAGGCATGAGTAAGCATGACGCTGCCCATTGAGTAAATCCTGATCAGGGAGCCTTAGCCCCTGACGGTGATCCTCATGATTGGCCACCTGAATAATGAATGTAGTGTCGTTCGGCATTGTTTTCATCAGATAATCAAGTCCATACTTGGCTTCATCGAGCATATCATTCAATGAGGATTGACTGTAATTTTTAACACCATCAAAAATTTCCGGATACGTTTCGTAGGATCTCAGCATGAAGTAAGATGCATATGCTGTAGTGAGAGTAAACTTGATGTAATCACCAGCATCGTACCATCCGCCCAGCATATCGACTGGCTCCGCATTATTCGCTTTCTTCCAGCTTTTGTTGTCCATATTGCTTCTTATGTAAACCTGACATGAGGCATCACCCATATGTGATTTTTTATGGTCCAGGCAATCATCGGTACCAGAGCGTTGCACTTTCATAAAGCGCACCATTTGGTTTATGAGAAAAACATGGGCGTTCTTCTTAATTTTTATTGTAACAGGCTCCGTGCCTTCGATAGCAAGTGTGTAGTCACCTTCTGTTTCGATTTTTGAAAAGTCTAGCGTGTAGTTGAACATTTTAGGGAGGTGATCATTCATTCCGAAGATGTGCTTACCCATAGTGCCTTGAAGGACTGTGTCTCCTGAATTATTTACAAATGACCAGGTATTGTTTTTGATTGAACGATCAGACATTACGATGACTCTTTTCTTTCTGATTGGTTCGTAACCAACCTGGTTGTACCGAATGAAAATGTCAGCAAATACGGATGAACAAATGAAAATTAAGGTCAGTACACTAGCGAATCTCTTCATAACTTATCTTTTGAGGTTTATGTTAAGATAGTTTCTCAATCTTAATTCACAAAAAGCGGACCATAAATGATAATAAAAGACATTTGTCGAAAGTGGTCAATGTGTTATTTTTCATTACCTATAATTGCCTTAATTGATTAAATTAAACGGATTATGGTTGAGTCTGTCTCATGATATTACCTCTGTTTTTACCAAAAGGTTTTTTAATTAACTTTATCTCTTGGGATGAGAGTAGTAGTATATGAGTATTAGTAAACTTTCAATTGTGATTCCTGCCTATAATGAGGCAAATACCATTCATTTGATTTTAGATAAGGTAAAAGCAGTAAATCTTATCAATGGAATCAGAAAGGAATTAATAATAGTGGATGATGCTTCTACGGATGGAACTGCCAGCAGCATTGCTGAATACATTTCGAAGAATTCAGAATTGGATATTAAGTTTTTCAAGCAACCCAAAAATAAAGGTAAGGGTGCGGCCTTGCATAAAGGTATTGAAATGGCAACCGGTGAATTTTTGATTATCCAGGATGCCGACTTGGAGTACGACCCTGAAGAGTATAATCTCCTCCTTGATCCGGTGGTGAAAGGAGCTGCAGACGTTGTTTATGGTAGTCGATTTATTGGAGGGATGGCGCATAGAGTCTTGTTTTACTGGCACACACGGGGAAATAAGTTTCTAACTGGCCTTTCAAATAGATTCACAAACCTCAACCTAACTGATATGGAGACTTGCTATAAAATGTTCAAGTCTGATATCATTAAGAAAATAAGATTGAAGGAAAAGAGATTTGGTTTTGAGCCTGAGGTTACAGCCAAGATTAGTCGTGTGAAGGGGATAAGAATATATGAAGTCGGGATTTCTTACTACGGCAGGACCTATGCTGAAGGAAAAAAAATCAATTGGAAAGATGGTTTCCGTGCTATCTACTGCATTTTGAAATATAATATCTGGAGTAAAAAGTGATGGCTGTGGAAAAGAACTTTGAGTTTAAGGAGGTAGATCAGGAAGGACAGGATACACTGGATGTTATAGCGGAAGCAGACAAATTTAACCGTTGGATGTACAAAACGGTTTCTAAATCGTTTTCCGGTCGTGTGCTGGAGATTGGTAGTGGTATTGGTAACATATCTCAACTCGTACTTCAGGATTATCAGGACGTGTATCTTACTGACATCCGTGACAACTATTGCGAGCGACTAAAGGAAAAGTTTGGTGACAATCCAGCTTTGGGAGCAATATTAAAAATGGACCTGACGGATCCCGAATTTGAGTTAAAGTTTAAAGATCTGTTAGGGACGTTTGACACTATATTTGCCCTAAATGTTGTTGAGCATATAAAGGATGACCGTCTCGCTTTGGAGAATTGTTATAAGTTGCTGAGAAAGGGCGGTAGGGTTGTTATACTAGTTCCGGCATACCAATCACTTTATAACAAATTCGACAAAGAACTGGAACACTACAGAAGGTACACCAAAAAGTCATTGAAGAAACTGATTTCTGAGAAATTCTCTATTGAACGAGCTACATATTTCAACTTTATAGGAATTTTTGGTTGGTGGTTCTCAGGGTCTGTCCTGAAAAAGAAGACGATTCCTAAAGGTCAAATGAAACTTTATAACAAGTTGGTTCCTGTTTTTCGCGTTATAGATATCTGTACTTTCAAGAGTATGGGACTGTCAACCATTGTGGTTGGTCGCAAGGAATAGCTTTACCTTTTTTCAAAAGTCATATCGTTGGTCCATAGACCTTTTTTGTTCATATTGGTTTTAAAGAATTCGGTGAGACTGGATTGAGCTATGTTCGACTCTACGAATTTGTCAGCTGCAAAATAAATCTTCATTTTATCACCTTTTAACTCATACCTGACATAGTAGTAAGAAGTAGGTTTTTTTACGTTGTTGGTAAGGTTGATGATCGAATTCCCATCGATCTTGCTCACTACTCCATTAAATGTACTCTCTTCACCGGTTTGGTCTAGTAGGTCTATAAATAGTCCGGGAGCCTTTTTGGTGATCTTCATGACAACAGAATCTTCACCAGCTTCAAATACCCAAGTGCCTTCAATGTCATCATTGATTTCTCTTGAAACTCCTTTGTCTGATTGTAGAATTTCTGTTGATTCGTACGGACAAGCAGTAAGTATAATAAGTAAGGGGACTGACCAAATTAGTTGTTTAAGTATTCTCATTACATTCCAAATTGAATAGATAACTCATAAATAGGGTTCAAAAACTGTGCCGCAGTTCCACCGAACCGATAAAGATGTGCAGCAGCATCAAACCTGAAGTTGTCAGATAGTTTATAGCCGAGCATTAAAGTGTAAGGAAATTGAATAGGTATTCGACTGAATTGAACTGTCATTCCAAAAATACCTTTATCAAAAAATTCCATTTGAGTGTGGACATCAAATTGTTCTCGGTTTTGTATGTTTCTAAATAACAAAGCGGGTGTAACTTTGAAGTTTTCGCTGACATCAAATTTGTAACCTGTTGAGATGTACATATGCCTGAAGAGTTCTGCTGGCTGTTCCGAACTAAGGTTCATTTTCATTCGTGCCATGTTCTTACTGCTCAGTCCAAGGAAAAAATTCTCCTGCACAAAAAGAGCCCCGAAATCAATATCAGCGACAAGACTTGTCGTGTCCCCATCCTGGGTTGCGGGACTTACATCCTTGAAGTAGTACCCGTTAATTTGTGCACCTATCCTAAGGTAACTTACCTCATTAATCTCATGTTTGTAGTTACCTGCAAGACCTGCTTTAAGGCTTGTTAAATCCTCAGAAATGCCTCTGTCATAATTGATCATAAAACCGATTCCAGCTGGTTGATCCTGAATGGGGCTATCGTACATGAGCAGTACTGAAGTTTGTGATTGTGATATACTACCAGAACCCAGTCTTACCCCTGATGTCATAATACTTAACTCATGATCTCCCGCATAAGCACAGTTAAAGAAATATGGATTGACCAGAAACTGTCGGTATTCAGCATCTTGTTGAGCATATGTGGAAATACTGATTAATCCAAGTATGATAAGTAACCCCTTTTTCATCGTGAATTGGTTTGGAGCAAAAATAAGATATTCCTCAATATATACGGGGTTTGAATTAGTATATTGTTCTGCAGTTGAATTATTGCTTTTCTACAAATTAATTTAGTCTGAGTATTATAGACTTTATTAAATCAAACTGGTTTTTAATCCTATATCCCGGGCTATTTTAATACTATAAGTTCTGACCTGCTTTGCGCGCCTTTCCAGCTCACCGGAATTCGAAATCAGGTTTTGGTATTTTGATTCCAGTTCAGGATAGAATTTCTTGATCACTTTGAGCAGTATTTCGGAGTTGCTATTGTGACCTACATTGAGAGAAAGGCCAGCCGGAAAGACGTACTGTGCTCCGTAGTTTTTTATTGTGTTGATGATAATTTCAACTTCATCGGATGGGTCGGTTACATATGGTAGCAATGGCATTAAACTGACGCCTGTATAAACTCCATTTTCAGACAAGTTTTTCATTACCCTTAATCGTTGCAATGGAGAAGGAGCCAGTGGTTCAAAAATTTTTGCTGTTTTTGAATCGAGACAGGAAAACGAAAAGGTTACAATGGCTTTGTTCAGTACCTTCCCCTGTAAATCCAAAGGAAGTATAGCCCTTCGGTTTATTTCATGAAGTAAATCAATGTCTCGTTCAACAAGTGTGCCTTTAGTAATTATATGAACAGGGAATTGATATTGAGCAATAATTTCAAGAAGGGCTCTTGTTAGTTTTAAATTTGCCTCGATGTCAAGATAGGGATCGGTTGAAGAGCCCAACACGATGATTCCATATTGACCTCTTCCTGCGCGTTGCGACAGTTCTGTTTTTAGAAGTTCGGTAGCATTGGATTTCACCTTTAGACTTTCTGTCAGGTCACTACCATAATGGCTGCCTCTGATATAACAGTACATACAGTTGAATCCGCAGCTAAGAAATGGATTGATGCTATAGTCACCCAGAAACCATGGGTCGCGGTGTTTCTGTTTATTGAGGATGGATTTGGAAACAACTTCTTTATACTTCATTGCTATAAAAGGCAAAAGCCTTCAACGAACCGAGTGGCTGCCGAAGGCTTTATTCCTCTACCTATGCTAGTTAAAAAGAGCTCTTTAAATTCTTTCTTTTGATTACTTCTCAGAGCAATCAAAATTCACTTATTATTCTTGTTTATAGAATGAAGTGAGACGAAAGATACGAAAAACAATTTGTAAAAAGCAAGGGTTTAAGGCATAACCTTTTTCTAAGTGCCCTTATTTGCAATTATTCAGCTAAAAAGTTTTCCACAACTTGTGTTCAAATTCCAATAAGTTATGCTCAAGTTCCAGAGACTTCCATAATAACTCCTCGGGGCTACAGTCACATTGCTCTGCCAGATACTCGTCCCTGGCATTGTTGATTTTGGTAATAGGAGCGAAGTGATAATTGAGTCGTATCGCATCACCCAGGCTGATTGGGTGTGCCAGGTTTTTCGTTAAATAATATTTGGGAATATCTTGTTTCGAAAAAATCTTCCGGGTTAAGTCTTGATAACTGACCGTACAAATGGTTTGATCTACCCCGAGGAGGTTTAGCGGATGGTCTCCACTTAAAATTAGGCGCATCGAAATGATGTCATGTCTTAGTTGTGATCTCTCTTTGTCGAAAATGATTTCTTCCTTGATTTCAATACTATATATGTCGGAAGCATCGAAACTTAATTCCTTTTCAGACGCCTCAGTAAAATAAGTACTATCATGTTCCAGGTATGGGATGTCTGCTTCCGAATAAGGAGACTCAAAATACCTTATCCTTAGATTCGATTGAAGTTGATTTATCGATAAACGATTTCCATAACTGAGAGAGTCTGAGCTATATATTGGAATCTCACCAGCAAGGGCAGCATTCAATATAATTCTGCTTAGTTCCTGATTGCGGGCGTAGAATCCTTCGTTTCGAGGCTCCCGAAGGTCAAGATGCCTCCATACTGTGCGTCTCCACAATATGTCATCAGATTCTATACCCAATGAGGAATGAATATTATAATAGGCACTCTGGCTAGTAGAGTCTGAGTTGGCTCTCAGGACGCTAATAGAAAGTATCAGATAGAGTGCTGCGGCAATAAGCAGTCTAAAAGAAGTTTTCATAACACAATTTCACACGTTCTGATTATAAAACGTTGATGTGCAGGTTATAGTATTAAATTATTCTTGTGCATGTGAGGATTTGTGATATTCTCCATTCAACAGCAGTTCGGTAGTTGAGGGAAGTTTCTGGCTATTGACTAAACTCGTTTTAGCTTTTAATCCCCAGTGTATTCAAATGAATTCGGTTGCTTTAAATACAAAAACCAAGAACAGCCAGTTGTTCTTGGTTTTGGTTTTTGTCGGGATGACTGGATTCGAACCAGCGGCCCCCACGTCCCTAACGTGGTGCGCTAACCGGACTGCGCCACATCCCGAATAGGAGGCAAATATATCAATAAATATTTTGCCTCCCAGAGCATTGAGATTGTGTTTTTTATATTTTTTCTTTATCACTTAAAATATACTGTCTACCTTTTCGTCTCCCAAAGTATGGAGGCAAGCAGTATGAGCCAGGAAAGATTAAATATTCTGAATAGCACCGTGGAAAAGGAGCGGGCCAGATTATTTAATTTTATCCGCAAACGTGTACCTCGTACTGAGGATGCGGAAGATATACTGCAAGACGTACTCTATCAATTTGTAAACACCTACGATACTGTTGGTTCAATAGAAAAAGTGACTGCCTGGTTATTCAGAGTGGCAAGAAATAGAATTACAGACAGTTATCGCAAAAAGAAGCCAGAACTACTAGGAGATAAGACTGTTGAAGGAGGTGATGACGAGGGTGGGGTGATTATGTTAGAGGATATTTTACCTGATTTTTCCTCTCTTCCTGATGAGATGATGGCTCGTGAGATGGTATGGGAGGAACTGGAACATGCGCTGGATGAATTACCGGAAGAGCAAAGGTTTGTTTTTATTCAACATGAATTTGAAGACAAGAGCTTTAACGAAATTTCAGAAATAACGGGTGTTTCAGTGAACACCTTGTTATCAAGAAAGAGATATGCGATTATGTATTTAAGAGAAAAATTAAGAACTCTTTACGAAGAGCTTTAACCTATATGAATATGGGAAAGAAAAATATAGCTAAGTGGGTGTTCTTTGGGACACTATTTGTGGTTGTAGCCTTGACAGCGTACGCTACAGTGGTTATGTTACTTTGGAACTGGTTGATTCCTGATATTTTTAATGGAAGTGAAATAACCTTTTGGCAGTCAGTTGGTATTATTGCCTTGGTGAAAATACTCTTTCTTTCCAGTTGGGGAGGTGGGTGTGGAGGCGGTTGGCAGGCTAAAAAGCAACGCTACTGGAAGCATAAAATGAAAAATAAATGGGACAGTATGGACCCCGAAACAAAAGCCGCAATGAAGGAAAAGTTTATGCAAAAATGTGGTCCACCATGGGCCAGGCATAAGCAGGACAATAGTAGTATGGATGAGGGAAGCGCAGATCAGAAACAGGAAACTGAAAATAACAACCCTAAATAACCGAACCATGTTTGATCAACATTTTGATGTAGCTTACAGACTTAAAACTTTTTCAGAAAAGGAAGGGGAAATTGCATCAATGTCAGTGAAAGAATGTCATTGCTACTCGGATACCTCAGATATTCATTACATTTTCACTGATCTTTTTGAAAGGCACAAAGGTGAAAACGTAAGTGGGCTGGAAGTATTGCGAGTTGTTCCGTTAGCCGCAACATCGGTGGCCCCATAAAAAGAACAATTTTTCTAATCCATCTGTTAGTTTAGTGAATGCCTGAACCTTATGTGGATAACTTTTGGTGTAAGGTGTGTGTAATATTATTGTTAAAAAACTATTTTAGAGAATGCAATCTACTCAAGAGGACATACAAAAAGAAATTAACGAACTGGAAGGTCAGCTGACTGGTGATATGTTCGAGGATATGGAAATCAAAGACAAAATCCATAATCTTAAAATGAAATTAAACGGTGTTAAACCGATGGACTCTTCAATCGACTGTGTCGGTTGTGGTAGTTAACGATTACTTTGCTCTACACCTTTAGGTGATTATTCAGCCCTTTATCCTCTCCCTGGATAGGGGCTTTTTTTATGAATTGAAGTCTCAAATAATAAGTTGGTATAATATTAAGGAGAGGTAAGAATTGCTTGCAATTCCTTCATCCCTTCACTACCTCCTTTTTCAATCAAATGAAGGTTTGGGCGTGATACAATCTCAGGCATATTAGGATCGATTATATACTTTGGAGTATCGTCTGATACATAGTCAATTAAACTTGCTGCCGGATATACATTAAGTGATGTTCCAATTACGACAAAGATATCAGCGGTAAGCGTGATTTGCACGGCAACATCCATCATCGGTACCATTTCTCCAAACCAAACAATATGTGGTCTTAATTGGGAGCCTTTCTCGCATTTGTCTCCAAGTTTTAATTCCCATCCCTTCATATCATAAACAAGGCTGGAGTCTAGTGTACTCCTGGATTTAAAAAGCTCTCCATGAAGGTGAATGACATTTGTTGAACCAGCGCGTTCATGTAGGTTATCTACGTTTTGTGTAATAATTGATACATCAAAATGATTTTCCAGTTCGGCCAGGATTTTGTGCCCATCGTTTGGTTCTACTTCAAGGGCATTTTTTCTGCGCTGATTATAAAAATCCAGAACAAGTTCTTTGTTTCTTGCCCAACCCTGAGGGGACGCCACATCCATAACATCATGGCCTTCCCATAGTCCACCGGCATCACGAAAGGTGGCAATGCCGCTTTCTGCGCTTATTCCTGCTCCTGAGAGTACAACGAGTCTTTTGCGCGACATGGACTAACTAAGAGTTTTATTTTTTCTTCGTTGAGGTTTTCTTTTTAGTTGCCGCCTTCTTCTTTGGTGCGTTCTTTTCAATGATTTCCTGCACCTCTTTAAGGCTTAGTTTTTTGGCGTCAACGGTTTTGGGGAGCTCTATCTTCAATTTACCCTTTATAATATTAGAGCGTCCCCAGCGGGCCTTTTCAACTCTGATTCCTTCATCTTCCCAATTATGGATAATCTTGTCGATTTCCTTCTGTTTCTTTTCTTCAATTAATTTCTCAATATCTTCTTCGGTAAGGTCATCAAAGTCATAAGACTTGTTAACGTTGATGAACATATTGTTCCATTTGATGAAGGGGCCAAAACGACCAACTCCCTTTTGTACTGGAAGGTCTTCGTAATAGGCGATAGGGGCATCCGCTTCTTGCTTGGCTCTGATGAGTTCTGTGGCACGTTCCATGGTCACACTCATTGGGTCTTCATTTCTGGCCAGAGAAACGAACATATCCTTGAATTTCACATAAGGTCCAAATCGACCAATGGCAACGCTTACTTCCTCACCTTCAAGCTCACCAAGCACCTTAGGTAATTCAAATAGCTTCAAGGCTTCCTCCAGAGTAATGGTCTCCATGAGTTGTCCCTTGAGAAGGCTGGCGTATTTCGGTTTTTCTTCTTCACCTAATTCGTCTGTAAGTCCTAGTTGAGCCACCGGACCAAACTTCCCTAATCGCACCTGAACAGTAAGCCCGGACTCAGGGTGCTTTCCTAGTATCCTGGATGTATCTACTTCTGATCGGTCAATGGCCTCAGTCGTTTCTACCTTTTGGTGAAAGCCACCATAGAAGTTGTCAATCATTTGAGCCCATTGGAGTTTGCCGGATGCGATATCATCGAATTCCTTCTCTATAGTTGCAGTAAATGAATAATCGGTAACATTTGGGAAGTTCTTTACCAGAAAATCATTAACAATCATCGCCATATCAGTAGGGAATAGCTTCATTTTTTCTGCTCCCGTGATTTCAGTTTTTTCGTTTTTAGAAACCGAATCATTTTTAAGTATTAGTTCTGCATAGTGGCGATCCTTTCCTTCTCTGTTTTCTTTGAGCACGTAACCGCGCTTCTGAACCGTGGAAATGGTTGGGGCATAGGTTGAGGGTCTTCCAATTCCCATTTCTTCCAATTTCTTAACCAAACTTGCTTCCGTAAATCGGGCAGGTGGTCTTGTGAAACGCTGAACGGCCTTCATCTCATTGAGCCCCAGTACCTGACCTATCGATAAAGGAGGGAGCATTTCTTTGTTGTCCTCGTCTTCATCGTCATCATCTTTTGATTCCAGGTAGACCTTAAGAAAACCTTCAAATGTAATGACTTCACCGGTGGCTTTTAATTTTTTATCTGAAGTAGAGATGCCTACGGTGGCTGTGGTTCGTTCAATTTGTGCGTTGGCCATCTGGGAAGCGATAGCTCTCTTCCAGATGAGTTCGTAAAGTCTGATTTCGTTCCGCTCTGCCCCAGCTGTTTTTACTGCAAAGTTAGTTGGTCGAATGGCTTCGTGAGCTTCTTGTGCTCCACTTGATTTTGTACTATACTTTCTTGTCTCTACATATTCATCACCATATGCTGATGATATTTCTGCTGATGCGCTATTGATGGCAAAGTCTGAAAGGTTGACAGAGTCCGTACGCATATAAGTGATCTTTCCGGATTCGTACAAGCGTTGAGCAAGCGTCATGGTCTGCGAAACCGAGAATCCAAGCTTTCTACTTGCTTCCTGTTGTAGGGTAGAGGTAGTAAAAGGAGGAGCGGGCTTCTTTTGGCCAGGTTTCTTCTCCAGGTTCTCAATAGTGTACTCAGCTCCGATACAGTCATTAAGAAAGCTTGAAGCTTCTTCTTCAGATTTGAACCTTTCAGAGAGTTCGGCTCTAAGAATTTTGTTGCCTTCAACTGAAAATTCTGCCGATACCTTATAAAATGACTGTACGTCAAATTTCTCTATTTCTCTTTCTCTTTCTACAACCAGTCTTACTGCAACCGACTGAACCCTACCTGCAGAAAGCCCTCTTTTAATTTTCTTCCATAGGATTGGGGACAGTTCAAACCCTACCAATCTATCAAGGACTCTTCTTGCTTGTTGTGCATTAACTAAGTTGGTATTTATCTCTCTCGGGCTTTCTATAGAATTCAGGATGGCCTGTTTAGTGATCTCCCGAAAAACTATTCGCCTTGTATCTTTATTATTTAGGTCAAGAGCCTCATTTAAGTGCCATGATATAGCTTCTCCTTCACGGTCATCGTCAGTTGCTAACCAGATTACTTCGGCCTGTTTAGCTAATTTTTTGAGTTCTCTGACGACATCCTTTTTGTCTTTTGATATCTCGTAGGTAGGTTGAAATCCGTTTTCTTTATCTATTGCAGAATCATCTTTAGGAAGGTCTCTGACATGACCAAAACTTGACTTTACTGTAAAATCCGGACCAAGGTATCCTTCTATGGTTTTTGCTTTTGCCGGGGACTCAACTATAACTAAATTTTTGGCCATTCGATTCTGTTAACTATTTGAAAGGGCTTCAAAGATGAAAAATTTTTTTCTAAAAGTACAAACCAATTAACGTCTATAGATTTGTGAAAGTTTTTTTAACGTAGTCAACTATATTGTTTATTTTCAAGAATTACTAGTTTTTACTATGAAGAACCTCATAATGCTCAGACATGCTAAATCCGATTGGTCCAACCCGGGGCAAAAGGATTTCGATCGTACATTAAATGCGAGAGGACATCGTGTGGCTCCTCGTATGGGGCATAAATTGCACGAGCTTGGGGTTCACGTAGATGCCGTAGTTTCTAGCCCTGCAGAACGTGCAAAATTGACGGCTGAATATATTTCAGAGCAGTTGAATTTTGATACTTCAGAAATTGAATTCAAGGAAGCTGTTTATGAAGCATCGATTAGAACATTGCTGGAAGTTGTGAATGGATTAGACGAAGAATATGATACGGTTATGCTCGTAGGACACAATCCTAGCTTTACCTATTTGTCGGAGTATCTCACTGGAGCGGAGATTGGTAATATTCCAACTTGTGGAGCTGTGAGAATTGAGTTTGAGTTAACTAGCTGGAAGGAAGTGTCTCAAAACACAGGTACCTTAAAATGGTTTGTGTATCCAGCTCAATTTGATATGTAATTTAACTTGCGATTAATTCAGCTTTTTGCAGGTTGGGAAGCCAAAGAACAGCCGTAGTTCCAATTTTAGACATACTGTATAGTTGGATTTTCCCCCCGAGGCGTTGTACCTGGTTTTTTACTATATAGAGCCCCATTCCTGTACCCTGATTGACAGGACTTGCCGTCTTAAATAATTCAAATATCCTGGGTTGATATTCCTCCTTAATTCCGGGACCATTGTCAGTAATTGTAATTTGAAGCCCATTATCCAAATGCTCAGTTTCAATTTTTATTAATGCAGCGTTCGGTGAATTTTTTTGAAACCGAAATGCATTTTCCAATAGGTGATGCAGTATGGAAGAGAATATGGTTTTGACTGATTGAAAATTATTGGTTCCTTCTAATTGGAGTATGAGCTCGTAATCATTTGGACTGAAGTCCTGTTCAAGGGAAATTTCCTTAATAAGTTGTGTGATGGTGGTCTTTATGTCAATCAACTCGACTGTATGATTGTACTCTCCATACTTTGGGAACTCTACCAGGTCGATCAGAGTGTCATTGAGTTTTTGTGATGTTTCTTTTATATATGCGAAGTACTCCTGAAACTCTTCTATTGATGTGTTCTCGTTGACAATATTTGTTAATCCCAGAATTGTAGCAAGAGGACCTTTAAGGTGATGAGAAGCTGAATACAGAAACGATTCGAGCTCCTCGTTTTTCGATTTGAGTTCGCTTTCAACCCTGCGAAGTTTAGAAAGGTCTTTCAGAATGACCAGGAATTGGTTTCCGGAGTTTTGCTCTTCAGTGTCTATGGAAAGTATGGTTACCGAAATATAATAAACCTTACCACTTACACGTATTTCACACTCCATACTATCTACAGATGTATGGTGCTCAATGCATTGTTTTATGTGCTCAATGTCATTTGGATTTTGTAGAAAGGAGGAGAAGTCTTTGGTTTCAATAAGACTGGTGAAGGCCGGAATTTTGTTATTGGTTCGTAAGATTTTTAAATCTTTATCAATTACCATCAGGAGATCACCGACACCCTCAAAAAGCTTGTTTACTAGTTCTTGTGTTAATTTGGAAGACTTTAATTCAAGACTTAAGAGCGAAATTCCCGAGAGGATTGCTTCCAGCTTACCATTCTTTTCATTGATTTCATATTCAATATCAAAGTGGCCGGAGTTTAGTTCCTCTATAATCTTTCTGACAAGATCGAGATTGTCCTGGTTGTCAGGGTGTTTCGATTTGTTCACTTAGGTACACAGTGTTTAGGTTAACCTAAGATAGCAATTTTTGCCTTAACATAAATTCAAGCTGTTTGTTTGCCTGAACCAGACTATGCATTAGTTGTTTGTTTTCAGCCCTAAGGGCAAAGATTTCGAAAGCATTCTGAATAGTTACTTTTAAATCATTTTCATCCCATGGTTTGGTGATGTATCGATAAACTTCACCTCTGTTGATGGCGGCTATGACGGCTTCTATGTCAGCGTAGCCAGTCAACAATATTCTGATTGGGTCTGGGTGATTATTTCTAATTTTTTCGAAAAATTCAACTCCGGTTACATCTGGCATTCTTTGGTCAGAAATAATAACATGGAATTCATTGTCTTCTACTAAAGACATTGCGGAGTGAGCAGATTCAGCAGTAAGAATATCAAAGTCCCTACGGAAGCTGGCCTTGAATGCGGTAAGGTTGTTTGGTTCATCATCGATGTACAATACTTTAATATTCTCTGTTTTAACCTCTAGGCTACTCATGTTGTATGTATGTTTTTTTTATTTTTTCAACAAAAACAAAATTTATGCAAATTTGCTTGTCCTTTGATTACGGAATTAAGGTGCTTTGAGTTGGCCGCACAAAAAAAAATCTGTTAATTGTGTGAAGCCGGTCGCATTAAACTTAATGCTAGTTTTAATTTTCTGCTTAAAATCTAATTCTAGCATCAAATATAGGAAGGATAATAGCATGATTTATTTGCTGTGATTTTGTTTCTGTGAGTATACAACGTGGGCTCATTTTGAAAAATAACTGGAATGGTGTTTGGTGTAATATTTGACTAGAAAATGAATGAATTCATCAAGCGGAGCAGCTTAACTCCCAACCAAGAAACGCATATACCTGTTTTATATCATTCAAGTAATAAGGATGATATGGTTAAGCTGAATGAGATAGTTCAATCAAAGCAGCTCTTCATATACGACACAATTTTGGGGCAGTTAGAAGAGTATATTAAAAGTCGGAATCCTAAAGAAAAATTTACTGATAAAAGTTTGAAGGATGCGGCAAATCGATTTCTGGAGGAGAATGGAGGTGATGAATATGGAGTTTGGGTGTATTATCCTTGGAGTCATAGGGTGGTAAGACTATTGCCAAAAGAGGAGTTCGTGTTTGTTCGCACAAATAGAAATTGCTATAAAATCACTCCAAAGGAGAAATCCATTCTAGAGGGCAAAAAAGTTGGGGTCGTTGGGTTATCTGTGGGACAATCTGTTGCAGTGACTATCGCTATGGAGCGAATTGCGGGTGAAATAAGGTTAGCCGATTTCGACAACTTAGAACTCACGAATTTAAATCGAATTAGAACAGGAGTACATAATTTGAATATTAACAAATGTGTGGCCGTAGCAAGAGAAATATCTGAAATAGATCCTTTTATTAGCGTTAAATGCTTCACGGATGGACTTACTGAGCAGAATATAGATGAATTTCTTTTAGGAAATGAGAAGTTGGATGTTTTAATAGATGAATGTGACGGTCTTTTTATGAAAATTCATAGTAGACATAAGGCTAGGGAATACAATATACCTGTGATGATGGAAGCGAGTGATAGAGGAACTATTGATATTGAGCGGTTTGATCTAGAGCCGAATAGACCCATTCTGCATGGTTTGATTGATCACCTTGACCTAACGAAAGTTAAGCAAGCCAAAACCAATGAAGAGAAAGTGCCATACCTTTTGCCAATGGTGGGAATGGATACTTCCTCAGAAAGGCTGAGGGCTTCGATGCTTGAAATTGAACAAAGTATAACGACATGGCCACAACTTGCTTCAGCAGTAACTCTCGGAGGAGGTGTTACGACAGATGTTTGTCGGAGGGTGTTGCTTGGTCAGTTTACAGACTCAGGTCGATACTGGGTGGATGTTGAGGATATCATCAAGAATAAGGATTCTAAACAGGAAGAGCCAGAGCCATTCAACTTAAAGCCGTCAATTACACAGGAAGAGATGCTTGATGAGATAGAGAAACTTGGTCTTTCTGATGACCCTGAGGTTTATTGTTTACCAAATGAGACTGTAAAGGAACTGGTGCGACTAGCTTGTCTCGCACCTACAGGAGCTAATTCACAGTCATGGAAATGGATATATTTCAAAAAGAGGCTTTTTCTTTTTTTAGATGATACCTTCAGGCCAGACTTGTTAGATTGTAAGAAGACTACAATGCTAATGGGGCTTGGAGCTGCCGCTGAAAATTTGATTTTATCGGCACAATACCGTGGGTTGGAAGTAGTGATGGATTTACCTGAAATTTCTGAAGATTCTGTACTGATTGCTTACTTTAGTTTTTACTCAAACGGTTCTAAGCTTCCCCAGAATGTTTTGCCTGGAATTGACATCAATTTAGCTACCCATATTGAGAAAAGAATAACAAACCGAAATATAGAATCCTATGATGAATTAAAGGTAGAAGATTTGGAGGTAATCAGAAGTTCGGTTAAACAAATTGAAGGTGCGGATTTACTTATTATTAATGATAAGGACAAGCTTAACAAGGTAGCAGAACTCACCGCTTCTATGGATAGAGTCCGTTATCTGAGCAAGGGAGGTCATAATGATTTTAGAGGTGAAGCTCGATGGACAATTGAAGATGCTCTAAGCACGAGAAATGGTATTAGTTTCATGGAAACTATGGATTTAACTCCTACCGAGTTTGCTGGCTTTTATGTAAGCAAGGATTGGGGGGTGGTTTCTAAACTGGCCGAATGGGATTTAGGAAGTGCGTATAAGAAAATTCAAAGGAAGTGGATCAAAAATGCTTCAGCTGTAGGGTTATTGGTCATGCCTTCCTTTTCACCTTACAACTTTTTTCAAGCTGGAAGAGCTCTGGAAAGAGGATGGTTAAAGGCAACTGAGCTTGGTGTGGCAACTCACCCGGCCTCTCTTTCAACATTAATTTTCAATACATTCCAACACTCTGAAAACAAAGTCCTGGAAGAAAAGTTCGCCACAGAAACGGCTGATCTTCTATCAGAGTTCGTAGAGTTATTCTCAATAAATCATGATGTTGGAAGGGCTCTGCTCATTAGATTTTTTAATGGAGATTCTCCAAAGTACAAGTCTCTAAGATATAGTTTAGATGATGTGCTAATTGTAGTATAAAATGCTAAAAATCCAGCTTAAAGCATATCGAGCTATTGATGAACCAGGATTGTGTAAAGAATACATGGACGGGCATATAAAGGTTCTGCTGGACTATGGTATAACAAATATTACCTCAAATAATGCTAAATGGGCCCAACACTCTAACACTTATTGCGTAGTAGCAAAGGATGAGGATGGCGAAATGGTTGGAGGAATCAGAGTCCAGGTTAGGGATGAAGCATTGGAATTACCTGTGGAGTCGGCTATTGGGTATATGGACGAGAATGTGTACTCTTTGGTTGAAGAACTTAGGGTCCACGGTGGTGTTGGAGAATTGTGTGGACTTTGGAATAGTAGAAAAGTAAAAGGACAGGGAGTTAGTTTGATTTTAACAAGAGCTGGTATTTCAATCGTAAAGCAATTGAAGATTCAATCTTTGATTGGTATTTGTGGAGGGTATTCACTACCAATGTTTAGGAGAGTAGGATTTATTGTTGATAAGAGATTGGGTAATATGGGAGAGTTCTTATATCCGAATAAGGACAACATAGCAAGGGTAGTTGGGATTTTGAACGCGTTGAGCTTGGATTCAGCACAAGAATATGATAGAAAAATGATGCAGGGGTTGCAGAAAACCCCAATTATTAATCGTGTCGAAATGAGTTATGATTCCGAATTAGAGGTAGAATACAACCTCAAGTTAAAGTCGATTACTGAGCTTTCTTTAAACAAGGTAAAATGAATATCAAATCACATCAAAGAATTATCTTTTGTTTGTTATTTGTGTTAACAAGTATTTCTGAGGTTACAGCAGATAAGTTACCAACATACATATATGAACCTGGTAGGCAAGGGGAGTTGATTGGTAATTTTCTAGGGATTTATGTTGATGAAAGTAAAGAACTGGAACTATCAGGAGTAGTTGCACAGGAATTCACACAAGGAAAAAATCCAGTACCCAACCTTCAATTTTCCAAAGCAAATGTTTGGGTCCGTTTTCGAGTAAAAAATCTTTCCGATGAAAATACATTATTTGCAGTTTTTGATGCTCCGTTAACGGATGATGTCAAATGTTACAAAGTTGTTAATGGAGAGAAAGTGTGGGACAGAAATTTTGGGCAGGTCAAGGCTTTTGATGATAGGGAGTACAAGACACCCGTTTACGTCATTGATCTGGAACTAAGTGGGGGAGAAACTGGGGAGTATTATCTCTGTATTAATAGTTATGACCAGATTGAACTTCCAATCTACTTAGAAACTAATAAAACGCTGTTTGAAGATGCTACCAATATTCATTTCTTTATAGGAACATATGCTGGAATAATGCTAGCGATGATTTTGTATAATCTATTCGTTTATTTCACAGTTAGGGATAACAGCTACATCTACTATGTATTTTACATTCTATTTGTCCTTCTAACTCAGTTAGAATTTCATGGTTTTCCATTTAAATATGTGTGGCCATCAAGCCCAGGCTTCGAAGCTCAAAGTATTCATCTACTGAGTATTGCTGTTGGCGTGAGCTCAGTTCAGTTTCTTAGAGTTTTCTTAATAACTAAGGTCCATGCTAAAAAATTGGACACAGTACTTAAGCTGTCATTTCCGGTATATGGAATCATCACTATTCTTACATTCCTAGGTCATCTGTCAATCGCATGGAATGCAATTTTGATGGTAGTAACACCTTTATCACTATTTATGTTATATGTAGGTATAGTGGTAGCTAGGAAGGGATATAAACCGGCAAGGTTCTTCTCTGTGGCCTGGGCAATTTTTCTTATTGGTGTATTTCTTCACGCAATGAAAAATATGGGAATATTGCCATATAATAATATTACTGTATATACAATGCCAGTAGGTTCTGCAATCGAAACATTACTATTATCTTTCGCACTTGCAGACCGAATTAATATTCTAAAAAGAGAAAAAGAACAATCTCAAGCCCAGGCGTTAGAAGCACTTCGTGAAAATGAAAGAATTATCAAGGAACAGAATATCATCTTGGAGTCAAAAGTTAGGGAGCGAACGGCTGAGTTGGAGCAGAGTAACGAGGAATTGAATGTAACACTGGATAATCTGAAAAGTACCCAGTCACAGCTTGTTGATGCAGAGAAAATGGCTTCATTGGGTCAATTGACTGCTGGTATAGCTCATGAAATAAACAATCCAATAAATTTTGTAACAAGTAATGTAACCCCTTTGAAAAGGGATATAGAAGACCTCGTGTTAGTGCTTAACAAGTACGGAGAGATTACTCCTGATGGAATAAGTACAGAGAAACTTCAGGAAATTGAAAAGCTTAAGAAGGAATTGGATATGGATTTTTTAGTAGAAGAGATGGATATGCTTCTCAAAGGAATCGATGAAGGTGCTGCAAGGACTTCTGAGATTATTAAGGGGCTACGCAATTTCTCCAGGTTGGATGAAAGTGAGCTGAAAAAGGCCAGCATAAATGAAGGAATCGAATCTACGCTTATTGTTCTAAACAGTGTTCTTAACAATGAAAAAATTGTTGTTGAGAAGGAACTAGGCAATTTACCGGAAATTGAATGCTATCCGGGTAAGCTCAATCAGCTGGTGATGAATATCGTGAATAATGCAATTCATGCAACAGAAATGAATCCTAATTCCGGTCGTGACCGTATGTTAAAAATAAAGACTGCTGTTGAAGGGGATGATATTTGCATCAAGATAAGTGATAATGGTAAAGGAATGGATGAGGTCACGAAAAACAAGATTTTCGATCCGTTTTTTACAACGAAGGACGTTGGACAGGGAACAGGGTTAGGGCTATCTATCGCGTTTAGCATTATTGAAAGTCATAATGGGCAAATTCAAGTAGAATCAACCCTGGGTGAAGGAACTACTTTTGTGATCAAAATCCCGAAAGAGCGAAAAACAGCTACAGTATAATTGGAAGGAACCTTAAATACTTAAAAAGTGAGACCTAATGTATTATTTATTGACGATGAGCCAAACAATCTAATTTCTTTTAAAGCCTCTTTTAGAAAGCATTTTCAGATTTTTACGGCCAGTTCTGCTTCGGAAGGGATGAAGGTCCTGGATGAAGAACAAATTCATGTATTACTTACCGATCAACGGATGCCTGGTACTACTGGTGTTCAGTTTCTTGAACAAGTGATAGCAAAGTACCCTGATCCTATTCGAATTTTAGTGACGGGCTATTCGGATATTGAAGCGGTGGTAGACGCAATCAATAAAGGGCAAGTGTTCAGGTATATTTCCAAACCATGGAAAGAAGAAGAATTAATATATGCAATAAACAGTGCTTTTCGCATTTACCAGCACCGTGAAGAGCAGAACTTCTTTGTGTATAAGGCTTCACACGATTTAAAGGGGCCATTGGTTTCTATTAAAGGGCTGATTGACCTCATCAAAAAAGAGCATGAAGATAACCAAGCTGTGTCTCAGTATATTGATTTGATTGATGACTCCGTTCAGCATTTGGATGTTACGTTAAGCGAGTTAATTGAATTCAAGAAAATAGGTGAGGCGCAGGTTAAGCCTGTAGATGTGGATTTTGAGTTCATGATCAGAGAAATACTCAATGGGTTTAGCCGGTATGAGAAGTACCCTGAAAATGAAATTAATGTCAATGTTGAACAGTATGACACTTTCAGAACAGACCGAACTATTTTGAAATCAATACTGGCGAATATTATTCAGAATGCCGTTAAATATGGGCGTTATTCCAACAATAAACCAAAGATTGATATCTCGGTTAAGCTGGAAGATAAAGTATCCTACCTGGAAATAAAGGATAACGGTATAGGTATGCCTGAGGCTGTACAAAAGAATATTTTTAAAATGTTTTACCGGGGAATTTCTGAAATTAAGGGAACAGGTCTCGGGTTATATATCGTCAAAACGGGCCTTGATAAAATAGGAGGAACAATAAAGGTCGAAAGCGAGGAAAAGGTAGGTTCTACATTTAAAGTTGTTTTGCCTGAATTATCCGATGTGGTAATCCCGAATAGATAAGATCAAATCTTACTGATTACTTTCTGATATTTACCTTGATCTGTACTGATTTCCAGTAGATAGATTCCATTTGGTATATGACCTAAATTAATCTCGTAGGTCTGTTCAATCTGAAGAATTTCTAGGTTTAACCGAAGACCGGATACATTAATAAGTTCGATAAATAATTCACCTGAAGTGAAGTGAAGCATTTCAATTTTTAAGGTTGATTCTACCGGGTTAGGGAATACTTTGAATTGGTCTGAGAACTCGCTATCAAGAGCTAAAACTACGCCAATTGGTTCCGATATGGAAGTGCACCCATCATTAGTTACCCCGACAGTGTAACTTCCTGTATAATCAACTTGATGTACCATATTGGTTGCACCATGAATTGTGTCACCATCAAGAAACCATTGATAATTTGTTCCAATCGATGCCTGAAGAACATCATCATCCACTTGAGTGATTGTAGGTGCGGGTACGCAGACGACAAGAGTTTCAGAGAACGAAGTACATCCCTCATTATCTGTTACAAGTACTTTATAGGTTCCGCTGGTTTGTGCCAATAAGGATTGTTGGTTTGAATTAGGTACCGCAATATCATCCAGATACCATTCATAAGAACTACCGGCTGTGGATGTAATATAGGTGCCATTGGCCGAAATTTCCGGGTGCGGGACACATACTGTGATCGTTTCTGATGCATTAGGACAACCCAAGCTATTGACTGTCTCGACATGATAATCACCGCTTTCTACAGCAAGGTGTAACTGGTCTGTGGCTCCACTTATTGCAACTCCATCAAGAAACCATTGATATGAAGTATAATTTTCAGTGGAAACAGTAACTCCATTTTGAATAATTGTTGGCTGCTCATTGCTCAAAACAGTAGTAGATACAGACCCTGATAAGGTAGAACAACTATTATTTACTGTCACCTCAACTTCATACGTTCCCGAGGTCTTTACAGTAATAGAAGAGTCGGTATTGCTCATAGTAAACCCATTTCTAAACCATGTATAAGTGAACCCGGAACCAGTGTTGCCATTTAGGGTTACCGAGTCACCATCACAGAATGTTGTGCTGCCATCAGGCGTAATTGTCGCTACCGGATCACTGATAATGTTGATAGTAATGTCATTAGAAGTAGAGGAACAGTTTGATGAATTAGTGACTTCAACCGAATAAGTAGCTGATGTATTAACCACTAAAGAATCGAAGGTCGCTCCCGTAATGTCTACTCCGTCTTCTTTCCATTGATAGCTTAAACCAGAGCCTTGATTTGCTGTAAGCTCCACAGAATCCCCGATACAAAGGTCTGTGGCTCCTTCTGCTGTTATAGTCGCTGTGGGGTTGCCATTCACAGTGACAGTTTCAGTTTCACTGAGGTCGGTACAGTCAAAGGAGTTTGTAATCAATGTAGAGTAAAATCCGGTGTTTTTTGCATATAATGAAGAGCTGTTCTCTCCTGAAATAGCACTTCCATTAAGCTGCCAAACGTAGGATAAACCTGCACCTACGGTTGCATTGAGTTGAACGGAATCACCATTGCATATCGTGAGTGAACCGCTTGGGGTAATACTGGCGCTGGGGTTCGGATTTACCGTCACCGATAGTATGTTTGATGTTGTTGAACAATTATTTGAGTTTGTAATAACTACGTTGTAATCACCTGCTGTCGCTACCTCCAGGGTTGAAAGCGTATCGTTGGGAAGATCAGTGGAGTTTAATTGCCATTGATAAGACTGTCCCAGTGCGGTACTTGAAATTAGGTTTACTGTTTCGCCATCGCATAGCGTCAGGTTACCACTTGAATCAATTTGGGCACTAGGGGCGGTCACCGTTACTACATCAACAAGGTCAGAAATGGAGTCGCATTCAGCCTCGTTAGAAACTAATATAGTGTATTCACCTTGCGTGAGGGCATATATAGAGCTAGAAGTATCACCAGTCAGAGCCGCTCCGTCTCTGTACCATTGGTAGTTCCAACCGGAACCTGTGTTTGCGACTAACTCTACTGAATCACCATCACAAAACGTTGTTGCTCCACCCGGAGTAATATTGGCATCAGGGTAGCTCATGACAGTTACTGAAACCGTGTCCGTGCTATCCGTACAATCATAGCTATTTGTCATGATTACATAATAATCACCACTCGTCATAGTTGTGTAGTTGGAGAGACTATCCTGAATGAAAACACCATCTTCATACCATTCATATTGGTAATTTGGACTGTAGTAAACAGATATAGTTGAGAACTCATCATCACAAATCAGTGTATCTGTTAAGGATATTTCAACATCTGGTAAAGGGTTTACCGTGATGAATTCAGGGTAGCTGGTCTTTGTGCATCCTTCGACTGGGTCTGTTATTATCAGTCTGTATTCAGCGGAGTCAGAAGCAAAATAGGTGCTGGCTGTTGCCCCTGTAATGTCAATGCTATCTTTTTGCCACTGATACTGGTAATTCGTTCCTGTTTCGGCAATGAGTTCTACGGATTCTCCCTCACATAGCGTAGTCGATCCGTTTACAGTAAATCTACTTTGTACTTCCGGGCAAATATCAATTTCTACTATAAAGGCATCACGTCCGCCATCATCGTTAGTTTCAGTAATGTTCGTAACATAGAGTGAATCACTGTATTGTCCTGCTATGTAAATGTTACTAGAGTCAATTACTGAAATCGTTTCGGAAATGTCCTGTGCTGAGTCACCAAGGGTTTGAAGCCAAACTACGTTACCCATGCTGTCGAGCTTTAGCACATAGGCATCATAATCTTCTACGGAAGTCTTTGTTTCTGAATCTACGGTGATATTTATCCCTCCTACACCTGCTTGTCCGAATGAACCTGTTACGTATAGGTTGCCAACATTATCAAAAGCAGCTTCATTTCTGTTGATGTTGGCCGTGGTCGAATTTGTTATGATTTGCTTGCTCCACCTTATGCTTCCCGAAGTATCCAGTACTGTGACGTAGTCAAAAGTCTCTCCAGGAGTTCCAGTAAATACATCAGTTCCAATGGTCGCTGTATTTTCTGATCTCCCGGTGATTACAAGTAGACTGTCTTTATGGTTAATGGTGATTACAGAATCGGCTTCAAAGCCAATTAGCCAAATGGGGGTGAGGCTCGTATCAAGTTTTGTTACGAAAGTTTGAGTAGTTGCCGGGAGCCCGATAAGGGTGTCCAATCCAAGAGACAGGTCCCCTTGATAAGTACCGGTGGCATAAATGTAATTACCTGATTGGTCAAAGGTCAGTGCGGATACTTGTGAGAATACGGAGTCATTGACCAGAGCCCTAACATAATTACCATTGACATCATGTTTAGAAAAGAAAATGCCTTTTGAACTGGAGTAGAGGGTATCATTACCCATTTGTATTGAGTCTCGTAGTAGTCCTCCGGAATATACATTGCCTGAACTATCTGTATCCATACCATAGGTTACAATATAGGAATCGGTATTAAAAATTGTTGATTGAGTTGCCCATTGCAAATTACCTGATGCATCATATTTTGCTGTGAAGTTGCTGAATTCACCAGTTATTCCGGTGTTGAGAGTGGTACTTTCAAAAGTTATTTCGTCCCTGAATAGTCCTGCAAGAACCACATCTCCGTTACCATCGATATCGATCGCATAAGGTTGTACGTAGTTCCCATTCGTTTCGTAGCTAGCCGACCATATAAAAGCCCCACTGGAGTCATATTTTACAAGAAACCCGTCATAAACACCAGTGTTTGACAAAGTGTCAGGAGCAAATATGATATCGCTGAGCAAATAATTGCCAGCCACGTAGATATTACCGGATGCATCCAGTGTAGAAACCTTTGCTGAATTTACACCAGTTCCCGTACCTTCTACGATCCATTGAGCATAGCTGCCTGTAGAAAGTAAGCATACGGCCATGAAACTAAAAAAACGTTTATGGCAAAATAATTTCAACTTATAGATATTTGAATTTCAGGAGCTTATAAAAAATGGAAAGGAATTAACCTTTACCCAAATTTTTGAATAACTTTGTCACAAATATAATATTCTTCTCATGAAGAAGACTCTGATATTACTTTTTCTTACTCCTTTACTTACTTATGGCCAATCTGATTCTACCCGTAAAGAGTTTCATCGTGTCGTATTTCCAGGGACCAAAGTATCCATGTTATTACATAAGGATTTTCAGACCAATGGAGATGCCCCGGTTTATATAAATTCGAAGAATGCCACTTCGGTGGTGGTAACGGAGATTGACGCTTCGGTAGAGAAATTTGATGAAGCAATGACTCCTGAATTCTGGGAATCGCAAAACCTGGAATTTGTCAGCCGGGAAGTTATCAAGGAAAAAGGTAAAGAAGGCTATTTGTATACGGTGTTGTTCGAAGTAGAGAAAATACAATTTGAGCGACTCATATATATAAAGGGCGATAAAGAGCATATGATTAGGGTAATGGCCAATTATCCTGTTATGATAAGGACTCTGGTTAAACGTATTATGCGGTATTGCATCCTGAGTTCAGAGATGAGCGATTAATCCATTGAATTGATTCAGAAATTAAAATATTGGCTTCCTATTCTTTGCATATACTGTAGTAGTGTATACGCACAAAATGTCACATCAGATTCTGTAACCTTTTCATCTACAGGTCAGTCCATGTGGGAGCCATCATCGGGATTCTCGTTAAATGATACAATTCAATTGTTCGATCCTGTGACCTGGGATGTAGATGTTAATACTGGGGATGGAGGCATTACGACCATACTTGGTGCTGACTTTGGTGTTGGACTTGAAGCGGGATTCAATGGTAGTATCGGCCTTGAATTCATTATGAATGGCTTTACTCTGGGTGAGGTTGATGTTGAATATCCCGTTCAAATTGATATTACAACACCTTCAGATTCTACTTTTAGTGCGGGAGCAGAAGTAACCATTAGCACAGATTGTAGTGTGCTGCCAGGATGGGATTTGGCCACACGTTTTCCAAGTGCAGGAGAAGTGCTTTTGGATTTTGTTTACAGTTTAGGGGCCTATGGTAAATTGAAGGTTTGTTTTGTTGATTGTACGCCTCAATTCGATTTCTTTCCTTCTTTTAGTGTGACTGATGAGCGCCTTAATTTATTCACAATCAGTTCGATTGGGCCTTCTTCTTATCCATGCATGAACGGGAGTATTCCTGAGATATGTACAGCCAGCGCTTTCCCCATAGAATTAAGTGCCGGTCCAGTCACAGGTACGCTTGATATTCCTTATGTAGAAACTACCGCCTCACTCGATGGTAAAAACCTGGTAGCGAAAGGTGATTTTACCTACCTCACAATAGACTATGATATTATTGAGCAGCTGACCTATGTTCCCGGGCCGGTTGGAGCGTTTTTCAAAGCATTGAAGCAGGATATTGATGTGGGACCCGCAATTCCTGATGCTACGGGCACAACGCGACAAATCACTTTGTCTTATGCGCTGTTTACCTTAAATCTAATTTTCTCAGCCACGATGAACCAGGAGTTTGAATTCGAGCCAACTGTACTAATGGATGTTGGTTTTCCCACTTCCGTAGAGTATCAGGAAGTAACTTCTGCTGGTGAGGTGGTCGAAACCGGTGAGTCGGATACGATCACCATTGATGTAGGGAATGATTTGAACTTCAGATTTCCATGTGATTATGATTTTATGGATATGACGCCAACCTATAATATCACCAATAGCTTTACCAATCATACTTTTGACACTTATGCGATTGATTTAGCAATGTCAGCGCTTAGTTTTGGTATAGATATTCCCAAATATGTGGTCGTACCTGAAATCACGATCCCGGAAGTTTGTGTTGATATTCCTTTTGTGGGTGATGTTTGTACACCTGAGATTAATATTCCTGAGGTGGCTTTTCCTGGCTTTAGTTTTTCCATTGGTCCGGTATGGTCTGAAAATGTCAATATTTTTTCATTTGATGTGACCTTCTTTGAAGATACCTGGGAAATGCCAGGATTCAACAGCGATATACAAAAGGAATCCTTTCGTATGGTTCCAATCAAGTTTGAGAATGAAATAACTCCCGGTCATATAGCTTGTGCAGGAGATTCAACAGGGACAGGTACTTTAGCAACTACAGGTGGTACGGCTCCATATAAGTACAAATGGTCCAATGAGCAAACAAGTCAGAATTTGTCTGGAGTGGAGGCGGGGACTCACTATGTTAGAGTGACAGATGCCAACGGATGTGTTTCATTTGCCAGTGTCGATATATTGGAACCAGAACCAATTGAAATCACCGGTGTGGCAAGTTCGGTAGACTGTTTTGGTAATGCTACAGGAGCCATTGATGTAACTGTAGAGGGTGGAGGTTTGCCTTATGATTACTCCTGGTCTAATGGTGCTACAAGTCAAGATATTAATTCACTCACGGCAGGTAATTATACGTTGACGTTGACCGATGATAGTGCCTGTGTCGAACAATTTACCATTGAAGTAGAAGAACCCGATGAACTTACCAGTGTTATATCCCGAATTGAAAACCCTAGCTGCAACGGTTATCCTGATGGTTATGCTGTCGTACAGGGTTTTGGTGGTGTCGCTCCATATTCTTATAGCTGGAGTTCGGCTGATACAAATGCGAAAGCCATTGGACTCACAGCCGGTACTTATACAATTGATATTGTTGATAAGAATAATTGCATGACTTCAAACTCTGCAACCCTGACAGACCCCGCGGTACTTGCTGCCAGTATCAGTGTAATTCAAAATGTTACTTGTTATGAAGGTAGTGATGGTGCTCTTGATCTTACGGTGACCGGGGGTACTACACCATACTCATATGAATGGTATTACGGAGCAAGTGCGCTAAGTGATGACGAGCAAGATTTAAATGGTAAACCCGCAGGAACATATTCTGTAAATGTCACGGATGACAATGATTGTATTACTTCTGCACTACAGGTTCTAACTCAACCATCTGAGGGTATGTCTTCAACTATTTCAGGAACCACAATTTCATGTTTTGGAGGCGCTGATGGTACTATTGAATTGGAAGTTACGGGAGGAACACCAACATATACTTACAGCTGGACAAATGGAAGCACGGATGAAGACCCTACGGGACTTTCTGCTGGTAAACACATTGTAACGGTGACGGATTCAGAAGGGTGTACTCACGAAAATGATGTGATTCTCTTTCAAAACGACCTAATAAAGACGGAGCTGCTGGTTAACGATATCAGTTGTGCTGAAGAAACTGATGGAAGCCTTGAGGCACTGGTTGAAGGAGGAGTAGAACCATATAGCTACGTATGGTCAACCGGGGCCACATCATCCATAATTGAGAATCTTTCAGAAGGAAGCTATACACTTAATGTGACGGATAGCCTCGGATGTGCCGATACTGAATCTGCGTTTATTAATGCAAGTGACAAGACCTGTTTCAATATTCCTACTGGGTTCACACCCAATGGAGACGGATATAATGATGTCTGGGTGATTAGTGGAGCTTTTGCTTATCCTGATATGATCGTGCGAGTAACCAATCGTTGGGGTAACGTTGTCTACGAATCCACAGGATATGATACTCCTTGGGATGGTACCAGAAACGGAAAAGAATTGCCGGATGCTACCTATTACTACTTTATTGATTTGCAAAATGGTGATGGGGCATATACAGGGGTTATAACTATTATTAGAGACTGATGAGGTTAAGAATAAAAATATTGTTGTCAATAGCGTTGCTCTCCTTGGGTAATGTTTTTGCTATTGACCCTCCGAAGAAGCCGCTTACACCATGTTCATTTTCAACGGATATTGCAGCAACTCATGTGGGCTGCTATGGAGATAGTACGGGAGCTGCAGAGCTTACTGTAATTGGTTCAGGAACGTACACTTATGCGTGGGATAATGGTGAGACCAGTAAGGATGTATCTAACCTTCCAGCTAAGACTTACTTTGTTGATGTAACTGATCAGACGGGTTGTGTGGTTAGAGACCTCGTAACAATCACACAACCATTTGAAATTTCACTGAGCTTCGATGTGACTCCTGTTCAATGTAATGGTGAGGCCGATGCCTCTATTGATATGACGGTGAATGGTGGGACTCCTGATTTTTTATATAACTGGTCAAATGGGGAAACAGGTGAAGATAATGATGCAATAGTGGCTGGCACATACGCTATTGAAGTAACGGACCAAAATTTTTGCACCGCTACAGACACCATTGTAATTACAGAACCAGAAGAGATTACGTCTTCTAATGTAACCACTAATGTTTCATGCAATGGAGGAAGCGATGGAGAGATTGAACTTTTTGTGTTCGGGGGTACTGAACCATATGACTATAGCTGGACCACTGGTGATACCTTGGTGGATGTATATAACCTTGTCGCAGGTACTCATACCGTAACGATAACTGATGATAACGGATGCCAGTTGATTGTTCCGATAGAAGTAACCGAGCCTGATGAAATCGCCACAAGCTTTACAACAATCGATGTGAGCTGCGATAATGGTAGTGATGGTGAAATTGATCTGGAGGTAAATGGAGGGACGTCACCTTACACTTTTGTCTGGTCCAATTCGCTGTTGATATTGAGTGATGCAACAGAAGATATTGACAGCTTAAGTGAGGATACATACAAAGTAAGAGTTACAGATGCTCAGGGATGTATACACTACGATAGCGTTGAAATAAGTGCTCCTCAGGTACTGATTACCAATGTAACAGGTGTGAATGTTACTTGTTATTCAGGGAGTGATGGTTCGGTAGATTTATCTGTTTCAGGAGGAGAGGAGCCTTACGCTTACCAATGGGATAATGGAGAAACTAGTCAGGATTTGACAAATGTGACTGCAGGAACTTATAGTGTTGTCATAGCGGACAGCAATAACTGTACAGCTACAGCCTCATTCGAGGTTACGGAACCGGATGAAATCGTATTTGGTTTTGATGTGAGTGAGGTGTCTTGTAAAGATAATGATGACGGAGAAATACAGGCCTATGTTTCCGGGGGTACGTCTCCCTATACTTATAGCTGGGACAATGGAGAGGCCACAAGTTTAATCACAGATTTGGATGGAGGAGTGTATACGCTCACGGTTACGGACGATAGTCTTTGTACCGGACAAGCAAGTGTTGAGGTTACCGTTAATCCACAAATCTGTCTTTGGGTTCCGAGTGGATTTACTCCAAATGACGATAGTTACAATGATATTTGGAATATCAGAAATTCAGAGTTATATCCTTCAATAAGCGTTTTGGTTTATAACCGTTGGGGAAACCTGGTTTTTGAATCAAAAGGCTACAGCGAAGAATGGGATGGCACTTTTAACGGGAAGCCGGTTCCATCAGATACATACTATTACATCATCGATCTGGGTAACGGAGACGATCCGTTTTCAGGTGGAGTAACCGTATTAAGATGATATGAAAAAGATACTTACCATATTAGTAGTGTCAGTAGTAGTCTCAACAGGACTACAAGCACAACAACTGTCACAATACAGTCAGTATATGACAAATGACTTTGTGCTCAATCCGGCAGTGGCTGGTTCCAAAGAAGAAATTCCGGTGATTGCCAATGTAAGGAGACAGTGGATTGGTGTTGCAGAGGCACCTGTCACTCAAACTCTCTCCGGGCACGCTTACTCAGGAAAAGATGTCGGGATTGGGGCTATCCTGTATAATGATGCTTCGGGCCCAACACGTAGGACTGGGTTTAACTTTGCTTTTTCGCGACATATTATGATCCATGAGCCTACCAGTGGCCGATTATCATTAGGTATTGCAGCTCAATTGTTTCAGTACTCGATAGATAAAAGTGAAATTGAGTTTGATGATCCCAATGACCCTTTGAATGACGGTGCTTTGAAAAGTTTGCTAACTCCAGATGCAGCCTTCGGAGCGCTGTATTATACACCTGACTATAGTATAGGATTTTCTGTTCCTAACCTGTTTCAGACGCGTTGGGATTTGTTCGACATAGAGGACATAAACGTCAACCAGTTCAAAAGAACTTATTTAGTCTCAGGAGAGTATAATCTTGATCTCAATGAACAATGGACGTTGTCACCTTCTTTTCTCTTTAAAGGTATTGCGGGTGCACCAATGCAGTTAGATATCAACTCAAAGATTCATTATAACTTTCAGTATGGAAGACAAATGCACCGCAATGATAAAGGCCAGGTGGATAATAAAGATGTGTGGCTCGGAGTATCTTACAGAACGGGGGATGCGATGGTCGCTTTGGTAGGAGCTAATTATGATATGTTCCATTTTGCTTACTCTTATGACTTTACATTAGGGCAAATGAGACTTTATAGCTCAGGTACCCATGAAATTTCACTGGGCCTTACACTGGCCAATAAGCTCTCTAAAGAGGACGGACAAGGTCCTGGTGGCCGGGGGAGAAGCCAGCGAAGACGATACTATTAACCTTAAAGACCGCGAATATGAAAAAGTATAGTTTAATTATTATCGGGATACTTGCGTCTTTTCAAATAATGGCGCAAGATATTAGTGTAGGAGCAAAAGGAGGAATCAATGTAGCCACAATTGCAGGGGATGTCAATACCGGCTTCAAGCCCAATGTATACCTTGGTGGATTTGCGCAAATTGAATTGGATAAATTCACCTTGCAACCGGAGCTCCTTTTTTCAGGGCAGGGTGCCTACGATCGTGATAACGATAATAATAATGGCCGCTGGGTTTATAACTATTTGGCAATTCCGGTGTTTGCTAAATTCGATTTATCAGATGAATTCTCATTATGTGTTGGTCCTCAAATTAGTTTCTTGCTGAGTGCACAATATCGGCAAGAAATAGAATTTCAAAACTTTACGGAGAAGGAAACCTATGATATTGAGGATGATACTGAAAATGTAGATTTACTTTTGGCATTTGGCGCCTCTTATCTGGTTACTGATAATGTCGGTGTGGACTTAAGATTTGCATTGAGTTTTATGGACCATAATGAGCGCAACTGGACAAATGATGTCTATAAGAACCAGTTAATTCAAATTGGTGGTAGTTATAGATTCTAATTGTTGACAGCTCTTTTTACGTGCCTGAGTAACGACAGTATTAACTTGGAATCATCATTCGAGCAAAGAGCAATTCTTTCCTTAATCCTATTATAAAGCACCGGTTGAGTATCGACCTGGAGAGCCTTGAGTAGCTCATCGGAGCGTTGTAGAAGTTCTGTTTGGATAGACTCTTTGTCTGAAGAGTCCATTGTTGTGTCAGGTATTGTTGATTTACTTAGCTCATAAGCATATATCATGACAGAGTGTGACAGATTGATGGAAGGGTAGCTAATAGCCATTGGGATATGGCTGAGTACATCACATAGGCCAATGTCCTCTTTACTTAAGCCACTTTCTTCACCTCCGAATACGATGGCCACATTAGCAACAATCTCGTTTTTCGATGCCAGCAAACCCGGCAACTCGGAGGGAAGCAAATATTCTTTTCTCTGAGTTCGATCCTTTGCCGTGGTACCAATGGTCAAATCCATATCATGAATGGCATCACCTAGTGATTTGAAAGATTGAATATTATCGAGAATATCATGTGCCTGATATGCTGTGTTTCTGGCTCCGTTTTTTGTGTGTTTGTCAGAGTTAACCACCCGTAACGATTCGAAACCCATATTTTTTAAACTTCTACAAACGAACCCTATATTTTCCGGGACTTTAGGGTCAACAAGAATAAAATGAATTTTCATACTTTTGTATTCAATGCAAATGGCAGATCACGAAATAACGAAGTTAACCAAATCCTTAAGAAAAGCAGTTTGGAAGGCTAATGAAGACTATGGCCTTATCGAAGAAGGAGATAAGGTTATGGTATGTCTTTCAGGAGGCAAGGACAGTTATACGATGTTGGACATGATTCTGAATATGCAGTCAGCGATGAGAAACTTTGAGGTCATTGCTGTAAACCTTGATCAGAAGCAGCCTGGCTTTCCAGAAGAGGTTCTGTCTAATTATCTTGATAGGATAGGAGTGGAGTACAAAATTATCGAACGGGATACCTACAGTGTGGTGGTCGATAAAGTACCCCAGGGTAAGACAATGTGTAGCCTGTGTTCCAGACTGAGAAGAGGAATTTTGTATAAGGTAGCAGAGGAAATTGGTGCAACAAAAATTGCTTTGGGGCATCATCGGGAGGATGTGCTCGAGACTTTTATGATGAACCTGTTTTTCAGTGGTAAGCTTGAAACCATGCCGCCCAAGTATGTTACTGATGATGAGAAGCACATTGTGATCAGGCCAATGGTGTTTTGTAAGGAGGATGAGATAAAGGTATTCTCAGAGCATAAGCAATTTCCGATCATACCCTGTAACCTGTGCGGCTCACAACCCAATATGCAGCGACAGATTATCAAAGAAATGCTCAACAACTGGGAGCAAAAATATCCAGATCGCAAGGAAGTTATGATGAACGCCTTAACCAATGTCAGTCCTAGTCATTTACTGGATAAGGAGTTGTTTGATTTTGGTTCGATTGTAGCGACTCTTAAAAATGCGACTGTCCCAATTTAGGAAAAGCACAATTGTACTCTCAAATCTTATATAAATTCACATAGTACACCTTCCTCTTTCTCTTTCCTGATTCATTTTCCTTGTTCTTGATCTTTTGGAAGCCATCATTGAGAAAGTAATTGCCGTACCAATGGGAAATATCTGTGCCCACTGAGTATTTTATCTTGTCATTTTCTTCTCCTGTGGTCAGTAGGTCATAAGTTTTTTCCTGTGTAACCTTTCCATCCTTGAATGATTTACTGAAAATGGCATTTCCTGTTGTATAGAGTGCATCAACTGCTCCATCTTTAAAGGAAAGAGTTAGAAAATGTTTAACATAGAAAGGTTTGTTTCTAAGCCACATTCGAAAGATGTTACTCCATTTGTAATTACCATCTTTGTCATAGACAGATATCAATGAGTGCGTATATTGGTAGCCATCAAATACTCTTCTCGATTGCCGTACTGGATTGCCATTGACATATGTAGTGTACCACTCGGTACGATAAGTTGCGTAGTAAAATTCACAGGCATAGAGGTAGTCATCACCATCCCTCATGATCTTGTGCTTAGCACTGTTAAACTGATAAGTGAGCTCTTTGCCTCTGCTCTTTTTTCGTTCTGCTTTCTTTTCAATTTTTCGTTCCCTCTTTTCCGATAGGTATTCCAGGAAGTTTGGCATTTCAATAAAGTTTTGGTGTTCCTTGAAGCTTATGTTACCATTGGATGAGATGATCGCACTGAACATACCTTCGGAACTAGAGATGCTTTTTTGAGAATATTCACCGATAGCCAGGTATTTATCCGGAGCAACCTTATAAGCCGAGAAGCTTACTATCTTTTTCTCCAGATTTTTGAATGACCATTTAGGTAATTGTTTCCCGTTTTTATCGAACCGGAAGATATGTACCTCATGGTTTCTTTTTGACCTTGTTTCGAAGAAGAACATCACTTCTTCATCAGCACCTTCTACCTTTTGTAATTTATAGATGTAGCCTTTTGTGCCTGCCAGAGCATCAGGGGAATATATTTGAGTTTTTTGCGCTCCTAGTGGATAAACACCAATAGCAGCAGTTCTCTTTTTCCTAAGGTCAAAATAAATGATGTCTCCGTTTACACCAAAGTCATCGATGCGCATAAGCTTGGGAATGCTGCCGCTATACGACTCAGAGGTAAGGTCTTCAAGATTGGTTTTGAATAACTGGAATTCTCCTGAGCGATGGTAGTGTAATATAGTGTAGCGATACTTCTCACCGTTGTAGATCAAGCTTTTTGTAAAATGAAAATCCGATTTGATGCCACCTTTTCTGATTGGATTCAGGTTTGCATCGTATAGTGTGAATTCCTTTTGATAGTCATCCGCATCTTCGGGAGTACTTACCCCAAGAGCCTTATCACTGTTTTCTATCGGGTAAATAACAAAGCCATCAAGCTCATCGTGGTCAAATTCAAGTCGTTTTACCAGCTCGACCTGGCTGAAGACATTTTGAGTGAAGAATATAGAAAGAGAAAGAGCGAGGATTTTGATGTTAATATGTTTCATTGTTTTGGTGTCAGACTTCAATTACAATAGGAATTTTATATATAGATACAATTATAGAAGAAACGTTGCTTTTGATATAATATGATGGCCAGAAAAAAAAGTGATGTACGCTTTTAGTGGATATATCATAGGTGACTCCAAATCTGTCATTCTGACAAAGGAACCTATCCGGATGACCAGGCGGGGAATCTAGATTTGGTAACCAGAATCCAAACACTTAGATCCTTCGTACCTCAGGATGACAAGTGTTTAGGGACTTTGAACTCACTAAAAGGGCACATCGCCATAAAAAACAAAAAGACCTTCCGTTTGGGAAGGCCTTTCTAAAGTATCTATGTTGAGAAATGACTTATTGCACTACTTTTACATTCACTGCATTGGGACCCTTTCTTCCATCTTCTATGTCAAACTCCACTTGGTCATTTTCTCTGATTTCATCTACTAACCCTGACTGGTGAACGAAAATATCTTTTTGATCTTCGTCTGAAATGATGAAACCAAATCCTTTAGTTTGGTTGAAAAACTTTACTGTTCCTGTTTTCATTGTATTGTTATTAAAATAATATAATTGAGTATTCTCGAATGGGTAGGATTTTCGAAGAGAGAATTAACTATCTAAGACGTCTCCCTCACATTTGATTGCAATCAAGGTACGAAATCAGTTTGCGATTACCTAAAGAAATTTTCTCAATGGTTTATCACTTGGCCAATAACGACTAAGAACAGCAGACTGGAAATTGAAAGGCGTGTTTTTGTGATTGATAATCAGTCATCTATGTCTGCTGTGTCTTCTGTAATTTCTTCTTTAGTTTTTGGGAAATTGAATTCCATATAAAAACTCACATCTTTAATATGGTCACGAGCTACAGAAAACAAAATAAGCTGTTCGTCACCATTATTGTTGGTGAACTCAACCGAGAGAATGTCACTTGCCTCAATGCCATGTTCTTCCTCTGAGTCCCGAAATAATTTACGTAGTGGAGTTTGGATGGCTCCGTAAATTTTGTTTTCATAAAATCCTTGGCCGACAGCCGATTCATCTTCAAGTATTACAATGTCCAATACACTCTCAAGATTCCAATCAATCAAGTCTTCTTTTTTCAGGCCATAACAGTACTTTTGAAAACCATCTCTAAAAATGAGCTCCAGGCCCTTTGGTCGCATAGCCAGGTTAACAGAGCCTCTTTTTAGGTTATACTTTTTGAATTTTATCAGGTGATCAACATCTTCAATTCCACCCAGGTATTGTAGCTTTTCTTTTAGGATGTTGTCAGCGAGCGCACTTCTTAGTGGAACTTCTCCAAGCTGGTCATCTATTTCTTTGCTGTTGTTGAAGATCATAATGGTGTACAAAGATGAGTGTTGTACTCATTTATTGCCACCTTTTCTTAATCCTTTTTTGCAAGGTAGGCTGAAGGCTTTCTTTAATAACCGAGGTGAGCAGCTTTCCTTGTATTAAACCGGCCTTGGTTACTCTATAGTCACCGGTTAAGTTCCAGATAGCAATTCCCGCAAGATTGTGCTGGGAAACATAGTCTGCCTTCAGTTTTACTGATTTTTCATTTTCGTAGGTAATGAACACGGAACGATCTTTACTTATTAAATAGGGGACTCCAGCTTTTTCATCCCAAAATTCATCATACTTATGGATAGAATCCACAAGTTGATAATAGGGTATACTATGATCATCGACCAGGTAATTGCTTCCGGTAGCTCCTTGAATTTCCGTGGAAGCATACAATTTAGCATTACCAGTGGTGAAGCTTAAGGATCGTCCGAAAAAAGCGATTCCGGGGATAATTTTTTCACTTGGTACATTAAATTCCCGAATCAGTTTTGTGCAGGCCTCGTGCATACTATTTTCCTTTTCCTCATCGGTTGAGAACAGGGGAGAGTAATGTATGGCTCTGCTGCCCCAGCTGCCATTATGTTCATAGGTCATTATGTTGAGGTAATCCAGGTATTTACTTACCGATTTCCAGTCAATGTTTTCCATAGTACTTCTCGTGGTCCCGAAGGCGGCAGTAAGCAAGAAATCATACTTAATATCTTTTCCGTATTCATCTATTTCATTTCTGACGACCTTGATAAGCTTTGTGAAATTGTCTTTGTCCTCAGGAGTGCCATTGTGTTCCATAAGTCCCGGGAATACCCAATGTATTTCGATTCCGTCAATTTTGTTTTCCCTAAGAAGTTCAACACATGAAATAGCAAACATTTTACGTTTTTCGGGGTCAGCAGCAATGGAAGGAAAATTGTCAGAGAATTGTGGTCCACCAATTGAAGCTATGACGGGTATTCCCCAAAGGTGTGCCCGGTCTACTAATGAGCTATTGAATTTGAATGAATGATTAAGGAAGATCTCCCAGCCGGCTTCATTTCTAAATAGCAATTCCTCAATAGCTCGGGGGGGAGTGCGGTCTGGTAGATTAGTTGTAGTCTTGGTCCAGTCGAGTTCCCCTTTTAACAACAAGCTATCTTTCCAGGGGTCGGTGCCCAATATATTACCATCTTTATCAACATCGAAGAACGCATAATTTAGCATGGTATATTGCGTGAAATCGAGATAGTCTTTTGCTGGTCTGAGCAGATCCTGTCGATCATGCATTTTGAGAGCGGGGAAGTACGCGACAATTTGTTTGTTGGACTGCGTAAAACCGTCAAAACGGAGGAGTAATAATGATATTAAGAGTAATTTTTGAATGACTTGTTTGTTTTGAATCAATATAATTGAAATTGGTATACAAATGGAAAGTAAGCTGTAGGATGTGTCTGTTTTTTTATGGGAAGTTTGGATTTATTCAGACACATCGTATCATTTTGTTACCAGTCCCGGGAGAGCTTAATTTGGCGGTGTGGATATCTATAAATGCCTCAATTTTAGATTCCAGAGGCTTTTTATTAACTTTGTAAGCGTAACCTTAATACATTAGAAATTATGAAAGCAATCATCTTAGTAGCATTCGGTTCCATGGTTTTATTTGCAAGTTGTGGGGGTTCTATCCACAAATACAGCTCAAGGAATTATAAACCAAGTGAGCACTACAACAATCCTACGAACAATAATTAATACGAAGCCTTAATAATAGTGGGGGTCTTCAGTATAGTCTTCTAACACTTTCATTGGAACATAAGTGCCTTCACCGGCCTCATGAAGCTCTTTCCACTTCCACCATACCAAAATGTAGGAGTTAGGGCTCCAGTTGTCTGCAATTTGATTCTGGGTGTTTTGGTCAGTTACTACAATTGTGTAGATTCTATCAGTGTATTTTTCCTTGATTGATAGTAGAAAGTAGTCTCCATTATCATCGTAGCTCAGTGTGTGTCCTGCAGTGGCATGTCTGTAAGGTTGCATTTCTGTTCCTGGCTTAGCCAGTCCTGTAAGTACCTTATGGGTATCCTGTTCAGCTGATTCTCCTTCGAAGTACTGGTATTCATACCTCACCTTATAGCGCTTTTTCATTCCGTCTTTGACAACAACAGGAGCGATGGCGGCATCTCCGGGGTCTCCAAAGTAGAAGTAGGGATTGCCTTCTGTAGTTAATTCTACTACCATATTGTAGAATGTCAAATCCTTTCCATCTTCGTCAAAAGCAAATGCCATGGTTCCGCCAACGTTATAAATATCAGTCAGCGTAGCTTCGGTATAATAAGGTTTATCGAGTTCTATTGGTGTTTTCTTTACAGTAAATTTCCCATCATAGTCAATAGAATAGGTTTCTGTTTTTCCATTGTACGTTGTGGAGACGTTAGTGCCGGTTATATCTATTTTTCCTGTTCGGTACTCTACTCCGGCACTGGTGCCACCATGTGGATTTTCTGTGCTAATAGAATAAGACCCGGCCCAGGTTAATTTATCCTTCTTAATGAGTCCCTCTCCCAGGGTAACTAAAGTATATTCAAAAGACATTCCTTTGGCGTTCATCGAAGAAGTTTCTACGCAGACCATAATCCAATCTGCGGTGGTATGACTCCATAGGAATTGGACGCTATCGCAATAAATTTCTTCAAGTAAATTGAGTTTTTTGAAGTTATCCAGGGTAACAGGAACAGACTGAAATGAATGGGGGCTATCGAGATATTCTACATTCCAGTTCTGAGGTAAGGAGATCGGTTTGAGCTGATTTACAACCTGATCAATGTTTAGCTCCTCATTAGTTGTTGAGGTTTGGTTAATTCCAAGGGAGTCCGGACTTGTGTTCTGATCGCTGTTTTGCGTGCTGGTGTTCTCTGAAGTTGAACATGAGAACAATAAAAAGGAGATGAAAAAAATTAAGGCAGTATGCTTCATAGCTAAATATTATTTGAATGGTCTTTGACAAATGTCTGCAATTCATTTAATTACTTCATAGTTTACAACAAAAATATTCAATCATGCCAAAATTCAATGTAAGCCGTTCCATCACCGTGAACGCACCAGCAGAAAAGGTTTTTAATATCCTTAATAATTTTAATACGTGGACGCTATGGTCACCATGGTTAGTTGCCGAACCAGATGCAAAGGTCAATGTGGCTGATAATGCCAAATATTATGAATGGGAAGGAAAAAGAGTTGGTAGCGGTAATATGACTATAACCAATGAAAAAGAAAATAAGTCAATTGATATCGATTTGTTGTTCTTGAAACCATGGAAATCCAAGGCTAAAGTTGGCTTTAAGCTGGAGTCGGATGGGGAAGGAACAAAAGTTACCTGGAACATGGATAGTGCCTTGCCTTTTTTTATGTTCTGGATGAAAAAGATGATGGTAGCCTTTATCAGTATGGACTTTGATCGTGGGTTGAAGATGCTGAAGGACTATACTGAAGATGGGAAAGTGCATTCTGAATTGACCTTTAAAGGAGCTTCACAGTTTTCAGGATTTCAATATGTGGGGGTTGAAACAAGTTGCTCAATTGCAGACCTTGAAAAAGCCATGACAGTAGATTTTGAGAAACTCACAAAGTATATCACTGAACACACAGATAATCTGGCAGGAAAGCCATTATCTATTTATCATAAATGGGATTTTGGAAAAGGACAAGTTCGTTACACAGTAGCGATTCCGGTCAAAGATATCTCAGGAGTCGATGGGGGGTATTCAACAGGTAATTTGCCTGATACACCTGTTCAGTCTATCGAACACAAAGGCCCATATCATCACTTGGGTAATCCATGGACTGTATTATCGATGATGGCGCGAAACAAAGAGTTTAAGCAGAACAAGAAGCTTCCTTCATTTGAAGTGTATCAGAATGCTCCGGGTGAGGTTGCGGAAAATGATTTACTCACCGAGGTTTATTTCCCAACAAAGTAAAGGAGTATGCTGGAGTTATTAGCTGTAATATGGGTGGTTAATGTGTTTGCCAAAATGGCCAATAAAAAGGGCTATAATAAATACGCTTGGGGAGCGCTTGGAGCAATATCGTACTATGGGGGAGTCCTGCTTATGGGGTTCGTTATATTTCCTGAGTTGGTATACGCAGGTATAATTCCTGTACACTCTGAAACACAGCTGGTAGCGGTTGCTGTTATACTAAACCTTTTGTTTGGTGTGATGTGTTGTCTCATTAGCTACTTTATATTGAAAAAACAGCCTAACAAGGCAGAGCAAGATAGTATTAATCGGGTAGAGAACTATCTGAAAGGTGACAACGATAGCAACAATGCGGTATAGTCGTTATTTAAAAATAAGCGCGCAGCGATAAGCTGCGCGCCTTCCCCTACATGATGATATGGTTGTAAGGCTTACACATATTCAGTAGGGTTCCATCCAACTATTTATTGTCCATATGCTGATGTTATCTTACCAGGGTCACGCTACCTGTATATTTGTCACTTTCATCATCTGATATTCCAAGGTCGAGTATAAAGTAATACGTTGCTACTGGCATTGGTTGGTTGTCGCGATATCCGTCCCATGGCATAATACTTCCTGATGATTTGTATACAAGAGACCCCCATCTATTATAAATTTCAAGTGTAGCTCCAGGGTAGGAGTATAATCCTGAGATTTCCCAGTTATCATGATCCCCATCCCCGTTAGGGGTAAATACATTGGGGATAATGATTGGTAGAATCACCTGAATTGAAATCTGGTCGTTGTCAACACAGCCTGCCGGACTCGTAACCGTAACATAATAGGTCGTGTTGGTGTCAGGACTTGCAATCGGACCAAAAGAACTGGCGTCATCAAGGCTTCCGGCAGGAGTCCAGGCAACGGTTGATCCAAAAGGAATGGTTCCGTTGACAGTAAGTAGAGAATATTCTCCCTGGTAAATCAAGTCAGGATCAGCAGATGCTGAAATGTCAATATTCTCTTCGCTTACAACTACCGTTGTAGAAGTAGAGTCACAACCACCATCGCTCGCAATAACGTGGTAAGTTCCTGCGTCAGAAATCATAGCACTACTGGAGGCTGATAAAAGATTTCCATCTCTGTAAATTTCATAGTTGATCCCGGTGGCCGTATTGTCGACTGATAAAAGTGTGGACTCACCAGAGCATAAAGTGCTTTTTCCAATACTAAAGGCCGGGTCAGGCAGTTGCACAGGATTAATGGTCAGGTCCAGAATAGCGGTATCACAGGTGCCAAATACCTCCACCCGAACAGTGCTGTTTGTATCACCAGGAGCAATAGTTGCTGTATTATTGGTGAAAGAGTTAATTATAGCACTTCCTGAAGTTACTACCCAGTTGTATGTACCCGTTAGAAGGTTGGTTGCGAAACTTTCATTGGGGCCGTTGACGCATGGCGTAAGATTACCCGTGATCAGTGACAGACTTCCAGTAGCAGGATAGACGTAGGGGCTGTGTACATTCGATATACTCAAGCTATCGGTTTGACAAATATTATTGGATAACATCACAACTAGTACAGAGTCACCATTATCTAAGGTGTTTGAACTGTATGTATTCCCCGTGCCTGATGCTACCCCGGTTTGTAACCAGGTGAAGGTAGGGTTAGTGCCTCCATTGGTCGAATCAATGACGGTGTAGTTAATCATAGTACCCGAACAAATTGAGTCCTGATCAGCCACCATTGAAACACTTGGTGTCACGGTGGTATGTTCATGAGCAATGATGCTATCCGATATACTTGAGCAGCCATTTTGACTGACTTCTACTTCGTATTCTCCCGGGTTTGAAATAGTAATACTCTGACTTGTTTCACCAGCCAATGGACTTCCATTGTAATACCACTGATAGGAAGCTCCAGCGATAGATTGAGCATTTAATGTGAATGACATTCCCTGACAATAACCAAGGCTATCAGGGATAGTATCTATAGCTGCCGTTGGATAATCATGAACGGTAACATAAGACAACTTGGTGATCGTGTCCGGGTTAGCGCCAGTTCTGTAGAGAACGAGGTCCTTAAGTCCGGAGGTAGTATAAACTACTCCCAACGGACCTGTTCCGGTATCCCCTGATAATGGTACACTGCCTGAACCAAAATCCCAAAGAAGCGAATCACCTGTTACAAGCCCGTTGGCGGTAGCTGTAAAGTACACCGTGTCATTGACACAAATTGATGTTTGATCAACCGTAAAGTTCGTTGAGAAGGCACATGAATCTACAGTCATAGTTATATTCGCGGTATCCGTGATAGGAGATGGGCAGGCTTCATTGGAAGTAATGATTACGCTCACCGAATCATTATCTGATAAAGAGCTGCTGCTGAATGTATTTTGATCTCCTGCAACTAACACACCATTGATGAACCATTGAAATGTAGGATCGGTACCTGCTCCTGTAGAATCAGTCACAGTGAAGTTTGCTAGGTCACCGTCACATATAGGGTTTTGATCTACACTTACCGAAACATTTGGAGCTACTGAGGTCAGTACTGTAATCGTTGCTGAGGCGGTATCTGTACCCGGTGATGCACAGCTGGAGTTTGATGTCATAATTACCGCCACTGAGTCCTGGTCAATAAGTCCGGGGTCAGTGTAAGTGTTTTGATCACCGGCAGCCAGGACACCATTGATGTACCAACTAAAGGTAGGGTCAGTACCACTATTCGTGGAGTCCGTCACTGTGAAGGTTACAGATTGTCCGGGGCATATGGTATCATCACTTGCTGTCAATTGTACTTGAGGTACTAAAGCCGGTCCTACGGTTATGACAACACTACCAGTGTCAGTGGTAGGCGAAGCACAACTAGAGTTTGAGGTCATGATAACAGCAACAGAGTCCTGGTCAATTAGTCCAGGGTCAGTGTAAGTGTTTTGATCACCGGCAGCTAAGATTCCATTAACGTACCAACTGAATGTAGGGTCAGCACCACCATTAGTAGAATCTGTTACACTAAAGGTCACAGATTGTCCGGTGCAAATGCTCGTTGCGCTGGCAGTCAAGGTGACATTAGGGGTTGCATTGCTCTGAATTGTGATTACATAGGATGCGGTGTCACTTAATACGGAGCTACAAGTGGCATTTGAGGTCATTACGATACTGATAGAGTCACCATCAATGAATCCTGGGTCACTAACGGTATTAACATCACCAGCATAAGGGAATCCATTGATGTACCAATCGAATACAGGATCCGTACCACCACCTGTGCTATCTGTTACAGAAAATGTAATCATGGTACCGGTGCATACACTATCGACATCGGGGGCAATTTGTACATTAGGATTATCATTTGGTAGAATGACTATCGCTAATCCATCTGTATCAGTTGCGGGCGCTGGGCATAGGGTGTTTGGAGTCATGCGAATGCTTACCGAATCACCAACCTGAATAGAAGAGACTGTATAGCTGTTGGCATCGGTGCCTACTGGCGTTCCATTGAGATACCACTGAAATGTAGGGTCTGTACCTCCACCGATACTGTCGCGCACAACAAAATCAACAGATTCATTAGCACAAATGGTATCAGCGGATGCTCTGATACTCACATCCGGAACTTCATCAGGGAAAATATCTACAACAGTTGAAAAGGTGTCAGATTGCATTGTACACAGTGAGGAAGTGAAAACAAAACTTACGTTGTCCCCATCGTTTAGAGAAACAGGTCCATAGGTCATGCTGTTGGTTCCTGTACTGACTCCATTTACCAACCAATCAAATGTCGGAGTAGTGCCTCCTCCGGAAGTATCTGTGGCAGTAAACGTCAGCGCTGTGCCTGCACATACTGGGCCTGAAGGTGTGACGTTAATATTTGCAAATGGTGCTCCGACACCACCCGTACAGGTTGGACACACAACTTCTTTGGTTATAGTTGCGCACTGACAAATATTAAAGATTTTCAATTTGACATCGAAAGTATCGTTAGTCGCATAGAGGTGAGTAGGTGAAAAATCGGTGCTCGTTGAGCCATCACCAAACTCCCACAGAATAGTACTTACGTTACTCATATCTGTAGTAAAGCTAAATTCGACTCCATCCTCAGTACAGTCATAGGTGAAATCAACTGAGCCAGCCATGCCGGAAATCACATTAGGTAATGATGAAAGAGACATACCACCACCAAGATTAAAGGCTTTTTCTGTATGTCCTGCAGCAGTGCCAATGCTGTTTGGGCTGGTAATTACATGTAGTTGAGGCAACCATTGTTCTGCATGATAAATCAAATTATCAGGACCCAACTGAAGTCCATTTCCTGTACAGGCCCAGCAATCAAAAAGAACGAAAGAATTTAATAATGTTCTGCTTGCTAAGTTAGCGGCAGGAGTACCTAAATTAACCTGATACTGTTCTACATTTTCAAAACCGGCCATAGTCGGAGAAATGTGTGTAATGTAAAATTTGTCGTTATCCGGGGAGAATTCACACCCATAACCACTTTTCAGGTCACTAGTATCAGTGAGTAAGATGCTCGTAACCAGACCTGACGAATTGTCGAAATCAAAGACCTCAACAAAGGTTCCATTTGGTGTTATTGGAGGAGGTTGGGCAGAATTTGGGTTGCTTGTAATTAAGCCAATCCTAGAGCCATTGGGTGAGAATTTCATTTGGCCTTCACCAGAGTTTGGATCATCTCCATGTGACCTACCAATGCTGCTTGTTACCGGAGTAGTGTTTAAGCCATCGTAATCAACCATCCATGATTGAAAATTATTGTTTCCAAATTCATGTGCAGTAACCCAAAAACTACAACCATCTGAGTGTCGGGTAGCAGCAAGTTTTTCTGTCATGCCAGTCATTAGAACAGTATTTTTCGTGCCTGGTACAATGTCTCCTAAGCCACCGTTAAGCGTAATGTCTATTTCAGAATAATACAAGGTGCCTGGTGCTGTGACACCGGAACTGGCATCATAATAACAATGGCTCAGATAAAATAAATAGAACCTTGTGTCACTTCCCGGAACGGGGATAATTAGCGCAGCTTGTGTTGCCTGTTGACTACCCGATAATCCGCTACCTGAAGGCATAATGGCGTGACTGGCATCCCAAACACTTTCTCCATTGGAATAAAAGAGCAGGTTGCCATACTGGTTGGAAATTGAACTACTCCCATTGCTGGCCCACATTACACCATCAGTTAGTGGAGTGGCCGGGAAGTTGTTAAAGTCTATTCCGGCCTGGCCCCCAAAGTACCATTTGTTGACAGCAAATTGTGTGCAGGCATCAGGATCCATATAGGAGATTATACTGCTTGTTGAATCACGGCAATTACCATTATCTGCGATCAATGTTACAATTTGGTTTCCAAGCGTACCGTGAAATGTCGAGTGATGAAAAGAGTTACTTGAAAAAACATTATCAATTCTCCACTCAAAGGTACTTGCTCCAGAGCTGGTATTGGTCAAAGTAATGGTCTCCGGTGAAGTGATTACATCTTTGGACATAGTGAAACTTGTAAGAACAGGGCAATGAACATGTAGCCATTGTGTCTTGGAATAAGTACAGTTCGTATTGGTATCTGTTACTTCTAATTTAATTTCATAATCACCTTGGGTATAAAGGGTCAGACTTGCATTGGTTGTACTATCGAACAAGACCCCGTTGTAATACCAATACTGTAGGTGTCCTCCTGTTGTGGTATTTGTAAAGGATGTGGTACTTCCTGATACGGCAGTGTCTGTGGACATAGTAAAGTCAACAGTAAGTCCGGGGCAAAGTACTTCAACTGTAAAACTGGTATCAACAGTACAAGAGATGTTCCCCGGATTACCTGCAATGTAAGTGATAGTATGAAAACCTCCTTCTACAATGGAAATGGTTGGGTTGGCTGATGTAGAAACTAAGGTAGTGTCCACATACCAGGAATGAGAAATGGCATTTATGGAGCTATTGGTGATTGTGAAGCTTCCTCCGGAATTAATTACAGTGTCTGAAGGGGTGACGTTTATTGTAATCGGTGCAGGACAAGGAGGGACGCAGCCCAATGAGGTGGTCCAACTGTTGAGGCGATTGTCTAGGAACCAGTGCATTCGATCTTTTTGGCCTGTGGTAAACCCTTTTGGCCCGCACCCGGCCCCATAATCCATTATGTTGTTGGTGTGGTCATTCTGATCTCCCAGGCCTCCTCCAATTATTGGTCTATATGGATTGTTTATTGTAATATCGTCATCATCGGTATCACAGGAATTATTGATGCATGGACCGTTTTTTAGATCATCCGGGGGAGTGTCGCAAACGTAATCTCCATCACTGAGACAATCCCAATTGATACATCCGTTATTAAATGTATGGGAAAGTCCTAAGGTGTGACCCGCTTCGTGTGGCATTACCTTTCCTCCACTTGCAAGTCCACCACCCGTGACGAAAAAGCCTCCCTGATTACCGAGAGGGGAAAAGCCTCCAGCATTTTTAATCGTTCTTACAACCCAAATGTTCAAATAGTCTGCTTGAGGCCATTTTATCAGGTTTCGTATATCCTGGTGGGTGATAGGGTCCTGAAAGTCTACATGATTAGAGGTCAATGTTGAATTTGTCCTAGTAATACCAGTAGTATAGTTACCATCAGGGTCTTGGGAAGCAAGACAAAATTCTATTTCGGTGTCCGCTATGAGAGGGTCAGCCCCCGCGTAGTCCCCTCGAAAATATTTGTTTAGTTCATTGATGCCATTTGTTACTTGTGCATCAGTAAGATTATTTACCGTACCATCATGGATTAAATGGACAACAACGGGAATGACATATTTTGGTGCGGTTTTAAAGTTTGAATGAACTCTTTTAGATGCGCCTGTTGGAATAGTTAGCGGAGCTTCTGCGTATTTTTGACGCATATACTTGAGTATTGCAGCTTGATCTTCTTCATGATTTTGATGATACTCCGGGTCTGTGTTCATTAAGTGTTCGTGGTATTCATCAGCTCCACAGTTGTGAAAATCATGTTGTGCATGAGCCAGGTTCGGAAACAGACAAGAGGCTATAAAAATGCCAATTGCTTGAATTAATATCTTTTTCATAAGGTGGTAGTTGTTGTAAGTAAAAAAGGGATATACCCTGTACAATCTACACTAGTACCTTATGAAGTGGAAAGTGACCCGTCAGGTAAAAATTTATTTGATAATCGTGATTGAGAAAGGGGTGCCTGTTGTTGGTTGGGCATAGTACTCATCTGCAGGTAGAAGTTGCCCGCTGTCATCCGTGCCATCCCATGATTGAGGGCCTGTAAGCGTTCGTACGACTCGTCCTGTTTTATCATAGATTTGGACTGTGCCCGGTTCTGAGAAATAATAGGACTGGTTTTCCGTACTCGAATAAGGAGAAATTACAGGAGGAAATCCAGGACAATCTTCAGGTGATAAAACGATGATATCTACCACCGAATTTTCAACACATGCTTGGGTTGTTATGCTCATTACGTATACACCAGGCGTGGCTCCCGACAGATTCAATTCTCCGGTAATAGAATCTACAGGCAAATCACCCAAATAAGTCACATCAAATGGGTTTCCTGTAATTGAAGGGGTTGGACTTTCGGTATTAGCACACAGGTTAAGATCATCATAAGTGAATACGGAAGACACAGCTATAAGTGAATTCATTGTATATGAACCAGGGTTGTGCATATAACCGAAACCTGGAATATCTGTGGTTACATCAAAAGCAGTACATGCAAGGTCAAAGTCCCAATACAGAAAATAAATATTACCTACTGAATTGGCAGGAGGTTCGTATATATCAAGATCAGTCGTTGCTCCCTGGTATGCAACATTTCCTATGCACACAGGATTGCTACTGCCAACGGTATCGACAAAAGCACCTATATAGCTTCCGTTTGATATAGCAACCCCATCAAACGTAAAATCTCCTCCAGTTGGTAAAACATTTATTAACATTGGATTCACCTGGGGGATGTTGACATTCCACCAGGCAGGTAGTTGTCCTGAAACCGTGTTGGTCAGTAGAACAAATAGCGATATTTTAATAAGCCGTAGCATCATTATTTAGTACTAGTGTTATTCAACTCAAGAAGTGACCCTTTGACAAGATAGTTTATTCCTAACTCGAAAGTGCCCAATCTCGATAAAGGGTTTATTAGGAGATCAATATGCGTGCTAAAAGCTATATTCCAGTTATTTTGCCTCCCTATCTCGATTAATTTTATCATTGGAATTATTTGTTGATAAGAAACATAAACGATGCCAAGTTCTAGTTTTTTGTAGCTACCAGTGAGGTCTATGTATAACTCATTGGGTTGGAAGCTGAACGTGCGGTACCATGTACCTGTCCTTATTGTTAAGTTGTTTTTATTCAGTAATTTATAATAAGCTCTTACGGAATAGTATCGGTCGAGTTTTCCATTGATAAAGCCAGATTCAAAACTATTACCAAAGAACTGGTGCATGTGCCCGTATAAGGCCCATTGCCTTTCCCTATCACAGAACCCTACAGAAATATTTCCATCAGGGGTCATGGCGGAACCGGAAACCCCGGTTGGGTTGTCTTTTAAATTGAGGTTGAACAGGCCTGCATGAATACCTGCACTTCCGATGATTGATCGGTTGAGCGGAATGTTCGTCTCGTAATGAGCGTAAATTCGATTTCGACTTATATAAGGTCCGGAATATTGAGCAGACAATACCAGGCCAATGCTACTATTCATATCCTGATCCCTGGAGGAGAATAATGTATAATCTGCCGCAGCTCTTATTGTTTTTTGATTCTTTCTTATTCCTGTAAACCCTGTATAGTTTAGGGTAGATTCAAAAATTGACTTATTGCCACCATAGGAAGCAAATACAGGTTGAGGAAGGTAACTGTATTGTGCTCCAAAAAAGTCCAACTCTGATCGGACAGGAGTTACACTTTGCCCGAAAGCAGGTATAAAAAAGAAAGGGATCAATATCCCTGTTAATAAATAATATAATCGCCTATGCGCGAACAAATGTATTTTCCTAAATTAATTTCTTTGTAAGGGTCACTTTGCTGACCATACATACCTAGTGTAGATGAAAGGTAATTCTAAACAGATTATTTCAGATAAAGAAATCCTGGAGCAAATAGCTAAAGGCGATCCTATGCGTTCGATGGATATCCTGTATGAAAGAGAATTTCCGAAAATTAAATCTTATATAATTAAAAACAGTGGTAGCCATGAAGATGCACGTGATATTTTCCAGGAAGCAATAATGATCCTGTTTACTCATGTCAAGCTGGGTAAATTTAAGGAGGAGTATGATATTGCTGGTTTTCTGTTCATTGTTGGACGCAATGCATGGCGAAAGCAAGCAGGAAAGTCAGTAATAATGAGTGATATTGATGGTAGGGAAGACTTGTACAAGGATTCTGACAGTCTGTATCACAAGATTTTTGATGAAGAAAAAAAGAACATTGTGGCAGAGTTGTTGGATTCGGTGGGAGAAAATTGCAGAAAAATACTTGAACTGGTTTTGTTTGAGTATAAGCCACTGAAGGAGGTTGCAAAACTACTAGGGTATGCATCTGAAACTACTGCCAAAACAAGGCACTATAAGTGTAAACAAAGATTAATAAAAAAAGTTAAGGACTCACCAAGGCTCATTGAGCTGCTAAAAAGTATACGTTGAGAACCGAAGAACAAACATATGAACTGATTGAGCGTTACCTTGAGAATGATCTGGAGGCTTCGGAGAAATCTTCTTTTGAAAAGGAACTCGATAAGGATAGCAATCTACGATCCCAATTAGAAGAACACCGGCAAGCACACTTACTTACAAAACTTTCAGGGCTTTACGAGCTTGAAAAGAAAGTCAGGAATTATGAGCCGGACAAGAAAAGGGGTAAATGGGGGAGTTTATTTGGATTGGGTTTCGGAGTAATAATAATAACGACCGGTATTATTTGCTGGAACTACTTTGGTTCAGAGAAAAATGAGTCATTAAAGAATACTACGGAAGAAATTGAGGTGCAATCCGTGGAGGCCAACAATGAAATTATTACGGTCAACTCTGTCGATACAGCTGAGGTGGAAGAAGTCGAAATCATGACTCAGAAAAATGTTGAGATCAGAAATCATGAACCAATAAAAAGAGGCGAAGCTGATGTTGATACATCTGAAGCTGAGGAAGTTATTGTTCAGGAAAAGGTTGTTGAAAAAGAGCTTGCTGTTGATACTGCCAAAGCTGATAAAACAGACAAACCAGAAGAAAAGGTGAGTCAATCTGACCCATGTGAGAAGGTGAGTATAACAGCAGATGTACAATCCAATCCCACTTGCCGAGATAAAGCTGAAGGAAGTATTGTGTTGACTTCCATTAAAGGAGGGAAGGAGCCCTATCAATTCAAATTAAATGAGGGTAATTATCAGCGATACCAATTGTTTGATCAACTGTCAGAAGCAAATTATCAAATTACGATTAGGGACAATGATGGTTGTATTACTACCCTGGAACCAGTGACAATTGCATCTAAGGTTTGTGAAAAGCCATTTAATTACACCATTTCCACTTCTCTCAATCAATTGTTTGAACCGGACTTTGCGAGCGGAAAGGATGGGCAATTCAGGGTATATGATGCAACAAGACGGTTGATCTACACCCGAGAATTTAATGGTGGAATTGCTTGGGATGGTCGATTGGTTGATGGCTCAAGACTAAACTTTGGCGAGTATTACTTTGAGGTGGTTCTTGATAGCGCTGAAGAGTTTTTAGGTACGATCACGCTGCTACCTTGATAGTATTTTGAATTTTTATTGTGCCTATCAAAGAGATGTTTTGACTATTCTGAGTTTGGTAAGCATTAGTTCCTAAATTCTTGTTAATTAGTGATATGGATTCACTCAGCAATTATTTAAAGGAATCGGTTGACCCTCGTTATCATATTTTTCTGCTGCTTGGTGCTGTAGTTTTAGGCTTCGTTTTAGGAATGCTTTTCTACTTGCTCATACAGCGTTCAGTACACCGGGCCTTTGATGTAGAGAACAAGAAAATCAACAAGTATCTTAAGATTCCGTTCTTTTCACTATTCGGACTGGTTGTAGCCAAAATTTCATTTCCTCTTTTTCATTTTTCCGGGAGTAATTCTGTTTTCCTTTCCAAGACTTTATTTATCCTGATTGTGCTATCCTGTGCTTGGTTAATAGCACGTGTCTTGGGACTCGTATCATTGATTTTTGAGAAACGATTTGATGTGTCAGAAACGGACAATATGAAGTCAAGAAAGGTACACACACAGTTTTCTTACATCAAAAAATTACTTCTGTTCATACTGTTTCTAATTACCATCTCGGTTATTCTGTTGAGCTTCAAGAGTGCTCGTCAGGTAGGAATTAGTATCCTTGCTTCTGCTGGTGTAACAACGCTTGTCATTGGACTTGCTGCACAAAAGACAATTGGGAACCTATTAGCCGGTTTTCAAATCGCTTTTACACAACCTATCCGAATTGATGATGTGGTCATTGTTGAAAGCGAGTACGGCAGGGTAGAGGAGATCACCCTTACCTATGTTGTTGTTAAGGTGTGGGATGAGAGAAGGATAATATTACCCCTGTCATATTTTATTGAGAACCCGTTTCAGAACTGGACACGGAAGAAGGCCGACCTGCTTGGCTCGGTTTTTATTTGGGTAGATTATACCTTTCCTGTTGAGGACTTGCGAAGCGAACTTGATAGAATCCTGGAAGATCATCCACTTTGGGATAAAAAAGTGAAGAACCTGGTAGTAACGGAAAGTACGGCCGAAGGAATGCAATTGAGGGCCCTTGTTAGTGCAAAAGATTCTGGTAGTGCCTGGGATTTACGCTGCGATGTACGCGAGAAATTAATCACTTTTATACAGAAAAATTACCCGGGATCACTTCCTAGAAAGCGACATCTTGTTGCTGAAACTAAATAAATTCCACACTTTTTTTTCATTGCGTCTGTACTGTACTATTCGGTATGGACATTTACCGGACACAATTTTACAAATCCTCTGTTATAGGTTTTGGAGTCGTATTTCTCTTGTGCTTTATCCGTGAAGTTTTTTTGCTCTTTAACGGGATTTCAGTGAACCCGCTTAGAACTATTCCATAGATTTTATATCACTTTTCGTGGATTTTTTTGTGATTATTTAAAGTCACTGAGACGCTAAACACCAATGTGACTGTATTTACTTACACACATCTGTACGCCTTACTTGGGAGGGAGTTTAATGAAATCAGAGGAAAGGGATTTTAGAACTGTTAAACTCAAAACTCAAAGAAATGATAAGAATTTACAACCTCAGTCTGAGTATTGTTCTTTTACTTGGTCTTACCACTTACACCCATGCACAATCGGTGTATTTAGGAAGCGTTAAAAATTTTATTACCTCCACAAAAGCTCAAGCTAGTAACTCCAAACTATCAGGAGGCAAATCAATGCTTCATCAGAAAGTATCGGAGACTGATCAACTAGATCTTGAAATTAATTTTGAAAAGGGTGGCAAAGGAGTCTATATGGTAGGAACTGTAACCAATCATAAGTCTTCAAATTTCTTCATTAGCGCTTCTGAGAATGAAGTGATCGGTAATATCGTCCTTAAGGAAGAGAAGAAAGCCTATAAGTATAGTGCGGATGAACATGGAGCCGTATTTATCAAGGAGGTGGATATCCATGAGGTCCTTTGTGTCGAATTTGATGAGGTGAATACCAAATCATCGACTTCAGGACAAAAGGCTACCGCAGCGGCTCAGCCTGATTTACAAAGTTTACCCGGAGCAACAGCGGTAGTATACCTCGATTTTGACGGTGAGTATGTATCGGGTACACCATGGAATGGAGGAAATCCTATCAATGCAGTATCAAGAAACTACAGCAATGCCCAAATAGCTGAGATATGGGAGAGAGTAGCTCAGGACTTTTATGCCTTCCAGGTAAATGTTACTACCAATAGAAGCGTATTTGATGCGGCACCTCGTAACCGAAGAATGATGACAATTTTTACAACCACGAACACGGCAGCTCCGGGCTCGGGTGGTGTAGCCTATATGAATTCGTTTACCTGGAATGATAATACGCCATGTTGGGTATTTAATGGTGGTATTCAAACGGCAGCAACCACCGCCTCTCATGAAGTCGGACATACCCTGGGATTAGGTCATGACGGTCGTACAAGTCCTAGTGAAGGATATTACAATGGCCACGGTGATTGGGGACCAATTATGGGAGCGGCCTTTGGTAAAAGAATTGATCATTGGAGTAAGGGGGAGTATGCAAATGCAAACAATCACCAGGATGATATCGCCATAATTGCCAGTCCAGGTAACGGTTTTGGTTTCAGAGCTGATGATCATGCCGGTAATACCGGAGGTGCTACTACTCTTCAAATTGGCAGTAATGGAAATATCAATGGCAATAATGTAGGTATCATCGGTCAGGAGAATGATATCGATATGTTTAAGTTCACGACTGGGGGTGGTAATGTCAACTTTACCGTTGCCCCAAGAAGTGCGTGGACCAATCTTGATGTAGAAGCGAGGCTCTTAAATGCTTCAGGTGCTGTAATAGCTTCTTCGAGTAACCCTGACCTTTCTGCTAATATCAATGTAAATGTTGGTGCGGGTACGTACTACATAAGGGTGGATGGAATCGGAACTGGAAATCCGACAACAGGCTACCTGGATTATGCATCAACAGGTGATTTTCAAATTACGGGAAACATACCTCCGGGCGTAAATCCTCCACCATCTGGAGATGCTGTTGTAACACTACACGAGCATTGTAATATGACCGGAACGGCAGTTGGACTTGCCAGGGGAGACTTTAACCTCGGTCAGCTACAAGCATTGGGTTATGGTAATGATGGTCTCTCATCAATATCGGTTAAGAAGGGCTACAAAACACGGGTATATGAACATGATAATTTCACTGGTAACTCAGTGTTGCTGACTTCATCAGACAACTGTTTGGTTGACAATGGATTCAATGACCTTATGACATCAATAAGAGTCAGGCCAAATGGTCAAACGGGACTTAGCGGGCAGCGATTCTTCATCAAAAACAGGAAGAGCGGAAAATACCTTGATGTAGCTAATTGGGGAACTGATAATGGTGCTAACATCCTACAATGGCACTATCACGGAGGAGCAAATCAGCAGTTTGAGTTTCAGGGACTGGGTGATGGAGTCTATGTTATTAGGAACGTGCACAGTGGTAAAGCGATGGATATAGGAGGCATAAGTAAGGCTAACGGAGCAAACCTATTGCAATGGGATTATGTTGGTGGTGATAACCAAAAATTCATTGTTTACAATAACACCGGGAATTTTTACCAGCTCATTCCATTACATAGCAGCAAATGTATTTCGGTAGATGGCAATAGTAATAATGCCGGAGCCAATGTGCACCAGTGGGACAATAATGATCAGCTGGCTGCACAGTGGGAACTTGTTCCGGTACCAACTCCGGATCACAGTGTGTTTATACAGGCTGAAGATTATAACAACATGGCTGGTGTTCAAACCGAACCTACGACAGATGATGGCGGAGGAATCAATGTCGGTTGGATAGATGCCGGAGATTGGATGGCATACTACGATATCAATTTTCCTGAAACGGCTAACTATCTGATTGAATACAGAGTAGCAAGTCCAGGTGGTTCTGTCCTATCAGCAGATCTCAATGCCGGATCAATTCAGTTAGGTACGGTAAACATACCTGCGACTGGTGGATGGCAAAACTGGACGACCGTTTCTCATACTGTTGGTGTGAACGCGGGTACTTATCAGTTTGGTGTTTTCGCTCCACAATCCGGCTGGAATATCAACTGGATCAGAATAACAAAAGTGAGCGGTGGTGCCGTAGCCGCAGAATCAAGTGAAATGCTTGATAATGATCCTACTGAACTGAGACAACTGGATACTTATCCGAACCCGGCTTTCGGAGAATTGAATATAGCAGACCTGGACGGGTCTCTTAGCGGAGGTCAGATGGTGATATCCAGTATGCAGGGACAGGTCATTTACGAAGGGACTTTCCAAAGTAAGGTAAGTCTGAACCGTGCACCTGCCGGTATATATACTGTCAAAGTTATATCTGTTGATGGCACTCTGAGTATCAGTAGATTCCTTAAAGAATAATTCCTAGTTAACAATACACACTTAGCGTAAGTAGAAGGTTAGTCAGCGCCCTGGATTTCGGGGTGCTCTGGCTGGCCCTTGTTAAACCTAAACCTAAAAATATGAAACGAGTGATCTTTACTTTACTTCTTCTAGCTGCGTTTAACTCCTATTCTCAGAATTGGCAGCTTGTTTGGTCCGATGAGTTTAATGGTAGCATCAGCCCTGACTGGGTGTTTGAGACGGGGCGGGGAGCCTCAGGATGGGGGAATAATGAGCTTCAGTACTATAGAAGAGAAAATGCGACTGTCCAGAACGGACACCTGGTTATCACAGCCAGGAGAGAAAATTTTGGTGGCGCCCAGTATACATCTGCCAGAATGAAAACACAAGGAAAGAAATCTTGGAAGTATGGGCGAATGGAAGCCAGAATCTCAATGCCTGCTTTCCAAGGTGTGTGGCCTGCATTCTGGATGCTTGGTGATAATATCTCTTCAGTAGGCTGGCCGGCTTGTGGTGAGATAGATGTGATGGAACATGTTAATGCAGAACATCGGACTTACGGCACTATACACTGGCGTGATCAAAACGGTAATTACGCAAATTATGGGGGTAATGTAGGAGTCAATAATATCACGGGATTTCATAATTATGCTGTCGAGTGGGATGAGAACAGAATCCAATGGTTTCTTGATGGAGTCAAGTACCATGAAGTTAATATTGCTGGTGGAGTAAATGGTACTCATGAGTTTCACAACAATTACTTCTTGTTACTCAATATGGCAATAGGAGGGAACTGGCCTGGATTTTCGGTTGATAATGGAGCATTCCCGGCTCAGATGAGGGTAGACTACGTAAGGGTATACACTCGTTCGAATACTCCAACAGGAGACCCCGGACTTGCCGGTACCTACTATTTACGAAACCGTCATAGTAATAAGTATATGGATGTTGGTGGATGGAGCACCGAGCCTGGAGGAAATATCATCCAGTGGGATTATCATGGTGGCAACAATCAAAAGTTTAGGTTGGTACACCTGGGGTCTGGCACGTATAGAATAGAATCTGTTCATAGTGGTCATGCATTAGATGTAGGCGGTTGGTCCACCTCCAATGGGGCTAATATTTTGCAATGGAATGCGCACAATGGAGCTAATCAACAATTTGTGGCAATACCTGTTGGGAATGGATATTATAAGTTGCTTAATAAACATAGCAACAAGCTCATTGAAGTGGCAGGATGGAGTACTTCAAATGGTGGAAATATACAACAATGGCAAGACGGAGGACAAACATCAGCTCACTGGCAACTAGTTCCTGCCGGTGGTGGTGGATTTGAAAAAGTAATTCAGGCAGAAAGTTATTCAGCTATGGCAGGAGTACAATTGGAAGGCACTTCAGATGCAGGCGGGGGCCAAAATGTGGGTTGGATAGATGCCGGAGATTGGATGGCTTATAATGGTATTAACTTTCCTGCTTCAGGTGCCTATAAAATAGAGTATCGCGTAGCGAGCCCGGGAGGTGCTCAGTTGTCAGCAGACTTAAATGCCGGGTCGATACAACTTGGTAATGTTGGTATCCCAGCAACTGGTGGCTGGCAAAACTGGACTACCGTTTCTCATACGGTGAACGTTAATGCCGGAACTTACAACTTTGGTATCTATGCACCACAATCAGGCTGGAATATCAATTGGATTAAAATTACGCAAGTGTCCGGTGCTAAAATGTCTTCTTTAGCATTAGAAGAAGAAGTAGAGAATCCTATCACTGTATTTCCCAATCCGGCTTTTGACAGAATTTCGGTAGCGGGTGCTGAGGCTTCGGATATATCCATTGTTGATATGTATGGAGATGAGGCAAGGATTTCCTTTGCCAGGAACAAATCCGGTTCAGCAAGTGCGGATATCTCAGATCTTGTACCAGGGGTGTATATGATCAAGGTATTGGGACACGATAAGATGATTCGATTTCTTAAAGAATAGACTGTGGCCTACACCGGAGTGTTATGCGCTCCGGTGTGTTTTCTGAAGCGCCTAATTAAGATATCATTAGTCTTGGGAATTGCTGATGTTTAGTTATTAAGTTCAATTTCAATGTCTTATTTTGAGGTTGAGTAATAATTTTAATTATGTCATTTCCATCTATATTTAATTCTATGAAACCTGTCGTTCTTGCTTTTTTAGGCTTTCTGTGTATAAGTCTACAGGCGCAGACAACTAAGAACTATATCGAGTACGATGAGGTTATTGCCAACCCCGAGCGTGGTTTGCAGAAGTATTCAATTACCGATGGTAACTATAGTAGTACCTCCGATTACTCGAATTTATCTGAAAGCGAACTAACCGGTTGGAGAACATCTACAGATAAGGTGACGGTAATATTCCGTTATTTTCTTATGGATGATTTCCTTACTCAGGATATCAATGCAACATATTTAGCTAATATTCAGAATGACTTTGATATTATCAGGAACGCTGGTTTGAAATGTATTGTAAGGTTTTCCTATTCTAACGGTATAACCAGTGATCCACAGCAGCCTTCGCTCAATCAGATATTTGCCCATTTGGGACAAATAGCTCCCATTCTTGAAACCAATAAAGACATCATTGTTACCCATCAGGCCGGACTTTTAGGTACCTGGGGAGAGTGGTATTATACACGCTCATCAGAGTTTGGTGATGAAGGAAGTATCAGCGCTGCTCAATGGGATGCTCGAAAGCAATTGGTAGATTCCATGATCAGTTCTACTCCAGTATCCATTCCGATACAAGTGCGTTATGCGGAGATCAAAAGACAAATTAGTGGTACAACTCCCTTGAATGAGACTACTGCATATACAGGTATGTCCAGTGCAAGAATCGGCTTTTTTAATGATGCATTCCTGAATAATTGGGGAGATCAAGGTACATATTCGGTGAGTAGTGCTAATGAAAATCCGGTAGGAACTGTGGACTATTCATTTATTTCCAATGAAACAAAGTATGTCCCAATGACTGGAGAGACCAATGGTCTCAATGCACCACGTACAGATGGCTCTAACGCGGTTTTTGAAATGGATTCAACGAACTGGTCAATGCTCAACCGAGATTACTACACTCAGAACTGGGATAATTGGATAAGTGATGGTCTGTATGATGATATATTGAAAGGTTTGGGTTATCGCTTTGTGTTGGAGAGCTCTACTTTTGAGCGAAATGGTGATGAATTAGATATCAGTATTCAACTTCGTAATGAAGGCTATGCAAGACCCTATAAGGAAAGAAGGCTGTATCTCGTGCTGGAAAATGGTGATACGTCTGATACGACAATGTTTCTTCTTCCGGATGATGTAAGGACCTGGGAAGATCAGGTTGTGGTTAATGAAACTATTTCTACTGATCAGCTCAGTGATGGGACGTATCATGTCTATTTGTTTTTGCCTGATTTGAGTTCCGGACTTATGAGTCGCCCGGAGTACAGTATTCGGTTTGCTAATGAAAATGTGTGGGATGCTGTTACCGGTATGAATGATTTGGACCAAATGGTTGTAGTAAGTACGATTACAGGAAGTGGAGTGCAGATTGTTTCAGATGGTGAAATGCAAATATATCCGAACCCCGGATCAGGTATGGTAACTGTTGAAATAGATGGAAATACAGCAGTGACTGGTGTGGTTGTTATGGAAGTGGGAGGAAAGGTGTTGCTTGATACGGTGAATCCGGAGTTGGGAAATAGTGGGGAGAGAAGGAGCTTTACAATAGATATAAGTGGGTATGGACCCGGGGAGTATTTGGTGAAGGTGATTACTGCTGGTGGGGAGTGTGTTAGAGTATTTGTTAAAGAATGATTTTTTACTTGTATTATTCTTTATTGAAACCGCAAAGTCCTTTAGATCAAGTTGTGAGCTGATTCTCATTAATTACAAGAAATTTACCGCAAAGACCTACCTCGCCTGATGGCTCGGTAGGTGCGCAAAGATTTCGCAGAGGACGCCAAGTTCTTCGTGCACTTTGCGAATTCTTATTTTCTTTGTGGTTAATTAAAAACTAGTTTCTACTTCATCAGTATTAACTCCGAAATAATGGTTTCTAATGATTAGGAGGAGAGCTGATTCTCATTAATCATAAGAAATTTATCGCAAAGACCTACCTCGCCTGACGGATCGGTAGGTGCGCAAAGTTTTCGCAGAGGACGCCAAGTTCTTTGTGCACTTTGCGAATTCTTATTTTCTTTGCGCCAGCCTACCGCAGGCAGGGTTAATTAAATAACTATTACTTACCCATCAACATCAACTCAGAAGCAACAATCTCCGTGATGAATCGCTTATATCAGCGAGTTTCGAGATTATTTACAACACGTTGAATCCCATGCTTTAGAAGCGTGACATTGAAATTCATTAGTAAACCGAGTTTTAAATTACCGAGTTTGAGGTATGTCAGTGTTTGTGCTAAGTGGATATCTGATAAATACTCAACGCTCTTTAGCTCTATTAATAATTTGTTTTCAACCAGTAGATCAATTCTGTAACCACAATCAAGGGCCACATTTCTGTATTTAAGTGGCATAGGTTTTTCTTTTTCAACGTGAAACCCAAATTGGTCAAGTTGATAATAAAGACATTCTTGATATGTCTTCTCTAATAAGCCAGGTCCAAGTTCTCGATGAACTTCAATGGCCTCACCGATTACTATTTGAGAGAGTTGATTTTCGTTCATAACAAAAATTTTAACGCAAAGACCTACCTCGCCTGACGGCTCAGTAGGTGCGCAAAGATTTCGCAGAGGACGCCAAGTTCTTCGTGCCCTTTGCGAATTCTTCTTTTCTTTGCGTTTAAATAAAAACTAGTTCCTACTTCATCAGCATTAACTCCGAAATAATGGTCTCTAATGATTAGGTGGAGAGCTGATTCTCATTAATTACAAGAAATTTACCGCAAAGACCTACCTCGCTTTACAGCTCAGTAGGTGCCTTTAGAGAAACTCTGCGAACTCAGCGTCTCTGCGGTTATTATATTTTAATAACTATTTCTTACCCATCAACATCAACTCCGAAGCAACAATCTCCGTGACGAATCGCTTATTGCTTTCCTTATCCTCATAGGAGCGGTAGGTAATTTTACCATCGATACCCACCTCATTGCCTTTGACCAGGAAGCGCTCAGCCAGCTCAGCGGTTTTACCGAACATGACTACATTATGCCAGGTGGTATCCTTAACTTTTTCACCCTTTTTGTTTTTATAAATTTCATTGGTTGCGATTGTGACACGTGCTTTGATTTGTCCATTATCAAATTTGAAGATTTCAGGGTCTTTACCCAGGTGACCGATTAACTGTACGCGATTTCTTAAGTGATTCATAATTGTAAATTTTACGTGTTAAAGATTTAATTTCTGTGCCTGATGAATCAAGCATTTGTCGTTTGACATTGGCAAAGTAAGGGAGGGACAAAAGGATTATTCGTCTAACAAACGCTTACTTACGTTTGTATGCGTTTGTACACGTTTACAAACGTTTGTACACGGATAAATCATGGTTTGGGGGGAATAGAGAGTTCTCTTAAATTTTGTTTTGAGGTTTTATAAATGATAGGGATGGTTATATTTATTCTATATAAGGTGGATATAAGGAGCAGTTCCTTATACTTTTAAGTTGGACTTAATTAGAAAGAACATATATTGAAAAAATGAACCTACCTGAAATAAAAAATAGTGAAGTAGTTGTATTTAAGCCACAAGGTGGGCAAACTGAGTTTCAGGTAGTGCTTGATGGTGAGCACGATACAGTTTGGGCAACTGAGCAACAAATTATGAGGTTGTTCGGTAAAGCAAGACGAACGATTGGAGAGCATATCAAGAACATATATGAAGAAGGTGAACTTGATAAAGAATCAACTTGGCGGGAATTCCGCCAGGTTCAAAAAGAAGGAGAACGCGAAGTGACTAGGAAAGTGTCGACTTACAACTTAGATGTTATCATTTCAGTCGGGTACCGCGTAAAATCTCAAGTAGGTACTGAATTCAGAAAGTGGGCTACTCAAAGACTAAAAGAATACTTACTTAAAGGATACTCTATCAATCAAAAACTGCTTAGAACTGAGCAGCAGAAAGTAAAAGCATTAAAACAAGAAATCAATCAACTCAATGAAGAGATGTTTCAAACTCAAAAAACGTTGACTGATGGATTACTTTCAATAATTTCACACTATTCTAAATCCTTTGAGCTACTCGATAGATATGACAAGGACGAATTGTCATCGGAAAACCTGAATAAGGAATTGATCTACGTTATAAATTACGATGATGTCAAAAATGCAATTCGGCAACTCAAATCTAATTTAATCGCCAAAGGAGAAGCCAGTGACCTATTTGGGAATGAAAAAGATGATTCTTTTCAAGGAATTTTAGGTAGCATCTCCCAAACAGTTTTTGGAGAACTTGCATATCCAACAATAGAAGAACAAGCCGTGCAACTGCTATACTCGATCATCAAAGGACATCCTTTTAGTGATGGAAATAAAAGAATTGGTTCATTTATGTTCGTATGGTTTCTTGAGCAAAACGGACATCACCTGAATGAAAATGGCGAACGAAAGATAAATGACAACACTCTAGTAACATTAGCTCTTGCTGTTGCTCAAAGTCTACCAGAACAAAGGGAAACTGTTCAGAAATTGATAATGAACTTAATAAAAAACTAAGCCCAACGAAACCTATACGCAATGCCCTTGGGGACACTGCGCATAGCTAAACCGTTGTGTCTCATGCAAAAAGAATAAGGAATGTTAGACTTTTACTTGATACAAGATGACCAGCCAAAGCCTGACTATCCGGAGCAAGCCAATTTGGAATTTGTTGGTGGACTTGACTATAAGACTTTTGAAAATTTACAGAACAAAGGAGTTATAGGAAGTCAATACAATTACTATTCCGATTTCAGATGGGGAACAAAGATGATTGAACAACAGAGTACTAATGTCAATCTGGGCGAATTTAAAAAGGACACTGACCTGGAAAAACTAATTGACATTCTTGAAAAAGCAAAGAACAAAAACAGTGGACTTATTGCCTACTGTGATTAAAAAAATAAAAAGCACGGTGGCACAACAAAAGCTATAGTGGATACTCCACGGGGTACGCACCATACACATAACGTTATACACCGTTTGAGCAAAAGTGAAATTAGGAGATATTTATAAAACGGAATTTGATGAAAGACCATTTCGAATAATCGGATTTGATGATTATGAAGTGTTTTATGATTGCCTTTGGGCAGATAACAATTGGACATTTTCGGACAATTTTCGAGTCAAAACAATTTTCTATCGAATGTCATCTGATATTTTCAAGAACAAATCGGAATTGATTGAAAATCTACCATTGACAGAAGAGGAATTAAAATATTTTCGACCCGATTTACCGATGAGATTCGGAAGAACAAAAAACGTTAATTGGAATACTTTTGACTCAAGTGGAATTGAAAAACTGGAATCTGAATTTGGGAATCGAACATTTAATGCGACAAAAATCATATTGGTTCCTTATGGTTCAAAGGGTGGACTAAAAAAAGGAGAAGTCATTGAAAGTAAATCAGAATTAACTGAATTAGAAATCATTCATGAGGCAAAAAAAATCCAAGAATCTGTAAATGGACAAAAAAGCGATGGAATCGGATTTTACCGATTGGGTTATGAGAAAGGACTTCCAAGATATTCTATTGGAGAATATTTTGACCGAGCAGGAATAATGAAAAAATAAAATATGAGTTGGGACATTGTACTTTTTAATTCGAGACAGAAAATAGAATCAGTTGCTGAACTTGACGAAAACCAACTGGAACCGACTGATTTTAGCGGAATTTTGGAAAGCTCATTTGACCAAATAAAAAAAGACGATAATCACAGAGAAATAATCGGAACCGATTTTACGATTGACTTTTTTGCCGACAATGAGCATTCAAGCAATTTTATGCTTTCACTATTCGGAGAAAACGGAATTTATGCCTTGATTGAATTATCAAAAAAGTATAATTGGCAGATTTACGACTCTGGAATTGATGGAATGGTTGACTTGGAAAATCCAGAAAAGAACGGATTTGACAATCACAGAAAATATCTTGAACAGATATTAAAAAATAAATAAAAACGGTGTCCAACAATACCTATACGCAATGCCCTTCGGGAAACTGCGCATAGCCAGAACCGTGAGCAATTAAAAAAAGATATAGATGAAACAATTATCTACTTCAGCTTTAGCAAAGCAATTAAACATTGAGTCTAAACAGTTGTTCAAAGACTTGAGTTCAAGAGGTTGGATATATAAAAAGGACGACCAATGGCATCTGACCAAAGAAGGAAAAATGGCGGGAGGTGAAATGAAATACAACCCAAAATTTGGAGAGTATGTTGTTTGGCCATCAAATCTTGATTTAAACCAAAAAGTGCAATCAAGCCAGACTTTAAGTTCTACTAAAATTGGACAAGAATTTGGAATTTCAGCTCAAAGAATAAATGCAATTCTTTCAGAACTTGGGTGGATTGAAAAATCACCTATTGGCGGTTGGGAATTAACTAAATATGGAAAACGTAATGGAGGGTTTGAAATGGAAGCTCAAAACGGTTCACCATATGTAATTTGGGACGAGTCCATTTTATCAAACAAAAGTGTGCTAAGTTCAATCAATGCTGCTACAGGAAAAAGCTATGAGGACGAATCAGTAAACACTCAAGCAACTTTTGACACAGACGAATTCAGAAAAAAACATGAAGCTAAATACCGTACTCAAGACGGGCACAGAGTTCGTAGTAGAGCTGAAGCCATGATTGACGACTATTTATATAATAATGGTGTTGCTCATGCTTACGAGAGGAGATTGCCAGGAATTGAAGAAGAAGTAATATCTGATTTTTATATACCAGCAGGTAAGGTATTCATTGAGTTTTGGGGAATGGAGGAAAATGAAAAATATCAAGAAAGAAAAAAGAAAAAACTGAAAATCTACGCTGATAACAAATTTCAGTTAATTGAGCTTAACGACAAAGACATTGAAAGAATAGATGATGTTTTACCAAGAAAGTTGAAAAAATTCGGAGTGAATATCATTTAAAAAATAAATACTAACAACATCAGCAGTTAAGCATAGACCTAACCAACCAAACCGTTCCTGCTCTTCATGGCAGAATCTTAGCGAAACGAGATACAAGTGAAACATTGGTGGATTAAGTATCAATTAATAAAATAAACCGATAAAATGAGACAATTACAATTACTTGGTTTTTTCGCTTTGATAATAGCACTTGTTGCATGTGGACAAACTCCTCAAAAAGATTCAAAGACAGAAGAGTTAAACTCAGAAATAGGAGAAAGCTGGAAAACACTTTCTGAGTCAGATTATTCAATTCAATATCCAGATACTTTTGATTTGGATAAGTCAGGACAAATGGGGATGAGTTTTGTTTTATTATCGAAACAAACTTCTCGACAGGATTTGTTTAGAGAGAATGTGAATTTACTGATTCAAGATTTAACTGGACAAAACATTGATCTTGATAAATATGTTGAGATTTCAGAAGGACAAATTAAGACAATGTTAACCGATGGTAAATTGATAGAATCAGAAAGATTGACTAATAAAAATAAGAATTTTCAGAGAGTGATTTATACAGGTAAGCAGGGGCAATTTGATTTTAAATGGCAACAACTCTATTGGGTAGAGAACAAAAAAGCTTACGTTCTGACGTTAACTTGCGAAATAAATCAATACGATAATTATGAGTCGGTTGGTGAAAAAATTATGAGAACGTTCAGGATTAAGTAAAACTGGCACAACAATGTGTTCGCCACACTTCCCCTAATCTTTTACGCACATTGTCTTTAGTGGTTCAAGCCACACTGGGGCTGACTTTCGGGGAAGGTTACACGTTAGCCACAATATGAAAAAATGAAACAAGCTCTATTAACCATATTTATTCTGACGACAGTTATTAGCTGTGATTCCAATCAAACGACTGAAAAAAAACAGTTGACGGAAAGATACATTGAGCTTGAATCCCCTTTCACCGATTTATTTAATTACCGAATAAAGGACAATCAATGGATTCGACACCCTGAAAACATAATGACTGTTCATGAGACTTTTAAAAAAGACTTCTACAAAACTTATTTGACCCCAGAAGTTCTTGACGAAAAGCCATTTGTGAATGGCAACTTGTATTACAATGTAACTTTAAGAACTAAGATAGATTCATTAATCAAAACATACTCAGATTATCAATCCAGCCCCAAGTATTACCGGGAATTCTGGACAAGGAGGAAAAAAGAAAAAAATGATTCAACTGTTTTTCTTGTGTTAACGGAAGTTCAGCAAATAATCAATGGAGACAGCGTAGAAATTCGTGAAAATATGGTGAGTGAAAAGTTTGAAAAAATGATTCAAATGGTAACTGACTGGCAAAATGGTATCGATGAGGAATTAGCTCTTTCGCATTTCCTCTTCCTAAAAAAAGAAAAAATGCATCAATCAGCTTATAACTTATTATTTGAAAATAGTCTCTATTCCGACTTAGATTTAAAAATAGACTCACTGAAAAGGACCTTAAAAACCGAAACAGTTTTAATCGACACAGTCAGACACAGGGATATATTCATAATGGATAATACGAAGTAAAGAGTGAAAACTGTGGTGAATAACGGATACCAAATTTAGGGGTAACAGTGGTGTGAGTTCTTCAGAAAAGGTCTCATTGAACAAGAAGCTACTCTTATAATACCTCAATTCTCTTACTTCTAAAACATGAATCAATGAGTATAATAGATATAAAGTATTTCAGATGGAATCCGGATTTGGCCTCTCTTGATGTGAATTTGGGCGATTCAAAGCAAACTCTTCTGAAAGAAGGGTTGATCAAAGAAGTGAAGCTTGTTGAGGGGGTAGAATATACTGGAGTAAATGACGTTCTCTGGAGAGTTGATTTTAGTGAAGATGCCGTTTCTGGAATTTGGTTTAATCGTGACGGTTCGTTTAAAATTAATGGAGTAGAAATCTTAAGAGAGTGTTATGAAAACATAAAGCCAATACTGGAGTCAAATTTCCAATCACTTAACTCGGAAATAAGGAATGTTGAGGAAATGAAATCATATCAGGATTCAAATGTTCTGCTCATCAAATGTAAGGACCTCTTCGTCACAACGATAGGTATTGTCAAGACAAAGTCTAAAATACACTAAATTGACTTCTGACTAGCGGTCAACTCTCCCTTTCCTCCCCAGCAACACCGCAGCTACAGCAATCACTACCACAATATCAATGGCCAGCAGTATGATGCGTATCCATTCTGGTAAGGTATTGGTGTTGAAAGAAACAACCACTCCAATCGCTCCTACAAACATTGTCAGTCCGAGTGCATACAGTGCCCAGTGTTTATTCAAAAAAGCCAATAAGCCTAATCCACCGTATACCAGCACAAACACCAGGGAGAAATAGCGTAATTCACCAAAACCCAGAAAAGTCCAAATATGCAGCACACCTGACAAGAGGCCCAGCAATCCGATGTATTGTATGATTTTCATATTCCGGGTGTTTACATGTATGATTGTTCCTAAGCGCTTACCTTGGCCCGTTGCATGACTTTCTGAACCGCATCTACGATATTGGTAGACTTCAGTCCGTATTTTTCCATCAAAGCAGCTGGATTACCACTTTCTCCGAAAACATCATTTACACCGACCATTTCGATAGGAGCAGGGTTGTTTCTGGAAAGCACTCCAGCTACGCTTTCTCCAAGTCCACCGAAAATCTGATGTTCTTCAGCAGTAACAACACAACCAGTTTTGGCAACAGAAGCCAGAATGGCTGCCTCATCCAATGGCTTAATGGTATGGATATTAAGAATGTCAGCTTCTATGCCCATTTCACTTAGTTTTTCACCAGCTTCAATTGCTTCCCATACCATGTGTCCTGTGCATACTATGGTGACGTCATTGCCTTCATTGATACTTACAGCTTTACCAATATGAAATTCACCTTCCGGCATAAATACAGGTACAGAGGGTCGTCCGAACCTTAAGTATACCGGACCGTCATGATCCGCGATGGCAATGGTAGCTGCTTTTGTCTGGTTAAAATCACAAGTGTTGATGACCGTGAAATTTGGAAGCATTTTCATCATTCCAAGGTCTTCCAGTACCTGGTGCGTAGCACCGTCTTCTCCCAGGGTAAGTCCCGAGTGAGAGGCGCATATTTTTACGTTCTTATTTGAGTAAGCTACTGATTGTCTGATCTGGTCGTATACGCGGCTGGTGCTGAAGTTGGCAAACGTACCTGTGAAAGGTATTTTGCCTCCTAGTGTCATACCTGCGGCCAGGCCAATCATGTTTGCTTCTGCGATACCCACCTGAAAGAATCTGTCAGGGAATTCGTTTTCAAAGGCATTCATCTTTAATGAACCGGTAAGATCAGCACAAAGCCCAACCACGTTTGGGTTCTTTCTGCCTAACTCCAGAAGTCCTTCTCCGAATCCTGATCTTGTATCTTTCTTTTCCGTGTAGGTGTATTTTTTCATTTTTTAAGAATTTTGACGTTGCTTGTTAAGCCAGACGTAATAGTAAAGTATTGTGATTTGGTGAATTTGTTGCTATGTGCATCTTTTGAGCGATACACAATTTTATATTTTCCGGGCTGCATGGCTACATTTGTTTTTCCGGCATCTATCGGAAAGTTATAAATCCATACCTCTGCTCCATTTTCTTTTACCTCGTACAAACTGGCATACCCGTTGATAGGCTCCATGATATTCAACCTACCGGGACGGGGGATGTCTAGTTTTGTTGTTTTGCTTTGGTCTATAGTAATCCCCTTGAAGGTGGTTCTTGGTAAAGTAAGTACTTCTACATCGTATTTACCTACTAGGTATTTTACCTCTTGGCCAACTTGTTGTTTGTTGAGTATTTCCCCTTTTTTCATGACTAATAAGTCCAGGCTTGGCCCATATTCCTGATAACCCATCATGTTAGCTTGTAGTTGACCTTGCGGGGTTTTTATTTCAATGATATTGGTTTTTCCTCCTTCCAGATCAATATTCATTTTTATAACTGGAGGTATGGTGTTGACAATGATGTTATAAGTCAATATGGGATCAATCTCGACTTCTTCAGAGATTCCATTGGGTTGTTTATAGTGCACAAAATCGTACTGAGCTTCTCTTGTAAACCGGTTGATAAACGTCATGTTGACATTGGTTTCGGTAGGCTCATCGTATATGTCGAGTAAGTCCACCCGCACTTTTGTTTTGGATAATGTTTGTGTGATTACCTTCTGTAATATCTTTTTGAATGAGTCCTTGTCCCGTGCGTCATGGAAGGTTCCTATGCAGGCAAATTGGTTGGCAAAGTTCTCGTCCATACCGATGCCGATGACAAATGGCTTTAGAAATATATTGTTCTTTTGGAGTGCCAGGGAAATCTTACAGGGATCACCATCACAGGACTCAAGCCCATCAGTGATAATGATGATAACGTTCCTTGAGTTTTTGGAATCCTTAAAGTCGTAAGCGGCTTGTTCCAGTGAATAGGCGAGGGGAGTCACTCCTTTAGGTTTGATGTCCTGGAGTTTTGCCTTAATCTGCTCATGATTGTCCGGACCAAATGGAACTTCCAGCTTGGTGTCTTTACAGTTGTCGTACTTCTTGTCGTATTGATGCCCGTACACCCTGAAAGCCAGTTCCAGGTTTTTGATAGGCTTTAAGGAATCTACGAGATCAGATAACAATTCCTTGGCATTATTGATCCTTAAGTCTCCATCCCAGGGTGCGAGCATACTGCCCGACCCATCGAGGAGAAAAAGAATCTTGGTTTTCTCTGGTGTCTGTTCAGTACGTTGCGCACTGGACAGGCTGACAGCCAGAGAAAGAACTATGATCGATATCGTTTGATAAAACTTCAAGTGTTATTAGTAGTCACCTAGTGTTTCTTCTAACTGAGCCAGTGCTTCTACTGTTTGTTCATCACTTGTTGCCTTTCCATGCCAGGCGTTACCTCCCTGCATGAAATCAACACCGTAACCCATTTCAGTTTTTAGGAGAATGATTACGGGCTTACTTTTTCCTGATTTGCTTTGCGCTTCGGCAATACCATCCAACACAGACTGCATGTCATTGCCTTTGTCAACTTCAACTACTTCCCAGCCAAATGACCTCCATTTTTGTGCCAAATCTCCCAGAGAGAGAATGTCTTCAACCAGTCCATCGATTTGAGCGTTGTTAACATCGATACAGGCGATGATGTTGTCTACTTTGTTATGGGCAGCATACATAGCTGCTTCCCATACCTGGCCTTCTTGTTGCTCGCCATCACCCATTAGTACAAATACTTGTCTGGAATCTCCGTTTAGTTTTTTAGTCTGTGCGGCTCCGATACCTACCGATAATCCTTGTCCGAGTGATCCTGTTGCGACACGAACCCCGGGTAAATCCTTGGCTGTAGCCGGGTGTCCCTGTAACCTGGAATTGATCATTCTATGTGTAGACAGTTCGCTAACTTCAAAATAGCCGGCTCTTGCAAGGGTACTGTAAAGCCCGGCACTGATATGGCCGTTGGAAAGAATGAAAATATCCTCATTCTTCGCATCCATGGAAAAGTTGGTAGGGTCATGCTGCATTACCTCGAAATAGAGGGCAACAAAATACTCTGCACACCCCATAGCTCCTCCTGGGTGGCCTGATCCACAGCCGTTAGTCATTCTTATGACATCCCTTCTTACCTGTGTGGCGGTGTCTTTTAGTCTTTTTAATTCTTCTGCTGAAATACTCATTAGTTCTTTAATATTTGCGATGCGTGGTTCTCTTTATCTATATCTGTTATAATCTCTTCGATGATTCCATTCTCATCGATAACAAAGGTTGTTCGTACTATGCCCATAAAGGTGCTTCCGAACATTTTTTTCTCTTTCCATACCCCGTATAGGTTGACAACCTCTTCTGAGGTGTCTGCAATCAGGGGAAAGGGTAGGTCATATTTCTTGATGAAATTTTGGTGCTTTCGTTCACTGTCCACACTAAGTCCAAGAACAACGTATCCATTGTCCAGGAGTGTTTGGTAGTTGTCTCTCAAATTACATGATTGCACGGTACAGCCAGGGGTGTTGTCTTTGGGATAAAAGTATAGCACTATCTTCTTTCCTTTGAAATCGGACAGTGATATCGGGTTTCCGTCCTGATCTTTACTTGTGAATTCGGGGGCTTTATCTCCTGCTTTTAAGGGCATATTATAATTTAGTTGTATAAACAGTTTTGTTTCCGACACCATCGGTTATCTCAAGTTTGAAATCACCTGTCATGGGTTTACTTTCATCAATTCTTTCAGACCAAATGACTCCTGTCTTGTAGTTATAGTTCATTAGCACATATTGGTCATCTAATGTTGCGCGATAGGTGTCAATGCCGGACAAGTCGTCCTGTATTTTGAACCTGATGCTGTTTCCATTGTCTCTTAGTCTGGAAACCTTTGGTTTTGTATCATCGGTCAGGATTGTGAATACACCCAAAGAACGCGTTTTGAATGTGATTTTGTCTCCTGACCAGCTACCTCCTTCAAAGATTAAATGACCTTTTTTATCATAGGAGTAAACAGCAGTTTTGGCTTTGTTAACGAATTCTTTAGTAGGCTTAAGCGTTATATGAACGTAGCTAAATAAAGGGGTCATTAAGTCATTGATTGCAAAGTTATTTTCATCTTTGGCTATTTGCAAGTATAGAGTGTCATATAATGACGATCGGGGAAAATGAATATCGGCATGCTCGTTATACGCGGTGAACTTTTGCCCCGATGGAATGGTCAGTACAAAGTCAAATTTCTTCGACAGCTCGCCTACAACGACCGAATCCGGTAAACCTTTTCTTAAGTCCCAGTTATATAGTGCTTTTGTTCCGGCTATATTCGCTTTGGCAGTAGCGCTTTCTTTATTTTTAATGTAAAAAGTAGCGTCTGAGTCATATTTCTTAGGATTCCTGACCGTAACGACAAGAGTATTATCAATTATTTTATGAGTAATCTCTTGATTGGTTGATGTTTTTATGGGAACTGAACCTGTGCCTTCTCTTTTGCTTCCGCGAAGTTTAAAGTTAATAACACTCTGATTTCCATAGGCATCATTTACTTTGATCTGGCCATTGTGAGTTTCTTCATCATTGATGTATAGTTTGCCCTTATCAGAATCGTAGCGGTAGAGGTCAAGCATATTACCGTCATCGAGATAAGATTTTTGAAGCCACTCTTTATGATGTTCATGCTCCTCGTAGTCCACGTGTCTGTTGAGGTATCTTGTTTCTCCGAAAGAGAAGGATTCCATGAAGAACTCATACTTCATTTTTTCATCGAAATACATTTGAAAGCTACTTACTCCATTCTTGTTGCTGGCACCGTTTAACTGGTCGTAAGTTTTTATCTGAATGCCTATAACTCCCTTTACCTGAGGTGTTTCGCTGATATAATATTCTTTGCCACTTTTTCTTTTTACATCAACAGTAAGGCTTTCAAATCGTCCGTTTACCCTGGAATCAATGGTAAGTGGGACGAATTTAAGCTTTAGAATAGAGGGAGGGATGTCATCAATTACTTCATCAAACTTGAAGAAAAGCGGGTTCAGTACATTTTGGAAGTTGTCCCTGATTTCAAAATGAAGGTGCGGCCCAAAAGAGCCTCCTGTATTTCCTGAGTAGGCAATCAAGTCTCCTTTTTTTACTGGAAACATATCTGGTGTAGGGTAGAGGTTTACACTGAACGATTCTTTTTCATATTGTTTCTTCTGTACGTACTTGTTTATTTGTGTTTCAAACTTTTTGCAATGCGCATAGACCGAGGTATACCCGAGTTTTGGATGTTTGACGTAGATGGCTTTTCCGTAGCCGTAGGGTGATACTTTTACTCTGGAAACGTAACCGTCAGCTATGGCATAAATAGGCAAACCCGTTTTTCCGTAGGTCTTGATATCAATTCCGGAGTGAAAATGATTTCCTCTGAGTTCTCCCATAGTACCGGAAAGGTAATTTCGCTGTCCGGGGTTGATTGGGAACTTAAAGATATCCTCGGGGTATGAACGTGTTTTTTGCTGTCCATATCCTAAAGCGGCATACAGTACTGCAATTGAAATGATTAATATGTTCTTCCTATAATATCTCAAAATCAATCATTTTTTTTCCTTCCAAAAAACCAGTGAGCCTGTCACCGATTTTTACTTCACCGACTCCCTCAGGTGTGCCGGTGAATATCAAGTCTCCTTGTTTCAAGGTACAGTAGGTGGAGATAAAGCTTACAAGTTTATCAATAGTGAAAAGCATTTCCGAGGTATTGCCGGATTGTTTTTCTTCATCATTCACTTTTAATGAAAAATCAAGGTTTTGTAAGTCATCAAATTCCGATACCGGTAGGAACTTTGAAATGGGAGCAGCCTTATCGAAACCTTTGCAGAGTAGCCATGGGTGTCCCTGCTCTCTCAGCTTGAGCTGTATGTCTCTGGCTGTGAAGTCAATGCCTAAGGCAATTTGGTCATAATATTTATGCGCAAATGCTTCTTCAATGTTTTTTCCTTCTTTGGATATCCGGATTACTAATTCCACTTCATGGTGAATGTTTGAGGAAAAAGAAGGGTAGTAGAAAGGCTGGTTGTCTTTTAGGATTGAGGTGTCCGGTTTCATGAACACTACCGGTTGGGTAGGGAGGTCATTTCCTAGCTCTTTGGTATGAAGAGCATAATTCATACCGATACCAAATACTTTCACCTTTCCAAATTGATCAATCTTACGATCAGTAAATAAAGATTGCCTTTATTTTTGTGCAAAAATAGTTCATATTTACACTCCTGAGATTTATTTCTGTATTACTTATCCACAAAGCAAATGCCTAAAACAAAGCTTCTATCAACAATTTTCATAGGACTTGTCGTTTTTTCATCCTGTAAAAAACTCAATGAAACAGATGTGCCATTGGATGGTGATTGTAATGATAAAAGTTTAATACAATCATATACCAAGCTTAGGGATTCTCTTTTCATTAATTATACTAATGCAGACAGACCGGGAAGCATATACTATATGCAGATACGAGATACTGCGAATTGCTATTGTCACGTTAAGTTTGATGGTGATGACAGTCTTGTTGTCTTTTCAATATTCCGAAAAGTAGGTTTGTTGAAAGAAGAGCTTGTTTTGGTAGATACATTGGCTCTGTCAGATACTCTGGCCGTTGATAGTGCTTCCCTGGATTCGCTCAATGAGGTGGAGCCGATGCAGCGAGAGGAACCTGTTGAAATGGAGTCGGAGCCCGAAGTAGAAGCTGATACAGCTGATTGGTTTACAGAGTCAGATTCCGTTGAAGTGGATAGCACTCAAGTTTTAGAAGATAGCTTATAGTCAAGATGAAGAAGTTTTTGATTTACATTCTTGTGTTTCTGATGGCTTGTGCCAAGGTGCCGATAACGGGACGGAGACAGTTGAAAATGATTCCTTCAGCAGATATCCATGCCATGAGCTATCAGCAATATAGTGAGTTTTTACAACAGCACCCGTTGAGTCGCGATGGCCAAAAAGTGAATATGATCAAAATGGTGGGCAAAAGAATTCAGAATGCTGTTGAGAGATATATGGAAGAGAATGGGTATAAAAAATGGCTGAAGGGATACGATTGGGAATTTAACTTGATAGAAGATCCGACCATGAATGCCTGGTGTATGCCTGGCGGTAAAGTGGTTTTTTATACCGGGATTCTTGATGTATGTCAGGATGAAGAAGGTGTTGCGGTTGTTATGGGGCATGAGGTTGCACATGCAATTGCACGACATGGGAATGAGAGGATGAGTCAGGGGCTCGTGCAGCAATTAGGGATATCCGCATTGGCAACAGCTATGAAAACACAACCAGCCGCTACCCAAAGGCTGTTCTTGCAATCTGTGGGTGTCGGAACGCAACTTGGTGTGATGTTACCTTTTAGCAGGAAACATGAATCGGAAGCAGATCATATGGGACTTATTTTTATGGCAATGGCCGGTTATAACCCAGAGGCGGCTCCTAAATTCTGGGAGAGGATGGATGCAATGTCGGGAGGGGAGACCCCTGAATTTATGTCGACTCACCCTTCCAATGAGAACCGTATAAAAAACCTTCGTGAGAAGATGCCAGAAGCGCTGAAGTATTATAATAAATAGTGAATAGGAATTAAGCGGTCATAACCCTTTCCGTGATTTCATCTATTATTCTTTTTAATACAGCGCAATATTCAAATTCTTCACACTGCTCCAGATCGTACAGTATGTCGTTGAGCAGCTCAATTTGTCTGGGGATTGGTTTGATAGAATTGAAATCAATCTCTTCAATATCAATTCCTTTTGCTACGGCCAGGTTGGTATATCGAATGTTGAGATTTATCCATACCCGGTTTTCTTCGTTTACTTTTTGAAGTAATTCGTATAGCTCTTCTGATGTGTTGTGAATGTGTTCATCAACCTGGTAACTCTTTTGTATGCCGGCATTTTCGCTGTCAACAAGATCTTTAGGATTGTTGAACTGACGTTTGGCCAATGCTTTCGTTTCGAGGTCGATGGCATCAATTTTGTATTTGTTGGTCAGTCGATATGAACTGATCATTGCCAACACTTCTGGGAGTTCATGTTGTAGCATAGAAAAGGTTTTGTCGTTGTACTTAATCTGAAGTTAACCTAAAATCACATATGAAAACGGCATCTTCGATATGATGTGATATTTGTGTGATTAATTAACATTAATTTTCGATAAAATATAAGAATTTCTTCGCTCTGTTCTTAATTGTGATCAAAAAAATGCTCTTAAAATAGGTAAAAAACCTAGTTTTTAAATCCTAGATACTAGGAGTTTGTTGTAAGGGGTTCTTTTGTTTGTTGAATAAAATAAAAAAACATAATGTAATATTTGTTTAAAAAATGCATCTATATAGCAGGTGGGTTGATCTAATGAGGCGAGAATGTTTTTTGGTACCAAAAAGGTTGCGCACACTGACATACTGCTACAGACTGGGATATGAATCTGACTAGCTTTGGATCGGATGGTTCTTTTGCTAGTCTTTATGTTTGATTTAGATGTAGGAACTAATCCTCAACGCATCTGATAGAAATTCCTTTTCGATCGGTAGGGATTGTGGCTGAAGTTTGAACCCCCATTAAATTATTGGCCCCATAGATTATAACATTATTATAGTTGTTGGAACCTGCTGGAGCCCACCAAACTGTCAAATTTCCCTGATGACGAGGGCCACGATCAAGTATTGTTCCGCCAGCTACAGCATTGAAATTGAATGCATTCTGGCCAGCGACAATTGGCCAATTTTGTGATTTTAGGGCGAAACCGGCTTTAGTATTACTGCCTTTCCCTGCGAAAGTCCTTAAATTTTTCCAGTCGCTGTCTGTAGCCACATGCCAACCTACGGGACATACGTTTTTGCCTGATGTGGTTAGAGTGGCCTGATTGTATAGCGCACCATATTTTACAACGGTATTTATATTATTAGGGTCGTTGTTATACCAACCATATGAGGCCGAGCTACTAGTAGCCCATTGAGATGATTTATTTTCCAAGAAACTAATTGAGGAGGTTCCGTCATTAAATTTTGTAGTCCTCAGGTTATTAATAAACCATTTCTTGCCATTAATTACCGCAAATCCATACATATTGCCATCTCCATCTGCTGGAGAAATCCCAATACTGTCACTCCTAGTTTCACAACCTCCATTTCTGTGTGATACCAGTACCCTGTAATAGTGGTTTGACTTTGCCTTTACGCTTGATGAGTTACCTGCATTATTATACCTCCCATCACCGGTTCCTTCAAGCCAAACAATATTCCCTTGATTACAAGGATCGCAGGTGAGAAATATTTTTGTTGGATCAGCTGAAGCTTCTTGAGATATCCATACGGTATCAGGTTCATAGGTCAGATAAACTGGTTCGCTTACACTTTTCCAGGGCTTACTACCTGACCATACGATTCGCCTGACCCACATTGTGTCAATTTTTCTCTGTTGCCAGGTCGAATATGACCAGGTTGTGTCAAAATTTTGTTCGGTGCCACTTGCATCTACCCAGCCCTGATCCTTAAAGGCTGAGGTTTGCCATGAATATCTAAATCTGTTTGGGCTGCCTTTTGGCAGTCCACCTGTAGGGGTACTGCCTAAGAAAGTAAAACTGTTATCCTGAGCCGAGCATAGGACTTTATTGGCATTGTCGATTGTATTATTGTTTATTGGCCTACTTCCATCTGCCGGTAAGGTTGTAAAGGTGGTGTAAATAGGGGAATAGTAGGAGTGATACTCTCCCAGTCTTCCTGCAAAGACGAGTGATCTGACTTTGTAAGTTGTATTAGGTTGAAGATTGGGAATGGTATAGGTGAAATCTTGGGCTCTAATCGGATGTAGAAAGGTTCCATATGTATTTCCGGGATTATTATGATCATAGGGAGGGAAATGTGCTTGAGTCGTCCATTGTATAATCAATGCTAGCCGCATATCACCATTAGGTTTGCCAACAATAGTTATACTGGCTCCTGATTCAGCAGAGTTGGGGGTGACCGTTGATTCATCTACTGCTTTTACCTGACTTATTACTCCGAAACTTCCGTTTTGCATCACCTCATAAGGATAGGGGTAAGTTTGTGCAAAAAGACTCGTAGTAAATAATATGATAATTTGTGTTAGTAGGTATCTCTGCATCATTCTATGGTTTAAGCCTTACACATCTGATTGAATGGCCTTCTTTCTTAATATTCGAGCCGGAAGGCTGAATGTTTTTGTTTTCAGGGGTAACATTTAGCATTTCAAAATAGGATGTTTGTGCTTCCTCACTTAGCAAAGGCCACCAGGTACCTAAAGTGCCTAATCCAGTAAATTTACCTGTCTCAGACCTCATCCCTCCCGGCAGGGCATTAAAGTTCCAAGTGTTGTAAGAAACATTGTTGGGGGCATGCCAGTATGGAAGGGTTTTTAAGGCCCATCCAGCTATTCGTCCATCCGCCCCCCCGGTATATGAATTGAGTGTAATCCAGTCTTCAAATGTGGCGACATGCCAGCCTTCCGGACACAATTGATCTGTTTCTTCAAGCGCCAAGTAATTGTAGAGAGCGCCATATTCAAAAGCATTAGAAAGGGAATCATTATTGTACCAGGAAAGGGCCATGCCTTCTGCTGAATTCCAAGAGGAGTCTCCACTTATAACAGGGATACTGGTGCCGTTTGGTAATGTTGTTGTTCTAAGGTTCTTTGTAAACCACAATTGGGTGCCAATTAGCACTGTTGGGTATACATTACTGTCACCATCCACAGGGCTGAAGGTGATAGTTGCACTCGTATTTACCGGGCAACCGGGTCCATATGATGCAGTTACTCGATAAAGTGCATTGAGCTCATCATTTGCAACGATGTAGTCGGGATCGGTTGCTCCATTAATAGGTTTCCAATTACTGGATTTCCATTTTTGCCACTGTATGTTCCATGGTCCCAAAGGATCGTTAAGATAAACTGAGAGTATTTTTTGATCGAACCCTGGCGATTCTTTTACTACAGGTTGTGATGGATAACCAATTGGCATCAATGTGTAGGTAACTGAACTACTGGTGTCTGAATGTCCAGCTGAATTTACAATCCTTCTGTATCTTGTTACTGGAATATGGACCCCCTGGTGATAGCGATTGGGACGTCCTCGTGGTGGTGTATAGTTCGATGTGTTATTTGTGCCGTTGGCATTGTTCCAGCCTTGCCCAGAATTCATTTGCCAGACATAGGTAAATGTACCACTGCCTCCATGTGGTTGGGATGCCTGGATTTGTTCAAAATTACCATTGCAACTTACAAAGTCTTCGGATAATATGTAGTTGCCCGAAATAGGGTTGTTCTGTATGGTCGTAAACTTAGCCTGGTTACCGAAATAAAGGTTGGAGTTTCCATCATTGACCTTAGCGTAGGCAGTCGCATAGTAAGTTGCATTGGGGGAGAGTTGAGGTAAACCTATTGTGAAATTTTTAGACGGCTCAGAACTACTAAGGCAACCACTGGTTGAGGTAGGTGGCGTGGAAGAGGTAGACCAACACACCCCTGTTTCAATAAGAGTAATCTGAGGTGAGGAAGCTAGAATGGTACCATTCACTTTGGCAACCGAGATGCCCATTTTTTTATCCGGAACGGAAGTTATCACTTTGATTTGAGTAGAAAATGAAACAGTGTCACTACTAATCGTTCCCACTCCATTGCCGCAATAGGCCCATACGTAATATTGAGTTCCTGGATTGAGGTTTTCGACTAAAGTGCTATAAGAACCTGGTCTCGTCATTTTCATTTTGATGTATTTTGGCCTGGTTCCATTAGCTTGAGCGCTGTAACAAATACCCACAGTATCAATAAATTCACCACCGTCCGATGAAATGTTTATAGAAATCTTTTCAGAATGAGGAGTTAGGTGGTCAGTAGAAGTAATAGCTACAGATGGTGTTGTGGCTGCGGGAACGTACCTGGCAGGTCTGACCTTGAGTTTTGTATTCACCAAATTTTGTATACTTGAACAGGTTTCATTTGGGAACACTATCGAGGTCGCCCAGCCATAGTTTATAGCAGTCACACTTGAACTCCAATATGTTTCACTGGCGAAGTTTCCAAAGCCTTTTTTATATAAGTTTTCGCACATAGATTTGAGTTCGTACTTGGAAGGTAGGAACCAGTCACTAAAACCATTTAGTTTAAGTTTCCAGCAGCTGTCTTGAGCGCTATAGTATCCGGAACGGCAAGTTCTGCTTTCTATCATAAGCTTGGTATTGTTGTAACCTGCTCCTATGTCTCCATTGTTAATTCCGGGAACATTAATTGTGGAGCGATTGCAGCCCCCAAACTGAAGTTCTGTTGATAAATCTTCGGGAGCAGCAATTACAGTAAGTCCGGTGCCGGTATCCAGATAGGAAATAAGACCACCGCCAAATGACTTTCCATAAAGCGAATCGAGGTACTTATTATTAGTAAGGTATACTTGATAAGGAGTATAGCCCGCGTTTAACATTCTTTGAACTTTTGAAGCAGTTGTATCGGTTTTGAGTGGGGTTAATAATCCCATCACCATTGTTCCGGTAGCAGCAGTAAAGCTGAAGACAGATTTAATTGTACCGTTGGATGAGTTCAGTTCAAAAATCTGACCTAGGTGTCCTGAGCCTCCATCAGAGGTAGTGGCGAAGGCATCTCCTGATTCCAACATGACCATACCATATGTGTCCATATTTGTTGGGAACTTGCTATAGAAGTATTTTAATGTCTTTATTGAAGTGTCTTGCTTGTTGAATTTGAAAAAGCTTCCACCAAACTTCATTTCATTTCTGGTAATGTAACTATACTGATGGCCGAATGTGGTTCCGTAGGCATTGCCATTATCATCAATAACAACTTTGGAGTTTGGTATGTAGTTACTGTCCGCAAACATTATTTTCGTTTGGACAGTGTTGTTCTTAGGGTTGAAAATGAAGAAGGAACCATCATTCAGGGATGCCATATCATTTCCTGCCTTCATGCGCCCGGATGTTGTTCCATAGATCAATGAGTCTTTTGTTAGTGTAAGAGCATTGTTACCCCCACATCCAGGAAAGGCTGGTGTTTCATTGCTAAAACAGCAACCAAAAGTGGCTACACTTGTGATTTGCTTGGAATTCGAATTGAATTTGTATAATGTGCCGCTGTTGCATTGTTTTCCATAATAAGTTACTCCGTAGTAGGTCGAATCATTGTATTTCATCAGTTTGCCTGATGGATATGTTCCGGTCTTTGAATCAAAAGAAGCTAAAACCTTAATTGTATCAGCTGACTTATCGAATTCGTAAATAATACCGGATGAATTGTCGTTAGCTCCTTTGGCAACACCGTAAAACCGGTCGTCTCCTATATGAAAAAGTGTTCCGGAAGGAAAATAAGTACTTAGGTTGTTATCAAATTCTTTTTCTATTATGAACGTGTCAAGCGTGGTGTTATAAGAGAAAATAGCATGGTCTGCGTAGCCTGGGTAAGAGGTAACGATTCCGTAGAGACTTTGCTCGCTGCCAGGTTCCAAAGCATATCTGCTCATCCCGGAAAGGTTATGTCGAACTGTATATTCATGGCTTTTAGGGTCAAATGAAAAGATGGTACCATTGTTATGAGCACCATTATTTTTTGTTGTCCCCCATAGAAGGGTTTTATATTGAGCAGTCGCCAGTGGAAGGATACTAAGGTTAATAGTTAAAATTAAAACTAACCTCAAAGTGGATTTGCTAATCGTCATGTCGGAAATCTAAATAGCCCTAAAGTTCGCTTAAATATCATTTTCGCATTCTGAAGATCAAAAGGAAATGTGCTTTTTATGGTAAAGGAAAATGTAAGTTGTTGTTGTTCAGATTATTATTTTTGCTTGTTTGGAGTGATGTAATCCGTACGCATTAAATTGTTGTTTCTATTAGGGTGAAAGTGTTAAATTTGAAAGCGTTAACTATCCGATCAAAACTAGAAATTTTTAGAAATGGGAAGAGCATTTGAATTTCGTAAAGCGCGTAAGTTTAAGCGTTGGGCACACATGGCCAAAACTTTTACCCGAATAGGAAGGGAAATTACCATGGCGGCCAAAGCGGGAGGTCCGGATCCGGAAACAAATGCCAGGCTCAGAGCGGCAATTCAAAATGCTAAAACAGAGAATATGCCGAAGGATAATGTTGAGCGAGCAATAAAAAAAGCCACGGACAAAGACACATCGGAATACAAGGAAACACTATTTGAGGGGTATGGACCTCATGGTATAGCCATACTGGTAGAAACAGCTACAGATAACAACAACAGAACTGTGGCCAATGTGAGAAGTTATTTTTCAAAGTACAATGGTAGCTTAGGAACTTCAGGGTCGGTTGAATTCATGTTTGAGCATAAGTGTCATTTCAAGATAAACAGTGAAGGAATAGACATAGAGGAACTTGAATTTGAACTAATTGATCACGGGGCAGAAGAGGTTTTTGAAGATGATGAAAATACAGTCATGATTTATGGCTTATTCGAAAGTTTTGGTTCTCTGCAGAAAGCCCTTGAAGACATGGGGAAAGAAATAATTTCTTCTGGTTTCGAACGAATTCCAACTACAACCAAGGAATTGGATGAAGAACAAACGGCTGATCTTGAAAAGCTATTAGATAAATTGAATGAGGACGATGACGTACAGAATGTGTACCATAATATAGGCTGAAAGCCGTAATCATTTTTTATCAGGGTCGTACTGCATCTTTCCGACCTTATGGGGACGCTCATCGGATTTGTTCGTATCGACCGGAGTGGGTTTTATTTCCTCGGTTGAGTCGGGTTCATAGCGCATCATACCTACCGGACCATCATAAGTTTTTTGTTTGCAACCTGCGAATGTTATTCCGAAAACAAGGGCCATTGCATACAACAGACGATTACGGAAGCCAGTCATTCCCGGTTGGTTGATGAGTTCGTTTGGGAAGTCAAATTTTCTTTCCTCGGATGGCATTTTACCACATATCTTTTTACCCCCAGCTTGTTTTAAATAGCTTTTGATTTCATCGGTACTCATGTGAGTAAAGTCTATTACTTCGGTTGCACATCTGTGACAAAAAGCTCCCTGCTCAGTAGGAGACATTTCAGACCATTTTTCTGGGCAGGGATTTGGTATATGCGGCTTGTTCATAGCTAAAGAAGTTAGGATCAATCGTATTATCAAAATACCGAAACAAAAACGGGCTGCAAAATTTGCGGCCCGTTCTTTAATTTATGATTTTTTGTTAACTACTCTTTCGTGATCTTAAAAGTAGCTAATGCGTGATCATTGCTTACTTCCACAATATAAATACCTGCTTCCAGGTTTTGAATGTCAAGAGTAAGGTTATTTTCTACGTTGAGGTTTCCTGCGGCAGAACTCATTAAAACACCCTGAGTGTTGTATACCCGTACTTTAGAGTCTCCATTTGCCAACTGAGATGCAACAATCAGATTGTCGGTAGCAGGGTTAGGGTAGATATTGATTGACTCAGATAAGTCTCCTTCGATACTAGATACCGTACCGTTATCTCCGGCTTTGATTGCAGTATTAGGAGTTCCTTCATAGGCAAAGTCTTTGATGACTACTTGTGAGCCTGGAGTCAGATCAATCCTTATCCAGCCGTAATGAGTGCTTCCGCCAATGTCCATTGCTACACCAATGTATTTATCTGTCACCGTGGTGTTCCATTCACAAGTGGCGCACCAGCTAGATCTCAAGGTGCCATTCGTACTGGGTGTGAAGCTAGCTAAGGATGAAATGTTCTCGTCAAAGTCTAGCTGAGCAATACTACTTCCTGTATTTGCTAACAGAGTGTTTACTGAAGTTCCATTTACGGCCATGGATGATGAAGACCAAAAACTCGGTATACAACCATAAGTCGTAGGAAAACAGGAAGACCAGAAGGAGTAAAAATTGGAGAAGTTGAAGTCAGCCAGAGCATCATTATTCATATCAAGAGCATAACCATCATTATTAGTGACGGTTTCATCTGGAATGTCGGTATACACAATTTGACCGTTTGCCTGCTGAGGCGCTAACAGCCCTAAACCTGTGCCCAGGGCGGCATATTTTGCGAGTTTTTTCTGTAAATCTGACATTTTGCTAATTGTAAGTTGTCAATATAAATGCTATCCTTAAGTATTCAAAGTTAATCTTTTAACTTCTTAATGTGGTGTAAATCAGGGTCAATCTGACTTAGCATATCGTTCATATTCAGATCATCTTCACCGAGGAACTTAGCTATTTTTTCTAATTCCTGCTTTGGGTCTTTCAATATGTTTTCATATGAAACATAAAGCGTATGCATGTGTACCTGATTAGAAAGCCAGTGTCTGGTATTTTTTAGTGATCGATTCAGTTTTGCATTGTCGGATAAGTTAAGTGTGATTGGGCTTTCGGTGCCAGTTAGTTTTTGCTTCATTTTCTCCTGAGATATAAGAATGTCTTGGGTATCTCTGAGCATGAAAATAACTTTATAAGTATACTCCGGACGTAGATGTTGAAGCAGGGGTGCTACTACTTTGATAGCTTTGTTGGTGGCTTTTGAGAGCCACTTATTTCTCAGGTGGATCGACTTCACTGGTTCATATTCAAAATACCCTTTTTCATTGTTATCATCAGCTTCTCGGATGTCATCTGTGAGTACAGGAATACCACCCGCATTGAGCACCTGCATCATCATTGAAGTGCCTGAACGGGGCATACCTGAAACTATTATGATTTCTTCTTTTCGAATTGAATCGATGTATTTCCGATGTGGTTTTGCTTTTTCTGGCTTGTTTAAGGTTTTTTCATATAAATCAATTAAACGGTTTCGCGCAACAATGACTCCATCATTCAAACGAATGCAGTTTTCGTACGCAACAGCAGCTTGCTCAGGTGATTTAAGCTTTTCCAGCGTTTGACCGATATGATAATGAGTTTCATAGTGCTCGGGCTTTCTTCTTGAAGCTTCCAGGAGCGAGTCTAATGCCTCATTATAGTCTTCAAGTCGTAGTTGACATATCCCTAAATTGTATAGTCCGGCCCAGTTATCGGGATTGTTTTTTAATAAGATTGAGTAAACTGAGTGGGCCTTCCTGAATTCTTTTGCCCTCTTATAAATCGCTCCTAGTAATGAACTAATAGCAGTATTGACCCCATATTTGTTTTGAAGTTCCAGGGCCTCCTTTTCTGCCTGTTTGTTATTTCTCGAGGCCATTACTAATCTCACCTTGAGAATTTCAAGATAGATTCCTGAAACGGTGTCGGTTGAATCCAACTCTATCTCATCAAAAACTTCATGAGCTAATTCAATATTGTTGTCTTCAATCAACTGCGTGACAAGGTCAATGCCAAATCTTACATCTTTTTTATCATCTTCAAATAGCTCCAGTAGTATTTCCAGGCTTTTGTGTTTTTGACCTTTGGAAAGATAGACACGTGAGAGGTTATACTTCCCATCAGTGACTGCTTTGTTTAAACCATTTTCTGAAGTTTCTTCTCCATCAATATATCCCAGTGCTTGTAACTGCTGTAATACCTGGGTACTGTCTATATCGGGTGGGCTGTAATCCTCCGGGAGTCTACCAAAATTACCTGATTCTTCTTCCCAACTATCTATGTATCTGAGTTCGTTGGGCTTTTTCATTATCTCCATTAGAGGTTTGCCATCCATATCCCGTCCAATCGGGAGACCAATCAGATTGAGTAGGGTTGGGGTGATATCTAAAAGGTTCGCACCGCTAATCTCATGGTCAGCCTTGATATCTGGGCCTGTAATAACGATTACTCCGTATGGGTTGTGCTCGAGAGCTGGCGCAGCTGCAAACTTTGGTAGGGATATCGGACGAAGGTGATTGGGATGGAAACCGTGATCGGAAAGTAATATAACATAAGTGTTTTCATCCACCGAATGCAACAGTTCCCCAAGCATCATGTCATGGTATATATAAGCCTGATCGATTACGGTATGGTAATAATGGAACATATCTTCAGGTATCGTTGGCCTCTTTGGAGGGTGACATTTCATGAACATATGACTGTAGTGATCGATGGCATCAAGGTAGATCGCTGTAAAGTCCCATTCCGTATTTTTAATTAAATGTCTACCCGTTCTGAAAACTGTTTCAGCTTCCGAAGTGATCTTTAGTAATGCTTCTATCCTTTTGCTCTCTTCTGCTTTCGTATTTTGATCAATACCTCTAAGGTTCGGGGCAAACCTTAGTACATCTCCAGCTCCCAGTTTATCTGGTGTAACTCTATAGTTGATTAGCTCGCTGTACTTGTCTCCGGGATGGATCATTCCGGAGTTTATTGATTCAGTAGATTGTGTGCGGTGCTGGCTATGAAAAAAATTGGAAACCATAACCCCATTGATTGGTTCGGCAGGGTGGCTTGGCCACCATCCCACAACATTGCTTTTATAACCTTCCCGGTTAAGAATATTCCAAATAGCGTGACACTTTCTTGTGGTACCCGAAATAGGCTGGACCTTGGATTCGTCATTTGGGTTTGGTTCTATAAAACCATACACACCATGTTTATCTGCTGTTTTTCCAGTGGCGATAGAAGTCCAAAGCATAGGAGAGAAGGCAGGGTCAAGTGTTCGAAGTTTGCCGTAAGAACCTTCATTCATTAATTTTTTGAAATGAGGCATTTTACCGGTAGCTACTAGGGGGGTAATGACCCCCCAGTCGGCAGCATCCCAACCAATGAGTAGAATTTTCTTTTTCAACGAGTTTCAGATTTGTATCAAAGTTAGGAAGAATCAGGTTTAAACTTATCAATGGATCATTCTTACTACCTAATGACTGTGATGCTTACCTGGTTACCAGACTCATCAATCAAGAAATAAACTCCTGTTTCGACCAGAATCCCATTTTCATCTTTGCCATACCATGTGTCGGGTCCAACGATTCTTTTAACTAATTGCCCTCGTTGGTTATAAATCATATAGTTGCCGGGAGTACTAATGGTATACCCTTGATCTTCTTCCGAAATACTGTAAGGGCTAATGATTGGGTTCTTGTTGAACTTATCTTTACAGCCTAAGGCCTCAATAATTACCTGATATTCAGTGCTGCACGCACTATCATCGGTGATGTGATAAGTGTAATGATTAGGTGGTAAATTCGTCATCAATCCATCAAAATTGAATTCATAGGTCGCCATATCAAGTCTTAGCAAAAACGAATACGGAGGGGCTCCTACAATATCATCGGTGTCAACTGTGACTGATCCCTGGTTGACACAGTGTATATCTTGTGTAATAATAGGTTCAGTCGTAGCTAAATAAGGAGGGGGATTGATTGAAAATGTTAATGTATCACCATGAAAGCATCGTGAAGCATTGCTTGTGACCCACACTTCATGATTTCCAGGACTACTAAGATATGGGAAAATGGTATCTAAATTCATGGTGGCCGTTCCTGAGTAGCTAAAATTATATTTAGAGCCATGGTCGATTAAAATTACTACGCCATTGGAATCATCTTGACAGTATCGGTCATCGTCATATCTTAGCCATGGAATTCGACCTTTCAATGTGAGATTTAACTGCCCGTCTGCAAAAGTTTTATTGTGTGGAGAGTTCCCAGCATTATATAAGTCAACATTATGAGCTTCACAGTCATAGGAGTCAATATAGAGTTTAAAAAAAATAGAGTCCCCATAGTCAGGATAGTCTGTTTGGGTAGATGAGTCTCTTCCGTAGTAATACACGATCGGAGAGCTGGCGCTTGATTTACCAATAATACGTATGGTATCGAATTGATCTTTATAGAATACACCTATTGAGTCGCTAGCCGTTAAGGCAATGCTCCCTAATGTAGTATCTCCATAATAGGAAATACTATCAACGTAAATACTATCTACATTCGCTGTTGGAATATGACTATCCCAGTTTGATTGAGAAAAACCATTACCTGCACTCAATAATAACAAGAGAGTGATATGTTTTAGTAAAATTTTCAATTCAATATTACATCTGTTAATGATGTCAATAAGTAACCTTTAACGTGAATAATTTATACCTACTTCCAGAACTCTAAAATTTGTTCCTATCTCCTTAGACAAAGGTATGCTGTATGATATTATGGTTCCTATTGTATGTTCCTTTAGAATTGGGAATTTATGGATACCGGCCACTATTTTTAGACTATTCAGGTACTCGTATGCTAGTCCACCTATGAACAAAGATTTGTAAATTCCTCTCATTGTAGTAGTAATGCGGATGAAGTTGGTGCCTATGTTGTTGAAAAATATACCTGGCCAAAAACGAAGTCTGTCTGTTCCAAGCCCTTTCTCAAAATGCATAGAATAATGGCGCTGAAAAAGGATTTCCCTGCCCGATATTGATTGTGACCTTGCATTAAAAATTTGTTGTGAGGCTAAGCCAATTATCAATGTTTTATAGTTGATTGCTATTCCGATGTTACCATCAGGTGTAAACTGTGAATGTCCTCCGGTGATTGCATTCGCTTTTACTTGATTGTTTACCATACCTAGGGAAATTCCGGAACCCAAGTAAAGCGATTGATTTATACGAAAACCAATACTGTATTTAATTTGAACCCGAGACTGAGAAAGATAAAACCCCGATAAATCCGAGGCCAAATTGAAGCCAATCACGTGATGCTTCAGTTTGTTTGACCAATCTGATATTTTAATGTGAGGAGAAGCGAAGAAGGATTTGAAGTTTGAATTGTCGATACCAGGATAGGTTTTTGTGCCAAATTTAATTTCCGCATTTCGATCAAGGTCAAAGTGAGCGGGGTTATACAGGCTCTTCTGATAGAAAAGAATATCGGATTCAGGTGCTAATATAACCTGTTGAGCTATGGTTGTGACGGGCACTAATAGCTTTAAAAAAAGTACTATTATCTTACTTAAGGACACCTTGTAATTCGCTGCCTGAAGATAAAAATTTAGTTGTTGGAAGGCTCATAATAGCAATATTTAATTCTGGAGTAAGGGAATGTTAAAATTTATCTTTCTGATAAATAAGTGTTTATGTATTTTCTTAAATATTCTTCATGTGCGGGGTTACTTTTGAATATTCTTTTTAGATGAGGCATTGTAAATGAATGACAGCACAATTATATCGTCTATCAATCTTGGGAAAACGGATCAGGTTTTTAAGGAGATTTATGAGCGGGTATTCATGAAAGTGAAGACGATGGTCAGCAAGGGAGGTGGGTCTTTTGAAGATGCTCAGGATGTTTTCCAGGATGCCGTAATAGTCTTTTACAAACGAGTCAGGACAGGAGCCTATGAGGAACGCACTGAGGTTGATGGCTTTATATATGCTGTGAGTAGAAACCTGTGGTATTCCAAAGTAAGAAGGGAAAGTCGCATCGAAGGAATGGGTGAGGAGTTTGATATGGTTGATGAACGAGAAGATTTAAGTGATGCCTTGATTTCAAAAGAACGTGAATCAATAGTCAATCGTGTTTTTAATGAATTAGGAGATACTTGTCACAAACTATTGAGGTGTACATTTTTTGAGAAACTGACTATGAAAGAGGTGGCCGAAAGAATGAATTTCAATAATGAGAATACTGCTAAAACAAAACATTATAAATGTAAGCAAAGACTCATTAGACTCACCAGAGAAAATGTTGGATTCAAAAAATTGCTGAGGAATGAATAGGGAGGAACAAATATTTGATTTGATAGAGAGCTACTCCAAGGGGCAGATGAGTATCGCTCAGCAAGAGGAATTTGAGACCTTGTTGCATACAAATAATGAGGTAAGAGCACAATATGAAGAATTTAAGGATGCCGAAGAGTTAATGCTTGATAAATTCCTAATCGAAGAAAAGGCTAAAATGAAGTCCTTTGATTATGAGAAAGCTCTTAGGAAGCCAGGGTTTATCGGGAAAACTACATTATTTATTGGAGTACTTTCAGTACTGTTGATTGGTGGACTGTATTGGTTCCTAGATGATGACGCATCATCAGGCCAGAAACAACAGAATAGTAAGCCTGTTGAGGTACCCTTTGGTGATAATCTTTCTGAGGAAACCAGTCCACCGGTTAAGCAAGTAATAGATAGAACTGAACCAGAAGGAGGTGATGTTATTATCGCCAACAATAGTCACCCGATTGAAAGAATTGAAAGCATAAATAATTTAGAGTCAACAGATTCGATCAGTTTTACAAACAATACAAAGAAAGCTGAGGTTGTCGATGAGACTGGATTAGAGGATAAGGAAGTACACAAACAAAACAAGGATATAAGTACTTCCAAACAAAATGGTGCGAATCCATGTCTGGAGACCGATTTGAGATTAGGGTCTCTTATTGGAACTAACTCGTGTATAGGGCAAAATAGTGGCAAAATTGAGGTTGGAGAGGTAAGAGGAGGGATCAAGCCATACACAATGGAGATCGATAAGATTAACTACACTGGTAGTGTCTCTAATATTGAAAATCTCAAAGCCGGAAATTATGATGTCAGGGTAATGGACTCACTGGGATGTGACATAACCAAGACGGTCACTGTAGGTGAAGTGTGCTGCACACAGGATTACACATTGGATTTAATTTTTTCTTGGAGTGAAAGCTATGATGAGTTTACCTGGCCATCAATTTGTAATCAATCGTATTATGTTTCCATACTAACCAGGTCAGGTGAAGAGAAGCTAAAAGAATTGATACGGGCTAATGAGTCTACAACCTGGGATGGACGGGATTCGAAAGGAAACCAACTCTCTCCGGGCTATTATATTTTGTTGTATAAACTTGAGAGTGGAGAAATCCTAAGAAAAGGTTTGAACATACTTTGACTAGCGTGCTGAATTTTGTGCTACAACAGTTTAGCATTGGAACCTTAATGAGAAGACTGCAGATGGCAGTCCAATATTTTTAGACGTGGCTATGGTAACTCAATAAAGCAGAGCCTTTATGAAATTTAATGAAGATGAGAGCTAGGTGTTGGATAAATACCGAAGGGAATAACTATGTCTTTTTTATTTAGAATACTTAATAAATTTTACCTTAAACTTAAACTTTAAACAAAATGAAAAACGCAAAACAAACACTAGTATTGGCTCTTGGCCTTATGTCTTTCGGAACTGTATCAGCTCAGACTGTAACAGCTCAAAAAGTGAAAATGGATCGTAATTCAGGAAGAAGTAGTTTCATCTCGAATAACCATGATCCTTATATCTATTCAAGTGACAATGAAGGGTCTAGTTACCCGTTCCGTGATTGCTGTGATCTAGGACACTTGATTTTACAGCCTAGAACTTCAAATTACAGAGATATCATTTTTGCAACAGGGAATGGCACACCTGAAATCAGAATGATTGTGGAAGGAGACGGTGATGTCGGAATCGGAACAACAAATCCTCAATATGCGCTTGATGTAAATAGTACAGCTCGTGTAAATAAATTACTTGTAAAAACAGACATAGTTGTAGATGATGATATCACGGTAAAAGATGATATGACCGTAGAGGACGTATTAAGAGTTAAGGACGACCTCATCGTTGATGACAATATTACTGCTGAGAACTTAACTATTACAACAAGTAGTAATACAGGAATCACAGTCAACGGGACTAACAACTCCTGGGCTGGAATCTATGTGAATTCAACCACTTCAACGGGAAATCCATTTTATGGGTATAAAAGAGGAGGAACAACTCTTGGTTATAGTCATGTCAATGATAATGGAACATGGAATATGTACCTTAATGGAGCGAATAGAATGTGGTTGACAGGTTCCGGAAACCTTACCGTAGACGGAAAAATATTTGCTGAAGAGATTGAAGTAAAAGACATAGGAGCGGATTACGTTTTTGAGCCAGACTATAAATTGATGCCTCTTGATGAGCTGGAGCAATTTGTGAAAACTGAAAAGCACCTTCCTGGAATAGCTCCTGCTTCTGAAACCGAGCAAGGCCTTGAGTTAGGTAAATTCAATGAAAAACTCCTCGAGAAGACAGAAGAATTAACCCTTCACGTTATAGAACAACAAAAGGAGATCAATGCTCTTAAGGCTGAAATCAGAAGTCTTATTGAGGCACAGAAATAGTTTGAGCAATTCTAAAAATTATGAAGATGAAAAAGCTTAAACAACGTCTATTTCTGTTAACTCTGTTGCTGTGTACAAAAACATCATATTCGCAATATAATTTGTTGGATAATACTACAGCATCCAATATTGAAGATTCAGTTGACGATATACTTGATACCACTAACTCTGTAGGGTTAGCTGTCGGAGTCATATTTAATAATCAAATTGTGTATCTCAAAGGTTTCGGTGATGCCAACCAATCAATTTTTGGAAACACGCCTGTAGATGAATGTACTTTATTCAGGTGGGCATCGGTTTCAAAGGTTCTTACGGCAATAAGAGCAATGCAACAGGTCGAATCAGGTGATTTGGATACAACCGCCACAGTTTCCAGTTATGTGCCTGAGTACCCAAGAACTGGTGTTAGAGTAAGTCATGCTATGTTTCATCAAACAGGTATGATTAACTATGGAGCAAGTTATGACCAGAGTATTCGTGATGATTATATTAATAAATACCCGACTTTTAATGCGATTAAATCTATTGATTGTTTTAAAGACGAACCACTTAACTTTACCACAGGCACTCTAACTATGTATTCAACCTTCAATTACAATTTGTTGGGTGCGGTTATTGAAAGGGCCTCAACGGGTGGTTTTGAAAGACAGATTCGCTTAAATATTGCTGAGCCTGCCGGAATGCATACTCTGCAGCCTGAATATGACTGGAGGACAATTCCTAATCTTTCTGACGCGTATGATGAAGATGGGAATTTATACTACTCCAATCCCAGGTCTCAGGATGGAGATGATATTACCTGGAAACTTCCCGGTGGTGGTTATGTGGGTTCCATTACAGATTTGGCACTTTTTGCAAGATCAATTATGGACGGTACATTAGTGACTCCGGCTACATTAACTGATATGAGTACGCTAACCTCTCGACCATTTGCAGGATTAGATAATTCGGGCAATCCTACATATTCCAGTTTTGGCAGAGGATTCTTTTTGAATGGAGGAGGAGTGATTTCTCATAGCGGAAGCCAGGGTGGTGCATCATCAATGCTACTGCTTGATCCCGCCAACGGAAATGGAGTGGTTGTATTAATTAACACGAAAGATCAACCAGCAGGAAGTCTAGCCTGGGATATATTGAACTCTCTCGGTTCAGCCACTGCTTCGCCCGGAACTTTTCCAGGTACTCCGTCAAGTAATACATCGAGAACAATCAGCGGACTATCATCACTAGGCATTTCAAAGTACGAATATGATAATATTACTGCTCAGGGTTATGTCGTTAGGGCTGGGTCTGATGTTCGGCTAATTGCAGGAAAGAAGATCGTTTTGAAGACTGGATTTAAGGCGACTTCGAATTCGGCTAAATTCCTGGCTCATATTGAAGTGACTAATGATAACTGTAGAAATTTGTCTTCGAAGCTGGGGGATTCAGAGGAGGAATTTTTGGTTGATGAGCAATCAAATATTATCATTTATCCAAATCCAACAAATGGTACATTATACTTGTCTGAGTCTTGTGTCTGGAGTGTTTTTGGTGTGACCGGAGGCCCCACTTTGCTCAGTGGTGAAGGTATGATGATCGATATTGGTGAGTTTCCTTCGGGTGTTTACCTTGTGTCAATAAATGGTGAATATCAGAGAGTTGTGAAGCAATAACTAGGTTGAAAATCAAAAAGCGAGAGGAATTATTCCCCTCGCTTTTTTATGCATGATTTACGAAATGAATCTTCCAGTTTACCTCAACTGGAATTTGAGCACTTGATTGAGTATTGATCTTTGCAGAGATACGCTCTCTTGCCTGGTCTAGGTCTTCAATAATAGTACTATCAACAGTAATCACTCTAAGTCTATCCAGAATCTTGATTGCAGATTTGTACTCCTTTTGTTTTTCAAAGGCGATAGCAAGTTGGAACAAAATGCCTTCCTGATAAGGAGTTGACTTTTTTACAGCTTCAATTCCAATCGCAATTGCTTTCTCTGTAAATTGGCATCTATTCAACAGGATAATCAGTGATAGTCTAGCTTCGTAGAAATCAGGCGCAATTTTTACTGCAACCTCATAGTGTTTTAAAGCAACATCATATTCCATATAGTAGCTATCAAAAATATGTCCCATCAAGTAGTGACCGTACGCATGAATAGGATCTTCTTCAAGAAGATCATCAATTACTTTCTTGGCTTTGATATACTCCCAGTCGTTTATCAAATCTTTAGCCTGTAAGATTCTTTCTTCATCGTTGTATAGTATGTCAGTATCAATGTACATTTTATTTACTATTTAGTGTTTGTGAAAATCAGTTTGGGCACAAAAAAACCCGGATGCTACACCCGGGTCGTAATATGAAAATGTTTGATTCCTGATCAGACCGGATGATAGCAATGCAGCTCAAAAGGCAATGTGATACCTTCTGGTGCTCTTTCGGTATTTTGGCTAAATTTTTGCATTGTCCTGCTTTATAACTTTGACCATGTAAAGGTAACCCAAGTATGCTTGATAAAGCAAAATTGTTCTTAATTCAGAATCGGTACAAATAAGATATTAATCAAGACTTTGTAACTTCGCGGTCAACAAGAATTACACCATAATGTTGCGTCATATTTTTTTAGCACTTCTCCTGAGTTCTTTTGCTGGAATAGCCAGAGGACAATCTATGAATGATTACAACGAAAAGCTTATTACTTCCCTTAATGAGGGGGATTATGACAAAGCTATAAAGTGGGGGATAGAGGCAAAAAAGGCTGGAAAAACTGAGGTTGAAGAATCGCATCCGGATTATGTAATGGTGTTGCACAACCTGGGGTATTGCTATTTTTTGGCTAAGGATTACGAAAAGTCTGGTAAGCTATATGCCAAGGCTCTGGATTTAATAGCCAAACACAAAGAGAATAGTTATCCGGTAACTTCAAATCTTATACTACATACGGCTCAGCTTAATGAAGTGGTTGGGCAACTTGATGAAGCCGGAGAACTTTATTTGATCTATGCCTCAATATTTGAGAATGACCTACAACAGCAGGAAGAGTATGCACTTGCAATGAATACGGCAGGAATGGCCTTCTATAATAATCAAGACTATAAAAAGGCAAAGCCAGCCTTTGAAAAAGCAGTATCGGTGTTTAGAGTTTTGCCGAATAGTGAGTTGAACCTGATGACCTCATTATCTAACCTTGCTCTTTCCCATAATAACCTCTACGAGTTTAAGGAAGCCAGGAAGTACCTCGAAGAAGATGTGGCTTTGATCAGAAAACTTAATATGGTCAAGACCCAGGACTTTGTTATAGCAGCATCCCATTTGGCTTTGATATATAGAAGTTTAAGGGACTTTCAGGCTGCTCTTGATTTGTATATAGAAACAGAAAAGGTGGCTAAAGAGGTGTATGGAGAGTGCAAGGGAGACCATCTTACCATTATTTCGAGTCTGGGCGTACTATATACTGATCTTGAAAAGTTTAGTGAAGCTCAGTATTGGCTACAGCTGGAAGTGAAAGAAAGGGCAAAAGCGGGTGATCAGGGAATTGGGTTTATTCGAGCTAATAACAATTTAGGGCTATCGTACTTTTATCAAAAGGACTTTGTGAACGCGGAAAGGTACATTGGAGTAGCGGCTTCACTGGCCCAAAAGACCGTGGATAAGTCCTTTGTTGAATACCCCAACTACATCAGCAATATGGGATTGGTTTGTGACCAACTTGGCCGTTTTCCTGAATCCATAAAATACTATGAAGAAGCAATCGAGTCTTGTAAACTTCATAAAGGACTTCATCCATCATATCCTACCATTTTAAATAACCTTGCCAATGCATACAGACAATTGGACAGATATACTGAGGCAGAGGAAACCTATCTTGAATGCATAAGGCTTAACGAACAGAATTTAGGAGCGGAAAGCGGTGAGTTGGTAAAACCCTTGACAAGTTTATCCGTGGTGTATTCGAGCATGGGACGCTTCGAAGAGGCGCAGAATTATGCCAAACGTGCCGCTATCCTTGCAGCAAAGGACAAAGGTAAATTAAGTAATGACTATCAGATATGTCTTAACAATATAGCTCATGTGTATCTGGAGGTAGAAGAGTTTGCTCTTGCTGAAGAGACTTATCTCGAAATCGTTGAGCTTAGTGAGCAGTCTGGGACCAAGAATTGGCAGCCATACAACAACCTGGGCGATTTTTATATGAGTATTGGTCAGGATGAAAAGGCCGAAAAATATTTTCTAAAAGCGCTTGGAGTGTGTCGGGAACTGTTTAAGAAAGATAATCACCAGACTGCACTAGTGTTGACCAATATCGGCTTATTATATACACAAATGAACCGCTACAAAGAGGCTGGGAAAATTTTGGAGGAGGCATTGGCCATTCAAAAAACGGTTTATGGTGATGAAGTGAATAATACCATGCTCTCAACCATGGCTAATCTCACCTTTGTTTACGAATACAACGGTGAGATCAAAAAAGCTATTGAAACATTAGAGTTTATCGTTAAGGAGAAGGAAAAGAAATTCAGTATTTATCATCCTGAGTATGCCTTGGCACTTAATAACCTGGCTATTTTTCATTATCAACACGGTAATGCAGACAAAGGTCTTGAGCTTCTTTTGGAGGCACAGCGAAATTTCGTTGTGCAAAATGATCCACACCACTCGTTGAATGCTCTGTTTTTATCGTCTATTGCAGAACTATATGAAAGCACGGGAGAGTACAATAAAGTGTTAGTGCCTTATCGGGAAAGTTTGGACATAACTCTCAACTACATAGATAAGAACTTTGTAAACCTGAGTAATCAGGAAAAGGAAACCTTTTGGAATGAACATAAAGATGAATTTGAAAGATTCAATTCAACGGTAATTCACCTGGCCGATTATGAAAAGGATGTCAATTCATTTGGATACAACTATTTGCTTGACAGTAAAGCTCTATTGCTGAATAGTACAAGTAGGATTCAACAGCATATTCGTTCATCATCTGATGAAACTCTCAAGGAAAGATATGAACTATGGAAAGAAAAAAAATCGTTATTGGCCAAGGCCTACGATTTAAGTAAAAGGGAATTGAAGAATCTGGGGTTGAATATTCAAGAAATTGAAGATGAACTTAATTCGTTGGAAAAGTACCTTTCTAAAGCCACTTCAGTATTTGATACAACCATGGTAAGAAAAGACTGGAGAGTAATTCAGAAACACTTGGGCGAAGATGAGGCAGCGATAGAAATGACAAGATTTCGGTTTTACAATGATGGTTTGACCGATAGTATTTTTTATGGTGCTTATATTATAACCAAACAATCCCAGGTTCCTGATTTTGTGGTGCTCCGTAACGGAGTTGAACTGGAGGATGTCTATTTGAAATTTTATAATAACTCCAGGATACACCGGTTGGAGGATAAAAGGTCATATGGTAGGTATTGGGAGCCGATAGCAAGCAAGTTAGGAGGAATAAGAAAAGTTTGGATTGCTCCCGATGGTGTCTACAATCAAATCAATTTGAATACACTACTCAATCCTGAAAATTCGAAGTACCTGATTGAAGAATGGGAGCTCCATCAATTGACAAGTACTTATGATTTGGTAGAACTGAGTGCAGAGGGCGTACAATCGGATAAATCTGCCGTGATCCTGGGAAGGCCCAAATACCATATTTCTGGAACTGGAAAAACTGAGGTTTCCACGACTCGTTACAGGGGGAGTGCATTGTTGTCTAATGCTGTCTGGACAGATTTACCTGGAACCGAAAGAGAAACTAAAGCAGTAGTGGATCTGCTGAAGGAAAGAAACTGGAAGGTGCATCAGTTTTTGGGTGACCAGGCACGGGAGGAGCAATTAAAGGAAGTCAGAAGCCCTGGTGTGCTCCATATTGCTACACATGGTTTTTTTATTCCAACCGGATCAGGAAAAGAGGAGGCGGATAATCCTATGCTTCGTTCAGGCCTGGTACTTGCCGGGGTTACTGATTATTTAGTTTCAGAGTCTGTTCCTGACGGTGATGATGGTATTTTGACAGCATATGAAACTACTTTGTTGAATCTTAATAATACTGATTTGGTTGTTCTTTCCGCTTGTGAGACAGGGCTGGGAGAAGTGGTTAATGGAGAGGGAGTGTACGGATTGCAGAGAGGTTTTCATGTTGCTGGTGCCCGCTCAATGTTGATGTCCTTATGGAAGGTAGATGATCAGGCTACACAGGAGCTGATGAATATCTTTTATAGAGAATGGATTGGGGGGAAAAGTAAAAGGGAGGCCTTTCGAGATGCTCAAATTATTATTAAGGATAAGTATGAGGATGTGATGTATTGGGGAGCTTTTGTCTTGATAGGGGAGTGAGGCCAAGATTGATTTGTGATATTTAAAGGTTAAAAAGCCATTTGTTATTCATTTTAAAATCTTGCTCGTAATCCCCACATTACACCAAGTTCATTTTTGCCTTCCAAATTAAGAGGGCCTAAGTTGACGTACCTGGACTCTAGGAATCCGTTTATATTTTTAGATAAGTTTAATTCGGTGCCAAGCCCTCCATAGAAAGCGACCCCCAGTACATCGCTTGAAAAATCCTTGAACTCGAAAAAGCCTCCGCCAGCCAGAAAATATGGATTAAAACGACCATCTCTATTTTTTAGAAAGTAGTACTGTAGAATACCTGCAGCACTATGTGTAGTTCCAAGCATATTCTCTCGGTCGTGCTGCTGGCCAACAAGATATTCTATACCGAATGTGACTCCTGATCGATGTTCATAGCCAAGCCTAACGCCTTTCAGAAAAACGCTCTTGTATAAAGTGTGGTCTACAATTAAATAAGGCCCAGCAATACCATCAATGTAAAATGATGATGTGCTGTCCGTGCCCGATTTTTGAGAATAGATCGCGGATGCATATGTGCTTACGATAAGAAGTAGTATGATTTTTTTCATTATTCTTTCATTCATGTTTGTAAAGGGAAAACAAAAGCAGGTCTAGAATTGTTTTTAGTTAAAGGATAAAATAGTATTAATGTTATTTATTTATTACATAAACTAAATTTATGCATCGTGATCCGATTGCTACTTTCACTTAGTCCCTCAAAAAAATTACGCTTGATCGCCCTTCTCACTCTAGTTGGCCTGGTAACAGGTGTGCTTTCCGGAAATACAGTGAGAAATTCAGAGGAGCTCGAGAAAGACGAAATCGAACAAATCCATCAAGTTTCGGAGGAGTCAGCTGATTTGAAGAGAAAACCACTTTTTGCCTATCAGCTACAATGGTTCGATTATTCATTGGCCAGGCACGACAACCTATGCAGGGGTAGAGCTTACGAACCAAAAAATCTAGTGGGTATACCAATATTTTTCTGTTCGCTTAAGTTGGAACCTGATCCGTATGTACAATGAATTTACTAAAGAGATACCAGCAGAGATTTTTTGAACCATTTAATCATTTAAACATGAAGAATCTAAATTTAGATAAACAATATATAGATAGAGTACAGTTTACGGGAAGAGAAGTTTTGAAGAATGCTGATGAAATAGCTAGAAGAAACTCTGACCTTCAGAAAGCACTGAAGTTGGGAAATTTACACAAGTCCCATGTCAGACTTGTTATTAGGGATTTGTTTACCAGGGATTTAACCGTTAAAGTTACAGTTTGGGCAGTCACCGAGAACTATGTCATACTTAAAGGAAATAGTCTCGTGCCTATCAACTCAATTACTAAGGTGATTTTTTGACCAGGAGGATGACTTTGATTTAAGGTAGGGCTGCCTCAGAGGAGCTAGATATCAATGCGTTAGTGTCTTGGTGTTGAGTTCCCTTGGGGTAGCCCATTCTAAGGCTCGTACCATCAGCGTGTTATTCATATACATAGACTAAATAAAGTGTTATTTGTATAATTAGTCCTTTCAGTTAGCCTTTAGATGTTATTTTTGCGTAAGATGTAATACCCTTTGCAGCTTAAATAAAAATTCTAAATGAACTTAATGGTTAGATTGAGGAATACAATGTGTGTAATGTACTTATGCATATTGGTTGGTTTTCAAGGGTATGCCATTGATCCTATCAAATTAAAAGAGGTCAATGATTTTTTTAATGAGTATAGAGTGCTGCCTAATAACATTGGCTTATTATCGGACTCTTCCGGTGAACTTACTGCAAATGAAGTACTAAACAAAACCTTTTCTGATTCACTAAACTTAAACCAACCCGCGGATGGACCTGTAGTTTGGGCAAAGTTCAAAGCCATTAATTATAATCAGGCGATAGAAAAGTGGATGGTACTGCAAGGGGACCCGCACGTGGGTAAATTTGAATTGTATCTATCTGATAGCTCAAAGGCCATTTTGTTGTGTTCAGGAGGTTCGCAGTTGCCATTTTACACTCGTAAATATTCAACTCACTGGATAGCTTCTGAAGTAGATTTTGAGTACGGTAAGGAGTTGACCTTTCTGGCCAGATATGAATCTAATATTCCATACGTAATTATGATTCGGTTTCATGCTTACACATTCTTTACCGATTACAGCTTAAATGAGTATTGGTTACTAGGAATCTTCTATGGAATCCTACTTCTACTCATCGTTTATAACCTGGTCATATATATTTCCATAAAGGACAAAATATATATTTACTATGTCCTTTATGTTTTTTCGGCAATGATTTATACTACAGCCGGGGATTCAAAATGGTTTCAATACTTCTGGCCCGATGCTCCAGAACTCAATTATTGGGTGTACTATCTGCGTCATCTTTTCCTTGCGATCACTTTTGTTATTTATTCCAAGCAATTCATTAGGCTCAATAATCATTACTATAAAAAGTGGATTAATATAGGACTGTTGATATTTATCGGTCAATTCTTTATTGAATTCTGCTTTTTCGAATCCAATCTTTATCAATATACCTTGTCGGGTTTGTTTTGTGTTATCTTCTATTTCGGTTACAAAAGTGTAAAAGAGGGATATCGCCCAGCCTGGTATTTTGTTCTTGGTTTGAGCTTCATAGTTCTTAGTATTTTGGTTTTGAATTTGCAGGAACATGGTTTCATCAAGCAACACATTGTTTCTGTATATGCTTATAATATCGGGTTGCTTCTAGAAGCTATTATCTTCTCAAGAGCATTGGGGGATAGGATTAGTTACATCCGGGCTACTAAGGAAAAGCTTGATCAGGAATTGATAAAGCAGTTACATGCCAATGAAAGGTTGAAAGACAAAGTAAACCGAGAGTTAGAAAAAAAGGTCAAGGAGCGTACTCATGAGCTGGAATATGCAAACGAACGAATCAATAAGTTGAATGCACTTTTGCTCAGAGACAATAAAAATCTATATAAAGAGAAGAGTAGTCTCGAATTCAATGTAAAAGAGCTGGAAAAGTCTCGTGCAATGCTTCAGGGAGTGGATTTTGAGGAATTCAGTAAAATTTATCCCGATCCGGGTACATGCTATCGTTTTCTTTCAAAGTTAAAATGGACTGATGAGTATGAATGTGCCCGCTGTGGTAATGACAAATATGCCGAGGGTAAAATACGGCACTCGAGAAGGTGCACGAAATGTGGGTTTGATGAGTCTCCCGCCAAACATACTATATTCAGTCGGGTAAAATTTCCAATTACCAAGGCCTTCTATATTACCTTCCTGTATTATGCTTCGAGAGGAAAAATTTCATCAACGGAATTGTCTAGAATACTGGAATTAAGACAAAAGACTTGTTGGGGTTTTCTAAATAAGATTAAGCAAGTAGAGGCGAAGCTACCAAAGAATAAATCATTTGACCCTGAAACGGGATGGGAAAGGCTGGTTTATAACAACGAAACAATAGAAAAGAAGTGAGAGCAGGTACCCCGGGGAGAGGCCCTTACTCTCATTAACCTTACCAGCGATGAGACAGGATCAGAATACGCTTAACGGTACTCTGACCTCCTGTAAGAGTTATATTTAAATGATAGATACCATCATTTAAGTTTCCTACTTGAATGGCATTCAGGTTATCTGAATCAACATCCATAATTACTTGTCCAACTGAGTTACTAATCGATACTTTTTCAATTGATTGAGTGCTACGTATATGGATCAGGTCTGTAGCCGGATTTGGATATACGATAACATCGTTCTCATTAACACTTGGGTCATCAATGCTGGTGGTCACTCCACAGGTGTAGATGCTGTTAATGAATGTAGTCAGCTCTGTTGCCATTGACTGATGGGTTGCAGCTGATGGGTGCCAGTCTTCACCATACGGCTCTGTTTGCGGATCGAATTCAATAAAGTGAACCTGGCTATCGCCACTGTTGTTGAAATCATCAACCATCCCCGAAACATAGCTTCTGATACGAGTGAGGTGTTCTTTACCGGCAGGGTAGTAGTCATTCATCATTGGACCTATTGCACAGATGATATGCGCATCACTGTAGTACCCACGTAGTGTATTTACAAAATCAGTATAGGCCTGTACGAAACTTGCGGAGTCAAGATCATTTCCAGTTGACTCAGGTGCAAAGTCATTGGTTCCCAGGTTGACGACAACTACGTTAGGCGTGTAGTTGCTAGTACTCCAGGCCGGACCTGAAACTTCGTCAGGAAATATTCTTCCATAGATTTCAGGAAGTGTACCTGTTGTTGATCCTGTGTTGTTTCGGTATACACCACGCCCAGAATAGGCTACTGCTTGATATTCCATGTCCAGGTTTCTGGCAGTAATTGATCCATAGGCAATGTAGTTGTTTTCATTTATTGAGTTAAAGCCTGTATTAGGATCTCCTGCCGGAGGAGCATCAATGGTTACTTCGTTTCCGTATCCACAGGTAATTGAGTTACCAATGAATTCAATCTTACATTCAGGCCTTGCCTCGGGAGTAGAGGTTGATTGTCCGTCATCCAGTAAAAGCCCTTTGAATGTAGATTTGCCCACACTGCTTTCGGTTCTCTTGTGAATTTCAAGTGTATGACTTGTGTTAGTTAGGTTGCTATCCAGTAGGTAGAGCGTGTCCTGGCTATTTACTTCTACTACTATTGGAGAGCCACCATCAATAATTACGTTGTAATAATTGGTCGTTGTACTTGTTCCACTTCCTTCATCTTCCATGATCATATAAGCACTGGTGCCTTGAAAAGTTGTCCAAATTTTGATCCCAGGATGAGAAAAAGAAGGGGCTTTAGGGTCGCTAAAGTCTATTCTACCTGTATACATGATGTTGGCATCATCAGCTTCTATAAGTGCACCCGTGACCGGATCAGTACTTCCTGTATCACATGAGTTAGTAGCTATTAGCTCAATAGCATCAAGTTCAAATACTCCACTCCCTGATCCCGACATACCAAACATGATCTCCGTAACTTGAGAGACATCAACACCGGTAAATGCACTTATTGGAATATCAACGGTCGTCCAGTCAGCTGAATGAGGTACAGTGTAGTTACTTGATTGTACATTGCCCTGATTCAAGAAAAGAATATAGGCACTGTTTCCGTTCTGTGGCCCTTTGTATGAGAACCTGATTTTGTCAGCAGTAGAAAAATCTTGTGGCGAACCGGATCCCCACTGATCAAGGTTAAGTCCGAAACCTGCCCATCCACTGTTGATTGTATAGTCAAACTCGTAGAAATCTGTTCCTTCGGATCCACCAGTGGTAAGCTCCGTTAAGGTTCCTTGATCTCCCCATGTTCCGCTAATGATTGTAGCAGCATCGGTATAAATGCTAGATTGAACTACTTCAGTTGATTCAACGGTAAGTGTTACACTTGTTGCCTTTTGGTCAGATAAATTGTCTGTCGCAGTGACAATAATGTTATACAAACCCGGTGATAGGGAAGAGCCCGCAGTAAAGTCCAGTGTATAAGTAGAGCCAGAAACGAAGGACATTGCCTGGTTTGCTGAACCTCCAATAGAACTTAAGTCAGCAACAACGGAAGTAATGGTTCCGCCACCTGAGTGTGATACATCTGCTGAGAGTGTAAGCGTATGATCAACACAGTTTACAACCGTAGATGATGATAAGCTTGCTGTAACAGTAATTGGTGAGGCTTCACCGATTGTCAGCGTATTATTACCAGTTAAGTCCTGAACAATAGTAATCCATGCTTCCTGGTTGGATGCATCATAGGACAAGTAGTATTCTGTGTTTTCTATCAGGTCACTACCATTTAACGAAATTGTGCCCGGGGCTGAAGTAAGGTTGCCTACCCTAAACACAGGATGGTGAATCGTGTTTCCTCCTGATACATTAAAATCTAATTCTAGAAGATCATTCAATGCGTTAACCCACCAGACTCGGTAGTTGTGATCATAAGCCACAGGAGAAAGAGCTTGAGTGTAGGCAGTATTTGCAGTACCTACTGGTCCGGTAGTAACTAAGGTTCCTGTGGTAGCGGAAAGTGAAACACTCCCATCATGAATCGCAGAGTTCTCGTCTCGTACCCGATAAACACCACCTTCACTTTCTTCATCCATTATAATAGATAGTGAGTATTGCCCCCAGCCATTCTTTGTGCCGTCACGGTAAACACCATTTACGTCAGCGTTTTGAGGTGTAGCATTCATATAGCCATGAGGTACACCCCATGTAATTTTTTTAGCACCATCATAGAAATTCATTTGAAAGTCTGCCTGCCAGTTATTGCTGCCATCCATTTGTGTGCCGGAGTTTCCAAGGTTAGCGGAATGACTCCAGGTAGGGTCTCCTGCAAGCTGTTGCTGGTATGTTTGACTTTGTACATAACCAATTTCATATCCATTGTCCCACTCTCGTACAAAAGGGATGTCGGTGGTTCCCATTGGCTCTGCAGCACTGATACGACCTGTAGAAGTCCAGTTGCCCTGCACAAGGTTTGTTGTTGCACTGGTAATATTTGGCATTGAATAATAACCATTCGCAGCATATTCAAGTCCATCAGCTACACCAAAGCTGGACTGTCCATCCCAATGCATGGTACAGTATGGCCCTCTGCAATCACCAGGCATAGTTCCGTTTTCAGAGTGTACCGTATGTGTCCATTGGAAATAGTCAAGCCCATCCATGAAGAAGTAGGTAATTGTACCAGGTGTGTTGTCAAGGGTAAATGACCACTGTATGATAGCATGGTGATCTCCTTCGTAAAGAACCTGGATTGATAACCCTGATCCGCTACTACCAGGCGAGGTTCCGGATGCTCCATGGTGTACTGAGGCACCAAAAGAGGCATTCCATTCTGAGCCATATGGTTCATTTGGTACAATGTCTACCAATTGACCTGAGGTATTATAATAAGTTATATGCGAAGACGTGCCAATGTACTTGCCTCCGGATGCCTTTGTAATGGCGACCATTCTTTGTTGACCATCATTATCTGTCCAGGTTACTACGTATACATCGCGTCCGTATTCTGTACCATCGGTAATCGTTAATGCTCTAGTATTATTAGGCAGAACATTAAATATGATAAAGAATACCAGCATCCACCGGTAGACTTTATTCTTAGGGTTCATCATTCCTTTCATATTTGTGTGTTTAAGTGATACTAATAATTCCGTATGACTGAATTATAAGCCCATATGAAAAGGAGAGCAAAGAAAAATTGTAGATATAGAACTAATTAGTCCCTATTTTGAGGGTGATTTAGGCACATAATTATCATTCGATGTGTAGGCAAAACCACTTTTTTATGAGTTTTTAAATAAGTTCAATAAATGGTTAGGCGCATAAAAATGTTTTTTAGGCACTTTTTTGTGTCTTTTTGAAATATTCTTCGGTTTCATGGTACTTTTTGGTGATGTGGAAGGCCTTTTTTTGATACAAATTGTCAAACGCCTTAAGAAAAACACAAACAGCCTCTATTTCCATCAAGGGCTATTTTTGGATGAGAATATAGTGCCTATACTCTCTTTGTTTTGATGTCTGTTTTGAGGTGATTTAGGCTAAAATATTGGTTGAAATGGGGGCGGTGCTATTACTTGAATGGCATGGGAACAAAACAATTCTATTTCGTTCAACTTCTGCTTGCTGCTTTGATTTTGCAAGTCGCGCCTGTATCTGCACAGGATTCTATAGTGCGTCCGGGTTTCACAGAGCTGTTCGATCACAGTACTCAGCTGTCCAGGTTTTCTGTAGATGGAGAAGTCAGACTTTTCAGTATCTATAGATCAATGATAGATTCTTATGATGATCAAGAGACGAACGATAAGAATCTGGCATTTACTTCTTATCCCGGAGTAAACAACTTTGTTTCTAATAATGCGGGGATCCCAATGATTGATATCAAGCTGCGGGCGGCTCCTGTGAATGGGTTCGGGTTTACCGTAGGTTATGCACTCTCTCATAACTTCAATGGGGCGTTCTCCGACTCCAGTAAAACAGTTACTGTTCGGTCTGACCTGAATTTTGATGGTACGTTAAATACGGATTTTGGTCAGTTCCAACTGATGGCAGGTGGTGGCGTGCTTTGGAATAGTCTTAGTCCATTTACGCTTAGTCAGAATGAATTTAAAGATGATTACTTTGATCGTCTGCCATGGGATTGGAATACTAATTCGTTTCAAAAGTATAATACTTATTACGACTCATATAAAAACATCGGAAGTGAAAATTTTGGTAATGCTGCGACCCAGGGATTTGCATTAAAAGGAAGCGGTCTTCCGCTGGACCTGGGGTTTAGTTTGATCTACGGAAGGTCAAGTTCCAGCGTAAGTCTTGATAAAGCATTGAGTATGCACCCCTATAATTTATTGGCAGGTAGAGTGTATAAGCAGGTGGGTGTTTCTACGCTTGGGTTGAATGCTTACAACCACTTTGGAGATACCGATTTGTCCCGTAGGATAAAAGATCAACGAGCGATATATACCGGTGATATCAGATTGGACAACGGTTCCTTTAAGGTCTATACTGAACTTGGGGCAGGAATGGTGCAGAACCCCTCCCAAGATCTGAAATGGGGGGAAGCCATCAATGTAGAATTAGACCTGAAGGATCGAGTGGTAGGATTTCCTATTCACTTCCAGTATTACAGGGTAGCACATGAGGTTGCCAATTTAGAAAGTGGAATTATGAATAGTAATACCACGGTGAGAGTTGGGGGATATACCACTGACCAAACGTATAATTCAACACTTTTTGTTAATGCCCTTCAGGAGATTGGACAAATGGCCAACAATAGACAAGGAGTCGTTCTTAAGACCGATGGAAGCCTTGGTGCCTTGAAGTATAAAGTTGGATTGTCAGTCAGCCAAGAGTTAAATAATATATATGATACTATTACTATTCAACATAGGATTAACGCGTTTTCCCGTTCCAGGTTCGTGCCCTGGCTACAAAATGCCGGACCATACAAACGCCTAAAGAATATTTGGAGAAGGTCCTATGAAGTAATAGCTATTCATGATGCCGATAAGGACAACAAAAAAGGATATAATGCCCTTGATCTTTACCTAAAATACAAAGGCAAATTTCTTAACCATTCATTCATAGCTATAGCATATTCTAACTTCAACTCCGCTCAGGAACAGATAAAGCCAATACCTGAGTTTAGCGATGCCGCATTAGTTCGAACATTTTACCAGGAATTGAACGCCTTTTATCAACTGACCGATCAGTATACACTTGTATTGTATGGAGGCATCGAAAGAGTATTAGGAAATAGTAAAACCGATTTATCACCAGAAAACGCTCAGCCCATCGACCAAATTGGTAGAGGGCTCGGTGTGGGACTTGATATCGACTTCGGGGATTATGCCGGAGTATACCTAAGGCACAGGTATATGGATCACAGGGATAAAAATTTCATAAACGACAAATTTAAAGGACACGAGTCTACCATTGAACTAAAAGTATTCTTCTAATGAAAAAGATAGGACAAATAATATTTATACTCATTTGTAGCATGCCTTTGGGTGTGCGGGCACAGGGAACTACTTTCTTTATGAATGGATATGGTAGGGCTGTAGTCGCAAATGATAAACTGGATGGAAATCTGGTTGAATCGGATAGTACTTCGCAAACAAAGGCAGCAGGCGGCTACACCATGTTTGACCTTGGTATGAATCTGGATATTGACAAGCGATTCAGAACCAATGCCATACTGAGGGTGCGCAATGAATTTGGGATATTTTGGGGCCAGGGTGCATCTCTTGAGTTTAGACAACTGAGTTTTCAAGGAGTACTTGGTAAAGGGATTCTGGTAGAGGGTGGAGATGTCTACATTGGAATGACACCTTATACAGCATTTAATCCGGAAGTTGTTGCGGAGGACTATCAGTCTGACCTCTTTCAGTTAAGACGAGATATCCTGGAATATGAGAGTTTTGTTAGAGATAACCAATGGAGGTTACAGGGAGTTAAGCTCAATACCACATTGCTTTATGAGAAGTCCTGGCTAAAAGAACTCGGGTTATACGCATTTGGTGTTCGCACAGATGTAACTAATAATGTTGATACCCCTGACAGGTTATTAACGGGTTTCCGGTTGATGCCAAAGCATAGTGAGAAATTGTCGAGTGGGTTGAACTACATCGGAATGTTGGACGTGCCTTTGGAGGTCAACGATGTGAACTATGCGATTAACACGGTTACTGGTGAGCTACACTACAAACAAGATATGGGAGGCGTCAATTTTATGGCCAATGCTGAGACGGGGCTGTCAGATTATAATTACACGAATAATGCGACTGACACTTCTGTAGCCTATTCAGATCATTTCTTTGACGTAAATCTGGGAGTTGAGGCTAATTCAACTCCGCTTTCACTAAATGTTGGGTTAAAGGATGTTGGCCCGTTGTATGCCAGTCCTGCTGCTCAGACACGTAGAATTCAAGTATCACAGGATCCTTCAATGTTTCCTGAGATTAATAATGCCAGTGAATCCAGAGGTTTAACTCTATACGATCGGATGACGCAAGAGAATATTTACAATCGTAGCATATCACCTGTGCAGGGCAACTTCATGCCACAGTATAGTAATATTCAGCCATATGGTGATGCTACACCAAACCGAAAGGGTCTGTATACAAAAGTTAAATATGGTAGCGATACAAGCGAATTACAGGTAACAGCAAATGCGATGCTTCTCCAAGAGATTATTGGTGAGGGCGTAACGGAGAGAAGAGATTTCCTGGGACTTAATGGAGGAATAAAATGGCAGGCATCAAAGACTCTTGACTGGGAAAAAGCCTTGGAGGTAAAAGCTGGGTTAAGGATGGAAAACACGAGTAGAGATGGAGTAGCTGAAGTTGATTTAATGAGCAATATCATTGATCTATCCGCATCTGTAGAAGTGGCAAAAAGCATTCATATACTGGCAGGTGGTAAACTCCTGTTGACTTCAGGAAATGAGTATTTGGCAAGTAAAGATGAGTTTAACGGACCTGTTGCTTATGACCCTGTAGTACTCAATTCTACCGAGTCGGTGCTCGCATCAGGGTTAAAGATTGTTTTTAGTGAATTCTCACATTTAAACGCGATCTACTATCAGTATGGTTTTAACAACAAGGACAATGACTCAGGAAATTATAGCTGGAACCAAGTATACCTGAATTACACTATAAAGTTTTAATATGAATAGAGTATATATCATATCGGCCTTTCTTTTCTTTACTCTGGTGAGTGCTTGCAAGCATGAAATCCTGGATGAAGGTATCTGGGGACCTGAGTACGCTCCCGTGAGTGCAAATTTTCAGGTGATTAATGAAGACTTTAGTGCAAGTATTGACAGTGCAGATTTTACAGTAGAAGAAGTCACCTTCCATGCTGTGTTCAATGAAAGAGTTTCCTGGGACTTGAATCTTCGAGGCATTACTTCCGGAGCTGAATACAATATTTCTGGATTGTCAGATTCAGTTTACTCACTCAATTCAATTTGGGATGGCGCAGCTGATAATAATATGTTCTTTAGGGTTCAGGAGCAAGTGGTAATCACCTTATCCTTTATTGGTACTACTTATGAGTTGGTTGATACCGTCTATGTTGAACAAACGAAACCTTATGACGGGGTTGTTGGCTTTTTGATTGATGATTTTGATGAAAACGCACCTGCTGCCAGAAGAATTACTGGTTTCTCAACTGATGGTGGTGACAAAAGTGCTCAAATCTTCATCGATAATTCAATGGCCGCTAATGGTGATGCTTCGCTTCATTTTACAGGGACAGACGAAAATTCCAGCACCTGGATGGGTAAAGCCGTTTCAAGTACTACAGGTATTGCAGGCCTCATTACGAGTACAAACCCAGAAGAGGTCTATTTCAATTTCTACATCTATGGTACAGGATTAAATAACTCGACCATGGAACTTGAAATTAACGAGGATGACAATGAGAACGGGTCCTATTCACTCACAGAGGAAGATATTTTCGTTTTTCGTCAGTCAATTAATTGGGTAGGATGGAAGCTGGTAAGTATACCATATTCCAAATTTTCAAGAGCCTCCAATCCAGCCATTGGTGGAAGTGGCAATGGAGTAGCCGAACCTCAAAAAATTTCAGGTATCGGAATCAATTTGATGAGTGACCCATTCGGGGCATCTGTTGATTACTACGTTGATTTTGTATTCCTAACCGAAGGAGGGCCTTTTAAACCATAATATTATGCTAAAACACATTACATATTTGATCTTGGTATTATGTATTACAGGCTGTAAACATGATGATCTCGAAGATTTTTATGGGACTTCGTTTTGTCCTACGACTGTTGATTTTCAGTTTGATCAGAATCTTCAAGTATCAACTACTGACGTGGATTTCACTTCTGAAAATTTAACTGTTACAGCAAGCTTTAATGAAGAGGTTCCATGGAAGGTACATATTGTAGGAGTTAATTCCGGAGCAGAGTACATGGTGGAGGATACTTCATCCTCAGTGAATTTTGACTGGGATGGCTCATCGGACAATGTGTATTTTTTTCAGAATGAATCTTGTACAGTAACTCTAGAAATTAAATGTCAGGACGACCAGGTACACAATATTAATATCTCTGCTACGAAAGTACATAGTGGTATTTTGGTCTCTGATTTTGATGGTGGTGGTCTCGTTCCAAACGCTTCATATGTGTTTTGGGACCCGGGGGAGGAAGTGTTTGCCGGAACGGAAAGTAGTATGAAAACCGTCCAGGGTACAACATATTATACCATGTCTGGCAATGACGCCCTCGGACCATCACTTTATTACATAGGTGGATTTGGCCTAAACCTGGGATCAAGCTTTGGCTTACCTGCAGGAGCAGATACCGTCTATTACAATGCATTCGTCAATGGGTCTGGAACCGCTGCGTATACGGCTATCGTAAAAGAGTCGGACGGAGATGTATTTTCATATCAAATTCTGATTGATTGGCAGGGATGGAAATTACTATCTATTCCGTACAGTGATTTTAATGCGGATAATACCTCCGGTGGTGGTATCAAAAACCCTGAGAACTGCAACAGTACTGAAGTTGTGTTGGTGGCGAATCCGGCAGAGAGTCAGGCTGTATTTCATGTAGATTATATTGTTTTTACAACCGGAGAACCCTTTAAACCATAAAGTATGAGACTAAAAACATTCACCATTTTAGTTATCGTTGGTTTGTTTCAGTTTGGCTGTGCTTCACTCAAGCCAGTTGTGTTGAATGACTTAGCGATAAGTACCTATTTACCTCCGGAATCCGCCCTGAAAGACACTAAAGGTCGCCATCCGGATAATGGAGTAATAATGAATTTTGCAAAGGGATCCTTATCTGGTTGGTGGGGTAATTCCGGAGGTAAGTTTGGGTTTCAGTTACAGGACTCTACACTTATGGTGAGTGTGAATGATGCGGGAGCGAATTACGAGTCTTTTGGATGTTCTTTTAGTCCGATCGATATGAGTAACGCTCCCGTAATCAGAATAATAGCCAAAAGTGAGGGGGAAACTCAACCCGAATTAAGACTGGATTTGAAGGATGCCGATGGCTTGGTGACAAATGCCTTGCCGGTGATTAAAGTGATCTCTAATGATGGTTTCAAGGAGTATATCTATGATTTTAGCTATAAATTTAACCAGTCATGGCCTTCCCCGGCTGAAGTGAATAGTGGGATGATATCTGATTTGATGTTTTTTGTGAATCCGGGAGGGACTCCGTTTAATGGTAAACTTATTATCAACAAGATTGAACTGGTTGAAACTGAGAGTTCAGAAAAGCCTGCATTTGTAATCGAAGGGTTTGACGGTCGTGACATGAGTACTATATGGCCTTGTGATGAGGGTAAACAGATATTAACCAACGTTTCCGGTGCATTAAGAGTAGATGTAAAGGATGCTTCTTGGCAATGCTTTGGTAAGTACTTAGGTCAAAATGACATCTCAGAATTTCCTGTTCTTCGCTTGAAAATGAAGGCCATTGGTAATTCCGGTAAGGTTGATATCGCTCCCAACTTCATTGACCAAAATGGGGTAAATAGTGATTACGAGCAATTAACTGCGGATGTGCTGATTGGTACGGAAGATTATCAATACTACTATTATGATTTCACAGGGAAACTGTTGAGTCTGGAAGGTGATTTTGATGCTGCTGCGGTTGATAATATCATGTTTTTTATCAACACAAAAGGACGCGCACCGTTTACAGGTTCTATTTTTATCGATGAAATAGCAGTGCTTGACAAAATACCTGACTACGTAAAGAACAAAAAGCCGGCAGTAAGACTACTTCAGATCAAGGAAGAATGGCCTAAGGGCAATGATTATAAGAAAATTTTACCGGCACTTACATTGAACAAGGAAGAGTCAAATAGCAAACTGCAAACCAAAAAATCAGAAGGGAAATTGACGATTGAATTCAATGAGGCTGGCAAAGCCTGGGAACGACTTGTATTTGATCTGAAGGCAATAAATATGCAGGAGAATAGTCTTCTTACCCTGAAGGCCAACGCTTCTGAAGACATTCGCTTTCGCATTGATTTAGTAGATAATTTTGGAACTCATTCTAATGGAATTCCTCAGGAAAAACTTATCGAAGCAAAAGATGATGTAAAAACCTATCAATTCGACTTTTCAGATAATTTCATTCAAAGAAACCCGAACTATAAGCAGCTTAATATGGCTAATATCCAGAAGGTAGTTGTTTATATCAACGGAGGATTGGAAAACCGGTCTGGTTCGATTGATATACTTGAACTTTCGGCTTCAAAAATCGAATGAGGAAACTGTTGGTCATATCGACTTTGATTCTGGTTTTTGCCGAATCCTTTGCTCAAGGAGAAGGTGATACCATCATTGATGTTCATACAGATGGATATAATTATAAAGTATATCTGCCTGAAGGTTATGAGGCATCAGGAGAAAAGCAATGGCCGCTGTTGATGTTCTTACATGGTATTGGGGAGAGGGGAGACTCTCTCGACCTAGTTGCCAGACACGGCCCCCTGAAAGAGGTGGAATCCGGTTGGGTTTCACCTTTTATAATCATCGCACCGCAGTGCCCAGCTGAAAGCTGGTGGGACCCATATTTAGTTTTAAGACTTTTGGATAGTGCTCTTGTACAGTACCGGGTTGATACGATGTCAACTTACTTGACCGGGTTAAGTATGGGAGGGTATGGCACCTGGGAGACGGCAATGAGGTTTCCAAACAGGTTTGCCGCCATTGTGCCTGTCTGTGGGGGAGGTCGCGAGAGCTTCGTGAAATTACTCGAGAATACTCCGGTGTGGGCATTTCATGGCCTGCTGGATAAAGCAGTTCCGGTTCAGGAATCGGTCAAAATGATAGAGGCACTAAAGCCATTTAATAAAGATGTGAAGTTTACACTTTATCCTGATAAGTATCACGACTGCTGGACGGTTACCTATCAGAATCAGGAACTATATGCCTGGTTGTTGTCACACAAATTAAAACAAAAGTAGCATGAAAAAAGCCATCATACTTTGGACAATTATAATAATACAAGTACTGTTTTTGTACAATCAGGTACATGCGCAGTATCAAAACCCTCAGTTGGTAGCGTGGGTTGGAAATACATTCCAACTGAATGCAGAGATTACCCGGTATGCAGAGAATCCACTGGATGAGTCTTTTGTCGATCAATTTCAAATCTATGGTTCTGCATCCGGGCAGTCTGAATTTACAAGAACTACAGGAGAGGGATTTGATAAAGTATTAGATTTCAATACCAAGGGAAGAGTAGCTAATGTCTGGGATATTGAAGTCAACGCAAAGACCAAGAACCCGGTGCTTGAAGGAGATGTATTATTTATTAGTTTTTATATGCGTACGCTCTATTCAAAAGATGAGTCTGGTGCTGGCTTCGCCCATGTCTATTTTCAGCAAGCTAGTCCTCCATGGTCAAAAAGTGTGCATCAGCAGGTTACTGCGGCAGGAGATTGGGTGCATTACAAAATTCCGTTTGTTTCTCAGCAAGACTTTCTGCCAGGTGAAGCTTCATTGAATTTTGGTTTGGGATTTGGTGATCAGCACATTCAAATTGCCGACCCCAAATTGGTGAATTTTGGACAGAATGTAGCTAAAGATGTGCTGCCGCGGACCTCATTCAGTTATGATGGAAGGGAAGCTGATGCAGGTTGGAGACAAGCTGCGCTGGATCGTATAGAAAAGCACCGAAAGGGTGATTTCAAGGTTATAGTTAAAGATAAAACAGGTAATCCGATTCCTGGTGCCGAAGTCAAGGTAGAGATGCTGAGACACCAATATGGTTTTGGTAATATTGTTAGTAGGAAAAAATTCGGTAGCCCGACTGCTTTTGGGGAACAATACAGAGGTATCGTTAAGGAGAACTTCAACATGGTCACTGCTGAAAACGCTTTCAAACACAAGGGATGGTTGCAGATTAAAAAGGAAGGGAAGCTGGACGAATTTTTGAAGGATTATTTTTCAAGAATGGATGATTACAACATTACCTTAAGAGGCCATGCGTTGGTATGGCCGCATACTGACTATACTCCGGTAGATCACTTAATTGATAAGCCGGAGGAGTTAAGAAAGTATATTAGAGATCATGTCGAGGAAATTACCAAGGCCACCAGAGGTAAGTTTGTTGATTGGGATGTAGTGAACGAACCGTTTAGAAATCATCAGTTTATGGATATTCTTGGAGAAGAAGAGATTCTGGAGTGGTTCAGAATTGCTGATAAGAATGCCCCGGAAACCAAGCTGTATATCAATGAAACAAAAGTCATTGTGAATAAAGGAGCAACAGAAAGTGTGCAGGATAACCTTATCCGGTTGGTGAAGTTAATTAAAGCAAACAATGTGAGAATCGATGGAGTAGGGCTTCAGGGACACTTTTCGGAGTCCGGACTAACTTCTCCGGATAAGTTAATGCAGATTCTGGATCGATACCATGCATTGGGACTTGAAGTAAAGGTGACCGAATTTGATGTAGACACCAAGGATCAAGACCTGCAAGCTGATTATACCAGAGACTTTTATACCTTGGTTTTTAGCCATCCTGCTACTAATGGGATTGTTGCCTGGGGTTTCTGGGAGAAAGATCACTGGAGACCGGATGCTGCCATGTATACCAGTGATTGGAAAATTAAACCCAATGGGGAAGTCTTTAAAGACCTGGTATATAATCAATGGTGGACCAAGAATGATTCCAAATCAAATAGCGAAGGTGTTTCTGGTTTCCGTGGATTCTATGGGGATTACAATGTTACGGTCAATTACGAAGGGGAGACCGCAACCCAGGAAGTATCATTTCTCAAGGATGGTAGTTCTATAATTATTACCTTGAAGTAATCGATGAGAAAGATTTATGCCATAGTTGTTTTTTCAATTATTCCTGCTGTTGCTATCTATGCTCAGGATGTATACAGTCAATGGCGAGGTGAATGGCTGCAGCTGGCAGAGTCTTATACTCCTAAATTAATTGAGACAAAATGCAGCCCTAAGCAGTTGGTGGAAATTGTTGCGGATGACAACGGATATCAGGGATTAGCTAGTATAGCAGTGAATAATCCGGGACAGCTTTCTCAACAACCGATTAAGAAAGATAAAGCTATTATCATTGACTTTGGTAAGCACGTTACCGGCTATCTTTCCTTGTATATAAGACCTTCGAAAGCTGCTCACGCGCCTCTGAAGTTAAAATTTACTTTTGGAGAAATGCCGGTAGAAATGTCTGTGCCATTTGATTCTTATAAAGGGGACCTTGCCTCTTCCTGGTTACAGGAGGGCACTTTGATTATCGATGATTTACCGGATACTGTAAAGCTGGAAAGACGATATAGTTTTCGCTATCTGAAAATTGAACATATAAGTTCTCCTTCAGATTTAGAGTATTTCATTGATGATATTTATTGTACTGCGGTGAGTTCCGCAGGTGAAGATCAATACGGTTCTGAAATGGATGAGGAGCCTGATGAAATGCTCAATGTTTCCATGAATACTCTTAGTGAGTGTATGCAAACTGTTTTTGAAGACGGGCCAAAAAGAGATAGAAGAATTTGGATTGGAGATTTTAAGCTGGAGGCATTGGCAAATTATTACTCATTTAGGAACCTTGATTTGGTTAAGCGTGGGCTTTTTCTGTTTGCCGCTACTGCAGATACTTCGGGGTTAGTTTATGGAACATTGTTTGAACGTCCCTATCCTCATCCGGAAAAGCATTTTCCTATCGATTATTGCTTGCTATACAATACCATTGTAAATGACTATCTGGTACATACTCGGGATACTCAGACGGTAAGGAAGCTGTGGCCAGTTGTCAAAGAACAGATTAATATCATCTCAGATTACATTGATGAAAAAGGAGAATTTCACCCGGCATCTAACTGGTGGTACTTTATTGACTGGAACCCAAAGCTTGATAAACGCATTTCCTTGCATGGGGCAATATTATACTCTTTGAATAAATCCTGGGAACTGGCTCAGAGTTTGGGAAAGGAAGATGAATTTCCTCGACTTCCTGAAGTAATCTCATCAATGAAGCACTATGCGCGCAGTAACTATTATAATAAGGAAAAAGGCCTCTACGTAGGTCTTGATAGTCAGCAGGTGTCCGTTGCGAGTCAGGTGTGGATGATACTTGCCGAGGTAAATACCCAAAAGGAATCTCGTAAGATTTTAAAAAGGCTTATGGCGTACGATGAGAAGGTGATGCCCGTATCTCCGTATATGTACCACTATTTTGTTGAAGCCTTGTTTTGTAGTAAGCTCAATAGTCATGCTCAAACAATAATTAATGATTATTGGGGCGCAATGGTGAAAAAAGGAGCAGATACTTTTTGGGAGGTATATGATCCAAATAATGAGCACTTATCACCCTATGGATCAACGATTATGAATAGTTATTGTCACGCCTGGAGCTGCACTCCGGTATATTTCCTTAGAAAATATAGTAACTCGATCGGTAAGTAGTACCCCGTTTACAACTTTGTGAATGCTGCAAAGGCAGAGGTTGTTGTTCAATAGTTGATTATCACATTTTTTCGATTAAGTAGGTTTATAACCAGTTTCAGATTAATACATTTGCACATCGTTTGATGAAACGTGCCCGCGATATCGAATAATGATAGAACCCCAACAGGTAAATAAGAATATAGTTTGGTTGGAACTTCTGGCCCTGTTGATACTTTTGATTACAGCATTTACTAGTCTGGGGTATTATCATGCCGATGAACATTATCAAATTATTGAGTGGGCCAACTGTATGAATAATCCACAGGAGTGTGGTTACCTCATGTGGGAGTATGATGCAAAAATAAGGCCGGTATTACAACCAGTGATAGCTTACGGAGCTATTAAAATATTCGGGTTTTTTGGTAGTGATAATCCCTTCCATATAACGCTATTTCTCCGAATAATTACAGCAACCTGGTCGTGGTTCTTGATCACGGGAATGTATAGGCAGCTGAGAACAGAGTTTAACGGAAAGTTTGTAGGGCTGTTTATGATCATTTCATTTCTTTTATGGTTTCAATTCTATATTGGGGTTCGATTTTCTTCTGAAACCTGGGGTGCGCTGGCTTTCTTTTCAGGGGTACTAGTTTTTTTGAAAAAGTTCACGAATTGGAATGCATTACTGGCCGGTTTGTTATTCGGTTTGGCATTTCATTTTCGTTATCAGGTTGCCTTTTTTGTCCTGGGTTTCTTTTTGTGGCTTGTGTTTGTTCAAAAGACTAATAGAAGACTTGTTGTAAATCTGGTTATTGGAGGAGCGATCACTTTCATGATAGGAGTGGTGATCGATAGTTTGTTTTATGAAGAATTTACAGTAGCAGGGTACAATTATTTCAAAGTCAATCTCTTGGACAATAAGGTGGAGAAATTTGGTGTTTCTAAATGGTACCAGTATGTGATCGATCCTTATAATAGAAACTATTATATTCTAGGGACCTGGCTGCTGGCCTCGTATGTAGGTATGTTGGTGTTTCTCAGAAGACACTGGATAACCTGGGTTCTCATACCTTTTTTATTGGTACATCAGCTAATAGGTCACAAGGAGTTAAGGTTTCTGTTTCCAATCGTTTTTGTGTTGCCTTTTATTTTTACGATGTTGGTCCAGAAGCTAGTTGAGCTGGGAAAGAAAACTACTTTGATTAAAAGAATTGCATTGGCTCTATTTCTGTTGCCAAATTCTATCTATCTTTTTTATACCATGACTTCATCAGAGGTTCCGGGTATAGCGGTGCGAAAGTTATTCTATGATAATTATACTGATAGTGATATTATAATCTTTTATTACAAAAGTCATCCGTTTTATACATCAAATACGAATCCTAGATTTTACCAACAAAACTCTAAAAACAAATATCAGTTTATTGAAATAGATGACCTTGGAAATCTACCTGAAAGCAGGGCCCCAAACACTTATCTGTATGTTGCGGACAGAAAAGGAGTTAGAGTCAACCAAAGGTTAAATGAACGCTTTGAATTGGTTTACCAGAATGTCCCGGAGTTCACAGTTGCTTATTTCAATCTGTTTGGTGTGATGAACAGAACGACCTACTATAGCCTATACAAGCTATAGTTTAATTCTTTACTAATCGATATGTTTTTTGAGTGTCCTGTGAGTAAAGCCTGGCCAGGTAGACTCCAGATGGGTTCCGGGGTAAACTGATCACTTGTTGTCCTTGAAGGAGTTTCTGAGTCAAAACTACTTTGCCATCAAGAGAAGATATTGTAATGTATTGAAATGTACCCTCAGGGTTATACAAGGAGAACTGATTATTGAATATGGTTTGTATCATAATTGTATTTTCAGGGTTACTATCTACTGAAGCCACAACACTGTTTTCCACTTTATGAATATAGGCCACCGCACTATTAAACGCTGCATTATAGTAGGTACAGTATTCACTGGATATGTAGTTATTGATGTTGTCTGTGAAATTGCTGCAGGCGGATTCGGGGCCTCCGGCAAGTCCACCCGTGAGTTCGTAACCATAGGGAACTGATCCGGGGGTGTTACCTTCCTGGGTGTACAAGCTCCAATCGTTTGAGCTCTTACCAAAAGCAGCTGAATGATGTGGATGTTGTGGGTAGCCTCCTCCAAGCTCGTTATAGCCGATTAAAAAGGAGAAATTTGCAGGTGCATCGCCACTAATGTATCCGTGACTGCCTAGGATGAAGTCAATGTTGGACTTTGCAAAACTATACGCGGAGGCATTGCCTGTCTCACGGTGATAAAGCAACGCAAGGAGTGCGGCATTACTAGCATCTCGTAATGAGCCCCAGGTGGTGACATGGTAGTAGCCACAAGATTCGTTTGAATAATTATTTACTCTCGTACCAATTTTAGTTAGATAAGAACTGGTGGTGGTTTGTTCGTACAATTCATAAAACAACAGGTGATTCAGTGTACCATAGTTGAATGTAACCCATTCACTCAAACCACTTGCGTAATTTTCGGCATCTGTCAGGTAACTTACTGTGCCCGTTGCTCGGTAAAGCATGACGGCACCCATACCCATTTCATCATTGTGGTCTGCAGAGCTTAGCCAACTGTAGGCAAATGCTTCAGCATCTGCCGTGCCGTCTGCGCTTATTTTACCAATGTTGTAGTAGGAGATTGCCGCGGTTTCGCATTGGTCAGCGTAGGTTGCGTCATAAGGCCGGTACAGAATGGACATAAGAGCCAATGCTGCTGCTGAGTTACCAAAGGCATTGGAATGCCCTGAAGTGGCACTCCAAACAGGTCTTATATTGCTTCCCGAGTATAGATTTTCATTGGAATTAGAAATCGGTTCTTTAAAACTGTTATGATCATTTTGTCCACCGACCTGCCAGTATATGGTGCTGCCATTTACACACTTAATAAGATAATCGGTTTCGATTTTTACTTCGTCCAATACATCGGGTATACCATTTGCAGGAGGTGCAGAAAAGGCAGGTGAATAGTTATCTGCATAGGCTTCCGGATACTTGTCATAACCATAGAGATATAGCAACGCTGTATATGGTCCGGTTACATGAAATTTGATGTAATCACCACAGTCATGCCATCCCCCGGTGAGGTCCTGGCTTACATCCTGCCCATCTGTCATATGGCAACCGCCAGACGGATGAATCCATGAGTCAGTGTCACCACAACGCTGAGCACCTAAAAAGTAAGTGGATAAGTGAAGTGCTTGTTCGTAGTCATGTTGACTGAATGAGTTGTGAACCACGATCGTTAGGAGTAGTGCTATGGAGTAGTTTTTCATAGGTAATTGGGTTGCGATTAACAAGTCGTGAACGATATAGAATATGTGAAGAAATGATTGAGATAATCAATAAATACAGTGAATTTCTTTGGCGTTCATTCCTTAGAAGATATAAAAAATGTACATAAGGCTCGGAGCAGGCGGTAATTGCGGTTTAAGACCAGTTATGGAAACTAGGCTTAATTGGCTTGTAGCTCGGGTTAGAGGTAGGGCAGGCATAAGAGACCTGCCCTTTTTGTGATTTAGTTCTGGTAGTAAAACCGTTCGTGTACAATTTGGCCGTCTTTCCATTGTTGCACACCTACTTGTTCCATGTTGACTCGATTGCCGTCCTGAAAGGTAACGTCCATCGATGTTTCGTGCATGACGATTCCGTTTTCTTCGTCACTTGTAATTGCTTTCACTTCCATTCCATGAAATTCTTTCACCATATTGAGGAATTCTACTTCGTGCTCCCGGCAGGCTTCTTTACCCTCCCAGGTTCCTCTGGGTTCGGTGATAACAACATTGTCAGCATAGTATTTATCAAAAGCTTCCAGTAATTGTCCTTGACCGATTAGATTGTAAATGTCTTGCGTTTTTTCTTGTAGTGTCATGTGAGTTAATTAAATGGTTAAACATATATGTTATAACATATATTTACCAAATTTGTTTCAGGAACATGAATATTCTCGGAATTCCATCAAAATCTGTCGCTTATAATATTGGAAATTATTAGTTTCATTAAGCTATGGATAAGTCAGAAATTCAGAAACGTCTAAGCGAGTTAGAAGAAGAAAAGCAGACGCTACAGACCCTTTTAAGAGGAAAGATCAAAACTGTTCAGGGGCCAAAAGAAATTCAAACTGTTTTTGACGAAGCAGAGATTAATGTCGGTGAATACTTTGAAGACTTCAAAAGAGACCCTGAAAAGGCAACTATCGAAATTAATGGTGAGCGATATGTATTGGTAAGGGCATCAGCATTTTCAAAGGATTTTCTAGAGACCATTAAGAATTTATACAAAGACCGTGGTTCCAAGGCTGCCTTAAATATTGGCAAGAATTTTTTGTTTGATATTGCACATGTTATTGGAATAAATGACGCGCAGAATTTTCATAAGAAGATGAATCTTAGTGATCCGCTTCAGAAATTATCAGCCGGCCCCGTACATTTTGCTTATTCAGGGTGGGCGTCTGTGGAAATATTACCCGGTAGCAACCCTACTCCTGATGAAAATTTTTATTTGATCTATAACCACCCTTATTCTTTTGAGGCGTATTCGTGGATGAAGGAAGATGAAAAAACAGATACTTCCATTTGCATTATGAATGCAGGCTATTCATCGGGTTGGTGTGAAGAGAGCTTCGGAATACCATTAACAGCGGTGGAAGTAACTTGTAAGGCAAAAGGTGATGAAAATTGTACATTCATCATGTCACCACCTGAAAGTATCGCCAGGCATTTGGAAAAATATTCAGTTGACAACGCGAAAGATATTATTCATAAACCCGAACATTCCATACCCTCATTTTTCGAGCGCAAAAGAGTGGAAGAAGAAATGGAAAAGGCGAGGTTAAAGGCCGAAGCATCCGACAACATGAAATCACAATTCATAGCTAACATGAGTCATGAGATGAGGACGCCATTAAATGCGATTATCGGATTTTCGAATCTTTTGAAATATAAAGAAGAAAGAGAGAATATTGAGGAATACGCGAAAATGATTGAGACAAGCGGCAAGCAACTTTTGAGGCTAGTTGATGATGTGCTTGACCTTTCCAGTATCGAATCTCATAAGCTGTCGATTCGTTTATCAGAAATCAACGTGAGAGATTTTCTTAGCGGGGTCAAGCTGGCTGCTGATCTGATTCTATCTGATAATCAAGAAGTGGTACTTGAACTGATTATTGACCAGAATGTTCCTGAAACCACACAAACGGATTCTAATCGGCTCAACCAGGTTTTTACAAACCTTATAAATAATGCAATAAAGTTTACCAAATCGGGCACTATTACAATTCATGTGCGATATGATGAGGATAAAGGGGAAATAGTGTACACGGTTAGAGATACGGGAATTGGAATCAGCAAAGCCGAAAAGGAAAAGGTGTTCAGTAGGTTTTATCAGACTGATATATCCAATACACGGAAATATGGAGGAAGCGGTATTGGTTTGTCAATCGCTAAGGAAATTATAGAACTTCTGGGTGGGGAGTTGTTCCTGGAATCGGAATTGGGTGTAGGCTCCCGATTTTGGTTTAATCTTCCCCATGAGAGGAATGTGAAGCTCAAAAAAATCAATACGGTGTTGGTGGTTGAAGATAATGAGATCAATCAAATAGTTATTTGCAAGATGCTGGATAATTTGGGGTTAAGGGCTTTAGTAGCATCAGCTGGTGCTGACGCCTACAAGATCTATGAAGAAAAGTCAGATTCGGTGGATGCAATATTAATGGATATACAGATGCCCGGAATGGACGGTATTGAAACAACAAAGAGAATTCGGGATTTCGAAAACCAAAAGGGCTTGACGCAAGTACTCATAATTTCTATGTCTGCCGTTTCAGAGTATAATGAAGTTAAAAATCAAGGAGTTAAGTTTGATGCTTGTCTGGAAAAACCGATGAATATGGATGCACTCCGAGAGGTTCTCTTTATGAGTAAGCAAACCTAGGAAATACTGCTCTTTTCGGGTTGTTGTTGAACGAATTTATGAATTACAACAGCCGAAATTGCACCGCAAATAGGCGCAGCGACATATGCCCAAAGATGCGTCAAGTTCATGTTGATCACAGCCGGACCAATCGATCGAGCAGGATTCATTGATGCGCCACATATTGGCCCCGCAAAAGCAGCCTCTAAACCAACAATACCTCCAATTGCAATCCCAGCCGTAGTCCCTACTTCTTTAGAACTAGTGCTCACATGTAGTATTACGTACATCAGAATAAAAGTTAGGATCAGCTCCAATACAAACGATTGTATGATGCCGTCCCTCGGCAACGTTTCTCCCAGTGTAACTGATTCGGGAAATATCAACCTCAGACAAAGGCTGGCGAGGAGAGCACCCGTAATTTGGAAAACTAAATAGGGGATAAGGTGTTTTCTTTGGAATCTTCCCCCAATCCAAAAGGCAATCGTTACCGCTGGATTGATGTGTGCTCCGGATATTTCACCAATGGAATAGATCATAGCCATCACAACAAGGCCAAAGGTCATTGCTATTCCTAAATGTCCCACAGCACCATTAGTTATATGGTTGATGACTATGGCTCCCGTACCACAAAATACAAGGATGAAGGTACCAATCAGTTCAGATATGTACTTGTTCCAACTCATGAACAGGGGCAGGTACCGGCTAAGAGAGTTTTATTTTTGAGAACGCATAGAACATTTCAGAAGCTATTTGCCTTGAGCGTTCATCGTATTTTTCTTTTTCCATAGGGGTGTCATCGAATTCCTTTGGATCATCATATCGTACCGGGATTCTTTGTTCAGTACCAGGGATAAATGGACAGTTTTCATCGGCATGAGAACAAGTCATTACTGCGGCAAACTTTTCAGCCTTGTTGATAGGGTCATCGAATAATTTAGAGAATGCGGTGATTGGCTTAGTGATATCTGAATGAAAGACCGAATAAACCGGGTTATTACTTCCCTCGGACGTTACTCTGAATCCGGAGCGCCTGATTGATTCCACAGCCCTTTCGTTGAATGCTGTGACTTCGACTCCTCCAGAGTAGCATTTTGCCGGAACATTAAAGTAATCGGCCGCAGTTTGGGCCCAGATTTGAGAGAACTGGCTTCTTCTAGAATTATGGGTGCAAATGAAGTTGAGGTTCACTTCTTCGTTGCGATCAACTTTGTTTTGAATGTATTCAATAAAGGGATGTAGGACTTGCTTTCTCTCTTCAGAAATTTCCGCGGAGGCCAGTTCATGTACTGTCTGTTCCAGTTCAGGAAGCAATTGAATTCTTTCTTTTAGCATGGTAAAATATGTTTTTAGCAGCACCCTGAACCTGGTTCGCAACTAGGGCCATTGGCTGTGATTCTAATTCTTGGTTTCTTCTCTGGAATTCCGCACTTGTCTTGAGCAAGGCAATCAGTGAAGGTCGGCTGAAGGATAAAGGTATCGTTCTCAAATGCCAGAGCGTATTTTCCAATGGTATCAGCTTGGTATTCCACTTCTATTTCATGATCGCCTATGCCTAATTTATCTTCCGATAAGGTAATTATATTGAATAGTTTTTCTGCTCCGAGACGATGGTCGTAGTCTTCAGCTGTCCAGAGTTGAAAGTTAATCACACTCTCATTTCTCAACGTACCTCCACAGTCGATGAAGCGCTTTTCAATCTGTCCGACTTCTGTGACATGAAAATGCCGGGGTATTTGTTCTCCATTAGGAAGTACGAAATTTACCTCTGATTGAGTTTTCAAAATATTCTTTAGTTCACTTAGTTTCATGTTCGATTGTGCAATTTTTAGTCTTTAACAGCATTTTTTATTGATCATCAGAGTTTCTGAAATTTCATTGACTGTGTCTACGACTGAACTCCATACCTCATCATTGATACAGTAGCATATGTTTTTGCCTTCGATATTTCCTTTTATCAGACCGACTTTCTTAAGTTCGGAGAGATGTCTGCTAATTGTGGGCTGGGCGAGAGGTAGTTCATCCACGATTTCATTACAAATGCATGATGGGGTTTTTGCCAGATATTGCATGATAGAAAGCCTGGCAGGATGGCCAAGAGCCTTCAATACCTCAGCCATTTCAGTGACAGTAGTTTGGAACCCTTCTGTTTTAGTTATTCCCATATTGCAATATTAGAATATGTAATCGTAAGAAACAATAACTTGGAGTTTTTGTTGTGTTGTCTGGTCTGGCTTTTGTATTGATAATGAATTATACCCACGCATGGGTACGGAACAGTGTAGTTTAAGTATATTTTTTTAGATTCGTAAATATGTTTCGCCTACGCTTTTACATCCTGCTGGTACTGTACAGTTTTATCCTGTGCCGTAAAGTTAGTGCACAAGATGATAGTCATTTGCTGGTTGATAGGAAAGTCACAGATCAAACATCAACACTCTCTGGTTCAGAAATTCAACTGTTAAGCCAGCGCCTTGATTCTTTAGAAGAAACTAAGGGAAGCCAGATAATAATAGTCCTGGTGGGTAGCACGAATAATATGTCAATTGAAGAGTATACCTGGGAGTTAGCAGAGAGTAATAAGGTCGGGCGAGAGGATGTCGATGACGGTGTAGTTATGTTATTTGCGATGAATGACAGAAAAATGCGCATAGAAGTTGGCTATGGCCTTGAAGGGGTGCTTACCGATTTGGATTGCAAGACTATTATAGAGCAAATTATTGTTCCGCAGTTTAAGGCAGGGAATTATTATGAAGGCATTAACCAGGGATTGAATGCAGTGATAAAACGCATAAATGGTGAGGATCTCCCAGCCCCCACATCCACAAAAATGACGGAAATATTTGGTCCGGTTAGTACGATCCTGGGTTTAGCCTCAATGTTCCTGTTTGCTTTCGTTAATCATAAACTTGGTTTTTTGAAAGGTATGTTGGTTTGTGTCGGAGGGTCTTCAGTATTGGGGTTGTTTCTGGGTGGTTTAGTAGGAATGAAATATTACGCCATTGGCTCAACCATTTTGTATTTTATTTTCAGTGATACCAATGGTAGTTCAGGGCCTGGGAGAGGACGTAGAGGTGGCCGCACCTACTATGGAGGTGGTAGCTATGGCGGAGGATTTAGTGGAGGAGGAGGTTTTGGTGGTTTTAGTGGAGGAGGGGGTAGCTTCGGTGGAGGAGGTGCTTCAGGCGGATGGTAATTAAATCAAAGAAATGTTAACACAAGATGAACAAAATAAAATAAAGGCCGCTGTTGAGGATTTTGAAAAATCAACTGCCGCGGAGCTTGTACCTGTTATTTCAAGGCGGTCTAGTGACTATCCCGGAGCACTGTGGAAAGGGGTGTTACTATTTGTGACATTATACATGATGCTTCGAGCAATGTTGTTTTTGATGTGGTATGACACGACTTTTAATCCCCTTATCGAACTAGGGATATTTACAGGTTGCGGAATAGCAGGAGCAGGTTTTACTTTCTTATTTCCATTTTACAAGAGATGGATCACGGGAAAAAGTAGAATGGAAGAAGAGGTTGAGGATCAGGCTCTAAAGGCTTTTTTGGAACACGAAGTTTTTAATACACCAAGAAGATCCGGTATTGTTATCTACATAAGCCTTTTTGAGCATATAGTTGAAGTTGTAGGGGATTCGGGAATCAATAAAAAGGTTGATCCTTCTGAATGGCAAAATATTGTAAATGAGATTATTCCGTATGTAAAGAAACGCAATTTGACTGATGGGATTATTCACGGAATTGAAGCAAGCAAAGCATTGTTAATAAAACACGGATTGGCTGAAGATAATCCCGATATTACAAGTGAATTACCAGATTCTCCCAGAATGCAATAGCTACATGTCTACTTCAGGTGCTTTTTCAGTGCCTTCTTCAGCTTCGAAAATTGTCTTTCTTTCAAATCCACCAATTGATGCGATTAAGGAATTTGGAAATTTTCTAATCGAGATATTGTAATTTTTAACGGCCTCATTGAATCGGTTTCTTGCCACATTAATTCGGTTTTCCGTACCTTCAAGTTGAGCTTGTAGACTAAGAAAGTTTTGATTTGCTTTAAGATCCGGGTATCGTTCTACAACAACCAATAACCTGGAAAGAGCTCCGCCAAGTTGGTTCTGTGCATCCTGAAATTTTTTGATCGTTTCACTATTTAAATCCGAGGCGCTGATATTCATGGATCCTACTTTTGCCCGGGCTTCGACTACTGCAGTCAAAACCTCTTTTTCATGTGAGGCATATCCTTTCACTACCTTTACAAGATTAGGTATTAAATCGGCCCTTCGTTGGTATGAACTTTGAACATTCCCCCACTTCTCTGCGACAGTTTCATCCTTGCTAACAATTGAATTATAAATTGAAATGAACCAGATAAAAAGGATGGCCAGTATACCAACAGGAACAGCCCACTTTAGATGTTTGCGCATAACGATAAGTTTTGGCAAAAATAGAAAAAATATTTGAGGGTAGCTCGACTTCTGAAGTGAAGGATGCTTGGTTGCTGATCCTAAGGTTTTTTCAATTAAATTCTAATGCTGATTTTTTCTATATAAAATGTATAGAGAAAATTACTATCCCATACCTTATACCACTTCCGCCTGTTTCCATTTAACCAATAGATGAATGAATATAAAAAAGTATAGATGTGGTCAGATATAGGGTTGAGAATAGTCTTCTTGTCGTAAGAAACAAAAAAAAAGCCGAATGAAGATATCATTCGACTTTTATTGATAGTGTGCTGAGTTTAAAAATTACCTTTCACCTTGAGCGTGCCGTAGTTATTGTAACTACGCACTGATCCCGGATGGTTGGGATTGTCTTTATCGATGAATTCTCTTTCGTATTGTTCAACCCTAGTGCTACCGGTATGATTACAGGTCGAGCTGGTCGAACCACCTGGTGTAACCGAGCCACTGCAGGAGATACATGGGTATCCCGGATCTTGTAATTCCGGAGTGGCTTCAGCCACAAAATATTGAATTCCCCAACCATCAGTTCCTTCCATTTTTAGTCTAAATGATTTGAATTTGAGGGTTGATCCGATGGGTACCGGTACGATCGTAGTATATACATCAGTTTGCCCTTTCTCCCTGTCGTTTCCAGGATTGTCCAGTTTTACCTCAGCCCATTTACTTACTCCATCAACTTCATACCACAACCTGGCCATTACTCTGCTATCAGTAGCATCATATTTATATGTACCGGTCCGGGTTATGATTTTGTAGCGAAACCCATTTACAGGACCTGATACATCGGGTACGTAGTTATTGTTACCGCTATGCTTTGAAAAACCCTGATGCCAGAGCGAATCCATTTTCTTTTCACTCATACCAGGAGGAAAACTCATATGAAACTCCGGCTCTAAGACAATTTTTTGTGCATCACTATCGGCTGGATCTGTCGTGGACAGATCATTTGATTTTTCACAACCAATTATAAGGAATGAGGTAAGCCCCAAGGTAGCTAGTGTTAAGGATAAATTAAGGTTCATGTTTTTATGGTTTTGTGTTTTTTGCTCATCTCACAAGGGTGTAAAGAAGTAACCCCTTAAATCATGACGGATTAAAAAAAAATGCTTAAAGAGGGAATAAGAACCTCAACTATTAAAAAACCTAATATCTCAACTTCAGGTTAATAGCCATACTGTTTGGTTCAATGGGGTAGCGTACCGATACTGGCACCAGATCATCGTTACTTCCATTATAGACATACTACATATTTCCATTCATGACACTGATATTGTGAATGAAAAGGGAGATACTCTAATCTTTTTTGTGCTGTTTCAAAGGATTTGATTATTGGACCACTTTTTGAGCCATAATATGAAACTGATATTTTAATAACTTAGCAAGGTTTTTAAGCCACATATAATGAATAAGATACTACTACAAGTTTTGGCCATTTGCTTTTGTCACATAAATATGGTAACAGCCCAGTTGAGCGGTGATATGAAGGAATGGACAGGAAGTTCGTGCTTGAAGTTGTCTGATTTCAAAGGGAAGGTGCCGGCTAATGCTTTGAATAAAGAAGGCTCTTATCTGGCGACTGCTTTTGTTTTATATCCTGAAACTGAGGATGGCAAAACAAAGGTTCAAATAAAGGCTATATGTTACCCAACTAAATCATGGCTGAAAGAATCGGGTAGTAAAGACCAGTTATTTTTGCATAGTCAGGTATACTTCAATATGAAGGAAGCTTACGCACGATTATTCAGGAAAAAGATGGAAGCTTTACCCCAAACTCAGGAAGAAGCCTCCAAACTCCTTGACCAGATCGAAAAACAACATGAGGAAATGCAGTTGAAGTATACCAATGAGTCTGAACATGGCAGGAAAAAAGATGTGATTTTAGCCTGGCAAAAGAAGATACAAAGTAAGCTGGATGCGCTGGAGAATTATAAGGGATAGGCTTTATTTCGGTATATAGACTAGAATTACGGATGCTGTTTCCGTGTTTTGGAAGCAGCATCCATATTTTAATTTTTAGCCTTTATCGGCATTACCTGCATGGTTGTTTGGCCATGGTGGCATGTGAAGCACTGACAGAATATAATTTGGATCTGTTTTGCCCTGTCCCGATAAAAATAGTCTTCTTCCAAAGGTCGAGTTGGATATGGATGTTTCTGCTACTATCAAACAGATACACTGACCATTGATCTCTATTCTGTTCTTTAAAATTAAAGCTACCATTTGCGTTTGAGCATTCTTTCCAGTTCGTTCCACCAGTATTGATAAAATAGCCTCCTGCATATTCAACAACTTTAACATTCCGGCCATCAACTTTTATGAGAGGGCTAGAGGTGGTTTCTGGTTGAGATAAGGTACTTAGGTCAACAGCATAATTTTTGTTAAACCATGGTGTTTTATTTTGGTCCGGAACTTTGATTTCCACACTCATGCCTTCATTGGCTAAGCATGGTGAGCCTTCGTCATTCATAGATAAGTATAATGGCTTGTCAGCAGCAAATATTTTATCCCCCGAGACAATCCAGTGGACGTTAGGGCTGTTGCGATCCGGACTCAAAATTAATGCATCTCCTGGTTTTGCGTTGTCAGGCCTGGCCAGATAATGCTTTGGTCCAAATTGGCTTTTAATGAAATAGGTGTCTCCGTACCTTTCAAAACTCCATCCTTTGCCGCTGGAGGAACCACGTACCTTATATACACCTCCACCCTCACTGGTGCCCACATAAGCGGTCTTACCATTGTGATCTTTATACGTTATGCATTTTCTTCCGCTGCTAATGTCATCATTGTCCTGAACTTTAAGAATTCTCCATCTCCGGGCTGCATCGTCCGGTGCCGAGACTAAGATGGGGTGTCCGCTTTGGTTACAACTCAAATATCTTTTAGTTTGCGGGTGATACAATTTTAATGTGCTGGTTCCCTTTACAATAACCCAGTTTGTTATTGAACCATTAGAGCCTGTGTTATGTGAGACTAATACCGGCTTACCAGAGCCATTTGATTTCACGCCAAGGTAACTGGTTTCTGCCTGGTTGGTAATCCGAATTTGTTTCTTATCATTTACATAAATTTTGACATTGGATTCTGAGCTAGCGTCCTCCGTAGTTGTAATTCCATTTGATTGGATGAGTAGATTGGTGACTTTCCAAATATTGTGAATACGATAAGTTTCGAGCCGAGTGAAATTGTCGGATTGAGCCAAAGTATTCAGTGATATAATACTTAATAATAAGCACCCCAAGAAAAATCGTTTTCCAGGCATGTATAGTGTGGTTGAGTGACTTATTTTGGTGGTCACTTTGAATCTCATTGGCATAGCCAAAGTCCTTTTTGATTTGATAGCTTTCATATCTTTTCTTGTAATGGTTAAAGTACTACTGGTATATCCTTAAAAAATTATGTCTTGGATGTAAGGTCTTCACCTTCAAATACCCTACCAAATAATTTCCATCCTCTGGTATAAGGGGCTTTGATTTAATGAAGGGCGTAAGCGGATTGCTTTTGCAACTTCATCGACCTTATTACCGGATTGGTTTTGAAAATGGTAACCCGAAATGGGGGCTGAATCGGTTGGTGCCATGAAGATGTTGTTGAAGTAATCCTTATTATTGTAAAACTATAAATGGTAGGCATTAATTATTTTCTATGAATCGAATACTCAGTAAAACCTTAGTATTAGGGTTTGTTTCTATACTCTTTGCTCAATGCGAAGGGAACAAAAGTTCTATTCCACAGACTTCTGTGTGGAAGGTTGAATATGAAGGCAATACCATGTACATAGGAGGTACGGTACATTTACTTCGTAAAGAGGATTATCCGATACCAGTTGGGTTTGATAGTGCCTATAATCGCTCTGAGGTCGTAGTTTTTGAAACAGACATTGGGGAGATGTCAACGTTAAGTTCTTCAATGAAATTAATGGAGCTATGTAAATTCGAGAATGGGCAATCAGTAGAAACAGTATTGAGTCCGGAAGTGTATGACCAACTGAACAAGCAATTGGATGAAATGAAAATCCCATCAGGTTATTTTGCACAGTATAAACCCTCTATTACGGTAACGACTATTTCAGTACTCAGAATGAGAAATTTGGGTTTTATTGAAAAGGGGGTAGACTCACATTATTTCAAAAAGGCAAAGGAGGACAAAAAGGCTATTGAGTTTTTAGAATCGTTAGAGTTTCAAATGAACTTGATTGCTGAAATGGGTAAGGAGGATTATAATGGTTTTGTGTTGAAATCATTAAACGACATTGATAAGATAGATGAGCTGTTGCCGAAAATTGTTGACGAGTGGAAGGTAGGAGATTTTACAACGTCAAAGCTGGCACTACAAGAAATGAAAGAGGAATACCCTACCTTTTTTAAAGAACTGTTTATTGACAGGAACAATAATTGGATGCCCAAATTACAGGAGTATTTGAAAAGTCCTCGAGTTGAATTTGTGCTGGTTGGAGATGGACATCATGTGGGGCCTGATGGGATTTTGGAAAAGTTAAAAAGTCATGGCGCTACTGTTAGTCACCTGTCAGAGTAGGGGTTGATTTTTTATTGTGGCTTCTTGATACAAAAACTAATGTTATTCGATTATAGTTTATTGTCTACGGTAACAAATCAGCGGAATTGTAGAACAGCCTTGTTCAGATTTTTCTGATACACACCTTAATAAAAGCGTATTTAATTGCGCTTTAAGTAATTAAATTAGCTATAAAGCGTTGAATATTGCGCTTTATTTTGTATTTTTGGCTAAGGTTTAAAATATACGGTGAAATGACTTGGCGCAGAAAAACAGATCAGGCAATTCTAAGAGAAATAGGAGAGCGCATAAAAGAAGCACGACTACAACAGAATTACACTCAGGCTCAATTAGCAGAAAAAGCTGGGTTAGGACGAAGGACCTTGCAAATGTTTGAAAGCGGAGAAGGTGGTAATTTTACTACATTAATCCAGTTGATTCGTGCATTAGGCCAAATAGATCAGTTGGCTAAGCTATTAGAACCCCAGAATCAGATTAGTCCTTTGGAGATGTTGAAAGAGGAGAAACCGAAACAGCGTGTTAGAAATAAGAAGAAATGATTGTACAAGTAAAGCTTTGGAATAAACTTGTTGGAGCTGCTGCCTGGGACAATCGTAGAAATACAGGCGTATTTGAGTTTTCGGAAGACTTTGTGCTGCATGGTCTAGATACAGCTCCAATTATGATGCCTTTGGAAGATTTGGAACGAGGGCAGCGTATTTTTTCATTTCCTGAACTCTCTGTAAAAACTTTTGAAGGCCTACCAGGTATGTTAGCCGATGCTTTACCTGATGCTTTTGGCAATGCAGTGCTTAGAGCATGGCTACGTTCTGAAAATAGAACAGCGAGTAGCCTAACACCTTTGGAAAAGCTGAGTTATATGGGAAAAAGAGGCATGGGAGCTTTAGAGTTTGAGCCAACGAGCAGTGTGGCCGAATCTCAAGAAGAAATCGAAGTAACAAGATTGGTGGATTTAACCAATAAAGTACTACAAAACAAAGAAGCAGTAGATCTGGACCTTTCAGAAAAGGAAGAGCAAGCTATGGCACAGTTAATACAGATAGGGGCTTCAGCGGGAGGTCAACGGGCGAAAGCCATTGTGGGATATAACCCAAATACCAATACAATGAAGTCAGGACAAGTTGCTCTAGATAAAGGGTTTAAATATTACTTATTAAAGTTTGATGGGGTTAGCGATAGTAGTTTAGGAGACCCTAAAGGGTATGGTCGCTCAGAGATGGCTTACCATAAAATGGCGCTGGATTGTGGAATAGAAATGATGCCTTGTACTTTGTTTGAAGAAAATGGAAGGGCTCATTTTATGACTCAGCGTTTTGATAGAATAGAAGGAGGAGAAAAACTGCATATGCAAACACTATGTGCGATGAGTCATTTTGATTATAACCAACCCGGTATTTATGATTATGAGGATGCATTTGAAGAAATGAGGGCCTTAAACCTTGGTCATAACGAAATTGAAGCACTCTTCAGAAGAATGATTTTCAATGTAGTAGCAAGAAATCAAGATGATCATACGAAGAATATTTCATTTTTAATGGACCAATCGGGTAGGTGGAAACTTGCGCCTGCCTATGATTTAACTTGGAGTTATAATCCAACCGGAGACTGGACCAACCTCCACCAAATGAGTATTGGAGGTAAAAGAGATGATTTTACTAAGTCAGAATTACTAGAAGTAGGAAAACGGCAATCAATTAAACGACCAGAAAGAATTTTGGAACAAGTGGTTGAGGTAGTTCAAAATTGGGATGAATACAGCACCACTTACGAGGTGCCTCATATGCTGAGTCGTAGAATAAAAGAATCACATCGATTGAATTGGTAAAAATGAGTGGTTTTTTCAGCTTTTTTAAACTGTCCAGTTTTTCGCGGATACTATAGATTAAGTAACAGATAATTAGTCACATAATATCAATTGTGTGAATTAATTTAAATCACTCGTTCACCTTTCCTCATTTGGAAGTATAAAGAAAAACATTATACCTTTGTGGTATCAATCCTTGAATCAGAAAGGAGGCTCATATGTTGGAGCGTAATTATCATATCGAAATCTGACCGGACTCAATTAAGAAATTTGAGGAAGAATTTCTTGAGTCCTGATGCCAAAAGCATCGGGATTTTTTATGCCCTTTTCATAGGGTTCTAGTCTTCCGGTCATTAATCATAATTAAAAAAAGGGTTTTGAGACAGAACTAAACCAAATCTGTCATTCTGACTGTGACCACAGAAGCTTTAGCGAAGGTGGTTAAAGGAAGAATCTAGATTTGGGTTCCTTGAAACACTTAGATCCCTCGCTATCGCATGGCAATAACGCTCAGGGTGATAAGTGTTTTGTGACCGTCCTTCCCAAAGCCCAATAATTCATTCATCGACACAGGTAAAACACCCTTGTCGCAAACATTAAATGCTCTATGGGCAAGATTAAGTTAAAAGGCAAAGATCTTCGATCTATTAATTATTCATCGAACCGGGCCATAAGCCTGGCAATAGACATTATGTCTAAACATTATAAACATTCCTCAAGAGAGGAGCAGTTACAGCTGTTAAAAGAAGTAAAAGAGAATTATGAACATTATTTAGACGACCAAATACTCGGTCCGCTGGCATACGAATTTCAGCCGGTGACCGAAGAACTAAAAGACAAAGAAGAAATCGCACTTCTCAAAGAATGTGGGGACTTCCATGTTTATGGGAGAAAGCATATTACAAGCAACGCCTATCAGCAAATGGAACTCGCCATGAGGTTGCCCATTGCTCGAAAAGGTGCTATGATGCCGGATGCACATCAAGGCTATGGGTTGCCTATTGGTGGCGTATTGGCAACGGAAAATGCGGTGATTCCATACGGAGTGGGAGTTGATATTGGCTGTAGAATGAGCTTAAGTGTCTATGATCTCAATCAAAGGTATTTGCAGAAGCATAGCTATCAGTTCAAAACAGCACTCAAGGAGCGCACCAACTTCGGTGCCGGAGGTGAATTAAGTATTGCCCAGGAACATGAAGTTCTTGATCGTTCTGAGTTTCATGAAACTCCTTTGCTCAAGCAATTGCATGGGAAAGCGGTGAAGCAATTGGGTACCTCTGGTTCGGGCAACCACTTTGTGGAGTTTGGGTTGGTAGAGCTCACCGATGGAAATGGCTTCGGAGTTCCGGCAGGTGAGTATCTGGGATTGCTATCGCACTCCGGTTCCAGAGGATTAGGTGCTGCTATCGCGAAGCACTATATGGGGATTGCTATGGACCAATGTCTACTACCTCGTAATGCACATCATCTGGCCTGGTTGAATTTGGACACTGAGGCAGGACAGGAGTATTGGGTGGCTATGAATCTGGCGGGTGATTATGCCAAAGCATGCCATGACCAGATTCATCATCACCTCAGCAAGTACCTGGGCATAAAGTCCATTGCGAATGTGGAGAACCATCACAATTTTGCCTGGAAGGAAGTGCAATCTGAAGGGCGGGAATTGATTGTCCATCGCAAAGGAGCAACTCCAGCTGCCGAAGGAGAGCTGGGAATCATCCCGGGTTCTATGACCGCTGCCGGATACATAGTGAAAGGCAAGGGAAATGCTGAGGCATTGAACAGTGCTTCACATGGTGCTGGCAGAAAGATGTCCAGAAAAGCAGCTCGAGAATCAATTTCAGGAAGCGAAATGAAAAAAATCCTCAGTCGACATGGGGTTACACTTGTAGGTGGAGGTACTGATGAGGCACCGATTGCATATAAGGATATCGATCAGGTGATGCAAAGCCAGACGAATCTGGTAGAGGTGATCGGGAAGTTCACTCCTAAGATTGTGCGAATGGATAAGAACTAAAAGAGAATGAAACAGAAAGTAGAAAAACTAAACATACAGATAACGGCCGGACGTGGTCCGGCCGAATGCTGCTGGGTAGTAGCTCAGGTGCTTAGAGTATTGACTCGGGAATTCAAAGACAAAGGCTTCAAGTATAAGGTTGTTGATCGTAGTCAAGGGATTGAGCCTGGTACATTGAATTCATGCTTGGTTCGTGTTGAGGGTTTTGACGTACATAGGACTCTGAAAGGCTGGGAGGGAACCATCCAATGGATAGGAAATAGTCATTACAGAAAATTTCATAAAAGAAAGAACTGGTTTGTAGGAGTGACCTTCTTCAAGGAATCTGAAGGAGTGAAGTACAAAGAACAGGATTTAGTCATCCAGCCCTATCGGGCTTCAGGACCTGGAGGGCAGCACCGTAATAAGGTGGAAACTGCCATTCGTGTTATTCACCAGCAAAGCGGTGTATCCGTAACAGCTAGTGATTCAAAGTCCCAGTTGCAGAACAAGGAAGCTGCTTTGGAGAAAATCAAAAAAGCTCTTCAGGAGTTCGAAATCGATCAGTTGAGGAAACAAATTGATAATCAATGGAGAGAACACCTTTCGGTGGAGCGGGGTAATCCTGTTAAGGTGTTTGAGGGAAGAAGTTTCAAGGAAAGACATAATAAAGGAAACTATGTATTACTTCATTAACTATAAGTATGCTTTTGGTTATTCTTACTAGTGTTTGTTTGCAAGATTATTTTGCAATGCATTTTAGCAGAAAGGGTTTTTTCTTTTTATCTCCGATGATTCCCCTGTGTTGCCGGCAGCCAGGCCTTCTTTTCTCACCCTTATATTTAGTTTCCTTTGTGTGGATAGATAATAGCGTATCGTTTATCTAACAGAGATTGGTATTCAGATTTCTTCTTTGTGGATAGTAAAGAATTGTCAACGAGTTTGTATGCTTTGGATTTGTTCTTCAGAAAACGTTTAAATACCCCATCTAACTGTTTAGAGGTGAGGTCTAAGTCTTTTCCCAGTTCCTCAAAATGTTCTCTTTTGAGTTTCTTCTTTTTACCTTGAAGAGTAAGGGCTAATTCTTCATCATCGTCTGGGTTGGCGATAGCAACATTCAATAAATCATAAGCAGGGGAGAGTACCCAACCTGATGGAGATTCGATCATGGAAAAATTCTTCAAATGCATGTCATTATTTCCTGTGAGGAAACTGAATAGCGTTAACTCAAAGAAGAATACCTTATCAAGAAGGGGATTGTCTGAATACTCACTTAATGCTTTTCCAATACGTTCCATGGAGCTTCTGTACTTGTCAAAAGCTTCAGTAATTTGAAACATATCGAGCATATGAATCTTTTCATTTTTTTCAGTTCGGTCAACTCTCTTTGTGATATAAGACAATTCTCCAGATTGCAAACGGATTAAACTGGATGGGACTACTCTTATGCTAAATATCTCTGCCATTCTCATGGTCAAGTGTTCATTGGCAGGCATTTCTTCAAAATCTTCCGATGGTGGCTTGAAAATATAGTTACCTCCCAATGCTCCAACAACAGTTAGTCTTTTGCCTGAACTTTCATTGATTAATGACATGGATAACTTCGGTTGGACACCTGGTACTGTTACACTTCGTTCTACTACATGTTGAGCAAGAGCACTCATTTGATTGAGTGAATAGGGGATTAAAGGAGCTACTTTAGTTCCAAAGAAAGATTTGCTACATGATTCATGAAAGTCTCCTTCGTGATCTAGCTCTTTATAGCAGTAGAGACACTTCTTATTCATTACTGTCTTGTTTAGGAATGACACTTACTGCTCCAATACAGTTTTGACAACAAGCTAAAAGTAATCCCATTCTATCGTTACGGTTAATTCTCCAGTTTTTTGAAGCTATATCGAGTAACCATCCCTCTGGAATTAGTCCTTCAAAAAATGGAAAGAGACGTTTATCAGTATAAGGCGTTGTGGTGACTGGCATGGTAAAGGTGATGAATTGATCAGGGTGTTGTTCAACATAGGTAGGGCTATACTGAAAAACATATTCACCTTCATCTGTTTCTGTCAACAAACCTGCTAAAATGTCTTTATAATAGATGTCCGCTTGTCTCATTTATGTAGTTCTTTACTCACAAAGTGAGATTAGTTACTCCTCTTTTGAGCTATTTTTAAACCACAGTTTTTCATTCTTGACCAGTTTCTTTTAATCTGAGAGAACTGCTTTTGACAGGAGCAAGCTCATGTCCAAACATACTCAGCACCAGATTGACCTTATCAAGATTCATGTTGGTTTTACCTTGTTCAATTTTACGTATCACCGTTAAGGCAACACCAGATCGTTCAGCAAACTCTTCTTGAGTAAGGTTGGCTTCTTTTCTTCGTTCCTTTACAAAGTCTGATAGAGTTTTCATTATATGCTTTTAGATATAAAAACAATCAAATATATAAAATTATATGTAAATAAATATAATTTACATTTGAATGCTGGTTTTATATGTTAATACATATACTTGTTGGCTTTCTAGTTTTTCCACCTTCTAGTAATTTCTCCTCAATAGCTAGTGCAGGATAGTGTACAGTGGTATATACTGGTATCTGCTTATCTAGAGTTTCTAGCAATTCTCTGGTTTTTCTAGTTTTTGATTAAATGCTAGAAATAAGCTAGAAGGGTTTTGCAAACAAAGGCATATCAAAGGAAACAAAATGTAACCTAATTGTCTTTAAATCTTGTTTTTGATTGTTTTTAGTTGTCTTTGATTGCAGGATTATTTCCCGATACAAAACTTACTAAAAATATTCGCCAACAAATCATCCGTAGTAATCTCACCGGTAATCTCACCCAGATAATGCAATGCCTGCCGGATATCCATTGCTAAAAAGTCCTGAGTCACTTGCAGATCAATTCCCTCCAATACCTTTTCCAATGATTCTTTGGTGCGGAACAGGTTAGCATAGTGACGTGAGTTAGTAACAACGGTTTGGTCTCCGGATACTTTGCCTACCTTGGTATTGGAGACCAACATATCAGTTAATTCTTTCAGGTTAGTCTTTTGAGAGGCACTGATCCAGACGATACCATCGCTATGATCTTTCCATGAGTCATGCACCCCGATATCGATTTTATTGCCAATGGCGTAGACATTAGCATGAGATTCCTGTAGTTTTTCTAGTTCCGCTTCCAGCTCGCTACGCCCAGTGCTTTTCGCATCGAATAAGTAAAGTCCGATGGAAGCTTTTTTCAACTGCTGCATACTACGTTCAACCCCCGCTGCTTCGACTACGTCTTCGGTTTCTCGTAATCCGGCAGTGTCAATAAACCTGAACTTAATACCTTCCAGTATAAACTGATCTTCGATATAGTCGCGGGTTGTTCCGGGAATGTCGGTAACGATTGCCTTTTCTTCGTTGAGCAGAGCATTGAGTAGGGTAGACTTACCGGCATTCGGTTTACCCACTATGGCCACCGGAATACCTTCTTTGATTGCATTGCCGTAGGTAAAAGAATCAACGAGTCGATTGATAACAACTAAAGTCTCATTTACCAATCTTTTAAGCTGCTCGAGGTCTGCAAATTCAACGTCTTCTTCACCAAAATCCAGCTCTAGTTCTACCATAGAGGCAAAATGGATCAGTTGTTCGCGCAGCTCCTTTAATTCAGAGGAGAAACCACCTTTGAGCTGATCTATGGCTGCTTTATGTGAGGCGGCTGAATCAGATGCTATCAGGTCTGCGACAGCTTCTGCCTGGGCCAGATCAAACCGACCGTTCATGAATGCCCTTTTAGTGAATTCACCTGGCATAGCCGATCGTGCTCCTCTTTGTATCAATAGTCGTATGATCTCCTGTACTATATAGTCCGAGCCATGTGTGCTAATCTCAATGACATCTTCCTTGGTGAATGAATTCGGACCTTTAAATACAGATACGAGGACTTCATCTACCACTTTGTCTCCGTTCATAATATGTCCAAAGTGTATGGTATGGCTTTTTTGTTCGTTGAGGTTTTTGCCATTGAAGACTGAGTCGCAGAGGCTGATCGCCTCCTTTCCGCTGAGTCTGATCACAGCAATAGCACCAACACCGGGAGCGGTGGCAGGAGCAACTATAGTATCTGTTACTGAAGACATCTGACAAAAATAGTTACAATATTGGTATCTATTGAACCAACTTGCCGGAAAGTAGTTCAGATGACAACACTACTTGTAGTTAAGTGTAACACTACGGTCGTCAATAGTGAATTCAATTGAGTAGGGGGCAAAGGTCATAAAGAGGGCTTTTTCCAGGTCGTTATTGATAAATTTCACATTGACAATTGTATTCTGGTCTATCTCTTCAGCATTAATATTAATTCCAAACTGGTTTTCCAGGGCGATGATCACAGCGGATAGTGGGACTTTGTTGTATCTGCTGTACTTCTCGTCCCAGTCAGGTTTGATTGATTCTATCTCAATCTCTTCCAGCATACCATTTTGACTAAGTTGTACACCACTTCCTTCCGTCAAGGTAATCGTGTCCTTAGATTTCTGTGCTGTAGTCAGTACTTTACCTTCGAAACATTTTACTTTAAAAAAGTTGTTGCTCTCAAACACTTCAAATTCAGTTCCCAATACTTGTACTGTTCCTGCATCAAATTCAACTTGAAAGGTGTTGCCTGATTTTACATTGTAAAATACATTTCCTGCCATAGAAATGTTTCGCTCCTTATCCCAGTTGTCTTCGGTAAACGTTACGGATGAATTTCCAAATAAGGTGACCTTTGAACCGTCAGGTAGGTTAAAGTCTTTTTTCTCTCCAGCCACAGTGCGGTAAGTGGTTTCGTTCCTGGATGTCATAAAAAGAACGGCTAACCCGACTCCTATAAGTAGTAGAATGGAGGCAGCGATGCGAAGAAAGGCCCGGGAATTAGGTCGAGTGTCAGTTTCTGATATTGTTCTGGTTTTTCCATGAACTTCTGCGTTTACACTTCCAAGGAATTTGTTTTCATCAAAGTCAGCGGTTTCCAGTTGATCTGTTGCCGCTTTGAGCATATTCAGGTGCTCAATACTGTATTCAGCCTTGAGTGATTCCAGCTCATCCTGAGTAATACTGCCATCCAGCCATTTGGCTAATATCGGATTGGTGTTATCGTCTTTGTGATCACTCATGTTCTTTCTACTTAATGAACCCCTAAACAGCAGGAATCCCTACTAAATTTTTAAACTTTTTATTTCATCCACTTTTTCATAAAGATTCTTCAGCGCGTTGTGTATTCTCTTTTCAACAGCTTTGACTGAAATACCAAGAGCTTCTGCAATTTCTCTATAGGTCATATTGTCGATTCTGTTCATCAAAAAGGCCGTCCTTTGTGCTTCTGAGAGATTTTGTATGGCCTCGAGCAATTGTTCCTTGAATTGTTTTTCCTGCATCAAAAACTCCGGAGACTGGTGGTTGTCTTGGGGTTTATTTCTGTCATTGTATTTAAGAACGACTTTTTCATGACGCTTTATTTTTAAAAACGATCTGCGGGCTACATGAAATACGTAGTACTGAGCTGTATCATACTCTACTTTTTCACAGTTCTCCCAAAGGTTGATAAAGGTTTCCTGAGCGATGTCTTCGGCTGCCTCTTTGCTTCCACATAGGTATATAAGGTAATTCCTTAGGTTTCTGCCAAGGTTAGAAACCAGCTGATTAAAATTACTTTCCTCACAAACTGACTTTGAAGACTTCATTGAATAAGCTCTCTCGAATGGATGTCAAGTTAAGTAAAATTGATGGTTCATAGAAGAAGGAGTGTATTTAGCTATGGCTACCACTCAAACTTCAATTGCAGATTGGGAGTAAATCTCATATTGGACCTGTCGAGTAAATAAAACTTCATGGCCTGCCTATGGTTTAGTGTTTCTATAACATTGTTTCTGTCATAAATATTCATCAAGGAAATACTTAGGTTTCCTTTCCATTTAGCCTGTTTCTTAGGGAAGTCTAGGGCCACAGATGCATCAAGTTGATGTTGATCTCCGAACCTGCCATCATTCAAAGTTGGATTCTCAGGATCCAGGTTAAGTGGCGGATTGGACGGAGGGATGAATGGAATCGGTTTGCCACCCAGATAGTTGGGGATGCCACTGGCATATCGCCAGCTTAGTGCAAAACTCCATTGTCCCGTTTCATAAACGCTTCCGATGTGGAACTGGTGTGTTTGGTCAAAATGTGTTAGGAAAGGAACATTGCTAAAATCTGGGAAGTCAAGTACGGTTTCGCTTAGTGTATAGCTGGTCCAAATGTTGAGTTTTGACCATTTTTTTCTGATCATAAAATCGATACCGTTGGTATATGCGCTGCCCTTAAAGTAATCAGGTTGATAACGGTAGAAAATATCATCTGTCCGCTTCTGATAGGCTTCTATATCAAATATCCAGGAACCAGTTTCGTGTGTGGCTCCCAACATAATTATGTCGCTTTTTACCAGGGGGACCTGGTTATTGGCCAGATCCCAGAAGTAGTTGGTATATATGTAAACATCAAAGTTTACTTCATACTCGAGGTTGCTCACCTGACTATACTTGCCATATGAGCCCTTGAGTATTGTGTTCTCTCCCAGGAAATAAGAAGCTTTCAGTCTTGGTTCAAATCTATAGTAGTCACCTATTGGCAAATAGTAGGTTCTAAAACCCGGCACCAGTTTTACATTTTTACCGTTGTACTTATAAGAAGAAAAGAGACTATATGATCGAAGAATGGAGTTGCTAATTACCGTAGAACTGGATGGTCCCAGATTGAGTGTTTCCTGTTTCGAGTTGTTCCATTTATACTCTACCCCAAAGGTGAATAAGTCAATGGATTTTTTTGCAGGTGTATATTCAATGGAAGCTTTTGTACTAAAGTCATCAATACTCGTATTGAAGTAACTGGTCCGTTCGATTACACCAGTAGTATCGTAAATGTCGAAGACTGAATTGTATTTAAAATTCGATTTGACGACACTAATTTTTGATTGGATTCTATCACTTAGTTGATAATTCCACAGTCCTCTTACACCCCAGTTATCCAACACCTTATAATCGTATAATTTGGTGAGCTCATTTTCGGTGATATGTGTATTTAAATCATTACTGATGTAAAGGCCGCTTAGCTCAATATGATGATCTTTATGAGGTTCATATATTAATTTACCATTGAGGTCGGCCACTGTAAATTTATCCAGCTCAACATCCTGATGCTCCAATTCTTGTGCTAGATGACTGAAAGTACCAGCCTGGGCGACATCTTGTGTTGATCGTAATTTAGGACTAGTAAAGCCTGGGATATTGTGTCTGCCGGAAACAGTCAGACCAAGTTTATTCTTTATAATAGGGATGCTAGTATATGCTCCTCCGAATATTGTGCTTGAGATAATGCCATAACGTGCCGAATCCGGAATTTCATTTTCGGTATCGATAACAATAGTTCCTCCAACTCTCCCGTCAAGGTCGGTAGTGTGCCCGTTTCGGAATACCTTTATTTTATCAACAACAAAAGGGTTGAAGGGAGAAAGTGTTCCATGAAAATGTCCAGAGTGATATAAGGGAATTCCATCAAAATAGATGATTGACTGGTCACTTGTACTTCCTCTCATATTTAATTCACCTGCTCTTCCTGTAGGAGAGCTCATACCAGGAAGTATTCTTATGGATTGTAGTACATCACTTTCAATTTCACCGGCAATTAGCGCAAGGTCTTCAATGTCAATTTCCAGGCTATGCTCGGTAGTGTTACTGGTAATGCCTCTAGTATTATAGTTGATAATCTCTATATCCTCCATCTCGTGAACTAAAGGAGTAAGTGATATTGCCACTTTTGTGCCTTTATTCACTAAAGTAATTGGGACATAGGTTCTTGCATAACCAATGGCTTGTGCAACTAAGGTGTCATCAGGTGAGAATTTTCCATAAATCACAACCGAACCAGAGGAATCACTGATTGATCCTTGTGTACCGTTTTTGGTACTGACCAATACTCCTGCAATTAGGGTTTCTGAGTCTTTTTCGCGGATGTAGAGGGAGATTTTAGTGTTTGCTCCGGGTTTAACCGGGGAGGCGACAACGGAATTGTTATCCACCAATTCAAAGGTAAAGGCAGTTTTTGAATTCAGTTCGTTCAGTATAGTTATCAGGTCTTTTGACAAGTCCATTGATTCCACTTCAACGGATTGAATCAGTTCCTTATCAATTAATATATCTACACCGAATTTTTCTTCAATGTTTTCGAGAATAGAGGATAGTGCTGTATGTTTAGAATTTTGGCCATATGCAAAATTGAAATTGCAAATGACAACTATGATCGCCACAAGATATGGTTTCTTGAATGCTTGCATATTATTTAAGAGCTGCTCCGGGTTGCTGGTTGTTGTAGTATTATTATTTGAGCGAAACAAATGTATGCCTAATAAACCAAAATATAAAACTTACCTGGATACATAAGAGTGTCTAAAATTTTTTTCAAACCAGGGTAGGGTTATTGAGTAGGTGCGGTCTTTCCAGTCAAAGACAAATAACCAAAACTATGAAAAAAGTAATTTTTAAGTATTTAAACGGGTTAGTGATGGTAGGTTTTGCAGTTGCCTTTCAGGCCTGTAATAGTGATGATCCGGAGCCAACTCCAACTCCTAACCCAGAATCAAAACCGGATATTAGTGTACTTGAATCTAAATTCAATAATACATATGATGAGTCGAGGGTGACATTCACCTATGACGATAATTATGTCTACATCACGACCACCAGTGAGCCAGAGCATAAAAGCATGTATTATGAGACGTCACACCCCTTGTATGAGGACTATGATGAACCAGGAAACCCTGATTTTCATAATACGGGGATTGATCTGGCGGCACAGAATTATGTATGGACTTTGCCAAGGTACCCGGAAGAAGAGACCGGAACAAAAACTTCCAATGACATCGAAGGTATTGGTGTTGCAGTTAATGGGGTTAACTTCTTTCAGGGGGGAACAAACGATACTGGTATTCTAACTGAAGTCAATACGTTTGATCAGTATGAGGGGCATCCTACTCCTATGAGTAGTTGTTATCACTATCACCTTGAGCCTATCTACCTTACTGATAGTCTGGGTAATGATGCCTTCCTTGGTCTATTGCAGGATGGATTTCCAGTATACGGGCCATATGAAAATGGTGAACTTGTTTCCGATGATGATTTGGATGAGTACAATGGCCATTCCCATGCTACTTCAGAGTTTCCTGATGGGATTTATCATTATCATGTAACAGATGACCTTCCGTGGATAAACGGGGGTGAGTTTTACGGTGTAACTGGAACGTTTACTTATTAATGCAATAGAGTGGAGCGAGCACGATTTGGTGTTCGCTTTTTATTAAAATGAAACAAGTCGTATTCTATATCATAGCACTCGTACTGATTAGTTGCTCTTCTGAAGAAAAGATTGAATCTCCCACAGTATACCAAGAGCCTTCATATGAAGTGACATATTATCCTGTTGGTGAGAAAGTAGTTGGTGATCGTGATTCAACAATTTCGTTTGACAGGAAAACAGGCTTCGTACGATGTGATAACAAACCTTATACCGGTTGGCTCATCAATCATTACCACAATGGACAGCTTAAGTCCAAAGTAGGGTATTATAACGGCATCAGAGAAGATACCAGCTATGGTTATCATATCAACGGTGATTTAATGTATAAAAGGCCCTATCATGAAGGCAAGAAGCATGGCAAACATATTGGTTGGCATGAAGGAGGGCAGAAGGAGTATGAATTATATTTCTATATGGGAGCAAGTGAAGGAACCCATTATTCATGGTACAAGAACGGGGCACTTCAGAAGGAGAAGCACTATCAACATGGGAAACAGGTGGGATCTCAGAAAACCTGGTACGAAAACGGTAAGATTTTTACCAATTATGTAGTTAAGGAGAACGGCAGAAAATATGGTTTGTATAGTATTAAACGATGTTTGAGAGTAGATACAGAAAAAGAGAATTTAAGATGAAAAACGTAGTATTTTTTTTATTGGGAATAGTGTTAGTTACTTCTTGTAGCAATGAACCTGAACAAGAAGATGAAGCTGGCTTGCCTTTCTATAACTCTTCGGAATACAACCCGGAGTGGTTTGCCAAAGGGAGTGAAGCTTACGATGAGATTCATACGGTTGCTGATTTTTCATTCACCAATCAACTGGGGGAACAAATTGATCAGGAGACAATTAAGAATAAAATTTATGTGGTTAATTTCTTCTTTACCTCTTGTCCCGGAATTTGTCCCAGGATGACAAATAACCTTCACCCTGTACAGGAAGCATTTCTGGAAGATGATGATGTGTTGATACTGTCGCATACGGTAACCCCCTGGAGTGATAGTGTTCCTCAACTAAAAACTTATGGGGAGATCAATAAGATCAACCCTAAAAAATGGCACTTACTTACTGGTAATAAAGAGGAGCTTTATAAAATGGGGAGGCTGAGTTATTTCGTAGATGAAGGTTATGGGAAGACAGTTACTGATTCTAATGAATTTTTACACACGGAAAATATTATTCTGGTAGATAGAAAAAGAAGAATCAGAGGAGTGTATAGCGGAACGAGCAAGTTGGAAATGAAAAATTTGATTAATGATATCCACCTACTCAAAAGTGAGATATAACTAAGCAAAAAGGAAGACTATCAGTTTTCCTTTTTCTATATATTTTCTGGGAAAGTTGCACTTCTGCATGAGACTATCAATTCCGCAAACTAGGGAATTGTATCGTTAAGTAACTATTTCTTCATTGGTACGAAAGAAATTAATTTTTTTACTAAATTCGTTTACCTGCCATTAATTTGAGATATATCCTATCTCTATTTACCAAATAAACACTACCAACAAATGAAGAAAACTCTAACTACTATTTACCTGGGAGCAATAAGTGTATTTACTTGTTTCGGACAGGGGGAGACCTGTGCAACTGCTCAAACGGTGACCTTTGGAAACTATACCGCAAATGGACCTTCATCCGGAAACGGAGCTAGCACTATATCTGGTCATACGCATGCTGACTGGTATCAATTCACACCAGCATCAAGCACTACAGTCACGATTTCCAGCTGTGGGAGTGGGGGTGATACAAGACTCTTTGTACACACAGGTACGTGCGCTGGCTTAGCCAATGAAGCTGATGAAGACGATGGGTGTGATGGGAACGAGTCTTTAACTATGTCTGTGACAGGTGGGGTAACCTACTATATCGAGTGGACAGATGAATGGTCGAATTCCGGATTTGACATGAGCATAACGGAAGTAACTCAGCCGATAACCACTGCGGGTGATGATTGTGCCAATGCAGTATCTATTACAACAGGAACTTACTTCACTGATGGCCCAAGTTCTGGTAGTGGAGCAAGTACCACTTCAGGTGATATCAACTCGGATTGGTATAAGTTTACACCTACCAGCTCCGGTGATTATACCATAGGCTCTTGTGAGTCAGGGGTAGATACGAGGTTATTTATCTTCGATGGCTCCTGTGGTTTTTTGAATAATTTGTACGATGTTGATGATAATTGCGGTTTTTCTGAAACTCAAACCGTAAGCATGACTGCAGGAACGACTTACTATTTTGAGTGGTCAGATGCCTATTCTTCATCTGGTTTTGAATTCACATTAGCCGCTGGTACGGTGGGGATAGAGGATGAGATGCTGAATTCTGTTAGCGTTTTTCCTAGTCCGACCACTGGAGAGTTAACCATAGATTTAGGGGAGATAGAAGGACAAGAGACTAACATAGGGGTCTTTAATTCTTCAGGAGTGAATGTCTTGTCAACAAATGCAACTGCTACGACCCGTTTGGATTTGTCTGATTATCCGTCAGGAGTTTATAACGTGATCATTACCGGAGATCAGGGATATATCAACAGAAAAGTAGTAAAGGAATAGAAGGATAAAAGAAACTTTAAATGAAACAGGCTGTTCTTCTGTATGAAGGCAGCCTGTTTTCTTATTCGATTATTTATTAAAAGTAATGCTCTTCGCAATTGCTAATCCTTCTTTCGCCTTCTCTAATGTCTCGGCTGCCCTGAATCCATCACCGGACTCCACAGAAGCGGCAAAAATAGCTCCTTGCCCCTCGAAAGTGTACTTTACTTCAAATCCTTTGAAGGGCTCCTTTTTGTTCTCTATAATTAGTGCATCACTTTCTTCATGAACAATGCTTCTGTCATCCCACATTTCAACTGACCTTTTTTCTTTTTCTAAGTCTAGTGGTGTGTTTGTTTCTGATATACTGACCTTTACATCACCCTTCGTGATTTTGATGGTTTTTCCCACAAGGACCTTTTGAGGTACATTGGTAGACAGGGTGACATTTTTTATCGAGACCCCATCAGTATTTACTTTGGCATTCAATCCGTAATCAGTCAGATCGCCATCACTACCACCACAAGAAGAGAGCAGAAGTATTACTGAAGCACAAATGAATTGAGTTAATTTTTTCATTGTTTTTAGCGTTAAAAATTTGAATCTACTTATTGTTTGTTTTTGTATTCTTCGAATTTCATGTTCTTGTAATGATCCTCATTGAAAAACTTCAGGATCAATAAGAAGTCTTTGGTCTTCCAGAATCCCGGTACATGTGAAATTAGGCTTTTATCAGCGTCCAAATATACCGTAGTCGGGTATTGCAAATAACCTTCGAGCATATCTATGGCAAACTGATTGGCCTTTCCCTGGAAGGTGTAAGTTTTATCGTTGAATTTGATAGAGTCACTTGTTTCCGCATCAAACTTGATGGCGTAGTAATTCTTATTAACATAACTAATGACTTCAGGATCAGAAAAAGTTTTACTATCCATTTGCTTGCACCAGTAGCACCAGTCGGTGTACATATCGATAAAGAACTTCTTAGGTTTAACTGAGTTTAACTCTTCAGCGCGTTCAATCTCTAACCACACGATAGCATCAGTATTGGACTCGATTTGTTTTATTAAAGAATCTTCGGATGGTTCTGTGTATACAACCGAGCTAATGGTTGAGTCCATTCCAGGGTTTGCTGAAGTAGGATTTCCTGTCTTTTTAGAGCATGCTCCGAGAATAATTATGAAAATTAAAACGAGCGATAGTTGTAGGTTCCTGATCATATTTCGAAGATACTAATTCTTCTTCTTGTACTCATCCCAGGACATCTTTTTGTATTGTTCTTCATTGATAAAAGTGAGTATTTTTAGAAACTCTTTGTGTCCGAAGTATCCCTGTACGGGTGTAATAACCTGCTTATCTGTGCCTACAAAAGATAGAGTAGGGAAGGCCAGATTGTCCTTGGCAAGGAAGTAGGCTAGTTTGTGATATCGCCCCGACTTCTTATATGTTTTGTTGTTAAAAGTATAAGTTGCCGCTTTTTCAGCATCGAGCTTAACTGCATAGTAATTCTCATTGATGTAGTCGATCACATTTTTGTTGGTGAATGTTTTTGCCGCCATTTGCTTACAGGGGCCACACCATACGGTATATACGTCCACCATAATTTTTCTGGGATCGTCTTTCATTTTCTTTTCTGCTTCCTCGATAGTTATCCAATTAATTCCATCGGATTTGGTTTCCTTGGGATTGGTACCGGATACAAGGACAAAAGAGACAAGAACAAGTAGTAAATTTTTCATGATTGAATTTTCTCTATTCTAAAACCCAAAGTTGGACATTTAAGTTTCAATTATCTGTCTTCTGGTTGTCTTTTTGGGTTTATTGAACAATATTCCACTTTTGGGAGACAATAATAATGCCATTGTAAAAAATACACCTGACATGGTTGCCATGGCTGCTGAAATTGAGGAATTAAGCCACATTCCCACATAATATCCGCTAATGCTGGATAGGATGCCGATGGTGACTGCAAGTAGCAGCATTTTTCTGAGATTATCGGTAAGCAGATAAGCTGTAGCGGCCGGGGCGACCAAAAAAGCCACTACAAGTATGGCTCCTACACTTTCAAAAGAAGCCACAGTTACAAATGATACCACACCCATCAATGAATAATGCCAGAACACTACGGCAAAGCCTAGGGCCGCAGCATGAGCTGGATCGAACGTGGTGATCATAAGCTCTTTGTAACCGAGGACTATAAATGCTATGACAAGCAATGTTACTGCCCCCAGAAACCATATAGGGGTGGGGATACCTGCATAGTGATCTCCAAGTGCGGTAGTTAATATTTCTCCATAAAGCACACAGTCCTGATCAAGGTCTACACCTCCGGCATTTACCGATACAAGTATGACACCCAAGGCAAACAAACCTGTAAATGTCACGCCAATGGATGCATCGGCTTGTAGGTTTCCCTTTTTATTAAAAAACTCAACCAGAAAGGTAGTGACAAACCCCATTACTGAGGCTCCGATCAGCATAGTGGTGGAGTCATAAGAACCTGTAATCAGATAGGCGATCACAATTCCGGGAAGGACTGCATGTGAAATAGCATCACCAATCATTACCGTTTTTCGTAACACCAAATATGTTCCTAGTAGGGCACATGGAATTGCCACCAAACAGCCGGTCAATATGGTCCACAATGCCAGGTTCATTCTCTGTATGGAATTTTCGTTTGATGAGGATCTAGTTCCGGGTATCCGAGCATTTTTTCAAGTTGAGCTTCAATTTCCGGAGTAATAATGTGTTCAATGCTTTCAGCATCCTCATGAACATGGTCGGGAGCGATATTTAAGTAGCGGGTAAGGTAAAGCTCCCATAATCGATGTAGTTTAGTGACACGCTGTCCTTTGTGATAGCCAGCCAGTGTCAATTTTATATTTCCCGCCCCGACTTTCTTTATGAAGCGGTGAGCTCGCAATCTGCGTAGACCTGTATTCAGGTGTTCAGGGTTCATGTCTCTTTTTTCCTTAAGCTCTTTAATGCTTCGCTCGGCATAAAAGTTGTTTTCCACTTCACCTAACTGGAATAGGGCCTTAAGGATGTTTTCTTCAATGACCTTATTCTTAAATCTGTTTTGGGCGATCATTCTACTGATTATTCCTTTTCCGGGTGAAATGAAGAAAGAGATAGCTGCAGTTACTGACAACACTACCACAATCCATGGGCCCGTTGGACTTGAGGAGACATAAGAAATGTATGACCCCGTAAGGCTAGAGAATACTCCTACCAAGGTAGCGATCAATAACATCATACCAAGCCGGTCTGTCCAGAATCGGGCTGCTGCTGCAGGGGTTATGAGCATGGCTGACATTAACACCACACCTACTGATTGAATTCCAATAACTACAGCGAAAACCGTCAAGGTGGTAAGAACTAACTGCAAGGTCTTCACCGGAAACCCAATACTCTTTGTGTACACTTCATCAAACGACAATACTTTAAACTCTTTGTAAAACAAGAGTATGAGTACAATGAGCAATAGGGCGACTCCCCCAAATACCATAACATCCATTTCTGAGATTGATGCGGCATTACCGAATAAAAAGTTGGTCAGCCCACTTTTGTTGGCTATAAATTCATTGTCTGGGTCATAAGTTGTTTTGGCATTTTGAATTCCTGTAAGTAAAAGAATTCCGATGGCAAAGAATACTGATAAAACTAAACCTATGGCAGTATCTTCTTTGATTCGTGAACGAGCGGTTATAAAGTCAATTATCACCAAACTCAGCCAACCTGCAACAAATGCACCAATAAGTAAAACAAACGGGTTCTTTGTACCGTGGAGAATGAAGGCGACACAAATACCTGGGAGTACTGAATGTGCTACAGCGTCACCCACTAAAGCACGTTTTCGTAGAAAGGTGAAACAACCGACCATGGCCGAACTAATTGCCAATAGAATAGCTCCTATGACGATACTTCGCACAGTCGGATCTTGAAACGATATGAACTCCCAAAACAGTTGCATTATTGATCTTGTCGTGAAGGAAGATCCCTTTGTTCAAGAACATTACCTATTTGAGAAAGTAGTGTAAGTTTACCTCCATAGGTTTCCTGAAGTAATTTTGGTGTAAAGACCTTATTCATGGGCCCTGATGCAACCAAATGCATATTAATCAAAATCGCCCAGTCAAAATATTCAGCAGCGGACTGTAAGTCATGATGCACAACGATGACCGTTTTTCCCTGGTCTCTCATTTTTTGCAGTAGTAGCATAATCGCTTTTTCTGTTGCGGCATCCACACCAGCAAAAGGTTCGTCCATAAAATATATGCCTGCCTCTTGTGCCAGAGCCCTGGCCAGAAAAACTCTCTGTTGCTGCCCTCCTGATAGTTGCGAAATTTGGCGTTTGGCAAATTCCTGCATTCCCACGTCTTTCAGGCAATCCATCGCTATAGCCTTATCCGCGCGCTTAGGCCGTTTGAATAAGCCAAGTTTACCATACCTGCCCATCAGTACAACGTCCAGAACTGATGCCGGGAAATCCCATTCCACACTGCCTCGTTGAGGAACATAACTGACTTGTTGTCTTACTTTATTTAATGGTTGGTCGAATATCTTAATATATCCACTGCTCAACGGCACAAGGTCCATGACCGACTTTATTAGTGTAGACTTTCCAGCTCCATTCGGACCTATGATTCCTACCAGGGAGCCTTTAGGAATGGATAAGTCAATGTCCCACAGGACAGGTTTGCGTCCGTAGCTGACCGTTAAGTCATGTATTTCTAGTACCGGGTTATCTACTTGAGTAATCATTTTGGTTACTTTAAAGCATTTACAATAGTGGTCACATTAGCTTTGATCATACCTATGTAAGTATCACCTGAACTACCTTCTATTCCCATAGCATCCGAATATAGGTTGCCACCAATTTGAATCGAGTGCCCTTGTTTTTTACAGTCTTCAACTATTGCGTTCAATTGTTTATCCGAGATAGATGTTTCTACGAATATGGCCTTGATATTTCGTTTAATAATCATATCCACCAAGTCTTTTCGATCCTTTATCCCAGCTTGAGATACAGTACTGATGCCTTGTAGCCCGCGAACTTCAATTTCATAGGCGTTGCCAAAATAGCCGAATGCATCATGGGCAGTAATCAGTACCCGACTGTTTTTCGGGATACTTGCAATTTGTCTTGTTACCCATTGGTGTAAACTGTCAAGCTGACTGACATATCGTTCCGTTCTTTGAATGAAATCTTGACCATATTCTGGGTACAGTTTAGCTATTTGTTGTCCGGCATAAGAAACGGTTTTAGACCAAATTGATACGTCAAACCAAATGTGTGGATCATGAGCTCCTCCCTCTCCGGCTTTTAAGTCTTGTTCTGATAGACCATCTGAAAATGCCAGTGTTGGTATATCGTGATATTTATTCAAATTCTTCAAAATATCTGTCATTTTACCTTCCAGGTGCAGTCCGTTATAACAAACTATTTCGGCACGACTAAGTTCCTGGACATCAGTAGGGACTACCTTGTAAAGGTGGGGATCAACACCGGGTCCCATGAGAACGTGAACATTCATTTTGTTTCCCACTATGTTTTTGATAGCATCTCCAATCATACCGGTTGTACAGACAATTGTATTTGATTTTTCTACCTCAATTGTTCCGCTACAGGATACTAATTGCCCCGTTATCAGTAGTATTGCTATGAAAAACACTCTCTTCATTGCGCAGACATATAAATGTTTTGTGAGACGTCCCGGGAAAGAACGGCTGTCTTATTTTCATCTATTTCAACTTCTATTGATTGATCATATTCTTCTTTGGTAAGTACCTTAATTTGCGCTCCGAGGTAAATGCCAATTTTGTCCAGGTGTTTTAGAAACATCGCAGAAGAATCTTTTACACCGACTATGGTGCCGGATTGGTTGTCTTTTGCTTCTGAAAGGAGTTGGTGGTCCGGATTATTGAACTCACCATCCTCGTTAGGGATAGGATCTCCATGAGGGTCTACCTTCGGGGATCCCAAGAACTTGTCCAGTCTTTTAATGAGGATGGGAGATTTTATATGCTCCAGCTGTTCTGCAATGTCATGTACTTCATCCCAATTGAAATTTAGCTTCTCTACCAGAAAAACCTCCCAGAGTCTGTGCTTTCGTATTATTTTAAGGGCATCTTTAGAACCCGCTTTAGATAAGGTAACCCCTTTGTATTTGCGATAGTTTATTAGTTCTTTTTCCGCAAGCTTCTTGAGCATATCCGTAACGGATGCTGGCTTGGTGTCCAAAGCATCTGCAATGCTATTCGTGGATACCTCTTTGCGTCCGTGTTCGGAAAGATGGTAAATGGCTTTAAGGTAATTTTCTTCTGTCTGACTGAGCATAACTTCTGAATCAATTAGGGTAAATTTAAATATATTTTTAGATAAGTCTAAAAATTATTTTAGAACTAAGGATAATTTCTTGTGTGAGCCGAATACATCCTTAAGTTTTCGCTCTTCAGAGGCCCAGCTAAGGTCAGGAGATTGGGTTTTAAAGAAGTGGTTATTTAAAAGAGTTTTAAGAAGTTGAGCAGGGGAGTCCTGATTAATATGATAAATGATACCGCAATCGTATTGTTCTATGAATTCCCTCCACTCCAGGGAGGTCGTTACAACTGGCAACTTGTGATGTATGTATTCATACAATTTGGTTGGTGTTTTACCTTGGAATGATAGATTTGTCCGGTAAGGTAGCAGTGCAAAGTCTGATAGTATCATTTGCTCCTGTATGATGGTGTAGTCAACAGGTTCGGCTCCACCGATTAAATGAATGAAATCAGTATCTGCGATCATATCCATAGTTTTTTCTAGGGTTTTGTAGTTGGCCGAGTACCCGGCAATAGTCAAATAGATACGTGGATCGATTTCATGAAGTGCTTTGGCGAGATCGATGGCTTCAAATATTCCATAGTCCTTTGAAATGGTACCTGAATAAAGAAATCTGATTTTGCCATCCTCCGGGGCTTTGATGTTCTGATTCGATGATGTGGAGAGAAACTTGTTCGCAATGACTGTGGATTTGTTCTTTGTGAAACCCAGTTGTTCCTCATAAATCTGCTCAGCAAGGAGATAATGATCAACAAATGGCCTGCTGAGAACTTCTTTTAACCGAACCCATATGGCTATTAGATTACGCACAATAGGAGGGAAGTTAGACTGATGGTTAAGATTGCGATAATAGTTTTCCTGTACATCATAGATCAGTGCACCACCAAATATTATTTTATACCAGACAGAGGAGCTAATGAGTTCGTGAGTGCAAATGATATTGACTTTAGGTCTTGTCCGGATTAGAAATCTGAAATACCTGAAATTGACGAAGATCCGTTTTAGGCTAAGTCTTTTAAAATCAAATAGCCCGGCCAATTTGATGTTCTTGATTTCTGAACTTGGTTTTTGGCCTACACTTATTACTTCCAACTTTGAGATCTGCGCTATAGATGCTCCAATTTTTCTGGCTTGTCTGACGTCATCAGCTGGTTTGAGAACGGAAGCGATTACTATGGTGTTTTTTTTCTTTATGTTATTCCGGTTTTGCTTGTCTCTCTATACTCCAGGATCTCTGTTGATGTACTATATTTTTGACACAAACTTTCAATATAGCTAAGATAGAAAAGTTCAAGGACTTAAAGTGTTGGCAATAGGTTCGTGAACATTCAAATGCGACTTATATAATTCTAACTAAGCGATCAAGGATTGGTTTTAACGCTGTGAGCCGAATCAGAAGAGTTGTAGTAGCTTCGATGAATAATATTGCTAAAGGAATATGATGCGTTCTTATGATTTCGTCCACAGTTCAGCAATGGACGTGAAAAAGCATGACCTACATTCAAGAAGATAATTTTTGACTCTATCGATAAAAATGAAATTCTTGACTTGTGGGATAGGAGCGAAAGGACAAAAAGTCTAATTTTGGAATTCATTAAGTAGTTGAGGCCCTTGGAGAAGAAATAAAGGGTGTTATAGTGAGTGGTTATAATGAAGAACCCACATTGATACAGAATACGAATTAGTTCAAAGGATTAAAGAAAATTCATAGATTGAAGTAACAGAATAATCCTAGCATAGAAATAAAAATCATGGTAACAACGTTGAAAGAAACTATTGAAGCAATTTGGGAAGACAGAAGTTTACTTGAGAGACCAGAATCTCATGAAGCTATCAAGTCAGTAATCGAAGATTTGGATAAAGGAAACATTAGAGTGGCCGAACCCATTGGCGAAAACGAAGACGGTAGCCAAAAATGGCAGGTGAATGAATGGGTAAAGAAAGCCGTAATTCTTTACTTCCCAATCACGAAGATGGAAACTATTGAAGCAGGTCCGATGGAGTTCCATGACAAGATTCCTTTGAAAAAGAATTATGCTGAACTTGGAGTAAGGGTGGTACCTCACGCTATAGCTCGATATGGTGCATATCTTAGCCCTGGTGTGATCATGATGCCTTCTTATGTTAATATCGGGGCTTATGTGGATGCTGGTACTATGGTTGATACATGGGCAACTGTGGGTTCGTGCGCACAGGTAGGAAAAGATGTTCACCTGAGTGGAGGAGTAGGAATCGGAGGTGTTCTTGAGCCTGTTCAGGCTGCTCCTGTAATTATTGAAGACGGTGCATTCATCGGTTCAAGGTGTATTGTTGTAGAAGGAGTGAGAGTAGGAAAGGAGGCTGTACTCGGTGCAGGTGTTACTCTGACGGGCAGCTCTAAGATAATTGATGTGACAGGTGATGAGCCAGTTGAGTATAAAGGGTATGTTCCGGCTCGATCTGTAGTTATTCCGGGTACAATTACGAAATCATTCCCTGCGGGTGACTATCAGGTTCCTGCTGCCTTGATTATCGGCAAGAGAAAAGAAAGTACAGATAAGAAAACGTCACTAAACGATGCGCTTCGTGATAACGATGTAGCTGTTTAGGTTAAGAACTAATAGATATTTGAAGTCCGGTGGCATGATAAGGCTACTGGACTTTTTATTTACTACGTAATTTCTTCTCCGGTTAGGAATTTCTTAAAAGCCACCTTTTCTGGATCGAGGATTTTCTTATAAATCAACATATGTACTAACCAATCAGCAAACTTTACATATACAATGATCCAGATTACGCTTATTTGAAAATCAAAAATCAAATAGCCCACAAATGATATCAACAGGATAAGAAAGAAATAGGTCAGGAATGACAGAATACTTTGCAAGATTTCTGACCTGGGGAATAGCTTTTTAATTCCTACCTCAAAAATGTCTGCAGGGTGAAAGATGATATATGAGATTCCGAAGTAGCAAATGAAAAGGTAGAGCAAAAAACGCCACGTAATTTTTGCGTCTCCGTACAGCAATGATAAGTATGCGTTCATGAGTATAGCAGGGCCGGCAATTTCACCGGAAATAGTATCGTGTAAATCACGATCACTGAAATCTCCAAGTACAATGATTTTGTCCTTCATGAGCTTAATGAATTCATCAGGACCTGCCACCTGAATTAGTATTCCCATTTCTTCCAGGAACTGGTTAAGATGGGTTTGACCTATTTTATAGGTTTGCTCGAGCTTGTCATCCAGCTGTTTAGATTCTTTGTGATGGTCATAATGATACGGACGTATCCGGTGATCTAAAATGAAATTGTTAAACATATAATTACCATCGATTTCAATGTAACTTCCATGGCTGGTAGCTTCTTTCTTATGTATAAGCTCATACAACCTAAGCGGAGTGGTTTTTATGCTATCGTTGTGGATGAATCGGTATTTGAAAAAGTTACCATCGTTTTCGTAATCACTGCAGCTATAGTCTACATTGAAAAGAGGCTTCTTTAGTCCCCCTGTGCTATCAATATGGCTGGACACTAAGAGTCTAGGTGTTTTTTCTATTGCTACTTTCAGAATGCTGTCATCCGGGGATTTCTCATAGAACTGGATGTCACACAGCATGTATTTGTGAACGGGGTATTTGTTGAATAGCTCGAAAAGTTCTGCTAGCTTCTTCCTGTCAGTTATATCATGATTACCGATCAGAAAGCCATCTTCATATACGTCAATAAGTTGATTTGATTCACTTACATCAAAAAAATAGAAGCCCTGTTGCGGAGGCTTTTTATCTAAGCCAATTACTTCTTTTTTGAGGTGGTGATAGAGCCAGGCAATTTCTTCATCATCCCAATGGTTAATTGAGCTATTAAGGATAATAAATGTGAAGATGATTAACCATATGGAGTGCAGGAAAGATGATATTAGTATGATCTTGCGAAACCTCCGGGTTACCTTCATAATTACAGACAGTTTTTAGTATACCAGTCTTCGAAGTTGCTTTTTGAAGGATTACCATATTCTGTGGTCAAATATGATTTCACTTCCTCCTTAGCCTTTTTTGATTCCTTATTCTCAAAACCACTAAGGATTATCTGAAGCTCGTACTTTAAGACGTCTGTATTAGGAGCGACCAGATCAATGTCACTTATGAATACAGATTCCTCAGCCTTACTGTTGTAATGATAGAGTTTTACATTAGAAACTTCCTTAAAATCGATTGGTTTCCTATCAACCTGAAGAATCTCATTTTTGTCTAATATAATGACAGGGTTGTCGTTTTTCTCATCTCTGGTACTCGATAGTTTTTTATTTATTTCCTCATCGTCATACGTATACCGCAGATAGAAAAACTCACCTTCAGATACTTCAAATAGGTTCTTATTAATTTCTATACCCGTGCTATCAAGTAATAAATACTTTCCTTTTGAGAAATGATTTTTCAAATCAATAATGTTATTAATGCCTCCCGATCGGGTACTTAATTGTCCTCTTGGTGGATTGGTAAGAGAGGCAATAGTCAGTTCGAATTCACTTTTTTCTTTGGTAGCATCTTTTTTGAGAACAAGTCTTCCTCTTTTTGCGCTATAAACTACCGCTCTTGCCTCGTTACTATTGTATACCAATTTTTGACCAGTGTGAAGTTTATCGCCAGGTTTTACAACTTTTCCGTCTGCAGTTATGGTTCCGGATACCTTAACAACTATGAAATCCTCAGCGATTGCAGTAACACAGAAAAGAAAAAATAGAGTATAAAGAAGTGTTTTCCTTAGCATGATATTGAATTATGGGGCCAATTTACAAAATACATTGGTTGCACATCAAAAAAGGTACCAAAGTTTATCCAATCTGTTGTTTAGTATGTCAATTTTATTTTACACTTTTGCCGCAAATAATTAACAAAAAAATAAATGTCTAAAGTAGTTATTATCGGGGCGGGAGGCGTTGGTAACGTGGTAGTTAAGAAATGCGCATCCCTTCCAAATGTGTTTTCGGAAATTGTTCTTGCAAGTAGAACAAAGTCTAAGTGTGATGCTATTGCTTCGGAAATTCCAGGAGCTAATATTATCACTGAACAGGTTGATGCTGATTATTCTGATCAGGTAGCCGATTTGTTGAGAAAACATAATCCTTTCATGGTGATTAATGTAGCTCTTCCTTATCAGGATTTAGCTATTATGGACGCTTGTTTGGAGGTGGGAGTTCAGTATCTGGATACAGCTAATTATGAGCCAAAGGATGAAGCCAAATTTGAATACAGCTGGCAATGGGCTTATAAAGATAAGTTTAAAGAAAAGGGACTTATGGCTCTTCTGGGTTGTGGCTTTGATCCTGGAGTTACAGGTGTCTTTACTGCTTATGCTGCCAAACACTATTTTGATGAAATTCATTATCTGGATATTGTTGATTGTAATGCAGGGGATCATGGAAAGGCTTTTGCCACAAATTTCAACCCTGAAATTAACATCAGAGAAATAACTCAAAACGGCAGATATTGGGAAAATGGTGAATGGGTTGAGACCAAGCCATTGGAACACCACAAGCCAATTTCATACCCTGAAATAGGTCCTCGGGAATCATACCTTCTTTATCATGAGGAACTTGAGTCCTTGGTAAAGAACTTTCCTTCTATAAAAAGAGCTCGTTTCTGGATGACTTTTGGTCAGGAGTATATTACTCACCTGAGAGTTTTACAGAACGTAGGTATGACCCGAATTGATCCGGTAATGTATGAGGGAAAAGAGATTATTCCGCTACAGTTTCTAAAAGCAGTACTACCAGAACCTTCGTCTCTGGGGGAGAACTATGAGGGGCAAACTTCCATTGGTTGTCAAATAAAAGGGGTAAAAGACAACAAAGAAGTGACTTATTACGTCTACAACAACTGTGATCATGCTAAGTGCTATGAGGAGGTCCAAGGCCAGGCGGTTGCTTACACAACTGGAGTGCCGGCCATGATTGGTGCCAAAATGATGATTGAAGGTAAGTGGATGCAACCAGGAGTCTTCAATGTTGAAGAATTTGACCCTGATCCGTTCATGGATGACCTCAATGAATATGGCCTGCCTTGGCATGAACAACACAATGTTGAATTGCCTCATGAATATCAGGAAATAGAAGCTTGAGAAAAGAAGATTTAATTGATTTTGATACCGTTCCTTCACCGTGTTTCGTTGTGGATGAACGTTTGCTTGAGAAAAACCTCAAAACCCTTAACAGAGTACAGAAGGAATCCAGAGCCTCTGTACTCTGTGCTTTAAAAGGTTATGCGACCCATTCTACATTTCCATTACTGAAAGAATACCTCACCGGGGCAACAGCAAGTTCGTTACACGAAGCAAGATTGATCTATGAAGAAATGGGGGTGAAGGCTCATGTTTGTGCTCCTGTGTATGTGCCGGATGAGTTTGAGGAGTTATTATCTATATCATCGCATATTACTTTTAATTCTTTAAATGAAGTTAGTCGATACGGAGACTATATTAAGAATACCAAAGACGTAAAATTCGGGATTCGTATTAATCCTGAGTACTCAGAAGTAGAAACCGACTTATACAATCCAGCCAGGTCAGATTCACGGCTGGGAATTACAATTGCACAATTAGGAGAGGAGCTACCGGAAGGAATTACAGGTGTTCATTTTCATGTCATGTGTGAGCAGGACTCTGGGGTTCTGGAAAGAGTACTTAACAATGTTGAAGAGAAGTTCGGTAAATTCTTACACGAAGCAGAATGGTTGAATATGGGGGGAGGTCATCATGTTACACGAGCGGACTATGATGTTGACCACCTTATATCATTGATTAACGACCTAAAATCAAATTACAAGCTGGATGTTATTCTGGAGCCTGGTGAAGCAATCGGTCTGGATACAGGTTATCTGGTTTCTACCGTTCTGGATATTATTGACCATGGTAATCTTAAAACAGCTATGCTGAATGTATCTTTCGCTGCGCATATGCCTGACTGTTTAGAAATGCCTTATAAACCAGACGTAGTAGGTGCGATAATCGAAAACGATATGTTTCCAACTTATAAGTTTGGTGGTAATACCTGTCTGGCCGGTGATGAGGTTGGAAACTATACGTTTATTCAACCCTTAGAAGTAGGAGATAGAATCATTTTTCATGATATGGCCCACTATACGATGGTCAAGACCAATCATTTTAATGGTGTTTCACACCCCTCAATAGCCCTATATACACGTGAGTTAGAGTTGAAACTGGTTCGCCAATTTGGTTATGATGATTACAAAAATCGTTTATCCTAAAAAGTAAGTTGGGTACAATTGAATAAATCAACGCAGGAGGAATATCAGTCACTATACCTTCCTCCTTTTGGCAACCGTGCTAGACATAACCTCCCTTGTTGATTTGACTTTATAATACAGTTACAGGGTTTGGTTACAGTTTTAGCCTGGAAATTTCTATCTAAATAATGCCAGTTTAAGAGAATTATTTAAAATTTATTGAAACATCGGTGCCACATCAGGGTTCTTCGAGTCAGTAGTCCAGTCATAGAATCCTAGCTTTGATTTGACCCCTAGGTTGCCTGCTTCAACCAACTCCACAAGTAGAGGAGAAGCTTTGTATTTTGAGTCTTTGAAGCCGTCTTCCAGAACCTTCATAATATTCAGACACACATCCAACCCAATGAAATCCGCTAACTTCAAGGGTCCCATAGGATGGGCCATTCCGAGTTGCATGATGGTATCAATTTCCTTTACTCCACTGGTCTTACGGTATAGGGAGTCAATCGCTTCATTAATCATAGGCATGAGGATTTTGTTACTGATAAAGCCCGGGTCATCATTAACTACCACCGGTGTTTTACGAAGAGAAGTAGATAACTCTACAATCTGTTCTGTCGTTTCTTGACTAGTTTCCTTTCCATTTATTATTTCCACTAACTCCATCACAGGAACCGGATTAAAAAAGTGCATCCCTATAACTTTTTCCGGCCTTGAAGTAGCAGAGCTTAGCTCCGTGATTGAAATTGAAGAAGTATTGGTGGCAAGGATACAGTTTTGTGGAGTGAAATTATCCATCTCGTAGAATATTCTCTTTTTGAGATCAATATCCTCCGTTGCAGCTTCTATAACTAATTCAACTCCATCTAGCCCTTTTTTCAATTCAGAATGAATAGAAATACGATTCAAAGCCTCAAACTTTTCTTCCTCAGTGATCTGCTCTTTGTCAACTTGTCTTTGTAGATTCTTGTTGATAGTCTTAACGGCATTTTCAAGTTGATCTAAACTAATATCTACTAATCTTACTTCATGTCTATGCAGAGCAAACAAGTGTGCAATTCCATTTCCCATTGTTCCTGCACCAATTACTGATACTACACTCATACCTATCTAAGTCGTTATTTTATATATTTGAATCATGAAATCAATTCTCGCTGTATTCATTGGTGGTGGGCTGGGGAGCATTAGTAGGTTTGCACTATCTAAATGGCTAAACCCAGTATCTCCTAAATTCTTTCTGGGTACCTTAAGCTCAAACGTACTTGCCTGTGTAATCCTGGGATTCATGACCCATTGGGTGTTGAAACAGCCACTCAACGAATTTTTAAAAATAATGATAATGGTTGGTTTTTGCGGTGGGTTTAGTACTTTTTCCACCTTTTCCAAAGAAACCTATGAGCTCATCCAAAAAGGTGATTATACCTGGAGTGTGGCGTATGTACTACTGAGTCTGGTCACGTGCACGATGGCAATAGTAGGAGGGATGATGATCTCCAAAGTGGTACTAAAATAGCCCTTTGTCAGCCCTCTGAATAAATTTTACGACTACTTCGTGCCGATCCCCATCATTGTCAATCAACTTGAGAAGCAGATCAGGGTTATCCTTGTGACCATTGAGTTCAATAGCTTCTATTTTATTGGAACTTAATTCTGCTTCTATTGACTTTTGTAGGTTTTTAAAAATATTGGCCAGTTCGATTTCCAGTGCACTCGGGTTGTATTTGGTTGTTTTCATGTAGGTAATTTATTAAATAAATGCTTGAGCTTGTTTAATTGTTCGGGTGATAATACAAATAGTAAGTGAGTTTTAGAAAGCAATGCGTGGTTATTTGATGATTAGGACTTAGTTTTGAAGAAATCAAATAAATATGAAACGTAATCCTGCTGAAATCATGCTATGGGTGGTAACCATAGCTGCAATTGTGATGCTAATGAGAGTCAGACCCATATATGCGGTAGGTCTTGCTCTTGCTCTGGCAATTTACTACGCCCTCCAATCAATAAGAAGAAGATAATATGAGTGATAAGAATAAATATTTGCTTCCAAAGATTAATTCCGTAAAGATTTTTCATGAAGCTTTCCTGATTGAAAATAATGAAACTCCCACCGCGGAACTGAGTGAAGAGGACTATATGTTGAGATATCGTTTGATTCAGGAAGAGAACAAGGAATATCTCGAAGCATGTAAGGAAGGAGATTTAGTAGAAATAGCGGATGCCCTTGGTGACCAACTCTATATACTTTTCGGAACCATATTAAAGCATGGTCTTCAATACAAGATAGAAGAGATTTTCGATGAGATTCAAAGAAGCAATATGTCCAAACTAGGGGAGGATGGTCAACCTATATATCGAGAGGACGGAAAGGTTCTTAAAGGAGAAAATTACTTTAAACCAGATATAGAATCGATTCTGGATAAGTAAGTTTATGCTCATTTTTTAATTGTGATTTTTCCTTTACAAAGTATAAATTTTCTTTTACCTTGCTCATACCAAAGATAGACAACCAATTTTATTAACTATTTAAACCTCAGTTTTCTGTGAAAACTGATAGCATCAATTTGATGTGAACACAAAACGTAGGGCTTTTCAATTCGTGAAGTTGATAGAGCGCAAATAGTCCTATAATTCTTATTAACCTTAACCAAAGAGACCTACGTGCCAGCGTAAGTTTCTGTAAAGTATGAGATATGAAAAATGTTAGCTTCTACTGCAAAGTAGCCATTGCTATGGTGGTGTCTTTGTTATCCACCAAGGCGTACTATTCACAATGCGTAGTAACCAATACCGGAACGAATATTGCAACCGCTGGAACTCTGAAGTGGGCGGTCAACGGGTGTCCTGCAGGAGGAACAATTACCTTCAATATTCCAGGTGCCGGCCCCCACACTATACCTGTTGTAGCAGGTCCATGGCCTGATGGTCCAATTGGTATTGATAAACAATTAAATATTCAAGGCCCCAATCTTAATGGAGATGAAATTATTCTTGATGGAGGAGGTACAGCTGATGCCTTTTCTGTCGGATGGTGGGATGGAGCCCCAGCTCCTGGTGCAGATGGCTCATCAATCTCGGGACTGACCATAATAAACTGTGTCAACGGAATAAGTATAGGTCCGGTTATGTCAGACAATGTGACAATTGATGATGTGCATATTGGTATTACGCGTACCGGAATTACTGGAGCTGGCTATACGAATTCTGGAAATGGTATAGTCGCTGTGGGGGATGATCAAACAAATGCTCAATTTCAGGCTGGAGGTCCTTTTAACCCATTTATCGGTATCAATAATCTTTCTGTTACGAACTCAGTGATTTCAGGTAATGATAACAATGGGATTCAATATATCAGCGTCACGGGTGGAACAATAGATAATAACATTATTGGTCCCGATATATCAGGTACTTCATGTATAGCCACTGGAGGAGCTTTTGAGGAGGCCTCTGGAGGTGGAAATGGTTATGATGGTATCCAGCTTCAAAATTCTTCTACTATTACTGTTTCATCTAACGTACTTTCTTGTAATGGACATGGGGAAAATGCAGCTTCTTTTAACGGAAAAAGAGGACTTTATATTGAAGGTTCTGATGATAATATAGTTGTTGGAAACTTTATTGGTACTGATATTACGGGGATGGTGGCATTACCTAATTATAAATCTGGAATACTAATTTCTCAAGGTAGTGACAACAATACCATTGGAGGGACAAATGCTGCGGATAGGAATATAATATCAGGAAATGGTCTGAATACTGCATCATACTCAGCGATTCCTGACAAGCACGGGATTGTTATTGATGATGGTGGACTGAACATTCCAAGTACAAACAATAATATTTGGGGGAACTATATTGGACTTGATGCGACCGGAGACCCTTTAGGGAACTCCAAGAATGGAGTGGAAATTATTGGAGATGGACAGTTTAACAATATAGGCGGAGCAACCGCAGCGCATGGAAATGTGATTTCTGGTAATGGAGCTAGTGGTATTTCCATTGCCATGGGATCAAGTGACAACAACATCCAAAACAATTTCATTGGTACCGATATTAACGGCTGTAACACGGTAGCTGGAACAGGCAATGTAGAACAAGGAATCATACTTAGCTCTGGTGATGCGACATTTCCAGCGGGTATAGCACCATTAGCGGGCAATCAAATTACCGACAACATAATTGGCAACAGTGTTAACGGAATTCAGACTTATGGTGATGAAGTCATTGATGGTATAATCATCCAGGATAACAGTATAGGAGTGGATGCTTGTAATGGTGATATTGGTAACACAGAAAGCGGTATCTTAATTCAAACAACCCTAACAGATATCTTAATTGGGGGGACATTGACGAATGGTGCAAACGTAATCGGTAACAATGACCAAAATGGAATTACAATTGATGTACCCTCCTCATCTGGAACAAACAATGTGATTTCAGGGAATTTCTTGGGCGTTTTAAGTGATGGTACCACCCAGGCTGCCAATGATGGTACTGGAATTTCCATTGGAGGACTCGCTCAGAATATCACCATTGGTGGAACCGGTGTTGATGAAGGAAATATTATTGCTGGAAACGGAGGTACAGGAATATTAATTACAGCGTTTAATGGAACCGGCTTCGCTATCGAAGGGAATAACATTGGTGTAGATCAGTTTGGAGGAGTATTAGGCAACGGGCCTGGATCAGGTACTGGTTATGGAATTCAGGTAGATAGTGCAACGGTTGTAATTGGCGGGTCAGCGGCAGCTGCTAATACTATTGTTGGAAACGAAAGTGGTGGTATTCTGATCAATACATTTGCAACGCAAGTGACAGTTTCTCAAAATGTTATTGGGGACCCAGGTACTGCGAGTCTTGGGAATGCAATTACAGTGAATGGCGGTACAGCTAATGTGATTGACAATCAGGATATACAAAACTACGCTGGTAATGGAATTGATATTAGTGGAGGAACAACCGATGTAACAAACAATAACATATTTAATCACGGGACATCTGGAGTTTCTTTGTCTGGTGGTACGGCCGGTAACAATATCGGTACAGCTGGGAATGGTAATACTATATATGATAATACCAATCATGGAATCAATATCGATGGGGCAGCCAATAATAATGGTGTTTATGGAAACGAGATTGGTCTGGCAGGAGCTAATGGTATGAATGGGATCAACATCAATGGTGCTGACGCGAATACGATAGGTGGTTGCAATGTTGGGGAATTCAACGTTATTGTTAATCACACCGGAGGAAATTCAGGTATCTTCATGACAGGCGCAGCCACAACAGACAATGTTGTAGATGGAAACTTTATTGGTGTGGATGCTACCTCAACTCCATTTCCTAATGGCATTGGGGTTACCATAGAAAACAGTGCCAGCAACAATGATGTAGGAACAACCTGTGGGAATACAATATCAGGTAACACTGGTGACGGTGTATTTATCAATGATGCTGATGATAACAATCTAAATAGTAACCGAATCGGGACCAATGCTGGTGGAACTGCCGCTGTCGCTAATGGCAGCCATGGGGTCAATATTATCTTTGGAAGTACAGGAAACAGTGTTGGATCAGGAACTGGTTCGGGAAATCTCATTAGTGGTAATGTTGTTCACGGGGTGAATCTGGATGATTCTCCAAGCAACTTTGTCTATGGTAATTATGTGGGTACTAATATTACTGGTACAGCAGCAATAGCCAATGGACAGAGCGGGATTTCTGTTACAAATGGTTCTTCTTTCAATACGATAGGTGGGGCTACTGCAAACCAGGCAAACCTGACTTCTGGGAACACGGAGTTTGGGATAAGCATTGATAACGCTGACCAGAACATCATTACCGGAAATGGAGTAGGCCTTGATGCAACACTTACTGGAACCATTCCAAACGGACTTTCTGGTATTGGTCTTACCAGTGCCGATCAGAATACTATTGGTGCCGTAGGCGCTCCAAACCTTGTTGGTGGAAATACACAACATGGTATTGTTTTAACCGGAAGTATTAATAATACAATACAAGCCAATATTATTGGTAATACGGGGTTAGGTAATACATTAGATGGAATTAACCTGTCGTTCGGCTCTAGGTCCAATCAAATTGGTGGTACTGGGGCTGGAGAGGGTAATACTATTGCTCATAACGGTTCTAACGGAATCAATATTGTTGATGCGGGCTCATTGGATAACCCTATCCGACAAAATAGTATGTTTTGTAATACTTTAAGGGGTATCGAAGAAAATGGAATCGGAAACGAGGATTATGCGAACCCGGTTGCTTCTATCGGAATTGAAAGCGGTAGTTCACCATCTGTGTTTTGTAATCCTGCAGGCACATATCCTGCTAACGCCATCATTGAAGTATTCTATAAAGGGGCATGTAAAGCTTGCGGCTCTGATGATGTACAGGGAATGACATACGTGGGTTCGGGAACTGTTGCTGCTGATGGTTCTGTGAGCTTTAATGTAGGTATTACCGTGCCAGAAGCTGATTCAAATAATTATATCATTACAGTCACCGAGCCTGCAGGTGGGTTGGTAAGTACATCAGAGTTTTCTACATGTTCGTATTGGAAAGGATGCACTCCTCCTGATGTGACAATAACAGCTCAAGGTCCTATACCTTTCTGTGAAGGAGGGAGTGTGGATCTACATGCTACATTTAATTCCGGAAGTGATTTTACATGGTATATCGATGGGGTATTGCAATCAGGTCCGACTTTAGATGACAGTATATTTACGGCAACTGCACCAGGCGATTATACAGTTTTGGTCGAAACACCAGATGGATGCGATTCACTTTCAGACCCTTTAACTGTGACTATTGATTCTCTTCCTACTCCTGCTTCTGCAGGGCCAGACCAAACCATTTGCGAAGATTCCTTACCAACGATTTTATCAGCCAACACGCCTTCAATAGGAACAGGTGTATGGTCTGTTTCGTCCGGTACGGCTACAGTCGATACTCCGGGATCACCAACGAGCACCGTCTCCGGTATGACAGGCGGAACAAGCGCTACGCTTGTCTGGACTATATCAAATGGTGTTTGCCCTGATGAAACGGATGATGTGGATATTAACATTGATGCGCTTCCGACTGCAGCAGTTGCAGGTACTAACGATACGATATGTGAAACAGCATTGCCATATGCTTTATCAGGTAATACTCCGGTAGTTGGTACTGGTGTATGGACGTTAGGCTCAGGAACAGGTACGCCTGATACACCAGGTTCTCCGACATCCACGGTATCCGGAATAACAGCCGGGACCAGCTCAACATTTATTTGGACTATTTCAAACGGTGTCTGTCCTGATGAGACAGATGATGTTGTAATAATGGTTGATCAATCGCCCTCTGTTGCAGATGCGGGACCTAATCAAAACGTGTGTGCAAGTTCAGCAAACCTTGCGGCTGTGGCACCATTAGTTGGAACGGGAACGTGGTCAGTTGTCTCAGGGTCAGGTAGCTTTAGCCCGGATGTCAATACAGCTAATGCCACTGTTAGTGGATTATCTGTGGGATTAAATGAATTTCAATGGGAAGTAAGTAATGGCGTTTGCCCGTCAACAACTGATATTGTAGAAATAGATCAGGCAGGCACACTTACAACCCCTGATGCCGGACCAAATGATACTATTTGTATAACTGCCCCTAATGTTACAATGGCTGCAAATGCAGTGGCAGGTGGAGAAACAGGTACATGGTCAGTGGAAGCAGGATCTGGTACTTTTGCTGATCCAAACGATCCAACTACGACTGTAACGGGTTTTGGTGTAGGAGTCAATACCTATCGTTGGACAATATCTGATGGTTTATGTACACCGGCTTTCGATGAGATGAATGTGGTGGTAGATGATACCCCTGATGCTGCGACAGCAGGAATTGATCAAACTATTTGTGAAGATTCATTACCGACTATACTCTCCGCCAATACACCTGCAGTAGGAACAGGTATCTGGTCAGTTTCTTCAGGTACAGCTACAGTCGATACTCCAGGATCACCAACAAGTACAGTTTCCGGTATGACAGGCGGAACGAGTGCTACACTTGTCTGGACTATATCAAATGGTGTTTGTCCTGATGAAACTGATGATGTGGATATTAATGTTGATGTACTTCCTAGTGCAGCTGTTGCAGGTACTAACGATACGATATGTGAAACAGCATTACCTCATGCTTTATCGGGTAATACCCCTGCGGTTGGAACAGGAATGTGGACCTTAGGATCTGGAACAGGTACACCTGATACACCGGCTTCACCGACATCAACCGTATCCGGAATCACAGCCGGGACCAGCTCAACATTTATTTGGACGATCTCCAATGGTGTCTGTCCTGATGAAACAGATGATGTTGTGGTGATGGTAGATGCTACTCCTGATCCAGCTTCTGCTGGAACTGACGATGTGATTTGTATTACGGATCTACCAACTTCAGTTACCGGAAATACTCCAACAACGGGAACAGGAATGTGGTCTGTCGGAACAGGTTCTGCAACTTTAGGGACACCTGGTAGCGCCACTACTTCTGTAGATGCAATTGCAGCAGGTTCGTCCGCAACATTGATTTGGACGATCTCTAATGGTGTTTGTCCTGATGAAACAGACGATGTGATGATTACGGTAGAAGATGCACCTACAACGGCTGATGCAGGAACAGATCAGAATCCATGTACGGCAAGTTCAACACTTGGAGCTAATACTCCAACAGTAGGTACGGGAACCTGGACGTCCCTAGCAGGAACTGCAACAGTTACCACCGCTAATGACCCGTCATCGCCAATTACCGGTTTGGTAGAAGGGGAGTTGAATCAATTGGAGTGGTGTATCAGTACGGGTGGTGTATGTCCGCAGTCTTGTGATGTTGTTGAATATACTAGACAAAACAATCCGACAACTTCTATAGCCATTGATCCTGTTAGTACAATATGTGAGGGATCTAATCTGAGTTTTACAACAACTTATTCTAACGAAGGTGCAGCACCTACATTTGAGTGGTTTGTGCAAAATGTAAGTGTACAAGGACCTGATGGCACCGATAATTACTCTACTACAGCTCTCACGCCTGGAGATTCGGTCTTTGTAGTAATAACGGGTAATGATCCTTGTGTTACAGATAATATTGATACTGCGGTAATCTATCCGAATATAGATGCTGCCGTAACTGCGGACGCGGGAACTGGAATAGCCACTTGTGGTGATACAGCGACTCTTCAGGCAGTTGCCCCAGTTTTGGGGTCAGGTTCCTGGTCGCTTAATGGTGCCAGTACAGCAACATTTACTTCAATTACGCCTATCAATAGCGAGAATGGTTTTGTCTCAGGTATTAGTCCTGTGGGTTCACCTTTAATCCTTGATTGGACGGTGACCAATGGTACGTGCTCCGATGTAGATCAGGTAACAGTGACCTCTTCACCGATCCCGAATCCTTCTGTATCTCTTTCAGGTACTCAGGAAGTCTGTGAAGGAACAAGTCCAGGAACCTTTACAGCGACAGCTTCTGACTTCGGGTCAGGTGTAACGTATCAATGGTATGAGAATGGTGTCGCTGTTGGGACAAATAGCACTACTTATACATCAGGATCATTTGCAACCAGTGGTAACGTTTCGGTCGCGATCACATCTACGGATGCTTGCGGAGCGGGACTGGGTGATTCAACAGGTTTAGGAGTGACAGTTGTTCTTGAGCCAATTGATAACATTACAGGAGATGCCTCATTCTGTAGTGGTAATACGGCTAGCCTTCAGGTTACGGATGGTACAGCAGATAGTTATCAGTGGTTTCTGGGAGGTAGTCCGGTACAAACCGGTTCCTCAATCACAGTAGGTACAGCTGGTGACTATACAGTGACTGCTACCAATACGGGTACGGGAGGTACAAGTTGTCCTATAACGGCAGGCCCTTTTACTGTTGCAGAGATTGTACTTACAGTGAATGCCGGACCTGATGATGAGGTGATACTCGGAGAAGGCGAGACAACAATCGACTATACGTTGCAAGGGTCTACCAATGGCACTCCTTTATGGTCACCTTCAGCTAATTTAAGCGATGCGAATATTACAACTCCTGTCGCTACGTTATCGCTCGGCACAAACACATTTGTGCTTTCTGCTTCTGCAGGAGGTTGTTTTGATTCTGATGATGTGACAATAATTGTTAGAGGACCTGTATGGGTGCCTACCGCATTCTCTCCTGGCAATGACGATGGTAATAACGATTATTGGGTGCCACAAGGACTTGATGGCTGGGAAGATTGGACAGTCAGAGTATACAACAGATGGGGAAGTCTGGTACACGAACAGGAATATGATGGTAACCCATTTGTTCCATGGGATGGCATCAGAAATGGTGAACCAATGCCAGTTGGAACATACTACTTCGTGGTAGATGTACCCGGAGCAGGAACATTTACCGGACCATTAACACTGATGAGATAATTATTCTTGAATATATAGTTGAGTTGAAAACTGGCCCGGTGATAATATGTCATCGGGCCATTTTTATTGTAGCGGCTCAGGCCGCATGGCCTCGTTAAACCTTTCAATCCCTGATGTTATCCACACATCCTTCTCTGACCCAAAGATACCATCGCGGTCTGCAAGGATTAACTGGCGTAGTTCTAAATTTTATGGGTGCTTTATGCGTCATTGATAACTTTACTGTCTATCTACTCTTTTTGAGAATACAGCTAAAATGTAGTCGTCATCACGAGCCGAAGCGTACGTTAGTAGCGCAGGTGCGGTGATCTCTATTATTGGATGTCACGTGACTGATGTTTCTTTTGATTTTTAGTAGTGACTGCTTTCGTTTATAGTTTTTTGCTCAGGCCGCATGGCCTCGTTAAACCTTTCATCCCTGATGTCATCCACACATCCTTAACTGACCAAAGATACCATTCGGTCTTCAAGACTTAACTGATGTAGTTCTTATTTTGAAGTTTACTTAATGTGTTATTGATCACTTTTTTACCTTTTTACCTTTCAGGGAAATACAGCCAAAAAATGTAGTCGTCATCACGAGCCGAAGCGTACGTTAGTAGCGTAGGTGCGGTGATCTCTGTCATTGGGTGTCCTTGTAAATTAAAAACTATGCTGGTTGTAGAGTAGGCTTGATTTATCACCTCACCAAAGTAACATTCACCACTTCACTTTCATTAATAATAATCGCGTAATAACCCATTGGTGCATCAGCACCATCTGCAGTGGTGCCGTCCCAATAGGCTGGGGTAGGGAACTCGTTGATTAATTCACCGGCCACATTATAGACTCTGGCAAGACCGTTTTGGTTTACAAAGTAAGTATCGTTGTTGCCGTCACCGTTGGGAGTGAAGGTAGGATCACAATCAGGGTTTTGTTGCACAACTATGAAGTTCTGAATATTGGCGGCGCAGTTGTTAACATCCTTAATGACAATGTGATAGGTGCCACTAGCTAAATTTGTTATTTCAGGACTTGAGTAATGAACGGTATCTGAAGTATTGGTCTTATTAATGATGCTATAGCTTACCGGAGGGCTGCTAATTGTTAATGAAGATTCATCTATCATTGCTGTCACACCTGCCTCACAATTTTCACTGATAATATCATAGGAAGCATTATCAATACCGAGGCAGGAGAATACATTTACTCTTATCTCTTTGGTGATCAATTGCTCACCGGAGAGGAGTGGGTGCGAGTTTGTAACTACCACGTGATAAGTTCCTGAGTCACTTATTGAAACATCATTGATAGTTAAAGAATTCACTGAAGTGGATGTAATGAACGTACCGTTCTTATACCAACTATAGGTATTTGTAGTGACGGTATCATCAAATCCCAGGTCGATTGTCAGGTCTTCCATTTCCACTACGTTATACAAAGTGTCTGTTTCAACACTGTCCTGATCAAAAACATGGTACTCAGTGGCGTAATTCGGGTGGTTAGTCATCACCAGAATGTCATCAAAGGTCAGCTTGCAGTTCCAGGTCAATAAGTCCGCAAAGTCCGGATGCAATGAGTAGTCGGGTAAATAAGTAATCGGGTTATTGTGACAGATCAGTCTGTCCAGTGGAATGTTTGAGAAATCAGGTAGTGTACTGAAGTTGTTGAATGTACAAATGATGTGGTACAAACTATCGCAACCTGTCAAATCGGGAAATGAACTGAGGTTATTAGCGCGACAGAAAATTCTGTAGAGCCTGTTCAAACCGCTTACATCGGGTAGTTCAGATAGGTTGTTCGCATCTATTTTGAGATTTTGGAGGTTAACAATACCATTAACCGGAGCCATGGAGTCGATGTTATTACTATCCAGGTGCAGGTCCCAAAGTGAAGTGTGCGTACTTAAGTCAGGGACGTAGCTAAAGTCATTTCCAATGATCCTGATCCTCCATACTCTGGTGAAGTACTGAAGGGCGGACACATCGTGAATATCATAATGACCGGCATCAATAGAGCCGTAATAGGTAGAAGCACTATCCAGAATCAACTCCTCATTGATATCCATCACCTGTGGAATATTATCCAATAAATACTGTCTGAATCCATCATCCGTAATGGGTACGGTTGTTTGTCCTTTGGATAGCAAAGGGCTAATCAGTAGAACTAAGATCAATATGTTTTTAATCAGCTTCAACTAGTATACTGTAATATGTCCTGATTCGGTAATGCCGTCTTCATAGTCAATGACATACAAATATAAACCATTTGCAACACGGCTACCACTTATGTGGTCTCCAAACCATTGAGGCCTGCCTATGTCTCCGAATTCAATATTCTTTACCTCTATTTTTGCCTGATTATAGATGGTGATTTTGCCATTGGTTGAGGCCCGAACGGTGAACTTCAGTACGTTATCATTTTCAGGGCTGAATAGAATACCCCCCGAGTTACCACAACTTTTTGTTTCAACCTCAACAAGCTCTTCCTGCACGGACTTACACCCGTTTGCGTCCTTTATTCTCAATTGGTAGGAGCCAGGAGCAAGGTCTGTAAAAACTTTGGAAGTCCGGTAATGATAAACCTTGCCTACTGATTGGGTAATCCAGGTCAGAGCGTACTTATAAGGGGCTTTTCCCCCTTTAATTGTGCTTTCCATGCAGGTTATACTTCCTGTATTCTCATCGCTACAGCTGGATGTAGCTGTTACATCAAAGGTAATATTAACCTGGTCACAATCGGGTTCTGTTGATTTCTGTGTTTCCGTGCCTTTTTCTTTCTGTTCATTCTCTGAGGTTGGTTTTTCTTCCTCAGTGGTTTGTTGGTCATGCAGGACGATCGAATCCTTTGGTTCTTCTATTCTTGGTATAACTATCGGATTATCTACTGGTTCAGTCGAAGTAGGTTCAGTTGTGACTTGAGTACTTTCGGGAACTTCCTCCGAACTAACCGTATCCACAGGTTGGTCACCAGTTATTTCCTGAACAGTAGGTATTTCGTTATTTGTAGTTACCTCTTCTGTTGTTTGAGGTTTTGATGGGATGAGGAAATAGATTATAAGTCCTAAGGAGATTGCTCCGATGATTCCAACCCAAAGAGGAAGTCTTCCTCGGTTCTTCTGTTCCTCTTCCTTGTTGATGTCACGCTGCATTCTTGCCTTCAACTCGCTCAACCTATTTGATACAACCAGTGCATTCAGCTGTTGCTGAGTTTGGACTTGATGAGCAAATTCCCCGTTCTCGGCAATTCTTTTTTTGACTGATTTTTGGTCAGCTTCGCTCAGTTTCCCAGCCAGGAAATCTTCGATGAGTTGATATGTTTTTTCATCTGTCATGAACGAAATAATGTTTTTAACATTGGCTGTTTTTCGATGAGGTCAGCCATTTTCTTTTTGCACCTGTAGTTCTGAGATTTAGCTGCATCGGCATTAGTAAGCCCCATTTTTTTTGCGATTTCTTCCATTGACAGTTTTTGGTATACTGCCATTGTCATTAGCTCTTTACAGGTCTGACCTATTTTTTCAAACAATTGATTCAGTGCAGTTTGTTTTTCCTCATCTATTATAACCTCAAGAGAGTCATCATCATATTGAGTATACTCGTATTTGTCATCCAACGGGGCTTTCCTGCTATCGCGTTTGGCTTTATTGATCCAGGCATTTTTACAGCTTTGGAAGATAAAACCTCCGATGTTGGAAACACTTTCTATGTTGTTGTTGTACACCATTTGATACACATTAAGGACTGCATCTTGAAAAATGTCCTCTGCTTCTTCCTTGGTTCCTCTATTGTTTTGGACATACGATCTCACCTTCGGTAAAGTATTCTGATAGAGTACTTCAAGTACATCATCATCATTACCGGAACGGATTGCATTTCTTATATCATCCGAACTTATGAGCACCGTTTTATAATTAACTGACAAATGAGATTTGAATAAGTAACGTAAAAGTTAATAATTTTTTTTTCGAATGGTTTTTTCTTTCTTTTATCAATCTAATTGATCGAATTGTACAACAAGAACCGGCATATAACAATAACGTTTTTACTTTGTTTGTCCTACAAACTTTCTGCACAACAGTTAATTATACCTGTTCAGTTCGATCAATATTACCAAAATCCGGTATCGATCAATCCAGCCAATAACAACTTTATAGTTAGGGATGCCATTAAGTTAAACAGAAGATCATTGTCAGCACCGTTTAGGAATGTCGTTTCTCTGTTAGGTTCATACCAGCATCGTTTATCGAAATCAGATAGTGGTCGGAGTCAAATTATCGGTTTTGTGTTTCAGAATGAAAAGGAGGGAGGTTTTCTGAACAGAACCAGAGTATATGGTAATTATTCAGTTCAACTTAGTGTTAATGAGCGTTGGAACCTTTCTGCAGGAGTTAGTGCAGGTCTATTTAACTACTTCATCAAGAGTTCTACCTCGAGTGCAGGTGGTGGGGTGTTCATCCCTGATGGTAGTATCGGAATACATATGCAGTACAAAGAGAAGTATAATCTAGGTGTATCTTTAAATCAGCTCTTAAATAATTCTGCAGTACCATTTGGAGTTCCGGTTGTTCTTACCCGATATGTGAATGCCAATTTCAGTGGTAGAATTATTAGCTCGGACAGAATGATTGGAAAGTTATTTGTCAATTCAAGGTTCTCAGATATGAAAAACGATCATAGAGTCAATTTTTTGTTAGGCTACAATAACGGACCAGAAGCCGGATTGGGGATGGTTTACAAAAGAGGGGTTCTGATTTCTCTTGGCCTTAATTCGTATAGCTTGAGTGATCGAAGAAAGATGGATATAGGTGCCTCATACTTTATTCCAACGCCCCAGTATGCCAGTCAAATTGCTAAGGCGCTTGAGATTTTTGTGAGTTTAAACTGATCAAACCGATCATTTCTGCTTAAGGATTTCACTTAGGACAAGCTCTTAAGTATAATCTTGGAAATTTTTTGATTTAGGTAACTATTTTTTGGAAGTAGGTATGAGGTATGATTAAATTATAATAACGGGCTAAAAATACAACCCAGGCTATGGCAATGATAGGAAGGATCAGCCAGTCAATAATTTCTTCTGTCATTTATCTTGCTGAAGTCTTTACGGCTTCAGCTTTTCTAGAACCTTTAAAATCAACGGGCTATGTTATTATTATTTGCAATTTATCTTTATGTGGTTAGAAAAGTCATTTTCAAACCCAGATCAAAATCCAAAAATGTAATTAAGCATACGGTATTTTGATACGTTTTCTTCGTCTTTCTCTTTACTAATCTTGATGGGAGGAGTAAGGGTACTCACTAAATGTTATGGCGTTGAACTAGTTGGACAACCAGTTTATTGAATTGTTGCTTAAGCGGCTCCGGAGATAGGATATCTACACTTGGCCCAAGCATCATCAACCATCGGGCAAAATACCCCAGACCAAATACTGTAAAATGCATAACCACAGTGAATTCCTTTTCTTCCTCCTTAACCAAACCCATATGGTACTTATAGTCTTCCAGGTATTTGTGGGTTGCTTTGTCTACTTCTATTATGCATAACTCTAATTCAGTATTCTCAATAAGGCGGTTGATATATTCCTTAATATTCGGATGTTTAAATCTTTGATAAGACTCTGAAAGAATACTCAACTTACTTATGCGGTCAAGTCGGAAGTCTCGATAATCTTGTCTCAATCTGCAGAATGCCATTAAATGCCAACCACCAAAGTAATAGCACAACCCTACGGGTTCGAGTTCTCTAGTTGTCTGTTCTCCTTTACCTTTGGAGTTGTATTCAATACTAATAACTTTAGACTCAGCAAGGGCTGATTTAATTTGATCTATTTGCAGTTGTTCTGGCCCTTTCTGTTGTTTTTCATTAGGGAATGGATTGATCAGTATATCGTTATCAAGGGTTTCCAGTTCGTCTTTTTTCTCCAAATCCAGTACAGCGCGCACTTTTGTGAGTGCATCATTGAAATTGGCAGCGACTTCAGCATCCGTAAATTGCTCTACAATTTTACCGGCCAGTAATAATGCACGTGCTTCTTTGTGAGTAAACATAACGGGAGGAATATGGTATCCTTCGGTAAGGAAATACCCTACACCGGCCTCTGCACCAATGGGTACGCCACCCATTTCAAGAGCCCTAATGTCGCGGTAGATAGTCCTTACACTTACTTCAAAGCGAGTGGCCAATTCTTCTGCCTTGACCACTCGCTTACTTTGAAGAGTTGTTAAGATCGCTTGTAAACGATCAATTCGATTCATAATGACTTAGTTGATACCGATCTGAATTTCGACAATATTTTCATCGGATGAAAAAGAAACCCAGTTTTGGTATACCTCCCGGACTTCATCAGTGCTCTTCATAGAACCTTTGTCCAGCTCACCGAAAATCCTCTCATAGGTGCCATAAATATGTTCCAGGCTCCCTTTATATTCCTCTGATACACATTTGAATTCATTGGTATTCTTAAAGCTGAATTGACTCCATTCAGGCTTAATTTCCTGAGCTACCGGAAGAGCAATTTCAAGGTCAAATTCCTTGTCCATATCTCCTGTAGCACCATGATAGATAAACTCAAGGGGTCCGGCCGGTTGGATGCCATACTTTTCTACATCGGCATAAAGGGCCTCAATGACGGGATTGGTGTCATCAACAATTTTGTTTAGTGTTGTCTTTAATGATCCGAAGAATACTTTTTTAGGTTCGATGTTTTTTGTTTTCATGATATTTGAATTTTAGGGTTTTGATTAAATAATAATTCAAACATAGAGTGGGGTAGTGACAACAGTATGTCAGGAGGCTTTTACTTTTATATTAGAAACTTTTGTATGTAAGGACTTGAGAATCCTTTTGCTTTTGTTTCTCAAGACAAACCTGGATTAACCGTCCAGCAACAATTACAACGAAGGGCGTTACTTTTTATATTTTAACACAATCAGTTAAGCCTTGAAGACCGCGATAGCATCTTTGGGTCAGCGAAGGATGTGCGGATGGTATCAGGGATTGAAAGGTTTAACGAGGCCTTGCGGCCTGAGCAATAGTAAAAGCTTGAAAAGGGATCAAGGTTGTTGCCGAAAGGCATAGTAGATCAAGCACTAAGAATTGCAAACAATGCTATTTCGAAGGTAAAGACAAAACATACTCATGTCCCTTTTTCAGAATTTCACTCAGTGCATCCTTATCAGAAAGTAACTCCTCCGGTATTAATACATATCCTTTCATCACAGCTCCATAAGACTTAAATGGACCGGTATTATATTGGTGCTGAAATTCAGCTCCATCTTCTTTTGAAAGCCTTATTCCTATTTCCCCATCTTTGTTGAGTTGTGAGAACATGTGTCCATTGTCCGATGTGTATGGCATAGTTTTGCCTTTTCGTTCGATTTCAGGGCAACAAGCTACCACTTGATCATAGATATCGCGAACTTCTTCGTATTTACTCATAGTCACCAAAGTATAGTTAAGTTCCTGTAACGTTTACCATTGAGATATATTACGTAATATCCGGGAGGTACTAGCTCACCATTTTCTTTTGTTCCGTCCCAGGAGCTTTCACCGTTGAATGTAGCTAAGACCTGCCCCCAACGGGAATAAATCTCAGCTGTGCCTGAATCATTGATGTATAACACATCATTTGATCCATCTCCATTTGGGCTTAAAACAAGATCACAACTTTGCTTGTGATCGACATGGTAGTTGATTGAGTTTGCGGAACAGCCATTTTGGTCCGTAATCAGGAGATGATATTTATTCTTGCTCAGACCGTTGAAAACTCCAGTCTGGTTGGTTTCAATTGAGTCCTCAGAAGTCATTAAGGTTATGCTGTAATGTGCCATACCATCAACAATAGTAGTTGTGTCTATACTTATTTGGCCATCGCTTGCGTCACAGGAAGTGCCGACAATGTTATAGGTGAGATTAGACAAGTCAAGACATGGTTCTATCACAAGCGTTAGCGGGGTCGTTGTAATTGTTAAGGAAGTTAACAATGGATGGCTGTTGGTTATTTCTACAGTGTAAACTCCCGCTGAAGTGTCACTGACACCGGATACAATTATAGAATCAGATGTTGTTGTACGAAATAGATTTCCATCTTTATACCATCGGTACATGTTAGTTGTAACCGTATCGTCAGGAGTGTCAAGATCAAAGTAAAAATCATTACCCACTTTCACAGTGTCAGATGAAGCCACAGGCCATGGTTTTTGTGGATCGAATTGAAATACGCTGGCAAAGGAAGGGTGGTCCACGTTTCTCAATAGCCATTTAAATGTTAGGTAGTTGTTCCTAATATCCATTGAGCTCAGTTTTGTGAATGAATCAAAATCATACAGATGCATGAGATTATTGTTAGACGCATCGATAATTTCCATAGTATCTGCCAAACTATTCATCCATGGAATCTCTTCAGCTAAGTTATTCTGTACGTAGTAGAATCGCATAGCACCGATATTACGTACATCAGGCAAGTATCGCAGCTGATTATTGGAAACATCGATATAGTCAAGACTGGTCAGCTCTTTCATGTTACCCATTGAGTCTAAGCTATTGTTGGTAGCTATGAGAGAATCAATCAATTTGAAATAATCGACTTCATGAAATTCGGTAATGCCGAGATTACTGCAATCTATTGTACCGTTGACCGTGGTCTGAGCAAGGGCAGTATCCAATTCCTGACTTCCGCTCATTACCGATGGATAATTGTCCACCAGAAACTGACGAAATGCCGGGTCAGCTATTGGAACAGTCTGCGCAGACGCTTTTGGAATTGTAAGCAGACAAACCAATATAAAATAATATGGTATGAGGACTCTCATAACTTACTGAATAACAGATAACGAACCTGGACAGGTTGTATTATCACTATATTCTATTACAAATCTATAAAAACCGCTCGGAACTTCGGAGTTGTTCTTGTCAAACCCACTCCAAACTTCATCATTATTTCCTTTGAGTTCGATATCAACCAAAACCGTACGTGATTTGGAGTATAACTTGAATCGACCTGTTTTGTTCGGTGCCGAAGGAATTAGCCACTCGAAGTCGGTGCCAGGTGAAAAAGTCTGCTTGTAATTGTTATTACAGAGCTCTTTAATTATCGTGCGTTTTCCAAGAGTATCGACACAGCCGTTCGCATCTTTTACAATCACAGTATATGTGCCTGGTGAAAGCTTTTTGAATACATTTTCCGTTTGAAATTTTCCATTGCTCAGTGCAAACTGATATGGAAAAGTACCACCATTGACTCGTTTCGAAACCTGAATATAGCCGTATTCTTCATCAAATTTTGGGTTCACCGAATACAGTGTTGAACGTATAGTGGTTTTTAAACAAATATCCTCTATCGTCTTGTGTGCGGTGGTTTCTTGTTGCGCTTCAACGTCCGAATCGACCTCTTTGCTTTCCTTTTTCCTTTCCAATTCATTTTGTTCATAGTCTGCTACGATGGTCGTATCTATGGATATTGATTTATCCTTTGGTTCGGTCACAACTACTTGGTTCGATTCGGTCGGTTGACTCTTTAGAGGTTTCTCTGAAGGGTTCTGTTTGGAGGAGTCCATTTTCCGATTTTCTTTGGGTTCGGAAGATTCATGTATTGCTTGTTCAGTGTTTGTTGTCGTTGTAGGGCGTATTTCAGGGTCATCTACGGACAACAATTCAAGTGAAACCCAAGTGATAAGGCCAATCACAGGAAGAGCTATATACAACCACTTTCGATGTCCTCCAGACCCGGCTTTTTTCAGATCATGGTCCATCATTGATTTGATGTCTTTCAGGCCATGGATAATAGTAGCTTCCTGAGCAGCCTTTTGTAATTTGACATTTCGTGCAAATACCTTATCCGTGCTGACTCTTTCTTCGAACTCAAGCCTTTCCTTGTCAGATAAATCATTTCTAAGATATCTTTCGATTAGTTCATATGTTTCTTCATGTTGACTCATAAATCAAATAACTGCTTAAACCCTTTTTTTGAATCAATGAGGTCGGCCAGTTTTTTTCTACATCGGTAAGTATAAGTTTTAGCGACATTAATTGACGCGTAATTCATTTTTTGTACTATCTCTTTTAAGCTCAGTTCTTCGAATATGGAATGATGAAGCAAAGTTTTACATGGTTCACCTAACTTTTCGAAAAGTTGATTAATGGCATACATTTTCTCTTTTGAAATGATAAATCCATTTATGTCCTCTTCAGCCCAATGCTCGGTATTATCAGACATCCTTTTCATTCTTTGGTCTCTGGTTGTTTTCTTTATCCACAGATTTCGAGCTATGGTAAACATGTACCCATCTATTTCATAATTAGCATCGAATTGATGTTGTTTGACTTTGTTGTAAAAAATTAACACAGTGTCTTGAAAGATATCCTTGGCATCTTCCACATCGCCACTATTCTTCAGAATATAGGATTTGATTTTTGGAAGTACTTTTTTGTACAATATGTCCAAAGCTCGTTGATCCTTTCCTGAATGGATAGCATCTAATATTTTCTGATTCAGAGTACGCACTCTAATTATACTATCGATTGACCTTTAATTGGTATACACTAATTTCCATATTTTTTACATAATTTTCTTTTTTTGAATTTTATGTATCATTGTCAGATAGGTTTTTGACTAGAAAAGCAGCATATCGAAATGTGGTGATTACGGTAATTTATTGCTGTTTGGGTAAATTAACATTTGCTCAAAACGGAGCTATTGAAGTTTTTGAATTGTATGCTTCCCAGGCCTATACGGTTTTTTTTGCTAACCCGGTGTCACCTCAAGATGACCAATCTCGTGCGGGAGTCATATACCGTTCTTACCTGGGAGACTTCAAAGCAGTACGTGTGATTAGTGCGTTTGCCAGTATTAAAAAAGGGGAGGAAGGAAAGGGATATAATCTTGGAGGATTATTTTATAGTGATCAAGATGGTCCGTTTATACATAAAAGCAGGGGCTATCTGCATTATGTTTCTCATTTACGACTAGGCCCCAATCACAGGCTGTCCATGGGAACGCTTACGGGTTTTGTAAATGTAAAATTTGGAGGAGCTGGGACTAATATTAATGCAAGCGGAACTTTGTTCTCAACTAATCTAGGCACGATGATTCAACACCAACTGTGGTATGCAGGTGTCTCTGTTCAACAGGTTTTTAATCAGGACTTAAGGCCCTTAAAAGGAAGTATCCGATTTCCAATGAGTTATAATTTAAATGGAGGCCTAAAGCTCCGAATCAATGAATTATGGACATTTGATACTTTTACACACATTAGGATGGTGCCGGGAAATCAATATTCAGTTTCAGCCAACTTGGCTGTTCTCTACACTCAATTCCTTTTTGGATCACAATTCACGTACTTATCGATCGGGGAAGATTTTGGGGCTTCGTCATTTGCTGCAATTGGCGGTATTAAAGGATTTGAGTACGGTAGGCTCAGCACTGACCTATTGCTTTCATACAAGTACCACCTTGCTTCAAGCAGGGCGCCTTCCAACAATCAGCTTGAGGTGTCCCTATTGACACATTTTTAGAATAATTTGAAATAGTTGTATACCAATTAAGAAGTTGGGGATAGTAAGGTTAAGAGCGGGGAAACCTGATGTTTAACCTTAAAATCAATTATCATGATTACTTACTATCCTTACCAGGTATTGAAGATCATTGGAAAACTACTATTCCGGTGTTTATTAATACTATGGTTCATTGTGTCTGCCAGTTCGGTCATGGCACAACCTTACACATCTTCCGGTCCATTGTCATATACCGGCCAGGACAATTTTGTTATTGAAGGCAAAGAATTCACCTCGGGTTCGGGAGGTATTGCCTTAAAACTTGTCGACTGCGAAAATGTGATTATTCGTGATTGCTATTTTCACGACTTTCCTTCGGTGATTGGGATACAGCTTCAAAACTGTAACAACATCGAAGTGACCGGGTGTGAATTTGATCACTTCAGGACAGGAGTCTACGCCATCAAATCCCAACGGCTTAATATCCATTGTAATAGCTTTAAGGATATTGGAGGTTCTTATCCAAGAGGGCAGATTGTTCAGTTCAATGATTGCGATGGTCCGGGAATGAGAGTTAATTACAACATCCTTGAACATACCTTCGGTTCGGGTGACCCGGAAGATTTGATCAATATGTATGCTTCCGGGGGAACTTCCAGCGATCCAATTCAAATCATCGGTAATCGTTTAAGAGGAGGTGGTCCCAGTAATTCAGGAGGGGGGATTATGGTAGGTGATGATGACGGGCACGATATTATTGTTCAGGATAATATATTGGTTGATCCGGGACAGTATGGCATTGGTTGTCCGGCAGGGTATAATATTACCATCAAAAACAATAAAGTGTACGGTAAGCAGCAAAGTTTTACCAACGTAGGAATGTATGTCGGACTTGCCGGAGAAATAGCAGCAGGACATCCCTGTGTAGCGAGCACAATTACTGTAGAGGGTAATGAAGTCAATTGGTCAAGGAATGATGGTGTCAAAAACGGTTTCTGGAATTGCAGTTGCTGTTCTGGCATCAACTCTAACAACAATAACTTTAATGCCCCGATCGGTCCGGATATATTACCTTCTACTTTGACTCTTGATGAAACAAAATGTGGTATAGAGGAACCGGTTGACCCATTTGACTGTGCGACTACCGTTCCAACGGGATATGATCTTGTTGAGTGTCAGAATTACGAAACTACCCAAAAGGCCGCAAACTATCTTGGGAATGATGTGTGGTACTTTTATGATGGTGGCTCGCCTTCAAGCAACAATAATCCTGAGCTTGACAAACGATTTTTGATCTCTGATGACCCATCTGGAGGGGATAATAGAACCTTACAACTGATTAAGTTTGATGGAGATGAGGATTATTCCGGAAACGGTTTAAACCCAAGAACGGAGCTTAGTTTCCGACCATCACTGGAAAGAACTGCGGATAAAGATATTTACTTCAGACTACGTACTTATTTCCCCGATGATCAGGCAAATGTCTTTTCAGCAGAGTTTATTCAGTTTTGGTTACATGGTGCAGAAAATATTCCCTTACAAATTGAAGTTAGAAATGGTCAATTTGGAGCACGAAAGCCCAGGGATCCGTCCTATGCAACACCTTTTGCCGGAAAGTATCTGAACGACTATTTAGGTGAATGGATTACGTGGGAAGTTAGAGCCAAATTCAACCAAAATGATGGCTACTGGGATGTATACATGAATGGCGAGAAAGTGTTTAGCCATACGGTGACCACTGCAGACTGGCCAAATAATTCGGGAACCTGGCATCCACAATTTGGTGCATATGCGAACAATGGTGGCAACGGAACTATGAAGGTTTACTTCGATGATTTCATGTTGGCTGAATCAAACAATGGATCAACTCCGGATCCGGTTAATATTGGCGGTGTCAGGCTAATAAATGCAGCTGACGAGTCTACAATCAGTGGATACGAGGATTTGACAACTACAGATTTCATATACAAAGCCGGAATTTTGGCTAGTGATTTCAATGTATATGCGGATGTATCTGGTCAGCCAGATTCAGTTGAGTTTTTTCATACTTTCGATGGACTCACTACCAGAAGAAAAGAAGGTGTGATTCCATTCGCACTTAGAGGTGATGGAACTGGCTATACACCATGGAGTCTTCCTGATGGTGAGCATAGTATTACAATCAAAGTGTGGAAGGATGGTAATGAAGAAGATTCGGAAACGGTTGAATTTACTGTATCAGAGAATGTAGTTATGTATACCCCAATTGATGATGCTTACTTGCAGGGGGCAACCAGATTCAATACAGCTGATTTACGGGTTGAGAATGGAAACCGGGTAAGTTACCTGAAATTTGATGTGTCGGGAATTTCTGGTGCTGTATCAAGTGCAACTCTTGAGATTACAGTTGGTTCGGATGCTGGAAATGGAACACTTAACATTGCTGGCGGAAACTCTAACAACTGGACAGAAAACAACCTGAGTACTGCCAATGCTCCGGTATCAACGGGAAACATAGGTTCAATCAACACGACTTATACGCTTGGACAAACCTATTCTCTGGATGTTTCTGAATTCATAACTGGTAACGGCACATATTCATTGATACTAACTATGGGGGCAGGAAGTAATGACGTTTCATTTGTCTCTTCAGAGAGTAGCCCATCACCAAGACTTGTTATCACGACATCAGAAGATATCGTAGATACGGATGGTGATGGTACACCGGACGATCAGGATGGATGCCCACTGGATGCTAATAAGGTTGCACCAGGAGATTGTGGATGCGGTGTAGAAGAAGGGACTTGTCAGGATTGTGCAGGAGTGCCATTTGGTTCGGCTAGTATAGATGCTTGTGGTATCTGTTCTGGAGGAACAACCGGTATTGACCCATCATCACCAACCACGTGGTACGAAGACATAGATGGAGATGGGGTTGGAGATGAAAACAGTATCACTGAGTCATGTGATCAGCCAATTGGTTATGTATCTATGGCAGGAGATCAGTGTGTTTCGGATCCTAATAAAACAACCCCCGGAGATTGTGGGTGTGGTCAGGAGGAAGGCACTTGTCCTGATTGTGAAATACCACCCGTACCGGAAATATGTTTTGTAGACGTGAATAACTCCGGAAACAATGTGGTGAGGTGGACTACCATAAATTCGGCATCAATTGATCAATATGTGATTTATAAAGAATCAGGAGCAACAAGCAATTACGTTGAAGTTGGTACTGCAAGTTCCGGAAATTCAGAATGGATCGACCTAAACTCAGATGCTTCCATACAAGCGAACAGGTACAGAATTGCTACCAGAAACGCATGTGGCGAAGAGTCTGGGATGAGTGAAGCTCATAAGACCTTGCATCTGACAATAAATCAAGGGGTTGGTAGTGCGTGGAATTTGATATGGGATGACTATGATGGTGTCGAATACAATACAATTTACATCTCAAGAGGGACTGATCCTTCTGACTTAGCCCAGATAGATGCAATTGCTGGTGATTTGACAAGTTATACTGACGTAAACCCACCTTCTGGTGAGTTGTATTATCAGGTAAGTATTGATGCTCCTAATTGCAATACTAGTGGAATGAAAATTTCCTCAAACATTAGTAAGGCTTCGATTGTTAATTCAACAGATAATCAAATGGGTAACACAATTTTAGTTTATCCTAACCCAACTACAGGGCCTATAACCATTATTGGTTATGATGGTAGTGGTTGGACACTTTTAAACTCAGTAGGTCAGGTCCTGAAAACAGGGCTAGATGCTGAATTCTCTGTATCGGAGTTACCTGCTGGGGTCTATGTTTTGAAGTTGAATAGTCGAATTTTACGTATTCAGAAGTACTAATAACCCCTGGAATTTTGCCAGTCAGGCCTCACCGTGGTGGTGGGGCTTTTTATTTAGACTTCTTTTCGACCAAATATCCTAAACCAGCACCCAAAGCGAATGCCCCAAAAACTACCAAAAAGTCCTGTAAGAAAGATGAATCCCTACTAAGTTCTGACATTCTGTAAGGAACATAAACAGCTACGACCACTGCATATTTAATGAATTGAGCCATTTCCTAATTTGTTATTTTTTAAATAAATACACAAAACAATCATCATCATCAAATTTTCTTTTCTCAAGGAAAATAAAGCCTCGTTGTTCATAGAAATTATGTGCTCTTGTGTTTGAAGTCAAGGGATCGACCAATATGCTGTGTACTTTAGGGTCATCGAAACATCTTTTGATAACCAGGTTCATCATTTCTGTTCCATACCCCTTGCCAAGGTTATGAGCTTCTCCAATCCATATATCCAGGGCCCGGTAACCTGAACCGATATCTCCCCAATAATGGGTTTCTTCCAGTTGCGGATCAATGATCTGGATTATCCCAATTGGCTCACCATCAACTTCAGCTATGAATTGCTCCCTCCACTCAGGAGTTCTTAGTAACTCGGTTTCCCATTCCCAGTCATCATCATGTCCCGATGCGATGACATGAGGCTGCTTGTCCCAGTGTTGAAGGAGGGGGAGGTCGTTGATCGTAGCGTGGCGGAGATTCATCATAATTATCTAATAATTTTTACACATTGTAGTTCTTGCAATAAATCATGATCGATCCGTTTCGTGGCAATGTCAGTAATAAACGAATTTTGCCATTTTAACAATTTATAAAACACAAAAATGACTGGAGCTCCAATGAGCAGCATTACAGGGTTTAAGGAAACAATGGAATTAGCAAGGATCATCACTAACATAAAGACCAAAATCGTGGTCATACACCCGTTGTGGATATTGAAAGGAATACTTGATATGTATTTGAGTTTGACAATTGATTTGCCATTACGTTCAAGTATTTCTCCGTAAATGATTGGTTTAAAACCATTACAAAAGTGTTGTTTAATATATTTCAATTGGAATGTGCTCCCTGAAACTTTGCCAGAGTACTTTCTGGTTGATCGACCAAACTTATAATTCCTCTCATCATCGACAAGAAAACGTAGTTTGTTCAGTAACTCTTCGGTTATGGAAGATTCAAATTCAAATACATTGTCACGGTTGGTATCCATACTTATAAGATCTGAAAATGACAAAAAAAGCTGCTGTTCAGTTTAGTCAGTGTCCGGAAGTAATTTAGGATTCATTTCATCGTCACCAATAATACTTTCTATCTCTGGATTAATGTTCAAGTCATTACAGTTCTCGCAATAGTATGATTTAAGTAAATCCTTTCGCATTAGCTGAAATGTGATGGCAGGATGACCATAAAGTTTGCAGAATCTGAGTTTGTCAGCATCAAGCCCCATTTTCATTTTATGCTCGAAATCGGGATCATTATCATTGAAGTCTGTAAACAATGCAACACTGAGATAATAAAAAAGCAGATCATCTTCCACATGATCCAGTTCTGTATATGGCCTGAGTAATCGGGCTGCATCCTTGACCATATAATGATAAACCAAAAAGTTGGCCAGAATTAAGGCATCTTTCGGAGCTAGTCGAGCCTTTTTATAGTAGCTGAAAACAAACCTCGTGCTTTTTTTCTCCCTGATAAAATCAAGAATGTTATGATAGTAATTTGCTTCACAGATTTTGAAATTGATCATCGTTTTGTAGAATTCTCCTTCGGATATTTTCTTCTTATTCAACATATACCGGAACACTTGCGGCATTTCATTAAAGGGAATGACCGGACTCAACGGATAATTGTACCAATGTTGCAGCATGTATCCATAGATGTCATAAAGTAGGTCAGGGTGCTTTTTTACAGAGTCTGCATACATATTGAGGTCCGAAATCGAAGGGATTTCATCATAAAGAGTGTGTTTCAGAGCTAATCTGTTAAGCAATAAGCGCATATGTTCTTTATCCCCGGGAATCTTTACGCTTTCCAGCTGTCTAATGCTTAAGTGTTCCTTTACAACCAGGGTATGTAGTTTGGCCTGAATGTCTTCGAGACGTTTTAAGTTTACCTTAGGCTTTTCGAGTGCTTCAGAGAATTCATTCATTAGGTGAGAGATGCTTTCCTGACTTTTAATCTTTTCTTCGGTACGAACATAAATCACTGCTTTCCGGTGTCGCTTAAACATTGGCTCAAGTTTATTCACAATTGAGTCCTGCTTGAGAATTTCTCTGATTTCTTCGATTCTCAATTTGGCCAAAGTGGCCATTGGTGTCCTTTTAATGTCTCGCCTAAATGCCTTCCAGTTTTCACTGGTCTTGACAAACGTCTTTATCGAATCAAATTGATATGATTGGAACGCATTAAGGATACTTTTGGCTCGCTTTTGTTGGAGTTCCAGGTTTACTTCCTTACTTCCTTCGACTGAAGCATATACATACATCCTAATGTCCACGATATTATTCTCATTCAATGAAATGGAATCAATCATTGGTTTAATGTCCTCTTTGGTATACTCATACTTATTCTTCTCAAAGGGAATAGTAAATTTCATATTGCGCTTTAGCACACTTTCGGTTTTCAGGTTGACGAGATTAAAAACTGAAGAATGAGGCATGAGCTGTAAATTATAACCATAGGCAGGGGAGGGAATGAAAGTAATACAGGTTTGTTTAAGTCTGGTCAAAAAGGGTTTATAAAGAATTTTGAGATTGGTTTCGTATTGTTCGTTGATACTAAACGGAAGGGTGCCAATTGGAGAGATTAGAATTTTGCCTTTTCCAATATTATTTTTTTGAATTTTTGAAAATGACACAGGTTTTACGAGATACCCGTCATGATACTGTGAACTATGTAACACATTATCTTCTCCACAGGCAAATTGGCTTCTTAAGATCAAATCACAGGTGAAATAGTAGTTTCTGTTGAAAAGCACTTTCAATTCGTCATTGTTTATTGCTTTGATGTATACAATTCCATTATCGATCTCTATCCAGGGTGCAGCTATTGTATCTATGAATTTCTGGCAATCCTGGCATTGTTGAGTATTAAGTTCATTGGTTAATGAATAGGCTTTGGCTGGAGATTTATACCCCTCAAACTCAATAGGAGTAGTTCCGAATACCTGGGCAACATAAACCGTATTTTCTGACTTATCATAGATCACTGAAACCCCTGAATTGTCAAAAATCGGATTGCTTAGATTTTTAAAATGACCTTTCGATTTAATCCAGCCATCCACAAATTGTCTCGCCAAAGAGTTATAGGTGTATGTGGAGTTAGTGCCGAATTTAATTTTAGCCAGATTCTCCGCAACACTTTCATGTACCCCGTCAAAGTGAGTGACTCGTTTTCTGACTGTTTTAAATCGCTTCTTATTTTGGTAGTGGGATAACCTGCTAATCTTCTTGCAATAATTTGATTGTAGATTGGCAGCCAGATGAAGAGTGTTGTCGTCAATTAATTGTTTACTTGATAAGGAGTCTCTGGCATGATTAATATGTTTAAGAATCAGATTTTCAATCAATCGAAAATTAATTTCTTTCGTATCGAATGGTGATTCAGGTGTTTGGGCGTCCGAAAAAAATGATGACAGAACAAGTATCGCGTAAAGTATGTATTTCATTCGATTCACAAAATAGCTTCATTATCATAACTGATAAAGATTTACAAGTTACATATCTTTATGTTCTTTACAGGGAAAGGTCTCCTTTCCATTCCGTTAGTTACTATTTCCTTTTATCCAAATGAATGACGCTTAGCTGAAATCAAATGGAATCCTTCATCTATTGTAAACAGTCTTTAGATCTTCTGATGTTTCGATCATACAGTCAGTGATTTTTAAACGGAGTATTGATGGTGCTTTTCTTCCTTTCTTATACTCTTTGTAAAAATCTTTCCACTTATTAGGAAACAAAAGTCCCGAAACCACAAACAGTGGACAGAACGGGCTGTAGTTGCCATTTCCAAGCATATACATCTGCATTCTGATTTCTTCAATGGGAGTCATGCCGTATCCAAGAATGAGGTGTTTGAGATCGTGGTTTTCGAATTTAGGGATAACGGATAAATTATGTGTTTTGAGAAGTTGATTGAGATCCTGTCCGATAGTACCTTTGGGGCACACGGATAGCTCTTTTTGTAGTTGGTGAGCTGATTTCCTGTAAAAGAGTTGAAGGGGTTTGATAACCAGCCATATTTTAAGTCCTTCAACGAACCTTTCCCGTAAATTGAGTGGATGGTGAGCTGTTTCCAGCTTTAAACTTGTGCCTATCATTGTTATGTGGTTTATTTTATTAAGAACAATGATATATCGTGATTATTGCACCAGGTTATTTAAAATGATTTTTCAGGTTTATTATTTCGAAGGAACCTTTGGCAAGTACCAAACCCCTTTCTCCAAGTCAATGCCTCCACCTAATTCTTCCTGAATAACTCGATCGGTAATAAATAAACCTACTTTGGCCATATTTTCGAAGTCATCTAATCCGTTATTTGGAAAATTTTGCCTGGTTCTGTGAATATTGAACTTATCAGAAAACTTCCTGCCAAATTGCTTTTCCAGCTCTTTCTTACCCCTCATAAAGCCCAACATTCCTCCCCAGGTAGCCGTAGGGTTATCTGAGTCCCACCCACATAACGCTCCGATTTTGATAGTTTTTTTGATGTCTCCTTCTCCATAGAAAAGGCTGATCAGACTTGCTCCATAGTTGATTCCAGCAGCAAAGCAGCCGTTACAGTACAGGTGCTGTGAGGTGATTTCGTATCCGTCTTCCTGATTGATCTGGTACTTCGCATACAATGAGTCTCTTGTTTGTTCCCAGGGAGTGCCAGCCTCATATTGCTGCTTAACGAAGTCATACATTGCTCTCGGATAGGTGCCTGGCATGATTACTTTAATAGATTGATCGGCCATCCATACAATCTGGTCTTTTATTGGTAGATCAGAGGTGTCGGCAATAGAAGCCAGTGAATACATGGAGACATAGAAATTAGCAATATCAGCTGCCTGAGTTCGGGCAGTTGTAGAAATTGGTAAATGTGCCATTTTCAAAGCAACTCTTGGTCGCATGGGGGCATAGAATCCAAATATTTCTGTGGTCAATTGGGCGTCAATCATCTGATGGTGTTCATTACTATCGGGATTACTTGTTTCCGGGGGTAGGACGCCCTGTTGCATGAGATCAAACGCTCTTTGATTCGATACCCATAAGTAATTCTCTTCTTCTTTCTTAATGTGTCGCAACCATCCTTCTCGAATTTGTTCAGGACTTAGAAAACTGGTTTTATTGGTGTAAAGCAAGTGCTGATACATATACTCAATGTCGGTATCATCATCAGCTCCCCAAACTTCATTGGTGTCTCTGAATACGAACTCAATAGTGGGAGAGAGGTCACTGGGTACACCTTCACCCCATATACTGGGCTGATCTGGCTTACCCCAATCATCACGGGTATAAAAATCACCTGTTTTAATGTCTCCGATGTTTCCAATCTTATCCATTTCGGTCACAAGCCCGGTCCAGTTAGCTATGCATTGCCCGAGCCAGAAGCCTTCCAGCCGATCGAGGTACCTGGATCGCGATATTACGAGATCAGTTTCTTTGGGAGTGTATTTTTTGTAGACAAGGGATGAGTCGAAAACTGAATGAATTGTTTTTGTGTCCGAAGACGTTGAGTTGTCAACAGATTCAGAACATCCGCAAATCAGTAAATAAAAGGCAAAGACGATAGAAAATATTTTCATGATCCTTTAATCTAATCAGGATACACCTATACTGGCAAATATTGTCTAGAATATTATTATTTCGAGGAAATTTGATATAGGTTTTCGTGAAGGAATTTTCGTTTAATAGACAATAACTACTGTAATTCCCACCTGTCGGGCCGATTGAAGTAGTGGTATTTTTTAATACTGTCGCTATCCATATAGGTAACGATTAATAATTGTCCCACCGAATAAAATTCACCCTTCACTTCAATTCCGGAAAACTCAAGTTTATTCTCTCCTTGCCATACGACTAACGTTTGACCATTAGTGCTTTTAATCCAGTGATTGTACTCTGATTCCCTGTTTTGTTCGTAGGTATCAAATGATGTCTGCTTTAAATCAAGAATACGATAGGAGTTTTCATTGTAGCTTGTTCCGGAACTAGGCTGAGGGATTCGTTCGCTTATTATGATACTACCTACAATGATGGCAATAGCGATGATTACTTCTTTGGTTAAATATTTCATGATAAAAAATGTAAGGTGATCAATTTGGGCTTGAAAGTAGTTAATTTTTAATCTGTCGGCAAGCCAGATTAAAAAACCCTCTAAACTAAATCGAAGGTAAAGATTCTTTTACTCTTGTGGTTCTATTTCAATCCGCAATAATCCCTTTTTCCGACATCAGTATGGCAAAAGACCTGGTGGACTTAAATTCAGCAAAGATTATTAATATAATTACCGTCAATGGTACACTCAGTATCATCCCCGTCACTCCCCAGATTGCTCCCCAAAATGAAAGTGAGATGATGGTCCCCAGGGCACTTAGGTTCATGGAGTCACCCATTAACTTAGGCTCAAAGATGTTTCCAATCAGCACCTGAATTCCACCAACAAATCCTAAGACCAACAAACACGGGGTAAACTCACCGAATTGCAACAGGCAAAATGTAGCGGGAAAGAGTGTTCCAACTAAAGAACCAATGGTTGGAATAAAGTTGAGTACAAAAATTAAAAAGGCCCAGAAAAATGGTGAATCGATGTCAACTAATATAAAGACAATAAAACTCAAAGCACCGGTAAGGAAGCTGGTCAGCGTTTTGAGACCTAGGTACTTTGTGATAGCCCTATCAATATTTTCAATGATGTCGTCCATAGTGTCATGTTGCTCCTTACTGCTGAAGATTTTATTCATTTTAATGATGAAATAGGATTCCTCCAGAAATATGAACAAAGCATAAATCAGAATCATAAAGGCATTACTAAGTAGTTGTGATATGGACTCAAAAATGGAACTGAATACCTGACCATAGTTAACCTCCTCTGATTGTTGTTTAATGAAGGAGACTATCTGTACTTTTATCTTGTTGTCTTTGTCATTCAGTAGCTTATCTATATTGGACTCATACTTTTGATAGGAGCGAGCCACAGAGTTGATGTTTGACAAGATCACTTTTGTAATCAAACCCAAGGAAACGAAAATAAAGGCAAAGATTACAACACTTTTAATCCATTTTGGGATATACTTCTTAATCACAGAGGCTCTATCTATAAACTGCCTGATCTTTCTTACTGTAAACCATAACAAAAGAGCAAAGACGAATGGTATGATCAGACTTTGACCAAATATCAGAATTGTGACAACGGCAATGGCGATAATAAAGAAATAGGCAACGTTTCTCAGAGTCATGTTAATTGATGGAAATTATTCAAGACTATAATAGCCTTAATTCCGATATATTTAACCATTTATGGAAGCTTTTTTAGAATTTTATCCAGCTGCTTATCAAGTCGTTTAAAATTCGTGTAGCCTATGGTTATGGTGTGATATTCATCTCCAACCTTCAATAATACCGTAGGAAACCCCGTTGCGTCTAAAGAATGAGCGTAGCGGAAGTCATCCCAGGTTTTCTTTTTCATTTCTTCAGACTCTAGCTTTTTCCGAAACTCCTTTTGATCTACCCCAAATGCTTCAGCAAGGTCAGCAAGGACATCAAACTTTGTTATGTCTTTATTCTCGAAATAGAAGGCTGTCTGAAGTCTTTTGACATAATCGAAGGCTTTGGTACTATCAATGTTCCACATCGTTGTAACAGCGATATCTACTGGTTCGGTATCATAAATAAAAGATCTACTTTTTAATATTTCGTACGAGAAGGGTTGGCTGGTTCTTTTGTTGACCTGTTGCCAGTGGTGGGACAGAAACTTTTCCATTTCCGCATCCATAGTTTTCGTGTTTCCAGGCCGTAATCCTCCAGCTAGGATTTTAAATCTTACCTCAGGGATAGTGTCATACTTCTCCTTGAGCTGGGTTATTTCCGGACTGAACCCATAACACCACGAACACATCGGATCCATGATATATAAAATTTCAGGGGTAGGAGTAGCCTGTTTCGGTTGTCCGTATGATTCAGGAATCATGTTCAGGGCGAGGAGTAGGGGTAAGAATAACTTCATTGGTTTAAAACAATCACCGATTTGAAAAGGTTTAGCTAAATCCATAGAAATCGAACGAAAGGTAGCGGAGAGCCCATCTGGCCAGCCGACAGGAAATCTGTTCGCGTTTCCACAACTAATTGATTTCTCCCGTAGTGGAAGTAGCACTCATTTAACACTAAACCTTCTCCTTAGTGTTTCTTCTTATCCTCTTCACCTTCTTCCGTTAGCCATTCCTCTTCTTCTGGTACATTAAACTCCTGGCGGAGAATTTTTTCCAGTGAGTGCATATCAAATCGCTTGTACTTAATCTTCTTTTTCTCATCAAGAAGGTAGGTTGTAGGAGTACTTCTAACGTTATAATAGGTCCTGAAATTGGTAGTGTTTCCTGTATCGGTAACGTTGATAAACTTGTGTTTATGCTTCTTCAGATAAATATAGTAAGGGGTGAGATCATGGTCAATGCATACAGAATACACCTTAAATCCTTCCTTTTCATAACGATTATAAAGTCTCTGAAGGATAGGTGTAGCTCTTTTGCAATGTCCACAAGTCGCAGACCAAAAGTAGACCATTGTTAAGGGTGCCTTGATCGCGTGAAGCTGATGAAAGGCCCCCGTAGTATCTCTCATGACCAAATCGGGTGCAGTCATGCCAATCTGATTATAACTATGCAATATGACATACTCCTTGATCTTCTTATCTACTTCCTCCGAAGTCCACCAAACATCCCCATCTACATAATACTTCTTGAATATGTGATGAAGTATTTTATCTGTTCCCATTCTCTTGGACTTTTCAAAATAGTTGGAAAGCGTAATAAGGGTGTACTTATACATATTCGAATCAGCCCTGGCTTTTCCAACTATGAAATCAACAGCTTTTATCAATGAATCGGGAATAGGGTAGTTTCTTTTTTCAATCCAGAAGTTCAATTTGCTATCGTAGATCGGTGTTCTTAGGATTACATCATTGTCGAATTCTATATTGTCAAAGAAGTGATCCCGTAGATAAAGGATTGGGAATAAAGTATCTTTAGAGCCATCGGCAAGGGTAGGAGACTCAGGTATATCAATGTCTCGTGTAGCTTTAAACAGTTTCGAAAGAACCAGGTCTGGATAATTCTTAATGATCTGTTCCCTATAGTCAATCGACTCCTTTTGAATCTTGATAATTTCTTGTCTGATGTTTTCCTTTTGGACAGGGTCTTGTTCTTTCTCCCATTTTTCGGTTAGAACTCTGATTTTTTCCTGGATCGGTCCCTCATGTCTTAGGTGCTGATAGTAAAGGTCATTTTCCAGGCTTCCCTTTAGCTTAATGGACTTTACCGGATCGATAGTATCCATTTCAACAGAAAAGTTTTGTTCTTTACCTATAATGATCTCTGTGAGTCGATTTCCAGAACCGGTCGGTAATACTATCATGTAGATACCGTGAGGCAAAGGTTTAGTACCTTCTATCACGCAATTGCCTTTGGAATCAAACTGAGCAGTATCTTTTAGCAGCTTATTTGGACCATAATGGTAGGCGAGGTAGCAAGCGGTATCAGCCATTCCATTTGCCTTTACTTTTATTTTATAGCCTTGTGCAAATAGATTACCAAAACCCAAAACTGTAACAAATACTGCAAATAATACCCTTCTCATAGTTCTTTAGTTTTCTGATATACTTACAAAAAGTATGCTGAAATGGTTTTTCCTGAAAAATTATTTTGCCATTAGTTCTTCTTCGAGGAACTCCTCCAATACCTCAAAGCTAAACTGTTTTAGTTTTATTCTTTTGGATTCGTCTAACAAATACATTCTTGGTGTACTGAAAACGTCATATTTATTCCTGTAGTACCCGGAGTTTTTGCCATCCCTTACATTGGTCCAGTTCAGGCCATGTTTCTTAATAAATGTTTTATAAGGTTCGTCACCCGGATCAATACATACGGCATACACCCGGAAGCCAAGATCTTTGTACTTCTCATAAAGACCCCAAACCTTGGGTGTCATTTTCTTACAGTGACCACAGGTGGCCGACCAAAAGTAAACTAGTGTGTACTTGCCTTTTTCATCAAATAGTTGATGTTTTACTCCATTCGTATCTGGAAAGTCAAGCTTTGGAGGCTGATTACCACATTGCACCCAGGCATGACGAGTAATCCACTTATCAATGCTGTGCATGGTTTTATCGTCCACCCACCAGGCATACCCTTTCTTGTAGAACCGCTGAAAGATATACAGCATGACCTTATCCATACACATGATCTTCGATTTTTCATACTTCGAACCAATTTCAGATAATGATAACTTGAATACTGCTGAGTCAGCCATGGCTTTCTGAAGAATGAATTCTACGGCTTTGATGATGGAATCAGGTTCCTGATAAGTTAGTTTCTCCAGATAGTGGTTGTATTTACCTATGAGTATGGGCGTGCGGGCTAGCCTGGAATCTGAAAAATCGATGTTATCAAAATAATGCGCCTGCAGGTATTCCAGGGTCTTTGATGAATCGATGTCTTTTGGGACTGTGACGTCTCGACTTGACTTTAATAGTCTTGTAAGCATGGATTCTGGATGCTGATCGATAAGCCTATCTTCATTGTCACGAATCTCATTTTGCAATCTCTGGCCCTCAGCAATCATCTTCTTGTACTTCTTACTTTCAGTGTCTTCAGGAAGTTTCTTACGGGTCTCATCCATTTCTTTCCTTCTTGGGTGATCGAAACGAAGTTTTTCATAGTATATCTTGTTTTCCTGAGAACCTATGAAAGAAGTCTTATCAACAGAGGCTACTGTATCTGTGATAATTTCAAAATGTTGTTCACCAATTAAAAACTCTACGGCTTTTGCTCCACCATTGGTGTTAAAGGATATCATATAAATTCCTCCGGGCAGACTTTGCTCTCCTTCAAATCTGAAGTTTCCCTTATCATCCACTTCGGCAGTGTCATACACAAGCCTTTTATCTCCACTGTAGTAGGCGAGTAGGCAAGTTGTATCTTTCAGGTTGTTAATTCGGCCCGATATAGAATAGCCTTTGGACTTGTTAGGTGGATTAACTGAATTGACCTGTGCTCTTACACAAGAGACAGAGATGGCTAATGAAAGAATAAGATATATTGAATTAAGTCGCTTCATTTTTCTTTCTGAATTGGAGTTTAAGTTCACCAAATGAGTTCGCTAATTTATAATGTCTGATGACATAAATCAAAAATTGACAAAATGCGCGCCAAACTTGTTAGATATATTCCGGAATGTTGCTAATTGTAAATACAGTTTATTGGGGGATTTGTTCATTTTGAAAGGGCGGGATGAAATAAAAATTCAAATTAAAGATTAAATCTATAAATATTTATAATCAACTTATTTTCAATACCATAAATAAGTAAAAGTTTAGTATTACTTCAATATATATTCGCTATACACAGTATTTCCTATCTCCGAAAACTGAAACCCCTAAACCCAATTCAAAATATTCTGTATTGTTATAAAACGAAGTGCAGGGCTTGTATTAACTTTGCTCTCAAAGTTTACCCTATGAAACTATTTACGTATATCGTTTTGTCCTTAGTTCTGTTCTCATGTGATTCCAAAAATCAACTGCCTCAGAATATGCCAGACGACTTCCAGGTCATACTGAACCATGACGGTGGTATGTCACCTTTGAGTGCTGAGTATGGAATTGGTCTGGATTCTTCATGGGTAATGTATAATAACATGGGGACCAAAAGAAGATATCGGGTGAGCCTTCCTAAAGATACTGTCTCCAAAATCTATCAGTCTCTGCAGGATAATAATTTTGAACGCATCACAGTTCGCGAGGAGGATGAGGTATACGATCGTGGTGGACATACCATCTCCGTAAGGGTAAACGGGGAGTGGATAGAGAAGAGCAATTCACAAAACTCATTTGTTGAATCTAAATGGGGGAAAAGCTTTCTGTTCATCAAGGAGGATATTATCCAAACGATAGATACTGCTCTGACAGATAGAAAAACAGAGATCACAATTCTAGTAGATTCATCGGTATATGAGCTTGGGTTGTTAAAATTCTATACCGAGCGAGGTGAGATAAACTTTGATGCCTTGCATGATACGGCAAATACCACAGTTAAGAACTACTTGCTGTTACCGGGTACTTATGATTTTTCGGCATCAGTTTTCCAAAAAGAAGGTGATTCCTGGAATTTAAACCGTATCACAGACCTTCATGAGGAAATAGTAATTGATAAAGAAAAGAAACTAAGGTTGTATTTAAGTGAAGGGAAGTTGAGGTTGGATAGTGATGAATAAAAAATACTTTGCCGCTCTTTTAGCTTTCGTTGGTGCAGTACTATTTTCTGCAAAAGCAGTTTTCGTAAAACTTGCCTATTTATCAGATGAAAGAGTGGATCATACCAATCTGCTCTTGATTAGAATGGCATTAGCTATCCCAATTTATTTGGTAATCAATTGGTTGTACTCCAAAAATAGATACCAGACTCGCTTGGAGTCCAAACAAGTAAAGGCAATAATCCTGGCAGGAATAGGAGGGTATTACCTGGCCAGTCTTTTTGATTTTATGGGATTGGAATACATTTCAGCAGGAATGGAGCGGGTAATACTATTCATCTTTCCTACACTTGTAGTATTAATATCAGCAGTGGCCTTCAAAAAGAAGATCACCACGGCACAGGTATTGGCATTGTTGATCACTTATGTCGGAATATTCATAGCAGTGTACAAGACGATCAGTATGGACAAAACGGATCATACACTTTTGGGATGTATTCTGGTATTCCTTAGTGCAGTGTGCTACGCCAGTTATTTGGTGGGTATCGGTCAAATTGTACATAAAGTCGGTACAATAAGATTCACCACCTATTCAATGTCAGTGTCATTTATCTGCATTTTATTACACTATCTGATCACTGCTCGCACACCATTGATTGGATTGAATAGTGACATATATGGTTATGCCTTGCTTATGGCTGTAGTTTCTACCGTTGTTCCATCGTTTATGGTCTATGAAGCTATCCGTAGGATAGGATCTTCGAATGCAGCTATTATTTCTGGTATAGGGCCGGTATCTACGATAGTACTCGCGTATTTCTTCCTTGGAGAGACGATGGGAGCCCTACAGATAATAGGTACTATCCTTGTCATATCAGGGGTTGTTTTCATTTCGATTGCAGGTAATGAGGAAAAACTAAAAGATTAATTGCACGTATTTACTTGAAAAGTGTAACTTGACCCCAGTTCTGTAACTTGTTTAACCCAAAATTTATTTAACAATGGCATGGCTTAGTTTAATTTTAGTTTTAGTTGGAGGAATTTTAGCTGCAGCTCCTTCAATCATAGGAAAAAAACCAGAGGCAAAAGAATACATTGACAAAATTCGACCTGCACAGGGATGGATTGGTGTTGTTCTAGTTATTTTTGGTATTATCAACCTGATTCAGGTACTTCCTGTTTTTGGATTTTTATTCAGACATTGGATAGGAATGGTAACTCTAGGTATGATTTTTATTGGAATGCTTGCCAACGGATTTATTCTTGGATATGAATTGATTGTTCAGTTCACGATGTCTGGAAGTGAAGCAGCGCAAGAAAAGGCCGACTCAATTAGAAAGAAACTTGCACCAATTCAGGTGTCATTAGGTTTTGCAGCAATCGGTATGTGTATTACTTTATTGTTTGCATATCTTGGTATCATCAGAATGTTCTGATAGCTAATGAGAATTAATATTATAACATTACTAACAGCCAGTCTTTTGACTGGCTGTTTTCCTTCCAACCCAAAATCAGAAGGGGAACAATACGTTGACAAGGAAAAGAAAGCCGAGTTGGTTGGTACCTGGGTTCTTGAGTCTGTAAATGAAGAAGAGGTTTCTCAGGAACATAAGACCCGCTTGCGTTTCAATGACAATGGTGTTGCTACTACCTGGCTCAATGGAGAAGAAAGGGATGGTAAATGGGTGTTCATGGATTCAGCTCGTGTAATTGCTATCCAACAAGGAAATGTAGGAGAGAGAATGAATCTAATTAAGCTTTCGGACAACCAATTAATCTATTCGATAACTAACAATGAGCAGAAGGTTGTACTGGAATATGTACGCGAAGAATAATTGTGCCCTACTTGTTCTGATTTAATTCTGTTAATTAGCAGTATCATTTTTTAAACTTAAACTCTGCTAATCATGAAAATTATAAGACTATCCCTGATTCTATTGGTTGGAGCATTTGCATTTGCTTGTGATACGGATGATCCCACACCAGAAGCTAAAATCCTCAATCACGATTCGGATAACCTCAGTTCTCCCAACTTGTCTGCAGGAACCTGGGAAGCAGGAGCCAGCTTTACATCCAGCGAGACCTCTGAGTATCTTGGCGATAAAATTCAAGAAATCAATTATTATATCTATAATAAACCCGACAGTGCCTGGATTTCTATTTACCAGGGAGGCACAAGTTCTCCGGGTACTCTGGTTTATACGGCAGAAGTTACCAGTGCGATAAATGCATTTGGTTGGAATACTCACACCCCCACAAGTGATATAACTGTGTCCGATGGTATGTGGGTTACCTTCGGATATACGATAGGTTCTACTAAGCAAGTTATCGGTTGTGATCCCGGACCGGCAGCAGTAGGAGGAGATAGACTCAAATCCGGTAGTGGAGGGAGCTGGTCAACTTTCGAAGCCATGTACCCCGGAAATAGCATCAACTGGAATATTAGAACCATTATTGCGAACTAATTAGCCTATTTATTCCATGATTTTACTAATTGGGAAGTCCGATACAAACGGGTTTCCCAATTTGTTTTTCTGTGGTGTGTGAGAAATATCCCTAACTTCTAATTTTTTGGTTAATTTTGGGCCATGAAAATCGAGATCATGGACACCAGTCTCCGTGACGGAGAACAGACTTCAGGCGTAGCATTTACTTCTTCTGAGAAGCTTAATATTGCCAAAGTGTTACTTGAAGAAGTTAAGGTGGATAGAATTGAGGTCGCCAGCGCAAGAATTTCGGAAGGAGAGTATGAAGCTGTTAATCAAATCGTTGATTGGGCTACAAAGAATGGATACATTGATCGCGTTGAAATACTTGGTTTTGTGGATGGTGTTAAGTCACTCGACTGGATTCATGAGACCGGAGGAAAAGTGATTAATCTCTTAACCAAAGGTTCGCTAAACCATCTTGAAAACCAGTTAAAGAAAACTCCTGAACAACATATATCAGAAATTACCGATGCGGTAAACTATGCTACAAAACTAGGGATTTCGGTTAATGTATACCTCGAGGACTGGTCTAATGGTATGAGAAACTCCAGAGACTATGTCACGCAACTTGTAGAAGGGTTAAAGGGGCTACCAATTAAACGCTATATGCTTCCCGATACTTTAGGTATTCTCAATCCGGTGAGTATCGCTGAGAATTTTGACTACATGACTTCAACCTTCCCTGAGTTGCATTTTGATTCTCATCTGCATAATGATTACGATATGGCGGTTGGCAATACCTTCTCTGCCATTAACTCAGGAGCAAAAGGCATTCATACCACTGTAAACGGATTAGGAGAGCGTACCGGGAATACTCCTTTAGCAAGTGTCGTTGCATTACGAGATCATATAGATTTTGAAACTAACGTAGATGAACGACAACTGAATAAGATTAGTAAGTTGGTTGAAGCGTTCTCCGGAGTGAATATTCCGGCCAATAAACCTGTAGTGGGAGAGTACGTCTTCACACAAACCTGTGGAGTCCATGCGGATGGTGACAACAAGGGAAATCTGTACTTCAATGAGTTAATGCCAGAAAGATTTGGCAGAAAGAGAGAATATGCCCTGGGCAAAACTTCAGGAAAGGCAAGTATAAAGAAGAACCTGGAGGAACTTGGGATAGAGCTGAGCACTGAAAACATGGAAAAGGTCACCAGAAGAGTAGTGGAGCTTGGTGACAAAAAGAAGAACATAACGAAAGAAGACTTGCCATTTATTATTTCGGATGTATTGGGTAGTGAGATGATCAAGGACAAGATCAAAATGAAAAATTACTACTCTACCCATGTATTTAACCTGAAACCTGTTACAACAGTGAAAATTGAGGTGAATGGCAAAGACTATGAAGCTACTTCTACCGGTGATGGACAGTACGATGCTTTTATGAAGGCGATCAGAATCATATACAAAGAGCTTGACAAAAAAGTGCCGAAGCTGGTAAATTATAAAATATCTATACCTCCAGGGGGTCACACTGATGCCCTAGTTGAGACTATTATAACCTGGGATGACGGACAAAAGGAATTTAAAACCAAAGGACTGGAGTCCGATCAGCAGGCTGCAGCGATTACTGCTACTATGAAAATGTTAAACCTTATCGAATCTTAAGATGAAGAAGCTACTCATTATAGCTTGTATATTTAATTCAACTCTTGCTTTAGGGCAGGTGTCATTGGGGATCAAAACAGGGACGGGTATTACTTCAATGAACCTGTCAGAGTTTTATCAGGAAGACTTTAATACAAAGGAATCTTCAGTACAACTCTCGGGACAAACTGACCAGAGCTCCGGTTTTGTTTTTACTGAGCGAAATTCATTCACTGGTGGTGTGTATGCGCACTTTCAGTTGTCTAAGCTATTTTCCATACAGTCTGAGCTTATCTTCTCCGGAAAAGGATTTGTAATTGACTATGAAATAGAAAGGGAAGTTGGTAACTCATTGAATATTTTAGATGTAACTGATGTATATCGATTCAACTATATGGATGTGCCATTATTACTTCGTCTAAATGGGAGAATGGGGCATCTTCGTCCATATGTACTCGCAGGTGGGGCACCGTCATTCTTAGTTGCGTCCAGGGTGCTACACAAGCAAAGAAACTACTTTACACCAACCGCTGAATTCGAGTCAGACTTACAAGCCGCAGGTTTTGAGACAGACGGTAATGATATTGATCTGATTTCTAATGCCAAGGGATTTGATTTCAGTATCCTTGGTGGAGTGGGGTTTGATTATGAGGTAAGCGAAATGGTTAGTTTCAAAGTAGAAGGACGATATTCCTACGGAATTAATGATATCTACAATCCAGGTACAACCTCAGAGTATAATTCGAATGTCACAGGCTGGGCATTGTTTATTGGGGTAGGGTTCAATCTCAATGCCGGGCCTCAGGTATGCGTTGCTCCAGACGCTGATCCGGTTGAGACCACTCCGGTGGAATAGCTATTAAAAAAACCGGTTCCCATTAGGAAACCGGTCTGAACATTTTTTGCTTATGACTTCTTAAGCCAATTCTTTTGAAAGGATAAGCTCAGCCACTTTATCTCCCACCTCTTTCGTTCCGATTGTACTGTCAGGATTGATGTCTGCAGTCACGTGGCCACTTTCCATACACTCATCAATAGCACTTTCTATTGCTCTTGCTTCTTCGGTGAGTCCAAATGAAGTTTCCAGTAACATAGCTGCTGAAAGAATTGCGGCCATTGGATTAGCAATATTTTTTCCAGCAGCCTGCGGGTATGATCCATGAATGGGTTCATACAAGCCCACCTGTCCACCAATAGAAGCTGAAGCAAGTAGTCCTAGCGACCCGGCAATAACCGAAGAAACATCGGAAATGATGTCTCCGAAAAGGTTTTCAGTAAGGATAACGTCAAACTGTTTTGGGTTAAGTACCATTTGCATGGCTGCGTTATCAACAAATAAGAAATCAAGTTCTACTTCAGGGAAGTATTCCTTGTGGTATTTAGTGACAACCTCTCTCCAAAGTCTGGAAGTAACCAGTACATTTGCTTTGTCGACAAGTGTTACTTTATTTCTTCTGTTTTTGGCGGCTTCAAAAGCAAGTTTGGCCATTCTTAGAATTTCTTCCTCAGTATAGGTACTTGTTTCGAATGCTGATTTACCATCTTCAGACCTTCCTCTTGGAGCACCGAAATATAGTCCGGAGGTAAGCTCTCTGAATGTAACCATATCAGCACCCTCAAGTCTATCGTTCTTGAGAGGAGCTTTGTCAAGAAGATTCTTGTAAGCTTTTACCGGACGAATATTACAGAATAATCCGAGGTTTTTTCTCATTCTGAGCAGTCCTTCTTCCGGTCTTACAGCTGAAGTGGGATCATTATCATACTTTGGATCACCAATGGCTCCAAAGAGGACCGCATCAGACTTAAGGCATATTTCATGTGTTTCAGGAGGGTATGGGTCTCCCGTGGCATCTATAGCAGCTGCCCCAACTAGAGCCTCAGTATAGTTGAATTTATGCCCAAATCTTTCTGCTACTGCATCTAACGCCTTTTTTGCCTGTTCTGCAACTTCAGGTCCGATTCCATCTCCGGGAAGGTATGCTATATTCTTTTCCATTAAGGTTATATGATGTTTAATTCTTTGTTCTTACAAGAAGCTTCGTAAGCCTCAACTTTATCCTGTAAACTTAGTATATAGTCTATGTCGTCATATCCGTTCAACAGACACGTCTTTTTATAATCACTTATTTCAAATGATTCGGATTCACCAGTTGCAAGGATAGTAAATGTCTGGTTTTCTAAATCAACCTTAAATTCAGCTTGGTTATCCTGTTCGATTGCTTTAAATATCTTCGACAGGAACTCATCGGTAACCTGTACAGGAAGTAAGCCATTGTTTAAGGCGTTTCCTTTGAATATATCTGCAAAGAACGAGGATACAACTACCTTAAAAGGGTAATCTCTAATAGCCCAGGCCGCATGCTCTCTGGATGAACCAGTTCCGAAGTTTTTTCCTCCCACAAGAATTTCACCCGCATAACGGCTGTCATTAAGTGGAAAATCAGCTTTTGGACTACCATCTTGATTGTATCTCCAGTCTCTGAATAAGTTTTCACCAAAACCATCTCTTGTTGTGGCTTTCAGGAATCTGGCTGGTATAATTTGGTCAGTATCAATGTCTTCAACCTGAATCGGTACAGCTCTCGATACTAGTGTTTCAAATTTTTCCATTGTATATATAAAGTCTTTTAATTCTCAATTAAAGTGATTTGCGAACATCAACAATTTCACCGGCAATAGCCGCAGCCGCAACAGTAAGTGGACTCGCCAATATAGTTCTTGCTCCTGGGCCTTGTCTACCTTCAAAGTTCCTGTTGGATGTAGAGATAGCATATTCACCTTTAGGTACTTTGTCCTCATTCATCGCCAAACAAGCAGAACAGCCCGGCTCTCTCAATATAAAGCCTGCTTCTTCCAGAATTTTATCTATTCCTTCTTTGATAGCTTGTTGCTCGACTCTTTTTGAGCCGGGAACTATCAGCGGATTAACATGTGGAGCTTTTTGCTTGCCTTTCACGTAGTTTGCAAACAACCTCAAATCCTCAATCCTACCGTTTGTACACGACCCCAGGAATACCCAGTTGATCTTTTTGCCAATCATAGCATCGCCCGGCTGAAATCCCATGTACTCAAGTGACTTCTGAAAGGTTATTTTATTATTAGCATCTGCGATACTGTCTAAAGTAGGAATGTTTTTATCGACAGATACTCCCATACCAGGGTTGGTCCCGAAGGTTACCATCGGTCCAATATCCTCAGCTTTAAAGTAAAGCTCTTTATCAAATTTAGCGTCAGGGTCGGAGGGAAGTGTCTTCCAGTATTCAAGGGCAGCATCCCAATCAGCGCCTTTTGGTGCAAAGTCCCGACCTTGTACGTAATCGAAGGTTGTCTGGTCAGGTGCAATCATTCCGCCACGAGCTCCCATCTCAATCGACATATTACAAATGGTCATTCTTGCCTCCATACTCAAGGATTCAATTGCAGAACCGCAGAATTCCACGAAATAACCTGCACCACCACCGGTACCAATCTGAGAAATGATGTAGAGAATAATGTCTTTTGAAAGGACCCCCTTACTCAATTCACCATCAATCTGAATTTTCATGGTCTTAGGCTTAGCTAAGAGCAAGCATTGAGTAGAAAGTACGCTTTCTACCTGACTGGTTCCGATACCAAAGGCGATCGAACCAAAAGCTCCATGAGTTGAGGTGTGACTATCACCACAAACTATTGTCATCCCTGGCTTGGTTATACCTAACTCAGGTCCAATAATATGGACAACACCATGATTTTCGTGTCCTAAACCATACAGTGTTACATTGTGTTTTTTACAATTTTCTGTAAGCGTAGCGACCTGCTTTCTGGAAAGTTCTTCTTGTATCGGAAGATGTTGATTTTCCGTTGGTACGTTGTGATCTGGAGTGGCTACCGTATTCTGCGGACGAAAAACGGGTATTCCTCTTTTTTCAACTCCGGCAAAAGCCTGAGGTGAAGTCACTTCATGTACTAAGTGTCTGTCAATGTAGATGATGTCAGTATTTGCATCAATACTGTGTACTTTGTGTGCTTCCCACACCTTCTCGAACAATGTCTTTCCCATTGTATTTTTTCTGATATTTTGTTAAAATCGGGCTGCAAAGGTACGGCAAAATATTTAAAAAAGGTATAATTCTAAGGCTTATTGCTTATCAGTCAATAACACCGGAGCCAATTAACTCATCATCACCGTACCAGGCTGCAAACTGACCGGGAGTAACTCCTTTCTGGGGTTTGTCAAATACAATGTATAGCCCGTGCTCTTCCTGATGTAAAGTAGCCGCTTCCAATTCCTGACGATATCTAATCCGAACGAGATAGCTACAGCTTTGTCCTGGTGATAGGGCAAGGTCAGGACGAACCCAGTGAATGTCCTCTTTTTTAATAAATAATCCCTTGCGGTAAAGTCCGGGATGCTTTTCTCCTTGCCCGGTATATATAATGTTTTCCTTTACATCTGTTGAGATAACAAAAAGCGGTTCCGGAGTTCCGCCAACACTAAGCCCCTTTCTTTGTCCGATTGTAAAATAATGAGCGCCATTATGTTCACCAACCTTTCTTCCGTCTTCTTTGGTATACTCAATTGCGGTGCTTAAATCCGACAAATTCGAATCTGTATTCTGGCTGTAGACCGGTAAATCGGCTGGAACTTCAATAATATTTCCTTTCTTTGGTTTGAGTTGCTGTTGAAGGAATTCGGGTAATCTGACTTTGCCTATAAAGCATAACCCTTGACTATCCTTTTTATCTGCTGTGACAAGGCCCAGGTCTTTTGCTATTTCTCGTACCTCTGATTTCTGTAAATCTCCAATTGGAAACAGAGCTTTTGATAGCTGATCTTGATTAAGCTGGCAAAGAAAATAACTTTGATCCTTGTTGTTATCCTTCCCTGAAAGAAGTCTGTAATAATCAGTCCCGTCCTTTTTAAGGACATCTTTACGACAGTAATGACCTGTGCCAACATATTCCGCTCCAAGTTCAAGTGCAGTTTTCAGAAAGATATCAAACTTAATCTCTCTGTTGCATAGTACATCAGGATTTGGAGTTCGGCCTGCTTCGTATTCTGCAAACATATAGTCTACTATGCGTTCTTTGTACTGCTCGCTTAGGTCAATAGTCTGAAAAGGAATACCGAGCTTTTCCGCTACAATCATAGCGTCATGGCTATCCTCAAGCCATGGACACTCATCGCTTATAGTTACACTATCGTCATGCCAGTTTTTCATAAACAAAGCAATAACCTCATACCCTTGTTGTTTGAGCAAATAAGCTGCAACACTGGAATCAACACCACCCGATAAGCCAACTACGACTCGCGCCATTTTTTACATTTATTTTGGACAAAATTATTACTTGCGATAATATTACCACAGTTTTAACCTTTAAATATGCTTTTAGGTTCTTTCAAACCACTATTGTTTTCCGGAATAATGCTTTTAACGGCCTGTGGCTCAAAAGTAGAGTACTGCGCATGTCTTGAAATGGAAGAAAATGGTTATTCGAGAGTCGATCCGGCTACGATAAAAGAATGTCTGAATTTGTTTGCTGAAGAATATACCGAATACAATCAGGAAACCGATGTCAAGGAAAGAAAGGAGCTTGAACTAAAGTGGAAGAACAGAAAGAAAGATTGCCGAACCGTGGCGAATGAATGAATCCATTATATCTTTGTGACAAATTTTTAGGAATGAGAGTACTATTTACTTTTATAATTACCATTAGTTTATACTCGTGTGGTCAGGAAACCTCAATTTGTTCCTGCTATAGAAATGATGCTGTGGTGCCACCCGAAAAACAGAAAAAATCCATCAAAGAAAAATGCGAAACCCTTAAAGCTGATTGGGAATCTCGATATAAATCTGGATCCGATTCTCTGAAAAAAGCTATGGATGATGAGTTCAATGAAGCTATAGCTAATTGCAAGGGGTAATGAAGTACCAACCAATAAGTTGTGACTTCCATAGCCATCTCGAAAGTTTCTCAACAAAAAAAGAAAAGGTAAGGGTAGTTTACTTAGAGAATGGAGATCAGGTAGAGTTAAAGAACTGTCTGATTACTGACCTGTATACCAAGAACAAAGAAGAGTTTGTTGAATTGAACAATGAAAAAATCATTCGCTTGGATCACCTGGTCTCAGTGAATGATATTCAATTAAGCAATGACGAGTGTGGGAATTAAATTAGTCTAATTTATTCCGAATTTAATCCAATTTACCTAACTTCTCTGCTGGTCTGTGTTACTATACCAATCAAGAGTGAAAATGAGAAAGATATTAGTTTGTCTGACAGCAGTTGTCAGTGTTGGAAACATATGTTCAGCCCAAATTACATCCAAAGAGCTGAAGAAACTGGAACACAATGCACACCTTTATTTTGTTTCAGAGTACTACGAACAAGCCAAAGAAAAATATGTAGAACTGAAGAATATTGACTCCTCCAAAATTGAATATGATTACTACATAGGTGTTTCGATTTTGAGATCTGCTCACGAAGAAAAAGCATTACCCTATCTGGAAAAGGTGCGAAACGAAGGATTTAAATTAGATGAAAAAGATTGGTTAAAATTTGATATTGATCGAAACCGATGGATTTCTAATGATGTTGCTTTCAATTATGCACGTACCTTACACCTTCATCACAGGTTTGAAGAAGCTATTAAAGAATACGAGGTCGCTAAGAAGAATATTATTGCCCAGCATCATGGTCATCTTCAGGAAAAAGAGATCAATGCATTGGATAAGTTTATTAAGGAATGTAAACACGGTATTAATTTCGCAAAGACTCCTGGTAAAGACGTCAATATAAAGAATCTGGGGCCGGAAATTAACTCAGAGTATGAAGAGATTACCCCTGTTGTTTCTGCAGATGAAAAGACGATGATTTTTACTTCCCGAAGGCCAAATACCACTGGTGGGACTCTGGATGTAGATGGCAAATACGCTGAAGATATATACATCTCGCATAAAGAAGGAGGGAAGTGGAGTGCTCCTGAGCTGATCAGCACAAATATTAATACAGATGAACATGACGCAGCAGTTGGTATATCACCTGATGGGCATCATCTTTTGCTTTATCGAAACAATCACCATGGTACTGGCGATATTTACCGAAGCGATTTGGAAGGGGATATGTGGACTATTCCGGAAAAACTAAAGGATAATATCAACTCGAAAAACTTTGAGAATAGCGCCAGTATATCAACCGATGAAAATTACATTTTCTTTACCAGTGATCGTGAAGGAGGCTATGGAGGTGAAGATATCTATGTGGCATTTCGTGAAGATAATCACTGGGGTGGCCCCGTAAATTTAGGGCCGGAGGTCAATAGTGAGTATGATGATGATGCTCCATTTATCCACCCTGACGGCAAGACCCTCTATTTTAGCTCAAAGGGTCATAGCTCCATGGGAGGCTATGATATTTTTACCTGCACATTCGATAAGAAAACAAAAAAATGTTTTGGTAGAAAGAACCTGGGTATGCCTATAAATACAGCAGCTGATGATATTTTCTTTGTATGGTCTCCTGACGGCAAAAGAGCTTATTTCTCATCTCATCATGAAGATAGTTATGGCGATAAAGATATCTATGTAATGAGTGTCCCTGACGCACACGTGCCAGTGATACTTTTATATGGCTATGTCAAATCCAAAGTGAATGGAACGCCTATTCACGCCCAAATCACCATTAAGGATTTGAATACAGGTGAAAAGGTGGCAACCTTTGAATCCAACAGTCATACTGGTAAGTACACAATAGTCCTCCCGCCTGGGACCGAATACGGTATTCAGGTAGAGAATGCACACTTTCTTTCTGCTTCTAAAAACGTGAATCTACCCGATAAAGATAAGTACTATGAAGAAGAGGTTGATTTTGAGTTAGAGCCATTAAATAAAGGAAGTATTACGGTATTGAATAATGTCTTCTTTGAAAACAACAAAGCGCATTTGGATAAGAAATCATTCGCAGAACTTGATCATTTTATTGATCTGATGAAAAAGAATGAAGATCTGTTCGTAGAAATTGCCGGACACACAGAACTAGGTGGACGAGAAGAGTATAATCTGAAGCTCTCTCAATCTCGTGCCGAGGCAGTTATGAGCTACTTCGTGAAACAGGGAATTGACCCGAAAAGACTGCACCCTGTCGGATATGGTGCGCATTACCCGATTACTACGGCCAAAACCGAAGAAGCCAGGCAAAAGAACAGAAGGGTTGAAATGATAATTCATGATGCTAAAGTAGAAGGGGATAAATGGGAACCCTACTACAGCGACAAGATCAAAGAATAAGGAATTGTTATCTCGACATTACCTTAATTTGAAGTTCAGGCCTTTTTTTTCTATTTTCGCAGCATAACCAAGTACCGTAAGCCCTCCTTGCGGAAATTGTGCGAACGAGCATTGCATACATAGTTGGAACCCTTATGCTAGTTTTCGGTTGCAATAAACCTGTTAAAAAGTTTGTTGTACACGAAACAAAGCAAGAAAAAGTGCCCCCGAAGGCATCAACGGATAAGTATTCTCTAAAACTAGATTCATTTTTTACAACTCGATTCAAATTAAATCGATTCAATGGATGTGTTCTTGCCGCTAAAAATGGAAAAATAGTCTATACTAAGGCATTTGGGTATGCTGACATCAAAAAGAAAATTCCACTTAAGACTACAGATGCTTTTCAGCTCGCTTCAGTTTCTAAGCCTATTACCGCACTTGGTATTATGGTGCTGGTGGATGAGGGCAAAATAAGTCTCGATGATTCAGTACAAAAGCATTTAAAGAACTTTCCATATCATGGAATTACGATAAGGGATTTACTAAGTCACTATTCTGGCCTTTCAAATTATATGTACTACTGCGATGAACTATGGGATTCTAAAGAACTCGGTTCGATCACCAATGATGATGTATTACAAATCATGACCGATAATGAGCCTGCTCCGTACTTACGGCCTAGAATAAAGTACAATTACAGTAATACAAATTTTATGCTGCTGGCCTCTGTTATTGAGAAGGTATCAGGAACCACCTATAAAAAGTTTATTGAAGAGAATATTTTTCGTAAAGCAGGTATGCATAATTCCTTTGTTTTGCAACAGGAAATTGATTGGCGTAAGTACCCGAAAGAACTTAAGGTTAAAGGTTATACATCAAGAGGACGGTTGATTCCATTGAGTTACCTGGATGGTGCGGTTGGAGATAAAGGGGTTTATAGCACCGTTGAAGACTTGTACAAACTTGATCAACTTCTATACACCGGCCTTATTGTCTCCCAAAAGAGTTTGAAGAAGTCCATGGTTCCTTTGCACGAGGAGTTGTATCAGTGTGATAACTATGGATTGGGCTGGAGAATTAATAACTCAAACCCTGAAAAGAGGGTTGTCTATCATACTGGCTGGTGGAAGGGGTTTAAAACTCACTACATCAGAGTATTACCAAATGATGCTACGCTCATCGTACTGACCAATAAAATGGGTGGATTTATCAGTATTGATAATCTTTTACCATTGGTCGGGTATGATGAGGAAAAGGTTTATTGGAAAGAAGAGGTAGCCGAAAACAATTAACGCACAATCGTTACACTCCCTTTTTGTTGAAAAGGGCCTCCGAATGATTCTGATAGACCATCGTATGTTACTCTCCAGTTGTATACCCCTATTGGCATCGGTTCACCAAGGTAGTTTCCATCCCAAGTATGATTTCGATCGTTTGTCCTAAAGATTATTTCACCCCAACGATTAAATATAAGCAGTTCAAAATCTTTGAAATAGGCTCCAAAAACCATGAATTCGTCATTTGTACCATCTCCGTTCGGACTAAAAATAGTAGGGACAAAAAGTCTTGGAGGACAAACATCCCATACAAATACGCTATCATGAGTCGGGCATTTGTACTCATTAAAAATATCAAACTCATAAAACCCTTCTGATTCCACATCAATATATCGGGTACTGTCGCCCGTTAAATACCAATAATAACTCACAGCTGGCCCAGCATCAACTTCAACATAACCCTGGTTCTCGGAACAAAATTCGACCAACGGATCATTATCTGGGACAGGCCTGGGAAAAAAGTCAATATCGGCTGAGTCAACAGCGACACAATTATCCAGCTCATAGTAAACTCTATAAACCCCACTGCTATCTACTTCTAGAATATTAGTAGTATCACCTGGAAGTAGAATTCCGTCTCTATACCATTCATAATTACCAATGCCTTGTGTAACATTACTCGGATCACCGACAAGATATACGATATCACCAATACAAGCAGGTGTATCTACAAGAACCATCTCTGGAGCTTGAAAATAGGTTATATCAAAGTAATCATAACCTAAGCAACCGCCATTAATATTCGCTGTTAACCAAATACTTATCTGACCAAGAGTAGTATCTGCAATAGTAGATTGATAACTATTTGTAAGTGATACATTATCGGGAGAAAAAGTTCCTGTACCGTTTGGAGTACTCCAATCCCATTCTGTAGCTATGGTTACCGATCCATTTATTGGTACCAGAGGCACATCTGCGCAGTAAAAACGGTCGGCCCCGGCATCGACATTAGGTACCTCAGCGATAGTAAGACTAACCGTATCGTTTCTGGCATCACAAAGTCCATTGCCTGTAGATGTTAATGTCATGATTATTTTACCCATCACGGCATCAGCTTGCGTAAAAAAGTATTCTGTTTGAGTGCTGTTTGGGTTCGAGAAAGTTCCGGTTCCGGTAGTTGTCCATGTCCCACCGGTAGCATTCTGAATGCTTCCATCAAAAGCAACTCCAGCATCATCTGCACATGCTACTTGGGCTGGACCTGCATCAACTATAGGAGGCTCGGCAAATAGAATTCTCATATTATCTGAAACTGGTGGATTACATGACCCAGGATTGGATGCGGTTAATGTTAAACTTACTGAACCGCTATTAACATCTGCTTGTGATGGAGTATATACTGTGTTCTCCGAATTTTCAGGAGAAAATGTTCCAGTGCCTGCTGTCGTCCAGGTCGCAACGGTGGCATTAGATATACTTCCGTTGACCGTTACTCCAGTTAACTCAGCACACACCACATCATCTGAGCCGGCATTAGCAGTTGGAGCAGGTAGTATCTCTACATATATAGTATCGTAGGCAGGGTCACAATTTCCATTGCCAGTAGTTTCTATATAAATATTTACATAGCCGTTATTAATATCAATGAATGAAGGTGCATACTGATTAATTAAGCTTGAATTATTTGGACTAAATGCACCGCCTCCTGAAGCACTCCAGAGGCCTCCTCCCGCATTAGTCACAGTTCCTTCAAGCGAAAGCGAATTATGCGAACAAATTAGAGTGTCTGAATCTATGGTTACATTTGGTGGTGGAGTGAACGTGATTAATAATTCATCATTTCTGCTTACACAACTAATTCCGGTAAACGTTATCGTAACACTCCCGGCTGAAACATCGGAGGCCGATGGATTGTAGAACGTAGTTGTGGAAGTATCACTAGTAAATGTACCGGTACCTGAGGTGGTCCAGAGTACATGATGGGAATTTTGTGCCGTTCCAAATAATTCAATACTTGAAGCATCAGAACAAATATTTCCGTCACCTGCGTCCACAACGGGAACATCTGAAAATGTAACTATCATTGTGTCCCTCCTAGGTTGGCAGGTGCCATTTCCCGTGGTTGTTGCTACAAATGTCAACAAACCTTGTGCTTTATCAGCATTGGAAAAGAAATAGCTGGTACTTGAATATGAGTTCCCAGGGCTAAACACACCTGAACAATTCCCACATGACCAACTTACTCCGGTTGCTATCGTATAACTTGCTGATAGAGAAGTACTAGTACTTGAATAGCACAATACTTGATCCGCTCCTGCATCAATAGTAGGAGGGGGTGTAAATAATAGTTCGGTACTGTCAACGACAGGTTTGCACATACCATTACCTGTTGTTGTGGCAAATAGATGAATTGGAGCGATTGAGGTGTCATTGTCTATAGTTGTGTATTGGCTGGTTAAACTTGAAAGGACTGAAATCATACCACCGCCATTGGTTGTTGTCCACTCAGCTCCTGAGGCAATGGTTACCGTTGCACTCAAGATAACATCACCACCATCCTGGCAAATAGACAAATCGGGACCCGCTTCTATTGTTGGAGGTTGAGTAAAGGTAATCGTCATATCATCAAACCTCGTGAAACAATCACCATTACCTGTTGTTTCTAATGTAAGAGTAACTTGTTCGTCTGCAAGGTCTTGAGGGTCAGGTATATATTGTGCTATTAAAGAGGTGTCACTTGGTTGAAAGGTGCCTGCTCCGCTGGTAGACCACAATCCCCCGGATGCAATTTCGATTTCTCCGAATATATCTATATAAGCGGTATCAGAGCAAACAATTAAATCAGGGCCGGCATCTGCAGAAGTTTTGTCAGTAAAGTTAATTTGAAGTTCGTCCGTCACAGCATCACAAATACCATTCCCTGTACTCGTTAAGGTCAACGTCACCCCCCCATTCACGGTATCCGATGGTGCACCAAGATAGTATGTCGAAAGTTGAGTGGTGGATGGGCTAAATATGCCTGACCCCGAACTTGACCATATGCCTCCCGTAGCATTTACAACCATTCCATTTAGTGTAATACTACTAACATCATCACACACTATTGTATCAGGCCCTGCATTAATGATCGGAACTGGTTGAAAATTGATCATTTTTGTATCATTTACAGGAGAACACGATCCATTGCCAGTACTTGTTAATGTTAATAGTATGGAACCAACTGCTGTATCGTTTACAGAAGGTTCATATGTGGTGCTTATTGAATCTGCCGTAGTAACAAAAATCCCATCACCTGATGATGTCCAGCTACCGCCAGACGAAATAGTCACGTTACCTGAAACTTCGAAGGATTCTACATCAGCACAGAATGATAAATCAGCACCGGCATTGATCGTAGGAGAGGGGGTAATCAGCACATCTACCTGGTCTGTTTCACTCGAACAAGAAGAGGTATCGGTTGTAGTAAGTGTAAATCTTAAGAGAATGGTGTCTGTTATCGAAGATTCGGCTCCCGATAAGTTGTAGGTAGTGCTTAATGTTGCGGAATCCGGACTGAATGTACCAGTTCCAGTAGTTGTCCAACCAGCAGTTGAGACATTGTTTATTGCACCTACTAAATCAACCGATCCGTTATCGGAACAAATCGACATATCAGGCCCCGCATTAACTGTTGGGCCTGGAGGTATTACATATATTACCGTATCCGTAATTGCTGGACAAAATGCGGTAGAGTCCGTAAGAAATACTAATGTGGTTACCTCTGAGGTAACCTCAGGTGTAGAGGGAGTATAATTTGAATTTAGTGATGTACTATCAGGACTAAACATACCTCCGTTTCCTATCCATCTTCCAGGGCTACCTGCTGCTGATAATTGTATAGGAAAGTCATTGGTGCATATTGTATCATCCATACCTGCATTTATTGTTGGCCCTGTGGCAAAAGATAACTCCAAATTATCAGTGTAAATATTACAGTTGTTAATTGGATCGGTGGTCAACGTAATTGTGACCGTGCCAAAGATTGCAGAATCCTCGTGAGAGGGAATGTAGGAAGCGTCCAAGTCCATGGAAGAAGGGAGGAAATTACCACTACCGGAGGTTGACCACGTTGCTCCACCAGTTATTGTAATGGATCCCAGTAATGATACCGTGTCTGTCCCAGTACATATAGTTTGGTCTGGTCCGGCATCAACGGTCGGAATAGGTGTGAAGTTATAAATAGCATTATCGCTTGCAGCGAGACAGTTACCGTTATTAATTGAAGTTGCATTTAGGGTTACAAAACCATTTGCAACCTCATTGGCTGTTGGAGTATAGGTGAGTGTATAGGATGCAGAGTCATAATTATACAATCCATTACCACCGGCCCAACTTAACCCGTTAACACTTGTCACCTGGGCTGTAATCACGAGTTGTGGATTATCTGAGCATGAAGAATCTGGTAAAATGTTAACTACTGGAGCGGGGGTGATATTGACTACCATGTCATCACTTACAGGGACACAGTTTCCGTTGTTTGTTGAAAGTAAAGTTAATGTCACAAATCCGGTAGAAATTTCTGTAGAATTGGGAACATAATTCGGAGTCAAATTATTTCGGTTAGGAGAAAATACTCCATTTCCGCCAACCCAAACTGCATCAAACCCAGAACTTACCGTTCCATTTAGAGCTGCTGTAGCATTGTTTGAACAAATACTTACGTCTGGTCCGGCATTGATTACGGGAGCGGGAGTAATATTGATTACCATGGAATCAGTTACTGGAAGACAGTTGTTATTGTTAATAGTGGTTAAAACGATATTTACGATTCCTGTTGTTGTATCAAGGATACCAGGAGTGTAGGATGTGGAAAGACTATTGGCGTCCGGGCTAAAAGTTCCGTCACCATCAGATATCCAATTGCCATCAGTGGCGATTGTAACACTACCATTTAAGTTTACTGATGCATTGTTGGCACAAACTGTTTGGTCTGGTCCGGCATCCGCAGTTGGGGCAGGCGTTATCGTGATTGTAACCTCGTCTGTAACTGCCACGCAACTGCCATTTCCCGTTGATTCCAGAATCAAAGTGATGTTACCGACTCCGATTTCACTGGCACTGGGGTCATAGTTGACTTGTAGTGTATTTCTGTCGGGACTGAATATTCCCGATCCACCAAGCCATTGCCCACCTGTTGCATTATTTACGGCTCCATTCAAAGATGTTTGAGAGTTATTCGCACAAACTACTTGATTTGGACCCGCATCAACAATTGGTGATGGTGCAATGAATATGGTCATATCATCCGTGACGGCATTGCAATTACCATTCCCAGTTGACGTAATGGTCAGGGTAACCGTTCCATTCGCAATTTCAGTACTCGAGGGTGTATAAGAGGCATTTAGGTCGGTATTAGAAGGAGAAAAGGTTCCTGCCCCTCCTGACCAAATGCCACCCGAAGACACGGTAACTGAGCCTGATAAGACTGCGGAAATATTATTTGCACAAGTACTAATATTAGGACCTGCGTCAATGGTCGGTGCAGGAGTAATTATAATAAGGATGGTATCCGAGACCGGATTACAGGTGCCATTCTGAATAGATGTAAGAATAAGAGTTGCAGAACCATTAGTTATTTCATCACTTCCGGGGGTATAAATAGCATTTAAAGTAGAGTCATTAGGGAAGAATGTACCACTTCCCCCTGACCAACGTCCACCACCAGCGTTAGTTACACTTCCGTTCAAGGTTAGCGAAGGGTTGTTAGCACACACCATCTCATCACTTCCTGCGACAACAATAGGAGTGGGGGTGATTGACAAGGTTACCTGATCAGAGTCCGGAGGGCAGGTTGCATTATTGGTGGTTGTTAGTGTAAGAGTTATACTACCTGTATCAATCTCTGCCTGTGTGGGAGTATATGTGGCGTTGAGAGTAGAATCGTTGGGTGTATAGATTCCATTCCCTCCTGACCAAACTCCTGTGGTAACACCCGTTACGCTTCCATTAAGCATAACCGAAGGGTTATCAGCGCACACGCTCACATCTGCATCTGCATTGGCAATAATGGGATTTAAGAAAGCAGTTACAGTTACTGTATCACCTGCGGTTGGACAACTTGTATTATCAAAAACTTCTACCCAGTAATTTCCTTCGACAGTTGCTCGGATTGTTTGACTAGTATCACCGGTGTTCCAAACATAAACATAAGGAGGGACACCTCCTGAAATATTAGCAGTCAGGTCAACCCCTGTACTACCAAAACAAATAGCCGGATCCTGGGGTAATATTTGAACAACTTTATCATTGATGAAGATGACAGCGGTTTGTCTAACCACGGGGGTAGGGGAACAACCTCCGATAGGTATACCGCTGACCTCATAGATGACAGTATCAGGTGCTCCTGCCTGCCAAGTGGCATTAACACTGTCGCAGGTCAGGCAGTCCAGATAAGATTCCAGAATCGAATCTGATGGTACAGATCTCCATTGAATGGTAGCGGGGTCATAGCCATCGGCAGTTAGAAATGCACTACACCCATCACTCACAGCAACCGGTGGTGATACTCTGGGAGGTCCAACAGAAGTTATCGAATAAGTATTGGGGTTGTTTCCGGGTTTGCAGAATGTTAAACGATATGGACCTGGACCATCAAGGCATAATAGGTCACCGAATTGATAGCGCCCTTGACAGTTTATCTGGTAATAGAGTGCCCCGGGTGGAATTGCTCCTGATGCGATATCAAAAATAATTCCGATGGCACTTGAGTCCAATGTGAAGAAAAATTCGACACATCGCACCGGAGGTCGTTCATTTGGATCAATATCACAACACAAGCCTGACCTTCTAACTTCTGGAGAAATCCAGGTACTATCTGGATTACCAGATAGATCAAAGGTAAAAGATGGCGTACTTACATCACATGTTGATTGGGAATATACCTTTACGGCATAAAACCAAAAATAGCATAGTAACAATACAATGCTCCCCCTAATTTTCTTGTCCATACTGATTCGTAGTGCTCAATAACCTTGTTTTATTATAGTATGGTAAGAAGTAAACGATTTACTAAGTCGGCCCCTAAAAATAAGTAAATTAATATAAAGAAACTACTATCTTTGTTCCAAGGAAAGTTATTGAGCACACTACCATTCCTTGTCATTTAAAGCGAATTTGTTGAAGAAACTCCTGTTAATAGTACTGTTAGTAGGGCTGAGGTATAATTTACCCGCTCAGGATATTCAGCTCTCGCAGTTTTATGAAACCGATTTAATGTTGAATCCAGCCTTAGCCGGTCGCTCTCATCATCATAGATTGATGGGACATCAACGGATTCAATGGCCAGGACTTGCAGGAAAATACCTAACGTCATTGGTGGCATATGATACTTATAGTGCCAAGAGTAAGAGTGGATATGGCATGTATTTTCTTCATGACATTCAAGGAAGGTCCAACATTAACTCCCAGGACTTTTCTATGTTCTATTCGTACGATGTCCATTTAGATGATGTGCACTCGTTGCGCTTTGGAATACAAGCGTCAATTGTTTCCAGGCATATAGACTATTCAGGGTTGATTTATCCTGACCAATTGGATGATCAGGGAATGATTGCTTCCTCTGTTGAAGGACATCCAAACTCCAGAATTATTTACCCGGACTTTTCTACGGGAGCTTTATATTATTCTAATAATACCTGGCTGGGATATTCCGCACATCACCTAACTGAACCCAATCAAACCTTTCTTGACGGTAGTGCACAACTGCCCATGAAGCACACATTTATTGCAGGCCATAAATATAAATTGGGGCATGTGAACTTTACTCGTTTTACAGGGTATACTAAACCCTTTTACATCTTTCCAATGGTCCATTATAAACTTCAGGGAAAGTCAGACCAACTAGATATTGGTTTACATGGTATGGATGATCAGTTGTTGTTTGGAGTTTGGTATAGAGGAATTCCCATTAAGAAATACTCTAAGGACCTTCAAAATAATGAGTCTATAATTTTGATGGCTGGCTGGAGACTAAGACATATTACATTAACCTATAGCTATGACTTTGTGGTGTCAAAATTAAGGCCTTCAAGAACAATTGGTTCACATGAACTCAATATTACATATCAGTTTTTTCGAGATCATAGACATCATATTCCGAAGAAACTTCCATGCCCGGATTTTGCAGGTCCGCAGAAGAAGGTTCCTTTAAGTACAATATTCTAATCAAATAAGTCTGACGACAAATACCTGTCACCACGGTCGCAAACTATAAAACATACACAACCCTCATCCAATTCTTCAACAATTTGGGTGGCAATATGAGCTGCTCCACCCGAACTCATTCCACAAAATATAGCTTCTTCCTTTGCCAGCCGCTTAGTCATATGCCTGGCCTGTTCTTCTGACACTTCAACCACGCGATCTACCCGTGATTCATCAAAAATAGTTGGCAAATATTCCTTGGGCCATTTTCGAATACCCGGTATTTTAGAACCATCAGACGGTTGAGCACCAATTATTTGAATTTCACTTTTCTGCTCCTTAAGGAACTTTGATGTGCCCATAATAGTACCTGTGGTGCCCATAGCGGAAACGAAGTGAGTGATTTCCTGATTAGTATCTCTCCACAATTCCGGCCCGGTGGTCTGGTAATGAGCCATATAGTTATCAGGGTTACCAAACTGGTTGAGCATGATATATCCACCCTTGGAAACCTGTTCTTCAGCATAATCCCGGGCGCCTTCCATAGATTCCGCGGCAGGTGTTAGAATTACTTTGGCACCATATACCTCCATCGTTTTTATTCGCTCAGAGGTAGCATTATCCGGCATCACCAATTCAATTTCGATACCATAAAGTCTTGCGATCATGGCTAATGCGATTCCAGTATTTCCACTGGTCGCTTCTATAAGCTTCATTCCCGGCTTTAGCTCGCCTCGGTCCAAAGCTCCTTTTATCATGCCGTAGGCAGCACGGTCTTTTACACTTCCTCCAGGATTATTTCCTTCCAGTTTGGCAAAGAGCCTCACTTTGGGTTTGTCAATTATAGTCTTTAGCTCAACTAATGGAGTATTACCAACGAAATCCAGAACTGTCGCCATATATTGTTTTATTCTTCGTTGTGAACTTTTATTTGGGCCTGATGGTACACAGTCGTATCAGCCGGAATGCTTTTAGTAAGCCAAACATTACCACCTACAACGCTATTTTTTCCGATTACCGTTTCTCCTCCCAGAATAGTTGCTCCGGAATAGATTACTACATTATCCTCAATAGTGGGATGCCTCTTCGTTTTTGCCATTCGCTTTTCTACACTGAGTGCTCCAAGCGTAACACTTTGGTAAATCTTTACATGCTTCCCGATTTCTGTGGTTTCTCCTATCACGATACCCGTGCCATGATCGATGCAGAAGTAGGGCTGTATCTTTGCCGCTGGGTGTATGTCAATTCCTGTTTTAGAGTGAGCATACTCAGTCATTACCCTTGGAAGCAAAGGGACATTAAGTTCATGCAGTATATGAGCCAGACGATAAAATGCAATCGCATAAAATCCGGGATAGGCTCTTATCACCTCGTATTCACTGGTTGCGGCCGGATCTCCCATGATAATGGCCTGAATATCTTTTTGTAGATCCCCATACGCACCCGGTAGTTTATCAAAGAAGGATTTTGCTACGCTTTCTGGTTGAGCATCAAGCCTGTGTCGCATCGAATTAAGTATTCCTGATAAATCAGCTTCAAGAACCTTAAACTTATCTCTTACTTCATCAGCACTTTTGAATTGTTGCTTTGACTGTTCAGGAAACAATACCAGCAAGGTACGAGTCGTAAACTTGCAGATCAGACTCGTGGGAGGATACTTTTCTGAATTCTGATGTTTCTCAAATATGTCGTTTAAAAAGTCCTGATTCATGGCGCAAAACTAGCAAATAATTCTTATAACCTTTATTGGGCGGGTATAGTTCTAATTTATTATAATTGTCTAAACTAAAAATCTATCTGTTATGGAACTCGTTATGAACAATTTCAGCAACATTAACTTTTTATCAGTTTTAGTTGCTACAATAGCTTCTTTTATGTTTGGTTGGTTGTGGTACTCCCCTGTCTTGTTTGGAAAGCCCTGGATGAAGATATTAGGCTTTACAGAGGAGCAACTCAAGAATGCAGGCGGCATGGGTAAGCTAATGGCCATGGCATTCGTAGTTAACTTCATAATGGCAACCGCCATTGCATACCTCGTGGTATTTTTTCCCGTTCCTCAAACTGCATTAGTGCTAGGTCTGTTTATTGGACTTTTGTTACATGGGACAGCAACCGGAACAAGTTACTTATTTGAGAGAAAACCATTTAAACTTTGGGCTATCAATGTTACTCACGATACTATCACTTATATAATAATGGGACTTCTCGCTGCATATTGGAATAATGTAGAAGGAGGAGCATTTGGAATGTATTAATTTAATTCCACCAATGATCAGTTCTTTATTTGTCTACCTTCAGGGTGACATTGGTATGATCTTGGTATAACCTATAAACATCTTCTATGAAGTCTAAACTGATAACCATACTGACGGTTACAATCTTTTCATTTCAAAGCTATGGACAAGGTCATCGTTGTAAAGAGGACCTTTTTCCTGTGAAAATGGAAGAAAACAGGAAGTATGGTTATCAGAACCTGTTTGGTATCTGGAGAATACAGCCCACATTCACCTTAGCAAAACCTTTTACGGGAAACTGTGCTATCGTCCTTATGGGTTTGAAATACGGTGCGGTAAGCTGCGAAGGAAAAATTGTTATTCAGCCCGAGTACGATGAGATAAAACCTTTTATTGGTGGCAGAGCGTGGGCACGAAAAGGAGATAAGTGGGCTTTGCTCAGCGATGAAGGTAGAGTTGTGGTAGATGCGCGATTCACTGAGGTTCATGATATATCTCGTTTCAGAATGCAAAGTTGGGTCAAGGAAGATGAAAAGTGGAGTCTTATAAGTCGGGAAACTGGTAAAATAATGTCCCCTGTTCCATTTGACGAATATAAAACATTAATAGATTCTACAAGTCTGGTCAAAGTAGGCGAGAGATATGGACTTCTGTCCCACAACTCTGGAAACTATATTATACTTCCCGAATTAGAAAAAGTAGTCAAAGTTGCTCCGTACACCATGGCTTTTAAGAAAAATGGACAGTGGGGACTACTCAAGGATTTTGGGAACATTATTCTGCAACCAAAGTATGACACCATTGCTCCCAAGTTTAAATTCCGATTAATTGTGGCCAAAGGAGGTAAGTATGGACTAGTTGACTTGAATGGTAATCCTGTAACCAAAGTCAAATATGACGAAATAGATGACTTTTATGAGAAAGCAGCTCGCGTTAAGGTTGATGACAAATTTGGATTTATTTCATTTCGCGGACGTGAGGTAATCCCTATTGAATATGAATATGCGGATCGCTTCAAGAATTTCAGGTGTATTGTTAAGAAAGGTGGTAGGTATGGGATAATTAATACGAAGAATGAGTTCATATTGGACAATGTCTACAAAGAGGTTCGCAGGAATTATGATACTCCTTACTACACAGTAGAAACAGACTCTGGTTGGCTTTTCTTGGGTATAGATACTAAGCTTTTGTTCAATACACCTTTTGAAAAGATAATCACAACAGATCCGGTCAGCTTTGTTAGAGCAAAGCACAAAGATGGTTGGGCATATTTTTCGGTTCCGGACAAGGGCTATAAAATTGATCAGTTTTATAACGGGGCCGGAGAAATGATCTCAGGTCATGCTGAAGTGGTGAATGAAGATGGTAAGAAAGGAGTTGTAGATTCTTTGGGAACGCTTGTAGTTCCCTATGAGTTTGATAGTATAGAGTACAAGTGGTTTGGTGGACAATTGTTCTTTCAGGTCAGAAAGTCAGGTGTCTATGGTATCTATAAGAGTGATGGAAAGGTAGTAGTTCCTGTAGAATATGATCTTATTGCCCGTTCGGATAAAGCTACCTTGAAGGTTAGAAAGGGAGGGAAGTACGGAATTTTGAGTAGTTCTGTTAGAAATATGGGTGAGACGATTTGCGAACTATCCTATGACTACATGTCTAACTCCATTGAAGATAGGGACGATGTTGACTATCCCGCTGTGGTGGAAGCAAAAGGAAAATATGGTTTGATTACCTTGAGGGGTGGAGAGGTTTCTGAACTCTTGCCTACAAAATATAAGGATGGAAGGTATATCGGTGGTAACCTGTTTGTATTTAAGAAAGGAAAGCGATGCGCACTGATCAATTACAAAGGACAAGAGAAAACGGATTACGACTATGATGCTATTGGCGAGTTTTCAGATAAACTCATTGGTTTTCAAAAAGGAAAAATCTGGGGATATATGAATGTGAATGGAAAAGAAAATATCCAGGCACAGTTTGAAGAAATTACACCATTTAATGAGAGCGTAGCATGCGTCAAAAAGGATGGTAAATGGGGTGTGATTAACCGGGCAGGTAAGTTTATCATCACACCAGAATATGCCTCATACAAAGATGAGAGCAATAAAAGATTCCTCGTTGGTAGTAACGGAAAGACTTATTCTTTAGATGAACTTTTTAAATAAGTTATTACTTCTTCTTACGTACGAATATTGTGGATAACTTTAAAACAATTGTGGATAAACTAAACTTTTATTAAGTATTCTTCGTATACTAGCTTCCAGAATGTTCGTTAAACCAGGATCGAACGCACTATGAGGAAGATTATAACAATAATGATCTTAGGCTATAGCACAATAGCCGGGTCTTTTGCACAATCAAATAACAAGAAGCTTTTTAAGGAAGCCAGAAAAGCATTCGAATTTGATCACTATCGTAAAGCAACAAAGCTTTATGAAGAATTGATGAAAACCGAACCGCATAATCCTAAATATCTATATCATTTCGGAATCTGCAACTTAATGTCATTTGACTATAAGCATGGTTTGGACCATATCCTAGAAGCTGTAGAACGAGACCCTGAGGTAGATAAATATAAAGACTATTGGCTAGGGCGCGCGTATCACCTCAACTATATGTTCAATGAGGCCATATCCTCATACTCAGCCTATCTCAAGACCCTTAAGCCAAAAGACACAAGAAGACCGGATATTGAAAAGCTTATTCTGGAAGCTGAGCAGGGATATGAATTATGCGCAAGACCCACACCTTATAAAGTGGAGAATGCAGGACCTGGAATAAATACCATTAACTCTGAGCATAGCCCGGTGGTATCGCGGGATGGTAAAATGATGATTTTTACATCAAGACGCTACCATGAGGAAGACGAGGAAGACCAGGAGCATCGAATTGCTCATGATGGAGAGTACTACGAGCGTATTTTTGTTTCCTTTAAAAAGGATAATGGGGAATGGACTGCACCCAAACCAATTATTGGTTTACAGGACCTGGAGGATGAGCATCAGGCTACTGTAGAGTTATTTGATAATGACAGTAAATTGTTGATATATAGAAACGATAATCATGGGGATATTTATGTGTCCAACAGAATTAACGATACAGTTTGGTCCGAACCTGTAGAATTGGGTGGTGTTAATACCGCCCATAGGGAAGCTGATGCTTTTGTTTCCTTCGATGGTAATATGTTGTTTATATCATCAAGTTCTGATAACCTGGAACATGATCTGGATCTATACTACTGTACTAAAGAAGGAGATGGGTGGAGCAAGCCAATTTCACTTGGCGATCGAATAAACACAAAGTATGATGAAAATAGTCCCTTTCTTTCCAAAGATGGCAGGACACTTTACTTTAGTTCACAAGGCCATACAAGCATGGGGGGGTACGATGTGTTTCGGTCTGATTATGACACACTAACTAAGGAATGGTCAATTCCCTCCAATGTAGGACACCCAATAAATACCCCTGGAGACGATATTTACTTTTACTATAGTGATAGGAACGCATGGACAGGGTACTTTTCCTCCTATCGATCTGGTGGATACGGTGAGAAAGACTTATATAAGGTGACCTTTGTTCCTAATGTTTTTATTCACGGGGTGGTCACAGAAAAGGAAAGTGGCAACAAACTGGGCGAAGTAGAGGTCAGTTTTGTCGCAGTACCTAAGGATAACCCAGTTGATGTTGCAGATTTAGTTCACAAAAATGTGACAACTGCCATTTCAGGTCCGGACGATGGGTTCTATGACCTTAATGTACTTTCAGATAACCAATATCATGTATATGTGATGGATAAAGGAGATACTTTATTTAAAGGAAATTACGAAGTGCCAGCTCTTGATGAAGGAGACGATCTTTATTATACCTACGATATTGCTATTAGTCCCGAAAGAGACTTAATGGAAATAGCTGATCCTATTCTTGCTGACCACACAACAGATATTATTGACCCAACAATCACAGAACTTGATCCGGTCATTGTTCCTGAAGATCCTATTCTTACAGATAAAGACCCTGTAATAATTCCCGAGGATCCTTTGGTAACAAGCATTGAAGAAATAAAGTCTATTAAGGATACCATAAAGTATTTTAACCTGAAAGAAGAAGACATCAAGACCGGTTGTCGGGTTATTTTGAGAAACGTCTACTTTGATTTTGATAAGGCTACATTGAAGAAAGAGTCTTATGAGGAATTGAATAACTTAGTTTGTTTATTAACTGAGCGACCGGAAATCAACATTGAAATATCAGGTCATACCGATAATGTAGGGCCAGATGCTTATAATCTTTCCCTGTCTCAAAAAAGAGCCGATGCCATTGTGAATTACCTATTAAGTACAGGAGTCTCAGACAGCCGACTGATTGCCAAGGGGTATGGAGAAACAAGGCCATTAGCGAGTAATGATGATGAGGAGGAGGGACGAGAGCTTAATAGAAGGACCGAGTTTGTGATCATCTCTGTGAAAACACCGATGGTATCAATGAAATAGAAATTTTAAAATAAAATATATATTTTCGGAGCCTGAATATTATTTCAGGCTTTTTTAATATCCATGAATTCAATATCAACATTACTAATTCACTGTCCTGATCAGGTAGGTATTGTAGCAGCAGTTACTTTATTTTTACAACGTTTCAAGGGTAACATACTATACCTGGATCAATACGTGGATAATGTGAACAATGAGTTCTTTATGCGTATTCAGTGGGAAATGGCCTTAGATAATGAGGATAAAGATGAATTTGAAGAGGACTTTCAAGCTGAAATCGGCTCACGCTTTAGAATGACCTGGGAACTCTATTATGGAAACGGAACCCCGAAAATGGCGGTTTTCGTCAGCAAGGAATCTCATTGCTTGTATGACATACTCGCCAGAGCCACCAACGGTGAATGGCAGGTAGATATTCCATGCATTATTGGCAATCATGAGTCCTTATCGAAAGCTGCTTCTCGCTTCAATATTCCATTCTATCATATTGATGTCAAACACCTGGGTAAAGAAGAGGCGGAGTCCAGGCAACTGGATATTCTAAAGAAACATAAGGTTGATTTTATCGTCCTGGCTAAGTATATGCAGATTCTGTCTCCATCGTTCCTTGACAAATACCAAAATAACATAATTAACATTCACCATTCCTTTCTTCCCGCCTTCGTTGGTGCGAAGCCATATCACTCCGCATTTGAAAGAGGGGTTAAAATTATTGGTGCTACCAGTCATTATGTAACAGAAGACCTTGATGCTGGCCCGATTATTGAGCAAGGAGTGGAAAGGGTAAGTCATCGGGATTCTGTAGCAGGAATGAAGCGTAAAGGCAGAGATCTTGAAAAATTAGTCTTATCCAAGGCTATAAGAAAACATTTAGAACATAAGGTTCTTGTATACGGGAACAAAACAATTATTTTTGATTAACCAGTTTTACACCAAACCACTACCAGTTTATATGAATTTAAAAACCAACTTGTTTGTATGGGCACTTCTGTTATGTTCGACAATTATACAGGCACAAGAATATCCCATTGAAAACAAAATTAGTTGTTCATCCTCGGAAAGGATATTATCTGCAATCGGTTCCTATAAAGGTAAGAGCTACGTTTTTACCGAAAGAAGTGATGACCAGTACATTCGGATTTTTGATGAGTCGGCTCAGGAACTGACGAAAATAGACCTTGAGATCAAAGAGATTTCGGGTAATGTCGAAAGTGGCAACTTGATGATTATCAAAGATGAGCTTCATTTTATCTTTTCAATATATGATAGGAAGGAGAAGAAAGATAACCTCTATGATATCGTCATAAATACGGAGAAATTTAGTAAAAGTGCTCCACGGAAAATCGTTTCATTTCCAGTAGATATTGCTGCTCAAAGTAAGTTTATTGTTAAAAAGAATGAATTGAACGATGGTCTCATTGTTGGGTATATGCCGGATATTGCACGAAGTAATGACTTATGGTTCCTTTTTTCTAATCTGGACTCTGAGCTAAACGAAATTCAGCATATCGAAGAGCTTATCTCAGAAAAGAACTCACTAACGGAGGTAAGGGATTTCGGCTGTGATAAGGAGGGGAACATTTTTGTATATGCGGTTGAATTCAGTAATGCTATAAAATATAGAGAAGATGAATGGGACAACATTGATGACTTTAAAAATTGGATTTATGTCTATCCTAAAGGTGGATCATCAAGAAAAGTGCTTTTGAATACCGGAGATATCCTGCTCGCAGAAATGAAAATTGTTAGTTCAGAACAAGGTTGTATTCTGGTAGGGGCTGTATCAAGAACGCATACCAAGAATTTTGATGGATTTGTTTCTATTCCGTTGAACAAGGAAAGTCAGGAGTTTGACATAATTCAATACAATATTGCGGAGCAGTTCATCGACTATGCTGAAGAAAAAGCATTCTTTAGCTATGGTAACCGTTCCAGTAAGAGCAAAAGTTACAAGGCTATTTATAATTATGAACTTCAGTTTGCCAGGGTACAAGAAGGTGATGTTTATCTCATCCTTGAGGAAATTAAGTTTGACGAGGAAGTTAGAGATTCAAAGAAGAACTGGGCATATGGTTATTCTCGCTTAGAAATTTATCAGAATATGAGGTTTAGAAAAACAGGAAATTTAATATGGGTAAAGATCAATGGGGGCACACCTGAATTTAGTATTAAAATAGTTGAAAAAGGATTTGTGGATAAACGTGGGATGAGAACTTATCCAGGGAAGTGTGGCATGTTATTTGATGGGAATACACACAAGGCTGCGTATATTGAAGACGATAAAGCTTGTGTCTTTGATATACTAAGTAATGATGTACCAAAGAAACTGACTTTCGATCCTGGCTTTGTGGATTGGAGCATTGCCAATGAAAATTATAGTGACAACACATTGTTCATAGTAGGAAAAAAAAGTAGTAAGCTATACGTCAAATACCTAAAATATTAAATATATGATAACATGGAGCAACATTCTCCGTATAATCACTATCTATGTAGTAACGTACAATATTATTTAACCAGAATTTTAATTTCAATCAATTAACCTAAATTATATTATGAGAAAGATTACTCTAGCCTTTGCGGCAACGATTGCTTTGATGTTCTCAGCAAATCAAGTGAGAGCTCAGCACGATGTTAAGTTGAACTTCTTATCATTTCTATTCAACCAGTATGGTATTGGATATGAAAATGTATTGAATGAGCAAATGGGTCTTGGGGCCACAGCTAACCTTTACACTCAAAAAGAAGGTGGTGAAAAGTATGTGGGATGGAACATTGCTCCTGAATTCAGATTCTACTTCTCTCCGGATGACGATGCAGAAGGTTTCTACGCTGGTCCATATTTGAAGTACCGATCGATTAAGTATACTGATGACTTTCAGGATGATGACTTCACCAACACTGGTGTTGCATTAGGACTTGGATTAGGTAGAAAATGGGTAGCTGATGCAGGATTCCTTTTCGAAACCTACCTAGGAATTGGTAAGTACCTTGTAAACAACTACAAGTTTACAGAGAACGATTCATATGAAGATGTTACTGATTATCTTCCGGACATCGATATCAGAGTTGGTCTGATTATCGGATGGAGATTCTAATCTTAAGAAACTGATAATATGAAACCGAAGTAATTCAATTGCTTCGGTTTTTTTATGCCTTCTAATTTATCCACATTTCGGTCATATGAATACATAGTGTTCTATATTTGCAGCATGGGAAAACATTTAATCGCCCCTTCGGTACTGGCTGCAGACTTTGCTAACCTTCAAAGAGATTCTGAAATGATCAATAACAGCGAAGCCGATTGGTTTCATATTGATATTATGGATGGTCGCTTTGTGCCCAATCTATCTTTTGGATTACCAGTAGTGGAAGCAATTAACCGACATGCAAAGAAGCCCCTTGATGTACACCTAATGATTGTGGAGCCTGAAAAGTATGTTGAAGCCTTCGCTAAAGCTGGTGCCGAAACAATTTCTGTACACTATGAAGCTTGCCCTCACTTGCACAGGAACCTACAACAAATAAAAGACCTTGGTTGCAAAAGAGGTGTTGCTCTCAATCCTCATACACCGGTTTCCCTATTGGAACCTGTGTTGGCAGATATTGATCTCGTTTGTATGATGTCTGTCAACCCCGGTTTTGGTGGGCAGAAATTCATTGAAAAGACTTATGACAAAGTGAGTGAGCTGAGTGAAATGATCCAACGCATAGGAACAAGCACTCTTATTGAAATTGATGGGGGAGTTAATGCTGAGAATGCCAAGGCACTCATTGACGCAGGAGCCGATGTCCTGGTTGCTGGAAGCTTTGTTTTTAATTCAGCTGATCCTATACAGACCATCGCAGATCTAAAAAGTAAATAATATTACCCTTATTTCTACGTTTAGCGTCTATGCTTCAGAGGTTCTTTACATTACTCTTCCTTATTACCTGTTTTTTCGCATCAGCACAGAATAGTGGTATCAAAGGAATGGTAACAGATGAAAATGGAGAACCGATAGCCTATGCTTTCATACTGACCAAAGACTCCACCTATAAAACCGTGACTGGTAGAAATGGTAAGTATGCCCTAAAAATTCCTGAAGGAAAATATACTATTGTTTTTTCCTCTTATACCAACCAGCCAAAAACACGAGAAGTAACTATCATCAAAGACACCTGGCAGGTTCTTGACATCAACCTCATTCCTGAGATAAATAAGGCGGATGACATTAATCTGACATTAGATTACAAAGATGAGCAAAGGACCGATATCAGTGCTATTAAACTAAGGCAACGCGATTTAAAAAGATCGGGAAAGGTATCAGATGATATAAGCCAAATAATCGCTACGCTTCCCGGAGTGATCAAGAATAGTGAATTGACCAATCAATATTCTGTAAGAGGAGGGAGCTTCGATGAAAACCTGGTGTATGTAAATGGTGTGCAGGTCTACAGACCATTCCTTACCCGTTCAGGGCAGCAGGAAGGCCTTAGTTTTGTCAACTCTGATTTGGTTGATGATGTTTCATTCTTTTCAGGTGGTTGGGCACCGAGATACGGAGATAAGATGTCCTCGGTATTAGCCATAGAATATAAAAGACCGGAGGAGCTAGAAGGTTCTTTGACAGCAGGCTTACTAGGAGGTTCAATGCACATTGGCAACAGAAGTAAAAACAAACGATTCTCTTACGTATTAGGAGCGCGACAAAAAACTACGCAATACCTTTTAAATACTTTTGAAACCCAGGGGGAGTACCTTCCACGTTTTTACGATGTACAAGCCCATCTGGCTTATGACCTCACAAAGTACAACTCCAATTGGGATTCACTAAGAGGCCCTAAATCAGAACTCTCATTTTTAGCATCTTATGCGAATAACCGGTACCTCATAAGACCTACGGCAAGAACGACCAACTTTGGTACTAGCGATCAGATATTAAGCCTCTTTATCGCTTTTGATGGACAAGAGTTAATGAGCTACAATACGACACAGGAAGCATTGAAGCTATCACATAATTTTAATGAAAAACATAAGGCTGAATTTTATACCTCTGCCATGTTTACCCGGGAAAGAGAATTTCAAAACCTGGAAGGCGGGTATCGTCTTTGTGATATTGGTCCGGCCACTTCGGGTAATGTATTTAACGAATGTGAAATTGAGAGGGGAATCGGAACCTTGTTTGAATATTCAAGGAACTTACTTTCTGCCAGAATTCTAAATTCTGGATACCGTGGATATTTCGATAATTCAGATTCAGCAAAGAATCATTGGGAGTGGGGTATCAGTTTCGCAAACCAAAAGGTGGAAGACAAGTTGAGTGAATACTCTTTTATTGATTCTTCACAGTATGTTTCCATTACCCACGTTCTTCATAGTGCCATAGCGCTAAATACAAATCGTCTGCAGGGATATGTTCAAAATACCAGATGGATTAATGACTCAACTAGGTTTACTTTTGGTGTCCGCCTCAACTACTTCGAACTCAACAATCAACTATTGGTTTCTCCGAGAATACAGTATAGCTGGGAGCCAAAAAGAACAGATAAAGATGTGGTACTTAAAGCTTCTCTTGGGGTATACTCGCAACCTCCATTTTATCGTGAATTACGAGATTTTGATGGACAAATTAACGAATCATTGAAAGCACAGACCTCAATTCACGCTATTTTAGGTAGGGATGAGAACTTTACTATGTGGGACAGGAAGTTCAAGTTTACCTCAGAAATCTATTATAAGCAATTGTACAACATAGTTCCTTATGATGTAGACAATATCAGACTTCGTTACTATGCGAACAACAATGCAAAAGGATATGCCTACGGTGCGGATTTTCGTGTCGCAGGAGAATTTGTAAAAGGGGAGGAGAGCTGGTTTAGTCTTGGGATACTTTCAACGCGAGAAGATGTCGAGGGCGATAACCGAGGGTACTTAAGAAGGCCAACAGACCAGAGAGTAACTTTCGGTGTTTTCTTTCAAGATCATCTGCCAAACAACCCCAGTCTAAAGATGAATCTGAATCTTGTTTTTGGCACGGGGCTTCCATTTGGACCACCTGCAGAGCCTGAATACAGAAGCACCTTTTCAGCACCAGCTTATAAACGTCTTGACGTAGGTTTTTCAAAGCTTATTACCTTCCAGGATCAGGAGATTAAGAAGTCAAAATTTCTCAAATCTATCTATTTGGCCTTAGATGTGCTTAACATCATTGGTGCCCAAAACACCATTTCTTATATATGGATCGCAGATGTGACCGGTGCAGAGTTTGCCGTTCCTAATACACTTTCTGCACGTTTTGTCAACCTGAAGTGTATAGTTGATTTTTAAGCTTTGGAAAGTTGATCTAACTCTATCTGAGCCTCATCAATCCAAGTTTTATTGGCCTTGTAGCTGTGTTGATTTCCAAACTTACTGTCCGTAATTAGTTGGTTGAAATATAATCTTGCCTTTTCGGAATTACCAGTTTCTTTGTAGTACATGGCTAGCTTGAATGTTGCCTCTATATTGTTACTGGATTTTACAATATAGATCAGCTCCTCTTCAGCCTTGGGCATATCAGATATCTCCAAAAGTGCATCCACGTATTCCAGAGCTAAAGGCGTTGGTTCAATCTTACGGTGAAACTTTTTGATTTTTTGAAATGCTTCAACTGATTTTTCAAACTGACCATCCAGATAATAGGAATGGGCTAATTTGGATAAAACCTCATTATCATCCTCATAAAGACCTTTTGCTAACATCTCCAGATTCTCTGCTGCTTTATGATATATACCACCTTTCAGATATTGGTCCGCAAGTTCCATTCTGTTATTAAAAGAGTCTGATAATTTCACCCGCTCTTCCATAACATCAATCTTATTGGTAGGCTCAATTTTTTCCGCAATATTTTCACTAACGGTTTTAGCCTTTTCATTCAACCTCATGGATGGAATCAATTCCATGAACAGATAGGCCACTGACCCCAATGGCACCAGTACGATCACCCATATCCACCATTGAGGGCGTTGGTTTTTATAGCAATGTACAACACAAAGTACTTTTAATAAGAGGGGCAGGATGAGGAGAAGCCGTATCATGTCGGTATGGTTTCCATACGGTGTATTAAGTAGTCGAAATAAAGAATGCCGGACACTTTGTTCATTAGTTGTAGAATGACTTACAATGAAATATCTGACGAAGATATGAAAAGGATAGTAGTTAAATATAAAATTCTCTTACATTTGCAGCGTCATTGGTTTCCAGGCCTCTGGTCTGGGATTAAAAGGGAATTCCGTGAAAACCGGAAACTGTCCCCGCAACTGTAAAATGTAATAGGTTTTAACAATGACCACTGTCAATGCTCCCAGGCTTGACGGGAAGGTGTTAATACTAAGCATTGAGTCAGGAGACCTGCCTTCGACACTAGTTAAAGAGTCTTCGGGTGAAGGACGGAAACTTAATCTAAGTGTCCAATTTCAAACAAGGCTCATAGTATTCACTTAAACTTATTAATGCTATGAGACGATTATCTATCTTATTCTCATTTGGAATAGGCGTACTAGGTGTGCCTATTAATCTTTATTCACAACAGGATTCAACCAGTGTGTTGGACTCCGATACTATTTATCCCCAGGAGGATATAGTTTATACCGCAATGCGTTCCGAAAGTAAGGTTGGAAGCACTCCTAAGAGTGTAACATTGATTACTCAGGAAGACATTCAGAATTCTAATTACTTGAATTTCACCGAACTTCTCTCCAATGTTGCCGGTGTTCACGTGGTTGGAGGCAACCAAAATCCCGGGGCGGGAGTACAAAGCCTTTTTCTCAGGAATAATAACAGTAACCATGTAGTAATCATGGTGGATGGTGTTAGAATTACTGACCAGTCATCACCAGGAAATGCTCCGAACCTGGCTGAGCTATCATTGGCTGACGTAGACAGGATTGAGGTCGTAAGAGGTACTCACTCCACTCTTTATGGTTCTTCAGCTGTTGGTGGGGTAGTAAATATCATAACAAAGAAGAGTAATCAAACTGGCTTACATGGCACGGGTAGTGTACAGGTAGGTACATTTGGCGATAATTCATTTGCACTGACTGAGAATGCGAATCTTAGCTATCGGTTCAAGTCCGGGGTTTATCTCTCAGGTTCTATGATGAATCAGGATGTGCAAGGAATAGATGCTACGGTAGATACTATTACCGACCCCTCCGTCTACAATCAACGAGATAATGATGATTTTAATCGCCTTGATTTAATAGGGAAAGTGGGTTATCGCAATGATAAAATTGATGCCTACGCTTATTACAAGGTAAATGATCAGACTGCTGACATTGATGCAGGTGCATATCGGGATGATAATAATTACATTTCCGAATTCAATAGAAAGTCCATTAATGCGGGAGTAACCTATTATCCAAGCGACAAAGTTGCCATAAGTTATACAGGTGGGTTTTCGAAAATTCACCGGTATCTGGATAATGATTCCAGTGTGGTAGATGCTGCTGGAAATTATGATAGTTCGGTACTATTACAGACCAATGAAGGCTTATCCAGTACAAGAAGACTGCAATTTGATTATGAAACCAGTGCATTCAGATTGATTGCGGGAATTGACAGTTATGATGAATCATTCTATTCTAATACGTTTTCTTATTCTGTTTGGGGACCGTACGAGAGTAATAATGAGAACGAGGACCTCAATATCTATATGAATGGATTATTTGCTCATACGACAGTCCAAGGCTCACTTCTATCTGAAAGCCTTAAGTTTTTGAAGTTAACAGGTGGAGGTAGATTAGTTAATCACTCACAGTACGGTGTAAACTATACCTACGAAGTAATCCCCTCATACCAGATCACAAATGAATTGTTTGGTTATGTGAACTTCGGTTCGGCTTTCAATGCACCTTCTATTTATCAATTATTTGATTCATTTTCTGGAAATGCTGACCTAAAACCGGAAGAGTCCACAAATATTGAAGTAGGGCTTAAGTATAACAAACCGGGAAAATTATTTGTGGCAGCATCTTATTTTAATTCCAAAATAAAGAACGCAGTTGAGTATGTAAATCTTTACGATGACAGTAAACCAATTGATTCCTTGGGGCCATTCGATTTTCCTGAAGCTTCAACCTACATTAATGTATCCGAGTTGAACAATAGTGGTTTTGAAGTCGAATTTAAAATACAGCCAACAAAGCAATTGAGTGTGCTAGGAAACGTAACTGCGATCAACTCTGAAATGGTCTTTTCTAGTGATAATGTACCACAGGCAAACCAAGATACCAATCATGTCGAAGTTGCCAATATAGGTGTATTCTTTACTGATGAAGATTTCAAAATTAGCGAGCTGGTGAGAAGGCCTAACGTTAGATTTAATCTGGCAGCCTCATATCTGGTAAATGACCACTTGAATTTAGGTGTAAACTTTCGGCACGTTGGAAACCGGTCCTCTATAAATACATATGGGACAACCACAACATCTACAATTCCTGCTTATAACCTTCTCGATTTCAGCCTGGGATATAAATTGAGTAAGGAGAGCATGGTCAGATTACGGTTAGAGAATATTCTTAATGTCAAGTACTCTGAGATTCTAGGTTACCAATCCAGAGGATTCGGGGCCTATTTAAAGTTTTCCTACAACTTTTAATTAACTTAAGAGCTGCATCAAAAGTGCAGCTCTTTTTTTTATGGCTGATCAATCAATATTTAACTGGAGCGGAGGAAAGGACAGTGCTATGGCATTGTACCAAACACTTCAAAACGATGAATATCAAGTCCGAAAACTGATGACAACCGTCAACAGCAAGTATGAACGTATATCCATGCATGGGGTAAGAAGGGAATTATTACAGCTTCAGGCACAGTCAATCGGACTTGACCTTCAGGAGATACTTCTTCCTGAGACACCGACAATGGAAGAGTATGATACCATTATGCGAAATATACTGCTTGATGAGGTAAAAGATGGAATTACCCATAGTATTTTCGGTGATATCTTTCTTGAGGATTTAAAAAAGTACAGAGAACAGAAGCTATCAGAGGTTGGTTTAAAAGGACATTTTCCAATCTGGAAAAGAGATACGACAGAGCTAATCCATGAATTCCTGGACCTTGGTTTTAAAACAGTTCTCGTATGCATCAATGCTGACCTTCTTGATAAAAGCTTTGCTGGAAGAGTGATAGACAGGGACTTCCTAAAGGATTTGCCTTCTAATGTTGATCCATGCGGTGAGAATGGGGAGTTTCACACATTTGTATTTGATGGACCAATTTTCCAAAATCCAATAAAGTTTCAGCCGGGAGAAGTCGTGTTGAAAAAATACAACCAGCCAAATGGTGAACAAGGTGAAAAAATGGGTTTCTATTTTCAGGATTTAGTACCAAAATGAAAGAAAGAAATATAGGTTGTTCATGGAGTGGGGGAAAAGACAGCTGCTTTACGTTAATGAAAGCCGTTGAATCTGGTATGCAGCCAAAAGTCCTTTTGAATATCCTCAATGAAAATGGAAAAATCTCCCGATCTCATGGACTGACAAAAGAGATTCTGGAATCACAGGCAGCTGTGTTAGAGCTTCCTATTGCTTTTCAAATGAGTACATGGTCGGATTATGAAAAAAATTTCGTTGATAAGCTAAAGCAGCTGAAGGTAGAATACTCTCTAGAGGGGTTCGTATTTGGTGATATTGATATCGACCGCCACAAGGAATGGGAGGAGAAGGTATGTTTACAGGCTGGGTTGACAGCAAGTCTTCCTCTCTGGCATTCGGATAGAAAGAAGCTCGTTCTTGAAATGATCGCGTCAGGTATAGAAACCTATATCACCAGCTGTGATGCGGACTTGCTAGGTATGGACTATCTTGGCAGAAGGCTTGACATTCAATTAGTGGAAGAACTTATTGGGATGGGGATAGATGCTTGCGGTGAAAATGGTGAATTCCATACTGTAGTAACTGATTGTCCATTGTTCAAAGCCCCAATACAATTACCACACTATCAAAAAGTGAGGGTAGGTCATTATTGCTTTCTTGACTGGCAGACATCATGAAGCCGAGGAATATATTGCTAATAGAACCCTTTTATTCCGGATCTCACAAGCAATGGGCTGATGGCTTAATGAAACACTCAAGACATAACATCCAGTTACTTAGTTTACCCGGTAAACATTGGAAATGGCGAATGCATGGAGGAGCAATCACCTTGGCTAATGAGTATAAGAAGTTGGATTTCAGGCCTGATCTGATTTTAGCAACAGATATGCTAGACCTGACTACTTTTCTTGCAATGATACGAAACGAAACTCATGATATTCCAACTGCTGTTTATTTTCATGAAAGTCAGTTTACCTACCCAAAATCCCCTGATGATACTGATATTCGCAACAAGAGAGATAATCATTATGGTTTCATCAACTATACCTCAGCTTTATGTGCTGATAAGGTAATTTTTAATAGTAATTACCATAAGACTATATTTCTAAGTTCATTGGCTGAAATGCTGTCAAAATTTCCAGATCATAAGAACTCGGAAGGAGTAGGAGAAGTTGAACATAAAAGCACGGTCTTGCCCGTAGGGCTTGAGTTGGAGAGCGCTACGCTTGAGCCCAGGTCTTCTACAGATAAACTTCGAATTCTTTGGAATCATCGATGGGAGCAGGACAAGAATATATTAGGTTTCCTTAATATAATTAGTGAATTAGTAAAACAGCGAACAGATATAGAGCTAGTACTGCTTGGGCAAAAAGCAAAACTAACAACTGACATCAAGATTTTAATAGAAGGCCTAAAACCCTTTATTGTTCAAGATGAATATTTAGATTCGAAAGAGGAATATAAGGCCCTTATGGGGAGTTGTCATGTAATTCCTGTTACATCCTATCATGACTTTTTCGGTATATCAGTTGCGGAGGCTATTCATTCTGGAGTACTTCCATTACTGCCCAATCGATTAGCCTATCCTGAGCTGATACCAGATAATTTGCATCATGAATTACTATATGACAATGATCGTACTTTATTAAATAAGTTACTCACTTTAGTGCCCGACAATCCATATTCAAAGTCACTGCAAGAGCACATCAATCAGTTTGCGTGGAGCGAAATGATTAGTAAATACGATAGCGAATTTGAATCTATTTCCTGATTAACCTATCGTTCATCCATGGCCTCTTTTGCTGCCATACGGTGGATAAAGAATAGGAAACTAAAGCAAAAAAAGTACCCAGTACAGCTCCACCAAGTACGTCTTCAAGAAAGTGCTGGGATAGGTAAACTCTTGAAAAACCCACCAATACGGCAAGTATTAGGAGAAGAATGTTGGGAAACTTATTTCCTATCACCATAGCCAGATAGGTACAAACAAAGAAAATTTCTGTGGTATGTCCTGAAGGGAAGGATTTAAGAGTTTTCTGTTCAATTCCCTCGACCTGATAAAGTTCAATGCCTAGTTCTTCAAAATACCGAACCGGTCGGTACATATTATGCAACAGAACGTGTTTAAAGAGCTGAACAACTCCCACAGCTATAGCATAACCAAATAATGAACACAGCGCATGGCCATATCTAATAAATACTAGAATGATCACACAAATACCGATCGAAACTCCGGTGCCTGCACCTGTGGCGATGGTGAAAAAGTCATCAAAGAATTCCGAATGAAACTGATTGATCCAAAGGTGTGTATCTGCCTTTGAATTGACCAGAATTAAAATGGCGGTAAAAAGAAAAACTGCTCCGGCTGGAATGAAGTACCAGGAGCAGTTTTTAATATTTTTTATGATAAGCTTCAAGTCTTATTCAATACTTTCTAGCTGAGAATAACCTTGTAATGAGTTGTCTTTAAGTTTATAGTGCTCTGATTTAACCATGCCAACATCCTTACTGTAGTATTCAACAACTTTGGTTTCAACAGTTTTGATCATTACCTGAGCTCGAGAAATATAGGATATTTTGGCACACTCAAAACTTCCTGCCGGAGTGGTAACCGTTTCAAAACCCTCTACCTTTCGATCTGAAATAACGACAGTAGTTTTAAAGATGTTCATGCCCATATTACTTATGGATGCAGTAATTTTACCACCTTTAAGTTCCTGACCTGCTTTAAGTTCCGCTGGTAGATCAAGCACATCACCATCGACCTTCACATCCATACCTCCGGTATTGTATAACTGAGTCATGTTAGAAATTAAGTTAGACATATCTATCTCAACAGATCCATTCTTACAGCTTACTGTATAGTCACCTTTAGCAACTACTTTGTCCTTCTTATCATAGTGTGTTATATCAACTTTAGCCTCAACATTACCTCCATTAGTCGTTTTCTTAACAATGGTTTGTTCACTGGTACCCTCCAACTTATCTTTCTTATCATAATTTTTCATAGTGTAAGTCGTCCCCTGTTTTAATGGAAAATAAGGGGAGCAATCCTGGGCAAAGGATAGAGTCGTAACCAGCATTAAAAATGCAGCCATCAGTAGTTTTGTGGGTAAAAATTGTCTCTTAGTATGCATATCTGTGGATAATTTTGAAAGTGATTTCATCTTTAAGTCGTGTAAAATTAGGTAATTTGTAACCGTTAGCAAACAACAATTATTCCAAAACTTTCATAGAATGGCTGAAGCGAATTACACCGAGGATAGTATTAAATCACTCGATTGGAAAGAGCACATAAGATTAAGACCGGGAATGTACATCGGAAAGCTAGGCGATGGCTCTGCTATGGACGATGGTATCTATGTCTTGGTCAAGGAGGTAGTAGATAATTGTATTGATGAGCACGTGATGGGGCATGGAAAAACCATCGAAATCAAAATATCCGAACACAAAGTAGATGTACGTGACTATGGACGAGGAATACCTTTGGGAAAGGTAGTTGATTGCGTTTCAAAAATAAACACTGGTGGTAAATACGACTCAGATGCCTTTCAAAAATCTGTAGGATTGAATGGGGTCGGTACGAAAGCAGTTAATGCACTATCGAATTATTTCAGGGTAGAATCGATCAGAGATGGAGAATCCAAAGTCGCTGAGTTTCAGAAAGGTGAATTAGTCAAAGATCATAAAATAGCAAAGACCAGCAACCGTAATGGCACCCGGGTAACTTTTGAGCCTGATGAAACCGTATTCAAGAATTACCGATTTATACCCAACTACCTCGAGGATCAAATCTGGAACTATGCTTATTTGAACGCGGGTCTAACAATCAATTTCAACGGGCAAAAATATCATTCTGAAAACGGTTTATTGGACCTGCTCAGTAGAAAAATAGCCGAAGAAAACAGAAGATACCCTTTGATACACCTAAAAGGTGATGACATTGAGGTTTCCATGACACACGGAAATCAATACGGTGAAGAGTACTATTCCTTCGTCAATGGACAGTATACGACTCAGGGTGGGACACACCTTGCCGCATTTAGGGAGGCTCTAGTCAAGACAATTAGAGAGTTCTATAAGAAGGACTTTGACGCAGCAGATATCAGAGCGTCAATTGTTGGTGCTGTTAGTGTGAGAGTACAAGAACCAGTTTTCGAATCTCAAACTAAAACAAAACTAGGTTCCCAAAATGTTGGTCCAAAAGGTCCTACGTTGAGAACCTTCGTAAACGATTTCGTTAAGAAAGAATTAGATAATTACCTACACAGAAACTCTGAAGTTGCAGATGCCCTTCTCAAACGAATCCTGCAATCGGAGCGGGAAAGGAAGGATATCGCAGGTATTAAAAAACTCGCAAACGAAAGGGCAAAAAAAGCCAATCTTCACAACAAAAAACTCAGAGACTGTCGGGTGCATTATGATGATACAAAAAACGACAATCGCTATAACTCAACCATTTTTATTACTGAGGGTGATAGCGCCAGTGGTTCCATAACTAAGGCTCGTGATGTCCAAACACAAGCTGTATTCAGCCTTAGAGGTAAACCATTAAACTGTTTTGGCCTTACTAAGAAAATTGTATACGAGAATGAAGAATTCAACTTGCTGCAACATGCCCTGAATGTAGAGGATGGCGTTGAGAATCTTAGGTATAATCGTATAGTCATTGCCACTGATGCTGATGTGGATGGTATGCACATCAGGTTATTATTACTAACCTTTTTCCTTCAGTTTTTTCCTGATTTGATTAGGAATGGGCATGTATACATACTGGAAACTCCTTTATTCAGGGTAAGAAACAAGAAAGAGACCCATTATTGTTACAGCGAAGATGAAAAGAGAAAAGCGATTGCAAAATTAGGTGGTAAACCTGAGATAACCCGCTTCAAAGGACTTGGAGAGATATCACCTGATGAGTTCGGGGGATTCATTGGAGAAGATATTAGGCTAGAACCTATACTACTTAAAAAAGATACATCCATCAACTCGCTACTGAAGTATTTCATGGGAAAAAACACTCCCGAACGTCAACAGTTCATTATTGAAAACCTTAGAATTGAAAAGGATGAGGTAGGAGTTGAAGAAGTTGACCCGGATAAGGAAGAGCATTCAAAAGAAGAAGCAGAGGTTTTTACAAAATAGCTGGTAATGCTCATGATATAGTCGTATCTTAGTTAGCTCTATTCTCTAAACCTTCAAAAGATTCAGGTATGAAACTTAAAGTATTAGCTCTTGGCTTTCTTTCTTTAATGATGTTTACTCAGTGCGTACGTACCAGTAAAAAATGTAAGCAGAACATTAAGAAAGTAAAGAAAATGAGGAAGTCAGGACAGCTTAAGATGTAATTACTGTCCCCCGATTACCACTTCTGAAAGGTAACAAACCGAACCTGGTTAATGGAATTGAATTCTATAACAAGTTTGGTGGACTTATCTGAATCTGAATTACATTCAGCAGCACCTTCGATAAAGTATAAATAACTTTTCTTTGAACGGTTATCCAATTGATTCATGTCTGGTTTTCCCAGGATACCGATAATATCCTGTTGCGATAATCCAATCAAGTGCTCTTTGGACCTGATCAATTGATCCTTTAATGCCATCCTGATCCCCTGACAACCATTTGGGTCTGATTTCCATTTCTCTCCGTCAATCGGGATTTCTGTATTAGAACTTTCGCAGCCTATGATAAGCACTATTAACACTACTTTCAATATTGATAATGTAGATTTCACAATTAGGTGATGTTGATAACTAATAGAATGAAATATTTCAGAGCTTAAAACTATAATTAATTTTGTACTCCGGTGATAAAAACCTCAAAATCTCTTACCTATGGCCGATGAAGTCGATAATATTCCAGATGCTGGTATGTCTGGAGATGATGAAATGCATGATGTGATTCCGGTATCAGGAATGTATGAAAACTGGTTTTTGGACTATGCATCATATGTGATTTTAGAACGTGCGGTACCAGCCATTCAGGATGGTTTGAAGCCGGTACAAAGGCGGATATTGCACTCAATGAAGGAGAAGGATGATGGAAGGTTTAATAAAATAGCCAACATCATCGGTCATACGATGCAATATCACCCTCATGGTGATGCCGCTATTGGTGACGCAGTTGTCAATCTGGGACAAAAAGATTTATTGATCGAAACTCAGGGTAACTGGGGTGATATTCGGACAGGCGATAGTGCCGCGGCACCCAGATATATTGAAGGGCGACTGTCAAAATTTGCGAATCATGTTGTTTTCAACCCTCAAACTACTGAATGGCAAGCCTCATATGACGGACGAAACAAAGAACCTATTACACTGCCCGTAAAGTTTCCTTTGTTATTAGCTCAGGGAGTCGAAGGTATTGCTGTTGGATTGGCCACCAAGATTATGCCTCATAACTTTATTGAACTGATTGAAGGATCGATAAAGATTTTAAAGGGCAAAAAGACCAATATTCTCCCGGATTTTCCAACAGGAGGACTAGCTGATTTTTCTCAATATAACCACGGCCTGAGAGGCGGAAAAATCAGGGTCAGAGCTCGTATAGAGGAGGTAGATAAAAAGAACCTTGCCATACGGGAAATTCCATTCAATACCACAACTTCTAGTTTGATCGATTCCATTATCAAAGCCAATGACAATGGAAAAATCAAGATCAAAAAAGTGGTTGATAATACCGCTAAAGATGTTGAAATTCTTGTCACCATGCCAAGTGGTGTTTCACCAGATGTAATGATCGATGCCCTATATGCCTTTACGGACTGTGAAGTTTCAATTTCTCCCAACGCTTGTGTAATCATCGATGAAAAGCCACACTTCATGTCGGTGGATGATATACTCAAAGTATGTACCGATAATACCGTTAGCCTGCTTAAGCAGGAGCTGGAGATCAGGAAAGGTGAGTTGATGGAAAAAATTCTTTTCAGCAGCCTGGAGAAGATTTTTATTGAAAACAGAATATACCGTGATATTGAGGAATGCGAGACCTGGGAAGCGGTTATAGATACTATTGACAAGGGACTTGATCCTTATAAACCTCAATTCTACAGGGAGATCAAGGAAGAGGATATCGTTAGATTAACTGAAATTAAGATTAAGAGGATATCCCGGTTCGACAGCTTCAAAGCAGATGAATTGATGCGTAAGCTGGAGGAGGAACTAAAAGAGGTTGAGCATAATTTGAAAAACCTTACGGATTACGCTATCGCTTATTACCAGGGCGTGCTTGATAAATTTGGTAAGGGAAAGGAACGTAAAACCGAAATCAGAACCTTTGATACAATCCAGGCTACTCAGGTGGTGGCTAATAATGCTAAGCTGTACATGAATGCAAAAGAAGGCTTCATAGGTACAGGACTAAGAAAGGATGAATTTGTTTGTGATTGTTCTGATATAGACGACATTATCGTTTTCCGTAGAGATGGAAGAATGGTAGTATCGAAGATTGCGGACAAAGTCTTCGTTGGAAAGAACATCATCTTTGCCGGAGTGTTTAAGAAAGGGGATGAGCGTATGGTCTATAATATGGCCTATGTAAATGGTGATAATGGAAAAAGCTATGTGAAGAGGTTTCAGGTCCTTGGTGTAACCAGAGACAAAGAGTACGAAATAGGAAAAGGAAAAGGCGCCAAAGTCCATTATTTTACGGCTAACCCAAATGGTGAAGCTGAGACGGTAACCGTTTATCTTACAGCGGGTAGTACAGCCAGAAAAAAGGTCTTTGAATTTGATTTTGCAGATATTGAAATCAAAGGACGTGGAGCCGGAGGAAATATCCTGACTAAATATCCTGTGAGAAAAGTAGAACTGAAATCAGCTGGAGTATCCACTCTTTCGGGTGTTGACATCTGGTATGATGAAGTGGTTGGAAGGCTCAATAGAGAGGAGAGGGGTAAGCTATTAGGACAGTTCAACGGTGAAGATAAAATTGTAGTAATACATAAAGATGGAAGCTACGAACTCACTTCGTTTGAGCTTACAAATAGATACGAACCCAACTCCGTGTTAGTAATCGATAAATACGACCCTAAAAAAGTCATTTCAGCTATCCATATGGACGGAGAATCAGGAACTTACTACGTAAAACGATTCCAGATCGAGACCTCGACAGATAGCAAGAAATTTCCCTTTATTAATGAATCTAAGGGTTCCAAGTTGATATTGGCTACTACCGCTGATGCTGCCACTATTGAAATGTCTCATAAGTCAAACTCGAAAGGAGCACAGAAAAAGACCACAGAACTTCAATTAGAAGAATTAATCGATGTAAAAGGCTGGAAAGCCATTGGCAACAAACTTACGAACGACCGAGTATATAAAGTCACACTAAAAGAAGAAAAGTTCGAAAACAAAACGGAAAGCCCTGAAAAGGAATCGGATGACGATAATGAAACCGAGAGCTCAACTCCTACACAACCAGTAACGGAGCAAAGCAAACCTGAGCACAAAAAAGAAGAGGAGAAAGAACAACCAACCGCTCAGCAGAAGAGTGAAGAAAAAAAGGACGCCCCAGAGAAAGATGCTGATGTAGATATAGGGTCTACAATTGAGTTGGACGTAAAACCCAAGAAATCAGAAAAGAAGGACAAAGGCAATGATGATAAAGAACAATTAGGTCTTTTCTAATGGGAGAGAATCAGGAACTGATTGATTATTTATCTGAGTATATAACTCAAAGCAGACTGGAATCCATAGATAAGGTTCTCTCTGATCGAACCAGACATTTGACGGTTGTACTTGAAGACATTTATCAATCCCATAATGCAAGTGCTGTTATCAGATCATGTGACTGCTTTGGAATCCAGGATTTACACATTATTGAGAACCGAAATGAATATACCCTCAATCCCGATGTAGCTCAGGGGTCTTCGAAATGGGTGAATATGATTCAGTATAATGAAGAGGTGAGTTCAAATACTATTTCATGTCTGAAGCATCTAAAAACAAAAGGTTATAAAATAGTAGCCACAACACCTCATACCAACGATTACTATCCTGAAAACCTACCTTTGGACGAAAAATGTGCGTTAGTTTTTGGCACTGAACTAACCGGGGTTTCCGATGAGGTTAAGGAACAAGCCGACTATTTTTTAAGAATCCCAATGTATGGGTTTACGGAGAGTTACAATATTTCCGTAAGCGTAGCCATATGTCTGTATCATTTGGTTCATCGACTGCGCCAATTGAACCTGGATTGGTGCCTGAATCCGGAAGAGGCCCTCGAAATAAAAAAGCAATGGATGTTGTCAGTAATCAAAAATGGTGATATTCATCTTCGAAACTTTTATGCCAGGCGAGGTGAATAAATTGCTCATGTCTTTACCATACAAGCAACAACCCTCTATATTTGCATCAATGAGACTAACTTTGGTCATATTCGTTTTGGCACTGCTTTATGGGTGTAGTAAACCAACACCCAACAAAAAGAGTAGGGTGTATGAACCAAAAGACCCTCAAGCGCAATCAAAAGTCCAGCTCGATTATTTAAAGAAAAAATCTCGACAAAAAGACGTTGACCCAGCCGTATTTTATCATATGGCCAGGATATATTTTCAGGATAAAAAATTCCTTCTTTCCAAAACCAATATTCTCAAAGCCATAAAATCAGATTCTTCCAACCTGGCTTTTGTCCATCTGGGATTAAGGGTTTTTAATAAGCTAAGGGATTATGAATCAGCCTTGTTGTTATGTGATAAATTCTTTGCCCGTTCGGATTTGAGTTCAGAAATGTTTGAGGAAATGGCTTGGAGCTATGCTATGTCAGACCATACAGCTCAATCCCTAAAGTGTTTAGGTAAGGCCGGATATGCAAGCAATGCAAGTAGTTTTGTATCCGGTATTAATTTTTTAAACAAAGAAGATACTGCTCAAGCATTGAATCAGTTCCATAAAATTTATACTCAAGAACCTGACATACCGGAATTATACAAAGCACTTGCGAGTATCTACGCCCAGAATAAAAATATTCCGATGCTCAAAGATGTTGTGCAAAAGTATGAGCACTTGTATCCAAAAGATACGCTTATATGGAAGGAAACCGCAAGATTATTTGAGCTTCAGGAAAAACAAGCCTTACAACTCAAGGTCTACAAAAATATACTGTCCAGATTTCCCGAACATTATGAAGCACGAGCCCTTCTTGCCAGGCATTATTTTAATCTTGGATTCAATACCAATAATCACACAATCCGAAGAAACCTGGATACTTGCCTGGTTTATTTGAATGGCATGGAAGGTGAATTAAAGCTAAGAGAATTAAAAATCAAGGCACAGGCTTACCGGAAACTCAGAAGATATGATGAGTCCCTTGAATATTATAAAAAGGTTATGGAAATTGCGCCCAATGATAGTTTAGCACAAGCTGAAATACCAGCAATTGTTGGTACAATAAATTATTTAGCAAAGAGAAGGTCGCTTTCCGCGGATACTACGAACAATGATTAATATTACATTACCTGACGGATCAGTCAAACAATTTGAAAAAGGAGTAACAGGCCTTGATGTAGCAATGTCAATAAGCGAGGGACTTGCAAGAAATGTCTTATCTGCAGAAGTGAATGGAGAAGTGTGGGACGCTACGCGCCCTATTCATGAGGATGCTCAGGTTAACTTACTAACCTGGAATAATGAAGAAGGAAAGTCAACATTTTGGCACTCATCAGCCCACCTAATGGCGGAAGCCCTCGAAGCCCTTTACCCGGGCATCAAATTAGGTATAGGTCCATCAATAGAAAATGGGTTTTACTATGACATCGATTTTGGTAATCATGAATTCTCGTCTGATGAGTTTCCAAAGATCGAGCAGAAAATGTTGGAACTTGCCAGGGAGAAAAATGAATACAAAAGAAGTGAAGTTGCGAAGGCCGATGCGATAAAATATTTCACAGAAAAGGGTGATGAATACAAGCTTGAGTTAATTGATGGACTTGAAGATGGTGAAATCACCTTCTATGAGCAGGGTGGATTTACCGATCTCTGTCGGGGACCCCACATTCCAAATACAGGCTTCATAAAAGCAATTAAACTTCTTAATGTGGCTGGTGCCTATTGGAGAGGTGATGAAAAGAATAAAATGCTCACCCGTATTTATGGAATTACCTTCCCAAAACAAAAGGAGTTAACAGAATACCTGGAACTACTTGAGCAAGCAAAACAAAGAGATCATAGGAAGTTGGGAAAAGAGCTGGAACTATTTACTTTCTCAGAAAAAGTTGGGTTAGGATTACCACTTTGGTTACCCAAGGGCGCTATGTTGAGAGACAAATTGGAAGGCTTTCTTAAGAAAGCTCAGCTCAAAGCAGGTTACCTGCCCGTTGTGACTCCTCACATTGGCCAAAAAGAGCTGTATATCACTTCGGGACACTATGAAAAGTACGGTGAAGACTCTTTTCAGCCCATACATACACCATCTGAAAACGAAGAATTTTTATTGAAACCGATGAATTGTCCTCACCATTGTGAGATATACAAGAGTCGTCCAAGGTCTTATAAAGAACTTCCTGTAAGGTTTGCTGAGTTCGGCACTGTATATAGATATGAGCAGAGTGGAGAGCTACACGGATTGACACGGGTTAGGGGATTTACTCAGGATGATGCTCACTTATTTTGTCGTCCTGATCAGGTTAAAGAAGAATTTTTGAAGGTGATAGACCTCGTCTTGTATGTTTTTAAAACACTTGGTTTTGACGACTACAGAGCTCAAATTTCACTAAGAGACCCAGAGAACCCAAGTAAATATATTGGGGAAGACGAAGCTTGGAATAAAGCAGAGCAAGCTATTATTGAAGCCTCAGCTGAGAAAGGTCTTGAAACGATAACAGAATATGGGGAAGCAGCCTTCTACGGGCCGAAGCTTGACTTTATGGTTAAAGATGCCTTGGGTAGAAGCTGGCAATTGGGTACCATACAGGTGGACTATCAGTTACCTGAACGGTTTGAGCTCGAATATGTTGGTGCTGACAATGAAAAACACCGCCCCGTAATGATTCATAGAGCTCCGTTTGGCTCAATGGAGCGTTTTGTTGCTATTCTGATTGAACACTGCGGTGGTAATTTTCCGCTGTGGCTATCACCTGAACAAATTGCAATACTTCCGATCTCAGAAAAATTTCATGACTATGCTGAGCAAGTAAGTGCGGCATTGCAGGCAGAAGATATTCACGGAAATATCGATTCAAGAGACGAAAAAATAGGAAGAAAGATCAGGGATGCGGAAGTGAAAAAAATACCTTATATGCTCATAGTAGGAGAGAAAGAGCAAGAAGCAGGTAAGGTATCCGTTCGAAAACATGGTGAAGGTGATGTTGGAAATATGAATATTGATGAATTCATAAAGTTTTTCAGGACAAGATAAATCAAGACTTATCTAAAAATTAACAGCTAGATTTTTCGAAAAACTCAAATTATTCCGATATTCGCGCTTCGTAAATAATTTTGTTAGTATTTAAAACACTTAAAGAGTATCGCAAAGAATTTTAAAAGGGGAGTCAGAAGAGGTCGTGTAGAAGAACCTTACAAAGTAAATGAGAAGATCACTGCAAGAACAGTACGTTTGGTCGGTGAAAATCTTGATCAAGGTGTATACGACATCTCAAAAGCACTCTCAATAGCGAAAGAACAAGGTCTTGATCTTGTCGAAGTTGCACCTTCAGCAGACCCACCGGTATGCAGAGTTGTAGAGTATTCAAAGTTTAAATACGAGCAAAAGAAGAAGCAAAAAGAGCTGAAAGCAAAGGCTCATAAAGTAGTTGTCAAGGAAATTAGGTTTGGACCTAATACAGATGAGCACGACTTTAACTTCAAATTAAAGCACGCTAAGAACTTTCTCGACAGCGGTTATAAAGTAAAAGCATACGTTCACTTTGCCGGAAGAACCATTGTTTATAAGGAAAGAGGTGAACTTCTTTTGTTAAGATTTGTTGAAGCACTAGAAGAACACGGTAAAATCGAGCAAATGCCTAAAATGGAGGGAAAAAGAATGATTATCTTTGTCGCTCCTAAAAAATTGAAAAGTAAATAAATTATAAATATGCCTAAGGTTAAAACTAATTCAGGGGCTAAAAAAAGATTTAAGCTTACCGGATCAGGAAAAATCAAGAGAAAGCACGCTTTCAAAAGTCACATCCTGACCAAAAAAGGTACTAAGCAAAAAAGAAATCTTACTAAGTCCGGACTCGTTGATAAAGCAGACGAGCAAAATGTTAAGGACCTGTTGAGAATCTGAGGATTTTCCGGTTAATGTTACACCAGGGGTTTGGTTATAAGAACTGTTAATAGACAGACGCCACTCACCAAAAACAACTAAATTATGCCACGTTCAGTAAATGCGGTTGCCTCCCGCGCAAAAAGAAAAAAAGTTCTAAAGCAGGCCAAAGGTTACTTCGGAAGAAGAAAAAACGTTCACACAGTCGCAAAAAATGCAGTTGAAAAAGGATTGCAATATGCTTACCGCGACAGAAAAGCTAAGAAAAGAGATTTTAGAAAACTTTGGATTCAAAGAATCAATGCCGGTGTTAGAGAGCACGGTATGTCTTACTCTGAGTTCATGGGAAAATTGTCAAAGTCAGATGTGAGTATCAACAGAAAGGTACTAGCTGACTTAGCAATGAATCACCCTGATGCTTTCAAAGCAGTAGTCGAGAAAGTAAAATAGGAGATTCCTGGAAATTATTTGAAGCCCTGGCAGTTTTGTTAGGGCTTTTTTGTTGATTCTAGATTCAATCCACATAATAATATCCTATGATTTCCGTAACCTTACCATGATCAAAATAGATTTGTCTCAACCGATAATCCGTAAATGAGGGACTTTGACTGTACTCAAATCCAACGAAATGGGTTTTATTTTGATAATTGGTATTCTTGTATGGTTGCCATCTTGACAACGGAGTGCCTAAAATGCTAATTACTTCTTTTTCTTCCATACCAATCTGAATCCGAAGAAATTTATGGTGGGAATACTGATTGGCATACTGCGTATCTTCGTGCCCTAAGAAACTAAAGAGCATACCAGTATAACCGTCTATTCTTAATGTTGGAAAAATAACTTTTAACCCTTGATCCAACAACAAGACATAAACAAGGACCTTAAGCCCTTTAGGAATTTTGTGTTTGAGAAATGTCTGTATAGCAATTATGACAACGACACCAAAGAGATTGTATTGTACTTGAGAGACTTAAGCTGAGTTGAATAATGAATTATTCCGTATGTGCTGCTATAATTTAACAGTAGAGCTGTTAGACTATTTTCCAGTTTTTTTCTAACTTCTCAGGCCGCAATCAAAACCTCAGAACACAATGGCTCAGAAAAAGAAGAAATCATTTATGGAAAAAGTCCATAGTCATATGGCCTTTATTTTATCTGTTTTAATAGCTTACCTGGTAAAAGACTTTGCGCTGTATGTAATGGCAAAAGACGGAAAAGCCCTGCCTCCCACATATTCTGGAACATTAACGACTATGCTACTCATTATCGTAGTATTTTATCCGATTTATGAGGGCTTGAAAAAGGCTTCCAAGCATTTTTTGAAAGGTTACTTTGAGAAATCCGAAGAAGTAGCTAAAAGTAAGTTCTGGGGAGTATTCATAGGTTTTTCCTTAATGTTCTTAATTTTGTTTGGTGTATACGCAAAGGTATATCATGGAAGGAACATAATTCATGATTTTCAAATAGCGGTTGGATTAAAATAATGACACAAGCAACCAACGATAAGTACGAAGTAGTAAAGGAAATTTTCGTCAAATACCTTGATGAAAAACAACTGAGGAAGACCCCTGAAAGGTTTGCAATTCTGGAAGAGATATATGGTAATATAGGACACTTCGATGCAGAAGAGCTCTATGTCACGATGAAGAATAAGAACTATCGCGTGAGTCGGGCCACAATTTACAATACACTTGAGTTATTGCTGGAATGCGATTTGGTAAGCAAACACCAGTTTGGTAATAACCAGGCCCACTATGAAAAAGCACATGGTTTTAAGCAACATGACCATTTGATTTGTGCAGAATGTAATGAAGTGATGGAATTCTGCGATCCCAGGGTAGGGAATATCCAAAAGCTGGTGGAGGAACATTTCAATTTTAAAATATTGAACCACTCACTCAATTTTTTTGGCAAATGTATGAATGCTGATTGTGCCAACAGGAAAAATAAGATTGATTAATATCCGTTAATACGGATAAGACCAATAGATACAATGAAGAAAGAATTTATCATACAAGTACTTATAGCAGTCCTATTTATACAGACTGCCTATTCACAAGATACCGTAAGAAACAAGAAGGGCGGGGGATATTTGTTCACAATAGTCAAAGATGAAGACACTACTTCCGTAAAGAATCAGGGCAGATCCGGGACCTGCTGGAGTTTTAGTACACTTTCTTTTATTGAGTCCGAGCTATTAAGGATGGGAAAAGGCAAGCACAATCTTAGTGAGATGTTCATCGTGCGGCACACCTATTCAGACAAGGCCAAACAGTATGTGCGGATGCACGGACATATCAACTTTAGTGCCGGAGGCGCTTTTCACGATGTGACCAACGTTATCGCAAAATATGGAATTGTACCAGAGTCGGTCTATCTGGGTAAGAATTACGGTGAAGACGTGCATAAGCATGGCGAAATGGACGCAGTATTAAAAGGAATGGTGGAAGGAGTGGTGAAGAACAAGAACAAGAGACTCTCAACTGCCTGGCACAAAGCCGTCAATGCTGTACTGGATACCTACCTGGGAGCTGTGCCAAAAGAATTTGAGTACGATGGCAAGAAATACACACCCCAGTCTTTTGCTTCCGAAATGGGAATTGATGCAGATAATTATGTAGAATTATCATCTTATACTCACGTTCCGTTCTATGAAAAGTTTATACTGGAAGTACCTGACAACTGGTCATGGGATGATATGTATAACGTCCCAATCGATGAGTTAATGGCTATCATTGACAATGCTATAAATGAGGGATATACAGTAGCCTGGGCTGCAGATGTAAGTGACGATGGATTCTCTTTCAAAGAAGCTCTTGCTGTAGTTCCCGAAACCGACTGGGATGACTTAAATAGCAAGGAAAAGGAAGCCATTTTCGATGCTCCTTGTACTCCACGAAAAATCACTCAGGAAATGCGACAGGAAGCCTATGATAACTATGAAACTACGGACGATCACGGAATGCATATAACTGGTATAGCGAAAGATCAAAACGGCAATAAGTTCTATATAGTAAAAAACAGTTGGGGAACAAAGTACAACGACTGTGATGGGTATCTATTTGCTTCAGAGGCATTTGTAAGGTATAAAACCATGGATATTATGGTGCACAAAGATGCAATTCCAAAATCCATTCGAAAGAAACTAAAATAATTCAAACCTCGAAGTGGTTGCTACGTAAGAACTATATCACCAGTAAGTAGTAACTATGAACAAACCATACCTATTATTTCTTATTCTAACACCATTTCTATTTAACTCTTGTGGGGAGTCCAAAAGGGAGTACGAAGACGAAGATTCTTATGAAGCGGAGTTGAAAAAAGAGGAGGAAGAGCGAAAACAGAGATTCAGTCAATTTGCAGATTCATCCAAGACAAAGTTTACCTCAATTCTAAGTGTATTAGATGCGGGCACAGAATTCATTACTGTAGATGAAGATACCGCTACAATTAATAATCCGATAGAGGATAGCATAATCTACCAGTATGAGTATTGTCTTGGTGAATTGGAGGACTTCTACGCGAAACGAAATGCCATTCTTGTGAAGTACGAAATAGTAACGGACTCTAATAAATTTGAGAGTTTTTCTTCTGACTATAGTGGACAACAAATAAAGCTCATGCGGGAAATGGTTGATAGTGACTTTGCTTTTGACCCTGATGTACATGAGTATAGACTTGATCAGCTCAGAATGTTGAGGGATAGTAAATATCTCATAATTGATAAAGATGTGCTAAGGATAGAACCGACTATTGAGAGCAAGGATAAAAAGAATATCGATGACAATGGAGACATCTTGACCGGGGAATATACACCTGGAATGCTGGCAGGAGAGGTGTATATTTATCATATCGAGTCAAAAGAGCTCATTGCCAGGTTGCCATATATGGCAATCAATAGTGATGTTGTGGAATATGACATGAATGAAAGCAATGGCTTTATGAAGGGGCTGCTTCAGGATTTAAGAATCAAGCAATTGGTTGCCACAGGCAGAGCTATTACAGATGCTTATCCGGTCTGTGACTAGATTAATTAAACTCACTAAAAAATATATACCCGCTGGAAATGACACCGGTGGGTTTTTACTTTTTCCGTAATAGAAATGAATGTAAGCCTAAGAACAAAGATTCATTTGAGATAGACTATTATGACTAAACCCCAAAAAGAATCTATACAGATGCATTACCTATATACAGATCACTAATTCCTCAGGAAATCCATAAAGTCACTCGATTCGGAATTAATCATTTCGAACGGTTTGATTTGACTCTTCGAACTCATGTTAAACGGCTCAACAGAAAGACAGTCTGTTTTTCAAGAAAACAGGATGTGTTGGAGAATACGATTAGGATTTATTTGTGAGGTTAAGGTTCGTAAATAATAGTATTTACGGACTCAAGTTTGTCAAATGCCTTGTCAGCGGTAAAAAGAGGCACATTTCCAAATAATGCAGTAGCTGCAATAATGCTGTCCGGAAGTTTTAAATTATATGCTTTTCGAATATCTACTGTGTATTTTTTTATGTCGGGTGACAGATTAAATACTTGCCATTCGCTAATAGCTTCTTGTATTGATTTCTCTTCTTTTGAAGAGAGTTTCGGGAAGCTTAGTAATTCTAATTCGGTTACGAAAGAGATGTAAATTGTCTTTCCTTCCAGATAACCAGCCAATTGCTGGTCACCTTTTAATAAATACAATGCAATATTCGTATCAATTAAAATCGAATTTCTACCACTCATTACGTACTTGATTCTGGTAATCCATCGGATCAATATCAGTGCTCAATACCCCGCAGTATTTTTTCGCCTGGAAACCATGTTTTGCAGGCTTACTGGCTATACTTTGTAGTAGTTTATTGAAATCTTTTAAAGAGGTGCCTTTTTTAACCTTGTATGTCATTAGTGTTCTATTAGCTATATCAAATATAACGAAAAGACTGGTGTGTTAAGTTTCAATTATCATTAAAAAAGAATCCACCGATCACTTAGGCAATACCTGTCCACCCGCTGGTGGATACGGGCTACGATAGCCGATGCAAATCTTGTTATACTTTTCGCTATAGAGTACTAAACCATATACATAAAAATACCCGTTGGTGTTATTTACCAACGGGTTCGTGTTGTGGCGAAGACGGGAGTTGAACCCGTGACCTCAGGGTTATGAATCCTGCGCTCTAACCAACTGAGCTACCTCGCCAATGCTGCATCCATCTTCTAAATGCTCAATCGGACGGCAAAGATATAATTTCACCTTATTTAATCACAATAGTCGGAAAACTTTTTTTGATTGGTCTTTTCGACAAAAAGTAATATATTCCAAAATAAGAAAGCACTTCCATAATGAGTAAAACACTAAGACAGGCAGAGTTTGAATTAAACGCCTCACCAAAAATCATTTTTCCATACCTAAGTACAGCCGGTGGTTTACAAGAATGGTTCGCAGATGATGTCACCATAAATGCCAGCAAAGTATTTACTTTTCTATACGATGGCGAGCAGCATCCTGCAAAAATGGTTGCCCAGAAAACTAATAGATCGGTAAAGTTTGAATACGAAGACGATGAAGCTGATCCGTCTTGGGTTGAGTTTGACCTGCAGGTAAATGAACTGACACAGACTTTGTATCTACACGTAACTGAATACTCCGATTCTGCTGACAGTGATGATGAGTTCTATGAGATGTGGGAAGGATTGGTCGATACTCTTAAAGAAGTGCTGGGAGCATGACAAGAAAATAGTAATTTTGAGCGTTTAGTGTTCAAAATAGATAGTGAGGCTCAAAAGCATACATTTAATCGCCCTCAGGGCATTTCTAAGACCTTTTTGCATTGTACTTCCGGTACTTTTGTTTGTGTTTCTGACACACCACATGATTAAGTATGCAGATGTATTGGCAGGGAAGGGGATTAGCTCTGCCGATCTGGGGGAGGTAATGCTTTACTCTACTTTTTTCCTATTCCCCAAAGTACTACCAATAGCCATTCTGCTGGCCGCCCTAATTGCATTTGGAACCCTGGGTGAACATAATGAGCTGACTGCTATAAAAAGTGCAGGCGTCTCATTGCTTAAGATAATCGCACCTGTTTTCATATTCGTAGTAATGATAAGCGGGGCACTCTATGTCTACAACGATGTAGTCCTTCCCAAGGCCAATATCCGGGCTTTGACATTAATGTTTGATCTCACTCACAAACAAGGAGCATTCAACCTTCGAGAGGGTGGCTTTACTGAGTTGCTTAAAAAATACAGTATTAAAGTTGATAAAATCCATGATGATGGAGAACGAATCGATCATGTAATGATTTACCCGAGTGATACCATCAGTGGTGCTCATAACCAAAGAAACACTCGACTTATTATTGCGGACTCAGGGCGAATTCATACAACTGAAGATGAGATGAATCTGATCGTTGATTTGTATCATGGAAGGGAATACCGGGAAGACGCTCAAATCATGCAATGGTCAGACTATAAGAAGAAACAAAACCTGGCGGTAGCGTATTCAGAGTTTGAACATAGCCGTATGGTCATCGATATTTCAGAACTCGCTCTTCAAAGAACACCGAAAGACCGTTTCATGGGTAATAAGCAAATGCTCACCTATGACCAACTATGGGCTATGGCCGACAGCTTTGATGTAAAATACCAAAAGGAAAAGGAGGGAATGGGAAAACACCTAAACAGTAAGCTGTTCTATCACTACCAAAAACCAAATGACAAAATAGACATATCGGGCTTTGACACCACAAAAATAGATGTCTCGTCCCCTAAAACCGCCCTTCTTGCCAAGCAGTATACCCAAGGGGTCAAATCAGCCGGAGAAAGTCACAAAGCTACCCTGGATCAACACCGTAAAAACGGAATCAATTATAAAATAGAAGCCTGGTATCGGTATAACTCGGTCGCTTCCTGTATACTATTGTTTATTATCGGTGCCTCCATTGGTGCTATTGTGAAGAAGGGAGGGTTGGGAATGCCTGCACTTATCGCAATTCTAATCTTTGTGGTTTATTATATACTGACCATGCAAGGACAAAAGCTAACCAAAGAATTAATCCTTGACGTTGAGGTCGGAATGATGATTTGTAATATGGTCATGCTCCCGGTGGCCGTTATCACAATAGTTTTTGCAGCAAATGATACAGGATTTGGTAAACTGAATCCATTGAGGTATTTACCACGAGCAAGTTTTCCAGTTAACCCACGGGAGTTAAATGAAGCCAAGGAAAACGCAGAACTGGATCACGAGAAGTTTACATTCCTGATCAATAACCTAAACTATCTTTCAAAAAGACAAACCAAATGGGAAGACCTGAAACAAACATCAGATTTTTTGGACGATACGATAGAATACCTCAGTGAAAACATCAAACAAGAAGAACTAAGACAGCGTTTACGAAGTATTCCAGACTTAAAAGAGGGGCTAGAATCTTTTAAAGGATACTATTATGTGAAAAAGCTTGGAGGCGGGACGGTATACCTTTCCTTTTTTGTTTCGCTTTTCCTAGCTCCTTTGCTAATTCCATTTGCTATATACAAATCAAAGATCGAGAAAAATGGAAACCGAAGGCTTTATAACATCTTTTTCGTAATTCTCCCGCCACTTTACTTCTGGGGATGGCTGGTATACAAGTTTTTCGAGGAAAGAGATTATAAACATATAGTCGATCGGGCAATTCAACAATTGACCTCAATACAAATGCTATCAAAAGCAGAAAGTTAAAGTTATTTTGTTTATTAATTCGCAAAGAACTACCTTTGCAGCTGCAAAAGACGAAGAGAATAATATATTTTACATTTTAATACGAAGATGTACTTAACAAGCGAAAAGAAAAAAGAATTATTTAAAGCCCACGGAACAGCAAAGAAAGACACTGACAGTGGGTCAGCTGAAGCTCAGATTGCTTTATTTACATTTAGAATAAACCACCTGACTAATCACCTCAAGACAAACAAGAAAGATCACTCATCTCGATTAGGTCTGTTAAAACTCGTTGGTAAGAGAAGAAAACTTCTGAACTACCTACAGAAGAAAGATATAACAAGATATCGTGCCGTTCTAGCCGACTTGAACATCAGAAAATAAATTTTAGTGACAAAGGGGATCTTAACGGATTCCCTTTGTTCGTTTTTTTAACCAGAAGAAATTAGCCTGCCCGTATTAACGTATTTAATATGGATAGGTCCTTTTTAATAATATTAATATGGCTCCACAAGGAACAATAAAAACCATAAAAACATCTGATGGTAAAGAGATTACCATCGAAACTGGCCGATTGGCCAAGCAAGCTGACGGTTCTGTAATCGTTAGACAAGGAAATTGTATGCTTTTAGCAACCGTAGTTTCAGCAAAAGAAGCAAGAGACGGTGTTGACTTTATGCCACTTTCTGTTGATTATCAGGAGAAATTCGCAAGTGCAGGTAAAATACCTGGTGGGTTTCTAAAGAGAGAAGGAAGACTTAGCGATCACGAAATTTTAGTTTCAAGACTAGTTGACCGAGTGTTAAGACCTTTATTTCCTGATGATTACCATGCTGAAACTCAAGTACTAATTAGCCTTATTTCACATGATGATGAAGTAATGCCTGATTCTCTTGCTGCACTTGCTGCGAGCGCGGCTTTAGCTGTATCTGACATTCCATTTAATGGGCCAATATCAGAAGTAAGAGTGGGTAGAATTAATGGTGAGTACATAGTTAACCCATCATTTAGCCAATTGGAAGAAAGTGACATTGACATCATGGTTGGGGCGTCTGCCGAAAACATTATGATGGTCGAAGGTGAGATGAAAGAGGTTTCTGAAGCAGAAATGCTTGAAGCTATCAAGAAAGCTCACGAGGAAGTAAGAATCCACTGTGCCGTTCAGAAGGAACTGGAAGCTGAATTAGGCAAAACGGAAAAACGAGAGTATTCGCATGAGGACAACGATGAAGAGCTTGCCAAGCAGATTCATGAAATGTTCTATGACAAGATTCTGGAAGTTGTAAAACAGCACATCACTAATAAGAGTGAAAGAATGGCTGCTATGACTCAATTCAGAGATGAATACCTGGAAACTCTTTCTGAAGAAGAATTGGAAGAAAAGGGTGCCCTGATAAAGAAATATTATCATGATGTAGAGAAAGAAGCCGTACGTAACCACGTCCTTGATGATCGTATTAGATTGGATGGTAGACAATTGTCACAAATCAGAGACATCTGGTGTGAGGTTGACTACTTACCGTCAGCGCACGGGTCAGCAGTATTCACAAGAGGGGAGACTCAGTCACTATGTACAGTGACTCTGGGCACCAAACTTGATGAAAAACTTATTGATGGAGCAACGTTCAACGGAACGGAGAAGTTTATGCTTCACTATAACTTTCCTCCATTCTCCACTGGTGAGGCTCGATTCATGAGGGGACCGGGCAGAAGAGAGGTTGGTCATGGTAATCTGGCATTCAGAGCATTGAAGCATATGATTCCTGATAACTGTGCGTACACTGTAAGAATTGTATCTGATATTCTTGAGTCTAACGGTTCATCTTCAATGGCTACAGTTTGTGGTGGGACCCTTTCATTAATGGATTCAGGTATTCAAATCAAAAAACCTGTATCAGGTATCGCAATGGGTCTTATTTCAACAAAAGACTCCAGTAAATATGCCGTCCTATCTGATATCCTAGGTGACGAAGATCATCTTGGTGATATGGACTTTAAAGTGACCGGTACTAAAGATGGTATCACAGCTTGCCAAATGGACATCAAAATAGATGGCCTCTCATTCGAAATTTTGAGTGAAGCACTAGAACAAGCCAAAGAAGGTCGTCTGCACATTCTTGGCGAAATGATGAAAACCATGGATGCGAACAGAGATGACGTCAAGTCATTTGCTCCGAGAAACTACTCAATGACAATTGATAAAGAGAAAATTGGAGCAGTTATCGGGCCTGGTGGTAAAATCATTCAAGAGATTCAGGCTGATACTGATACCACAATCATTATCGAAGAAATTAACAACAAAGGTGAGGTTAGCATTTTTGCAACCAACAAAGAATCAATGGATGCTGCTGTGGCTAAAGTAAAGGCAATTGTAGCAGAACCGGAAGTTGGAGAGACCTACCCTGGAAAGGTTAAGTCAATTCAGCCTTACGGTGCATTTGTTGAATTCATGCCTGGCAAAGACGGTTTACTTCATATTTCGGAGATCAATTGGGAAAGAGTAGAAAATGTTGAAGATGTGATGAAGGTTGGCGAGGAAATTGAGGTAAAACTAGTCGATATCGATGAAAGAACTGGAAAGTTCAAGCTTTCAAGAAAAGTATTACTTCCAAGGCCTGAAAAACAGGATTAATTAGAAAAGATTAAGCATAACTTAATATGCTTTTAATTTTCTCGTAAAAAAAAGAACTTTGCAGCTTGCTCTGCGTTATTATATAAAATTGGTTTAACATCCATGAGACAGCTTAAGATAAGCAAACAAATAACGAACCGTGAGAGTCAATCTCTGGATAAGTATCTTCAGGAAATAGGTAAGGTAGACCTGCTTACTCCTGATGAAGAGGTTGATTTAGCGAAGAAAATTAAAGAAGGTAATCAAATTGCCCTAGAGAAATTAACTAAGGCCAACCTAAGATTCGTGGTATCTGTTGCAAAACAATACCAAAATCAAGGTCTTTCACTTGGTGACTTAATCAATGAAGGTAACCTGGGATTGATCAAAGCTGCACAGCGATTTGACGAAACTAGAGGTTTTAAATTTATCTCTTACGCAGTGTGGTGGATTCGTCAGTCAATACTTCAGGCACTAGCTGAGCAATCGAGAATTGTTCGTCTGCCATTGAACCGAGTTGGATCCCTCAATAAAATTTCTAAAACATTTTCTGAGCTCGAGCAAAAATACGAGCGTGAGCCATCCCCCGAAGAATTAGCTGAAGTACTTGATGTAACTACAGCTGAGGTAGTTGATACCATGAAAATTTCAGGGCGACACGTATCTATGGACGCACCATTCGTTCAAGGAGAGGATAATACGCTCCTCGATGTTCTTGAAAATGATGGTGAAGAGAAGCCTGACACAGGGCTGATGAATGACTCATTGAGACGTGAAGTACAAAGAGCACTTTCTACTCTTACACAGAGAGAAGCTGATGTTATATCACTGTACTTCGGTCTTAACGGAGAGCATCCGATGACCCTTGAAGAAATAGGAGAAAAATTTGATCTTACTCGAGAAAGGGTAAGGCAAATTAAAGAAAAAGCCATTCGGAGGTTAAGACATACCTCAAGAAGCAAAGCACTGAAACCTTACTTAGGTTAAACATAACAACCCGATTCGAAAGATTCGGGTTTTTTTATTTCCACACCAATACTCCCAGAACCATTGTGGAGAACTAACTGTTGTTAGAATAGTCTAAAATCACGAAATTCGCGACTTAATTAATCACACTCAGTTTATTTAGAGAAGTAATGGAGCACGTTAAATGTTTGATAATCGGATCGGGACCGGCAGGGTATACTGCTGCCATATATGCAGCGAGGGCAGATTTAAAACCGGTTATGTATGAAGGTATGCAGCCAGGTGGGCAACTTATGGATACAACTGATGTTGATAATTTCCCAGGATACCCGGAAGGGGTGATGGGCCCGCAAATGATGCAAGACCTGCGAAATCAAGCCATAAGATTTGATACCGATGTTCGTTCAGGATTTGTAACCGAAGTTGATTTTTCCGGCCCCGTACACAAAGTTAAAACAGAGGATGGTACTGAAATTGAAGCGGATACTATAATTATCTCAACAGGAGCTTCTGCAAAATGGCTAGGACTTGAATCTGAATTAAGACTACGCGATATAGGAGGAGGAGTTAGTGCTTGTGCTGTTTGTGATGGCTTTTTTTACCGAGGCAAGGATGTTGCCATAGTAGGGGCTGGTGATACCGCTTGTGAAGAGGCCTCATACCTCGCAAAGCTTTGTAATAAGGTATATATGTTAGTTAGAAAAGACCACTTCAGAGCTTCAAAGGCGATGCAACATCGCGTTACGAATGCCCCAAACATTGAAATACTATTCAATACTGAAACAGTGGAAGTGCTAGGTGATCAGGAAGTGACAGGAGTAAAAGTGATTAATAACCAGACACAAGAAGAGAAAGAACTTGAAATTCAAGGGTTCTTCGTTGCTATTGGTCATAAGCCAAATACCGATATCTTCAAGGAGTTCCTTGATATGGATGAAATTGGTTATATAATTCATAAACCAGGAAACACAAAAACTAACGTGGAGGGAGTTTTCGTTGCTGGTGATGCAGCTGACAAGGAATACCGTCAAGCTGTAACGGCTGCAGGAACCGGTTGTATGGCGGCACTAGACGCTGAACGTTATCTAGCTGAGAAAGGATTAGCCTAAGTTTATGCTCATTAGATCCATTATTATCATATTCACTTTGTTCCTGACTGCTGTTTCTTACGGGCAAACAGGAGGAGATGTGGATACGCTGGATGAGAATATGGCATATGCCGTTCCTGATTCCGAAGAGTATATAGAGGAGATCCTTCCGGATAGTGTAAGTGGTGAGGATTGTATTTCCGTTTATCACACAGAAAAAGACTCCGTTTCGGGGGAAGAAAAAGTTGTTCTTAGTCATGTGCATAGCTCGGACTCTGCTAGAATTTGTAGAAGTAATGTTGAGTTGATAATAGCTGATAGTTTGTACTGGATAGGAGTAGAAGAATGCTTTTCAGTGTTTGATTCACTTTCTCCTGATCCTTATGGGTATGATACTACCGCCTTCGTTGACAGCGTAGACAAATTTTTGTGTGCCAGTAAGTATGCTCAGGATGGTGAATGGTACTTCCCGATCAAAAAAGAAGAAACTCATGTTACGAGTCCTTTTGGGTTCCGAAGATACAAATGGCACTACGGTACTGATCTCAAACTGGAAGTAGGAGACACCTTGGTATCTGCCTTTGATGGAGTTGTGAGGATTTCAAAATACAACCCTCGCGGTTATGGTTACTATGTGCTCATTCGGCATCATAATGGATTAGAAACCCTCTACGGACATATGAGTCGAATCGATGTTGAAGTGGGACAGGAAGTAAAGGCTGGTGAAATGATTGGTTTAGGAGGAAACACCGGGAGAAGTACCGGGTCTCATTTGCATTTCGAGGTAAGGTATAAAGGTAAAGCCATTGATCCAGCTGTCTTCTATGATTTTGATCAATCATGCCTCACTTCATGTGATTTTACAATTACTCCACAGCACTTCGCTTACTACAGAGAATTAAGTAAAGCCGTTTATCATAGAATTAGAAGCGGTGATTATCTGGGAAAGATCGCGGCCCGTTACCATACTTCTATAAGTAAGATTTGCAGGCTGAACAATATTAGGCGAACTACCGTTCTTAGAATAGGCCGGGTACTCCGGGTACGCTAATAATAACCTATGTCCATAAAACTAGATATTCTTTTCTTTGGAGCTCATCCTGACGATGTGGAACTAGCTTGCGGAGGTACAATATTAAAACACGTAGCGGAAGGAAAATTAGTAGGGATTGTTGACTTAACCAGGGGAGAATTAGGTACCAGGGGTTCTGCAGAATTAAGAGACCAGGAAGCCCAAAAAGCGGGAGAAATACTTGGTATTAAAGTACGCGCAAATCTGGGGTTGGCTGACGGTAAGTTTGTGAACAACGAAGAAAGTCAGCTCAAAGTCATTGAAGCTATCAGACGGTACAAACCAGAGGTAGTAGTAACAAATGCACCTAGTGACCGTCACCCGGATCATGGAAGGGCTTGTGATTTGGTGAAAGAAGCTTGCTTCTATAGTGGTTTGGCCAAGATAGAAACCAAAGTTCAAGAAATCAATCAGGAACCCTGGAGGCCTGGAACCGTTTATCACTATATCCAGGATTATTATCATGAGCCTGATATCGTTATCGATGTGACACCCTTCTGGGAAAAACGAATGGAAGCAGTATTGGCTTATAAAAGTCAGTTTTACGATCCAAATAATCAGGAGCCGGAAACCCCGATTTCATCAAAAGAATTTCAAGATTACCTGAAAGCTAGAGCAATTCATTTTGGCCGAGCCATCAATGCGAGATATGCAGAGGGCTTTTTAACAACCACTCCACTCAAAGTTGAACATTTATAAGATAGGATATCCACACGCTGTATTATTCTGATAATACCATTGTGTGTAAAGACCTTATAATTTATTCGCTAATAATAAGAATTTAAGCTTATCTTTAGTCGTGAAGCAAATCTACTTACTATTTGTTTTACTTACTGAAAGATCTTTAAAAACATTATTTTACCGGCTTAACCAAAACGGATCATTTATCAGGTGGTAAGTTTTTCGACCATAGACTTTATCGTCATAGGGGGGTACTTTGTTCTTATCCTTGTCATTGGACTTTTTATTAAAGGTGCAAGCAGAAGCGCTACCGATTACTTCCTTGCTGGAAGAAACATTGGGTGGTTTGTTGTGGGTGCATCAATGTTTGCTTCTAACTTTGGGAGTGAGCATGTTCTGGGCAACACTGAAGCAGGTTATAAAAGTGGGTTAGCTGCGGGTCATTTTGAATGGATGGCCTGTATAGTACTCGTTTTCATGTCATGGTTTATCGTTCCATTCCTTATAAAATCTAAAGTTTTTACTGTTCCTGAATTCATTGAACGAAGGTTTGACAAAAGATCACGCTACTACCTTTCCATTATCTCCATTTTGGCCTATATAATAACGAAGGTATCAGTAACACTTTATGCAGGAGGTATTATACTCAAAGGAGTAATTGGTTGGGATTTGTACTCTTCATCACTCTTATTTACACTTGGCACTGGTGTGTATGCAATTGTAGGAGGATTAAGAGCAGTAATTTATACCGAAGCCATCCAGGGAATGATCGTCACCGTGGGAGGAATAATCATTGCGACAATCACAATTACCAATTACGGAGGGCTTGGAGCTATACAAGCCGATACTCCACCTGATTTTTGGTCTATGTTCCGGGGAATGGATGACCCTGACTTTCCGTGGACCGGTATCGTCTTCGGAGCTCCCATATTAGCCATATGGTATTGGTGTACCGATCAATACATTGTTCAAAAAGTACTCAGTTCTAAAAACGTAAAAACAGCCCGAAGGGGAGTAATATTTGCTGGGTACCTTAAGGTTCTTCCTGTCTTTGCAATTATGATTCCCGGCATGATTGTATGCGCAATGAATGTGAATATTCCGGAAGGAACTTCTGTTTACGGTTATATTATTACCCATTTGCTTCCTCACGGCCTCCGTGGATTAGCAATAGCCGTACTACTCGCTGCACTGATGTCTTCCCTTGCGGCAAGTTTCAGTAGTGCATCTGCATTATTCACTTTCGATATTTATAAAAAGATGTTTCCAGCATCTACCGACTTTCAGCTATTCAGCATAGGACGTATAGCTACTTTTGCTATTGTGATATTTGGCATCGTATGGGTACCATTCTTGAGTAATATTTCAGGAGACATTATTACCTACTTGCAAAGCGTGCAAGCTTATATATCTCCACCGATCGCGGCTATATTTTTAATGGGGCTATTTTGGAAGAGGTCTACAGGAAGTGCTTCTTTTATAGTACTCGTAAGTGGGGGAATCCTGGGGGTCATTCGCTTTGTGTTAGAAATGTTTGATGTACAAAGCAACAATGAACTCATTAACTGGCTGATTCACATGAATTTCCTACATTTTGCTGTATTTCTCTTCGGGTTTAGCGTCCTTCTGATGTTCCTGATCAGCCATTTTACCAAGCTGGAAGACAAAGATTACACCAACCTCACCTATGACAAGCTGGAAGGAGGCCTGTCTGTAAGGGAAAGTAAAAAATCACGCCTGCTGACTATAATTGCTTCATTCGTACTAATCGCAATTGTCTCTACTTTATGGACTATTTTCCGATAAGATTGCTTAATTAGTAAATCAATCAACAATAAACTTTACTATGCAGTTTGGCAGAGTACCCGAAGAGGAGTTAGATAGTATAGATTTTTCTATACCCAAAGACCACCCCAACAATAAAAACCTATTAGGTAGTCCTAATAAAAATTGTCAGGTATACGTTGGCTGTGCTAAGTGGGGGCGTAAAGATTGGATTGGTAAGATATACCCAAGCGGGACTAAGGAAAAAGATTTTCTCAACCACTATGTACATCATTTTGGATGTATTGAAATGAATGCCACTCATTATAGAGTTTTCGCAAATTCAACGATTGAAAAATGGAAGAATACCGCAACAGACAACTTCAAGTTTTGTCCAAAGTTCACCAATTCAATTAGCCATTTCAAAAGATTAAAAGGAGCTCATGCCGATACAGTTGCTTTCTATGAACAGATTGAAGGGTTCGAAGAAACACTAGGACCTCCATTTCTACAATTGCACCATACTTTCGGCCCAAAAGAATTAGATGTGATTGAAGAATACTTAAAAAAACTACCAAGTCATATTCCCATCTTTCTTGAACTTCGCCATCCAGACTGGTTTGAAGAAGGAAATAAAGAAATGGAACAACTTGCCGAAACCTGCCAGTCTCTGGGGCACGGGCTCGTGATGACTGATACAGCAGGTAGGAGAGATGTATTACACAATCGTTTGACAATACCCACAGCATTCATCCGATTTGTTGGGAATAGTCTTCATTCTTCAGATTATAAAAGAATCGATGAATGGGTTAATAAGCTTAAGTCGTGGATTGACAATGGACTGGAACAACTGTATTTCTTCATGCATATGCATGATGAGCGAGATTCACCTGAGCTAGGTACGTACCTCATTGAACATCTCAATAAAGCTTGTGGACTAAAGGTGAAAACTCCCAAACTATTACCTCCGGAAGATTCACCGTTATTTTAAGTAGAAGCCCTTTTTTTGGTTTCCTATTATTACCTCAAATTGACCGGACTCACTTGTCCGTTTGAGACTTTCATTAATAAATGACAAATCCTGTTTAGTCAATTGAAACTTCACTTTTTTAGTCTCCCCAGCAGGTATTAGTAGCTTTTTAAACGCTCTCAATCGTCTCATAGAAGGAGTAATGGAAGCATAAAGATCTCTTGTGTATAACTCCACAGAGTGTTTTCCATCCCGCTCACTGGTATTAGTCACTTCTATTGATACGTCCAGTGTGTCCCCGGCTCTTATTGTGTCAGCTGATAGCCTTATTTCGGAATATTCAAAGTTTGAATAACTAAGACCAAAGCCAAATGACCACTGAGGTTCGTACGAATAGTAATAGTCGTTGTTGGGATCTCCACTGGCCTCAGAGAATTTGTAGTCATATGTCTTGATGTCTCCGCTATACTTAGGATACGTAATGGGCAACCTGGCATCAGGGTTATAGTCACCAGCAATTATATCTGCAATAGCACGAGCTCCTCGTGATCCAGGCCAGTAAGCAAGAAGCACTGATGAAACTTTTGGTTCGATTCTTCTTATAATTCTTGGGCGTCCCTCGGTGAGAATTAGAACAATTGGTTTACCGGATTCTGACAATAGATTGACCAAATCCAGCTGAATCTGAGGCAGCTCCAGATCATTGATATCCCCTAAAGTTTCGGCATAAGCATCTTCGCCCAGGCAAACAATGATGACGTCTGCACTTTTAGCGGCATTCTTAATACGATTGGGGTTAATTAATGCATCTCCTTCAAAGTCACAACCTTTAAGCGTTTGAATTCTGGCGCCAGAGAATTTATCATTGATTGCCTGAGAAATTGTGTATTGAGCAGAGTCGGCAAATTGGGGATCACGACCTTGCCATGTAAATGACCAACATCCGTTTAGAGTAGTTATTGACTCAGCCGCTGGCCCTACAATTAATATACTTTCGGAGGTAGTTGGATCAAGCGGTAAGATATCTTTCTGGTTTTTAAGCAAAGTAATAGATTCTCTGGCAGCCTGAAGGGCAGATTCTCTGTACTCTGGCTTTGCAAAATTTTTAAGCGCCTCTTGTTCTACATAAGGCTCATCAAATAGCCCCACCTTATACTTAAGCATCAAGATTCGCCTCACAGATTCATTAAGACGCTCTTCACTAATTCTTCCTTCACGGACTAATTCAATTAAGTTATCCGAAAAGGTATAGTCATAAGGGACAATGCACAAGTCAATGCCTGCATTTACAGACTTATAAACCGCTTCTTTGTTGTTCTCCGCAACCCGATGTCTGTAGTTCAATTTTTGTACATCTTCCCAGTCAGTAATGATAACCCCTTCAAAACCTAGTTCTCCCCGAAGAACATCGGTCAACAGATATTTACTTGCGTGTAACGGAACGCCATTTACTTCACCGGAGTTTACCATACAAGTTAGAGCATTCGATTGGACCGCCTTTTCAAATGAAGGCAAAAAGTATTCCCGTAACATTATTTCAGGAATATATGCTGGTGCACGATCCTTTCCGGATTGGGGATAGGAATACCCAACAAAGTGTTTCATACATGCCGCTACTCCTTCGATGGAGGAGGGATCATCACTCTGATAGCCCAGAACCGATGCATTACCCATTTCAGTTGTAAGATGAATATCTTCCCCGAATGTTTCTATCAGCCGTGGCCAATAGGGTTGGCGTCCACAATCGAGCACTGGAGAGAAGTTGTATCGTATGCCAGAGGCTCTTGTTTCCATGGCAGTGATGTGTGCTCCTTCCTTTACCAAATCGGAATTTCGAGTAGCTGCGAGACCAAGGTTATGAGGGAAGAGCGTAGCATCTATTGTATAATTGGTTCCGTGGACTGCATCAATGCAGTATAGAGAAGGAATTTTGTGTTTTGTTTTCTCAAGGGTATACTCTTGAATCGTGTTGATCAGATAGTGCCATTTTGAAATTGGATAAGCATGAGACTTTACATTTTGAATAGACCCCACATGATGCTTAACAATAACATCCTCTACTTTGGCCATATCCAGGCTATCAAGACCGTTACTATCAATCATCAAAGAGGTAATCGTCAGGTTAGTCATTTGTCCGACTTTTTCCTCAATTGACATGGTATTAACAATACTATCGATGAACAGACTGACTTTATCCTCCTCGTTTGCAACGGGATCAACTTTTCCTGAATTACAACTTACTAACGTTGTTAGAACTGCGGCTATATAAAATGTTATGTGTTTCATAGGAGTAAACTTTTCATCAACACATATTAGTAAGAACTCACAAGTACTACTATGTTATGCGTTGAAAATCGAATGATTTATTTATCCTCAACATTAAGTATGGGCTTATGATTAATACGTTAAAGACAATCAAATTCTTTTTAATACAATAGAGAAAGCATGATTTACCAGTATGTTGCGAATTGGCATAATATTTAGATCGCATTAGCAATGCTTCATTAAGAATTTATAAATTTGCCTTCGAATTCTATAACATGGAGAAGGACGAAAAAACATTAGATGCAGTAGAAGGGAAGAGTGGTTCTCTGAACTTTATTGAACAAATTGTAGAGGATGACATTGCTTCAGGGAAGAATAACTCGCGGGTTCATACTCGTTTCCCACCAGAGCCCAATGGATATTTGCATATCGGCCATGCAAAAGCAATTTGCCTTAGTTTTGGCATTGCCAGGAAATATAATGGTCTCTGCAACCTGAGATTTGATGACACGAATCCTGAGAAAGAAAATGTTGAGTATGTCGACTCCATAAGGAAGGATGTGAAATGGTTGGGCTTCGATTGGGAAGATAGGGAATATTATGCTTCCGACTATTTTGATAAACTTTACGAGGGTGCAGTTCAGCTAATCAAGCTCGGTAAAGCATTTGTATGTGAGTTGACTCAGGAAGAAATTGCGGAGCGAAGAGGAACCCCGACCGAACCAGGCAAAGAGAGTCCATTCAGAGACCGGCCGATAGAAGAGAGTCTGGATTTATTCGAGAGAATGAAGAACGGAGAATTTGAAGAGGGAAGTAAAGTTCTGCGGGCAAAGATTGATATGGCATCTCCGAATATGCACATGAGGGATCCTGCTGTTTACCGAATCAAAAAAGCACATCATCACCGAACAGGCGATAAATGGAATATCTATCCCATGTATGACTATGCTCACTGCATGTCTGATTCCATCGAAGAAATTACTCATTCCTTGTGTACCTTAGAGTTCGAAGTCCACAGACCATTGTATGAATGGTTTCTGAAGGAATTAAATATGTTCCCGTCCAGACAGATTGAGTTTGCGAGGCTCAATTTAAGTTATACCGTTGTGAGTAAAAGGAAGCTTCTGGAACTGGTAGAAGGTAATTATGTTGATGGCTGGGATGACCCAAGGATGCCCACTATATCAGGAATCAGGAGGAGAGGCTATACCCCAAAAGCTATAAGGACATTTTGCGATAAAATTGGTATCGCAAAGCGGGATAATATTATTGATGTACAACTTCTAGAGCACAGTGTGCGTGAAGACCTTAATAAGGTAGCCAATAGAGTAATGGCTGTACTAGATCCCTTAAAAGTGGTAATCACTAATTATCCAGAGGAGCAGGAGGAAATGCTTACTGCAATCAACAATCCTGAGGATGAATCAGCAGGAACCAGAGAATTACCCTTCTCAAGAGAAATTTATATCGAAAGAAATGACTTCATGGAAGATCCTCCAAGGAAGTTTTTCAGATTAGGTCCAGGACGAGATGTCAGGCTTAAATATGCCTATATTATACACTGTGATGAAGTTATTAAGAATGACTCTGGCAAAATTACAGAATTGAGATGCTCTTATTACAAAGACTCAAAAAGTGGATCTGATACCAGCGGGATAAAAGTTAAGGCTACCTTACACTGGGTTAGTGCAAAGCATTCGTTTGCTGCTGAAGTGCGTCAATATGATCGGTTATTCAATGTAGAATTACCAGACGGAGACAAGGAGAAGGACTTTAAAGAATCCTTGAACCCGGATTCTTTAGAAGTGTTGACTAAGTGCCAGCTGGAACCTTCTTTAATGAATGCTGAAGTTGGAACATATCTACAATTTGAAAGGTTAGGGTATTTCTGTGTAGATAGTAAATATTCAAAGGAAGGCCAACCTGTGTTTAACAGAACGGTTACATTAAGAGACAATTGGGCTAAAATTCAGTCCAAAAACTAAAACCAAGGTACCTTTCTTGCGATTAAAGTAATATCTTCCCTCTAACTACTGAGGGAAGTTTTTTATTCTAACCGATAGCTTTTCGAAGCGGGCTTTTGAATATCCGATTCATTTACCAGTTTTGTCTATTATTTCAGCGAAAAAACATAGTAATGCAATACAGAAGATTTGGAAGAACAAACTGGCAGGTAAGCGAAATTGGCTATGGAATGTGGGGAATGGCTGGCTGGACAGAATCAGACGCTACACAATCCGACAAATCACTTGATAGGGCAGTAGAACTTGGTTGTAATTTCTTTGATACAGCCTGGGGTTATGGTGAGGGCCTAAGTGAACAAATACTGGGTCGGTTGGTCAAGAGGCACCCCGAAAGACGATTATACACAGCCTCAAAAATACCTCCGGCTGACTGGAACTGGCCACCTGTGAAAGGCACACCAATAAGTTCTGTATTTCCAAAAGAGCATATTATAGAGTATACAGAAAAGACATTAGAAAACCTTGGCTTAGAAAGAATTGATCTCATTCAGTTTCATGTCTGGGAGGATGATTGGTCTGACCAAGATGAATGGAAAGACACTATTACTAAACTGAAGGAGCAGGGAAAAATTGAGGCTTTCGGACTGAGCATTAACCGATGGGAGCCATGGAATTGTCTGAAAGCTATGAAAACCGGTCTTGTTGATTCAGTACAAGGGATTTACAATGTCTTTGATCAAGCCCCGGAAGATGAGTTACTACCATTAGCTAGAGAACTTGATATTGCATTTATCGCACGGGTACCATTCGATGAGGGCACTTTGACAGGTACATTGACCAAAGATTCGAAATGGCCAGAAGGAGATTGGAGAAATACTTATTTCGTGCCTGAGAATCTAAACTCGAGTGTCGAACATGCTGATGCGCTCAAGCCAATTGCCGAAAAATATGGTATGAGTATGCCAGAGCTTGCCCTTAGTTTCATTTTGAGCAATAGTGACGTTTCAACTACAATACCAGGAATGAGAAAGCTGAATCATGTGGAGGCGAACATAGCCTGTAGTGATATGGCGAAACTTGGTCGTGAAGTATTAGCTGAATTGAAATTACACCGGTGGGATCGAGAGCCTACAGAATGGAGCCAATAGTCGTTCAAGCATTCCCTTGAATTCCTTTTAAAATCTTCTTTCCTCTACTTTGAAAACCAGGTGAAGAGTAGGGGAGTTGGTCTTCGATGAGTATTCTTAACTCATTTCGAATTTCCGGATACTTTGATGACAGGTTATAGATTACAGTCATAGCAAATACCTTTACAGCCAGTGTTTCTTTTTCAGATTCCAGGTATTGAAAACATATATCAATTAACTCTCCTGCATATTTTTCCGGAATTTGTAGCTTTTCAAAAGACCGGAGAGCACACCTTTTTACCGCAACATGAGTGTCCGGGGTCTGGATTTTCTTTATTAGCTCTGAAATATAAGGCGATACCAATTCCGGATTCCGATCGCAACAATAGCTTAATACATAAGCTCCACGTTGTGACAAAATCTTCTCAGTACCTAAAACAAGTTGCATCAACTGTCGGAAGAGATCTTCATTATCTCCTATAAATGATGACACTTTTATTGCCATATTCTTACTATGCTCACGCGAAATCTCTTCAATTATATTCATTCTTCCTAAAGTCTTTTAAGCGTAACGAAATTGAACCAAATATTGATTTTTTGTAAAATGGACACATATTATAGCATTCCTTTAAACGATATTTTTCACCTTCAAAATACTGTAAAGTGTATAAAATACATTAAATAAGTATGAGGAAATATTGTTATTACATCCAAAGAAGGTATGTTCATATCGGGTTGTAAGTCTAACTAGGTTTTCATATCATTTTATACCGTTCAGCGGTGTAAATGTAAGGCGCATTAACCGCGGTTGACCCACCGCGGTTATTTTTTTGTCCTTATTTTTGAGCAATTGCGAGTGTACTAAAAATTTGAAGGTTGTGCTCGTTGCTTTTTTCCGACTCTTCTTCCTTCCATTTGGAATCATGTTCTTCCCACATTTTGAAAGAAACATTCCTGAACCCTGCGCTTTGTAAAAGTTCTTGTACGTCAGATTGCTCATACAGCTGAAACCCAAATTTAATAAAGGGATAATCTTTTACCGTATGACCTTCTCGAAACCCGATTACCAACGTTCCTTCAGGTTTTAATACTCTAAACAATTCTTTTATATCTGCTTCCGGTGCTGGCCAAAAGTAAATGGTATTGCATGTAAATACTTTCTCAAAAGAATCATCCTCAAAAGGCAGGTCACTCACTTCTCCTAGCTGAAACCGAGCTACCTTACTTTCTACTGCCACTGAATTAATGTCATTCGCTTCATTAACCATGGTTTCTGAAATATCAACACCTTCGTATTTGATGTTATCAGCCTTTTCAAGTATCTCTTTGAGGTGTTTACCATTGCCGAATCCGATTTCGAGTACCCGATCTGCTTCCCTTAAGCTAAGTTGATTAATCGCCCCGGTGACCAGACCTGCATTTCCATCATTCATTTTGAATGCCATTTCCTTCCCTGCATCTCCCTCAGGTTTTCTCAGTAATTGCGCTATTTCTTGTGGTGAAGGTTCCATTTTCAGATTGTTATATTGTTGTAGAAATTAATCAAGGTGTTAACAGAATTGTTCAAAGCGTTATTTCTCCATTTAGGATCATTCGGAAAAAAGTGATTCTTAAGTTTTTGTCCGGCAGCAGCTTGATTAAGTTGATCATAGTTGAAATAATAATTTTCTTCACACAAAAGTTGAAGAGTTGTTATTGGTGACTTAATTCCAATTTCCAGCGTAATCATTTTGATTTGCTCGTTCTTTAAATGATTACCGACACCTGCGATCAATCCTCCTTGAATTTGATAATTATCTTTTCCTGCCGCCTTAACTTGTTTAATAGGCTTTTTGATTAATGTAGATAGTTCACCAACCAATTTATAGTCAAATTCGGACTCTAGTAGCAGAGATTCTTTGCCATATTTGCCTAGTCCGCTGTGCAAGTCCACTCCATATAGAATAGTGCAATCGGTAAGAAACTTCCCGAGAAATGAATCTAAGCATCTGGATTCCGGCTGTCGTTCTGTACCTCCGTAGAAAATACCCTTTGGCATATGATATTGTCCTTGAACAATTGCTTGCTGTAAGGGCTTAAAACCGTATCTCAGAATATTCTTAAATGCTTTCCATTTAAAATTTCTTAAGCCTTTCTCTGATTTAGGATTAATTAGATCTGAAACTTTATTATACAGTTCCGGACTTAATTGTGGTTCAACCCTCCAAAAATTTCGGTTAAGATCAACGTTGTTTAAATTAAACCTCCTGTTCTGGAGCATTCCAGTAGGATTGACAATATGGACAATTGCCAAATCCAGGTCTGAACGCAGGGTTACCTCATCGATAAACTTAGCCTGTGTCGCTGATCCCAGGTAACCTTCAACGCCATGCACACCAGAGGTAATAAGAAACTTATTCGAGGAAGTATTCTTCGTCTGATAAATGTGTATTGAGGAATCACTATTGATTGGGACACTGAGCTTGTTCAGGTTTTTCTTTACTGCCACTGATTCTATCAAAGCACAAGCCTCCTCATATGTGTTGCTAAAGTAATTCATGTCTCAGCATTTAAGAATGACTGACATTTTTCTTTTACTACTCGCCAATTATTCCCTGTGAAGCACTCCTTAGAGACGATTTGGTGTCTTTTTCCGCGTTTCAGAGAAGACTTACTAAGTTCAACTATTTCCCAATTATGTAATCTATGTTCCTTAACAATGTTTCTAATTCCGGATGGTGAAACTAATTCATCCCCCTGGTTGATTAATACTAATGTTGGGATGTCTTTCAATAGTTCATAATTCTCATGAAGCGATTTACTCAACCGAAAAAGTACCTTATAAGCCTGAACCGGAACCCCTTTATTAACTCTGTGTTTTCGACCTTGCATACTTGGTATCACAAGGCCACCAAACGGCTTGAGTACTTTCCAGCTATGGGTCCAGGCACGAAAACTAAGAGCGGGAGCAAACAAAATTAGCTTATCAGGCTTCAATTCAGGGTGAATAGAGTATACATTTAATAACAAAGCTCCTCCCAGCGAGTAACCAAAGTGTATAGATTGATTTTTATTTAACCGAAGTTGTTCAACCACATCATTAATCCAGTCTTGAGCATGAATATTTTTAAGATCACGAATTCTACTAATACGGTCAGTACTTATTTTATGCCCTGTCAGTGCTAAATCATTGAGCAAGGAAGTATTGAGTCCTAACTCAATGGCCAGGTCTTGCATGACTTGCGGACGAACATTTAATCCGTGTATTAGACTTATTTCGGTAACATTGCTTTTCAAACGAAAAAATTGAATTTGTTTTAGTAAACAATCATGAATCTATTAACGTATTACAATTAATTTAACCTATAAATTATTGTTTTCTAAAGGTAGTTTTCAATATCTGACATTGTTATCTATAAGGATAACCTGCCGACAATTCGCTGTATTGTATCGGGTGATTCTCAGATACAATTCTATTTTCCTTCAGACAACCTTTACAAATATGCCTAAATCAATCTTACTTCTCTCAGTATTATACTTCTGCACCTTTCAGGTAACCTATGGAGCGAAACCCATCCAGATTACTGACGAAATTCGGTCCGTTGAAGTACATAATGAATATACAGATATTTTTATTGATCACTCAAATGAAATGACCCTGGAGGAAGTCATAGCCAAACAAGAATTTGATAATGATATTCCAGACTATAATAGTCCGTTTCAGGCAGCTTTCTGGGTTCGGTTTAAAGTAAAGACTGATCTATCTCATCAACCTAAGTGGGTTCTGGAAATACTAGATTCAAGACATAATGATATAAGACTATATGTCCCGGACCGGAAACATAAAGGCCAATATATAGAACGAAAAGGAGGTATAGATCATGGATTTTCAAGCCGCCCTTATCAGCATAAGAATATCGTGTTGGATATTAACCTATTAAGAAAATCAACCGATTACTACTATTTAAGGGTGAAGTCTGATGTTGTTGGGAGTATGTTATTCAAGCTAAGGTCCAATCAGGAGTTTGCCAGCTACGCCTTTAACGAATATTACCTCCTTGGAATGTATTACGGGATTTTAGCAATTATTCTGATTTACAACCTTTTCCTCTACGTTTCAATAAAAGAAGGCATCTATCTATTCTACGTATTTTATGTCATTATATGGGCTTATCATTCATTAATCGATGACGGCATCGGTTATCAATACATTTGGACAGATTTGGCATGGGTTTCGGAACTGGGCTTTTATATTGCCCGACCATTGTTACTTATCTTTTTTGTCTTGTATTGCCGTCAGTTTCTTGACACCAAGAATCAATCACCGCCACTCGATCGACTTATCCTAATACTCACTGGCGTATATATTGTTTTCAATATTGTAAATCACTTTGTTCAGTTGGAGAAGGTGTCTACTACCTTGTTTATGTTACCTCTCTTTCTTATCTATTACCTTTCAATTAAGGCTTACAAGGCTGGATACCGACCCGCCCGCTATTTTATTTTGGGAAATACGTTTGTATTACTCGGCTTATTAATTCGATTCTTTGCCGACTTTGGGGTTATTGATCTCATAACAGACAATACTACGGTCAAAATTTACGCCATCTACAGTAGGAATATAGGCTTTATCCTTGAGATTATGATCTTGTCGTTCGCGTTGGGAGATCGGTTTAGATTCCTTAAGACACGTGAGCAAGAAGCTCAAAACCAAGTCATTGAACAGCTAAAGGAAAATGAACAATTGAGTCAGAAGGTAAATCGAGAACTTGAAGAAAAGGTCTCAGAAAGAACCGTTGCACTGAACGAGAAGAGCCAGGAACTTGAAGAAGCAAACCTCAAATTAAAGGAACAAGCTGAAGAGATCAACAAAATGAACCTGGCTCTGGACCTACAAAACCGCAAGCTTCAGAAAAATGTGAAAGAAGCAACAAAAGCCAGAATTCAGCTAAAAGAGGTGAACTATGAAGAGCTTACTAATATTTACCCCGATGAAAACAGCCTTATAAAGTACATTGCCGAAATAAAATGGCGGGATGGATATGAATGCAAAAAATGTGGTAATAAAAAGTATTGTGATGGACTAAAAAAGCACTCCAGACGCTGCACAAAATGCCGGTATGATGAATCTGCTACTACAAATACCATATTCCATAAGTGTAAATTCCCTTTAACCAAGGCATTTTATATAGCTCTAAAGGTTAAGCATAGGGGAGACAAACTTGTCGCAAATGAACTCGCCAAAGAAGTTGAGATAAGACCCGCAACTGTATGGAGGTTCAAGCAAAAAGTCATGGCCACCATTAAGAAGAGAGGAAATAAAAGGGAAGAGGACGTAGCAGATTTGATATTGGATCACTAAGGTTCGGAGATCACTTCCTCACATCTTTCCGACACAGATATCCAAAGGTAGTTCAATAGTCAAGGTAAGTTTTTTGAAAGCATTAAACCTTTTAATGCCCTAAATCCTAGGGAGAACTTTGAAATTTACGTTATCAGTTCAAATTCATAGGTGATTTCGAATCCTCAGCCTTCGAAATTTAGTATATTCTATACTCCTTAACTTAATAAAACCTCAATTAGCCATGAAAACCATATCTATTCTTTACGGTGAGGACTTCCAGCCAGATGCCGTGTATTCAATGAAGATGTTGGAGCGTAGCTCATACAATGTCAAAGTCAAGCATATGACTAACGGACTTAATCTAATGAATTACTTGTTTGAACTAACAGCAGATGTCGGCAGCAGTTTGCCTGATCTGATTTTATTAGATATTAATATGCCCGGTAAGTCAGGATTGGAAATTCTTATGGAGATAAAAAGTTCTCCCTCCCTTAAGGATATTCCAGTCATCTTACTGACCGTAAGCAAATCTGAAAATCATATGCACTTGGGACAACGCCTTAAGGCAGAGTACTATATGGTAAAGCCTATGGACATAGAGTTGTTTGACGCTATCGTTGGTCAGATCAAAAAGTTTCACCCTCGCAGGTATATTATGAGCAACTAATCTAGTAACTCATATATTTTCTGAAATGAAGGGTCACTTTGTAAATTTTGAAATTCGGGCTGCTGATAGAGTCTATTATGATCATCAAATCCATACTTTATGGCTTCCTTGAGTTCTGTAATCGCTGCGGACTGATTATTCATTTTAGCAAGTACAATTGCGTGCAAATAGTGCGCTTCATTATTCTCCCTATCGAACATGGTATACAGTTTTGTGTATTTATAAGCATCATCGGTTGTCTGACCTTGAGATAAGCTTTGTTGCGATAAAAAATACAACTGAAGACTACAATACTGTAAAATGCGTTGCTTCATATCCTCATCATAAAAAGGGGAGAGTTGTTTCGTTTCCATCTGTGACAAATGATCTTCCCACCAGCTTAAATCCTTTTGAACCAGGTTTTGGCCATACTCTTGTTGCAGTTTTGATTCCTGGTACAGAAGAACATCAAACTCAGCTAGCTGCATTTTAAATGATGAAGGACGATACACCGCACTTCTTCGGCTGATATATTGATCACAATCCTTAATGTCCTGAAATAAGAAACTCATCAATTCCGCTTTTTGTAATTCATCAATCAGACTAAAGTCCTTTATTTTCAATCGACTACTTTCAGGAATCTGCTCAAACTGAGGAGTAAGTAATTTTTCCATTTCATCAACAAACTCAATATCCTTTTCAATTAAACCTTTGGCAATAAATCTGTTATGAAACCATGTAAAGCCGGTTAGCATTGTATTGGTATCCGGCCATTCATGTTTACCTTCCCAGGTCATTATATAGTGCCGTCTTGGGTAAGGCTCCAATTTTTTGGCAAGGCGCATCATTTCAACAAAATTAAAATCCTGTTTTCCAACAACACCTAAGTAGTGAAACGGAATGTCACTTGAGCTATTAACTTGTTTTGCAAACCCAGCCCCACAGCCCATAACAGCTAAAACATTACTGTCTATTTCAGCAAGATAAGTTGCATATCTTCCACCCCCTGAAAAACCGGCAATGGCACAGAATGGTAATTGTGAAAATTCATCGTTAATATAATTTCTTGCCGAATTCCAAATACTCGTTACCTGATCGATCGGCATATTATTCTGAATAGAGTTAATACCCACAAGGGTGAATGAAAAGTGATCAGACAGTGTTTTATATTTTTCTACCGCTTTTGAAGCCTCTCCTTGAGGATCCAGTAAATAAACGACTGCTTCCGAATCGCTTTCTATGGGTTGGTATATACTCAACGAGTATCCTTCTTTTGTTACTCGCTGCAGGGATCGGCCCACAAGACTAATTGGTTCTGATTTCTGCTCTAATGTGTCAGTAAGTTGACTTTTTTGTTCCTCTGAGTTAGGTATCTTGTTGTCACAAGCAATTTGAAGTAATCCAAAAAGTACTATATAAACGTAAGTCTTCATAGCTGGTAATTAAATTATAAATATATAAAACTAGTTTAAGGAGCTCATTATTAAAGCTAAATTTGAATAGATGAAATTTTTTCTTTCAATACTTATCATGTTGCAGTTTACAGCATGTGCACAACAAACTAAGGTCATGGAATACGAAGCAAAGGAGAATCAGAAAATAGCCACATTTGGAGCGGGATGTTTTTGGTGCGTTGAAGCTATTTTTCAACAACTTGATGGTGTTGATACGGTCATCTCGGGGTACTCGGGAGGAAAGACGCTTAATCCTACTTACCGTGAAATCTGCACGGGTAATACTGGACACGCTGAAGTATGTCAAATCTACTATGATCCAAACAAAATTTCATTCAAGGAACTTCTGGAGGCCTTTTGGCAATCCCATGATCCCACCACGCTCAATCGTCAGGGACATGATATTGGAACACAATACCGTTCTGTTATCTTTTACCATGATGAACAACAAAAGGATTTAGCTGAGAAGTATAAAAAGAAATTAAACGAAGAAAAAGCATGGGATCAACCTGTGGTAACAGAAATTTCAAGATTTGATAAATTCTATCCGGCTGAGGACTATCACCAAAATTACTATAACCTCAATGAAAATCAGCCTTATTGCCAGCACGTAATAGCACCTAAGCTTGAAAAGTTTAAGAAAGCATTTGAAGATAAGCTTAAAGAGTAATCCGATTTCTTAACCTAATTTAAGGGTTTCCCTTAGAGAGAATTGGTGTTTTCCGATCGTTCGTAAAAAGTTGTTTGGCGTATAAAAGTAAACTTGTACGAACTATTCAATGAAGATCATCACCGCCCTCTCACTTAACTTAATTACGGTTTTTCAAACCCATTTATGCCTCGCGCAACACATTGACTTTCCCGACCTTGAAGGAGCTCAGATTGAGCTATTGTCTAATAGTTCCATTGGTATAAATGATTCTATTTACGGATATGCTTCTTCTGTCAACTCATTGACTTTTTCTGTCCCGGTGGGTAATAAGAAACATGATCTCTTTGTACAAGAAAAAGACTACCTGCATGAGCGTGTTGAGAAACATTTGAGAAGTAAAGTATTTCAACTGCAACTCTATGGTACGGTAAACAACAGATTTGTTCGGTTCAGCGATGCCATTTATAACAAGCCAGGCTTGAAGCTGGGCTTTAAGGGGCTTCAATATAGACCTGTTTTATCTTATCTACTTTATGATGCGAGCTTTCAACACATCCCATCTTATTCCAACGCAGATCATGGTATTAATGTCTGGTCGGGTAACTTCGGAGCAGGCGGTGTCAGCGGTAAAGACAAAATTCTATACTTTGGGATCTATGGTGTATATAGCAAAAACTACAGTCTACTTTTGCCCATGATCGGATTCAAAATAAAGAATACTTCCAAGTATGAATCCAGTATCATTTTTCCATTACAAGCTCGGCTCACAAGAAAATGGAATCAAGACAAGCTATGGTCAGATTTATTGTTTTACGTAAATGGGAACCTTATCGGGTTTGGCGATGGCAATAGTTTGAACCAAAATATCAACGAAATGCAAATGGTAAACCTGAGATTTGGCAAAAGACTGAGATATGCCATAAACAAAAAAACAAACTTATTTCTCGAGGCCGGGTATGAATTTTACAATAAAGTCAGGTACGTAATAAGTAACGAGACTCGAATACTACCCAATAACATTCCAGGTCGAGCATATATCAACTTCTCGATTCGTTACAATCTTAAGAAGAATAATGGTGTTGGACACCTATTTGAATTCTACTAAAAATCAGAAAACAGGAGGCTAAAGAGCCTCCTTAATTTTTTTTGCGCAGGATTTTGGTGTTTTTAACTTAGCAATAGCTTTGGCTAGACTCTGCTGTTCATAGACATCATTAATCCACCTTTGAAAATCACCTCTTTCCTGATGAAAAGCATAAGACTCTTTAGAAATTTCACCTCCATCAAGTGCAGCAGCTAATCCTTCTGCTGAAGAAACGACAGGGCCGTTATTAACGTAAAATTGTTTTTCTTGTGGGAGTATTGTGGTAAGTTCCATTTTCGAATTATAGTTATTGGTTGAAGTACATAAATTAAGAAATAAAACTCTTGTTTTATCATAACTAGTTCAGAAAATAAAACGGGCTTTCAAATAAATATCAGGCAGATGAAAATTATACAATTAAGTGATCTTCACTTAACGAGTTTGGGGCAAATAGAAAACGGAGTAAATTCTTGTGAACGGTTAGAAACGGCCTTGGAATTGGCTGCAACGCATAATCCGGACCATATTGTCGTTAGTGGAGATTTATGTTTTAAATCAGGCGAAGCCCAAGTTTATAGTTGGCTTCGACAAAAGCTCAATGAGACAAAAATACCTTATACAGTCATTCCTGGAAATCATGACAGTGTAGGTTTAATGTCTTCTGTATTCGAAGTGGACAAGTTTACCTTTGCAAAGAAAATAGGTGATCAACAATTTCTCTTCATGGACACCGCCAATGGTCGCGTATCTCCTGAAGATTTAAGTTGGTTGAAATCGAAAATATTAGTGGGCCAACAGCTTAGAAGGTTTGTATTCATGCATCACCCACCTTGCCAGGCCAATGTTCAATTCATGGACAAGAAGCACTATCTGGAAAATTACCCGGAAGTCTACGAAACATTAGCGATGAGTGGGAGTGAGGTCCATGTCTTTTGTGGGCACTACCATGTATGTAAGTCATTACATTTTGGTAATGTCCATGTCCACATTTGTCCTTCTACATTCTTTCACATCGATTCATGTAACCCAGAGTTCCAGGGTAATTTCAATTTGAACGGGTTCTACGAAATAACCATCGACAAAGTAAAGGTCGATGTGGAAGCCCGCTATATTTAAATTACTTTTCTGTTACTCTACCACCACGACCGGTAGTAGCAAAAGCCCTGAATTTCATAATCTTTGACTCCTGAAGCGGCTCCGTGTAGATACTTGAATTCATGTCCGGATCAGATCCGTCATTAGTGTATCGAATTTCGAACCCAGGATAAGCTACATTAGCTGAGACCATTCCGTCTTCTACTTTTATTCCGACAAGAGGAATACGGTAATTGATTCCACCAGCCAACTTATCTAGTATTTCACGCTGTACCTTTCCAACACTATTCGCAAACTTGTTCCAATCAGCCTCCTGCGCCTTAGTGTTCATAGTTAACTCCCAACTGGGGCGAGGTGACCAGGCACGCTCGGCAAGCCCTAGAATCTTAGGCATGTAAAAATATTCTAGTGAGTCACCTCCCTTAATACTTTCGCTCCAGAGGTGCCCTTGCATTCCAAGAATATTTTCTTTTCCCTGAGCAGTCAGAGTAGTAGCACCATCGTAATTTGATGCTGGTATTTCCACACCCATTCTGTCTATTTTTGCGCTGTTATAAACATTCATCGGGGTAAAATCAAACGCATTTCTTGTATTACCAAAACCCGCCCAATAGTAACCAGGCTCTTTCGGGTCTTTATTGTAAGCAAGGTCAAAATATAAATTAGTGGCATTACAAAGGACAACTTGATAACCGGAGTTGGCTAGCTTGTACGCTCTGGTTTCACCACCCCAGCCCCAAACATTATTCCATACATATGGTCGGAAGTGGCCATTGGCAAAATCCGGATTGGGTACATAATCGTGATGACCGCCTTCAAGCTCAATACGATTACAAGCAGTTTCTTCCCAACCGGCAAGATTTAGGTCCCTTTTCTTCAGCATATTACTGAGGGTCCTTAGAAAGTGACTTGTGATATCATTGGCTCCTTCTAAACCTTCTTCTAGACTTAGTGCTTCGCATTTTGGTGACTTTTCCCACACACCAGTCGGCACTTCATCACCACCAACATGAATAGTAGTTAGTTTAGCTCCAGCTTCTTCAAATAAACCTACTACCTCATCTAAGACAACTTCCAAAAAGTCATAGGTTGACTGCTGACATGGGCATATTACGTTGTCGTTATATTTCTGTACCGAACTGTATACTGATTTATCTTCAGGGTCAGCCAGTCTGTACTGCTCGGCTTTATCCATATCAGTATCCTTGTACTTATGATATCTAGCTTCCATGGCCTTAATTGCCGCTCGTGAGTGACCGGGAAGGTCAATTTCAGGGATTACTTCAATCTTTCTCTCTGTCGCATACTTTAGAATCTCTATGAAGTCACTTTTACTGTAATAGCCAGAACCATAGTTATTTTCAGCCTCCGGATCAGCACCCGAACCATAGGCCGGTTGAAGCATATCCAGTTCTGTTTCAGTATGCCCGCGTCTGCCACCAACCTGGGTTAATTCAGGCAGTTGCTCTATTTCAAGTCTCCAACCTTCATCATCAGTCAAATGAAAGTGCAGCTTATTCAGTTTATAAAAGCTCATGACCTCCAGCAATTTCAATACGGACTCTTTGGAATGAAAATTTCTACCGGCATCCAGGTGAAGGCCCCTGTATTCAAATCTTGGGTAGTCAATGATTTCATGTCCTGGTATTTCAATCTCATCGGTTTCTCCATAGCCAATGAGTGCCCGAATACTCTGAATGCCATAAAGAACACCTGCACCGCTTTTACCTATTATATTTAAATCTTTATTGTGTGTAAATGTCTGATACCCTTCAGGACCCGGAATCTTACCAAACTTGGTTTCGTCCGGATTGAGCCTAAGTAAAATATTACCATTAAAAGGTGTCTCAAGACCCTTTTGTACAACAGTTTCCAATTCAAGTCCTGTTTGTTCTTTAATGGCCTTTTGAAGATATTCAGCTTCATCAGCCAAACCATCTTCGTATGATATTTTACTGTCAGAGGTAACAATCACGGGAGTACCAGCATCATACCTTTGCTTGACTGGGGTCGGAATAATTTTCGAGTAATCATCAATGCTTGTCAAAGATTCGTTGGCCTCAAATATTTGCTCTGGATTCATCACCGGAATAATATCCCCAGGTCCGCGTTGAGTCTGTTTTTCCCCAGCCAGCGGTGCATAGTTTAAATCCTCGATATTGCTGGCTTCACCAGTAGGGTTAACTACATAAAATCCACAGGGAGCATCAGAATACTTAATACAGAATGACTCTACTTTAGTAAACTTAAAAGTAAATGACTCCCCTTTTTTTATTCCAGGAAAGGTTTCCTGAGGTGTAATTACGTATAGATCACCCTGTAATTGCTTAATTGTGACATCTGGTGTGAATACCGAATCAATGGGTTGGGGGGGACCGCTAAAGTAGATTTTCCATTCTTTGTTTATGTCCTTTTCACTCTTGTTGGTAATGCTTAGTTCATGCAAATTGCGATCTTCACGACCGTTATAATTGTTAGTTACTAACTTCCAATCAATCTTGAAATCATTGCCAGATAGTGTAGCAGTAACTATATTGTTATTGCTTTTATTTGTTTTATCGGAGCAAGCCCAGGCAAAAATTGTGAGTACAAGTAATAACTGAAGTGTTCGTTTCATGTGCTTTGAGTTCATATATATTTCTATTTAGACCATTGCAAAGGGCTTTCCAAAAGTCGGAATTGAAATTTAACAAATAAGACAATAAAAAACACTATGATAACTATTATCAATAACGCTATAATACCGTCATTATTCCAGAACTAAAATGTTACAAATGTCCAACAAGTTAACCATTCATAGCTTTCATAACCTATCTGCAATTTCAGGAATTAAACATGGCATAGTAGACAGAATAGCAGGTTTTAGTACCGGAATTAGAGAAGGATTAAACCTGGGAGAACATGTTGGTGATGATCCTGATCTTGTTCTTAAGAACAGACAAATGCTCGCCAATGAAATTGGAACGAAAAGCGTTATTTTTCCTAATCAGGTCCATGGTAACAAGGTTCAGATATGGGAGGATGGACAGGAACTCCAGGATACCGATGGAATTATCACAGCTGAACCCAATCTTTGCATTGGAGTATTAACAGCAGATTGCGTACCAATCGTTCTATATGACCCGGACAAACATATTTCGGCCGTACTTCATGCCGGATGGAGGGGCACTGTGGGTAATATTGGAAAAAAGGCGGTTGACCTTATGGTTTCGAGGTTTAAATCCAAACCAAAAAATATTCTGGCTGGAATTGGACCTTCCATAAGCGCAAGAAACTATGAAGTTGGCAATGAAGTTATTACTGCGGTTGATGAATTATTAGGGCCAGGAGTTCCGGTTATATCCAATAGAGGGAATGGTAAGGGTCATTTGGACTTATGGCTACTCAACAAAATACTTTTAATGCAATCTGGCTTAAAACAAGACCACATTGAAGTGATGGGGACCTGTACATTTGAGAATAAATCATTTTTTTCTGCCCGAAGAGATGGAATAAATACCGGTAGATTTGCAACTTTCATTATGAACTGTTAACCTTGTAGGCTCTATTGTATTAAGTATTCTTTAAATTATGCCTAAAGGAGAACATTTCAAAAAGCCAAATCCACGAATCATACAGGTTTCGTTTAAGGTCAACCAAAAGGAATTTGATCAACTGCAGGCACTTGTAAAAGAACAAAATACTTCAGTTGCTAAGTATTTCAGAAGCATTATAACGGGGGATTTACTTGTTTCTACAGAATCTACTACACCTGAACAAAAGGCGGTAGCTCAGGCACCTGAAACTCCGAAGACTCAACCAAAGCAACCAGAGAAACCCAAACAAGAGGTTGTTAAACCGAAACCCAAGCATCATGACCCAACGGTTTCACCTAATCAAATGAGCCTCTTCTAATTACTTCTTCTTAATGGATTTATTGATGAATATTTTGCAATATTCAAAGGTTGGTATTAATAAGGGATATCACTTCCTTTAATAGGTAATATTTGCTGTTTATGAGGTATTATCGAGAGATAGGATATAGCTCAAACTCAAGTGACACTTAGATATTTGATCTCCTCTTCCTTCTAAAATCTGGGTTTAGTCAGTATCAATGCTTTTTTTATTCCTAACCTATTAGTTAGTCTTACTTACACTTACGCTTTATGAAATTAGTTCACAAACTAACATTTGTGCTGGCCTTTATAGGCTTGTATCAAGTCCGGTCCCAAACACCCTCAGCCACTATAGCCACATGGAAAGATAATTTCACTGGGGCTTACTCGGTAATTCATGATGATTTCGGGTCGGCCAGTGTTAATGGTATAGAGAATTATGCAGATACCATAGCCTACAACCGTGGTATCAAATTTACATTTGGTGCAATAACAGGCTCCTGCACTGCCCAGGATTGGGCTAATGCCCTCACCCTTATGAGCCACGGTCATGAAATCATGAACCATAGCCATAATCATTATTGCGGTCAGCCTGTGGCCTGGTGTCAAACGAGTACCTGGGATGAAAACGATTTTGATATTGAGATTGATCAGAGTAGTTCCCTCATAGAAGCAAATACAGGTCACTTTCCTCGGTTTTATATATTTCCCTATGATTTACATACCGACACCATGCTCAGTTACCTGGAAAGCATTGATTATTTAGGGGCTAGGGCTGGTACTCAGTCACAAACCCTTTCATTCGCAAACCTGAATGACAAGGATTTTCCCGACCCATTCAGGGTAAATTTCTTTGTTTTCGGTCCCTCTACTGCCACTAGTGATCTTAATGACGCTGCACAAATGGCCATTGACTACGAGGGATGGGCGATCAGAGAGCTACATGGAGTACAAGACGCTTCCTGGGGTAGTGTGCCAGAAGCAAATTACAGAGCTCACATGGATTACTGCAAGGCTAGACAAGATGCCGGGGAGCTGTGGTGTGCAACAACCAGTGAAGTAATTAGCTATCAAACGCAAAGATTGGCCTACAATCTTGATGTCAATAGTAATGTAGGTATGGGAGAAATTACAATTGATTTCGTACTGAATGATCCAGAGCTTAAAACCCACCTACAAATCTGTCCGCTTACGCTTAACGTTGACGTTGATGGAATGCCCGGAGTTTTTCAAGTATTCCAAAATGGTACTGAAATTACGGAGGTTTCCAGAAACGGAGATGTGCTTACTTTCAATGCTGGTCCAGAAGACGGTACGGTAACTATAACAAGCGGGGGATGTCCGGGTCAATCAGTTTGTATAACCGAGCACCCATCAAGTCAATCCGTGAACGAAGGCCAAACGGTGGTTTTTTCCGCTAATGGCACATCATCTGTTACTCCACTTTCATATCAATGGCAAAAAGATGGAGTGAACCTTACAGGTGAAACTTCTTCCACATTGACCATTGTAGGGGTAGTAGAGGCAGATGCTGGCAACTATACTTGTATAATTTCAAATGGAATTGAATCCAGCACTACTAATCAGGCTATCCTTAGTGTCTCAGCACAATCACCTTATGGAGGAAGTTTGCACACCATTCCTGGTACAATACAAGCTGAAGATTATGACATTGGTGGACAGGATGTCGCTTACTATGATGGAACTGCTGGCAATACTCCGAATGAATACCGCTCGGACGATGTTGATATTGAATCTACCACTGATATAGGCGGTGGATATAATATAGGCTATACCGCTACTGGGGAATGGCTGGAATATAGTGTCATGGTGAGTACCACAGGGAGCTACGACTTTACATTCCGTGTAGCAACTGACGACTTTGGGACAAACGGCATATCCGTTGATTTTGATGAAGTAGATGTTACAGGAAATGTTCCCGTTTCATACACAGGTGGTTGGCAAAGCTGGACGAACATTAACGTCAGTGGGATTTCTCTTTCCGCGGGTCAGCATATAATGAGGGTAAATATTACCGGTGTATTCAATCTGAATTATATCGAAATATCAACCACTGCGATGGATTGCAATGGCGATCCGGGAGGAACGGCCTACATCGACAATTGCAGTAATTGTGTAGGTGGGAATACCGGAGAAACAGAATGTACTCAAGACTGTAATGGTGACTGGGGAGGTACTGCTTATCTGGATAATTGTAGTAACTGTGTCGGAGGTAATACTGGAGAAACAGAATGTACTCAGGATTGTAATGGAGAATGGGGTGGCACTGCCTATTTGGATAACTGCAGCGACTGCGTAGGTGGCAATACCGGAGCAACGGAGTGTACACAAGACTGCAATAACGAATGGGGTGGAACAGCCGCGATAGATGGATGTGGTATTTGTGCCGGTGGAAGCACTGGAGTTATTCCTGATGAAGATACCGATTCTGATGGCACTCCTGATTGTTTTGACAATTGCCCTGCTGATCCAAACAAAACAGAACCTGGTACCTGCGGTTGCGGAACTGCTGATCTGGATAGTGACTCAGACGGCACATTAGATTGCAATGATAATTGCCCTATGGATCCATCAAAAACCGATCCTGGAACCTGTGGTTGTGGTGTATCAGACAATGATAGCGACAGTGATGGAACACCTGACTGTAATGATTTATGTCCAACTGATCCAAATAAAACAGCCCCAGGTGATTGTGGGTGTGGGAATCTTGAAACGGATTCAGACTCTGATGGAACTCCTGATTGTGTCGATTTATGTCCAAGCGACATAAATAAAACCGAACCAGGCGCTTGTGGCTGTGGTCAGGCGGAGGGAACCTGTACAGACTGTAATGGAGATCCCGGAGGAACTGCTTATACGGATGTTTGCGGTAATTGCGTAGGAGGGAATAGTGGTCAAACCACTCAGGACACGGATAATGACGGAACACCTGATTGCATTGATAATTGCCCGTCTGATCCCGCTAAAACAAACCCCGGTAGCTGCGGTTGCGGAGTGGCTGATACTGACAGTGATTCCGATGGTACTCCGGATTGTACAGACAATTGTCCATCTGATCCTAGTAAAACAGAGCCCGGGACCTGTGGATGTGGAGTTGCTGAAACCGATAGTGATTCGGATGGCACCCCTGATTGCACTGACAACTGTCCCTCTGACCCGAATAAAACTGAACCTGGAGATTGTGGATGTGGAAATACAGAGACTTCATGCCTGGACTGTAATGGCGATCCCAATGGTACAGCCGAACTCGATGTATGCAACACCTGTGCAGGAGGTAATACAGGTGTGATGCCTGAAACTAATATTGACAATTGCATTAGTGGTTTTGACGAAGATATTCATGGAGCTCTGGAAGTCTATCCAAACCCATTCACTTCTTCTACCAATATTCGGTACTATGATGTTGAGGGGACAATCCATCAATTAGTAGTTAAGGACCTGCGAGGTATCGTAATTGAACAAATTGATATACAAGCAAATGAATTATATAGCCTTGGGCAAAATTATCCGAAGGGGGTATATATAGGTTATATTATAACAAATACCGGCCTGAGAACATTTAGAGTGATTAAGAACTAGTCGATAGAGGAAAGAATGAAAAAAGTATTTTTAATAGGTGTAGCACTAATATTAGCTGGTCTTGTGAAGGGCCAAGATTACACCATAAGCAATTGGCTTAACAATAAGAAGTGTGCAACGGTTATGACCTACGATGATTGGTCACCAGGTCATGGACCAATCGGGGTGCCCAATTTGGTAAGTAGGGGACTGGTCGGTACCTTTTTTGTTACAACTAACAATACCTGGGCAGGCTGGTCAGTCATGCAGAATAATGTTTCTAACGGCATCGAATTTGCAAATCACACCGTTTCTCATCCTGATTTAGCCACTCAAAATTCTTCGCAACTTACTGCGGAGATCGGTGGTGCAAAAACAGAAATAGAAAACAATGTACCGGGGCAATCGGTATTAACACTTGCATACCCACTGGGTTCCTATAATCAGGACGTTCTGGACGAGGTACAAAAAGAACATATTGCTGCAAGGACAGTCAGTCTGCCCTGGAATGGGCTTTTTGAATACGAATTTGCCAATGATGATGAGGATTATTTTACGATCCCGACAGCTACCGTAAACAACAGTCTTTCGGTTTCAGCCTTCGACAACTATATCACCAATGGGGTCAACAATGGAGGGATGGTGGTGTTTATGTTTCACTCCATTTACAATGAATCGGTAAGTGATTCATGGTGGGATGCAATTCATGAGGATTACTATAATCAGTTTCTTGACCAATTAGTAACAAGACTTGATGAGACGTGGAATGCTACTTTTCTTGATGCAGTACGATACCATAAGGAAAGGCACTGTGCTTCGCTTAACACTATCAGCAAAAGTGCCTCACAATGGACACTTCAACTTACAGACACTCTTTCCAACGATGCAATTTATTCGCAAGCGCTCACAGTATGGTTGAAACTTGAGGAAGGTGACACCGTAACAGGAGCCAGTCAGAACGGAAGTACTATGGAGTATACCTATTCAGCTTCAGGAGATAGCATTTATTTTAATGCCGTACCAGATGGTGGAGATATTGTACTACAAGGTCAATTAGTTGCCGGAACAGAACAAGACCTGGATAGCAAAGTAATCGTATACCCTAATCCATCTGCAGGCAAGGTTTACATTAATTCGACTCTGGATATCCAACAGGTTAAAGTATACAACCAGTTAGGACAACTCGTCTTAGTTGGCGAAGAAAATATGGCTTACATAGATTTAAGTAGTAAGAGTACCGGGATATACACGGCCTATATCTACACTAGCCAGGGAGTAGTCACCAAAAGAATTTATAATACACTTTAGTTTACCACGTTTATTTTTAGTGGGGCTGTCTCGAAAGTCGTCATCGCGAGGAAACGAAGCGATCTGTAAAAATTGAAACCTGTAAATTTCTACAGATTGCAACATTCCGAGAAGCTCCATTCGCACGTGTCCGACCTTTGGCGGAATGACAGTATTCTTTTTGAGTTTTGAGACAGCTCCTTTTTTCATTCCTCTGCTGTATTCCAGATTTGAACTAAATTTCTCCATCCATTTCTCACAAAACAGGATTATTAAAAAATAAAACAAATATTGTTAGTAGTTGCGACAATTAAGGTCTAGCTTGCTTAAATATTGATGTAGTCTGAGACTTGTTATTACCTCACCGTTTTATATAATTCCCTTTCTTTTTCAATAAACTTTATTGTACAAGTAGACATAATAGAAGATGCAGTTCATCTTTTATCGTTACTTAAGTGTTTTGCGACACGAATTTGATTTCCCTCAAAAGACCTCATTTTCTTTTCACATCCACTGATTGAACAGAACCCACTTTAGGACTGGTTCAATTCCCGAGTTGTTGTCCCCTTGTGTTTAAAGGATCAATTTATTTACAACTAAAACTCACTTATTATCAAAAATCTAAAATTTGCTGCTCCGAAAGGATCAGACTTTTCGAAAACCCTTAGAAACAGGGTAAATGACTATTTCACGTCCAATAATATATCAAGGTTTGCCAATCGCGGAATGATTTTAAAGACAATTGTAATGCTTGTCTTGTTTATTGCTCCTATGACATTGATTAATGTCGGACTTGCCTCCAATGTATTACTGCTGTTCACCTACTACGTTGTTAGTGGTATAGGTATGGTAGGCATCGGAATGGGGATCATGCATGATGCCAACCATGGAACTTATTCAAGAAATAAGAATGTGAATAAAGTATTAGGGATCACCCTGAATCTGGTTGGTTCTAATGCTAAAATCTGGAAAATACAGCATAATGTTCTCCATCATACCTATACTAATATTGATGGCGCAGATGATGACATTGATGTCCCGTTCTTTTTACGGGTTTCTCCTCACTCCAAGAAGTATTGGATACATAACTTCCAGCAGTATTACTTTTGGTTTTTCTATGGTCTGATTACGATCTCATGGATCACCATAAAGGATTTTCAGAGTCTGTCCAAGTATAAGAAAATGGGCTTACTGGGACATGATATAAAGTATTCCAAAGAAGTAGTGAAGATAGCAGTGTGGAAGTTAATATACTTCTCCTATGTACTGGCATTACCCATCATTTTACTACCAATACCAGTATGGATAATTCTATTGGCCTTTTTAAGTATGCATTTTGTTGCAGGACTGTTTATTAGTCTGGTATTCCAAAGTGCTCACATTGTACCGGAAACAAAATTCCCACAACCCAACAATGATGGTCAATTGAACGAGGAATGGACGGTTCATCAGCTTGCTACAACGAGCAATTTCTCACCAAAAAGTAAAGCATTGACATGGATGATCGGAGGACTCAATTATCAAGTCGAACATCATCTGTTTCCTAATATATGTCACGTTCATTACCCGAATCTGGCTAAGATCGTGAAATCAACTTCCAAAGAGTTTAATATACAATACCATTGTCAGACCACATTTTGGGCTGCGATTAAGAGTCATGTACGGCTGCTTAAGAAACTTGGGAGAGCACCACAGCAAATATCAGTTCCTAGTGGGGCTTACAAAAACATGAAACTAGCCACTATTGCTACACCAGTAAGTGGCTTAGAAAAAACTTATAAATAGAAAAACATTGAATAACTATAGAACAAAAAACAGACGATCAAAACAGCAAGTATCATCAATAGGTGATCCTTCAAGATTGATCAAAAAAGGAATAGAATCTAAATCCCGACAAGAGTATATATCAAATTCGAAATTTGATGATTTGAGATTACACAACGTACTCAAACGAAATCTTGCATTCCGCAAGTACGAGAAGCCAACTGAAATCCAGGAAAAAACGATCAATTATCTTCTGGATGGGAGGGATGTAATAGGCATAGCTAATACGGGTACTGGCAAAACCGGAGCTTTTCTAATACCTGTCCTGAATCAAATACTGGAGGGGAAACTCAAAGATTCTACTCTAATTATTGTTCCGACAAGGGAACTTGCTGTGCAAATAGAAAAGGAGTTTAGGTTACTTACTCAAGGACTTTCGGTAAGCATGCATTCTTGCATTGGAGGAACTAGTGTAAACAAAGACATTCAAAGTGTTCGTCAGAGAAAGAATTTAATCGTAGGTACCCCAGGCAGACTGATGGACTTAAAGCAACGAGGTGCCCTTAATATGAATTCCTTTTCTGTGCTGATACTTGATGAATTTGATCGAATGCTGGACATGGGGTTTATCAATGATATCGAGTCTCTCACAAGTGCTATGAAGAACAGAAAGCAGACCATGCTTTTTTCTGCAACACTGGATCCTAAACAAAAAGGAATTGTAGCCAAAATGGTTAATAATCCTATTGAAGTGAAAGTAAATACAGGACAGAGCACTAATGATAACATTGAACAAGATATCATCAGGGTACCCAAAGGAGGGGATAAGCTGACTATTTTATTAGAAATGATGAGAGATAAGGATTTTCAGAAGGTTTTAATCTTTTCTGAGACAAAGCGATTGGTTGATAAACTGACAAAAAAACTCTCTCAATCAGGAATCAAAGCTGTGTGTATGCATGGGAATAAATCCCAGAATTACAGAAATAAGGCTTTAGAACAGTTCAAAAAGGGCAAAGCAAAAGTTTTAGTGGCAACAGATGTAGCTGCGCGAGGAATTGACATTTCGGATATTACACACGTAATCAACTATCAACTACCAAGAAACTACGATAGTTATATTCATAGAATTGGACGAACCGGCCGAGCAGGTAAACTTGGTAAGGCATTCACATTCATTGATTAAAAAAAGGTAAAAAGTAACAATTATATAAATAACAAAAACATGAAAGAAGGAACAGTAAAATTCTTTAATAACTCCAAAGGATTTGGTTTTATTATACAGTCGGATACCAATACAGATGTTTTCGTTCACGAGAGTGGATTAAACGATGACATCCGTGAAAATGACAAAGTTCAGTTTGACCTGGAAGAAGGCAGGAAAGGTATGAATGCTGTCAACGTAACGGTTGTAAGATAATAATAAGGGGGCTTGTTGTGTTATGCAGGATGCCCCCATTTTTTCATTTTCTATGAGGAGGTTTGTGATGATGTCCTTTATTCCCTCCGTTGCAAGTGGGTTCAGTGCCACTAGTATCAGTTAACGAAGTCTCATCAATAAAACTCTCCTTGGCCGAAGATGTCGTTGAAAGATCATCTTCCTTTTGGCAACCGCTAAAAGCACCTATCACTGCTGAAAAAATTACGGCCCTTTTGAAATAAAATATTACTCTCATAACTAAAAAAGTTGTTTGAGTTTATAACCAACAACTTGGGAAAAACCCTACCAAAACTTAGGACATACCACTTTGCCTTTAGGAGGGACCACCAATGCAATCATAATCTCATGAGAGCCCGAAGAATATTGAGTTAAGCGGGATGTAATAAGGTCATAGGAATAACCGATTTCCAAGTGTCCTGCACTTGGTCCATTAGATAGAGGTATGGCTGCACCAATCATGGCAAGAAAGGCGTCCTGTCTTCTGTAGCTAAACCCGCCCCAATAAAGCCCCTTATAATTCACTTTGGCATTTAAATCAAACTGAAACGCAGTATGTGTTCCACGGATCATTAGCGAAGGCACAATATTAATATCCTGATTCACATCCAGTTTCATCCCACCTGTGAAATAGAAATGCCTATTTAAAATCCCATCGTTTGTCAGCATTGAAAACTCTAGTCCGTTGTTCAATAACTGGGTGGAGGAGAAGCCCATAAATACATCTTTTGAATGTAACCATATACCCAGGGCCATATCAATATCACTTGCTTTGGTGCTATCGACACTTGGATCATACGAACTTCCATCACCCCAGTCAGCATCCTCCTGATTAACACTCATTTGACTAAAACCGACATTAGCCCCAACAGACATCAACCAATCGGAATTCAATGGTATATGATAAGCGTAAGTAACACAACCACTGTGGTGAGCAAGCAAGCCCAATGTTTGACCTGAAATAAGACCTCCTAGCGCATGATATGGATGTTCGCTAATGTGACCATTATTTGGATTAGCGTGGGCCTTATTCAAAGGAGAGTGACCTGATACGTAGTAATTTCTAGGTGTTCCTGCAAAACCGGTCCATTGCATCCGATATCCTGACCGCAAATCGAAGTGATCTTCAACTCCAATAGCTGCGGGATTAACAAGATAATAATTCATCATGTACTGGCTGTACAGTCCTTGTTGTTGTGCTCTTACGGATAAATGATTGAGCAAAAACACCAATGATACAAATGATATATTTAGTTTTCTTAACATATAGCTCAGTTTACCTAACTATTGTAATATGTCCTGTTAATGCCTCGTATCCATCTTCATTTAATTCCAGGATGTAGTAATATGCAGACACTGGTACATCCACTCCGTTTCTTGTTCCGTCCCATGGAATAGTATAACCTGGTTCTGATTCATAAATCAGTTCACCCCATTGATTGTAGACGTACAGTACGGCATTGGTCGCATATTCAATATTATTGATTACCAAATAGTCATGAGCACCATCACCGTTAGGAGAGAAGATATTGGGTACATGAGGTATTTCCAGAGGTATAATTACATTCATTACGTCTGTTGCCTCACAAAATGCGTCATTTGTTGTCGATACAGTTAATAAATAAATAGTACTGCCTTGAGGAATTGCTGTTGTTACCAGTGAATCCGGTTGGTCTATTGTTGATGAACCTGTTGTCGTCCATTGATATTGGTAATTGGCACCTGTACTACTTCCTGATCCATCCAGGGTAACCGTCTCAATCTGACTTAGTGTAATGTCAGTACCAGCATTAGCCACCGGCTGCTCAAGAATTGTAACATCTGTGGTTAATGAACTGATTCCGGGACTACAACTATGAAATGGCTGTACACTAACCGTATGATCACCGGAATTAGCAAAAGATATAGTAGCTGATGTGCTATCAGAATTGATACTAACAATACTTGCTCCGGCAGGCAAAGACCAGGTGTAACTCTCTGCACTTGCGTTATTGATATCAAATGTTATCGTGTTGGCAGTGCAAACAGTGTCTTCATTAGACACGAGGGTATCAAGGCCAGTGTAATCAGGGAGTTGAGTGACCTGTATCTGAGTAGTGGAACATGTAAACCCGGAAGTAGTTTCAGGAGTTACTTCAATAGTTGTAGGAGAGCTGCCCAAATCAACAGTTATAGAATCTGAATCGGTTGAAGATGCCGTTATCGTACCATTAATAATATTCCAGTTGTATGTTGCAGCTCCGGGCACCGAATCTATCGAATATACCAAACCGGTAACTGATCCTGCACAGACATTCACTGGGCCGTGTATTGTATCTGCGGCACCTAATACAGTTACGGTAGCCGTGTCTAATAAAGTAGTATCTGAGCATCCATAAGCATGAATTGCGACCTGACTAATACCTTCCGGGATCGTGGCAGATGGCACGGTGATATCTAAATTACCACCGTTGCCATCATACACACTACTTACCATACTACCACCAAAAAAGGCTTCGTACTGAACTCCTGATTGAGAAGCTGAAACAGTGATAACTGCATCATTACCTGCACAGATGTCTGCATCACTTACAGCCAGGGTCTCATCAGGAACCACACTTACTAGTACGTTTATTGTATCTGAATTAAGTATACCACAATCACCAGTTGCTTCTACGTAGTAACTTCCGCTATCTACCACAGTCACCACGGGTACATTATAGGTGTCTGAAGTAGCACTGGCGATAATCACACCGTCTTTATACCATTGATAACTAATATTTTGTCCGGTTGCAGTTGCACTAAGATTCAAAGTCTGTCCGGTACATAAAGTGGTATCGGAGGGGTGATCCGTAAATAAAGTAGCAGGTGTCACGTACAGTGCCATAGTATCCGTTGTATCAGCACAACCCGCACTATTATAGGCAATAGCTCTGTAATAGGTGCTATCCATGGAAGTTACAGCCAATCCAAGGTCTAATATTGAATCAATTTCTCCTGGGATATTAACAAAAGTGCCGGAATTAAGGAGTTGCCACTGTATTTCCAGTGAAGTACCGACAGCACTTACTTCAAATCTTACAGAATCCCCTTCACATGCAATACTGTCTCCGGAATGGTTATTGATAACTATATCACAAGGGTAAAGTGACAGACAAGCAAACTCTGATGTACTCCCGACAGGCAAAGTAGTGGTCGTTTGTGTAGCCGTTATACTTCTGCTATCACCGGGTAAGAAGCTAAGGTTATGTGCAAAGCTCCATGTCCCATCCAAAGCTACAACGGTACTTCCCAAATAGGTTTCGCCTTCACAACCACAATCAGTACCTGCTGTAGAATTCACATAGAAGTCAATGATGAAATTAGGGTCACCCGTACCATAGGCTACATTTGCACTAGATGAATCGATAGTAGGAGAGGCCACACTTTCGTTAGCTGTAGTCATCAGATCTATTCCGAGCCCTGCATTACAGAAAATACTATTATGTGAAAAAGTATTGAACTGGCTGGCCTCGTGGACGTAAATCCCCGGACCGTTTTCACTGACAACTTCTCCCGGATCAGGATTAGTACTATCCTTAGTGAAAGCAATTATGTTTGCATACTCAGAAGCTCCGCCCACAATGTTGTTTGTACTGGCACCATTGGAACCAAAACGAATTCCATACCAGTAATTACCCAAAGGTTGTGTTCCGCTGGTATCAGTCCCGATTTTGTTATTTCTAATAAATGTATTTGTCGCAAAAGCGAGATAAATACCTTCGTGATGATTTCCTGAGGTGATATTTCCTTCATATTGGCCGCTACCACCTAAATAAGTGCTATCATTTCCATTGACAGATATTCCAGCCCATGTATTGCCTCGTTCTTTAGTTCCTGTTGAATCGACACCACAATAGTTCCCAAGCACCTGAACACCCCTTGCCGGACCTCCCAGACGAATGCCATCCGCTGCACCTGCTGATCCATTGTTTGATACTATATTACGCTCTTCAGGGTTAGAACCACCTATAAGACTATAATGGCTGTCTCCAGCCAGTATGATTCCGTGTTGTGCATTTCCAAGTTGAGGTAGGGCATCGTTGAATCCTCCGTCTGCTCCCACACCTACAAAATTTGATTGAACGGTAGCGTATAAGCAATTGCTGACTGTAATTCCGTTATCACCATTATCAACAATAATGTTGCGACCACCATTTGGACTCCCGATAACAATTGAATCACACAATACAACCTCAATTCCCTGGTTGCCATTGCCTTTTGCAGCTGTACCTGTAGCATCCGTTCCAATGTAGTTACCTTCAATTCTGGAATTGGCACTATTATTCATATGAATGCCCAGTTGCCCATTATCAGCTATATAGTTTCTTTCCGATACCAGGGTTCCTCCGACCTGGGCAGAATCCGACTCAATAATCTCGATACCCCGCTGTCCGTTCCCCATTGCAGTGATCTCATCCAACCCAAGCCCAATTATATTTGACTTGACAATGGGGCGGGGGGACTGCGTAATACCCAAACCATGTTGAGTATTAGCACTAATAATGTTATCTGTTACCAAAGGATCATCACAAGAATTGACAATACGAACTCCAAACCCTTGATTCCCGATGGGGTTGAGGCCTGTTACATCTGTTCCAATGTAATTATCAACCACCACCGGGCTTAAGGATCGCTCAATGTGTAAACCGGTTTGACTATTTCCTGAGATATAGTTTCGGGCTCCGGCTTCCCCGCCACCAATAGTGGGGTAATCGCTATCCAACATCCACACACCCATGTTGTTGTTACCATAATCAGTATCACCAGCCTCATTGAGACCTACGTAATTTCCTTTGATAATTACCGAATCACCATTTTGAATTCGGATACCGATTTGATTGTTATTCGAAACGTAGTTTCGTTCTGCGAGAGTAGCCCCACCAATAATTGGTTTGTAGCAATTCTCCAGGTTGATTCCGATGTTCTGGTTGCCGAGTTGGGTCACACCATCCAGTGCAAGCCCCACCCTGTTTCCAGTAATCAATGGATTATCACAGTTAGAAATTTGAATACCTTGTCCGTTTGTACTGGCGCATGAAATATTGTCCGCAATGATCGGATTATGACAATTGTTGACCAATCTTATCCCTGATTGCCCGTTGCCGATACCCACATTTCCCGTTGTATCTGTACCGAAGTAGTTGTCTATAATAGTAGGAGCAAGAGAGGTTTCAATGAACAAGCCAAATTGATTGTTACCAGAGATGTAGTTCCTGGCACCGGCTTCTCCACCTCCTATGGTTGGGTAGTCACTCTGGTTCATCCAAATACCGTGCTCCACATTACCATGGTCAGCGTCACCATTTTCGTTTAGCCCAATAAAGTTCCCTTTGATAATTACTGAGTCAGCATTGAATAAACGTATCCCAATATTGGTATTGTTAGAAACGTAGTTTCGCTCTGAGATTGATGTTCCTCCAATGATTGGTTTTAAGGTATTCTCAATATTAATTCCCTGTCCGGTATTTCCTAGCTGAGTAGTTCCGTCCGCACCAAGACCAATACGGTTACCAGTAATGGTAGGGTAGTCAGCATTTTGGAAAATAAAAATGCCCGGTTGACCATTAGAGCAGATAATATTATTTGTAATTGTTGCATTGAGGGAGTTATTAGATATATCGATTCCATTCTGATTATTTCCAAGAGCCACGTTGCCTGTAATATCAGTACCTATGTAATTGTTGTTGATTGAGGCGCCTACAGAGGCGTTGTTTATCCGAATACCATCTTCGTTACAATCAGATATGATATTTCTATCGATTAATCCTCCGGCACCACCAATGGTTATGTGATCTGAGCTATTCACTTCAATTCCGCTCCATTGGATCACGGTAGGCGCAGAACCTGTTGCTGTAGCATTGGTCCCGATAAAGTTACCGGATATAGTACAGCTATCGCTGTTTTCCACATAAATGCCGCGATTAGTGCCGTAGATGATGATGCCTGAGATAGTACTTCCATCAGAACCAGCTGCCAAATGAAACCCATTATTTCCAACAAAGGTGACTGTTATCAATGGAGCTCCAGCAACCGCCCCGGCCTCGGTATACCCATCAATTACGACAGGGTCTATAATACTAACATTAATTGTTCTGTTAATAACATATGGAGCAATCCCAATATTGAAGCGGATAGAGTCAAGCCCGGGATTAGCATTCGCCAGTCTGATACATTTACGAAGAGTATTGGTTCCCGGAGTTGAAGTCCCCAAATCATCCGTATCACCGGTAATATCTACGGTATAGGTTGCTGCCTTTAAAGACAAACTGCAACTAAGAAAAAGTATCGCGGCTGTAATACACTTTCTGATCATGGTGGTTGTTTAGTTCCGTGCTCATTACATCATACCAATACATTGTCAAACAATCATTTACAGTAGCATTATTCTATCAATTTGTTGCACTAAATGAGGTATCCTAAACGAATAAATATTCGCATTAAATTAGCTCTATAGCTTCACATAGACATAATTGCGTGAGCAAATGGTGTTTACGGTTACGCTTAAGCAACAATTGATGTTTTTAATAATCTTTATTATCGGAAAACTATATCTTTCCGAACTGAAACTAACTATGGTCAATTATGGTTGTAAAGGTTTCTAATAACGCAAATGACTGAAGCGTCCATTATAAAGGGAAAATCGGAACGAGTCTTAATCTGGATAATCATATTCAGCATGGTGATATGGGGAACCACATGGTCAGTGGCTAAAGTAGCCGGGGCCTATGGAAGTTCACAGGTGGTTGCATGTATCAGATTTACAATTACCGCTATCGCAATGGGGGTAGTGCTTCCACTTTTTGGAATCAGCCTTAAACTTAACAGAAAAGGTTTTCTATATGTTTTCTCTGCTTCTGTGCTGATGATATTGTATGCCCTATGCTTCTTCCATGGGTTGAAAGAAGGCCATGCAGGCGCTGCAGGTGTGTTGGTGACTACGATGAATCCCATCTTTGCCTATGCTGTAGGTTTAGTCGTAAGTAAGCGTTATCCGAACAAGCGCGAATCTGTCGGACTTGTAGTCGGGTTAATAGCAGGATGTATATTACTTCATATCTGGAGCGGCTATAGTTTCTTGTTGGATGCAGGCAATCTTTTTTTTATTCTTGGGGCCTTTATTTGGGCGGTTATGGGCAAAATTAGTTCTCATGCCCATAAATTTGGTCATGCCCTGGGGTTCAGCTTTTGGTTGAACGTTATCTGTGCTGTGGGTATGTTTTTGATCAGCGACAAAAACGAGTTGGTGACCGTAATGACCACTGCCGATGGTTTATTTTGGGAGAACATCCTATACTTCGGTGTTGTAAACTCTGGCTTTGCTACTTCGGTTTACTTGCTGGCTACAACTCGTATCGGACCGGAACGAACGAGTTCTTTTATCTTCATTGTGCCCACCTCAGCTATGTTGACTTCCTGGGCCTTTTTGGGAGAAGCGATTCAGTTACATACGGTAATAGGAGGGGTTGTAGGAATATTAGCGGTGTTTATTATTAACAAAAAGGTTCCAAAAGTTCATAATAATATCATCGCTTCTGATAAATAGTTACTTTTTTGAATTTAACTTTGTCTAACCTTAGATAAGGAGTAGTCAAATACTCCTGAGCGAAACAAACCTTAAACAAAACCTTTACTAATGAAACGCTTAACATTAACCTTGTTATTGGGTATATCAGTGATATCCTCGGTAACAGCCGCCTACACAATTAGAAATTTAGAGTTCAGCATACCATCACGGAGTGCGATACTGTCCGGAGATGAGATTACGGTGACTTTTGATTACACTTCGAATAGAAATAATTTCCGCTTGGAACTAGTACCGCTTTACCTTGATCAGGTTGTTGAAACTGATCAGGTCTATGATTTGGTTCTGACCTCAAAATCAGGTACGGCTTCACTCACTTTTTCTCTTTCTGAAGGGCAATCAATGGATGAAATCCGTTTTCGATTTACGCATACATATTACCAATGGTGGATATACAAAACTGTCAAGAAATCAGCTGAATTTACCTTCAACGATTGGGGAGCCTCCTATCTCGATTTCAACGTAACCAGGATTGCGAATCTTAATATTGGAGATTTGGTGGAGATCGATTATTCATTTGCAAATAGTCTCAATGCAAACATCCAGGTTATTCCAATTTTTCAAGGCATTCCTCTTGAGGATACTGAATACAATAATTCTATTTCAAGTACTTTAATTGCAGGATCAGCCCATGAAGTAACTTCCTCATTTACATTGAATAATGAAGGAGAAGTTGATGAAATTTTGTTTTTAGCTACTACAGAAACACTAGATACTATTTGGGTGACTACCGTTCCTGTACAATACTCTTTTTCTACACCACAGAATTACGAAGTGGACATGGAACTAGTACTGGAGAGTGCTTATCGAATTAAAGCAACGGTAAAGAATGTTGGAAATACAACTGTAGAAGATTGGCATGCGACTCTTTTAATGGAGGATTTCGATACGATATGGACAACAAGTGATGTCCAAATGATTAAATTCGGAGACACTAAATTATTTTTTAAGACCAATCACCCGGACTTACTTCCTGGAGAAAATATCCAATTCTGGATTGAATCCGGGGTCGAATATCCTTGCATTCCGAATATCTCTAATTTTAGAATTAAGGGACAAGTCGTAGGAAATCTTTCAATCATAGACGAAAGACAAACAGATCAATATGAAAACAATATCATTATTTATCCTAACCCGGCCGTTATCGGTGAGGGCACTAAGATATGCTTTGGAACCTCGATTCCCGGATACGCAGAAGTCTTTATATATAATCGATATGGATCACGAGTAGTTACACTCTATTCCGGGCAGCTTGGATCCGGAATTCATGAACTCGAGTGGGACCATACCCAACAAGGAGTTCTAATGCCAGAAGGTACATACTACGCGTATATCAACACTGTTCATGGCAATCAGTATAGATCATTCATAATCTATAACGAATAGCATTCATACTTTCAAGAGTAAAGCGCAACCAAAATGTGCTTTACTCTTTCTTCAACTAGTTGAACCTAAATATGAGGCACACCTGCACCTAGAATCCAAAAAGCTCACCTTCGCATAGTAGGGAAATAGTTTAGTTCCCTGTTACAATAGCAAACAAAGACAATCATTCTTTTGCTACTGACTATGAGGTATTTTTTGAGAACATTAATGCTTGTTCTAGGTATAAACTCTGTTTTTGCTCAGAACCCTTTTATTATTACCGTGAATACCGCCAACCCCGGTACTTCAGGATCAACCGCCATAGAAATACCTGTAGACAGCTCCGGCAACACTTTCAGCTATGATGTCGACTGGGACAACGATGGTGTCTATGATGACTTTGGCTTACAAGGAAATGCTACCCATGACTATGGCATTCCAGGTACATATACCATCAGAATCACAGGGACATTTCCGTATATCAAGTTTGATGGAGGAGGAGATTGTGAAAAGTTGATTGATATTAATCAATGGGGTGATATTTCCTGGAGAAACTTTTTCAGAAGTTTTCATGGCTGCGCCAACATGGACATATCCGCAACTGATGCTCCTGATTTATCACTGGTAACCAACTTCAGATCTATTTTTGCCAATTGCACTTCATTTAATTCCAATATCAATCATTGGGATGTTGGCAACGTGGAAGTCTTTTACCGTTGTTTTCAGAACTGCACCAGTTTTAATCAGCCACTCGACAACTGGGATATGAGTTCAGCTGATAACCTCGACCGAATGTTTATTGGTTGTACAAGTTTTAACCAACCACTTAATAGTTGGGATGTTTCAAACGCTACAATATTCAGCTCAATGTTTTCAGGAGCATCCAGTTTTAATCAACCCCTGGATAATTGGGATGTTAGCTCTGTCAAATTATTTTCCTTCATGTTTAGTGCAGCAACTACATTCAATCAAGACATAAGCATGTGGAATACATCAAGCGCCACCACCATGAGATATATGTTTAACGAAGCTTCTTCCTTCAATCAACCTATTGGGAGCTGGGATCTTAGCAGTGTGACCCGAATTGATGGTATGTTTAAGAACGCCAATAGCTTCAACTCAGATATATCACAATGGAATACAAGCCAGGTCACTAACATGAGTTATACGTTTTTCGGATCGTCTTTCAATCAACCAATAGGAATCTGGGATGTGAGTAATGTCACTTCCATGGGGTGGATGTTCGCGTATAACAATGCATTTAATCAAGACATCGGAAGTTGGGATGTATCCAATGTTACGGCCATGCATAGTATGCTTAGAGCAATGAATAACTTCAATCAGGACATTGGCAACTGGGATGTCTCTAAGGTAACTAATATGGCCTCAATGTTTGAAGGAACAACAACCTTCGATCAGGATTTATCTGCCTGGAATGTATCTAATGTCACAAATATGACCCGTATGTTCAACGGGGATCAACTGTCTACCGAATACTATGATAATATGTTGATTGCCTGGAGTATGTTACCCCTTCAAGACTCCGTAATATTTCATGCGGGTTATAGCATTTACTGTCAGGCCTGGGCCGAACGAGCCAATATCATTTCAACTTTTCATTGGGAAATTACTGATCGCTCCGAAACTACGCCACCTGTAACAATGTGTAAGGACACCACTGTTTATCTACATTTGGAAGATACGGTAATACTCACTGCTCTTATGCTGGACAATGGCTCCTATGATACCTGCACAGGAGTAAATTACCTGGCCTCCCAAACTGTTTTTACCTGTGCCGATCTGGGTACAGTAGAAGATACGCTTACAGTTACTGATATGAATGGCAATAGTGATTACTGCATCTCTAATGTGACTGTACTAGACACTACAGGAATACTTATTGCTTCGTGCCCGGGTGACACCACTTTAACCGACAGTGAGGCCAATTGCGATGGAATTATTACCTGGAACGAACCAACCTATCATTGTAATGTTGTCAACTATTATAGTGATTATGAGTCTGGAGATACATTTGATATAGGTACAACTACAGTGACTTATACGGCAGTTGACGTCTTAAGCAATATGGAAACCTGCAGTTTTGACATTACGATAACAGTAGGTTCACCAACTATGCTTGTTGATGCTGGTACTGATCTACAAGTATGTGAAACAACAACGAGTGTCTCGCTAACAGGGAGTGTGACAACAGTATCCGGAGGTAGCTGGTCGGGCGAGGGGACCTTTTCAGATTCCACCAATCTGACAACAAGTTACAGTCCGACAACAACGGAAATAACAGCCGATTCCGCTGTGATATTACTTACTGCTGATGATAATGGAATTTGTCCGGGAACTACGGATACAGTCATTATATACTTTGAAACAAACGAAACACCATTAATAACAATCGACAGCATTACTTCATTTTGTACAAATTCTACAATTGGTTTTAAGATGGATAGTAGTAGTGCCGGAGGTTCTTCTCCCCAGTATTCCTGGCAGGTAAATGGAATTCCTGTGGGAGAAACCGGTACTACTTTTTATAGTAATAATTTCTCTACCGGAGACCAGGTTTCTTTAGAGATGACCTCTTCAACTTTATGTCAAAACGGAAATGTAGCTGCTTCTAATTTTATTGAGATAGTATTGGAAGACTGTAGCTGTCAACCCATCATCCCGAATGCCTTCAGCCCCAATAATGATGGCAGTAATGACACCTGGGTTATTGATCTTGGTGGTTGTTATGAACTCAACCAGGTCAGCATCTATAACCGATGGGGAAGCGAAATATATAAAGGATACCAAATAGAGGAGAGTGTCAATTGGGATGGTAAAAGAAATGAAAAAGAGCTGCCAGTAACTACTTATTACTACGTTATTGAAGTAATTGATTTGGTGAGTAATGAGATTAAGACCTTAACAGGTGCTATTACCTTAATAAGGTAGTTAACTTAAACTAACTTCTTCTGAATATAGTTATTAACAAAATCAATCCATTCCGGCTTCACATCTGCTTCTTGTCCAAACTTCTTCCATCCTGAAAGTACTTCACCAACTTCTTCACAAATACGTTCAGGAGATTTTATCGCCAGTTTTTTACCTAGTTGTACCAAATCATCTTTGGAGATGTCTTTCGTCTTACCATTTACTGCACTCTTATGATACATTGTAGCCGGGTATTGAGGATTATAACAAAACACAAGGTCATAGGCCGGAGCCAGACTCCATTTACCAGCTTTATCCATTATGAATGAGGTATTCTTAATATGATCGTCCGTATTGCCAGCAAAGACATTGAATACCATACGCCTGAACATATCTTCCTGATCGGAGTAGGGGAGCCTGAGGTGTTGGATTACCCTGAAGTAAAGCATATAGTCTGATGTTTCGCTGTATTGCTCATGTGTCAATGCCGACAAACTCTGAATATGCAGTTTTTCCCCATTGATTCTGTCAAAGCGTTTGGTAAGAAAGTGGTTACGATCATTCTCCTGAAGTAATCTGGATTCCATCATAGGAATTCCACAGGCCGTTGCCATGAGATAGAATGCATACTCCATATTAGAGTAGCCAATCGGGCCACTGATCTCGACAGTGTTATTTCTGCGTAGCGCGTCTATTTTGAGGATATGATAGTCGTATTCCTGACTTAACGGTAAGTTTCCCGGCCTGATTTCTTCCGTGTTTTTGTTAATTCCGAGTAGCACTTTGGGTCTTGCACCACCCACTGATGAGCCTATGTGTATGATATCCTTAATATCATCTTGCAGATTGCCGAACCGCTCATTAAGCACCTCATTTATTGAATGATACACATGGTCCAACTCTATCTCCTCAGGCTGGTCAAACTCAATAAGACTGGGCTGATACTCCAGGGCTCCCATACCTCTGGTTCCTACATAAGCTAACCGATGGAGCACGGTGGTTTTATGAACATCGAGACCATTATCTTTAAAGAATAGGTTGATCAACTCACTACCAAAAGAGTCAGGTAATGAATCAGAAACCAAACCCGGAAGTCCATGAAAGCTATTATTCAGGTTATTGGGAAAGCGGTAGACGAGATTATTTACCGGCATAACAAGGGGAGAGGGCGACCAGTTGTTTGATCCAAAGTCATCCGCGTAGCGGAAATTACCAATCCCGTTCTGATCCAGTACAATGCGCCCGATCAACTGTCCCCAAAGTCTTACCTCCAGGTTGATATTTTCCATTATGTTGGTAATACGGGCCATCAGATATTAAAAGGGTCTATGGTGTCCTGTTTTGGCACTAGCTGAAGGATGTTTTCTTGTAGCCCTAGTTTTCGCAGACAACGAATGAGCACAAGAGTAGAAATCGGTTGTCCTTTTTCTATGGACCGATAAGTCTTGCGTGTAATACCACAGTGCTCAGCCATGTCCTGTTGGGTAATCTTAAGCTCCGAACGCATGTGCTCGATTCTTTTGCCTAGCTCTTCCAGGTATTCGGTATCGGTTAGGAATTTATCCATAATGGGTATAAAATTACCCATTTTTGTTTAAAAATAAAATAAAAGGGTAAAATATTACCCATATAGTCATAATAAAAGGATGATGTTTTATTTTCGTTATCCCTTGGAGACAGAAGAGTACAACCGAATGAAAAAGATTGGCCCACTGAGACACTCAGTCCGGTAGAAATACCGAACCATTCGACCCTTCCAGCAGCATTCGTAAAGAAATACTATAACTATTTGTCTGCCTCGTCTACTTCACTAGAGTAGCAGGAACGGCATAAGATTGACCTTTAGGATATCTTTTTCCAAGAATACCTCCACTTGCTAATCCCCAAGACCACACATGATCATCTTCATCGATTACCAGACAATGACTACCACCAGGAGACACGGATATACTTTTGATTTTTTGCTCATTAAATCCATTTATCAAAACAGGGGTTGGAGTGGTGTAATTACCGTCTTCACCAAGCCCAAGCTGTCCATAGTAGTTTGTACCCCAACTCCATAGAGTACTGTCAGACCTCAAGCCGATTGCAAATTGATCGCCACAGTCAAAGTCAATAACATCACTCCAATTACTCACCTGAAGTGCTGTTCCAGATGAATTCATATAGGTACCATCACCTAATTGACCTTTGTAATTACCACCAATTGACCACAATATACTATCATTATCAAGAGCGATCGTAAAATCTATTCCACCAGTCACATGTTTAATATTACTAAATTCAGCAATCTGCACAGGGACAAGAACTGTATCAGCATTTGAATCCCCGAGTTGTCCAGCATGGTTTCTTCCCCATCCCCAAACGGTGCCATCAGATTTAACGGCCATGCCATGTGTCGATCCAGCCCCGATGGCGATTACATTACTGAGGTTAAGAACCTGTACCGGGTAAGAACGGTTAGTAAAAGAGCTATCTCCCAATTGACCAAAGGAATTATAACCCCATGACCATACAGTACCATCGGCTTTCAAAGCCAGTGAAAATCTACTTCCAGCTACTATATCGATTACATTGGAAATACCTTCAGTCTGTACATAGTAAACAGTACTGTTTGTACTACTATCTCCATATTGACCATAGTTATTGACTCCTCCAGCCCACACATTACCATCTGAGGTCAAACAAATGTAATGCCCATTACCCCCTTCAATCTTATTAATAGCAGCTGGAAAACTTAATGGGTATCCTTTGACTGAATAGGTATTCCCGGTTTTGTCTTTTATGAAGGAATTTAGGACTCCGGTACCAATGAGATTGGCTTCTATAAACTCAGGATCTTCCTCAACATCATCCTTAGAGCATGATAGATTGAATAGTATAAACGAAAAAAAGAGTAGGGGGTAGGCAACAAATTTCATACAGAACCTTATACGATTTTTGTGCATCTTGGGTTAATCAATGTTCATTAGGCTTTCTTAACAAACTCAGATTTCAAACCCATAGCACCAAAGCCATCAATCTTACAATCAATGTTATGGTCTCCATCAGTCAACCGTATGTTCTTAACTTTGGTGCCTGCTTTAATTGGTTGAGGATGTCCTTTTACAGGCAAGTTCTTTATTACAATTACTGAATCGCCATCATGAAGCACATTACCATTAGCATCTTTTACGACAGGTTCTGTATCTTCTTCCACCTCATCGGGGTTCCACTCATGTCCGCAATCGGGACACATCATAAGAAGTCCGGTTGGGTAGGGGTATTCGCAACCACAGTTGGGGCAAGGTCGTTCTTCAGACATTAAATTCGTTTTTATACAGTCGGATCCACCGATTTATTGGCATACTTATTTCCAACCAGTACTGGTACAACAGCCGTAACATACATAATCAAACTGTAAACAGCCGCAACAATAGCGAGTTCATCATTACCCAACACCTCAGCAGCTACATAAATAGCCAATGTACCGTTCTGATTGCCTGACTCTATTGATATACATAGTGCCTGTTTTAGCTTCAATCCAAAGAGTTTGGAAGAAAGAAATCCTACCAGCATTGTTGCTACATTCAATGCCAACGCAATAAGTAAGGCTGATTCAAAGTAGTATCCAATTACGTCCCTCTTTTTAATAATCAACCCAACGATGATTACCACAAGAATTACCACACTGGCAATTCTAACTGGCTTATCCATTTTCTGTGCGACCGTAGTCTTATAGTGATTTATCGTCATACCGATAGTCAGAGGAATGGCAATCACTACCGCTAATGTTCCTATAATCTTACCCACAGGAGCTTCAATTTGTGTCCCGTCAGTCATAAACTCACTTAGTCCAAAATTGACTATTAAGGGGATTGTAAATATGGTAATTATACTATTTACAGCTGTTAAAGAAACAGATAAAGCAGTGTCACCTTTCGCTAAGTGTGTCAATAGGTTAGAAGTTGGGCCACCAGGACAAGCAGCAAGAATCATCACACCAATGGCGATATTCACATCAACCTTCATTAGAACTACAAGCCCATAACCAATGAGCGGTAGTAAAATAATCTGGTTGAGAAAGCCAACAAATATTGGAAAAGGGCTCTTTAAAACTCTTTTAAAATCATTCAATGTCAATGAAAGACCCATACCCACCATTATGATAAAGAGAGCACAGACTAAAATTATAGCTGATGTAGAATCCATAGTTCTTTAGGTTGATTGAATTTAGGATTCGAAAGTAGTTAATTTTGGTAAACACTCACATGTCAACATGAAAAAAAGCACAGAACTAAAGTCATTCTATCATAGTGTCCTAGGAATAAAATTTATAGTTCACTTGGAGGAAACCCAAAATATTCTTTAAAGCATTTACTGAAATAATTTGGGGTGTTAAAACCTGTTTTATAAGCGACCTCAGCTACCGTAGCACTTTTGTTCTTTAAGAGCTTGTGAGCAGTCTCCAATCGGGCCACTCTTAACAGGTGGTTTGGAGATTGTCCCATTATATTCGTCAACTTTCGATGTAATTGACTACGACTGAGGTTGAGGATTGCTGCCAATTCTTCTACACCAAAATTTTCCTTACTTAGGTTTTCTTCAATTGCCTTTTTAACATTTTTCAAAAAAACCTCATCAATTGCTGGTAGTTCCTCTGAATGAATAGTAAGGATATCAGTGTTTCTGAGATAGGCTCTTATCCTTTTCCTTTCTGCCAATATATTGCGAACCTTTAGCAATAGTTCCTTTTGATCAAATGGTTTCGATACAAATGAATCTGCTTCACATTCAAGGCTCTCAATTTTAGTATTGTGATCAGCTTTTGCTGTGAGAATTATTATTGGAATATGGTTCGTTGCAACGTTTCCCTTCAACTTTCTGCACAATTCAATACCATTAAGTACAGGCATCATGTAATCCGCAATAATTAGTTCTGGTTCTTCGGTTTGGATGATATTCCAGGCTTCCTCACCATTCTTGCAACTAATGACGTTATATTCCTCCTGAAAGAGATCCACAAGAAATCGGTTCATTTCAGGATTGTCTTCCACAATCATGCATGTGATAGACGAACCTGCTTTGTTGATGATTGTTGGAGTATTATAATTAAGCAAGAATTTATCATTGGTCTCCCTTGTTATATACTTGTTCATGCTATTCATTCTATGATCAACTTGCTCCCTCTCATAGAACCCTAATTCTGTCGGAATTTTAACGCTGAATACTGTATTCAGTCCGGGCTCGCTTGAAACTGAGACTTCGCCTTTGTGCCACTTCACAAGCTCACGAACCAGGTTTAAGCCAATTCCGCTACTTGACTGCAAGTCTCCACTGTTATCTTGATTGTAATAATACCTATTAAAAATCTGATCCATATGTTCTGCCTCAATCCCTTTTCCGGTATTCAAAACCTCAATTAGAACATAAGGAGACTCTTCTCTCATACGTATCTCAATCAAACCTTTTTTATCCACGAACTTAAGTGCATTATCAATTAGATTAAAAATGATAGTATAACAGGCTTCCGTGTTAAAATACATTGGTTCATGGCCTACCCGAGTAATCAAATGTACATCCACTTCTTTTTTTTGTGCTCTTAAAGACAAATCACTGATGACCCTGGTTATTATAGCTTCAAAATCACCTCGGTCAACCATCAATTTATTATCCTTACTCTCCAATTCCGCTAGTTTTAGTATTTGGTTGATCAGGTTTTCGAGCCTTTGGGTATTGGATTTTATATATTCAAATTGTTTCTTTTGGTCGCGACTAGCAGGGGACTCAAGAAGCCTTTCTATGGGTTCCCGAATCAACGTTAGTGGTGTTCGAAACTCATGCGAGATATTAGTAAAAAAGCGCCTTTGATATTGACTTAGTTCCGAAACCTTAAATGCTTCTTGGAGCTGCAGCTTTGAACGAATACTTAAGCCAAGAAGAAAAATAATAAGTTCTCCCATATGGCCTGCTTGCATAACATAATGTGAATAGATCGGATATTCATCAGTAAAAATCACATTATACAAAACAAAAGCAGCTCCAAGTAGCGCCAAAAGGCTACCAGTGAGAATATATCTGGCTAAGATATCCTTGGCAAAACTTAGTTTGTAATATATATATAAGAAAGCAACAATTGATAATACTGATGAAAATTGATAAAGCCACTGGGTCGGATAGTGTACCCGTGTAATCGCAAACCATATTTGACAAACGATTAAGGCTCCTGCGAGCCACCAGATGTTTAAGGTTACAATTTTGTTTAACCCAGGATAATTGCTTTTCATACTTAAAAAGCTCTTCATAAACAGTAAATAGAAAAGTACAAACCCAAAATCACCTGCAATTTCAATATGCCGAATCAGGAATGGATAAGGCTCTAGAAAACTATCATAAACCATTTCTAAAGGGGGCAGTAGTGATATAAAAAGTGAAAATGCATAAAGTGCGTAATGAAGATGAGGTAATTGCCGAGTATTAAGAAACAAGAACAGGTTGTAGCAAATAATTACCAGAAGAAAACCAAAGAAAATCCCTTGAAACAGATTTCGGGTTCTTAGAAATTCACTTCGTTCAATCTGCCATAGATCATAATTAGTTACCCTGGGAGCTATGTGAACAAAGGGTGTAATTTTCTTTGAACACAGAACAATTTCGATTCTTTCATTTGCTTCCAAGGATACGTTAAATACGGAAGGGGAGTGCAGAAACCCTGAATGATCGGAAGTTAATCGTTCGGCTCTAGAAATAAAATGACCTAGCCTTCCTTCCTGAATACAAGTATCTCTGTATATTTTTAACTTGCAGTCATCGACCCAGCCCAAGTCAATCACCATTTCTACAGGCTTATTACACGTATTGATGATTTTGAGATAGCCATGGGCAATGGACCCTTTCTGAGATCTAACCTCCGTGCTATTTCTCACTTCTTTCCACTCCCTTAGATCTAGAGCTTCTGAGCTCAATTTTATGGACATAGGAATCCAAGCACTGTCCAAGGTACATGAGTAGCTTAGTTTATATAAAAACAAGCACGTAACTAGCACACCTACCTTGAATAGATTTGACGGCTTATACCTTTGATTGAACACTTTGTTAAATATTAAATTGGTTACCCCAAAATGAGAGGTGAAAGCAGAGTATCAGTCTAAAAATAGAAACAATTACACGTATATGAGCCTCCAAGCTACAAAATTACATGTGATTGCAACAAAATTATAAGTGAGGAAATCATATTAAATATACCTTTCGTGAAGATATACCAGTTCTATTTTTTCTATAATAACTACCAATGTCGCTATGAAAACAAAATTCACTATAACATCTATATGTATCGCTGTTTCGTCACTTTTTGTTTATGCTCAACAATCAAAACGAGTGCTTTTTATAGGTAATAGCTATACCAGTTCAAACAGTCTACCATCTACTTTGGCCTCTCTTAGCTCTTCTGGGGGCAATACGTTAATACACGATCAAAACACTCCTGGTGGATATACATTAGGCCAGCACATCAGCAACACCACCACCATCAATAAAATAACAGGAAGTACTTGGGATTATGTAATTCTACAGGAGCAAAGTACAACTCCTGCATTATCACCAAACTCTTTTAATAGCAGTGCTAAATATATCGCTAAAGAATTTATTCGTCAAACGGATAAATGTGCCAAAGTGATGTACTACATGACTTGGGGTCGCGAAGATCCGATTAACGATTGTCCGGGATGTGGGTATACCACGTACCAGGACATGCAAGATGATATTACGGAGGCCTATGAGAATACTGCCTATAACAGTTTTGGTCAAATCGCACCCGTGGGAGCTGCTTGGAAAAAAGTTATGAACTCAGGAAGTAGTATCAATTTATATACTGGAGATGGTAGTCACCCTTCTGTGGCTGGGACATATTTGGCAGCTTGCACATTTTATGCTACAATTTTTGGGGAAAGTCCTGTTGGCTTAAGCTTTCACGGCTCACTATCCTCAACTGATGCAGCTTTCCTACAGGAAAAAGCATTTGAAGCATATCAGGATTACGTATCCGCAGGATTCATTAGTGACGATATCGTACCTTATGAATTGGACGTAGTAACATCAAGTCAGGGACAGTTAGCAGGGGTAATTTGTTCTCCCGAAAAATCAATTGAGTCAACCCTTTTTCTTCAGTTTACGGGACAAGATACTACATCAGTTTTCGACATAGTCACCAGTGTTAAAGATTTAAATAGTAATGAGACTGTATTTCAAGATACAACGGAAATTGGTGGCTTCTACACCTGCAGAGATTCGAATTTTGTTTTTACAACCGTGGTCCCGTTTACAGCCTTCGGTGATTACCAGGTCAATCATTACTTATACGACCCACAAGAAAGGGATACAACCAATAATTCACGTAGCTTCAATATCAACAATAGCGGACACATAATAGACCTTACGACTCCTGGAAATGTGTATTTTGAGAGTTTTGAAGACCCTTTTTCTGAGGATTTATCCTATTGGACGATAAAAGATGATGCCGGATTGATCGATATTTCTGAGGACACATCAGGTTATGAACTGGAAGAGATTCCAGATGGTTCAAGGATCTCTTATATGTGGCAAGTGTGGGATGAGGATATACACAACAACTGGTTGCTCACTCCATGTTTGCAGTTGGATATGAGTTTTAATTATGAGATACGATATTACTATGCTAATTCCCCTACATTTCCGGACAGTACAGAACTAGCCTTTATGGTTGGTGGCGCGGACAGCGATGATGAGCTCACACATTTCATACAGGATTTCGGTAATGTATATACATTATCCTTCCAGCAAGGTCTTCACGACTTTATTCCGGATAGTAACTCTATGTACAGATTTGGGTGGAGAACTGATTACGTCAATGATGTCTCAATATTGGCAATTGACAGTTTTTCTATTCGTAATGTAGGAGTGGTTTCAGCTATTGATATTGAAGAAATAAATGCTGTAAACTTTCTGCTTTATCCTAATCCAGCTTCAGATATGATAACGATATCCGGCCTAGAAAAGTATCAAGGTAACATTATCATTACCAACCTCTTAGGACAAACCTTTTACTCTGAAGTATCTGAAGGACAAGAGGACCTGTCTATTGAAACGGCTAGCTGGCCAGCTGGCCAGTACCTGGTTGTTCTCAAAAGTTCTTTAGTAAATGCTCACTATAAGTTCCTTGTTGAATAATTTTTTCACTGAAAAACATATATATGAAGTCTATTTTTACAAGAATGCCGATATGGCTTATACTGCTTCCTTTTGCAAAACCGGTAGTCGCACAAAACGTATTATCAACCTGGGGAAGTCTTCATTCTATAATAGATCAACCAGTTATCAAAATTGCCGGAGATGATTTTCATGGGGTTGCCCTTCTTGCTGATAGCACCGTGGTAGGGTGGGGAACTCCCGAAAGTTCACGCACTGACTTTCCCAATGATTTTCCTGTAATTGACATTGATGCAGGAGTATATCATACTGTATTATTAAGAAAAGACAGTACGGTACAAGTGGTAGGTGAAAATAATGTAAACCAATTGGAGGTTCCAGCTAATTTAAACAATGTAATAGCTATAGCAGCCGGACTGAACCATACGCTGGCACTAAGGTCAGATAGTACAGTAGTTGCTTGGGGTGATAATAGCCAAGGGCAAACCGATATACCAGCTAACCTCAATAAGGTAATTGCAATCGCTGCAGGAAATACATATTCCGTTGCCCTGATAGATAATGGAAGTGTTGTTGTATGGGGTGAGGACAGCCCGCTTCTTGATGTTCCTGCAGGATTGACCAATATAATCAAAATTGCAAGTGGTGGTACTCATATTCTGGCACTTAACTCATCAGATTCATTAATAGCCTGGGGGAATAATGCGTATGGCCAACTGAATGTTCCTTCTGTTCAGAATATAGCCTCTCTGGGCTCAGGTGATAATCACAGTATGGTAATCGATGATAACGGGAACCTATATATATGGGGACAGAATATCAGTGGAGAAACAGTAGTTCCAACGGACCTCAATAATATTGTTCAGGCCACGGGAATTGGTCACAACACGCTTGCTCTCGACACCGATGGACATATGACAATATGGGGCGCCAATTATTTTGCCGAAGGCTCTATTCCTTACGGAGCAAATGATGTAATTGACGTAGAGGCCGGATGGGATTTTTCTCTTGTAGTAAAGGCCGATGGGAGTGTCTACGGTTGGGGTGAGAATGGATTAGGACAAGTTTCCATTCCCGAAGATTTAGAGAATGTTGTCAGCGTAACTGCAGGGTCATACCACTCAGTAGCACTAAAAAATGATGGCACTATTTATGGCTGGGGTTATAATGAGTCTGGCCAGCTTGATTTTACCCAAGGAATGGGGAGTGTTCGTAAAGTAGTGGCTAGTCATGGACAAACGATAGTCTTATTGGAAGATAGCACTATAGAAGTGTATGGCACAACCTTTACAGTGGATGATCCACCAATCAACCTGGAAAGCGTAATAGATATTGCAGCATCAGCTTACAATGGAGTCGCATTAAAATCAGATGGTACCATTATTGTGTGGGGAGATAATTCTTACGGACAAAAATCAATTCCTTCTGAAGCAACCAATATTACCAATATTTCAGCAGGAGTAGGGCACATACTTGCATTGAAAGAAGATGGTACCGTCATTGCTTGGGGGCTTAATTCAGAAGGACAAACAGATATACCATCAGGGCTCACAAATGTTAAGTTTGTTGATGCAAATCATCTAAACTCGATGGCAATTACCGAGGACGGAAGTTTGTATGTATGGGGTGACAACGCGTCAGGACAAACAGACATTCCGGTTGGTTTAGGAGAAATATCTATTGCCAGCCTGGGATATTCACACGTACTAGTAGCAGAATCAAAACTTATAACCAGCCTCGATAATAACCAATTGACTAAAAGCACTTCTACTGGCAGTGAAATTATTCTCTTTCCAAACCCCGCGCAAGACAAACTATTTGTAAGAAGCAATATGACCTTGAATCAAATTTCCATGTTAGATCAGTTGGGCAGAGCTCTCATTGACCAGAGCTACAATGAAACTGATTCTTTACAGGAAATTAATATTTCAGGTCTGAAACCAGGCCTCTACACAATCATTGTAAATTCAGGAGAAGAACAGTACAAAGGTTCAATACTAAAGTATTAGGCACCGAAAACCTTAATAGTTACTTGAGACTACTCTAAATCTCATTATTTGAATCAGAAGAATATTCAAAGCCCATGAGATTTAGAGTAGTCTCTTTGCTAGTTATCGCATTAGCTTTACCTTATTTTCATTTCGAATACCTTCTCGATTGATTGTGACCCATCTCTGATAGATAGAAATACATGGCTTTTTTCTATAGAACCTCATGTCTCAAAATGAAAAACTAGAATTGAATAGCGAGTGTAAGTACACTTCTTGACTTTTGTCAATCGATAGATTGAAACGACCATCATAGATTTGTGTTAAATCATTTTTTATGAAACGTTTAATTCAATCACTATCAGTCATATTTATGCTGTTGTTCACGCTGAATCTTAATGCCAAGTCTAATGAGGACTCATTTGATTCTGCCATCAACTCATCACCATCACATGCTAAAACTAAGTTGGCCCCTGATAGCAGAAGATCAAAACTCAAGTCATTGAAGAAAAACATTAAAGAACAACGGAGATCGAAAAGTTCCTCTTCTTTCTGCTCCGGTATGTTTCTCCTGGCGTTACTATATGTTACTATTTTCATTTCGATAATTCCACTCCTGATTTTGATTGGTTTATTTTTCCTTCTCTTGTGGAGTTTGTCTTGTTCAGGATCCACCGCTTGGTGGGGTTCTTATTGAATCAATAATTCTTATATATAAATCAGTTTAAAAAGATAAATTTAAGACACATGTTTAAGAACATCATCCATATCATATTCCTGACAGCTTTCATCACTATTTCCAGTGTTGGGAGAGCAAAACCACCTATCGATAAAATTAGTAGCCTCGGAAAATACCATGGCTACAACACCAAAGACTACAAAGGCTACTCGTATCAATCTCAATATGCAGAGATGCCAGATGGGATAAAGCTGGCTACAGATGTCTTTCTTCCCAAGGCTGGGAAAGAAGGGGAGAAGTTCCCAACGATCATTTACTTTGTGCGATACGGACGATCCCTTGAGCTGAAAGGCATAATGAAGAATCGTAAGAAGCCACTCAAAAACGCTCATGTGCCTCATGAAGAGGTCAATTTCTTTGCTTCTCACGGTTATGCATGCGTGTTGGTAGATCTTAGGGGCTCCGGAGCTTCATTCGGCTATCGCAAAATGGAATTCAGTGATGAGGAAATTCAGGATATGGATAATATCATGGACTGGGTTTCTGAACAAAGCTGGTGTAATCAAAAACTGGCGACTACAGGTATATCCTACACAGGAACCACAGCGGAACTAGCCTTAATCTCCAATCACCCTAATTTAAAAGCCAGTATCGTTCGTTCCGGTACATTTGACCTTTATGATGATCTTGTAGCCCCCGGTGGTATAAGACAGTCACCATTTATCCAATCCTGGAAAGAAACTACTGTGGCACTTGACAATAATGATTTCAAAATATTCGGTACGCTGGCAAGGCTCTTTGTGAAAGGCATCAATCCAGTTCAGGGAGATCAAAAACGCGCTCAACTCAAGGCTGCAGTGAATGGCCATGAAAAAAACTTTGACATTTTTACCGGTATTATGACCATTGAATCTCGTGATGATAAGGAGCCAATAAACCAAACTTCGGTGGACGATTACTCTATTCACAATAGGGTAAACCAAATAGTAAAATCAGGTGTTCCAATTTACAGAATATCAGGCTGGTATGACGGAGGAAATGTACAGTCAGCAGTCAAAGCAACGCTTAATATTAAGAATACCGAAAAACTATTGATCGGTCCCTGGGATCATGGACCACACAATCAGACGAGTCCATTTAATACTACTCATAAGGTGAAGTTTGATGTGTACTCTGAGATGCTCCGGTTCTTTGACTATCACATGCAAGGCATCGAGAATGGAATCAACAATGAACCTAAGGTACATTACTACCATATGGGTGAAGAGAAATTCAAAGGGTCAGACGAATGGCCCCTTAAGTCTCAAAGCGCTACCTCCTTTTTGCTATCGGACAACAACCGGCTGATTCCGAAAGGAGGGAGGATTACAGCTGGTAAGGCCGAGTACGTCTGTGATTATACGGTTTCAACCACCATTCAAAGTCGGTGGAATAGTCTCACACCGCTATATAAGAATGGAAACACCCAATATCCTGACAGGCAGAAGGTGAACGAAAAAATGCTTTGTTTTCAAACAGAGCCTATGGATCAGAAGTTGGACATAAGTGGGTTCCCTGAGGTAGACCTGTATGTCAGCGTAGATGCCAAAGATGCCTATTTCTTTGTCTATCTGGAAGACGTTGCTCCAAATGGAACCTCCACCTATATCACAGAAGGGCAGCTAAGAGGTGCATTTCGTAAAGTAACCAATCAGGAACAAGCTCCATATGAAACAATCGGTACCTATCACTCATTTCTGGACCAGGACAAGCAAGTGATGGTACCTGAAGAAATTACCCGTATTCAGGTGGTATTTAAACCTATTTCTTACCGGTTGCCCAAGGGACACCGATTACAGTTATCTATCGCAGCAGCCGATGCGAAGCATTTTGACGTATTACCGAAAGGAGAGAGGCCGGAGAAGATAAAGGTATATTATTCAACAGAGCACAATAGCAAAATTACTATTCCGGAAGTTGATTAAGGCTGTACTTGTGCATCAGATGAAAGAACTGTCACAGGTACAGGCAAGGTTGAATTCAAGGCATTCACCAATAACCTGGTCTCATCTTCCGTAAAATTACCAGTAATCTGTGCTACTCCATGTTCAATGCGACTCATAACTTTGGGCTTAGTATATACCGTATTATCTATTACAACAGCAATTTGTTCACGCTTTCTTGCTGCTCTCTCTGTAATTTGTGTCCACTTGTCAGTAGCCACAGCATCAAACTCCAAGGTAACCACAGGTTGATTATTTGCATCTATAGAACTATAACAGGTTTTTAAAATTTTTCCTTCCAACAAAGGACGAGTAAAGCGTTGTGCACCAATAAGGTGCAGCTCGATACGGTCCTTATCAACAGACTTGTGATGCCACATAAACTGATGGGGAAATGTAGGTTGTGCCTGTAGCATTGATATACATTCATTAACCTTTCCTGTATCCTTTATTGCAGCCGTGACTCTGGTATAATCATCATAAGTAGGCTCAAATTCCAATATACCAGCCCCTGATTCATCTGTTCTATCGGGTATCGCAGTGTTGGTATCATCATCTGCAAACAAGCTTTCCTCATCTTCAAGGACAAACTTCTGAAGTTCCTGGTATTCTTTAACCAGATCAATTTCCTTTTCCAGGCTTGAAGGTTGAGTGGTGTCCCCGGAATCAGGTTTTATTTGCTTACCATGTAAAGAATTCAATAACCGATCGAGGTTCTCCATTTCCGTTCTTGTCTCAGAGGGCGAGGGTACTTTCCAAAAAGCCAGATAACCCTGACGCGTCATTATGTGAAGAATCGCATCCAAGCTATCGGCATTGGTGAGGTGAAATCTAATATTGCCATCCAACAGAGAAGTCTCAATGTCTTGATCACGAAGTCCATACTTGAGCAGCCGCTCCCTGAGTACTTCAGTCAGAAGAGTTCTTTCCTGATCTGTAGTACCTTTCGGAACACCGATTGTGACATTAACTTCAAGATTACCCAATGGAGGAGGACCTTCACATGAATTAAACAAAAAGAGTATGCTAAAAAGGATTGGGATACGAGTGCTTTTAAAAATCTGCATAAAACAAATGTAACAAGGAATGGATACATTCACATTAATAATCCGATGCAAATCTGTTAGAACTATTGAATTATAATATAGATGCAACTATCACACCCTTGTCGCTATAATTTAAGTTCTACAAGCTCAGATAACCATCAAAAAGCCCCAACTTTTCGAACTGCATCACGTATTTTGGTACTATGGAATACGAAATGTTTACCAGTGACATGACCGAGGAATTGAAGAAGTTACCGGCATCAGACCGTGAATCCATCATGACTAATCTGCATACGGCCATTGCCGATAATGAATCGAAAGTCATTATACCCTTGAACTACTTCAGAGACGGAAACCACCTTTGTGTATTTCACTCCGAGTTTATGGACTTGTATAACATTTTTAAGAATTAACCCCATGAAGAGATTAGCAATCTATTTTGTTGTGAGTGTGTGCTTGATCGCTTGTTCTGACGAATCAAAAAACACTGATAATGAATCTGATAAGACTTCTCAGCGAGATTCTACTTTAAACGATACAAAAGGAGAGGAGAGAGGCATTTCTGGCAAGGAAGAACTGGCAGAGTTTCTTGCATCTTTTCCAAATCGAAAGGATGGAAGGCTTTGGTTACACGATAGTTTCTTCAGAAAAGGTCGTTGGGATGCATCAATAGAAATCAGCAAAAGCTGGAAGGCTAAGCTTGGCCTGAATGCCGAGGGTGAAATGAAGTACCTGAAGTTTATTACCAAATCACCAACATCATTTGTGTTGGCCCACATTACGGATTACACAGGAAGAGCTATGGCAGACCAGGAACTATGGTATTACAGAATGGGAGAGGACGGAGAGTTTAAATACAAGGTAAAGCTAGCACAAAGAAAATGGGACGGAGGGAAGTGGACAGACAAAATAAGAGCTGAGAAGTCACAAGACTATGACGCTTATATCGTTTACGCTGATGATTACTCACTGTACAAGAACGTAGAGCGTAAGATCATTTATATGGGCAAGGAAGAGTCTAATGAACAGAATCTAGACATGGTGGAGGCATTTATGATAGATGCAGAAGAAACTGATACATATGGAACGGTAGGTTACTTCAGTAAAAGCGGCAATCCGGAGGATAGGATTATGTTTGAAATTTCTGATGGTATAAATAACGAATATGGATTTTTTGAATGGCCTGAGATGTCATTCTACGTACGAGAAGGAAAGCTCGGCAAGCGATACCGTTTATACTTTGATGCTGAGGACGACCCTTATGAGGTAATCAGCTTGAGAGAATTGCCTGGAGGATTCGTCAGTCTGACAAAGGTCAATGATGTAGACTCAGTAGGAGTGAATGACTATAGAACTGTAATGAGTTATGGTAATGGTGGCTTACGAAAATTCATCTTCAGCGAAGACCCAAGTTCGTATGACAAAGTGAGTTTCTATTTTTCTTCCAGAGAAAATGCAGACGGTGAAGTTGAGTATCCTGTGGAGTACATCGTGAACAGCACTGAGAAGTAAGAACACTACAGCGTATTAGAAATCAAATATTAGAAATCAAAAACAGAATGGAATTAATGAATGCAGAGTAGAGCTTGAATTTATTATTTAACATAATATAAATTATATAACAATCATAGTGATTCCCGTAATACGAGCGCCAGTGAGTATTTAATATAAGATCAGTTCTATAATGAAGTTATAGAACGTCAGATCTTATGTTAAGGGAATCACCGATTCCTTTCACCGCAGCTTTTGCCATGTCAAGTAAATCACGGCTCGCACACCCTGTCCGTCTGTTGACGGATCTGCACCTAATACTTGTCGACCGGCAACGAAGTGAAGCTGGCTAGCCGCAAACAAGAGATTTACAGGCTCCATATATTTCAATATCCGTATGAATACCAGGAACATTCACATCTACGCGATTCTCAGGGCTTATGAATTTTGCCTGTAAAACACTTGCTGCTCACGCTGTGGTTAACTTCACAGTTCAGTGGATTTTAAGCCTACGGCAGTTTGGTGTTCGTCAACCCTGCAATCTTGCACCTCCTTAAATTGCTCCACCGGATCAATTCTTGACAGTCGGTCACATACCGGCTGGGCAAATACTTTTGGCATTGGCCCAAAAGTATTCAAAAACCCTAGACAAAATAAAGCTTCAACCCACAGCGCCAGCACGCACCCCGCTATTTTGCCTGGCCTACGCGCTCGGCAAGGCTACGCCTTAACTTTTGTCTATTTAACATAATATGCTGAACTAGCTTTATCTGCTCTTCGAAAGCATATTGAGCTAATTCCGGGAATGTGCTGGAATGTAAATTGATTCCGTACTCAGGACGAACTGAATCTGTAAATAACTTAGTTGGATTGTTTCAAACGGTACTTGGAAACAAGTATTTCCTGGATTTTTCACCATCTATAAAAATGACTAAACCAATGTATAAATCATCTTTTAAATCTTGTTCAAGGTCTTTTTTAGGAATAAAAGCGTAGTTAGTCTTTTCTAAATTGACTGGCAGGCACAGGACATCAAATTGAGCCCCCCTACTCTGTTCAGTACTTTCAAATTTGCTCCTCTATGTTCGAAGCTGGCTAGCCCCAACCAAGATATCTCGATTTTCGTAACGTCTGAGAAATGCACAGCATTCGTTAGCTCAATAATCTTCAATATATAAGCTCTGACAATCCCATATTTGAAAATAATCTGGGTATTCGCCTGAATATGAGAATTTGAGAAAAGACAACTCGGGAACAATAGCTGTCCCCGGATGGCTTGATTAATCAAATTTTCTGAATAGAAAATCCTTTTCTCCATTGAGAGTTACACTCAATGCTTATCGTATATTTACCTGGAGGTAAATCTGCTAGATCTAATTGAATTACCTGCTGGTTGTCGTAATGAGAATTTATTACTGCCTTGCCTGTATTGTCAACCACCGAAACCGAAGTATTATTAATTTGTTGACCTAAATCAATGGTTAAAATGTCCTCGACCGGATTAGGATAAATATTAATATCATCTCCTATTAAAGATCCATTTATACTGGTAATGACGATACTTACACAAGAAGATGTATCGGTACATCCATTTTCGGTCACTTCTACTGAATAATTTCCTGATAATGATGGTGTATAACTCTGGCCGGTTTCTGAGGAGATTGGTGTATTGGAATTGTCACAATCCAGCCATTTGTATGAGGCACTTGTAGCATTACTTGTAATTGTGCTGCCGCTGGTCATGACACTGGTGTCAGCACTATTCACGGTTAAGTTAATCTCGATTATGGAGTCACAACCGGCATTATTTGAAATCGTATCATAGTATGTTCCTTCTGAGGAATGTACTTCATCTCCAGACGGGACAACATAACTCTCATCGGAACATATAGTTTCATTTAAAGTTGACCTGGTAATTGCACATAAAGTATCAACCTTAAACACTGTCCAACTTAGGTCAGTGTTTTGCACCATAAACCTCGATTCAATTGAGTCGATGTATTGACATGTTTTCTGACCAAGATCAAAATGTTCGTACCCCGGAAACCTATCACAACCTGAAATCCAAACACAACCGGCATCTGACAGAACTTCACAGGTTGCCTGAGTTGTTTCATTTTCACAAGCATTTCCGGTACTATTATTTGGGTTATTATCGCAAACTGAAACAAGCCACACACATTCAGGTATTGCATTACACTCACTTTGATTATTCACCGTTCCGCACTTATCCGTAAATGTCCACCAAGACAATGGCGCGCTATTATCTACAATTTTTACAGAATCACCATCAAGAACAAATTGCGGTGATTGTGCGACTAAACAATAATTTACTAATACTAATGACAGGAATACAAATAATCTTTTCATGACAACATTAAATTTTATGAATCAAAGTTAGACAAAGTGCACAAGTAACGCATTGACCAACCGAAAAAAGTTTACGGTAAAAACGAATGCCTAGTTATGATCATGGACGAAAACTGCAATTTCAAAATATAAAAGCTTAGCCGTCCCCCCCTACTCTTCTAATCTCCATATCGGTGTGCCCAAAAAGTATTAAAATGATAAAAAAACTTATTTCTGATGCTAATTCACTCAAATAAGAAATAAACCATCAATATATTATCTTGCGAAAGTAACCGAAGCAAAGCAATTAATATGAGGCGAAAAATCCCAGAATCAACGCTACCGAAAATCAAGAGATCGCAAATGATTACCAAAGAAGGTATGCAGAAATTAAGGGATGAACATGAGCACCTTTGGAAAGTTGAACGCCCGGAAGTAACTGCTAAAGTTTCATGGGCCGCGAGCTTGGGTGACCGATCAGAAAATGCCGATTACCAATACAACAAAAAGCGACTTAGAGAAATAGATAGGCGTATTCGTTATTTGTGTAAGTGTGTTGACAATTTAAAGGTGATTGAATATCACCCAAACCAGGAGGGTAAAATAAACTTTGGGGCCTGGGTAGAAATCGAAAATATTGAAAGGGGCTTAAAGAAACGATTAAGGATCGTTGGTTATGAAGAACTAATTGGAAACCCTGACTATATCTCCATGGACTCCCCTATGGCCCTGGCACTATTAAAAAAGGAAGTTGGAGATGAAGCCATTGTTAAAACCCAGGCTGGTGAGTTCAGATGGCGGATAAATAAAATCGAGTATGAGAAATGACCACTGACCGAAATAGTGTAATCAATTTAGAGTGAATACTACCCTATTTATAATTTGGTGTCAATGTAACAAGTCACATTTGTGTGCCCCGCAACCCAATTCTTATACACTTCATTGACCTTGTCATATTCATACACATTCAACAGAAAAATATCAATCTTGATGTCCTCCGGAATCTGAGTAATTAATTCTGCATTCGCCAGACGTGTCCTGTTGTCAAGAAAAAGCATCACATGAGTTTTTTCCGGGTTGTCCTCTACTACCCTTTTCAGAGCTGACAAGTCATCCATCTTGGGAAGCAAATGCAAAAAGTGGGATAGCAGTGGAGAAAGTTCCTTTTTTCGAAGTGATTCTCCGTTATTGATATACACAGGCATAGCGTTTTCGAAGTTCTCTACCATAATTTCCAGGGTATTACTAAAGTGATCATAGCTAGCGCAATAGAACAGTTTATAGTCAAAAAGAACCATCGACTTTAGAGGCTGATAATACTCCCTCACGTTTGTTACCAATAGATCATACTTCTTATGAGCAGGAGCCTCCGTGCAGTACTTATATCTACTCCCTTTATAGCCTCGTTTGGCTATCTTTATCTGGTCATTTTGAGATTCTGTTTTAGTGACTTCAGCTTCAATAGTATCGACACTACCCCTTCCTTCCCTGGATATCGAGTCAACCATATCTATAACCTGAATAGGCTCTTCTTTGTACTCAATGATGAAACCATGGAATACCGAATCACAGGATTTAGCAGAATTGCATCCGGTTTGTTCTACAAACTCCCAATTAATGTTGTCTGCTTCAAAAATACCGGAAATGAATGACTCCAATTGACATAATCGACTTTTATTAAGGTCCTGCTGGGAAAAGTCGGGGCTAGTCTTGTGCCTGGTATACAACAACCGCACTGAAATAATATCATCTAATTCTATTCCCTGATGTTGACTTGAATCTATAAAATTGACTTGACCATAGCTGAAGGGCAGAATCAGTTCATTCTCCTTACCGCTATCTAGATCAAATCTATCCAACTGAATATCTTGAACTTCAGTAAGAAAGGTTGAATCTATCTGACATTGACCATAGACAGACTGGACACTCCAAACCCTAAGCAAAAACATTATTACACCAAAACGAATGTAACTGATCCAGAAGGAAACCATAGGTTTATTCATTTGGCAAACTTTTTCTGCAGATTCTGGAAAAGTAGAAAAACACATTGACTGGCACACATAGTTCTATTCTTTCTGCAATGTAAACTACTGCTAGTTCAACTGATACCTTACTCTTTTCCTTGCCTACGCACGATTAGATCAACCGGTATTCCTCATCGCTCCTGAAAGCGCGTTGATAGTCAAAAGGAGCTCCACTTGCAGTGCTTCAGATTTGCTTTCATCTTTTCCTTTCGTACTACGCCATTCCTTAAGCAAAGCAACTTGCTTTTCGTGCAATGACTTCATCAACGAAGCCCTTAATTCATTGGAATAATAGTGATTAACCCTACGTTCCTGAATCGGCTTTTCGATTAAGTTCATCATATGATCACGCATCAACAAGAGTTCTTTTTTGAAACGGTCTCCAAACTTTTGCTTCAATTCCTGATCCTCAACCAATCCCAGGTATAAGCTAAATATGCTCTCATCGGTTGCTGCCAAACTGGTGTCTATATTAGTGAAAATGTATCGTAGAAAAACATCCGTCTTTAAAGCCTCTTTCAGTTCATCATAAGCTTTAGGGTTTTCTGATTGCAAATCCGACAAGGCACTTCCTACACCATACCAACTTGTCATATGTACTCTGGCCTGACTCCATGAAAACACCCAGGGAATCGCTCTCAGGTCACTGAGTGTGCTCATACCCGTACGCTTTGCTGGTCGTGAACCAATTTTGCTGTTTTCTATCGCATCAATCGGAGTTGCTTGTCTGAAAAACTGGATAAAACCATCAAGCCTCATCATTGCCTCATAATGCTCCTTGGATTTGTTTGCCAGCCACTCAAGGGTATCAGCAAGGGGGTGAAACACCTTTTGAGAAGAACGATCCTGCATATATTTACTCAAAGTATTTGCCGCTAACAGCTCCAGATTGAAAGCCGCATTGACCTTATGAGCGTATTTCTGAGAAATGGTTTCCCCTTGTTCGGTCAATCTCAAATCTCCGTTTGGTGCGCCATGAGCCATTGATTTGATAAAATAGTGTGTTGGTCCGGCACCCCGGCTAATTGAACCACCTTTACCATGAAAGAATCTTATTTTAACTCCAGCCTTGTCCCCTAACTCAACTAGTTTGTACTGTGATTTATAAAGGTTCCATTGGCTTGCCATGATTCCTCCGTCTTTATTACTATCGCTATAACCCACCATAATTTGCTGGATGGGGACTTTCCATTTGTTTCGTTCCTGAAGATGCTTTAGCGTGCGTTTGGTGATGGGATGATCAAGAAACTGTTCCATAATGTGGGTTCCGTTTTCAAGATCTTCAATGGTCTCCAGCAACGGTACTACAGGAACCTCTGATACTATTCCCTCTTCTGTCATGGAAGTTAATCCGGTCTCTCGAGCTAGTAAGTAAACCACAAGCAAATCCGACAATGACCTTGTCATACTGACGATGAACGATCCCAGGAAGTTATATCCATACTTCTTCGCATTTGAAGCGATAACACGGTAGCACTCCAGAACCGCAGTCGCCTCAGGTCCAAGTTCTGCTTCATTATGTGTGAAAGGCCTTGAGGAACTCAGTTCTTCATTCAAAAATGCTACACGCTTTTCTTCCGACCACTCACTGAAGTTGGTTTCTTTGGCCTGAGCTGCTTGTAACAATTGTTCCACCGCTTTGTCATGAAATGCGCTATTCTGACGTATATCAAGTGCCGCCAGATGAAACCCAAAAGCCTCTACGGTACGAATGACCGTAATTACGTCATCATAAGCAATAGACTTGGCCCCATACTCGACTAGTGTTTTTTGGAGTAACCTAAGATCGCTTATCAATTGTGCCGAGTGCAGGTACGAGCTCGGATGTTCATCCAAACGAATAGCGTGTCCCCTAGCTGTTTCTATCGGAAGCTTGTATAGTATCAAATTAACCATTTGTCGGAAAGCTTCTCCTTTGTTTCGGTCAATGGCCTCTTTGCCTTTTTCTCCTAAGTCTTCGGTCATTTCATTTACCCTGGATCGAAATTCAGGATTAGCGTCCTCCAGTTCTAGGTTAAAGCTAATTCGCTGAACCAACTTCAAGAGTTTTCTTCGTATGACTACAAAAGCACTGAGACGAAGCTGCTTAAGTGTATGTCTAGTTACATCTGCTGTGACCAGTGGGTGACCATCCCGATCACCACCTACCCAGTCTCCGAAAGAAATCCTTGGAAAACGATGATCAACACAGATTTCCCGGGCATCAAAACCGACATACTCCGCGGCTTGTAACATTCTTCGATCCAGTATTGGAATTACTTCAGGAAATACATTGACCAGGTAATGTAAGATATTTCTGAGTTCATCTTCTACGTCCGGTTTCTCCAGGTATACCTCACTTGTTTTCCAGATTCGATAAAGTGTTTGCTCTATATTATGATCAATATGAACAACCTCAGCGCGAGTAAACATGGTGTTTTCTCTTTCGACAAGCAATAAATACAGTTCGCGGTAGTGTTCCAGTACCGTGGCTCTCTTTGCCTCGGTCGGATGGGCTGTGAGGACTGGTTCTATTGAAATTTCGGATATGGCCTCAAGAATTTCTTCTTTTTTGAAACCACCGTCAACCAGCTCCTTAAAGTTTTTTGCCCAAAGTCCGTTTATTTGATCCATAGACTGGTCTTCCAGCTTCCTTCTGTTCTGCACGGCTCCGTTGATCTCGACCATATTGACCAACTGAAAAACCAATGAATAGAGCTGCACATGTTTAGGAGTAATCTGATTTACAGACGGCTCTTTGCCCGAAATCCATGGGATATCCTCTGCAATCTTGGACTCACCATTTGCTTCCAGCGTAGCTTTCAAACGTAAGAGCAAGAACTCCAGATCGTTATAAGGTTTTCCTAATTTAGATTTAACTAGATCAAACGTACTTTTTAGCGTTGTCATAAGATTGTTATTGAGGATAAACAGTCAAATATTCAATTACGGGCGAAAATAGGGTCCAATTGAACATAATGCAACTAGAGTCATTTAAATCTGCTTCAAAATGTTCATTCAACTATATCGGAACAAATGTTGTCAATGAGCTCAGATAAAAGGAAATTAAGTTTACATAAAATCCGCTTTCATTTTACTTGAGATTGAACAGATAGACTTTTAGTCAATAAGTCATGGAGCCTAAATCTGAGTAATAACAAATTGCGCTAAATATAGTTTTGTAGATAAACTAAATAACTATCCTTCTTCATAACATGATCGGGTACAATCAATTAAATTTCCTTATTATTATTCAGTCATTTATTTAGTAGTATCATTTTGACACAACTAAAATGCGAATCATTCAGTGCATCATACTCTCATCAATAATCATTGCCTGTAGTCAACAAAAGACTACAGTAGACTTTACTAAGCTCACTGAGTATAAGGACCCTAAAATCATTGGTATAAACAAGGAACCTGCTCATGCTACTTTACTACCCTATCAGGACAAAAAATCTGCCTCGACTTTCGAAAGAGCTAACGCTGAATTCTACCAATCACTGAACGGAACCTGGAAGTTTCACTGGACTACGCACATCAGGCACCTACCTCCTGCCATAGTAGACCCAACTTATGATTTAGGAAAACTTACCGACATAGCGGTACCCTCGAATTGGCAGTTGCAAGGTAAATACGATCCGCCCATTTATACCAATATCCCATACCCCTATCCGTCTGACTCACTTAAGGTACCGGACGACACCAACTATGTTGGCTGCTACAAAAGAAAGTTTTCCGTTCCATCAGGTTGGGACGATAAACAAGTGTTTTTACACTTTGCGGGAGTGCAATCTGCATTCTACTTATGGATCAATGGCAAGCAGGTCGGCTATAGTGAAGGGAGCATGACCCCAGCTGAATTCAATATCACTCAGTACCTAAGCAATGGGGAAAACGACATTACGGTAATCGTGCTTAGATGGTCAACCGGTAGCTACCTGGAAGATCAGGACTTTTGGAGACTCAGCGGTATACACCGTGATGTATTTCTTTACGCTACACCAGAAGCTCATATCAGGGACTATTATTTGACAACCGATCTGGATGAAAACTATGAAAAGGCCAAGCTTAATTTAGATATGGACATTGTCTACGACTCTGATAAAGAAAAAGATTACAAGGTTGAAGTTGAAATACTTGACCCAACAATGAAATCGATCTACGCCCAGAACATTACCGCAGGAAACAACATAACAGCCTCCTTAGACTCTGTACAGAAATGGAGCGCTGAATCCCCTACCCTTTATACCCTTCTTTTATCATTGAAATCAGATACTCAAACTATTGAGGTTATTTCACATAAATTCGGATTCCGCGAGGTTGAAATAAAAAACGGCCAACTCCTCGTCAACGGGCAAAAGGTAATGATAAAAGGTGTTAACCGTCATGAATTTGATCCGAGGTTAGGACGGGTTATGACCAAAGAGTCAATGGTAAGAGACATCGTATTAATGAAACAGCATAACATCAATGCGGTCAGGACTTCTCATTACCCCAATGTTCCCGAATGGTATGCCCTATGCGATGAATATGGTATTTATGTAATGGATGAAGCCAACCAGGAAACACATGGCTTAAGAGATAAAGGTATTCAACCTGCCGATTTGGCTGATTGGAAACATATGTACATCGATCGTGGTGTATCAATGGTTGAGCGTGATAAAAACCACTCAAGTATCATCATGTGGTCATTAGGTAATGAATCGGGGCTTGGACAGGCCCATTATGATATGGCAGACTCTATAAGAAAAATAGATTCTACCCGACCGATCCATTATGAGCAACCCAAGGTACTTTTCACCAACACACCGGAGTTTGACATTCAGTCAACCATGTACGTTGATGCGCAAGTCATGGTCGATGATATGCACGAAAAGGATTCCACAAGGCCGGTGATCACCTGTGAGTACGCACATAGTATGGGTAATAGCACGGGTAACCTCAAGGACATCTGGGATATCTGGGAGAAGTACCCTCGTATGCAGGGTGGGTTCATCTGGGACTTTGTAGACCAGGGGCTGGAGGTCACTGATGATAATGGAACATGGTATGCCTATGGAGGTGATTTTGGGGATAAACCCAACGATGGTAACTTCTGCCTGAATGGCTTCGTATTTCCCGACCGAACTCCACAACCTGCTATTCTTGAGGTTAAGAAAGTCTATCAACCAGTAAAAATCACTTCACCGAACCCTAAGCTCAAGGACATTTATATTAAGAATACCTATAACTTCACTAACCTCAACCAGTACTATGCTGATTGGGAAATTCTGGAAAACGGAAAGTCAATCCTAAAGGGCAAGTGGCAAGACTTGGAAATAGAACCGGGCCAAACAAAAACCTTCCCTAGTCCTGTAAAGCAAGTAAAACTGCTTACGGACAAAGAGTACTTCCTGAACATTAGTATTAAGTTGAAAAAATCGAACCTATGGGCTGAAAAGGACTTTGAAATAGCCAAAGAGCAACTACTTGTACAAAAAGCTGTAACCAGATCTCACTTACAACCGCATAACAATCAGCTTGACATTACCGAAAACAATAACAAACTACTGGCCCAGGGAGAAAGTTTTTCGGTCATAATTGACAAAACCACAGCTACTCTCACATCCCTCAAGTACGCAGAAAAAGAAATGATAGCTGATCAAGCACTCTCTCCAAACTTCTGGCGAGCCCCGATTGACAATGACTATGGTGGTTGGGATTTGGTGAATAACCCACCCTACTACCACCGGTGGAAGGAAGCTGGATATGATAGTCTGACAAAAGAAATTCAAAGTATTCAAGTAAACCCTATCAAGAATACCGGTCTGGTTAATGCCTACCAAATCCAAATAGAAGGTAAGATGATAGGGAAAACGGGAAGCATTCCATTCCACCTAACATATGGCATATATCCTGATGGCTCAATCAATGTAGACTTTTCGTGTACGCCTGATAAAAATCTACCTGTATTACCTCGAGTGGGTACGTTAAGCCAGATCAACAGAGATTTCAATAATATCGTATGGTACGGCCGCGGACCTCATGAATCCTATTGGGATAAAAAGTACAGTAACCATTTTGGTATTTACTCAAGTACCGTGAAAGAACAACATGTACCGTACATTAAGCCTCAGGAAAATGGCAACCATACCGATCTGCGCTGGGTGTCATTCTCAGATAATGGGGGTAATGGTTTCAAAATCATTGCTGAAGATTACATCAACTTCTCGGCACACGAGTATTCATTGGAAAACCTCACCACAGCAAGGCACACATACGACCTCAAGGAAGCGGGATATATCACTCTTCATATTGATTACAAACAAATGGGTGTAGGTGGTGATGATAGCTGGTCACCGAGGGTGCACCCGGAGTATCAGCTTCCTACCGGTAAGCCATATGAATATAGTTTTACAATTATACCGCTTCAGTGAATTTTGTCTTTCCTGAGTAACCCGGGCTATCTATTCTACACCCACAACTAAACGCTTAGACAAAGTTATGCCTTCGGCAGAGATCGAATAATGATAAACACCTGGCTTTAAGTCATGCATATCCAAATCAATGCTGTGCTGCCCGGCATTAAGCTCTTTGTTAATTTCCTGTTTTAGCAGAACACCCATTGAGTTTCTCAATTCCAGTGAGACAAAAGTTGCTCGTGGTATTTCAAATGAAATCGTAGTCGAATGCGTTGCCGGATTAGGAAAATTCTGATCTAACCTATATCCGGCTTTAATCTTTGGGTCGTCTATCCCCACGGTAAAGTCTACCCCCATCAACTGGAGCATCTTGTAAGCGTATCTTCTCCCCAATATTCGATAACCTTCCGAAGTGAAGTGAGCGTTATCAGCACCCTCACATCCTTCTGAGGATACGACATGTGCTGTTGCCACAGAATCCGGTAATCTGTTTATTATCGTATTCATCGAAGAGCAACAGCTTCCACTTCCTTGAAGTACTTCACCTGCTATCAGTGGAACATCAGCAGTGTCCAATGATAGATCAGTAATCATATCATTGTAAATCTTCTTAACATACGAAGGCCATAGGCTGTTACCAGTATTTGTTTCCCCTTGATGAAGTAAAATTCCTTTTATAACACCGTCCTGCTGTGCCAGCTGAGCCAAATCAATCAGGTATTGATAAGGATTCCAATTGTATGCAGCGACTTTATCTGTAAACCAGCTATCTGTATAGGTAGAGTCATAGTCTTCATAAATATCCTTATCAAATAAGCGGATATCGCAACCACCTATAGAAACATTAATGATTCCGACAGTAATACTATCAGGCAGTTGCTGAACCATCATCCTGCCAAAATAATCAGCCGGAGAAAGACCAGACCAACAATTACATGTCGGAGGAGTAGCGTTGTACCACTGTTCCTTTGTCCTTGACAGGTTCGAACACGTGAGTGCCTGAAAAGTTTGGAACCGAGAATCAACGGTTTGATCCTGGCTTTCAATAGTTCCCTGCCCTTCCATATTGGATTGACCGAAGCAGAGGTATATGTAGAATGTTGAATCCTGGGCATGAATTCCTGCAGTCTGAATAAACAAAAGTAATAAAGCCCACTTTGGGGTAAATATCTTCATATCAATTTGTTATAGGTTTTAAAAAGCTTAATTAACATATCCGTTGCATCTTTAAGGTAGCACAAATATCTCTGGTCCAAAAGTCAAAGCTTCTATCCATTACTAAGGGTTCGGAAAAAACGGGATTACTCTCCCTTATAGGCAATATGATATCTATCAAAGCGCCTAAAAAATACAACAGCCTTTTTTCGAACCAAGCTTTCTGAACACAAATGATGTCCAAAATCGTTTCCCTGTCCCACCTAAAGTCATAATGCGTTATAGCTAAAATTCATTATCTTTATGGTAGCGCTTCTAGCGTATTTTTTAACGCCTTACAAAACCAAAGATGAAGACCTTACAAAAGCCTATGGTGCTAATGGCACTGTTATGTTCTGTACTATGTTTCAATGTCAACCTGACATATTCGCAAAACCTTGTACCTAACCCCGGGTTTGAGGAGATTGATGGCTGTACCGTATTCGCAGGATATGCAGAAGTGGATTCGGCAAGTTACTGGTTCAACCCAACCTGGACGACCCCTGATCTCCGATATGACAGCTGCCTTATTTCAGACCCTTTTTATCAACTTCTTAACCTTGTCGATCAGAATATCTTATTTCCAGGGGCTCATAACGGACAAGGGTATGTCGGAATGATTTTGGGGTCTGCTGACTACCAAAATCACCCAACCAGTACTGACTGGATGGAGTATATATCCGTAAAGCTTACAAGTTCATTGGTTGCCGGACAGCATTATTATGTGAGCGCATTCATCAAACTACAGGCAGATGTAGACTATGCTACAGAGGATCTGGGGTTTTACTTCTCTGAAACCAGTATCGCAGATTCTACTCTTGAGCCATTAAAACAATACATACCACAGGTTTCAAATCTCGATGGATTCATCACCAATACAGGTGAATGGAAAAAGGTCACAGGCTGCTTTATTGCCAATGGTGGTGAAGAATACTTAACGATTGGTAACTTCTCCGATCCTGGCTCAGCAAATCTGCTTCATTTTACTGGAGATACTTCAAACAAAACGGCCTATTATTTCATTGATGATATAAGTGTTGAACCAATAAGTTTTGATTTTGACTTCGATTCACTGGCCTGTAGTTATGACAATCAAACAATAGAAATCAATCCGGATGATTCTCTGTTCTACTACTTCCCCAATGCTAGTATTACCTATGATTCGTTAGGTATCGACCCCTTTGATTCACTCCACAAATTTCAAATAAACACCATAGAGGGCAACTGCATCATTACCGATACCGCAAGGGTCAAAATCGAAACTGCGGGGGATATAGGCTTCTCAAATGATACAACCATTTGCCAGGGAGATACATTTGTGTTGAAAAGTTCATTTGTTGCTGATGCATACACATGGAGTACAGGTTCTATAGCAGACACCATTGAAGTGTTTGATCAGGGAACTTATTCATTAACTGTCACAAAGGGTCCCTGTACAGTTAGTGATACAATAATCGTTTCAACTATGGCGCCCCCAACAGAAGTCTTTCAAGAGCTGATCACAGTTTGCCATTCGGAATCCGTTTTACTGGATGCTTCTACTCCTCTATCAACTTATCTATGGAGTGACGGTAGCATGGCCAATAGTCTCCTGGTAAATTCTCCAGGGCTCTACTGGGTTGAGATCACAAATCAATGCGGAACAACCACCGATAATGTGGAAGTATCCTTTAACGAACTAAATCCTGAAAACGTCCCCAACACGATTACCCCTAATGGTGACGGCATAAACGATAAATTTTCTATTCCACTTACGGAGTCATGCGCGTTAAAATTTGTAGCATTCAATAGATGGGGAAGCCAAATCTATGAAAATGACAACTATCAGGGGCAATGGCCCGTTAATGATCTTTCTGATGGAATCTATTACTATGAAATTCACTCACAGGAATCAGACTGTACGGTTACCGGTTGGATACAAGTTCTTCACTAAGTTATTCGTTAAAAAAAACAGCTTCTAAACCGAAACACTTTCAAACGCAATTAGTATGATTTGTATTCCGGGAAAACAATTTCCTCACGTCAATCCTTATTCTATGAAAACACAAGAATTATGTCACAGAAATCAAGGTTAGAAAAACGATATAAGAAATTACTTGAAGAGTCATACAAGCTATCAACGAAAAACAGGGCTCAAAGCGATGCAAAAATGGCTGAGGCCAATGAGGTCCTCAAACTGATTGAAGATTTGGATTAAGAGACCTCCGATTTGCACGAGGTATTACATTTATTCTGTATCTAGGTCGGTTGGGATTTCAATCCCCAGTATAGATAGCATCTTGTAAGCATATCGTCTGCCGAGCTCTCTATAGCCTTCGGAATCAAAATGTGCGTTATCCATTCCTGCACATCCAACGGAGCTTACTACATAGCTATTGGCCAATTGCTTGGGTAACTGGTTGATGATACCATTCATGCTAGCGCAGCAATTACCTGTTCCCTGATATACTTCTCCCGCTATCAATGGCACATTCTCATTACTTAGCCCTAGATCGGAAATCAGGTCATTATAAATTTTTTTAACAAAAGAAGGCCACTGAGCATTACCTGTGTTAGTTTCTCCCTGATGTAATAAAATACCCTTTACCACACCATCCTTTTGAGCTAGCTTTGCCAAATCAATCAAATGCTTATACGGGTTTCCTCCATAAGCAGCCACTTTATTCGTAAACCAACTGGCTGTATAAGTAGAATCATAATCGGTATAAATATCCTTATCAAATAACCTGATGTCACAGCCACCAACAGAAACATTAATGATTCCAACCTTAATGCTGTCAGGCAAATGTTTGACCATCGTTCTACCAAAGTAATCTGCCGGAGATAGTTTAGACCAGCATTGACAAGTAGGCGGCACCGCCTTATACCATCGTCCTTTTTCTCGAGACAGGTTATTACAACCAACCGATTGCATGACAAGAAACCTATCGTCAACTTCTTTATCCTGTGCCTCGATGATGCCCTGCCCTTCCATATTGGATTGACCGAAGCATAAATAGATATGAAAATTAGGGTCCTGAGCGTGTAGCTGAGTTGTATTAAAACATAAAAAAATCAATACCCATATCGAAGTTGACAAAAATGATTTCATACTAGATTAGATGTTTAATAAATCAGCCTTAAAGGTACAATAACTATTCTAGAACTATTTTTTTCCTGACCATTCCGTGTTCAGAAATGATCTGGACAATGTAAATACCACCAGCCAGTTGTGATAGATTGAGGCTATTCAACTGGGCATTAACTTCACTTGAAGCAACTACTTGCCCTTGGATAGATAGTATATCTATGCGATCAAATCCTGATAAGTCACTGTTAATCGCCACATTGACCATCCCCTTGCTTGGATTCGGATAAACGGCAATCTCGTGATCAAGTTCTTCTTCGGCACTCAACACCGGACATTCCGGGTCATAAGCCATACCTGGAGAGCCACCTTTACAACCAACCGTCCAATTAGATGCCTGTCCCTGATCACCATTGTAATCGACCAATTCCATTGTCCAGCCACTGCCATTAGCCAATACTGGCCACGGAGCTAATTCATCATAGGTAACTGTTGTCATGATCATATCATCACGATCCAGGAGAGATAACGTCTCTCCCCCATTATTCAGTTTGAAGTCATAACCACCTTGCAGATTGGTTATGCCAGGGTATTTTGTTTGAAAGAAATTTAAGTTTTTAGCCAATACCAGGTAACTCCCTGCTTCCAATACCGTGCCTGTCTGAATAGTGTAAGCATTGTTCCCATCTGAAAACGACCATTCCGACAGATCAATAGCCGTACTTCCATTGTTATACAGCTCTACCCAGTCCCCTTCGGTACCATCGTCCTGATCGTTATAGTTGATTTCGCTAAAAATAATATCGGGAGTCGAGGGAGAACCCGTAAAATATGCGGTAAAGGCATTGTCAATATCAATATTCTGATTGATTACAGCATTATTATCATCAGCTAAGGTTAATACATCACTTTCCCAATGATCAAAGATATACCCTGGGTTGGCAATAGCAGTAATCTGTACAGGAACTCCATCAAAATAGTAACCCGACCATGGCAGGGAATCAGGAACTATTGTGCTGATTTTTATTACGCCTGCATTAGCCGGACTCACATCGAGCGTAACCTCTACTGGCTTCACCAGATTGAATGATTCGACAATATCATCCCTGTGGTAGGCCGGGCGTACATCCACAAAGTCACGCATCTCATCAATGGTTTCTTCCCAGCCGGACATTGAGTTCCAATGCCAACGGTCAATGAATCTCTGCATTTCTGGTTCAATGGTATCGCGTAAGCTTTGAATAACGCTTTTGAAGTAATCCGGTGTGTATACCGTGTTCATCAAGTCAGCACTTCGGTTAATGAAATAATTTCTGAATCCTTCATTTTCGAGGAAAGCGGCAAATATTCTTGAGTTACCATCCGGTGCTACCATTATCCTCTCAACAGTATTGGAATCGGCCTCGATGAAGTCGAAAAGTCCAAAAGTGAGATCAGTGTCATACATTAGGTATCTGTATTTGCTTCCCGGAGTATTAGGCTTCCACATCTTGGTATTGTTTTGCGGCCAGTCCCAGTTTGCCATGTAGATGTTTGTAATAAAATGGTCAAGATAACTATCAAACTCAAAGTTTGCGATTAAACCTTCATAGGTAACCTGATCGGTCATATCCGCTGCGATTGCTGCTGCTTCTATATCCTCAAAATCACTTATTCCAATAATCGGTGCTCCCCAGGCTTCCAACAATATTATTTCATCCTCATCATAGCCGTAATGTTCGTTTACATAATGCTGGCTCATTCGTTCTCTAAGATTTAGAATGCCATAGTATTCTCCATTCAGGTAAACCAGAGTTGGTAAATAGGATTGTCTATCGATATCGACATAATCACCCAATACGATATGATTGCTGGCATCTAAAAAGTGAGATTGCATGAAATCACCACCTGAATTTCTAAGTAGTAGGTGCTTAAATGAAGTCACAGGGTTATCGGAAAAGAACTGATGATCAAAGTGGCTTGGACCATATTTACCTTTAGCCTTCAGTTTAAAACTTTTCATAGGTGCTCCTCGGGAATAACCACCGAATATTTCAACATCAGCATTCTGTTGCAGGATTTTGTTTCCACTCTTCCCAAAGTACTCAACGTGAATTTCGCGCTCCCAATCTTCCCAAAAGTTAGAACCGAAAAATGGGTAATTCACGGTATCAGCATCTGGTCCATATACTAGAATCCCAATGTCCTCGTCATAGAAGTTATCAGGGTGAGTACTAATGGAGAACACATCCAGTGTCGAACTATCGTTAATGAAATAGGTGTTCGTTTGAATGCTATAAGGCTCGCCTGCTCCATCGAAACAAGCTGCACGAATAACCATCGTAGAATCCAGTGACAACGGTGCTGTATACAAAGCACTGCTAACGCCTGGCTTACTTCCATCGGTAGTAAAACGAATTTCAGTTGCTCCACTCAATGTCAATAACTCACCTGGGTTATACCACCCAGCCGGTTTATCAAACTGGATAGTGTCATAACAATAACCAGAAAAACCGGTAGCGCCATTATTAGTCCAGCCCGGTGTCGGTTCAGGAAATACAACAAAGTTATTATCTCCATCTGTTTCCCTTCCGTAAGAAACATCTACCTTTAGTGCCAGTACAGTTTGTTGGTCAAGAACAACTCCAGAAGTGTCACTAAGTACTATTGTTTCTCCTTCTGAGGAGAGCTTGAAATTCGTCTCAAAAAAGTATCCGGTGTGAAAGAAATCAGCCTTAGTGACCCTTATTTCCACGGTGTCATAAGGTGCTATGCCGATAAATTCCATTCCATAAAGCCTGGACATATCTAATGGAGCTATATCTCCTGCGAGGGAAATGATATAATCTTCGTATTCTCCTGTTCCAGTTAATACCACGGAATGGTTTTCCCAGTTGTTCACCCCTTCACTGGAGAACTGCAAACCAACCGATCGCCCTGAATCAATTCTGGCAACGACTTTTAGAGCATTGTACGCGGACCGATCAACATACTGATTCCATGTATCATATAACATAAATATGCCTGCATAACTATATCCTAAGCCGCCAGGTGTCGCATAATTGATCTTACCCGCGATCACCGGTTCCCCACCATCAGTACCAAATACCGTCCCTGAAAACTCTGTGGGAATAACCGAACTATTACCCGGAGGACTGGCTGTAGCATCAGAATAGGCATAGCCCTGGTTGTTCATATCATGTGAAGTGTCTGGCGTTACTGGAATGGAAGCAATATCATTATCAGAAGCGAAGACTAGCAAATGCTGGTCAGGATACATAATGTAATCCCCGAAAGTCCACTTATCAGGAGCTGTAGGATCATCACTCAGGTGGAAACCATTGAGTTGAATCGTATCTGTACCGCTATTGTAGAGTTCAATCCAATCATAATATTCCCCATCAGAAGCACTGACAAGGTTGTCATTCTTGGTTCCTACTTCATTGATCACTAATTGACCAAACAATGGAGAACAAAAGAACAGGTAAACGAAAAATACGCTGTTTCGCAATTTGGCTAACAATATACGACTGTGGTTAAGGTTAAGTAATAGAGAGTTCTAATTTACTAAAATTTGCTCAAAGTTGAGACAACAAAGTCAAACTAAAGGCCACATGATCAGCAAAATAAGTATACTAAACTGGAGCAAATAAAGCCCGTGACCGCTAAAAGAATCGTCATAGTCGTCCATGATCGAAATGTCTGCTTTTCAGTCAATCCTAAATACTCCTTGACCAGCCAAAAACCACTGTCATTGACATGAGACATGATAGAAGCCCCGGAGGCAATAGCAATTACAATACAGGCTGTTTGCCATTCAGACAACGTTTCACCACCCAACAATGGCGAAATGAGGCCTGCAGCCGTAATCATCGCTACGGTAGCTGATCCCTGCAATACCCGAATCAACACGGCAGCCAGAAAGGCAAAAACAATGATCGGCAATCCAGAGCTGTTGAGGGTATTTGCGAGCATTTCACCTGTGCCCGTGTTGACCAAAACTTGCTTGAACACCCCTCCTGCACCTGTAAGCAGAATTATGGTGCCAGCCGGAGCAAAGGATTTGGTCGTTACACCCATTAGTTCTTTTGAGCTAAACCCTCTCAATATCCCCAAAACATACCATGCGATGAGATTTGCCAAGATCAGAGCTGTAAACGGATGCCCGAACAACTTAATGACATTCGTAATGCTTTCATTTCCGATGGAGATCATTTTCGAGCTCACCAATGTGTTTAACACGATCAATAGAATAGGAATTGTAATAATTGAAACAACCACCCCTACTGATGGAAAGCTTCTGTATTCTTTAGGTGACTTATCTAGTACAGGAGACTGTACATATATTTTATTGCCGATATACTTTCCAAAAAACAACCCACTAATCAACATAGTTGGAATACCCACCAGTGCTCCTATCAGGATTACCTTGCCCAAATCCACATTGAGTACTTGCGCTACCGCCACAGGGCCTGGTGTAGGAGGTATAAACGCATGTGTTATTGCCAATCCGGCTAGCAAAGGAATGGCGTATAATAACAGTGACTTCTTGGTCTTCTGCTGCAAAGCATAAAGCATGGGCACCAGAATGATAAAGGCAACATCGAAAAACACTGGAATGGCAATAATGAATCCTGTAATCACCATGGCTAGTGAGGCCCGTTTTTCACCGAACAACTTCAGTAAATAGCCAGCAATAGCCTGTGAGCCACCCGTTTTCTCAAGAATAGCGCCAAACATCGCCCCCAGCCCCACTACAGTCGCAACAAACCCCAGTGTAGAGCCCATTCCTTCCTGTACGGTATCAATGATTTGTCCGGAATCAAGGCCACAAATCAACCCGGTTAAAATACTGGATATCAATAAAGAAATGAAAGCCGGAATCCTTAAATAAAGAATCAAAACTAAGAGGCTGACAACACCACTTATAGCTCCTATGAGCAACTGATAATTCATTCCTTCTTCCAATTACTATGATGAAAAGGACCTTCAGGATCATCCTTTCGTTGATAGGTATGCGCCCCAAAGTAATCACGCTGTGCCTGAATCAAATTAGCTGATGAATTCTCTTCTAAATAAGCATTCAGATAATTCGCTGAAGACGTGATACAGGGTATTGGAACTCGTGCTCCTATAGCTTTAGCAACTACTTCAGAACAATCTACAGCACAACTTTTAACAATACCTACTAAGTCACTGTTATTTAATAATTTATCATCCGAATTTAATATCAAAACCAGGCTTGACATCAGCTGAGATCTTATGATACATCCATTGGTCCAGATACGGGCAAGCTCTGAAAGATCAATGCCCCAGTCATATTCATTGGAGGCTTCCCGAATAAGATGGAATCCCTGATGGTGGTTTATTATTCGGGATACCTTATACATGCTATTTAAACAGTCAATACTGATATCAACTCTTTCGTACCTCTGATCATACAATTGCCCGGATGCGATTCGATCAGCTTTAAAACTAGATTGATATCGGGCAAACAATGCTGCTGTGATAGTTGGAATTGGCACACCTAACTGTAAAGCGGCTTCTGTTGTCCAACCACCCGTACCTTTGTTACCCGCTTTGTCCAGGATTTGATCCAATAAATAGTCATTCCCCTCCTTTCTGTTGAGGATATCAACAGTAATTTCAAGCAAGTAGCTATTCAAATCAGTAGTTAACCAATCCTTAAAAACTCCGGTTATTTCCGGGTTAGTATACCCCATTCCATTCTTAAGTATACCAAATACCTCTGCAATTAACTGCATTTCAGCATACTCAATCCCGTTGTGGACCATTTTTACAAAGTGTCCGGCACCACCATTTCCTACTCTTGCACAACATTTACCGCCCTTTCCATCTGTGGCAGCGATTGATTCTAAATACTGCGATACCTGATTGTAAGCTAACTGTGTCCCACCCGCCATAATAGCAGGACCCTTTAGAGCACCTTCTTCTCCTCCGGAAACACCTGTACCAATAAAGTTGAGCTTATTCTTCGCTAATTGGCTGGCCCTTCTCTCGGTATCCTTATAGTGAGAATTACCGCCATCAATGATAATATCCCCTTCAGCCAAAAGAGGAACCAGTTGATCAATAATAACATCAACAACTTCTCCCGCCTTCACCATTAACAATATCTTACGAGGTCTCTCCAGTGATTCTATGAAAGCACCAAGCTCCTCGAAGCCCTGGACTTCTTTCAATTCCTCATGTTTGGAGATTAGTTTTTGGGCCACGCTCTCCTCAATTCCTTCCACTCTTTGATTGTACAATGATAATGAGAACCCTTTATCTGCCAGGTTTCGGCTAATACTGGTTCCCATGACACCCAATCCTATGACTCCAAACTCTGATTTCATAAGCGTAATTTCGAAACAATATAAGGAATAACCTCTTGAATGGGCTTTGTTATGTCCACAGTTATGGCATCACCTGGTTCTTCAAGGGCATCAAACTGTGATTGCAAAAGGCTGGTTGGCATAAAATGATCGCTACGCTCATCCATTCGTTTGGCTATGGTACCAAAATCTCCTTTTAAATACACCCATGAGCACTTTAAGCCTTTTGATAGAGTTTCACGGTAACGTTCCTTTAATGCCGAACAAGCAACAATTAATGCGCTTTCTTGAGACTCTTTATTCGCAAAGCTATGAATTGCTGTCAGCCACTCCCTACGGTCGTCATCAGTTAAAGCATGTCCTTTAGACATTTTCTCAATGTTCTGTAGTGGGTGAAAACCATCTCCATCGTAAAATGGTATTTCCAGGTGCTTAGACAGTGCTTTTCCGATGGTCGTTTTACCGGACCCCGATACGCCCATGATGTAGATAACCGTGCTCAAAGTTGATAAGGTCAATAGGAAGCTTAAAGTTGGCTGATCCTCATCACAAAACAAAGCCCCGAAGAATTTCTTCAGGGCTTCGCATTAAGCAGGGTTATAGTAACCCAGCTCATTTTATTTTACCATAAAGCGTGTGGAAACGGCTCCTGTCTTTGCGACATAGATACCAGCGGGAAGATTTACCTGAACTTGATCTTCGCGGGTTGCAAATACTGGTTTACCGGATAGATCATATATTACCTTTTCACCACTAGTGTCTAAATACAGTGTTTCTCCGGAACTTAGAATTGTTGGACGAACTAAAGTTCTCTCATTCTCTACATCATCATCGATAGCTGTTACTCCTCCTGTAATAGTCGCTGGTTGCCCTGCCACGGATTCATAATGGATCTCTTTGAGCAACATATGATAATTGGAACCATCACCATAAGCTTGATAGACGAGCCAACCATAGTGTATATTTCCATTGATTGTTATTTCAACCGGGATATAATAATCCGTGTCTCCATTAGTTGGAAATATCAGGGCAGGGCCATTTGCCTGTAACGGCTGAACAAAATGCACAAAATTGGTACTATTATCGACTACGAATCCGGCACTGGCCAAATTGGCAACAGATCCGCTGGAATTACCGGCCAATTCAAAGTCGAAGGTTGTGCCGTAGGCATAGAGTTCACTTCCTCCATTGTAAACCGTTCCGTCATAATCAAAACTCAGGTCGCCATCGGCATCACCCTGCTCATACGTACCATGCCATATGGTATCATTAAGGTATACTGTCGTAATGCTGGCAAATGAAGTAGAACCCAGTAATAGTAAAGCTGCAAGTAGTAAATCTTTCTTTTTCATAGTAAAAGTGAATTTGGTGTGTTGTAAAAAGCATCTTCGTTTCTTGAAGAACATTGCTTTCACCCTTACTAGTTAAATTATTGCTGAGAAGTGACCCCAAAGGTCCATGTAAACTAAGTGAACAATCTTGCAAGCATAAATGACTCGATTGGCAATTGTTGTGGAGAGTACCCTGTAAACTCTTTGAACATTCTTCTGATATGGCGCTTACTCGGCCTCATTTTCATTGGATTGTGAAATTCGAATGCCGTTTTTATTTTATCTATACCTGGTCTGCACATCCTTTAGAATCCCATAGACCACTGGAGCATTCCCCTCAACATACCTCCTGTACCAAAAAGAAGGCAGCCACAAATCCAGATTCTCAATCCCTCCTTTAGAATACTCGAATTCTTCAATGTCTAACCCATTATCATTATATATTTCCTTAAGCAGGTAATTATAGAAAATACCATACTCGTTGCCATAAACATGGTCTTCTTCCTGCTCAACCCTATATTCAAGGCTGGCGAAATAGGCCTTGCAACTATCTAACAATTCGTTCTTACGAGGCGACCTGTTTAACTGATCATATAAAGTAATGAGCTCATCAACCAGGATATTCATCCCAGTACTATGGTAGGTTTCTTTAGGATATATACTAAATGCAAGTTCTTTGTAATTATCAAATAGTGACTGAATATGCATAGGACTCCGGTCGATGTTGTACAATATATTGGCAAATACTGCTCTCTCCTGTGCATCGCTTCCTTCTTCCTGATCATATCCCACCCCGGACCGGTTGTACTGTCTAAGACCGAGTTGAACATAGCTCATAATGTTTACCATGTAGGCCGTTTTAGGATTTGCCTGTTCACTCACCCCCCCGTACCAGTTTTGTCTTTCGTATTTGCTTACTTTAGAATTAAGCAACTTGTCCAGAAGACTTTTGAAGTGTTGGCCTTCCAGCTCGATACCATCGTCTGTCTGTTTCCTGAATTTTATTGTCCTTTGATAATAGTATAATTCTTCCGTGTCCAAGCCTACCTTTAACTCCACCACATCAAAGCTCTGAATCTTTTCATTTATAACATTCACTAATCCGGGAGCATTATTTTTAGCCAAATCTATTAGATCTTCCAAATAAGCCACTCGTTCCTCCTCAGAGAATCGGCTATCGGTCAATATTCCTTGCAGACGTGCCGCGGTTGACGCATATTTAATATCTACGCTGTATTCTGTCCCTGTTGAAGCAATAATCCATCCTGTGCTCTTTACTACATTACATTGGTTATCGCCAATTTCAATTTGCTTCCATTGGCCTTCATCTTTCAAAATCTTAAACACATTACCTTTATTGAGCCAGGTGCTCGTAGTTTGCCTACTCTCTTTACTCTCATAAATGAATACGGGATTCTCACTCATCACAACGGCCAACTCACCTTCAGCAGCTAAATTACTTGTGTTCATCTCTGCTGTTACTCCTTCATAAGTCACTCGTTGTTTGCCTGTATTTGCTCCTGTTTCTTCATCTATTTTGATAACACCGACCCGGTCACCCGGCATAATCATGGTCATAGCATCACCTTCTGTAAGTCTGCTATGTCTGATTGCATAAGCATAAGAATCGGGCTCCTTACTGGCACACTCAGCACTCTCCTCTTCTGCCATCGCTTCGCTGGATTCTTCAGAATTAGATCCGCAGGACAAAACGATACCTACTATAATCGTACTTAGAGCAAATCGGGTCAATATCTTTTTCATCGAATGAGTATTTTCTGTTTTTAAAAAGTGCCATCGAATATACCTTATCTGTCTTAGTGCTCCAACAGTTTCTTAGCCAAAACAGAAATCTGATATTGAAATAGTTACCTTTTTTCTGTCTCACCTGTTTACCCCACAAATACAACATTTTACCAAATCTAAATTTTTAAATTATGTTAAGAACAAATCACAAACTAGCCATTCTTGCCTTAGGAATAGGCCTCGCTGTCTTCACCGGATGCGACAAAGATGAAAATGGCGGACCAGCAGTAAACAATGAAATTGCGAACGATTTCTTTGCTGCAAAAGCGACACCTGAACAAGGTTTCACAATAGACAACAGCTCAGAACAGGTAATCAACACCTCAGGCGGTATGACCGTAACAGTTCCTGCGAATGCATTCACCGATAAAGACGGCAATGCGGTTACTGGCGATATAGATTTCGATATCATTGAAATCTACGAAAAGTCGGACATGATCTTTTCTGAGAAGCCAACCATTAGTAATGGAAACGTACTAATCTCTGGTGGAGAGTTTTCATTTACCGCAACAAAAGATGGAGAAGAGCTTCAGCTAAAAGATAATACTACAATCAATGTGAATTCGCCAACGAGCTCAATGGACCCTAGTATGAGCCTATTTATAGGCGGAGAAGACCCAGCCACAGGCGAATTTAATTGGGAACAATTGTTTGGTAATAACCAACTTGATTCAGCCAATTCACAAGCGGCTATCTATGTATTTGATATAGATACACTTGGTTGGATCAATGTTGATAAATTCTACGGTGGATCAACAACCTCAATAACTGTAAACCTGGAGGAAGGTTTCACAATCGACCAGGCACATACTTTCGTGGTCTTTGACAATTTACAATCTGTTATTGGTCTATATGGTGCAGGATCAGCTACTTCATACACTCCAAGCAATATGCCTCTTAGTGAGGATATTACAGTACTTTGTGTTGCTGCAAAAGATGGTAGGCTCTACGTAGCAGAAGAGTCATTGACAATTACCACCAATGCAACTGTCGACCTTTCTTTCAGTGAGATGACAGAAGAGCAACTGGAAACTTTAATTGAATCAATGGACTAATCTAGGCAGGTCCATTTATCCAGCACCGTCATTCAGTTGAGTGACGGTGCTTTTTTATATAACTTGTGCCCATGCCTGATATTTCGAAATGCATTGCTACCGGGTGCCCTATCAAAGATTATTGCTACCGACACACCAGTAAGGATGAGTCGGCTCAGACTTACCTTATGCATCCCCCCTTTCAGGACACAAAAGACGGAATCCACTGTGACCTTTACTGGTACAATTCCGCAACATCAGTAGACCCAGCACTAAAAGACACTATCAACGAATACTTAGTTAAGGAGTATGGAGAAGGATACACTTCTGGTGGAAGCGGACATATGAGTCATGTATCCAATGATTTGAGTTTAGTCAATAAAATCCCTAATTCAAGACTTATTATTGGGTATACCATATATATAGAATCGGAGTTTACAACTACCAGTTATTTTAAAGTAGTGATCATGAAATTCGATGAAAACAAACCGTTACTAAAGCTGAATGAACTAATGAGCTCATCCGAAAGAATTGAAGACGATCTTGGTTTTTGAATAATAAAGAGGAAGCACCCACCCACAGACTGGCGCTAGTGGTGAGTGGGGCCAGTGACTTATGCCGGCATTAAGATGTTGAGGTTGAGGGAGCCGGTTCCTCTTTACTAATAATCAATCTACGAGATCTGGTTCGTATGAGGATTTTTTCCACCAACATCTCAATAGGCTTGATCAACAACGCAATCAGCCCTTTGAAAGCGAGACTGATATAAAAGTCATTCTTGTAATTACCCTCGATAATGGGTTCCACGAAACCTTCCGTTAGGAGAAACAGCGCAAGAGTAATTACCACTGCGATCATGGTTGCCTGGCGGGTAATCTTCACGCGTGTCACTTCGTGAAGCAGCCTTGCAAGTCTGGCGTTTTGTACTTGAACAATCTTCTGTTGCGTTTCTAATTCTTGAGTTCTCTCTTCAACTTTCTCTTCCAGATTCTTGTTTAGGTCGTATAATTCTTTGTTTTGCTCTTTGATCGTTGCCTTATTCCTCTTCAATTCAGTGATGTCGTCAACGAAGCCTTCAAAATACAAGAAGTTCCCATCCTCGTCTTTTACCATTCTCACATTCTCACGAATCCACTTTCGCTCACCTGTTCTCGTATATATTTCTGCTTCAAAGTTCACCAACCTACCCTTCTGAGATATTTGGTCTACAAAAACTTTCCGCATCGAAGCATCAACATATAACTGAGCTGCAATGTCAGTAATACCATTCATTAAATGTTCGGGTGAATCATAACCGTAAATGTCTGCGAGCGCCTGATTTACCATTAAGTAACGACCTTCAGAAGTCGTAATAAATAATCCCTCAACTGCATTAGCAATTACACTCTCGTAATCGATGGTTACTTCATCCAAAACTACTATGTTGTCGTTAAGTTCCATTTTGGATTTATTTTAGTTTTTAATTAAAAATAAGACATAGTCAATATTCCTAATTGCATATTATTACGTTTATCTCACAAACTAAGTTACCAAAATTTTGCTATTATTTATTCTAACTGTGGTCATATATGGTACTCAAATGTAGACGGAACACACATAATCGTTTTTCAAAACATGGAAGGCTATTTCAAACGGTAATAAGACGATCTAAAAAAATTGAAAAAAAATCTTAGAGCAGGGGTTACATATTAACGTCTGTATTGTTGACGCTCAAACTAACTAATAAAAACAATGAAAAATTTATCTATTTTTTCCATGGCAGTGCTAACAACACTGACCATTTTTTCAACCTCCTGTAAAAAAGATGATGATGCAAGCCCTTCAACTCCGACAGGTAATACTGGACCGGCAGACTATATGCATTTTGATGCCGAAGACCGAATCACACTAAATAGTCCATTAACTGGTAATGCTCAGTTCACGATAGAAACAAATTTTAAAAGTGAAGCAACTGATGCCGTATACCGTAGGTTAATTGGATGGTCGGGGTTTGGCTTTGAACTGGCGGATGTAAATGGAACGCTTTACTATTATGTAACATCATGGACTGCCACAAGTGCTACGAATCTTAGGGATGGCAACTGGCACCATCTTGCAGCTGTCAACGATGGATCTAACTTGACCATATATCTTGATGGGCTGGAAGTATATCAATCTACAAACCCATTGACCTTCTCTTTCTCAGGAAGTATGGGGGTTGGAAACAAAACCAATGGTTTTAGCGAAGGTTGGATTGGGTGTATCGATGAGGTAAAAGTTTGGGATCAGGCATTGTCTCAATATGAGGTATGGACAAGCATGGGAGAAGTTCCGGACACATCTGATACCAACCTGGCTCTTTACTATGATTTCCATCAAGAAACTTCTGACACAGCCGTGATTGACCTTAGCCAGTCATCTCTACATGGAGTAATCGAAGGAGAATCCCCAACCCATAACGGACCTGATTTTCAATATTTCGATATTGAGCCTGATATTTCAGCACCAAGAGGCGAATACCTCAGTTTTGATGGAGGTGATCTTGTATCAACCACCTCACCAATAACCACTAATACCTTTACAATAGAGACTAAATTCAACACAACAACGAATGAAACGAACTATCGCAGACTAATCGGACATTCGGGATATGAGCTAGAAATTGCACTTTACAATGGTGGAATAGTTATCTATGACGGTTCATGGCGCACAACTACAGGAACTGGTGTTGCTGATGGTAATTGGCACCATACTGCTGTTACTTTAAATGATACCGTCCTGACAGTTTATGTTGATGGGGATACTGTGCTAACCAGAACAGCAAATTATAATCTGGATTTTACAGGTTTAGCAATGGCGGTTGGTGCGAGAACAAGTGGTTCTGAGGCATTTATAGGATCGCTTGATGACGTAAGGATTTGGTCAACAGCAAGGACTGATACTGAAATCGCCAGCTTAGTAAATTCAGACCTGAGTGGTACTGAGTCTGGCTTATTGTTGAATTACAAATTTTCAGAAACCGCAATTTCTCAAATCATCGAAGATAGCGCAATGGACAATGACGGTGTCAGGGGTACCAACAATACTATTCAGGCGTCAGATCCGACATATAACTTTGATGTACCTGCTGATATAATATTCTAAAACTTCCCCTTTGATTATTTTGCTGAAATAAGTGGTTGTTACTCTTCTGTAACAACCACTTTTCACTTAGCTCCTTTCTATTTTGATTCATATACAGACATCCCATTATATCTTATTTCACTTTTCCTCGTATATAAAGTCAATCCAGATTCCAGTAGATAAGCATTCTTAAGTAAATAGTTATTCAGATAATCCACCTTTGTCGCATTCAAAATTTCGATAGAATTATGAGCAAAGAAAAGTACGGCAGCATCTCTATTAAGAATTTTCAACCCGGAAAATCCATTGAACTTCAGATTCGACATGGGTTAAAAACAAAACGAATCACACTCAATCAGGAAGGCATCTTTCTGGGAAGAATAAAAACCGATCACTCCAATCACATCCCAATAGATTTACTAAAAAATGAAAAGCCTCCTTTACTGGCCTTTACCAGGAACTCTTCAGATAACGGTTCAGAAGTTGACTTAATCATAAACTATTTCAATGGTGACACCTGGCAAACCTTTATAAGTATCAAAAAAACTGCGCAGGAAGCCCATGAAGCTATGACAGCCCTTAATGAAAAACTGTCTACTATGGTATTTTCCTAAAATTACTAAAAGAAATCATTAGCCTTCGATAACCAAAAATACTTACTGATCGTATATAAACATGCCGCAACCCAATGCTTTTCAATGGGTTTGCCCACTACCCTATTCAATTAGCCGCGAAAATTGAATGGGACTTATTGAGCGTTTACTTCTTAATCTTGGAAACATGAAAGGATACACCACATGCTTGATTGCAATACTGTGCTTCGGATTATTGCATTTGTCCTTAGCGCAGACTTCAACGAATTATACCATGGTTGCCACTTCCAACGGAAGTTTCGATGACATGACTGGCTCAACCACGATTGTTGGCCCCAATAACAATGACGGGACTTATACCCCTACATTCCAAACATTCAATATGGATTTTCTATTTATGGGAGAGTTCTGGAATTCGCTAAAAGTTTCTACTAATGGTATTATATGGTTTGGCAACACCACAGATGCATTTCCTGCAGGTGCTAACAACGTTGGTGATATTAACAACAGCCGTAGAATTTCTGCATTTGCTATTAATGAAAGTGGTGCCGGTGGAGAAATGGCGACAAGTGCCTCTGGAAAAATCCATTATAAAGAATTTGGGACCTACCCTAACCGACATGTCACTATTGAATTTCAAAATATGTCAGCCCCTAAAACTTCCGGAACGATTGATGTTACCACTCAAGTAAAGATTTACGAAACCAACTCTTATATTGAGCTGATATACGATCAGGTAAGAATTAATACCACTCCGACTGGTACCATTTCTGCAGGTTTTCAAACAGACAATGACAACGGAGAGCGCTTAACCATTGATGTATCTGACGATTCATTCTCCTATAATGCTCCAGAAGATTATACACCAGCTGGAACAGGTACTATTGCAAACGTAAATTCATTAACAGATGGTAGCCGTAAAATATACACCATGGAGTCTGTTGCTCCAGATGGAAACCCTTCTGACCTTACCTCCTCTTGCCTTGGCGCTTATGCTCTTAGACTAGACTGGACCGACAATTCTACTAATGAACTAGGTTTTGTAGTGTACGGGTCTACTGATGGAGGCACAACTTTTAGCAGATATACTACCGCAGGTGCTAACAGTACAACGGCAGTAATTACTGGCCTCAGTCCCAACACGCAATATGTATTTAAAGTATTCTCTTATACAGAAGGTCAAGTGTCTGGAATGACAGGCTCAAACGTAATAGTAACTACAGCTCCAACCGGGATGACTCAATCCATTACATCGGGCAACTGGAATAATACCGGAACATGGTCAAGCGGATCAACCCCTAATCCTTCAACAGATGTTGTAATTGGCTGTCTGGACAACCATACTGTAACTTTAACTTCAAATGGCAGTACAAATGATCTGTTAATTCATTCAGGCAGCAACTTGAATTTCAATGCAACCCGAACATTAAGTGCGTTTGGAAACTTAGCTAATCAAGGATCCATGAATCTGACCAATGGCACTACAGAACTAACGGTTGTAGGGGAATTTGACAATCAAGGAGACTTTGATTTTTCCGGAAATAATACTGACATTGACTTCAGAAGTAATATCTCTAATACAGGAACATGGACTCCTGGCTCAACTTCACTTACAACCATCAGAGGTAACCAGAACATTTTTGTTTCTAATACGGGTAGTACTACAACTACATCGACAACCAGCTCAACATCAAGTGGTGTAATATCCGTTGCAATTCCAGACAACAATACTTGGCAAACCAACACGATAACCGCACCGGCTGGTGTCAGTAGTTTACTTTCTTGTACTGTTGATATTACTCATACATACAATGATGATCTCGATTTGGTGCTTCAGGCACCGGATGGAAATTTCATCACTCTATCACGAGATAACGGTGGCTCGGGCAATGATTATGACAATGTTACCTTTATTGATTCATCTCCGAATACGCTTCCTGGCGGATTTGCCAATCTAAGTGGAGATTATCAACCGGAAGAACTTTTTAGCACTCACACGGGCACGGTAGTCGGTAATTGGACATTATACTATAAAGATGACTATACTGGAGATGTTGGTACTCTTGAGTCATGGTCGCTAACATTTAATGTGCCAGGAAACACATTGACCAATACCTTAGGATTCCATGATTTAACGTTAACTAACTCATCCGCTGCAGGAATTATTGTGCAAAATACCGATATATATATGGATGGTACCCTTACATTAACCAACGGAGTAATGCACCTTCAGGATGTGGCTGACCATAAATTAATCATGGATTATACGAGTAGTTCAGGCCTTCCTTCTGATAATAGTCATATCGATGGTCCGGTTCATAAAGTCGGGAATTCAGATTTTGTTTTTCCCGTTGGAGATGATGGATATGCTGCAGCAATGAGTATAGAGTTTGGAGGTGGCGGCAATTCGGATGATGAGTTTTCTTGTCGTTATTTCCATCAGTCACCTAATAATGTTAACACATTAGATCCTGGAGCACCATATTCCACTAGTGTAAAGGACGCTTCCATTGAGAACGTAAGTAATTGTGAATACTGGCTATTAGATCAAGAAGTTAACACAGGAACCGCCCTTAGTGTACATTTAAGTTATCACCCCGTTCGAAGCTGTGGAATTTCATCAGCACCTGATTTGGTTGTGGCTCATTGGACTGACAAAGCGTCTGCCAGCAATCGCTGGAAAGATGAGGGACATGGAGGAGAGAGCGGAATAGGCATCTTTAATAGCGTTATCATTGATACCTATAGCCCCTTTACCTTGGGATCTACTAATGGTAACCCACTACCAGTCGAATGGCTTGCTTTTGATGCGGAAGCACAATCACATCATGTTGATTTATCATGGTCGTCCATAGAAGACGAAGAAACAATGGAGTATATTGTCCAGCGCTCAAAAAATGGAGCAAATTTTGAAGATATTGGCTTCATCAAAGCCATTAATGCCCCGCAAATTTCACATTATGCTTTCCAGGATTTGGAAGCCTTTGATCAGAACTCCACAATCCTCTATTACAGACTCAAACAGATGGATTTCGATGGATTTGGTTCATATTCAGAGATTAGATCGGTTGCACTGCGAGAAGAGCATGAAGTTATAAATGCTTTCCCAAATCCCTTTACCAATGGCATCACCGTTATAATTGATAAAGAAGAGATAGATGAAGTCGATATTTCTCTATGGACCCTGGATGGAAAGGAAATTATGAGTCAGCATAGCTCTCTTGGCATCGGTACAAATCAATTTTCACTTCACACCGAAAATCTGGCTTCAGGCACATACCTACTTAAAGTCAGCACGCACCGAGGCACATCAGTTATTAAGCTTCAGAAATAGTCATGGAGAACGAACTTATCTCGTTAAGCCCTTCATCTAAGACAATCACACAACATTTGGCACGTTATTAGTACATACATTATTGGTTACCTATTGATTATTAATAATATATATTAATAAATCAGCTAATTTTTTAAAATGACTTTTGCCATGAAAATAATGATATACAGCATTTTTGCTAGTGTCATATCCAGCCTAATTTGGATGATGTACCTATAACAGCGTAAAATATATTACTCATGTTTACCGAGTATTTTCGGTATACCTAAGAAGACAATATCCTGTTAACATATTGTTTACCAATTATTTATACAGGGAACCGTTTTTATGCTTATCTTTATATAAGACCTAGATAATTCGTGCTGAAAGAGATATAGTTCCGAGTCCATTTATGAACTATTTAATTTACCTGGCTATGCGCACGTTAATTTTAACTGTTCTGCTAAGTATCGTATCAAGCTTGCTTTGGTATTGTTTTAGCTAAGACAGTGTAAGCCGCAATATTATTATTAAGAATACTTCATTTGATCACATCTTGAAGCAGGAAAGCTACTGACCCATTTCTATTGTATTTTCAAAAGAAAATATATAACTTCTGGTTCCTATCTCGAAAACAAGATTATGTATAAAAGAGCCTGCTTACTACTGCTGATCAACAGCTTCACACTTTCATTGTCTCACTCCCAATCTACTACTGATAACACTAACAAAATTAGTGAGTCAGCAAATCAGAAGTTCGAAGAAAAAAATTACTCCGAAGCACTGGATCTCTACATCGCTCTGAGCAAACAAGAACTCGCAAACCCCGATTACAATTACAGAATTGGCATTTGCTATATGCACTCGCTTCATCAGGAAAAAGCCCTTCCCTATTTTAAAAAAGCAGAGCAGCTGGGCTTTAAAAGGAACACAACACCTCATATCACCACTAACGTTCATAACAAGTATATATCCCTAGACCTGGATTTCAATTTAGCACGAGCTCATCATCTGCACCATGACTTTGAAACTGCCATAACTTATTATGAAAAGTTTAAAACCAAAGTTGACCCTAAGCACAAAAAGGTTCATGATAAGGAATTTGCCATTGTTAATCACCTCATCAGAGAGGCCAAAAACGGAATGGAACTCATAAAGACCCCGCTTAGTGGGATAGTAATGCATAACCTTGGACTCAACATCAATAGCGAATATCCTGACTATGCCCCTGTATTATCTATGGATGGAAATACTATGGTTTTTACTTCACGTAGACCAAACTCCACCGGAAATGTGAAAGACCCAAACGATGATAATATGTACATGGAGGATATATATATTTCTGTCTTGATTTCAGGCAAATGGTCAAAAGCGAAAAAGATAAGCCCAAAAATAAACACCGATCATCATGAGTCTGCCTCAGGAATTTCACCTGACGGACAACATCTTTTTATCTATAAGGAAAACGAACTTCATACGGGTGATATCTGGGAGAGTAAATGGGAAGGAACAGATTGGTCTGAACCAAAGAAAATGCATCATCACATCAACACTACTCACTTTGAAGCTGGAGGAAGTATCTCTGATGATGGTTCAAAGTTCTTTTTTGTCAGTGATCGCCCCGGAGGCCAAGGAGAAAGAGATATATACCTGGCTACTAAGAATAAAAAAGGGGAATGGTCTCATCCTGTCAATTTAGGAGATAAAATTAACACACCATACAATGAAGAATCACCCTTTATATCACCAGACGGTAAAACCCTATATTTCAGTTCCAAGGGTCATAATTCGATTGGTGGATATGATCTGTTCAAGTCTACGTATGATGAAGAGTCCAAAACCTGGTCGAAAGCTGAAAACATGGGCTTCCCGATCAATACAGCTAATGATGAGCTGTTCTTCGTGATCTCACATGACAATAAAACAGCCTATTTCTCCACTCACCATGAAGATAGCTATGGGCACTATGACATTTATATGTTGGATATGACTAGCTTACAGAAAAAGTAACAACCAATTCAATCTTTTCTCGTTTCCTCCCCTAGCTTTGAATATACATCATTCAGGTAGTTTTTGGTATCTGCGTCTGACGGGTCTAATTCATAGGCTCTCTCCCAATATTCCTTTGCTTTATTCCAATAAGTCTTTGCCTCTTCCTTTTTGCCCTTATTGAAACTTAAAGCAGCGTTATTGTAGTATATCACCCCAATATTAAATAGTACCACCACATCTGATGAATCTAATTCAAGGATTTTCTCATAAAGTCCTAATATTACTACCGGGTTTGGATTCTCTGAATTTTGTTCGATCGCTACCTGATCATGTAAAAAAGCTGGCTCCAATGGGTAAGCCTTCATTGCTATATCGAGATACGCAGATTGCTTTTCATCGTTTAATTTTAACTCAGCGGCCAGCTTCACCATTCGTTTATAAACATTTATTTCCTGCTTTTCTTTCTCCACAAGTGTTGTAAAATAGTCAAGCGCCTTTTGTTTCTGCCCCAATGCATCAGCACTCACCGCTGCCAATTTGTAATTATTAGCCACCGGATTGAGTTCGATCAGTATCTCAAATAACATTAGAGCTTTTTCATACTGCTTTCCCTTGTAAGGCTCTATTGCCTTGTTCTGCACTATAGCAACTAAACCCTCCTGCCTGGTTAGACATTGTGCTGTATAAACTGCTTCATCATCTAACTCCAAACATTTTGCAAAGGCCTTTTGTGCGTCTAGTACATTCTTTCTAAAGTCTTCGTTGTTTTCTTGCCCATCTTGCTTTACATACTCATAAAGTGCTTTCCCAACATAGTAACTCACCTCTGCGGTTTGAGAAACTTCAGTGTTATTAAGGAGCTGATAAGCTATTTCCTTAGCCTGTTCATATTCACCTTGTTCGATATACAGGTTAATATTATTGATTTCTGATTTCTGCGAATAGCCTGAACTATAAACGAAAATAGTCACCACAAATACTGCAGTGACCATTCTTAAAGTGTTTTTGAATTCTAATAAACTCAAAAGGTTCTTAACCAATCTTTTATGATTTATCTTCTTTGTCATTTTCATCGTTACCTGTATCGGTTTCGTTGTCCTGTACATCCGTATCCGTTTCCGGTTCATTCACTCCTTCGACAGTCTCATCATCCAGGTTCTCTTCACCTTCAAGCATCTCTATCTTCGCCACAGATGAGATTTCATCATCTCCTTTGAGATTTATCAATCGCACTCCTTGAGTAGCTCTACCCATCGTCCTAAGCGAACTCACTTCCATTCTAATCGTAATACCACTACGATTTATGATCATTAACTGATCTGTATCTGTTACTACTTTAATAGCAACAAGCGCGCCAGTTTTATCCGTCACATTTAATGTTTTGACACCTTTACCTCCACGGTTGGTGATTCTGTAGTCATCAATATCAGAACGCTTACCATATCCTTTTTCAGATACAACTAATAAGTTTTCTTCAGGAGCCCCTGTCAGAGTGACCATACCAACAGCCACATCATCTTTTCCTTCAAGGGTTACTCCTCTGACACCAGCTGCAGTTCTACCCATTCCCCGAACCTTTTCTTCAGGGAAACGAATTGCTTTTCCGCTTCGCTTCGCAATTACTATGTCATGCGTACCATCTGTCAATTTAACATCAAGCAGCTGATCGCCTTCCTTAATCGTGATGGCATTAATACCATTGGTACGAGGTCTGGAATAGGCCTCAAGCAATGTTTTCTTAATAATACCTTGTTTAGAGCACATCACGATATAGTGACTATTAATGTACTCCTCGTCTTTGAGGTTTTCTACATTAATTACCGAGCGAATAAAGTCATCCTGTTCGATGTTAATCACGTTTTGTACAGGGCGCCCTTTGGCTGATTTGGAGCCCTCTGGTATCTGATACACCTTTAGCCAGAATACTTTCCCTTTATCTGTAAATACAAGCAGATAGTTATGTGTACTTGCTATGAACAGGTGCTCAGTAAAATCGGTGTCCTTGGAACCAGCTCCTTTTGAGCCTACTCCTCCTCTAGACTGTGTTCTATATTCCGTTAAGGCAGTACGCTTGATATAACCTTCATGAGATATCGTAATTACCATATCCTCATCAGCGATCATATCTTCGATTGAAATATCATCAGCAGAATGCACTATCTCAGATCTTCGGTCATCACCATATCTTTCTCTGATTTCAATCAGTTCCTCTTTGATGATTTCCATCCTACGGTCTTCGTTGGCCAGAATGTCCTTCAAATCCTCAATCAAGTCCATTACCTCCTTGTATTCCTTCTGGATTTTGTCTCTTTCAAGACCGGTCAGACGCTGAAGCCTCATTTCAAGTATCGCTTTGGCCTGAATCTCACTCAACTTAAATTGTTTCATTAAACCCTCCTGAGCGGTATCCGGGTCTTTGGACTTTCTTATCAATTCAATAACCGCATCAAGATTGTCGAGTGCAATAATATACCCCTCGAGAATATGAGCTCTCTTTTCAGCTTCTTTAAGCTCGTATTCTGTTCTACGAACCACGACCTCATGTCTGTGCTCAACAAAATTGGAAATAAGGTCTTTTAAATTGAGCATCTCCGGCTTACCCTTCACCAGAGCAATGTTATTAACACTGAAAGACGTTTGTAGTTGAGTATACTTAAAAAGAGTATTGAGAACAACATTAGGAATGGCATCTCTCTTCAGTTCGTAAACTACTCTGATTCCTTTTCTATCCGACTCATCTCTAATCTCGGAAATTCCTTCAATCTTCTTTTCATTGACTAATGCGGCCGTCTTCTTGATCATGTCCCACTTATTCACCTGGTAAGGTATTTCTGAGACAATGATTTGAGCTTTTCCGCTCTTCTCGTTCTCTTCGATATTAGCCTTGGCACGCATTACTATACGACCTCTACCCGTTTCAAAAGCATCCTTTACTCCCTGGTAGCCATAAATGATAGCTCCAGTAGGAAAATCCGGGGCTTTTATATACTGCATCAATTCAGTGATCTCAATCTCACGATTGTCTATATAAGCTATCGTGCCATCGATTACCTCCCCCAGGTTATGTGGAGCCATATTAGTCGCCATACCCACGGCAATACCCGAGGCTCCGTTAGCTAAAAGGTTTGGTATTCTTGAGGGAAGAACAGAAGGTTCTTCATTAGAGTCATCATAGTTGGGCCTGAAGTCGACTGTATCCTTTTTAATATCCGCCAACATTTCTTCAGCAATTCTTTTGAGCCTTGCCTCCGTATATCGCATTGCCGCAGGAGAGTCTCCATCAATTGACCCGTAGTTACCCTGACCGTCAACCAGAGGATACCTGAGTGACCAATCCTGAGCCATACGAACCATGGTGTCATAAACCGAGGAGTCACCATGGGGGTGATACTTTCCTAATACATCCCCAACTATCCTGGCGCACTTCTTATAGGGTTTGTTATAATTAACCCCAAGCTCATCCATACCATACAACACCCTTCGGTGCACAGGTTTTAATCCGTCTCTTACATCTGGTAATGCTCTTGAAATGATTACTGACATCGAATAATCGATGTACGCACCTTTCATTTCCTCCTCGATATTAATCGGGATTATATTCTCGCCTTCAGCCATGTTTTATTAATGGAAATTTGGTTCATAAAATTGCTGAGCGAAGATACTTAAAAAATGCAGCTAAACATAGGATAGAGTGCGATTTAGACTAGTTAATTATCCACAAAATAGGTAATGGATTAATAGGTTATCCACACTCTTTCTATGGAGTAAAACCACGCACTAAAAATCCCTATGGGTTGTACTGAAATTACTCCTCTTTAGGCTTCTTCCATTGTTGCCCGATCTTGGGATTCTGGTTCTTCCACCACGGTGTCACACGACTACGCCAAAGCTTGGCCTTAACCTCTCCTCCCATGCCATATTTTTCGGTATTCTTAATAGGAATTATTCCTAAAAACTTAGGGTTAGTAACAGGATGAGCTTTAGTAAACCAACGACTTTTCTTCTTTGCCTTCTTTCGCTTCTTTTTTTTCTTTTTCTTTTCTGGTTTGGCCTCCTCTTCAGTTTCCTCTGCTGTCCCGGCATCAGCAGTAGCCGATTCGCTAGCTTCCGTTTCTTCTTTCTTTTTCTTGTTACGGCTACGCATACTCTCTATACTATGCCTTCTTGTCGTAAATTGGACTCCTCTTCCCCCGTCATCTTCAGTATCCGTACTGTCCGTTGTTCCTCCAAAACTTTCTCCCGGATGCTCTTTTTCCCATTCCTTTTTGCGTTTGAGGTTTTCTTTCCGCACTTTGTCAATGTCCATATGCCGGTATATATCCTTATGTGAATGAATCATGCGTACCTGACACGTTTCAATCGGACACTTTGGCTTAAATAAGGCACAGCTACCCAGTAAGGTGGAAAATAAAACAAAAATGAAAAGATGTGTAAACCTCATATTACTATATAAACCCGAATGGTTTTGATTTATTTCTAAGATGCAGGGAATATACAAATTTAACATTAATTCCAATTTTTATTTAATTGCACCCATCAAATACACAAGACCATGAATATTCCAGAATACAGAGATTCCGACTACTCGCGCACAACGATTACAGAACTTATGATTCCTTCTTATGCCAATTTCGGAGGTAAAATTCATGGAGGACAAATACTCTCTCTAATGGATAAGGTAGCCTATGCCTGTGCCGCAAAACATGCTGGGGGCTATTGTGTGACGGCTTCAGTCAATGTTGTTGATTTTCTTTCTCCGGTCGATGTGGGTGACCTGGTTTCTTTAATGGCATCTGTGAACTATGTTGGAAAATCATCGCTTGTGGTTGGAGTCAAGGTAATTTCTGAAAATGTAACCACCGGAGAAGTCAGACACACCAATTCCTCCTACTTTACGATGGTGGCAATGGATGAGAACCGCAAGCCAAGAACGGTACCTGAACTGGTTCTAAAAACTAAGACTGATATCAGAAGGTTTTTAGAAGCAATTAAGAGGAGAGAGATCATTCAGCAATACAAGAGAGATTTCAAGCACTCAATGACTGACCAACAAATCGAGGAAGGGCTGACAATATTAAAAGACCACCGATGTAGAATAGAAACAAATGGCCAATAATCTGAATAAAAAAGACCTTGAAAAGAAAATTAAAGTCCAAATTGGTGAAGTAGAAGCCGATATCACAAGACTGGAAGAGTTAACCAAGCCTATCTCTCCTGAAAACGCAATTGGCAGAATAAGCAGAATGGATGCCATCAACAATAAAAGCATTAACGACAACGCTTTAAGACAAGCAAGAATAAAACTTGAAAAACTAAAATTAGCCCTTCATAAACTACCCAATCCAGAATTTGGCTTGTGCACACGCTGTAAAGAAACTATTCAAGAAGCGAGAATCATGTTGATTCCAGAAAGCACGCTCTGCGTAAATTGTGCGTCAAAAAGATAATTTTTTGAACTTTTTTCGTTACAACTGTAACTTTTGACCCCATATAGCTGTCTTTATAGAAACAACTACCACCAGAATTTTTATTATGACCTACTCCACTGAAAAAATCGCCCGAAAATTTAAGAAAATGGCTAAATCCACTTTTGATTATCGTTCAGCAAGAAAATTCAAAAGGCTTTATGAAAGTAATTTCGGTAATAAGAGCTTTCAAGAAGAATTCAATGATTTGATTCCTGACTTACAATAAGTATATCCGTTAGTGGACTTAAGTACTCCGGTTTCATACTAAATTATTTATTCTGTTTTTAAGAACTATTTAGTTACCTATGCGTACTTATAAGTATGCATTAATTCACATGCAGGGGAGAGTTGCTATGTGAATGAAATACTATGAAGGTGAAGAGAGCAATGAAAAAATACCTTATAGCTGTAGCTATACTATGCTTTGCAGTACACAATGGCAAAGCACAGCAGGATATGCAGTTCACACATTATATGTTCAGCAAGCTGTATTACAACCCTGCCTATGCTGCCGTAGATGAACTTCCAAAGGCCAGCTTCTTACACAGATCACAATGGTTAGGATACAAAGCCTGGGATGGCACTAAAGGTGGACCTACGACCCAATTACTTTCATCATCCCTCCCGTTAAGCTATTTGTCACCGGACCTTTCCGATCAGGGAGTTGGATTAAATTTCGCACATGACAAGCTTGGTGCATTGCGCAACGTGGCTTTTAACCTCGTTTATGCGAAAGGTATTCTTCTTCCGTCCCTAGGGCCTCACAGTAAAATATCCTTCGGAGCCAAACTAGGCTTCTGGTCACAGTCAGTGGATGAATCAGTACTTAGATACGGTGACCTCGATGATCAAACTATAGATCAACTGGTTAATAACGGAGCTTCTCAAATTAAGCCAGACCTAAGCCTGGGAACCTATTATGAGTGTGAGAAAGGACATTATGCGGGAATCGCCTTGAATCATGCCGGCAGACCCAATTTCGATTTTAATGCAGACGCCAACTCTAAGCTCTATCGTCACATGCACATCATGGGAGGTTATATTGTACCACTGAAGCCTGATGAACTTATTCTAAAACCTAAGGCACTTATTTCTACAGATTTCAAAAGAGTTACTTACAACATTAGTGCTCTTTGTACCTACTACCTTGATAATATCGATGTTTGGGGTGGACTTAACTTCCGCCAGTCATTTGCGGCAAAGCAGAGCACAGACGGAGGTACTACTTTAAATAATGATGCGATTTCTATTATGGCTGGTATCGCCTTTCTTCATGATCCAGAAACGGGATTCGAGTCAGTTCATTTCGGTTATGCGTTGGATATAGTAACTACCGGTGTAAGTGCCAAGCGAGGGACCTCACATGAAATCGTTCTCTCATACATCTTACCACTAAAAGCGCCTACAGGTAACAATACACCACGTTACATTCACGATAACTAATTCAAACCTATCGTTTATCATTTTGGCACGGCTTTGGTACTATCTTTTATAGATTAAATTACAAAGTCATGTTACGAGTTTTTTTATTGTTAATTATAGTATTGATTTCAGGAAAGCTTTGCCTTGCTCAGGAAGGAAATGGAAAGCAACTTACAGTAACTAGTAAAACTGGAACAAAACTTAACTTTTCAGAAATCAATGTTTCGGGAAAGGGTTTGGAATACAAGAGCCTATGCATAAAATATACAAACACCGAACACCCGGAATCGGGCAGTATTACAGTGGCAGGAAAGAACTACTTATTGTTCCCTGATAAAAAGTCGGCAGTGGCACACTTTTACAAAGAAAAAGATCGAGCAGAACAATCAGAAATTTATTACGTTTACAGTACAGAACAGAGGAAACCAGAAGTACTCAGTATTCGTGCTTAATTTTTAAGATTTTACTACATCTAATATGAACAACTTACTTAAAAACACTCTTTGCGCAATAGCACTTTTCATTGGAGCACAAGTTTTTGCACAATCCCCTACTCCAGCTGAAGCAGTAAAATATAGTGACAACATTATCCATCTACACCAGCATTGCCTGGATGCTACTCTCAACTACACTATCGAGAGCATACACACGGATGACCCTAATGAAAAAGAAAAACTAAGAGACGACATTATTACCCTTCTCAATAGCTCTCTTGAGAAACTTAAGAAAATGGAGGGGTTCCATGGTGATACCAAACTAAGAGATGAAGGAATTGAAGTATTCGAACTTTACCTGGAATCTTTTTCTATTGATTTTCCGCAGGTACAAGCACTTGAAAATTCAAAGGAAGACAGTTACGAGGCAATGGAAAAGTATATGGAGGCCAATGACAAAGTCGAAGATAAAATCAATAAAACAGCTAAAAGATTCCAAAAAGCCCACCAGGCCTATGCGGATAAGTACAACATCAAACTCATCGAAAGTGATGAAAAAGATGATCGGGTAGAAATTATTGGGGAAACCAATAAATATAACCGGGCTATTTTCCTACAGTTCTTTCGTGTATCAAAGGCCAATTCAGCGTTTAATGAGGCATTGGTAGCTCAGAAAGCCAGCTCAATGGAGAGTAAGAGAAAACTACTTATGAACGAGGCAAATGCGGCATTGGTCGCCATTAAGAATGTCAAACCCCTCAATGGAGATAAAACATACAGAAATGCTGCAATTGAGTTTATTGAATATCACCGTAATCTGGCTAAAAACGAATTCAGTGAATTGGTTAACATTATCAAAAAAGGAAATGGCCGTACACAAGAGGATGTCAATAGATATAACCTCGTATGCCAAGAGTATAACAATCAAAATGTTAAACTCGTCAATGATTTCAACAATGCCAGTGTAGAGCTTTACAGAACCAATATACCAAAGTCGATGGCTAAGGATTAGCCCTGAAAGTTCCCGGATTCTATCATTTGCAATCCTCTGATAGAGCCAATATAGTTATAGAACCATACGGGCACCTGTACATTGTCCATCCAGGCGTCAACAATTGTTCGTTTGTATATGTCATCTCTATTACCTGTGATGCCTTCATAGTCATCAAGTATCGAAAAGATGCTGAAAGACTTAATTTCATAGATATCTCCATGGACAAAGTGTGGTGATTCAGGTTCATAAATGGCTCCCGGGTACCATTCAATTTTGTATAATCTGCCGGGCACCTTACCCTCACCAATGAAAGTAGCCTTTTTGCTCAAATATTCAGAAATCTGGTGTTTATAAGACCTTTTTAGCGAACCATACACAAATAATAGATTGCATTGATCCATCAGGGAGTTGACTTTACCGGAACATCAAAGTTGGCTTTGATAAAACTTCCGTCCTTGTGTGCATAATGAATTTTGCCTTTCACTCTATTCTTACCATACTCATCTATAGTCAGACTACCTGAATAGTCGCTAAGGTTACACCCCCATTTCTCTCCTGACAAGCAATAGTTCGTCTCGTCTTTATAAACCCAAACCATAAAGTCCTTTTTCGTTTTCCCTACTTTGGGATTATCTATATCAATCACAAACGCAACTTTATCACTTGATTTCGGGTGTACTATCGTTCCTTGTTGATTGAGTGCCGGGTGATAGTTAGCAATAATGATTTCCGCATCATGATATGTTGGGTGAGGCTGATCTCTTACTACCACGAAAGATTTCTTTACTTGAAACTTTTTCAAATCTATGTCATCATCCACCTGAAACTTAATGGTCACATCACCAAGTTCTTCGGTGTCTTCAGCACAGCCGAACATACAGCAAACTAGTAACAGAAAAATCAGTTTATTCATAAATGCGATTTTGGTTTAGCAAATATTTACTGAAATTTATCCAACCTAATTGAAACATAAAACTTCATGGTCAAGAAAGTCACAATTCAAATCGGAGAACTTCAATTCAATGCTAATATTTACGACACCCCTACCGGTAACGGCATAGTAGAATCACTGCCCTTGGAAGGCTCAGCACAGGTATGGGGTGAGGAAGTCTATTTCTACTTTGATGTAGAACTTCCGTTGGAATCGGATAGTCGTGATGTCCTGGAAATTGGTGAATTAGGTTACTGGCCTTCCGGTCCAGCATTTTGTATTTTCTATGGCCCCACTCCTATGAGTCAGGATAAAGAACCAAGGGCCGCTAGTAATGTTAATGTCTTTGGCATGATCGAGGGTGATATAACCTTGTTAAAACAAGTACAAAACGGAGAAAAAATTGTTGTAAAGTGATGGTAGACAAGAAAGCAAAAGCACTCATATTTGATATTGACGGAACCTTGGTAGATTCAATGCCAGTACATTATAAAGCATGTCAACTGGTTTGTAATGAAAAGGGTTTTGACTTCCCTATCGACTTTTTCTACGCAAAAGCAGGTATTCCTACGGTCAAGGTCTTCGAAATGTTGATGGACGAACTCCAACTTCCACATAATGGAAGAGAACTTGCTCTGGCAAAAGATGAAATCTACATGACTCTTGGTGGCGAATTACAAGAAATTACCCCGATTGCTGATATAGTAAGAGAATTCTATCGGAAGCTTCCTATGGCATTAGGTACTGGCGCTGACCGCGAAATGGCTACCATGAATATTACCGCAACACGGCTAGAAGCCTACTTTGAAGTACTGGTCGCTGCCGAAGACGTCAAAAATCATAAACCACATCCTGATACTTTTCTCAAGTGTGCTGAATATCTCGGAGTACCTCCTGAATTTTGTCAGGTATTTGAAGATGGAGATATGGGAATTGAAGCAGCCCGCACCGCAGGAATGATGGTAACGGATATTCGCAAGGTATTATAATCACAACAAGGCTGAACTTCTACGGCTTTCTTTTGTACACATCGGAGACAAAAGTATGGCGTTAATAGGTTGTTAAGACTAGCACGGTTTTTGACTTAACTTCAGGAGTTACTTAAATTAGAAAATTGGAATCAATAAGACAGTATGGCAATAAATAGAAAAATAATACTAATCACATTCAGTCTTTTATTAGGATTACTTAATTCAAGATTACTATTAGCTCAAAATGGAGTCACCTGGTATTCGATAGAAGAAGCCCAGGAACTAACGAAAAAGAATCCAAGACCAATTTTCATTGATACTTACACCAGTTGGTGTGGATGGTGTAAGCACCTTGACCGTACCACCTTCAAAGACCCTCAAATCATACAGTTCCTGAATAATAACTTCTATCCCGTAAAGTTTGATGCGGAGACACCTGACACTATTACGTTTCAGTCGAAAACATATATCAACCGGTTCATAGGAAAAACGAGAAAGCCAACCCATGATTTGGCCATAGAGTTATTTAAAGGTAACCGAATGTCGTATCCAACCATGTTCCTATTCGACTCAGAATTCGAAAATAAACTACCTCTACAAGGCTACCTTGATGCGAATAAACTAGCTCCTTTTCTGGTATTTTATAAAGAGCAGCAATATGGAAAGGCAAATCCGAATGAATTTGCTTACTACTTCCTAACCACTCACCAGGGTGATACAACAGGAAGATTTACTGGAGAAAAAGAAATCAACTGGATGAGTATGGAAGAAGCCTTTGCAGCCAATAAAAAGGACAACAGCAAGAAAATATTAGTACAAATCTATCATGAATACTGCGAAACCTGTAAGGTCATCGATAGTACTAATTTCAAGCATCCGGTCATTGTGGACTTTATCAATGAAAATTACTACCCGGTAAAGTTTGACGCATTATCAAAAGAGGAATTCACCCTGGGAACTCAAAAATTTATCAATACTGAAAACAACGGTACTCCAATTCATGATTTTGTACTTTCCATTGTACCTCAGGGACAAACATTTTCATTTCCTATCACTTTGGTTTTCCAGGATGACCACACACTTTTAGATCGTGTGCCGCGTTACATGACTCCTGAATTTATGGAGGTGTTTCTCAGCTTTTTCAAAGAAAATTTGCATCAGCAGAAGGAAACTAGTTTTGTCGACTACATGAAGTCTTTCGAATATAAAACTCGTTAGACACGGTTTATTTTTTAGATTTGTGCCATTCACCTTTAAACAGAAACTATGAGGATTCTAGTCATACTTTTTATGTTTGCCACGCAGCTATTGTCTGCACAACCGTACTGGCAACAACGAGTAGAATATAAGATTGATGTTGATTTTGATCATACCAAGCATCAATTCACCGGGAATGAAGAACTTACGTATTACAACAACTCGCCTGATACACTTCAAAAGGTATTTTTCCATCTCTATTACAATGCATTTCAGCCTGGCAGTATGATGGATGTGCGATCCCGTACCCTACCCGACCCTGATCGAAGAGTCGGGAGCAGAATCGCTCAGCTAAAAGATGATGAAATTGGCTACCATAAAATTGAGTCGCTCACTTGTGATGGCAAGAAATTGGACTATGAAGTCAACGAAACCATTTTGGAGGTTACACTTCCAAAGAAAGGAATAAGACCAGGAAAGAAGGCGGTATTTAAAATGAAGTTTAATAGCCAAGTGCCAGTTCAGATCAGAAGGACAGGACGTAAAAACAGCGAAGATATCGACTACTCGATGACTCAGTGGTACCCTAAAATTGCTGAATACGACAAAGATGGCTGGAGCTCGAATCCATATATCGGTCGTGAGTTCCACGGTGTATGGGGGGACTACGATGTCACCATCCGTATGGATTCTAACTTCACTATTGCCGGAACCGGGTATCTGCAAAATCCGGAAGAGATAGGCAAAGGTTACTTAAAACCAGGACAAACACTGAAAAGTCGTAAAGAGATTCTGGAGTGGAAATTCAAAGCTACAGATGTACATGACTTTGCCTGGGCCGCGGATCGCAACTATGCTCATGACATCAAGGTTGCTGATGGAGGTATTGAAATCCACTTTTTCTACAACAATGACACATTACAACAAAACTGGGATAGCCTACAGGATTATGCTGTCGAATGCATGAACTTTATGAATAAAACCTTCGGGCGTTATCCCTATAAGAAATACTCAGTAATTCAGGGAGGAGATGGAGGAATGGAGTATCCTATGGCTACTTTAATAACCGCTCATTCATCTATGGCCGGACTAATCAGTGTCACCGTGCATGAAATGATCCATAGTTGGTATCAGGGCGCCCTCGCTACCAACGAGAGCAAATATGCATGGGTAGACGAAGGTTTTACCACATTTGCCCAATATATCACACTCGACCATTTGTATAAGAAAAGAGCTGTTAATCCACTTTCAAGAAGCTACCGGTCATATTTCTATCTGGCTAATTCTAATAAGCAGGAGCCCATGACCACCCATGCCGATCATTACCTTACAAACACGGCTTACGGAATCAACAGCTACAGCAAAGGGGCTGTATTCCTTATGCAATTGAACTACATCATTGGTAATGAAGCTTTTTTCCGTGGCATGAAGCGATACCATAGTGAATGGAAGCTAAAGCATCCGACTCCTGATGATTTTAAACGAGTAATGGAAAAGGAGTCCGGCCTGGAATTGGATTGGTACTTCGAGCAATTTATTGGGACGACCAATAAGATTGATTATGGAATCAAATCAGTAATCAGTAAGGATGAGGCAACAGAAATAACGCTTACCCGAGTTGAGGATATGCCTATGCCACTTGATGTTAAGGTTACATTCTCTGACTCTAGTGAAGTGGTTTATAATATCCCTCTGAGAATCATGAGAGGAGCTAAAAACGAAGATAAAAAGTTCCATAAGAAACTTGTCCTACTGGAAGACTGGCCCTGGACACACCCGTATTACGTATTCCGAATAAAAAAATCAATTAAAGACATCTTATCAATTGAAATTGATCCAAGTGAGCGATTAGCTGATATTAACCGGGAGGATAATTTTTATCCTTACGACAAGAGCAAGGCTTATGAAATGTTAAATACTAAATGATCAATTTTAAATATTAAAGTGGGGACCACACACGCTCCTTAATCTTTATGATTTAGAATTTAACATTTAAACTTTGCCATACCCTCCACCACCCGGAGTTTCGATTACCACGGAATCCCCGGGACTCAATTGAAGCGATTGTATACCGGCCAAATCGAGCGTGCTACCATACTTTTTGATAATATACTGCCGACCACAGTGCCCGGATTCTCCTCCATCCATCCCGAAGGGACGCTCTTTTCTGTGTTGGGTCAATACCGTCAGATCCACTTCCTCGGTAAACTTTAGTTGTCTGATAATCCCATCACCTCCCTTATGCATACCGGCACCGCCCGAACCTTTTCTTATTTCAAACTTCATCACCTGCACTGGGTACCTCAGTTCAAGTATTTCCGCATCGGTAATTCTGGTATTTGTCATATGCTGGTGAACGGCATCAGCACCCGGTCCATTTTCCGTAGCTCCTACTCCACCACAAATGGTTTCGTAGTATCCGAATTTTTCATTTCCGAATAAGAGGTTGTTCATCGTGCCCTGGCTGCATGCGGCAAGCTTAAGAGCCTTTATCATAGTATCTACAAGCCGTTGACTGGTTTCAACGTTGCCACCAACTACTGCAGGACACTGATGATGTGGTTTATCAAAGTCCGGATTCAACATACCTTCTGGTATCTTTAATTCAATATTCCTGAGAACACCTTCATTCATCGGTACCGGTTCTTTGATTATCAATTTCAGCACATATAAAACAGCGCTTGTTACAATAGCCTTAGTCGCATTTAAATTACCTTTATGTACCTCAGAGCTGCCAGAAAAGTCAAAGATTAATTGATCATTATCCTTGGTAACCTTGACAGATAGTGGACTCCCATCATCCAGGTACTCGATAGCTTCATGCTGTCCATTGGCAATATTCTTAATGCTGGAAAGCATACAACTATGTGCATAATCATTGAGTTTAGTAAAATATGCTTTCACCTTATCCAGACCTTCTTTTTCACACAATTGATCAAGAGATGTTTGCCCAAGGCGTAAAGCAGCCAATCCAGCACTTAGGTCTGCCATATTTTCTTCTACGTTCCGTGAAGGATACCGGCCTGATAACAATTTGTCCCTTACTTCATTCAAGAGTAGCTGCCCTCCCTTCTGGATAAACATAGGAGCGATAATGACTCCTTCTTCTTCCAAATTAGTTGCATCTGCAGGCATTGAACCCGGTTTTTTACCTCCTATTTCTGCATGGTGGCTTCTGTTAGCCACATAACCGAGCAGTTCGTTTTTATGATATACGGGAGCTATCAATGTGACATCCGGCAAGTGAGAACCACCAAAACCAGGGTGATTCGTTATTACAATATCACCTCTTTTCACATCAACGGCCTTGAGTACTGATTTTACACAAACTCCCATCGCTCCAAGGTGCACCGGAATATGAGGTGCATTAACCACCAGATCTCCATTCTGATCCAAAATAGCGCAGGAAAAATCTAATCGCTCCTTTATGTTTACGCTGAATGAAGTGCGCTGCAGCAGGTTGCCCATCTCTTCAGCAATTGAAGCAAACCGGTTCGTATACAATTCCAATTCGATTCCCTCACTCAGCTGATCATCAGAATTCACTTCATTAGAATTATTGATCACGAGATTCAATGTATCATCAAATGTCCCCAACCAGCCTTCCTCGATCAAGGCAGTGCTGGTGTCGTTTAATAGGATTGCAGGACCTTTGATTTCATCTCCTGATTGGAATGAATGTACATCGTATACTGGTACCTCCCGCCATTTTCCTGATAAATAAACCTCCTGCCCTTCGTAATCTGAAACTTCTTTAGTTGACGGGCTTGCGTGAATATTATTTTCTACGACTTCATGGACAAACACCTTTACAGATTCTACTTCAATCTCCCGGTCATCGATCCAGTGACCATAAAGCTGTTCATACTCACTTTGAAATGAATATTCAATTTGATCTAATGAAGTATACTTAATATCAATCGATGTATCTTGTCCCTTTAAACGAAGTGAGAGTAATACATTTTTGATCTGACAGTTTGTTTTTGAAGCACCCTCTTGTACAAGCTGGTCAATCGCCTTTTCACCTAGTTCAGCAATATCCGACTCTAAAACAGAAGATACAGTTGATAAGACCTGAAGGTATGTTCTTTCAGCAAATGATTCTCTATTCGACATACCGATGCCATAGGCACTAAGGATTCCGGCATCATAAGGAATAATGATTTCCCCGACATCAAGTAATTCAGCTACGGCACAGGCATGCAGACCTCCGGCACCACCAAAGGATAAGAGAGCATATTCTTCAGGCTTATATCCCTTTGCAACAGATATTTTCCGAATTGCATCCGCCATTTTTTCATTGGCTATCTTCAGCAATCCTGATAATACTTCTTCCTCAGTGTTATTTCCTTTTAACTCATCAAGAGCCTTTTGTGCCTGTTCTTTGTATATAGGTATGGAGAATTGTGATCCATTGAGCCTACCTAGAAGTAAATTGACATCTGTCACTGTCAATGGCCCCCCGGCTCCATAGCATGCAGGTCCGGGGCTGGCTCCGCCACTTTCGGGACCTACAGTATACTTGTGTCCATCAAACTGGCAGATAGAACCTCCTCCTGCAGCAACCGTCTCGATGTACAATGTGGGTGAAAAAACGGTAGCATCTCCCACCTTAGTTTCAAAGCGGTAATCAAAATCACCATCTATTCTTGAAACATCGGTACTAGTGCCTCCCATATCAAAGGTTAGTAGTTTATTTCGACCAAGTTTCTTACCAATAGTTCGTGCTCCTACCAACCCTCCGGCCGGTCCGCTCAGCAAGCTATCTTTTGGCTTGAATCCGAAGGCAGGCAACAACCCTCCTGAGCTAGACATGATTTGAAATGATGAAGATGGGCTTAATTTGGAATGGATACCGTCCACATAGCTGGTTATGATCGGATCCAGATACGCATTAGCCACAGCTGTTTGTGTGCGCTCAAGGTACTTGATTCCGGAAGTCAATTCAGAGGCTACTGATACGAATTTGATTGAAGAGTCCAATTGTTTACGCACCTCTTGCTCATGTGACGGGTTGGAATAAGCATTGAGCAATGATATTGCCACTGGCCTATCAGATTCCTGCTTCTCCAGGTTAGTTAAGTCAAGAGGTGCCTGCTCCTTCCCTTTTGCGTCAATGCGCCCTTCGACCTCAACGACCCTATCATATAATAACTTTGGTTTGGAAACATCTAAAGCAAAAAGATCTATTCGGGTTTGATTACCAATGACAAGCAAATCTTTAAATCCTTTGGAGACAAACAACGTTGGTGGATTCCCCTTACGCTCGAGCAAAGCATTCGTTCCCTTGGTTGAGCCTAGCTTAAGATTCAAATCTGGCAGGGTATCATTTAGGCCTGAATTGGTTACCAGTCTTATTGCCAGTATTGGAGCTTCTTCATCGGCTGTTATCTCGACTTCATCACCGGGCTTAAGCTTGGTTAGCGAATTACTAATAGAAATGATTGAAGTGGAAGGATCGAATCCAATGACTTTAGAGCTGATGTTTTTATTTGGTATTTTAAATAGATAGTCTTTGATAATATCAGTTGCTACCCCCCAATTATTCTTCACTACGTACTGTTCGGGGCCAACACATTTCTCAATTGTACCTTTCAAAGCCCCAGAACTTAATACCTTTCTTCGAAGTACATCTCCATCCGGTGATACAGCTATACAATCTGTAAACGTACCTCCGGTATCAATCCATATATTCCACATCTTGTTCATGACTAGTGCAGTCGGTTTACGGTGGATAACCTAAATTTTTTTAGTAATTAACCTCCAATACCATAAAGTCAAACCCCGATTTCTCATTTCGAATGAAGTGAGGCGAAATGAGAAATCTATTCTACATCCTTTAAGATTGGGTAGCTGTATTCAGTAGCTATCACACCGAACTTTGCAACACCTAACTTAATGACTTTAAACCTTAAAGTCGGTTTACCACGAGCTACTTTAACATTTAATATTTAACATTTTAAAATTAATATTCTTAATTGCGCCCATGTCCTTTTTACAAGTATCAAACCTATATAAAACTTTCCCTGAAGAAACCAAAAAAGCAGTAAAGGATGTTACTTTTCAACTTAATAAAGGTCATATTCTTGGTGTACTTGGTGAAAGTGGTTGCGGGAAGAGCACTCTACTCAGGCTGATTGCTGGTTTTGAACAACCGGACAAAGGACTCATCCTTATTGACGGAGACAAAGTAATTGGTCCGCAAGACAAATTGTTACCAGGCCACGAGTCCATCACGCTTGTCCACCAACATTATGAATTATTCCCCAATCACTCAGTATTCGAGAATGTTTATGAAGCCCTCAAGACCTACGAGGAAGACGAGATAAAAGCTGCTCAAGTCAATGATATGCTTGACATATGTCGTTTGGCGGAACTTGCTGACAAATTTCCAAGAGAGCTTTCCGGAGGTCAGCAGCAACGCGTAGCGCTTGCCAGGGCCCTTATCAACAACCCTGAATTGCTGCTTCTTGATGAACCCTTTAGCGATTTAGATACCATACTTAAAACGGAGTTAAAAAAAGACATTTACGAAATCATCCAGCAAACTCAAACTACCGCCATATTAGTGACTCATGATGCTAAGGACGCACTTCCTATTTGTGATGAAATAACTGTGATGAGAGATGGGGAATTCTTACAAACCGGTTCTCCGGCAGAAATATATAACCATCCTGTAAATGAATACGTGGCCCGGTTCTGTGGCCCCATAAGTGTATTCCCCTACGCACTTCTTGATGAAAATTCCGGTTCTATGGCCGCTATTAGACCTGAACATATAAGGTTTTCCTCAAAAACAGAGGGCATTCCCGCTGTGGTTACAACTACAAACTATTTAGGGAGTCACTTTGAGATAATCCTGGAATCCGAAAACTCGGTCGAATGGTATGTCCACACAACAGAAAAGCCAGAAATGGGACAACAGGTTATGCTGGACTTAGTCTTGGACAAAATCATGATTATGTGATTTTTTAAAGTTAGAATATGAATATTTTTTAATTATTCCTTAACTTCAGCCTACCAAAGAATATTTAATTCATCCAGTGCATTGTTCTACTGCCTTACCGGACAATCCACTATAACCTTACTAGATTGATATGAAAGCCTCCTTAAGCTCATGGAGAGTTTGTGCACTATTGTATGTATTTGCACAAGTCTCAATTCCAAAACTATATGCACAAGACCTAACGAATAGTGATTATGAAAAAGCACTATGGATGACCACCAGATTCTATGGAGGTCAGCGCTCCAGTGATACTAATCACATGGAAAGACACAACTGGCTCCTCTACGATCATCTTCCTTCAGGAGTGGACTCCAAGTATCGGGGAAACTCATTTTCAGAAGACAATGATTACGGCTATGACTTATCAGGTGGCTGGTTTGATTGTGGCGATCATGTGAAGTTTGGCCAAACCCAATACTACTCTGCGTATATGCTTCTGAAGGCTTATTCTGAATTCAAAGCCGGTTTTGGAGATTATTACAGTGACGATTTCTCAGGCTACGCAGCCAGTGGTGACTGGACCTGGGAAGGTGGTTCAGGGCAGCCGAATGGCATTCCGGATGTGCTGGATGAGGTTCGACACGCTACGGATTACTTTATCAAATGTGCCAGGGATGAAAACACCTTTTATTTTGAGGTTGGCAATGGTAGCTATGATCATACAACATGGGTTACCTCAACAAAAATGCAAACACAACCAGAAACCAATGGAGGAAACCCCAGAGATATAGGCAAGAATCCAAGTGACGGGGCCATGCCATCCTTTTGTGCCGCTACGCTTGCTTTAATGGCCCGGGAATATGAACAATTTGATCCAGATTATGCAGAAGAGTGTATTAAACACGCCAAATACGCTTACCATTATGCTTCACAATACGTTGGTGCTGCACAAGGAGCTGCTTCGGGAGGCTTCTATGGACCAAACAGTAACTCCAAAAATGCCTGGGGTATTTGTCTTGCCGAAATGTATTGGCTAACAAAGGACTCCACTTATATTGATGAATTAGATTTATTATCTATTCCTGCTGACATAACGTCCAATGATGGTTACACCTTCGATTACAGCAATAATGGTGAGCTAGCCTTGTATGTACTTGCGCAACTTGGCAAGTCCGGTGCCCAAACAAAATTTAACAACCGAATTGAAACACACTGGAATAATGCAACCAGCTATAATTCAGAAGGTGTTTACAAAGAAGGCGGTAGCTGGGGTAAACTTCGATATGTAGCAAATGCAAGTTTTTTGATAGCACTATATGACAAACTCAACGGGAATAGCCTTGATACCAAAGTGTTTGATAACATAGACTACATCCTGGGAGCCAACACTTCCAAACAGTCTTTTGTAGTAGGCTTCGCACCAGATAACACTTATATCATTCCAGAGTATCCACATCACCGAAATGCCTATTTAAATGACAATAATGTAGCCAACGGAACCGTAATATCCATGCCAACCAAAAATGAACAATTTGGAGCACTTCTGGGTGGTTCTTTGACATCAAGCGGATTTGCTGACAATCGGGACGATTTTGTAAACAACGAGGTTTGTATTGATTACAATGCCGGTCTAGTTGCTGGTCTTGGGGCCATAAGAGCTGAAATAGACCCGGTAGATACCAGTTTATTCATAAACGCTTGTTCTAGTCCGGACCTAGGAGGTGACAAGTACTTATGTAACTCTTCTCCCGTCAATCTAAACACACAACTGACTACTCAATCCAATGTGACCTTCGAGTGGTTCAAAGACGGTGTATCACAAGGCAGTCCTTCAGGTTCTGCTAATACCTATAGTACAACTGAAACTGGTACTTGGAAAGTTGTAATAGACTCCGCAGGTGTTTGTCACAGGGTAGATGAAATAGAAGTTTTCAATGATATCCCAACAATCGACTTTGGTGAAGATTTTGAAATTTGTGCTTCCGAATGTGTTAGTCTTGAAACCGATATAACAGGAGATGAATTAACAATTGTTTGGCAAAAAGATGGTCTTACCTTATCTAACACCTCTCCTTCTCTTGAGGTTTCAACTACTGGAACGTACTCGGCAACGGTGTCATTATCAGGCTGCACAACACAGAGTGACGAAATTAATATCACATCACATTTACCAACGGTTATGAATGGCAATTTTTGTGCTCCCGAGACCGCTACGCTTCAGATTACCGAAGGATCAGGAGATTATGAGTGGTTTGAGACTCCTATTTCAAATACAGTAATTCATACTGGAGCTAGTTATACTACTCCTATTCTTACGGCAGATAAGACATATTATGTCGCTGACGTTGGCTTGTCTACCAAGGACACCGTTGGCCTGGATGCAGCTGCTCATGGTTTGACTAATGGAAACTTTGGAACAGGGAATCCCAGTGACAAAGCCTTCGTATTTAATGCGCTGCAAGATGTGACACTAACAGGTTTTACGATTGAGTATTCCGCACCTTGGACAAATGAATCGTTAACCCTGAATCTTTATGATGATTCCGGATCCATCCTTGAGACCAGCTCGATTGTCGTACCGGCAGGATCAGGCACTGTGATCAGCACATTAACATTTACCAGTGCGATTCCTGTACCAACTGGAAACGATTATATTCTGAAAATTGAAGGATGGAACAATACCAATACCATCATTTACAGAAATAGCTCCGGAAACAATCCTTATCCCTACTCAGACGGATCGTATTTGGAAGTTACCGGACCACACCCTGATATCGTGGGTTCAGAACCGTATTCGCATCCGGCATTCTTTGACCTTCAAATCGCTGTAGGAAGTGTTTGTACGAGGAAATCAGTGAGCGCAATAGATACTTGTGCAATAGTTTCAGGAACTGAAGAGCAATCAGATATTTCTGATATAGTATCGGTATTCCCAAATCCAACCTCAGGCAAGGTTCAGATCAATACCCCATATTCAATTAATAAGGTTATTGTGAGAAATACCTACGGGATTATAGTAGCTGAGGGAACAGATTCGGTCATTGATATGGAATCGCAACGTTCAGGAGTTTATTATTTAACAATTCTTACGGAACACGGCACAGCAGTAAAAAAACTTATTAGAAACTAATTCAACAGATATCAACCAGACGGCTCTAATGCTGTCTGGTTTATCAAACTCTGAATTATTAGTTATTCTTTGGATTAAATAGGTCCGAATATATATGTTTTTAATACGGGTTAAACACTTCATGAATTATAAACCAGACACACGTACTATTATAGAAATGTGCGCATCCTAGATTAAATATAAATTATCAGGTAAGTTTTTGGTTATCAGTTCATAATTCCTTCAGAAATTAGGAGCTCCCTCTATTTATTTCTATCTTATTATTGTCTTCATTGTAGTTAATATTTTCAACCTCTAAACAACTACGAATATGAATTTTACTCCTAATTTTATTCGAACAAAGGATGAGTTCGTTGGTCTGATAGACCAGCCAACCATCGAGACCGTGTCAAGCTACATGGTTCCCGCCTCTAAACTGATCACCTTCAAACCCAATCAACGAATCTACGAGGTGATCTTTATCATGATCGACAAGAAAATATCGGGAGCACCGGTATTGGATAACAACGGAAAAATTGTCGGTATACTTTCCGAAAAGGACTGCTTGGAAATCATTATGGATGTGGTTTACAATCAGCACGAACAACCCAAAGCCCTCGTAAGGGATTACATGAACACAGATGTCACTACCATTTCTGCCGATACTACCATTCTGGATGTGGCAGAGAGGTTTATCTACAAATTCAACAGAAGATATCCTGTCGTTAATGATGAAGGACAGCTAGTTGGACAAATCAGCAGAAGAGACGTGCTTCAGGCAGCTCTTGATATGCGACAATAATTCATTATTAATCACGCACTTTACACACAGCCAACTCTCTCAACCGGGTTGGCTTTTATTTTTGGCCTAATATTTGGAAAACTAAAGACATGAAACGAGTCATCTTCTTTTTCCTGATCGGTTTGGTGCTGATTTCCTGTTCAAAAAACGTAACGGCTCAAAGCTCTGAGCCAGAAGCCAGCGCTGACTTTAAAAGCTATAGTGATGGCAAGCCATCGGTTACATTGTCAGAATGGGATAACAATACCAGGGTGTATCAGCTCTATGACCGTGATGGTAATTTAACTTTTACACTCGAAGAAGTTCGGTCCTCATACTCGGTGAGCAATAGGTTTAGGTACCACCCAAATGGTGCTGTTAAAGAAGTTATGCAAACCACCAACCCTGGAGCCTCCCGATACTGGTATGAAACAAAAATCACATTTGACAACAATAACACCCCTTTATGGAAGTCCTCTAAAAGAATGCCGGAGGACTTTAGCTCTGTTTCACAAGGCAGTACCTCCTTCTACTGGAATAAAGACACCAAAAAGTGGATTAAACAAGAGACTGTAAAAGAACAAGACACGCCACGGAAGTAACTGCAGGCAAGTGATTCTTGTTTTCTTGTTGATATTTTCTTTCTCAAATTTCATTAAGGTACAACACTGCGATAAGTCAGCAATAACCTAAGAACTACCACCTTGAAAAAAAAGGGTTCGATAAAATGTTGAGACAGTGCCTAAAAGAACAATCTCTGTAATGAGAGGTAGAAAAAAGGGAAGCCGAAGCTTCCCTCTTAAGGTTCCAATGGTTAAGATTACTATTTCGCTAATTTAAGAGTTATGAGTCCACTGGCCCTTGCAATTTTCAGTACATAGAGTCCGTGAGGTAATGAAGAAATATCGATAGCAGAAGATCCTGGGTTATCCAGGGATAACACTTCTGATCCGTTGGCATTACAAATTGACACGGATGCGCCATCTTCCAAACCAAGTAGTTGAATATGATCTTCAGCCGGGTTTGGAACAACGACAACTTCGGCTGCCGTAGCATCAGTACCAAAAGCAGAGATACCTTGTGGACTACAGGCAGATACGAATACCCAGGCATCCTGCCAGTACATACCGGTTCCGGGACCATAAGCCCATGATGCACCGTTACACCAGCCCTCGTAAGGCCATGGCTTACATTCGTACACACCACCTGCATTTTGCACCTGGTCTCCTCCACTATATCCACCATTCTGTACGTATTGTGGAACACCCGTGCATCCGCCCGTATTGTCTTCTTCAACAGTAATTGTAACTGTAGAGGACGTAGTTTGCCCACCATCGTTATCTGTGGCTACCGCGGTTAAATTATATGTTCCCGGAGCTGCATTATTGATAGAGGCAGTGTATGGTGAGCTATTGTCGGTCCCAAGGCTTGAACCACCGCTGTAAAACTGAACACTCGATACACTTCCGTCAGGGTCTGATGCACTCGCTGTAATTGAAATATTATCACCTTCCGTGAAAGTTGCTCCGTTTGACGGAGAAGTTATACTCACAACAGGTGGATCGTTAGGTTCACCAACTACTGTAATAGTAACTACAGATGATGTAGTTTGTGCACCTTCATTATCCGTTGCAACAGCTGTCAAATCATAGTTGCCTGTCGATACATTCGTCAGAGTATAGCTATATGGAGCACTATTATCTGTACTTACTAATGTTCCATTCACCCGGAAAGCTACGCTTGCAACAGAACCATCAGGATCGGAAGCGGTAGCTGTTATTGAGACATTGTCGCCCTCAGTAAAGGTAGAACCATTTGCCGGTGATGTAATACTCACAGCGGGCGGATCATTTGAGGTAAGTGCATTAACAGAAACGTTAGTAAAAGTCGATGTATTTAATATTCCATCACTGTGTGAAGTGACAAACATTCCTACCTGAACGGTTGCAGAAAACGAAATTGTTGCCGAACCAATCTGAGTCCAGCTACTTCCATTCTCCGAGCGGTAGGCTGTAAGTGTATTTCCAATTCTGGTTAGTCGCAGCCATTCCGGTGCACTACCACTCACACCAGTATGACTACTTGATCCTCCACTGGCTGTTCTTCTTTGAAAGGCCACTCCACTTTGAGGAGTTACTGCAACAAGTCCATGAATTGAATTTGCACTAGTGCTTGCCCTGATCATGAGCCCCGCCTTAGCCCAATCATCGGTATTCTCAATACCAGTCACCCGGGCTGTTATTTCTACGTCACCACTAATGGGCTGATGTACGAAATGAAATTCATCGCTCGTCCCCCAGACGTCAGCACCGGAACCATGAATAGTAAAAGTACCATTGTCATAATTTGCATAGCCTGGTGCACCAACAGCTCCAATATCTCCATTGACCCATGGTGGAGGCACGTTTGAACAAGGAGTGTTTCCTGTACTTCCCCCTACACAAATGTCACAATCATCAAGAAAAGCGCTCCCATTGACTTCACCATTACAATCAACCGGTGTTCCAGCTGGTGAAATAATGATAGATGAGGTAATGTCATTGAATCCTTCTGTAACGATACAATCATCATCTCCAGTTACTAAGAGCCAGTTTCCTGTAAAGTTATCTCCATCATAAAGAACCGCCTGCAGTTCCGCGGGAACTCTCAGGGAGGAAACGTTATTATTGGATACGCCCAAGGATGAAAGTTGGGCAGTCGTGTAAGAGCCAATAGCCAAATTTGCTGACCATCCCCCGAAACTACAGTGCTGGTATACAGTAACGACATCTGGATCGTCACCCACAACAATATTACCGGATATTCTATAATCACCGGTAGAAGAATAGTCGGTATAACCTGTTGTAGCATTGCCTGTACCAATACCATCAACCCGGATATAATATGTTCCGGCAGTGAGGTTCAAATTGACTTGAGCACTCAGCCCCGGACTACTTGAAGTCGATACTAGTCCCCCTGAACTATTTAAAATCTGAACCTGCACATCAAGGTTTGTCCAGGTGCTTCGAGGAGACACTAGTATGCTGGCTGAACCTCCTGAAGTTGAAAATGAGAATAAGTCTACGTCCGTTTCACGCTCAATAACACCCCAGTTTGACGACAATATGCTGCCTGTACCACTTACCTGTAATGGTGTAGCGGAGCCGGTAGTGTTTCCGTGATCATCGCTTTTCAGACCGAACCCGTTTCTGGAGCTGCCAATAATGGCTATATCATCTTCCTGATTATTCGCATTGGCATACTCACCTTTACTCCATTGGTCAAAGCTTTTACCAAAGGCTGCGCCCATTATTGGTCCCCAGCTGCCATGACCTCCGTAGTATCCTTCGCTGGGACTGGTTCTTCCATCATGTCTCAGATCAAAAGTGTGTCCAAGCTCGTGCGAAGCTGTTGTAGCTGCGGTTTGGATACCTCCATTGAACACCCAACAAGGTGTATTATCATTCCATCGGAACGAACCCAAATAAGCGACACCTCCTGAACCGGGAGCAGCAGTAGTGGTAGTTGTAAAAATTGCCATCATTCTTCTACTACGAGGAGCAGCGTCAAATACAGCTCGGTTTGTAGTAACATTGATATTAAAGGCATAGAAGTCCTGAGCCACTCTTTCCCAAATTTCTGCGATTTGAGAATTGGAGTAGTTCCTGGGGGCTGCATCTATCGGGTTACCACTGTTCCAGGGAGTTCCTGATACATACTCACCATCGAAGTCCAGATAAGCTACTGCAGTAGCCCCAGGTAAACTTTGTAAATCCGGTTGCGCTCCAACAATGCCTTCCTCCAGAGATTCCTCTTGATCAACATCCACCTCATCGTACTCAACACAAAGTACCTCATGGATATCGGTCTTCTCAATGTGCGCTTCTCCGTCATCAGTAGAATAGTATTTGTAGGCATTCTCGCTTTCCTTGAATACAATATTTCCCTCTAAGGAGGTCGGTGTAGATTTAATGAAAAAGGAACCTCCATTTTCCACACTTCCCACTAAATAGTGCCCCCCTTTTATTGATTCTTCGTGATTTACCTTGGCACTAAAGTCAGCCTTATCGCCTATTTGTAATGAAATATAGGTGCTAGCACCATTCTTCCGTGCTTGATATTGTTTTGACAATTTATTGTTGAAATCCGAGCAACTACCCAGGTTGTAACTTTCGTGTTGGGCATAAACTCCGGACCCCAGAATAGTTAGCGCAATTACTGCGACTACTGCGTAAAGAGTTTTCATATTCCGTTCCAGTTTTAGTTTAACATTATTTTTCGTCCAATGTCCGGAAACCTGTTGGCCCAAATCAAATTCCCTAATCTAATCATGTTGCATTTGCAACAGTCAGACCACGGCTACGCCCCTCTCGAAAGAGAACTATAGGGATGGTACTTAGACGGCAAGTATCAAGAGCTGATACATGGAATATTAAAAAGTAAGATTGTAAGGAGCATTAAGCCTATTCATGTAAAACAGTAAGCTTTGACATGGATAGTACAAGTGATAATGTGCATTCTGGCAGATATATTCGAAAGGATATTAATTATTTTCAACCTCAGGTTAGCTCAAAATTGAGTCAGACTTGTGTCTTCTGTGACGTCTTGTGACCGGCCATTTATTTGCTTAAATCAATTTTTAGGACATTATATGATTTAGATTTTACACTATGAATCAGATTCACAAATTCAAGAATATCAGCCCTATTTAAAACTTATAGCCTATACTGAATCTTGTCACTAAAATTCCTGTTGAGCGGCAGTAGGCTGCGACTACCTGGCAACAACAAAATTCTTAAATACACCAACCTCTTCCTCCAGTGTGCATACCTTCAAAATATAAACACCAGAAGCCAAATGATGTGGTACATCAATACGTAAAAAATTATTTCCTGATCCCAAATATTCAGAATACTTAATATGTGTTTTGCTCAATACATCAATTACTTCTATGGTAACTTTTTCATCATGCAGGGAACTTACAATGAAGTTAAAGTCTACCTGAACCGGATGGGGGAATATATTTACAATTTGCAGGGATGACTCGATTTGAATTAGAATTATATCACTATAGGAAACAGTTCCGTCAAAATCCACTTGCCTGAGGCGGTAGTAGTAAGTACCTATCCCGATATCATAATCTTCATAGTAATACTTTGTTGTTCCAAAGTATGTACCCGCACCATTAATTGTAGCAATTGGAGAGAAGTTAATACCATCCAGACTTCTTTCAAGTACAAAATAATCATTATTGATCTCCTGAACGGTTGTCCAAACCAATTGATTCATCTCTCCCTGTTTCCAACCATCAAAATTTAGAAGCTCAACAGGTAAAGGTGGTGTACAGCTGGTAAACTCAGATGTACTCCCATTTGTAGTTGTTTGTGTAGCTGTAATAGCATCTGCAGCCGAAGTGCTTAACCCCAGACTGTGAGTAAGACTCCAGGTACCGCCACCACCAACTGTTGTAGTCCCTATATAAATCTCTCCCTCACAATCACAATCAATACCTCCATCAGATGTAACATTTCTATAAACATGAATGGTCATTCCGGCTGTGCCTGTTCCGGTTACCGTATTTGCATCAGATGTAGTTACCGTTGGTGCACTAACCGACTCGTTTGCTGATCCTTGCAGGTCGATCCCAAGCCCGGAATTACAAAAAATACTATTGAAGGTTATCTCATTACGCTGAGCACTACTTTCAAGAAGAATACCTGCAGCACCATCATTATATGCAATTGTATTTGCATTTGCCAGGCTGCCACCGATGATATTATCAAGACTGGAAGCTGCTAAACGCATACCTTCACTACCATTGCCCCTATCTCCAGAACCATTTGCTCTTGTGCCAATGTTGTTACCGTACAATTCTCCATCCTCAACATTGATCAGATTGATGCCATCCTCAGCGTTAGAAGAAATGGTATTATCCAATATATCGACCAAATCAACATTATTAATCATAATACCGTTGCCCGCATTACCACGAGCAATGATACCTGTTTCATCTAGCCCGATATAGTTATTTTCAATGGTGTGTCCGGATGAGCCTCCGTCAATATTAATTCCGTGGTGGCTGTTACCTGTACCATTAGCAGATATTATATTACGTTCGTCTGTTGTTGGGCCTCCAATTACGGCATCAACGCACTGGTTTCCTGTTATTTTTATTCCTTCCTGTAAATTACCCAGGGATGTAACACCATCCGCACCAACTCCAATTAGGTTCCCTTTTATAATCGTTCTGGGAGAATTACCATTCACCTCAATGCCTGTATAGCTATTCGCAGAAATAATGTTTCGTTCGGCAGCTGTTGTACCACCAATAACAACATCTTCTGAATTTGAAACTGCAATTCCCATTTCATCCCCACCGCGATCTAACAATCCAGAAACATCTGTACCAATGTAATTATTGACAATTTGGACCCTATGAGAACTCACCAGTTGAATCTGCCTGTTGAAGCTTTCAGCGATATAATTTCGTTCGTTAAGTGTCGCACCTCCAATCAGCCCGTCTTCACATTGCAGACACTCAATACCATGGCCATAATTCTGCAAAGGAGTAACTGTATCTGCTCCGAGACCAATTATATTTCCTTTTATAATGGGACGCAGACTGTTCTGCCAGATCGAAATACCATCTGCTCCTCCACCCGGATTCCCACTGGCCGAACAAATATTCCCGGCACCTGCAGCTGTCCCTCCGATAGTAATATCTAAACAGTTTGTTGCCGTAATCGCAGCATCAAAATTACCATAATCAAGTAACCCGGTCGCCTTATCAACACCAATCCAATTTCCTTCGATGACAACGTTATCACTGTTCCTGGTCACGATCCCGAAAGACCCGTTGGCAGAACAATAGTTCCTTTCAGGAGCACTTGTTCCACCAATTTGAGCTCCATCACAGAACTCCAGATTAATTCCCGACCCGTTATTGGCAAGAATAGTTGAACCATCCAATCCCATTCCGCAAGTATTACCCTGAATAACAGGATTATCGCAACTATGCATGTATATTCCATGAGAGCTGTTATCTGAAAGTATGTTTGATTCAGCAGCAGTAGCTCCTCCGACCTGGGGGTCATGACTATTGTTGTAACAATACACTCCGTGCTCTCCATTACCTATACTACCATTTCCTGTGTAGTCTGTTCCCACGTAATTATTGATCACAACTCCACTCAAACTGCTCTCAAATCGTATGCCCGATTGAGTCATTCCGGAAACTATGTTTCTGTCAATCTGTCCATTGACACCACCTATCGTCACATTATCAGAGTTGACAATCGCAATACCATTCTGAGGCTGCGAAGCTGCTGCAGCTGTTCCTGTTACATTGGTGCCAACATAGTTTCCTCTTATAATATGATTGTCTGCATTATTGGAATAGATACCAACGGCTCCTCCATTAATAACGAGCCCTTGAACAATACTGCCATCCGACCCTACTCCTAGGTTAATTCCATTACACCCTGCCGGAGAAATAATCTCAATCATCAGATTGCCTGCACTTGCTCCTGGATCACTGTAACCATCAATAAATACGGGGTCAAGGATTTGTTGATTACATGATGAAAGCGTGATTGTAGTTACAGCTCCGAAATTAAAGTAGATTGTATCAGTTCCGCCATTGGCATTAGCATCTATTATTGCTTGCCTCAAAGTATTGGCGCCAGCATCAGCATTACTCGTGACTGTATAAATATTAGCTATTGATCTCAGGGATAATGAACATACTAGCAGAAGTAGTGATAGACGTTTCATGGTGGTGGTTGTTTAGGAGTATTACGTGTTCAATAGCAGTTAACTGATTTTGTGCGGCTTATGAAAAAATCCCGCACAAATTACACCATGCTATATGACCATTTTGAAAATATGAACCAGGCCTTATTCTCTTTAGGTTACAATAAATTATAAGTATTATACTAATTATCGCCAGTTCAAAAGATCGAATTACGTTTAGAAAACAACTGAACCTAAACAATTATGTAGTCTTGTAATTTCGACTTACCAAATACATATTCCAAACACTTCAAAATCATGTTAATCAACCACTTAAAGAATAATAAACAACTTCATTTCATGTAATAAGGCTGGTAATTATTTCATCCGGAAAATCTACCTTGGAAAGGTAGAACATGAAAGGGCCCACTGTAATGCCGTTTCAATAGCCCCTTACTTTTCCACATGCTAAAGAAATTGGATTTCCTTTCTTAAATTGCGGGTACATCATTCTGCTATTATTTTTATGCTATTGAGATTTTTTTGCTCCACGCTACTGATTCTCAGCTCAGTTATTACCTCCCGTGCTCAAGACGGTAGTCAAGATTTATCCTTCTTCCCAGGATCAGGTTTCACTGATGGTGAAGTTCGAGCTGTAGGAGTATTATCCACAGGTGAAGTCATTGCCGCTGGCGCATTTGTTCAATGGGATGGAAACACGGTTAATCGCATGGTAAAATTAGGCACCGATGGATCTCTGGATTTTGGATTCCTAGCCAACATGGGAACCGGTTTTGATAATACGGTAAATGATATTGTCATTATGTCTGATGACCGAATCGTTGCCGGTGGAGCATTTCAAAATTTAAATGGTAATGTAAGGGACCGAATTGTAATCATTAACCCAGACGGAACAATTGATGGTAATTTTGATCCACTTGGAGGGTTTAGTAATGAGGTACTTTCTGTTGAACTGGACGCCAGCGAACAAATATTGGTAGGTGGATATTTCACACTATTCAACTCCACTCCGGTTGGAGGACTTGCCAGATTACAACAAAACGGCAATTTGGATTTCACATTCGGTAGTGTTGGTTCAGGAGTAAGTGGTGGGTTTCCTGCTGTATGGGATATAGAGGTTCAAAGTGACAACTACATACTCATTGGTGGGGAATTTGATGATTATGACGGAAACTCAAGTGCAAATTTAGCCAGACTAGATCCAACAGGTGCATTTGACCCAACTTTTACCGTAGGGACCGGGGTCACCGGGGGAGCAACTCCTGTTGTCTATGATATTGCTTTAAATAGCGCTGAGGCTATTATTATCGGTGGAGAATTTACGACCTATAATGGCTTCCCCTCTCCTAACATTGCCATGGTCGATCAGTTTGGTGGAGCTGTTCCTTCGTTTGCTGTTGGTACAGGCCCTGATGCCGGGGTCAAAAGTATAGACATTACCTCGGACGACTATATACTCGCGGGAGGTAGTTTTCTGACTTATGACGGAAATGCGGCAGAGTTTCTTGTAAAAGTCACTCCTAACGGAGCGTATGAATCATCGTTCAACACAGTTAGCGGTGCAGATGGTGGTGTCGAATCTCTAGTCATCAATGACAATACGAGCCTTTATATAGGGGGAACTTTTCAAAACTATCAGGGATCAAGTGCAAACCGGATTGCGAAGATTAATAATTCGGTGATTGCACCTCCTCCTTATATATATGTTGACTGGAATGCATCAGGAGCCAATGATGGAACATCATGGAACGATGCCTTTAATACTCTACAAGACGCGTTGGCAGTTGCGGTATCAGGTGATTCAGTGCTAGTTGCGGAAGGAACATACACCCCGTCTGTCATTTCTGATAACACTGAGTCCTGGGACATACCCACTGGAGTCAAACTATTTGGAGGATTTACATCAGGAGATAATTTCACAGATAGAGATTCGACCAGGGCCACAAAACAAACGATTTTGAGTGGTGAGGTACAAGGTGATGCAGATAGCACCAATAATACCACCAGACTTTTTGATCTGAATGGTGTAAGTGATATCATAATTGATGGTTTTGTAATTGAACATGCATATACAACTACAAACGGAGGTGTGCTTTACGCCACGGCTACGACCCTTGAATTTAGAAATTGTCACATTCAGAATAATGCCTGCGCGACAACAGGTGTCTCTGGAGCCGTGCTTTACCTAAACTCTGGTAAGGTTGATTTTTACTACTGCGATATCAATAACAATTATGGGCAGAATCAAACTGGTGGTGTATTGAGATTTCAAGGCGCTTCCAATGGTGGCAGTTTTTACCAATGTGATATTCACCACAATAGCTATGCAAACAATCAACTCTTATTTGGAGGCAATAATATTATAATGGAGTCTTGCAACTTATACGATAATACAGCACGCACAGCTGCTTCCCTTGTTCGAATAGATCAAGGTTCAGGTGGCACAGGGACCTTTGTAAATTGTTCATTTGTCAATAATGGGCCTGGAAACGGAGGAGGGGCTATTTCAGCTTATGGAGATGTTTTTATCTCATCTTGCGAATTCATTGGAAACACGGCCAACCGTGGAGGAGCTATTTGGATGCAAGGAACATTTGGAGGACAATACACAGTGACAAACTCTAGCTTCATTAATAACACAGCTACTTTGACTAACGGAGGAGCTGTTTACCTCATTTTCATGCCGAATGGCACAAACTCATTTATCAACTGTACTTTTGCCGGAAATGATGGTCAGGACACAAATGGCGAAGTTTTTTATATGCAAGGAGACAACAATGCAGGTAATGGTAATGGGATACTGGAATTGGACAATTGCATCATTTGGGGAAACGGAACTGCACAGGCCTTTGATCTTGTGTATGATGTTACCGTTGTGGACCAAAACACGATAATTGAGAATGGCGAGCAAGGCGGTATTAATGCTGATCCCCTCTTTAATAACCTTGCTGCATTTGATGTAAGCCTTACTGACTGTTCACCTGCTATTGATGCTGGTTCCGCAACGCACCTTACTTCAGACATTTATGATCTTGATAATGATGGTGACATTTCCGAACCCTTACCCGTTGATCTAAATGGCAACCCCAGACAGTTCAATACAGTTGACATGGGGGCTTATGAGTTTCAGTCAGTTCCAGTCCCTCAGACCATTTCCATATCAATAGCCGGAAGCACTCTCATCAACCCTGACTACATCACATTATCTCAAATTAGTAATAACAAAACTGACACTACATGGGTAGTATATAGTAACACTGGTAATTGTGATCTTACCATTGCGTCAGCTAATCTTGATTTAAACAATCAATATACTATTGCCGCAAGCTGGTCACCTAATACAATAGCTGCGGGATCTTCTGATTCCATTCCAATAATATTTAACTCGTCAGTCTCTGGTACCTTTTACGATACTTTAACGATCAATAGTGATGCAACCAATGATCCCGTTTTCACTATATTTTTTGACAGAACAACGGTGGCACCATTCATTACAACCTGGCAAAGCGATAATCCTGGCACTTCTGGAAATAATCAAATCATCATACCAACAACCGGTGGTGGTTACTTGTATGACATCTATTGGGAAGAAGTTGGAACTCCAACAAACAACGGTACACTAGGAAGCCAGACCGGAGATGCCACGATCACCTTCCCTACTCCTGGAACCTACCGGGTTGAAATAACAGGTACATTCCCAAGAATCTTCTTTAATAGCACCCAAGACAGGCAAAAGATACTGGACCTAGAACAGTGGGGGGATATCACATGGACCTCACTACAAAACGCCTTTAGTGGGTGTACCAACCTTGTGGTTTCCGCCACTGATGCACCAAACCTGGCCGGAACATCAAGCATGGAACAAATGTTTCAGAATGCAACTTCTTTCAATGCAGATATAAGTTCCTGGGACGTCAGTACCATCACAAATATGAGATCTATGTTCTCTGGAGCAACCAGTTTCAATCAAGATATTTCTGGTTGGGATGTATCCGGGGTTACTGATTTAAGTAATATGTTTGACAGCGCTAGTAGTTTCAATCAGAATCTTGGAAACTGGAATGTTGGTTTGGTAAACAATTTTTCCGGAATGCTTGACAATTCAGGGTTATCAGTTGATAATTATGACTCGACACTTATTGGTTGGGAAGCCCTTGGTGGACTTCAAAGTGGAATGACCCTGGGTGCGGTGGGATTACAGTACTGCAATGCAGCAACAGAGAGGTCGAATATTATCAGTACCTACGTCTGGACCATTAATGACGCGGGCCTGAACTGTGTAGTCTGTGATACACTCGAAGTTACCAGTACACTTGATGATGGCAGTTGCGGAACACTGAGAGGTGCAATTAATTATGCCAACAGTAATCCTGGAACGGATACTATTTCTTTTAGCTCGGGAGCCAGTTCCTCAAGCATTGACTTGCTTTCTGACTTACCACCAATCACGGAAGCCGTCATTATCGATGGAAGCTCCTCTCCTCTTTGGAGTGACAAACCGATAATTGATATTGTCAGTACAGCAGCTGTAACAGGTCTGGATATCCAAGCCAGCGGCACACAAGTAAATGGTTTAGCATTTAGTGATTTAAATGGAGTTACAAACATTATCCAAATTACTGCCGACTCAGTTGTTGTAGACAATTGTCATTTCGGGGTAGACACTACAGGGCTGGTGGCCGGGTCTAACTCCGTTAATGCTATACAAATAAGTAACTCCACGGGGAATTCCATTAAGAATTGTCTTTTTGCCAGATCAACCAACCTTTGCATAGATTTAAGTAATGTATCAAATACAACAATCGATAAGAACATCTTTGGTACCAGTATACAATTTGACCAAACCGGGGGAGCATGGGAGCCTAGAGTTGCACTGGCACTCAACAGCAATTGCGATAGTGTGACATTTTCGAATAATGTCATTGCAACCACGTTTAATGAGGCAATAGCACACTACGACAGTAAACATACAATCATCTCAAATAATAAATTCGGAGCAGACACTTCTGGTACTTTAATCACAGGCTGGGGAACCTCCGGCTCCTGGTTACCCATGTTTAATTCTGACTCCTGCCTGGTCACAAACAACATTTTCCTAAGAGCCACTTTCAATGGTATTTACCTGGCAAATTCTAATTCAAATGTGATTCAGGGAAATCACTTCGGTGTAGAGGCTGATTTAACTACAACCAGCAGTAGCCACCTCAGTAATAATGCCGTTTGGATTTCAAGCAGCCATTCCAACCAGATCGGAGGGCTTGATCCTTCCGAAGGAAATATTATTACTGCATTATCGGATGGAATCAGAGTAGAATCAGATTCCTTGAATTCTTTCTGGTCTAACATTATTTACGGATGTGGTGGTGAAGCCATTAATATATTCACAGGGGAACAGGAAAATATTCAACCACCGGTTGTTCATTTGACAGGAGACAGTATAACTACCGGGACCTCCTCTCCCAACGCGTTCATTCAATTTTATGCTGATACTGAAAATCAGGGGCGATACCTGATTGACACACTATCAGCGGATGCTTCAGGCAACTGGACCTACACATTGACTTCATCACAAATAGCTTCACTTACCGCTTTAGGGCTTGATAGTTTAACCGCTCTTCAGGACAGCTCTGGCAACACTTCTGCATTCTCAAAAGCTATTCAATTATTCATTAAAACACCATTGAGTTGGACCCAAACTGATTTTACCGTACTCGATGAAGTAGTAGTTAACATCAGCCTTCCAAGCTATATTGACGACCCATCGGGTATTCTTGATACTGCTCAGATTATTATTATCAGTGGTCCATTTGGTGGTGCACCGGCATTACTTGATAGCACTACAGGCTCTCTTTCAATGGATTTTACACAGAACAGCTCCGGTAACACACAGGACTCCATACAGATTGTTATTTGCGATATTTTTGGTGATTGTGATACTACTTTCCTTCGTATGAATCTGGTAACAGCAAGCATTCAATCACCTGTTGTACATAATGCAATCTCAATTACTGAGCAGGATGGTTTAAATGATAAGGTTATCATTGATCACATAAGTGGTTATCCAAACTCCAGATTCAGAGTTTACAATAAATGGGGAACCAAACTGGCTGATATTACCAACTACAACAATGAAAGTAATTATTGGGATGGCACATATAACGGTGAACCACTCCCTACAGGTACTTATTTTTATATTCTCTGGTTGAATTCAAGTGGTAAAGGAAAGCCGGAGTCAGATGGATACCTTGAAATTCGATAACCCTAATGATGCATAGGTGCCGGACATGGTAAGGTCTTCATCGGCTTGGGTTTACCATAAGCTTTTTTGGCCATCAAAGGCACTATTGTCACGTTGAGCTCATGAGCCCCTCCCGCATTACCTGAAAGCCTGGAAACCACCGCATCATAACTATAAGTCACGTGAATATGATTATGACTGAAGCCGGCCAGTATGATAACTGATTCATTATTCTGAAGATCGGGCTGATATTTCTTAAACGGCAAGCCTCGATACATTAATCCGGCTATGATTACGTCATACTTACCATACAAGCCTATTTTCACTTGATCCGACTTACCCTGCATTTTGTAATTGAAGATTGGGTAAATACTTCGGTCCATTTTATGCGTGTGCAGTTTGTTGAATTTTGTTTCGGACAAATCGATCTTATATCCCAGGTGGATGTCAATCCTAGATGGTAATCGATCATTTATGTCTGTAAAAGATTGATCAGGGCGGCTGAGGTGAAAAGCACTCATCCCCACCCAAAGGTGTTTAGAATAAAAGATGGCTCCTCCACCAAAATCAGGATAGACTATTGCCTGATTGGCTAAATCATCAGAAGAAGTATTGTTCGTATAACCGGTAGATGTGTATTGGTCAGGGAACACAAAATCACTTCCCGTTTTTCGATGTATTAGCCCTGCACTTAATCCCAGAGAGAGTCTTTCATGATCATTGATATAGACACTATAAGAATACTGGGCTTGTAAATCAATCGTTCGCAAAGAGGATTGACCCTGATTATCATGCGAGATCAAAAAACCAGCCCCGCTATTCTTATCTGTCCAGAATTTTTCCAAACCCAGGTAGTTGGTAAAATTACCTCCTTGCAATCCAGTCCATTGAAATCTACTATGAGCCACTAACTTATCATACTCCGCTCCCATACCAACCATCGATGGATTCAGATATCCAGGAACATTGTAGTACTGGCTGAGTTGAACGTCCTGCGCCATCAATCTAACTCCTGCTAAAAGAAGCAATATTACGGTAATATGTATACGCACCAGCTTCATCTAATCAATGTCACTTTACCTTCTTGATTTACAGGGTCTGTATAATCAGGGTGTTCGCCTGTATACTTGATAAGCCAAGGATAAACTCCCTCTGGCATATCATTACCCAGGTAGCGACCGTCCCAACCTTCATTAATATCTGTTGAGTAATAGATAATTTCCCCCCATCGATTAAAAATAGTCATCTCAAAACCAGCGATATAATCGCCTTTTGCAAGAAAAATATCATTGCCTCCATCTCCATTGGGAGAAAATGCATTACCAATAAAAACTCTTGGTGGACATAAATCAATAACCTCGATACTGTCCACTGAGGTACAACCAAATTCATTCCCCACCTCGACATAATAGTAGTCCTGAAAGGTAACAAACAGACTACTATTTGAAGATCCGTTCAGGAACCAGTTGTACGAAGCATAATTTCCTGGTGATATTGCGGTCCCCGTATCTGTTTCAGAACAAAAAACCGATACTTCATTCTCTGTTAAGGAAGGTAATGGATCAAAACTTACTTCAAATAGTTCATTGACATAGCACTCTCCCACTCTATATATTACTTCATAGTTATGTACACTATCTACAAGCAAAGTTGATGTTGTATCCGATAGTAAATTACCGTCCTCGTACCATTCGTACGTTTCATTGGCTACCGACCCTGATTGCGGTACCGCGCTGATCAGAGCATTTTCGTCCGGACATATTGATGTATCTGGAATACTTAATATGGGAGGAGGCACTGTGTCTATAAACAGAGTGTCTCTATTGGTACAGGAATTGATATCAGTCCCAATTACAATAAAGGTTCTAGGTGCGGTTATAGGCACACCTTCAATCGTATCACCTGAATCAAAGAAACTACCACTCTCAAACCAATCATAGGAAACAATGCTATCCGAACTGGTAACTGTAAGGTCCGTCAAATCATTAATACAGACGAATTTAGTAGCCGGAGTTTGAACAATCGGCAATGGATTTACCTGAACATAGGCTCTATCCTCTCTGGAACAGCCAGTTGTAGTATTCGTCACTACCAGCAAATAGTTACCAGAGGTGTCAATCGAGATACTATCAGTAGTCTCACCAGTGTTCCAAAGAGCTGTTTCATCAACTTCAAGTTCTATACCCAATCGAACCGTTGTGTCTTCACAGATTTCCTGGTCAGGCCCTAAATCATTATCGGGCAATGGTAACACTGTTACCGTATCTGTAAAGGTATTGGAACACAGCCCGGAACTGTCTTCCATAATTAGTGAAGGATAGCGTGTTGCGGCAAACGTATAAGTGTGAACGATAGTGTCTCCGAAGCCAATATTACCGTCACCAAAATCCCAAATAAACGTAGTTGCACTGGGTGAATTAGCAATAAAGGTAGCGCTCTCATTTTCGCATACTACATTATTAAAAACCTGGAAGTCCCCTACTACTCCGGTCAGGGTAATAAAGCCTGGTAATAGAATTGAATCCGTGCAACCCAAGGAGTCAGTTACCCTCAATGAGACATCAAAGCTATTCTCCGTAGAATAAATGTTGGCCGGGTGCTGAAGTACAGAATTGGCAGCATCACCAAAGTCCCAAAACCAGTCTGTTATGGGCGACCTACCAATGATACTGGTATCGGCAAAATTAACAAGAAGTGGCGGACAGGTTCCTGCTGAGCCATCTGTTACAAAACCAGCCTGAGGTTGGTCTGCGCTCACGGTAAAATTCATGTAGGAGGAAGTATCAGTACAACCGACTGAATCAGTAACAATTAACCTTACGACATAGCTTCCATCAGGATAGTTCTTGGCTATGGGATTACCTGAACCCGTGGCAGGGGCCGGATTATCCAATTCCCAGTCAAAGGTAAAGGGCAAAATTCCTAAGCTATCTTCTTCGATCGCAGTAAAAACCAACGAATCTTCTGAGCAAAGGATATAAGATGCACTATCAAATTCAGCTACAGGGTCTCCAGGGTATACGGTGATCGTACCAATATTTATACACCCATCAGAATCTTGAGTAATCAGGGAAATATTGATCCCGTCACCTTGAATGGCTGGAGCAGTCAGAACGGTATCATAGATATAGCTTGTTGTTGAATCGTTACCAACTAAGGTATCTCCGTTACCAAATACCCAGGTTCTGCTAACAATTGGGGCCGTAACATTAGAAATGTCTGCGAGATCAATATCAAAAGGAATACAACCCGTTATTGCAGAGCTTGAGATGGATACATTAGCACCGATCGCATCAATAAATTGTGACTTGGTTATAGTATCACTACAGCCTCCATTATCTGTTACAATCAGCACCACGTTATATTGGCCAATTGTATCGTATATAGTGCTCGGATTTTGAGCCGTAGAAGTCTGTCCATTGCCAAAGTCCCATGCCCAGGTAGCAACATTCTGAGAGGGACCAGTAAACTGAACCGTTAAAGGAACACAACCGCTATCAACCGCACTGGTAAAATCATAGGCTATAGGTATTCCCGGGAAATATGCCGATTCATTGTACGTACAGGAACAGACCGTATCACCGTTACTCAGGTTATAAATATTCGTTAAATCCCATGCAGTAACTGTTAAATCATGAGTGCCTGCCGTATCGGGAGACAAGAATGAAGGAGTCGTTGTGTTGTAAACATTTTGATTGTTGTAGGTAAAATTCCATGAAATACTATCCATTAACCCCAGTGCTGTTGGAGCTAAAATATGTAAAGAATCACTGTATATACATGGATCAACAACCATATTTGGTTCGAGATACGGTTGATGCAGAGTGGTAAAAGCCGGATAAAACAAAGTATCCAGACACCCGTTACTCCAGGCATAAAAAGTAAAATCGAGCGTTTGGGGGTTCGGATCTACAGGGAGTTGTTCAAAATAGTACCAGTTGTTAACCGTTGTATCAGTGCCTTCAAATGCTCCTGTGGATACTTCATACCAGAAGTAGTCTGCAGTGCCGGCTGCGGTAATATTGATGAAGTCGAATTCCGCCTCACAACACTGTTGAAGAGGAAGGTTCGTTGTGTCGATCAATGCTTCCGGAGAATCTCCGGTGACCGCACAAGAGTCACAAACGAATGTATCGGTACAACCGTCTATGGTCGTAACCGTCAACTCAACCGGAAAAGTACCAACGGTAGTATAGGTGTGTGTTGGATTTTGAACACCACCTAACGTATTCCCATCACCAAAATCCCAATCCCAGTCCACAATTGGCATCAAAGAAGTAGACAAATCGGTAAAGGTAATATCAAGTGGAATACAACCTCCTGCGATTAAATTAACATCTCTCCCGTCCCAGGTAGCAGGAAATGAAGCGTTGGTAAAGATATCCGATGTAAAATTCGCAACCGGTGGATCAATATTTACATAATTGGTTTTTGTTTCTGTGCTTTGGCATCCAAGAGAATCAGTAACAGTGAGGGTCACATCAAAAGAACCGGTCGTTGTATAGGTGTGCAATGGGTTTTCCTGAGTCGAGGTGTTTCCATCTCCAAAGTCCCAATTCCATGCTACCGCCTCGGGAGCTATAGTGGAAAATTGTACATCAAATGGCACCTGGCAAGCACTGAGCGTGTCACCAGAAAAATCTACAGTTGGAAAATCCTTTACTATGATATCAGGGGGTGAAGTATAAGTTCTGATGCACTCTCCCCCATTTACATCGATGGAAATGGAAGGAGTATAGACACCCGGTCCGTAGGTGTTTGAAGGATTAATCATACCGGGATCAGTTGCACCACCTGTCAACATATTGCCATCACCAAAGTCCCAGGTAACTACCTGGTTTCCTAGGAAGGTATTACTTGTATTGGTAAATGAAACCAGTTGAGATTGACAGCCGGTTGCCGGAGTAAAAGTAAAGTCAGGTATAACATCCAATAAATTAACATAGGAGGTCTTTACTTCGGTAGTCGCACAATTAGCGAACCCTTCCGTAATTGTTAGGCTGACATCGTAATTTCCGAAGTTAGTAAACGTATGAGAAGGATTCTGATTGGTGTCAGTATTGCCGTCTCCAAAGTCCCACAGATAAGAAAATGGTCCCGGACCAAAGTATGCGGTTTGATCTGAGAAGTTAACGGTGAGCGAGTCATTACATGATAGGGTATTACTATCAGGAAGTGCTGTTGTAAAGTCAACGTCTTGTACATATCCTACCCTGATCAGGGTATTAAATGTTGTATCTCCCTGACAGTTATTGACATCGCGTACGATCAAAGCAACATTGTATACACCTTCAGTCGAATAGACATGGTTAGGGTTCTGTAAGCCAGAACTATTTCCATCGCCAAAATCCCAAATCCAGGTGTCTAGTGCTGCATCACCAGGTACGGAAAGGTCACTGAAAGAGGTTGTTAAAGGGGAACACCCTTCCGATGGCCCTGATAGCACAAAGTCCGCTACAGGGCTTGAAAACACTGTAATTTCCAATGAATCAAAGTTGCTGAACCCATTATCATCCTCGATTTGTAAGGTAGCAGTATAAGTTCCTGGAGTGGTATATACAGCACCAGGATTACTTTGTCCTACACCAATCGCAGTATTTCCGTTACCAAAGTCCCAATAGTAGGTTATGGTGCCTGTACCCGAAGATGCTGTTCCATCAAATTGTACTACCAGGGGTATGCACCCGGAATTCACATCGGAAGTCATGATAGCCGTTTGACAGAAAGCACTTAAGAATACCCAATTAAATAGACATATAACTAAGGAGCGCTTCATTAGGTTACTATGCGAGTATACGAATCAGGCTCCTAATAGATTCCTATTTGCTTTACAAGTTTTACACAAATACGGAATATTTTGATCCTCTTCCGGGTTTCGCTTCAAAAAAGCTTATAACTACAGTATAGACACCATACCAATATATCTTAGAATTATAAAATCTCAGAAATGATCTACCTGCTTTGAGCAAAGGAGGACATCATCCAGTGATTTTTTTCTAATTGTTTGACATATTTCTTCGCAATATCTTCGGTCCCGCTATCTCCGTTTTCTAAAGATATTTCAATCACCCGATATAACTTTTCAATCAGTGTTTCATAGTCATTAATAACTTCCCCCAGCATTTCATGAGCAGTTAGCTCAGGTGAGGCTTCTTTGATATCTGATCGTTCAAGGAATTCCTTGTATGTACTTAGTGGAGTGGCTCCAAAAACCCTTACTCTTTCTGCAATTACATCTATGGCAACTTGTGCCTCATTGTACTGTACTTCGAACTTTTCATGTATATCAAAAAAGTCAGGCCCCGTAATGTTCCAATGAAAGTTTCTTAACTTTTGATAGTGCACAGCAAAGTTTGCAATTACTGTATTCATTGCTTCTACCAGCTCTACTGTTTCCAGGGCATCGTATCCGAGTCTTGCAAATCTTTTGATTTTCTTTTCACTTGTTCCGTTATCCATATAAGGTTAATAAGTTTATATTCTACATGATCCTGATGAACACCTGCCATCATTGCTTTGGATACTGAAATAGTCGTGCCAACCGATTAATCGTACAGTAGGTGTGTTTTTCTTCAAGAATCTGTAGAGTAAATTCTACGCGTGGGAATAAGGTTCTATAGCACCACAATAATGAATATCAGACTTTGTCTCTATCTGCTGTGTGTCAGTATGGTCCCATTTTTAAAAATATGGCTAATCTGTTGCAAATGACTCAAGTCGATCAATGGATTTCCCTCCAACAAGATCAAATTAGCTTTTTTTCCAACTTCGACCGTACCGAAGTCAGGTTGGTCAAGAAATAACCTGGAATTACCATAGGTAGCAGCTTTTAGCACTTCGAAATTTGACATTCCAAACTCTTTAAGCAAACCAACTTCCTGATGGTATGTAGAGCCTGCATAGGTTCCCGGCAGCTGACTGTCTGTACCAACAAGTATCTGTACCCCCCTTTCTTTCAGTAAGGAAAAATTGTGTTCCCAGTGAGGCCGGTGATCGCTCACATTCTGAAAAAAAGCATTCATGACCTCCTGCTTGTGCACATCTTTTCCGTGCTCATGACTGACCGGATCAAGCACACAACACGGAACGAGCCGCTTATCCAGCTCTGATGGAGAAAACTCACCTTTGTTTATCTTATCTACGTTATAAAAACCAGCTAAAGTGTAAACCACCTTGATTCCCGATTGTGCAATATTATCCGCTTGTTCTTCGGTGAGTCGGTCTCTCCAAATTCCATGCGCAAGAATATCAGCTCCTGCCCTCACCGCTGTCATAGCGTTGTCAACACTGCCTATATGAACAAATACAGTAAGTCCGTGCTTATGAGACTCCTCCACAAGAGCCTTCATCGAGTTGAAGGGCATTTCCGGTGAACCAGGCGGTATTTGATCACAGGATATTTTCATGTAGTCTACTTTCTTTTTTACATAGCTCCGGACTATCTTTTTCGCATCCTTGGGTTTATTGATCGTAGGAGAAATTGCGTTTACCATGGTCTTAAGTGGCCAGGGTAACATTAGTTTGGTAAGAGGAATCGGATGCGAATCTTTGACAGTTACAGGAATATGCGTGTTATAAACATCAGGGCCAAGTATAGTTCCTTTCTTGATCTTTGACTTAATCTTTTTCAGTTGTGAAGCCAATCCCCCCAAGTCATAGACCGTAGTAATCCCAGAGTAGAGATAAGAGTTAAGATTGTACTCTACATTTGCTTTTACCTTTTTCCATGGAACCGCCCCACTGCCAGTTACGTGAACGTGTGCATCAATCAGTCCGGGCATTAGTGTTCTACCCTGACCTGAAATTAGCTGGTCTGCAATACTCTTATTGATGCTTCCACCTACAGAGATTTGAGATATTAGGCCATTTTTGATCAATACATCCTGATCAGTCAGGAGTTGCTTATTTTTACCATCAAATATGTTTACGTGCTGAATCAAGGTGACTTGGTCATTTGTCTGTTGGGTGAGTAATCCAGGAGTTTTGGATTTTTGAGCCATGACGGGTAATGATAAAAATATTAAGTATTCCAGATATAAATACCTCATTTTTATTATTAGTTCAAATGATCTATATTTATAAATGTATTAAATTAGTTCAATTGAACCAATGGAAACTAAAGAAAAAATTCTGCGTGCCGCCTTATCTTTATTCAATGAAAAAGGAACACCTGTTGTGACTACCCGTCACATTGCTGCCCATATCAGTATTAGTCAGGGTAATCTACATTACCACTATCCCAATAAAGATGTTTTAATAAACGTGCTGTTCGAAAACTTCCTGGACGGTATTACAAGCAGCCAACGTTATTCCAACCAATCCATGTCTATTGAAGATGTACTGGGGTCAATGAAGGATAATTTTACATTGATGTATAAGTACCGTTTCCTGTTTATTGATCGTGATTATATCTGGAAACGACAGCCGGAAATTGAGAAAACATTTAAGTCCTTAATATCCCGAAAGAAGACAGAAATCCGTACACTTCTCTCCTACTACATGGAAGATGGCACTGTACGTCCGGATCTCACACCTGTACAAATTGAAGCCTTGTTGGAGCAATTTGAGTTTATCATGACTTGCTGGGTACACATGATTCCCTTTCAGTCTGAACTATTACAACATGAAATTCCAGAATACTTCGCGCGATTCTGCTTTAGGATGTGGTTCCCATATTTGACCCCAGAGGTGTACAGTCAATGGGAAAATGCATTAAACATAGCCTAATCAATTACGAATCAATCGGTAAGATTGACTTCTACCTTGAGTGTCATAGATAACGAGAATATAAGTTCCGGCAGGTTCTTCGCTCAGATCAACTTGACCGTCTGCCCAGCTTCCACACGGTAGGCCAAGTATATTCAATACTTTTACATTCTCGTATAATCCTTCAACGCTGTACAAGCCCGTGTTTGAAGGGTTGGGGTATATATTTACTAAACTTCGGAAATCACTATCCACGGATAGTATGCACTCGGAAGAACTTAATTTGTAAGCAAACACGGGATAGGAAAGTCCGCGCTGCCCAATTGAATTTACAACCGAACAACTATAAACACCCGTCTTGTGAACCTGTAAAGAATCGTTTGTAGAATCGTCATTCCATAGATATGAATCGTATTCTGGACTTACCAAGGTAATATTATCTTCGGTGCAGAACTCCAGACTATCGGTGGCATACACTGAAAAACGAAAATCAGCTGTCTCACCTTCGATTATTTCATAGTTAGAATCAGCCTCAATATTGTAGTATCGATCAACCCACCCACTGGGCCAGGTAACAAGAAGCGAATCAATGGTGGAATATGTTCCAAGTCCAAAATGAACATTATGTGTATTCTGTGACAGGAACCCGATACCACAGGTTGTATACCGAACTTGTCCCTCACCGTTAGTGTATGCCCTTGCCCACACCCCGATTCCATCACGATTACTTACGGTCCCCTGAAAATCGAACATGACATAATGATTTGTATCAGGAAGCACATTCTTATATAGGCGTATAGAATCCGTATCGCTACCGGAAATCACGAAATCCAGCTTTCCATCATTATTATAATCTGCATAGGCAATTGCAAATGATCTGGTACTGTCACTTAAATCTATTTCAGAGTTATCTAATAATCTAAAGGTATCAATACCTATATTACGATAAACTTTATTTACTACCCTGGGTGTATCTTTCAGCGGCTTAGCACCAACAATTCCAAAATCTTCTAATCCATCATTGTCGAAATCAAAAAACTGAGCCCCCCAACCTGCTCCTGTATCGTTATATTTTATACCCCAATCAGTTGCGCCCTCAGTAAACGTTGAATCTCCTTGATTTACATGAAACTTACCTCCACCTCCGGCTGTATTGGATATATAAATGTCCAAATCACCGTCATTATCTGGGTCTCCTGCAGCAATGCACATCGCATTGAATCTGACTTCTTCCAAATCCATGGTATTCGTGGCGTCAACATAGCTACCATAGTTGTTCCAGAACAGCGTGTTTCCGGTTTGCCCTAGATTGGAGGCTAAGTCCTGTATCACATACAAGTCCGGCCAGCAGGAATTGTTTAAGTCTAAGAACGAAGCAGTAAAATAGTGGTTGTCCTCCAGTATTGTACCTTGTTCAGCTGCCACTTCCTCAAACGTTCCATCACCTTTGTTGTGATATAAATAGTTTCTTTTGGGCCATGGGTGATTAAAAAGAAATTCTGGGGAAGAGTAGTTCGTGATATACAAATCCAATAGACCATCCCTGTCGTAATCACCCCAGGAAGCACCAAATGTTGGCATATCCGCCATAACAATCCCGGCTTGTTCTGTAACGTTTTCAAAACTAAGACTCCCCTGATTACGCCATAAGCGACTCTGTCCTTCGAAATTAGTTATGAATAAATCATAATCACCATCATTATCATAATCAACCCAGAGAATCTGTTTTGACTCTTCCAATTCATCTATTCCAAAGCCCTGAAGATCTGTAAAAGAACTGCCATTATTCAAATAAAAGCGTAATGAGTCTCCATGCCCTGAGCTGAGGCTTAAGTCATCAAAACCGTCCTGGTTGAAATCAAAAAAAGTAAGACCACTACCAAATTTTTCAATCGATGTGGTATACATATGGTGAAGGTTGAGACTATCACTGACATCAACAAAAAACGACTGAGCTCTCAAAAACTCAGTCGTCCAAATCAATACCATTAGTATTGTTCCATATTTTCGCATATAGGAAGGCTATTCCTTAGTAATACGCTTTGAAACTACCCCAGCGGTTGTTTCAACCAAAGCAACGTAAACCCCAGCACTATAAGAACTTAAGTCTACAGATGATTCAGATGATTCAACTACAAGATTTCCCAGGGTATCATAAACTTTTACAGAAATAACATCAGCTCCTGTGAAATTAACTGTCCCTGTAGTAGGGTTAGGTGATGCAGAAACCTTTACAGCAACATCGTCCTCAACACTCAATACTGTATTTCCTGCTGTGATCTTTTTGCCTGGAGATTCTTCTACCGCGTAGGATTTCAGAGTAATTGAAGATCCTCCTGAAGCTACATTGACTAAAATCCATCCGTAGTGGAATTCACCACCTACATCAAATCGAATTCCAATGTATTTATCGCCAGCACCTCCAAACTCTCCGAAAGAGCCACCAAAATAGCTATATCCACTAAGTGCGCCAGAATAGAACTTCCAGTATGAATTGGTTGAGTCAATATCTGTTCCTGCGTCTAGAGCAGAAGGATACCATGATGCACTGATCATTTGTAGCTGTCCAGCTCCATAGGGCATTCCAATAGCTGCGTATGTATACCCTCCGTTAATCTCTTGAAACAAACGCACATCCATTTGTCCATCGTTGTTCAAATCAATTTCCATTGATTGATTGGTCCCAATTGTGCTATCCGGATCTACGTCTGTGTAGATAATTTGTGCGTTCGCAATCTTTGTGCCTGCTAAAGCAAGCGAACTAGTTAATAAACCATATTTCTTAATGGCTTCTGAGTAATTTTTTTTCATATGGATTTTTTTAGGTAGTCTCTATTTTTTTACCCTCGGTAATGAGATTAAGCTAAAATAGAGGATTACAATAATTTTGACAAGAAGAGTTTACTTATTTTTACATATATGTTTCTTTTGGGTATCCCAGATTAATAAAATCGGAATCATACATCTCAGCCACCATTTGTTTTAGTTCATCATTGTAATAATCCGTGTATCTTAAGTGTTTTGAGGTATTTACTTTTTGGAGTTCTTGAGATTTAATTCCTAACTGACCGCAGATATGGTCATAGCTCTCTTGTAGATTCTCATACTTACCGGCATAGTCAATCATTAACTCCCCATGGCTGTCGCAAACAAACTCACTTTGCGGTTTGAACAGAATGTGCTTTTTGGTTTTTCTTGATAGCAAGGAATTGTACATGAATGATTGTGGATTCTCATGAAAATCTTCTCTGTCACGATACATAAAAGCACAATAGGACACAAAACGATCATATGGGTTTCTGATTACGGCAAACTTGAAATATTCATTCCAAATCTCTTCACCCACTGATTTTTTCAGCTGCTCACAGGTAACATGACCATGCTTGAGTCTTGCAATTTCAGGGTCAGAATAACTCTTATTCACGAAAAGCCCAACTTGTTCCTCATCACTCTCATCCAAATGTTCTCTTAATGCGAACCTGATTGCATGAGTAGCAGTTTTAGGAATTGCAATGAATATACATTTCAGCTTATGAGATATGATCATCCTTTCATTGCATTTACATGTTCAGGATTGAAGTATTCGAATATCAGGTGAATACGATCTTCGTCTCCTCCGTTCTCAGCATAATGCACATCCAAGTTATTTACCTCATAAGCGTGTGCCTCTTTAAATGAATACATCTTGGGATTGGCAAAGAAAAACACCTTATCATTGGTCTGAATAGGGATATGAATTTTATGTGGAAATGTCGCTGCTTTGCTCCCATCCTTATGAGCTGCAATTTCTCCCCCTGCTTCCAATCGAGCGAGCATTATGCGGGAAAATTCTCCATTTTCATAGCCATAAGGCTTCACTGCCTCATCGAGCACTGGCTGTATCTTGTCTTTCCATTCATCCCAAATAGGACGATCATAGTAAACAGTACAGTCCTGCATATTTTCGACAAAGCGAAAAACTATATGTCTGGCTTTATGAAGTTCTGTAAACTTATTCGGTTTGTCCTGATTCTCGAGATTCCATACTTCCTCAGGGATTTCAAGAATTGCTCCCTTAATGCCAGAAATGTCAACAGGGCCCAGTTCCTTAACGGACTTGGTCTTATGCGGATTTCTTTTTGTGATTATCATACTTTATATCTTAAAGTGTTCTTTTTCTATCTTAACTCGGTGTAGGCTTGTATCCACCGCTGCTGCCATCCTGCTCTTATCCCCACGTCCGCCCAAAAATTCGAATATACTTTCTGCCGCGGTTTCAGGATTTGCAAGCACATCTTCGTGTTTCAACTTGAGTACTTCAACATTGTTCTTTTTAGCCAAAAAATCCTCGGCTTCTTCATTCATTTTAAGGAATTGATTTTCGAGATTCATATTATATGTCACTTTTCTGGCCGGGTCTTTTCGCTTCAGCATCTCTTCCTGTGACATAATGACTTCTGAAATTTTTCTCTCGATCCAAATCACTTTAAATCGACTTTTCAGATTCAATGACTTAATCAGAGGAGTTACAACCTTTACTGCTTTCCCTCCTGCCTGACCGAGCCAGCTGGTATCTTTCATAGAACTCTTCACTGCATCCAGTTCATAGTAACCCTTTGGATTATTTTCGTCAGCCTCTCTTTTATCATCAACCAACAAATCGATTCCACCCTCGTGAAGCATTTGCATCATCATACTAGTACCCGACCTAGGTAATCCCGTAACGATAATCACCTCATCTTCCCGAGTTTTATCGAATACACTTTTCAGACTTTCGTACTTTTCAGCATCAGGTGCGTAATACCGATAAATGTTCAGTAGGAGGTTCCTAGCTCTATTTATTCCAGGGTTGAAGCGAAGACAGTTCTCCAATGCCCCAATTGCATTCTTATAATCCTGCAGTTCATAGAGACACTCTCCTAAGTGATAATGCGCAGCAGCAAAAGTTGGCTTAAGTTCTAATGTAGATACCAGGAAAGTAATAGCTTCTTCAAATTTTTTCTGCCTCAAAAGCGCAATTCCCATGTTGTGATACAAAATAGGATGCTTGATTCCTCTACTAATAGGTCGCTTTAGAAACCCTTCTGCCTTACTGTATTTTTTGGTTCTATTATAAAGTATTCCTAATTCCTTAAGCAACTTAGACGATCCTGGAGAGGTTTCATAAGCTTTCAATAAGTACTCCTCCGCCTTCTCATAATTCTTTTCTTCCAGATAGATTCTTCCTTCTATTTGGTCAAAGTTTACAAGTTTAGAAATGTCAAACTTTCGGAAGTTGCCTAGTACACGCCTGGACTCATCAAACTCCTCTTTGATGATATAAATATTAATTAAATCACTGTTATAGCGAAGGTCTACCATGTCCTCAGAATACAGTTGTTCCAATATTTCCAGTGCTTCATCATAACGCTGTTGACTTGAAAGCACCTTAGAAAGGTTGTATTGAGACTCCCTACGCGTAGCATCTAAACGTTCTTCAAGGTCATCATCTAACTCCTCAATATATCCTAAATCAATTAGTTGGTCCAAAGCCTCTTTCGAAGCGATCGGGTCGACTTGTTCATTCGGGTCATGTCTACCAAAATCACCTTCCTGTTCTTCCCAGGAAGCAATCGGTGCTTTGGGCTCATCCAAAAGGGCGGATTGAAGTACCTTCCCATCCATATCTTCTCCAACTGGTAAACCATTCATTGCTAGAACTGTAGGTGCGATATCCAGTAGGTTAGCTTCATATAAATGACTTCCTTGATTCACACCAGGACCTGTCATGCAAAGAATACCATAATCATTATGTTCAAGAGCTATACCAGCAGCTATGTCTGGGATTGCTGTAAGTTTTTCGGCTCCAAGTTTAAAGCCATGATCTGATAATAGAATGACATTAGTATTTGGACCAGCAAGTACCATCAAGCGATCCAGCATCATATCATAGAAGCGATAAAAACCTTCAACAACTTTGGTATATAGATTAAACTCCTCTTCTGGTACGTTTTGAGGCCTTACGGAAGTATATTTACCAAACTTATGGGATATGATATCCAGATCATTGAAATACACTGCTGTCATATCCCAATCCGTATTCTGCATTAAATAAGTCGTAGTAGCTTGAACGGTACTTAGTTGAGCCAAAGCATCTCCTATATGACTGAGACTTTTGTCTTTTTCCTGATCAACCTTAACCGCGTCCGGAACAAAAGGAACCAAGTGCGCTTCGGTCAGGTCCTTCGTGTGAATTCTAAGTTTCTTTATTTGATCAAACACAGATTTAGGATGAACTGCGTTCTTTTCGAACCAAATCTTCGATCCTTTGCCATCATGTTTTATTTTATGAAACTGGTTAGAAACCATAACTCCATTAATCGGCTCAGCCGGATGACTCGGCCACCATCCAATCACATTGCTTTTTAGGCCTTGTGATCCCAGAATATTCCATATTGCATGACACTTTCTTGAAGACCCCTGTATGGGACGGACTTCTGAGTTATCAGGCTTGGGTTCTACGAATCCATAAATACCGTGTTTATCAGCATATTTACCGGTGGCAATGGAAGTCCAGAGCATGGGTGATAAAGATGGCTCTAACGTCTTGATGTTGCCATAGGCACCACTCTGCATCATTTTTTTCAGAGCTGGCATTTTCCCTTGCTCGAGCAAAGGAACAATAAAATTCCAATCAGCTGAATCCCATCCAATTAATAGGGTTCTTTTCTTTTCCGATAATGGTTTAAAATCTTCCTTTGGTAGTTCCTTTCCTTCTTTTGCGGCTTTCCACAATTCCAATCCATAGTGACCGAGTGCAAGCAAGTTGATCGATCCCTTGGCATCAATATTTAAATTCATAATGAAAGTATCTAAATGGGTGGTGCAAATTACTACTTATCCTCCAATCCTGTATAAAATTGCACCAAATAATTAATGGGCTATATTGAAAAAGGCTGATTCATTTTCATGAACCAGCCTTGCGTTTATTGAATACCTTTAATCAGTACTTATCAGTATGCACTGCTACTGCTCTTCCTGAAGGGTCGTTCATGTTTTTAAATGACTCATCCCAGGCCAAAGCTTCAGGTGTACTACACGCCACTGAAGGCACAGATGGCACACATAATGCTGCAGTATCAGAAGGAAAGTGCTCTGAGAATATCGTTCTATAGAAGAACTCCTCCTTGTTTTGAGGAGTCTGAATCGGAAACTTATACTTGGCATTAGCCAACTGCTCATCAGTTACTTCTCGATTGACCATTTCCTTCAGGGTATCAATCCAGCTATACCCCACTCCATCAGAAAACTGCTCCTTTTGTCTCCATGCAACACTTTCGGGTAATATGTCTTCAAATGCCTTTCTTACAACCCACTTCTCCATACGCTCTTCAGTGATCATCTTATCCTGTGGGTTGATGGTCATAGCAACATCCATAAACTCTTTATCGAGAAATGGCACTCGCCCTTCTATACCCCAGGCTGCAAGTGCTTTATTAGCTCTAAGACAGTCATACTGATGTAGCTTGCTTAACTTCCTAACTGTCTCTTCATGAAATTCCTTTGCATTCGGTGCTTTGTGGAAATACAAGTATCCTCCGAATAACTCATCAGACCCCTCACCCGATAACACCATTTTGATGCCCATAGATTTAATGACGCGCGCCATCAGAAACATAGGCGTAGACGCTCTTATCGTAGTTACATCATAAGTTTCCAAGTGGTAAACAACATCCCGGATTGCATCAAGGCCTTCCTGAATAGTGAAGTAAATTTCGTGATGTATAGTCCCCAAATGTTCGGCAACCTTCTTGGCAGCCTCAAGATCAGGTGAGCCTTTTAGACCAACAGCAAATGAATGTAGTTTGGGCCACCAGGCATCTTCTGTATCACCTGATTCAATTCTTTTGTCAGCATATAGCTTAGCTACCGCTGAAGTTACAGACGAGTCCAGTCCACCAGATAACAGTACTCCATATGGTACGTCCGACATCAATTGTCTGTGAACCGCATCTTCCAGAGCCTTCCTAAGTTTTGGAATACTGGTTTCATTGTTTTTGACATTATCATAGTCTTTCCAGTCTCGGATATACCATTGCTTTAGTTCTCCGTCTTTACTGGATAGATAATGCCCCGGAGGAAAGAGTTCGATTTTTGTACACACTCCCTCCAATGCTTTCAATTCTGAAGCAACATAAAAAGTACCATTTTGGTCCCAGCCCATATAGAGTGGAATTATTCCCATATGATCACGAGCGATGAAGTACTCATCATTTTCCTCATCATATAGAGCAAATCCGAAGATTCCGTTCATATCATCAACGAAATCATTTCCTTTTTCACGATATAGAGCTAAAATAACCTCACAATCCGACTGTGTCTGGAAATCGTACTTGCCTTCCAACTCTTTTCTGATTTCCCTGTGGTTATAGATTTCTCCATTTGCTGCTAAAATGAGTTTTTTGTCCGCACTGTAGATCGGTTGATTTCCAGAAGCCGGATCAACGATTGCCAGACGTTCATGTGCCAAAATAGCTTTGTCATGACAATAGATTCCGCTCCAATCCGGACCTCTATGCCTTACCTTTCTGGACATTTCAAGCAGCTGCTCTCTCAAATCTTCAGACTTCTGTTTTAAGTCGAATGCACAAACGATTCCGCACATGATTGTTTATTTTGTTAAGTTCTTACTATTCGATTTATAATTTCATTACAAATAACGCCATAAATTATAATATTGTTCTTATATATAGTTTATTATTACATTATTTATAATTATATATTCTTTATTTAGTATTTTTTCAAAATAGACATAGCTTTTTCTATGGTAATTAGAAAAATAACAACAACCACCCGACTTATTTAATCTCAATAAATTGACTCTGCAAGGGTATCATTTTACCCTATGTATGGTATTGTAAGGATTTTGGCCTGTATCGAGTTTTGTATCGCATCAGGAAACACCTGATTGATATAAATAACAAATACAATGAAGTCAATAATCATAATACTATTCATAACTCTTTCGGTTTATGCCAGTGGTCAAACTGGCAGCATAAAGGGAAAAGTGCTTTTGGGTGCAAATGAACCCGGACAACATGCAACGGTCGCCTTGAAGGAAAATGGCAAGGGAACAACATCAGATAAAAAGGGTGAGTTTTTGCTAAAGAACATAAAAGCCGGTGACTACACCCTCGTAGTTCAGTATACTGGATATTTAAGTACTGAACAGCGAGTCCAAATTAAACCCGGAGAAGTCACCAATATAGGAACAGTTACTCTTAAGGAAGCCGACAAGGCTATGCCGGAAATTGCCTTGACAATCATCACGACACAGGACCAAAGCGAATATGTCGCCAAACTTCCCTTAAAAAATATGGAAAACCCACAGGTATATAATACCATTGATGCATCCATCATGGAGGAACAGGTGGTAACAAATTTTGATGATGCTCTTAAAAATGCTCCGGGAATAGAAAAACTCTGGGAATCTACCGGAAGAGCAAATGACGGTGCTTCCTATTACTCACTAAGAGGCTTTAGTGTACAACCAACCTTAGTAAACGGACTGCCTGGAATTACAAATGGTAGTCTTGACCCTGCAAATATCGAGCGTATAGAAGTAATCAAAGGTCCTTCAGGAACACTATTCGGAAGTAGTTTGATTTCATATGGTGGGTTAATTAATACCGTAACAAAAAAACCATATGATGACTTTGGGGGGCAGTTTAACTTGATTGCCAGGAGTTTTGGACTTAATAGGATCACGGCTGATATTAACACTCCACTTGACACATTGAATAAGTTAATTGTTAGGTCTAATATGGCTTATCACTCAGAACAAAGCTTTCAGGACGCTGGGTTTCAAAAATCAATTTTTGTAGCTCCTTCTATAAAGTATAAAGTCAATAAAAAACTCACGCTAGACCTGAGTACAGAGTTTCTGAGCGCTGAAGGAACGAACCAAACAATGCTCTTTTTGAATCGTTCTGCCCCACTAGCCTACGAGGACCTTGATGCTTTGGACTATGATAACTACAAGTCGTATACAAGTAATGCATTATCAATAAAGAACCCAAGGACGAATCTCCAGTCCCAGCTCATTTATAAAATTAACAATCACTGGACTGCTCAAACTGCCATAAGTCGAGGCAGCTCAAAATCGGATGGTTACTACACTTATTTATGGGACTTTGCCGATGGAACAACTTTCGGCAGATATCTAGCCAAACAGAATTCAACCACCTATACCACTGACTTTCAGGAAAATATCCAAGGGGATATTGAGATAGGTGGCATGAGACACCGAATGGTGATTGGACTGGACTATTTTCAAAGAAATATTGTCTCGAATAATACTGGATGGGTAGGTTTCGGAACGATTGTGGATGGAATTGACAATGGTGATCTCACCCAGTCTGCTGCAGATTCCGCCTTGTCAGGATCTGCATTCAGCCGCAGTGAAACCAAGGAGCAAATTTATAGTGCCTACTTCTCTGATGTGGTAAACATAACTCCCCAGATATCCATAATGGCAAGTTTGCGCGCTGATCTGTTCAACTCAATAGGAAATATTAATGACAGCGATGATAATTACGATCAGTTCGCACTATCACCTAAGTTCGGTGCTGTATATCAACTAACACCAGATAGATTATCGCTATTTGCAAACTACATGAATGGGTTCAGTAACGTAAGTCCTGCCACTGTATCTGATATCAACGGACTTAATCCAACACTAAAAACATTTGATCCTGAATATGCTAATCAAGTTGAAACCGGAATCAAATCCATCCTCTTAAATGGCAAACTGGACCTAATGCTTAGCTATTACGATATTATGGTTAGCAATAAGGTCATGACTGACCCTAGCAATCCAAATAATCAGATTCAAGGAGGCAAGGTGCAAAGCAAAGGTGTTGAAATCTCTATGAACGGTGCGATTGCAAAAGGATTCAATGTACTGACAGGTTATAGCTATAATGACAGTAAAGTATTAGAAAATGATGAGTCGAGTATTTTTGCGGTTGTAGGAAGAAGACCAGGAGAAGCAGGCCCACACCATCTCTACAATGCCTGGATAACTTATACACTCAGTGGTATTAGTGCCCGAGGATTAGGTTTCGGGTTTGGCGTAAATGGAGCCAGTGAACGATTAATCATGGATAGTGACGTAACCGGAAGATTCTCCTTGCCATCGTACACCATTCTTAACGCTTCTGTGTTCTACAAACAACCAGAATACATTCTGACATTAAAAATAGACAATATAGGGGATGTAGAATACTATAAGGGGTGGTCAACCATCAACCCTCAACGGCCTAGATCTTATTCGATAAATTTCTCATATCTATTCTAACTATATAAGAGGTCACCCGATTATCGCGGTGGCCTCCCCTTTTTATGGCACAATCGAAATTCAAAAGGGTTCTAAGGAAACTACACCTAATACTTGGCTTAAGTTCTGGAGTCATAGTACTCATTGTTTCGATAACCGGGGCGATCTACGTATTTAATGTCGAGATTACTGATTTCATCAGGCATAATGATCAAGTGATAGACTCACAGGAGAAGTGTATAAAAGAGCTCTCTCTAGAAAAGATATGGCGCCATACACAAAAACAATTAGGTAAAGGCAGACAGATTTCCTGGGCGACCATTTACAATAGTAATGATAAAAGCTGGGTATTCAGTTGCTTCAAGAAAAGCATGAACAAATCGATGACTTATTTTGGCAATATAGAATACTATGAATCCATCTATGTCAACCCCTATTCCGGTGCCATCAAGGCTCGTTATGATGAAGAACACAACTTCTTTAACATCATCAAAATGCTGCATTGGAGCTTACTGTTAGATACTGATATCGGGCAGCCTATTGTTGGATATTCTACATTGATTTTCGTGCTTTTAATTATCACGGGGATAATAATGCGATGGCCAAAACGCAAAAGACAGTTAAAGCCGCGTCTGTCTTTTGTATGGAACAAACAAACCCGCTGGAGGCGTAAGAATTATGACCTACATACTGTACTTGGTATTTATATCTCATTAGTAGTGCTTATTGTAGCACTTACAGGCTTGGTTTGGGCATTCAGGTGGTTTCAGGGACTGGTATATATTGCCGGAGCCGGTTCTACTGAGCTACCTGATCTTCGCCCAGCCAAATCACAATATAAAACAGTATCCTTTGATAATCCCCTAGACCGTTCACTAGAACAAGCAAGAAGAACGTACACTGATGCATATGCATTTAGAGTTAGGCGCCCTGAGGATAGCACTGGTATAATAGATATTACCATTCAGCAGTTTGAAGGGCGCTATGCAGTGGTACACAATATGCAATTCGATCAATATACAGGAGTGTTACTGAAACATAGAGATCATTCTGATAAGAACTCAGGAGAGAAACTAATCACGGCAAATTATGATATACATGTTGGTTCAATTTTAGGGTTTCCAGGAAAAATAATAGCTTTTCTGGTAAGCCTTGTCTCCGCCTCACTACCTGTTACTGGGTTTATGATTTGGAGAGGCCGGAGAAAAAAGAAACCTAAATTATCCCAACCTCTTTAGCATATGAGGTGAGCTCAACCGCAGAGTGCAAGCCTAACTTTTTCATGATGTTCTTTCTATGAGTATGAATCGTATGAGGGCTTAAATGAAGGTCAGACGCAATTTCCTTGTTTACCTTTCCAAGGGCTACCATGCGTGTTATTTCTATTTCCCTTTCAGTAAGGCAATCTGAAATTTGAACTGAAGTTAGTTGTTTCTCTACCTTGCCTTTGAGAAGTAACTCAACAATGAAATTGCAATAGAACTTCTCTCCTTTGATTGCCATTTCGATGGTCTTAATCACATCTTGAATTGAACATTCTTTTGTTAAGTAGCTATGAACAGGAAATTGTAACTTATTGAAGTTGGTCCAGTCCTTAGCCCGGCTGGAAATCAGAATCACTTTACAATCCGAATGCTCAGAAAGCATTTGTACGATTGCCTCCTCATCAAAAAACGCCTTATGATAATCTATAATCAGAAGATGCGGCTTTTGCAGTTGAAATTGCTTTGTTAATTCACCGGTGCGTGATGCATCACCAACAACCCTCCAGTAGGGAACATCCTTTAACAATGCCTTCAAGCCTCTCCGATAAAGCGGTTGCGGATCTGCCAGTAATATGCGGGTTTCTTCAATCAATTTATTTAGAATCGTTCTAAATAACAAAAGTATACCTTTCCGCTTACTCTGACAATACCCTATAGAGGGTATTCGATCTATATGCTATTTACTTAGACGAATAATCAACCGTATAGCCTATATTTACAACAAAATAAATTCGTGCAACGCCTTCTTATAGTTCTACTCACCCTCTGTTCGTATCTAACGAATGCACAAAAAGGTTTTCTGGGGTTCGAACCTCTCTCAGACACAATTGAAACCAAGAAACAAGGAATTTTTGTACTGCCACTACTCTACTATACCCCAGATACCCGATGGGCTGCTGGTGGCGCTGGTGTTTACTATTTCAGAGTTCCTCCACGCGAAAGTGAGATTGAAACACGCGCTTCCTATATTCAATTCTTAACCGACTATACACAAAACAAACAGCTGGACGTATGGGGTGTATGGAATGTGTTCACTCGAAATGAAAACTTTCTCCTGAAAGGAGAAGTCAGGTATCGAAATTTTCCAGATCGCTTTTACGGACTGGGAAATGATTCTCACAAAGGTGATGTAGAAAAGTATTCCTACAATTTATTTCGTTTGAAATCATTGATGATGAAACAGGTGAGATCACATCTCTTTTTAGGAGTTGACTATGAATTTGAATATGAGTTTGGTTTCCACTATCATCCTGCCGGAAGTTTGATCAACGGTAACATTCCCGGATACAAGGGCGGTATTGGCTCTGCGTTAGGACTTGTTCTGGTATATGACAACCGAGATAATATAATTAACGCTTACAACGGGCGGTATTTTGAGTTATCCAGCTATTGGTACTCCAGGTATATAGGTAGTAGTTTCTCGTTTGCCCAAATCTTTGGAACCTATCAACAATACTGGCAAATCAAACCAAAGCACATTATTGCTTCACAGACGAAAATGCACTTATGCTATGGAGAGGTCCCTTTTTTGGACATGAACACGCTTGGGGATGATGACATGCTCAGGGGCTATGCAAGCAACCGTTTTCGTGATCATAACTTTTGGGGTACTCAGGTCGAGTATCGCTTTCCCTTGTTCTGGAGACTTGGTATGGTGGCATTTGCAGGTGCGGGGGACGTCTTTCGTTCGACACAAGACCTTTCCTTTTCCAGTATTAAGTATTCTCTTGGCACAGGACTGCGGTTTGTTGTCAAGCCAGCCGAACGCCTCAACATCCGTTTGGACTATGGTTATGGTACCGAAGGGGGGCATTACTACTTCGTAGTAACGGAGGCCTTTTAGCTATAGGGTTACTTTTAGGGCAATGAAACAGATATATGGTAAAGGGTGTAACTCTTTGACACCTTAGACATCTATTTTGAGGAAATAGCTATATTTGTACAATTACCAAAACCTTTAATTGTGAAAAAACTACTACCAATCATTCTATTTTTAAGTCTGGCAAGTTATACTCAGGCTCAGGTAGCTTGCACAGAATCTGCTCCTGATGCTACCGGAGTATACCCTAGTACATTACCTGATGCTTGTGTGGGCACTGCCTACAATGAAGTCATTACCTTCGTACTTCCCAATGACACTTGTATGAACCTTGGCGGACCTAGTTGTACGAACCTGACCTTTAATTCTGCTACAATCAATTCTGCCAACTTGCCTGATGGACTAGGATATGATTGTCCTGATGTAAGTTGCAGTTATTCGCCCGATGTCGGTTCGTATACAAAAGGATGTGTTACCATTTCCGGTACACCGACCACATCCGGAACAGCATCTTACTCAATCACTGTTACAGTCAACTATAGCGGGATCAATTACCCCTATACCTTTGATTTGGATATGACCGTTCATGACGCTGGAACAAACGGCTGTCCCGTTGTTTCTTCAACGCTACCTGAATATCTACAGGAAGGACTTACTGCCTCTCCAAATCCCACAAAAGGCATTGTGAAGCTGAACAATACAATTACTAATGCAGTGTTATATGACGTTATGGGAAATACCATAATCACTAAAAAGACTACTTCAAGGCTTGATCTCTCCAATCTAAATCCCGGGTTGTATTTCCTTAGTTGCGATCAGGGTACGCTTCGAATCACAAAGGAGTAAAGTTTAAAAAACTGTAAATTTGAAGGAAGGCATTAATTGTCTTCCTTTTTTTTGATCCTATGAGGCAACACTATTATCTGATCAGAGTTTCATTCCTGGGTTTTAGGTATCATGGCTGGGCCAAACAACCTAATGTTAAAACCATTCAGGAAAGACTGGAAAGAACCTTTCGTTTCGTGTATCCCAACACTGACCTTAAGATCATCGGAAGTAGCAGAACCGATGCCATGGTATCTGCTCAGTGTGCAGCCTTCGAACTATTCATTCGCAAAGAAATATCTACTGAAGAAATTCTAGACACCGTAAACAATAACCTGCCACCGGATATTAGAATTGAATCGGCACAGGTAACTGATAATCAATTCAATATCATCAATGATAGTAAACAAAAAGAATACCATTACTTCTTCTCCTTTGGAAGCAAAAATCACCCGTTCAGTGCTCCATTCCTTGCCAATATTCCTGAAACTCTAAATATAGAGTTAATGATGGATGCGCTATCACTTTTTGAAGGAGAGCATGACTTCAGAAACTACTGCTACAAACCAAAAGAAAATACCCAAACCATCAGGTGTATTCAGTATACCTCACTAAAGTTAAATGACATTCATACGGCCAGCTTCTTTCCTGATGAAAGTTACGTCATCACATTCAGGGGAGCTGGATTTATGCGTCATCAAATCAGGTTAATGGTCGGAGCACTATTTCTTGTGGGCAAAGGACAGCTGAGTGTAGCGGACATTGAGAAGTCTCTGAATGGAGTCGACTATGACCTGAATCCACACATGGCTGCCCCCTCTGGATTAATTTTGAAAAAAGTAGACTTTCATTAGTTGTAGAAGTTCTAAGTTTAAAGTTTTGAGTTGAAAGCTATTGTGCGGTTTATGGTTTTGATCTAGACTTGTCATTATGATTGAGACCTTTCTACTCTCAACTTTTAACTAAACAACTCTGAACTTGTAAACTTAGAACTCCCGTCTGTAAACTTCAAAAGGGTGACCTTTCTTCATTTTTCAGACCAAGTATCAAAAACCTGATATGAAAAAGACACTATTTTTTACATTGACACTTGCTCTACTTTTTCGATGTGGAGGACAAAACGAAGGCCAGCTCAACGACTCAACATCCTATGAATCAAAAAGTCCTTCTTCTGAAGGTGACTGCTCAGGTTACATTGAGGAATCTGCTGAATTGGCAGAAGCGGAAGAAGATTACGGACAAGTTATCTCGTCCATCGCAGTTAAGCCCAGTCCTCTTGATTCCAGCAAGAAATTTATCAGAAATGCCAACATAAAATTCCGTACCCAAAACGTTTTTGCAGCCACACAAAATATTGAAGCCATTGTAAGAAAATACGATGGTTGGATAGCAAAGACTGACCTAAGCTCACAAGTAAGCCATGTAAGTACATATCAGTACAAAAAGGACAGCATTCTTGAAGTAACAAGATATACTCCTGTCAACTCTATTGAGATGAGAATACCCACTAAACACCTCGACAGTGCTTTGATACAAATGGTACCTCTTATTGACTTTCTGGATCACCGGAATCTTGAGTGCAAGGACATCACACTTGATCTGCTCCGCGAACATTTGTCTAAGCAGCGTTTATCTGCTTACTCAAAAAGGGTTGATCAAAAACAATCTTCAATCAAAGACCAGGATCTCGATGATGTAATTAACGTTGCCGACAATCTATTGCAAAAACAGGCAATTCAGGACGCATCAAAGCTGGAAGATTTACGACTGAATGATAAAGTGGAGTACAGTACAACGACCTTGTATATTTACGAACGACAAAAATCAAAAGCAGCACTACTACCAGCTCCGGATAAATGGGAGGACACCCTGCCTGCCTACAGTGAACAACTTGGAGATGGTTTTGCTAAAGGCTTCAGCTTCGTAAAGGAACTGTTCGTTGGAATAATCACAGTCTGGCCACTATGGTTGATTCTTGCCCTGGCATGGTTCCTTTATAACAGATTCAGGAAATAGTATTCAAAGAGTTGGAAGCAGTGAGTTTTGTAATTGAAATCAAAGACTTTAACTTCGCCTAAACACCTTACCACATGAAGAAATTAAAGTTCCTGATCATACCAATTGCTATTGTTGCTTTCAACTCTTGCTCTGACTCAACTGATGAAGAATCAAAGACACAAGAAGAGTCAACTTTGATCAGCACACTGGAGATTTATAATATCCACACTGAAAAAAGAACCGTGGTTTATAGTGACACAAGTCATTTTGAGGCACCTAACTGGTCAAGAGATGGTGAGAGTTTGGTGTTCAATCAGGAAGGCAAACTGTATCGAATTCCAGTTGAAGGTGGAAGCCCTGTTGAAATCAACACGGATTTTGCAACCAATTGTAATAACGACCATGGAATTTCACCGGATGACAGCACTATTGTGATTAGTCATCATGAGGAAGAAACAAACAAATCTATTATATACACATTACCTTCTTCCGGAGGGACTCCAAAACAGTTAACTCCCAGCGGTCCATCCTATTGGCACGGATGGTCTCCAGATGGTAAGACACTGGCATACTGTGCGGAACGAAATGGTCAGTTTGATATTTACACCATACCTATAGAAGGTGGAGAAGAAACACGGCTAACTGATGCTGAAGGTCTGGATGACGGCCCGGACTACTCCCCCGATGGAAAGTATATCTATTTCAATTCCGTCAGAACCGGTACCATGCAAATCTGGCGAATGAAAACAGATGGATCAGAACAGGAACAGATTACAACTGATGAATATAACGACTGGTTTGCTCATCCCTCTCCCGATGGAAAATGGCTGGTCTTTGTATCGTACGATAGTGAAGTAGAAGGGCATCCGGCAAACAAAAACGTGCGATTGCGAATAATGAATCTTGAAACAAGAAATATCGAAACTGCTATTGAACTATTCGGAGGACAAGGAACAATCAACGTTCCATCATGGTCACCTGATGGAGATAAGTTTGCTTTTGTTTCGTACAAAAGGGTTAAAAAGTAAGATGTAAGATTCAAGATGTAAGAGGTAAGAGTCTTGAATCCTTGTACTTACATCTACTCTAGTTGTTTCCTGATCTTCTCAAGTAGTCGTTTAGTCGCTCGAATTCCATTTTCCTCTTCCATACCTCCTCCTTCAAACTCGATGCCAATGTATCCCCGGTATTCTGCCTTCTTCACAAGCTCCAACATCTTATAAAAGTCAATAGTTGTCTCATTTCCAGCCTCATCAAAACCGAAGGCCTTTGCACTAACTCCTTTGGCATAGGGAAGCATTTCTTCTACCCCCTTATACTTATCATACTCTTCAATACACGGTGACTCCCACAGATCACCATCTCTTCGTCTCACACAAAAATTACCAAAATCAGGAAGAGTGCCACAATATTCACTTGAAACACTGTCGATTACCGCGGCTAACAAACTACCCTTAGATGACCACTGACCATGATTTTCAACAATTATGTTAATGCCTTGCTCCTCCCCGTAAGCACATAGTTTGGAAAGAGATGCTATGCTATTATCCCTCCACTCCTCTTTTGTCACTCCTTCGCCATGAAGGTTAACCCTGATAGAATGGCAACCGAGGAATTTTGCTGCTCTCACCCACTTTTTATGATTTTCAACCGCACTGTCTCTTTTCAAGGAATCGTTAGAGGCAAGCTCTCCTTCGCCATCAATCATTATTAACACACTGGTCACACTGTACTTGTCACAAGAGTCCTTTAACTGCTGTAAATAGCTTGTGCTATCTGCTTTATCACTGAAAAACTGATTAACATATTCCACAGCTTTGATTCCAAACTTCTCACGAGCTACTCGCGGGAAATCCAGATTTGAAATCTGTTTACTAAACAATTGCTTATGCAATGACCACTCTGCCAATGAGATATTAAAACTATATGGTTCGGTTCGGTAGATATTGTCGCCAGGTTGCTGCTTATCAGAACATGAACTGAACATTGCTGAGGCCCATATGACAAGTGAATATGGAAATACTTTCTTTATGATCATGGCTTTCGAAGTCTTCTACGATTAAGAAACAAAGCTAAAAATATTAAGCTCAATACAGCTGGCAAGATAGCCACATATTTCAAAGTATCAGCACCTCCTGCTAATCGAGCAGTATTCAACTCGGTAGAATATTGCCCTGCTCCGTTCATGGCAACCGTCATATCCTCAAGGCTCATTCCAGCTGGCAAATACAATTCCGTCTGATAGTCATAGAGCATACCAATAAAGGGAAGTACAAAAGCTACGGAAAGCATACCCATACCTCCCATAATACCTAATCCCAGGGCACCACTTTTGGGCATGTATTCTGAGACAAATCCAAGCATTGTCGGCCAGAAGAAACAAATTCCTATAGCAAAGATAGCCGCTGCAAGGAACGCCTCCCAACCCTCCAGATAACCTAAAAGTAACAAACCCAAAGATGAGAATACGGCTGAAAACAATAACATTCCGGTAGTTGAAAGTTTGCTTTCAAAGAAACCCGCAAATGATCTCCCTAGCACCATTATCCCGCTTATGAACACTAAAATTAAAATTGCAGGTACTCCAACATTGGCTAAAAGATCTGTAATCCATTGATTGGTTCCCAGTTCGGTTGCGGCACTAATGAGCATACAGAAGATCATTAACAAGAAGAGTGGCCGCAAACACTCTTTGAGCATATCCTTGTAGCTTACTCCTTTCATGACTCTTTCATTTTCCGGGATAGCCTTACGAATAAACATAATACCGTATATGACCGTTGGAACAAGTATTATGCTATTTTCAAGCTGCCAGCCTGCTCCTACCTTTTTAAGGCCAAATGCTATTAAGCCACCAATCACTATTCCTCCCGGAAACCATACATGAAATTGATTTAGCTTTTTGGTTTTACTTTCTGGATAGAGTGTGGCTACCAATGGATTACAGGCAGCTTCTACCAGGCCGTTAGCCATACCGATCAGCAAGGTGGAAAAGAATAAAGACCAGAATCCCTGAGCCCATACTGTTAAAATTGTGCCCGCTAAGTGCCCTAAAAAGGCGCCTAACAACAACCGCTTTGTTCCCACTAGATCGCAAATCAATCCACCTACAATCGTTGTAAGTGTGAATCCCCAAAACGCTGTTCCTGCTACAAGACCGGTTTGAGCCTTATTGAAATGAAACTGTTCTCCCAACTCCCCTATCAAATCGGCTCGAATTGCGAATGTCATCGAAGTTGTAACCAGTGCGATACAACTGGCATTAAATAGTTTTTTACGCTCTATTATAGCTATTGAATTCACATGAAAATCGTTCAGAATACTGTATTGGCTTCAATTAACAAACTATTTTCATACTCGGACCGATTTACCAAAGATGAGTCCTAAAAAACGAGTACGATATGGTATGATTGGCGGAAGCCTTGAGGCGTTTATAGGTAATGTCCACCGCATGGCGGCTAACCTCGATGGCGAGTGTGAACTGGTGTGCGGAGTATTCAGTTCCGATCATAAAAAATCTATAGAAACTGGACTCCAATTAGGAATACCTAAGAACAGACTCTATTCTTCCATCGAAGAGATGATTGAGTCAGAGACCAAGCTAGATCCTGAGGATCGAATACATTTCATTTCTATTGTTACACCAAATCATTTGCATGCTCCGGCAGCAAAAGCAGCCATTAATCATGGCTTCCATGTACTGTGCGAAAAGCCTTTATGTTTTGATTTAGACGAGGCTGTAGATTTGGTAAAACTGCGGAACCAAGGCAACCGACTTTTCGGAGTCACTTACACATATACTGGCTATCCGATGGTTAAAGAGGCTCGACAATTGCTTCAGCAAGGAGAAATTGGAACTGTACGTAAAGTTATAGTCGAGTACCCTCAAGGCTGGCTAACCAATAAGATAGAAGACCAGGGTCAGAAACAAGCTTCCTGGAGACTTGATCCTGATAAAGCCGGAGCAAGTTCGACTGTTGGTGATATAGGCACACACATTGAAAATTTAATAGAATACATTCTTGGAGAATCTATAACCGAGGTATCTGCATTTCTCAACAGCGTGGTTCCCGGACGTAAACTTGAAGATGATGCATCTGCCTTCATAAAGATCGGGTCAAAAATCACGGGGACTATCCTTGCCACACAGGTTGCTTCAGGAGAAGAAAACGAACTTAAATTCAGAGCATATGGAGATCAAGGTGGTATTGAGTGGTTGCAATCCAACCCTGGAAAACTAATTGTCAAATATCAGGACAAGCCAACCAAAATACTGACCGCAGGATCAGAATGGTTAAGCGATCATGCAAAAGCTCACTGCAGGCTCCCTACAGGACATCCTGAAGGCTATATAGAAGCCATGGCGAATATCTACAGAAATTTTGCTTTGGCCGTAAGACAATTCGAAAAAAACGCACCCCAAGACCCGAATTACGACTTTCCTGATATCAACAGTGGTCTTAGAGGCATGAAATTTATTAAAGCAATGATCGAGTCCAGCAACAAAAACTCGGCATGGACAAAAGTACAATAGGATGAAAACGATAAAAGGACCAGCATTATTTTTAGCACAATTTTTTGATGAAAAAGCTCCCTTTGATTCATTTAATAATATTTGCCAATGGGCATCTGGATTAGGCTATAAGGGTATTCAACTTCCTACCTGGGACGATAATTATTTTAACTTAAGCCTGGCAGCAGAGAGTAAGGATTACTGTGATGAAATCGCAGGGGTTGCCGAACAATATGGTCTTCAAATAACGGAACTAAGCACCCACCTTCAAGGGCAACTGATTGCTACGCATGAAGCATATGATACTGGATTTGATGTATTTGCGCCCAAGAAACTAAGGGGAAATCCTTTAGCTAGAACCGAATGGGCTTCACAACAACTTGAATATGCTGCTCTTGCCAGCCGAAACTTTGGCCTCACAGCCCATGCCACCTTTTCAGGTGCCCTTCTTTGGCAAAATATTTACCCCTGGCCGCAGAGGCAGCCAAACATGGTTACAGAAGCCTTCGTTGAACTTGCCAGGAGATGGACTCCTATACTGAACGCTTTCGATGTCGTGGGTATAGATTTATGTTATGAGCTGCATCCGGGAGAAGACCTTCATGACGGCATTACCTTTGAGCGTTTTTTAAGTGCCGTAAACGATCACCCCAGAGCAAATATTCTTTACGATCCCAGTCATCTTCATCTGCAACAAATGAACTACCTCGCTTTTATTGATATCTATAAGGATTTCATTAAAATGTTCCATGTAAAGGATGCTGAATTTAATCCGACAGGTAAAGCCGGTGTCTACGGCAGTTATTCTAATTGGATTGACAGACCAGGAAGGTTCCGGTCATTGGGTGATGGGCAAATCGACTTTAAGGCAATATTTAGCAAACTGACTCAATACAACTTCCCGGGATGGGCTGTGGTAGAATGGGAATGCTGTCTCAAACATCAGGAAGACGGTGCCAAAGAAGGTGCTGACTTTGTAAAAGACCATATTATTAGGGTCTCAGACAAAAATTTTGATGATTTTGCGGGATAAAAAAACCGTCACCACTAAAAGTAATGACGGCCTATATCACTGTTGAAAATTGTTACTCCACTACTAAAGATTTAGAAACTACTCTAGTTCCAGAAGTTATAATTAATTGATAAATCCCTGGCCGAAGTTTCTCAACATCAATTAACGAACTGTTCTGTGTGGTAACAACATTTCCTAAAGCGTTTAAGATGCTAACATTTTCTACATTTTCTACTCCGGTAATCTGTACCAGACCTGACGCAGGATTAGGAAATACTGAAACAGATGCCGGATCAATTTGAGTTAGCCCGGTTGTTACATCATACTTGCTGACTCCTCCTGGGATCGTTGAATTCCCGATATTCATCGTACTGGCAACGCTACCATAATATTCCGCAGCAAACAAGTAAGGAAAAGTGGGATCTCCAGAGCCATCCGTAGTTATAAAATAGGCATACGTTCCACCCGGATATTCAGGGGTAACACATGTCCTACCATTATACTCATCCAAATCTCCTGATGCGTCCACATACTCGTAATCCTCAACAAAATAACCTAAAGTATAAGTCGCATCAACATCCGGACCATACTGACCCGGTGAAAGCATTGTACCATCAGGTAATTCATGCCGCTGGGTTATACTCCTGGTTTGATAACTGCTGGACATTCGAACCACTGAGCTCGATGAGTTCATTGGATCGGTGTATCCAAATGGCCCATAAATCGGGTAGCCGTCAGGAGCCCAACCAATGATTGGCGAATGTGTCCCGTTGTCTACAGTGCTGTACAGAGCAAACGGAGTTGCATGATAATGATAGCTCCCCATATCAGTCGGGTGTCCGCCACCGGTATCATCCATGGTTGTTCCTTCGTTTACCCATGCATCAGCATTCCAGATATTATCTCCCGTAAATGACATTCCCGAACCATCCCATGACTCGGCCGATTCATAACCATACATTGGAACACCATTTATTGCGAAAGCAATTGCTCCACCTTCAGGCACAGAAGCTTTAATACCGGTTTCTTCCTGAGGATTTCTCGGAATCACATAAGTGTAATCCTGAGCCGTAGGCTCATTCGTAATAGACCACTCACCCATTTGATAACTGGCAAGCCCTTCACATCGGATGTATATATCAGTGCTATTATAAAACAAGCATATGATGTCTGATGAATCGGTCAGGTTGACCACTGTTGTCCCTGGCCCAGGCATATTATTTTTTTCGTATGAAGCCTGGTGTCCATCTGTATTAAACATCCAGGTATCAAACTGCGGATCCTGAGCAAAGGATGATAAAACTCCGCAGCCAAAAAGCAAAGATGATAGTATCGTTTTTCTCATAAGTTCTTTCGGGTTATAGATTAAAATGATATACGCGTTAAGCTTTAATTTGTTTTGTGATAAAAATCATGTTTTAACTAAAAACGAAACCGGCCGCACCAGGGGATGGTACAAGCCGGTTTCTCCTTCTGCTATTAACTAAATTGAGATTTTTATTCTTTTACAATTCTTAATATTTGTTGTTCATCATCTTGAGTTAAGACAAGGAAGTATACTCCGGCTATTTTACCTGTCAAATCAACAGAAACGTTTCCTCCATTTGATTGACCAGACCAACTACCTACCGCAACACCGAGACCATTCACAAGCTCTATGCCGTAGGCACCATTTAGTCCCTTAAGGTAAAGTATACCCTGCGTAGGATTAGGGTACACACTTATATCACCTAATTGGGCATCCGAAACTGCGGTACATGCATCCACCGTAATCACAACATCATCAGTATCGACACACCCATTAACATCGGTTCCTGTCACGATATAAGTCGTTGTTACGGTTGGTGACACTGTATGAGTGGCACCTGCTCCAAGTGAATTATCCCAGGTATAGCTATCAGCACCGGTGGCTGTAATGGTGGCATTATCGGACGAACAAATGGTCTCATCGGCACCAGCATCAACTATTGGTAAAGAAGCCGTGCTTAGTATTGCCGAACCTGAGGCACTCACAGTACAAGCATCTCCGGTGTTCTCAATATTGGCACCATAAACACCGCCATCAGATATCGTAAAGGTAGCCGGAGAAGTAGCACTATTTTGTACTGAGGGTCCGGAAGGTCCAAGCAAAGTCACATTATATGGTCCGGTACCTCCGGCAAAGGTGACTTCTACAATACTTGTATTACCATCACAGACCGGGTTATCCCCGGTAATACTAATGGTGGCTGATGTTGGACAATCGCAAGAGTGAGTAATCGATGTAAAGTCTAACCCTCCATTACAATCATTGGCATCAGTAACATTAAGATCAACCGAATTGACTTCATTGACAGCGTCTGACAACCACACACCAGCTCCCTGGTCAGTGAATACAACACCATGTGCTGAAAGTTCGGAAATTGCTACAGACCCTATATCTCCTTGTGTCACAGTTACCCTGATTTGGAACTCATCAGAAGCCAATGATGGATTAACATCATCACATTCGAGACTTGTAGAAGCAATAATCTCATCTGAATAGCTGACAGTTGCCGAACCGGTCATATCAGTTGCGTCACAATTCGCATCAGACAAATTATCTAATGTAAAGGTTCCATCATCAGATACAGATACTGTTGCCGGGCTTGTTGTAGGTCCATATGAACCATAAGTGACCCCATCCCTCAAAAGATCAAAGGTAAATGGACCGGTACCTGTCATTGTAATGGTCAGATCTGTCGTTGATGATCCATCATCACAAATTGAAGCATCACCGGCTATTGTTCCTGTCGGTAATTCGTTGATATTGACTGTCACATCATCACTCGCTGAAGCACATGAACCGTTACCTGTAGCTGTTAATGTCAGAGTTACTGTTCCTGCCGTGATTTCTGCTGCGGACGGTGTATATGTTGCTGTGGCCGATGTATTATCCGGAGTAAAGCTACCCATTCCTCCTGACCAGGTCACTCCTGATGAATTGGTACTACTACCAGCTAAACTTACAGCATCTGTCTCACAAATCGTTTGGGCTGACCCTGCATCAGTGGTAGGACTTCCTGTAATTGTAATTGTCACATCATCACTTACAGAAGAACATGAACCGTTGCCTGTTGCTGTTAACGTCAGAGTTACCGTTCCAGCCGTGATCTCTGCTGCTGACGGTGTATATGTTGCTGTGGCCGATGTATTATCCGGAGCAAAGCTACCTGTTCCTCCTGACCAGGTCACTCCTGATGAATTGGTACTACTACCAGCTAAACTTACAGCATCTGTCTCGCAAATCGTTTGGGCTGATCCAGCGTCTACACTTGGTGCCGCATCAATAGTTATTGTCACATCATCACTTACAGAAGAACATGAACCGTTGCCTGTTGCTGTTAACGTCAGAGTTACCGTTCCAGCCGTTATTTCTGAAGCCGATGGTGTATATGTTGCCGTTGCTGTAGTGTTGTCAGGGGAGAATACTCCTGAACCACCTGACCAGGTTATACCTGTTGAATTACTGCTGCTTCCCGACAAACTCACAGTTTCAGTTTCACAAATCGTTTGATCTGATCCCGCACTCGCTGTCGGCCCTGCATTGATTGTTATGATCACATCGTCACTCGCTGCTGAACAGGACCCGTTACCGGTAGTCGTCAAAGTCAACGCTACCGTACCAGCTGTTATTTCTGAAGCCGATGGTGTATATGTTGCCGTTGCTGTAGTATTGTCAGGAGAGAATGTTCCTGTACCACCTGACCAAGTTATACCTGTCGAATTAGTGCTGCTTCCTGACAAACTCACAGTTTCAGTTTCACAAATCGTTTGGGCTGACCCTGCATCAGTGGTAGGACTTCCCGTAATTGTAATTGTCACATCATCACTTACAGAAGAACATGAACCGTTGCCTGTTGCTGTTAACGTCAGAGTTACTGTTCCTGCCGTGATCTCTGCTGCGGACGGTGTATACGTTGACGTTGCCGATGTATTATCCGGAACAAAGCTACCTGTTCCTCCTGACCAAGTCACTCCTGATGAATTGTTACTGCTACCAGACAAACTTGCATTATCAGTTTCACAAATCGTTTGGGCTGACCCTGCATCAACTGTTGGACTCCCTGTAATTGTAATGGTAACATCATCACTAGCTGAAGCACATGAACCGTTCCCCGTAGCCGTTAACGTCAGAGTTACCGTTCCTGCCGTGATTTCTGATGCTGACGGTGTATACGTTGCCGTGGCCGATGCACTATTCGGAGCAAAACTGCCCGTTCCTCCTGACCAAGTCACTCCTGATGAATTAGTACTACTACCTGCTAAACTTACAGCATCTGTCTCACAAATCGTTTGAGCTAACCCTGCGTCTACAGTTGGGGCTGCATCAACGGTAATTGTAATACTAGCACATGTAGAACCATCACAACTACCCTCTCCTCTAGCGTAGTAGGTTGTAGTAACTACTGGTGATACGGAAACACTAGAGCCTGTGCCTACTGAAGTTCCTCCACAGCTTCCTTCATACCACTCCCAGTCATCCGCATCATTCAAGTTACCCGAGGCGGTCAATGTGGTAGATCCTCCTTCGCAGATGGTTGTACTGCCAGCCGAAAGAGAAGGAACATCAGGCTCCGTACAGGAAGATGTACAGGATTCAGGATCAAATTGCACTGCGCTTGCATCTATGGTGGCATATCCACCACTTCCTACCTGAGTTTCCCCATAATACTCCGGACCGAGTATGTAAGGGTAAAGAGGATCTCCTGCAGCATCTACAGTGATGAAGTATGCATATGTACCCGATGGATACTCTGGTGTCACACACCATCTTCCATTATGATCATCAAGATGCCCGGACCCGTATACGTATTCATTATCCTCAGCATATGTTCCTAATGGATAGGTTACATCAACATCGGGTCCGTATTGAGCCGGTGCCAATACCGTTCCATCAGGAAGTTCATGTCTTTGCGTAATACTTCTCAGCTGATAACTTGACTCCATTCTAACTACTGCACTACCATCATCCAAAGAGTCACTATAACCATATGGACCATATACCGGCACACCATCAAGAGCCCAACCAATTATCGGTGAATGAACACCGGTGTTTGTTGTATCATACAAAGTAAATGGTGTGGCGTGATAGTGATAATAACCGCTTCCACCTCCGGTTGGGTGTCCACCACCGGCATCATCCATGCTATACCCCTCTTCTACCCATGCATCCGTATTCCATATTCCATCGCCAGCTCCGGTGTTATCACTTCCATCCCAGGATTTTGATGAGGTTTCGGCATAAAAAGCCACACCGTCAACACCTACTCCGATAGTTCCTGAACTCGCTGTTTCAGTATCACCACTGGTATCTTCTGTAACTACTCTGGGAATTTTAAAAGTAAGGTCTTGTGCTAATGGGGTGAGATTTGTTGCCCATGGCCCCATCGTATAATATGCTAAACTTGTAGAATTGATGTATACATGATCATCGGTATACCAAACACTTTGAATTCCAGCCGAATCAGTCATCGCAGTATAAGTGTTCGTCCCTGAGACCGGACAACAATCGGTGTTATAGTCTGCCAACTGACCATCTGTGTTAATGATAAAAGAACTGATAAGTATATCATCGCAGGCAGTGCTTCCCCCACCTCCTGAAGTTACAGTAAATGCATCCTCCTGCGTAATTACAATTGGGGCTCCCATGGGGGGATTAAAAGTAACTTCAATTGTATAAGTCCCATCAGAAAGTGATGATAAATCAAATGTTGCAGTTATAGTTCCGGACGTACCGTCCCTGCTTACCGAAGTTCCCGATACACCTCCCAATGTAACCTCATCTGGCGTTACCGTATATGGAGGATCTCCTCCATCGGTTTCAGTTGTATCAATGTCAAATGTTATGGTAACAGAAGTAGCTGTAGAATTATCAGGAGATACGTTGATAATAACATCACTGGTTGAAGATGTTACATCATATTGAGTAACACCTCCCGGGATAGTTGAGTAACCTATATTCATAGTACTTGCAACTGTTCCGTAATACTCATCTGCGAGTAAATATGGAAATGCAGGATCTCCTGCTCCATCTGTTGTAATGAAATATGCATAAGTCCCTGAGGGGTACTCTGGGGTTACACACCACCTTCCATTGTACTCATCCAGATGTCCAAGTCCATAAACATATTCATAGTCTTCAACAAAATAACCCAGTGTATAAGTAGCGTCTACATCAGGTCCCCAATCTCCGGGTCCCAATACCGTACCGTCTGGCAACTCATGTCTTTGTGTTATACTCCTGGTTGCATAACTACTTTCCATTCGAACTACTGTGCTGCCATCATCAAGTGAGTCAGAATAACCATATGGACCATATACCGGGTAACCATCAGGTGCCCAACCAATAATTGCAGAGTGACTGCCAGTGTAACTTGTATCATATAGTGAATATGGTGTGGCGTGGTAATGATAGCTACCCATATCTGTTGGATGTCCTCCTCCGGTATCATCCATTGTAGTACCTTCATTGACCCAGGCATCTGCATTCCATATTTCGTTTCCAGTAAAAGACATACCGGAGCCATCCCATGATTCTGCGGACTCATAACCGTACATAGGCACTCCATTTACCGCAAAAGCAATTGGACCCCCTGAAGGAACAGCCGCTTTAGTGCCGGTCTCTTCTTGAGGCGTTCTTGGAATGTTATAAGTATACCCTTGAGCTGTGGGCTCATTAGCAATTGACCACTCACCCATTTGATAACTTGCAAGCCCTTCGCAAGTCACGTAAATGTCTGTAGTGTTATAATAGAGAGCTTTTATGTCGGAAGAATCTGTTAGATTAACTACAGTCGTCCCGGGCCCCGGGTCATTATTTTTTTCGTAAGACGCCAAGTCACCATCAGTATTATACATCCAGGAATCAAATTGATAGTCCTGGGCATATATTACTGAAGAGAGTAGCAGAGAGATTAGTGATAGTATCTTTGTCTTCATAATGTCAATTTCTGATTAGCAGATAATTATTTCATATATCAAACAAGGGCAGAACATAATACCCTACCCTTGTTAATGAAAATTTCTGTTTTTTTGAGATTACTCAATAACTACTCTTGAAGTAGCTATTCCTTCTGTTGTTTGAATTTGAATGATATAGATACCTGATGATAAACCTGACACATCTATTGACTCGCTTTCAAATGATTCAACTTTACCTTGCAAATCAATAAGGGTAACTTCAATGATGTCAGATGAGCAATCTATAGTTAAATTATCCGAAGCAGGATTGGGATATATACTCACATGCCCAAGAAAGACATCATCAATTGCGGTAGGTCCTCCTCCTGCATAAATTTTGAAACCATTTTCGGTTGTATAGGTAATATCTGATCCCATTGGAGGACTGAATGTAACTACCAAATCATAATCACCTACTGCTAAAGAACTCAAATTAAATGTTGCTGTAACATCACCCGTACCGGCATCCCTTGAAATAGAGGTTCCGGCAACACCACCAATTGTTACTTCATCCGGAGCAACACTCGTTGGAGGCGTTGAAGGGTCCACATCATCTGCAAAAGAGAAAGTAACCGTTACACTTGATGAACCAACCTCTGCACTGTCAGGTGTAATATCTTCCAGATCACCTCCTGCAGCCACGTCCTCACCAATACAGGTAGCACTTCCATCAACAGAAGTAATTGAGCCATCAGTTAAGTTTCCTTCATCAGCAACGCCATAATAGGTTTCTCCGATGTAATATGGAAATACAGGGTCACCACCTGCATCAGTAGTAACAAAATACGCATATGTACCTCCTGGAAATTCGGGAGTAACACACCATCTGCCATTGTGTTCATCCAAATCACCTGTACCCACGTACTCATAGTCCTCAATATAGGTCCCCAATGGATACGTCCCGTCAACATCAGGACCATACTCGGGTGGTGACAAGTTTGTTCCATCAGGCAATGTATGCCTTTGAGTAATACTTCTAAGCGCATAACTACTTTCCATTCTCTTAATTCCACTTCCTGCATCCAATGAATCCGAATATCCAAAAGGACCATAAATAGGGTAACCATCAAAAGCCCACCCTACAATCGGTGAATGCCCGACACTATCTTCATATAAGAAAAATGGTGTTGCATGAGTGTGATAGGTACCTCCATCTCCGTTGGGGTGTGCTCCATAAGTTGAGTCAAGTGTCCACCCCTCTGAGTACCAAGCATCTCCATTCCATATTCCATCCCCCATACTGACATTATCACCTGAAGCCTGGCTCCATGAAGTGGCATCACTATTACCAAAAATAGCAATCCCATTAATCAGTACTGCAACAGAGAACGTACCTGGAACTTCTGTTTTTGTACCGGTTTCCTCTTGTGGATTTCTTGGCATACGGTAAATAACACCTTGAGCCCCTGGTGTCCCTGGATTTTGATAAAAACCCATTCTGGTCGTCAATCCTTCCGTTGCAATCCAAATCGAATCATCTGTATAACAAACCGATTGTACATCGGCAAGATCTGTCAATTCTGTTAGTTCATAGGTTCCTGGGCTCGTTTCCTCCCAATAACTTGCAAGAGTCCCATCTGTATTGACCTGCCATGAGTCCAGATTGGGTGATTGAGCCATTACGAGAGTTGAAATAAAACCCATACATAATGTGAGTAGTCTTTTTTTCATAATTGAGATTTTAGTTCTTGTATCTTGGTTTACAGGGATAAAACAGGTGAGCACTGGTGAACCCTACCTTTGGTTGAAAGTTGGTGTTTATATTGGGTTAATGTAAAGTAAGGCATTTGCCTTATTTGATTCAAGAGCAACTATGCCTATGCTAGTTCTTAATTAGCCGGGAAGTATAAATCCTACCTTCCAAATGTATCATCACTAAATACACTCCGGATGGAATATCGTCTACCTCTAGCCTCCCTCCTTCAAACGACCATTTTTTTCCCGTCATCGATAAGAGATACACCTGATTAATATTGTTTTCACTGTCAATCTCAATATACGAAGCTCCTGAAGTTGGGTTCGGGAAAATTTTAAATTCGTCCAAAACGAAATTAGGAACGACATTGGTAAGAGTATTATCAACCAACTTCACCAAGCCCAGATTAATGTAAGACACGCTTGGCCCGTAGACTTCACCACCAAGAATAATCTCATTGTCCTGAGCCAGAATGGCTACATTGGCTCCAGCCTGCTCCCCTGTTCCCCAGGTGAATGATAATACACCACCTGAACCAAACGACATATCCTGACTGAAGTCTGAGTTTAGTCTTATAACTGAATACCGATCTGCATACGAGGCCGAATTAAAGCCTGAGTTATCTATCGTTCGACCAACCAGGTATAACCTACCACTTTCATCTTCTAATACATCCTCCAAAAAGTCCTGATTGCCATCTATGTCGAACTGGTAGCTCGCAAACGTATTATCCTTAATGTGACCAACCACAAAATCATTTGCAGTCAAATCGGTATGAAAAATCAACACAAAAGAACTGTCCTTCAGACGATCAATTTGCCTGGCAGAATTGGTTTTCACTGTAGTCGCAGGTAGGTAAGCATGCATTCCCTCATCATAGAAGGCAGAATCTAGTTCACCGTTTTCCTTTAGCTTCACCATAAATCCATAGCGGTCTGAATTGAGTGTATATCCCACCGCATAAACGTTTCCATCGGCATCAGTGCTAATATCTGCAAATCCACCACTGGAAACATGCTGTACTTTTGCATTAATTGGTGCGGCTCCTGCCGAGACATCAACCTCAATTTTACCTGTACCTCCAAATGTAGTATCCAATGAATAATCATCATTGAAACGGGCCAGTACGGCAACATACCCGCTATTATCTACGGTATCCTCACTAGAGGCAGCAAATAGAATCTTATCATCATCCGCAAGGTGTAATCGCCCTGGTAAATTTATGTCGCCCAGAAAATCAACCTGCAACACTCCTGAAGTGTTAAATGAATTATCAATGGTGCCATCACTGAGCACATGCATCAACATAACCGGTCTTACCGAACTATTGGACCAGGCATAACCCTTACCGGAAAGCAAAAAAGAACCATCACTCAACTCAATCACAGAACTCATATCCGAATAGTCAAACCCCGGAAAGTCCCCAACAAGATCACCGTTGGTTCCAAATGAAGTAATGGGATTTCCATCGAAATCTTTCTTTGAAAGGACAAAATCATAATCAAACCCGTTACCGGTTACTCTTCCGGCTAATCCTAACATTAGCATATTACTGTCGGAAGTTACTATCATCTGAATCGCTTCATGATAATCGAAATACGCCAGTTCCAATTTTCCATCTCCGTCAAAAGTATCATCCAATTGAAACTGTGCATTCATCCAATGGCTTATACTTAATAATGTTAATATGACAATACTGATTTTTTTCATTCTCAGATGTTCTTCACAAGTGCAGAAGTTTCAATCTGCAATGCTCTAGCTAACGCATAGATTGTACTGATGGTTGTGTTAATTTTTCCTCTTTCAATCCTTGCTACCTGACTTAATGACACGTTAGCCTGGTATGCTAGCTCCTCCTGCGAGTATCCTTTGGCTGATCGAAGAGACCTTAAGTTTTTACCTAATTGTTGAATAACTTCGTTATTCCTTATTTCATGTTTGCCCATAGTTAATAGTTTTTGTTAAAAAATAGTTGAGTGTTAAATCCCGACTATTCATAAAACAGAAACTACTGTGAATACCCTACCAGTAAATATTGAAATTGACATTCGGGGCAAACCCGATTAATGATCGGTCTTGAGCAATTAATGGGCTGCCCGGATCAAACTGAACGGCACCATTTTCAATTACATTGTTCTGATCATAAATATTTTGAATGGACAAGCCCAATAAACCTTTCCATTCTTTGCTAACCCCTAATTCATACAAGACTGAAATATCCAGTTGATGTAAGTTCTTATATCGTCCTCTATACTGGACTCCTGGTGGTGGTGGCGGTGGCCCCGGTGGACCAATAACAAAGCCGGTGTTGACAGTTTGATCCGGGATACCACTCCTCCAGCTCCAGGATGCGGAGAACTTCCATCGATCAACACTTCGTGTGCCAGCAATCTGAAAAATATGTGGTTGATCATAATACGGTCTGAATTCATTGGGGCTGATCGAATCAAACTGCCAACGCGTGAAATTAAATGTATAACTCACCCATATATCGAAGTTTGTCCACCGCTTTCTAAGTAACAAATCTGCTCCTAAGGTATAACCTTCTCCATGTGAATACTCATCCACAGAAGCAACCGACTCGGCCTGTATGGTTAAGTTATTTAATTGTTTTGAGTAGGTTTCAAGATCAATTAACCAGCCCTTCTTCTCAAATGAAGCCCCTAACATTGATTGAAAATTACTTACAACAGGAAAATCATTATCTGCCAATTTCCATCGATGATTTTCCGTACGATTATCATTGAAATCGAAAAACACAAACTGAGTCAGGTACTGAAAGTAATAACCCGATGATGCCTTAAGGTTCGCATACTTATTGAGTTTATAGGACAAATTAATCCTTGGTTCAGGTCTGATTTTATTTTGTGCATTGTAATGCACTAACCTGTTTCCCAGGCTAAATTTCAATTTATCAGTAGGCTGATATTGATAGTTTCCAAACAACACATTCTGAACGGCAACGGTATAAGAATAGCTTTCACTGAAGTTCATTGGATCAATCCTGTCGTATAGGTCGGCTCCAGCCTTTTGCCAAATCCACTCATAGCCAATATCAATCTTTGATTTTTCACTCCCCATTTTGGAACAATACATTACCTTAGAATTCAAATCCTTCACAATGATGTTATGATCCTGGTCCAACAGAAGTACTCCCATTTGATTGGTTCTGGTAAACTTCAGCCTGTAATTGTAATCTGATAAAACAGTCGTAAAAAGTAATTTATTATGGTTTTTAAACTTCTTTTTCCAAATGAAGGAGCCTCCATAATTTCTAAGTTCTACAAGGTCTCTCAAACGATGTGGCTGATTGGTCAAATAGTGTTTATCATCTCGGTTAAAGATATTCATCATACTGACCGAGAAGTTTTGAGTACTGTCCGGCTGATAAATGATTTTCCCATTGACATCCTGAACTCCGACATTTTCCTCTGTTAACTCAACGGTCTCTGTACCATCGATGGTTGAATATCTGGTGAGCTGACTTGACAGATCTCTTATTGCTTTGTACTTAAAGGTTTGCAATTCAGTAGGCAAAAAAGATCTTCCCCCAAGTATCACCCCCAACTTCTTATCTTTGTCTAGCGGAGCCGCCAGATACCCCGACCCGTATAGCAGGTTGATACCAAGTCCCATATTAAGCGAATCTGTTACCTCAGACTCTGTACGAACATCTACCGTTCCTGCGACCCTACCACCATACTTAGGGTGGAAACCACTTCGATAAACATTAATTGACTCTACTATATCGGAGTTAAATGGTGAAAGTGTTCCGTAAAAGTGGCCCTTATGATAAATTGGAATCTCATCCAGTAAAATCAAAGTTTGATCGGTGGTACTTCCCCTGATGTTCAATGTACCCGACTTCCCGTTGCTATTTGTAATTCCCGGCAATACCTGAATTGCCTGTAAAACATCCCCTGCGGTTTCACCCGGAAGCAGCGCAAGATTCTCCTGCTTAATTTCCACACCGTTATCATCGGCTGCCAGATTAACGCCTGAAGTCAGATAAAGGCTTAATTTGATGTCTTCGCGCTTAGTAACTGAGGGTTTTAAACGAATGGTAGGACAACCTATGATACTAGAGATGCTGACACTCTGTTCCAGATAACCCAAACCTTTAATTGTGATAGAGTCGCTGGCAGATAAGTCCCCGCTAAAGTTAGCCCTACCATTCGCATCGGATACTGCCCCAAATGTGGGACTCTGTTTCTGTAGTATAAAAGCCCCGCTTACGGCCTCTCCTGTTTCGGCATCAACCAATATTAAACAACCGGATACTTTTTGACTAGGCTGCTTTTTTACCAGTACATGTTGTTCATCGATCAGTTCGAATCGCAACCCAGTCAGTTTCTCTAATTCCTGACAAATAATTGTTAATGTATTGAAGCGATCAATCTCAATAGACACCTTTCTGCCAACTATCACCTCACTATCATAAGAGAAAGTGACATTGAATTTATCTTCTATGGAATTTATTACTTGAGATAACTCCTTTTGTTGTTGAGCCTGAGCGCTCAATTGGAGTGAAAATATGAATAATACGATTAGGTACAGTCGATACATTGATGGATGTTGGAATCTGGTAGTAGCAACCTGCTACTTCAGTATGATTCGATCACCATCTATTTCATATTTAATATCCAATGGTTCGAAAACAACCTTAGCCGCAAGTTTGAGGTCGTAATTTACGAAAGAACCAGTAAATTTTCGATCAATATTTATTTCATCTGCCACAACTTCTATCTCATACTGGCTTTCGAGCGCATCAATAACTTGCAGAAGAGGTGCATTAACGAAGCTTGTATTCTGTTTGATCCAGTCAGGAGTATCTCCCTTTACCTCGAAGCTTTCAAAAGACTTCCCTACCACAAAGTGTACCCCCATCCCCTTCTCAAGAATAGTGCTTTCATTCTCACCTTGTGACACTCTGACCTTTCCTTCGAAGCATTGCACACTAAAATATTCTTCAGAGGAACGTATGTCATATCTGGTCCCCAGAACTTGCACAACACCACGGTCAAGATTTACTTTAAAATTTTCACCTTTTACAACCTTGAAATAGGCCGTTCCTTTTAAGTTAACTTCCTTCTTCTTATCGTACTCATCAGGATTATAGCTCAATGATGATCTACCATTTAATACGATAACAGTACCATCAGGCAGCTTGACTTCTTTGTGCTCACCAGCCGCTGTGGCATATTCATGGAGATTATCACCGGAATAATAGGAAACAAATACCGTATAACTTGCCACCAAAAGTACAATGCAGGCAGCCAGGGCAAACCAAGTTCTTCTGCTATTATTGAGTTTAACTACCTTTGCTTCTTTCTGATGGTCGTCTAGTTTGGACTTAAGTCTGTTAAATGAGCCTTTTGTATCCAGTTCTTTAATACCCCAGGTATCGACTTCCGTAATGATGCGCTCATACTTATCCAGCTCACCACTTTGTCTCAGCCCTTGTATTTCCTCGGGTGAGGAATCTCCCTGCAGCCAACGTGCGAGATAGTTATCATTATTTTTTTCTTGCTCACTCATATATAATAAACCATCAAACTGGAATAATCCCTACCTTAAAATTAAATTTTATGTTGGTCTAATTCTTCAACTTTTGATTTGAGGGTTTTTAGTGCATTGTGTATCCTTTTTTCAACAGCTTTGACACTGATCCCCAATGCATCAGCTATTTCCTGATAAGACATTTTATCTATCCTGTTCATTAAAAAAGCTTCTCGTTGAGCTTCTGATAAATCGGAGATTGCCTGCTCTAATTTACTTTTGAACTCATCTTCTTCCATAATAAACTCGGGACTCTGATTATTACGATCTGTATGTCCCTTTTTTTCAAACTTAAGAACAACTTTTTGATGCTCAATATGGTTTAGAAACAATCGATTGGCCACGGTAAATAGATAACTCTTAGCCTTTTCAAATATGACGTCCTTGCACTTTTGCCACATTTTGACAAATGCCTCCTGAGCTAAATCTTCCGCTCTACCCAGGTCACCACATTTGTAATAAAGGAAATTCCTTAATGGCTGTCCGTGTTCTTCGTAAAGTGACTGATAGTTTTTTTCTTCGCAAACTGAACGTCCCAAATCAGATAGGTAATTTTGGTTAAGGGGCTGAAGTTCTGAATTTTTTTGAGGATTCCCAATAAAAAACAGAGCTGAAGTGCTGAGATAGCAACACTGCTTATTCTATTATAGCACTTATACAACCGATAATCCTGTCACGATAGACTCCAGCTCCTTCTGATCAACGGGCTTAATCAACACTTGGCTATTAGTTATATGAGATGTTTTTTCTACAACATCTGTCCTCGCGTTTCCAGAAATAAATACGATTTTACAATCACTGAATTTACGAATTTCTTCTGCGACACTATAACCATTCATTTCATCAGCCAACTGAATATCAAGCAGGATTAAATCTGGTCTAAATTCTCTTGCAGCGGCAATGGCCTCTTCTCCTGAAACTACTATTCCGACAATTTCATGTCCTGTACGGCTCAGGTAGTACTCATAAGGCATACTAATAATTAACTCGTCTTCTGCTATCAACACTCTTGCCACAGTCTGTCAGTTGTTATTTGGAATTTTAATTATAACACTAGTTCCTGGCTGAGCACTTTCAAAAAGTACGTCTCCTTTTAATTGTTTCACCAGTGTTTTGATCAAAGAAAAGCCGGTACTCTTTGTGCTGGAAAAATCAAAATTTTCATCAAGTCCTTTCCCGTTATCTGATATTTCAATTAGCCTGAAGTCTTTTTCTTGTTCAGCGCTTAATTTCACTTTCCCAATCTGTGTTTCATCATCAAAAGCGTGCTTAAATGAGTTGGTTATAACTTCATTCAAGATTAGCCCTATCGGTAGTGCTTCCTTTATATCGAGCTCCATGGTGGGTGCTATACTCAACTCAAACTCGTTGAATTTCGTGTCTTTCCCATATGTACGCTGAATATCATTTATAAGGTTGCTGGCATATTCATTTAGGTTTACGGATGACAAGCTTTCATTCTGATATAGCAACTCATGGATTAAGCTGGCTGACATTATTCTGGACTGACTTGACTGGAGCATCTCAATCACAGAAACATTGTCAGTGCTAAATATTTGCAATTGCATCAAACTGGAGATGATTGCCAGATTATTTTTCACTCGATGGTGAATCTCATTGAGTAATATACCTCTTTCTTTTAAGGAGCTGTTGAGACGTTCTTCTACAAGTTTTTTTTCAGTGACATCTTTACTGTTGCTTGCTAATCCCAAGGGTTTTCCCGATTCATCATGTACCAAAGAAACCGTTAATAAGGCCGTGAACTTTTCCTTGTTTTTTCTGATTTGGATGATCTCTCCACTCCAACCACCCTCCTTCATTATGGCTTCCACAATATCTCCGGTATCATGACTTACCTGAGCATTAAATATGTCTACGTTCTTTCCTATTAATTCTCCAGGACCGTACCCATATAGTTTCTCAGCAGCCGTATTATTGTATAAGACCTTGCCCTCCAGGTCTGCAAAAACAATTGCATCCCAGTTAAAGTCAGAAATTTGCTTAAAGGTATTTAAATCTAGCACCGGTGGACCTACCTCCTTATTCATATGTTAGACTGATGTACAGTACAGGATAGCTACAGCAAATGTATGAATACCACAGAAAAAAAACACGACTATTCCAAGCTTTCAAGAAATGAGAACAAAACAATCACGAAGTCTGTTAATAATGTAAAGGATGTTAATCACTGGTTAACAGTTTTTTATGAAAATTTTAATAATTCAAAGTCCCTTCAGAAAAGCTGAAGATTAAACAAAATTGGATTTAACGAATATTATTTGCATTTTTGTCGCCATTGAATAGCTATCAAGGATCATTTTCTGGTGTTTATTTCCAGTACTTTTGATAATTTGATTTCTACTCACTGGCGAAAATCAGGGACTGAAAATCTTATATTTATATTAACATGGGAAGACCTCCTACCAATCCATCCAAAATTAAATTAAAGCCTGGGTTTTACATTGAAATCCGAGGAATAGGTGCAAAAACTGGTATCAAAATCCAGCGTGACACTTACGATGAAATTCAGGTTGCCATCAAGAAGTATGAAACTACCTACGAAGTCATATATCTTGGTGAGATGAAAAATGGTGAATTTCACAAATAATCTATCCTGAACGCTGGTTGCAAGAGCAACTTCAGCGAATTATTTTCTTTTAACAGTACAAGAACTTCCTATTCGAAATAGGTGTGTCCATTACCGGGTCTTAACACTATTTCCAATCACTTTTAATAGGTTTGCTCATTTTCTTAAGAAGAGCTAACTATCTGTTGGCATACCCCGTATAACTAGTCATCCCACCAGCTATGAATACGTTTTTTCCTGTAAAGGTTAGTGTACAACAGAAAATAGTTTTTAATGTTCAACGATTACAATTCATTCAGAAATCAGGTCAGCAGAAGTAAGGAACTGTTCAGACCAAGAAGCAAAGCAAGAGCGATCCATGCACAGTATAAGGCAACCGGATTTTACTCCTTCTTAGGAGACTCACTAAAGAAACTCATTGTTCCTGTCCTTTTGATTATTCTAACGCTGGTAATTATCGATCAGTTCGTGATTGATTTCGGTATTATCTTCCACTATATAACAGAATCGGTTTCACACACTTCGATGCTTGCAATCTTTTTCGCATCAGAATCATTTCTGGGATTACTACCTCCAGATGTATTCATTGCCTGGACAGCGAAAACCGCCCACCCTATGTACTGGCTTACATTACTGGCATTGTTGTCCTATGCAGGCGGAATTGTTGCCTATATGACAGGAAGATCATTACACAGAATTCCAAGTGTACATAACTATGCGGAAGTAAAAATATCCAGACACGTAAAGCAAGCAAGAAAATGGGGTGGTGTATTGATAGTGGTAGGGGCTCTACTACCCTTGCCATTTGCCATTGCAAGTATGACTGCTGGAATACTTAAGTATAACTTCAGGTCATACCTGATCCTGGGATTGTTCCGAATTGTTAGGTTCTACTTATACGCAGCTGCAATCTATCTCTTTATCTAAAAAATTTCACGAGCGATCGTGAATGTTTGATCCCTGGTTAAAAGCGCTCTCAAAGGAGCGCTTTATTTTTGTCTCTAGAAAAATTTGACTAGAAAAGACAATTCCTTACTCTAGAGTAATAGGATTAATATGTTGCTGCTGCAATATTTACAGCCAGGGCCAGCGTTGAGAGCGCAAATATGACGGCATTAATGATTATCTTCTTTTTCATGGTCTTAATTTTAAAAAATGATTCTTCGTTTTATTTATATAGATAAAACCAGCATGACTGCCTATACCCTACCCGAAGAATAAAAAAATTATGACTACCCTGCCTTTCTGACTAATAATCCGTGAACTTCTGCTTCATTATTGCCTCCTCCTGCCTGATCCTGATATAAAGTGGGATAGAGTACATAAACAATCCGGCAACAAGAGTAATATAAGCTTGACATATTAGTGCCAAACCAATGAGTTCAGGAATTACATTAAAAAAATAGTTAGGATGCCTGAACCATCGAAACAACCAGGAGTGATTTACCTTGTGATCGGGAGCAATATAAAGTTTTACAGTCCAAAATTTTCCCAGACTCAAAATCACAGATGCCAGTGCAATCATCGAAAAGACATATAAAGCTATACCTAGATAAGTGATATTGTTCACTACTCTATCCATTTCATATGCCTCCAGTAAACAACAAACGTAAAAGATAACATGGGAAAAAGTCAAAACCATGGAATTACTTTTACCATACTCCACGGCCCCGTTTCTTTTTAGTTGAATTTCATTTGAGATTGACTTGAACAAACTCAAAATTCTAACGGCAAAGCATATAAAAAAAATGTCTTGAATCTCTAACTCCATAATTAACGCGAGTATCATGACTTTTATGCTGATAGTCAAATTTCTGAATCCTAAATTCTAAGAAAAGTCAGTCTATCTGTTTATAAACGATTTTAACGCGGAAAATACATAGACGCTTTATTCGAAAAGAAGCGTTACCAAATACTGAAACAAAATCGTTCTATTGTTTCTTTATGGTAAATACAGCATTTGAAATTTTCAAGACATACAGACCAGAGGCTAACCCGGACATATCTACCGTGTTATTGTCACCTTGAAGCACCTGTGTGCCTAATAAATTAAATAGTTTCCACCCTTCATCGAACCATCCATCTATGTATAATACCCCATAAGTAGGATTGGGATATACCCGTAAAGAATTACTTGTATTGCTTTGAATGTTTGTTATGCCACATACATCGATATACAAAACACTGGTATTACCAAAACAATTAGCTTCTGTAACTTCCACCACCGTTAAGATAGCGTCTTCTAATTCAAAATCTACAGCAATTGAAGAGCCTCCCTGACCTGTCATTATGGTTGCTTCGTTTGCCGTCCAATTAAACGTAGAGTTAAATTCTCCAACTACGCTATAACTTTCACTTTCCGTAAAACAATCAACGGATTGATTACCGGATATGGTGATGTTACCAGGTTGATCACCTATGAATACATAGTCGATCTTGGTCTCTACTTCCCCACTAATATCCAGAGTAATGGTTTTAAATCCTGTAGTCGAATATTCAACACTTATTGGCCCCTGACCACTATGCACTCCAGGACTAGCTCCATCACCAAAAGACCATGAATATGTCAGCCCTGGTGGGACAGCCTGACTCTTATCAGCGAAGACCACCGTTTTACCTAAACACTGTTTTTCAAAATCAGCTTCAAAATCTGGGATATAACATGGAGACACTCCGGTATTGCCTCCTGAACAATTCCCACATAAATCAATTGATGCCGTGCCATTTGGATCTCCATTGCAATCTGAGCAGGCTTCGTTAGGAATAATTCCTGTGCTTCCTCCTGAACAATCACCACACTGATCTATTGAAGCCGTGCCATTGGGTTCTCCATTACAATCTGAGCAAGCTTCATTAGGAGTCACTCCCGTAGTTCCACCTGAACAGTTTCCGCACTGATCAATACTAGCCGAACCATTTACTTCTCCATTACAATCTGTACAGCTTGCGTTTGGAGTAAGGCCGGTACTACCACCAGTACAGTCACCACATAGGTCTATTGAAGCTGTTCCATGAGGTTCCCCGTTACAATCTGAACATTCTTCATTGGGAACAATCCCTGTATTTCCTCCCGAGCAATTACCACATTGATCAATACTTGCCGTGCCATTTATTTCCCCGTTACAATCTAAACAAGTCGTATTTGGAGTAACCCCTGTGTTTCCTCCCGAACAAACTCCACACAAGTCAACCGATGCCGTTCCGTTAGGATCACCATTACAATCTTCACACGTGCTATTTGGCGTAATGCCTGTATTCCCTCCGGAACAAACACCACAGGCATCGACAGTGGCAGTCCCATTAGGATCACCGTTACAATCTGAACAGGCTTCATTCGGTGTTACTCCTGTATTTCCTCCTGAACAGTCCCCACATTGATCAACACTCGCTGTTCCGTTTATGTCTCCATGACAATCCAGACAAGTTGAGTTAGGGGCAATACCTGTGTTTCCACCCGAACATTCCCCGCATAAGTCAATAGATGCTGTACCATTTGGGTCGCCATTACAATCAGAACAGGTGCTGTTTGGAGCAATACCTGTATTTCCACCAGAGCATACGTTGCACAAATCAATACTCGCAGTCCCGCCCAAATCACCATTACAATCCGGACTTCCGATCACCAATAACGGAGCCTCCCAACAACCCCGCCCCCATGTTGCAGCTCTTATGACTCCTGTATTGAATTGTATATCCAAATCATTGACTTTGACATTTGGCAATCCATCACGGTACTCTATCCAGTCGGTAAGTGTATTATCTCTATAGTAAACTCCGATATCGGTTCCAATGTACATCGCATCATCACTCGTATTTGCCAGGATGATACAGTTGGTTATTATGTTTGGAAGAGAGCCCGATATGTTGGTCCAACTCTGCCCACCATTGGAAGAATAATACACCTTCTGACCATTGGACCACCCTCCTCTGGTTATCCAGATTCGGTCAGGATTTGTCTCGTGAACTGCAATTCTTGTAATTTTCTCACCCCCTGGAGTAGAGTAACTATTCCATGTCCCTCCGAGGTTATCAGTTCGGTAGAGTGTAGCATTTCTTGATACATAGATAATATTAGAATTAGATGGTGCTACAGCCACATTGTGAAGATTTCCACCTGCGAGATTATTACTGATTTTAGTCCAACTGTCCCCTCTATCAGTCGACCTCCAAACATCGTCATAGCCTGCAACAATCACCGATGAATTATTGGGATCAAGAACATATGGAGCCACCCAATCTCCTGATGGCTTGCCACCTGGGATATTGGCACTTATATCATTGTAAGTGTCAAATGTCCAACCATCCATTGATCGATACAACTGTCCGTTGATATAAGTGGTATACATGATATCGGCATTGTTCGGATCAATTTGTTGTTCCATGGCGTCCCCACCATTCGTATTTTTCCAAGTGGTATTGGATCTCCTAAGGCTTCCTCCATTATCCTGACTACCACAAATGGTAATTTCCGGGTCACTTTGCGCAACCGCCAACCTGTAGTATTCCGTGATCACCAGTCCTGCTGTGAGCTCTGTCCAGTTTTCTGTCGACTCCCGATAGCTATAAACTCCCCCATCGTTACAGAAAAACAGTAGATCATGATCTACCGGTGAGTGATACATATTTCTAAAATCAGCGTGAACTTCGGGGTATGTAGCGCTGGAATGCCATTGGGTTTGTTGAAACCAGTTTACCCCACCGTCCGTTGAGCGATCCACGTTAATACCTCCGTTATAGAGAATATTTTCATTATTTGGTGAGATAAACAAAGGAAACATACCATGTTGTGTATCACCACGATATCCAAATGACGCCCCTTCGTTCGTTGAAACATATACAGCTTTATTCTGCGCATTAGACCAATAAGCTATTACAGAAGGATTGGCTGGAGTTACGGCTAACCTTAAGCTGTTCTGTGATACACTTATGTTTGTGATCTGATTCCAGGACTGTCCCGCATCAGTTGACTTATATACCTCAGATGATCCCCAGTAATCATCTCTTGCTGCATAAACGACATTTGAACTTCCTGGCTTCCAGGCTAAATCATTAAAAGTATTGTTGGCTACTTTATTCCAATTATTTCCTCCATCACTAGTTCGATAAATACCATCACCCCGAGCCACTAAGAGGATGCTTGAATTGGTTTCACTCATAATCATGTCATATATAGGCTCGCCATCGGCATAATCATAGGCGAAACTTGTAGGTGAAAAATTGGTTCCTCCATCAGTGGATTTATACACTCCCATACTTCTATTCCACCATCCTCCTCTAGGACCAAGAGCTATATAAACAGTGTTAGGGTTATTAAAATCTACGTTTATTGCCGCTATCTGGGAAATTGGCAGGTGATCACCCAGAGCTGTGTATGTACTACCTCCATTTGTTGTTTTCCATAATCCTCCACTTCTGGATCCTACATAAAAAGTATTAATGTCTGTTGGGTGAAATCCCATACATTCTGCTCTCCCCATTCCCCAATAGCCGCCACTATTTGAAGTAAACCCAATACGAGTCCATACATCACCTTCTTTACGATTTCTTCCTGGATCACTTTTTCTTCTGGTTGCTTCGAAACTCGGGTAACCAAGTGTCCCGTCCTGATGAATTCGTGAACTCCAATACCATTCCCAGCGCTTGTATTTTATATAATGAGCAAAACGCTTGCCATCACCTTCATGTACGATTTCTCCTTTTGCCTGTCTTTGTTTGATTTCTGCTTCTACTTCGGCAAAATGTTGTTCGGCCCATTGCCGGACATCATAATAGTTAAGGTCCTTTGATTCCGGTGCTTGATTGGTGGATTTAAAATAGGCTCTCAACCAACCCTGTCCATTCACGGAAGAGTAAGCAAATATCAAAACCACCAACAGGTATTGACTTAGTTTTCTAATCATGCTCAATATCAGAAGAAGGGTTCTTCTTTAAGTTGTTAAGGCAGTAACTAAAAATAATAATATTAGAACACTAAGCCAGAAGAAGCCTGATTTCCATGGTGTGGTTCCTCCGAAATTTGTTGGTATTGCCCATAACAATCACATGATAGTCGCAAGTAAAAATGGTCTAGAAACAAGAAATCCCACATTAAGTGGGATTTCTGTTGCGCTTTAAATATTGATTCTATCTTTTCTCTTAATAGTCTCTTTGAGTAACGGTAGTATAGAACTTACCTCTCAATACGGTACTGTCCCATCCTATGACATCAATCAATTCACCCGCAAGTTCTGTTTCACTAGCATGTGTAATATTGACTGTCCCGGACGATGTAAATTCATTCACACGTCCGCAACAATTACCGTCTGCTCCATCATCAAACTTAACATAGTAAAGAAGAAGTCCTTTTTTTCCTTCTTCAAAATCAATGCCTTTTGCAACAGGGTATTCCCCGGGTTTAATCTCTTTAGTTGTAAAATTAAAACCCAGTTTAATTGTACCATTATCCCCCTTGATATCAATATCAGTTCGGTTTTCGCGCCCCTCCATGGTCATACTCATTGCGGTGCCTTCTTTTGCATTTTCCAACTTAACTTCTTTACCTTCTTCAGTTGTAAAGGTTAAGTCATTTACTTTTGCTTCATCAGGCACACCACTTTCTGATCCACCTTCTCCACAAGACCCTAAGAACAATACTGAACCCACAACCAGGCCAGCTAATATTACTTTTTTCATAACTGTGTTAATTTTTAGTTTTTACTGATAATAACTGTACGAACATTATCAGTCACAGTTACAAAAACGGAGAATATTTACATCATGTTGGGATCAGATTTTCGAAGCTTATCAATTCTCTTTCTGCTCTGTCTACATTTTTTACTTACCCGCACACAATTTGATAATACAGCGCACGTAAGTACTGCGCTAAGGATAATTATAGCCGATCGTTTCATAAAAATTGGTTTGTTTACACTGAATAGTATTCTTCTATACGAAAAGTGACCCAATGAGTTACATAACCAAACGCTTAACGAGCAGTAAATGAGATTAATAAGCCTGATGAATGCGACAAATCCAGCGCTGCCCTTTCTTTTGTTTTTCAGCCATACCTCGAAGAGTTAATCTGTTTTTAATTGTGAACTGAAATATCGGTAATAATATAAAAAAGTAAACCCCAGAGAGCTCCGGGGTTTACTTGGTTATTAATCATACCAGCAATTATAGCATGATTTGAGCGAAACAAGTTCTTAGTGTTTAGTGATTCTTAAATTCTGTGAGTCTATACGCAGTACGTATAATTGAGCAGGAAGATGGGTGATGTCTATTTGATTTTCAGTTCCTGTCATGATTACCCTTCCATATACATCCAATAAGTCCCAGTCATGATTATTGATTCCTACTATATGAATAAGACCTGTTGTTGGATTGGGATACACTTGAATATGAGGCGCTGGATTATCGTCAATCGAAGTAATGCAATTATCAGAATCGGTTTCAGGGGTTATTCCTGTATTTCCACCTGAACAAGTACCACAGACGTCAATAGATGCGGTTCCTCCCCAATCACCGTTACAATCTTGGGCACAAGCAATATTACCTGTAGCTCCGCCTACGCAGGTACCACAGTTATCCAAATAGGCTGTACCTCCCCAGTCTCCATTACAATCTTGGGCACAGGCTGCATTTCCCGTAGCTCCCTCGACACAAGTTCCACAGTTGTCCAAATATGCTGTACCTCCCCAGTCACCGTTACAATCTTGGGTACAGGCTGCATTTCCCGTAGCTCCCTCAACACAAGTTCCGCAGTTGTCCAGATATGCCGTACCTCCCCAGTCTCCATTACAATCCTGAGTACAGGCCGTATTACCCGTACCTCCTCCCACACAAGTAGCACAATTATCCAAATAAGCTGTACCTCCCCAGTCTCCATTACAATCTTGGGCACAGGCTGCATTTCCCGTAGCTCCCTCGACACAAGTTCCACAGTTGTCCAAATATGCTGTACCTCCCCAGTCACCGTTACAATCTTGGGTACAGGCTGCATTTCCCGTAGCTCCCTCAACACAAGTTCCACAGTTGTCCAGATATGCCGTACCTCCCCAATCTCCGTTGCAGTCTTGAGTACAAGCGGTGTTTCCTGTCGAGCCTCCAACACAGATTCCACAGTTGTCATAGTACGCGCTTCCTCCTAATTCACCATTACAATCAACAGTACCGCAATTGTGTGGAGCTATTCCAACAGTGCCTCCGATACTTCCTATCTGAATGTCATCGAATGCTACTGCATTACCTCCACCCAACTCTATACTCATGGTAACATTGGTTCCTTTGAAAGCATCTAATATTTTCACCTCAATACTATCCCAGCTATCCATAGTAGAGAACTCAGATTGAAAAACCTGTGTATTTACTCCATTGTCCAGAGTGACTTGAATTGAAGTTACCCCCCATCCCAACGTTGTAGTCTGGTAATACTTGCATCTGAAATAAACGTCATTACTCAGGTTTGGAATGGAAATGGGATTTGTCTCTGTATTTGCCGTGTAATAACCGCTACACGGACTTTCGGGATTAGCAGCCATATAACTGGAACAATTCTGATCGTCCCTCATATCAACGTTCATCGAGTTATAATCGGCACTTGATCCTCTCGAAGCTCTCGTACACGTAGAGGGTCCATCAGGAAGCGTACCTGTAGCAACATTCACTATCTGACTGGTAGGTGACTCAAAATCCTCACTAAACAACAGAAACGAAGTAGCACATGCTGAATTTCCAGGATCAATGACTGCGTGCACCGGGGTTCTTGGACAGGTATTTGGGATGGATATATCCCAATTGTAGAAATAACCGTAATGGTCAGCACCATCAGTCCCTCCAAATTCCACAACACCGGGTACGATGTTGTTTGATAAATCACTAACCTGTACAAAGACTTTAGCCGTTGTACCGACAAATGATATTGTATAATCACCTTCAGGTATGAAAATATTAGGATAAATTCTGTAAGGGGTAGTTTTACCTGTATGAGGAACATTGGTTTCGTTATGAACAAATGTTCCCCCGGTTCCCGATATTGTAATTGTAATATCTCCGGTAGAATTGGTGAATATGTCTGCGGCATCAAAATTGAAACCCTTATCAACATCCAGGTACATTGTCCTTCCCCAAATTGTATAATCAGTAGTTCCCCCGTAGGTTGTTCCAGTTGGTTGAGTTATACCTATGTTATAACTCTCAACATTGTCATCCTGAACGTAGTAAGTAGTTGTACTGGAAACCGATGGAGAATAATTTAACGATGTGCTTAATTGAGTTCCTCCGGTTTGTGCATCATACCAACTATAACTCCCGGTCTCATTAATTTGCAAATTGGCCGTCCCTGCGGAACATAGCGTGTCAAATGTAACACTTGGTAAATCTGATGTAATTACTATCTCATCGGATACGGTACTACAACCGGTGGCACTAACCTCCAATCGATATGTACCGGGTTCATATACTGTGTACTGCGGTGAATTATTACTGAAGGAAACTCCATCTTTGGACCAATCAAAAGTGACATTCGGATTAGCAACATTCGCATCCAGGTCTATGAAAGATGAAGTACACAGATTCTGATCTGCACCGAAGTAGAAGTTTTCAATCTCATCGCTTACAATGACTATATCCTCTCTTAGACACCCCGCACTATCAGTTATTACCTTGTATTCACCTCCAGTTGTTACATCGAGAGTTGCCCCTGTTTCAGTACCGAGCAATACTCCATCCTGATACCATTCAAAGGTTCTGTTGGTTACAGACACCTTAGGATCCAAAGTTAAAGTTCCGGTATTGCAAAGATCAATATCATCGCCAAGATCAGGTGCCTGACAAATGTCTTCATAGTTAGATTTGTAAACCGTAACCACGGAAATAGAATTTGCTGGAACAGATATCCCTCCTGAACCTGTTGTTTTAGTCCAGGGATTATCAGTCAATGAATAGTTTGCAGTAAGTTCAGTATTCATGCTTTCGGAATAGGTTTCCATGGAATAGTTACCTGTGTAATTACTTCCATCAATGGACAGATTCAATGGTGAGGCTACAGGAAGTTTGTTCACTACAAAAACATAAATAGAGTCACCCAGATCAACTGCCTTGGCATGCACCGCATCAAGATCAGTTTCTAATTCCGCGCTTGTACTATATGCGTCATATACATTATGATTTTGGAATACCTCATATAACTTTGAGTACATCACCCCTATTGGATTGAGACGAAATTCAGTACCATTATGCATGACGAGTGAAGCCTCTCCAATAAAATCTCCATGATACAGCATATGGATTCCTGCCTGTTCTACTATCCCTCGCTCGTTACCTCGTTCAATGGAAAGGAAGTTATCCGCAGAACCAATTACTTGTAAAAAGGATGTTGGCATTTCTGATAACAGGCCCCATTCAGACATAATCACGGGTTCATCTCCTCCAAAGGTTGCCACGTAGTGATCGAGCCTTTCCTGCGTAGTTTTATAGGCACCAAGAAAATCAGCTGCTGCATACTGATTCATCATGAATGAATTGACGAAAATGTAATTATGCATCACACAAGCATCGTAATAGTTCTCAGCTGCAAGTGGAATATTCCAATCATCGTCATGAGTATTAACTGCAACTTTAATGTCTGGATCAATCGCTTTCAACCATGATGCAAGGTCCTTCGTGTGATTGATGTATTCATCATAGAAGTGACCGTCATTATTTCCATTCAATCCTGTATTTCGGTCATCTACGTATCCATAGGCCTGATCTGAAAAATAGTTTTCGTTGCCCATTTCGATCCATTTAATATCAAGTCCACTAGCAATTCTATCCTGCAGCCGACCTTGTGATAGTGCCTCATCATCTGAAAATACGTTGAATAGCAGTGTGGAACTTCCCCCTAGTGTCCGTGCTACATCTACATATCCAGGATAGCCAAATGTTTTCGCATCTAATGATCCGGTGTTAGCCGTATTGTTGTAAGTAGAGTACACATTTTGATAGAAATCATCCGTTTGCCAGTTATAAAAGTTAGCTACCGTACCCCCGGGAAAACGAAGGTTCTGCATTGGAAATTTGTCATAGATAAGGTCCTTCACATTCTGATCTTCCCAGGTATAGGTTGCCCAGGTAAAGTGACTGTTGGTTGATAATAAATCATTTTGAAAAGGATGGTACTGGTCGGAGGAAATATCAAGGGTCACAGAAGGATCACCCGGGACAGAGTACGGAAATATGTAGTTACCAATCGTAGGCGTGCTTGAAACCCATGGGTCGGTCACCATCATGGTTCCGGTGGCATTTTGAAAACCAAAAATCAAAACTACTTGTGAAAGTCCCAAATTGTCGAAGTTTTCAATTTTTACTCCAACATGCGCCCACTGTCCCTGAATATCATTTGATATGTTCCAATTGATTAGTTTGCCCCCGCTCGTATTCTCAATTCGCATCTTCGGTTTGTCCCACTCAGCCGTTCCTTCCACAATATTGTCGAGATGAATTCTTGCGGTAAAGTATAGATCCTCAATATTAGGATCGACATTAAGTGTATATTCATATCTTTTGTAGACACCACTTTGTCCATCGATCGTAACGGTGTCATTTGATAGCGTGATACCACCATGCGAAGCTGCCCAGGAAACGTTATCAAATGCTACATTGTATGGTTGCGCATAGCCAATATAGCTTATAGCACAAAGCAAAAGGGTTGTAAGTCTAATCCTCATTTTCTTTGGTTTGTTGTATTGTAAGTCTTTGGTAAGGTTGGTTAGACCTTTAGTTTTAATTCTTTGTTACCCGGAAGACAATGCCCCCTACTCTAACTATGTACAAACCAGAGGGTAGCGCACTCATATCAATTTGGTCGGCTGAACCAGAATTCATAAGAGCCCCAACTGAATTATACACCTCATAGGGCGCACTTTCGGATATATAAAGAATATTTTCTGTTGGATTCGGATATACTGATAGCTCACGTATATCTTCATCTGCTATTGCTGTCACACAATTGTTAATATCTGTTTCAGGGGTAACTCCAGTATTTCCTCCTGAACAAGTGCCACATACATCTAAAGAGGCGGTACCATCCCAATCCCCGTTACAATCCTGCACGCATGTTGAATTTGGTGTTATACCCGTTGAGCCACCCGAACAAATTCCACAATCATCGACAGATGCTGTTCCATCCCACTCACCATTACAATCTTGCACACAAGTAGAATTTGGTGTAACTCCGGTAGCCCCTCCAGAACAGACGCCACAATTATCAATTGATGCCGATCCGCCTGGATCACCGTGACAATCATCATCACAGGGCAGTTCCCCGGTATTACCACCGACACATTGACTACAGCCATCAATATAGGCAGTACCACCCCAGTCTCCATTGCAGTCTTGGGTACAAGTGGAGTTTGGTGTAACACCTGTTGAACCTCCGGTACATGCGCCACAATCGTCAATGCTTGCTGTCCCTCCCCATTCTCCGGCACAATCCTGAACACAGGTTGAATTGGGGGTAATACCGGTTGTTCCTCCGGAACACTCTCCACAATCGTCTATGCTTGCAGTGCCCCCCCATTCACCATTACAATCCTGAGTACAGGTTGAATTAGGGGTAATTCCTGTAGATCCACCGGAGCATTCTCCACAATCATCAATAGTCGCTGTGCCTCCTACCTCTCCATTGCAATCTGTAGGTCCGCAAGATGGATTTGATGGATCAAGCACGGCATAAACAGGTGTTCTTGCGCAAGAGCTACCTGTCTCCAGTACCCAGTTGAAGAACATTCCATAAATGTCCTCTGTACCTCCACCCGTTGCGGAAAAGCTCATTACCCCTGGATATGAATTACTTCCATTATTATCATATTGAATACTTACTCCTCCTGTGGTACCAACAAGATCTATAGTATATGTACCTGCACTTAATGGTTCATTGAAATTGATCGTCTGAAAACCGGTTGATAAACCATTAAAGTTGAAAGTATTGTTGTAGCTGGCTCCATCGCTGATATTGAACACAACATTTGCCGTTGCATTTACATTGATGTCTATAGAAACCAGAGTCACATCAGTCTCCAATACCAATTCGAGCTCCCTGCCCCATCCAGAATAGGCCCCGGCAGAGGTATTTCCCCAGGTGTTTCCATCAATAGCAGACTTACCGTATGTGCTTTGAGTTGTGCTAATATCTTCTACGTAGTAAGTTGTTGATGAAGTGACTACAGGTGAGTAGCTGGAAGAGGAAGACAAGGAAGTTCCTCCTGTTTCACTGTCAAACCACTCAAAACTGCCTGCAGTATTTATGGTCAATGTAGCTGTTTCACCTGAGCTACAGACAGTATCACCCGTGACATCAACAAGATCCGAGGTTACGGTTATCTGATCTGTGACATCGGCACACCCTGCAGCACTAGCTGTGGCCTCATAAACTCCTGCAGCCGTTACAGTAATTGTGTCACTGTCAGCAAAGGCACTTCCATCCTTTGTCCATGATACAGCAATCGCTGAATTGGTATTCCCAACACTAACTGACAAACTATTTGTTTCACATAAATGGACATCGCTACCGAGCTCAAATGATGGAATTTCGTCCGTAATTGTGATCTGATCTGTGATAACACATCCGTTGCTATCCACTTCTACTGTATAAGTATCCGCTGTGTTAACAACGAGGGTTGAGGAAGTCCCAATGGTGGTTCCCACCCCGTTTTTCCAGGTGAATGTCTTACCCGATGAGGTTAATCCTGTTTCAAGTGTAATATCCGATACGCCACAAAGTGTTTGATCAGGACCTAGTTGAGGTGCGGCACAGTCATCATCAACTGCTTCAAATACGATATAAGATACTGAGTAACGAGGTGCGCTAAATTTTAGATTGCCTGCGGGAATATTCGATGAATATGGCATCACACTTTCATAATCCTGTGGCCCACTAACACCATTCGCTTCATAGGCTGTAGCTGTTTCTGTGTTTTCGTTGCTCCCGAAATTACTGGTATAACTTTGACCGATTGTAAAAGTCGTATCCGGACCAACCCCGTTGATATAAACTGTTCTGTCAAAATCACTGTAATCACCATTTACAGTATGCCAATACATATTTTGTCCAGGCTGGAAACTACCCAAATCTATCTCCACGGTCTTGTCTGCGTCTCCTCTATTAACAATCACCACTCCCATTTCTCCGGAAGAAAATGTCGAAGCGTAGCTAATAATATCCCCATCATTTGAAGACGATTCTATAAGCCTATCACCGAGGTATTTATTTAAGTAGTAGAAGGCATAAAACTCAGGGTTTACATCACCGGTTTGTAGAAAAGGGTCTCTACGTGCAACAAGTCCATGATCTCCGGCATCTGTATCGAAACCATTGACCAAATCCCATTGCATAGCCGCACCATAATCATATTTCGCATACTCACATAGCATCAAAGTTGTAAAGAGTGTGTTTGTTCGAGACATATTACGGATACCTGCTCTAGCATTGAATTCAGTAATAGCCACAGGATAATAATCCGCTGGCTTGCTGGTATAAGTTGCAACCTGATCATGAATCATATCATAGGTTTCCTCAACCACCGAGATTGCATCGTATATCTCTGGCTCAGTTATCGCACTGTGATTTGTATTTGGATGTGGATAGTGGTGAATAATTGCAAAATCCATAATGTCTTCCACGATGGGAAGAACAGTTTCATTCCAATCTACCGCCTGTGGTGTGGAGTTGAATCCGCCATAACCCTCATAAAGTACTACCCCGATCTTAATAGTAGGATCAACGGCTTTCATTGCATTAGCAAACTCCACACAAGCATCTCCGTATTGTTGGGCACTTCCCAAGTCAAACCCAGCCTGCCATGGGCCATAGTTCTCATTTCCCAGTTCCCAATACTTTACACCTACCCCCAAAGTGTTATTGTAGTAATTTACCCAGTCCGCAGCATAATCAGCAGCTGTCTGAACAGGATCCGGGTCAGTACCATAAAATGCGTAGGCCACGTTGACACAGACTATACCGTCAGCCCCTGTATATTCCAAAAAGTCAGGAAACTCATCAGTCTCGAGCATCCATCCTGTAGTACCATCTCTGAGGCTTGATACATTTCCATTGTGCTTATTCTCAACCTGAATGGATGAGGGCATATTTCCATCCCAGAAGAAGTCATTGGACCAATTTCCTCCAGGATATCGAAGTAGGCTGAAATTTCCGGCCTTCCAATTCTTTTCCTCATTACTGGTCGAATCAAAATTTCCCTGGTAACCAACGGCATTCTGACCAAATAACGATTGCCTGATTTGATGTATTTCTGTCGAAGGATCAATGGTCACGGTAGCATCAGAGGTAGAAGTTGGTAAACTCTGGCTTGTAGAACCTGAATAGGGAACAAAAGTCTTGTCAATCAGGTATTCATCAAATGCCTTTTGACCCAATGCTGGCAGGGTCACTTGTAAACATACTGCAATAGCTAGTACAATTCGTATCAACACTTTGGTATTCCTCATAAAATTTTATCTCTGGTTTTTAAAACGGATTTTGGGTAATCCGGTTCAAACAAATAGGTTCCTATTATAGACTTATCCTTGGACTTAAAAAGGTGAACAATTCCAAGGAAAAATTTTCAGATTTCAATGTAATAAATCACAAAGACCTGACTATATGAGTATTGTATACGTTAAAAGTTATAACCAAGATGTACCTGAAGAACAGAAAAGGAAGAAATAGTGGATTGACTGAGTGGTGTCTGGTAAGCCATATGAATACTTGTACTATGGTTTCCCAATCGGAATCTGTTCACACCTACATGAAAAGCAAGCTCCTCCTTTGAAACCATTATCCCTCCCATGAATAGTTCTTGATAAATACCCTGAACTTTTGCTCTTTGAATTTTATTTATCTCATAAAAAATCCCTTGATAAAGAATACTAAGTTGAAAGTCTTTCATCTTAACCAGAACTGCTTCCATATAACCTGTTATAAAAATTGGGTAAATCAATGGCTGTCCCAAAGGAATCAGTTCCGGAGAATTAATTTGATTGAGAGTCACTCCAACGCTATGCCTTTTCCATCTCAACATCGATGACAAGCCGAAAGTCATTCCTAAATCTCCACCACCTGCCACAACAGAAGTACCTTTGAATGAGTTATTGATCAGTTCCGCATTGGCAGCCACTGTAATTCCAAACTGAGACCTCAATGGCAAATACAAACTATACCAGCTTCCAACATAGTTTTCACTAATAAGCTCTCCTGTTTGTAAACTCTTTATGCCTACTCCAACCGATTGCTTGATTCGTTCTGAGCTGAATTGGTAATTCACGGCTCCATAGAAATTTCTGATATTATTAAACGCTCCCGTTAATGATTGGCTGCCTACATAGAGATAGGTAGATGTATCACACAGAGCTCCAGCATATTGCAAATTATCTTGATCAAATAATATTGTCCCTCTACGTATTTGCAAAGCGGGTTGACTGAATGCTACGGATGGTAAAATCAGTATCAGTAGTAAGGTGCGCATTCGCCAGAAATATAAGCAAGAATTTTGAACTGCTCCCAAAGGAAAAAATCATTTGACTTTTTTTAGACATATTTGTTCACCTTTTTCCGCGGTAAGATAACTAGTAACAGAGGGTGATAAATGATGCTGAAATAATTGATGCAATTGGCTCTGGTGACAACCAAAAAGTGTTTAATGAACTGTACAAACACGTATTACCTTCTATTGTTAAGTTCATTAAAAGTAAAAGAGGAAATCGCCAACAAGCTGAGGACTGCTTTCAGGATGCAGTTGTCGCCCTGATACTTACTGTAAAGTCCGGCAAGTATAAAGCAGGATATTCGGTAAGTAACTACCTTTTTGGGGTAGCCAGAAACCGGTACTATACGCTACTTCGTGATGATGTCGCGAAGGAAACTACACTAGAAAATGAAACCATCGTACTGATCGATGAAAATCCATTACTTGAAACAGAGAAATGGAACGTCATCCAGGAGATGCTCAACAAAATAGGTGAACAATGCAAGCAACTTTTGTCACTTCACTTATTTGATAGAAAAAAATTATCTGAAATAGCCAAAATAATGAACTTCAGCAGCGAAGGTGTAGTGAAAACCTACAACTACCGCTGCAAGCAGAAGCTTAAAGAACTGATTAAAGAAGATGAAGAAATACTTCAGGTATTGAAACAGTGAATAATAGCGAATCAACATATCTTCAAATTGATTCTTACCTCATGGGTGAGATGAGTGATCAGGAACGTAAGGCCTTTGAACAATTAATGTCTACTGATGCCGAACTCAGAAGTGAGGTAGAACTTCAGCAAATTGCCAATAATGTGGTATTAACCAGTCGGGTGGTTGATCTGAAAAAAGAAATTGGTTTATACGCGAAATCAAAAAAGGTACGGAGACAAACCAAAAGACTACTCATGATTGGTGCGGGTACTATTGTTATATCATTATCTGTGTTGTTCTGGCCTAAAAATGACCAACCGGTGCCTGTTGATTCTCCGAAGATTTCAAAAGAAAATATTATTGACAACCCGACTCAGCAGGCTAATCAAAAATCAGTCGATATTGAGGAACCTATTAAGGAAACTAAAAATACGTCTAAGCAAAATAACCCGATCAGAAATACCCGGAAATCAGAACAATCAACAGATCAAAATTTGACTTTGCACCCAAGCATTCAAACTCAAGAGAACATAAGCATACAGGAAACCGAAGAAGTAATTGAAGATATCCAGAGTTTGGCAGACGAAAACCCGATTGAATTGGTTGATAAAACAGATACTGAACCAATAGACATCTGTGCCGGTAAGCAAATTAAATTGAGCGGTACCGCAACCAAAACCTGTATCAATAAATCAGATGCAATAATTAAACTAAGTACCCAGGGAGGTAAAGCGCCATATACATTTAAGCTTAAAGGAAGCGAGATTATTTATTCAGAAAACCAAATAAAAAATCTTTCTGCAGGCGAATATTGGATCGATGCCTATGACGCTAATAATTGTAAGACCTCCTCACCTGTTCTTTTTGAGGTTGTCGAGGAGAGTTGTTACGAGCCTGCGAAGAGCTTTTCACCTGCTTATGAAGAATGGGAATATAAATCTGATCTGGGTAACGTAAAGATTATAATTCGGGATAAGGCCGGCAATATACAGTTTGAGTCGGAAGGAGAAAGCATTAAGTGGAATGGTGTTGGAAAAAATGGCTCCCCGGCAAATGCCGATACATATATTTATCTAATCTATAAAAACGGTAAATTGATCGATAAAGATTACTTAACCATAATTCCTTGAGAAAACTCATACTGCATATAGCCTTCTTGTTTCTATCGTTTTCAATAGTAGGACAAACAGTTGTAATTAGTGACACCTCATTGAAGAACTGTATTCTGGAGACTCATCCATCATTGCTGGATGGTAATGAAGACTTAATCATAAGCGCTGCCAACAACCACAACACGAATTTATCTTGCTCTAATCGAAATATCGAGGACATTAGCCTATTACAGTATTTTCCCAAAGTAAGGCTTTTGTATCTGGGTAATAATCAAATTTCCGATGTCAGCATACTAACACAAATTGACAGCCTTGAAGAAGTATATTTGACCAGCAACAACATCCAGACTGTTCCAGATCTTACCGGGCTAACTCAATTGAAAAGGTTTATTGCCAACGACAACGCAATCAATCACTTTCCTGCATTACCCGGTACTTTACTTCGACTCAATCTTGGTAACAACAATCTTCCATCTGTCCTTGATATAAGCAACTTTCCACTAATGGAATATCTCTACCTATATGGTAATGAACTGGACAGTATAATTGGTTGCCTGAACCTACCAAACGTTATAGAGTTGCAAATCCAGAACAACCAACTGACCTATGTCGAATCATTGGTCAATATGACAAATCTTGATTGGTTGATCGCAAGTACTAACAACCTTACTCAGCTTGATGGATTAATTAACAAGCCTGTTCTCCAATCTGCCCGAATCAGTAATAATCGATTTGAATCCATACCAGACATTGACCTGTCGAATGATCCTCAGTTTTACATTCATACAAATTATCTGTCATTTGAAGATTTCTTAAGTCTAAACAGCTCCTGGGCCGCTTTCGGCACAAACTCTCCATTGTATGACCAGCAATTTCCATTAGGAGATAAAGACACAGTCTATGTAGAAGTTGGTGATACCTGGAACTGGACCTTAAACTTTGATCAAGGGGTTACCAGCAATTATTATTTGTGGAAAAAAGACTACTCACCATTTGACAGCACTACCACCGGGACACTGACTATCTCCAATGTTGGATTAGCAGATGAGGGCATTTATAAATGTGAAATCAGAAACACTATTCTTGATACCGCGAGCCTCGATACAAGAGATGTCTATCTGTTTGTAATAAATGACCACAAACAGGAAGAGCCTCATGCGTTCTCCCCTAATGGAGATGGATATGCCGATCAGTTTTTGATTGAAGGAGAAGGTTCAGCTGTCGTTTATGATAAACGAGGGCAAGTAGTAAAGGAACTTGAGCTCCCGGCCTACTGGGATGGCACCAACCAAAATGGTGAGCTCATGAGTTATGATTACTATGTCATCATAGTAAATGGAAACAGAAAAATTGGTGTCACATTAGCTAGATAAAAGGAGCCACAAACAGGCAGTTCATGACTCCTCTCCATCGCTGGATTAATCTTTTAAGAGTTTTATATTCCGTCCCCCTATTTCTACAAAGTACATACCACTAGGTAAAAAAGTTAAGTCAATATGACTTCCGTGTCCTGACTGAAGGATTTCACCAACAACATTAGACAAAACCCAATCTGAGGTGAGCGATAGGTTAACTATGCCCGAAGTAGGGTTTGGATACAGATATACTAAATTTGATTCCTGATCTGCTATTGATGTGACACAATTATCAGTGTTGGTTTCCGGTACCAGCCCGGTATTTCCCCCCGAACAGACTCCACACACATCTATAGATGCAGTACCCCCCCAATCACCATTACAGTCCTGAGCACAAGTGGAATTAGGAGTAGTTCCAGTTAATCCGCCTGAGCAGATACCGCAATTATCTATTGTAGCCTTACCATCCCAGTCACCATTGCAGTCCTGAGCACATGTCGAGTTTGGTGTAACCCCGGTCAATCCGTCTGAGCAGACACCGCAATCATCGATTGATGCTGATCCGCCTGGATCACCGTTACAATCATCAGCACAGGGCAATTCTCCGGTATTACCTTCTACACATTGACCGCACCCATCAATGTAAGCAGAGCCCCCCCAATCACCATTACAGTCTTGAGTGCAAGTGGAGTTCGGTATGATACCTGAGTTCCCTCCAGAGCATGCACCACAATCATCAATACTTGCTGCCCCTCCCCAATCTCCGGCACAATCCTGAGTACATGTCGAATTAGGTGTCACCCCTGTATTTCCTCCCGAACATACTCCACAATTATCTACTGAAGCAGTGCCATTCCAGTCACCATTGCAATCTTGTACACAAGTAGAATTAGGGGGGACTCCAGTAGACCCGCCAGAGCAGACTCCACAGTTATCTACTGATGCGGTTCCGGAAGGATCACCATTACAATCAACATCGCTAGCAGTTACATTGATGTAGGTTATGTTCATACTGTTTGATTCGAAGTATATACGCATTACCTTTTCCCCTTGTGTCAGGTTGATATTCGGTACAGTCACCGTTTCATAGGCTTGATAATCTCCGGTATTAGGTGCTTCTATCGAACCGGTAATATCTACACCATCCATTTCAACTCTCAGAAAGCGGCCAGCCCCAGTAGATGCCATCCTCAAATTGAAATCATAATACCCGGTTGCCGTAACATCTACAGTATACTCCAGCCATTCATCGGCTGAAACCCATCCAATATTGTATCCATTTTCACTTGAAGTTTGTACATCTACATCATCCGTTCTCAGCTCCCCTCCTTCATTTCCTTCAGTGTCATCATACCATGATATATCTTTTCCCCCAAAGTCATATTCCTCAGACTCAATCAGCCCGGGAATCACATGTGCTGTTCCGTTGTATGGAATATTGTCTTGTCTGATATCAACTTCCGTATAGCTGTTCCAGGTATTTGCACTATTTCCGTGGCCAACTATTCTAATATATTGAGCAGTTATCATAGGAAAGGTAAAAGGCTCCAATTCTAAGCTTATTCCGCTGCTGGTGAGTCCGGATTGAACTGTTGTCCATGATAATCCGTCTTCTGATGCCAGTATATCAAATGTAGAAGTACGTTGATCTCCGTTGAAGAAGGCGATATCAATCCTGTTGATATCAACTAGTTGCCCCAAACAAAATTGAATATACTGCCCATCTCCATCGGCAGACCATCTGGTATTCAGATCATTATCTAATACATTTGCTGGTATATTGCCATCATTCGAGCTGGCACTAACATCTTCACAGGTTGGCGTAGCTGTACATCCAGGAAGTACCAATCGATCACAAAGTTGTTTCTCATAAAGGCTTGTGGGAAGTAATGCATTATTTTGGGACTCAACATAGGCATAGGGTTCTGTCGACATGAAACCAACATTTGTTATTGTTCCAGAGCAACCGATACACCAATTCATATGATCTCCGGGGGGATCATGCATAACAAACTTGGTAGTGGTTGTACAATTCCAAAACATAATCTGCGCACCAGCCCAACCATGTCCTGACCCCGAGGTCTCTCTGTTCTCAGCGGCAAAATCTTTGTCTCCCACTACATTGTCATATAATTGGCCAGTGGCCCATCGATGGTGTGGACCTGTGGTAGATTTCTGATTTTCAGAGACACAGTTCACAAAAGTGTTGGGACCGGGTACCCTTGCTCCAGTAACGTAGTCGTGACGGCCGCCCCAGGCATAACAGTCCTTGAAAAGAATTTGTTGTCCATTACAATTAAAGGAATATTTACGGCCACCGGTGGTTTGTGATTTTGGATCAATCATACTACAGCTGAGTACCGAAATTTTGTAACAACTGCTGCTAATGTTAGCGCAGGAATACCCGAAGTAATAAGCATTTACGTTCTGCATCCATGCGTTTTCAGTATTGCTAAACGATACTGCATGCCAGGCATGGTTCTCGTCCGAATCACTTGTATATGATGATTCCAGCCTGATATTTTCTATTCCAACTTCTTCTAACCTGTTGTTCCAGGTATACTTGTATATGGAACCAGTTGCGTATCCGTCAACAATGGGATCAACCACTGGTGCATCAATAGTAATGACATCACCACTGACTTCAGTAACATACCTTTTGTATCGTAATGTATATGCTGATGGGGTCCAGTCCGTATCACCCGGATCGCTACTGCTTAAATCGTGCATACCTAACATATTGATCCAGCTTTGGTTGGGTGCTATTTGCAGGTATATTCGGTCACCTGGCAGAAAACTATGCCCGGATTCCACTGTAAAAGATTGTGCCCCGATAGGCACATAATTATCTATAATTTCTTTTTCGGAAGAACTAATATTACTTGTCCCGCCATCTCCCTGGAATTGAAAGAGCGAATGTTGAAAGGTTCCAGTGGCGTTAACGACAGTCGAGTTTCCTTCTCCCCTTATTACAACACCACTTTCCTGTATGTAGAGTGTATTACTCACATTATAAGTTCCGGCTTGCAATAACAGGGCTCCTCTAAACCCGTTAGCATCAGGAGTCATAGATTCAACAGCATCGATAGCCGCCTGAATATGTAATCTATTGTCTCCGCTAACTGGAGAAATTGTATGGACGATAGGAACATCGGGAATATCCTGCTCACCATGATGATATCCAACATAGCTAAAGTCGGGTATAACATTTCCATTAGCATCAGGATTGTAAGTAAGTCTACCTGATCCATCAAAGCCAAGCAGTGTAGAGGTCTGGCAATATGCAGTATTTAGAATACTACAAACCAGCAAGGTAAGTGTAAGTCTCATCATTCTTCGGTTGGTTTCCATAATCATGACAAACCAGCCTTAGAATAGTGACGAAAAATCTAAAAAAATTCTAACAATTCAACTTACTATCTTACCACGGGTATTTCCCTAATCAAGTCAGTTTCCTGATCGTTCTTTGCCCCATATGATAGAACCAAAGTACCCTTCTGCCCATCTTCAGACTCTATCACCAGGACTTCAGATGCATCACTGGGATTAGTCTCCCCTTCGAACCTGTAGATCCCCGTAATTTCAAGATCGTTCGGTTCATAGAGGTTCTTGGTTTCCATTGATACTATCCCGTTTTCAATCGCTTTGAACTGATCTGAATAGCCTAATTTTCCTAATTCATTTATTGTTTCTGTAAGTGTGTCGTAATGTCTCATACTAATAGGATAAAAAAATATCAGACCCATGTCAAATTTAATCTCAGAAAGTCAGGTAAGAGAGAGGCCAACCTTATTGGCTGGCCTCTTATCGGATTAGTTTAACGGAATCACCTTCGCATCACCACTCTCGGATATAAAGAAATGCTTCTTGACCTCCTTGACCTTTTCTACCACTTTCGGTTTTTCCGGCTTCTTGGTATAAGAGAGTTTTAGTGAATAGGTAAACTGTACTGCGGGTTCCAGAATTTCAGGATTCATAACAGCATCATATCGGTGATAGGGCAGTTTGCTGTAGTATTTAGTAACCTGTTTCTTAGACTCAACGACATCGTGCTTCTTTTTAATCGCATCAATTGAAGTCTGATTAAAAGCTGTATATGACTTATATCTATCCGCAGGAAAAGCAATATTCTGATCATCTGCAATATCCAGATTCATGGAGTCCAGATCGTAACCAATCTTTTTATAAAAGGACTTCTTCTTTGTCAAAAATTCAGCCGTTCGATTCATCATTTTATCCCATATTTCTAAAGTATTCTCAATAAAATAATCAACCTTGATGAAATCGTAAATTTCATTCCTGGCAGCCGCAGCTAATAACTTATCCAGTTTGTTGATATCCTTGAAACGAACATGAACGTTCTTTTGCAGTTCAAAGCCCTTCGGGACTTCATTGTACGTTTTGCTAAATAGCTTCTTCTCCACTTGCACTTCGTACACCGGTATAAATGATATCATGTCGGTGAGTATATCAGACTCCTCCACTCCATACTGAACCAAGTCTTTCTTGAAGCTTTCGATTCTTGATGAAGCAAGACTATCGGTAGCCGAAGCTGTTTCTCCCACCTGGGTGATATTAAACATAGCGACATAGCTGTCAGGCTTCACATTCGTCAGAACGTTAATATCGAAGGTCATTCCACCCCTGCCCGGGTTTCCAGCCTGAGCTTCAAACTTGAATGCTGGTTTGTTGTAATAAAGATCATTATGACGGGAGTTGGCCTGTATCAACTGGTTGTCATAAGCATTGCCATAGGCCTGGCCAAAGGCTTTTTCAGCATAGATAGAACTCAGCAGAAGTCCTGTAAAAAGTAATTTTTTCATAATCGTTAGTTGTTTAATAATTACAAGTCGGTACAAGTCACGATTAAATTGGTTCAAATAACTAACTTCGCAGCTATATGTCATTCGACCCTTATAAAATTGATCTGCCTGTAGTTGAAATCATTGACGAAGTCAAAAAGCAACTTGCCGAAAACAGCACATTAATAGTCCACGCCCCTCCTGGTGCAGGAAAAAGTACCCTTCTGCCTCTCGCCTTACTTAATGAATCATGGTTAGGTAATCAAAAAATCATCATGCTGGAACCAAGAAGGTTAGCTGCAAAATCCATTGCTTCCAGATTATCAGAGTTGATTGGAGATGAAGTTGGAAATACCATCGGATACAGAATTCGCTTTGAAAACAAGGTATCAGAACAGACCAAAATTGAAGTAGTTACCGAGGGAATTCTCACCCGGATGATCCAAAGTGATAACGAGCTGCAAGGCGTTGCTCTGGTCATCTTTGACGAATTCCATGAACGTAGTATTCATGCAGACGTGGCTATGGCCCTTTGCCGGGAGGCACAACAAGTACTTCGGCAAGATTTGAAGATCGTGATCATGTCAGCAACACTGGATATGCCGGAGCTGACCAGTCTGTTAGGTGCTCCTGCTGTCGAAAGCAAAGGACGTCAATACCCAGTGGATATTAAGTATACCGGGCAGCAAGACGAATATATGATGGCTGAACTTACCGCTCGGACGGTCATCAAGGCGACCAAGGAGCAAGAGGGAGATATTCTCGTTTTTCTTCCGGGGCAGGGAGAAATATTAAAGTGTGAGGAAATACTACGAAAAGAATTGAGGGGCTTTGTCATCCATCCACTATATGGGGTATTACCTTACCACAAACAAAGGTCGGCCATAATGCCGAACAAAGAAGGTCGAAGAAAAGTAGTTCTCGCCACCTCAATTGCTGAGACAAGTTTAACGATTGAGGGTATTACAGTAGTGGTCGATTCAGGCTTCGGTAGAACACAAAAATTTGACCCAAAATCAGGACTTTCAAGACTGGAAACGGTCAGGATTTCGAAGGACTCAGCTGATCAGCGTGCAGGCCGGGCAGGGCGACTTTCTCCCGGAACGTGCTATCGTATGTGGTCCCTGGCTACACACGAAAGACTAGCCGATCACCGAACCCCTGAGATTATGGAGGCCGACCTCGCAGCTTTGGTGCTTGATATGGCCCATTGGGGAGTTATTGATGTCGAACAACTTACCTGGCTCAATCCACCACCTAAAGGGGCAGTGGCTCAGGCGAGTGAACTGCTCCATCAATTAGAAGCACTCGAGAATGGCAAGATCACCGAACATGGTAAACGTATGTACCAATTGCCATGTCACCCAAGAATTGCACATATGCTGATCCGTGCAGAAGAAAACGACTTATTAGAACTTGCTACGGATATAGCAGCATTGCTGGAAGAGCGTGATCCTCTTCCAAGAGAGGCAGGAATTGATATCAATAAGCGCATTGAAGCACTGAGAAGATATCGAAGTGATTCTGGTAAGGGGAAAAAATTTGGACGAATCGAAAAGATAGCACAGTCTTACAGAAAGTTATTTAACATAGAACCGGATAATAGTCCTGTTGATGACTTTGAAACCGGAGTGCTCCTCACCCACACTTACCCTGAGAGAATCGCCTGTGCACGTCCCGGTAACAATGCACAGTTTCAACTCGCTAATGGTCGCTACGCTATGGCTGGCCACAAAGATGATTTGGCACACGAAGCCTGGCTGGCGGTTGCACATCTCGATGCCAGAGATGGTATGGGTAAAATCTTCCTTGCGTCCCCCCTCAATCCACAAGACCTGGCTACAATGGTCAAGGAGCTGGAAGTAATCACCTGGGATACAGAAGACGGAGGATTACAGGCAACCAAAGACATGAGGATCGGTAACATCGTTCTCAAGTCAACCCCTCTACCCGACCCTGATGAGTCGCACCTGATTGACGCCATTTGTGATGCCCTCAAAAAAGAAGGCGAACAACTGCTTAACTTCGACAAAGAAGTGATTCAATGGCAGCACAGAGTGCTAAGCCTAAAAAAGTGGAGACCCACCGAAGGCTGGCCGGATGTCAGTACCGCTACGCTGCTATTGACTTGTAAGGAATGGTTATCACCTTACCTGGCAGGAGTTAAAAAACCTGCGGATTTGAAAAAGATTGATTTACTGGATGTACTTCATCACTCACTGGACTTCGATAAACAACAGTCCTTGAACAAACTGGCACCAAAAACAATTGAAGTACCGAGCGGGTCTAACATCAAACTGGACTATAAGGCCAATGGCAGCGCACCCATCCTGGCGGTAAGATTACAGGAAGTATTCGGTATGGCGGATACACCAAAGGTTAATGAAGGAAAAACTCCAGTACTTATGCACTTATTGTCTCCCGGGTTCAAGCAAGTGCAGATTACCTCTGATCTTCGAAGCTTTTGGGATAACGCTTATTTCGAAGTAAAGAAAGATATGAAAGCCCGTTACCCTAAACACTCATGGCCAGATAATCCCTGGGAAGCTGAGGCTGTGAGGGGCGTGAAAAAGAAGAATAAGGATTGAACCGACATCTATCAATATTCGTTATATTTATACTATGCTTTCGAAAGAACAACTTTTAAAATCACTTCAAGACCTTCCGTCCAAATTTTCTGTAGAGGAACTGATGGACAGAGTTATGCTTTTACAGAAAATTGAGTCTGGCTTGCTCGATTCTGAAAAAGGAAACGTTTATTCAACCAATGAAGCAAAAAACAGACTTAAAAAGTGGTTGAAATAAATTGGACCCCACAATCAATCCGCGATATCGAACAAATAGCTAGTTTCATTTCTAAAGATTCTAAAAGGTACGCAGAAATACAGGTACACAGATTTTTTGACTGTGTTACGATTTTGCATCAAAATCCAAAGACAGGGAGAGTAGTTCCTGAAATAAATAATCAAATGATAAGAGAACTAATTCTCGGTAACTACAGAATGATTTATAAAATTGTTCATTCAAAACAGATAGATATTCTTTCTGTTCACCAAAGTGCAAGGAGACTTAATTTAGATTTATAATAGATATCATGTCAAACTACTTCAACCCCTGGCACCACGTAAGTCCCGGAGAAAACACACCAGACTTCGTTAACGGCATTATTGAAATCCCTCAACACACTAGGGCAAAATACGAACTTGACAAGGACTCAGGCCTTCTAAAACTGGATAGAGTCATCTATTCCTCGATGTACTACCCTGCCAATTACGGATTCATTCCTCAGTCCTATTGTGATGATAAGGATCCGTTGGACATACTGGTGCTCTCACAAATAGACATCGTACCACTCTGTATGGTTTCAGCAAAAGTAATTGGAGTTATGCGCATGCTGGACGGTGGTGAGCTGGATGACAAGATTATTGCTGTAGCAGAGAATGACATGAGTGTCAATCATATGAATGATATCTCAGAACTGCCCAACCACTTTTTGAAAGAGCTTAAGAACTTCTTTGAGGACTACAAAAAACTGGAAAACAAGACGGTAGAGATCGAAGAGTTTCAGGATGCTAAAACGGCTAAAGAGATTATAGAGAAGAGTTTGGTAGACTATAAAAGACTATTCCCAAACAAACAGCTAACGTAAACAACACTTCTTGTACTTCAAGCCGCTCCCGCATGGACATGGTGCATTTCTTCCTATCGTTTGACGTTTTTTCGGCTTTGACTTCTTCATTGTTGAGGCTAAGTCCTGATTGAATATTTCAGACATCGCTTCATATAAATCAGGGTGTTTCTTTTTCATTAAGTGTGGTGTCTCAAAAAAATATTCCCCCGCTACAGCCAAAAATTCCTGAGTATTAAAACTAGCGTAGTCATTGATATCCGATTGGTCTTTCAGAATCTCTTTTGTCTTTTCTTTTACAAAATTCACCCAAGGCAAACTATACTGACGGTTATCATATATAGCCGGAATCCCATCAATGAAGCCATCCTGCTTATCGAATAAGTGTATAAACTCATGAATACCAACATTGTGCTTGTCCTGGTCGTTTTGGAACCCGAAACGAAGTGCTGGCTTTGAAAAAATCACTTTACCTGACATGACTCCATAACCAACCATGCCAGTGATGATTTCATCAGGATTATTGAATTGAAAAGTACGATCAAATGCGGAAGGGTATAATATTACTTCCTTTAAGCCTCTGTATCCCAACCACTCTTTAAAGCCGAAAAATGGTATCACCGCACTTGCTGCTACTAGTAGTCGATCAACTAACTCAACATCAGTTTCTATTCCAGTAATTTTTACCTCGTGTAAAAACCGAAAACAGTCTTCTTCAAAGCGTCTTTTGTCTGCCTCATCCAATTGATTGTAAAAGCTGACGTGCTCGGTCAATACCGTCTTCCATATTGGGGGGATTACAATCTCAGAAGCTGCAAGTGGTTTCTTTCCATTGAAGAAAAGAAAGAAACTCATAAGGCAGACTATTAAAGCTATTACAATATATACCATGGAATAGGCAGATCAGGAGTCCAAAAACAAATACTCTTCATACTGCCGAAAGGCCTCCATAACGGCATCCTTGAGTGCATCTTGCTCTGTGCTATAGATATCTACATCGGTGCTTACAGAGTTAAAAAAAGCTATGTAGACTCCAAGTTGAAAATCAAAACTAAGCTGATCAAACTCTATTTTATCAATGATCTCCGGGTAATTACCCTCGACAAAATCTTCGAAATACTTCCAGGTTTTAGGTGCTTCTTTCTTGGCTTCTTCTATAATATTCATCGATGACTATTCCTTCTTGAAATCCAAAGATGCAGAATTAATGCAATATCTCAATCCCGTAGGTTGTGGTCCATCATTGAAGACATGTCCCAAATGTGCATCACAAATTTTACACCTCACCTCAGTCCTCACCATACCATGCGACTTATCTACAATTTCATTGATCACAGTATCGCTTGCGGGTTGATAAAAACTAGGCCATCCTGTACCCGAATCAAATTTAGTGTCCGAGATAAACAAAGGAGTTCCACAACAAACACAGTTGTATTGCCCATCCTTATGATTATCCCAATATTCACCAGTAAATGCTCTTTCTGTTCCACTTTCTCTGGTGATGCGATATTGTTCAGGAGTCAATTGCTTCTTCCACTCCTCCTCTGATTTTTCAACTTTAAAACTCATCTCTTTTTGTTTTGGAGCTGTCCCTAAATTATTTGTCAATGCATTACTACTTCCACTATCAACCTGACGACAGGAAGTAAAAATGCTAACTATTGCGAATAGATAAAAAAAGTTCTTCATCATACTTACTTTTCTAACAAAAATACGAACAGACTTGTTTCCCGGATTATCGCATACTTGACAAATGACTTTATTTTAAGAGTTTTTTACATTTGCAGTCATGTTGATCTATTCATTACCGATTATCGCTGCACTGATTGGTTGGTTTACCAATTTCCTGGCCATTAAAATGCTTTTCCACCCGCGAAAGAGAACCAGAATCCTTTTCTTTCATGTGCAAGGTATTTTTCCTAAACGCCAAAAGGCCATTGCTGAAAAACTTGGCTCAATAGTTTCAAATGAACTCTTCTCTCTCGATGACATCAGTGGCGCCTTACAGTCCGGTGAAAACCTTCATGGCGTAAAACAAAAAATAGAGGAGCATTTAGACGACTTTCTCAACAATAAGTTAGGAGCAAAAATGCCAATGTTAGCGATGTTCCTAAATGATGACACAAAGGCTACCATCAAAAATACGCTTATGATTGAGTTCGAAACTATGCTTCCTTCGGTCATTGAAAGTTTTGTAGAAAGCTCAAAAGAGAATATTGATATAGAAAAGACCGTTTACGACAAGGTTGTTAACTTTTCCACTGATAAGCTTGAGCAAATATTATACAGTATACTTAAAAAAGAGTTTAAATTCATAGAAATACTGGGTGGTGTATTAGGCTTTATTATTGGGTGTATTCAGCTTTTGATTGTGTACCTTTCTTAGGAGTTAAAAGTTTTTTATAGTTTAAAGTTCAAAGTCCCTGAGGCTAATCTTAAAGCTTGTAATTTTACGTTAACGATCCAGATAGAAACTGAGCTGCTTTCAACTAAAAAAACTTTTAACTCATGAACTTTAAACTAATAAAATGCCCTACTCCGAATATCTAGCCGACCGCGTCCGACAAAGACTTTCAAAGCAACCCATACTTGAAGAAAAGAAAATGATGGGAGGACTAATTTTCATGGTCAATGAGAAGATGTGTATTGGTGTCGATATTGACAGAAAGACAAAAGAAGACCGAATCATGGTGCGCGTTGGTAAATTGAATTACGAACACCTATTGGAAAAGGCCGGCTGCCGGGAAATGGACTTTACCGGTAAACCTATGAAAGGGTTTCTATTCGTATACTCCGATGGAATTGACACTGAAAATGACCTCGATTTTTGGGTAGAACAAGCAATTAGCTTTAACAAAACTCTTTAAACAACTCAAAAGCTTGTCTTTAGGCAATCACCAACCCTGATCATGAAACTGTGACGCAGGTCTTAAGCAACTCTACAATTTCTTCCTGACTTGTTTTCGTCTTATCCTGATTGTACCACTTTTGAAGCCGAACCGTCAACTCACTGTAGGGAGGTTTCGGATCCATTTTCTTATACTCCTCTACCATAATCTGGGCTGGAGCAGGTCTTGCTCCCCACCGACCCAGTACGTTAAAATCTTTATCCATCACAATAAGTACCGGAATTGCCCGACTGCCTTTATACTCAAAATGGTCCATCACCTCAGGGTTTTCATCCCTTAGTATCAATCTCAAAGTGGTATCTGGTGCTGCATTAGCCATCGCATAAAATAAGGGAACCAACTGTGGTGCATCGCCACACCAGGGTTCAGTAATCACGAGCCAATTCGTACTTGGCACATCATTAAGAACTTCCAAGGTTTCTGTCTCCAGTTCTAGTTTTTTGTCTAGTCGGGACATCCGTTGATCATTCAGTCTGGTATAATGAATCATCTCTTCACTTTGGTTTTGGCCCGTAGTCTTGCCTTCAGCCAACAATCTTGATGTGAAGTCTCGATATTCTTCATAAGAATAGCCGGAACCAAATACTTCTTTTAATTTTTCTCGTAAATCCATGTCCCATTAACAAAACACATCTCTTTAGGGTTTCAGTTTTTATGACGTGTGGGCGACAATTACATTCATTCCTTAATTTTCTTGATATAAGGCTCAGCGGTAGATTTCCATTGCATTTTTGCTGTTAAATAGTATCTTCGATACAAATTATTAGCATGAGTACATTAGGTATTGATATCGGAGGAACTTCCGTAAAGTTTGGAATTGTAAGTCAGGATGGCACTATTACTGAGCGATCGGCTCCTGAAACGAATGGATGGGAAGATGGTAAAGGTTTTGCTCAAAATCTTCTGGATGCAATAGACACTTATCTCAGCAATCACCCGACTATTGATGAAGTAGGAATTGGCTTTCCAGGCCTGCTAAATCGCGAAAGAACAAAGGTGATATCATTACCGAATATCAAAGGCATGGATGATTGTCCTATTGTCGATATGCTAACGGAACGGTTTCCAAATATCCGTTTTGCCATTGAAAACGATGCGAAATGTGCTGCTTCTGCGGAGTTCAATTTTGGTCAGCACGGTGAATTGACCGACTTCGCACTAATCACTTTAGGAACCGGTGTAGGCTGCGGTGCCTTCATCAATGGACAATTATTCAGAGGTGGACGCGGTAATCCAACCGAAATAGGGCACATTCCAGTGAGTACAGGAAAAAAGCTAGAAGATGAACTGGGACACTTTCACCTTACTCAATATGCCAGAGATAATATATCAAGCTACCCTGATTCTACGTTGAGTGCTGATGATTTGAGAATGAAGACAATCGCTGAGCACGCCAGATTAGGTGATGCATTTTCAATTCATGTGTACGAACGGATCGGTGAACTACTAGCTGAATCCATTGTAGGATTATGCAGGATCCTTGATGTGAACAAAATTCTTCTGGGTGGTGGAGTTTCCGCGGCAACCGATCTTTTCAAGCCAACGATCTTTTCAAAATTAAAGGAATTACTCCCTCCCTACTATACAGATGATCTTGTCATTGATGTGGCTAAAATGAAGAATGACGCAGGCATACTTGGTGCTGCGGGGTTATTTGATAGCGTTGGTGTTCCTTCATAGACAATGATTATACCATTGACGTCTCTTTTTTTGTAGAGGACTCTGCTATCTGAATATTCCTATGTCCATTGACTAATGCATCCGGGTTAAACGAAACGCTATCGATATCCTGTTCGACCAGAAATTGTGCGAACTCAGGAAAATCACTAGCCACCTGCCCGCATAACCCTATTTTCAAACCATGATTATGAGCCGTTTCAATCACCATTGAAATTAGTTTTCTCACAGCTTTATCTCTGGCATCAAAATTTTCACTCAACAATTCAGAATCCCTGTCAACTCCTAGAGTAAGCTGAGTCAGGTCGTTAGAACCTATTGAAAACCCATCAAAATGTTTTGCAAAATCATCCGCCAAAATAATATTACTGGGTATCTCGGCCATCATATATATTTCAAGTCCATTTAGCCCTCTTTCCAATCCTGAACTCTTCATGACATCAAGTACCCTCTCTGCTTCGACCTCAGTCCGGCAGAAAGGAATCATCAACTTCACGTTCTTCAACCCCATGTCCTCACGAACCATCTTCATTGCCTGACATTCCATCTCGAAACCTTCCTTGTAACCGATATGATAGTACCGGGACGCTCCCCTCCATCCTATCATTGGATTCTCTTCTTTGGGCTCAAACTCATCACCCCCTATTAGATTTGCGTATTCGTTCGACTTAAAATCACTCATTCGTACAATGACTTCCTTCGGATAAAAAGCTGATGCTATCATGGCAACAGCCTCTGCAAGTTTGTGAATGAAGTATTCGGTTTTGTCATTATAGTGATGCGTGAGCTGTTCTATCCTCTCCTTGGTCTCATTACTCTTCAGTTGATCAAATTGTTTGAGAGCCAAAGGATGAATCTGGATGGAATTGTTAATCACAAACTCAAGTCTCATTAAACCAATACCCTGATTTGGAAATGAGGCGAGCCTAAAAGCCTGTTCAGGGTCACTGAGTATATATTTCACCTCTGTTTTTGTGTTGCCCAAACCTTCAATATCTATGTCTTCTTCAAACCATTCCAGTTTACCATCATAAACCACACCGCTATCATGATCCGAACAACAAACAGTTACCTCTTGTCCATCTGTGATACTATCCGTTGCATCAATGGCTCCAACAATGGCTACAGCACCCACTTCACGCGCAACAATGGCGGCATGACTCGTCCTTCCCCCCTGATCTGTGACGATGGCTGCTGCCTTCTTCAGAATCGGATCCCAGTCCGGGTTAGTCTTTCCTGTTACCAACACCTCTCCTTTCTTTAGTCTATGGGCTTCATCCGGTGAATGAATAACCCTTGCTATTCCTGAAGTTATCTTATTACCAAGGCCGATTCCTCTACATAGGGCAGTTCCCTTTTCTTTTAGTTTGAAGGACTTAATAGTATTTTCATTCTTTCTACTACTAAATACGGTTTCGGGGCGGGCCTGAACAATAAAAAGATCACCTGACACCCCATCCTTTGCCCATTCAATATCCATTGGTCGCCCATAGTGTTCCTCTATAGCTGCTCCCCACTTTGCTAATGTAATAACCTCTTCATCCTTCAGGATATACTTCTCCTGTAACTCAAGTGGTGTTTCAATATTTTTAATTTTGCTTTCAGGCCTTGAATCTTTTACTTCTTCAGCATAGATCATTGTTAATTCCTTCGAACCCAATTTCCTTGATACGATCGGTTGCTTTAAACCATCTTTCAAGGTTGGCTTAAAAACGTAAAACTCGTCTACGTTAACACTACCCTGTACCACATTCTCACCCAGTCCCCAGGCACCTGATACCAAAATAATATCTCTAAAACCTGTATCTGGCTCTAATGTGAACAATACTCCTGATGAAGCCTTATCGGAACGAACCATGACCTGCACACCAACAGAAAGAGCAACTTTCATATGCTCAAATCCATTATCATGTCTGTACTTAATTGCCCTATCCGTAAATAAAGAGGCATAGCAACGGTGGCAAGCATGATATAGCTCATCCAGTCCCTTGACGTTGAGAAAAGTCTCTTGCTGACCAGCAAAACTGGCATTGGGGAGGTCTTCTGCTGTGGCACTACTTCTTGCAGCGAGAGAAATATCATCTCCATATTGAGTCACGAGGTATTCATACCCTTTTTTTATCTGCTCTTCAATTTCCGCAGAAAACTCAGCATGCATTATCAAGGCCCGGGCCTTGCTACCAACCTCTGATAGATTGGAAAAATCTTCGGTATCCAGAGAATTTAATGTAGCGGTTAATGGGGCACGCAATTTATTCTGGTCAAGAAAAGTCCAATATCCACTGGAGGTGGTAGCAAAACCATCCGGAACGCTTATTCCTTTCCCTGATAATTGTTGAAACATTTCACCCAACGAAGCATTTTTCCCACCTACTTCAGGGATATCCTCTATTCTGATTTCTTTAAAGAGTTTGATATTGGAGTTCATAACAGCAGTTTATTTAAAATGATTAATCGATAAACGAAAGTAGTATCGAAGGTTCAATGAAAAAATGAGCTTTGTCATCTCTTTATAATCCATTAACTTCTTGTGACTGACTTAAATCACGAAAGAACATGTCACTAGTCAGTGTTGAGCGTTCAGCCAATTGGTAATTTAGCTTAAACTTGAAATACTATGACAATGAAAACAGGAATATGGATCGACTCAGACATTGCTTATCTACTCAAAATTGATAAGGATGGCAAGGAATATTTTTCAACTATAGAATCAAGTGTTGAACACTTCCACCCTCACGGAGGGTATGGGGCTTCCCAAAAGCACAAGCCACAGGATGCAATTTCTGAGAGCAAATTATTGGAGAGGTCAAAACATCAATTGAAAGATTTCTTCCTTGAAATTATTAATAGCCTGAAGGATATAGATCAATTGGTTGTATTCGGACCTGCGGAAGCCAAGACAGAGTTTAAAAAGGAACTCGAAAATCACCCTGAGATTGGAGATAAACTTATTTCGGTAAATACTGCGGATAGTATGACACTAAATCAAACTAAAGCTCTCATAAGAGACTTCTATAAAGAAAGATAGCAGCTCATCCAAAAGATATGGCCCGGCTAAAGATCACAGGTCTGATTGTTAAAACACTGATGTCAGCTTCCGGGATCATTATTGAGTCTTGACTTCATTAATTTGAACCCTTCGCCTAACCACAGAATCAGAGAAGAAACCAGTGTAAGAAATAAGAACTCCTGAAGACTTAACGGTACAAAGGAGAAGATTTCACTCAAAAAAGGCACATAAAACAGTATTGGAAGCGGAATAAATGACATGAAAATCGCGTACCAAATATACTTATTACTGAACAATCCGATTTTGAATACCGAGTACTTCAGGGACCGCATATTCAGAACATTAAACAACTGAGAAATGGCCAATACTGTGAACGCACCTGTTCTTGCCTTTTCCAAACTCTCTACTTCATATAACTGAAATACCCACAAAGTAGTAATCGTCATACCTATAACCATGATAATAAAGAAGGGCACTACCTCTTTGCTAAGAATTCCAATGTTTCTTTTGGTTGGCTTTTCTAATAGGATTTCAAAATGGTCAGGTTCTGCTGCCAGAGCCAACACTACCAGGCCATCGGTAATCAGATTGAGCCATAGCACCTGAACCGGAAGCAAAGGTAAAGCGAAACCAATTAGTAAAGCTGTCAGAATAGTAATGCTTTCTGCAAAGTTGGTTGTTAATAAGAAATATGTGACCTGGCGAATATTTCTGAATACTATTCTACCTTCTTTTACAGCCCGTACGATCGTTGAGAAATTGTCATCAGAAAGGACCATTTCACTGGATGCGCGGGCAACATCTGTTCCTGTAATCCCCATAGAAACACCAATATCAGCCTTCTTAAGAGCTGGTGCATCATTAACACCATCACCAGTCATAGCCACGATCTCTCCGTGATCCTGCAAATGCGAAATTATCCTTAGTTTCAGCCGCGGTGTTAACCTCGCAAAGACGGATACATTCTCAATTGTTTCCTTGAACTGCGTTTCACTCATGGCTTCAAGTTCTGGGCCTGTCACTGCCAACGGAAAACCGTTCGACTTTTTTCCATCAAGGATACCAACCTCCTTCGCAATAGCAATAGCCGTTTCTTTGTGATCGCCTGTTTTCATCATAACTCTGATACCAGCGGATTTGGCTAGGGCAATTGAACTTTCTACCTCCTGACGAGCCGGATCCTTCATACCCACCAAACCAACCCACTTAAGGTTTTGCAGTTCAACATCCTCGAGCTTCGTAATATTCTCAGGAAACTCAGATGCATAAGCAAATGCCAGTACTCTCAATCCCTGCTTACTTAGGTCGGTTATATTCTTTTCAATTTTTCTTCTTTCATCAATTGTCAGCACGTTATGTCCGTCTTTTCCGGGAACTTCGGAGCATTTGCTGAGTAGTGATTCCGGGGCTCCAAAAAGATAAAACCTTTTTGTCTTGCTAGTCTCCAACAAGGCACCTCTAAATCGAAGGTCTTTGTTGAAAGCAAAGTCTTTGTAGGTTAAGGCATTTTTAAGAATCTCTTCTTTTGTCTTATTCCCTTTCTTTGCAAGTACCACTAAGGCAACCTCTGTCGGATCACCAAGTACTTTGTACTCACCTGTTTCCGCAACCTTAGTGACATCAGCATTATTGCAAACCGCACTAATCGTAAGAAGGTCATCAAGCAATTCATATTCACCTGGTATAGCCTTTTTATTACCCAAAGTGAACTCGCCTTCTGTGTCCCATCCGTTTCCCGAAACATCAACCCTTGTATTATCAGAAAGTACGATTCGTTCAACGGTCATAGTATTCTGTGTCAATGTTCCGGTTTTGTCTGTAGCAATTATAGTAGCATGGCCCAGCGTTTCTGTTGCGGAAAGTTTCCTGACGATGGCATTATTCCGGGCCATACGGTGAGCGCCTATTGAAAGTACAATAGCTATTACTGCCGGCAAACCCTCCGGTATAGCGGCCACAAGTGATGCAATGGTAAACAAGAAAACTTCGGTAAATTCAAACCCCCGAACAAAGTACCCAACAACAAAAGTTAGCGCAGCACCAATAGTTGCAAAAATACCTAGTTGCAAAGCAAGCCTGTCTACCCTCTTATTCAGTAAACCTGGTTTTTCGTCTATATCTCTTAATGAAGTAGCAACCTGACCTATTTGAGTACTGGTACCTGTTTCTGTTACAACTGCCAAACCTTTTCCTCCGGCTACGAATGTCCCTTTCCATAGCATATTCTTTCTATCTGCAACTGAAGCAGCAAGAGGCACTTTAAAAATGTCTTTACTTACTGGTAAGGACTCACCTGTAAGCGAAGACTCCATAGTTCTGATATTTGATGCCTCAATAATGCGCGCATCCGCTGGAATCTGCTCTCCTTCTTCTAAGGAAATCACATCACCCGGTACAAGCAATCTTGAGTCAATCTTCTGTAGAACCCCGTCCCTGAATACATTGGCATGTGCTACTATCATACTTTTCAGGGACTCTATTGACTTTTCAGCACGATATTCCTGAACGAAACCGATGGTAGCATTAATAAGAATTATCGCCAGAATAAGATAACCATCTACTTCATTATCCAACGCGAATGAAATTACAACTGCTGCGAACAAAAGGTAAATAAAAAAACTATGAAACTGGTTCAGGAAAAGTAAGACTCCTCTACGCTTTTTATCTCCTTTAAGACTGTTAGGACCAAACTGATTTAATCTGGTCTTAGCCTCATCGTGGGACAGACCCTTCCCGGAACTCCCAAGTTTTTCCAAAACCTGGGGTATGTCTAGTGAATGTGAAAAAGTAGACTTCATTGAGATCAAAATAACCTGTATTGATCAATGCAAATATGCACTTTATATCAAAACCACAAACAAAATGCGTATCAATAAATGACTCCATGTTTGAACCTGAATTAAAAATCTATAATTACCCCAATTGTTGGTAATAACAGTCCAACTTCATTCTTTAATTCTTCCAGAAGGTAACGCGAGCTATCCGATGGATCAACAATACTGTTCCCGTCATCGTCCTTTTGGGTGGTAAGAATTGGCTGCTCTTCGACCTGATAATTATATACGTTTTGGATATCCAGATATAAATTAAGAGAGTACTTATCCTTGTACCATGTTTTGTCAACCCGTAAATCTAACTGGTTATAAACATTTTGCCGTAGTGAATTCAACTGTGAATTATCAAAAACTCCTCTGTTGATAATGTTCCAGTTCGTTATAAGTGATGACCTGTCATAGTCATAAGGAGTAAAAGGCCTTCCTCCAATTAGCCTAAACTTCAATCCGAGCTGCCAGTTCTTTTTCAATTTAATTCCTCCAGTGAAAGTCAGCAGGTGTTGGTTATCCCAGGAAGATGGAATATACTTTCCCATAACATCCTTGAACTCACTTCTCACCCAAGTATATGCCAAAATACCATACAAGCCAGAATAACTCCTTCGTTGTATGAGAAATTCCATACCATATGCGCGCCCCTCAGATGTACTTTCTACTTCTTCATTCCCAACAACCCCAAAGTCAGAGCCAATATTAGCTAAGCTTACAGAATCGTTAACACTAAAGGGGTAGTTTCGGTAAGCTTTATAAAAACCTTCCAATGAAACTTTGGTATGTTCATCTGGCCTGAATTTGATACCGGAAACGTAATGAGTCGCATTGATGTATTTCACATTATTATTCTTATTAACCAAAACTCCTGTTGTATCTCCAAAACCCAGTATTGTATAGGCAGGTAATTGATAATAGGTGGCTACACTTGCTGACACAGACAGCTTCTTTGTAAGGTTATAGGAAGCAATAAGTCTTGGTGACAACTGCTCAAGGGGATTCGCCATTGATGATGAATAGCTATTTCCATCCAGTCTTAGTCCAACCCCAACAGTTAGTTTATCGGAAAGAAATGATTTATTCAACTGTCCGAAAGTCGAGTACTTGATAAAATCCAAGGTGGTATTATAATCAACGACCGACTGACCAAAACCCGTTGTTATTTGCTGAAAAGTGGAATTAATGTAATGCGCATATTGAAGTCCACCTCCAAAAATATAACTCATGCCCTTAACGTCACCGGTTTGTTCAAAACGTAATTTCACTTCATCTTCCCGTGATTTATAATTTTGCAGCAGATTGTCTTCTGAGCTATCATCATTATCCTGATACTTGATGGATGTATTATTCCAGCTATTACGACTTAGAACCAGCCTTCTTTGTGATGCCTTCGCGTAATGTGTCCAAACAGCTCCGACAGCGTAATTCCATTGCTCCTGTACAGGAATATTCTGTAGAGTATAATTATTGAATTTGATCTGTTCCGGGTCTGTCAGGCCATCGTTTACCGATTCATTTAGTTTAAACCTATCCAATGCACCCAGCCCTACCAATTGAAGCTCATTTTTATCATCAAACACTTTTCTGACATTGAATTGAGCATCATTGAAAGTAGGCAAAAAAGGTAGTTTCAAGGCCGAGAACAGAAACTGTAAATAAGACTGTCGCACTGAAAATATATAGGTTGTCTTTGGCCCCGCTGGCCCATCCATGGTAAGACCAACATCTGAAGAACCAATGGTAAAGCGGGTGTTCAACTTCTCGGCATTTCCATACTTCTGTTTAAATTCAATGACAGAACTCAATGCCGTACCCCGGTTGGCAGGAAAAGCGCCTGACTTAAAAGACACGCTACTGATTAGGTTGGCATTCAATATCCCAACAGGACCTCCTGATGCTCCTTGTGTTTGAAAGTGATTGATTACCGGTACTTCTACTCCATCCAAATAAAAACTATTTTCTGCCGGTGAACCTCCTCTAATGACAATATCGTTCCTAAAACTACTGCTCGATGCCACCCCTGGCAACGATTCAATCACCCTGGAAACATCCCGGTTGGCACCTGGGTTCTTTTCAATTTCAGTTACAGTCAGGTCTTGTGACGATACCGGAGAAAACTCATCTTCCCTGATCAAGTCCTTTTTCACCACTTCTAATACAATATCTTCCTGCTCATTGACTACAGGCTTGAGGGCTATTGTTATAAAAGGAGAGCGATCCTTGGCCACCATTACTTCCTGTGAAGTTTTGGCCTCATATCCAACCAAATTGGCTGAAACGGATACATATCCCAGTGGTGCGTTCTTAATCGAAAAATAACCCGAGTCATTCGTGATTGCTCCTGCAGATGTACCCTGGATACCAACCGTCACATAGGCCAATCCATCTCGGGTAGTCTCATCTATGACTCGCCCTTCGATCACCCCTTTTTCCTGTGCCTGAACTCCATAGTAACCAAGCAGAATACTAATCACAACAATAGCTCTTCGAATCATACCTCAAACAACAGTTTATCCTAATAAATGTTTGCGCAAAACTAACAATTCAAGTTGCAGAATAGACAATCAGCAGAATGAGTTATATAAAAAAAGGTAAACCCCGATGAGATATAGGGTTTACCCGGTTATTGATCTTCCAGTATAGCGAAAATTATATGGAAGACGCTAGTTGGCACAAGCAGGAGCGATACTGCTTATGCGCGGAAAAGATTTTTGCTTAGATCGATTATTTCTTCCTCTGAACACCATTAAGTAGTTGCGACAATTATTAATGATGTTATTCTAATGTTGTACCTAAGCCTGGTTGATGGTATATACAAAGTTTTGGGCTTAGTACAATACCTTCGGTTAGTGATAACAAATATAAGATAAATACAATAACAAAACAATCAAATACGAGCAATGACCGTAAACTCGGAGACAAACGTTTATTTCTATTATATTAGTTTAGTTAAGATCGAACCAGCAGATGACTTTATTCAGATATGTTAGAAATATAGGGATCACTTCGGATATGGCCCTCCATTCAAAGAAAGGAACTCGGATTCTGAATGTCATTTCCTTTTCAGCCTTCCTCCTCAGTCTTGTTATTGTTGTTTATAGTCTTCTATTACCCCTTCCATGGCACTCCAGAGTAATCGCATTGTTCATATGTATCTGTATGTTCACACCTCTGGTGCTCAACAAGAAAGGTTATTATCTTCCTGCGAAGATCTTCTTCCTTTTAATAGGACCCTCGCTCTTAGTCCTACTGACACTTTACTACGGACCTGGTTCCTTTTTCCAATATTTTCTGGTTCCGTTTATTGGAATGCCCATTCTTTTTATCAAAAATGAAATTGGTTGGAAAAAATGGATTTTCGTTTTCGCTCCAGTCCCACTTTGGATTTTACTTGAGCTTTATAGCAAATATAATTTACCCTTGCTCACCCTACCTCCAGATACCTTAGAAGTAATCAGAATCAGCAATAGCTTAATTCTATTCATAATTTCGGGAGTCATGATTTACACGCTTGCAGATGAGAATGAAGATCAACTGCGAATTATTGATAAACAAAACAGAAGCCTTGAATTGAGCAATAGTGACCTGGAACAATTCGCATATATCATTTCTCATGATTTAAAAACCCCCATCCGTACCGTAATATCATTTTCAGAAATTATAAACAAGGAATACTCACCTGACTTTGATGAGCGATTGCAAAAAATGTTTGGCTTCATCGAGGCACAAGGACGAGATATGAACTTACTAATCAACGGTATATTAGAGTATTCGCGATCAGGAAGAGTTGACAATACTATTAATAGCTTCAATCTCAAGGACGAAGTTGAAAAAGTATTGAATACATTGAATCATGAAGGGCTGATCAGCATTACAACAAATAACTTAGACCACGACATAACAGGACACCTCATTCACCTTCAACAGGTTATCAGGAACCTACTGAATAATGCGGTAACATATAGCGACAAAGATACCCCTGAAATAACCATAACGACTAGCATCGAAAAACAAGGAATGTTGAGAATTTCTATTAAGGATAATGGCCCAGGCATTCCCCCTGAATTTCACAAAACGATTTTTGTTGCATTCAAGACTGCTTCAAGAGGCTCAAGAGGTGATGCGACCGGTTTAGGTCTTGCCATTGTAAAGAAATTGATTGCAATTAATGGTGGTGAAGTAGGAGTCATCTCCGATGGCCAGGAAGGAACCGAGTTTTGGTTTACATGGCCCCTAAAAGCAGAACCCATAGTTTAATTTTCCAGGACCTCTTTACAGTCACAATTTAAAGTACTTCCGATCCTCATTTTACCTTTGGTCGTATCGAAGCCTTTCCAAACGGTCTCAACTTTCTTGGCCTCAAACAATCCGTGATTGGCAAAGTTTTGCATGAACTTTATGTAAGCCACTCTCAAAGTTCCCTGATTATGCATATGCCCTTTTCCTTCCACTATTTCTATTTTACCGGAAACACAAAGAATTGCATTCTCAAGAACCTGGATTTTACCCAGGGCTTTGAATGATTTTTCTAAAACTACCTGGTGCCTTATTATAATGTCGTCTTTCTTACCTGGAACCAATCCGTCCTGCCATGTTTTCGGATCATTCCAATACCCGTCCTGAACGGTTACTGATTGTGCAAATAGTGAGGTCGAAAAACTAAGAAGTGTAATAATTAGAAGATGTTTCATAAGATCATTAAACGAATTCCTGAACAATTCGTTTTGATACTTTATGAAATCAGCACAGTATTGCATCCCATTAATAGTTAACTTTACTTAAGTGTTGCGTTATTTTTTCTTCATACTCGTATTCATCAGTAGCTTCTGCTATTCTCAGAAAGCAACTCATAGCCTTCAAACTAAAGAACAGTTCGAAAAACTAAGCCAGATCCCACTGTCTCCAAAGTATGGCCAGGTAACAGGAGTGAAAGTCGTATACGACCTAAGAACGCGAAAGCTACACTACATAGACTCCAAGAAATACAAATACCACTATAGCTATTGCTCGGAAAAACTAAGGTTTCATGATGACCTAAAAGTATTTAACCAGCTCAACTATTCAACTGATCGCGGAAGAATGTTTCTACTGGGAAACATCAATTATTTTAAATCAATGGATAAGTATATTCTAGAGTTGTCAGCGGTTGATTTAATTGGGGAACAACATATTATTAAACTTTTCAGGACGGTGAAGTCCACAAGTTATTTTGGAAGCAACCTTGAACTCTTTATTAATAGTGCCCATCTACACAAATTAAAAGAGAGTCTTGAAAAGCAAATACCAACTATCCTACCTTCGGAGATATATAAGAACCAGACCTACCAACCAATTAGTAAACAATCAGCGGTGGGAAGCCTCAAATTTATCGATAACCTTAAAGAGCATATACAAGACATTGAGCCACAGGATATCATTGTGCTCAATGAATCTCCACTTTACCTTCCTCAAGTCACTGGTATCATAGTTACGAAATTCCAGACTCCCCTTAGCCATATATCAATACTCGGCCAGAATAGAAAGCTCCCGGTAGCGGCTTATAAAGGGGCTTTTGAGAATAAATACCTGAAATCACTAGATGGACAGAAGGTTTCATTTAAAGTGGAAAGTGACACATTTTATCTTAGCAAAACAGACAGTGCCATTTCCAGCCACTCTGACCATCATAGAATCAGGCTACGTCATGATCTGACGGTAAGGTCTGTTGTCGACATCAAAGAAATGAACCGTAACTCTTTGGCCTTTGCGGGCAATAAAGCAGCAAACTTTGCCTATCTAACTCGCCTGGCTCAAAATTTAGATTTCAAAACTCCTGAACATGCTTTTTGTATCCCCTTCTATTTCTATGATGAACATATTAACAACTCTGATGCCCCACGATTAATCAAAGAACTGCTGGATAACAAGTCAATTCTAAAGCACTCTGACAGCCTGCAGGCACGCCTGAGAGAAATTCGCAAAGCAATAAAGGAAAAGCCGGTCAACGCTCAATTAATTAGCATGGTTAATAAGAAAGTGCAACAGCAATCAACTTATACCAGATTTAGATTCCGGTCTTCCACCAATGCTGAGGATGCAGCAGGCTTCTCTGGAGCTGGCCTGTATACCTCAAAAACAGGTATTCTTAATGATGAAAAAAAGTCTTTCGAGAAAGCAATCAAAAAAGTGTGGGCGAGTATGTGGTCTTATGAGGCCTTCACAGAAAGAGAATTCTATCATATAGACCATAGTGAGGCCTACATGGGCATTTTGGTTCATCGTGCGTTTCCTGATGAACATGTCAATGGTGTCGCAATAACGAAAAACATATACCGACCAAATGCCAATGGTTTTGTAATCAATGCCCAAATTGGTAATGAAAACGTAGTGAACCCAACCGAAGGTGTTACTTGTGATCAGATCATCTGCTTTCCTGAGTCCAAACGGGCTATTTATAAGGGTAAGAATGCGTTTGATGTAATTACCACCTCGAGCCTTAACAATGGAAACTTATGTATGTCTGATGTCGAAATCAAAACACTAGCCGATCAGCTTCAGTTGGTAAAAAAGTACTACTTCAAATCTACCTCCACTAATAAGTCATTCCTGCACTTTGGACTGGACATAGAGTTCAAACTTGATGGTGACAACAGAGAGCTGTACCTAAAGCAAGTTAGAATTTACAATGATTAAGAATCTATTTTGGTTTGAGCTGATCGGGAAGCCTTTCAGACCTCAAATACAAAATTTCAGTGGCCTTCTCTTCATACTTTCGGATTCTATTCGCCTGGAGTTCATAACCGGAGCAAACTCCTTCGCACCCAAGTTCAGGACAGCCATTACAAATATTTGCTCGCCTCTTACCCCTTCTTACAAAATAGATTCTCCAGCAAATTAACATAACCGCCAGCGCTGGTATCATGAAGTACGGATGGCTGAACAGCAGTATAATATTTGCCGTAATCACAACACCTAATAGAAACCTCAAAACATCCCTAACTCCCCTACTCCATTTCTTATACCATCCCGGGTAAGACCCGACAATTACCAGCGAATAGAAAACAAAAAAAGCGATGAGAAAAGCTGTGCTTTTAGGTAATAACAGGGTCGGTATACTCAATACAATCCCAGTATACAGCAAGGTACAGCTTCTACAAACATGTAATTTACCGAGCTTCAATACCTCACTATGGAACCTACTGCATAGCGGTTTATGAGCCCACCTAAATTCATAGGAATGCTTTAGCCAAAGCCACTTGACCCTTAACCGATCTACGGTTCTTGGCATTACTTTTTAATCGTATCGTGTATATCCGCAAGAATGTTACCGATAGCACCATCCGGTACATAGTCCACGATTGGTTTGATGAACACCGCGGTACCATGAACTACCACCTCAGAAGCACCTTTGTTGGCTCCTCCTAATTCAAATTCCACATTGATAATAGCATTGGCTTTCATATTGGAAGCTTTCTTCAACATGATATCGATAGCTCTCTGACGGGATTCATCTCCCAGTTGTGAGTAGGATGACAACTCGCCTCCTGTAACTTGTTTACAAGCCATCCCACAATCTTGTCCCATATCCTTAGCCCTTACCGAGATTCCCCATACCATGCCTTTATATTCCATGATTTCATAGCCATCAAACTGGGCGGCCCCTGTCATAATTATTTTATCACCGATCTCCGGGCGTGTACCGGCCAATAACTTTTCTCTATCCATCTTTATCTTGGTTTAGTTTGGTACCACATACTCCACAGCGGTCCGCGTCCAGGTATTCGGTGCTTAACTTCTCCCCACAGTTGGGACAGGTGTAGGACTTTCGCGATTGTACCGCCAGAAGGTATACAATCACCCCCAGAAGTGCGATTCCGCCATAGATTAGTAGTACTTCCATTTTCAATACTTTGTAATCTTTAAACTAAAGAATAATTTTCAATTATAATATAGATGTCCAAAACGGAGTAAAGGTTGCTTAGTCGATCAAAAAAATCACTTAATAGTGTCTAAGGTAAATCCAAGGGATACCCTATCCTCATGACTTCATAAATATATTTCACCCAATTATCCAACAGATCTTTTTCGAGGGCTGCTTGCAAGCTTTCTGAGGAACTTTCATAGGTACCTTCCACCGAGTTTTCAGCCTCGACAGTTACCCTTGCGATCATTCCGCCAGATTCTATATCAATCAGATACATGAGTCCCCATACGTAGCCGGTTTCTATTTCACCACCCTCACCCGACAAGACTCTTGGAGATTTCTTCTCTTTTTGAATAGATATCAGAATATATTTTGAGTACAACATTTGCTCTAATAGTTCCAGGTCCCGATTTTTTAAATCTTCATCAAAAGCAAATTCATTCTTGAGTAGCCGAGCCATTAAACGTACTTTGTTTTCATCATAAAAACGAGCCGTGTTTTCTTCTCCGTTCTCTTTTAGGTTTTCATAGCTCAATACTATACAGTTCTTTTTGCTAAGAAAATCATCAGGACTATCGTATCGACTTCGATCATATTCACAAATAGGCGGGTCATCGAGTTTATAAATCACCAGGCTGGTATCTTCATCGGATTCTACGAATTCAAGGGTTTTCAAGATAACATTGGACAACTCATTGATCTTGTCTTTATTCCGTTTGGTGAATTCGCTTTGAAAAAACTCCTTCTTTTCATTCCACTCTTGCTTCTGTTTTTCTTCTTCCTGCAATACAGCCTCTTCAGACTTACCTTCGCCTCCACATGAAGCCAATAATACGAGTGATAATAATGTAACCGGAAAAATAGTTCTGACCATAGCTTTAATGAGTTAACTAAAGCTTTTGGTACGGAAATTAATTCCAATGGTTTTCCTGAACCACCAGAAATTCGGTCATCCTACTCTACTATAAGTCTTTTCATAAAATGATTATTGACTAACAAGAAATAGGTACCCGGATCAACAGCAAGCAACACCTCATTTCCTGACCCTGTGGCTATTTCCTTGCCAATCACGTTAAATATAACCCATGAATGAACATCGATATTTTGAATGGTAAATAATCCGCTTGAAGGATTGGGAAACACATCAAAATCATCACTATTAATTTCATCAATAGATAGAACACAATCGTTTACTGCCACTCCTGTATTTCCACCAGAGCAAACATCACAATCATCAACAGCCGCGGTTCCGTTAGGCTCCCCGTTACAGTCTTCACATGACGTTTCCGTATTTCCACAACCACATTCTCCAGGCTCAGTTTTGTCAGGGTCATTAGGGCAGTCATCATTGCAATCAGCGGTTCCATCGCTATCACTATCCGTATCTGCGATACCGCAACCACATTCTCCCGGGGCTATCTTCTCCGGGTCAGAGGGACACAAATCGGTGGTTGTAGAAAACTCTACCCAATTAATATTGAACCCCGGGTCAGTAACAGTAAACTGCAGTTTGTGAACTCCAGCTGTAAGGTCCAAATCAAAAGTTTGCTCTTGCCAGTTTTGCCATCCACCAGTATTATTAGTATTCAAAATACCTTTACTGAGGTCATCCACCGAAATATCAAAAGCTCCCGTATCATCACCAGCTAGCCTAAAGGTCAGGGTATACGTACCATCTGCAGGCACATCAATATTATAAGAAACCCAGTCCCACTGATCGGTATAGCCAAGATTCAGGAAACCGTCCGTATCTTCGGTCAACTGTACTCTCATTCCATATCCGTCACAGTAATACTCAGTTTCCAACCTGCCAGGTATTATATTGGTAAAGACATAGTCGGAATCATGAGCAGGCATCTTCAGATAAATTTCACCCAGCTCAGTAGTTTCGCCATTGCCATCCAATATATCTATGTAAGGATAAGCATTGGGTCCACCACCCGTACGACCGACAAACCAGGCATACCTGAATATATCCGGATCATTTTCCATCCAATCAAGTTGGTATACCATATATTCCTTTTGAGACTGTAGGTTAATTCCGGGGTCATCCCAGGCAGCAAACTCTGTTACCCAGATAGGTTTATTATATTTTCTGTACTGATCCACGTACCACTCTAAAGAATTACCTCCTCCGTACCAGTGTACTGCAATGTAGTCCACATCACAATCCGGACATAGATTAAAAAACTCATCCAACCAATCCACACCACTGTAATAGGTTTGATTACCATCACTAACACAATCCCCGCAGTCATTCATTGCAGGAGATACTATTTTCAGACCATATGTATTCGCAAGATTTTCTATTTGCCACCAGGCATCTGCTGCTTCCTGTGGAGTCATATTCGCTTGACTGGAAAAATTTGGTTCATTGAAACCAAGGATATATTCGCCTCCGTGCATATCATAATAATCATTAGCTGCACCATAACTGCCTGGATTATCAGACCAAATCATTGGACAAAAATCCATTCCTAACGATTGGTAGTTTCCCTGGGCCGTGCCTTCGGGCCAGGTATTCCAATTATACCACCAACTACAACCGGTACTTACAGTATCCATATCTTCTGCTGAATGGTACCCATATCCCATACCTCTCTTTTCACTCCTGGGTTGAGCCAGAATAGCAGTGGACAAAACTATTGCTAGGACAAATACTAATAAAGCCTGTAGGAAATCTTTCATAAACTATCACTATAACAACTAATAATAGGATAGAATACAGAATGTACAACTCCAAATTTCGAGATGATGGAATGAAAAAGTAACCTGGAATAAGCAGATTAGAGGGGTTTCAGGAATACACATATGAAACAATAAATAGTACCTAAAACGCAAAAAATAGCACTTTAACCAAATTCAGGACACATTAATCGTTTGGAAGTTTGTTTGAATCAGGCCAACCTTGTCTATCACTAAACCTCTTGATCTATCTGATCCGTAACGACATAATACCTGGGATCATTGATAGAAGTCTCAATCACCCGGCTGAACTTAGGGTCCGCTTTAATAAGTAGCTTATAGCTTTCCGGGCTCAAGTGCGTCAGTTTAATAGACTTTCCCACCTCCAGATACTTGTCCGCTACATTTCGAACCGCTTCTATAGCAGAGTGATCCGATACTTTGGACTCGATAAAATCGATCTCCACCTTATCAGGGTCATTGGAGACATCAAATTTTGAGTTGAACGTTTGAATAGAACCAAAAAATAGTGGCCCCCAAATTTCGTACACTTTGGTACCATCCTCTTTTACTCTCTTTCTGGCTCTAATCATGGTTGCATTTTTCCAGGCAAATACGAGCGCAGACATGATCACACCTACTATTACTGCGATAGCAAGGTCTTTCCATACCGTGATTCCAGAAACAGTGACAAGTACCAATGCATCTGAAAACGGGATTTTATGAAGTATCCTAAAGCTACTCCAGGCAAACGTGCCAATTACCACCATAAACATTACTCCTACTAAAGCTGCAATCGGAATTTGTTCAATCAACGGTGCTCCGAATAAAATGAAGCAAAGCAGTGCTACCGATGCAATAAGCCCGGATAGCCTTCCTCTACCTCCTGATTTGATATTGATGATTGACTGACCTATCATGGCACACCCTCCCATCCCTCCAAAGAGGCCGTTAAGGAGGTTAGCCCCTCCCTGTGCTACGCACTCACGGTTACCACTGCCACGTGTATCTGTCATTTCATCAACAAGGTTTAATGTCATAAGTGACTCAATCAATCCAACTGCCGCCAATAGAAAAGCAGTAGATATCACCGTACCCCAATGACCGCTCATCGTATCCAGATACAAAAAGGATCGTGACTCAAACTGGGGCAAACTTCCTTCAAGTCCTGTTCCTCCTCCGTCTCGAATAAACGACCCTACGGTACTGACATCCACCTTCCCCAGTATAGTGATTCCGGCTACTACTATAATTGCAATAAGAGCGGCAGGTAATTTCTTGTTTAGCTTAGGTAGCAGAAACATAATCAACATCGTCAATCCCACGAGACCCAACATTATATATAATTCTGATCCGACTAACCATACCTCCTTATCTGCCACCTTGTGCGTAAACATTTTAAGCTGAGAAAGAAAGATCACAATCGCCAATCCATTCACAAACCCCATCATAACAGGATGTGGAATTAATCTCACGAATTTCCCCAGTCGTAGGAAGCCTGCAGACATCTGAATCACTCCTACTATAAGTAATGTTATAAAGAGCCAATACAGTCCCAAATTGTCAACAGGAGTTTCCAAGGCCTTTCCAACAGTATTCCCTTCCTTTATCAGGTGGACCATAACCACAGCCATGGCTCCGGTTGCTCCGGATATCATTCCGGGCCTTCCTCCGAACAGGGAGGTGATAAACCCCATCATGAAGGCCCCGTATAAACCTACCATCGGTGGGATATCGGCAACAAATGCAAATGCAACTGCCTCCGGCACTAATGCCAATGCTACTGTCAAACCTGAAAAAATGTCGCTACCTGGATTGGTAGTAAAATTGCGGATGATACTCCTCATTCGTACTCACTTCAAAACTAAAGGGCGCAAAGGTAGGGGAATATTTACTGAGAACCTAAACTGACTCTGTCATTACGGAGGTGATTCTAGTTCTGATAAGAGAAATTCTAATGGGTCAAATTAGTATAACCGGGCTTTGATAACATCAGATCACGTCATCCCTACGGTCTTCGTGATGACGACATCATTTTGTTTGTCTGGGTTTCAAATGACAGTAGTTCATTAATACTGAAACCGTCATTGCGAAGGAGGTACGACTGAAGCAATCTGTTTAGGGTTACAAATCATCAAATAAATCTCTCCACTCAGGATTCAGTGATTCAATCAGCGTAATCTTGCCCTTCCTTGAGCCTGCCTTTATTTGCTTTTCACGAGCTATCGCCTCTTCAATCCGTGTAAAATCTTCATGCCTCACAAGTTTGAAAAGGTTGTATCTGGCAGAAAAGCTATTCGGATGCTGCTTTTCTCTATGTTCAAGAATTCGATAATATAGTTCAGCAGTAACACCGGTATATAATACTGTATGATTCTTGTTGGTGATAATATATGCACTACCTCCTCTGACCATAAAAGAAATTTAAGAAATTGCGACCAGAAAGTTTATTAAAATGAGGCTTTGATAAAAACAGATCACGTCATCCCTGCGGTCTTCGTGATGACGACATCATTTTGTTTGTCTGGGTTTCAAATGACAGTAGTTCATTAATACTGAAACCGTCATTGCGAAGGAGGCACGACTGAAGCAATCTGTTAAGGTATTGTCCTCTCATCGCCCCGGAGGATGGTTATATTCAAATTCCTTTATTTTATTTTGTTGCTCCAGGTACTTCTTATTTTCTGCTCGTATTTTCCGAACAGCACGAACAGTCCTGTAAACCACAAATATAAAAACCGGTGAGCTTAATAATACCCAGAACAGGTTATTCATCTATTGTTTTTCTAGCCTTATTACTTTTGAGTTGATTCTCAAGGAATACAACCCGGCCGGTAAGTTGTTCAAGTCAATAGTCAAGCCTGAACCTGATAGCAATTCTCTTCCGAATACATCAAGAAGTCTCCAATCCAACTGATCAGGAGCATTCTGAATATGTACAATTCCAGTGGTTGGATTCGGGTAGACCGTAATTCCATTTACCATATCAGTATCAAGCGAAGTTAGACATTCATCAACAGCCACACCTGTATTTCCTCCGGAACAAACACTGCAGTTATCAACAGACGCAGAACCACCCCAGTCACCATTGCAATCTTGGGTACACTCCACTTCTCCCGTATTTCCTCCTACACAATCGTTACAGTTATCTGTATAAGCTGTACCGCCCCAATCCCCATTACAATCTTGGGTACACTCTACTTCTCCTGTATTACCTCCTACACAATCGCTACAGTTATCTGTGTAAGCTGTACCGCCCCAATCCCCATTACAATCTTGAGTACACTCTACTTCTCCTGTATTACCTCCTACACAGTTGCTGCAGTTATCCATATATGCTGTGCCACCAACAACTCCGTTGCAATCCGTACATGTGCCTTCGGCTACCCCACAACCACAAGCTCCTGCTACAATTTTATTCGGGTCTGATGGACAGGCATCATTACAATCCGGTGTGCCATCTGAGTCACTATCAGTATCCGCTACTCCACAACCACAGGTTCCTGCTGCGATTTTGTTAGGGTCTGATGGACAGGCATCATTACAATCCGGTGTGCCATCTGAGTCACTATCAGTATCCGCTACTCCACAACCACAGGTTCCTGCTGCGATTTTATTCGGGTCTGATGGACAGGCATCATTACAATCTGGTGTACCATCTGAGTCGCTATCAGTATCGGCTACTCCACAACCACAAGTTCCTGCTGCGATCTTATTCGGGTCTGATGGACAAGCATCATTACAATCCGGTGTGCCATCTGAATCACTATCAGTATCGGCTACTCCACAACCACAGGTTCCTGCTGCGATTTTGTTAGGGTCTGATGGACAAGCATCATTACAATCCGGTGTGCCATCTGAATCACTATCAGTATCGGCTACTCCACAGCCACAAGTTCCTACAGCGATCTTATTCGGGTCTGACGGGCATCCATCACTACAATCCGGTGTGCCATCTGAATCACTATCAGTATCGGCTACTCCACAGCCACAAGTTCCTACAGCGATCTTATTCGGGTCTGACGGGCATCCATCACTACAATCATCTACTCCATCCGAATCAGAATCTGGACAAGTACATGACGGATGTCCTGCATCAATTACCGCATAAACCGGTGTCCTGTCACAGCTATTACCTACACTTATCTCCCAGTCATAAAAAAGACCATACCACCCTGAAGCCCATCCTTCATTATTTTCAAACTGGATTATAGTACCAGAAGCGTCCGAATATGGAAAACTTGCATTATCTGCCTGATAATCCAAATACCCATTGGTTCCGCTCGCGTCAAGCAAATAGACTCCCGGGTCAATACTAAAATTTAAAGCTATTCTTTGCTTTCCAGCAGTGAGGCCAGTAACTGTTGCGGTCTGCTCCACTACTGTACCTGCCTCATTGGTCAGATTTATGGTGACCTCCGTTGCAGAATTAACATAGACGGATACAGCATCAAGCGTAACTGATTGTGAAACGGTAATTTTTATTTTCTTATCACTAGCATCAAAATCAGTACCTGACAAGCCCCATACTGTTCCGGATTGCGTGCTTTCACCAAAAGTTTCTGACACACCACCTGCATCTTCGACATAGAAAGTTGTTGATGAAGCAATGGACGGACTGTAACTCGATCCACTCGCGAGAGAGGAGCCATTTGTCGCAACATTGTACCATTCATATGATCCTCCACCGGCAACTGAAAGGTTTGCTGTACCGCTGGAACAAATAGTATCACCTGTTACATCGAGTAAGGATGAAGTGACAACGATTTCATCACTGGTGTCTGAACACCCGGAGGCTGAAATAGTCACCGTATATGTGCCCGCTTCACCAACTAATAATGTTTGGGATGTTTCTCCAGCGATGGTCACACCATCCTTTTCCCAGGAATATGAATAACCCGCACCATTATCAACAGCATCCAAAGTCACTTCCGAAGGTGAACATAGATCAACATCAGGCCCCAAATCAGGAAGTAGCTGATCAGAAATAACCACTTCATCTGTGCGTACGCAACCAGAAGAATCAACGGAAACAACATAGGTACCCCCTTCGGTTATCGTTAGGCTAGTGGTATTACCACCTATTGAACTTCCATCCTTAGTCCAGGTAAAAGTTCGACCAGTAGTTCCAAGACCTGTATTTAAACTAATACTTGATTGTCCACAAATACTCTGATCCGCACCAAGATCAGGACTCTCACAGCTTGGACCTGCTTGACCAGCAAAAGGAGCCAACATTTTCACAAAGGCAGCCTGATAATAAATGGCTGGTTCGGTGACCTCCCATGAATTTTCCGGCCACCCTGAATTCCAATCCCGATAGGCCTTCATTCCTGGTTGACCCGCTATGTTGGCTTGGTTTCCTCCGTAGCTTGAATTAGGCCCTCCTGTGAGAAAGCCTGGAGCAGGTCCATTCGAAGATGTTAATGCATTATCATACACCGTTCCATCCCCAAACCAGGTATGATACATCTCATTAGCGGAGTTCTCTGCTCCATAAGAATACATATTGGAAAGATAAACCATGTTCTGAGGATTAACACCATGAATATAGTGAACCATTTCAAGTGCCTTCTGTTCGTAATTGGACTGGTTTAGAGCATCAACTCCGTAAACGGCCGCATTCATATTTAAATTACCAACCTTGGATGCCACACTATTGCTACCCCAGTGATACATACTGGCTTCCATATGGGCGCGATAGAGGTCATCATTATCTCTATACCCAAGATAAGCCCGGGATGATAACTCTCCTTCAAATTCGTTGATAATCGCATTGGTCACCGTACCATCGGCACCAGGCAAGGTAGTGTATCTTAAAAGAGCATCTTCTCTATCCGTTTTATAAGGGCCCCAGTACCCAATATTCATTTGTTCAACTGATGAATAGTTATTCTTTACAAAATCATCATAGGTTGAATTACCAGTCAATTCCCACAAATATACCGCAGCAACTACCGCTATTTCATTTTGGTCACCAATACTTCTGTCTGCATCCCCCGACTTAATATCACCCAAGTCGCAGGCATCACTTTTTGGATTAGCATGGTACCAGTCCCAGGCATCAATAGCCCTCTGCTCCAAATCTGAGGCGTATGAGCTAAGTGATGGAAACTGACTAAATACTAATGCCGCATGCGCGAAAATACTGGCCGTAGTAATAGTTGAAGAACTACACTTAGGACCGAAGTAGCGATCACTGTTATCGGAACTAGGAGGGCTGGTATTGGTATAATCAATATTTCCCATTTTAATGATCACACCACCATCAACATCCTGCATTTTTTTCACCCAATCCAGTTCATACTTTATTTCATCAATGATATCCGGAATTCCATTACCGGATTCCGGTATGTTATAATCATCACCAAAAACAAGAGGATTTCGCTCGTAGGCATCTAACAAGTCATTTATGGTGTTTTGAAGAAAGGTCACATACTTATTGTAATCTCCTGCATCGAACCACCCCCCACGTAAATCCTTGGTGTTACTTGAGTTACCAAATTCCATTGTAAACTCTTCCTGCTGGAAAGAAATGGCGTCAGACCAATTTGCCCCTGCATGAGTTGCATTATGTTCGATTCCACACCGATTGTGATAAAACATTCTGACAGAAGCCTTGAGGATTTCATTATAGATATCATCTCGAATATCAAATTCGTAGGAACCTACTGCGTTCGAAACATCATAAATGTAATATGTCCCTTCTGTGGTTACTGAGGAAAAATCAAACCACCAGCCCCGATCACCAGAGTTACCATGAGTAGATCCACCATTCCACTGTGTAATACTACCTGAATATACCGTTGCATCATCCGATGAACGCCTTACTTCGTAGGTGGTCCCTGGTGTAAAAGCATCACCAGAATTATAACCCGTTTGGGGATCGCTAATTACAGCGACCTTGGTATCCCCGGTGCGATATCCAAATTGATCAATATGTATAAAATCGGTAGTAACTGCCGGCCCGGCAAAACTGTAAATAGAGACTAGTAAAGCCCCAACAATAGCAAAAGTGGTCTTCATCATGTATATCCTTTAAGCGGTTCGTAGTTGTAGGGAGGCTTGATCTTCGGTTATACAAATATAGTACTTTTTTATTATTTTTTTACACTAAACAAAGAATCTATTGTTTGATAATCGAGATTGATTGACCGGATATTTTAAGTACGTAGACCCCGATTGGTAAATTTGCAATACTAAAACTTTCAGACGTACCTTTCATAATCAATTGACCCAATGAATCATACAATCGCCAGTCGTGCGAAGTTGTTGACTGTATATGAATTATCTCGGAACCTGGATTTGGATAGACTTTGATTTTATTATCCCCCCCTACTGTATTTAGGTTTGTAAGACATTCATCGACAGCCACTCCTGTATTTCCTCCGGAGCAAACACTACAGTTATCAACAGCAGCGCTTCCTCCCCAATCTCCGTTGCAATCTTGTACACACTCTACTTCTCCTGTATTGCCTCCTACACAATCACTACAGTTATCTGTATAAGCGGAACCGCCCCAATCCCCATTACAGTCTTGAGTGCACTCTACTTCTCCAGTATTACCTCCTACACAGTCACTACAGTTATCCGTATAAGCCGTACCTCCAACATCTCCATTACAGTCCTCACAATAAGTTAAGGCTAACGGTTCACCATTATCCCAGCGATCTTTAGCTGGATTCGAACCGGAACCAATGGTAAACTCAGGACCGATCGAAGGCCAATTGTCAGAACCCCACCATGCCGGTTTTCCAGTCAAGTAATAGGAATCAATCAGGTTATTGGACCCTGAGCTTCCATCCCATGTAATGCTTCCTCCCTCGTTATTTCCGTGGCTAAACGTTCCGGATACGGAAGCATCCTCGTTAATAGTGCCTAACATTAATTCGTTACCCACCACATTCTGATCCACGGAACCATCATCGAGCATTATTCCCTCTACAGCTTCCAGATGATTTCTAAAAAAAGTAGTTCCGGGTCCTGAAGGTCCCCAGTAATCGGCACTATGAATCTCTTGAGATACATTACCTTCGAATAAGTTCATGTATGACCAATGACCATGGATAGAGATATCCGGGGGAATCCAACCCTGGTTCAAGTTATTCGTATCGCTCCCTTGTACCCTGTCGAAGGAATAATTATATCCAAATACACAACCGGAAGCTCCTTTGGCGATAATCATGTGGTGTCTTAAGCGGTTGAAAATATTATTCTCTATCAATCCATCATGCGAGTGATATCCAACTGAAATCCCATAACCATGTCCGCCACCCCCATAGTCAAAAGAGCGCTCGAAATAACATCCTCTTATTTCAAAATTAACGCACCTTGAAGTCCAGACATGAGCTTTATTAGTACGCCAGCTATACACACCTCTAATCCACGCATTTGAAGTATTCTTAAGAAAGAACGTATAGCTATCTCCTGTGTTGGGACGTGTGATGTAGAAATTTTCAAAGCCGATATACTCAGACAATCGGCCTCTTCTTGCACGTATGTGCTGAGTCGCTGTATAATCCGTCTTTAATGGCCGATCAAAAGTAATTGTATTACCGGATATGTCGGTGACTCGCATGAATTGTCCTTTGGAATATTCGGCCCATGTCTGATCCCAGGTCGGATCAGTATACATCAGCGTGGCATTGTTGTCTTCTTCAATTTCAATCCACTCTCCTACGGTAAACTGGGACCCATCAGTTACAACAATGCTTGTACTGCCCTTAGAATAACCGCTGGTCACATCAACATAATCACCCCAATCCCAGATTGGAGTGTCGAAGCACGGCTCGGCTACTCCACCTAAGTCAAAGGTGAATTTTGTTTTATCATAGCCATCACCCCTTATTATGGTATTATCAGGAACACGTACGCTCGTATTCACCAGATATTCTCCTTCAGGAAAGTAAATAACTCTTGGAGTTAAACCTGAAGCATCTGCTGCTGAGATAGCATTTTGGATAGCAGTATAATTATCGGCTGAACCATCGTTGGTTCCTCCATAGTCCATTATATTGAATATTTTGGTTTCATCGGTGACACAAGGGATCCCTCCTTCCACACCTGCTATACTCCAGTCAACCCTACGGGATGCATCTATAGTTTGAGAATATGATTTGAGAAAACAGAAAAGGCACAGCGCTGCGAATAAGTAGTTCTTCATTGTAACGTTGAATAAGTAAGTCTTTGGTGGTTAGATGAATATACGAAAAATCTTAGAATTAGGACCGTTTATTCTTCCGACATGGTTACGTTAACTTCAAAAGTAACTACCTTAGGTATGGTATGAATCTCCACTTGATCCCCTTCTCTTAATCTTACGTAATCACTCATCGAAATAAAAAATTTTTGTCCTCTACTTTTTTCAAGCTTGACATAGTTGACCTCGGCCCTTCCATACAACTGCCCTTTTTCTGTTACCGTAGACCTAAAAACTAATTTTCTTCTCTTTTTAATGAGCTCTTCAATTCGAGCATTTTGATTACTAAACCGAGCTGAAATTATTATCAATGGAGCCAATAATAGCAGAGATATAACCATTGTTAAAAAAAGAGCTATAGGCCACCATTTACCAGATGAAACAAAGAACCAATAACAATAATAACCCCAAGATATACTCCGAAAATATAATTTCTGATCTTGGTTTTGGACCTCCAGGAACTTAAGCTTCCAGATAGCTTAGCCTCTTCCGGTTCAGAAAGATTTACTTCCTTTGCGGTGAGTTCATACCAATTCACTTAATGAGTAGATTATTTCCTAATGGACAACTAACTTATGATTAACCAACTTCCCATCAACCAATCCGGAAAGAATATAAATACCCGGATTTACATTATTTACCTTCAGGCTTAATAATGTTCTACCTTGTCCGTCAAGATCTGTAGAATAGACCTCTTTTCCTTCCAGTGAATGAATATGTAATGCACCCTCATAAACAGGAAGAGCAAATTCAAGATTAACGGTTTCGCCTGACGCAATGAAGTTAGGGTACAGCGAACTCTCTAAAGACTCATCGATAAAGTCTGTTGACGTTATACCTCCTTCAAAGTAGGTTTTGGCCAGGAAAAAAGCATCAACCCCTATATCAATTCCCATCATTCTACCAGGAATATCATCGGCCGGAGGGTGAATACCTCCCCATATTCTGGAAAGACTACATTGATCAGATGCGTCACGATACGTTGCCCATTGAAGGGTTACATCTACACTTGGGCCTTCCTCAAATACAAGAAACTCGTTTTGAGGTGCCAGAAACTCCCCCATACCTCCCGGGAAAAAGGCATCTCCTGTTAATAATGTCATAACTTCGGCCGCTGCCCTCGAATAAGTTGAATGTCCGGAAACGTAGCCTGCAAAAGGTGGAGTTACAAATGTAGGACGCTGATATGGCCACCAGTCTTCAGATAGTATCCAACCTACACCCGCCATGTCTGTTTCTGGATCCGATATGTAATCAGGTCCTCTCCATGCATATAATTTAATCTTATTGAGATTCTCATATGAACCACCTACCAGGGCATCATTGGAGTCTACCAATTCAATATAACCTGGTATCAAAGGCAGGCCAGCCACGTGGTAATTGGGAAGGGTGTCATTCGAACACTGCCCTTTATCTCCCATATATCTGATGGCTGAAATAGGTCTTAAATAATCATACCATCCCTTTACACCCCATGCGGTAACGGCTGCATCATGCATGGCTCCTGCCAGTGTAAAATATGCCTTTACATCCCACTCAAGATCATCGAGAATATCACCTTTTCCTCTATACCGTTTGGTGAATTGGGCGTGGTCGCTTACATAATTGAGTATAGTAAACCAATGGCCCGGAGGAGTCTCAGAATCAGGGCCATCGGCCCAAAATTCAGCCAGCACTCTACCATAGTCCCCCCGCGGAATAATCTGAGGGTCATACGGTTGTCCGTTAGTAGGGTTATAAGGGTGACCAGGACTTGGGTCTCCGCCTTCTTCCAAGTCATAGAAATCACTATAGTCATAGAAGGATTGAGGATAATTGGTAATATTACCGATGCTTGCCGGTGAAATGTCAATATTCACCCCATCCGTAGGATCAAGATGACTGGACCATAACGAAACCAAACTAAAGCCCCATTTATATTCATCTGTTTCGGCTCCTCCGTTTACGGTATCAATATATGGAGGTGCTCCCGGGTCATGGTATACCCAATAATCATAAGAATCTCTGTTGTAAACGGTTAAATCTGCTCCAGTTAATGCAAAAGCAAAAACCTGTCCCCATTCCGGACTTAAGAAATCTGGAGTAGTATGCGGAATCGGATTACCACCCTGATCAATAAACACATCTAATGTTAAAGGTTGCCACCTGTTTGGGTCCTCAATGTCCGGGTTTCCATCAAACTTAGTCACTAAAGCATCATTCACAGGGCTGTAGTGTAAGTTGGCATAATCATTTGCCTCATTCGAATTATCAGTATCTCCGTAAGCCAGAATTTGTTCAGCCAAATAATTTCCCAATGCCGCTGCGGTATCTGATTGGTAATTTGTACTTGTATAACTGGTGTCATAGCCCATAGAAAGCATGAGCTCATTAATATCATGCATAATGGAATCGACACCGGGTGAACTCGAAAAGCGATCTAACATAATTCGGTAAACCGCAAAGCTTATTGCCTCTGAACGCGCGCTATCTAAATCTGCGGGTGTACTTACTCCTGTGAAAGGACAGTTGTAACCATTGACAGTTTTGCCAAGAAGATAGGTATCAGAATTATCATCGTAGGCAGACCAGGCATCCCACATGGCTATTGAGGTGTGAAAAAGATTTCGGGCGTGTACTGTTGGCCTCGCGTAATCGTTACGAATACCGTCCAGAAGTGCTTCATTCCACATTCTGGCAGCCGAATGTTGAGCGAACAAATTTGCAGAGGCCAATAAACAAAAAGTACCTGCTACAACAAAAGCTTTCGCTTCCTTCATAAGTGATTGATTCATAATGTAATTAAGTAAGTAGGTTGTAAGCTGTATAGTAGCAACCAATATACACAATTTTAGCAAATTCACATCACTAACTTCAAGTTTGAGTTAGTTAACGCCTCCTTCGTGAACTTGAACGTCCCTGCCTTCTTCCATCACTTTTCTCTCTTCCTGGCTTCGAAAACTTTTTCTTGGTAGGTCCATCAGCATCCCGGTTCACTCTGATCTGACGACCTTCAACCTGCATACTTTTTAGCTTATTTAATTTGGTGGAATACTTAGGGTTAACCTCGAAATAACTGTGTTTATCCTGTAAATCAACATTTTTCACATCCAGCTTTCTTAGATTGGTCTCCCTAAGTATGAAGTGGAGCAAATCTTCAGCACTTACACCATCAATTCTACCGATATTGATAAAGTACCGATCCATATCAGAACCCGATTCTTTTTTCGGTCGATCTTTGAGCCTCCGATCGTCCTTGCTTTTTCTGGTCTCTTCTTTTGACCTACCTTCTTTTGCTCCGCTATCGTTTAGGTTTCTCGAGTTTGAATCTCCTTTGACCTCTCCCATTTCCATGGAAATCAGTTTTTGAATCAATTCTTCACGACTCAACTCCGATAACGAAATCTCTACCTGCGTTAACAATTCTGAGGGAATATTCCTGACCTCTGTACTGGCAAGGTTGTTGGCCCATTTGAGTACCCTCAGGTTCGTAATATCACCCCCATCAGGTACCATTACTTTTTCAAACTGAATCCCCAATTTTTTTTCAAGTTGCTTGATTTTGGAAATATCAGATTTCATGGCAAGGGCTAAGGATATCCCCTTTTTACCCGCGCGTGCCGTACGGCCGCTACGGTGAGTATAGAAAGCCTGATCATCCGGTAGAGCGTAGTGGATTACGTGTGTCAGGTCATTTACATCAATTCCCCGGGCCGCAACATCAGTTGCCACTAATATCTTTACAGCATAGGATTTAAAACCGTTCATCACAGTATCTCTTTGCCGTTGACTGAGGTCACCATTGAGTGCTTCAGCGAGATACCCCATTTTCTTCAATTCACCAGCTACCTTTTCAGTGTCTCTCTTAGTGCGACAAAATATTACGCAGCGCATATCCTCTTCCAGATCGAGAAACCTTGAAACAGCCTCCGTCTTGTCCCGTCCTTTGATCTGTACGTATTGGTGAGTGATGTTCTCGTTGACGATATTCTTTGAGTTAATCGCAACTTCAGTAGGATTGTCCATATAATCCTTCACGATTCGCCTGATCTCTTTTGGCATAGTTGCCGAAAACAGCCAGGTAATTGTCTCATCTGGAGCATGGGCCAACACATAGTCAATATCATCTTTGAAACCCATATTGAGCATTTCGTCAGCTTCATCTAATACCAGGTATTTGATTTGATCAAGCTGCAGGACCTTTCTTTTCATAAGGTCAATTAATCTACCAGGAGTGGCAATAACTATGTGAGGTGTTTTTCTCTTTATGGCCTTAATTTGATTTACGATAGCTGCCCCACCATATACTGTTTGAATTTCAACCTGACCAATATACTTACCAAAGGCAGCAAGCTGTTGACCAATTTGTTGTCCTAGTTCCCTTGTGGGAGCCAGTACTACAGCCTGTGTATAGTTTGCCTTAGCGTCAATAGAATCAATTAATGGCAACCCAAAAGCGGCCGTCTTACCAGTACCTGTCTGCGCGAGTCCAATGAAGTCACCTTCACCGGAAATCAATAAAGGAATCGCTTTCTCCTGAATTTCAGTAGGTTCGTTAATACCAAGTTCGGGAAGTGCTTTGAGCAATCGGGAGGAAAGTCCCAGATCAGAGAAATTATTCAAATCTTAATTATTAAATGGACCGCAAAGGTACGGCAATTACTTTATTAATCCAGCACTGTCCTCTGTCTTTATTTCATAGTCCTCTGATATCTTTTTTTCAGGTGGAAGTTTCTGAAAAGCTATATAAGCAGAAATCAAACCTATCACTATGAATATAGTACCGGTAAAAAACGGTGCGCCCGGAAAGTACACAACTGCATTTTCACCTGAAAATTTTGCAAACAGTGTTGTCATTAAAGGAGGCCCTGCCATTGCGGTAAGGCTTACCATACTTGTAATTGCCCCTTGTAGTTCGCCTTGTTCATTTTCCGGCACCTCATTAGTAACAATACCTTGCATAGTGGGGCCTGCCAGCCCACCCAGACAAAATGGGATCAGGAATACGAACATCATCCATCCTTCAGTGGCAAAGGCAAATAAAGTCATTCCTACACCGGTAGAGACAAATCCCAGAATAACTGTCTTCCGCATACCCAGCAATTTCACGAACCTACTCACAAGTCCGCCCTGAACGATAATGGTTAACAACCCTGCCAGTCCCAAAGAATATCCTACCACTGCATTTGACCAGTTGAAACTATACTCGGTATAAAATACCCAGGTTGACTGTACGGCATGATGAGCCAGGTAAACAAGGAATGTAGCAAATATTACTCCTACCACTCCTCTGTATTTAAAAAGGTGAACCAGTGCCCCAAATGGTATTACTCTGGACCACTGTATCTTTCTCCTCTTTTCTTTTGGTAATGACTCCGGAATAAAGAAATATCCATATAAAAAGTTAAGCATAGTCAGCCCGGCTGAAATATAAAAGGGATACTCGGTCCCCCAATCACCTGCAATACCTCCAATAAACGGACCTATCATGAACCCGAGACCAAAAGCGGCTCCTATCAAACCAAAGTTCTTCGCTTTTTCTTCAGGCTTACTGATATCTGCGATGTAAGAATGAGCCACCGTAAAACTAGCTCCACATGCACCTGCCAAAATTCGGCTTAGAATCAATAGTGAATATGTCGGAGCCAGGGCATGTGCCACATAATCTAAGGAAAGCCCTAATAACGCAATCAGCAACACCGGTCTTCGGCCAAAACGGTCACTTAATTCACCCATAAGAGGGGCAAATAGAAACTGAGCCGCAGCAAAGGAAAACATTAACATCCCTGCATAAAAAGCACCTTCACTCAGCCCAAGTCCTGTTAGCTTGGTTATCAATTCATCAATAACAGGAATAATTATTCCGAATCCGATTACATCGACAAGGACTGTGATAAAAATAAACGTCAACGATGCTTTCTTGGTCTGCGACATGATCTGGTAGTAAAATCCAAATGTACTTTGTTAGGGGAAAATAAAACACAGGTTCTTCAAAAATAATTCAATAAAAAATAAAAGGAGTCACCCCGTTAGGAATGGCTCCTTCTATCAAATTTTGAAAGGAAGTTACTTTACTGTTATACAGCCATTTTTTATTTCAATGTGAGCATCATCATCAATCGTTACCCAACCGCATTCAGTTTTGATCTCTGCTGACTCACCTCCGCCCTGTATGGTGACCGAAGCCGTTCGGCTACTCCCAAATTCTACTGTTCTCGTTGAGCCTCCAATTTTCACATCAAACTTCCATGTCTTGGAGTCCTTATTATAATACCTGATATAGACACCCGCATTAACGGTTGTAACAAAAAGCATTAGGGCTGCTGATAGTAAAGCAATTTTCTTTTTCATTATAGTATGATTTAGTTTTACATTTCTACTCTGGAATAAGTCCGGTTTCTGTTCCACATGATTCCATATATCCGCTCACGGCCGGATCTTGTTGGTTCTCCACAAATTCATCCCAGGTTTTGAATTTCTCTTTAACCTTACCAAGCACACATTCAGTCCAACTGTCAACCAGAGCTTCGTCTGCCTTCAGTCCGTTTTTTTCATATCCTTTGATAAAATTAGTCTTCATAGTATCCTTTAAGGCATCTTCTTGTGCCATTCCATCCTCCTCCACAAGAGACGAGTGTAGTTGTTAAAAAAAGCACGGTAATTCTTATTACATTCTTCTTCATAGGGTTAATTTTTAAATGATAACTCTATGGTATACGTCATGTGCCTGGCAACGTTTTGCATAACAACAATATCTTTTGAGAAAAGTAACCCTGGAATATAAATTCTAATTACATCGACTAATTTTGCTTCTAGAAATAAACGAACTCAATATGGAATTCACATTACACGACCTGCTTACTCTGATCATGTTAATTGTCCTCCAGGCTGTTCTTGGACTAGACAATCTCCTGTACATCTCCCTTGAATCTAAAGGAGCTCCAAAAGACAAACAAGCCATGGTACGCAGAACAGGGATTGGAGTAGCCATTATTCTACGCATAGGTTTATTATTTCTACTACTTGCACTGGTTAAAAGTCTTCAGGCATCCTTATTTGAACTGAAATGGGAAGGAACGATTACGGGACGTTTCAACTTCCATAGTTTGATCGTATTATTTGGAGGAGCTTTTATTATATACACTGCAATTAAAGAAATCTGGCATATGATCACGCTACATGGAGATGAAGGAGGTTACGAAAAAAAGGAAAAGTCAGTGGGTAAAGTAATCACACTGATAGTCATTATGAATCTTATATTCTCTTTTGATTCAATATTAAGCGCTATGGCACTTACTTCTGAGGGTGGCGTTACAACTACTACAGACATGTGGGTAATGGTAATTGCAATAGTAATCAGTGGTATTTTAATGATATGGCTGTCAGGAACGGTTTCCCGGTTTCTTCAAAAGAACAGGATGTATGAGGTGCTTGGTTTATTTATATTATTGATTGTTGGAGTCATGTTATTGACTGAAGGAGGAGAACTTGCACACTTACACCTCTTTGGATTACCAGTGGAAGCCATGAGTAAAACTACTTTTTACTTTGTGATTTTTGTGTTGGTACTTATTGATATCGTGCAGGGACGTTATCAGAAGAAGCTTATTAAACAGCGGGAAATGGCACAGCAAAAGAATTAATTTAAAAGCCACGAAACCTGGACTTCGTGGCTTTTTAGAGTTTTTTTCAATGATCAGTCATCACTGGTAGCCTGACTCATTCCTAGTTTATAAAGCAATCTAAGAATTTCGAAGTACAGCCAGATCAATGTAAAACAAAGTCCATAGGCTGCAGTCCACTCTGCATTGGCATCGGCATTCTCAGATTCTGCGGTTGCCAAAAAATCAAAGTCCATAATAAGATTAAAAGCTGAAATTACGCAGGTTGCGGCTGTAATAGCTATTGCAATGGGGCCATAACCGTGTATAAAAGGAATATATATACCAAACATACCAAGTATCCAACTCACAAAATACAGCATTCCGATGGCTCCTGTAGCGATCATAATGAAGTTCATAAACTTGCCTCGGGGTTTAATCAATCCGGTTGAATACAATAGTAACATAGCAAGCACTGCCAGCAATGTTATCATAACGGCTTGCAATACCATTCCAGGAAATTTACTTTCATAATAGAAGGAGAGTGAACCGATCGAAAGCCCTTCTGCGATACATACCAATGGAGCTATAAACTTAGTCAAATGAGGTTGGAACATCATCAGCATCATTCCGAGGCCGGCAAAGCCACTGGCTCCATACATGATGTACCTAAAACTCCCCCCGATGCCTCCGGTAAGACATTTGTACCACATGAAGCCCGCAGCCCCGATCACCAGCAAAAACAAAAAAGCAAATTTTGTCATTGCTCTATTGAGCTTAAAAGTCTCGGATGATTCCTCCGAAGTACTCGAAGCTCCCATCACCTTATTGCTGAAAAAAGGATTACCTGATTTGTTTAAACTTAGTCCTGGTATCATGGTTTTTATTTATTGGGTTAATCTAGTTTTCTGTTATTTTCCATATCATCACATCAGCTGATCCTATGCCACCTTCGGATGGTTGCCTTACAGTAGGACTGAAAGTTGATTCTGTGAATGTACTGGCATTTACATATCCATCGTCTTCCTCAATTGTAACAGATGTATACTTTGAAATTGAAGGGTTATAATCGCTCAAATTTCCAGAGTTCATAAACCAACTACCGGAAACACCATTAAATTCTGGCCAGGTCTCCCCTCCTATGTAAATACTGGTACCATCCGTGAGAATCGCTTCTATTCTCTCACCCGACAAATGCCCTTCAAAACCAGTGTAAAAATGATATTGATCGGTCAACTCACCATCCTTTGTCATCTTCAGTAAAAGTCCATCACCATAAAGAGATTCGTCCCAATCCGCATAACTGACTCTACCACCTACATAAACGGTATCGTTAATCAGTCTTATAGAATGGACATTATTCCTGTCATTGGAAGCACCCTGATACTTTTTACCCCACTGGTATGCTCCTGAGCTGTCCAGACACAATACACCAACATAGGTGCTTACTCCTCTGAAATCTGTAGCCAGGTATAGGTTTTCATCTGCATCAACCGCAATATCATTGAAGCGACTTCCGTAGGAGATTGAAATTTCCTCATACCACTCAAAATCAGCTCCACCATTAGAAAATTTCATTAACAAACCTTCATTATCATCACCTTCCCAACCAGCGAGGTATACAGTACTTCCATCGGGAGAAAACACCGTTGTTGCTCTGTCGTTTGACCCTGGTGTCGAATCTATCCCTCTTTTCGTTTCGGCCTGTACGGCACCAGTCGATCCATCAAGATTCAATAAGAACAACATTGCTCCTCCGCTCCCAGAAGTCCCTCCTGCAGAACCTCCGGTGACAAACACTGAACCATTTGACTCATCCAGTGCATAAGCTTTGGCCTCACTTTTAGCCAGACCACTATTATCATTTTCCCATATAGTTTGCCATTGTATGGTACCATCGGTTCCGCTAAGTTTTACAACGAATACATCATAAAAACCAGATTTGGTCGCTCCTGCAATATAAACATCACCGGATGCATCAATATCTATACACCGGCTACCTCCACCACCGTTGGCATGCCCATTTTCTGACGGTGAGGGAAAAAAGTCCTGATCTCCTAGATCAAGTTTCTTAGCCCATAATACCGTAGCACCATCATTGCTTACCTTCATCACCACAACATCACCGTCATAACCATCGGGTTCTTCTGATAGAACCACAAATATGTTACCACTTGCGTCCATAACCATGCCTGCAACATCTTCACCTTCCGATGTACCAATCAAAGTTGTCCAGTCTAATGTAAAATCAGCTGCAACACCTTGCTGAGTATCTTCTTCAATAGGATCTTCTTCTTCACAGGAAAGAATGCTTAAACATAGTATGACCAAAAAGCATTTGAATACACTTTGACGGAGTAGGCTCATATGAAATAGATTTTAAACTGGTTTGTTGTTTAGCTGGTGATTTACTTCTTAGCTTTTACGGGTAAAATTTTACTGTGTTACAAACTTTGGTAGATTTATGAATCGAACTGGAAATACTATACCGAGACAAATATTTAATTGCGATAAATAAACCCCATGGCTTATTAGTACATCGCACTGGTTTAGCAGCCGATGCCTCTGAATTTGCAATCCAACTACTGAGGGATCAGATAGGTCTACGAGTTACACCGGCACATCGCCTGGACCGCAAAACTAGTGGGGTGCTACTATTTTCGTTTGATAAGGACATTGACAGAGATCTGAAAGAACTATTCAAGAACAGAAAGATCACTAAGAAGTACCAAGCCATTGTCCGCGGCTGGACCGCAGATACCGAATCAATAGACTATCCTCTGAAAAACGAATCCGGCAAAATACAGGAAGCTGTTACAGAATATAAAACCCTTCAAAGATTCGAGCTTCCCATAGCATTAGGATTACATAACACGTCAAGATATTCCTTGGTGGATGTTTGTCCTCAGACTGGACGGATGCACCAAATTCGTAAGCACTTTGCCCATATCAATCATCCCATCATCGGTGATCGGCCGTATGGGTGCAACAAACAAAACAGACTATTTAAACAAAAGTGGCAGATGACCAGCATGATGCTCCATGCTTCTGAGCTCGAATTTATTCACCCGGTTGAAAACCAAATAATCAAAATAAAAGCAGCTCCCAGCCCAGAGTTTAATCGGGTGCTTCAAATTTTAACTAGCTACTAATTCCCTTCTATATTACTCCAGTTCTTATCTGCCTTTTCTTTAAGTGTGCTCTCGTTTTTGTTCCAAAGATCAAGTGTATTGTTCTGTCCTTTGTTGTAAAATAAGTACACTTTTCCATCAATCACCTTATAAGTTCCTGGGTCAACCGGTACCTTTTTATTGTGCTCACCCATTGCAAAAGCGCACCATCCACCGTAAGCGGGAGTGTACTTTTCCGGGGCAGACTCAAACTTCTTCATATTGTCCTCTGTAGCAAACTTAAACTTAGTACCAGATACCTCAACCACAAAATCATCAGAACCCACAAGTACCTGACCATCCAAATAAGCAACGGGGTCATAGCCTCCTATAGCCACCATATCTTTGGTAGTATTGAACGACTCAATTTTATCAATACTGATGTCAGTATTTTCTTCTTCAGATTGACTGCAGGCGGCAAAGAACCCTGTCATCAATATTGCGGCAAATAGAAAAATTCTTGTTTTCATAAATCTGTTAATTATTTAATGTAAAAATAAGTATTCAAGATTATAGCCCTTGTCATCCATGAGACATATATGGTTATCACTTTATTCGATTATCCTCTAAACCCGTGTCTTGTTGGTGTCTATTGATTTGAATATATTTATTCTTTCAAAGTTGTCGCACATGAAACTATTTTTTACTTCTATTCTCTTTACCATTTCTTCATTCTTATATGCCCAGGAAGACAGAGTCGAAACAATCATTCAGAGGGGGCACCATGGTGAGGTCACAGCTGTAGCCTACTCCCATGATGGAAAACTCGTTGCTACCGGTGGTAGAGACAAAACACTACGTATTTGGGAGCATAACACGGGCCGTGAATTGCGAATCATCAACGGACATCAGTATACCGTCCGCTCAATTAGTTTTTCATCGGATGACAAAATCATTATGAGCGGCTCAAATGATGGAAGAACCGTGCTCTGGGATGTGCTTACCGGGAAAAAGATCAAAGAGTTGATCGGCACAAAGGACCGGGTTACAACTGTTGCTATATCGCCTGATGGCAACTGGTATGCAGCTGCCGGGTATGATTGGAATGCCTTCATATGGCATAAAGATTCTGTGAATTATACCAAAAAAATCAAAGTCAACACGGCAAAGGGTACTGGAGAAGGAATGGATATACAGTTTAGTAATGACTCAAAATTCATAGCGCTGGGACAAGACAACTATACCACCGAAGTGTATACTCTTGGCGATGAAGTAACATTAATCAACACACTTCGCCCCGACAATAAAGGGTCGTGTGGAGGTTGTCCAACCCACGTTAAATTCAGTAACGATTCAAAGTTTATCTATACTGCCATCTCAAAACAAGGAATTTCCAAATGGGATTTTCTACAAGGTAAACTCATAAAGGAATTAATTTCAAGTGATGACCGTCTCAACGTTTTTGACATTCACGAATCGAGCGGAATGGTTGCCTATGGCTATGAAAAGAACTTTCACCTCAAAAACCTAAAAACAGGTAAATTAACCAGCTATGACTTTGATTCGGTTCATATCAATGCCGCCAGTTTTAATCCAAATGGAACAGAAGTCGCCCTTGCCACCAGCCACAATAAAGTTGATCTCTATCAATCAACCCCTCCCTCCTATACCCGATCCCTGGCAGGTTTAATTCAGGATGAAGCCAGTTCAGGACTCACCTATGACCGCAATTCCATGTGGGATTTCTGGATTTTGACCTACATCCAACTCAAATCATCAATGAGCCTTAGCCCAGATGGCAATTTCCTTTCCAAAGGAAAAGTCGGTAAAAAACTCAGAATTTATGAAGTCCGAACGGGACGTATTGCCAAGGAATTTACGGGCCACGATAAAATTGTACTAACTACATCGTTTAGTCCGGACGGAAAATTGCTTGCCAGTGGTGGTGCGGATGGTAAAGTTATGATTTGGGACGTAATCTCAGGAAAACAAAAACTTGAATTACTCGGTCATAGAGACCCTGTATTTGATGTAAAGTTCAACTCTGAAGGTACCGAACTCCTTACCTCAGGCTGGGATGGATCGGTCAGGCGCTGGGATTTATCAACCGGAAAGCAAATACAGCGATATGACCTGTCTGGTCAAGCCGCTATATCCATACAATATGTAATCAATGACCTATATTTTATTGCAGCCAATCTGGATGGTAAAACACGCATTTATGAAATTGATACCGGAGAAGAAATCAATCGTTTTGTTGGTCATTCCGACAAAGTCCAAAGTATCAATATTTCAGCAGATGGAAACAAACTGCTTACCGCCTCCTGGGATGGTTTAGCTAAAATATGGGACATACGATCAGGCTTTCAGGAGGTCAGATTTTCTGAACATAGTGATAAGGTCCATATCGCAAACTACAACAGCAAAGGTGATTTGGTAGCTTCCGGTGATGGAAATGGAGCGATTAAAATTTGGAGCTCCTCAACGGGAAAACTAACCTATCACCTATCCGGTCATAAATCTCCGGTCAACAGCCTGCTCTTTACCAAAGACGACAAGTACCTCATCTCTGGAAGTATTGACGGTGAAATGAAAGTTTGGGATATGTCTAACAGAAGTGAACTACTCTCCCACTACAGTGTTGGAGATAGTGATTGGCTCGTCACCACACCTCAGGGACTATTTGATGCGACCAATAATGCCAAGGATTACATTTTTTTCGTCCGGGGGGTAGAAAGCTACTCTATTGATCAGTTTTTTGAAGAGTTCTATCAACCCGATCTAATACAACACCTTTTTGCCGGGATCGATATGAACATCAAGGACAGAAGTATCCGGGACAGGATGATTGACTTCCCTCCTCCTGAAATTGAAATCATTTCCCCCAGACCAGGTAAACAACTTAGAATAGGCTCTAATGAAATGATGATCAAGTTCAAAGATACAGGCGGTGGACTAGCAGAAATCAAAGTAATGCACAACGGAAAACGATTAGCCATTGATAGTAAAGGACTTGGCCGTAGCCCCAAAAGAGGTAATGCCACCACAAAGCTAATTAATATTGAAATCGTTCCGGGGCCAAACACTATTGCCATCAGCGCATTTAGCAAAGGACGCGTAGAATCAAGACCAATCATTCTCAACTACAATATCACGTCAAAGGAGCGTAAGGGAAAATGCTACGCACTGGTTGTGGGACTCAACAAATACCAAAACAGTAAACTAAACCTTAATTACGCTAAAGATGATGCCACCTCCTTTGTTGAAGCGCTTAAAAATGAAACCAAGGGATTATTTACTGAAACGAAGGTGTATGAATTATACAATGAAAGCGCTCACAAGAAATCGATCCTTGAAAAATTAGACGAAATCGCATTGAATGCTGCACCTGAGGATGTATTTATCTTCTATTATGCAGGTCACGGAAGTATGATCGACCAAGATTTTTATTTTATCACTTCAGAAATCACTCGGTTATATGATGAGACTTTGTTGAAAAAAGAAGCCCTGAGCGCATATGAGGTTCAGGAAGTATTTACGCATATTAAGGCATTAAAACAGGTTGTTGTTCTTGATGCCTGCCATTCCGGAGGTTCAGCACAGCTGCTCGCAACCAGAGGTGGATCTGAAGAAAAAGCAATTGCGCAGCTCAGTCGAAGTACGGGAGTTCACGTATTTGCCAGTGCTGGTAGCGAACAGTTCGCAACTGAGTTCAAAAAGCTAGGCCATGGAGTTTTTACTTATGTCCTTGTAAAAGCGATGACAGGTGAGGCTGACGGAGCTCCGGCAGACGGTAAAGTCACCATATTTGAGCTAAAGTCGTATTTGGACTCAAAAGTACCTGAGTTGAGCGAAGAACTGAAAGGTACGGCCCAGTACCCATACACTTTTTCAGTAGGTAATGATTTTCCGGTAACACTAATTAAGAAAGAGTAACAAAATGAGTAATATCTCCATTTGCTCTGTAAATACTCCGTTTGGTCATATGACCCTTAAAGCCAGCCATGGGGTACTTACCGAATCCTTATTTGCAAAGTCGACACATGAAATTATCCACCCTGACGATACTCAGGTTCTTGATTTGGCTAAAACACAGCTAAATGAATTTTTTGAAGGTATCAGAAAGGAATTTGAATTGCCCATTAAACTCTCAGGAACACAGTTCCAGCAAACAGTTTTACGAGAAGTTGAAAAAATCAGATTTGGACAAACCATCTCCTACGGTCAAATAGCAGAAAATTTGGGTGATAAAAACACCGTAAGGGCAGTTGGTACGGCCAACGGAAATAACAAACTATTAGTGATTGTACCCTGCCATCGGGTAGTTGGGAGTGATGGTAAGTTAGTGGGGTATGCCGGAGGAATTGATATAAAACGCGCCCTACTTCAATTTGAGTCCGATATTGTTAATAGACAAACAAAGCTTTTTTCTTAGCATTTCTTTCATTATTTTCTTGTAGTTGAGATTTCCAATTGGCTTGAAAATCAAGCTGCCTTATTTTGAACAAACAATGTTTCCATTCTAAGGCAGAAATTTAAATTCATCAAATTTTAACTCGATCGATATGAAAAAAACGTTAATAACAGCCGGAGTAACTTCAGTTCTTACCGTAGGACTGATGCTTCTAACTATGTGCCTTTGGGGACCTGGAAAATGTCATAAAAAGCAACAAAGGTACCATTCACACTACCAGGGATGTTGTCATCAAGGTGGATGCGGACACGCTCATATGAGCTGCTGTAATACTGGTGGATGTTGCCAACAGTCATACACCTCATGCTGCAACCAACAAAGTTCATGTGGGACTCATAGCAATTCATGTTGCAATAAAAGCCAGGAAAAGTCTTGTAAGAAGAAAGGCAAAGACTGTTGCAAAAAGAAGAAAGGTGACTGTAAAAAAGGAGAAAAAAGTTGTTCTGCTGACAGCGCTTCCTGTAAAAAGCCGGAATAGTAATTAAGAGATAAGTATTAAGTACAAAGTTGCCATACGAACTTTGTACTTAATACTTTTAATTCCGCAATCTTAATGCCAGAACTTACTCGGACAATCAGGGCGTCCGTGCGGAGGAATTCTATAAGATATCACGATCTCGTGTGAACCTGCATTGTACCTACGTAGCTCTGAAGTCGTTAAATCAAAGGAATAACTAATGCCTAAACGATACTTAATCGTGGTCCCCATAATTAAAGTAAACGAGTCCAGACTTCTGTAAGAGAAGCCAGCCCAGTACATCCCTTTCTTATAAGATAACTTACAGTTAAGGTCAACTGACACAGGCGCAGGTCTTACAAACTTCACCATAAAAGAAGGTACTACACTGTAGTCATACCCTACCGGAACGTTCATTCCACCATTAATGAAATAGTGATTATTCAGTTTACTGATATCCTGTCCATCAAAATTGATACTGGCTACATCCTCAAACTCCAACTTGTTCTGGAGGATTTGGTGTGCAGCAACACCGGCATACCAGTATTTTGAGTATACCCATGTTCCAACAATCGCATCTGGCACAAAGGTAGTACGTACTCCATTCAACACATTATCAACCTCATCAAGTAATACGAAACTATTTCCATCGATCTTGAATTGCTGAAATCCACCAAAAAGCCCTAATGACATTCTGATTTGTTTGTTAATCGGCAAATTGTAACTGTATGAAGCTAAAGCTCCTGATCGACTGGTTGGACCAGTGATATCGTTATACAGGTACGCTCCGATCCCATGCCAACCCTTGTGTTCTCCTCTATGGTGACCGTGACCTGTTCCATGCTCTCTACCAACCGGTGAATGAGCACTCACGTAGTACGTTACCGGAGCTCCATCAAAGCCCAACCACTGGGACCTGAAACCCGCTTTAAGATCTATAAAATCTTCTGTTCCTGCGATAGCCGGATTCAGTACATAGTTATTAACCATATACTGACTAAACTGTGCTCGTTGCTGCGAAAAGGCCAGAGTGGTCGCTGCGGCAAAGGCAATTGTAAGTAAAACTCTTCTCATAAGCTCAATTTTAAAGGCAGGCACCTTTCTGAATCATAATCAGGTTCTTACGCAAATAAAATGTATATAACTGATTTCTAGCTATTAATATATTAATAATATTTCATTTTTAAATGCATTTTCTCTGAGAGCATGTAATTTCCTTGAAATAATTCAATCATTACAATTTCCCATCCTTACGCTATAGCCGCAACTTTCCTATCTTAACCACTGATTATGAGCACCTTTTTCTTCCAAGTCACTTATTTATCTCATAATTGTCAGTGGCCCGGTAAATGTACCTGCACCAGGAACATCTACCACGTAATAGTAAGTTCCTACCGGCATTGGTTGTCCGCTTCTGTAACCATCCCAAGGCACAAATGGTAAGCCTTCATATAATTGCTCGTAGACCAAACTACCCCATCGGTTATACACTCTTACCGTCCAGTCTTCCCAACCGTCTAGTCCCTGAGGAACCCATTGATCGTTACTACCATCTTCATTACCCGGAGAGAATGCATTTGGCACCCATACCGGCCCGCGAACAATCAAAGTGAAGGTAGCAACCGCATTACAAGTACCCGAAGACCCGGTTAACGTAAGGTTGTGTGTCCCTATCTCAAATGAACCATTAGGATCCGTCACATTGGTAGCATCAATATTTCCAACCGAAGCACCAGACCATGTTGGAGTACCATTAGTCGCTCCATCAATAACCATATCATAAGTCGTAGCATCTTCAGCCAAAATCACAGTGCTCGAGTAATTAGTCACTCCAAATATAGTTGCAGTGATATTTTCCTCGGTAACAACATGAGGACCTACCGTAACGGTACACACCGTACCACTTCCGCCTGTATTACTCATGTCCACTGTATAAGAACCACCTGTAGTAATACTTTGTGTAGCAGCTGTACCTAGGTTAGTACCTCCATTCATGATCCACTGATAACCATCAGCTGTTCCTGTCAAACTCAGTGTTTCTGTAGTATTCGGACACATACTTGTTGGCCCCGAAATTGAACCAGAAGGCAATAAAACTACAGCTATGTTAGCACCAGTTGAATCTCCCTGTCCTGCTCCACAGGCATCGGTCGATGTGATGGCTACGGAAACCGTGGTTCCTGCCGTAAGAGTACCTACTGTGTACGTAGAGCTATTAGTACCAACAGCAACACCACCTTCGTACCATTGATAACTTACTCCCGAACCAAAATCCGTAGCAGTAGCAGTAAAGGTTCCCGGGCTTGTATTTTCACAAACTTCCTGTGTACCACTAATAGTTACAGAAGGATTAGGAATCGGTGCAGAACTAACCGTAATCGTGGCTACATCAGAACACGTTCCATTCGTTACCGTCCAGTCCAGGATTAATGGACTACCTACCGGACTAATTCCAGAAACAAAGGCATTTGTATCTGTGGCAGTAGTAATACTTCCAAAGGTTGCCGTACTCGCTCCATTTAAGGACCACATACCTGTACCGTAATCAGGTGTAGCAGCATCCAGAGTAACTGTATCTCCACAAGTGCTCAAGTTAGATCCAGCATCAGCTGTAGGCTGGTTGTCGATACTCAAATACACAACCGAAGATGAATCAGTGTCATCAGGAGCCAGGAAACAAGGGTCTGTCGCCTGAATACTCGCATATACACTATCTCCAGGATTAAATACCTGATTGATTGAAGTCATATCGTTATACGCTGCGTTGAGTGTATTATTGATGTACCATCTAATCTGTGCTCCTGCTCCACCATCCGGTGTTGCATTAATAGTTTGCGCACTTCCTTCACAGACTGTTGCCGGATTATCAATAGTAATAGTGGCAACAGGATTAGCGTCTAATAAGAATGTTACATCGTCTGTATTATCCGGACATACGCCTCCATTACTAACTGTCCATCTCAATGTATAAGTTGTATTTGCGGTTGCACCGGAAACCGTAGAATTAGGATCCGTAGGCGTGTCAATGGTAAGACCAGCAGGCCCAACCAAAGACCAGGTACCACTACTCGGTAAAGTAACGGCAGTTGCATTCAGACTAAATGTCGCCAGATTACAAGTGGTATAATTACCATTTCCATTGGCCGCTTCCGGAACATCATCAACCGTAATTTCTACTGTGTCGGTAAGATTAGGACATAGTCCCAAAGCACTGAATGACTGCCATACAAGACTTGTAGCACTGCCAGCAGGAAGATTATCAACATCGGCTGTTGCCGTGTTAGCATCAGGGCTAAATGTCGCTCCAACAGCGTTAATATCTAACCAGGTTCCGCTTGTTATTGCGTTACCTCCAAGAGTATAGGAAAGCTCTGAAACGCATATCTGATCATCTGCACCAGCCAGAGGTGTATCCGCTACATCATCCACTGTAATTTCAACAGTATCAGTAAGTGCAGGACAGAAGCCCAGATTACTGGTCGACTCCCATACTAAGGTAGTGGTTGTTCCAGCAGGTATGTTGTCTACATCAGCGGTAGCTGTATTTGCATCAGGAGTAAACGTAGCTCCCACAGCATTAATATCTAACCAGGTTCCGGTTGTTATTGCGTTACCACCTAAAGTATAACCAAGATTGGAAACACAAAGGCTATCGTCTACTCCGGCATCAGGGGTATCAGCAACCTGATCTATAGTAATTTCGACCGTATCAGTCAATGTAGGACAGAAGCCCAGATCACTTACCGACTCCCATACCAGCGTAGCGGTTGCTCCTGCAGGTAAATTATCAACATCTGCAGTTGCCGTATTAGCATCTGGTGTAAAAGTTGCTCCCACCGCGTTGATATCGAGCCAAGTTCCATTTGTGATTGCATTTCCTGATAGCGTATATGCTAAGTTGGAGACACAAATGGTATCATCTGCCCCTGCGTCAGGAGTATCAGCAACTTCATCAATTGTAATGGCTACTGTATCTCTCAATACCGGACAAATACCCAGATTACTTGCAGACTCCCAAATCAAACTTGTTGTAGCTCCAGCAGGTAAATTATTAACCTGTGCATTTTCTGTGTTGGCATCAGGGTTAAACGTTGCTCCTACCGAATTCATATCCACCCAGGTACCATTGGCAACTACATTACCCTGTAGTGTGTATGGTAGGTTAGAGACACAAATCGTATCGTCAGGACCAGCATCTGGTGTTGTTTGCAGCGGATCTACGGTAACAGTCACTGGCGCAGATGTGGAATCACAGGTTTGATCTACAATTGTAACCTGATAGTCACCTGCTGCTGTCGCATAAAAGACATTATCTCCAGCAACATTTCCGGCACCGTTGAGAGGCGTTCCTGGTGCTGATGACTCAAACCATGTATATAAATGTGTTGCATCAAAAGGCGCTTCCAACTCTACACTATCTCCCTGACAAATCGTTGTCGAACCTTGAGGCGTAATAACAGCCGCGGGATCCGTACATGGAGGTACCTTTTCATAAGAACAAGGTGAAAATTCTGATGTACTCACCAGTCCTCCCGGATCTTCTGTGATCGTGTATATATATGAGTTATAATCAGCCGGGGCAATTTTAGCTCCGAAATCATAACTAATATTACCCGTACCATCTACAATGGTTTGATCGATATAGGTTTGTCCCTGTACCGAGTCACCACAAGCCTGACAAGGTCCCATCTGATAAATTTCTACAATGGCATTCGGAGGAAGTATTCCTGTGAATTCAAAGCAGAACACATCTGTCGCCCCGGTCGTTTCTATCCCCATTGGAGGTAAGGTCGACCAGAAGGCAGGTGCTCCATTTCCTTTGTCATTACCAGTTGAATTCTCCTCTATTCCACGACCACCGTTACAGAAGAAACTGTTTCTTCGAATGGGATTATCAACGTTCCCATCGGTGATTTGGATGCCATCATCCTCGTTGGTCGCGATGATATTGGCCTCACCTGCATTCGTCCCTCCTATTGCATTTTGCGTACCACCATCAATGTAAATACCGATGGTATTACTATTGGTTGTTAGTAGAGAGTCGGTACCATTGACTTGTGTACCAATATTATTATTAAAGATTGAGTTATTATCAGCTCCATTTGTAATATAGATACCATTCTCTCCATTACCTGATATCGTGTTTCCAGCTGTAGTCGTACCGACCTGTACACCCGAAGAAGCATTTAATTGTACTCCATTGCTGTCATTAGGAATGGCATCGTCACCAGTGGCATTGAGGCCGATGGTATTATTTTGTATTACGATTGATCCACCTGCACTTGCATCGACAAGTACACCATCATCGGAGTTACCAGCGATAACATTTCCGGCAGTTGTTGTACCAATATTGGTTAGCAAATGTGCTCCTTGCACATGAACACCGTTCAGCGTGTTAGGTAGGGCAGCTGTTCCTGATGCATCTAATCCGATGATATTATCCTCCACATCCACACTTGTATTAACCACCCAATTTGGCATGTATATACCGTTGTCTGTGTTTCCGGATATAAGGTTCCCTAGTCCGGACGCTCCAATCTGGTTACCAGCTGTTCCCCAAACAATAACTCCGTTGTCATCATTTGGTATTGCTGCAGTACCGTTAACATCGGTACCAATGTAGTTATTTAGTATTTGGTTGTTATCAGAGCTTAATTGAATCCAAATACCCGCTTCTGTATTACCTGAAATGATATTTCTTAAGTCTCCTGCTCCACCAACAATATTGCTGGATGCCCCTGACATTAACATGATACCAGAACCACCTACAAATTGGGTTCCTCCGCCACAGCCATCCCACACGACATCACCAGTTTTACCAGTTCCGTTTCCGTAATCCAGGGTCCCGGTAGTATCTGTTCCAGACATATTTCCGACAATGGTATTTCCAGACGCTGCGTTAAGAATAATTCCTTTGTAAACATTGTTTCCAACAAAGTTTGACGAATCGCCACTTCCTCCTATCCTCGCACCGGTTGTATTAATCAAGTGAATTCCGTTCTCATTATTACCGAGCATGGAGTTATCCAGTGCGATCCCCACCAGGTTACCTGATATAGTCACATTGGAGGAGTTTCTAAAATCAATACCATTTCCCTTCGATTGACCTCCTTGACCCGTACAAAACTGATCTTCGTTTAGGCTGTAGAAAGAACCATTACCGGAAACAATATTACGATCAATAATACCTCCTCCAACTACAGTGCCATCAGAACCATCAATGTGGATTCCATGCATCATATTTGGAATAGAGTCATTACCTGTCGCATCCGTACCAATATAATTTCTAGTTATAGTAAGGTTATTTGAATTCAGACCATAAACTCCAACACCTTGATTATCCGGTTGAGCGACACCATTTGCAACGGCACCGTTACCAGAGATCAGGTTGGAAGTAACCTGAGTGTTATGAGAAGCCGCCTGAATGGTAACACCGTTGTTTATATTACCCAGAATGGCCATGCCCCCATCTTGGAGTCCAATTGTGTTACCAATAATACTGTTATCTGTACTCGCATTTACCCAGACACCACTTTGACGGTTACCTGAAATTACGTTAGCTGAATCTTGCAATCCACCAACCTGGTTTCCTGTTGATCCACCATCTATTGAGACACCTGCAAAATTATTAGGGACTGAATCGTTTCCTGTGGCATTTAATCCGATGTAGTTACCTAACACAAAATTATCAAGTGCACCATTGATGCCTACACCATTTGACAGGTTACCTGAGATCACGTTTCTTTCACCCGCTGTTGTGCCTCCGATTATGTTATTAGCCGAAGCCAATTGAATCAGCACCCCATTGAGTCCATTTGCTAATGAAGCCAAACCAGTGACATCCGTGCCAATATAATTGGCACTTACGGTATTGTCGGAAGAAGCACTAATCATGACTCCTTCTAGATTATTACCTGAAATCAGGTTTCTTTCATTGGCAGAAGTTCCTCCAATTGTATTTAATGATCCTCCGGTAGCTATATATACACCATGCTCATTGTTACCCATGTCTACCAACCCTGTTTTGTCTGTTCCTATATAGTTTCCGGCCACATCATTGGAAGCACTATTATCAATATAGACCCCATGAAAGGTATTGTTGGAAATGAAGTTTCGCTCACCAGTAGTGCTACCTCCTATCATATTTCCATCAGAACCCGCATTAATGAATACTCCATGCCCACCATTGCCTAAAGAGGCTCCGGCCGCATCAATACCAATGCAGTTTGCAGAAATAATGTTGTTATCTGCATCATTGGTACTGATTCCATTACTACTATTACCCGAAATAATATTTCCGAAACTACTATTAATACCACCTATTGTGTTACCAGTAGAGGCATCAATGTAGATACCATTGTTATTTGGGATTGCCGTTGTACCAAGTGTATCTGTACCTATATAATTCCCTTGAATAATGTTATTATCTGACCCTTGTTGAAATGAAATTCCCGCTCCCCCTGCTGCGTTATGCCCGGAAATGATGTTTAAGGAATCTCCAGGTCCACCAATCGTATTATTATCCGCATTAATGAATAAGTTTATACCTGAAGCGCTATTTGCCACAGCCGCTCCATTAACATTCAATCCGATAAAGTTACCATAGACCTCGTTCAAGGTTGCCCCATTCTCGATTTGGATACCACTGGACCATACCTGACCCGTGTTACTAAATACATAGTTTCTTTCATTTGGATTGGAACCACCTACGATCGTACCTGTGGCACCGTTAAGTGCAATCCCATGAAAACCGTTTCCAATTCCTATTAGTCCGGTAATATCACCTCCAACTATATTGTTCCTGATCGTGTTCCCTGCTCCGGCAAGCTGTAATGAGATACCGTTTTGTGTGTTCCCTCCTATGATATTACCTTCATTTGCTCCAGTATTACCAACTCTGTTATTCAATGAGCCATTATTGACACTAACCCCCTCAAAATCATTAGGTATAGCTGCTGTCCCTGTAGCATTAAGGCCTACAATATTTCCATAAATATCATTGTCATCGGAGTTCTCCAGAGTAATACCATTACCGGCATTACCTGAAATAACATTTCCCTGACCAGCCAGACTACCTCCTATGAAGTTTCCATCTGAGTTGGTAAGATTCACACCTTCGAACTGATTACCCATATCCCCGGTACCTGCTATATCGACTCCGATGTAGTTACCAAATATTTCGTTATCCGTTGATGTGATAATCTGTATACCTTGAGATACGTTGTTAGAAACATAGTTTGGACCGTTACCAGTCGTTCCATTAATATAGTTTTGATCACAGCTTTCAAGGGCGATACCCCTTCCTGTATTACCTGCGGCTGCACCGGCTCCATTAATACCAATTCTGTTTCCTTCAATGTCATTTTGCGAGCAGCTACCCGGATTAACCGTTACTGTACCTGTATTATCAACCACACCTTCTGACAATAGAATACCATCACCGGTATTGTTTACTATAATGTTTCCAACAATACTATTAGTGTTACAGGAGTTTCTAAAGTATATACCGCTACCACCATTACCTTCCGTGGTCGTTCCGGTATTATCCGTACCAATAAAGTTATTCTGAATAGTGTTGCTGGTAGAGTTCATCATGCTCACACCGTGCTCACCATTATTTTTCAACTCGTTATCTTGAATTAGGTTATTCGTATTATCAGTCCCTGAGTTGTTATAGATGTAAATCCCATGGTTCTCATTACCATCACATTCATTTGACTCAATCACATTATTATCACAACCTCCAAGCGCAAGAATAACCCCGCAGGCCAAACCGGCTCCATTAAAACCGTTGTTGTTACATTGATTACTCCTAATGGTATCAGAATCACAGTCAGCTCTCAGCCATATACCATGTTCTGAGTTGTTATCGCAAATATTGTTTTCTATTAAATTATCATCACTTTGATCCTCTAAGGTAATACCTCCACCTTCGGTATCGGCCCAAGCAACTGTGGCTGTATTCTCTACCCCATTGTATGTACAAGAGTTACCGGTAACAACAGCATTGGTTACCCCTCTCTGACAACCTCCACATGCCTTCCAGCCACCATTGAAGAATATACCGTGATCTTCGTTGTGGTGCACAGTATTATTTGTAATTGTGACATTGTCTGCCCAGGCCAGGGAAATACCATCACAACCGGCCGCGTTAGACCCATTATCAAAAATATCACAGTTAGTTATCGTGAGATCAGATAAGATATTTGGAGTATTGGCTGCGCCTCCTGCCCATATATCATTGTTTATACCGGCAAGAGTAGAATTTGAAATGGAACAACCATCAATTGTGATATTGGATGGAGCTGGTCCGCCAAAAGGACCACCGGCTATTAGAATTCCGTACTGTGCAGAATTGGTCAATACCAAATCATTGATAACAATGTTGGAACCATCGATATATAGAAGAGAAGTGATCCAGGTAAAAGAAAACGGAACATCAGTAATTTCAGTTCCACTGCCATCAATTGTGATGTTGGGGTCTCCATTAATTGTAACATCATCCACGTTGATTACCGCGTTTGCTATTGTAATTGTACCTGCTGGTGCCGCAAAATTAATTGTATGCGGACCCGCTCCTGCTCCATTAACCTGCTCTATGGCATCATCAAATGATCCTGCTCCATTAGCATTTAGGTTTGTGACAGTAACTACAATTGCATGAATGTTATGAGATAGAAATGTTAAAAGACAGACCCCAATAAATAGAGAAACTCTTTTAAGGTAGAAAAAGGGTGTTTTCATAGCTTATAATTGCTTTGTAAATGTGTACAAATAGGCGTTCCGTTCAAATATCAAGTTAAGGTACTAACTAGTTGGTGGTTTATACGGTTATACGCATGAAAGGTAACTGCGTTTAATAAAATTTATAAACCGTTGATAAAGAATAAAAAAGCTTGTTTATAAGGTATTAATAAGGGAAAAAATTGAAATATTACGATGTAATTAAAGTTGCTTTCAGAGCACTTTTTCTAATACGATCACAAGATTTTAACTGAAATTACAGAGATAGTGGGACATCATAAGGTATTGCTTAACGCTTTAAGACCATTTTGTCCGGTAAATGTCGGGTGTTTAGAGCAAATTGGAAGCCGGATCGTTTATTAATCCCATAAAAGCATCTGTATATTACTTTGCAAAATAAATTGAATGAAGACTCCAATTCATTGATTTGTCAACATTGCTGGAGTTAATACAGGAGGCAATTAAACATATTCACCCAACTCCAACCATCTGACCGACTTCTCTTCTAATTCTGAATTCAATTCCGCATACCTTTCTGAGACACCCTGCAATTCCTCATAATCGGTTCCTGCAGAATTTAACTTTTCTTCCAACTGCAACTTTTCCGTTTCGAGCTCTTCAATGTCTTTCTCAAGCTGATCAAATTCCAGCTTCTCCTTGTATGATAATTTCTTCTTATCGGTATTTGGCTCGCGATAATTCTTTTTCTCCTCCTTTATCTCTGGCTTCAGCTTGACATTAACCTGCTGCTCCTTTTTGTAGTCATGATAATCTGAATAGGAACCATTGAAGTCTTTTATCTGCCCTTCCCCTTCAAAGACAAACAAGTGATCGACCAGCTTATCCATAAAATAACGGTCATGCGATACGATAATCACACAACCCCCAAAGCCTAAAAGAAACTCTTCCAGTTTATTCAAGGTCAAAAGATCCAGATCATTGGTAGGCTCATCGAGTATCAGGAAGTTGGGGTTCTTGATTAGTACAGTGAGCAGATACAAACGCCTCTTTTCTCCTCCACTTAGTTTTGAAACCGGAGTATACTGCATGGCAGGTGGAAACATAAAGTGATTCAGGAATTGGGAAGCCGATAGTTTACTGCCATTTGCCAGTACAATAACCTCTGCAATGTCCTTTAGTACATCTATTACCCTTTTATCTTCCTTAAGTTGAATACCCTCCTGTGTATAGTGCCCATACACGATTGTGTCCCCAACATTTACTTTCCCTGAATCAGCTTGCTCCTTTCCGGTGATGATGTTTAGAAAAGTTGACTTGCCCACACCATTCTTTCCTATGATTCCTATGCGTTCCCCTTTTTTGAACGTGTAATCAAACCCATCAAGAATGGTCTTTTCCCCATAAGCTTTTCTGAGTTTTTTGAGCTCAAGTATTTTACCACCCACTCTGGATACCTTTACCTCCAACTTAAGCTCTTGCGCTATCTTTCGGCTCGTTGCTACTTCTTTTGTATCGTAAAAGGCGTCAATTCTGGATTTGCTCTTTGTCGTTCGTGCTTTAGGCATTCTACGCATCCATTCGAGTTCCGTCTTCATGAGCTTGTTGGCCTTATCAATCTCGATACTATTAACCTCTTCACGCTCGGCCCGCTTGGTCAAAAAGTACTGGTAGTTTCCATGGTGAATGTATAGCTTCTCATCACTAAGCTCCAGAATTTTGTCGCACACACGGTCAAGAAAATAACGATCATGGGTCACCATCAGGAGCGTCATAGTGGATTGTTGCAAGTACTTTTCCAGCCACTCGATCATATCCAGGTCCAGATGGTTGGTAGGCTCATCCAGTATTAACAGATCAGGATTATCCAACAGTACCAACCCAAGAGCCAGTCTTTTCCGTTGCCCTCCGGAAAGCGTAGCGATTTTCTGGTCCAAATCAGTCACTCCAAACTGTCCGAGTATCTGCTCTACCTTCCGCTCATAATCCCAGGCATCGTGCTTATCCATTTCAGCAGAGGCCCTGTCAAATTCTTTCTGCGTTTGCTCTGAATAATCGGCTGATTGAGCTTCAACAGCCTTCTCATAAGCTCTTATGACCTCTAGTACTGAGGAGTGTGAACCCTGCAACAGTTCATTGATGGTTAGTTCCTCCTCAAACTCAGGATCTTGTTGCAAATAACCCAATCGTACCCCTTCTCTGATTGCCACAACCCCATCATCGGGCTCCTCAATTCCAGCAACTATATTAAGTAAACTTGTTTTCCCGGAGCCGTTATTAGCAATAAGAGCAACCTTCTCTCCTTTGGAAAGCCCAAAGTTGAGCCCCTCAAACAGGACGCGTTCGCCATAGACTCTTGAAATATTTTCAGCAGAGAATTGATTCATTTTTTAACTTCGTAAAGGCAACATTAAGCATTACTAAACTATTATTATTGAAGATACCTGAGTTATAATTTAGTAAATTGATGACTCGTACAATTAATGGATCATTTTTTTGATTACAAACTTAACCCAAAAACTAATAAAGAACTATGAAACGTTTTATCTACTCGTCTCTGATAATGGGGCTTGCACTGATTACATCAACTACATGGGCCCAATTTGTGGGACCAAAGAACTTTGACTATTCCATTCTGGAAAACAAAACTCTCTACATCCCAAAATTCACTGAGAACTCTACATATGCAAAGAAATTGGTGAAAAAGGGCAAATTTGATAAGCTGGCAGATTTAAAAGCGAGGGTTGAGTATTACAATAACATGTGGAAAGAAGCTATGGCCCAATCTTCATATGACGCCACACCGTATGAAATCAAAGGATTCAACCGAAGAGAATTGTTAAAGGCTAAGGACGAAAAAGCAATTCTCCTGCACTACCAAGTTGATGACTATGGAAATTGGCAAGCACAATTGTGGGTTTGCGGGCCAAAAAGAAAGATGATAGCAAATGCAATTATAACCGGGCTAAATTTAGCTGACGGCAAGGATGTTCGATTAATGATGAATATGCTGAATTATTCACTGCAAACAGCAAGCGAAATTCAAGAAGAAGGTGATAAAGTATCTCTTCATGCAAGAAGGTCTAAATACAAAGAAAATCTAATTGAGTTCATGGACAATATAAAGGACAAAACTTTCCTAGTCCCGAAAGAAGTGAATGAAAAAAAACCAAAGAAGGCTGAACAGCACAACGCAGATCTTGCAGAAGCACTAAAACTTTGGAAGCTTAGCCCTTACAAATTAACGACACTAGAAGATGTAAATGAAAAACGCCTAAATGGTGACCCGGATAGTTATTACTGGAAGAACTTTAACCTCTACACCAATAATCCTCTCATCACTTATAGAGTAAACTTTGTATTTACTACAGAAAAAGATGAGGTTGTATTCTGGTTCTTAGGGAATAAACGACTTAAGCCTAGGACACTTGAAGAAATGCAAACCAAGTTGGTAAGTAAAAGTGAAAAGTATAAGAAACAAATGGAAAAATGAGACTTTTAACTTTTTTCCTTTTCTCTTTTCTCCTTAGCCATATTTGTTTGTCCCAAAACATTAATCTGGATAGCTATATAGATAGCTATCCAGATTTTGAACATATTGTCCTGAAGAATAAAGTAAAAATTTCATACTTCTACGACAAGGTTAAGAAAAAATACCGCGCCAAATCAAGCCATAATGTCAAATTATTAGCACTGCGAGATAATGCTGATGCCCTTCAACTTATTCAAATTCCTTTCAATGAGTACACTGAGGTAAAAATTAATTCTGCGCGTTACTTTCAACTAGACACTGTGGGAGCACTACGTCTTAAGGAAAATGTAAAAGTGAGATATGCCGAAGAAAAAGATTATTACATCAACGGAATCTTCTATTCGAATTTGAAGGTAAAACAGTTTGGCCCAACCGTTGCGGTAGATGAAGGCACCGTATTACAATACAGCTATGATGTGTATTACAATGATTTAAAGTTTTTAACCAGCTTCTATACACAATCATCTGCTTATGAACCGGTCGAGAATTATGAAATACAATTATACTCCCCGAAAGAGATCGATTGCGAATTACTTCCCATTAACATCGAAGGCTACGATTTCAAAAAAGATACTCCATCCTCTGGAACAATAAAGTATAGTTGCAACAAAGTTAAAACAAAAGAACTAAGCCGCTATGCTCCACCAAGAGCCTACCACGTCCCCCATTTCATTGTGCTTACTAAGACCATTAAGAAAGGAAAACAGACAATACCTTTCATAAGCACTTCCAATGACCTCTTCAACTGGTATAAAGAATTGGTCAACTCGGTTAACAATGATGAGGAAATCATCAAAGAATATAGTCAGCAAATACTCAACGGATCAGAAAATGATGAACAGAAAATCGAAAAAATATTCAAGTGGGTTCAAGCCAAGATTAACTATGTTGCTTTCGAAGACGGAATAGCAGGTTTCCGTCCCGACAATGCACAAAATGTTATACTGAACCGATACGGGGATTGCAAGGGTATGGCTAACCTGTTAGTTTCTTTATTAAAGCAGAATCAACTGGATGCTCACCACGCATGGATAGGTACGCAACATATACCCTACACATATTCGATTCCGTCATTAGTTGTAGACAATCATATGATTTGTGCACTAAACCACAACAGCAAATGGTATTATCTAGATGCTACCAGCAAAACAATTAATTGGGACTGGCCTTCCAAAGGGATACAAGGAAAAGAAGTTCTTATAGATAACGGTGGCTCGGTACTTATAAACAGGGTACCTATCATTCCAGCCGATCAAAATGAGATGATATTGGATGCACGAATCAACCTAAATGACCCAAGAGAAAGTACTATTGTGGGAAATGTTAGTTTTTCAGGCTATCATGAGCACAGATTTAAAGGAGTTCATAATACCACTTCCAACAAATCAAAAGATAAGGTATTCGAATATGTAATGAGTGATGTCCTTGGAGGAATATCCTACAATGCTGATAAACAAGTTATTTATAGCAATTCTCAAAAATTTTCAGGAAAGGTCCGTGGCCATTGTGCGGTATCACCTAACAAAATTTATTTTAAGCCCTCTTTTTTAAATAATCTGTTGTTCCCCCATGAAAACCTCGACTGCAATTCATCGGTAAGTTTCAGCAACACCAGCTCTTATGAAATGACCTTCCGATTAATCGGACTTCCAGGACTTGGTAACCAGACTCTTCCTGCACCCATTGAACTTAGGATGCCCAATAATGAATGTGCCTTTAAACTTCAGTATACTTCTGATGGTTCGGATATTTTATTAAACGTCCACCTCGAAATCAATTCACTTTTGATCAAGAAAGATGGAGCCAAACAGTGGATTGAATTTCTTAAATCAGCTCAGACAGCAATTGATCAACCAATCATAGTTAATAAATGAAACAATCGATCATTAAAATATCGTTGCTTATAATAATATTTCTTGCTCCTTGTACTAGCCCGTTGTTGGCACAGGATGATGCTATAATCCTTATGGCCAAAGAAAATACAAGCTACATAAAAAGCCATAACAAAGGACTTAACGAGTATAGAAAGATCAAGACCGTACACAGACAAATAAAAATATTAAGCCAATATGGTCTTGAACGATACAACACATTATACATCCCTACATTCAATATAAATTCGGAGTCAGCTCCCCCAAAAAATCTTATTGCCAAGACAATAAAGCAGAATGGCAATAAAATTAATGTTAAACCTGACAGAATAAAAACTACAACTCTTCCTGCTAATTATCCTTTCCTATTCGGGTACAAGGGAAAAGTTCTACAACTGGCATTCGAAAATATTGAAATAGGAGACATTATAGAGTATAAGTACACCGTTGAAACAATCGAAAGAAATGAACGCTCCTATTTTCATGAAGAAGACATAATTTTTATCTCCGAAGAGATTCCTGTTAACAAGTGTAGTTATAGTTTCGTAATCGATGAGGCTTTGAGGGCTAAGTTCCATACGCAAAATCTCTCTAAGACTTTTTCCATTGAAAAAGGCAAAGAAGATATATTTACCCTTGAAGTATCAAACCTAAAACCCAGCAATAATTTTGAATATACTAATCAATACAATGAGAACCCTTATTTTTACTTAGTCATTGATGATGACCAAGCTGGCTACTCGAGCTGGACGTCCTATCTTAATAGTCAAATTGGGTATAGCACAAACCGAAGCTATATTCTAGGTGGAAAGAGAATTAGAGATTTGGCTCAAAACATTGACAAAGACATGTTACCAAAACAAAAGCTCAAAATTCTAAAGGATGAAATCGAATCCACTTATGGTAAAGACCCAAAAAATGCTTTTGATATTTACAATGACTATTCTGTTAGTTTAAACGATATCGCTGACCTCAACAAATTATTTCACAAGATTGGTTTAAATGCAAGAGTTGTTTTATTGAGAAATAATATGGCCGGTGAAGTTATCGAAAGTTTATATTCAGCAAGTCAGTTTGAACAATTAGCCATAGAATACACTGATGAAAAAGGTAAAAACCACTATTGGTCTATTTTCCAGCCGTACTCCCAATTTGATGAACTCCCCACAAGTTTTCAAGGGGTGAATGCCCTTAGAATATCCTATCAAGGAAGGGATTACACAGGAGAACTGGTAGAACTACCTGATTATGCCTTCGAGAAAAATTCGACCAGCGCAAACATAGATCTTACAATAATAGATCAATATAGACTAAAGGGAAATGCCAGTTATCAGCTGACAGGTAATTACTCGCAATCACTGCGTCCCATTGTTTTACTCCAGGAAAGTTACTCAGACAAAGATATTTTCAATAGATTCTATTCGATTGTGTTCAGTACCCCATCCGATTTTGAAAGAGATTCAGTATCTTGCTCAAGTACAGGAGTTTATGATTCTTTATTCGTTAATTTCAAATTCAGCAGCACATATAACAAGTTTTCTGACTCAAAAACAGTTTCTCTGAAACTCAAAAAACTATTCGAAACAGAACGTCTGAAGCTACCTATCCCACATCACAAACTAACTTCAGCCTATATCTCTGAAGCACCTAAAGTCGACAATTACCAGTTCACAATTACAGCCCCTGACAATGGGAAGTTAGTCCAGAATGACCTTCTTAATTATAAGAAAACCTGGGATATAGGCTCGATAGACTGCACCTCAAAACTAATCGAGGATAAATTGGTCATAAATTTCACGTTAAAATTAAACACACAAGATATTTCTGAATCACACATGACACAATTCAGAGAACTAACCTACGGTTTGGAAAGCCTTATGGAACAATATATTCCTATCCAATTTTAATGGAGAAGAATCACAATGGCTTCCATCTTGTATTTTTTATAGGGGATCCAATAAAAACAGCCCACCTGTAAAACCACGTTTCAGTGTTGTTGTAATTGGAAGCGGATCGTGATATCACAAAACCAGACATTTTCAAATAGTTCAAACAAGGAGAGGTTTCTACTCCCTGCAAGATAAGACCGATCTTCAAATTGCCCTATTCTTCTTTTTTGAAAATCATAATTCCATCTACTGAGTAGTAGCCGATAGGGTATTGCATATCTCTGAAAAAAACAGCTCCATAGTGCTCTTCCTCATCTTCTTCATCAAAATCGGACGTACAATGAAACAGAGCTATTCCTTTATAATAAAAAGAAACTCTGATTGCTCTGCCGTCAGAGCTTACGCCTTTGAGATTTGCTATAGACTTCATTTCCGTTTTATCGGATATTTTGGTCCCTTGTTGATACAAACCCCACCTTGTCCAGCTTAAGGTATCCTTCCCTATGGTTTTATTTATGGGGTAATACAGGTTATGTTTGGCCATGAGCGGCTTCAGCTCCGATGGAATATTCTTCCAATCAAATGGAGCCTTAAATTTTTTTATTTCGTTCTCTTCCTCCTCTGTGACAATACCTTCTTCTACTTTCAGGTATTTATATTCTACTTCTTCCCATATACTATCGGCTGATACAACCAGCCAGCCGAGCTGAATTGGCATTTGCATACTCGCCCCAATTTCGTTGATTGAGTAGTAGGTTTTGAAAAGAACAGCCCCATCGTTATTTCTGGCTATTGGTACTATGTAAGCTTCAGCAGTAGATGGACCAGTGGCATAGCTTTGAATTGAGCTAAAAGCAACGAGAACAGATAACAGAACTTTATTCAGCATGGTTATAAATCGTCATTCGGAAAATTTCCAAAAAGAAAAAACAAAACCCTGACCAATAACCAGGCCAGGGTTTCATAGTTTAAAAAATATGTATGATTAATACAATTGAGGCAATATCTCCTGCTTTACTTCCTCTATTGTATTCATTGGTGTAGCTGTTTCATTTACTTTCAAGACTGCCGGTGCTTTGTTGTCAATCTGATCAAAATGATCAAAGGTGTACTTGTTCCCCTCCGCGTCAATCAATAGCAATCGATTGTTGACCAAAGTATTGTAAGGAAACTTGTATGGGGTCAGACCATTATGACCGTCCATCCGTATGTTTCCCACATAATCACCAGGAAACAAATAAGCAACCTGTGGGTATATTTGCTCACCATCGGCAGTCTTATACTTGTCTACAATAAGTTCCTTAGGATCACGGATAACTTTTTCTTTGTCCTTAGCCATTAATCTTACATTGATTGGGTAGTCCCCATTGAATATTCCGAAAGAAGGTAGTTTGATGGAAACGGAGGCAACCTCCTTTTTAGGGTAAAAACTCTTTCTATTGGATACCGTCACAGAGCTATAGTCCTCATTAGTGCTCTTCTGTCCCGCTTCTTCATAAGGCTGCTTTTCCCAACCGGTACGTGCCGTCATTTCCTTCCAATAGGCCTCCCGATCCAGTAAGAGCCTATGTTCTCTGGCTCCTTCCAGGTCATTTTCATAGACAAGCATCAAGGAATCGAGTCTCCTCTTGATCATGGGGCGATTGTCGAAAGCGAACTTGAACCACTTAAATTTTCCTTCCAATATCTCTTCATCGGTCGCATATGCCCTCATGAAGTTCCAGAAACAATCTCTTCGATCACACATACTCAATTCCAACCACCTGCGGGCGTTGTTATACTGTGTTTCCTTCTCCCGTATGGGGAAATCAAATGCTGCTCTTCTTTCTCTAAGTACTTCTATATAAGAATTGTAGAATTTGGCATTCTTTTGCTTTTCCTCGATTACAGCACGGTCCAACTGTACCTGATCGCCATAATATAGCTTCTCGGTTTCGTCCAGAACCTTATCCAGATTCATCTTCAAATCCACATCAGCTTTGATCTGCACAACTGTGAATGAAGTATCTGCCTTGAGCTCTAACTCCATTATATTTTCTTTCTCATCGTATTTAATTCTGGCATCAGCCCATCTGCGGCTCGTGAGTTGAGTCACATCGTTCAGGTAGGGATCAAGCAGTATTTTTGATTTTTTTAGCGTTTCAAACTCCGTATGCTCACCTGACTGGTCTTGCAGTTCAAGGATAATATCTCCTTTTCCAGCCTTTCCTTTGTTCTTTACTATGATGGGTAGTTCCGCAATGTCTTTTTTGAGTCGTGTACCCGTGTAATCATGGCTGTTGTACCTGTCATCAAAGTAAATGAATTCCTGAGCACCGAATACCGGATAGGAATTAATACTACTATCAACAGCTAGCTTTGCCTTTTCCAACAGCGTTTCGGGCTCAAAGCGTACATCTTTACACCTATACTTTACCACCCCAGGATCTACCAACTGCTTGAAACGTTTTGTTTTAATGTTATCACCGGACCAGGTTCCTCCCGACAGCTCATTCCTTTCTTCCCAATTACCCGTTTCTTCATTCAGCACATAGAAGTTATAATCATAGTCGGTCGCCCCCATTGCAAAGTCCATCTCTATTGACTTTCCAGGAGCAACATCTACCGGTTGACCGTTTTGGTTTGCTCTTATCTCAAACATACCGGCAGAAGCAAAAGCATCACCGTTGTGCATCATGGGGAGACCTGAAGAAAACACTTCCGCATGATCTTTATATTCAGTATACTCAATTTCCACCTCTCCTTCAATCGGTTTACCATTTTGGTCTACGAGTGAGTTTGCTGGGATCACTATTTCAGTCCCGGATGGGTGTGTAAACCTTATTTCCTTTCCTGCATCGCCTTTCACTACTTTACCTTGTACATTGGCGTTTACAGGATGCTCTCGAAAGGCCTGTGACTTCTCACTAAGCGTAACCACCACCCTTCTATTTTTGGCTCTACCCTCTTCGGTATCATTTGATGCTAAAGGTATGGAAGCTCCTAACCCGAGTAAGTCGATGTCTTTATTTTTGAAACCCTGATTTAACAGAAGCTGTTTGACACCCATTGTTCTGCGTACCGCAAGTTTCTTATTGTAAGCCGGACTTCCGACATTGTCGGTATACCCTTTGAGAGTAATGAAATATTCATCTGGCTTTAGCTCCAACGCAGCTAATTGAGAGGCGATAATACTTTTATGTTGTTCAGTGAGTGCCTCCTGCTTATAGTCGAAGTAAACACTGAATTCTTTCTTTTGGGCCAATAATGTCAGAGGCAACATTAAAGCCATACTGAGGTTTAAAACAATTTTTTTCATAACACAATAATTAGTTTAACTGAAAGGGTTACCTGATTTCAGCGAAAAAACCAGGAATACATAACACATTGTTATGTAGATGCAGGTGTGTTTACAATTCCATATGGAATCTAGAAAAAAAATGCATCTACCTGATATGAAGCTTTTTGTATTCACCTTTCTACTTTTCTGCAGCTGTTATTTCTCTCATGGACAGCGACTGATAAATGATTGTGACTGTACCAGTATCTCCTATACACAATATACCTATTTTGCAGATAGCACGATCAAGACTCAAATGAGCTATAATAAAAAGAATGAACTGATTATTTTCTATAGTTATTTCTCTGACAACGCAATTAAGTCATACTGGAATGCCAATACTATGGTGCTGGTTTCTTATTACAGGAATGGGAAAATCAGGAGTCAGGAACGCTATACCCCAATAACTATCAATCCAACCAATAGAAGTCGTCTGCTTTCGGGAAATCTTTAACCTGATCCAGCATTTCCTGCGGTGGGGCCTCAACTCTTCGACTTTTCAAACCCAGCCAAGCTCCATCGACAGTAATCACTGCAGACAAGTCCTCTCCTGCTTTTATTTCATGTACAATGGTCCATTTACGGAAATTTCTGGACATACATTTGATCTTAGCGTTTACAGTGAAAGTTTCTCCAATACGGATTTCCTTCTTAAAAAGTGTCTCTTCCCTAAATAAGACCGGTCCTACACCAAACCCTGCCAACTCATCCATACCAAGATTATACTTAGCAAATATCATTACCCTGGTTTGTGCTGCATAGTCATTATAGGCTGTGTGCCTCATATGGCCATTCATATCAATGTCCGCCCATCGTGCTTCGAAGGTTTTGTAGAACTCCATATCAGCTGAGACTTTTTAGTTTAAGGCGTATTTCCTCCTGTAATTTAGGACGTATTCGTCCCTTGTGGTACTTGTTATCTTTATTGAAATTGATCTGCTTGCGCAATTCCTTTTGTTTCTCTTCTGGCAACTGAATAAAATCCTGACATTCATTGCTACAGCAACCGTCATATTTTTCACGACAGGAATCACACTGAATAAAAAGTAGGTGACACGCTTCATTTACGCAGTTAGTATGTGTATCACATGGTTCTCCGCATTGGTGACAATTAGCGATAATCTCATCACTTATACGTTCCCCCAGTCGCTTATCAAACACAAAATTCTTACCTATAAACTTATTTTCCAGTCCTTGTTGCTCTACTTGCCGGGCGTATTCGATGATTCCCCCGTTGAGCTGATGCACCTTTTCAAATCCTTTATGCTTAAACCAGGCACTGGCTTTTTCACAACGAATACCACCTGTGCAGTACATAACAATGTTCTTGTCCTTATTAGGCTCAAGCATTTCTTCTATTACCGGTAGAGAATCTCTGAAAGTATCTACATCCGGAGTAATCGCTCCTTCAAAATGGCCAACCTCGGTTTCATAGTGATTGCGCATATCGATTAGCACCGTATCAGGATTGCTGATGAGCTCATTGAATTCCTGGGCATCAACATGTTTTCCTTTATCTGTTACATCGAAGGTTTCGTCATTGAGTCCATCAGCGAGGATTTTGTTTCGGCACTTAATGGCCAGCTTAATAAATGACTTTCCGTCATCTTCTATGGCAATATTCAGCCGGATTCCTTCCATAAAACCTGTGCTATCCAAAAAATCAGAAAAGGCTTCCATATTTTCTTTCGGGATACTTACCTGGGCATTGACCCCCTCATGGGCAACATAGATTCTTCCAAGAACACCAAGTTCGTCCAGCTGCTCATAAAAGTAATTTCGGAATAGTTCCGGATTACCCAGATTATGGTACTTGTAAAACGATACCGTTATCCTTTCAACGGTATCATTGGCCATCTTCTCTTCGAGTACTTTTCTATCTATGCGATTGTGCAGAGCCATTTTTATAGAAATTTTGAACTACAAATTTACAGAATTTACACGAACGTTGTTATTGTCTTGGAATGTTTTCAAATTGACCAAATGATAATTAAGCCAGGCCACACCATTGACTGGAACGACTCGGAAACCATTTACGGTAAGACCATTAGTCAGCAGATGATTGATAACTCAAAAGTATATCTATCACTTCGGCACAACATTGATTGCCTGCTGTGCGATGTACATATCTTCAATATGGCCTTTGAACGATCAAAATATCAAGGGGACCGCACACTTGTTATCTTCGTACTTGATACTGAGCCTAAAGATATTGATGCCTTTGTAGAGGAGCATCCTGAATTTCCTTTTCATATCATTGTAGATTCGGAAAAGTCAATATTCAGGAAGCTTGACCTGCCTTATAGCGAACGATCATTTTTAGGTATAAAAAAGCAAATAAAGCCCTTCGGAGACTTTCTTATTGATCATGGTACAATAACATCCATCCAATACGGAAAGGACGAGAAAGACCATATGAATTATCAGAAAATCGCGGAATTTTTAAGTTAATAATCCATCAACACTCAGGAACATTGACACTTACTGAAGTCGCCAGTCCTCCTAAAGAGGTCTCCTTATAATTCTTGTTCATATCCCTTGCTGTCTGGTTCATTGTCTTGATTACCGCGTCAAGGCTTACCCTTGCTTTTGCAGGGTCCTGGGTCAGCGCCATCATTGAAGCCGTTATTGCTTTGACCGCACCCATTGAATTCCGTTCAATACATGGAATCTGGACCAAACCACCAATGGGATCACAAGTCAGCCCCAAGTGATGCTCCATGGCTATTTCGGAGGCCATTAAGGCCTGTTCTACTGATCCTCCCAGACACTCGGTAAGCGCCCCAGCAGCCATAGCTGAGCTGACACCGATTTCAGCCTGACATCCTCCCATTGCTGCGGATATAGTGGCTCCTTTTTTGAAAAGTTTCCCGATTTCAGCTGCTACCACCAGGAAGTTGACAATGTCCTTATCCCCCACCTCCTGCCCCGAAAAGCAGATATAATAAAACAACACTGCCGGAATAACTCCTGCAGAACCATTGGTTGGAGCTGTCACGATCCGGCCCATGTCTGCATTCACTTCGTTCACCGCAATAGCAATACAACTCACCCTTTTGATCACTTTTCGGAAATCATGCCCCTCCTTCATACATTCCATCCATTCATCAGCATTGGTGTACTTATGATTCCTGAGCAATTGCTCATTCAGGTTAAATGCTCTCCGGGTAACCTGTAAGCCTCCTGGTAAAATTCCTTCTGTGTGACACCCAATGTAGGCGGATTCCTTCATGACTTCCCAGATGGCCAGCAGCTTCGTCTCAATGACCCTCCGGTCTACCAGCTGTTCTTCATTGCGGATGACAAGCTCAGAAATACTACATTTTTGTTCTGAACAATGTTTTTTAAGGTCTTCAGCAGAGTTGATTTCGTAAAGAGCTTTGTCGGTGGTCAGGGCGATTTCAGTATCTCCTTCCTCCACTATAAAGCCTCCTCCCACTGAATAAAAGGTATATTGATAGGTTTTATGGTCAATAGTTGCAATTCGAAAACGTACCGCATTGGGGTGATACGGTAGTTCCTGATTGGTCAGATAGTGAATATTTTTAGTTGGATCGAATGCAATTGGACTTTCTCCATTGAGCTGAATTTTACACTCATTTTGAGCTGTGTCCAGAATTTTTTTCAAATTTTTTAAATCTACATTTTCAGGTTGTAAACCCGTCAGTCCAGCGATCAGGGCTTTGTCTGTATAATGTCCTTTTCCGGTGAGGGCCAGTGAACTAAAAAGGTCAATATCAATACGACCAATTTTATTTAGAATACCTAATTTATTTAATTTAAATAGAACTTTTAAACAAATTCTCCACGGCCCCAGGGTGTGAGAGCTAGAGGGACCGACACCAATTTTGAGCATATCAAAAATACTTATGTAAGAGGATTCGTTCTTCATTAAGTTCTTATACGGTATTTAAATGGTTTTTAGTTATTCTACTAAATACAAGAAACTGAACATCAACTTATTGCGTATAAGTGATTAAGTAGTTGCCGCTACTTCAGTTTATTATTCCTTACTTAAAACTTAAAGTCATGAAAACGATAATTCATTATCTCGTGGCCTTTCTGAGTTTCTCTTTAATCTCGTGTGGGCCAAGTGCGCAATACAAAGGCTACGCACATTCAAATAAACACTTAAAACGTATAAAGCAAGAAAGGCAGAATACGAACGTTGATTTGCGGATTGCTCAAAAGGCGATCAGTCGTAAATCTAAGAAAAAGGACGATAACCCGGGAAAACTCCGTGTAAAGGGGGTTTCTACTAAAGGGAATAAGTCTGGTAGGAACCAAAGTTCCGCTCAAAACAGAAATGTTTTCTACCCAATTGGGGTCAATGGAAAATAGTAGTATCTCCTAATATTAACTTCCTCCTCAGAGTTGCTGATACAGAATCCTGAGGAATTCTTACTACGACATATCTCATTCAGAGCCCCTTGCAGGAGACTCCGAGGGTGAAGTCATAATCTCTTCAATAATTTATTAGTTATGGGGCTGTTTCGAAATTCGGACAGCCTCGTTTCTTTTTGGTTCCCTGCACATAAACCATAGGGCGCTACCGTTAGATTACCACTAGGCTGGTCTAGGATTAGCGTAGCGGTTCTAAGACCTCAATCGTCCTTCAGTATTGTAACTCCTCCTCAGGGTTCTCTGGCACAGAACCCTGAGGATTGTTATTACAACACTCTTGGTAATCTCGGAGTCTCGAGCAACTGACGGGAAGACTCTGAGTGAAGTCAACTTGTACTTTTCAGACATGGATCAAATGTAGGAAACTCGAATAAAATAATCGCACGCGTTACCACTTCGTTCAAACGCGCGCTAGCGGGAGATGACATTTAATCGTCTTTTATGAAATCATTTATATACCCGTTTGGTACAAACTTGTCTAGCTCTACTGAGAATTTTTCAAGAGCAATTTCCAAACAAACCTCAAAATCCTCTGATTCAAAAATAATAGTCCCATATTCAGTGTCCTGCCCTACTGAAGAAAAATAGTATATATCATCAAGCCCTTCAGCCCTATCATCGAACACATGATAGAGGACTAACGAGTAGTCACCATTTTCACTTTTCTTCTTAGTAATTGAAATCCACTTATATGTATTAAATCCATTAATGTTTTCTGATTGACCTAGCCAATATTCGACAGTTTTGCCAAGACTTAAAAACGATCTTAGATGTTGCTCGTTTAAATAGTTCATATACTTTATTAAAGTTGTTCTGCACCAGACTGGTCTTAGGATTAGCGTAGCGGTTCTAAGGCCTCAACGTCCGCTAGTATTGTAATTACCCCCGCTAGCGCGCGTTTAGTGCAACGTAACGCGTGCGGTTAATATCGACAAGCCAGTATATTTATTCAATGAAATCCACCTTTAAAAACCCTGCTGTTCCACAGTAATCTCTAGCAGAACTATACCGATAATGTTCAGGCTCATCAACAATTTCAGCCATAACCGGGTTCATATGAATGTAGTCAAGCTTCTGTTGCAAAAAATGATTCGTTTCGAGTAGTTTTGGCTGATTACCATCTTTCCAGACTTTATATTTTGAGACTCTTTTTAATTTCGAAGCTGCCTTCGAAAAAGCTCGTAAGAGCCACTCTCTTCTACTTTCGTTAATGTTTTCGATTGTTTTAATAATTTCTTTTGAAATATGCTTTTTCAAATCTCTCATTATGGCATCAAGTCGTTCACCTTTTGTACTTATTATCAGGTGCACATGGCTAGGCATTACACACCAAGCATGAATAACTAAACCTTTATTTACTTGACAGAACTGCAATGAATCAACTACGATATGCTTTAGCTCAGGACGAGTAAATAAATCAATCCAGTAAACCACCGTACAGGTGACAAAATAGATACCTTGGGGGTCATGAAACTTGTACTTTTCAGACATGGATCAAATGTAGGAAACTTGAATAAAATAATCGCACGCGTTACCACTTCGTTCAAACGCGCGCTAGCGAAGGTAAATCTTCTAGCTTTTCTTTCAATTTCAGAAATTGCTTTTTTCTTAATCCTGGTAACTCAATAACTTTGAATTCACCTTCCTTGAGCTTCAATGTCAGACGTCTCTGCTTTCCCACGAATTCACTTGAAGAGCTGGTACCAATAATGTGAATAAAAAACAGTAACAATGTGGCCATCCAATTAACTTTTAAATCCGTTAACTTGAAAGACACAATTTCATCAAAAGTCACCTCTTCTATCAATACATTCTTTCTTAAAATCATTATTGATATCTCCGAAAATCGAAGTTCTGTATCATTTTCAATCCAAAAACCCTTTTTCATAAATGTACCTCTAGTCTCAGGACCCTGAGGTTATTATTACAACACTCTTAGGAATTTCAGAGTCCCTTGCAGCAGACTCTGAGTGAAGTCGCAAAACTTATAAAAAGTGTCGCGAAATAGTCACCGGCATAAAAAAAACGCCCTTAGAACATTCTAAGAGCGTTTTGGTGAGCCCCCAGTCGGATTCGAACCAACGACCTACTGATTACAAGTCAGTTGCTCTGGCCAACTGAGCTATGGAGGCTTTCAGCTTTTCGTAAAAAGCGATGCAAAGTAGATTAAATTTTTCAACTATTTCAAGCCGGAAGCCCAAAAATTTAGCATCACCTTCCTAAGGAGTTGATCTTCCTTAAGTTCCTCTTTAATTTTTCTAGTCTTTTCTCAGCCACCGCTACTTTCTTATCAATGTCTGCCCTCAACTGTTCCGCATTTTTTGAGCGAGCAAAGAACTCGATATTGGTCTCCCAGGTTCTGATATCATTCTCCAGTTGAGCAATTTCTTTCTTAATTTTTCTCCTATCACTATCGATTAACTTATCGGCTCTTGGATCATCTTCCAATGCCACGACCTTAATTCTGATCTCCAGGGCTTCTTTTTCATCTGCATTGATATCCTTGATCTCCTTCAATGTTCCCTGACATAGTTCTGTAAACCTCTTCCCAATTGCCGGTGCATCCTTCCTGGGAACCTCTCCTGCTGCTTCAAAACTATCAATAAACTCTTTTAATGCGCTGAGGTCCTTTCCTGCGTAGCTATCACACAAAGCGCTTTTCGCTTCCAGATTAGCCTCATATGCCTTGAACTCTTCTTTTCTAAGTTCTCTTTTTCTCTCAAAGAAGACATCACAGGCTGTCTTGAAGCGTTTGTAGATAGTATCATTGTCCTTTCTTGGTGCTGGACCAATTTCCTTCCAACGGTTTTGCAGTTTGATGAAAGCATCAGTCATATCTTGCTCCTCTCCTCCTTCTTCGAGCATCGCTTCTGCTTCCTCACAAAGCTTGGTTTTAGCCACCAGATTTTCTTCAAAATTGCCTTCCTGGTCTTGATAAAACTTAGACTTGTTCTTGAAAAAGGTCTTCCCTGCAGCCCAAAAGCTCTTACTTAAGTCTTTAGCCTTCTTCTTCCCTACCGGGCCTGACTTCTTCCACTCTTCCTGAATCTTCAGTACCTCCTCGGTTGCCCTTTTCCAATCCTTGATAGACTCACCTCTATAATCTACATAAGCACTAATCTTCTCGATCAATTCTTGCTTAATCTCCTCGTTCTTATCAAACTCTTCTTTGAGCTTACTTTGGTGCTCTCGCTTCTTTTCATAAATCTGATCGGAGGCCGTTTTAAATCGTTCCCACAGATTTTCCTTTTCATCTTCCGGTGCCGGACCAATTGCTTTGTATTCCTTGTGAAGATCATTGAGCTTCTCCAGTGCGATTTTAATACTGTTTTCTTCAAAGAGCGCCTCCGCTTTTTCACAAAGCGCCAACTTCTTATTGTAGTTCTTTTTCTTGTCTAATTCCTTCAACTGCGCATTTACAGCTCTGTTGTTGAAATATCTATCAAGTAATGCTTTATAGTTGGCCCAAAGTTCATTGCTGTGCGCTGTTGGAATTGGCTCAGCATCAGACCATTCTGTTTGCAATTTTTTAACCGCAGACAGGCCTGAAGGCATTTCCCCGTCACATATCTGACGAAGCTCATCCAGAATCCGCTGTTTCTTTTCGAGGTTCTGTTCTTTTACCGCTGAAAGGTTCTTCAGGTAGTCTTTGCGGCCCTTGTAATAAGAAGAAATGAGTTTATTAAAATCCTCATAGTCCTGATCTTTGTACTCAAACCCATCTTTTTCACCACCATCTTCAATATACTTATCAAATGCTTCCTTTTTTTCAGCACCATAAATAGACTTGAGTTTTGAGGAAATCTGTTCGACCAGCGGTTCTTCATTATAGGTAGTATCTCTCTGAGTGACCTCAACCAGCATGCTATTGAGTTCTATTTTACTCATCGAGTCGAGGTCTGGAGTTTCCTCAGAAGGCGGTTCCTTTTGGATTTCTTCTTCCTTAACTTCTTCTGTGATTTCTTTTGGATTATCAGTCATACTGCATCAATAATTACTGATAGTAAGTAAGTTACAAAAATTAATTCAACCTCGGGTCAACCGGAAAGTTAGAAATCATCTTGTACTTACCGCCCATCCCTTTTAGTATCGAACTCCACAACTCTGTGGTGCTATCTTTAAATATTTCCTTTTTCTCAATTGGGGTTACCAGCCACACTTCTTCCTTCAGCTCATCATCCAACTGTCCCTGAGACCAGCCGGAATAGCCTATAAAAAACTTAACGTCATCTGCTTTTACGTTTTTATTGTTTATCAGCAGCTTGAGCATTTCGAAATCTCCACCCAAAAACACTCCATCTCCTACCGGTATACTTCCGGGTAACGATTCAATGTTGTGTAAAAACTGAAGTACATCTTGCTCAACCGGACCACCCAGATATACTTTTATGCTCTGGTCATCAATTCCTTCCACGACATCGGAAAGGGTGAGTTCTTCAACCGGTTTGTTTAAAACAAGCCCAAAAGAACCGTCATCGTTGTGCTCACAAACGTACACAACAGTCCTTTCAAAGTTGGGATCACCCAAAAAGGGTTCGGAAACAAGGACCTTTCCTTTTTCTAGTTTTACAGCCGTTTTGTACTTACCAAGTTTCATATATCTATTAATGCAATGCGGCCCGAAGTGGTAACTCCTTAATTACTTCACCTTCGGCATTATTCAATTCTTCCAGTCGTTCGTATACCAATTTCTCGTCAAAATAATTAAGAGCCATTGTTACGAAAATATTTCCGTGCTTCGCCTCAGATGTCCATAGTTCCCGATAGAACTTTTTGAGTTCTTCGTCTTCGAGTCTATCACACACCATTCTAAAGCGTTCCGCTCCCCGACACTCTATGATTGAAGCTAAAAGCAATCTGTCCAAAAAGCGTCCTTCTTTATCACTTTTACATAACTTCAACAACTGCTTCACATATGGGTCTTCTCTGATTTCATGGTTCAAAGAAACCCCTTTCTCTTCCATCACCTTATAAACACTTTCAAAATGCTCAAGTTCTTCAATTGCTGTTTCGATCAGCAACGGAATTATTTCCTTTCTATCGGGATACTTCGCAACAAAACTCATTGCCATTGCGGAGGCTTTGCGTTCACAGTCGGCATGATCCTGAAGAAAAGAATCAAAGTCATTCATTACTGTTTCCAACCACTCGCTACTACTGGGCACTGAAAGTTCCAGACTGTACTTCATAACAGTTCAATTTGTTGTAAATTACAAAGCGAAATGAACTATGCAAGTTTGAGTACATGAATAATTCAATACATGGTACTAAACTGGAAAACTATTGTATTAATAGAACATTTCAATAACACCCGGGTTCATTAATTTATGTCACATGAAAAATTTTGCACATCTACGCACGGATTATAAGGGAGATTTTTTTAACGAAGATGAGGTAGACAAGAACCCGATTATACAATTCGAAAACTGGTTTCAGGATGCCATTAAAATTCCAGACATCTCCTTTAATGCTTTTACTCTGAGCACGTTAGATAGCAAGGGCTTCCCAGACTCGCGTATAGTCTTGTTAAAAAATGTAAGTGATGCAGGCTTTACTTTTTTCACCAATTACAATAGTGCAAAAGGTAAGCAACTGGAAGATAACCCAAAGGCTTCAATGGTTTTTTTCTGGGATCAGCTCAAGCGTCAGGTGCGAATACAGGGTACCGTTTCAAAAGTCTCCCCGGAGCAATCGGATGACTACTTCATTAACCGACCCGCTGGTAGTAAATTGGGTGCCTGGGCTTCGCCTCAAAGTCAGGTTCTCGAAAGTCGGGAAGAACTGGAAGCATTGCTAAGCAAGACCAGGGAAAAATATGGAGAAAACCCAACTGAACGACCTGAGTTTTGGGGTGGATATATCCTCAAGCCATTGCAAATTGAATTTTGGCAAGGACGTGAAAGTCGACTCCATGACCGGCTAAAATATACTTTACAGGAAAGTGGAGAATGGAAGATAGAGAGATTAGCTCCATAGCAGATCATTATATTGAACGGTACTCTAACCCGGAACCGTTAGTTTCCGCTCCGGTCCCATCTGATTTAGGAATATCGGTGGTAATACCCAGCTACAAAGAGCCTGACATTGTCCCTTCGTTACATAGCTTACTAAATTGTAGTCTACCACCCTGCTCGGTTGAAATCATCGTAGTAATAAACGCTGCTACGGGAGCCAAGGAAGAAGACATTAAAACTAACCAAAGAACCAAAGCACAAATCACTGCTATTCAATCGGAACACAACAAACACCCTGTTCGAATTCACACGATAGATATAACCCTACCAAAAAAGCATGCAGGTGTAGGCCTTGCACGAAAAACCGGTATGGACGAAGCGTATAAGAGATTTCTTAAAATTGGTCGACAGGCTTATGGGGTTATCGCTTGTTTTGATGCAGACACTACTTGCGAAAAAAACTACCTGATTGAATTATACAGGCATTTTCAATCCAATACCGAAGCCTGTTCCATTCACTATGAACACAACTTGGATCAAGTACCTAGAGATCATAAGCAAGCCATCATCAATTATGAACTCCACTTAAGGTACTATATTGAAGCGCTCCGGTATTCCGGTCATCCTCATGCCTATCAAACAATTGGGTCCAGTATGGCAGTCAGAGCCAGCGCATATGCTGCTGAAGGGGGGATGAACCGAAAGAAGGCCGGTGAAGACTTCTATTTCCTTCTGAAGTATATTCAAAAGGGAACATTATCAGAACTAAAAACAACCACCATTTACCCATCAGCAAGAGTTTCCGATAGGGTTCCGTTTGGTACAGGACGAGCAATGCAAGAATTTGAGACCGGTTCCTCTCGCTATGATTATAGTTTCAACCCTCAAAGCTTTGAAGACATCAAACAATTTATTCATATGTGTATGGCTTGCTATGAAACAAAAAATCCTAGAGAAGTCTATGAACAATTCAGTCCGGGAATCCAAAGTTTCATAGCCCGTGAAGAATTTGAAACGGCAATCCTATCTGCCACTAAACAAAGTAAGACCCCAGAGACTTTCAGCAACCGTTTCTTCAGGTGGTTCAATTTGTTCACTGCTATGAAACTCGTACACCACCTTCGGGATAACAGCTACCCTAATGAACCCATACTTGAATGCTGCCAGAAACTACTGGCTTCTGACGCCACTGAACCACTCCAATCAGAGGAAAAATTTTTACTTTTTTTACGCAGAAAATAAAATTGTACTTTTCTAAGTACAGCCTATTTAAAGACTTATTTTTTATTACGTAATATTTATAAAAAAATTATATTCTATTCTTAAAAATATACACCTGACAACCAATTATTTTCTGTTTTCATACCACCTCCCATAAAAAATACGCCATGTAACATATTTCAAAAAACTACAATTTCAAGAAGCCAGCAGGCTTGTAGGATTCAAATCTCAAAGAATCCCCTATGGCCATTTTTTAACTGTTCGTTCATCCGTTGAAATCAAATATTCATCGAAAATTAATTGCATTTATCTAACATTTTCGTATATTCAAAATACATCCAACAATTAATCCAAAACGTTAAACCTTAATGAATACGATAAACGAAAACGAAGAGCAGATTTGGGATCCCATTTCAAGGGAGCTTCGGTTTCAAGAAGTCGTTTTCAACGATTTCAAATTGGATGAGGAGAATCCGTACTTCAATGATGTACTTTTTCTCGAGCGATTGTACGAACATTACCTTTCTCTCAAGGAAAAAGGAATTTGTAAAAAGCTTAAACGGAAGATTATTTCTGTTAAAAAGTACAACAATGCTTACGGAGGATATCTCTATTAACCGGATTTATTTGCTCAAGTATTAAGCAAACACTTTATTTGTGCCTATGTTAACACATAGGCACTTTTTTTTGGAGCATGTAGCCCAGACATCCACCTCTCCCCTCATGCTGGAGATTGAATCAGCCGAAGGTATCTATATGAAAGATATCAATGGCAAAGAGTATGTGGATATTATATCCGGTATTGGCGTTAGTAATATTGGGCATAGGCATCCAAACGTCATTCAGGCCGTAGAGTATCAACTCAAGAGATACACACACTTAATGGTGTATGGTGAGTTCATCGAATCTCCTCAAACCAGTCTAGCAAAGAAACTATCAGACACCCTGGCTCCCTCATTGGACAACGTGTATTTTGTCAACTCTGGGAGCGAAGCCAATGAAGGTGCGATTAAACTAGCTAAGAGATATACAAACCGTGGTGAAATTATCTCATTCCAAAACGCTTACCATGGCAGTACTCATGGGGCACTTTCCATAACGGGTAACGAAGACCTAAAAAGCAATTATCGTCCTCTACTACCTGGTATCAAACACCTTGAGTTCAACAACATCAGCCAATTAGAAGAAATAAACAAGCGTACTGCTGCTGTCATTGTAGAAGTAGTACAGGGTGAAGCTGGTGTCCGGGTGGCAGACCAGGAGTTTATTTCAGCCCTGAGACAAAAATGTGACATGGAGGGAACTTTGCTAATTATCGATGAAGTACAAAGTGGTTTTGGTAGAACGGGTAAGTTCTGGGCGCATGAACACTACGGCATCACTCCCGACATTATTACCTGTGCAAAAGGAATGGGTGGTGGCTTTCCGGTAGGTGCCTTTATCTCCTCAAAAGAGATCATGTCGGTACTCACTCACAACCCAATTCTGGGACATATCACTACATTTGGTGGGCATCCGGTAAGTTGCGCGGCTAGTATCGCTACGCTTGACACCATCTTAAAGGAAGGTCTTAGTACAGAAGTAGATGAAAAGGCAAACCTATTCAGATCATTATTACAGCACGATGCTATTGTAGAAATCCGAAACAAAGGACTAATGATGGCAGTAGAGTTTGATTCCTTTGCCTTATTAGAAAAAATAATTCAAAAGGCTCTACATAATGGAATATTAACCGATTGGTTCTTATTCTGTGATAACTCAATGAGGATTGCTCCTCCTCTCATCATTACAGAGGAAGAGATAAGAGAAAGCTGTCAAAAGATTATCAAATCAATTGACGAAGCTCTACAGTAGCTCATTTACGTTCTCTGGTGGTCGACCAAGTACCGCTTTATTTCCCTTTACAACAATTGGCCTTTCTATGAGTTTGGGGTACTCGATCATGGCATCTAACCATTGATCTTCAGAAAGATCTTTACCTTTGAAATTGTTCTTATAGTCGGGTTCGTTTTTCCGTATTATCTCGCTAGCCTTCTTACCTAAAAGCTTCAACAATTCCTTCAACTCAGGCTTTGTAGGTATTGTTTTCAGGTATTCTACAATTTCTACGTCCTTGCCCGCTTCCTCTATAATCTGAAGAGTCTCCCGGCTTTTCATACATCTGGGATTATGATATATTTTCATACTATAGTTTTTCGATAACCAAGTTATGATTTGTGTAAATACAAATATCAGCTGCTATATTAAGTCCTTCTCTTACAATCTCTTCGGCTGACATCTGGGGCGCATTTTTAACAAGCGCTGTTGCTGCTGCTTGTGCATACATACTACCACTTCCAATTGCTGCGATGTTATTATCTGGTTCCAGCACATCACCAGTACCTGAAATAATCAAAAGTTCATCCTTATCAGCTGTAATCATCATCGCTTCCAGCTTTCTAAGATATCTATCCGTTCTCCAGTCCTTGGCCAGTTCTATAGCCGCTCTTTTCATATTACCTTTGAAGGCATTAAGCTTTTCTTCGAAACGCTCAAGCAAAGTGAAGGCATCGGCAGTAGATCCGGCAAATCCTGTAACAATTTTACCATCAAGCAGTTTCCTTATCTTCTTGACATTGCTTTTGGCGACTGTGTTACCAAAAGTAGCTTGTCCGTCAGCCCCAATAGCCACTTCTCCCTTGTGTACGACACCGAGCACGGTGGTCGATCTCATTCTTTCTTTCATTTATTTATGTATAAAAAAAGCCCCACATGGAGGCTTTAATGATTAGATCAATATTCTAACAGGATCTTCGAGAAGGTCCTTCAAAGTTTTCAAAAATGCAGCTCCCGTAGCTCCATCAACTGTTCTATGATCACAAGTCAATGTTACTTTCATAATATTACCGGGAACAATTTCACCATCCTTAACAACCGGAGTTTGTTTGATGCCACCAACTGCCAGAATACAAGACTCAGGAGCATTGATAATTGAAGTAAATTCTTCGATTCCAAACATTCCCAGGTTAGAAACGGTGAAGGTATTACCTTGCATCTCATCCATCGACAATTTTTTGTCTTTAGCTTTTCCTGCAAATTCTTTTACCTCCGCTGAGATAGCTGCCAGCGACTTATTATCAGCAAACTTCACTACTGGCACAACAAGTCCGTCCTCAATTGCCATTGCGACCCCAACACTGATATGATGATTCATTCTGATACTCGCAGTGTCTTCAATCCACGATGAGTTTACCTGTGGGTGCTGACGAAGTGCTGTCGCAACCGCTTTCACGACAAGATCATTGAATGAAATCTTGGTAGGAGCCATCTCATTGATACTCTTCCTGGCTTCCATTGCCTTATCCATATCGATTTCCATGGTAAGGTAGAAGTGTGGAGCACCAAACTGGCTCGCAGTAAGACCTCGTGTAATTGCCTTACGCATTTGACTCGCAGGAATATCTTCAAAGCTTTCCTGACCAACAACGGCTGTTCCAAAACTTCCCGCTGCTGAAGTTGTTGGAGTAAACTCCTCAACATCGCTTTTTATAACTCTGCCGTTTGGCCCTGATCCGTTGATTTGCGCTATATCGTAGCCTAGTTCCTCTGCCAATTTCTTAGCTAATGGAGAGGCTTTTACACGTCCGTCAGCAGAACCGGAAGACTTTCCATTTGTTGAAGGTGCTTTTGCGGGTTGAGACGATGTAGATGCTCCTTTAGTTTCTTTTTCTGGCTCCTTAGCAGGTTCTTCTTTCTTTGCTGGAGCTTCATTCTTCTGCTGCTCAGCTTTCAACAGAGTTTCCCAATCTGCACCTTTTTCACCAATAATTGCCATTACTCCATCTACCGGGATGGCATTTCCTGCTTCAGCTCCAATGTATAAAAGGACACCATCGTGGTAGTTATCCATTTCCATGGTAGCTTTGTCCGTCTCAACTTCTGCGAGGATGTCTCCCTCTTTTACGGTATCGCCAACCTTAAACAACCAGTTAGCAATAACCCCTTCTGTCATAGTATCACTCATTTTTGGCATTGTCACCACCTGAGCGTTAATTCCTGAAGTATCAATTTCTTCTTTTTCTGCTACTGCAGTTTCTGCCGGAGCAGATTCCTCGGCCGAACTACCACCTTCAGAAGCAGTAGCCTGAGACCCACCGGAAAATCCTTCTAAGAGGCTTTTATAATCCTCTCCTTTTTCTCCTACAATTGCCAGCAATCCATCAACTGCTACGGCCTCTCCTTCCTTAGCTCCCAGATAAAGAACCACTCCATCATTAAATGATTCGTATTCCATGGTAGCTTTGTCTGTCTCAATCTCTGCCATGAGCTCTCCTGACTCAACGCTGTCTCCAACTTTCTTATGCCATGCAGCTATGACTCCCTCAGTCATAGTATCACTCATTTTTGGCATGGTAACGATTTCCGCCATATCTTTTATATCTCCAGGTTAAACAATGAAACAGTCAAAATTAGTCGATAATAACCTTTTTCAAAAATTTTATATGCTTTATTAAGTCCATTCAATGTAGATGTGATTTCTCATTCTCAATAACAACTTTTGCCTTTCCGTCTTGTAGTTCAATAACGTAGAGACCAAGGTTGGTATGCTTGAACTTATCCATGAACTGTAAATCGGTATTGGTAATATGGCACAATAATATTCTTATTGCTCTTCCGTGCATACAAACCAGAATATTACTGGCTTGAGAATTAGCTATTATTCTCTCCCATCCTCTGGCCACACGTTCTTTGACCATCATCGGACTTTCCCCTCCTTCTATACAAAAGTCTGTTTTGCCTTCATTCCAGGCACTCAATGTGTTCCAGTAGTATGAATCCTTTTCACTGGTATCCATCACTCCATCATATGGCCCCCAACTGATTTCATTTAACTCGCTCAAACTAGTTAACGGAGTGCTCTCATTTATAAAAGCGCTTATAGACTCCTTGGTTCTCTTCAAAGCAGAAGTAAAAAAATGATCAAACGGTACATTTTTATATGCTTCGTAAAATGCCTGTGCCTGCCGCCTTCCGGTTGCATTCAAAGAACTATCAACACCGCTTCCCTGAATAATGCCTTTCAGGTTATAGTCTGTCTGCCCGTGTCTTACAATGTATATTTTTTGCACTCCTTTTTTCTTTGTATCGCTTTCTTCCATAATTTTAACCAAAATTAACTGCTAACCGCAAAGCTCCAAAATTGATACCTGATTACATTACTCCCGAACTCTTAAACGATAAGTTTAACAATAACATGACGAAGCACTTAGGTATCCTTTATACAGAAGTGGGAAAGGACTATTTATGCGGAACCATGCCGGTCGATGAACGAACAAAACAGCCCTTAGGGGTGTTACATGGGGGGGCATCAGTTGTGCTCGCTGAATCGTTGGGAAGTATGGGAGCTAACTGTTTGATCAACCCTGAAACTCATTTCTGTGTTGGTCAAGAGGTCAATGCAAATCATGTTCGAAAAATGACAGAGGGCATTGTAACAGGTAAGGCTACTGTCGTTCATGCAGGCAAAAGCACTCAGGTATGGGATATCCGTATTACCAATGAGAAAGATGAACTTGTCTGCATCAGCAGACTGACCGTAGCCGTTATTGCCAAGAAGAACTAAGTTGGAAAAATTAACGGACCAAAAATATCAGACACTAAAAGAACTTTTTCCTGAAGAAGTTGTCAAAAAGTTTCTATACACCGCTATAGAACATGGCAAACACATTGCTATTTGGTCCAACCCCGAGACTCAAAACTACGATATCTATGTCGACCTCAATGAAAAACTGAGGCAGCCTCAATCAGTAGATTTCAAGGAACTTGGAACAGGCTTTGTTGTTGCACCTTTCGATTACCCAAATGACCAAGCTTCATTTATAGAAGCCAATATTCATTGGAGTAGTACCGAAAAAGAATTGACCGTAATAGGCTCTGATTTGGAAGCAGAACCATTCATTAATTCCGTAATCAATGACTCAAAAGACACACCTTCGCTCAATCAATTGGAGGACAGCAAATACGCTAATCAAACTGACTATGAAATATGTGTAAAAGAGGCTATTGAGGAGATTGCTTCAGATGAAAAAAAGTTAAAAGTGGTGCTTTCCAGAACAAAGGTGATCGAATCAGAGGTACTCCAAAGTCTACACAACCGTTTTATTGACTCTATTCAAAAATATCCGTACAGCTTTAGTTATATCATATATTCACCTGAATTCGGATTGTGGTTTGGTGCTACTCCGGAAATTCTTCTAAATCACGACAACCAGAATGTCTTTGAAACTATGGCTTTGGCCGGCACCCAAGCTTATGATGGCCGATCGCTAAAAGAAGCTACCTGGACACAGAAGGAAATAGAGGAACAAGCATTGGTAACCCGTTATATCATCAATTGCTTCAAGAAAATCAGATTACGCGAGTTTGATGAATACGGCCCGAAAACAACATTAGCAGGGAACCTGATGCATTTAAGAACAGATTTTGTGGTGGACATGAATGAGGTAAACTTTCCTGAACTTCCCACAGTAATGCTTGAACTGCTCCACCCGACCTCAGCCGTCTGTGGCATGCCAAAAGAATGGGCAACTTCCTTTATTAAGGAAAAAGAAAGCCATGACAGAGAATTTTACAGTGGGTTTCTCGGACCAGTTAATCACTCAATAGGAACCTCAATATATGTTAACCTAAGGTGCTGTAAAATATATAGCAATCATGTAGTCCTTTATGCCGGAGCGGGTATCACTGAGGACTCGCTTCCTGAAAATGAATCAAGAGAAACAGAATTGAAGTTTCAAACCATCCAAAACCTCCTGAATTGAAGATAGGTTTTCACATCTCAGAACTCTGTTCACAGCTAGGCACTAAATACGCAGTGCTCTCCCCTGGTTCGAGGTGCGCCCCTTTGAGTATCTCATTCGCTCGAAACAAATCCGTAAAAGACTTTGTGATCAGTGATGAACGCTCAGCAGGTTTTATCGGTTTGGGTATTGCCCAGGCAACAAAAACTCCTGTCGCATTGACCTGTACATCAGGAACCGCACTGTTAAACTATGGGCCTGCGGTTGCTGAGGCTTTCTTTAATCAGATTCCCCTTCTGGTCATTTCGGCAGACCGACCACCAGAATGGATTGGTCAACGAGATGGACAAACAATCAATCAACCAAATGCCCTGTCGAATCATGTAAAAGCATCATATAACCTACCTGTTGATGATGGCTCAGAATCAATGATTGAGTCTTATACTGAAGTATTCCGATCAGCGTACAAAGAAGCAACAACGGCACCATTTGGACCAGTACATATTAATATTCCATTCAAAGAGCCATTTTACCCGGACGGGGCTTTGGATGAAATAGACTTCAAAAAATATCTGAAGAACGAACTGTCACCCGAAGACTCTGTGGATTTCAGTGAGATTCAAGAAAAAATCAGTTCTTTTGAAAAGGTTCTGGTTGTCGCTGGACAAAGCGAGCGTAACAATGATTTATCAACCTTACTTGAAAAAAAAGGTATTCCCATTGTTTCTGACATAATTTCAAATTACGGCCATCTACCCCATTCTATCCATCATCAGGATGTGTTTCTGAGAGACAAGAAAAACACATTAGGGCTTCACCCTGATTTGGTTATTACCATAGGTATGTCTGTGATTAGCAAAAATCTAAAACTCTTCCTACGAGGTTGCCGCAAACTTGAGCACTGGCACATAGATCCGGATGGCAGCAAGGCCGATACCTATGAACATTTGACCGAAAGTATTATATGCCAACCTGAACTATTTTTTAAGAAAATTGAAATCAATACAAATTCAGCATTTCTGGAAAATTGGAAAGCTATTGATCAGGAATGCAAACATCATATAGAAGGAACACTTCTTACAGCTCCATTCAACGAATTTTCTGTAGTGCAAAAAGTAATGATGTCATTACCAGAAAACAGTGTGCTACATTTGGGAAATAGTACTCCTGTTCGTTACGCCAATATTATCAACTCCTATGACAAATCATTCGATGTTCATTGTAATAGGGGAACAAGTGGAATAGATGGAAGTATGAGCACAGCCTACGGAAGTGCCATGGTCTCGAAAAGACCTCATTTCATCATTTTAGGTGATATGTCGTTTATGTATGATAGAAACGCCTTTTGGAATAATTACTTACCAAATAACCTGAAAGTAATTATCCTTAACAATGCTGGTGGTGGCATATTCAGACTTATCAACGGCCCTACTGAACAACCCGAACTTGAAAAATACTTTGTCACAGAGCAAAAGTTCACCGCAGAAAACACATTAAAAGATATTGGAGTAGCATATTTTAAAGCAAATGATTATTCAGAGCTTTCGTCTGTTCTCCCTGAGTTTCTTGCCAATTCAGGACCTGCCGCTTTTGAGGTATTCACCGATCCCGAATCAAATACGAAGACCTTCAAAGATGTGATGAAGTTCGAAAAGACCAAAGTTAGGTGAGCCATAGTGAGGATATATCAATAATCGTAAACGGAAACAGATGGAATTCCGAACTCATACTCAATGACGCAACGCTCACCACAACCGAAAACGAAGAACAAGTCCTATCATTCTGTAGATGGTGGCTTAGTAATCAGCAATCACTTATTTTACCTACTTCCGGCAGTACAGGAGCCCCAAAGGAAATAACTATTACAAGAAATCAACTGATAGTGAGTGCTATGAGTACCGGCAAAGCCTTGGGCTTGTCCAGAGGCACAAAGACACTTTGCTGCCTGCCTGTAAAATATATTGCCGGAAAAATGATGCTGGTAAGGGCTTTTGTACTCGGCTTAGATTTGGAGGTTGTAGAACCTTCTATGAACCCACAGTTAGAACATTATCAATTTACAGCACTGGTACCAGCTCAATTTTCAAAGGCTTACTCCCAAAGTCCTGAACAGTTTAAGGGTTACCAACATATACTTCTTGGAGGAGCGCCTGTTTCCTATGAAATAGAAGTATTAGCACAACAAATTATTGCAAACATTTACCATACCTACGGTATGACAGAAACTGTTTCACACATCGCCCTTCGTAAGCTCAACAACGGAAAAGATAATTATTTTAAGGTACTAGATGGAATTACAATTTCTCAAGATGAAAGAAATTGTCTGGTGGTTGAAGGTGAAGTAACCAATAACGAAAAGCTTATCACAAATGATGTTGTACGGCTCATTAGCCAAAGGGAGTTTGAGTGGTTAGGTAGAGCAGATAATGTAATTAATTCAGGGGGCTTAAAAATTCATCCTGAGCAAGTGGAAGAAAAAATCAAGAGTTCAATCGGCTTAAAATTAAACCTTCCCGCGTTTTACCTGACGTCAGAACAAGATAGTATACTTGGTAATCGCCTTGTAATGGTAATTGAGGGAACGAAAACGGATTTAAAATTACAGGTTGAACAAGCTCTTATAAAAAGTAATATTGATAAAATATTAGTGCCAAAAGCCTTCTACTTAACTGAACGGATAGAAAAAACCCCGACTGGGAAAATTGTTCGAAAAACACCAAGTGAACTAGTAAATAATAAGTCGCTCCGTTAATATTCGGTCGGAAGTCACAACTTGTAACCAGTAAGCGCCTGCTCTTACTTGGTGCTGTAAATCCACTTCAAACTTAGTTATATGATCAAAGCTTTCATTCACATTATAAACCTCAGTCCCACTTGCATCATGTAACGAAATCGTAACATCACCATCAAGTTGTTCAGATAATATTTCAAAAACTCCCTCAGAAGGATTGGGATAAACGACTATTTCAGGCATTTGACGGTTCACTGCCACTACCTCACTGTAAGTATAACTACCATCAAAATCTATTTGCTTTAATCTGAAATAAGACTGTCCATACACATTTTGAGGATAATGATGAGTGTAATTAATTATTTCAGAGCTATTTCCAGCCCCTTCAATTTCCGCAATTCCTTTAAAATTCTTCCCATCGGAACTATGTTCTATCGAGAAAATGTCATTATTGATTTCTTCAACTGTAGCCCAATTGAACAAAAATCCCTCTGATTCATGCAAATTCACATCAAAGTTCAGTAATTGTACTGGTAAGGGACTGGTATTCTCGTTACACGTAGTGCCTGTCCCAGCAGTACAAGCGGAACACCCGGATCCTGAAATAGAAATTACACCTGTCCCATTCGTACCATCGCAATCAAAAGTTTTACCTGGCCCCGTAATATCCCCGCCTACACTCATCTCGCCATCATTATCAACAACGGATGAACCCCCTAGGTTTAAATCACCCACAACATAAAGCTTCCCACCCGTTTCAATGGTCAAATCAACACTTCCTGTGATCCCTCCTGACCCTCCTATGTACAACACTCCGCCATTCCGGATAATAAGAGTAACACTTCCTCCAAAAGAAAGTGTTGCACAGTTTGTGTAGATACTATCACCGAATTGGATATCATAGGTATCGTTACCCGTTGTAGCGCATCCTAAACCGGGTGAGCCGGTCCAAGAGGAATTATTTACCCAATCTCCACCTCCACTACCATTAGATGTAAAAGTTGTAGGGGGCGCTGCATAAGTTTGACTTACAATAAAAAGACAAAACAACAGCCCTCTTCCTAAAAATATTCTTGCTCTACTAAGTAACATTATTACAGAATGGCTTTATGACTAAAAGATAATACGCATACAGAAAATAAAAGTTTTTCTTATTTCTTACATCTATATACGTAAGATAATTACCTATGTAACTAGGGAATCGTTCAATAAGTCTTTTAGGGGGATCAACTGAGGAAATTCTTCTATGAACTAGGATTCATTAAGCTGAACAGCTTCAATAAGAAGGTCTAATAATAATTTTTTATCATACTGATCTATACGATTTAAAACTAATGACTTGCCCCCTAACTCATTCATTTCAAGTACCCTATTTTTATCTTCTAATAATTCAGATTTATTGAAGACCACCGAAACTCTATCCTCACCAATATTCACATAACAAAAAGGGCCATTATAATAATAGAAAGGTACATTGTATTGGACTGACTCACAAACACCGGGTATGGCACTAATAATCATGTATCGTACGTAATCTGTTAATTCCTCTAGTTTTGGAGATAATCCAGACACATGATCATGGATAGCTTTCATCAATCACTATTTTTTTTGAGGTTTAGTACCTCCTTTTGTAATTCCAGAACTGTTTTGGCCAGTTCATTGACGTTCATATCGATTTCAGCATCGGGGAATTCATTACTGATGTACATCTTTGCCTCCCACACCTCCAGTAAATCCTCAAGAGCGATATCGTATGGTTCATAGATTGTATTATCGGACTTCAAAGTGATTGTTCCTTTCTCGTAGATGTGATTGAACACCCTTTTGTACACTACCCCCTCGCTTTCTGTAACAAGAACATAGGTACGGCCATCCTTAATATCATGCCAGTTCTCGACATAACTACCTACCACTACAGTACCCGGCTTCAAAGGGAGCATAGAATCTCCCTTTATTTCGAAACCGCGATGAGTGCCTCCGCCTAGCATAGGTAGGTAAAGCTTCGGCAATTCCTCTATATATTCAGGATCTGCATAGCCATTAGTATAGCCTGCAGAAGCCTTTTGTTGAACAAGTTCTATATTCTCGTTGTCCTCCTTATCCATAGTAATGGATAGGACACGCATTTTAGCACCGGTAACATCGGGCTGTATATTCTCAAACTCTTTATCACTGAGCTTACCCAAATCTTTATTGATCAGAGCATCTACAGAAAGTCCAAAAGTATCCGCAATAGTCTGCAAAGTAGCTAACTTTGGCTCTGCCCGTCCCTCTTCATAAGCACCTACAGCGGGCCTGTTTACTCCTATTTTTTCAGAAAAAGTCTCTTGGGTGTAACCGAACTTTTTTCTAAGAAATTTAAGATTTAAACTTATCAAACTCATACTAAAGGGTTGTTTAGTCAAACAATGTTCTGGTTATCTCACTCTTATGTCTTTCATGGAATTGTAAAGCAAGTTTTTGATAACCTTTCAAAAGCTGAAGATACACACTATTCTCTATATAACCTGACTGATGTGCCAGCAACAATAGAGACTTCATTTCCTTCAACTGCATATTAATTCGCTTAGCTCGTTTTGTAAAAATCACATCGGTGTCATTAGTATCAATCTGCTCAGAAAACTCTGCTGATATCGAGCTACTTGTTCGTTTTAGCTTGGAAGATACTCCCAAACGATCACCAGAAGGAATTAATTTAGCCAGTTGATAAACATGAATACCAAGTTTATGCGCAAGATTAAATCCGTTGATATCTGCAAGGGTTTTCACAGTAGACTTCAGCGCAAAGCCTTGCCCTATGGAATCTTTATAAACTGTTAGGTTTTGCATGGACTTACATTTTAGTTTAACATGGAAACTGTTGTTCCTTCAGTGTTGGATAAATTTAGCTCTCGGTAAATGAACTGAACCACATTACTAAGTCTCGGTTTTTGCTGAAAGGTAATAGACCCTTTAAAGCGACTACCATCCTCTTTACTTTCCAGAAAAAATTTTACTTTAAATCTTTTTCTTTCATCCATTTTCCTTCTCATCATTATTCTAAGGTTGCATTCCTGAAAAGCTAATTGACTCATAGTACATTCATTTAAGTTGATAACTAAATTCATTAGTAATTATAACACCAAATTTAGCTAAAAATATTAGTAAACAAATATATTAACTAAAATAATTAGTAAATAATTTACTAATGACTGATAGTCAATTAATTAACAATACTAATTATTTTAGTGTGAATAACCGGAAATGAATATAAATTAGAGAAATGTAGACTTAGTCCACCAGAGAGGAATCCCCCATATACACAGACAAGTGATGGAGGCTGTTATCAAAACCATTGCCAACTTCAGTTTCGAAATCGTAAAACAAATATCTCAGTCTACCAAAGTAACTAAACTCATCGTTAAGAGAAAAAGTAACCCGCACGGAGTCCCCAAGCTGATCAAAAGAAACTCTAGGTCGCCAAAGTAGTTTATCTTTCGGTAAATTAACTCGCCACTCCAGAAATTCGGGATACTGCTGTCGCTGAACAAACATATTCCCTACACTGACACGCTTATCATTACTACTCCAACCTCTGACCTTGGGGGTAACTACCCATTCGGCATAAGCATCCCAGTTACACCAATACCCCCAACTCTTCCAGGTTCGGAAGTCGGATACGACTTTATAAACCTCTTCCCTTTTACAAGCCATTACCTTACTCTTCTCAACAGCAAAACCCGAAGGCAAAAGCAATGGAAGCATACTAAATACCAGCACCAACACCCCAAGAAAAACGAATAAGTTTCTTTTCAACGACTTCATCTGATCAACAACGCTTGCAACTCAACAAATATTGAGCACACCTAAATGAATTATCAAAAATACTGATATGTATTGTGATTTCCAGTTTTAGTTTATCCATTCAATTAGAGTGGGAGAAATTTGGTAAATTAGCCTTGACCGTAAATAAACAAGCTCTTATTATCGCTTTGTAAAAATCAGTAATGAACGATAATTAATAATCACCGGTTAATTGTAAATAAAGATTTAGCTATCTTACAAAGATGAAACTCAAATACATACTCTTTGCATTAGTAACTGTTATTGCCGCAGAGTCATGCACAAAATCCATGTCTGCTAACCGTAGAGTGGACCAACGCAAAAAGAAACTAGCTAAAAAAAGAAAGAAACACCCTACAGATTGTCCTAAACTGGATTGTGACTAGGATTGTGTTTTCAGCTGCAAATAAACTACTCCTCACCCTTTCAGTAACTTTTTTACTGAAAGCAAACTTTGCCACAGCACAAGTTGACACTTCATTCTGGTTTGCCGTTCCTGAAGTAACCAGCCAGCATGGAGACAGACCTACATACCTGCGAGTATCAACCCTTAATGACACAAGCACAATTACCATTAGTGTCCCCGCAAACCCAGACTTCACTCCTATTATTGACACCATTCCACCGAACAGTCAACGTTCGTATGAGTTCACCAACTATTTAGATTCACTGGAAGCGCAACCACCGAACACCATTCTGAACTACGGAGTCTATCTGGAAGCCACAAATAATGTTTCTGCCTATTATGAAGTATTAGGCACCAGTCCGGTATGGGGTGTGGTTAACTCAGATTTATTTGTCCTTAAGGGACGAAACGCACTCGGAACAACATTTTACACACCATTCCAATCCCATTGGTTCAATTACCCGGGAATTGATGCCTGGTCATCTATTGATATCGTTGCGACAGAAGATAGCACCCAGGTGATATTTACACTGACCGATGAAGGGCTGGGAGTTCCCGCCAATCAACCAGACACCATTTACCTTGACCGCGGACAGGTGTACTCTATAAGAGCTTTTTATAATGGTGCTGACAGGCACCTTGGAGGTTCTTTAATACAGTCCGACAAACCAATTGCAATAACCCTAAAGGACGATTCTATTTTTGAAAGCAATGCCTATGACCTTGCCGGAGATCAGATAGTTCCCATCGAACTGGTGGGCCAGGAATATGCCTTGATAAAATCATCAGGTCCCTATCATTCTGACCGCGCATATATCGTGGCCACCGAGGACAACACAGAGATATTTATTGATGGTAGCAACACACCTATTACCACCATCAACAAAGGACAAACCTATGAGTACAGGCCGTTTAATGACATAAGCCATATTTTTGCCTCCAACCCTGTTTATGTTTTCCATGTTACGGGCTTTGGACGTGAACTAGGGGGCGCTTTAATTCCATCCATTGGAGAATGCACAGGATCCCCACAGGTGAGCTTTGTACGTGAAACTCCGGAAAGCTTCAAACTCAATATTATAATCGAAAATGGCTACGAATCATTCTTTGAATTAAATGGCACGACCAACATCATTAATGCAAGTGATTTTGAGGTAATACCGGGCACCAATAATGAATGGCTGTATGCTGGGGTAATTCTGAACACCTCAGAAATTGTACCTGACAGCGTTTATATTCTCAAAAATGATTCGGCAGACTTTCACCTTGGGGTTATGAACGGTGAGTCAACCAGCGTAGGTTTTCGCTATGGCTATTTTTCCAATTTTGCCTCCTCAATAGAACTGGGTGAAGAAAGGTACTTCTGCGTAGCAGATACGGTAACCCTCAATGCCGGTGGTGGTAAAGACTCCTATCTCTGGAGCACAGGTGATACCACATCTACGATTACTGTGATTGACTCAGGCACATACTTCGTTGAAACAGTAAAGGGTGTATGCGTCATTCGCGATACCGTAGAAATCATTTGGTACCCACCAATTCACGAACCATTACTTTATGACGACACTGCTTCTTGTATTTCCGAAGAGCTTATTGTTCGTACCGATACGGGCTTTGTTGAGTTCCTATGGAACACCGGATCTACCAGTGACAATATCCAGGCTAATGCCTCCGGAACCTACTGGGTCGAAGTCAAAAATTCCAATGGCTGTGAAACAAGTGATACGGTTGATGTGACCCGGTATGAACTACCTATTCATGACATTACCCATGAGCAAAATCCCGATGTCTTTTGTACCGATTCAATGGTCGATTTATACGCTACTCCCGGCTTCGTTTCCTACCTCTGGAACACCGGTGAAACCTCCGATTTTATCACTACCGATCAGAATCATTCTTACTGGGTAGAAGTCACAGATTCCAATGGCTGCACTTCACGAGATAGTGTTGATCTGGACTGCTCAACATACATCGTTGTACCCAATGTTTTTACCCCCAACGGTGATGGCATAAATGACCGCTTTCACGTCATAGAATTACACCCCAACAAGTGGAGCCTGACCGTATACAATCGACATGGAAAACGATCCTATTTTCATCCAGCTTACGACAACAGTTGGGACGGAGAAGGACTGAATGAAGGATTGTATTTTTTCTACCTCGAACACCTCGAAGGCAAAGCCGTACACAAGGGATGGGTGCAGATACTGAGGTGAAATATTAAAGTCAAATCTTAAATTTTAAACATTAAATTGCTCAGTTATCAAATCAAAGTGATTTATTGAGCTTGTAATTCCATTATTTAAATTAAATATTTAATAATACAGATTTAAATATATTGATTAACAGACTATTATTTTTTACAATACTAAAAATATTAGTATAAATATTTGGTTAAAAAAACACTTTCCCGCGGGAGAAAATTCTTCATTAACGAATTGAAAGCGCATCATACAATAGGTGACAAAAATTCGAATATTGCGATTGGTTACTCTCAGAAACAAACTCCTCAAGACTTTAACTATTGTACTTATCAAAGCCCCCTACTGCCATCAGCTTAACATTATAAGGTGAGAATTTTTGAAGAATTTATCCTGCAAGTCCGGTACTTAAATCTAAAATTTAAGAGTGATATTGCGCTCATAAGTCACGGATTTTCCGTAGCCTAAAAAGTAAAGATCACCGACCAGGTTGACTCCAATTTCCATGTCTGAAATCACAAGTTCATCGTTGATAATTTTAGCAATTTTCTCAACTAATTTCTTGTGTATTTTGACAGTTCTACTTCACACAATTTCCTGTAAAAAAATGGTGTTTTGAATACTGAATTTTTGAACGAATTCCTTCTGGAAGACGGGTAAAAATAAAGCAACTTTTCTTCCTAGAAGAACTGACTATCTCCCAAACTTCACAGCCACCGAAGAGGCAATAAAAAGGTTATCGCTGCTGGTCCCTTTTCCTGAAACAAAAATATTATCGACACTGTTAAACCAACGTCCTTCCAGCCTGATCATTACGTTCTCACTTCGTATATAATCCAAGTTCATGGAAGTTCCATTTACCTTGAAACCATTAGCTGTATTAGTCGGAACGATAATACTTGTTTCATCCCAAAAATTCTCAAACCGAACGGCTGTCTTAAACTTATCTGAAATCACATACTGCGCGATCAAAGCTGTGCCAAACCAACCATCATAGACAGCACTTCCTTTCACCCTTTGTTGCGACCCTGCATCGAAAGCTGCAACCACACCGAAGCGATCACTTAGTTGAAGTTGAGCGTATAGGTTGCTAAAGTACCGTACCCTTCTGGTGCTATCCGGATCATCCGTTCCTATGAAGGTACTCCAGTTGATTGTCGTCCTCCCCGATGGCTGATAAGTCACTTGTGTTCCGTAGGACAGCATGGAGTTTTCCTGAACCCTTTGAATGCGCTGCCAACCATTGGTAATAATTCCGGTAATGGTCCACTGATCATTAGGTTCATAGGTTAGCTTTGCCCCCGTGAGGAAATAAGGTGAATTCTCAGCTACTAACGAACGGGTGAGTGTCCAGTTGTCCATTGATATGGCACTCTCAAAGCCTAAATGAGAGGGGAACAAACCTGCATCCAGCCATAGATTATCGTTACAACTAAGTGAGACACCAACATTGGCCTCAAAAACAGACTGAAACACCTGAGCTTCGCTCGCATAATTATCTGCAGCATAGGTACCGCTTTGAAGTGCTACATTGGCTCTGTATTTGGAATGAGTGACTCCTAATCTCAACAAAGCCATATTCAAGTTAAACTCATTGTGCCGGTTGTGATTGAAAAAATAAGGTTGACGAACAGCCAAATCCGGTTTATTAAAATCATACGCATAGTAGGCATCTACAAATCCGGTTATGCTGAGTTCCGGCTGTTCATTACTGGTGCTGTCGGATTGAGCACGTAATGGTAATGATAACAGAATTAAGCAAAGGACAAGTAAAAATTGCTGACCGGGATTCGAATTCATTGGACTTGGAAACTTCATTACACTTATTATCTAATGATTATTTTAATTGTTTTGAGCGCTCTTTCACCAACTAATATTTGGCAAATATAAACCCCTGAATTAAGATTAGAGACATCGATCGGGGAATCTATAGAAGATGTAGAAATGACCGTTCTACCAAAGGAGTCTAGCAACTGAAAGTGTAAAGTCTTCTGTACAATCCCATCAAAATGCACCTTCAAAACATCATTTACAGGCACAGGAAAGACTGATATATTGTTGTGGTAAAACTCACTTGAAATATCGGTTATTGTAAGCGGATTCCCCCATGTTTCACTTCCTTTTTTGTAGTAGACCAATTCTCTTTTTTTGGTTGTACCCCCACTACAATTCCCTAAATCACAGCTGTAATATGGCCCTCCCAATGATCTTATATAAGCGCGTTCTGCTGGACAACCATCTAAGTGTCCAGCTTCCAAACAGGATACATTATAGTACCACCAGAAATCTTCACTTTCATCCGTCTTTATGCTATCGGAATTACTTTTCATATAATAATTGTAATACTTCCAACCATCGGTGACAGGATAACCAGGAAGCTGATCAAAATCTGAACCAGAAACCACAAGTAGGTTCAAGGTATCAAAGCTATAATTGGTCTCATTATTCCATGTACCACTAATAACCTCATTTTCTTCCCTGGAATACGTATAAACAATAGAATCCAAGTAATTGGTTCTTGTCAAATATCTCAGTATTATTTCTTTGACCGTTGACTCTCCTCCACAAAAAACTTCTTCAGTGATATGTAGTTCATCTCCTGCCTGAAAGTCATTTACCTCCAACCATGTCAGATTTTTAAAACCAATCTCCGGATTGGACATACCAACTAAATCAAACTCTCCCATGTGCTCTAATCCATATTGAAACACTCCAGTACCAATATTAGGAAACAAGTAGTAATTAAGTGTTTTTATCAACCCATAGTTCTTGCTCAACTGAACCATCATGCCATTTACGGGTATATCTAGGGAATCCATACTCTTGTCATAAGCCTGAAATGAAATCGTTTTCACCGAATCAGATAACCCAATAAAGGACATAGTATCATGATTCGTTACTATAGCTTGAACAGTGATAGAATCAGGAATCTCAAACGCTACCCAGCTATCCGATGAATCCGCTTGAGTCTTAATTAAAAGAGTATCTAGATATTTATTAAAAAATAAATTATCCCCATTGGACCTTACTACTACTTTACTTCCTATCCAGGACGCGTATGTTGATGAATAGCAATAATCAACTGAATCCTGAATTACTGCGAATGGATAAAGTATAGAGTCTCCATCAAATTGGATTGAATCAACTCTTATGCAACTCACATTATCATAATAATTGTCAGTAAAATATGTAGTTCTACCTGATGAAACGGTCTGATAATTTTGGCCAATTGAAGTCTCTGCAATAACGAAAAATACTATCGTCATCAAAAACCTCACTTCTTCATCTTCTTGTAGTCATCATGCATACCCTTCCCCTGAAGTATCATTGGAGTAAACTTATCAATACGAGCCTCCCGCGTTTCAGGCTTCTTGGGTTGTGAAAAGTGAAGGATATATCCCCTTTGCCGGCCAGGAGTCAGAGCTTTAAATGCTTCTTCCAGCTCCGGGTTTTCTGCAAATTTCTTTAATAGTTCTTCCGGGTATTCTAGTTCGTCTTTAGCTTTAAAATCGACCTTCACCCCTGCTTTTTCAAGTTCAATTGCCTCAAAAATGTAAGCTTTTAGTGTTGATTCGTGTTTAAGAATGTCTTGTACATTTGTAAAGCGAACCTGCTTTACCGCTTGCGAATTTTCTCCGGGGCTCGATAAGATTCCCTCGGTATCTTTTAGTAACGCTCCTTTAAAGAAACCTACCGTTGCACAGTCCTTGAGCGCAGAAACCATAAGTACATTACTCTTGCCATAGGTATAACATGGACATCCCCACTTGATTTCTTCAGTCAGACCACAATCCAACATTATGGCTCTTAGTAACTTTAGTTCCTCTTCCCAACTATGGACTTTGCACTCTGGTGTTCCTCCCAGTGGACAACGGCCACAGCCATCGATCAGATATTCATCTACGGTTTGGGGCATGACAATGATTGGTTTATACTAAAATAGGGAAATAAAATTTGTTGTGTCTACCTACCTAGAACATTCCAGGACCTTGCTACACATCACCTGAGATGAAGACAAAGACACCTCCTCCGGCTAAAAGGAAAGAACAACTTACTTATGTCGTTCTTCCAATACCTGTACTACCTCGTCCAGATCAACTCCTTTAGCTTCCAGCAACACAAGTAAGTGATAAAGTAAGTCGGCACTCTCATTAAGAAACAAGTCTTTGTTATCATCTTTAGCTTCAATAACAACCTCTACTGCCTCCTCACCCACTTTTTGAGCCACCTTGTTTATACCACTCTTGAACAGTGATGAGGTGTAGGACTCATCAGAAGGGTTTTCCTTACGGTCTTTTATGACTGCTTGCAATTGATTCAAAAAAGCTGCCCGTCCCTTATTTTCTTCTCCCCAACAGGTATCCGTACCCGTGTGACAGGTAGGTCCGGCAGGTTTGACTCTTACGAGTAAAGTATCCTTATCACAATCTTCTTTGATGTCTACCACATGAAGAAAATGACCTGAGGTCTCTCCTTTTGTCCAGAGCCTTTCTTTAGTACGGCTCCAGAAGGTTACTTTTCCTTCATCCAAAGTCTTCTGATAGGCTTCCTCATTCATGAAACCTAACATCAAGACCTGGTTAGTCACTGCATCCTGAATAATGGCAGGAACTCTCCCATGTGATTTTTCAAAATCTAAACTCATATCCTTACGGGTATATTATGCTCTTTAATAAACGATTTAAGAGCGGGTATTTCAATTTCTTTGAAGTGGAAAATACTGGCAGCTAATGCTGCATCTGCTTTCCCGTCTCTAAATGTATCAACAAAATGTTCCATTTTACCAGCTCCTCCTGAAGCTATTACCGGTATGGAAGCTCTATTTGATATCTTAGCAGTTACTTCATTGGCAAAGCCTCCTTTGGTACCATCGTGGTCCATTGAGGTAAGTAAAATTTCACCAGCTCCTCTTTCCTCAACTTCCATAGCCCACTCAAAGGTATCAATATCCGTTGGCTTAGTTCCTCCATGTGTATGTACTCTGGAAGTCCCATCAGGCATTGTCCTTGTATCGATAGCAACCACAATACACTGACTTCCAAATTCCTGAGATAATTCGTTGATCAATTCAGGTTTTCTAACCGCTGCTGAGTTGATTGATACTTTATCTGCTCCCGCCTTTAAGCAAGCTGAAACATCTTCTTTTGAAGATATTCCACCACCAATCGTAAATGGTATATTAATATTTTTGGCAATCCGGCTCACCAGTTCGACAAGAGTCTTTCTCTTCTCCAGCGTAGCGGATATATCTAAAAACACTAGTTCGTCAGCTCCCTGGTCGGAATACACCTTACCAAGCTCAACGGGGTCACCGGCATCCCGCAGGTTGACAAAGTTAACACCTTTCACAGTGCGGCCGTCTTTCACATCCAGGCAGGGTATAATTCTCTTAGTCAGCATTTATATTTTCAATATCCTTCAGACCAATACTTCCTTCGTAATAGGCCTTACCTACAATGACACCGTAAACTCCAATTGACATTAACTTCACAATATCTTCTTTGTCCTTAACTCCACCACTTGCAATGATATTCATATCCGGAAACTCTGCTTTCATCTCTTCGTATAGTTCAAAAGATGGCCCTTCCATCATCCCATCTTTGGCGACATCAGTACTTATTGTATATATCAATCCTTTTTCATGGTACTTCCTAATCAAGTCAAATACTGGTATTTCAGTCGTTTCTTGCCAGCCACCAATGGCAATCATACCATCTTTGGCATCTGCTCCTAATATGATTTTTTCAGGACCGAATTCTTCAATCCAGCGACTGAACATCTCTTCATCTTTCACTGCAATGCTACCGCCTGTAATCTGGCTGGCACCACTTTCAAAAGCTATTTTTACATCTTCATCAGATTGAAGGCCACCACCAAAATCAATCGCCAGATCAGTATGTATGGCAATCTGCTTAATGACCTCATGATTGATAATCCTCTTTTCACGGGCACCATCAAGGTCTACTAAATGTAGTTGAGTGATACCTGCGTCTTCGAAGGCTTTGGCCACCTCGACCGGGTTATCGTTATATACTTTCTTTTGATTATAATCACCTTGAGTAAGCCGAACACACTTACCATCTATGATGTCGATAGCAGGAATAATCTTAATCATAGAGCAAATGTAGAACAATGCTTCGAAACGCGAAAGGTTTACTTATACAACCTCAACGTCCAGAATGCTTTTCTCCAGCTCCTGTACTTTAGATTTCAGTTCTGAAAGGCTTGTTGACTCAAGTTGACCGTCTACAAACTTGTCGTTAAAACTTCCAAGGCTATAACTTCCAACAACTGTCGCCCCTCTGTAGGGCATAATATTGGTAAGATGCTCTAAGGCAGACCGTGCTCCCCTGGCTCCTGGTGAAGTTGATAAAAACAATACTGGCTTATCATCAAATACCTTTTTCTCATGTCTTGATAACCAGTCAATGGTATTCTTAAAAAATGCAGGCATCGATCCATTATGCTCGGGAGTAGAAATGATGTAACCGTCAGCCTCTCTCAGCTTTTCTTTTAATTTGATAATTGATTGGGGAATGCCTTCCTCTCTCTCCAGGTCAACACCGTAAAGAGGGGACTCATAATTTCTTAGGTCAATTACCTCTGCTTCAAATTGTGTCACTTGTTCAGCAGCAATCTTAACCAGTTTTTGGTTAATTGATTTACTGCTGTTACTTCCCGAGAATGCGATTACCTTTTTCATATTCATAACTTTCTAATGATAACTAAAAAACACCATTATTCAGGAATTTGTTTTCTATACGCATGAATTTTGCTGATTGTATTCGTAAATGAATTATTTTAGCACAAAATATTTAGAATGAGTAAAGCCAACTGGAAAACAGTAAAAGAATACGAAGACATCACCTACGCCAAATCTGATGGTGTGGCAAGGATTGCTTTTAACCGTCCGGACATCCGCAACGCCTTCCGGCCAAAAACGGTTGGAGAGCTATACGAAGCATTTCTTGACGCACGTGAAGATACTTCAATTGGAGTGGTGCTATTTTCAGCCGAAGGGCCTTCCAGCAAAGATGGTGTTTATTCCTTTTGTAGTGGTGGTGATCAAAATGCAAGAGGCCATCAGGGCTATGTCGATGACGATGGTATGCCAAGACTCAACATATTGGAAGTCCAGAGGCTCATCCGATTTATGCCCAAAGTAGTTATTGCTGTTGTTCCTGGCTGGGCTGTTGGTGGCGGACATAGCTTACACGTAGTATGTGACCTAACCTTAGCCAGTAAGGAGCATGCCATTTTTAAACAAACAGATGCTGATGTAACAAGCTTTGACGGTGGCTATGGTTCAGCATACTTGGCAAAAATGGTCGGACAAAAGAAAGCTCGTGAAATATTCTTCTTAGGAAGGAACTACTCGGCCCAGGAAGCTTATGAGATGGGAATGGTGAACGCTGTTATACCCCATGACGAGCTGGAAACTACTGCCTATGAATGGGGCCAGGAAATATTAGAGAAGTCACCTACTTCTATAAAAATGTTGAAATTCGCCTTTAACCTAACTGATGATGGTATGGTTGGTCAGCAGGTATTCGCAGGTGAAGCCACTCGATTGGCTTACATGACGGATGAAGCTAAAGAAGGGAGAAATGCATTTTTGGAAAAGAGAAAACCGAACTTCAAACACATCAAGTGGATTCCGTAATAGAATCCTTTCAAGTTTTGAGCGCTTTTGTTAATTTAACTTCTAACTCAAATTTTTAAACAGAAAGCAATGGAGATAAACGAAATAATCCAACGATTAAAAGACGGAAACGCACGTTATACCTCAGACAGTAAAGAAGCTGGTCTACAAGACACTTCAAGAAGGAACGAACTTGCCGGAGGACAGAGCCCTTGGGCAATTGTACTTAGTTGTGCCGATAGCCGTGTTGTACCTGAAATGGCGTTTGACACTGGATTGGGTGAACTATTCGTTGTGAGAGTTGCGGGAAATGTTGCGAACACTTCTTCCATTGCAAGTATTGAATACGCTGTGGCTCATTTGGGCACTAAGGTTATTGTGGTACTCGGTCACGAAAGCTGCGGTGCTGTAACCGCTGCTGCTGGTGGCGGTGATAACGGTTACAACCTCAACCATTTACTTTCACACGTTACTCCTGCAGTAGCCGCTTGTGAAGGTGCTGATGTAAACACAATCGTTAAGAAGAATGCGGAATTAAATGCAGAAGAACTAGTATCCAGGTCTTCAATAATTGGCGAAGCTGTAAACTCAGGAAAAGTAAAAATTGTCCCTGCTTATTATAACTTGGCAAGCGGAAAAGTAGATTTCCTTTAATTATTTAGTAGTATGGCCTATTACCATTTCTTTCCAGTAGTAAAGAGAGCGTCAACGAATCTCACATGAGAAATCTCATTCTCATGGCCAAGTCTGACAACACTATTGATGAAACTGAGGTTGAGGTAATCATAAAAATTGGTCTTGAGCGTGGATTTACACAAGCTCAGGTCAAGAAAATGATCAGAAACAACCAGGACCCTAAAATCATCAAGCCTGAAGGTGAAAAGGAAATGTTTGAACAACTCTATGATCTTACCTTAGTAATGTGTGCGGATGGAATTATTGAAGAAGATGAAATGGACTTCGTAACAGGATTTGCTAACGAGATTGGATTCAGAAAAACAAGTAGCGCTTTAATTGTGGATACGATACTGGAAGGGATGGAGAATGGTGCTCCCAGGGATAAGATATTTTCCGACACAAAAATTTACATGAGAAATAAACTGGAGTAATAATATATCTGAGGGCTTACTTAAAGCTCTCAGATTCTTTCTTTTAGCTGTACTTTGTCCAGTATTTTCTCATCAATGATATGTTGTCCCATTTCACGGAGTTTAATCTCCACTTCAATGTTATAATCCTTCGCAACCCTGTTCTTAAATTCCCTGACTTCATCAAGCACGTCATGTGACAAGAAGTTAGCCTCAGTACTATCGATAATTAGCCTTGAATTTGCCGGAACATCGTGAAGACTGAGTATGAGTATATTTTTACTTAAATAAGTAATTTCTTCATGTAGCTTGATGGTCACCTCATACTTGAACTTAGCCCCTTTCTTATTCCTCTTTACTTTTACATCCCAAGGCTCCTTCTGACGATGGTTCTGTAGGATAAAGAACACCGAAACGATAAGACCGATTATAATTCCGGTTAATAAATCTGTGATAAGAATAGAAAGTATAGTTATTATGAACGGCAAGAACTGACGCATTCCCAGTCGGTACATTCCTTTAAATAAGTTAACGTTAGCCAACTTGTACCCAATCATCAATAGAATTGCTGCCATACATGACAGTGGAATCATCTTAAGTAAATTGGGAATAAACAGCACTGCAGAAAACAATAATACACCATGAATTAAGGTCGACATCCTGGTACGACCACCGGTTTCGATATTCACGGAAGAACGTACAATAGCCTGGGTAATGGGAAGTCCTCCCAACAGGCCTGAAACGATATTACCCGCTCCTTGAGCAATAAGTTCCCTGTTTGGTGGGGTGATACGTTTAAATACATCCAATTTGTCGGTTGCCTCAACAGATAATAAGGTTTCTAAACTCGCAACTAAGGCCAGAGTAAAGGCTGCAGTTAAATAATATTTTATTTTATCGAACAATGAATCGAAATGCTCCGGGTCATATGTACCAAGACTCGTAAAATCAGGGTGAGTCATACTTTGAAAAAACTCCGATGCATTGTTGTGATCAATATCAACCAGATGCCCTTTGCGTAATCCAAGATCAGGAATGTAGTGGACGAATAGTTGATTCAAAAGTACGCCCAAGGCAACAACCAACAACGGTGCCGGAATCTGCCCTAATACTTTATTCTTTTTTATCCATTTCGTCTGCCACAATATCAAAATAGCCAAAGAAACGACAGCAATAATAACAGCTCCGGAATGGGGGTTTTGAAAAGCACTGGCTAGTTCACTAAATGTGTTTTTATCATCTGCCACCTGCTTAAAGGAGTTATCTCCCATCGGATCGAGGTCATCGCCTAGTGCGTGAGGAATTTGCTTTAAAATCAGAATGATCCCGATAGCTGCTAACATCCCCTTAATCACAGTGGCAGGAAAATAATTCACAATGACCCCAGCTTTCAAATAGCCAAATGCCACTTGAATCACCCCGGCCATTACAACAATGATAAAGAAGTTGTCCTGACCAATCGCGACATTTGTCACTTGGGCAATTACAATAGCCGCCAGTCCGGCCTCGGGCCCACTCACTCCAATAGGTGATTTACTAATCAACCCTACAACAATTCCTCCAACAATCCCGGCAATTAAACCAGTTATAGGGTCCGTTTTTGATGCCAGCGCAATCCCCAAACATAGAGGTAGTGCTACAAGGGATACTACAACACCTGCTTTAAAGTCATACTTCAGATTTCTTACTATCCCTGGCTTAAATCCGTTATCCAATTCCTCGTAATTTAATTTGCTGATTCCGAAAATAGTAAAAATCCCTCCAAGCCCAAAAACATTAAATGCTGTAATTTATACTTTATAGCCGACAATCCGTATTTATACGTAAATCACCATTATGGGGTAATAAAATGAAATTCAGCCACTTAATCCATCACATTAAAATTGCCTCAAACATTCCTTTCAATTAAGCGTTAATTTAGTATAATATGCCTATGCCAAAAAAAGTTAGTAAAGAACAAATCGAGGAAAGTATTAAGCTGGCCGAACAGCTTCAAAGTGAAAGAAAAAAAGCAAAATCGAACCCATTTGCAGAGCGAATGGCTCCTATTATTACTTCTCCGGAGGCCAAACATTTTCTAATTAAGTTGATGGATGTCGCCTTCCGCTCCCATAACTATACCAGGGTATCACATTATGTAATTCGGTTGTTTAAAACCTCAAAAGGACAAAACAAACTTTTCACAACTTATGAAAAAACATTGGTCAGGCTTTATAAAATGATAGGATACAAAATTCCTTCTATTAGTATCCCATTAATGCTTGACCAAATCAGAGATGTAACAAGCCCAATTGTATACATACTCAAAAGCAAGAAGTTTCGATTACATACAAAAAAACGTAAAAGCGAAGGAATAAAACTTAATGTCAATCTGATAGGAGAAGCACTAATCGGGGAAGCTGAAGCAGAAAAAAGGATCCAGGCATACATCGACCTGCTCAACCAACCGGAAGTTGACTATATTTCAATTAAAATATCAACTATCTATTCACAGATTCACTCTTTGGCACATGATTACTGTGTCGAAGTGCTCGATCAAAAGCTAAGTATCCTTTATGATGAAGTTTTAAAAATAGAACACAACACTGGGGTTACGAAATTTGTAAACCTTGACATGGAGGAGTACCGTGATCTCCATATGACAATTGATACTTTCAAAAGAACCCTTTCCAACCCGAAATACAAATCACTCAGGGCGGGTATTGTACTTCAGGCTTACCTTCCAGACTCATATGATGAACTCATATCTCTACGCAACTGGGCATTACACCGGGTTGAGAATGGTGGCGCACCAATCAAGATCAGAATTGTAAAAGGAGCGAACCTTGAAATGGAAAAGACCGAATCATCACTGGAAGAGTGGCCAATAGCTCCGTATAGCGTTAAGGCTCATTCTGATGCCAACTACAAAAAGATGTTATTAGAGATATTACAGCCTGATTATGTTAAAGCTGTAAACATTGGAGTAGCATCACACAATGTTTTTGATCTGGCATTTGCTCTACAATTAGTAGAAGAACACAACCTTCATGACCACATTGACTTCGAAATGCTTGAGGGAATGGCTGAGGCGACTGTAAGTGAACTGCTGGATCACAAAGTGAACGTACTTCTCTACACTCCTATTGTAGACGAAGAGGACTACACCAATGCTATCGCCTATCTGGTAAGAAGATTGGATGAAGGCACCCAGTCTGGTAACTTCTTAAAGGAAGGGTACAACCTGAAAATCAATTCCGACAAGTGGCACGAAATTAAAGATCAATTTCTGGAGTCAGTCGATCTGATAAATGAAGTATCCGATAAGCCCAACCGGACTCAGGACCGCTCTTCGGAGGTTCTCAAGCCCCAAAAAGAATTCAAAAATGTACCAAACACTGACTGGACCAGAGAGGCAAACAGAAAGTGGATTGAAGATGTCAAAGACAGATGGGCAGATCCGGAGGCAGTAGTAGGTGAAACCATACCCGTTGTCGGTGGTAAATCCAAAAATCGTGAATTCACTTCATTGATTGGGTGGAATGGCCCTCAGCCATGGAACTATGAACTTGCAGATGCAGTAGATTACGATGGTTTTATCAATGGTACTTCTTCCTGGTACACTATGAAAACCGAAGAAAAAGTAAAGATACTCAGAGATGCAGCGGTAGAAATTGCAAAAGTAAGGGGTAACCTGATCGCTGTAGCTGTTGCGGAACTGGGAAAAACTATACCTGAGGTTGATGTAGAAGTCAGTGAAGCAATTGATTTTGCCAACTACTACGCTCAATCCTTGCAAGATATATCCGAACTCGAAGGAGTTAAAATTAAGAATCAAGGAGTAAACCTTGTTCTGTCACCTTGGAATTTTCCTGTTGCAATTCCAATAGGTGGTGTTTTGGCCTCACTTGCAGCCGGAAAAAGGGTCATTCTCAAACCTTCTCAAAATGCAGCTGCGTGTGCTTATCTCGTAAGCAAATGTCTCTGGGAGGCAGGTGTACCAAAAGATGCCTTTGCATTTTTACCTACTAACGAAAGTACCTTGGGCCCATACCTCAGCTCGGAACAAGTATTCGATGCAGTAATCCTGACCGGAGGAACGGACACCGCAAAATTCCTACTGAACAGAAACCCTCACCTCCCACTCTACGCAGAAACCGGAGGCAAAAACTCCTTAATCATACGCTCTTTATCAGATCACGAACAGGCCGCTAAGGACCTCGTCTATTCTGCATTTGGAAACACGGGGCAAAAATGTTCAGCAGCTTCCATTGCTATTCTGGAGGAAGAAATATTTAATGATCCGCACTTCAAGGAATTACTAAAGGATGCTGTAGAAAGCAAAATTCATGGTAATCCATGGCTGCCCGAAACCCAAATTGGGCCGCTCGCAGTACCCATTACTGATAAAATAAGACACTCTATCGAAAATACTCCCGATGAGGAATGGCTGGTCAAGCCAGAAATTCAAAATGAGTTTTTTGTCACACCAGGAGTAAAGTGGGGAGTTACCACAGATGACTATGAGTACAACACCGAGTTATTTGGCCCAATCTTGTCTGTTATGAAAGCAAGAAGTATCGTAGAGGCAATTGATATCGTCAATGGTGTTGATTACGGACTAACCAGTGGTATTGCCACTTTTGATCCGGATGAAATAGAGTACTGGAAGAAAAATGTAAAGGCTGGTAACCTTTATATTAATCGCCCTATAACCGGAGCGATTGTTCAACGTCAACCGTTCGGTGGCATGAAAGCCAGTTGTTTTGGGTTTGGAATGAAAGCCGGAGGACCGAACTACGTTCTACAGTTTGCGGAACTGGAAGTAGACCCCGTCAAAGACCTTGAAGCCGACTTCCAATATTGGTACGATAATCATTTTGGAATAGAGAAAGACTACGTAAAACTCAGAGGGCAACACAACATCAACCGGTATCTGAAACCTGAAGAGATCATTGTCTTTATAGACAACAAGGTCTCCCTTGAAGATATTCAGATAGTTGAGGTTGCAAGCAGTGTACTTCAAATTCCTATTACCTACTACTCTACCGATGATGTAAAATTGAAACTGCTACAGGACAAGGTTTATTCAATCGAAAAGTGGTCAGAATTGGAAAGTGAATTAGAACATGACGTCTGCATCAGGGCACTGAATTATGACCGATTGAGTGATCAATTCCTAAAAATGTGCCACGAAAGAGCCATTCATGTATACGGAAGAAAACCGGTGCGAAACGGAAGAATCGAATTGCTCAACTACCTCATAGAGCAGAATATCTCTCACAATTATCATCGCTACGGCAATTTACTTGGTGAACAACCAATAGAAGGCTAGTTTTGTAAAACATTAAAAAAAAATAGATTTATTTATGAAGTTATTGGTTATCGGAGCAGGAAACATGGGATTTACTTATGTAAAGTCTATAAGTGATTCAAAAATCATTGAAGAAGAAAACATACTCATTCTGGAAAATTCAGCAGAAAGACGCGCTGAGTTAAGCTCACAAACCAACTATCAAATTTTTGAAAAAGCAGAAGATTGTGTTCCGCAGGCTGACATGATCATGTTGGCTATCAAGCCGCAAATATGCCCCGAGCTCTTCCCAATAGTAAAAGAGTATATCAGAGAAGACCAACTGGTAATTTCTGTAATGGCCGGAGTTAAAATCAAAACTATCCAGGAAGGACTGGGAGCCAAAAAAGTCGTACGAGTCATGCCTAATCTACCCTCACAAATCGGGTTGGGAATGAGCACCTATACCGGAAGTGCTGAAGTAGATGAGAGCGAAATGAAATATGTAGCTTCCATCTTACAGACGACAGGTAGTGCAATTGCGGTAAATACAGAAGATGACATTGACCGGTCGACAGGAATATCTGGAAGCGGTCCGGCATTTATATTCTTCTTCCTGGAGTCACTTATTGAAGCGGCAGAGGAATTTGGCTTCGACCACGAAACTGCCAGAACTATGGCGTCCCAAACATTCAAAGGAGCTGTTGACTTATACCTAAGCTCCGACCTATCCACCACCGAATGGATGAACCGGGTGGCTTCCAAAGGAGGTACAACAAGAGCCGGCCTCAACTCGCTGGAGGAAACAGGTGTTAAAGAAAGAATCAAACAATGCTCAAGAGCAGCTTATGAGCGAGCTATGGAGTTGGGAAACTCTTAGTGAATGGAATACCATAGGTTTGAATACAGGAAAATTTTCATTCCTTTTTTGATATGGGTATTTCTATGTGTCCTTTTTTATATAGCCAGAATATTATTTATTCCAAGAAGTGAATTACTGATCTTTTTGGTAATGTTTATGAATCTTGTCGGGTTCGTTCATTACTTAAAAGAAGGGATAAGATCACAAAACAGAACGTTTAAGAAAATCGCAATTTCTTTGAGCATTCTGTCTTTTTTATTTCTTTCCAGAGTCGGAGTTATTTTTACACACTGGCCCTTTGCCAGCGTAAATAACATTGCTACTTATCTGGCTTTCGCTGTTACGATTCCAATCCTCACTAGCCAGACCATTAAAACTTCATTAGTTTACCCTCTGAGTATAATTTCATCCATAATCACTATAGGCTTTCTCTTTAAAACAATGGACTGGCCTTATGCCGAATTTATGATTATAGGTGGGTTGCTTTCACTCCCATTGTTATATACAATCCGATACCTTCATAAAAAAGACAAGAGCAGTATCGATCACCTCAAGCTTATCATGCTTTTTATCTATTGCATAGGAGAAGTATTTTTGTCAATGCATTGGATTACTGTTGAAAGTCGAATATTTAAACAATTATTTACACCAGTTGCATTATCAATACTTTTCCATTTATATCTACTTGGTGTCAAACGACAAGAAGACCACATCTATGAATTAAAAAAGTCACAAAACATAGGCACTCTACAAGTCTAAATGAAACTATTCCCCCATGGATTTTCGTTATATTTAATGTAGTAGATATATTTATACTCAACTCGGTACTTATGAAATTAATAGAGAGGATAACAATTAACCCAGAAATTTGTCACGGCAAACCATGTATCAGAGGTATGCGTTGGCCTGTAGAGGTAATAATCGATCTATTAGCATCTGGTATGTCAATTAATGAAATCACAGAAGAACACCCAGAACTTGAAAAAGAAGACATACATGCAGCCTTAAATTATGCTAAACTCACTATTTCCGGGAGGTCTTTGAAGGATGTAGCCTAATGAAATTTCTTTGTGACGTACACATTTCCATTAAGTTTGTGAAATTTTTAAACTCGGTTGGTTTTGAGTCGGTCCATATCAACGATATATTGGATGGTTGCTATAGTAAGGATAAAGACATATGCCACTATGCAGACCAACATGACTATGTAGTAATTACCAAAGATGCAGACTTTAAAAACAGTCACTTGATACAAGGAAGTCCAAAAAAGTTAATAAAGATCAACCTTGGAAATCTTTTAACTTCTGATCTAATCGATATCATTAATGCTAATCAGAAGTTTATTCAAAAAGCTCAAGATAAATCTTCTTTTATAATTGAAATAAGCACGAATATTATCACCATTCACGCTTCCGACTGATCTTATTTCTTAAATTTCTGCTGACATAGGGATTCTATAACCTTATCTGTTTTATATTCGTGTAACAATACTATCAGCAACAAACCCAGATCAATGAAAAATTTTTTAAAGACCAGTGTATTAATTCTTTTAGTATCCAGTAGTTCATACGGACAAGTAGACTTCGGACTGGAACTCGGTGGTGGAATGGGAAATACCATAGTTACCAACCCAAAGGAATATCCGGATATGTTCAAAAGTGCAGCTGCCAACGGTTCAGCCTACTCTATGGCCAATATGAACTTCAGAATAAGTCCTAGATTTAGTGTAAAATTAGGCTTTGGTGTTAAGGGCCAGCCTTACCAATTTAACCTTGGAAACAACTATGGGGTATCAGAAATTGTTGAAGCCTTTGAAGGTGAACTCAGCAAAATAGCACTTTCCTACTTTGCCCCTATTACCTTTAAATTTAAGTTTCTCAAAAAACCAGCTTCACCATTTATCGGACTTGGTTACTCTTATGAAAGTCTTTTTAGAGATCTCAGATTTGACAATGTTGAAGTGCCTGATGATTTTACCTATATCACCAAACAACTTCATTTAGTAGACTTTCAGTTTGGGTACATCATTGCCAAGGGTGATAAGCCGTTTATTGAAGTAATATTTGCCTACGAGCAAGGACTCAACAACCTGGCTACCGATTCCTACTCTTTTAAGGATGGATTTAAAATCAGGGAGTATGACTTCCAGTTTGGTGTAAACTGGTATTATAAATAGTCTGACCGAACAAATTCTATTCGTGCTAAACTATAAATAGGTTAGGTATAGTCGCGGTGACTTTGTTACTCCCGTACAATATCCATAGATTCGTACTTTGTTCTAATTAGTAGGCACACATGAAGGCTATTTCCTTCTATTTACTTTTACCGTTTCTCTACCTGATATCGTTAAGCCCTGCTTGGCTGGCTCACGGAATATCCCGATTGCTTTATGGGTTACTGTACTATATAGTTGGCTATAGAAAGAAGGTAGTAATTGATAACCTGAAGAACTCCTTTCCTGATAAATCAGATGCTGAGATAAGCAAAATCACGAAAAAATATTACAAGTACCTTGCTGATCTCATGATTGAGACCATTCAAATGCTTACCATGACACCACGACAAATGCGAAAAAGGGTCGATATTCCCAAAAGGGACCATGTCGCAAAGCACTTTGCAGAGTCACAAAGTATTATTTACGTAATGGGGCATTATGGAAACTGGGAATGGCCTTCTCTGCGGTATTCTCTTCATAATTTGCATACCATGCACGTCATCTACAAACCATTGAGCAACCCCTATTTTGACAGATTATTTCTGAAAATGAGAAAGCGATTCGGAGCTGAGCTTACGCCTATGAAATCTACCCTCCGAAGCATGACGAAGTTGAAAGATAACATGGTCACAGCTACCGCAATTGTTGCCGACCAAACCCCAGCATACGGAGAAAAGGGGCATTGGATGACTTTCCTTAACCAGGATACCCTGGTATTCAATGGGACAGAAAAAATTGCAAAGCTCTTTAATTACCCGGTATACTACGTTCACATTGAAAGAGTGAAGAGAGGTAAATACAATGTCCACCTCAGGTTAATATTTGAGAATCCCCGCGAAACGAAGGAGCATGAAATTACTGAATTTGTCATGCGTATGCTGGAAGAGGAAATTCACAAACACCCTGAAACATGGCTCTGGTCTCATAGAAGGTGGAAACACAAACGCCCACCTAAATCAGAGTGAACCAATTCCCATTACCTTCGGAGACTTTATTGTTTCATGACCTTCCGGTACAATAATACTAATTGGAGCGGGTAATCCGGCTCCACCATCTTTTTTGGCGATCCAGATTTTGTACTTTCTCCCCCTGATGGCACTAGGACCATATCCACTCGAAGTAGGCGATGGATTGCTGTTCACTCTCGTGATAACAATCGGGTCGGCATAGAACTTTACGTTTTGCCAGTCCTTTTTCAAACTATATGGTTTTACTGAATTCCTGAGTGTCTGTCCATCTTCATTTACGAGTCCACCTCCTACTACTGGAAGTACGGCAACGGCTGCATCATCCAATGTCTTTGACGATCTCAGTGCATTAATATATTTCGTAAGTACATTCTTTACATTCTCAGGTAATTCATTAGCAGGAATGTCATGTGTTCTGCCCTGAGAATAAGAGGCAAAACTGATAATGGAAAAAGCTAGGATGGTGAGTGTCTTTTTAAAAATAATGGGCTTCATATTAAGTATGGTTTATTTACTTATGATAATACGAAGTCAATGAGATTAGGTTCTGGACAAATCAAAGTTACTCATTAATGAATACCTTATCTGTAATTATCTCTGTGCGAGTGTTCAAGCGAACAATGTATATACTACTTGCCAGGTCATTGAGCCGGAAAGAATAATAACCTTTCCCCTCCATATAATGGGTTTGCAGGCTCTTTCCTTCGAGAGATAATATTGATAGTTCAGCAGCCGGGTCCTCCAAACCAATATGTATAGTATTACCTGCGATAGTCATATTGGAACTGCTCTTGTGATTATGAACTAGCATCGGACTTATATGTGCTGTTCCATCAAAGTCAACTTGTTCGATTCTTATATATAAGGCTGTCTCGATGTATTGCTCATCAATAAGAAATGAGTAGAAAAGTGGCTGATTACTATTCCCCATGCCCTGAACAACACCAATATCGATGAAATTGTAGCCATCCTTGCTTACCTGAATAATAAAGTGGGAATTGTTAATTTCTTGAGCTGTAATCCAGGTCAAGCTCAGTCCCTCACTTTCTTCAACAAGCTTTATACTTCCATAGTTCACCGGCATAGGTGCAGAACAGGCCGCAAATGCTGAAGTACTATTATTGGTAGTCGTTTGTGTAGCAGAGACGGATTGAGCTTCAGCAGCGCTCAAGCCTAAATTGTGAGTAAATGACCACACCCCTCCAGCTACGGTTGTAGTCCCTACATAGATTTCTCCCTCACAGTTACAATTACTTCCAGTGGTTGTATTACGGTATATATGTATTGTGTGTCCATTGTCTCCCGTGCCATTGATGTCGTTGGGGTTAGACGCTGAAATAACAGGAACAGCCACATTTTCATTAGAGGTTCCATCCCGTACAATCCCCTCTCCAAGGTTACAATAAATACTATTAAAAGTAACTTCATTAAAATCTCCAGCGGTTCCACCTATCGTAACACCATCTCCATCCGTAGGCCTCTCTCCTCTTGTATAAGCAATCGTGTTGGCATTAGCGGCACTACCTCCAATGATATTTGATTGTGAAGTTCCAAAAATAATAACTCCATAATCCCAATTTCCTAGGTTACTACCATCAGTCCCCACACCGATTGTATTCCGGTAGATTTCATTGTTATCAGAATTGTCAATCCAGATACCCTCATTACGGTTGTCTGAAATTAGATTATCCAGAATATCATTATTGTCTGAACTGTTCAGTGAGATTCCAGCCCAGTGATTACCGGCTCCTATTGTACCTGTCGTGTCAGTGCCGAGATAATTATTTTGGATGGTATGTCCTCCGGGACCAGTAGCTCTTATGGCATCTCCGATTATACCATTGTCCGGGTCAACTCCTACCGTAAACTGTCCATTTCCAGAAATAAAGTTCCTCTCCGGGGTAGTTGGGCCTCCAATTGTGGCATTATCACTTGTCCCCAGAATATAGATACCATGATTGTCATTATTGACAACTGTAGCACCATCACCACCTAATCCAATTATATTGGCCTTAATAATTGCTCCTGTGCTCGCTCCGTCAAGTGCGATCCCATTGTCTGAATTGCCACTTATTATGTTTCTACTTGCATAAGTTGTACCTCCAATCGTAACACCTACAGAAGTTACAACCCTGATCCCATTTCCACCATTCCCCATATCAACCAACCCCGTACCATCAACTCCTATATAATTGCCCAATATGGTCGTACCATCGCTTTGAGATAACAATATTCCGTTGAAAGAATTTCTACTGATGTAATTCCTTTCTTCCACGGTCGTACCTCCAATTTGACTATTATCTGCAAAAGTTAAGGATATCCCGTTTCCACCATTAATTAACTGTGTGGCTGTATCGGCCGCGAGGCCAATTATATTCCCTCTAATGGTTGCTGCGTTAGAGGTAGCTCCATTAATCGTAATTCCAGGACCATTCCCGGATATAAGATTTCCCTCACCTGCCACCGCCCCTCCGATTTCCAAAAACTCTACATTCACTCCATAAATACCAGAGTTCGTATTGCCACGATCAGTGGCACCATCTGATGCAACACCAATATAATTTCCTTGTATCGTGATGTTATCAGAATTATCCAAACGGACACCATTATCACCGTTTGATGAGATGTAATTCCGTTCGGCTGCACCTGATCCTCCTATTTCCCCTATATCAGAGGCATTGGTAATACTGATTCCACTATTGCTATTTGCAATCGCAGTATTAGTATCAGCGCCTAAACCAATAATATTGCCCTTAATCGTAAAATTGTCACAGTTTTCCATATAAATCCCTTCCTGGCCGTTTCCTGATATTACGTTGCCTTCATTGGCTGCACCTCCTCCAACCACACAGTTGGTACAATTGCTAAAAAACAGGCCCATTTGACCACATCCAAGGTCCACTGTACCTGAATTACTAATCCCGATATAGTTACCATTGATTTCATTTCCTGATGAGGTTCCCTCTACACGAACAGCCTGCCAATTGCAACCAGCAATGACATTTCTGTCAATTGTTCCTCCTGTTCCTCCGATGAGGTTATTATTAGAGCTTTCTACCCGTATACCATGCTCGGTAATCGGATTAGCTGCAATCGCATTTCCAGTATTATCTACACCAATCCAATTTCCTGATATAGTATTTCCGGTTGAAGCCGCATCAATTCGAATACCCAGATTTGTTCCGTGTATTATGAGACCACGAATTACGGAGCCTGAGGAGCCAGCTTCCAAGCTTAAGGTTGCCCAACACCCCATCGCACCACCACTCAGTTCAACCACGGGAGCCCCGGCTGCTGCGCCTGCTTGAGTGTAACCATCAATAGTCAACTGATCTGTTATAGAATACCACCAGCCACCACCACAAGCGGAATTTGCAATTACTGTAGACCCAGGCAGGTTAAAATTAATTATATCTGCACCAGCATTGGCATTTGCTAGTCTAATACATTTTTTCAAAGTATTGGTCCCATCACTAGCGGTATATGCCAAACCGTCATCCGCATCACCATTAGTATCCACAACATATGTAAGTGTGAAAGCTGATTTACAACAAAGTGTAAATAAAAGGATCAGTATAACTGGTAATTTTCTCACTCGTTTTCGTGGTTATCTCATCATTAATAAAGTACAACAGTAACTTTAAATCATACTAACTGGCATGTAATTTTTGGTCCTTTTTATCACTTTTTGATTCTAAATCTCTTGAGTTCGTATGCGTTTACAAAACAAACGCCAAAAAAAACAAATCAGCCCTAATCACCATGGATTCATGTAAATTAATTGTTCAATTTGCATTTTTAATACTTCTTAAAAACAAAGTCATTATCGACTTTTTATTCGTAATAGTATTGTATGAAAACGGCTTTGACCACCCCATTGTTTTTGAAATCAGACGAATTACATCTATAAAAGTAAAGCTCAATGCAATTAACAAATTCACTGCTAAACTTTTAATTGTTTTCAAGAAGTTAAGCGGGGCACTGACACTGATAAATCCCCACTAATATTGAACTTAACATAAAAGTGTAAACTTCATCAGCGCTCACCTCATGATAGTTAATGTTCCTGTAAATGCTGTTGGTTGCTCTCCCAATAAACCTACCTCAACAACGTAATAGTATACAGCTACGGGCATGGGTTCACCATTTCTCTTTCCGTTCCAAGGAGTTTGATAGTTGGAAGATTCATAAACCAATCCTCCATATCTGTTATATACCCGTACATTTTTAAGATCAAAACAATCAATTCCTTCAATGATCCACTCGTCATTTGCTGCATCGTTATTTGGTGAGATTGCGTTGGGAATAAACAATGGGCAGGTACACTTCTGAGTGCTTACAATTACATCATCAGAATTCGTACACCCATTAATATCTGTTCCCGTTACAATATAAGTTTCTTCTATTTCGGGTTGTACGACCTGATTACTTCCATTTCCCAAACTATTCCAAGTGTAGGATATGGCTCCTGTGGCTGTTAAAGTTGTCTGATCACCCTCACAGATCACCTGATCTTGTCCTGCATTTACGTCTGGTAATGGTAAAACAGAAATCAGCACATCATCAGTGTCTTCACAACCATTAACATCAGTAACGGTTACCGTGTATGTGGTAGTACTTGATGGAGCTACAGTATGAGAGGGACCACCTCCTAATGCATTATCCCAGTTATAGGTAATTCCACCCGAAGCAGTTATCGTCACACTACCCTGACCGTCACAGAAACTATCGTCTGCTCCGGCATTAGCAACTGGCAGATTATTTACTGTAACTACAATATCATCCGTTTCACTACATCCATTTCCATCATCACCTGTCACAACATAGCTAGTTGTTGTTGTAGGGGCAACTGTATGAGCATCCCCCACCCCAAGTCCGTTATCCCAGGTATAATTTACTGCCCCGGTAGCCAATAAGCTTATACTATCCCCTAAACAGATTTCCTGATCAGTGCCTGCATCCACCGGAAGTGATGTAATAACAGTCACTATGACATCATCTGTATCAATACAACCATTTATATCTGCAGCTGTCACCGTGTATGTTGTAGTGCTTGTCGGAGATACGGAATGAGAAGCCCCTCCTCCTAATCCATTGTCCCAGTTATAAGAGTCCGCTCCCGAAGCATTGAGCACAGTGCTTCCCGTGATACAGATCGTCACATCCTCCCCGGCATCTGCAACCGGTAATGGATTGACAGTTATCACAACACTATCACTATCGGTACAGCCATTTGCGTCTGTCACCAACACAGTATATGTTGTATTTGAGGCAGGGGAAACGATATGACTGGCTCCAGCCCCTAGCCCGTTATCCCAGAAATAATTATTCCCACCTGATGCTGTTAGTGTTACGCTTCCTTGTCCGACACAAATGCTATCATTAGCACCAGCATCTGCAACTGGTAACGGATTAACTGTGATTACTACATCATCACTATCCGTACAGCCATTCACATCGGTCACTTGAACAGTATATGTTGTATTTAAGGCAGGGGAAACGATATGACTGGCTCCAGCCCCTAGCCCATTATCCCAGAAATAATTACTCCCACCTGATGCTGTTAGTGTTACGCTTCCTTGTCCGACACAAATGCTATCATTAGCACCAGCATCCGCAACTGGTAACGGATTGACTGTAATTACGATATCATCACTATCGGTACAGCCATTGACATCGGTCACTTGAACAGTGTATGTTGTATTTGAGGCAGGCGACACAGTATGACTCGCTCCTGCTCCAAGCCCATTATTCCAAAAATAACTATCCCCTCCTGAGGCCGTTATCGTTACGCTATCCTGACCGCCACAAAAACTGTCATCAGCACCTGCATCCGCCATCGGCAAAGGATTGACGTTGACCTGAACACTATCTCTCGTTGAGCATCCTGCAGTTGTTACAGTAACGGTGTAGGTTGTCGAATCTGAAGGTGCCACAATATGACTTGCTCCGGCACCCAGCCCTTGATTCCAATTGTAGGTCCCTCCACCTGTCGCAGAAATTGTATAACTCCCTCCACGGCACATTGTGGTATCATCACTAGTGGTCACAACGGGTACGGGGTTGACAGTGACATCCAAGTTTGTTGTATCAGAACAGCCAAGTGAATCCACCCCTATTACCTCATAGGTTGTCGTTCCTCCCGGGCTGACAAAAATACTGTCTCCAGGCCCTATTCCATTATCCCAGACATAATTAACCTCACCATAATTACCTACAGGAGTGACTGTTAAAAGAGCGCTATCACCATCACAAATCGTCTGATTTTGAGCAGCAAGTGAGATCGTATCTACATATACCCAAAAGTCTAATATACTTGGTCCATTACATTTATCCGGAATTTTAACCTGGAAGGCTGTACTAACCGGAGGAAAAAATGCAATTCTGTCGCTCCCCTGAAACTGCAGATATGGACTCGAAGTCCATTCAATTTGAGCAACACCGTAGACTTCAATCTCCCAGATCGAATAACCATATGCTGCCAATGTTCTTGCAGTACCATAAACCCTCACATATCGATAAAAACCTGATAATCCGAATCCTCTTACATCATTACTCACACCGTCATTAACCGTAACAGCAGTAACCCAGGTTGAGCTGTCTGCAGATACCTGTATCTCATAATCTGTCGCTGCTGCCGCTTCCCATCTAATGGAAATACTATCGAGTTCATATTGATCGAGCAAGTCAATAGTGATCCATTCAGGATCATTACCCCATTGACTAGCCCATCGGGTACCAGGATTACCATCGTTAGCTTCATGAGGATTAACTGCGCCTTCATAGCTTGAAGCCTCAATTGGCTTACCAATAGAAATAAGCTCAAGTCCTCCGGTATTATTGATAAAATCAACAATGGCAGTATCACCTACACAGATGTATTGATCTTCCGCACCACTGACCGGAATGGGGTCTATTTGCACCGAATTGGTTCCCCAGAAACCACCAGTGGATGAGGTAAACCCAAAATAAATCACACTATCACCACCAAAGATATCATTGATAATATCCCTGGTCATGCTTGCCCGAAGCACGCCTTCAAAGTAGACATCAAGTGTATTACTGGTTGGGTCCCAGTTTATTTCATAGTCGTGCCATGTGCTATCTTCTACATTTGAGGAGTCCGTACGCAGTGGTTCTGGCAGAAAAAGCACACTATCACCAGTAGCCTGATGCTTGACATTACCAAAGGCCTGAATACCGATATGATCATACGGAGGGTCATTATTATCCTGATCTCCGCCACTAGCCACGTTCTCCCAGGTATCAAATTCTACTCCAAGTGATGCCCCACTTAATCCATTGTATCCAATTCCTCCACCTACTGTTCCTCCGCTAACACACTCATTCTGCATTACAAAAACAATACCGTCTGCCGCATCATCGCTTTCTCCCAAAAACATTTGACCAGATACAGAAAAAGGGTAGTTAAGATTTTGTGCCACCTGATTCCAAACCGAACCAGCCATGTTAGCAGAATCAGGAGTTAACTGAAAGGTATTATTACCTAAATCAGTAGCGCGATCGTAAGTCTGATACTGGGCCGATAAGCCTCGCCCCCACAGAATTAATACTATAGTGAATATCCCTTTTGTCATTAACTTCAAGCGATATTTTATTTTCGTGGTTTTCATAATTACACGAAAACAATTTCACGGAAGAACAAGAAGGAATTTACGCTATTTACACCTCAATAAAGTCCTAAAAAACATCATTTTAATACAACAGCAATACACTTAAACAACCATATCTTTTTAGAATAACGGGCTTAAAGCCAGTTTTTAAGGAAAGAATTACTTTAGAAAACAATTGAGGTCCGTTTTCCAATTATTCATGAAGTGGTTCTAAAGATGACGATACTCAAAGGATTTTGTAACTTTCAAAGGTTCCTTAACCTTATGACATCATAAATATTAGACAGAAAAAGGTACTGTAAGCTTATAAGCTTCGTTTAGAATTAAACAAACTCCTTCACATGAAAATCAAATCAATTTTTCCGGCCATTGCTCTTTCACTTCTCTTTTTACTTACCTCAGGTTACTTGGGCACAAAAATATATCAGTACGCAAATGAATACAGAGAAGCTAAAAACGATTACTTGAAAGTGCTGTTCTTTAAGGAGAGATTGGGCAGTAAATCAGAGTGGAGTAATGGCCTAAAGCTTTCCGGAGAAGATGAGAGCTTATTGATTAAGGGCTTTAATAAACTAAAAAAAGAATTACTTGATGGCATGAATTGGGCTGACAGAAAGGAAAAGGCTGAAAAGGTCTTTCTTGATGCTCAAGACAAATATAGTCAAGCGGTAAAACTTTCATACTTTGCTGGAGGCACAGGATTAGCTTACTTCTTAATCTCGTTCCTACTCTATATTAAATCACCTATTTCTAAAAAAGCATTGGCTTATAGTTTGTTAATACTGGCCTCAGTTGGCCTTGCCATAGGCATATTTGTTCCTATGATGGAATTTGAGGCGTTTATCACCGATTTCACCCTGCCCAAAGAACCCCTTGACCTGGTGTATATAGAGTTTCAGAAAACCTTCGAAGGTGATATATACTTTATGTATGAAAATAAATCTCTCATGTCACTGGTAAGCACACTCTTCAGTCATGGAAATTATTCTATTGGCATAGTTGTGCTGCTCTTTAGCATAGTGGTTCCGATAATGAAAATATCCTTATCACTACTAGCCCTATTCGGCAGAGCTTCCTTAAATAACAAAATTGTCTATTTCATTATAAACAAACTTGCCAAGTGGTCCATGCTCGATGTGTTATTGGTAGCCGTCTATATGGGTTATCTTTCTTTCAATAGCTTAAGCCCTGGGGTCACTTCAAGCACCCTGCTAGTGGGCTTGTATTTCTTTCTAGCCTATTGCTTACTATCCATCATATCCAGTTACTTTCTAAAAAACAAGCACAGGCTAGTAGCAAGTGATTCCGAATAAATAAAGTCAAGCGATTTACTGATATTATCAGTATATTGGCAGTGATGGACATTATTGATGAAATAGAAATTGATAAGCATTACGAGAATGTCCGCCTTAAGCTAAGGAAAGGACGTGGAAATCAGGAAATAGTCGATTCACTCAAAGATCAGGGACTGTCTGAGCTTCAAGCTAATTCCATTTACAATACAGCATTACTCACCAAGAAATCGATTGTCTCCGGTAATCGTTTCGCGATAATCCTGTGTTCAATCATTGCTGCTGCCGGTATATTTCTTTTTGCTCTTGTTCCTCATGGATTTGGCGCGGGCTTTCTCAACTATATACTTTTCAGCATAATGATCACAATGCCACTCCTTATCAGTTACGCAATGAACCATGGGTATATCACTCTTGAGTTCAAACACATCAGGACGAAGGTTTACTTCGGGTATATGGCATATCTTGTTTTGATGCTAGCCTATCTCATTTACTACAAATTCTCACAGGACCGACATATATGGGAGGCATTGCTATTTATCCTTACTGCCCTTGACTTCCGTACCCTATTTGAGGTTTCTAATGATTTAAAGTTTGAGAGCCCACAATATTTCCTCGAAATAAAAGCTTACCAAGGAGAGCAAAAGAAATACAAAATCTTTAAGAGGATCACATTCACCTCATCAATGATTCTTGTTTATATTCTTGTCATCAGCTCAAAAACGGCCGTAGCAGGCCTTAGTTACGTCCCTTTTGGTATTGCAGCTGTTTCGATTTACTGGATCATACTATCTCTTATTGAAACCAACCAATACAGAAAGTTGTGGTAGCCGAATCTATAATTCCATAACTACTTCCCTATACTCCGGTGCCTCCAGTTTGTCAAAAATAGGTTCCCCTACTTGAACAATTACTTTCTTTCGTAATCGCCACGGCCAAAATCCATTTAGCTTTCCCGTTTTTTCATTCCAGACCAAAGGAGTGCCAAAAACACCATCCATTCTCACCGGAATCACCGGAACATCAACCCCATGTGCCAGGTGTTCAATTCCTTTTTTAAATTCATTGAGCTGGCCATTTCTACTCAGCTTGCCCTCAGGAAAGATACATAGGATATGCCCTGATTGGATTTCAGTTTGACATCTTCTTGTGAATTCAGCTAAAGATTCTTTTGAATTATTCATACTGATTGGTATCATATTCAGCCTTTTGAAAAACCAATGCAATGACCAGTGATAATAAATTTTATCATACATCACAAACCTTAAATTTCTGGGAGCCGCAGAAACCAATATAAACGAATCCAAAAAAGAAATATGATTACTAATCATTATAGCTCCACCTTTTAATGGAATGTGACTATTTCCTTTTACGCGAATCTTATAAAGAACCTTCGCAATAACAAGGAAGATAAATCTCAAGGTGTAAACCGGAATATTAACTAACATTATTATGGCACACACCAAACAGGAGTAAAAACAAAACTTGAACACAGCCACGGCTCCGAAGTTTTTATTCAATACATAAAATGCAGCTGCCGTCAATAAAACAAATACGAATACGACCATATTTAGGTAGGCCAGCGCCTTTCCCCGGAAGTTATCACTGATTCTTTGCTGAAACCATGCGTTTAAGGGCACTTTGTAAAGACCACTGCAAAAAGCTGCACACATGAAGATGGAAATATATCCTACATTACTGGTGTTTGTATATCCTGCCAGATAAAAGCAAAGTACCATTCCCAATATGGCTATCACAGAGAGCCCTGGCTCTACTCTACTAGCCAAAATTTTACCTGCAATATAACATCCCAGACCTATACCAATGGATAAGAAAGCAATGACAAGCCCTGTATCGCTAGAGTCTAACCCCATATTTTCACTACAGAAAATAAAAAGGTTAAACTGCATCATGGAAGCAATCATCCAGAAAAATCCAACACCTAATATGACCCCGGCAAGTCCCTTTTTTTTGCGAATTTCTTTTGAGGTATTGTAAAAGAATTTAATCGGATTCACTGAGGTCCTGACTAAAATTTCAGTACTCTTTCCTACCAAAGGCACCTTTCTACTGGAGAACCAACCTAGAAAGGCCAGAAACATAAAACTTAAGAATATTACCACTTGTGCCCCCTGGTCAATCTCCGCGATAAACCCTGCAACCGTTGTACCCAGTAGTATTCCAGTAAAGGACAACATTTCCATCATTCCCGTACCATAGGCAATACCTTCTCCATACCTTAATTCCTTGACCAAACCATATTTAGCTGGAGAGTATAAAGCACTCTGTGCACCCATAAGAAAAATAGAACTATAGGCCAACAACATAGATTGAGTAAAAAATGCTACACTGGCAATCAACATAATTGGAAGTTCCGCAAATTTTGCGGCCCTTAATATTTTCACTTTATCAAATCTTGAGGCCAGACTCCCGGCCAAAGGAGAAAGAATGAGATAAGGAATGATCAGAAGTGATGCAGCCAGGGAAACAACAGTTTCATTGTTCATACCATCATTCCAAATAACCGCCATGAAGCATAATAAACTCTTCAGCAAGTTGTCATTTAATACACCAAAGAATTGTGTAAAAAAGAGGGCTGTGAAATTTCGTTTCATAAATCTTGTGTTTGATCAGACACAAAGATTCGGAAACCAGGGTATATTAAATATTCAGTTTTTCGTTTTTACGGACTTTATCTATTGATATAATAATCACTATAAATCATTTTATTAACTTATTGTAACTAAAAAAGGACTTTAATAATTAGCAGATCACAAATACCAATCCTTGTTAATTCGGGAAAAAAGATTTTTCCTGACACCCAACAATGTGTCCAAAAAAATCCCTGACGGGCCTGGTGTCTTCAACAGCATACCTAAAAAAACATTCCTGACCCAGGCAAGCTTATAATCCGATTGAAACATTGGTGTAACCGCTTTGGATAGTTTGTAGTAATACTTCAATTGAGTCCTTCTCTTCTTATGAAAAAGAGTTGCCACCTCTTCTGGACTCTTGGATTCCAAAAAACACTGACTCAATAACCAACTATCTAATAGCGCCAAATTCGTCCCTGCGCTTAACTGTGGACTCATGGCATGAGCTGCATCACCTATAAAGAAAACCCCATCAGAGTACATTGGGTTTAAGAAAGCATCGTGATATGGTGCTAAAGTAAGCTGCTCCCGGTCTTGTAGTGAGTCAATAATCTCTTCATACTCCGGAGCAAATGTTATAACATCCTCCTTCCAATCCTGAAACTGCTTTTTTTTCCACTGAGCAGCATCAGACATGCGAATACTCCAGAAAAAATTGATCTTAGGCTTGGCAGAATCGTCAAGCCTACCAACAGGCATAAAACCGAGCATCTTGGTCGTTCCACTATATTTGTGGATAATGGAGTTTTGGTACTGGCAGTCATCAGATTCCAATAGTGCCCAAAGTGCACCCCATTTTTGTGGTTTATCTGTCCTCGTAATTGGGAATCTCTTCCTGAGCATGGAACGAGCCCCATTCGCTACTATTACAACATCAAATTCCCCAACCTCTTCGTTACTTGATAGCCTAACAACTTTACCTGTCGAAGTACTTAAGACATCAACAACCTCAGCTCCGGTAATAATATTTGCAAAAGACTCTTTTAGTTGCCCGAAAGTAGATTCAAATATAGCTCCCCTTTGGGCTCCTAGTCCGTAACTACCAGATTTCCGCAAATCCAGGTTTAAAACCCTTTTACCATTGCGGTTATACCCCCTAAAATGCTCAATTCTTGCCCCATTACCTTCCACGACATCAAGCACACCTAATTCACTCAACACCTTCCTGCCTGTTCTTTGCAGCATTATACCTGCACCAATAGGACCCGGTTCAGCAACTTTCTCAAACACTGTCACATCAAACCCAGACCTCGAAAGAAACACTCCTGCCGATGCTCCGGCAGGGCCACCACCTATAACAGCAACCTTTTTCATCGAGTCGTAAATATACATTATACAAACACCGGGAAAGATTTGTTTGTCAAAAAACCTTTATATGTTTTAAAAAAATCAGTTTCCTTCGGTATAATGTGAGTTATCAGATCAACTTTTACATCACCTCCTCTTATTAAATTTTCATCAAATCCCTGATTATAAACTTCTAGTCTATTAATAAAAAATCAATGTTACATATTTCCTTACACCTGTCTTTCAAACATAATCTTTTGTGAACATGGTATTAATATTTTGGTGAACTTGTTACTATAACTTTGTATCATATGTTAAAGCAGGTGGCCGACAAGAAATTTTTACCACAGGATGACATTCAGGTCCTATGGTTAAGTCAACGCATAGCTTACTCCATTGACCTTTCTAAAAAACAAATTCAAGTTTACAATCTGGATGATCATCCACTAAGCATACAGTTGGTTAGTGAGAATGATGAGAGACTATTTGATATTGATCAAACCTTTGAATATCGAACCAGCCTACCCATAAAATCTTTGGTCGGTAAGTATTATCTTAATGTTTGTGGTCAAAAGGAATGTTACACGAAAAAAATCGAACTAGTTCCTTCGACTTAGCTCATCCCGTATTTTTGCTGCGGCTTCATAATCTTCATTATTTATAGCCTCCTCTAGTAAAGACTCCAGGTCAGTAGTAGAATAGTCATTAAGTTTTTTGGATGAAGCCTCTGGTTTCTCTGCTAATTCCTTCTCCTCCTCTTCTTCAGAGCTCAATAGCTCTTCTGCTTCATCTTCTTCACTTAGGATGATACCAGCTTCCGACATGATACTCTCAAACGTATAAATTGGTACATTAAACCGTAAACCAATCGCTATAGCATCAGATGGACGGGCATCTATTTCAATTTCCTTTATACCATCAGTGCAGACAATTTTTGCAAAGAAAACCCCTTCGCGCAAATTACTGATAATGATTTCATTGATTTGAAAATTGAAGCTTTCAGCAAATGACAGAAAGAGATCATGCGTCATTGGCCGGTTGGGGGATATTTTTTCTATTTCAATAGCGATTGCCTGAGCTTCAAACATCCCGATAATAATAGGAAGCCTTCTTTTCCCACCTTGCTCTCCCAATACAAGAGCAAAAGATCCAGCCTGAGATTGACTGGACGACAATCCCAGAATTTCTAGTCTTATCTTCTCCACAGGGAGCTAAATTAAAGTGAATTTTTAAAAGCTTCAATTAATTTGGGAACTACTTCAAAAGCATCCCCTACAATCCCGTAATCAGCGGCCTTAAAAAAAGGAGCTTCCGGATCGGTATTAATCACTACGATAACCTTTGAAGAGCTTACCCCTGCCAGGTGCTGAATTGCACCAGATATACCAATCGCTATATATAAATTAGGACTCACTTTAATTCCTGTTTGGCCCACGTGCTCATGGTGGGGCCTCCAATCCATATCTGACACCGGCTTTGAGCAAGCGGTAGCCGCTCCCAGGACTTTGGCCAGCTCTTCAATCATCCCCCAGTTCTCGGGACCTTTCAACCCTCTTCCTGCTGAAACCACTAATTCAGCTTCAGGTAACAAAATATCTCCTTCCTGCTTTTTGGTTGCTGTAATTTTCACCGCTAAATCAGCATCATCAATGGATACCGTAGCTTTTTCAACTGAAGCACTTCCATCTCCCTCATTTACATCGAATGAATTTTTCTTTACTGTCAATACTTTCTTTCCAAGCGTAAGATCAACAGTGCAAAATGCCTTACTCGTGTACACACTTTTCTTCACTTTAAAACCAGAAGTTGTATCTGGAAGCCCAATTACATTGGTTGCTATACTCGCTCCAAGTTTTATTGCCAGTCGAGAACTTGCGGCTTCACCAAGAGAAGAATTGGCCAGAACTACTATATCCGCTCCTGCTGAACCAGCAACCTGAGCAATTGCACTTGAGTACGCCTGCACTACTCCTGACCCCAGTTTACCATCTTCAAGTTGTAGAACTTTGGAAATACCATATTTTCCAGCACTGCCAAGCTCCGACTCGGAAATACCCGCCATTGCCAAGCCTGTAGCACTTGTTCCTAATTGTTTTGCAAGAGCACCCCCATAAGCCATTGCTTCAATTGAGGATTTTTTTACACTTCCGTTATCTTCTTCAATAAAAACTAGTATTGACATATTATTCTGATTTCAACGTTAAAAAAGTAAACTATAGGACCTTCGCCTCATTTTTAAGGGCATCCACCAACTCCTGCACATTATCAGGAGAAATCATTTTACAGTCTCCCTTAGCTTCCGGCAACACAAATGAATCTAACTTAGATCCCACTTCAGACACTGTTGGCTCAACTACATTCAACGGCTTTGTCCTTGCACTCATTATACCACGCATATTAGGTATTTTCCATTCTGCAATTGGTTCCTGACATCCGGCTACAATTGGAAGCCCCACTTCAATAGATTGCTTTCCACCTTCGATTTCCTTTTCCAGCTTTGCCGTGCTCCCTTCTATTTCTAGCTTCATTACGGGAGAAACTGAAGGAATTCCCAGCAACTCTCCTACCATACCATGAACAACCCCTCCATTAAAATCAATTGATTCTCTGCCCATCAAAATGAGATCATAGTTCTGGTCTTTTGCATGATTGGCGATTTCTTTTGCAACAAATAAAGAATCGGTGGGTTCTGCATTGACTCTTACAGCATCGTCAGCCCCAATTGCCAGTGCCTTTCTTATTGTAGGCTCTGTTTGAGCACCGCCTACATTGATCACTGTGATCGAGCCACTACCTTGTGCCTCTTTAATTTCAACGGCTCTGGCCAAAGCATAATCATCGTATGGACCTATTATGAATTGAACACCGTCTGAATTGAATTTTGTATTGTTTTCGGTAAAGGATATTTTTGAAGTCGTATCCGGTACATGCGTAATACACACAAGAATTTTCATAGATATGCATTAATAAGTGACTGTTAACTATTTAGGCATCATCATACCGGTTACCGGGTATAACTTAACCTAACTACAAGACTTTAATCTAATAAAAGAATTGTTAAATGAATAACGAACGTCTTGAAAAACTTATGCATTTTTTACGTGAAGATCCAGAGGATTGTTTTACCCTCTACGCTATCGCCCTGGAATACAGTAGAACAAGTGTAAAAGACGCTCTTCCCTATTTTGAAAAACTCTTGGATCTCCATCCGTCCTACCTGCCAACCTACTATATGGCTTGTGAGGCATTTAAGGCTTCTGGTATGGAAAACAGAGCCAAAGACACATATGAAAAGGGAATAAAACTAGCTAAAGAACAAAATGAGCCAAAGACCCTCAACGAGCTACAGGGAGCCTACAACAATTTCTTGTTAGAATTAGAAGGTCTCCTATAAGATTACCAATCCAAATTCTCTTTGATAAACCCCACTAGTTCCTTTGCATTAAGCTGATTCTGTCTGTAGCTAGGGTGCCAATCACAGCCATAACCTAGCCCCCCTTGCTTACTCAGCTCTAATAGATACACCGCACTGTCTCCCAATTTTGTCCGAACTCCTAATACTCCATTTAAATAATTTTTTATCGTAGTTCTGGCATTATTTCCTTGAGGCCAATAATCACTCATCATTTGACTAACGCAAAGTACTACTGGTACATCATCATACTTTATTCGGATCGAATCCAGAAATGCGATACATCGATGTGTCCACAACAAAGAGTCCGGATTTACATGGCTAAAGTCATTAGTCCCAAGGTTGATCACCACTAAATCAGGATTCCAGTCTCTAGTCACCGTCTTTTGAGATGGTCTATTCGGAAAAGTAGCCCGGAACAGATCATACATTGTTAACCCGGTGTCCTGATTGTAATTCTGATAAATTCCCTTTCCTGAATAAGCCGTGAAATGAGCATCTGCTCTCAATTCCCGCGCTGCAATTGCTGCGTAGGATTTATAATTATTTTCTGTACTATCACTAAATTTACACTCCCTATTTAAACCATCTACACCATAACCACAAGTAATGCTATTACCTATAAATTCTATTCGGTGCTCCGCACTGGAAGTAAAAGGAAGCAATTTTCCATTATCCGCAATTACTAGCCCTTCAAAAACGCCTGTTCCTACTATTGACTCGGTAAGTTTATAAATTTCAAAACTATGCTCCCCAAGAGATAGACTGTTGGAGATAACATAGGATGACTTACTCTTTTCCGCACGTATTCTCTGATACAAACTATCATCTATAAACACATAGTAGTAGTTTGCTTGTGAAGCAGGATCAGTTGTCGTGGGAATGTTCCTAAGTCTAACCTCAAAATAATTGCCGGTAAACCTCCCTCTTATGGAAATTCCAGGCCAGGCAAATGAGGGTTCTTTTTTATTCGTAAAATCAATAGTTCCTAAATAGTCAATTAAAGGATGATCTGCTGCTATTACCTTATTCTGGGCATTTGAAATTAACGGAGAGGTCACCATTAGAATGGCTAAAAAAAATATTCGTTTCATGCTATATTATTCACTTCTGCAATTGTGATATTACTAATTTTATCTCAATTGTTCATTTAGTATTTTTACCCCCACAAAAACAGTGCTAATGACGTCTCAAGAAGCTGAAAAAAGAGTAGCCGAACTTACCCAAAAGGTAAATCATTATAATTATCAATACTACCAAAAAGACACTTCCGAAATCTCTGACCAGGAGTTCGATTCATTGCTTAGCGAGCTTATAACATTGGAAAACCAATTCCCTGAACTCAAAAAGGAAGACTCTCCTAGTCAACGAGTCGGTGGGACAATTACAAAAAGCTTCGACACCGTTATCCATAAATATCCTATGCTCTCGCTGAGCAACACGTATTCAGAAGAAGAGTTAAAGGATTTTGATGAACGCATCAGGAAAGGTCTGGAGGGAGAGAACTATGAGTATGTATGTGAACTCAAGTTTGATGGAGTTGCCCTAAGTGTTAGATACGAAAATGGTATTCTAAAACAAGCGGTCACCCGCGGAGACGGGGTAAAAGGAGATGACATAACGGTAAATGCGAGGACAATCAAGTCATTGCCATTAAGCATTTCACATCCTGAGCTTCCACCAGAATTTGAGGTGCGTGGTGAGGTATTCTTTCCTCTAAAGGAATTTGAGCGGGTAAATCTGGAAAGGGAGGATATTGGAGAGGCGCTACTTGCCAACCCGCGAAATGCAGCCTCCGGCACCCTCAAAATGCAGGACTCATCAATAGTAGCCAGTCGAAACCTCGATTGCTATCTTTACTTCCTTCTTGGCGAAAATCTTGGCACCGACCTTCATTCAGATAACATAAAAAAACTAGAAGAGTGGGGATTCAATGTATCTCCTACATACAAAGTTTGCAAAGACATTAACTCGGTTCTTGACTACATTAACGAATGGGAGGAAAAACGATTCGATTTACCAGTCGACACCGATGGAATTGTAATTAAAGTCAACAGCTTTGAACAACAAGAGCAACTTGGGTTCACAGCCAAGAGTCCAAGGTGGGCTATAGCTTATAAATACAAAGCTGAATCTGCGTCTACCATATTAGAATCAATCACCTATCAAGTGGGGCGTACGGGTGCAATTACTCCTGTTGCAAACCTAAGTCCTGTACATTTGGCCGGAACCACGGTTAAAAGAGCTTCTCTCCACAATGCAAACGAAATTGAAAGACTCGATCTACGAATTGGCGACACAGTATTTGTAGAAAAAGGAGGTGAAATCATACCCAAAGTAACGGGAGTGAACCTCCAAAACCGCACACCGGACTCCATCAAAGTCGAGTATATAGAGCATTGCCCTGCTTGTGGAAGTCAATTAATCAGGAAGGAAGGTGAAGCTGTACACTACTGCTCCAATGCGCTTACGTGTCCTCCTCAAATAAAGGGGCGGTTTGAGCATTTTATTCAGCGCAAAGCCATGGATATTGACGGACTAGGGCCCGAAACCATTGAAGCCCTGATCAACAATAATCTAATACGGACCACTGCTGACTTATACTACCTGAAATACGAACAACTGATCGGTCTTGACAGATTCGCAGATAAATCGGCCCGTAATCTCATTGAAGGAATTGAAAAATCGAAACAGATTCCATTTGAAAGTCTCCTATTCGGTATGGGGATTCGCTATGTTGGAAACACAGTGGCCACAAAGCTGGCCGCTCATTTCAAGTCCATTGACGGGTTGATCAATGCTTCATACGAAGACCTGGTAGAGGTGCCGGAAATTGGTGAACGAATTGCATTGAGCGTTGTAGAGTTTTTCAACAATGAAGACAACCTTAAACTAATCGAAGAATATAGGCAGATTGGCCTCAATCTTACATTTCAAGAAAAAATAGTAACTTTGGAAGGAAATTCACTTGAGGGAAAGTCTTTTGTGGTTTCAGGCGTCTTTGATAAATACGGCCGTGATGAAATCAAAGAGAAGATCAAGCTGAATGGAGGAAAGGTACTGTCCTCTATCTCAGCCAAGTTGGATTTTCTGCTGGCAGGTGATAAAATGGGGCCTGCAAAGCTGGAAAAAGCAAACAAATTGGGTATTAAGATTATATCGGAAGATGAATTCGAAAGTATGATTAACACCTAAACTCAAACCTATGTTAAAACGCACTATGATCAACTTAGGTACCAGGAAGTACCTAAAAAGAAACGAATCACAAAGGCACACTGTACCTTTTCCGAGAGCGAAAAAAATTGGTGTGATATTCAATAAGTCAAAAACAGCCGACATCAATGAGATTAATTCATTTATCTCACGGCTGGAAATGCAAGGCAAAGAAGTGAGTGTCCTTTGTTACAACACGGGTAAAACGGAGTCCAACAATCAGATTAAGAACTTCTCATTGAAAGACATTAAGTGGAACGGTAAACTAAAGTCTTTCGGGTTGAAAAAGTTCATCAGAACAGAGTTCGACTATTTGTTTTCTCTTAATAGTTCACCAATTTTGCCCGTTGAAAATATTATTGCCCGAAGCAAGGCAAAATGTCGAATTGGCATCTTTCACCAGGCTAGAAATCATTATGAAATGATGATTAGTCCAAGGAGTAGCAAAGATAAAGAAGGACTGCTCAACGAAATGATGCAGTACACACAAATGATTAAGCGATGAAAGAAACCTTTGGAGGAGTAGGAGTAGCACTAATAACACCTTTTAATGAAGACTTATCTGTTGATTACGATGCTTTAAAAAAGCTATTGGATTACACAGCGCAAGGTGGGGTTGACTATTATGTAGTCAATGGTACCACCGGTGAAGCTTCTACACTTGAGCCTAAGGAAAAAGCAGAGATATTATCATTTGTCAACGAGCATAACAGCAAAAACCTACCAATTCTCTATGGAATTGGCGCTAACAGCACAAAGTATGTCCTTGATGTAATCGAGAAAACTGACTTTAGCCATATAGATGGGATTCTCACCGTTTCACCCTACTACAACAAGCCCACACAAGAGGGCATATATCAACACTACAAAGCTGTTGCCGAAGCTTCACCAGTTCCTGTAATTCTTTATAATGTTCCAGGTAGAACAGCGGTAAACATTGAGGCATCGACAACCTTAAGGCTTGCTGAACTTCCAAACATAGCTGGAGTCAAAGAAGCTTCAGGTGACCTGATACAATGTATGGAAATCCTCAAAAACAAGCCGAAGGATTTTCTGGTTCTATCCGGAGTCGATACACTCACCCTCGCGATGATTGCTATGGGGGCTGAGGGCGTAATTTCAGTTCTTGCCAATGTCTTCCCGGAATCGTTCTGCAAGTCGATTCAACTAGGATTATCTGGTGATTTTGAAAAAGGAAGAGAGATTCTTTTCAACGAATTTCTCGCGATTGATGACCTCATGTACAAAGAAAGTAATCCTGTAGGAGCAAAACTTGCCCTAAGCATGATGGGGTTATGCAAGAAGCACGTAAGGCCACCTCTTGAAGATGCCTCTTCGGTCCTGGAAGCTGAAATGCAAATCGAGCTCAACAAAATGAGCATAGTCAAATAACTATTACCTTCATCAAGACCGACTGACAAAATAAAACATGGGCCATCTTAAGTAGTTTTCAACTTAAGATGGCCTATGGTAGTTATTTTAATCTACTATCAATTTATGTATTTGCTGCTCCTCCCCTAACCTCACAAAATACATACCTGCAGCTAATTTTGATACATCAAAACTAAACACTGCACTCCCATCCGTAAGTAGAATTTCGGTTTCAAGAACAAGATTCTGAAGAATGTCTCTTACTTGCAGCTTAATTGTACTACCACTATTGCCGTATGACTCTACATTTACCACATCAGTAGCTGGATTCGGATATATTTTTGAAATATTCAATTGATCCGCTTCTACTGAATTGACCCCGGAACACGTCCAGGCACACTCAAATCCGGACTCAGTCAAAGAAAAGTCGGTATCCTGAACGAGTGTAATTGCGCCACCACTCGAAGTCACCACCCCTCCCTCAGGAAGGGCACTGCCTGTGTATGAGCCAATGAGGGGGCTTGACGTAGAATTACCATCATATATGTGTAAATAATCGTATCCTGTTTCGAAATTGAATGAACTAAAGGACAATGTAATGGATGTAGCTCCTGTTGGCTGAATTGTAAGGGCTCCAAATGTTGAGTTGCTATAATCCGAATCTCCTCCGTTATCCTTAGCTGTACCAGAACAATTGGTTACAGTGCTTGTACCGGAAGTCGGAACCGTTGTACCACTTCCACCACTACCCGGAGTGTCTGTGCAAGCCCAGTCACATTCAAAGCCTGAAGAAACGACAGATCCATCCGTCAGCTGTACCAAAGTAATCGAAGGACCCGTTGAAGTCACCGTACCACCTCCGGGCAAAGAGTAGCCCGTAAAGGCTCCCAACAGAGGACTTGAACTATTGGGGCCATCATAGACATATAAATAATCCCAACCAGATTCGAAACTGAACGAAGTAAAATTCAACTCTACAGCAATCGCACCAGTTGGCGCAATTGTCACTGACCCACTCGTACCGTTCTGATAATCATCATCACCTCCACTGTCTTTGATGGTCCCTTCACAGGATAATTGTGTTTCTCCAGAACCAGATTGTGGAATAATCACATCACACTGGGCACCTAGACTAACAGTCACATAATTGGTTTTCGTTAGCGAATCACATTCATTTGCATTGCATACTTTAAGTTTGACATCATAGATTCCATCGGAGCTATATGTTTTTGTAGGGTTCTGATCGGTAGAAGTCGTTCCATCTCCAAAGGTCCACAACCAAGAAATTGGTGAATTAATAGACATATCCGAAAACTCAACAACTCCATCACAAGTGGTGGTTGGAGAGCCCTCAAATGCTGCAATTGGACCATCTGAAGCATCAACACAGGTCCAATTTGCGCTAAAACCTGCGTCAGTAACAGACCCATCGGTGTACTGCTGTACAGTTATTGCCCCCGAAGTAGAAAAAATTGGGTCCCCTCCTTCTGGAAGAGACGTGCCTGTGTATGTACCTATTACCGGACTATTGACACTAGGGCCATCATACAGTATCAAATAATCGAACCCAGACTCGTAAGCAAAATCTGTGACCTCTAAACTGACTGCTGCTGCATTTGTAGGAGCTATAGTAATGCTTCCGCTGGAACTGTTCGAATAGTTGGCACTCGGACCTCCATCATCGTATAATATACCGTCACAGGCCAATTGGGTTGCTCCGGTACCTGTTGCCGGAATAGTTGTTATACATGTTGCAGTACTACTTACTTCTATAAAATCAGTCATAGTTATATCATCTGTCCCGCAAGCCCCACCATCTGCAGATAATGTAACCGTATATGTCCCAAATGAGGTGTATGTGTGTGTTGGGTTTTCGTCTGTTGAGACTGGAGACCCGTCTCCGAAATCCCAAACATAAGTTCCCCCGTTACTTGTCTGGTTTGTAAACGAAACGGAAGCAGGTATCTCACAGAACAGTCTTTGCGGAGCCGTAAAGTCAGCAACTACAACCGGAACATATTCATCACCTACACCTACAGCATACCAAGCGTCCGTGACCGCCTCCACCTCAGGTGTACAAGCACCATACAGGTCGATGGCTGATTTAATTGTATAATATCTGGCTGTAGCATAGTCAGAAGTTGGTGTCAAGTAAACTGTCATTGCCCTATAGCAAATGTCCGCTGCCTTAGCCATACCTATTCCCGTTACACTGTACGCATCAGAATTGTCGTTGGTACCTGTTCCTCCTTCCACTAATAAATAGAACCAAAAATCTGCCACCCCACTGTTGGTATGTACTCCCTCAAATGGGTCCCAAAAATCACCTTCATAGGTATCGGGATTATTGTATAAGTTAGGATTACTCATACTCCGCAGTGCCCCGCCATCATACATTACTTCTCCACCAATATCCCAATCAGCGTCAGCGGGTTTGCCCTCAAATTCTATAATTGTTCCGAATATATCACTAAAGGCCTCATTTAGAGCACCTGACTCTCCCACATAGATCAAGCCCGAAGTAAATTCCGTTACTCCGTGGGTTATCTCATGTCCTACCACATCAATTGCAGTAAGTGGAGTAAACCCACCAGAGGAGTTACTACCATCACCGTAAGTCATCCTTTCACCATCCCAGAATGCATTATCATAACCGGTGCTATAATGAATATAACTTTTAATTGTTGCTCCATTACCGTCATAGCTATCCCATCCATGTTCATTCAAATAATAGTCATAGGTAATTTCGGCACCCCAGTGAGCATCATAAGCAGCATCATCATAATTTGTGGTCACATTCCAGACATTGTTGGTACTCGTAAAGTCAACAGCTGCAGAATAATTTGTGCCGGTATTCATATCATAGGTTTCAATATTTCTGCCGCTCTCTCTTAGGCGATACTCACCACCAAAGTCATCAGTTGTTATTGATTGGGTACCGCTGTATCTGGTGAAGGCCGTACCTGAAGCATCAATAGTTGTTTTTTCATTCTTATTATGCTCCTTATGGGAGTGATCTTCCGAATCATGTACATGAGCTGTGCCTCCTTTATGACAAATCCGACTAACTACTTTAACAATATCACCTGTATTTGCATCAACATATACATAAGATCTGTCAAGTGGTTTAACTGAATAAATGTCAAATTTATACACGAACTTAAAAACCTTAGAAGCTGGTTTCGTTTCGACAATCACCTTTTGGGCCACCGGAAAAAAGTTAAGTCCCTTCCCATTTGGCAATTTCTCTTCATGCTCCCAGCGATATTCTTCAGCACCAATGTGTTTTAGGGCATGACTTAATGCCTCCTTTTCAGAAAGAAATCCGTTAAGATTTATTTTACCGAGATTATTATTAACCTTACCATTAAATGAGAATATGTTCCCATCAACTGAATGAAGCACCAACACATTACCTTCTATTGGTACACCCATATAATATTGCTGTAGCTTGTAATGTTTCTGCCCAAGCTTATCTGTGACTTCCTTGGTGAGGTTGAAGTTGTAACTCTTATTCAGGCTGAACTCCTGCTTAAACCATGAATCAAACTTAGAAAAAGGTATAGCCGATTCGAATTTTAAATAAGCAGGAATATCCAAAGTTTGATCATTGAAATATAATTCTGTTGCATTCGCAACTCTTTTGTTGGCATTTCCATTCAATAAAACCTGCGCTGTGACGGTCTGGCTGATTAGCGTTAGGACAACCAATAATTTTCTCATGTTACAATAAAAAGTCTTAAGTAGTCTAGTATTTGACTGATTTAAAAATAAATTCTGAAACAACTCCTAATTAGACAATATTAGAAGCTGAATTGTTGCCTAAGGGTGTGAAAAAAATCTAAAAATATTTCGGAAAGTCGAGAGCAAAAAAAAAGCAGGTGATTTCTCATCTGCTTTTTAATGTTTTTGACTTCTTAATTAGCCTTGGTTCTTGATTTTCTGAACTTCAACTCTGATATCTTGAGCTAAGTTCTTCATCTCTTGCATTCCTTTTCTAACTCTTGTACCAGCTGCCTGATTTCCCTTGTCATAGAATTTGTTAAAATCGCCTTCTAATGACATAATTAAATCTCTGATTTCGTCAAATCTTTTCATTATAGTAAAAATTTAGGTTTTAAAACTTCATTTACAATGCCCTAATTTAGGAATTAAAATAAGTTCTACAAAAAAAGGCGCTAAAAATAGGCTTAATTTTGCAGAAAATGGGTTTTTTTATACTGAAACGTTATTATCCTGCTCCGCATAAACCCCTTTTGAGAGCTTATCAGCTATCTTTTCGAATGCTTCAAGCGTCTCGTTCACATCGTCTATGCTATGAGCAGCTGTCGGGATAATTCTAAGCATAAGAACTCCCTTCGGCACCACAGGATAAACAACACCTGAACAGAAAATGTGAAAATTCTCTCTAAGATCAATTACCATTCTACCCGCATCTTCAGGTTGGCAGCTTAATAACACAGGAGTCACCGGACTCTTTGTTGTTCCTATATTAAATCCTTTCTCTCGTAGTCCATTCTGAAGGGTAGTCACTACATTCCATAATTGCTCTCTGAGCTCAGGTCTGTTCCTAACCATATCTAATCTCTTCAACAACCCTTCAACCATAGGCATTGGTACAGACTTAGCGAAAATCTGAGAACGAGTATTATTTCTTAAGAAGTTGATTACTTTCTCTTCTCCTCCCATGAAGGCTCCAATACCGGCACCTGACTTCGCAAATGTAGAAAAGTACAGGTCAATTCCATCCTGGCAACCCTGCTCCTCACCAGCTCCGGCACCGGTTTTACCCAGAGTACCCCAACCATGAGCGTCATCAACCATCAATCTGAACTGATACTTGTCCTTAAGCTCGACTATTTCTTTCAGCTTACCTTGGTTTCCAGACATCCCGAAAACACCTTCGGTGATCACAAGGATTCCTCCTCCGGTTTCTTGAGCCATCTTGGTAGCCCTTTTCAGTTGCTTTTCAAGCCCCTCAATATCGTTATGAGGGAATACAAATCTTTTTCCCTGATGCAGCCTTACTCCATCAATAATACAGGCATGGCACTCTGCATCATATACAACAATATCTCTTCTATCAAGGATTGCGTCAATAATTGACATAATCCCCTGATAACCATAATTCAGAAGCATTGCATCCTGCTTACCTATGTGGTCTGCAAGTTCATTTTCAAGCTTTTCATGAAGATTAGTATTTCCAGACATCATTCTGGAACCCATTGGATAAGCCAGCCCCCAACGTTCGGCAGCTTCGGCATCTACCTTTCTTACTTCCGGATGGTTGGCAAGCCCAAGGTAATTATTCAAACTCCAGGTAAGAACCTCCTTACCCCTAAACATCATTCTAGGTTTTATTTCACCTTCAAGCTTTGGAAATGTAAAATAACCGTGCCCTAATTCAGACCACTTTCCTAACGGTCCAAGATCTGTCATTAACTTCTCAAATAAATCCACAGCGTCTTTCTTTTTTCGTTACACCCAATAAAACTGGGCAAAGGTACTATTAAATAAGTTGTCTTCAAACACCTTTCTGTTCTCGGTTTTTCCGTGAAATGATTGGGATTCTGACTACTTCGATGAATTTTAAATCAGGCACAAAGATATACATTTTTGCGAAAAATGGACGACATCAACTCGAACAGATGATTCTAACTTTTTATTTCAAGTTGTAATAGTGATATTGTTAGTAACCATGAAGAAATCTAAAATAACTAAAATACTTATCGCTAACCGGGGAGAAATAGCAATCCGGGTAATACGAACGGCTCAGGAAATGGGCATTGGGACTGTAGCCATCTATAGCGCCCCTGACAGAAAAGCCCCTCATGTTCGATTAGCTGATGAAGCAGTATATATAGGGCCTGCACCAGTATCTGAATCTTACCTGAACCAAAAAAATATACTGGATGCCTGTAAGGCAACCAAAGCCGATGCCATACACCCCGGATATGGTTTTCTAAGTGAGAATGCTCAATTTGCAAGCCTGGTTTCAAAAAACGGCATTCAGTTCATTGGTCCATCACCTGAATCCATTGATGTGATGGGAAACAAGCTAAAGGCTAAAGCTCTGGCCAAAGAACACGATATACCACTTGTTCCGGGAACTGATAAGCCAGTATCAAAGTTTGAAGAAGCGGTAGCTGTCGCAAAACAAATAGGATTCCCTATTTTAGTGAAAGCAAGTGCTGGTGGTGGCGGAAAAGGAATGCGTATTGTAGAAGAAGCCAACGAACTGGAAGAGAGTATCAGAAGGGCAATGAGCGAAGCAGAAAGCGCCTTTGGAGATGGCTCCGTATTTATAGAGAAATTCGTCAAATCCCCCAGACACATTGAATTTCAAATACTAGCGGATAATTTTGGCAATACCGTACACTTGTTCGAACGAGAATGTTCGGTACAGCGAAGGTATCAAAAAGTGGTGGAAGAGGCACCCAGCAGCTTACTAACTCCTGAATTAAGGAGAGAAATGGGTGAATGTGCCGTAAGAATCGCCAAGGCATGTAATTATTCGGGAGCTGGCACAGTTGAATTTATTATGGATGAAGCGAATAATTACTACTTCCTGGAAATGAATACCCGCCTACAAGTTGAGCACCCTGTCACCGAAATGATCACTGGAATAGATCTGGTAGAAGAACAAATTAAAGTCGCTCAAAATATACCGCTTGATTTCGAGCAAGATGATTTAGCGATTTCAGGTCATTCAATTGAACTAAGAGTATCTGCCGAAGACCCAGAAAACAACTTCCTACCTGACACTGGCACAATTGTTCACTATGAATTACCAGGAGGCCCGGGAGTCAGAGTAGACCATGGAGCAGAGCTTGGCACCAGTATTACTCCCAATTATGACCCTATGATCTCCAAGCTTATTGTTTGGGACAAAACCAGAAAACGGGCCATTTCAAAAATGATAAGAGCCATAAAGGAATACCGAATAAACGGTGTACAAACCACTCTTGCATTTGGGGCCTTTGTTATGAATAACAAAGCTTTTCAAAAGGGTAACTTTGATACCAACTTCGTCAAACAAGAATATCTTCCAACAGTTGGACAGAGCAGTGCTAGCGAAACTATGAAACAAGCAGCTCTAATGACTGCCGCACACTTTGTCAACAAGAAAAGTGCAGGCCCCAAAAGCAAAACGAAGACATCAAACTGGAACAAGCGAAAGACTTTATCATGACAAGAGCATTGTATATAGCTACAGCTTTTCTGCTCTTTGTTGGGTGTAGAACACAACAACAGCCTACAAGCGCTGAAAATACTAACAGTGATCCACCCCTATCTGACACTATTGAGTTAAATCACAATTACGTCCCCCGGTTCAGTGGAGGAAACACACTTCGAGCTAAATCAGAAAAAGCTCCTACAGCACAGCACGAAGCAATTCTAAGGAACATACCCTTTGAACCTAAAGAAATGTTGTTTGATCATGGACCATATACCAATCCAATTGATGATAATCAGGTAATTATGCAATCAGAAATGCCTGATGACACAATAAACTATATTGACCCGCACACTTTGTACGAGAGAGCATTAAAAAACTATTACTCACAAAATTATTTCGATGCCGTACAAGATTTAAATAAAGCAATTTATGAAAAACCTGATTTTTCGGAAGCCTATTTTCGAAGAGGTGAAGCCAGAGCGATGCTAGGCGATCATGCAGGTGCTATGAAAGACTTTGAAACAGCAGCCAATCAGGATAATCTTGCAATAGACATACGAAAAGTTTCTCATGTTCAGTGTGGAATTATGAGAGAAAAACTAAAGAAATATGGAGAGGCAATTGTTCACTACGATCTGGCAATTCAGATGGATTCTAACTATGTCGATGCGTACAAAAGAAGAGCCTGGGCCAAAGATTTAATCAAAGATTTTGATGGTGCCTATAAGGACTACAGCAAGGTATTGGCATTGGATTCCGGTAATATCAAAACCAGGTACAGACGTGCTAAAAGTCTCCATGAATCAGGAAAACTGAAACAAGCCGTTGCAGATTATACCAAAGTGATAGAGAGTCGACCAAACTATTCTCCTGCCTATTTTTATAGAGGTATGGCCAATTATCAAAGAAAGCATTATAGAGAAGCTCTTACCGACTACAACCGTGTCACTCAATTAGACCCAGCTGATGAAGAAGCTCACTTTGACAGAGGACTGATTTTATTTCAACTTCAGGATTACAAAGACGCACTATACGAGTTTGAAACAGCTCTGCACCTCGATCCGGAAGATACTGATGCGAGAATAAATAAAGCATTATGCCTTTTTCATGACGGTAACTCTGATGCTGCTATCCGTGAATTCAATGAGGTCCTAAGGCAAGATTCAAATAATGTAGATGCGCTCGTCAACCTTGGAATTATTGAACTGGAAAAAGAGCAATACAAAAGAGCCAGAGATCATTTTGATCATATATTGCATCTGGAGCCAGAAAATCCGGAGGCCTTTTACTATAGAGGAATCGCCAATTATGAATTGAAGGACAAACGTAGTGCTTGTCTTGATTTTGAAATGGCATATTCGATGAAGTATGCCGGGGCGATGCATATGATAAGAATGTATTGTAATGATAAAAATGGAAATTGATGAACATTAAGCAATCACTACTTCTAGGATCACAATCTCCAAGAAGGCAGCAATTACTTAAAGAAACAGGGTTGGAATTTAAGGTTGTACAAATTGAATGTGAAGAAGTTTTTCCAGACAGTCTGGGTACAGAAGAAGTTGCTGAGTTCTTAGCCATCAAAAAGTCAAAGGCCTATTCCAAGCCCCTTTCTAATGAAATACTAATCACGGCTGACACAATAGTAACAATTGATGATCAAATTTTAGGTAAGCCAACAGACCATAATGATGCAGTGAGAATGTTAAGGCAACTGTCTGGAAGCCAGCATCAGGTAATTACAGGAGTAACCATCAGGAATGAAAAGAAAGCTTTCTCCTTCTCCTCGACTACTAATGTCTGGTTCAAAAATCTCACTGATGCAGAAATAAACCATTACGTCTCCACATACAAGCCATTTGACAAAGCCGGTGCTTATGGTATTCAGGAATGGATAGGAATGATCGGTGTAAGTGACATTGAAGGCTCTTATTACAACGTTGTGGGTTTGCCTGTTTGCGAGTTATACCAAAAATTAAAGAGTTTCGCATAAAATCATTATATTCCAATATGCCGCAGGTAAAGCAAGAGAACATAATCATCACAATACTTCCTACTATCATTGGTTTGGTAGTTGGTTTGGTTGCAATTATTGGAATGGAGGTTCTCGAGAGCAACCTTTTTCCACTTCCAGAAGGTTATGAATCAAATCCACTACTCATACAGGCATACATAGACAGTACCCCTGTGTGGCTCAAAGTGATGGAGCTCATTACCTGGGCCATTGGAACCCTTACCGGAAGTACTCTTGCGACTTTTCTTGCCAGAACTCACAAAACTGGCCACGGACTTATGGTAGGAGTGCTACTGCTGGCGGGTGGATTAGTATTCATGGAAATTTTCAGGCATCCCTTATGGTTTTGGATATCCAGTATGTTCGCTTTCCTTCCTTTTTCCTACCTTGGATCACGCATTGGTTTGTATTTATCAAAAACTAAAGATGATCAATCCTAATACCCTTTACTTTAAGTATACGATTCTCTTCTTTTTGACCTTTGCCCCATTCCAACAAATGCTTTGGGCACAATCTGCTACTAAAGCTCGAAAGATCGGAGAACAGCTTTTCCACACAATAAAAGAAGCAGATTCAACTGGTCTCACGAACTTAATTCCCTCAACCCATGATATTATAGAATATGCTGAACGAGAGCACCAGACAGCTTATCTGGAGGAATTAATATGGGAATTTGGACTAAATGATGAAGAGGTATTTCAGCACAGTGTTGTACAAACCAGAAACGATGCTTTGGGGCTCAATATTGCCTGGGACAGCACAAAATTAGACACAGTGTCTGTCTTTTCATATCTCTCCGATCACGGCTTGTGGTACTATGAAGTAGACCTATATATTTCAGATGCAGAGGGAGATCAAGCAGTCATTAAAATTCCGAAACTTATTGAATTGACAGGAGGTTGGTTTTTGTTCTCACGGCCTTTGGTAAGACTACGTAAGTTGATTGATTAGCAGTTGGATTTCCATACGCGGGGCAATTCTCTCATAGAGTATATTATATACTGCGGTACAAATTGGCATTTCTACCTGGTGCTTCTTACTTATTTCGTATATACTTTCTACCGCATAATAACCTTCGGCAACCATCCTCATTTCAAGAAGAGCAGATTTAACCGTATACCCCCTACCAACCATGCTACCCAAAGTCCGGTTTCTACTGAACTGAGAGTAGGCCGTAACCAGAAGGTCACCCAGATACGCACTTCCATTTATATCTCGATCCTCTTGTGGGTCTACGACATCCAAAAAATGTTTAATTTCCTGCAATGCATTGGAAACCAATACGGCCTGAAAATTATCACCCATATTCAAGCCATAACAGATACCAGATGCCAGAGCAACTATATTCTTCATGACAGCGGCATACTCCACACCCCTCAGGTCACCGACTACGGAAGTTTTTACGAAACGACATGATAACAACTCAGCTGTACGCGCTGCGAGAGATTTATTATCGCTTGAAATTGTAAGAAATGACTGGCGCTCCATGGCCACTTCTTCCGCATGACACGGCCCACAAATGATCCCCATATTTCTGGGGTTGACCTGAAAATGCTCCTGCACCCAATCAGTGACCAATTGATGTTCATCTTGCATCATACCCTTAATTGCACTGATCACTTGTTTGCCTTGAAAGTCTCCGGGTCCTAATTTTTCCAGTGATTGTTTCAAATAAGTTGCGGGGATGGCAAGAATGATTATGTCAACATCACGTACTGCCCTTTTCAGGTTACTCACGGGACGAAGCCTTCTTCTTTTTAATTGTGCACTTGGGAGGTAATTAGGGTTGTGTCCAATCTTTTTAATATATCGAACATCATCTCGATTTCTTACCCACCATTTGACACGAACGGGGTTCTCAGTAAGGATTTTTACAATTGCTGTTGCCCAGCTACCATCACCAATAACAGCTACTCTGGGTAAATTGTCCTTTTTAATTTTTATTTTTCCCATTCGAGGTGGCAAATTTAGCCATTAATAGGAATATTTCTAATTCGATTCGCACATTCAAGATTATGAACTGGATTCTTCACAATAACCATCTTGTAAAAACTTCTGATTATCAATTATCTATCCACAACAGAGGCTTTTTGTTCGGAGATGGTTTTTTCGAAACAATGATCTATGAACAAGGCAATATTCAGAACTTTAATGCACATTTAGACCGTATTAACAATGGCTTAAACGCTTACAAAGGGACTATCGATGACAGCCTACTGTTAGAGTTGAATTCTAATATCCACGACTTAATTTCCAAAAACCAATTATCCACGGAACGATGTGCTGTCAAACTAATATTTACTAGAAAAGGAAATGGACTCTACGAACCGTTTAGCAACGCCTTCGAGATTTTTGGGATCATGAGAGAAAGTAAAGCTCAACCACGAATAAAAAATAGTGCTGTAGTTTTTGAAGACATACGTCTTTCCTTCTCCCCTATTTCACCTTATAAAAATCTATCCGCTGACACCTACGTTATGGCAGGTATTTACAAACAAGAAAAACAAGCTGATGAAGTAATCTTACTCGGACCACATAAAGTGATTGCAGAGTGTTTATATTCGAACATCTACTGGCTCAAGAACAATTCACTTTTTACGCCATCCTTGGAGTCGGGTTGTGTAGCCGGCATCAGCAGAAATATGATACTCAACAAGCTAATTGAACATGGTTATTCAGTAAACGAAGGTCTATACAAAAAGGACGAACTTCTTGAAGCTGATCATGTATTTATCAGTAATGTTGGAGGAATTAGCTCTCTTTTATCAATTGAAGGAACCCGTTTTTCACCAATACCAGACAAGTTTTTTAGTCTAATTAATGAGTGTTACTAAACGGCCACCGCTCCTTTTATATGGGGATGAGGGTCATAATTGATCAACTCAAAGTCCTCAAACTTAAAATCAAAAATATCCTTCACTTCCGGATTGATTTTCATTTCGGGCAAAGGCCTTGGGTCTCTACTCAATTGTAATTCTGTTTGATCCATATGATTCGAATAGAGGTGAGCATCTCCAAAAGTATGTACAAAATCACCAGGTTTAAGATCGGTAACCTGAGCTACCATCATAGTCAACAAAGCGTAGGAAGCAATATTAAACGGAACCCCTAAAAATACATCAGCGCTACGTTGGTATAACTGACAAGATAACTTTCCATTGGCAACATAAAACTGGAAGAAAGTATGACAAGGTGGCAAGGCCATGTTCTCAATCTCAGCAACATTCCATGCACTTACAATAAGTCTGCGAGAATCCGGGGTATTTTTGATTTGATCAATCACCTTGGTAATTTGATCGATGTGACGGCCATCCGGAGTAGGCCACGATCGCCACTGGGAGCCATATACGGGACCGAGCTCACCATTTTCGTCTGCCCATTCGTCCCAGATACGAACACCGTTATCTTTCAAGTATTTGATATTTGTCTCTCCTTTCAGGAACCATAGCAGCTCGTGTATGATCGACCTTAAATGCAGTTTCTTCGTTGTAAGACAAGGAAACCCTTCTGATAGGTCAAATCGCATTTGATGTCCAAATACGGATTTCGTACCTGTTCCAGTTCTATCGGATTTTTCAACTCCTTCATCAAGGATTCTTCGCATTAGATCGAGGTATTGTTGCATGATTTTTGCTCTTTTAACCTGACAAAATTATTTAATCCGCCCCTGATTTTGAAGGTAAACGGATTGAAGTTATTCACAATGAGAACCTAATGTATTCACAATCAGTTCATAGTTACATGAAATCAATTACACTACTCACTTTAGTATTCATTTGTCAACTCGCTTTTGGTCAGGATCACCTGAAAGTAGGTGATACAGTTCATGATTTTAAGGCAATTAATCAAAAAGGTGATTCGGTCTCATTATCCGATAAGTTAAAGAATGGAAAGGTTGTCTTGGTATTCTACCGTGGCCATTGGTGTCCTTATTGCAAACAGCATATCGCTAAACTTCAGGATTCGCTACAATTAATTACAGACAAAGGAGCTTCCGTTCTGGTGGTAACCCCAGAACAACCTGAGTATATTAACCAAATGCAAAAAACCTCTGGTGCCACCTTTGATATCCTCTACGACATGGATTATAGCATTATGAAAGTTATGAAAATCAACTTTGAGCTGAACCAGAACACCATACCAAGAGCTTTTCACTATGTAATGACCAACACAAGAAAACATACCACTCAGGAGGAACTTCAATTACCGGTCCCGGCTACTTATGTAATTGATCAAAAAGGCCTCATTGAATACGTCCACTTCAATGAGGACTACAGAGAAAGGTCAACGGTTAGTGAGATATTGAAGTATCTATGACTTAGTCTTTCTCAACTCTATTACCAAAAGAAAAATCACTGCAAGAGTCATCACCCCACCAAGTACAAAAGCGACAATCGCTTCACCAAAATTATCTCCAGGGACCGAAAAGCTACACTCCTGTCCTGGGTAATCTCCGGGATACCAAACAACAAACTCCTTCCCTATTCTCGTCTTTGTTGTATCGACTATGAGCCTGTTGTATTCAACAGTATCTTTTACATTTGCCGGAACATGGTCATACTCAATTTGAGCCAGAAACTTTGTTTTTTTTCCTCCCTCTACCGGCTTGAAACTGACCACCTTTCCTATTGACTTCAGCTTATTCGGATATCTGCTATCGCCATCAGTGTATAAGCGATAACCTGCGTAATACATAGCCACTGCAAATAAAGCCCCAATCACCAGACCAAATATTCTCTTCGGTTTCATATCACAAATATATGTACAACCTGAATTATGTATGAATAAAAGAACTAATTTAGTGCCGTATGTCATTGCCAGAAATACTGAAACCACTCCATTTCCTTCAGGGTATCGAAGAATCTGCTTATCATGATTTGGCTGCGGGGTGCATGAAAGTGGAAGTAAATAAAGGCTCCTTGTTCACCACTCAATTCGCCACAAGCACTCATTTCTACCTTCTACTCACCGGTGAAGTAGGCTTCTCCATTCAACTAGAGCACGAAGCTGACCAGTTTGAAGTGGGACATACAAATGAAACATTGACTCCCTTGGGTTGGTCTGGTTTCAGGTCGCCCTACCGCTACGCTACAACTGATAAGGCCGCAACTGATTGTACTGCTCTGCGCTGGAGTCATGATCACCTTAGGCTGGTTTTCGAAAAGCACCCCGAACTCGGCACTCAATTTCTTGAGTTTGTTCTGGATCATGCAGTAAAACTACTTGCCAGGGTAAGGACCGAACTAAGTGTTTACCACATCGCTGACTGGGATTCCGATCAGCTATTAGAGAACATTGAAGACAGACAAACCACAAATTCCCCCGCATTGGCCGACTTATTGAGGAAGTCTCCTTTTTTTGAGATTTTTTCGGATAAGTACCTCATTGAAATCGCTAAAATCGGAAAAAGAAGAAAGTATGCGGCAGGTGAAGTGATCGTTGAGCAAGGTGAACCTGCTCATGGGTACGACATCCTTGCTGCGGGAAAAATATCACTAAATTATACTCCGGAAAATGACACCGGTAAGAAGCTGGCTTTAATGCGTACTTTAACTCATGAGGGGTACACGGTATCATGGGGAGGAAGTTTACAGGATAAGGCCAATGACTCAACCGCTATCTCGCTAAGAGACTCAGTTATCTATCATTTTCCAAAGAAAAAGCTGCTTGAACTCTTAGAGCGATTTCCTGAATTTAATCTAGCTTTTCATTACAGGTTACTCTGGTTAATTGGCAACCAATTACGTTCAGCACGTTCCAGATTGATCTCCCAAAAATTTGAAAAGGAAATACTGGCGATTAGAAACCTACTGGAACAAAACTCAACTCAATTAGATGCCAGTTCCAAACTTCATAAAATCCCATACTTGCTAAACAACATCCTTACGCTTGAAGACGCATTTATTTGTCTTAAAGCAGTAATGAAAGATGGCAATACATTAGAGAGAGGACTGGCCACAATTTGTCTTGAAATACTCGGTACGGTAAATCAGGAAAACAAATTTTATAAAGGTCTTGTCAAGGTCTATGAGACTGTAGTAAAAGCTCCAGTTCAGGAACCTAGCTCTGATATTCGAAAAAAATGTGCACTTAGTTTTCAGGAAGCCTTCGAGCACACAGAATATATCATTAGCGGATGGGAAAATTTACCGGAAAAATCAGGGCATATATTCATATATAATCACTTGCTCAATCACCCATACAACACATTACCAAACAACTTCCAGTTAACACTGGATTCTCATTTTGTTAGTGCTATGATCCTTCAAAAGCACTACGGTGATCCTGGAATAAGAGTGGTAAGAGTCAGTAGAAACGTAGAATACGGTCACCAGGATTATTATGACCGACTGGGACACATCAATGTCCATACACCTGAATCTGAAAAGGTTAAAGAAACTGAAGAGGAAAAAAAGATTAGAAAACAGCAGTTTTATAAAGAAGCAGAAAAGTATATCAAAAACGGAGTTAATCTGATCATTAGCCCTGAAGGTACCAGTAGAACAACCGCACAATCGCCCGGACCACTTAAAGCTGGAGCTTTTAAATTAGCCACTGTGCTTAACCCAGAGCCATTGATCGTACCGCTATCCGTTGCTAATTTTGACAAAAGACTCAGCCACAACGTACTTTCGGTAGTTATTCATGAACCGATTAGGATGAGTGCGATATTACAAGACAGGAATGACCGAAATGAATTTTCGAACTTCCTCGATTCGTTTCAAAAAAAATATAAGGAATATGTGCAGCAAGCCATTGATTTGGCTGAAAATCACAAACTAAAAATTTCTCAACCAGCTGTATTTGAGGAAAATTTAGAGTAAATGGAAGATTACGAAGCGTTAGTATTAGAACTGGAAGAGAAGTTAATGGGCCGTGATATAGTAAAAGGTCAAACCGTGTTCTACGGATCCTCTTCATTTAGACTATGGGAGACTGTTAATCAGGATCTCAATGATGATCAGATTATCAATCTGGCGTTTGGTGGCTCCACAATGGAAGCGTGCCAGTATTACTTTGAAAGAATTGTGCTTCCCTACGCCCCGTCAAAAATTGTTATATATGCAGGGGATAATGACATAGGCAATGGCCGTTCACCGGAAGAAATCTATAATTCGTTTGTTCAACTCTACGGTAAGATCAGGGAACAACTAGGTGACATTCCATTGACATATGTATCGATCAAACCAAGCCCTGAACGCTGGAGTTCTGTTGACAAAATCAGAGAAACGAATCAGAGAATCAAGAGCTTTATCTCTTCGGATTCAAAATGTAAGTACATCGATATTTTTGAGCCCATGCTTGACGAACGAAAAGTGGTAAAGGAAGAATTGTTTATTGAGGATGGACTCCATATGAATGAGCTGGGGTACTCGGTATGGAGTAAAGTGATGAGGGGAATGATTTAGTTGTTTAAGCGACTATTACTTCAAAAAAGAGGGATGTTTGAATCAGGTGTACTGGTGGAGAAAACAAATACCCTCGCTCAGTATGGAGTCTAATGAAACTATATACACCTGTTTTTTCGTTATATTTACATAAATGCTTTTACAATAGCTACCTATGAATACTTCCGAGCTCAAAAATGACCTACATAAATTCATTGTGGAGACTAATGACATTACTATTTTGTCCAAAGTAAAAGAGTACGTTTCTTCGTTAAGGAAGGAATCTTCTGATTGGTGGGATGAGATGACAGAAGAAGACAAATCTTCTGTTCAAAGAGGATTAGATGACTTAGAAGCTGGCCGTGTACATTCCGATGAAGATGTTCGCAGAAGCATACGTCAAAAGATTGAAGCCGCAAAGTAGAGATGAAAATAATATGGTCCGAACGGGCTTTTAGTACTTACGATGAGACTATTGATTATCTTATAGAAAATTGGCCCATCAACATTGCAGAAGGTTTTGAAGAAAGGACCAATCAACTTTTGGATCACTTGAAGCAAAACTCCCTTATCGGCATTTCCTCCAAGCAAAATAAACTAAGAAAGTGTATTATTCATCCCAACGTTTCATTGATTTACAAAGTCCTTGATACCTCGACAATAGAGCTAGTTACTTTTGTTCAAAACAGAACAGATCACAATTATTAGTTTGAGGAATGAAGCCTCTTAACACTTCTTCTTGATTCCTTAAAAATATACCCTAAACGAAGGAACACCCTTCTATGGGGTAATTTTGGCTTAGATTTACGCATGCAACAAGACCAGTAAAGACTGTGCCTACTTTGGTACCAACTCCGGATTTATATCCATCATATTCTCTCGCCAGTATTGGTCAATAAACTCCTCGGTAAAGTGCTCACTCCCATTAATATTCAATGATTTCAGAAGCTCATCAAAATCAAGCTCCATATAACATTTCATAATTGGAATTGATAGCTCGGAATAGCTAAAATGCCAGGGCTCGTATTTAAACCCCTTCCGCCCTTCCACATTGGTGTAAACCAATTGAAAGCCAAAGGACTTTGCATTTTCTTCAAGCCAGAAATGCATTTTCTCGTATAACCCGCCTTTTCTAAAATGGGTCGCACTCAAAGGGTCGTTTGGGACAGGCTTGGATTTGTCAATAATATCAAGGTCGGTCCCCCAGTGATGACGGGAGGTTCCGGGAATTGTCGAATACTCAATTATTTTTTTAACAGCCTCAAGAGCTGTCATACCACGGCCGGTAAAGCGAGCATATTTGCCATCCCAAATTCTTTTTTGGTGGCTGAAACTTCTGTAGCTAGACTGACTATGTATCTGAATTCCTTCCCCGGCCGCAGCTGCTTTCATTTTCTCAAAGGCATTTGCTGCGTCCTTTCTGAGCTTGTAACCATTCCCAATCATCTCAGCCTCCTCCTTACCCAAAATTTCTTCTATGGTAAAGCTGTCCAATTTAGGGGCATCACCCGCGAAAGCTGTTGAGGGTAGCGCACTTGTCAGCACGATAGTTTTACCGGCAATAGAGATAAACTTTCTTCGCTCCATATTAATCGTTCAGTAGTTGGTCCAGGTTCCAGGACTTTTTATTGTCGTACACAATATAACCATTCTCAATCTTAAGTGGACTTTCAATATTGTTGGAATATAATTGTCCGGTACCTAAACCTTGATGGGTTTGAATATTTCTTGAATAAGTGAATTGTGCAATCGCATTGAGACCTATGTTAGACTCAAGAGCAGAGGTAATCCACCAACCTATTTCAAAAGAGTTAGCCGCATGTATCCATTCTCTACACGCTTGCAATCCTCCCAGCAACGTAGGCTTCAGAACAATGAATTTTGGTTTTATCTCTTGTAGCAGTTGCCGTTTTTGCTCAAATCCATTTACACCAATTAGTTCTTCATCTAAAGCAACCGGAACTTTACCTCTTGCACAAACTTCCTTCATTAATTCTTTTTGTCCCTTAGCAACCGGTTGCTCTATGGAATGTAAATTATAATGAGAAAGCATCTCTAGTTTATCAAAGACATCTTCCTTAGTAAAAGCTCCATTGGCATCCACGCGTAGCGTGAGTTTATCCGGCCCTTCACGTTCACGAAGGTGTTCAAGAACCTCACACTCGGTCTCAAAACTGAGAGCTCCAACTTTCATTTTCAGGCAGTTGAAGTTTTCAGTCAATTTCTCACTGGCCCTTTGGAGCATTACCATCTTCTCTCCCATCCAAATCAATCCATTGATCGGAATTCCATGCATTCCACGGGAAAAGTCATTTTCCACGATCACCCTTCGGCCTCCATTCATCAGATCAAGCAAAGCTGTCTCTAACCCGAAAGCAATTGCCGGATAATCTTCAAGGCCCAGATTGAGTATAAGTTCGTTAATTGCTTCTCTGGATGTGAGTGGCCCCATACTGGATACGATGCCAATTACTTCTTGCAACTTCACTTCAAAGTGTGGTACATCGTCTATGCTCAATCCTTTCAATGGGCTGGCCTCACCGATTCCCGTCACACCGTCCCTTTCAATAAGGATAAACCAGGCCTGATGTTCATTAAGTACTCCTCTGCTTGTACCGGCCTCAAAGTTGAATTCTAAGACGTGTCGCTTTATTCTGATGTTATGCCCCATCCCTTTTGACTTGAAAAATATAATTCCACTCCAAATTAATACGGTTTTGATCAATTTTAATCAGCTTCCATGACGATTTTTTCGCCAGTTCCTCAATACGATTCAAATCACATTCCGTACTCAGTATCATATAAATACATGTTTTATCTTCGGTGTATACAGCCAATCCCTTAAATAAGCGTTCAAAATACTCATGATTTTCTCCACAATGCCAGGCATACTCACTTTCAGTTCTTATGTTTTTAGGATAATACGGGGGGTTGATAACCACAACATCAAATACTTTTTTTGGTAAAGAATCAAACAAATCAGACTGAAGAAACTGTCCCTCTAGTCCATTCTTTTCAAAATTCATTTCAGTGTTCTCTACAGCAGCCTTGGAAATATCAATAGAGGTTACATTTGCACCACTTCTCGCGGCTACCATTCCCAAAATACCACTTCCGGAACCAATGTCTAAAAAACTCTTCCCTAATAAATCCTGTGATTTGATAAACCTGGCAAAGTACTTACTGCTATAGAAAAAACGCGGATGAAACACACCCTTCTTTACCAAAAGAGAAAGTCCGTCCCAATGATATGTTCTGTCTTTTTTTAGATAGTGGGTTGCCCAGGGCTTATAAAAAATTGACTGCAGTTTTTTGTAAAGATTCATGCTAACTAAAGCCTTCTATTTCCGGTTGCCTATACTTTAACCAATACTTTTGAGCCGCTTTTATCTCATATGGATATTTGTAAATATTTAGTTTATATCTGATTCCCGACAACACCTTCATCGTACCACGTTGAAATCCAGAGAGCTTACTATCGGTTAGCGTTGGGAAATAGCCGTTGAGTACTGTTTCAAAGTTCTTTATTTTATCGACCATGGCCGGAGTAAGCCATGGGGTCAGGGGATTTTTTCTAAGGTCAAATTTTTCCCACTCAGGATTTAGCCAATCGCTTAATGTTTCCGGAAACTGAAATCCGGCAGCTTTCACTTGTTCAAAAAGCTCAGAGCCTTCGGTAGGAACCGGACTATACAAATAGATAATAATCTCTGTGTTGGGATTAATCTGCTTAACCTCTTTAATGAATTTTATTTCTTCATTGATACTCTTCATGACCTGCTTTCTGGAATCACCCGGTAGCCCAAGAACGAAAGAGTATTCTGGTATGATATCGAACTCCTTCATCCGGGCGGCAAACCTTTTAATTTGCTCGCCTGACTGAGTGCCCCCCTTATCCATTTGAGCGAGTATATCATCATTACCTGTTTCAGCACCAAGAAATATCATCGTGCAACCAGCTTCTCGCATTAGTTTTAAGGTCTCATCAGAGTATTTATCAATGGTATCTATTCTACCTTCTCCCCACCAATTCATATTCTCACCGAGCATCAGTTCGGAAAACTCTGCGGTTCTTTTTTCAGAAACAAAGAAGTTATTGTCGTGAAATTCAATGGAATCAGCTCCGTGCTGTTCTTTTAAATACTTTACATCTGCAAATATGTTCTGAGCTGATTTCCCCTTCCATCGAGCCTTATAGATTGGTACAACGGCACAAAATGAACAGGTAAAAGGGCAGCCCATACTGGAATGATATGCGGCCGTTTTCTTTCCAAGATGTGTTTTCTTCAGGTAGCCTTTTATTGAATAAAACTCCTCCAATTTGGTATAGGGTAACTGCGGAAGACTGTCTTGATCAAGTAGAGTTTCTTTTGCTGTCTTTATTATCTCACCTTCGCTTTTGTAAATGAGATTTTTAATTTGAAGTGTCCGCCCCCCATTCTCCAAAGCATTGAGCAACTCGGGAAATGCAACATCACCTGGTCCATCCACAATAAAGTCAACAGCATCGGAGTTTAGGATCGATTGATATTGATTAGAAGCAAAGTACCCTCCCCAAATAATGGTAATCTGCGGATATTTTTCTTTGATTTTTAGTGTATATGGAATAGCCTGTTGCAGCTGCGGACCTGGCATAACTGTACTCCCAAAGTATTTGAATTCACCGGAATCAAGGTAATTACTGATAGTTTTCCAAGGATCCTCCTCGCGATTGCCATCGACCAAAACGTAGTCATATTTACCTTCAATGCTCGCTGCTATCTGCAAAATCGAATTAGGGATTCGATAACCATAGGTAGCAGCCCTGGGATTAAAGAGAATAATTTTATTTGATGTGGTTGAGTTCAATAGTTATCTGGAATAGACAAATTTAAGATATTTTCAGCCTCTGAGAAAGTCTGATAATTCACATTTCCCCAATTAGTTCTAAATTAGATTACTAATGAACTTACTCATAACAAAAGTCAAAAGGAAGCTGACCTATACCTGGAATGATTTCTTGTTCTCAGTAGGATTACAAAAAAACAACCTTAAACAAGCCAACGGAAAAAGCCGTTGTCTTATCTATCATGGTATTGACCAAACCGGAAGTCTTGATTTCAACAGTCGTTTTATTTCGCAAAAATACCTTGGCACCCAAATTAAGCTTTTCTCTGAGCAATGCAATGTCATCTCCCTTCAGCAGTATTTTTCCGGTGAAATTGATAGCAACAAACTAAATGTGTGCCTTACTTTTGATGATGGTTATCTCAACAATTTCAAATACGTGTTACCGTTAATCGAGACCTATAAGATTCCGGTCACATTTTTTGCAACTCCAATCTATTCAGAGGGAAAAGACATTCTCTGGTCAGACCATCTTGATATAGCTAGTAGACTTTACCAACAAGATCTTGAACTGAATGACCAGGTTTATCAACACAAAAAAAAGAATGACTATATAAATTCTGTTACAGGCAAAAAATTAAAAAATGAACTAAGGAAGAGTGACTACTCCTTGAAAGAGTTGTTGCACAAAAAACTTAGCGATGGGTTCAAAGGCGATCCAAAATATGATGACTATTGGAGACTTATGGGAGCTGACGAACTTAGACAATTAAACAAGTCACCTTTTGTTGAAATCGGAAGCCACGGACTTCTCCACAATAATCTTGCTGAGATTAATTTAAGAGATGCTATCAAAGAACTTGCAAGCTCGAAGGAATACCTGGAAAGTATCCTCCAAAAGGAAATAAAGAGCCTTGCCTATCCTGATGGATCTTACTCAAGAAAACTAATCGATGAGGCTGAAAAAATTGGCTATGACTATCAACTAGCGGTCAACTATTTATTTGATGAAGACAAAGAAGATTCCAGAATTAGAGATCGAATTGGTATGAACCCACATTGCAGCTGGAACAACCAAGTCAGGTGTATAATCCGTGGTAAGTACTACTAGTAAGTATCAAAATCACAATAATTGAAAGCGAAATCAGAAAAATCGATTTCATCCGTAAATGGTAAATACCCAACCATCCAGGAACTTTGCATCGGAGCCAACTCTCCCAACCACTTGGCCTGAATAGAAAGCGGATCAACCTGAAACAACAGCTCCCTCACCCCTATTTTCTTCAAAAGTGATTTAACTTTCTTTAGTCCCTTCGTAAACGTTTCAAATGATTCATCGATAACATTGAAAAAACCAATATGAGCCACTGCATCAATTTTCAGGTAGAATTGCGTTCCTTCGACCTCTATCAGCCAATGTTTGTTGAAGGTCTCTTTGTATTGAAAGAACTTGTTATCATAAATATGAAAGCCTCCAAACTTTCCTTTATGAGGATTACTGGCATCCTGCATTTGAAAGGGAGTTAAATACTTATTGGCTCTTTTTATTATGACATTCTTCCAACCTAGCTTATTGAAAACTCTGGTTAGTGGTATCGCACCCGTTGGAATATGAAAACGAGCCATACGATACTTATCCATCCAGTCAAGTTTTTTACAACTATGATAGGTGTTCTCACTGTGAAATGCATATACACCTTTCACTCCTTCCTGTTTCATAATATCATAGGACAACTTGGCAAGGTTCCTGTGAATCCCTTTTCCCTGATGTGATGGGATGGTGAAAGAGTCACAAGTATGCACCAATAAAATTTCTTGACCCTTATATGAAAAACGCTGGGGGATTGCTCCGTAGAGACCAATGGGTTGATCATCTTCATAAGCCATGGTGGCCACGTATTTGACACCAGTATGAGACGTATCGTATTTAGCTTCGATATATGCCAATGATAAATCCTTACTATATACCGACTTAAGTATATACTTAATGTCGGCAAAATTCTTATGGTCAATTCTATCAAAAATTAATCCCATCCATTCTTGGCTTACCCTGTTCCAAAATAATTGAATATTTTTGAATTATTAGCTCGTGAACAAAATCAAATATATAGCAAGTTTTGGTCGATCCGGTACTACCCTAATTACTCGGTGCCTCCGTAGTATGTTGCCGGAAGCTGTAGTTTTGTCTGAAGTTCACCCAAAAGGAAGTGGTTTACCGAAACTCAGCATCACAGACCAATTATCGAGGTGGTACAATACTGAAGTAAATAGTAACAACAGCTACGAACAAATTATTACAGAGGTCTACGAAATTTGCAAAACCCGGAACAAAGATTTGATAATTCGGGACTTCAGCGAGTACGACTTTATATCTGGAGTTCCCAATAGTAGATTAAGCAATTTACAAACGCTTAGTAGAATTGGTGAGGTCAATCCTATTGCTATTGTTCGTGATCCTATTGATATGTACCTGTCTCGAAATTTTGATTCCAATTTTTTCGAAAGGTATTATGCCTTCATAGAAACAATTGCTTCGTTGAATATACCTACTGTGAAATATGAGGAGTTCTGTAAGGAACCTAAATCTACAATGAAATTAATCGCTAAAACTCTTGAAACGGATTACTCTGACAAGTTTTATGATTTTCATAAGGTTGCCCAGGTAAGTGGTGATATTAATTACATGGGCTACGATAAAACTCCTGGCCGTTCAGCAGAAAAATTAATTCAACTGAATCCCAGAAAAAAAGCCCCGTATCAAATTAGAAAGAAATTCAACAAAGACCTTTGGCTTCAAAGGTGTCAACAAAAACTAGATTATCCTCGTTCTTACAAAAGCAGACCAATCGCAAAAAAACCATCACAATTATATTGTGAATTAAGCTATTGGTTAAAAAAAATATCCTCTTAAGGTTTTCTTTGATGGATGAACCATCGCGTTGAAACATTTCCCTTCTTCAATGGATTTTTGAAAACTTTGTAATTCTTAATTTGGAACCCAAGTTGCTTTATACTATTTAAATCAGCTTTACTCAGGGCTCCATAAAACTCTTTATGGCGTAGAGAAAAACCATTCTTAACTTCAAATTCCTTCATATTGTTTTCGAACTCTTCATCTGCCATTCTCTTGTTTCGAGCCACCATTACCCCTGTACATATAATCATACCTCCATTCGCGATTAACGATTTCATGGATTTGAGGAAACCAACTGGGTCAGACATATAATTCAAATTCCTATTAACTATAATCGCATCAAGTTTTCCGTCTAACAAATCGTACCGTTCCATATCCATTTGTACCGGCAACCAATCAGAGTTAGTATAGTGATCAATGGCTCCTAGGCCGTCATACGAATCAGAGAAATAGGCCACTGAATACACCTTATTTCCTCGAGCAGCTAACCGGTGCGATAGCCAACCATTCCAGGCACCCCAATCCAACACCTCTTGCCCTTTTCGGTCTCCTAACAGTTTACAAATCAGTTTAAAGTCTATCTGCTTTGGCTTCCAATTTCCTGGATGCTTCTTATCGCTAACAAATGGAAGTGAGTCATAAACCTTCGAATCTAAAATCCTCAGTGACTTATTATCCCGGTATACCTGAAACTTTTTTTCGAAGGGAGAATACTTTCGATCATACTCTTCAGTAAAGAGGGTCAAGACCCTGTTTTTCAATGGAAATCTATGAGCTTTTTCACAAACACCTGATCGAAGATTTACTTCAGTAGAACAATATGGACATTTAAAGATCACTAGGCTTACTTCGCTGGAATAAAACTAAGTATAATATAGTCAAGGTTACTTTTGATGCTACAATAATTAGGAGTACGTTCCATAAGTAAAGGTCTGCTGAATAAAACCACAAAAGCAATAGGTGCATGATTACCCCGATATAATTCATAAGCAATACCATTTTTTCCTTTTTTATTCTGTAGAACCAATAGATAATCGGCAGGTTTACAAAGGAGCAGAGAACGAATAAAAGAAAACTTATCAGGTTAATCGTTGGTGTAGAAATCTTATAAATATATAACAAAATATATGGCATCGCTACGGAGGCCAAAAGACCTGTCAACAGACCAAATAAGGTCATCTTCCTGATCAGCTTAACATACTGCTCTCTACTAAGGCGGTAAAGATATTTTGAAATGGGAATCAGCAAAAATGCGGCTACTGTGGCACCCTGCAGCAAATAGTTCGAAACTATATGATAATCTCCTACAATGCTGTCATTTGAAGTGCCACTTAGAAATAGTATATCGACCCTGGAATTCAAAAACCCTCCTAGTAATATTAACATGAAAAGAGCTCCGTCCCGATAATGTCTCACGTTGAACTGAAATTTGAATTGTCGTAAATCCTTTCTCAGTACAACCAAAGTCAAAAGTAACTTGCTAATAATATAGAGCAGGTGACAAAACAACATCATTGTCACATTCAGTTCGTCAATTATGAACAGGACGAACAATACGTACACCCCATTAGCAAATAACTCACTCCAAAAGTCAGCTGAAAATCTTCTATTATAAGTCAACAGAGTCTGGGCAGATTGTTGAACAAAATAGATACACTGAATTCCAATGAGGGTGCAAATTATACTCACAGACTGTGAACAGAATATATAATAAAGAACTGGAATCAAAAGGATTGGAAGCCTGGTCATTAGTGATTCTCCCCAGACTTCTACCGCTGTTTTCGGATTCGAGGACATGAACCGCAATGATACTTCTCTGTGCCCCCAAAATGTCAGCTGATTGAATAAGTTAATTAAGATAAAAAATTCAATAAATGCCCCCCAAAGGGAAGAAGAGTAATGGTGTACAACAAGCGCTGAGATTACAAAATTTGCTATTGCGGGTAGTAAAGTACGTATTCCTACGAAGAATATGTGTTTCAACCTCTTCATTGATTCGCCAAATAAATCAAACCGATATTCTACCGTAAAGTTGAATGTATTCTTTTACCGTCTCGCTCATCATTGGAATTTTACTAACTGAACGCACCTTGAATTGCAATTGATTTAGTAATCCTGCACATAACTCTTTTGAAGAGCTACCTAAACTCCAAAATTCACCTTCTTTTGCGACCCCTACTGGAGTCGATACTATTCTCATACCATTCGCCAGAGCTTCATAAAACACATATCCAAGGCTTTCCGTTTTTGATGTATGCAAAAGTACTTTTGACTTTTTCATGTACTCAAGCACTTCTGTCCGACTCACTTCCCCGACAAACTCGACTTGTTGGTCAAGTCCCATTGATAAGGTTTGCTCCCTGTATGCATTAAGGGGTCGTCCGCCCCCTAAGACCTTTACGGAGATACCTGGCTTTTTGATTTTTAAGAGTGCAATCGTTTCTAAAAACCTATCATAGTCTTTAATATCATTTAACGAACCAACCCCTAAAATATCTATTGTTCTTTCAGGTTCCTCAGCATATAGTTCAGTCTCACGGATACCCCATGGGATGGTTTCAGAAACTCTATAACCGGAATTTCCCTCAAACTCCCTGGCTTGTCTTTCACTTAATGCAATGACCTTAGGCTCTTTTACTTTTATAAGTTTGAGGTACTTGTTCTTCTTTTTAGAGTCCTGTCCCATTAAGGTTATCAGCATTGGTATTTTTTGTCTTCTTTTAATTTTACGCCCAACTAGAACGGTATCGGTGTACCAAAAACAATGCGTCAAATCAACCCTGTGTTTAGCGCGAATCCTTTCTATGGTGCGAACAGCCTTTCTCCATTTTAAAGGACTCTTCCAGGGATTGTGTCCCATAAAACAAGGGTACACGTCTACCCCTTTCCAGGTATACATTTTCTTCTCGTGTGGATACTGGAGAGTGACAACAGAAACCTTTAGCTCAGGATAAGTCTCCATCAACTGTTCCGTATAAATCTGAAGTGGTGGGATACAGTTAATGTCATTTTTATCCTTGGGAAAACCTGGTGTAATAAATACGATATGATTATTTCGTAAATTCATACAATACCCACCCTCCACTCAAGGAGTCTTTTAATTGAATTCCTTCTGTTTTGAATCTTTTCCAATTGTGCATTACCGTTGTATTCTTCCATTGTTTTGCCAATAGTTTTTCATTAAATAAAACTAGTGCGGTTGTATCAGGTTGAATAACATTATCAGAGTACATTGACAACCATTCCTTGTCCGTATATGACTTCATCGCAATGTCAATAGAAAAGGAATATAACTTTTTATCGTCAATCAAACTGAGTTTTCTTGCAATAGCTCTCTCCTGTTGGTTTAGTGATATTAATTTGTCGAATGCGAATGGAATTAGAATAAGGTTAAGTACAATTGATGATAACAAAAAGAATTTAAAATAACGATAAAAACGCTCATAGGCGTAACTAAATACCGGAGCTATTAACAATGCGACAGAAGGTATAGCCAATAATTGAAATCGCGTATTCTGCATGGGAATCCCTGCTAAAAAACACAGATATAAGATGGTTGTAAGAAGATGAATTTTGGGCACCTTTATCTTCCTCACAAAAATCCAGCATATAGGAAGGACAGATAAAAAGCCTGGGTGAACAAGGCATTTCAGTGAGAATAAAAAGTTAGGTACTAGATGAGTATGATCTCCACTGAATCCTTCAAACTCTCTTGACCAAAAATTCTTAACCGACCAATGAGTTAACCAATTGTGCGATAAAAAATCTGTCCCAGCTTCATATCGCAGAAAAAAATGTGGGGCAGCAACTATTGCTCCCACCAAAAGGCCAGGCAAAATCCAGAACCAATGTTTGTTTTTAAAGATTTCATAGGCGATAAATAAGGCTGGAACAATCAGAACGACAAAAGACGCATAACGGGTCATAATGGCCATCATAAACAGAAATCCTAAGACAGGAATATGTGCTGGCCTTGCTTTCAATTTGTATAGCCCCGAATAATAAAAAAAAGCAGAAATACAGGCCACAGTCATCATATCACTCATAACTATAAAGCCAGACCTGAACATATAAGCGCTACTCAAAATAATTATTAGAACCAGATAAAAACTTTGGATTCGCTCATATCGCAAGGTTAAAGTTTTGAAAACAAAGTATCCACTAAGGCTCATAGAGACCGTAGTGAGTAGTTGTAATGGCAACAAGGCATCCCCAAAAAAACTCCCCGCAATTGCTCCTACTCCTGGATAGCCCAACGGCCAAAAAAAAGGTCCGGGGCTACTTCCTGTTTGAATACAACTTATCAGTTCATTAGAAAAACGATAGTATTCATGGGCATCTTGGCCATAAAGTCCATTAAAATCAAATGCAAAGTAAATGACAAGAAATGCTCCGAAGGGAAATAAGAAGATTATTGTCTCAAACTTGCGCATTAAGACTGCTCATCCTTACGAAGAACATACCAGCTGTGAGGAGAATCAGCAGAGGACAAAAATTTCCTTGATAACTTCCCTCCAAAAGTATCAGGATTGTACTTCAACTCGGCCTTGTACTCTTCCAATTCTTTATCTGTATGATAGAAATAGTGCCTCTTCATTAAAGCAAAGCCGGAATCTTCGAAAAACTTGTTCATCTTCTCTTCCTGCTTCTCGACTTGTTCCGGTTTATAAATCGGACTATTGATAATGTGTACCTCACCACCCTTTTTCAACACTTTAAATGCATTTTCGAAAAGCGTTTTTAGATTAGGAAAAAATTCAATACACCCGGAAAGCACCACGACATTGAAAGAGTTTTCAGGAAGTATGCCCCGATATATATTACCATAAATAAACTGTACATTGGGTTTATCAAATACCTTTGCGGCCTGCACCAGTTCTTCCTGAACAATATCTACAGCATATACACTACTGTCTGGCAGCTCTGATAGCTGATTGGTCAACCACCCTACACCACAACCAAGGTCCAGGATATTGGTTTTACCGGTAAATTTTTTCTTGATATGGTCAATCATCATATCGGCCGCGTGCTTTCGGCCTTTCCATTCCTTTACCAGTTTTTTATTAGGTCCGTTGTAGTTCGGCAGAACCGATAGTTGTTCATCGGAGTAGATACGTCCATCAAACTTGCGGAAATCATAGTACAGACCATCAAACTCATGATTGGGGTCAATAAATTTCATAACAAACAACCTGCCTAAGCGATGTGACAACTTTTCTACCAGGTATCTGCTTATGTCTCTATCCATTTCCCGATTTCCTAAAATTACTTTCAAACCACATTCCCACCTTAGCAATGAAAGCTTTGGTTTTACAGTATAACGCTCTATGGAATGCTTTTTTGGAGGTTACTAATTTATAATAATTTACCTCATTATAAACATATCGCACAGCGTAATCATAAAATTTTCTGGAGTATGGCCGATTAAAATCTATATCCCGATCCGTGGTAGTGCTCCAGTCAAGCTTCTTAACAAACTCATTTTCAAGTTGATTGTACAATGAGGTTCCCTTAATCGGATAAGTTATTGTAATTGTAAAGTGAGTGGGATTTGATTTTTTTAAATGCTGCACAGTAGCCTTAATATCAGCCTTTTTCTCCCCCGGATAACCCAACATTATAAATGTACCCGTTTCAATTCCAGCTTCATTGCATTTCTGAATCATCTCTTGCACCTTACCTACCTCTACTCTACGGTCCATTGCATCAATGATTTCCTGTGACCCACTTTCTGCACCTATCCAGATTCGGTAGCACCCTGATTCCTGAAGTAATTCGATTACCTCTTCGTTCATCCGATCAGCACGACTAATGCATTCATAGGGCATATTCAGATCATGCAACCGCACTTGCTCTTTGAATTTCTTTAACCACTCGTGACTAACGGTAAACACATCATCTACAAACCAAATACTCTCAACACTATAAGTATCCTGTAAATGGAGCATTTCCTTTACCACCTCTTCAGGACTTCTCCTGCGATAGCTTTGACCATATACCGCTGTACTACACCATCGGCAAGTATAAGGGCAACCCCTTTGCGTATTTAGATTGAGGGTGCTTTTTCCATGATACTTCTTCCATGTGTCCAGGTACTTCGAGATATCAATTTTATTCCTTGCCGGCCATGGAAGGCTGTCAACCTCTTTTATTCTTGCCCTCTCTTTTGTTCTGGTTATTTCACCCGTAGCGTTTTTATAGGCAATACCATCGATATGATCAAGGAATGGATTGAAAGGCACTTCCATGGTACTGATCAGTTCAAAGGTCGTTTGCTCACCTTCGCCTATAATCACGACATCTGCACCAATACCTAAATAGTTTTCGACATTGTAAGTTACATCCGGACCACCCACAAAAATGGTGGTTTTTTGTAATTCCGGTCTTGACTTGACGTAGTTAATTAGTCGAATTACGTTCAACTTCGACATCAAATTTGTATAAACGCCTATATACTTTGGCCTATGCTCATCAATAAACTTCTTTTGTTCTTCGAAAGATGAAAATGTAGTATCAAAGACCTCGTTCTCTATACCAGACTTACTCAGAAAGGCTGAAATACTCAAAATCCCCAATGGAGGATAAGGTTTCATGATCTTCTGTTCTCGAGGATCTTCCTTGATAAAATAGGCGTGTGTAAGTAGTACTTTCATTTAGGGACTAGCTCAATATAGTAATGGTCCGCGAAATTACTCAGCCAGCCTTGACTATTTATCCAACTCTCACACTTGATCAAAGACCTCAATCGGCCAGGACGTTTAGAAAAATAAGGCTCCATATATGATGGGGGAATGAAAAACCCAACTGGCCTAACCTTTCTTACCTGATACTTTTTTGCCAACCGCTTTATTCTCAATGGTGAGTAATAATAGACTTTAGTCGACCCGCTGTCCGTAAGAAATTCTACCCCACTTCGTTTCCTTCTTCGGAACAACCTACCCCATTTTAAAGTAAAGAAGAAGTAAATGAATTCCCACAAACAGGCAGATGACATGATAACTAAAATGAGTTTATGAGATTTTTCCGTAATTGAACTCATTTCATTGAAGAAAGCCTCCAATTCTGTTGAATTCAAACAGTTGATTCCTCCAAAGTTGGAATAAACCATTGAAAAGTTCTGCTGATTATACTTTCTGGATAAATTTTGAATTGCGCATTGTTCATAACTAACTTTTCCTCTAGAATTTCTGGAAGCCTTCTCGATCATTTGTACAGAAATGTCAGTCGCAGTTACCGAATGTCCCTTTTCCGCCAGATGTTTTGCATCAACTCCTGTACCACAGTTAATCTCGAGAACCTTTTGAGAAAGGTCACCGGTAAGAGCTGTTTCTAAGAATCTCCAAACGATATCCCGCTGGGCCTTTCCAATACCTGATCCGGAAAATTCCTTATCATAGCTCTCGGCCATTGCATCAAAAACGGAAGGATCAACTGAGGGCATTGAGTTTTCGCTTATATTTTTTGGCAGCCTGAATGTAATAAACCGTAGCAGCGGCTGTTCTTAGCCTTCGACCATTCGTCTTCAATGGATTTCGCAACAAGGCTCTTATTGCCTTCTGGCCCTTACGCTTTTGAAGCTGTTTATGAAGAAACCGCTGAAGTACTCTATAGTATTCTGAAGAGTAGTTATTTTCAAACATCAGATCAAGATCATCGGAATCCGTCCAATTCGCTTTTTTATTTAATTCGGACTTCACCTTTTCATAGAACCCAGTTCCAGGCAGCGGATAGGAAACAGACACACCAATTTCATCAGGAATCAGCTCTTCCACCATGTTTATGGTCTTATCTATATCTTCTTTTGTTTCTCCCAAGTAACCAAACTGTATGAAGAAACCACACCTAATGCCATATTTTGCTAACACCTCTCTCGCCTCGTGTATCTGCTTCACATCGGTACCTTTGTCCATCGCGTCCAGTATTTTCTGGGAACCAGATTCTGCCCCTAACCATATTGTCTCGCAACCAGCTTTTGCCAGCGCCTCCGCAGTATCCTCCGCCAATAACAAATCAACTCTGGACTGTATTTTGAATCGAATCTTTAAGTTATTCTCCTTCAGTAATCTACTGAATTCTTGAACCCAGCCAGGTTTAAGACCGAATATATCATCGCAAAACCAAATATGATCAGGAGCAAATTCTTTTGATACGAATGCAATTTCTTGCACTACCCTCTCCGGTGAACGGGAATTATATCGGTTGCCGTAAATTGGTTTAGCGCACCAATTGCACTTATAGGGACATCCTCTTGTCGTTACCTGATTGAGGGAAAAGTACCCGTGTGCCTTTTGCCATCTTGACCGGTAAGAATCAATATTTATTAAGTCCCACGCTGGCATTGGTAATTGATCGAGTTCGCGCATCACAGGCCTTTTTGGGTTGGTAACAACTCCAGTTCCTGATTGATAAGCTAAACCCAATACATCCGAGACATCTGTGTCCTTCTCCAATTTGTCGACCAATTCTCTTAAAGTTTCTTCGGCCTCACCCAGAATGACATAGTCAGCACCATTCTCCAAATACTTTTCATAATGATCTGTAGAATCAGAACTGGAAAGAATAACTGTACACCCGCGCTCTTTGGCAAGCTTAGCCATTTCCCAGGCAGCATGCCGCATATTGGTTAAACACATCTTGGTTAACCAGTTAAAACCATCGTCATATATAACCAGATAGTTTGGCTTGTGTTCATCAAGGTATTTGGTCACTTCCCTGGCCTGACCAACAAACATTGTATCAAATAACGACACAGAATATCCAGACTCCCTCATGACTGCGGCTGCCTGTATGGTAGCTAATGGTGGATACGGTTGCATAAAGTCCCATTGCTTAGGATCAAAACGCATAAAATATGAATGGGTAAATAAAATATCAGCCATTATGAAACTTTGACCTGGTGCTCTCTTTCATATGTCACAACAATATTGGAAAGATGATTGAGCACACGCTCCTGATAATTCCCCGGATGAATTTTTGAAACGTGCTTTTCACATTTGATTTGTTTTCCTGTATCCAGGTTGAACTTTTTACGATACTTTCTCCTCCAATAGGTTTGAAACAACCTTAGACTCATGTGGTCAACCATATTTCCTAATCTACCGGACCAAAACATCTCTTTCCTCTTCTTGCTTTTTGATGTCTCTGATAATATATCCACGACCTTCCTCTTGAGATTGAAGTTGGGTAAATACCCTTCTTTTGTCCATCTGTTTGCATTGAGAAAGTCCTGATAAATTCCCTCATTATAAGTTGGGATCAGATATCGGATTTCTTTGGCCGTAAAGACATTTTGATCAATAATTTCGAGGTTTCTACTGTCGATGATATAATTGATGCAGAAGTATTTCTTTGAATTAAACAGAAAAACTTTTTTGTACAGCATCAGGAACGCCTTTACAAACCATACCCGATTAGGCTCGGTAACAATGAAGTAATCAATATCACCACCTCTTTCCATATACCCTTTAGACAAGGAGCCTGATATCATGACACCTCTTACAAAAGGCCTATTAGCTATAAATCGGGAATATTTTTCGGCTTTCTTTAAAAATTCTTTAGCCAGAACTTCTCCCTTCTCCCTTCTCCCCACGTATTCCTGACCACCCGGAATATGGTAGTATATACCCGTATTCTCAACATATCCTTGGGCACAAAGGTCATCCAATGCTGCACTTACTAACTCTACATCTGTAGCAAAAGAGAAGTTTCCCAAAATTTCAGAGACAGTTAACGGGTATCTGAACATTTCGAAATAGAGTAATACTTTAACTACCTCCTTTTCGTGTTTTGAGAGTTCTTTATCATCCTTTTTTGTTCGAGAGGCCTGGTGCATAAATGCCTAAGTTAACTATTCATTAATTAAAATGCGTGCTGGTCAATCCTTTAAATTTTTAAATGTAAATCAGCCGACAGTTGAATTTACAATGTGGATAAACTGTTAATGAATACCACAAAAACGATAACATATATCTCTCATTAATAATATTTTACAAATATTATTCTTGGAAAATTTCCTCAAATAGAGAGTGGATAACTTTAGAAATTTGCGCTCAACAATTTGTTAAAAATAAGATAACTTTGTTGCCCTCTTCGGAGAATTAAGCAAAAATTTAATGCAGCTTACTCGACTAGAAATACGAGGCTTTAAGAGTTTCGGAGACAAGGTAGTACTCAATTTTGATGAAGGAATAACAGGTGTAGTTGGTCCGAACGGGTGTGGTAAATCCAACATTGTAGATTCCATCAGATGGGTACTGGGTGAGCAAAAAACAAGAGCCCTTCGTTCTGAGAAGATGGAAAACATCATCTTCAACGGAACAAAAAAAAGAAAGGCGCTACAAATGGCGGAGGTCTCCCTAACCTTCAAAAACACCAAAAACCTGCTCCCTACTGAGTATTCAGAAGTCACCATTACAAGAAGATATTATCGGTCGGGAGATAGCGAATACCTGTTGAATGGCGTTACTTGCCGACTCAAAGACATAAACAACTTATTTCTGGACACCGGCATTGGCCCCAATAGCTACGCTATTATCGAACTCAAAATGGTCGATGACATCCTGAACGACCAAAACAATTCCAGAAGGGGACTTTTTGAAGAGGCGGCAGGAATTTCCAAGTTTAAAATCAGAAAGAAGCAGACACTTAAAAAGCTTGATGATACGGACAAAGACCTTGAACGTGTAGAAGACCTCCTTTTTGAGATTGATAAAAACCTAAAATCCCTCGAGCGACAGGCCAAGCAAGCCGAAAAATACATGAAGCTCAAGGATGAATACAAGGTCACAAGTATTCAACTTGCCAAAGTCAGTCTTAACAAACAACGAGAGTCATACAACAACATTCAGAAGCAAATAACCTCTGAGAATGACCTCAAAGAAGAGCTCAACAAACAACTGAAGCAAAAAGAGGCCGACCTTGAACAGCAAAAGGTTGATCTCATCAATAAGGAAAAACTGCTAGCTTCACGACAAAAGGCATTAAACGAACACGTAAACTCACTCCGTCAATACGAAAGTGACAAACGAATTCGTAACGAGCGACTGAGATTCCTCAATGATAAAATTGCTGACCTGCAAGCCCAAATCAACAATGACAAGCTAAGCAACGAACGATATCTGCAAGACATTAAAACACTTCAGGACGAAGTCGATTCGGCCACAAAAATTCACGCAGAACTCGAGAAGAAAACCCAGGAGCTCAAAGCTGATCATGAGGAGCAGAAAACAAAAACTATCTCCCTGCAGGAAGAACTTAACGTTCATAACAACCAACTTCGACAAAAGCAGGAAGAGGTCTTTCAGCTGAAAAAATCCCTTGAAATAAGTGAAGTACAGGTTGAAACCTTAAAGAACGATTTCCAGAAAACCAGTTCTGATGACACCTCTCACTCCGAGAGTATCACTGAGTTTCAGGAACAAATGAATACCCTGGCCAAAGACCTGGATGCCAAAACTAAGGAACTGGACAAACTACAGGAGCAGGAAGCTTATCTCAATGAGCAGATCACCAAAACAGAAAACGAGATTGAAAAAACCAGAGACAAACTTTCTGCACTCAATCGCGAACTTGACTCCAAGCAAAACGAGTACAACCTAACTAAATCAATGGTTGAGAACCTTGAGGGTTTTCCTGATGCCATAAAGTTCCTGAAAAAGAACTCACACTGGGGTAAAGATGCTCCCCTTCTTTCTGATGTCCTGACGACTGATGAAACTTACAGGATCGCTATCGAAAGCTACCTGGAGCCTCTGATGAATTACTATGTAGTTGAAGAGGTGGCACACGCCTATCAAGCGGTCAATATGTTGAGTGATTCTGCGAAAGGAAAAGCCAATTTCTTTGTACTTAAGAGCTTTGAGAATTTTAAGCCACATAAGAAAAAAGAATTTGATAGCTGTGTTGCGGCAACAGATATAATTGAATACGATAATAAGTACGAAAAGCTAATCAGCTACATACTTAACGGTGTATATATTCAAACCACCAATAGTGAAGAGCTTCCAGAGGACCCTGATAGCATTTTTATCACTCAGAATGGTAAACTCACTAAGAAACAATTCAGTGTTTCGGGTGGGTCCGTTGGATTGTTTGAAGGCAAGAGGATAGGAAGAGCTAAGAACCTAGAGAAACTTGAAAAGAAGATCAAAGACCTTTCAAATAAAAGGGATGCGATCAAAACGGAACTTGATAAGAAAACCACTTACCTTCATTCATTAAAGGAAAATACCCACAAACAAAGCATTGAACAGGCTCGAAACGAACTTAACGAACTCAACGAGCAGTATATCTCCATCAAGATCAAAAAGGAACAGTACACCGACCTGATCTCCAACAACAAGACCAAAAAGGAAGATATACAAAACAACATTCGCATACTGGAGGAGGGTATCCAGAAAAGCAAACCTAAGCTTGACCTTGAGCAAGTGGAGCTTTCTAATCTCGAGGAAAAAATCACTCAGATGAGAACTGAGCTCGAGTACCAAAATGAGGTGCTATCTCAAAAATCAAGCGCCTACAACCAGGAAAACATCCATCTCCATCAACAACAGAATAAAATCAACAGTATTCAGCAGGAGATAGAATACAAACAAACAAACCTGGACAACAGTAAGCACCGAATTGAGAAAAATCAAGAGGAACTCACCAAGACAAACTCCGAAATCACACAGCTCGTAGCAACGACCGAGAGCAACGATGACGAGTTAGTAGAGCAATACAAGGAAAAAGAGAATATTGAGCAAGGTGTAAACGAAGCCGAAAAGAAATACTACGAGTCCCGCGGACAAATAGATGAAACGGAGAACGAAATTCGTGAAATTCAACGTAAGCGTGAAAACACCGATGGCTTACTCATGGACCTGCAGACTACCTTCAATGAAGCTAAACTTCAATTATCAGGTATTAGAGAAAGGCTGAAGGTTGAATTTAACGTAGATATAGACCAACTTCTCATCGAGCAGAAGAAGGAAGAAGGTGAAGAGGAAGAACCGGAAGAAATAAAGAGTGAAAGCGAGTTAAAACAAAAGGTTGAACGCTGTAAGGAAAAACTTGAGCGCATAGGTCCCATCAACCCTATGGCGATGGAAGCCTATGAAGAAATCAAGCAACGTCACGACTTCATTACCGAGCAAAGAGAAGATTTATTCAAGGCAAAAGACTCTCTGCTCGCGACTATTACAGAAATTGATGAAGTAGCTAAGGAGAGCTTCCTGGAGTCATTCGACAAGATCAAGACCAACTTTCTGGAGGTGTTCAGGTCATTGTTTACCGATGAAGATACCTGCGATCTTAAACTAACCGATCCTGATAACCCACTTGAGTCCCCTATCGAAATTATGGCCAAGCCAAAAGGAAAGCGACCATTAACCATCAACCAATTATCAGGTGGTGAAAAAACATTAACAGCGGTAGCACTGCTCTTTGCCATCTACCTGTTAAAGCCAGCTCCATTCTGTATTTTCGATGAAGTAGACGCTCCTTTGGATGATGCGAACATCGATAAGTTCAACAACATCATCAAGACCTTCTCTGCAGACTCACAATTCATCATAGTGACGCACAACAAGCGCACGATGGCTTCTACGGATGTAATCTACGGTGTGACCATGCAGGAACAAGGAGTTTCTAAATTGGTACCTGTTGATTTGAGAGAGCTGCAGGATTCTTAGGATTTGTTTACTCCAAATACTAAGCGGGGTTCACAGAGACATTAAACTAGACCTACTCCGCCATCTCCTTTGAAGACAGCTGAACGATTTCCAGAATAAAAGGCTAAAACTCGCATTCATCTCGGAGTTATTGTGGGTTAGAAAAAAACTCTAAAAATCTAGATACAAAAGAAATTAATCAAAAAACCAGCCCTTTGTATTTATAGATATTAGCTCTCTTTAAAAGCCATTAAATTTTCAAAATAATTCTTATTCGTGTCTAAACCAAAGGCCTTAAATATACCTTTTCTAATCTTGTCATTTTTGGGGTTCCTTAAATCAAATTCACGAGTAACTAATTTTTCATCCCAATAACTTTTGAGCGACTGCAATTTCGCGCATTCCTTTACAGTTTGATAATCAACTGAAGTACTATATCCTATTGAATCCCTTCGGAATGGAGACTTAATCTCCTTATTAGGATTCCCAACTGGCACCCTTTTGTTCTCTGCGAGCAAATATTCGCTATAGTCTCTCATCGCCAATTCTTTATGGATAAGCCCCCACTGAAAAAAAACATTTTGGAATCCCCACTCAATACATTTCCCATAGGAAATCGGAAACTCTATTTCCCTTTCCTCCAACACATGATTACCTAAAATTTTGTACTCTCCATATAAAAGGCGATTGTCAAAAATAAACTCACTAGGAAATGCATCTAAACCTTTTAATTCTTTTAAGCAAATATTCGGGTTCTGGCTATGTTTCATGTATACCTTGACGAGCACTGGTTTTCCCATAATGTTGTTGAGGCCATGATTTTCACCAACCAAACGTTCTCGAGCTCTTAACTTTTCAATATCACAAAGTATTCTTCCAAAACCATACTCTCTCCTGTTCAGCTTAAATGAATAAAAGTCACCCTCCTGGAATTTAATACGCTTTCTTTCTGCATTTGAAAAGGATCGGATTTCGCTCAAATCATTCTGATTCGATTCATTGATAAAATCGGTTATCCACTGCTGTAAAGAAATCCCTTCATGTTGTTCATAGTGAAAATTTGTTTGAGTGGTGAAATTTGCAATTCGAACTGTTTCTTTACTAAAATTAAAATAAACACCACATGGCCTTCTATTTTCTAAAACACTAGCTGTCAATTTTTGTTCTTTACCTCTTTTAGTCTTTGGAAGTAAATATTGTCTATCTCTCGTTGGCTCGGAATATTGAAACTCTTGATATATTTCATCTGTGCTAACAATATGTTTTTTGATAACATTATCACTAAAAAAAGTACACTTTTTGGTCTATAAGAATCAGCTTTCAATTCTACTTTATCCCAATTTTCCTCAACTGGATCAAGCCCTAAAAATTGTCTTTGGTGATTTGTTAAAATAAAACACATAATATTAAAACTATGGGGAATTTAACAAAAAAACGCGAGCAACCACGCTCGCGTTAACCTTACCAAAGATATTGAAGGAATGCCCTGTTTCAGATATGAGGGCGGTGGGAATTTGTATTGCTTCAATACTTACTTTTAAGCGCCAGCAAGTATGAGGATGCTTACGCTCAATTGTCTAGTACAAACTTATACTCTTTCAAGCCAAACATATAATTTTCAATCCCAACAAACACCTTAAACATACCCGACAAAAACCCTACAAACCCGCCTGCCGAATCATAAACACCTATAATTCAACAACTTTTCCTTTATCAAAAGTAACTGCGCTTAGTTTTTAATCAACTTGAATGACCTAAACTGATTCTCACTAACGATGTGACATATGTACATTCCTGAGGAAAATCCTTCTCCGATTACTACCTCTTCACCACTCAGATAGCTCCCAGAATAAATAAACCTTCCGTCTAGTGTAGTAACTTGTATTTCGAAACTCAAATCTTCTTCAGATTCAAGTACTACGGTCGTAAAGTCGTAGAAAGGATTAGGATAAACCTGAATCTCAGCTCGCTCAAATGCTCCCGTAATATTTGTGGCACATACGTTGACAAAGTAGTCATCACTTGGCATAACACAACCATTGGTCAATTGTTCGGTTACTGTAATCGTCCCGCTCTGATTTGCAAAATCTACAGTAATACTTGTAGTACCCTGTCCGGAAACTATAGTCGCTCCACCAGCTGAATTCCAATTAAAATTAGAGCCTGGAGAACCACTTACTGTATACACCTGCCCCGTTGCATTACACTCCAGCCAGGCAGGACCAGAAATCTCAGGTAGGCTATTTGGATCTGCTATTATTTCAATTACTGATGGTTGAGTCTCTGTATCAGTTGTACCATCATCGACTGTTAACGAAACATCTTTGAATCCTTCGGTTGTATAAACCACCGCATGAGGTCCAATTCCAGTGGCCATAGCCGGACTTGCTCCTTCTCCAAAGTCCCAAACATAACTTGCTCCTGTAGATGCTCCAGTCGTTTGATTGGTAAAAACTATTGTTACCCCTTTACAGGTCTCTGTTTTGTCCACTGAAAAATCTGCATCCAATCCGCAAGTGACATCTACTGTCGTCTCGATAATACTGTCACAGCCCTGAGATGAGGTCAGATTACTTGTATAAACTACCTGTGAGGTGATGTTATTCTGCGTGGTCCCATCTGGAAAGGTATAACTACCGCCCGAACACACCTCAGCTGACTCTGATACATTATAGGCCGTAATCACATCTACTGTCGTTTCAATAATACTGTCACAACCCTGAGATGAGGTCAGATTGCTCGTATAAACTACCTGTGAAGTGATATTATTCTGTGTGGTCCCGTCAGGAAAGGTATAGCTACCACCCGAGCACACCTCAGCCGACTCTGATACATTATAGGCAGTGATCACATCTACTGTCGTCTCGATAATACTGTCACAGCCCTGAGATGAGGTCAGATTACTGGTGTAAATCACCTGTGAGGTGATGTTATTCTGTGTGGTGCCATCAGGAAAGGTATAACTAGCCCCCGAACACACCTCAGCCGACTCTGATACATTATAAGCCGTGATCACATCTACTGTCGTTTCAATAATACTGTCACAGCCTTGAGATGAGGTCAGATTACTCGTATAAACTACCTGTGAGGTAATATTATTCTGTATGGTCCCGTCAGGAAATGTATAACTACCACCCGAACATACCTCAGCTGACTCTGATACATTATAGGCAGTGATCACATCTACTGTCGTCTCAATAATACTGTCACAGCCCTGAGAGGAGGTCAGGTTACTTGAATAAACTACCTGTGAAGTGATATTAGTTTGTGTGGTGCCATCAGGAAAGGTATAGCTAGCCCCCGAACACACCTCAGCCGACTCTGATACATTATAGGCAGTGATCACATCTACTGTCGTTTCAATAATACTGTCACAGCCTTGAGATGAGGTCAGATTACTCGTATAAACTACCTGTGAGGTAATATTATTCTGTATGGTCCCGTCAGGAAATGTATAACTACCACCCGAACATACCTCAGCTGACTCTGAAACATTATAGGCAGTGATCACATCTACTGTCGTCTCAATAATACTGTCACAGCCCTGAGAGGAGGTCAGGTTACTTGAATAAACTACCTGTGAAGTGATATTAGTTTGTGTGGTGCCATCAGGAAAGGTATAGCTAGCCCCCGAACACACCTCAGCCGACTCTGAAACATTATAGGCAGTGATCACATCTACTGTCGTCTCGATAATACTATCACAGCCTTGAGATGAGGTCAGGTTACTCGAATAAACTACCTGTGAGGTAATGTTATTCTGCGTGGTCCCATCAGGAAAGGTATAACTACCACCCGAACATACCTCAGCTGACTCTGAAACATTATAGACAGTGATCACATCTACTGTCGTCTCAATAATACTGTCACAGCCTTGAGATGAGGTTAGATTACTCGTATAAATTACCTGTGAGGTGATGTTATTCTGTGTGGTCCCATCAGGAAATGTATAGCTACCTCCCGAACATACCTCGGCCGACTCTGAAACATTATAGGCCGTGATCACATCTACTGTCGTCTCGATAATACTATCACAGCCCTGAGATGAGGTCAGGTTGCTGGTGTAAATCACCTGTGAGGTGATATTATTCTGTGTGGTGCCATCAGGAAATGTATAGCTACCTCCCGAACACACCTCAGCCGACTCTGATACATTATAGGCCGTGATCACATCTACGGTCGTCTCGATAATACTGTCACAGCCTTGAGATGAGGTCAGATTACTCGTATAAACTACCTGTGAGGTGATGTTATTCTGTGTGGTCCCATCAGGAAATGTATAGCTACCTCCCGAACATACCTCGGCCGACTCTGATACATTATAGGCCGTGATCACATCTACGGTCGTTTCAATAATACTGTCGCAGCCCTGAGATGAGGTTAGATTACTCGTATAAACTACCTGTGAGGTGATGTTATTCTGCGTGGTGCCATCGGGAAAAGTATAGCTGCTTCCGGAACATACAAAAGCAGTCTCTGTCTGAATTCCTGTCGCTTGTAAAGTTCCAAATAACGAAGGGTTCTGCCAGGCATTGTCAGTACCGTCTGCCCATGCAATCTTTGTATCCCTGGTGCCACCGTCATCATCGTCATTGACATGTACATCGATCCCGATATAGCTACCATCGATCAATGGTACTCCCAATGTAGACCATGGGAAGGCAAATTCCATTACATAGCCACTTCCGGTAATACTCTGTTCGTACTGTACTCCGGCAACACTGTTTCCTGCCTCATAAACAGTTGGATCATTGATAATAAATATATAAGCGTAATCGTCACTACCATAGGAATTAAGCTTATCATTGCCTATATCAATAAACACCTCAACCGCATCGTCTTCCCAACTTGCTGTCCCGTCATCCATCAAGGATTCATCTGTTACTTCAACAAGTACATATAAGTATGTGTTGTCATAAGTGGTCTTGAACGTGGCCTCGAGGTCTGACCCTCCTCCGGTACTTCCCTGACTTACCAAGTCCAATGAATTTGCATCATGGTTACCCCATAACGCTTCAACCACTCCATCTACTGTTGGAGCCGTCCCTGTTTCTGAAATCGAAGGGGCGACAAATATATCAATAGCTGACGATGTGGCTGTAGCTGAAGAACTATTGGTTGCCACTGCTGTTATCGTATGTGCGCCAGGTGTGGTATTAGTCCAATCAATAGAATATGGTGCAGAAAAGTCCTGTCCAATACTTACTCCATCAACAAAGAACTCTACATTATTGATGGAACCACTGGAAGCATTGGCATTTGCAGTAATTGTAATGGTTTCACAGGTCCCGAAATTCGATCCATATGCTGGAGAAGTAATAGAAACCGAAGTAGAAGAGCACCCTCCGGCCTGAGTCCAGCTGAATGAGCCAATACCATTGTAGTTTTCCCAACCAGATGCGTTTCCTCCCTGGTTGGCGTATGTAATATTACAATAGGTGCCGTACCCTGCCGGATCACCAGTTATTTTGATTCCATAACCTCTCTGCCCTCCTGCACCTTCCGCATCATTATAGGGGTACTCCACTCCTGTTCCGTCAATGGCAATGTTTTCAAAAACCAGATTATAAAACCCATCCCCACTGAATCTATTTATCAAAATTGCATCGTTCTTTGAGTCAATGATATCTATGTCTGCGAAACGTACATTTCTCACCTGATTACCCGCTGCATTTCTACAAAACAAATCTATGGCTCCGACCGGTCTGTGAAACAAGTCGTTGTTCGTCCCACAATTGATCAGGGTAATTTCATAAAACTCATGCATCCCCCCGGTGTTAAATGGTGCCCCCGGAAACTCATTGTTTACCCGCAAGCCTACTTCCAGGTTGTCCTTTATTACAAGATGATGCGCGACATTACTGTATCCACCATAAATTGCACATCCTGAAGCTCTCCAGCAGTTTTCAGATGTATTGTACCGGTAAGTATTGTTTCTGCACTCCTGATTATTTGCTGACCATATGGCCATATCATCATCTCCGTTATTTCTGAAGTTGGTGTGTTCACAAACGGAGTTCAAGGTTCCTTTACAGAAGTTAATACCATCCGCATAGTTATTTCGAAAACGGCAATAAGAGACGGTAAGCCCATCAACATTTCCTATGCTACCGGAGTTGTATTGCCCCAGCCACACACCAGCCTCAAAATGCTCAGCCCACACATCGGTAATATAAGTACCCGGAGTAAAAACACCATTGATCGCTTTGTATGAATTCGATCTGGAATTTCTAACTGTAGTGAGAAATAGCCCTGAGATATTGATATTCCAGGCATTGGCTCTGATGCCTCCATCTCCACTCCCATTACCCGTAAAATGAATCTGAGTATACCAGGAGCCTGCTCCCTTTAATGTTGTGTTATCTTCACCAAAGTAGAGTTCTTCATTAATCTCATAATACCCGGGTGGGATATAAATCGTATTGCCTCTGTTATTATAAACAAATGTCTGTAGATCATTTCCATTACCACTATAAACGATATCACCACCCGTAGCATTTACCTGTACCGGCACCAATTCCAATTCCGCGAAATCCAGATGAATATTTCCACTGGTTCTTACCAATCTTAAAGTACCTCCCGCAGGCAATACAGATGGAAGCCTCATCCTGACTTCATCGAACCTCATTTTAGGGTTAGTATTTATTACAGCTCCATTATTCGGGTTTCCGTTACAACATAAATACTCCCATGAGTAGTACGTTGATAGATTCAAGGTTCCTGCATATACCCCATTTGCGTACACATCTATGCTGCCGGACTCTCCATCTGGAACGCTATACCGTACCACTAGCCCATCCCCGGCCGTGATCACCGTCCATTCTACCTCGGCTCCGCTGTTAGACATATCCACGCAAACCTGATCTGAAGCCTCACTTTGAAGGTCAGCCTGATTGTAGGACCTCGGTGTTACCGAAGCATTGGTTAGATTACCCAAATCTGCCTCATACCTTGTATAAGGAGCATCATAATACCCACGCTGGGCATTGGAGACATTAGCCAATATCAATACAATTGCTAATGTTAGTGCCAGGTCTCTTAGTAAGTAATGATTGATTACGTTTGACATATTCTGTTACATTTCATGTGTGTTAAAAAAACCAAGCAGCACTATCCGCCTGCTTTTTTAATATTTATTCTGAGTAAAGTACAATTTGAAAAGAGGTGCAATTAAGTTTAGGGGCACCCTCCTATCATTACAATTTCACGATGCGATATGATTGAGTCCTTCCTGCGCTCTGAATTCGGAGCAGGAACATTCCTCTAGGTAAGTTCTGTCCGATACTATGTACTCCTGGCCCTGATAACTCCAGTGTGCGAACAATCTTACCTTGCGTGTTAATAACAGTTACTGTAAAGTCTTGATCGAAGTCAGTTCTTAGCTGTGTACTTTCATTGAATGGATTGGGATATACTTCAATTTGGGGTTGCGCCTTCGAATCGAGGCTGGTGATGCAATCAGATTGCCAGTCAAATGAGCCCTTCTGCAAATCGTTATAATTAGTGACCGCATTGCCACCAATGTTTGAATATGTGATATCGCAATAAGTACCATAGCCGGTAGGATATCCTACAAATAAGTACCCATATCCCCTGCCCCAATTAAGGTTATTCACATCATTATCTGGATACTCAACTCCTGTGCCGTTGATGTTAATATTTTCCATATTCAAATTATAGATTCCATCTCCTCCTGACCGCTGAATGTGGATTGCATCATTCTTGGAGTCGATGATATCTATTTCTGAAAAGCTAATATTGTAAACTCTTGTACCCGCTTCGTTGTAGCACCGTATATCAATAGCTCCAACCGGATTGTTGTACAGATCATTAAAAGTACCCCCGTGTATGATCGTGATTTCATAAAACTCATGCATTCCCTCTGAATCAAACCCAACACCACTAAAGGAGTTATTAACTTTAATTCCAACTTCAACGTTGTCTCGTATCAATAAATGATGCGCCTTATTATTCTTTCCTCCATAGATTGCACAACCAGCAGCTCTCCAGCAGTTTTCTGAAGTATTATACCTGTAAGTATTGTTATCACAAGAATATGAGCCAACCGGCCATATTGCCATATCGTCATCACCATTATTCCTAAAACTGCAGTGTTCTACAGTGGAGTTTCTCGTTCCCTTGCTGAGGTTAATTCCATCTGCATAATTATTTCTCAGCCTGCAATATGACATGGTAAAACCATCCGCATAGTTGATACTGCCACTGTTAAATTGAGCAATCCATGCACCTGCTTCGAAGTGCTCCGCCCAGATATTTTCAATGGTTGAACCGCTCGTATAAACTCCATTGATTCCTTTATAGGAATTTGATCTGGAATTTCTGACAGTGGTTAAATAAAGCCCTGAGTAACTAACATCATATGCATTGGCTCTAAGTCCACCTTGCTGCGCATTGTTGTTTGTAAAATGTATCTGAGTATACCACATTCCTGCGCCCTTGAGAGTGGTGCTGTTGACACCGAAGTATAGCTCCCGGTCAACATTATAAACTCCGGCTGGCAAGTAGATAACCTCTCCACCGTTTGCATCTATAAAACCCTGAAGGTCACTTCCATCACCTGAATAAACGACATCAGATGGATCCGAAGTTACCTCTGCAGGAATCATTTCTATCTCTGCAAAATCCAGGTGTATGTTACCGGTTTTTCGCTCAAGTTTCAAAGTCCCCCCTGCAGGTATCGGACTATCCAACTTCAATCGTACCTCATCAAACCGCATTCTGGGGTTTTCGTTAGACACTCCCGAATTATTCGGGTTTCCATCCATCCACAAATACTCCCATGAGTAATAGGAACTAAGGGCCAAAGTATCTACCAATACATCATTTACGTAAACATTGAGTACACCAGACTCTCCATCAGGTACGCTATAGCGAACGACCAGACCATCGCCTTGTTCGGCAAGAGTCCACTCCACAGAAGCCTCGGAAATACTAAGGTCCACGCATACCTGCTCTGATGCCTCACTTTGTAAATCTGATTGGTCAAATGACGCTGCTAATACTGTTGCACCCGTGAGCACCCCGGTATCAGCTTCATATCTTATGTAGGGGGCATCATAGTATCCTCGTTGAGCAAAGGATGATCGAACCAATAGAACATTCATCCCTACAATCAGAAACACTATTAATGTCGATATTTTATTGTTTATTATTTTATGCATAATGAAAGAATTGGTACCCATAGACGATCGCCATCTATGAGCACCATTCAGAACTTACTTAATCACAAAAAAAACTTTCTAAAATCACATTTCAGATATACAAAAATACAAAGGGCGGAAAGGAGTATCCGAAAAGCCCCTCACTACAAATACATTTTTAACACCCTACAAAAACACTACATATCAGGAATATTCTTATTTTTAGACTGTACATACTTCCCGAAGTTTTGTATCATAGGCAATACCTTTTCACTGAAAAATGTATAGGTCTTCCGAAAAAGTGATCTTTGAGCGTATACTAGCACTTGCATAAATTAGATTGGAGCGATATAAATGATGTCTTTACAACTGAATATAAAATCGAATACTTTCACCATTAGATTAGCACTTATTGTTTGTCTGACTTTTGGCATTACACAAACGGTTTGGTCACAAAAAAAAGTACTGAAGTTTGAAAGCTACACCAAAGATAACGGGCTCTTGCACAGCTACGTACTAGATGTTCTGCAAGACAAGGAAGGCTACGTCTGGATTGGAAGCTATGGAGGTCTTAATCGCTTCGATGGCACAAATTTCAATAGCTACAGCGACCGTACGGCCATTAAGATGCCAACCAATGTCATTCATAAAATACATGAACCGCTCGAATCTAATGGAGAAGAACTATGGCTAGGGACAGACAATGGCCTGATGAAGCTTCACAAACCCACAATGACATTTACCCACTATGAGTATAACGGTACAGGTATACTCGCAATTACAGAAAATAACGATGGAATATTATGGCTCGGCACAGAACACAAAGGGCTAGTAAAGTTTGATAGAAAAACAAAGAAGTATCACAACACCTCTCTAACAAAGTCTGAAAGCGACAGTTGGGGAAACAAAATAAAAGCGATACACCGCGACAATCTGGGGAATTTATGGATTGGAGGAAGTAAATCCGGTTTAATTCTCTATAACCCCAACAATGATAGCTACGAAAGGTACACCAATGCATTCGCTACCGAACATAATTTCGGAAATACGGTTACCTACATTTACAAATACCAAAACAGACTGATGCTTGGTACTGCTGGAGCAGGACTTTTTCTTTTCGACAAGAACACCAAGCAATTTTCCCGGATTGAAAATCGTTCAACGGACAACACAAAGTTATTTCCAATCATAAGTGGCATCGCTCCGGATCATGAAGGAGACTTATGGTTTTCGACTCTGGGTGGAGGAATGTTTGAGGTCCAGTTAAAAGATCAGCCTGATGGCACCGCCATTATCACCTCACTGGAGCAATACACAAAAAATGACTGTGGGTCGCATAGTATTTCCAACAATATTATTGAAGTCTTACACAAAGACCAGACAGGGAACTTCTGGATGGGTACGTTAGGTGGAGGTTTATCAAGACTCGATTTTTACAATCACAAGTTCGATCATTATCAAATCCTGGAGGAAGGAGCCGATCGTTTTGACCAAAGGAGTGTCATATCGGTGGGCAAAGATGCCAAAGGCAATATCTGGTATGGAACTCAGGCCGATGGTATATACATCTACTCTCCTGACCTTAATCCCTTAATGCATATAGCAATTGGTGATCAGGACAACACGAGCAATGTCATACGACAAATTTACAATGATAAGGAGAATAGAATGTGGTTGACTGTAGATGGAGGTATCTACGTAATATCAGCTGATGGAAAAAAGAAGAACTACTTCGATCTATCAGAAAATGGACTTGAACAGGGGAATATCCATTCCATTTGTATCGATAAAGATAATCGACTTTGGTTCGGAGTATTTGATTTTGGTGTTTACAGGGCAGAACTTCCTCCCAATCCATTTACCTTTGGCTCCAAACTCGAGTTAGTCAGATATCACAAATCCCCCACCTCACAACGCAACCTCTCCTCCAACCTTGTATGGGCTATACACGAAGACAAAGACGGACAACTATGGGTAGGATCTGACAAAGGGCTTGATATCTATGATGAAGGAAGTGATTCATTTCTCAGGGTACTTGACAAAAATGTCAGTTGCATAACAGAATCCAACAAGGTGAAAAGCAATACACTTTGGATTGGCACCTATGGCAATGGACTTTACCTCATGAATAAGACGGATTACACCTATATCAATTTTAGTACGGACAATGGGTTCAGCAATAACAATATTAATGGTATACTTGAGGATGGTAACGGCCACATTTGGGTGGGTACAGAAAAGGGGATTTCTGCTATTGATCCGAATGGATTCTACAATACGGACCTCTCTTCGATTACGGGAAAGCAGGTCAATAGTAGTCGAGTTCGCACATACTATGTACAAGATGGACTTCAGGGTCATGAATTTCACCTGAATGCCAATGAATTGTTAAAAGACGGAAGACTGTTGTTTGGAGGACCAAAGGGCTTCAACATTTTTGACCCACAAAATATTCTGGAAAACACATTTGTCTTTCCTGCCAAAGTGAATGACTTCAAGCTCCTAAACAATTCAATTATTGGTGATTCCAATTTTACGAAGGTGCCCGAGTACATGGACAGTATTAGTCTGGAATTCAGGGAGAACTATTTCACAATTGAACTCAGTCAGGTTTGTCTAAGCAACCCCGAACTGGCAAAGTATCAATATATGCTGGAAGGCTATGACAAAGACTGGATCACAACCGAAGCCGTTCATAGGAGAATCACTTATACCGGAATTCCGGAGGGGGATTATACACTAAAAATCAAATCCATCAACCCAGATGGCTATGTATCGGATCAAGTGACTAAATTGGCCATTCACATTGAACCACCTTGGTATCGAACAACTTTAGTAAGAATAGCTGCAATTACGATTCTTTTGATATTACTGGCTCTCGTATACAGAGCGATCTCCTTGAGAAGTAAAAAGAGACATAAAACAGCACTCAAGTTGCAACAACAGGCCTTTGAAAAAGAAAAACTAGAGACAGACCTGGAGTACAAAAACAGAGAGCTATCTGCTTCGGCTATGTACCTGCTTAATAGAAACGAAAAGTTGATAGAAATCAAAGACTTGATACTTGAAGCCATGCGGAAGTTGGGCGAAAAGGATAACCGCAACCTGAACAACATTATCAATACCATAGACAACGTCCTTAAAGGACAAGATAATTGGGAAAACTTCGAGAAGAACTTCAACCGAATTGATACCGATTTTACAAAACGCCTCATCGAAGCTTATCCTAACCTAAGCAACAATGATGTAAAAATTTGCACCTACATGAGAATGAATCTCTCAAGCAAAGAAATTGCCGGACTGCTTAATATAGCGCCCAAGAGCCTTGAGACCAGTAGACTTAGAATCCGTAAAAAAATGGGACTCGACTCTTCTATCTACCTCAGTGACTTCATTTTGAAATTTTAGTTCCTGAACAGACTTCTTATTTTGCAGAAGATTTGATCCTGAATGAAAAAGTCCTGGTTAACGATCATCGTCTTCGGTTCTTTGATGGCTATTTTAGCCTTGGTTCTCCACTTATTCGAGTATAAGTACTTCATTGGTAGTTTAAGCACAGATGTTTACACCAGTGCTGTCGCCATCCTTTTTACAGGCCTGGGACTTTGGCTTGGCTATCATCTAATCAACCGAAAAAAGCAGACACAGGTAAAAACAAAACCATCGAAAGAGATAGCAGATGAGCTTGATCTCAATAACAGGGAATTTGAAATACTACAGCTAATAGCACAGGGTCATACGAATCAGGAAATCGCAGATAAATTATTTCTCGCACTACCTACAATTAAGACCCACATATCTAATCTTTACCTGAAGCTCGATGTACAGAGTCGCACCCAGGCAATACATAAAGCACAAACTCTTGAGTTACTTTGACACATACCAAAGTATGATTTAACATTTTCATACTTTAGTATGATGGATTTCTGAGCCGCTATCCCCTATTTCAGGACAAACAATTTTAAAATCATGAAAAAACTAATACTCATTTATGGCAGCATCGCAGGACTAATCGTTGCCGTTATGCTGATGCTTATGTTCGTAGACTCCCCTTTCCTAAGAGAGAATGGAGAGTTCCTTGGCTACGCCAGTATGATCATAGCCTTTTCAACCATTTTCGTGGCTACAAAAACGCATAGAGACAAAAACCTTGATGGCACCATATCTTTCAAAAAGGCCTTCTTGCTTGGTCTGGGTATAACTATGATTGCCTCTGTTTTATATATCATAGCATGGTTGTTTATTTCTAATACACAAGCCGCACAAGACATGATGAATCAGTACGTGCAAATGCAAATCACTCAAGTAAAGTCGAGCAATTTACCTCAGGCCGAAATAGATCAAGCACTTAAAGAAATTTCTCAATTTGTAGAGTTATATCAGAATCCCCTGTTTAAAATTGGGATGACCTTTGTTGAGATATTTCCCGTTGGCCTCACTGTTTCTTTAATTTCCGCACTTATCCTCAAACGCCAAAAAACCAACTAGTATGAGCGAGCAAAACCCAAAAGTAACTGGCATTGGTGGAATCTTTTTTAAGACCAAGGACCCGGAAAAGACGAAAGAATGGTATGGAAAAAATCTAGGCCTGGCTCTAAGTCCATACGGATCATCCTTTGAGTTTCGAAATGCAAACAACCCGGAAGAAATCAACTACCTGCAATGGAGCCCTTTTGAAGATAAGACGGATTACTTCGAGCCTTCCGAGAAAGACTTTATGGTGAACTATAGGGTACAAAACATCGAAGGGCTAGTTGAAAAACTAAAAGCCAATGGAGTCATCGTGCTAGACGATATTAGCACATATGACTATGGTAAGTTTGTCCATATTATGGACCCTGAAGGCAACAAGATAGAACTTTGGGAACCTATTGATAAAGTGCTCACCTCCTATGGTGGCGATACAACTAAATAGGAGCCTTAGACTTCTTTCTCTATTCCTTAAGCTTTAAATTAAGGTTTGTCAGCTCTTGGATGAACTGCTCTCGTATTTCCTTGGCATACGGGTTTTCATTTTCTATGGTCATAAACAAATCCATGGAGTCCTGGCCAAGATTTCTTTTAATCTCAAGTAAGTACTGGTACGCCTGGGTTTTTTGTTCTACATCTGGTATATCCATTTCATTGACCGCACGCCCTATGAAGTGCGTCAAGGCTTGAACATAAGCCATTTGTTTATCATGCACTTCAGCGGTTCTCTCCAATACATTCAGCCGAAGCACGTTACTCAAGTACCTGTAAATATTATTCGCCCTCTTGGTACGAATTGGAGTCATCACCATATTCAGTCCTTCAATTCCATTTCGTCCACTTTGTGGTCCGAATAAAGGGTGTGTTGCCAGTATTTCTACATTTGATGGCAAATGCTTTTCCATTAATTCAACAGGCTTGACCTTTACTGAAGCCACATCTACAATCAGGGCTCCGGGTTGGACCAAATCCTTCACACGAATAAGCATTTCCTCCATAAACTGAACGGGTACACAAAGAATGACAACCGGCTTGGCGGCAACAACTTCAATGGACTCGTACTTCACCCCTAACCGTTTTGCATCTTCGGAACGGTCACTTCGATTATACACACTGACTTCAAAATGTTTCTTCAGAAACGGAACCATGAATTGTCCAAAACTCCCGAAACCGATCAACCCTAACTCTCTCATATTTTCACAAATTGACTAAAAGTAAAATTACCAAATAATCCCACCATAAACCTAGATAATGGTAAACGATTGTACATATTACAGATTTCCCGCGCTCGCCTTCAAAGTATTTTTTGTTAGTCGCTTCTGCCGGTATCCGATTGAATTCAGTTTATTTAAATTGAAGCATACGGTTTTTTTGATTTTGTTTTACGAATTTTAGACTGTGGTGAAGCTTGATCTATTTGGTAATCAGTGTCCGGTATACGAGGAAGACAGAATTTGGATTGAAAATAGTTTCCTCTGGCTTATAGAAAACTATGGCCTGAGAAAACTACGAGCCCAAAAATTAGTCTTCATCAATGAGAACCACTTCCCGTCATTATATAAGAAAGAGGATATTTCAATAGACGGTTGTTTACACGACCTAAGAATTATTTTAGAAGTAGATCAGCAAATTCCTATATCAATACGAGCAATAAAGGACAATCGGAAAGCCTCTGAGCTGAAGATTGGTGAGGTTGACCACAAAAAAAACTACACCATTCAGCTGAGTGAAGTACAACTAAAAAACATTAATCAAACCATTCTTCTCATTTGTGTTGAACTCGTCAAAGTCAAATTAATAGAGGCCGGTATTCCCATTCATAAAGAGAACGACTCTGAGTTATTTCTTTTTATTGCGATGACTTTTTTTGGTTTTGGTATCATTATTTCCAACCACACTGACCTACTGTCAAATGAAGAGATTCCTAAGGAAATTCAAAGCTACTGCCTGGCAATGTTCTTTTGGGTAAGAAATGAAAACCAACCCACTCAAGGAATTATCAATGAGTTGGATTTATCACTTCGAAACCTCCTAAAAAAGTCCCTTCGCTATTTAAATAGCAAAAGATCTCAGCTTAGCATGAACAATGTTGAGCAAATGGACTGGAGCAATGAACAACTTAGGGATGCATGGAACTTCTACAATGACGGACACTATGATCTTGCTATTTCAGTGGGAAAGGAAGCACTAAGAACAAATGAATCCAATATCTATCTCATGAATAGCCTGGCAGAGTTTTTATTGAGAAAAAGGGAATATAAAGAAGCACTACAACTACTGGAAAAAGCTTTGAAAATAGACTCTAATTTTTCCATGACACATAACAACATTGGCTTTGCCAGGCTTATGATGGAAAACACAACTCAAGCCTTAAGGCATATAAAAAAAGCCATTGCTCTGGACAAAAGTAATGCTATCGCCCATCGGAATCTGGCTATTTACCACACCCAAACCAAAAATTTCGAACAAGCTTTTAAATACTTTGATAGAGCCAGCAAAATCAACCCCAACATTGAGCTCCTCCACTATTACAAGGGCATGGCGTACTTGGAAAACAGCAATAAAAAAGCAGCAATAATTGAATTCGAGAAGAGTAGTGAAAGTGGTGAGCAAGAGGCAATTAAAATGCTGGAAGACATACAAGGCTATAAATGGCAACCAAGGAATTAAACCAGCACTAAGGGATAAAAATTCAACCGCGAGCTAGCAACCAAACCTATCAAACGAGTAAAAAAATCGGCCAACCCTATAAGAGCTGACCGACTTGTTATTAACCTATATTGTTTTCCGTACAATTAGTAGGTAATGTTGCTTTATTGTTTTTGAACTTTGATAACTGCCCCGTTACTAAGGTTAAGATAGTAAATTCCATTAGCTGCACCGGACAAATCTACATTTTCACCGGAACCGGCAGCAATCACTCTTCCGAAACCATCTTTAACAATCCATGATGAAACTTCAGTCTCACTAATAATGCTAAAAGAGTTTGTAAAAGGGTTAGGTGATACCGACACTCCTGCGTTCAACTCATCGTCTACAGAAGTCACACACTCCGTTTCACCGGTATTTCCACCAACACAATTGCTACAACCATCAATGTAAGCGGTTCCTCCCCAGTCTCCATTACAATCTTCTTCACATGCCGTCTCTCCAGTGCTACCTCCTACACAGTCACTACAATTATCCACATAGGCACTTCCACCCCACTCACCATTACAATCTTGTTCGCAAAGAGAATTTTCGGGAACTCCAGTATTACCTTCAGCACAAGCACCACAGTCATCTTCGAATGCTGTTCCGAACAGGTCTCCATTACAATCAACATCATCACTAGGCGTGATTTTTATGTCTGCAATTGAAAGGTACGATCCAGAGACAACATTTAATCTCATAAGCTGAACCCCCTCCTCTAAATAAACATTATCAGAAGTAGCTCCTTGTAAAGGATAATAAGCGGGATCGTATGGAATAGTCAAATTACCAGTCACATTCGTGCCATCGAATTCAAGGCTAAGCTGTTCTCCTGTTTGTCCGGAAATACACCTGATTTCTATATCGTAATAACCAGCCGCTTCTACATCTACCGTATAATTCCACCATTCTCCAGCACTATTCCTTCCAAACATATATCGGTTCCCTGAATCATCCCATGTTGTACTAATGTCTGCATCAGTATCTGTTCTATAGTTTGCAGGCCCATTACCTTCTGCCGCAGGAATTGCGTTACCCGGGGTATCATCATTGTAACTGGCACCTGAAGTCGTTGTTGCATAATTATTTCCTTCGTCAAAATCAGTACAATTAATTCTAGTAAGCGTTGTTGCGCTAATTACAATAGGGTCACCATAAAAAGGAGTAGTAGCTGAAATTGTTAATGCAGCCTTGTTACTGGTTACCGTTCCCATAGCGTTGGTCACTTCCACCCAATAATCCATCTCATCCGTTACAGTTGCCGATGAGACTGTATATGTATTGGAAGTAGCTCCACTTATAATTCCATTGTCATTGTACCATTGATAGCTTAGGCTTCCTCCTGATGCAAATACCGTAAATGTGGCATCATAACCATCAAACACCTCTGTATCATCGGGGTGCTTCGTAATCGTTGGAGTGGAAGTCCCGTAGTTCGGACAATGTGCATTTAGATAATCCTTAACGAAGGTACCGGAAGTGCTATAGTCCGAAGCTGACCAACCTCCGTTATAGTTTGTAACTGATGATTTCAGGATCGAAGCACCTTCATTCTTATTACTTACAGACCAGTTACAGTGGCTTAGATTGTTATTTTCAATCCAGGTATACCATTCGTTAGACGAAGAAGTATTTACGCTACCATTACCATCTGCGTTAACCGTACCATACTCCGTGACAAAGACACAGTACCCTGCATCAATTGCTGTTTGAGCATATGCCCGTTGCGTGGACCCATGTGAACCCGCATAATAGTGAAAAGAATAAGCAATATTCGTCTCTCCTGTAATTGGATTACTCACTACCTCATCGACCCTCTGAGCCCACTGCCTTGTTCCACAAATAATTACATTATCCGCATCATACAATCTTATCTCATCAATTATTTCTTCGCAATATGGCTTGATGGTGCCAGACCAACTTGCGCCTGAAAGTGGTTCATTATACAATTCGTAAATGATATTGTCATACGAACCATAGGTCTGAGCTATTTCACTGAAGAACGCTTTGGCTTGAGTCTCATAGTTATGGGCATTATGTGAGTGAAAATCAACAATCACATAAATATCCAAAGCTATTGCTGCGTCTATGACAGTTTTCACTCGATTCAGGTTAGTAGTAGGTTGAGAAATGTACCCGTCTTGAGCCTCAACCCCCATTGCCGCTCTGATCACGTTGATACACCAATCATCTCGTAGGGTCTGAATTGCCCCGGAGTTCCAGAAATTATACCCTTCACTCCAGTTACTCCAGAATAGGGACATCCCTTGAAGCTGGATTGGATTGTTGTTTTCATCCACAAGATTAGAACCACTGACACCCAATGATCCATAGGTCGACACAGCCTGCCCAAAAAGCAAGTTTGTCGAACAAAGTATAGCTATCGCTAAATAGTATAGTTTTTTCATATCAATTATTTTATTAGGTAAGGTATGTGCTTAAGGCAAGCACCACTGAATAATTATACTAAATGTACAGATTATTACCGGAATATTAATAAAAAAAGTAACCCAATTGCTAATCAACCGCCAAAATACACTAGTTTCAATTGGGCTCCTAAGTATCACCGGATAGAGAAGTAGTCACAATCTGATGAAATTCTCCAGAATCTTAGCACCCACCTCACCGCTCTTTTCAGGGTGAAACTGTACAGAGTAAAAATTATCCTTGTGTAATGCCGCGCTGTAGGCATTCACATAATCCGTGGTGGCAATAGTATACTCACTTAGCTCAGCATAATAACTATGTACGTAGTAAACGAAGGAATGCTCGGGATCAATTCCATTGAAGAGCGCTGACTTCATATCCCCTAATTTATTCCACCCCATGTGTGGTACCTTGAAGTTTTCTCCCGCTTGATTCGTACTCTTGAATTTCTTGACTTCCAAAGGAAAAATACCCAGACAGGTCGCATCACCTTCTTCACTGTGGTTACACATGAGTTGCTGACCTATACAAACACCCAGTACCGGTTGAGTTAATGAAGGAATAACCTTATCTAATCCTACTGATCGAATGTGTCGCATAGCACTGCTCGCCTCGCCTACTCCGGGAAAAATCACCTTATCGGCCTTAGCCAGTTTCTCAGCATTATCCGTCAACTCAGGTTCTATACCCAGTCGATTCAAGGCATAAATCACTGACTGTACATTACCGGCATTGTATTCTACTATCGCTACATTCATCTATAGTGTTCCTTTTGTACTGGGCACCTGCAGGTTCTCAGTATCTACCTTCTTTGCCATCTTAATTGCCTTTGCAAGCCCTTTGAAAATACTTTCAATCTTGTGATGCTCGTTTTCTCCTTCGGCCTTAATATTCAAATTACACTTAGCGGCATCACTAAATGACTTGAAGAAGTGCTGAAACATTTCAGTAGGCATATCCCCCACTTTCTCTCTCTTAAATTCGGCCTCCCACACTAACCAGTTTCTCCCTGAAAAATCTATTGCCACCTGAGACAAACAATCATCCATAGGCAATAAAAAGCCGTAACGTTCAATACCACGTTTATCCCCCAATGCCTTTAACACAGCTTCTCCCAAAGCAATCCCGGTATCTTCAATAGTATGGTGTTCATCAACTTCAAGGTCACCCTCCACCTTTATGGTAAGGTCAGACAAAGAGTGTTTACCTATCTGGTCCAGCATATGGTCAAAGAAAGATAAACCAGTACTGATGTTGGTTTTTCCCTCTCCATCAAGGTCTATATCAACCAGTATCTTGGTTTCTTTTGTATCTCGCTGCACAACAGCTCTCCGGTTTCCTTTTTTTAGAAACTGATAAATTTTATTCCAGTCGGTGGTTGCCAATGCAGCTTCGTTGTTAGCTTCTTCAGACATGTAAATCCCCTTGGCTCCCAGATTCTTGGCCAGCTCAAGGTCTGATAACCTGTCACCTAGCACATATGAATTAGCTAAGTCGTATTTACTATCAAAGTACTTCGTCAATAGAGCTGTTCCTGGCTTTCGGGTAGGAGCCTTTTCGTGTTCGAAAGTCTTATCAATGACAATTTCATCAAAGACAACACCTTCTCCTTCAAGTGTCTTGAGCATTTTATTATGTGCCGGCCAGAAAGTATCCTCGGGAAATGAATCCGTACCTAAGCCATCCTGATTAGTCACCATAACTAACTCATAGTCCAGCTCTTTTCTTATTTTCTGTAAGGCAGTAATGGCTCCGGGCAAGAACTCAAGTTTCTCCAAAGAATCTACCTGATAGTCCTCCGGTGGCTCCACGATGATGGTACCATCTCTGTCTATAAATAATACTTTCTTAGCCATACGCCAAAATTACTAAAGTCTGGAATAATTGTGATTCAATTAAATGATTAGTTATGATAAGCCTTCAAAGCATTGATCAATGCCTTGTTCTCTTCGGGAGTTCCCACCGTTATCCTAAGACAGCCATCACATAGCACCACCCTTGAACGATCCCGAACGATCACCTTAAATTCATTTATAAGAAACTTATAAATTTCTACAGGACTTTCTGTTCTCACAAGAACAAAATTTGCGTCACTTGGGTAAATTCTTTTGGTGATTGGTAATTTCTCAAGTTCTTCAACCAATTCCCGTCTCAGGGAGATAATCGACATAACACTATCTTTCATGAATTGTTCATTATCAAGAGCTGATAGTGCAATTCGCTGTGTTGCTTCATTGATATTATAAGGATACTTAATCTTATTAAGAACTGTTATAATTTCTTCTGACGCGAAAGCCATTCCCAATCTCAAAGCAGCCATTCCCCAGGCCTTGGAAAATGTTTGTAGAACCACCAGGTTAGGATATTGGCTCAACTGAGGTAGAAATCCGAGGTCGTTAGCAAAATCAATATAAGCCTCATCCACGACAACCAATCCGGCAAAAATCTCAAGTAATTCCACCACTTTATCGCGACTTACCAGGTTACCCGTAGGGTTATTCGGGGAACACACAAAAATGAGCTTCGTATTGTCATCAACCTGATCGCGAATGGCGGGAACGTTCAAATCATAATCTTCAGTCAATAGTGCTTCCCGTACCTCAACACCGTTTACATCGGCACTGACCCGGTACATCCCATAAGTAGGTGGAAGGATTACAACGTTATCGATACCAGGTTCACAAAAGGCTCTGAAAAGAAGATCAATTGGCTCATCACTCCCGTTACCAAGAAAAATATTTTCCGTGGGAGCCCCTTTTATTTTTGAAATTTTGCTCTTGAGCTCCCGCTGAAGTGGATCGGGGTATCGGTTATATCCTTCATTGGCAGCTGATCCAAACGCATTTTCATTTGCATCAAGAAACACCCCCTCGGTACCTGTATACTCATCACGTGCAGAGGAATAAGGCTTTATATCCCTTATATTTTCTCTCAATAATTTCGCTATGCTAAAGTCCACTTCTGCCGACATTCTTCGTTAATTATATTATTCGCAAATTAAACAAGATTTTGCTGAAAATTGTATAATTTTGCGTTTCTCAAATTGAGCAGGTACTATACGAACCTAAATTCAAAGTATATGAAAGTTCGAAATTACTGGAGAGTTTATGTGAATCATACCCCCGAAATTATTGATCGGGTGGTGATGCCCGTACGAAAAAGAGGCATTGGAGTACAGCAACTGATTTACAAAGAAGGAGAAAATGGAAAAGGCACCTGCGAGATTCAATTTGAAGTTGAAGAATTAGATGCCGAACGCATATTTAAAAATATGCTTCGAGTCACTGATATATTACAAATAGAAAGAATCTACAAATAAACAAAATAGACAGATACCATGGCTAAAATGAATTTTGGTGGGGTTGAGGAAGATGTAATAACTCGTGAAGAGTACCCGCTCCCAAAAGCTCAGGAAATACTTAAAGATGAAACAATTGCTGTAATAGGCTACGGTGTTCAGGGACCTGGACAAGCATTGAACCTTAGAGACAACGGAATTAACGTTATTGTTGGACAAAGAAAACCTTCTAAGTCGTGGGATAAGGCGGTTGCAGATGGTTTTGTACCTGGAGAAACTCTTTTTGAAATTGAAGAGGCTGTACAAAAAGGTACAATCATCATGTACTTACTTTCAGACGCTGCTCAAATTGCAGTGTGGCCGACTATCAAGCCTCACTTGACTGAAGGAAAGACATTATACTTCTCTCATGGTTTTGGAATCACATACAGCGATCAAACTGGAATCGTTCCTCCTGATGATATTGATGTTATCCTTGTGGCGCCTAAAGGTTCAGGAACTTCATTAAGAAGATTATTCGTTGAAGGAAAAGGACTAAACTCGTCTTTTGCAATTCACCAGGACAAAAGTGGTAAAGCCAGAGACAAGGCTATCGCAATGGGTATTGCAGTAGGGTCAGGATATCTTTTCGAAACTGATTTCTATAAAGAAGTAACTTCTGACCTGACAGGAGAAAGAGGTACTTTGATGGGGGCCATCCAAGGTTTGTTCCTTGCTCAGTATGAAGTATTGAGAGAAAATGGTCACAGCCCTTCAGAAGCATTCAATGAGACAGTAGAAGAAGCAACTCAGTCATTATATCCACTTATTGCTGAAAATGGTATGGACTGGATGTATGCCAACTGTTCTACTACCGCACAGAGAGGTGCCCTTGATTGGAAAGATAAATTCCACGATGCGACCAAACCTGTTTTTCAGGAACTCTACGATTCTGTAAAAGCTGGTAAAGAAGCTAAAAGAAGTATAGATACTAACAGTCAATCTGATTATAGAGAAAAGCTAGAAGCTGAGCTTAAAGAACTTTATGACTCAGAAATGTGGCGTGCAGGTCGAACAGTAAGAAAACTGAGACCAGAAAATAGTTAATAAGGATTAGTCCTTTGTTAAAAGCCGGATTCTATATCAGTTTCCGGCTTTTTTATTATTCTGAACTTTCTCAATTTTACTATTTCCTAATCGTAAAACTTCAATTTGAAGGAACAAACACAAAATAAAGGACTGTACCTAATACTGGCGATCTGGTTTCTTATTAACCTGATACAAGCTTCTCTCACGGAATTGAGCTATGATGAAGCCTACTACTGGATGTATTCCAGGTTTCTTGACTGGGGATATTTTGATCACCCACCTATGGTTGCTATACTTGATGCAGCGGGCTATGCCGTCATCCCAAATGAAATTGGTGTCCGCTTACCTGCAATTATCCTAACAACCGCCTCGATATACTTAATCCATCAATTAGTACGACCAAGGTCTATTCAGCTCTTCGGGCTAATTATCTTTGCAACAGTCGCCCTGAACATTATCGGTTTCATCAGCCTACCTGACAATCCACTACTATTCTTCACCTGTCTGTTCTTCATTCAGTACAGGAGATACCTCAACAACCCGGGATTATTGAATTCAATTGTGCTCGGTGTTATAATTTCTCTGATGCTATACAGTAAGTATCATGGAATATTAGTGATCTTCTTTACGCTATTATCGAATTGGAAGCTGATCAAACGCAGAAGCTTCTGGATCGTTGCTCTTGTAAGTGTGTTATGCTTCTTTCCACATATTTATTGGCAGTTTTCCAATGACTTCCCTACGCTTAAGTACCACTTCGTGCAACGGGATAGCGGCTATAAACTTGAATACACCTATTACTACCTCGGGCAACAATTATTCTTTTTTTATGGCATTGGTATGGGAGCTTTATTGCTTTATGCTACGTTAAGAAGGTCCAGTGTCAATCACTTTGAATCAGCATTAAAACTAAATTCCATTGGCTTCCTCGTATTCTTCTTTCTGATGAGTTTTAAAGGAAGGACCGAAGCTAATTGGACGATCCCTGCATACCCTGGACTAATCTACTTCCTCACCAGTTACATTGAGTCAGAGAAAACACAAGTGTTCAAACTTCCTAGATGGAAAACCATTTTCGGGCTTGCTGCGATTGTTCCTTTAGCACTTCGAATTCATACCGTACACCCATTGGTTCATCTGAGAGAGGATAAAGTACTTGAATTTCAAGGGTGGAAGAAATTCAATTCAGTCTTAGAAGCGAGGGCCGGAAACTTACCAATTGCATTCACAAGGTACCAACATGCATCCAAATATGCTTTTTACTCTGGTAAATACGCCCCTGTAATCAGCGTCAATGGAAGAAAGAGCCAATTCGACTTATGGAGTAAGATGCTTGATACATTGAGAGGCCAACCTGCCATGTTGATGACTAATTTCACTGAAGAAAGTATCAAAGATTCCTATGAACCGCAGGTCGTCACACCGCTGGGCGAACATTACAATTTGATAAAAGTAAAGGAATTGCCCAATTATAATGCTGTACACCTGCTTTGCCCGGATGAAAGAATAGAACAGAATGTAAGCCAAGATTCTTTATTTCTGCGACTAACTCTTGTATCCAACAACACTCATCCGGTCTATTCTTACAAATCTGCTGTCATCCATAAACTCTCGAATGAGGCAGGAAAAGTGGTCCATCAGAACTATGACGATTTTATCCTAGATGACAATTTAAGAAATGATACTACCTCCATTATGTTTAAAATCCCCAATACTTTAAAAAGAGGAACTTATACAATCTACTACGATATGTATACCTACTATATTGGGCACTGGAGCTGTGGGTGCAGTCACCAAATTGAAATAAAATAGTTAGCCTTTAAGTCGGAGAGTTACCGCATTCTTATGAGCATACAGTTGTTCCTCTTCAGCCATTGTCTCAATGGCCGGACCAAGGTTCTCAATACCTTCTTTGGATATTTCCTGAAACGTAATCTTTTTGAGAAATGAGTCTAATGAAACTCCAGACCAGGCTCTTGCAAAACCGTTTGTAGGAAGCGTATGATTTGTACCGGAAGCATAATCACCCGCTGACTCCGGAGTGTATGGTCCAAGGAATACAGAGCCGGCATTATTGATACTGCTGATGTATTCCGAATAATCTCTTGTTTGTATGATCAGATGCTCAGGCGCATAGAGGTTGGTTATCTCAATGACCTCACGCCTGTCTTTTACTATAATAGACCTGCTATTGGCCAGGGACTTTTCAGCGATTTCTTTCCTTGGTAATTCGGCCAACTGGGCTTCCACCTCTTTTAACACATCATCAACTTTTGACTCAGAAGTTGATATTAGAATAACCTGACTATCCACACCATGCTCTGCCTGAGACAATAAGTCACTGGCTGCATAGGCAGGATTAGATTCCTCATCAATAATAACCTCCACCTCTGAAGGTCCTGCCGGCATATCAATTGCAATTCCTTCTTTGGAGATCAATTGTTTGGCAGCGGTCACGTACTGATTACCGGGACCAAATACTTTGTAGACCTGAGGAATTGTTTTAGTCCCATACGCCATAGCAGCAATGGCCTGCGCCCCTCCCACTTTGAACACTTTTGTAACTCCCACAAGTTTTGCGGCATACAATATAGCCGGATTCACAGAACCATCTTTGGCCGGTGGAGTACACAGTACTATTTCACTACATCCTGCAATTTTGGCCGGGATCGCCAACATTAAAATCGTTGAAAACAAAGGCGCAGTACCTCCTGGAATATATAGCCCTACCTTCTCAATTGGTCTCGACTCTCTCCAACAAATCACCCCTGGCGAAGTTTCAATTTTTTGAACAGGAGCTTCCTGACTTTTGTGAAACTTTTCGATATTGGCCTGAGCCTTCACCAGGCTCCTTTTCAATTCCTCCGAAACTAAATTTTCAGCTTCTTCAAACTCAGAAGACGTAACCGCAATATTATCGAAAGTAACTCCATCGAATTTCCGGGTGTACTCTCTAACAGCTGTATCTCCATGTTCTTTTACTTTATCCAGCACCGGCTGTACCAGTTCCTCCAGCTTTCGAGTGTCGAAAACCGGTCTTTCTAATAGGCTAGCCCAGGTGTCCTTAGATGGATAAAGTACTTTATTCATTATTCTATAATCTTTTCTATTGGCAGTACAATAATTCCTTCCGCCCCTGCATCTCGAAGTTTGTCTATTACCTCCCAGAATTCATTTTCTTTCACTACGGAGCTAATTGAACTCCAACCTTCCATGGCCAGTGGCGCAACCGAAGGGCTCTTTACTCCTGGCAGTATCCCAATAATCTGATCGATTTTATCGTTGGGAGAATTCAATGCGATGTACTTTGTATTTCTTGCCCTGAGTACAGCTTTGATTCTGAACATTAGCTTGTCCAGAATTTCCTGCTTTTCAACAGAGATACTTTTGTTACCGATCAATACAGCCTCAGACTTAAAAATTATCTCCGCTTCTTTCAGTCCATTACTGACGAGAGTACCACCTGAGCTCACTAAATCGCATATTGCATCGGCCAGACCAATACCCGGAGCTATCTCTACTGAACCACTTATCTCATGAATGTTTGCCTGAACATTGTTATTACTCAAGTAATCTCCAAGCAGCTTCGGGTACGAGGTTGCAATACTCTTGCCATTGAGATCAGCCAGATTGGTATAGCTCATCTCCTTTGGCACTCCGATTGAAAGCCTGCATCGCGAAAAGCCAAGCTTTATCAGAGACTCTACATCTTTCCCTTTTTCAGCTTCTACGTTCTCTCCTACTATTCCAATATCAGCTACGCCATCTGCCACGTACCCAGGAATATCGTCATCCCTCAGATATAAAAATTCGATAGGGAAATTATAGGCAATCGCTTTTAATGATCCACCGCTCTTGCTATAGTTGATCCCGCATTCTTTAATCAAGGACAAGGAGTCTTCACTTAACCTTCCTGATTTTTGTACTGCTATACGTAGTAATTCTGGCATTATCAGCTCTGTTTTTAGAAGCGCAAAGTTAATAAGCCTGACGAATTGTTCATTAACATTTTGAAAATATAGAGCCTCATTTTTAAAATCAGGGAAGCAAGCCGTATATTCGTTCAGTAAATGGTTCATAAATACACACTTGCCCGTAGTCGAGATCAAATCCACAATCAATTTGGTGTAAAAACTAGCTCCAAATACAAACCGGTGTACAATGCTTGTCCTGGTTCGGCCCTACCCGTTATCACTAATGAAAATAAAGACCTGGTCGACTTTGTTCAGTGGGGCATTATTCCCTATGACTCCGTTGACCCGTTAATCGGAGAGAAACTACTTCACGCAAAGCTTGAGTTAATCAAAGCTAAGAGACCGTTTGCCGATTTGATTACTAAACAACGGTGCCTGATTCCTGCGGACGGTTTCATAATCTGGTCAGACGAACCCAACCCCACTCCTTTCAGAGTTACACTAAAGACAAAAGAGATTTTCTCTATTGCAGGAATATGGGACCGATGGGAGGATGAGTACAGTGACGACTCATTCCTGAGAACATTTGCGATGGTGACTATGCCGGCAACAGAATCTATCAGAAAGGTATCAGATAGAATACCCGCTATATTGCTTCCTGAGTTTGAACAAAACTGGCTGGATACTTCCCTACCCGTCAATGAAGTGATTAATTCTATAAAACCTCTACCTGACGAACTGTTTGAGATGCATCAGCTCAATCCGGATATTATTTCAACAAATGAAAATTCACAGGATTTGATTAAGGGGTTAAATGCTAAAAACCCAGGCGAGAATTTTAGTTTGTTTTAGTATTAATCCCTCCATTTTCCTGGGTTGGAACAAAATTTACTCTTCTTAACCCGTACTATTTTATTCGAAACCGGATCATAGGTGATACGAATTGCACGAACATCCAGACAAGGCCATTTCTTTGATTTAGGAACCCGTTTTCTGGGAGCACTGAAGAAGTAAACGTAGTTACCAGTATCCTGATCCAGGTCCCTTCTATTCAAACGTATGTCCTTCCAATTTGGAGTTTTTTTGACCACTAAATCTGGTATATTCGTATCAACCTGACCAAATGCTCTAATTGAAATACAAAGGGCCATCAATACCGAAATAAACAATGCTCTTAAGCTCATAAGCATATCAACGTAAAAATCATTTTATCCGTTCTCGTATCTATATTCAAGTATAAATTTACAAGTCGATTTATCTTTTTGATAAACCTTCTCCTTCACCAAAAGACCGTTCACATCATAATGATATGTACGGTATTCAAATAATTCCTTGTTCGTTGAGCCTCCTTTAACAGGAACATGATAATGAAATGACCTGACTTTTCTGTTGGTCTCATATTCATATCTTCTCAACAGACCTTCATGTTCATCTGTGAGTAATAACCCATTTTCATCATATTCCAGTATTTGAAGCGAAGTTGTACCAGTTGTTCCCGGTTGATCAATAATTTTCTTCCATATAATTGTGTCAGCATCTGTCTTGTCAAGGTTCTTATAGATGAACATCATTTCAGTCGTTGAATCAGCATTGAGAAATAAATCACGGACCAATCTTCCAGACTTATACTCTATGTGATTTCGTCCCGTCAAATCACCCTTTTTATTATAATGTTTTTTTGTGGTTAGTAACCCCTTATCATAAATATAAGTATGCTTATCATCATCAAGGTGATCTATGGTTTCGACCTTCAAACCAATAGAATTATACCTTACTGTCTCCACCATTTTTGGTTTCCCTTGGTTGCAATCCAACAGATAGCTCGTCACCGAATATGCTTTATTTTTTACCCGGCTTTTTCTCTGGTAGAATTCATCTTTGGTTTCCAATGGAACTAGAGATAACCTGCTCTGGCAACCGAACAGAATCAATAAAGCAAAAATGTACAATGAGTATTTCATAACCACAAAGTTATAAACAAAAAAACCCTGCTGCCAACGCAACAGGGTTCTTTATACTATAATGAAAAGACTTATGCAGGAACTGCTGCAGTCTTAACTGTTTTAATAATTCTAGCAGCGATTTTGTAAGGATCTCCGTTAGAAGCAGGTCTTCTGTCTTCTAACCATCCTTTCCATCCGTTCTCTACTGTAGCAATAGGAATACGGATAGAAGCTCCTCTGTCAGATACTCCGTATGAGAATTTGTCAATAGACTGTGTCTCATGAGCACCAGTCAAACGCTGATCATTGTAAGCACCATATACTGAGATATGCTCGTCAACAACTGGAGCAAAAGCTTCACAAATTGTTTTGTAAACTTCCTCAGAACCACAAGTTCTCAAAGTAGAGTTTGAGAAGTTAGCATGCATTCCGGAACCGTTCCAGTCACCTTTGATTGGTTTCGGGTGCCACTCAATGTAGTATCCATACTGCTCAGTGATTCTCATCAATAAATATCTTGCCACCCAGATTTCGTCTCCAGCTTGTTTTGCACCTTTTGCAAAAGTTTGGAACTCCCACTGACCAGCAGCAACCTCCTGGTTGATACCTTCAACGTTGATACCAGCCTCGATACAAATATCAAGGTGCTCTTCAACGATGTCTCTTCCCCATGTGTTCTTTCCTCCTACTGAACAGTAGTATAGACCTTGAGGACCTGGATAACCTCCTCTAGGGAAACCTAGTGGAAGATCAGTCTCAACATCCATAATGAAATATTCTTGCTCAAAGCCAAACCAGAAGTCGTTGTCATCATCCTCGATAGTAGCTCTACCGTTAGAAGGGTGTGCTGTTCCATCCGGGTTAAGAACCTCTGTCATTACCAACCAACCGTTAGTTCTAGCTGGGTCAGGGTAGATAGCAACCGGCTTAAGAAGACAGTCAGATGAACCACCTTCAGCCTGCTCAGTAGATGAACCGTCAAAAGACCATACAGGTGCATCTTCCAGTTTACCGCTGAAATCATCAACTATCTTTGTTTTACTTCTAGGGTTTTGAGTTGGCTCATAACCATCAAGCCAGATGTACTCTAATTTGTGCTTTGCCATTGTTTAAATATTAATAAGTTATCAATCAGACTATTCTTACAAGAATGCAATTTGCTGCATAAAAGTGTATCTACCAAAATTATATATTAATAGCGTAAAAAGCCATAAAACCATAGAATTTTTACAAACTATTTCCCAAAATGAGCCTTTTTAAGTGTTTTTGAATCAAAAAAGTACAAAAAACACAATCCCTCCACTCTTCTGGCATTTTTTCTCATCTTGAAATAATTACATTCGTTCTTTTTTAATGGCAATTTTCAGCTGCCCCCACTAAGATTCATCGACTTCTGGAAAATCCGGACTCCCTATTCTCTAATTTTCACTAAATTGCAACCGTGAAAAAAGTAGCCTTTTATACACTGGGGTGCAAGCTCAATTTTTCAGAGACCTCTTCAATATCCAGATTATTTGAAAATAATGGATATGAGAAAGTTGACTTTGAGGCGGCTGCAGACATCTACGTAATCAATACTTGTTCGGTCACGGACAATGCAGACAAAAAATGCAAAAAGGTTGTCAAAGAAGCATTAAAACATTCACCTCAAGCTTATGTGGTAATCATCGGTTGCTACGCTCAATTAAAGCCAAAAGAAATTTCTGAAATACCAGGAGTCGATGCTGTCTTGGGTGCTTCTGAAAAATTCCGCCTGATAGAGATTCTTGGGGAATTCACAAAGCAAGAAAAACCGAAGGTATACGCTTCAGAAATCAAAGAAGCTAATAGCTTCAACCATTCCTACTCCCTCAATGACCGCACAAGGACATTTCTCAAGGTTCAGGATGGGTGTAATTACAATTGCTCCTTCTGTACCATCCCGTTAGCGCGAGGAAAAAGCAGGAGTGACAGTATTGATAACATACTGAAAACAGCCAACGAAATCGCAAAAACCGATGTCAAAGAAGTCGTACTAACTGGTGTGAACATCGGGGATTTTGGCATTATTGATGGTAAGCGCCAGGAAAGTTTTCTCGATCTAATTATCGCTCTGAACGAAGTGGATGATATTGAGAGGTATCGAATTTCCAGTATCGAACCAAACTTACTCAACTCTGAAATCATTTCTTTTTGTGCTGGTTCTGAAAAGTTTGTCCCGCACTTCCATATTCCTTTGCAATCCGGTAGCGATAAGTTATTGAAATTGATGCGAAGGAGGTATGAGCGTCAACTTTATGCGGATCGCGTTGCTGAAATTAAAAAGGTAATGCCTGATGCCTGCATTGGTGTTGATGTCATTGTCGGTCATCCCGGAGAAACAGAAGAAGAATTTTTAGAGACTTATCACTTTCTGAATGAGCTTGATATCTCCTACTTGCACGTATTCACCTACTCCGAGCGTGACAATACTTACTCTTGCGGGCTCAATGATACAGTACCAGGCAATATTAGAAGCAAGCGTTCCAAAATGCTCCGTAGTCTATCGGAGAAAAAGAAGCGTTATTTCTATGAACAACAACTCGACACGGAAAGAGTTGTTTTATTCGAAAATGACGTAGAAAATGGTATGATGAGCGGATTCACTGAGAACTACGTTCGTGTAAAAGCTAAATACGATCCGGTCTTAATCAACGAGTTCAAAAAAGTAAAACTTGAGTCCATTGATAGTGATGGCTTAGTCCTTGTTGGTGACATCACCGAACTGGTAGAACACTGACCAAATCAAACCATAAAAAAAGCCCTCAAGTAATACTCAAGGGCCTCTTAACTCTGAATAGAATATCTTAATGACTATGCACTTCCTTCTTCAGGAAATCCTTTGTCTGATTATCAAATACAATCGTATACTGCTCGTGTCCTTTTAGGTCCGTGCAATCTATTTTTGCCGCCTTACCCTTCTTCACTACATTGGCATATCTATCGTAAATCACATATTTGACGGGTTCAGCAGGCTCGAAGTATATGAAATCTGTTACACGCTTAGGATAAAACTTAACCGGAATTTTGGAGGAGGCAAAATCAACTTCCTTGGAATAGAAAGTCTGCCCATCTTCTTCCAAATACCGAACTCTGTAAGTGTTTTTTCCTGAGTGGTGCTCAGAGTTAATGTTATAGCTATCAGACGGCTTCCCTCTTCCTGATACTTTTTTGATAGTCGACCAACTATTATTTACAAACTGTTGTACATAGAATGTTCCAGCTGATCGTTCTCCTTTGGTTGACCAATGTATACCATCCTCATCGATATTAAACGAAGAAAATGCAAACTTACTTTTGGTTTGAATTACCTGCGGATTTAGAATTTTTGGAAGACAATCATCCTTATGAATAATTTTGATTGTTACTGCATCTTTAAGATTCAAGTAAGAAAGATCTATTTCAAAAGCGCTGGATTTAGGGCTTTTCAGAATCAGTTTATCATTAACATAAACCTCATCCGTACAGAAATCTTTAAGGTTTCCGGTGAATGGATTTTGAACATAAATGTTCTTTCCCTGATACGTACCGGATAGCTTTATCGTACCTGCACTTACCCCCGTAACGCACAGTAGTATGGCCATTGCCGCAATGATCCTCGCTCTATTCATAGAAAAAGTAAACTCTAGGATGTAAGATCTCATAATACTCTATTAGTGTAAAAATGGTCAATATTTAAAAAAGATACAAATATGAGTATTCAAATGTTATTATTTTCAAACTCATTTTGAACCATTAGAAACCTTTTTGTATTATATGTATATCATACTAAAGAGTTCCAACGTTCAATTAGTTAACTTCGCAAACATTAAGCCAAAAATAAGTTCTATGTATAGAGGCCTGCTCATTCTCTTAGTTTCTCTGATATTTCAACTGGATGCTAAAGCGTCAAAGATATTAGTACCGATGGACAATGATCAGTCCAATCACCTAAAGGCCTATGGAGTAACTTATTGGGTGCTAGATAGTTTATCAATGGAAGCCGATTGGCTTCTAAATTATCGGGGTGGGAGTTTCGCCTACCCTTACTCAAAGGTCATTGAGTCTGAGCTGATTATACGCGGTGTCAGCTACCAGGTTCTCTCAGATGCATCATTTCAAAAAATTGAATATGAAATCAAATCTCCTGAGGCCAATATGGACCTCATGAAACTGGAGAAGCCCCCAAAAATTGCGGTCTACTCCCCTAAAACGGCTCAGCCCTGGGATGATGCGGTTACTTTAGTACTTACCTATGCTGAGATTCCCTACGATGTTGTATTTGATGACGAGGTTATGACTGATCAGCTCAATAAGTATGACTGGCTCCACCTCCATCATGAGGACTTCACCGGACAATACGGTAAATTCTGGGCCCACTATAGAAACCAAAAATGGTATCAGGACCAGCAAAAGGAATTTGAGGCATCAGCCAAGAAACATGGTTTCAAAAAAGTATCCGAATTAAAACTTGCTGTCGTAAAAAAGATCAGAGACTACTGTGCAGGCGGAGGTTTTTTGTTTGCCATGTGTTCCGCCACGGACACCTATGATATAGCACTAAGTGCAGAAGGCCTGGATATTTGTGAATACATGTTTGATGGAGACCCGATGGACCGCACAGCCCCCTCAAAACTGGACTATGACAAGACATTTGCTTTTAAAAATTTTAAACTAAAAACAAGTCCATACGAGTATGAATACTCTAATATTGATATGCAGTCAGTTGAACGTGGACTAACTGAGCGTAACGATTTTTTTACGTTATTTGACTTCTCTGCAAAATGGGACCCTATCCCTACGATGCTGACTCAGTGTCATTTAAGAACGGTTAAAGGCTTCATGGGACAAACAACTTCATTCCGTAAGGAGTTAATTAAGTCTGATGTCGTCATTATGGGAGAAACAAAAGCCACAAAAGAAGCTCGCTATATACACGGTATTTTCGGCAAAGGTTTTTTTACTTTCTATGGAGGCCATGATCCAGAAGACTACCAACACTTTGTGGGAGAACCCCCTACTGACTTAAACCTGCACCCTAATTCAGCCGGTTACCGATTGATCCTTAATAATGTGCTGTTTCCTGCTGCTAAAAAGAAAAAAAGAAAGACTTAATGGATACGATCACCTCGCACGGTGAGCCTGGACAATACTTCTGCTTCTTGTTGAAGTAGTTCTTCGAATCTGGTTTTCACGACTTCCTTGTCTGCATATTCTCTAGCCAGATCAAGAAACAGTCTATAATGACCAGCCTCGGATATCATAAGTGTACGGTAGAATTCTTTTAAGCTTTCCTCCTCTATACCTTCTGACAGTAATCTAAACCTTTCACAACTCCTGGCTTCTATCATACCCGCTATTAGCAACTTTTCAACTAACTGATCTTCCCGGCTCCCGCCCTTTTTAATGCACTTCGTGAGTTCAATAACGTATTCATCTCTTCTCATTTGGCCTAATCCGAACCCTCTTTTTTCAAGTTCTTTAAGCACCATTCTGAAATGACTCCATTCTTCTGCTACTATAGGTGTCAATTCCTGAACGAGTTTGTCCTTATCGGGATACGTCACGATCAACGAAATACAAGTTGACGCTGCCTTCTGCTCACAGTAAGCATGATCTACCAAAATCTCCTCGATACTTTTCTCTGCGAGATTAACCCATCTTGGGTCTGTGGCTAATTTTAATCCTAACATGGTTCAATTAATCAAAGAATTCCCATTTGACTCCAAAAACAAACAAACGTTGTAAGCCAGCATAATTTGGGGCCATAAAATATCCATCTTGACTCATCATCCCTTGATTGAAATGATTGAACTTGACAAATACTCTTGCATACTTCAATTTGATATTAAAAAAGATATCCCCCAATAAATAAGAGTTGGCCACGAACTCTTCTTGTAAAGCAAACTGCTGAGTTACCGGTACATATCCATAAGGACTCCAGGAACTACGAAAATAGGTATCAACACCAATCTGAAAGGGTGAAGAATACAATATACTTTCGAAATATATTCTGGTGTGATTGAAAAGCGCTGGCGCTCTAAGGACATCATTGCTACTACTAAATCCCGTGGTTCTGTTAAACATTTTAAAACGGCCCGGACTCCAACCAATGTAGCATTCAGGATTAATTACTACCTCGGTAGTGGAAAGCTGATCAGGTGCTCCATTTTGATCGAAGTAAATATAGTTCTGTAATTGCTTATAGGCGATTGCCGGTTCTAAAGTAAAGGAGCCTTTCTCCAGTTTATAAGATCCGGTAACTTGAAGCGCTTTTTGATTACCAAAATTATTCGTCCATTGAAAAAGCTCACCAGAAAAATGACGTTGAATAAGGTTCGGTGAATAAATCAAATACCGTCCTTCCAGTTTCAGTTCTCCTAACCTCACCTTGATAGCTGCATCTACATTCGCATCAGAAGAAAACTCTACTTTAGAAGACACAAATCGATTTACATACCTACCGCCCAGAAAGAACTGGTTTTCCCAATTGGATGTGGTGCTGTTAATATGATCGAATAAAAATGTATTTGCTCTACTGTATACCAATATAGTTTGCAACGAATCGGTAAAGCCGACACCTAATTGACCAGTATAACTTTTGTAGGCTACCGTTTGATCAATTGTACTGGTGTCAGTTCCATAATAGTTAGTGTAATACGCCAGATTGGAAGCTGGACTTTCATCAAGATATCCAAAGTGAACCCGATTGCTCTCCAAAGTATTGAAGACCTTTATTTTTGGACTAAACTTATAGTCCTGATAGATATGAACAGTATGGCGAGCATCCTGAGTTTCGACATCAGTTAGCTGATAATCCACGTTTGTAAAATCAAAAAGTGAGGCTTTGGTTTCTCCACTATCAATTACTGCGCCTCCCAGCTCTGTAATCGAATGCTTGAAATGGATATAGTTTGCTAGTAAATTATACTTATCCTCCTTTGATGTGAAATGACCATGAACCTCAAAGTTAAATCCGTTCGTGTGATTTTCCTCGAAAGATGCTCCTCCTTGTTGATTCGAAACAACTCTATTAAAATCGAAACCTATTCCGCACCTTGAGTTTATATTTCGGTTGAAGGTAGCATCAAAAATTTGCTGACCTTTGCTTCCCTGAACATAGTAAAGAGCCGAATATGGTGATTGGGTATCAAAGTACTTAATTCTTTCCGGAGCAAACCCGTAGGAGGTAAAAGCTTTCAAACCAAGCTGCACACCGGTTTGTGTTGGTAACTGGAAATACAAATTTCTTCTTGCAGTCCCAAGATTACCAAGGTCCTGATAAACGTCACCATCTCGCTCCACTATACCTTCGAATACATGATGGTTATCCAAAGCACTATCCAGCTGATTCCTTTCATTTATCTCAACCAATACATCGTCTTCATAGAAATAACCAGTGGTTGAATAACCAAAGTCAGCCGGGCTTACTTTCTTCCCACCCACCGAGTTTGTATCACCCTTGGACAATTGAGCAAAGCCATTTGCACAGCTAACGACCAATATGGTTAATAAGAACAACCTCAACTTCTTTCAGCAATTTTCTTCCGAACAAAACTAAGTACATCTTTTTTAAATGCGTCTTCTTCATGAATTCGCACCTTTATAGGGAGGTAAAAAAAATTTTGTCCCTGTAACTCCCGTTCAAATGACTTTAACTTCACCATATCTTTTTCGGTACAGACAATAGTACTTCCTTTCGCTTTGGAGATTATTTGTTTCAGATCACCATCTGAATACTTATGATGGTCCGGAAAAGTCATAAAATCAACTAAATCGAAGTGGCTATCCAGGTAATTTTTAAACGGTTCTGGGTTAGCGATTCCTGCCAATCCAATTACTCTTTCAGTCAATTTATTCCCATCAAACACCGCAGTAAGGTCGCCATACACGATAGAGCTAAAATACACCGGCTGCCCCTTCTTTAAATATTTCTGAACCTTACCAGCAATCTCTTGCTTGTGTTTTAAGCTCATTTCAGGAGGGCATTTGGTTATGATGACAACGTCACTTCGATTTGCATTCTTCCGACTCTCTCGCAACTTACCGGATGGTAATATCCAATCTGAGTAAAAAGGGCGATTGTAGTCTGATAACAAAATATTATACCCAGGACTTATTGCCCGATGCTGGAATGCGTCATCTAAAATAACTATATCCGTACCTTCATGTTCAAATAAAATCTTTGGAACAGCCTGAACCCTGTCTTCGCCTACGGCTACATGAACTGCAGGGCCATATTTCGCCCAAAATTGAAAAGGCTCATCACCAAGGCTTACTGCACTTGATTGACCATCGGCCAGTCGAAATCCCTTAGTGCTTCTTTTGTAGCCTCTGCTCAAAGTAGCCAGTTCATAATCCTCTTTTAAGAAGTCGATCAGATACTCAACATGAGGTGTTTTACCAGTTCCACCTACGGAAAGATTCCCCACATTAATAATTGGTAAATCAAAAGTCACCGACTTTCTGGATCCAATATTATAAGCGTGATTCCGAACCCTTGTGATCAGATCATACAAAAGTGTAAATGGAAAGAGCAGGATTCTTAGTAACAACATTGCGGCCAAAATTAAACTCATTTTTCGCAATAGAAAAATTTATAACGCAGGGAAGCTACAGTTGTTATTTTATATCTTAGCGATTGTTATGACAGTAATAAAAGACATTACAAGTTTTCTGGAATCAATAGCCCCGCTTCCTTTACAGGAAAGTTATGATAACGCTGGTTTGATTGTTGGTAATCCTCAAAGCGAGATATCCGGAATCCTGTTCACCCTGGACTCTACTGAAGAGGTCGTGCAAGAAGCAATTGACTCTAATTGTAATTTGATAGTTGCACATCATCCGATCGTATTTTCAGGACTGAAACAGCTCAATGGAAAAAATTATGTCGAGCGAGTAATCATCAAAGCGATTCAAAACAATATTGCCATATACGCATCACACACCAATCTCGACAGCGTAGCCAATGGTGTCAATAAAAAAATTGCTGACAAGCTACAATTGACAAATCTCAGTTTCCTTCAGAGCAAGGATGAGGAGTCCACTACGGGCTCTGGAATGATTGGCTCTTTATCGTCACCGCTATCTTATAATGAGTTTCTGGAATTTCTGAAATCAAAAATGGAACTGAATTGTATCCGACACACTTCAGAAATCAATCGTCCCATTCAAAAAATTGCCATCTGCGGTGGTTCAGGCAGCTTTCTTTTAAGGCAAGCGATCAACCAGGGTGCAGATGCTTATGTGACCGCTGATTTCAAGTACCATGAGTTTTTTGACGCAGAAGATCATCTCGTAATCGCAGATATTGGACATTATGAAAGTGAGGTATTTACAAAAGAATTATTTTACGAGCTAATCAGTGAAAAATTTACTAATATTGCACTCGTTTTGTCAAAAGTGAATACAAACCCTATAAGCTACTATAAATAAATGGATAGATCAGTATCAGAGAAGCTCGAAGCCTTATTGAAACTTCAAAATATAGACTCAAGTCTTGATGAAATAGTTAAGGTAAGAGGTGACTTACCTGAGGAAGTACAGGATTTAGAAGATGAGATTGCTGGCTACGAAACCAGAATTGGTAAGTTTGATAGTGAACTTAGCGACCTTGAATCAAGCATTAAAGCATACAAAGAAGCTATAAAAGACTCTGAAAAGCTTATCAAGAAATACGAAGACCAGCAAGGTAAGGTAAGAAACAACCGGGAGTACGATGCTATCACGAAAGAGATTGAACTACAACAACTTGAGATTCAAATCTCTGAGAAAAAAATCAAAGAAGCTTACGCCAACATCGAGCACAAGAAAGAAGACATTGAGGCGATAAAAAGTACGCTCGAGGAAAGAAACAAAGACCTTGAGAACAAGAAAGATGAGCTAAAAGTATTGGTTAGTGAAAGCGAAAGTGATGAAGAAAAGCTCAAAAAAGACAGAGAAAAGGCTGTAAAGAACGTGGATGAAAGGCTACTTTATTCTTATGATAGAATAAGAACAAATGCACGAAATGGTTTAGCCGTTGTCAGCGTAAAAAGAGGCGCTTGTGGTGGCTGCTTCAATACCGTGCCTCCTCAACGACAAGCAGAAATCAAGGATCGCAAAAAGCTTATCGTATGCGAGCACTGCGGACGTATTCTTGCGGAGGTTGAACCAGAGCCGGTTGAAGAACCAAAAAAGAAGACGACAAGAAAGAAGAAGGCTACTGCCTAATTCTCAATGAAAAATATATTTTTAAAACTGAAAAGGATGGCCTGTGGTCATCCTTTTTTGTTTTTAGTCCTACTCTCCTTTTCTGCACAAAGTCAGGAGGTCAACAACAGAGTCTTAAACAAGGCCTTTGAGGAAAGTCTTCACTTCAGAACAAAAAGCAGTTCCCTCCTTCTCCAGATTGCAAAAGATGACTCATCTGGCTTTAAATTATATGTACGAGACTACAATGAGATACTACAGGTCCTGTTAAATGAAGATGTGGACAACTGGCGAACAATAGAGCAACGCTCAGAAGAAAGATTAAAAAAACTAAATAACGCCCAACACATACCTGAAGCTTATAAAAATTACTACTCCTCTGAAATAGAACTTCATCAGAGCCTTCTAAACCTTTTTTTCGACAACAAACTAGCCGGCCTTTTAAAACTCAAAAGTGCATATAAGAAAACGAAGGGGAATCGGGAAAAATACCCAGGCTTCGAACCATCAATCAAAACGGAAGCATATCTCGATCTTATTCTTGGGTCTGCGCCTAACAACATTCGTTGGTTTCTGAAAAAGTTTGGGCTTAAAGGTGACTTTGAATCTGGAATGAAGTCCGTACGGAGGATATCACAATCAAACAATATATACCAGCATGAAGCCCAACTTATTGACATCGTAGCCTCATCCTATGTCCTAAGCAACTTCCAATACAGTCGTAAAGAGATCAATAGATTTCTTACTAACAATCCCAAAAGCCTATCCGGCCACGTAGTTTCTGTTCTAATTTCTCTTAAAGAGAAGGACAATGACAAAACATTGGAAGCCTTAAACTCAATACCGACCGGCAAACCTTATCTCGATGTTCCAATCATTGATTTTCTAAAAGGAGAAGCCAACATCCAACAAGGCAATTATAATAAAGCGGCTCTTCACTATTATAAGTTTGTATTGACACACAAGGGCGTAAACTTGATCAAAACAACATTCTATCGTCTATTTCAGTGTAATATGCTGCTAGGTAACGAGCAGCGGGCAATGATCTATCTCAGAAAGGTACAGTCAGGCGGTCAGGAGCTGCTCGAAAACGACAAGTACGCTCAAAAATTCTCAGAGGCAGAAAAAATTCCTGATGTAAGACTAATCAAAGCCAGACTATTAACCGATGGTGGCTACCTATCAAAAACCAAAGAAATTCTAAATTCGATTGATACCACAGATTTCACAAACGCATCCGATCAAGTAGAATATTGCTATCGTTATGCCCGAGTATTTCATTTGGAAAAAGACTTATCAAAAGCTATCGCTTTCTATGAAAAAACGATCGAGCTACAAACCTGGAAAGATGATTATATGGCAGCCAACTCATGTCTTCAGCTTGGTTATATATATTTGCACCTCGGAGATAAAGAAAAAAGCAAGTCTTACTTTAGGCAGGCTCAATCTTATCATAATCATGCTTATGAAGAGAGTATTTCCAGAAAGGCTCGTTCAGGAATTCATAACTTGAAGTAGCAATTTTATAGCTTTGCACCAATGAATACCACTCAAGTCGATAGCACTAGTCACCTTAAAGACCTTATTGAGTCTCAACAATGCATGATTCTAAACAACAATGGCTTCGACTATGGCTTCGACAACCTGGTAGCTATCAATAACTCAAGCGAACACTTTTCAGTTGATGATTTTTCAGAATTACAATCAAGAATTAATCTACAACAGTCTACATTATTCGGATATCTCTCCTACGACCTCAAAAATAAGGTTGAAAATCTGGAAAGTAACAACAGAGATCTTTTGAAGTGGCCCGAAATCCTGATGTTTGAAGCAGAAAAAGTTCAGCCATTTCGTCCCACGATTCTAAATCAATCGATTAAACCTAATCAATCAATATCAATGGAACGCGTACACCCATTGATAAGTAAAGAAGAGTACCTTAAGAAAGTAGCCCGGATTAAGGAATATATCCTGGAAGGTGAAATATATGAACTTAACTTCTGCATCCCATTTGTCATTGAGGCCATTGACATTGACCCCTTCCAGGTTTACTCAAAACTCAATAGTGTTTCACCAATGCCCTTTTCTGCATTTTTTAAGACTGACAATAAATACATCATTAGTGCTTCCCCTGAACGGTTTATAAAAAGAGAGGCGAATCAAATCATCTCTCAACCCATGAAAGGCACCATAAAAAGATCAAAAGATTCTGAGGAAGATGAGCGGCTCAAAACGGAACTACAATGCAGCGAAAAAGAAAGAGCTGAAAACCTCATGATTGTTGATCTTGTAAGACACGACCTTAAGAAAAGTTGTAATACCGGAACCATTGAAGTTGATAATTTATTTGAAGTGTTGTCATATAAGCAGGTTCACCAATTAGTTTCAACCATAAAAGGACAGCTGAAGGAAGGCATATCTGTTTCCGAAATCATCAAAAACTGTTTCCCCATGGGAAGCATGACTGGAGCACCAAAGATAAGGTCAATGCAATTGATCGAAGAGCTTGAAGTATGCAAAAGAGGTCCGTTCTCTGGAGCCCTGGGTTACATAGAACCATCCGGAAACTTTGACTTCAGCGTACTTATCAGAAGTATTTTTTACGATTCGGACTTGAGGTTACTTACATTTCAAGCCGGAAGCGCCATAACCCTTGACTCTGATCCGGATCGAGAATACCAGGAGTGTATGCTAAAGGCAGAGGCTATTTTCGGGTCACTCTTTCTGAGTTAGATTTAAGTCTGCCAATTTGTCATAATCCGCTACAATTGGTTAACTTTGTAGTCAATTCAAAATCCAATGAAAGATCTAATACAAGATATTGACATCCTTAAAAAGGAAGATAAAATCGTTGATGAACAGGTCAAAGTATCACAGGACGTTGATACTGGTAAATCCAGGAAGCTATACATTGAAAGTTATGGCTGTCAAATGAACTTTAGTGATAGCGAGATCGTCTCCTCGATAATGAAAGATCAGGGTTTTGATACCACTTCGGATTTTGAAAATGCAGACGTAGTCTTTCTTAATACCTGTTCCATACGGGACAAAGCCGAACAAACGGTACGTAAGAGGCTTTCAGTATTCAATAAGATTAAAGAAGGAAATCCGGGAATGAAAATTGGCGTCCTTGGCTGTATGGCTGAACGACTCAAGTCCCAACTACTTGAAGAAGAAAAAATAGTAGATATGGTTGTCGGTCCCGATGCTTACCGTGACCTACCCAATTTGATTAATGAAGTTGATGATGGCACCAGAGCTGTCAATACCTTTCTATCGCGCGAAGAAACTTATGCAGATATCAGCCCCGTTAGATTGAATTCAAATGGAGTGACCGCTTTTATCTCCATAATGAGAGGATGTGATAATATGTGTTCGTTTTGTGTGGTTCCATTTACCCGTGGGCGAGAAAGAAGTCGTGATCCGCATTCTATTGTCGCAGAGGCACAAAACCTCTTTGATAACGGTTATCGTGAAGTAACACTACTGGGACAAAATGTTGACTCTTATAAGTGGTCCCCCAATGAAGATTTAAAAGGGAAAGCACAAATTGAGAAATCTGGAGAAACTGACTTTGTTAACTTTGCACAACTGCTTAAAATGGTGGCGAAGGTCTCTCCCGATCTAAGAATCAGATTTTCCACATCCCACCCAAAAGACATTACGGATGAAGTACTGCATACTATTGCAGACCATGAGAACATCTGCAATTACATCCACCTCCCGGTGCAAAGTGGTAACAACAGAATTCTCGACCGAATGAATCGAACCTATACCAGAGAATGGTATTTAGATCGCGTAAGGGCTATTAGAGAAATAATTGGTGAGGATTGTGGAATATCCTCCGATATGATTGCAGGCTTCTGCAGTGAAACAGATGAGGAGCATCAAGACACTTTAAGCCTAATGGAACAGGTCAAATATGACTTCTCCTATATGTTCTTTTACTCAGAACGACCAGGAACCTTAGCCGAGAAAAAATACGAAGATGACATTGCTTTGGACGTAAAGAAGAAGCGCCTTCAGGAAATCATTGACCTGCAAAAAACACATTCGATGGAGCGAAACCAACGACAGGTCAACAAAACTCACAGAGTCCTTATTGAGGGTACATCAAAAAGGTCTGAAGATGACCTGATGGGAAGAAACTCGGCCAATACGGTTATTGTGTTCCCAAAGAAGAATTACAATAAAGGCGACTACGTAAACGTCTATGTAAAAGAATGTACAGGTGCTACTCTCATTGGTGAAATTGTAGATTGATTATGAACGAGGCAGAACTATTAAGCATAAAGCAACGGTTTGGCATCATCGGTAATGCCCCATCACTCAACCACGCTATTCAGGTAGCTGCACAGGTTGCTCCTACCGACATGACTGTATTGATCAATGGTGAGAGTGGTAGTGGTAAAGAATCATTCTCCAAGATAATTCACTCACTAAGTTCAAGAAAACACGGTCAGTTCATCGCAATAAACTGCGGAGCAATTCCCGAAGGCACGATTGATTCTGAGTTATTTGGCCATGAAAAAGGCTCATTTACCGGAGCGACCGAGGCCCGAAAAGGATATTTTGAGGTAACGGATGGAGGTACAATCTTTCTTGACGAAATTGGTGAAATGCCCATAGGGACACAGGCCAGGCTACTTAGAATTCTTGAAAACGGAGAATACATAAGAGTAGGTTCTTCAAAAGTACTCAAGTCTGATGTGAGGGTAATTGCAGCAACGAATGTCGATCTGTACGAAGCTGTGCAAAACGGTAAATTCAGGGAAGACTTATATTATCGACTAAACACCGTTCCCATCAAAGTTCCTCCACTTCGGGAACGGGGAAGAGATACCGAACTCCTATTCAGAAAATTTGCAACCGACTTTTCCGATAAGTATAGGGTAAAACCTATTAAACTGACTGATGATGCCGTGGAAGTACTTCTAAACTACCACTTCCCTGGAAATATCAGACAGTTAAAAAATCTGGTCGAACAGATTTCCGCCTTAGAAATGGAAAGGGAGATTAATGGCCCAACGCTCACCTCCTACTTGCCTAATTATAGTAGCTCTAAACTTCCAGCTCTTACCAGAAGTAGCTCTGATGTATCGGAAAGAGAAATATTATATAAAGTACTTTTTGATATGAAGCGCGATATGAACGAGTTAAAAAAACTTGTTTTTGAATCCCTTCAGAATGAAAGTTACGGACAACAAGTAATCAACAACCATCAGGAGTTGTTTGATCAAATGGATGAAGAAACTCCCCTTCCTGAACCTGCTGCACTGGAAGCCGAACCTCGACTATTGATCGACTCATCGTCCCAATCAGAGGATGATGGAGAAACTCACGACATTATCCATGAGGAAGAAGAAGAGTCGTTATCACTCGAAGCAAAGGAAAAGGAGCTTATTATAAAAGCTTTACAGAAAAACAGAAATAAAAGAAAATACGCTGCCAAAGACCTCGGAATTTCAGAACGAACGTTATACAGGAAAATAAAGCAATATGAAATTGGTGAAGACTAACCTGACCTATATCATCGCGACACTTTTCCTGGTTGCAGCCTGTGCAAGCCCACCAAGCTTCCGAACAAATACGGCTCAACCCGCTGAAGGCACTATATTTATTGCCAACTTTGTTAATCAGGCTGGTGGTGGACCTCCAGATTTATCACAAAAATTCACCGAAAATCTTAAGGAATACTACCTGAGGAATGCGAAGAAACTGGAGCAGGTAAATAGAAACGGTGAATTTCAATTGGGTGGTGAAATCACGCGCTACCATATAGAATACAAGGCACCCACCAATGATGGGACAACAGAATCAGCCGGTCTGACCAGGCTCAACATTGAAGTGAAGGCCACGTATATTGAACCAGGAGACAAAACTCCGAACAACTCGTTTGAAAATAAAACATTCCGTTTTTTCGCGGATTTTGACAGTGACAAATCACTTACTGAAGTTGAAGATGAGTTAATTGATGAAATATTCGAACAATTGATTATTGATATCTTTAGTGCATGTTACGATAATGACGACTGGTAAACTTGACTAAGAAAGAACTCAACGAAATATTGACCAATCCAGGAAGCATTTCCGATGAACAACTCAATTCATTGGAACAGCTTGCTGTTAATTTCCCCTATTGTCAAATAGCTCATATCCTGATTGCTAAAGCCTATTTTGACAAGGACAATATGTTGAGTCATCAAAAAATCCGAACAGCTTCAGCATACACCACCGATCGACAACATTTAAAAAATGTAATTGAAAAGGGTCTTTTCGACAAGAAAACCGAAACACAAGATTCAGAGGTTATTGAGGTAAAGGAGCAAACTCAACCATCAATTGCTGACTCAGTCGAGGAAGAAATTCAACCTATAACACCAGACGAGGACCAAGTCGTGGACTTTGACAACATACCAGACCCGGTTGACAAACAAGAGGCGGTGGAACCAAAAGAGTCAAAAGCAGAACAAGAAACACCACCAATTACTGTTCAGTCCCGAGAAGCTGAAGCAGAACGTAAGGAAGGTGATTTAGCCGAAGCTGAACCCGTTATAGTTCAGCACAGCTCCGTACCTGAGCCCGACAGTGACCTTATGCGCACACTACAGGAATTAAAAGAAAGTCGGGAAAAGGCACAGGAGGAAGCAGCAGAAATAGATACAAATGAACCTGCAGCTGAAAAAAGTAAATCCGAGGCTGTAGAAGAGCCAGTACCAGAGTCAGTTAAGCCAACAAAAAAGGAAAACAAAGAGAGAAAAAAAGAAACGGAGCCCGAAAAAGAAACCAAGGAAGAGCCGGAGAAAGAGAGTTCTATTCAGGCTAAAAACTCAGTTGTCAAAAGAAAACCAACAAGAGCAGCCCATAAACCGACTAAATCGGCTCCTAAAGAACGGAAACCTTCTATCCAAAGAAGAGCTACTAGAGCTTCAAAAAAAGCTCAGGGTGAAAAAGAAATAGCCAACAAAATTACCGAAATACCCAAGGATGAGCAATTGGGCTACAAAATGCACACAAGTAGGCTTGGTGAAGCGTTACAGGAAAGAGATGACCTCACACCAGAGGAAGCGCGTGAGTTTTATCCTGACCTAATGCTGGAATACCTCAACTCTCTCAAAGCAAGAAAAAGAAAAGCCGCCACTAACAAAAAGAAGAGTGAAGAGCTCATATCTTCCTTTATTAAAAACGAACCTAGTATCGCTCCGGTCAAAGATAACAAAGAACCTGCTCCATCTAATGACCTCAGCGAAAACAGCACAGAACTGAACCCACAGCTGGTAACTGAGAATCTGGCGAAAATCAATGTAAAGCAAGGAAATATAAAAAGAGCCATCTCCATTTATGAGCAATTAATTTTGAAAAATCCCGAAAAAAAGTCTTTCTTTGCATCCGAAATTGAAAAATTGAAAAACACCTGATTCCATGTTATATATTTTTATTGTTGCGATTATTGTTTGTGCCGTACTTCTCACGCTAGTTGTGTTGGCCCAAAGTTCAAAAGGTGGTGTTGGTAGCACATTTGGCGGATCAGGCGCCTCTCAGATGATGGGGGTAAAAAAGACCAGTGACTTATTAGAAAAATTAACCTGGGGGTTCATTGTTTCAATTATTGTGTTAAGTCTTACGGTAAATGTGGTTATGAAACCTTCCAGAAAGAGTAACACTCCACCACCACAACCTGGTGAAACTACCAACCAGCCTGCTCAACCCAATCCCGGGCAAGGAGGATAATAAAAATTTTATTCGTTCTTAGATATCTCTCTTATCAGCATACGCTGTGCTATAGGAAGCATAGTAGCCTGATGTGGACATGGCATTGATGACACCACAGAATAAGTAGCCGGCACAGGTAAGTGCTTACGCGTTCTTATAAGCTCATTCTTTACGTTCTCAAAAGTATTGGCAAGACTGCGGTAAAAAGACTTTACAAAATCAGTCCGTATGCCCCTGAACTTTTCCTTCGCCCCTTCAAACACCGTCACCTGAAACTCGTACACCCTGGTTGATTTTTTACCATCAGCCGACAAAAACAGATAACCATAATCCAGATTTACCGGGGTTATTCCGACAGGTTCAATTCCCATGTGCTCCTCATAAAACTCATAGAGTTCTTTACCTTCTTCCAATTGGTCTTTGAGCTTAGGTAAAGCAAAGCTGATGATATCTTCCAATTCTTTCATGAGGTCTGTATCCTCAATTAATTTTTCATAAATCAGTTTGGCCTTTTCAATATCAGCCTGCTTGAGTTCTTTTGGAAAACCATCCATAAGCATGGTTTTCCTTTGTTTCAACTCTTCAAGATTGCGGTAATGCATTACAAGGTCTGACAAAGAAGGAAATAACTCCTGCTTATAAAAGTACTTGTTGACTTCTTTGAGATAAGCGAGAAGCAAATACTTCTTATACTCAAAATCGATCAGACCTTCGGTGACCCAATTTTCACTTAATGACTTCATAGTTATGTTATTCTAGCATATTAAAAAGTGGCATTCAGGAAGCCTGTTACTAAAATATACTGAAAAATGGGTAAAATGGTTCAATCTTAACCTGACATATTTATCCCTTATGTGACAAACTGACATTAAGTATCCCTTCAATTGTGATTTTTTGTCACATTATTTCGTTTTCTTTGCGCTGGCATGGGAAATGCTAAGTACATATTCAGTTGAAAAAAATTATAACTCAATAATCATAAAAGATATGGCAAAGGTTAAGATTCAACCGTTAGGTGACAGAGTTCTGGTAGAACCTGCACCCGCAGAGCAAAAAACGGCTTCAGGTATTATCATCCCTGATACTGCTAAAGAAAAACCTCAGAAAGGAAGTGTTATTGCCGTTGGTGCCGGTAAGGCGGACGAACCAATGACCGTTAAGGTTGGCGACAGCGTTTTGTACGGAAAGTACTCAGGAACTGAAATCAACATTGAAGGCAAAGATTACCTCATGATGAGAGAGGCTGACATCTTCGCAATTGTTTAATCATTAAAAACTAAAAACAGATATAAAAATGGCTAAGAATATAACCTTTGATACAGATGCCAGAGACAGCCTGAAAAAAGGTGTTGACACATTGGCAAATGCAGTTAAGGTAACATTAGGTCCAAAAGGAAGAAATGTTGTACTCGACAAGAAATTTGGGGCGCCTAACGTAACTAAAGATGGTGTAACTGTAGCTAAAGAAATTGAACTTTCTGATCCTGTAGAAAACATGGGAGCTCAGCTGGTAAAAGAAGTAGCTTCAAAAACTGCTGATTCAGCGGGTGACGGAACCACAACAGCTACAGTACTTACGCAGGCAATTTTTGGAGCCGGTATTAAGAGTGTTGCGGCAGGAGCCAACCCTATGGATCTTAAAAGAGGTATCGACAAAGCAGTTATTGCTGTTGTTGAGAATCTTCAAAAGCAATCAAAGAAAATCAAAGACACTAGTGAAATTGCTCAGGTAGCAACTATTTCTGCCAACAACGATGTGGAAATAGGAAATATGATTGCCAATGCAATGGACAAAGTTGGTAAAGATGGTGTAATCACTGTTGAAGAAGCTAAAGGTACTGAAACCGAAGTAAAAACTGTAGAAGGTATGCAGTTTGACAGAGGTTACCTATCACCTTACTTCGTGACCAACACGGAAAAAATGGAAGCTGAGCTGGACGGAGCTATCGTATTAATTTACGACAAGAAGATTTCAACAATGAAAGATCTTCTTCCTATTCTTGAGCAAGCTTCTCAAACAGGAAAACCTCTTGTGATCATCGCTGAAGACATTGATGGAGAGGCTCTTGCAACACTTGTTGTGAATAAAATCAGAGGTGCATTGAAAGTAGCTGCTGTGAAAGCTCCTGGTTTCGGTGACAGAAGAAAAGCCATGTTGGAGGACATCGCAATTCTTACTGGTGGTACTGTTATCTCTGAAGAAAGAGGTTTCAACCTGGAAGGTGCTACGCTTGATATGCTAGGCTCTGCAGAGAAAATCGTTATCGATAAAGACAATACAACTATCGTTAACGGGGCTGGTAAAAAAGCTGATATCACAGGAAGAATCAATCAAATTAAAGCTCAGATAGAGTCAACTACTTCTGACTACGACAAGGAAAAGCTTCAGGAAAGACTTGCTAAGCTTGCTGGAGGTGTTGCCGTACTTTACGTTGGTGCTGCCACTGAAGTAGAAATGAAAGAAAAGAAAGACAGAGTTGATGATGCCCTTCACGCAACCAGAGCTGCAGTTGAAGAAGGTGTTGTACCTGGTGGTGGTGTTGCTCTTATCAGAGCTGTGAAAGCACTGGATAAAATTCAGGGAGACAACGATGATCAGGAGCACGGAATTAACATCGTAAGAACAGCGCTTGAAGCTCCTCTCAGAACCATCGTGGGTAACGCTGGTGGAGAAGGTAGTGTTGTTGTTCAGAAGGTTGCAGAAGGAAAAGCTGACTTCGGTTACAATGCCCGTGAAGATAAGTATGAAAACCTTATCGCAGCCGGAGTTATTGATCCAACTAAAGTAACCAGACTTGCGCTTGAGAATGCTGCATCTATTGCTGCTCTCCTACTTACTACTGAGTGCGTCATCGCTGACGAGCCGGAAGAAGAAGGAGCTGGAGGAATGCCTGCAATGCCTCCGGGAGGAATGGGAGGCATGATGTAATCAAGCACTCATCTTTATAAATTAATAGCCCCGTTGGATAAACCTTCGGGGTTTATTTTTTTATTTAAAGACCGATTCATAAATTGGTTATCACATTATCAACTTTCAAAACATAAATCACCATGATCAATCAAGACGTTACTTCAGCCTGGACATATGAACACTTCATCGCATACATCTGCCTGAGTATCGCAGACTCTGATTACAGCGTTGACCCTGAAGAACTAACTGAGATCAAAGCTAAGATTAATCGTACCCTAAACGATGAAACGAAAGCTTCCAATGTGCTCAAAGAAGTGATTAGTGAAATTGACTCACATAGTGATGAAGAAAAGACTAACTTCATTGAGCAAAACACTGCAAAATTCTTGCCTAGCGCTGAATTAAAGGCTCAAGCCAAACAAGATATGGAAGATGTCATTATCGCTGATGACAATGTGGATTCAACAGAGATGGTAATGTACCGGTTTATTAAAAAGGCTTTGGCTTAATCATTCTTATTTTATCCCGTGCATCATTCTTTTGAGCATCGGGTTGAGAATAATTAGAATAATAGCCGCACCTATTGGCAAGAAAGCAAAGCCAAACAAGAAAGTTGATATTGAATACTTAGCGCTGATGTCATCTATAAGACTGCCCGTCCAACCTGCCAGGTAGTTAGCAAGAGCTGTTGCCCCGAACCAAACACCAAACATAAGACCTACTAACTTCTGTGGAGCTAACTTACTCACATAGGACAGCCCAACTGGAGATAAACATAATTCACCAAGCGTATGTAGCAGATACGCTATACATAGCCATTGCATTCCTACCGAAGCTGTTTGTGCGCCTTTTTCTATTGACATACCACCCCACGCAAGCGCCACAAAACCAAGACCAAGTAATATCAGACCTAGTGCAAATTTAATTGGCCCCGAAGGGTTTAGTTTTGTTTGCCAGATTTTAGAGAATACCGGTGCAAAAATGATAATGAAGAATGAATTCAGTATACCGAACCAGGTAGCCGCAACTTCGATCTCTTTTTCTTTAACTTTTATAACTTCAGCTTCTATTTTACCTTTAAAATTTCTCCCTTCTTCTTCAGTCAAATACCTTAATCGGCCCTTGCCATCAATGTCGACAATACTAATCTTCGAGCCGATGTCAAGGTCTGCATCCTCTCTTAACGTTACCCTCTCCGTCTTTTCTCCTTTTGTATAAGTAATTTCATATGCCTTGGTATTAAACTCTTTATTCAACCTCCAACCGGTTAGCCCCCAGATCAGAACGAAACTTATTCCCAAAAACAGGTTAGACTTCCAGTAAACTGAGAATGTTTTTCTAAAAAGTTTAAAAAGTACATAAGTCACAATTACTACTGGTGCAACAGTAAGAACAGTATCGGTCCAAAAAAACACAATGGCACTATTCCCTGTCAAAACCCTGTTTGTGTAATCATTGGCAAAAATGGTCATTGACCCTCCTGCTTGCTCAAATGCCACCCAAAAGAAAATTGTAAAAAATGAAAGGACACCGATTACAATGAGTCGATCACGCTCGATCTTATCCTGTTCTTCCAGTTGTTGAAGTTCTTTCTCAACATCCAATTCATCGCCAACCATCTCATCAATCACTTCAGAATCAGGTGTTTTTTTACCTATGTCTCCGAATATTCCCTGCGCCAACCAAAACTGAAGCATTCCGAAAAACATAAAAATCCCAGCCAGACCGAAACCATAATTCCAGCCAACTTTTTCCCCGACATAACCACAAAATAAGATTCCTAGAAATGCACCGGCATTGATACCCATATAAAAGACAGTATAGGCCGCATCCTTCTTGTTCTCTTCGTTTTTATATAGTTGCCCAACAATAGACGAAATATTGGGTTTAAACATCCCGTTACCCAAAATCAATAGCCCTAATCCGAGGTAGAAAGTAGCTTCCGTTTCTAATGCCATAGAAGCATGGCCAAGTGTCATTAGGAATGCTCCGATTATAACCGCATTCTTATAACCAAATACTTTATCAGCCAGCATACCTCCGATTATTGGGGTCAGATAAACCAAACCCGTATATAGACCATAAAGAGATAAAGCATCCGCTCTGGACCACTCCCACCCTCCTGCAGCGGTCTGACTAACAAGAAACAGGACCAACAAAGCCCGCATACCATAATAGCTGAAACGCTCCCACATCTCCGTAAAAAACAACACGAACAAACCGGGTTTGTGGCCTAGTACAGAATCCTTATCACTCATTATTTTTCATTTAGAACTAAGTTAAATCTACAACCTTCGCTATTTTTAACAAAATAAACGTTCCTAATAAGCAAGTGGCGATTAATTTACTCGACATATCTACAATTTTCAATCACCTTCGGGACGGAGTTATCACCTCCATAAAATACGAAAGTCGCACCTTGAGTCTGGAGCTTTACATTCCCCACCTGGCCCGGTATCACAATGAAGAAGAAACGAAATTTTACATCTCTTTATTTTCAGTAAGTGAGGCCTACCTGATTCCCTGGGGAAAGAAAGATGCTAAGATCACTGATATCAAAGGACTTGCATCAAACAAACTTCGCATTCTATCTGCCGACCTCAATCCTTTTAACTTCATTGAAGTACAGACCGAAGCCGACCAACCTGACAAATATGTAGGAGACGGTGGAATGTTCTTTCTAAAAGCCAAAAGCTGCACCCTCTACGATGAGCAGTTCAATCGCATTAGTATGGATGAAATCATGAGTATTTCTCAGCGATATTGGAAGGACAGGAAGACCATGTCCTAGAATTTTAAATTCAGAATTCTAAATATCAAGTATTGAAGCTTAGTGATCCCAATTCAAGTGAACATTTAGACCTTAAAAATTTAATATTTAAACTTCCCACCACTCTGGCCTATTATTTGCACCTAAAACAACTAGTTAAGTATAATTTGTATATTAGTACAACTACAATAAACAAAAGTTATGAAGCGCATTTTACTCCCCCTACCTCTTCTGCTTATGGCGGTAATTTGTTTTGCTCAGCCCCCTGAAGATGTTATCGTAGTGACAGATTCGGCTGACGCACAAACAAAAGCTATGCAGGAAGCTTATAATCAAGGAATTACTCAGTTACAATCAAAAAATTATTCGGCTGCCATTGCCTCATTCTCGACCGCACTTGAAATTGACCCCGAGTTCCATCAGGCCCTTTTCAACCGAGGAGTGGCGAAGCAAGAGCTCAACAAACACAAAGATGCAATTGCGGACTTCGATGCCAGTATTAAGATCAAGTCTGACACCAACAACTCCTTTTATGCCAGAGCGAACTCTTATTTAGCGCTTGGCAATCAGGACAAAGCCATTGAAGATTTCAAGAGTGACCTTAAAGTCAATACCACGCATGCCGAAGCCTGGTACAACATCGGGCTCATTCACTTTCAAAAAGCTGAATACGAAGAGGCTATTAAGAACTTTGACAACGCAATCAAAAACAAAAGTGGCTTTGTCAATGCATTGAACGATCGAGGAAGTGCGAAGCGAATGACTAAAGACATTGATGGGGCAATATCTGACTACAAGGCTGCCATTCGCTACGACTCCAAACTAGCGTTCATACACAATAATCTGGGAAGCGCATACCGCCTGAAAGGTGATCTAAACAGCGCTATTGAAAGTTATAGCAAAGCTATTTCGATAAACGATGAGTATCACCTGGCCTACAATAACCGTGGCCGGGCCAAATTTGAAAAAGGTGATTACTTCGGAGCCAATCAGGACTTCACACAGGCAATTAAGATCAAGAGTGACTACGCGATGGCTTACAATAACAGGTCTACAAGCAAGTACAAACTCAAAGACTACAAGGGCTCAATAAATGATGCGAGCAAAGCAATCTCGCTTGATCCGAAAATGGGAATTGCTTACCTGAATCGTGGAATTTCAAAAGAAATGGAGCGAGATGAAAAAGGTGCTTGTTCAGACTGGAAGAAAGCTTCTGAACTAGGCATACATAATGCACAAAAATACCTTCAAACAAGTTGTGATTAATCCTTCTACTATGAGAGCGATAAAATATTTATTATTAACCGGAATGGCTTGCCTGATGAACCTATCAGTTATGGCACAGGCAGATACCCCCTTTGATAAAAAACTGTTTCCTGATCAAAAAGATGCATTTAAGGAGGCTGAAAGGGAATGGAAAGATGCTGAAGATCTTTATGCTGAAGGAAGGGCGCAGTACAAGAATGCACTTAAACACTACCTTAAAGCCTACGAGTTCAATCCCAATTACTCACTACTGAACTATAAAATTGGTATGTGTTACATCATGACCATACACAAGGAAAGGTCGGTACCATACTTTGAAAAGGCTTACAAGCTTAACCCTCAGGTAAGTCCTGATATTCTTCTGGAATTGGGAATGTCTCATCATTACAATGAAGATTGGGATGAGGCAATCAAATGGTACAAAAAATATGAAAACTATCTTCTAGGTGGTAAAACCAAACGAAATGCTGATGAAATAAATTATCAGATTCAAAAGTTTGAAAAGAAAATCCAGGAATGTAAGAATGGAAAAAAATACTCTGCAGAACCACTCCGGGTTTTTATTGATAACATGGGACATATCATCAACTCTCCTTACCCCGACTTCGGAGTAACGATGTCTGCCGATGAATCCATACTTATGATCACTTCCAGGAGACCCGGCTCATTCGGTTCTAAAGAATTAACCGAAAAAGATATGCGCAAAGAAAGAGCTGAGGAAGAATACAATGAGGATATATGGGTCAGTTATAAAAAATCCAATGGAGAATGGACTCGCCCTCAGAATATGGGGAAGCCAATCAATGAAGATGGACATGATGCTACCGTAAGTTTATCTGCTGATGGGCAAACACTCATTATGTACAAGTCCGATGGTGGCGGTGGACTATACGAATCCCACCTTGAGGGTGATAAGTGGAGTAAACCTAAAATACTCGACAAACAAATTAACACGAAATACCATGAAAGTGATGCTGCTTACTCTATAGATAGAAAAAGGCTTTACTTCGTTAGTAACAAACCGGAAGATAATTTAGGGTTTGCAAGTCCTGAATATGGTGGTGCCTGGACCCATGACATTTTTTATTGTGACTGGGATGAAGAAAAAGAACGCTGGGGTGAAGCAAAAAATATTGGTCCCACAATCAATACTAAATATAATGAGGCGGGTGTCTTTATGCACCCTGACGGCCGAACAATGTACTTCAGTTCACAAGGCCACTCCAGTATGGGAGGCTATGATATCTTCAAAACAGAATACGATGAAGACTCCGATACCTGGTCTGAACCGGAAAACATTGGCTACCCTGTAAATGGTGCAGACGATGACGTATTCTTTGTACGTTCGGCCAGTGGTAGAAAAGGATATTATGCCTCGATTCATGACGATGGCTACGGAGAGAAAGATATCTACGTAATCACATTCCTGGGTCCGGAAAAACAAGTAATTCTCGCTTCAGAGGACAATCTACTGTCGAATATAGCTAATCCCATATCTGAACAGATCATCGAACCTAAGGTAGAGGTACTTCACAGTGCAACTACAATTCTGAAAGGAAAGATTCTTGACGAACTAACCAAGGACCCGGTAGAAGCTGAAATTGAGCTTGTAGACAACACTAAAAACAAAGTTGTCGCTGTATTCAAATCAAATAGCTCAACAGGTAAATACCTCGTATCTCTCCCTTCCGGTAGAAATTACGGTATCGCAGTGAAGCATCCAGATTACCTCTTCCACTCTGAAAACTTTGATATCCCAAAGACAGCCGAATATCAGGAAGTGGAGAAGGACGTTTATTTGAAGAAAATTGCTATTGGTAGTAAAATCGTACTTAAAAACATTTTCTTTGACTTCAACAAGGCCACACTACGACCGGAATCCACAAATGAATTGGAGCGTTTGACAAAGCTCTTAAAGGACGTTCCTAGCCTAAAAATAGAGATTGGTGGCCATACCGACAGCAAAGGCTCAGACACCTACAATCAAAGTCTTTCTGAAAAGAGAGCACAAGCCGTGGTTGACTACCTCACCACCAAGGGAGGTATTTCGAAAAGCCGCCTGGAGTATAAGGGCTATGGAGAAAAAGAGCCAATCGCAACCAATGAAACGGATGAAGGTCGTCAATTGAACAGACGAACAGAATTTAAAATCATAGGAAATTAAAAAAACTGTTATTCAACTTGGCAATAAGAAAGGGGCTTTTGCCCCTTTTTTTGTGCTGCCCTCTCACCGTAATGAGAGTTATCCACAAGAAACAAAACATTCTCACTTTCAGATTGTTATTAACTTTTTAAGATTCTTGTAAGTCAAAACAGGATTAGTTTTTTATTTTTCACAAACCAACCTTTACTCCTATGCCAGATTCAAAAATCATCGATGTAATAGGACTTATCAACTCCTATAGGCATATAAACGATCAAAAAATCGATGCCATTCAATCAATGGCAAGTAGTTTGACCCAGGAACGGCAGAACAACCATTATGAGGTGATGGCATCAGAGAGCGCAGGCATAACTACAAGCCCAAAACAATTTAGGACTAGCGCCAATGTTTATGATGAGGCAACTACACTTTTCACTCAACTTGAGGAAGTCAATCAGGAAAACCTCATGTGGGTTAATCTAAGTATTAGATACACCAACATCGCCATCGAAAGAGATCTTGACTTATCAAGTCTTAAATATTATAGAACTGTAAGCCTTGAAAAAAGGCTACATCTATTAGGGGTAATAATTGAAGACCTGGAAATAACAGAAGACTTTGAGTACTGTGCTAAACTCAAGACGATTTACGATGCTGTAAAGCTAGAGCTATATCCAGTGCTTTGTAATTAAAAATCAGTGGGTAACTCCAAATCCATGGCCGGGTAGAATGTGATCATCACTTGAGATGCTCCTAATACGACCTCTACTGTAGGATGTTCGCCTGGGTTGGTTTGATTCTCAATTGCAATGAACTCTTCGTCCAAAGAAATCTTTACATCTTTACCAAACCCTTTTTCTAGCTTCTCTCCCATAATACTAAAAAAACTTTCCACCTGATCTTCCTTTAATTCAAAGGAATAAAACATGCTATATGTCGCAGCATCGAAAAAACTTCTAGTAGATTTATGTAAAGGAATACTACTTGCCGGCATTCCCGTCATTTCATCTCTGAGCCCAACATCATACTTACCTTTAAAATGAGTCTTGGCTGCTTCGTAATTTTCAAGAAATGACGAGACGAAAGGTTTCCAGTCCTTCTTATTGAAGTCCTGATCTTGGGCATGTGCCCCTATTGACAAAAGAAGGAGTACGGCAAAAATTATTCTTTTCATACTTGGTATTTTATACTATTCCTGTACTAATAAGTACCCTATAAGGTTACAAATAATATTGAATTACTCAATTGTTTTTTAAAAGTAAGTAACATTATTCAAACTGATCATTAGTCTTCCGTTAGCAGCTCATTTGTATACTCATCGCAAAAAATCTTCATCAATCACAATTATACCCTCCCACTCATACAGAAGTATTTCAATATAAAATTGTGAAATAACAAGTCTTAAGGTTTATAGTAATCATATGCCGTTGCCTTAGCGGATGACTTACACCTTAAACTTACAATACTACAATGAAAACCTCTTTTACTGTTGTATTCATAATTATTGCCACATTCACAGTTAGTTTCTCTCAGGAAGTCCCTGTCAATAACGGTAGCTATAACCTTTCACTTTGCCCTACGGGCTGTCCTCCGGGACCAGGCCAGTGGGATGGTGTATGGTTTGATGCACCTGCCAATCCACCAAAAGTAGTCCCTGGCTTTGCTCAGCACCCTACAACCCATGAGTGGTGGTCTTCCTTTATTTGGGATCCTGGATTGAACACCACACACTCAACAAATAACTGGTCATACCCTCATTCGGTTCGGGCTGATAGCTTTGGGCTCCAGGTATACAAAAACCGGCTCGATGTCGTTGACAACAACTTTCCCCAGCGCTATGCTTACCAGGCATGGCCCAATCAGGCAATCAATGTAGGCTTAGTAAATATGTTCTCAGACTCAACTTGGGTCGTGGAATATGGTGACTGGCATATGAAAGCCCGATGGAAAGATAACAACAGCCCAAGCCAATTAGATGCTACAGTAGTACCCGGAACACCTTTTATCTATTTCGAAAAGGAAGGAACCGAAGACATTGAAGTATGGGTGTCGTGGGACCCAATAATAGATAACGTCATTGGAACCAATATCATGGGTATAACCGTTCAGGGCTCCAACTATGGCCTGTTTGCTCCGACCGGAGCCACCTGGACCCAAACCAACTTTTCAGGTAACTGGGCCGGACAAGGTCTTCACAAATTCAACTCAGACCTCAACGGGCAGAATTATTTCGTAGTAGCCCCCCTACCCGACAATAGCCTTGCTACGCTTCAGGAATTTGCTGATCATGCCTTCGTATTCATCACAGGAACAGAAATGAACTGGAACTTCGATGAAGCAGCAGCGACACTAACCACAACATTTGATTATACCACTGAGATTAAGGAAGGAGCAGAAACCAATCCGATTATTGGAATGCTACCTCATCATTGGAAAAATTCTTCCACTCCTACAAACGGAATTATATTCGACACTCCTCGAGGAGAACTGCACTGTATTGATGGCACCTCCTTTCAGACCCAAATGACAAACTTTGGTTTGCTTCCACAACTACCGCTTACTGGAAACTTCCCAGACCTCTACCAGTACATCGATGACCAAATGGCTGATAATAACTTTGTAGAATCGGGAGATAACTATATAGGGGGAAAACAAATAGCCAAGCTCTCCAATCTTTGTGAACTAGCAGATTATGTGGGGCATACAGCAGCCAGAGATCAGTTCCTCAACGAGCTTAAAATTGAACTGGAAGATTGGCTCACTTCTCCGGATGGTGAAGATGACGGAGCTTATTTCTACTATAACGAACTCTGGCATACCATGACCCCATATTACGGTATTCTTGGGCCTCAGCTCCAAAACGATCATCATTTTTCCATAGGATACATACTACGTGGTGCCGCTACAATAGCCAAATTTGACCAGGTTTGGGCACAGGATACTCAATGGGGTGAAATGGTAAACACCATGATACGACATGTGTCTGCTTGGGATCGTAATGATCCACTTTTCCCCTTTCTTAGGTTTCACAGTCCTTATATGGGGCACTCTATTGCCGGAGGCTCATCCGCGCGCCCTGGTGGAGCTGGTCAGGAATCTTCCTCAGAAGCAATTAACTTCTGTGCTGCTGTGTATCTTTGGGGACTCAACACACATAACACGACCATTCGTGACCTGGGAATGTATCTCTACCTAACGGAGGTAGAAACAGCCAATCAATATTGGTGGGATGTTGATGGTGACGTTTTCCCTAATACATTTACTGGCTCCCATGTGTGGAATGTTGATGGTGCATCACACGGCAAGTGGACCTGGTTTGGAGGAAGGCCGGAATACGGAGTGGGAATCAACGTATCATTAATGGATGCTCACCTGCTTTACCTCGCCCATGACACGAATTATGCACGATCGCTTTACAATCAATTTGTTCAGGACGTACGCGACTACGAAGGTGATCAAACACTCAATGAGGAACAGGTCTGGGAAGATGCAATATGGGTATGGCGGGCAACATTCGAAACACAAACGATAATTGATAAATACGAAGCCCTGGGAGCATTTCCATACACACTCAATGCATGGGGACATATAGAATGGGACAATCCCGCTATCGGCACCTTCAATGATGTCTCCCCTGCTCATTTTTATCACTGGGTACACGCACTCGATAGCTTGGGAACTGTAAATCCAAGTATTATTGCTGATCATTCTTCCTATGGAGTATTTGATAAGAACCTTTGCCGGCATTACGTGATGTACAATCCTCCGGGAGCAGCATCCAAAACGGTTAATTTTTCTGATGGACAGTCATTCTTTCTTCCTACAGACACCACTATTACCTACAAGGTATGCCCATGTAATGACCCTGAAATAGCCTCTATCACTCCTAATGACACTTTAAGAATATGTGAAGGCACACAAGACCTGACCGCATCCCAAACCGGCCTGACACCTATCACTGGCTTCGAATACGAGTTTTTTCACAGAAAAAATTTACCGGATGATTTTGTGTCCGTTCAAGGACCTAATTCGAATAATCAATTTACTGCATCCGAAAGTGGAGATTATTTTGCGGTCATTACTGACCCCTCTAATTCAATGCAGTGCTTGAGCAATTCGGATACCATGCATTTAATCATCGACACAACCCCAAGCATAGCCGATGCTGGAACAAATCAAAGTATTTGCAGTGACAATTCTGTACTTAGTGCCGAAAGTCCATCAGTAGGAACCGGCACTTGGTCAATAGTAAGTGGAGCTGGAACCATTGCGGACACCAGTGACCCCAATACACCCATTTCGAACCTTGCCACAGGTGAAAACCTTTTCAGGTGGACTGTAAGGAATGGGGTCTGCCCGTCAAATACTGACGATGTTACCATTACACGAGCCGGTACACTGACAACTGCGGATGTATCCGGACAAAGCATCACGCTGTGTGAATCAGATACGTACCCAACACTTTTGGGGACTCCACTTGACTCAACATCCTCCCCTCCTGAAAGCGGCACTTGGTATTCACTTGATGGTGCAAACATAACTCAGATCGAGGAAAATGCTTCGATTAGTTCAGGTTCGATGGTGGGAGGTAACAATTATCAATTTGTCTATGAGATATCAAATGGCGTTTGTCTGACTACCTCTTCGGATACCGTTCTCCTAAGTTTAGATACAGCGCCTACCCTGCCAAACGCAGGTACAGACACAAATATATGTGAAAGCACCTTCCAGCTGACAGGTAATACTCCATTGGTGGGCACGGGGGAATGGAGTTCGAGCTCGGGTATAATAGCAAATCCAGAATCTTCCGTCACCGATGTATTCGGATTACAAATAGGCATTAATCAATTCATCTGGACAATCTCCAACGGAAGTTGTACTGCTCAATCTGACACTATCAACATCAATGTTGACAGCATTCCAACAGTTGACGCAGGAGATTCTTTTACCATAAACTTAGGGCAAAACACCACTTTAAACGGAACAGTCAACTTTGGTAATATCCAGTGGACACCTGCCACCTTATTATTAGATGCCAATATCGAAGACCCCGATCTGGACATCACTCAAGCTGGAGAAGTTGTATTCACATTGACAGTGACTAATGGTAGTTGTGTGATATCAGATGAAGTACTGGTCAATATCATGGGACAATTAATTATCCCTAATGCATTTACCCCAAACAACGATGGACAAAACGACTTATGGAATATTGAAGGACTGGAAAATTATCCCGAGGCTACACTCGAGATATATAACCGATGGGGAAGTTTGGTCTATCAATCATCACAACCTATCGAGCAATGGGACGGATATCGTGATAATCAACCAATGCCGGTACACACCTACTACTACATTCTAAACTTAGGTGATGGTACTGATCCATATACAGGTAGTGTCACATTAATCCGATAACCGAATAATCCCAATAATTATGTGACCTATTCATATTTCCTCGTCCAAACGGGTAAAAGAGGAAATGTTCCAGAATATACACGACCTACATGAGTCAATGTCGCAGGAAATTCGCGACACTGCTCAATTAAAGTTCAACTGTAACAAAATAGTCAATGGTCTCATTCACGATGGATATTCTATTCAAAAGAACATTTTTCCGGAAATTTCAATGAAAAACCTTACCCTACTTTTTCAGGATAAGGTTTACAACCATGAGTTCAACTCTGCTGCCATTGGCAGTTCCGGTATGATCAACTCCGAGATTAGAAGCGACAAGATTTATTGGCTCGAAAAATCTGACTTTGAAAATCAATTGAATTATTTCGATAGATTCATAGAACGATTAACCGGAACAATAAGAGTTGAGCTGTTTATCTCATTGCATGATTCAGAATTTCATCTAGCTGAATATGAACCCGGAACATTCTATAAGAGGCACCTTGATCAACATAAAAAAAGGAGTAACCGCATGTTCACCATCATCCTTTATTTAAATGAGAACTGGTCACCTGAATATGGAGGGCAGCTACGCATATATACAAAAGACGGGCACCTTGATGTTCTTCCTGAGTTCGGCACACTGGTAATTTTCAGAAGTGACCTTTTTGAACATGAAGTACTTCCCACCACAAGAAGCAGAAAAAGTCTTACCGGGTGGTTGCTAAAACAAGAAAGTGAATTAAGCAAAATCGGCCTGTAGATTTAGTCAGGTTTTATTTCTTGAAGGATTTCTTTAATTCTTTCGCGATTCATTGGTTGGCCTTTCCTACTATCAAGGTCAATTCGTTTGTTGACCGGAGTCAATGCCACTGGAAAATTATCCGTCATGGTGTGCAGGTATATATCTACTGTATCCAATGCGACATACTTTTCTAAATATATGGTATGCATATTCATGGACATCTCCATCTCACCGTAAGAATAAAACTGTGATGCGCCAATCGCTGTATTCGTATTGAGCGTATCCTCTCCTTTTCGGTAGATTGCCATGAATGGGTATGAATCCAAATACCCCTCGTTGATCACAGTAAATGTATAGGCAAACCGGTCTTTCTGGAGCGAGTCAATGGTTATACTTAAGTTTACTAAATAAACCTTTCCTTTGTTTTTAGGAGATTGAGAAAATCCAGCCACGCTGCTAATTAAAACCAGGAGAACAGTGATTAATCTTAGTTGTTTCATAAAAAGCTTGCTTCTAAAATTATGCCAGTATTATTAATTTTTTTCATTGAGCAAAGCGCCACCCCACTCCACTATAGTAAACCCATTCCGAAAAGATCGTGTAAACCTCTGAGGATGACACTTACGAGTCCTGGTACAGGGCTCATATATCATTAGTACTCTGATCGAAGAATTAAATGCTGGATTTGTCTCAATAGTTGCGAATTCGTTACACTTCTCATTGATCAAGAAATGGATATAATTGAATTCATTCTTAATCAAATAAGGACACCAATATTCGCAGAATTCCTGAATCTCGGAGTCAGTAAGGCCTATTTCTCTTAGCCTACCTTTTAGAAAAAACTCTGTTTTTCTGCCACTAACAACGAACCCCATTGTATCATTTATGAGTTCACGCAGACTATTGAGGTTACCTTCCCAAAATAAATAAGGGTAAGTTGAATCGCTGCCCAAATCATAAATTTCACTATCTGTGGAAGAAACCACAGTCCAACCATTTTCTGGATAGTCAGGTATCGTTTCTATGAATACTCCGTTGAAATTAACTTTTACGTGAATAGTGTCTTTTTTCTCCGGGTACAAGTAAATGACAGGTTTCCTAAGCACTCCTCCCTCCGACTCCGAAAGAATATTCATGTGCGCAAATGCCAGAAAAAGGGAATTAACAAAAGATTGATTATCCGCTGTTTCCAATGCTTGCATAAAACAATGAAAAGCATCTAAATGGAGCCCTTCACTATGATAGTACAATGCTAATGAAACCAAACCTAATGCTCCTGATGAGTTAGCTTCGAATCTTGACTTTACCTTATCAAGTTCACGTAAATGGCTCTCTTCTACTCGCTTCAGTACCGTTGATTTGTAAAGACGCTCCTGCTCCATAGTATTCTGTATTGACAACAGATACGATTCTGAAGGATGTAACTCGGGTACAATAAATTCCAAGGGACTGTTATCTAGTTGCGTGGAGACAATTAGATTTTCTTCAAGATCTCGTATTTGCAAACTGTATTTATTCGAATAGGTCCAAAAATAGAAAGGAGCCTCATACACCTCCCAGGAATCCATCCCGCATGAAGTAACCAGCAACCTGACATCATTGGGAAACTTACTGGCACTGTAGTCATGATCATTATGGTGCCTGTACAACAAATAATTCAACAAGATATCTTTATCTGTATGGGCCAGACTCGATTCCCTGGCAGAACGTGAGGGTAATAATTTAAGAAAAGACTCAAATGTTTTTTGTTCCCATACCTCTGCGGGAACATTCAATTGCTGCTCATATTCCCCTTCACCGTTCAGTTCAATGAGTTTACCATCATTTCGTAATAGAAGAATAGTCTCATTACCTGAAAGCACTACTTTATCAATATACAATTGTGTATATGCACCTTTTTCAAATACCTGCTTTCTATCTTCTTTATACAGTTCTGGCGATCCTTTCGAGTCAAGTACTATGAATCTCTTTTTAAACCTCTCCTTGGTTCCAGCTCCATACCAGGGATTGACCGAACGCCCCATATCATGCATCATCTTTTCCCAATTTGACGAATCTTGCTCTCCGACCGTTGAGCTTGAATACAATTCCCTTGTATAGGTCAGATACTTCAGATTGGCCTGGTATTCTTGCTTCTTATTCAGGTCGAAAACAAACATTTTCTCAAACTTGTCTGAATCATAGTCACCCTCTTTAAATCGAACAATAACACCCCTATGGTCCATAATGGCGATACTACCTCCTTTAGCCACGCTCAGCTTCTTAACTGGTAAATATATCGGTCTCCCTATCCCTGGGTCCTTTTTCCCTTTACCTGACCGGAGATGACAAATCCCATTCTTTTGAACAATGTAATAGCGTTTAACTTGTGCTGTTGTTGAATAAAAACCCGTTGTCAAAAAAATCAATAGAAAAAATACTGTTCTCATATAGAATTCGGTTATCTAAAGTGGAAGACGCAAATTAACCCCAAAACGCTTATAAGCATAAATTTTTTGTAACCAATTGGGTGACATTTATTATTAACTTGACATTAAATGAAAAAAGACCATGAAACGATTACCCTTTTACCTATTTACCCTGGTCATCCTGGCACTCAGCAGTTGCCAGAACAATGATGACTCCAATGACAATAATAGCAACAAAGCAGAAGAAAGTGAGTCAGCCACAGGAAATATTGACATCTATAGTCCGGATGAAAAAGTAGCTTCTCCGGCTGATGAATTTGCCAACCTGATAGAAAACCAAAGTTTCGAAATCGATGCCTCCAAAGACGTAGAATTCACAACCAATCATGGCATGAAGGTACGCATACCAAAAGGTAGTCTTGTGGATCAGGAAGGCAATCAAATTGAAGGTGAAGCGACTGTTAATATCAAGGAATATTATAGTGCCGGAGAAATAATCCTAAGTGGGATTCCAATGCATTATAGCGATGGAAAAAATACTTATTCCTTCGAATCTGATGGTATGTTTACAATGACAGCAAAAGCAGATGATAAAGATCTGGGCATCAAAGAAGGAAGCAATATTACCCTGATCACTAAAAGAGCCAAGTCCGGAGAAGGGTTTGAGTTTTATGAATTAGACGATAAGAGTTGGAAAAAAGATGCTTCAAACAGCATCGAAGCTGTAACAACTACCGGGACTCTTCCTGTATTGCTAAAGCCTGAAAAGCCTGTTATCATAGAACCACTAGTTAAGTTTAATCCCAACTATTACACCGTTGAAAATGACAAACGATTCAGTAACCCAGACGAGAAAGTCAAAACAAGTAACGACCTCATCAAACAAATCGACATTGATGTAAATGAGAATCCATGGATTCTTGATCGGTCAAAATGGGAGTTTCCCCGAAGAGCTTATGGGTACATATTAAAGAAAACCGATACCGAAGAATTTGATACCATTCGTTATCATACCATTTACGCAGTAAGAGGTAATAAGCGTTACGAAGAACTAGTTATTTCGAACAAGGAAAAGAAGGAAAAATACGCGCGCGACCTGAAGGCCTATGAGGAAAACTTCGCAGCAAGACAAGCTGCCGGACAGTTATCTGACCAGGAACTGGCACAGGAATTACTAGTTTCAAGGTTCGGCACTTACAATATTGATCGATATTATAGCCAGCCTCCTCAACTAATCGTAGAGAAGCAATACAAGCTTGCTGAACCTCAGGTTGCCAACAATACGGTAAGTTCAATCTTCCTTGTGGTGAAAAAGCAAGATGGGTCAGGTGTGATCCCGGTAAGTCTTACGGCATATCCTGACATTCTAAGGTTCAATAAGAGGGAGGCGAATGCAATAGTAGTGCTGGCCAATCAAAAATTCTATGGATTGAAAAAAGAGGATTTCAAAACTACAGTTTCAAAACAAATTCGAGACAATTTTTTTAACCTGAAGCTGGAAGAAATTTCATTTGCAAGTGTAGGTGACTTTGACAATGCGCTCAACGAACTTTTTTAATTTTCTCATATTACTTTTTTTAATCTATTCCGGAGGCAGCTCTAAAGCACAAGAGCTGTTTCCGATATATTCTTCGGAGGGCTGTGGTTTAATAGATGAAAACGGAGCAGTGGTGGTTGAGGCAATAAACGATCAGTGCGCCTATGACAACAAGCTCAGAAGTGGTATCATAAAATCCAAACAAGGTTGGAACGTAATTAACGGCTCAGGTGAATTTCTGTCAACACAATACTACGACTCAGTTTGGCAACATCAATCGAACTACCTCGCAATAAAACAGGGTAAATATTCTCTGCTTATAATCGAAAAGAGTCGCCTAAAGCTAGAAATCCTAGCGGATAGCGTATCACCATTTTTTTTTAACGACCGGGTTTATCAAATGATTTACGAACCTCAAAAAGTATATCTCACTGATGAGGAAGGAACCTCATACTTGAAGCATCTCAACCTAAAAAAAATAACCGTACTGGATCAAAAACACCTTCAGGTATTCTCAGGAGACAAAACCGGTATTGTCGATCTATCCGGGGAACCTTACCTGCCTATCGAATATGATAGCCTAAAATACTATGACAAAGGCATCCTTTTTTACAAGGATGGGAAGCTCGGATACAAACGAACCTTACCCTATATATCAAACAATACTAAGAAGCATGAAGTAATCTATTTTCCCCCGAAATACACTACCATACGGTACTTCGGAGACCGGTTCATGCGTCTTCAGCAGAAGGACCGAATTATACTCTACGATCTTCATGATAAGTACGTAGTCAATGATGACTTTAATCATAGGGCATTACCATTTGACAACTACTTTCATATCTACCGGGAAGGTAGAAAGTATGGTCTTATGGACCTCACAGGAAAGATTTTATCTGATTCTACCTATACCAGATTGTATTCTTCCGGGCATTCAAATAGGGTGATATTTCAGCTCTACAATAAATTCGGGCTTCTTGACGAAAATGGAGTTCAGCTTACCGGAGCTGAGTTTGACCAGCTATACCCTTTTGAAGGAGTTGATATACACCCCAGAGTATTTACAAAGTATAAATTGAACACAATGCTTGGGCTCATTAATATCAACGGTGACACACTCACCGGACCAGATTATATACAAATCCGATTAATCGCAGATGATCGGGCCGCCTGCGTAAAACCTGACTCTTCCGTTCAGGTATTTGAAATAGACATTAACAGTGCTTCAATTAAAGATTGGTATGACCTGGCACATGTCAAACTACTTGCCGTGAACAAAAAAATTGTAAGCAAAGGAACAGAAAACCTGAAAGCGGAACTAATACCCGGCTCATATGGTAACCTCTATGCCAAGACAATTGTCAACTACGGCAAAACCGGCAAAGTTCGCTATGATCAAAACAACTATTACGAACTCTATGAAAAACAGATCGGTGATGTAAGGATATTCTACCGACACAAACTCAATGATTACAGCATGGCCCCTGAAGATGTATACCAATCTATCATGTGTGTTAACTATGGTGTGTGGACAGCCGAAAGCGACTGGTATATTAGACAATCAACCCGGGATTATACAAACATTCGCCTGATCAGGAACAAATTTTTTATTGCCACACAGGATGACGGTGAGATTGATTTCCTGAATCTTAGGCTTGATAAGCTTACTTATAAATTAAAACCCAACCCACAATCTGTCGAACAAACGTACACTGTACGAAATTATATTCCGGGTAACCACTACTACCCTCACATATTCCAGGCAACCCGCAACCTCAAGGACAATATTTACTTATTGCCTAGGTCAGATTTTAAATCCTTTTACACTCCGCCAATTTATGATAGCATAGTGCTGCTGGATTCCATCATATACGGCAGAGTTTATACTACCTGGTCCGTGGCAAGCGAAGACTCCACCGTTAGGTTACCAATAAACACACGTTCAATTAATACCAGTCCTGAAGTTGTGATATGTACACATTATAAACCTACATATTACATCTATGATTCTAATGGGAAGCTCTCAGGTCCAACCGAAAAACTGCATATCATAGCAGAAAACGAAAAGGTTGCTCTTGTGAAAAAAGATTCGACTTATAACTTTCTTCTTCCATCAGGAAAATTTCTACTCAAAGAAGACGTCCGATATGCAACAATGTTCCAGAATGGCTACGCCAGCATACAAAAAGATGAGCTATTCTATATAATCGATGAATCCGGAAAAATCACCAACCCAGAAGGCCAAAATAAATCGGTAAAAATCAATGAGGCCGGAGTAGGTGTCTACAGGGACAAAAGAAAATGCGGTCTCATGAATACCGAAGGAACAATAGTCGATAGTGCCCGCTATGCCCTTGTCAAGCCCATAGCAAAAAGCACCTTTTTCGCATACAAGTACAACCGATCAGGCTCCATGGGTATCATGTCTAGTACTGGCGAAAAATTTGGAGAAACCTACTATAAGCGCATCAGTTATCTGGGAGACAGCACCTTCTTGTGTAGTACAAACAAAGGAAAAGGGCTTTTCAGTGTAGCGACCAACAATGAAATTCTAAAACCCAAATTTATGCAAATCAGAAATGCTAATGATGGATTTTACAAGGTCAGCAAAAAAGGAAAATGGGGAATGGTTAACTCGGAGGGTAATTGGATTCTTAAGCCAAAATATTTTAAAGTATCCTCCTTCAATGAATTCGGTTCCGCTACAGTAACTTCAAAAGACGGAACTGAATATCTGCTCAAGGACGGTACATTACTGAGCAAAAAACCAGAATACAAACTTCAGGTCAAACCAACTGAGGACATCAGGGAGAAAATGATAATTGATGGCAATGGAGATTATATTGGGGTTCCTGAGAAAAACATCCCTGTTCAATATCATAAAATCAGAAAGCTGAAGAATGGAGCGGTATTGGCCGAAAGATCATTTCAATTTAGTATTATCAACAAAAGCGGAGAACTGCTCATCAATTCAGACCAATGGTTGACGGTAGAGCCGATAGGAACGAATGTGCTCAAAATAAAAACAACAGAATCGACCCGATATTTCAATACCACTACCCTTAATTGGATCAATTAACTGATTTATAGTTTATTTCAGAAAAACCTACTCGATCAGTAAAACTATTGTTAAAGGTACCCTTTGAATTTAGTTCACGGTACACCTTGATAAACCTATCATACTTGGGATACATCTTCTTGATTAGGTCATTGCTTCCGGTCAAATGATCCACTTCCAGTCCCCAGTGTGGCCTCCCTCCCATAGCGTAGAGTTCAGACTGAAAATGCTGTAGTATATCAACCCTGCCCAGTGACTTGGTCAATGTTGGAATTTCAATCATACAGGTATCCTGACCATTCATCATCGAAAGATAAGCCTTACTTTCTTTTACAAAACGAAGGGCAAAAGGCGATGTAACGTACTGGCATCCAATCAAAGCTCTTTTCTCCGCTATTTCAAAAATACGATCTACTGCAGACAGATAATCATTCATTGAAAAACCAATCTCAATTGCCGTACCGACCGTTTTCACTTGCTTGAGACCCTGATTCAGCACCTTGTAGCTTTTGTCTATGTATTCCTCATCTTCCAATGCCTTCATAGCCCTGTCAATAAACTTTGGTGTTTTATGTGGAATCAACATAAACATTTGCAACAGTACCTTAGGGGTAATACTAAAAGACATCAACAGACTTGATAAAAAATTTCTTCTTCCGTCAGGTCCTTTAGGTCTTATTTCAGCCTTAACTTTATTCCTTGTAGTTACGACACAAGTGTGATCGCCATCGGTCATGTATGGGTTTATGTACACTTCGAGATGCTCATTCTCCTGAATCACACGACCATCTTCCAGTAATGGTTTGAGATAACTCCATTTCATTAATTTTCTTGATTCTTTAAGCCAATATAATGGCACAACTTCCATAATTACCGAGTACACGATACCCATACTCCCCATACTTACCAATGACGCGTAGAACCAGTCATCGTCTTGAATAAGAGGAATGTCTTCATCATTATATTTATCAGGATCAGTAATCCCATCTTTAGGCTCCACACGATAGACTTCTCCACCCGTGGTCACCAAAACAAAAGATCTGATGAGGTCAGGGTAGGCACCAAGACTAATTCCCGAACCATGAGTTGAAGTTGAGACAGCCCCCATGATGGTTTGTACATCTGAGCCACCAGCATTAGGCAAGGCGTACCCAATATCTTCCAGTTCACCATTTAACTCACGCACGGTCATCCCGGACTCTGCCTCGAATAAACACAGCGACTGGGCATCTTCCTTTAAAACTGATTTGTCCAATTCAAGGGGTTCATCAATTCCATGTGTATACAGCAAGTAATCGGAAGTTGTAGCAATATCGGAGGCTGAATGCCCCGAACCCACCGCTCGCACTTGAAGTCCAAGCTCATTTGCATCTTCCACGATATCAATAATCTCCTCCAGGCTTCTGGGGTAGAATACATATAAAGGTTGTACTGTTTGGCTTCTGATGGCATTTTGCCAAATATATCGCTTTCCAGTTTTGCTTTCTTCCCATCTTTCCTCCTTAGCTTCCTGCAGGTCTGCCCTTCTTCTCTCGCGCTCAGCTTTTCGCTCTAACCTTCGACTTCTATTCGCTCTTCTTTTCTGTTGCCTGATACTTTTTCTTTCCACTCTTTGTGTTTCTCGCTCCTCTGTTGTCCTTGGTTTTATTTCACGAGATAGCATCGCATCTGCCATTGCATATTGCAGTTCCACTGATTTAGGAACTCGTTTCTCAATTGAACCTGGCGCTTCATCCAGGGCCTGATAAAGCTCCTCCTGAACTCCATCATCACAGGAATCCTGCTGAAGTTTTTTTATAAGCCGTTGAACTTTTTTTCCTGACTTCTTTGTGAATAGTCGAACAAAGAAGCCAACTATGGATTGAATTATCCTTTTAAAAAACATGATATAGGTTTAAAAGTCATCCCTTTTTCCTGCGGACACTATCAAAATGTGATTGCAGCCCTTTCTCTGCGATAACCTGACTTATTCTTGATAGATCGTCCTTACTGAGCTTTGCATCAAGGACACTAGCAAGTTCATTGAGTAATCGCTTGTCCTTATCGATCCATTCCTCTTGTTGATATAGATTGTCCTGCTTGAGAATTTTTTGAAATGATTGCTCCAGATTCTCATTGAGTGTACGCTTCCTGATCTCGGCAACCAACTCATCATACTGTTCCTGACTTTTTATTTTATCTATTTCCTGAGTCAGGATTTTCATAATTCTCTTCCGGGTTGAAAACTTTCTCCAGATAAAAGCAACAGCTCCTACCAACACTAATATCAAACCTATGAGGGCCCAGGTCACCGCATCTATGGTGTCTTCCACGGTTCTTCCTGCTGATTGTAAAGTAGCTTCGATCTGTGGTTTAATTTCGTTCTCAAACCCGGTAGAAATCGTAGTTATGCTACTCTTCAGCAAGGAATCTATTCTTTGCTTTGTCGCATCCCCAAGTAGTTCATCGCGAATTGCAGCAATAGACAACAAGGTACTGTCGCCCAGTAATTCATCTCTTATTTGCCCGATGAGCACCTTTGTCCTGCTTCCCAATAAGTTCTCTCTGGCCTGAGCAAGTGTGACATTTAAACCCTCACCTGCTTCAAGTATTATTTTTTTAATCTTCAAAGAAGTATACTCATTGAGAAGACTATCACGAACAGAAGTTGTCATACTATCGACACCTGTTCTTAGTCTATACATGACTTTATCCAAAAGAGAATCAATCTTTTGAGCCGTGGTATCACCAAGAAGTTGATCTCTTGAATTGGCCACGATATTCTCCACCATCCCTTCTACATACTCTGCTGTCCTCTGTTCTTTTACTCCAATGATAGCACCACTCGCGAGTTTCTTTCCTACTGCCTTACAGCCAATAAATACCATGCAGCTGAACAGAACGAACAATAGCTGATGGGTTAGTTTATTTGGTATTGTTGACATATTTATCACTCCGAAGCCAGGTATTTAAGAGCCTTTATTCCCGGCATAAAAAAATATGCTCCCCCTTTAATCTGAACAAATCTGGGAATACCGGTAACCTTTCTTCTCAATGGCTTTGCCTGTTCGGTAAAGGTTGTTGTCGCCCCTTCACCCATAATTTCAGGGTAGCCAATAATCGGGTCCGGGTCTTCATATAAACCAGCAAACTTTGGGTTGTTCACCCAGGTTTGTTGTATAAGCTCAAACTGTCGACCGATGTTAGTATTGAAACAAATAAAATGAATTCCCCTTTCAACATTATCCGGCTTAGTCAGCACTATTTCATGGGGATTCATTTTCGATGATACCGGAGGACCGTAGGTTCTTCCTCTCCTCAGTATTCTGAATCTCTTCATGAATTTCTGAGACTTTTCCATATCTTTTTCCCTACTATTGGTGCTATTCCTCAAGAAATTGTCCCTGGGATTCGTTCTTCGTATGTGCGCACCAATTGGACAATTGAATCCATCAAAGTCTTTTTGAGCGTAACCAAAATTATCAAACCCGGCATACTTTTCATCAGGAGCAATAGGACACTTTGCCAAGGGACTCCCATCCTGCCACCTTCCCACCATCTTGGCAGACATTCGTTCGATGGTGGTGTTGGCCCCACCCTGGTTCTGTTCTTCCACTTTTTCATGGATAAACTTCCAGAAACCGGTCACATCCTGCTCCATTTGCCTAAATACCATCATACTACCATTGTAGCCCAGGTCCTTCCGATTACTATGTTCCGGATGGGTTGGTAGTAGGTTATTTTTGTCCGATTCCGGACTTACATGCGGGCTGATTGGATATTTATCATATTCATTCTTATAACCGAAGACGAATTCTCCTGGGTTTATAAGGTTAGCGGGATGTTCTTTCTCTTCATTCCTGTCAGAATTTTTCATTACAGGGTTTGCAATACCATCCCGAAATCCAAAATGCTCTTTGTTTTCAGGAAGCCAGTGAGTCGTTAGTTCCTTTATTGCATTGATTCCATATTTACTCAACTGGTTCTTTTGTACGTTTAGTTCTTGCTCCAATATTTCTTTTGTTTTGGCAAAAACCATCAAACAAGCCTGGACAGAATTTTTGTCTTCGGAGGCACCCCACTCCCAATTTTGAGGGTCGCTTTCACCAAAATCCCCCAGGATCCTTTGCCTGTGATCCGTAACCATACCTTCATCAAACTCCCTGGAGAAGGTATTCATAACATCTGTATCCAGGCCTAAACCTCGCATTCCGGAGTTCGTAAAGGATATATTTAGAGCACGATCAATATCTTTAGTTGAAGTTGCAGCATCAGTTATCTGAGTGCTTAATTCCAATAACCATTTACGTGTTTGATCCAGGGCATCAAAATGAAGCAATAAATATGTTGCATGTGGCATGGCACCATAACCTTTAATGACGATGCCTTGTATGTCATTAAGTTCAACTTTACTCATAACTAGAATCTTTTAAGCCAGTCTGATACACTTTCCTTGCTTTTGCCGGAGAGCCCTTGTCTGATTTGATGATTATTAAGAATGTTTTTTACGGTCAGTGTTGGATAGGCACTGTACCACACCTGGCAAGGGTACTGATTGTTTCGAACAACTGTTTTAAAAGCTTGTTCATCATGTGCCCCCTCCCCAAGCGAACCCTTGACTTTGGGATACGCTATTGTCGTTCCGAAGGTCAGGTTCATAGCCGCTGCCGAGCGATCAATAAATTCACTCAAGTAAATCTCCCAGGCCCCATCATAATTACTGAGAAAAATCACATTTTTACCTTTATTGAAAATGGTCCATCTAGCAAAATGGATTGTTTCAATGCCACTCAACTTGCCTTTATTGGACCTGTACACACCATTCAAGGCAAAAAGCCAAAGCCCCAGTTTGAGCTGGGTTGTTCGATACCAATAAGGTTTCTTAAGCCCTCCATATACAGTCAACTGATTCATGAAAATTCGGTCTTCGTTTTTCAAAAGAGCCTCAAAATCTCTTGACCGCCTGATCACTGACCGGTACTTATTATCTTTCCTATTGAATATTCCTACTATCAACATCCATAATCCTAATACAAGCAACACCGGGAGAAGTAATAGTAGTTTTAGCACCAAAGTACCATAGTATTTTAGTTTCCAGCCGAATGATGGTTTTGCTCTTGGTTCCAATGCCCATTTCAAATCAGGTTGTCCTTTGACAAAATCAATAATTGACTGTTTTATTTGCTCCGGAGAGCTCTTGCCAAATCCTTCTATTCGTAGACTCTCATTCAAGAATCCTTGGATTCTGTTTCTTAGCTCAGATTCTCCTTTCAACTGCTCTACTGTGCCTCCCCGAATTGCCGGCCAGAATAGTTGGTTTCTTTTGACATGCTTTTTTAGATAACTGATAATTTCCTTGTCTGAAGGGACTCCTGATGGAAAACCCTCACAGTGACCATAAACTTGAATTATGGCCTCCCTGCTCTTGGTTATCACTTCATTCAGGTGTTCATCCAAGCTTCCATCAAAGTTGCTCGTAAACACCAAGCTATCCGGGAACTTATTATCTTCCGAATATTTCCCTTTACCATCGGAAACTTTGGCATCAGTCATTAAAAACCATCGCCCAAAATGAAGTGTTTCTATTTTTTCAAACGGAACAATCCCTCCTCCTACATCATCTGCCCCAATATTACCCAAAAGCTCTGTCAAGGCATTCAACTTCCCTTTTTGTATTGGAGTGATTATAGTTACACCCCTCTGGTCAATGTATTTCTTGTTATTCTTCATACTAGCCCTGTCCTTTGAAGGAAACTATATCATCCGGTTCTTTAATGTTAGGAATATCATTCCGTTCTCTTCGAAATCCAGCAATTTGCTCATAAACGATTTTTCGTGCTCGGTTAACGCCTCCGAGGGGTCGATGCTCCTCCAAACAATGCCATGGCGTAAAAGATAGATTTTCACCGTATTCACGCTGTTCTTTGGAATCAAATTCCTGTTGCGCTATTGTTAGTGTTGCTACCTTTTGAAACTTCGATTTCCACCTCACAGTAGGATCTTCAATCGGCATAGCCATAGCATCTTCCTGTACCTGAACCATAAAATCGAACTTAAAGTCATTTTCCTTCAAGTCTGCAACCAAAGCTTTCCTTAAATAATCAGGGTCAGACTTGTCCACTGATTTAGATTTTATTGACTGCTGAGGCACTACTACGTACTTAACTGCAGCGTCACCCAGTTTATAAGGCGTCATACTAAAGAAGCTCTTCCCCAAAACATTATCACACCTCGATATTTGTTTTAATGATCTTACAATTACTCCAGGGTGAGTGATTGCGTAAAAAAATAAGTGCAGAAAACCTCCCGTCAGCGCGTAAATTGATTTTTTGAAATTTTTTACCGATTTGGTTTGTAGTCGATCAGCGGTCACCAATAAAAAATCTTGAGTCAAAGCATCATGTTCGTCTTTTAGCAGCTTCTCTCCGGGCACTCCGACCAACTTAATTGCCATACCCCTCATATCCTTTTTCTTGTCATGTTGAGGGTGCCTTTTTGCATTGGACAAACGTACCCAAGCGGGGAAGGTCTGTGCTTTGGAGAACAATCCGTATTTGAGAGAATCAGGCAGGTTTTTCTCCACATGAAAAGTTCCCATAACCAAACCATGCATTTTAGGATGAAACATTCTCTTTGTATTACCTGAGTCATAATATTTCATCAGCGTTTTTATGAAACGATCTGCAATCTGTTGTGCGTACTTTGCTTCGTTTGGTTCAGGATATTCTACCCCAATTTTCATTTGAAGTGCTCTAATATTTTGAGTGGTGTTAGTATTGTATACTAACAATCATACAATACAGAAAAATGTGTTACAAACACTTTTAACAAAAATAAAGTAAGTGGCAAAAAAGCCTCTATTTATGTTATTTGTAAGGTTTTGATGAAAATAAAAAGAATTAGCCACCCCCTGGTAGGTTAAGTATTTATTAGAGTTAAAATACAATGATGCACTCAAAAAATAACCTTATCACCATATGTAACATTGAAGTATTTTTTTAGGTAAATTGACACTGTTGCCTAATTTTTAATTCTGGCATTTGTTTTGTTTAATATTCAAATTCAATTGCCTTATAAATGATTTTGATAAATAATAAGATCGCAAATTCCAGATAATAAGCTATTCAACTAGTTTTAACTAAATTTTTATTTTAAAAACAAACTCAACAACCATGAAAAAGCTAAGCGTACTATTTTTTTCCGCAATTTGTTTCGTAGCTCTCAATACAAATGCCCAGAATTATAATACTGGCGATGCAGATATGGACAAGGCTCTTACCAATATAAGTGCTTCAGCCAACTCAGATTTCGATTCATTTAAAGCCACCATGGTTGCCAAATCGAAAGCACCGGAGAACAAGATCAATGCTATGAAAGCAGATGGTATGGATGGTGGAGAAATTTTCCTTACACTTTATGCATCTAGATTATCAAATAAGTCTATCGATGAAACTTTATCAATCTACAAAGCAAATAAAAACAAGGGATGGGGATATGTACTAACCACCATGGGAATATCCTCTGACTCTGAGTCATTTAAAAAAATAAAGAATCAAAGTATTAATATGTCCAGAAGCAATTCAGGAAAGTCGCCAACTTCCAAAAGTGCCGCTGATCAACGAAGTGGTCGAGGAAGTGAAAGCTCTTCAAAGGATAAGAGCAATAACGGCAATAGTAATACTAAAACAAGCCGTACCGGTGGACGTGAAAAAAGATAAAGAAACCTAAATGTCAGACCTTTAACTATTCAGGGACATGTACATCCCTAAATGGAGTTGACCGTTTATTTATTGTTGAAAATAATTAATTTTTGTTTTAACTGTTACATTCACAAATCGTTATTCCTTGTTCGGTATTCCTTATTTAAAAGATAGATATTTAAGAATATCGAATATTGAACAAGGATTTCAGAAGACATCTTGAATCTTAAGTCTTAAATCTTACCACTCTGTTACCTAATCAACGATACACTACCCGTCATCGGTTCTGTGCCATTGTTCAAATCCAGGATGTAATAATAGGTCGCTACTGGCATTTGTTGTCCTTCTTTGGTTCCGTCCCATGGCTCAATGTTTCCTACTGATTTATACACAGGCATCCCCCATCGGTTGAACACCGTCAATACTGCCTCCGGATAGGTCGTCACCCCGGGTATCTGCCAGTTATCATTATCTCCGTCTCCATTCGGGGTAAATACATTCGGTACGGTTACCGGTAAGTTCACCGTCAAGGTCATCACATCTACCACCTGACATACTCCTTCTGTTGCCGTGATCGTATAATCAATACTTCCCGCTGTGGTTGGTGTCACTGTCGGTTGCTGAGCTGTTGCATCGCTGAGGTCTCCGGCCGGGTCCCAACTGATACTACTTGCATTCGTGCTTCCTTGTAGCGTTGTCGATTCTCCAAACTCTATTGTCAGATCGGGACCAGCTGATACCGTTGGAACATTATCTATATTCACCGCTACTGATGGTGATGTACTTGGGGGACATACACCATTATCGTCTTCTATTGTCCACTGACCCTCATCTCCTGATCCGATTGTAATGCTTGTGCCTTGTGTTTGAGCAATTCCGTCCTTATACCAGGTCACTGTTCCCACTGCCTGGGCTGTCAGTACTCTGGTTTCATCTGAACAGAAGTGCTGATCTCCCTCTACTATTATTGGATTCGTTGGGTTTGAAGCTGTCATTGTAATTGCTGTACTTACCGCTGTTGATGATGTTGCACAAGCTAACGAACTCTGTAGCTCTACATGTACCTGTTGACCGGTAAACAACACTCCGTTGCTGTAGGTATTACTTGATGAGCTTTGTTGTAGTACTCCATCAACATACCAATCATATGTAGGGGTGCTTCCCGGGTTTGTTCCTGTCGCTGTAAATGTCACCGGTGTTCCTAAGCAATACGGGTTATTATCTACTGTAATATCCACTGTCGGAGTTACTGCCGTTGTATGGTTCAATGTGACTGTTGTGGTCGTTGCATCACAAGCATCTCCATTGTTGGTTACTGTTGCCGTATAGTTTCCTGCATCTGATATTGTAAACGTGGCCGGTGAAGTAACACTAGTTTGGTTCTGGGTACCGCTTGGTTCTGTTAATGTCACATCAAATGAACCTAATCCTCCTGTGAAGCTTACTTCTAGCGTACTGCTACCTGTAGGACAGATCGGATTGCTTCCTGTGATGGTCGCTGTTGCTGTGGTCGGACAGCTACACTGTCGCTGTAAACCTGTGATATCTATCCCTCCGTTACAGTCATTCGCATCGGTCACATTGATGTCTACTGTGTTTGATTCGTTTACTGCATCTGATAGCCATACGCCTCCTCCCAGGTCTGCGAAGTTCACGCCATGGGCGGTAAGTTCTGTGATGTTGATGCTGGCCAGGTCTCCCTGTGTTACCGTCACTCTGATCTGGAACTCATCATCGGCTAGTGCTGCGTTTACATCATCACATTCCATGGCTGCTGTTGCTACTACATCGTCATAGTAGCTCACTGTCGCGGTGCCTGAGGTCGTGCCCGCACAGTTGCCATCTGACAGGTTCGTAATCGTATACGTTCCATCCTGTGTCGTTGTCACTGTATGTGGGTCTGAACTTGTGCTTTCTGTTGAGAACGCTCCTGCGTTTCTTTCTACATCTACACTAAACGGTGCTGTTCCCGTAAAGTCGATGCTTAAGTTTGCTGTCGTCACTCCGTCATTACAGATGGTTTCGGTGCCTGAGATTGTAGCGGTCGGTGGGGTGTGGTTGCTTAGTGACACACTTCCTATTGCTGATACCGTACAACCATTGCCTACATCTTCGATCGTGGCTGAGTAGGCCCCTACTTCGTTGATCGTTATCGATAGCGGTGAGGTGGCGCTGTTGGTCGTACTTGCTCCACTGATCGGGTGGGTTACCGTAACATTAAATGGACCTGATCCTACTGTCGTACTGAACTGAACCTCAAGGCTGCTATTGTCTCCAGGACATACAGGGTCTGATCCGGTTAGCGTAATCGTTCCTGTGGCCGGGCATGAACATTGTTGTTGCAAGCCAGTAATATCTACTCCTCCGTTACAATCATTTGCATCGGTCACATTGATGTCTACTGAGTTGATTTCATTGATCGCATCCGATAGCCATACGCCTCCTCCCTGGTCGGTGAAGTTCACGCCATGGGCGGTAAGTTCTGTGATGTTGATGCTGGCTAGGTCTCCCTGTGTTACCGTCACTCTGATCTGGAACTCATCATTGGCCAGTGCTGCGTTCACATCATCACATTCCATACTTGCTGTCGCTACTACATCGTCATAGTAGTTCACTGTCGCGGTGCCTGAGGTCGTGCCCGCACAGTTGCCATCTGACAGGTTCGTAATCGTATACGTTCCATCCTGTGTTGTTGTCACTGTATGTGGGTCTGAACTCGTGCTTTCTGTTGAGAACGCTCCTGCGTTTCTTTCTACATCTACACTAAACGGTGCTGTTCCCGTAAAGTCGATGCTTAAGTTTGCTGTCGTCACTCCGTCATCACAGATGTCTCCTCCTCCCGAGATCGTAGCTGTTGGAATCGCATTGACCGTGATGCCCTGGGAGGCGGTGTTGTCTGCATCACAACCATTTGCTGTTGCTGTTACAATGTAGGTATAGCTGCCAGCTGTTGTTGTGCCGGATAATGGATTAGTCGTACCCGATCCATCTCCACTCCAGGTATAGGTAATCGTGCCGGAACCTACCGTACTTGAGGCTGTAAGATCATACGTCTCTCCTGCACAGAAGGTCGTTTGGTTAGGATTTACCGTTATTGTTGGGGCTGTTGGCTTTTCGTTGACCGTGATCGTAATTTGGTCTGTCACACTACAAGTACCACTGGTACCGGTTACTGTATAAGTCATTGTGGAGGCCGGACTAAAGGGATTTCCATCCGTCACCCCTCCATCCCAGGAATAAGCCAAAGCCGTACCCGTACCTGTGAGCGTAATGTTATCACCTGCACATATTATATTGTCTGCATCGTCTGAGGTCGCTGAAACTGTCGGATTTTGATCAATCGTCACTGTCACTATCCCTGAAGTTGAGCTACAGGTACCCGGATCCGTAGGATCGGTAATCTCAACGGTGTAATCTCCGCTTTGAGTAGCAGGGTAAGTATTTGTAGATCCAGGTCCTTGGACACTTACTCCATTTCTGAAGAATTCGTATTCAAAACTGCCTGATCCCGTCTCTGACGCGGTAAGGGTTATACTTCCTTCGCATTGGGCTGCTGGACTTGATGGACTGAGGCTCGCTGTGCCTGGGTCTGTACATGAAGGAGAACACCCCGGATCACCTATCACCGTCACGGTATCTGTTAACATACATTGAGGATTGGCATTATTTGTTGCCGTCACCGTATATTGAACATCGGAACTTGAAACATTAGCCTGACCGCTGGAACTTGTCGTTGTACTGGTTTCACCAATGAGTGAAGGGGACCAATTCCATGAATATGATGGTGGTGTATATGGACAAGTTACCTGATAACTACCGGCTTGAAAAGGAGTTGTTAAATCGGCTGATCCTGCTGGTGCAAAAGTACTGTAAACCTCATTTCCGGCTTCATCCCATAGTTCAAATAAATAAGCCTTATTCTGGGTCGCTCCTGGTGTACCAGTAACCTGTATCCAAAAATCAATCGTATCGCCCGTGTTCATGGTATAATAGGATATCGAAGCATCTGTAGTTTCCCAGGCAAAGGTTCCCCATTGATACCCAGGATGTGTTACTTGCAGACTTTGAGATCCTGCAGAAGAAGGATCAATTATCGCATTCACCCAGTTTTCCCATCCGGGACTAGGTGTAGTATCTCCCGGAGCAGGCCAGTTTAATTCTGTCGGATAAACCCTGACCTCCCATTGGCATGGTGCCGGCAATTCAACCAATTCCGCACTTAAATCCGCGACACAACTTACCACACCATCCAAAGACGCTTCAACGTACTCATTAATATCCGTATTAAAATTCACCAGTGTATTGGCAAATGCTGTACAACTCGGATCCGTTCTATCGATCACTGTAACATTATATATTCCGTCAATTAAATTGGGAATATTAACATTTGTAGAAGTACTGAGTATAGTCCCACTAACATTTCCGTTGGATGTTATACCGGAATATTGTATTTCATAATCATTTGAAGCATTACCGGAAATGGAAACATCAATACTACCCCCAGGCATACCTTTACAAGGTGTATTTGTAGTGCTAAGGTTGGCAGACATGCCACATGAACTACAATTGGTTACTGTCACTTCAATTTCACAACAGGCAGGATAACAATCCGTCCCATTACATACCTCCAGCCAATAGGTATACGTTCCTGCCGCAGGAGAAATAGTTAAGGTGGAGCTGGTACCAATCACAGAGGTAAACAAAGCCCCCTCATACCATCGGTAAGTTGGGTTCGCGCCACCACCACCATCAACAATTGCATCCAAATCCAATGACAGTCCTTCACAGAATTCAGTGGGTCCTTGAGGCTCTATGTGCGAAAATGGAACATCATTCCCGGAACAATTGACCCCATTGGGTCCTTGTGGAGAGCCATCATTGGCCAAAGCCGGAGCCATAGCATCCTCTCGTGGCAAAGACAAGATTATCTGATCGATTACAGGCCCCAGTTGCTGAAAGTTAATGGAGGTCGCTGTACTTCCGGCAATATTAATCCACTCAGCCTGAACATTGGGAATTACATCTGCTGCAAAATTGATCTCATAATACATATCATCAATAGCGTCAAAATAATCCAGCATATCATTCCATGTTATTGCTGCATTATAATAACCCTCGAATACTGATTGTGGCATCGGGTTGAAGGTTGTAATTGGATAGGCCGCATTGTTCTCGAGAACAGAAATCATATCACCAACCTGGGTTGCATATCCTGCCGTAGTCGCTGGTAAACCAGTCCAATAGCAATTTCCATCCTGAGACCGGTCGTAGAAACCAGCAGCACCTGAAAAGCCAAAAATACCAGCATTGTAGGCCGAAGCCGTAGACTTTTCATGAGCGTATGGATCACAAGTGTTATTTATCGATCCCATGAACTCCCAGCCCCACCTGTATTCTGCAATTCTTTCAGTGAAAATATCGTAATAAGCTTTCACAAGAGCGGAAGTTTCTACATTATTCCCACCAATAAGATTAGGGTGTTCACCAGCCCTAAAGCGAAGTGGGTAGTACTGAATCAAGGCTCCATAAGCCGATCCATCATTTACACCTTCTATTTGGTAACATCCATCATCCCCAACAGCGGGTACAGCGATTCCAACCGGAGAGCCTGTATTCCCCCCCCAGTTTGCCCCGGCATCACATCCCCATTGCGATTCCTGCGTAATAGTGGCCATCCAATAGCTCATTTTAGGATGATACTGGTTCTTGATAATGTTTCGTGAATAATTCCAGGCATGTGCAATTCCCAAAGCCCAAGTTGGCCGGTTTGTTGGTATTCGTGCTGCCTGCCCCGTTGCTCCATTGTATTTATTATGAAAAAAAGCTTCCGGCAACCAAAGGCCTGTACCCTTCGAGTCATCATCCGGAACATTGGATGGAATAAAACAATTTGTGTCCCATTCCATTTGAGTAGGTATAGCAGGACAGTCATTTTGACCCCACGATACTCCAGGTTTAGTTGCAATCAGCAATAAGGTAAGCAGCAGGTAAGTAAATCTCTTCATACGTTTAGTTTTAACTTTAAAAACCGTCAAAAACAGTTTTCAAATCTGTAAGCAAGTATTGGATGGTACTATTCGGGGATAATCTTGTACCCTGTAGTGAATGATAATAAGAAGTAATTAAGTAAGCGAGCATTCACAAACGCTAGTATATTCAAGTCATTTAAAAAACAACTATTTTAATTGGAATTGTCACCTTTGAGAACAGAATAAATAGTATTTAAAATAAAAAATTGAAGTTTATTTTAAATTTCTTCCCACTTTAATACCAAGAACAATGAAATTACCATTTTAAGTCTTTTAAAACGCAAACAAATAATCGACCACCAACCCAACGATAAAGAATAAAAAAAGATAAAATGTCGGGTATTTGTCCGGTCCACGATCCTTATCATTATGATATAATTAAAAATCATTGGGGGGATTAAACCTTTACTCCTCAACCCTGTCTAAGTACATGAAAACATTTTTTATATTGGTTCATTAAGCAAACCTAATTGAAAAGCCAGGAGGAGGATCGTGATTTAATACGCAGATTCAAAAACAAAGAATCGCGCTCATATGCCTTTAATCTGATAGTTCGAAAATATCAGGAAAGGGTGTATTGGCATATTCGAAAAATAGTACTTAGCCACGAAGATGCTGATGACATTACTCAGGACACATTCATCAAAGCATATAAAGGTCTTGAAAAATTTAGAGAAGATGCTCAGTTATTTACCTGGCTTTATAGAATAGCGACTAATGAGAGTTTGAATCATTTAAAAAAAGTAAAAAGAAAAAAAACTCTATCCATTGATGACCAGGATAATATAATTGAGCAGAACCTAGTTGCGTCAAATGACCCGAGAACTGAAGAGGTCCAGAAGGCACTACAAAAAGCACTTATTCAACTACCCGACAAGCAAAGGGTAGTTTTCAACATGAAATATTTTGACGACATGAAGTATGAAGAAATGAGTAAGGTATTGGAGACATCAGTAGGAGCCTTAAAAGCATCCTATCATCATGCTGTGAAAAAAATTGAACAAATCCTGAATCCTGATTAAACCATTTACTGATAAAGCTGTCTAAAGAATATGACTCCGTCTGACAATCGAAATAATAAGCGTATTAAAATTGAAGATATTGACAATCAGGTCAACTTTGATATACCAGAGGGGTATTTTGATAAACTTCCAGCTATCATTCAATCACGGATTATTGAAGAAACCGGAAAGCAGAACATATTCCATACACTCAAAAAATCTTTTACGAATCCCTTTAAATTAGGAATTGGAATCGCAACCGCCACCTGCATTGTACTTGCTTTCTATTATTTGAAGCCTGAAACCAAGAATCAAAATGGATGTTATGATCTGGCTTGTATTCCGGTCGAGGAAATTAAGTCTTATTACAGCGAGCAACAATATTTACTTGAGGAAGAAGATATCATAGATGCAGCAATAGATAACTATGAGGAACTCGACCTCAAAGAATTTGAAATGCTTGAAACAACCGGAACAAAGTTAAATACTGATTACCATCAGAAAATCACACCCCAAAATTCTCCCTCCAAAGAAATCATTATAGAGGAACTTGATATAAATAATACTTTTGAAGATGAGATCGAGTTGGAAGAAGATTTTATCGATGAGCTGGAATTGGAAGATTTAAATGACTTAATATGAAACGATTAACATTAGCAATCATATTTCTTACCTCAATGTCATGTTTGTTTGCGCAACCTCCTCGTGATCGTGAGAGAATTCGTCAGGAATTGGAAGCACGTAAGATTGCATACATTACAGCTGAACTTGAGCTCACTCCCGCGCAAGCTGAAAAATTCTGGCCCATTTACAATGAATACTCTGCTGCTCGTAAACAGATAAAAAAACAAATGCGCAAGATGAGACACCAGACCAAGGAGAACATTAATAGTTCTGACGAAAAAGACCTTCAGAAACAGCTTGATAAATTCTTTGAACTGAAACAAAAAGAAATCGATCTGGATAATCAGTACAAAGACAAACTGCTGAAAGTAATTAGTATAAAGCAACTTCTGAATCTCTATAGAGCTGAAAAGGAGTTTCTACATAAACTTCGGGAGAAAATAAATGAGCGCCAGGGACACCGCCCTCCGCCAGACTACCGGGATGAGTAGATCAGTTGATTTGGATAAGTCGATGCACGTAGGTCCCTGTTGCAGTTTTCACTTTTAAAAAATACATACCTTCCATCAACTCATCAGAACTCACACCAATCCGGTTAGTAGTGCCCGGAGAATTCATTGTTTCAGAGTGTAATTCCTGACCTTTGAGATTGTAGAGATTTATTTCAACCTTAAAACCAATCTCTTCCTGACCTAGTATCAAATATAAATTCCCTCCGGTCATTGGATTTGGAAATACCTTCTGCGATGTCAGCAGTACATTGGATGATTCATAAGTAAGCCCAGCATTGAAGGCACTCAAAAAATTAGGTATTCCAAAACCCAATAGGTCATCGGGCGCACTGTACTGATTACCCGACCGCTCAATAAACTCTTTAATCTCGAAAGACGTAGCCTCAGGCAAAGCTTGCCACAGTCCGGCAGCGAAAGAAGTTATCTGAGGTGCAGCCAAAGACGTCCCACTTGAGACACCTACCCCACCATTTTCTACCCCCACTCCCATTCCAAGTCCTCTGGCTGCAACATTTGGTTTTACCCTACCATCGAACGAGGGGCCTTGTGAACTGAAATTCGCATAGCCACCGGACGAGTTTGTTGCACCAACAGCAATAACATGATTACCATCAGCAGGTGCCAGTATTTTTTCCCATGAAACGTTACCCTCGTTTCCTGCACTGCATACAACGATCATCCCCGTTTCAGCGGCATAGTCTGCAGCCTGGGTAACCAATGTAGAATTGCCATCCATATCAGAATAACTAAAGTCATAGGCAGAATCATCAAAGGTATTGTAGCCCAAAGAGCTGTTGATAATATCTGCACCGATGCTGTCCGCAAATTCGGCTCCCATGAGCCAGTATACTAATTCAGCAATGGTCTCCTGACTCCCATTTTCGGTTCTTAAAAGGACATAGTCCGCCTCATAAGCCCCACCCACAATCTCCCCTTCTTCTTTGGAGGCCATAAGAGATAATACCTGAAGTCCGTGATTACCATCATCATAAACATCCAATTCTCTATCAACAAAATCGTAGGTAGCGATAACCTGACCATTAACGAATAGATGCGACAGATAACTTACTGTATCGGCATACGCAAAGCCTCCATCCAATACTGCGATAGTAATTCCTTCACCCGCATACCCCAAACCATGCATATCAGGAATTCCAATCAACTCAAAGCCAGACTCCGTAACTCCATAATCTGGAAGCGAATTGGTCAACTTAGAACTAACGAAAGAAGAACTCAACTTAGATGAACTTTTCTGTGGACTCGAACCTGATTTTTTTGCTGCCTCGTAGCCAGAATCGACAAAGTCAAGAGAATAAATATTGGAAACCTGAGAGGAATCTATTTCAATATATGCTGCATTGAACCAACGAGATGTATAGATGATTTGTGCGCCCAGGCTTTCGAGCGAATCAACATAAACAGGATCAACTGGTAAATCTCTTTCCAAGATTGATATACCTTGTTTCTCCCTTCGAGAAATTGATTTCTGTGATAAAAAACCTTCCGGACTTTCAATACTGTACGGTGTATTGTCTTTATCGGTAAAGAAAATGAGAAAGTTAGTGATTTGCCCGTGTGCTTTCAGAGCAGCAGTTAATACCAAAAACACAAGCACTGTTCTTTTACTGAACAGCATGGTCAATCATCTTTTGTATGAATAGTACTCCTGTAGTATCGTCTCCCGGTTGATGATAGAGAACTTGTTGATACTTGTATATAAGCCCAACGTGCGCTGCATAAACCTCATTTCTAAAATCCGTATCGATCAGCGTTTGCAAATTATCGCCCTGCTGAACAGTCACTGTATTGTCATAGTTTTGATTGTCTATAGTATAGCTACTTCCAATATCAGTATACTCATAATCATCATTGTTTGCCGTATTCAAGGCATTGCCATCCCAAATTTTATCCTCTTCCACAGGAAATATTAAGCGTATATACCGGATATTGTTTCTTGTTCTGATCAACTGTCCCGGCAATTTTTTTGTCTGCCAAATTGAATCAAGACTCCATCCTAGAGTAGTATCCTCACTATAGTATCGATACATATGGTAGGAAATTTCATCAAAATCATGGGTAGTATCCTCAACAACCTCGCGCACAAAATATTCAAGAGTGTCTCTACCGGTCAATAAATAATCGATTTGCCTAACATGATACGTTCTGGAGTCCCCCATGGTCAAAGGGTAATACTGATACCCTAAATCAACATCTTCAGCCTTTATTTCTTCATTTTCACAAGAAAACAAAGAAAAAGTGACCAGAGTTAACAGAATAAACTTGGTTGATATGTGAAATCTAAAATGCACTGAACTTATATGTAAATCGGATTTTCATATTACAGGTAACCGTTTCAAACGACTACAAGAACGATAATCACCAAATTTACTCCTAAATATAACGAAGAGATCACTAAAATAATTCATAAATACATTTTACCTCTTTGCTGCAATGTGTTACCTGAGTAAATTTGGGGATGGACTTAAAAACCTTAGTGAAGGTAAGCATCAACAATCTAAGTGACGCCCGATACTGTGCCGGTATGGGAGTTCAATTTCTAGGATTTAATCTCACAAAAGATACTCCAGGATATCTTACCAACGAAGCCTACCAGGAAATAGTCGAATGGCTAGAGGGGCCAAAAAACATTGGTGAGTTTACAAACTCTGACTCTCAAACCATAGAAGCTGCACTCAAAGCCTACGAAGTCGATGGTATTCAGCTAGATGAACAATGTGATATGTCAGTAGCATCACATTTTGATGGTATTAAAATCATGAAAATCAACTTTTCAGAATCCATATCTGCTATTGAGGAAGCCATAGCAAAGCATCCGGTGTTTGACTATTACTTGATTGACAGCGAGCACAAAATTTCTTTAAAGCCACAAGCTTTCTTAAGCCTTAAAGAGTTAACCGCCAACCATAAGATATTATTGGGTGTAGGACTGCAATTGGATTCTCTTGATGAGATCATTGAAAATTCAGGAATTGCTGGCATACATTTAAAAGGAGGCAACGAGGAACGCCCTGGCTGGGTTGATATAGACGAACTTGCCGACTATCTGGAATTTTTAGAAGTAGAAATCTAAAGTTGAAACCTTAAATAATTAATACTGATTCCTTCAGCAAGGTACTTCTTTTCGTAGGTAGTTTGAATGTCATGACAGTCCTTTAGAAAATCAGAGTTGTATAAATCTTTTGTAACAATATTGGGGTTTATTCCTTGTTCACTCAACATCTCCAACGTCCAGTCAAACAAAGCCCTATTGTCAGTTTTTAAATGAACCAGACCTCCTTTTTTTAGAATTTTACGGTATTCGGCCAAAAACCTGGGACTTGTAAGTCGTCTTTTTTCATCTCTATCTTTCGGTCTGGGGTCAGGGAAGGTTATCCAAATTTCATCTACTTCTCCTTTTTCAAAAAAAGTCTCTATCAGCTCAATTTTTGTTCTTAGAAAAACAGCATTTGATAGATTCTCCTCTTTGGCAAGCTTGGCCCCAGCCCAGAGCCTTGACCCCTTTATATCACTTCCTATGAAGTTTTTGTTTGGGAATCTACGAGCCAAACCAACGGTATACTCTCCTCTACCGCAGCCGACCTCTAGCACTATAGCTTGATCTTTTTTAAAGACCTCCTCATTCCATTTTCCCTTTACTTTAGTAAAAATCGGCTTACCATCTTCAATGATGTGCTCATTACTCCTATTCTCTTCGAAACGTTTTAGCTTGTCTCTACCCATTACAAATCTCTAATTTCAGCGACAACAAATGTACTTCCCCCAATCATGATCAAGTCACGTGGTGAACTATCCTCCTTTGCTTGGTCAATTGCCTCATTTACATCTTCTATTACGACCCCACTAAGACCATAACCTTTAGCAAGCTTACTCAAATCACGTGCTTTCATCGCCCTGTCAATTTTGGCCTGACAAAAATAATACTTTGCTTCTTTTGGTAGTAGCTCCAGTATAGCAGAAATATCTTTATCATTAACCGTTCCGAACACATAGAATAGCTTTTCATACGTCTGATTCTTGATTCTTGAAACCACCTCTGAGATACCAGCCAGATTATGACCTGTATCACAGATCACAAGGGGTTTCTCACTAAGTTGCTGCCATCGACCTTTGAGCCCGGTATTACTTATATATTTCCTAAGCCCCGTAATGATTGTCTGATCATTGATCCCCTGAAATTTATCTCTTAATTCTCGAGCACTGGTCAGAGCTGTTAGCCCATTCTTAATTTGATAACTTTCAAAGCCCAAAGAATCAGGTAGTTTGTATTTATAAGCCTTTACCACTCTGGCTTCTTTTTGCTCAGCAACCTCCTCAATTACGGATTCTACCTCATCATTCTTCTCCCCAACAACAACCGGTATATTAGGTTTAATGATACCTGCTTTTTCGAAGGTAATTTTCTTAATCGTATCACCCAGGTATTGTTCGTGATCTTTGGAAACATTGGTTATGACTGATAACTCGGGGGTTATAATGTTGGTGGAGTCCAGCCTGCCGCCCATTCCTGTTTCAATTACTGCAACTTCTACTTCCTCTGCTTTGAAATACTCAAAGCACATTCCAACTGTTAATTCAAAAAATGAAAGGCCCCATGTCTCTATTACCTTTTTGTGCGACTGTACAAAGTCAATTACAAAAGATTCCGGGACTTGGGTTCCATTGATCTTAATCCGTTCTGTAAATGATTTGAGATGCGGTGAGGTATACAGGCCAACCTTATACCCACTTTCCATCAGAATGGAAGTCAGCATATGCGCTACGCTTCCTTTGCCATTTGTTCCTGCAATATGAATGGTTGGAAATGCTGATTGAGGGGCACCGAGATAACGACACAAATTTATTGTATTCTCCAGCTTTAGATTCAGCGCCTTTACTCCCACCTTTTGAAAAACCGGAAGCTTATGATATAAATAGTCCAGTGTCTCCTGAAAATCCAACTTCTACCTTTTGATGATAAAGGTAGCAATTCCTTGTTCACTTTCGGGAGGAATTGAGCTTAGATTTTTGGCTTTTACTCCCGACCTTTTAATTGCTGCTTTGATGGCTTCCCGGTCATCAACATCAAAGGCTCCATAGTCCCCAATAAATGTAATATTAGTGATATTACCTTCGTCATCTACTGTAATCCTGGCCTTAATGGTACCAGTGTGTTTTACTGCTCGGGTATCTGGCTTATCTTTCCAAGCCCAGCTATCCATCACCAGTCCGGACTCACCTCCTCCACCGCCACCGGTTCCTTCTCCCGGGTTTCCATCGGGGTTATACAATTCAGTTGTTCCTTCCGGATTTCCCTCCGGTTTTCCAGTGGGGTCACCTTTTGCATCTCCCTCATCCTCATACAATGGAGGATCCTCCGTTGGGTTTGATTGGGATGGATTTTCTTCCGTGGGATTTACATCGGTAGGGTTTTCAGATACTTGATCGTTTGTCGGATCACTTTCTGTCGGGTTCAAATCTGAGGGAACTTCATCTGAAGGATCACTATCGGGAACTTCTACATCACTCTCCACATCATGTCCCTGAATATCGGCATTTGTTTCCTGTGGTGTTTCTTGAGAAGACGATTGTTCCTGAGGACTTCCTGTTTCCGTAGTTCCAGCGATGTTGCCAAGGCTCAAAGTCATCCCTGTCTGCTGCTCAGGCCACGGAGGACCCGGTGCTTTCCAGCAGCTCACAAGGAAGCATAAGGCCAAAAACAAACCGGTAATAATACCTGTTGCTATCGCACTTGTTCTTTCGTTATTTTCTTCCTGATGATTCATGTATGATTATGATGCACCAAGCATCAAAATTTCACATTTATTGAATGGGGTTTACTGCAAATGTAGCTTTCGCTCCTAATTCAGCAATGATGCTGGTCACTTCCACAGCATCCTGTAATTCTACTTTACCATCTGCCCGTACAACCACGTTATGAACTTTTCCTTTGGTCAGCCTGGCTTTCGACAATTCCTTTTCTAAAGCTGTCTTTAAAGCTGCGATTTTAACTTCATTGGTATTCACAAAGTATTTTAATCCTGACTCTCCCTTTTGTATGGTTACCATTAAATCAGGGATTACCTCATGATTCTTCTTAGATTCTGGTAAGCTCGCATCAATCACTGAAGGAATATTCTTTGAAGTAATGATAAAGAATATCAACAGGATGAAAATCACATCCAGCATCCCTGCAGTACTAAATGCAGGATCAACCTTATGTCTAGACTTAAGTCCCATTATTGTGGTTCATGGAGCAGATCGATAAAATCAACAGAAGTATGCTCCATTCTATGAATTATCTTCTGAATCATGGCAGCCAGAGCGTTGTACGCCACGTAGGCTATAATCCCTACAATGAGTCCTCCAACTGTCGTAATGAGGGCTTCATAAATTCCGCCTGCAATCTGCCCTCCCGTGGCATCACCAGTTTTATCCATTTTCATGAATATCTTAATCATACCAATGACGGTACCCAAAAAGCCAATCATTGGCGCTGCACCGGCAATAGTTGCAAGGAAAGGTAAACTTTTCTCTAGTCGATTGATTTCGACCTTTCCAACATTCTCAATGGATACTTCAATATCTTTCATTGAAGTCCCGATTCTTGCAATACCCTTGGCAATCATCCTTGAAATCGGAGTATTAGCATTATCACATAAAGCACGAGCTTCCTGAAGATTTCCGGATTTAACCTTGGTTCGTATTTCATCCATAAACAAGCTCGAGTCCTTAGACGCAGACTTTATGGTCAAATACCTCTCAATGAAAATGTAGATTGCGGCTAGTGCAAGTATAAAAATCGGGATCATCAAGAACCCGCCTTTGAGGATTAAATCCCACAGAGACAGCTCCTTTTCCAAATCGTTTTGCTCAAGCCCCTGAAGTAAAACCGTTGATAACATATTTTCCTAATGCTTATAAACCCATATTCCCTGGCCGTATGTTCCTCTCAGACTTTCTACCGCAGAATTAGCTTCACTCCATGAGTTATAGCTCTTTACGGATACTTTGATTAGTGAAGAAGAACCTCTCGGCTCAAGGATTGTTCCCTCACCAAGTTGTCTGATCTTCTTCTCAGCATTTTGTCTGCTGCTGAAAGAACCGGCTATAATATGAAAACGTCCATTAGGCTCAGTTATTGTGGTTTCTTCAATTGGAGTTGGTTCAGGTTCAGGAGCAGCTTCAACAACCTCTTCTTCAACTTCTTCTGTCACTTCAGTAGTGGTCACTACTTCTTCAGTATTAGAAATTTCTGATGTTGGTTCTTCTGAATCTGCTGCCACCGTAGATGTTTCTGGGTTTTCTTCTTCTATTGTAGAAGTGGCCTCCTCTGAAGTACTCTCACTCTCTGGTGTGGAATTGGACACCACTTCCTCATTAGTAGAGGTGGAATCCAAAGGATTTAAGGATGCATTTTCCGAACCAGGTTGCGGCTTGAACAATATACTTCCTACAACTCCAAAAATGATGAATATTACAGGCAGAATCACATAAATAGGTTTTTTGTGTTCGGGTCTGTCTTTCTTTTCTTTTTTCTCCTTAGGCGGCTTAGAAGGTCTTTTTTGTTTCGCTGCAGGCCTTGGCGGTCTGGGTGGGGGTGTTCCAGGTTGACCTGCAGGTCTTCTTACAACCGGCCTTGGGCGTGGTGGTACTTTTGCCATTTCGTGTTCCTCTCTTTCAATAGGTTTAAAATAAAGTTCAGGTAGTGCATAACTTTCCTCCAGAAAATTCTCCTTAGCATCAGCCTCAAACTGTATGGAATATTCTTCATTATAGAAAAACTTACCGATACCTGCAATCTGATAGTGACCGATTTCTTCAATTCCATCTTCAATCTCTGCAACAAAACTTTTCAACTCAACAGTTACTTCGTCAAGTGAAATTCCTTCTTTACGGCTAATAGTATTTTCTAGAAGTCCGTCACTCACCTTTAAACTGGAATTGAAGGCTAATTTTTTTCTTGGAGGTAGTAAGGAATGCTTTAAGGTATGAATAGTAGCTCCCTCATATCGCGCAATAAACCCTCCAAATCCCGGAAGGACCACACAATCATGTTCATAAAGCAGCTCTTTTATGTATTCTACCAGCATAGTTTAAAAGGCATAGGTACATCCACCAATCAGGTTTATTCCCTGCGATGGATAGTTCAGATACCTCTGATAATTCGCTGAAAGTACATTATTTACATTCAGAAAAGCTGAAAATTTGGAGCCAATTAAGTAATCAACACCAACATTTAAATCAACAATATTATCAAGAGTTATCTCATTATTCGAGTCAAAATCATATGCTCGAATCCCACTAATATAATAAAAATCCGTATTGATATACATTTTGTCAAACATTTTATACCGTGTATTCAGATTGATATCTGTCGTTGGCAAGTGCCAGGCAGCGGCCAGACTTTCTGTTTTCCAGCTATCGAATCGAGCTTTTAAATTAGATCTCAGTTTGTCATTAAGCGAATAGGAAAGCTCCAGTTCAGAGTAAACATTACCGGCATCCACATCTTCATAAACAGCCCTAAACCTTGAGGTATTCACGGAATCGTTGAGGAAGGTCATCAAATTATTCAAACTTCTGTAACCGACCCTGAATGAGTAATTAAACTTTGTCTTCACTGTTCCCTTTACACCACCATATATATTAAGCTCTTCATTCTCGTTAACTATGCTTACCTCATTACCAAGTACAGGATTTCGGCCCATCATGGAATTCCAGCTATTCCAGTTTATTGCACCCTTCATTCCGGCATAGGCTTTCAGCAAATCTCGTTTAACCTCATATTCAGCTAGTAATGACGGATATAAATGAAACTTTTTATTAGCATTCAAAGTGTCCGATGTGTAAGTCAAATTCACACCTGTCGTTAATGTGACTTCGCTTTTGACAAATTTTACTGCCGGCACCACCGAAACAGCAAAATCAGTTAATGTACTATCATTTATGCTGGTGCTTCTCAAATTACCATCTAGTGTAGTAAGAAAAGTAAAATCATCATTGATCTTAAATTTCTCAGAGGACTGTAATCTTCCTCCTAATTCACTAGTCACCAAATTGTCTGATACAGTATAGAAATTTAGGTCATTAGATGATTTCACTCCCCCAATGTTCGGACGGTTATCTACACTTAATGCTATACCAAATCGATTAAATATTCGCTTATCACTATCTATTTCAGATATTGTGGTGTCACTTGCCAGGAGCCCCTTGTATCCGTAAAACTTATACATATTTCGATCATAACTAGCACGTGCTCCAAAAGTCAATTTCTCGGTAAACATTTTTCCATAACCTTGCAAATGATTAGTCGAGTAACCCGAATTCGACATATCGACAGGACCTCTCCCTGAAGATAAATGTCTATAGTTAAGGCCATATAAGAATTTTTCATTTCTACCTCCCCCAAGAAATACATCCAGGTATGGAGTTATATAGTTACCAAACCCAGCTTTTACATAGTTTCCATAAAGCACTGGTATTGTACCTCCGGGCATCTTTGGGATTCGCATTCTTGGATTCAGGTCTTTAAGACTTACTGCATAATCATACTGAGCGTATTGTTGTTCTGTGACGGTTTTTACCTCAGGCTTGAATTTAATTTTATAGAACACCCTGTCCGCTTTTTCAATATCAATAGGTTCCGTACCTGCTGAAGTTACCCAAGTCTTATTAAGTGTACTTGTTGTTGTGTCTGCATCCTCTTGAGAAAAAGAAAGTACAGAAACAAAAAGCATACAGAGTAGCCACACTATAATTGTCTTCCTATTCATCTTCGATTCCTCCTTCCTCTTCTATTGTTTCGACCTCATCAACCTCGTCTTCCTCCTCTTCATCAGTGGCAGCAATTTGTTCTATGCGAATTGCAGCCTGATCTTGAATATCTTTCAAAGGAAACTTACTCAAAGACTGTAGTACCTGTACTGCCTGTGCCAACTCATTCAATTCCACATAAGCATCCGCAATCAACAGGAAGCCCTTACCTACCCATTCCTTTTGAGAACCAAATTGCTGATAAAGGTGATAGCAGGTATCAATAGCTGCCCTGTATTCCTTTTTCAGGAAATGAATCTCCCCTAGTCGGTATTGAGCTTCAGCTGCATATTGATCTTGTTCTTTTTCCACTAGATCCCTGAATGTAGCGAAAGCCCCTGTGGTATCTTGGTTGGCCAACAAGGCTCGTCCCTTATATATTTTAGCTGTATTCCGTGCATCGATTACTGAGTTAAGTCGATCAATCGTTTCATCGGCATACACGATCACTGAATCGTAATTGGCCACTTCAAAGTGGGACTTCATCAAACCCATCAATGCGTTAAGCTGTTTGCGCTTGCTGGTAGACGACCTAAATAGTTTCTCATAACTCCTGATGGCGCCCTGGTAGTTACTGTCAGCGAGATAAATCTCCCCGGTACGGTCCAAAGCCTTGGTATAGAAATTGAACCTCGGTTCTTCTATCAAAACCATATAGTGCTTCAAAGCATTTTCAGGTTCCTCAAGCTGATAATATGACTCTCCTAGAAAATAATTAATCTCATTGGACAAAGCCGTATTGGTATACTTGCTTAAGTACATCTTAGATTGCTCAATTACTTTTTCATAGTTCTTTTCATTATTGAACAGGTGCTCAATATTTTTATATCTTAAAGCTTCAGTCTCAACGTTTTCCGGATTACAGTTCTCGAATTGAGTAATTATATCATCCATTTCGCGATTCTTATCCAACTTACCCAGAACCGCTGGTAGGCTACGAATAGCTAAAGATGCCTCCTGAGATAGACAATTGTCCTGCACAAGAGACAGGTAATCATTGTAGGCTGCCTGATAATTTTTCATATTCTCATAGGCCAAAGCCCTTTCTGCTTTGGCAGCAGCCTCATATGAACTTCCTTCGTACTTGGATAAAAGGGTTGAAAATGATTGAATTGCCTTTTGATATTCTTTCTTTTGAAGCTGGAAAACCCCCAAATTAAAATATGCATCATCGGCATATGGGCTCGTCTTATACTCCTCAATGACTTTAGTCAAATTGGTAGTAGCCTCCTCATATTTATCCAAAAACTTTCCGCTGATCACCCCTTTCTGATAGAAGGCATAGTCAAGATTCACCTTTGAAAGTCGAATTGCTTTATTGTATTCACTATAAGCCGTACTGAACTCCCTTTTCTTGTAATGACAGTCTGCCATACGCAACATAGCATCTCCATATACCTTTCGATCCTCTCTGCCTTCCTCGGATTTGATAAAGGCTTCAAAGTGGTTCAGAGCTTTGTCATATTCATCGGTGTTGAAGTAAGTATATGCAATTCCATACCTGGACCGGATATAATAATCCTGTGGAGCGCTGGATTTATTTCTAAAGACAAATGCATATTGGTTCTGGGCTTTACTCCAATCCTTTCTCATTGAGTTAATTTCCGCCATCCAAAACGTGGATGCTACTTCAAACTCCTTATCAAAGGTATATTTTAATGATTTTTCAAAGTACTCCAATGCCGGTTCATAGGCATCTGAATTGAAAAGATCGACTGCCTTATAAAAACTAACCTTCTGATATACTGTTTTAAGTTTCACACTCTGATAGCGCTGACTCTCAATATACTTCAAAGCTCTGTCATAATCATTTGTGTTTAAATAGGCCTCAGCCAGAAGGTCGTGGGCATCTTGTTCATTTTTATGGTTCGGAGCTATTTCTTCCAGTTTTTCCAGAAATGATATGGCTTCTGCAAATTGCTTTCTTTCATAGCTCAGTTTGGCCACGTTAAACATGGACTCCTGCATGATTTCCTTATCGTAACTGACACTTGCTGCCTGGCGGAAGGCCCCTAGCGCAAACTCTTTATTGTCCAGTTTCAGATATGACTGTCCAAGGTAGTAGGCAACATGCTGAGTAAGCGTGTCATCATTAAGTGCAAGTACTTTAAAACGCTCAACGGCCTGTTCATACTTTTCAGCCTTATACTCACAGTACGCCAATCGATAGAGAATACCTTCATCAGGGTTTCTTTTCTTTTTGACATAGTTATCAAAGTATACTGCTGCTTGCTCATAATGATCCTGACGAAAGTGCCCCTCAGCAGCCAACAAATAGATAACATCAGCATTCTTGATTTTCGAGTTGTTTTTCAGCACGCTATCTGCATATGTTGCCAGCTCCGTCCATTTATGTTGTCTCTGTAAAATATTGACCTTCATATACGGAACAATATTCTGATAAGCGGGATGCCCCTCGGCTCTTTTGAACCTGCTCAAGGCTTCCGAAAAATTCCCGGACCTAAAATGAATATATCCTGAATAATAGTATGCGGCATAGGAAAACTTATGCTGACCTGCACAGGACTTTTCCAGATAAGGTAAGGCATTCTGATAACTCTTCTCGATGAAATACGAGTAGCCCAATTTGAACATTGCTTCATAGCGCTCCGGGGTGCTTACCTGATAGAAGTCAACCCTGGATAAATACTTCACACATTGGGGATACTTTTTTTGGTCATAGTATAGGTGACCAAGCTCTAACCTCATCAGATTCGCTCGATAGTGCCTCTCATTGCGTGAAATAAATTCATCACAAAGATGTTGAGCGTCTTTGTTGTAAAGACGTAAAGCTGAAATATCTCTGTAATACTCGGCCTCCAGCTTTTGCTCATCTGACACATCCGACATCAGTACTACTTCGAAGCTGTTTCTTGCTGCCGCGTACTTTTCTTTATCGAATAGCTCCAATGCCCTTCGCATTTCTGCTTCCGGACCTTGATGAACGAGCGTTTGCTGAGAATAACCTGTTAGAGATAAAAAGCTTGCAAGGTAGAAGAATAAAGCTTTCTTACTCATAATCCTGTTTAATCAACGAAAGTCACATAAAATAATTGCACTATGTAGCGATCGTTTCATAACAAATTTAAAAAATCCGACAGAGCACAATAGCCTTTTTTATCCACAGAAGGCTGTTTTGATAACATTTCTTGTTGATAACTCCCTAATGTAAAATCTTGAAAATAAGTTCTTTCATGATCTGGCCATCAGAAATATTAGCGCCTATTCCTTTTGTTCTATTATCAGCCTCGCGCAGGTAATGAATAACATTGATTGTTTTGCCGAGAGAGTAGGCTCTTGCTGCCTGCATATAGTCTTTTACAAAAAAAGGATTGACCTTAAGCAATGAGGCAATGGCCTTATCACTTTTATCTTTGCTGTGATGAATTAAGAGAACTTTACTGAAGTATTGAAACAATAGAGCAATCATCGGAATGGCCGGATTGCCTTTGGGGTCAGATTCAAAGTATTTGAGAATTTTGTTGGCTTTCAATGCGTCTTTTGTCCCAAGTGCCTTTTGCAACTCAAACACATTATATTCTTTGCTGATGCCAATGTATTTATCGACATGCTCTGGAGTTATGGCTACCTTACCATCAAAGTTGACCAGAAGCTTTTTGATTTCATTGCTGACCTTGCTCAAGTCATTTCCAACGGCTTCAGCAATCATCACTACCGCCTTTGGATCAATACTATGCCCTTCAGACTTTACATAATCAGTTATCCACGCAGGAAGTTGATTATCGTAAATTTTCTTACTGGTTATCAGTACTTTTTGCTTATCGAGTGCCTTCGCGAGTCCTTTTCTTCCATCCAGAGTTTTATTCTTATGACACATCACAAGAATAGTAGATGGTAGCGGGTTTTGTACGTAGGCTTCCAATACTTTGGATCCGGCTTCTTTTCCTATGTCTTTTATTTCCTGAGCCTCCTTTACGATTACGACTTGTCTGTCAGACATCATAGGAAATCTCTTGGCATTTAACACCACTTGATTCATATCCACGTCCTTTCCGTAAAGAAGCATTTGGTTGAACCCCTTTTGCGACTCATCCAGTGCCTTTTCTTCAATAAAATCAGAAATAGCATCAATATAGAACGGCTCGTCTCCTTGCAAAAAGTAAATCGGCCTGTACTTTCCGGATTTAAGTTCGGTCAATATTTCATTGGGCGTAATTGCCATTTCCCAAAAGTAAAAAATGAGAATGATTAGAATTTAAAAAGATATCCACAAAGGCAGATAGGCATTTTCCTTTTTACTTTTTAATTTCGACCCTCAATATCTTATTATGTCGAACTTTGTAGAAGAAATGAAATGGAGGGGTATGATACATGATATCATGCCTGGAACAGAAGAGCAACTTCAAAAAGAACTAACCACCGGTTATATTGGGTTTGACCCTACCTCCGACTCTCTGCACATCGGTAGCCTGGTCCAAATCATGACTCTGGTTCATCTACAAAGAGCTGGACACAAGCCAGTTGCTATTGTTGGCGGAGCTACCGGGATGGTCGGTGATCCCTCTGGTAAATCCAAGGAAAGAAACCTACTTTCGGCAGACATTATTGAAACAAACCTCCAAGGGATTAAGGCTCAACTTGAGAGATTCCTAGACTTCAACTCCGGTAAAAACAGTGCTGAGATACTCAATAACTACGATTGGTTTAAAAATTTCAGTTTTCTTGAATTCATCAGGGACGTAGGTAAGCATATTACGGTCAACTATATGATGGCCAAAGATAGCGTGAAAAACCGATTAGAAACTGGTATGTCTTTCACCGAGTTTTCCTACCAACTCGTTCAAGGGTATGATTTTTACTACCTCTACATGAATAAGAACTGCAAATTACAACTGGGTGGTTCTGATCAATGGGGAAACATCGTTACCGGCACAGAATTAATCAGAAGAATAGGTGATGGTGAGGCCTATGCGCTAACGACACCATTGATAAAGAAGGCAGATGGTACCAAATTCGGTAAAACTGAAGGGGGCAACATTTGGCTTGATTCGGAAAAAACTTCAGTGAGAGATTTTTACCAATACTGGCTTAACTCTTCAGATGAGGATGCTGAAAACTACATCAAAATTTTCACTCTTTTATCCAGAGAGGAGATTGAGGCAATTATCTCGAAGCACAAAGAAAATGTTGACCAAAAACATTTGCAAAAAACAATAGCCAAAGACATAACTGTACGAGTTCATGGACAAAAGGCTTACGACTCATTAGGGTTAGAAAATAACATTATGTTCGATCGGTCTATTGGGAAAGCTGAGCTAGGTCAAATGGATGAAGAAACCTTCTTTTCGGCTTTACAATCATATCCAATCATTGAAATAGAGAAAGGAAGTTATAATGATGTTATTGAATTTTTAACAGAAGCAACAGGTAACTCCATCTACCCATCAAAGAGTGAAGCACGGAGAGCGTTAGAACAAAACGCAGTGTCAATCAATAAGGAAAAAGTGGGAATTGATTTCACCATTTCTGATGAAGACAAATTATTCGGAAAATATACCATCGTCTCTAAAGGAAAGAAAAAGCACTTCCTGATAAAACAGCAATAAAAAAAGGACCTTCTAAAGGTCCTTTCCAAATGTCCATCCTGCGGTAATCATAATGGTGGCGTTCTTCCAATCCAACTCACCATCTTCGTCTATTCCTCTCATTCCTTGAACATACCGGACTCCCATATTGAGCCCAAAAGGAAATTCATACTCTGATCCCGCAATAAATCCATAGTCAAGAATTGACTCTCCCTCCTGATCTTCGTCTTTCCAAACCTCTTCTCCGCTTTCGTTATATACGACATCCTTCTTGAATAGTAGCAATCCTGCCTGTGGGCCAGCAAATACTTGGAACCCTTTTAGGTTAACCCCAAATTGAATAGGAGCTAAATCCATATACCATCGATTGTAGCTTCGCTCCCAACCGTTATTGTACTCAATTGAACTACCTTTGTTAGACAACCAAAATTCATGCTTCAGGAGTAACCATTCACCAATATGAGAATTTACGGCAAGTGCTCCGGTAAAATTCCCCCTACTTTTGGCTGTGCCATTTAATCCAGCTACTGTAGTGTCCCAGTCTTCACCTCCGTAACTTGAAAGTGAAATACCTCCTTTAAGACCGAAATAAGTTGTTCCTCCTTGCGAATAGGATATTCCCGAACACAAAAAGGCCATAGACAAAATGAGGAGTAATTTTTTCATATCGCTCTTTTAATTTGATTTGAAATGAAAATAACCTGATTTATAGAGAAATACAAACCAATGGACGCCTGGGTGAGGCGCATTTAATTACCTTCCTTCACCGCTCCCATTGCTGAAAACTTCTCAATCCTTGCTTCAATTCTTTCTTCAACACTCATTTTAAGCAAGTCTTTGCTAGCGTCCAAGATTGTTTTCTTGAGTTTCTGTGCCATTTTCTCCGGGTCGGTATGAGCACCCCCCAGAGGTTCCTTAACAACTCCATCAATTAACTTGAATTTCAGCATATCCTGAGCTGTCGGTTTAAGGGCTTCGGCAGCTTGTTCTTTGTAATCCCAGCTTCTCCAAAGGATTGAAGAACAGGACTCAGGAGATATTACCGAGTACCACGTATTCTCCAGCATAAGAACCTTGTCTCCTATCGCTATACCCAATGCTCCTCCAGAAGCTCCCTCACCTATTATTATACAAATAACAGGTACTGTGAGCATAAACATTTCCTTGAGATTCTTAGCAATTGCTTCGCCTTGTCCTCGCTCTTCGGCTTCCAGGCCCGGAAATGCTCCAGGAGTATCAATAAAGGTAATTATAGGAATATCAAACTTTTCAGCCATTTTCATTAGCCGAAGTGCCTTTCTGTAGCCTTCCGGGTTAGGCATACCAAAATTACGCATTTGACGCTGTTTGGTGTTCCGCCCTTTTTGCTGACCGATTAGCATAAAGCTCTTACCTCCAATTTCAGCAAGACCACCTACCATCGCTTTATCATCTTTGACCTGTCTGTCACCATGGAGCTCTATCCATTTGTCGCAGATAAGCTTTATATAGTCCAGCATATAGGGTCTGTCAGGATGACGAGACAATTGTACACGCTGCCATCTGGTAAGCTGCTGGTGCGTTTCTTTCTTGAGGGATTTGATTTTGTCTTCAAGTGATTTGACCGCTGCAGCCATATCAACATCATCTTCCTCAGCGAGCTGCTTCATTTCAATGAGCTTCGCTTCCAGCTCAGCAATCGGCTTTTCAAAATCCAGTTCCATGCTTTTTACTCTTTAACCCTTCGTACAAAGTTATACTATATTCACAATTTAGATAAAGATAAATATGGCTTTTTTTTAAACAATCCGTCCTCATAGCTTATTTAAGCTTGTTTTTGGATTACAGAAAAAATAAAATTAAGCCCGTTAAAAATTTTTAAAATAAAGTGTTTGCATAAGATTAAGTTACAACCTACTTTTGTGCCTCATTCAAGCAAAAGCTGAATTGATCTGGTAGTTTCCGCCAGTAGGCGGACAAGCAGTTGGTTAGAATGCCTGTCCCGAGTTCTCGGGAAGGTCGCGAAACACTATCAGTCGAACTCGCGAGATGTGCGAGTAAAGAATTAAAATATTGGTCTGGTAGTTCAGTTGGTTAGAATGCCTGCCTGTCACGCAGGAGGTCGCGAGTTCGAGTCTCGTCCAGACCGCAAAAAGCTCTCAAGAAATTGGGAGCTTTTTTTGTTTTCACCCTTTAGCTATGCATTACGTTTACATTATTCAAAGCCTGAAAGATCATTCATTCTACATCGGGTATTCAAGCAACCCTGAAGCCAGGCTTATCAAGCACAATAACTCAAATTCTGGCTATACTTCCAGAAAGAAACCATGGCGACTGGTCTATACCGAAACCTTTGAAAAAAAGTCTGATGCTTTAAAGCGCGAGAAATTCATTAAACAACAAAAAAGCACTGACTTTATTAGGACTCTGATTCAGTCATATCAAGATTAGAATGCCTGTCCCGAGTTCTCGGGAAGGTCGCCAGTTTCCCGAGACATCGGGATACAGACCGCAAAAAGCTCTCAAGAAATTGGGAGCTTTTTTTGTTTTCACCCTTTAGCTATGCATTACGTTTACATTATTCAAAGCCTGAAAGATCATTCATTCTACATCGGGTATTCAAGCAACCCTGAAGCCAGACTTATCAAGCACAATAACTCAAATTCTGGGTATACTTCCAGAAAGAAACCATGGCGACTGGTCTATACCGAAACCTTTGAAAAAAAGTCTGATGCTTTAAAGCGCGAGAAATTCATTAAACAACAAAAAAGCACTGACTTTATTAGGACTCTGATTCAGTCATATCAAGATTAGAATGCCTGTCCCGAGTACTCGGGAAGGTCGCGAGTTTCCCGAGACATCGGGATCCAGACCGCAAAAAGCTCTCAAGAAATTGGGAGCTTTTTTTGTTTTCACCCTTTAGCTATGCATTACGTTTACATTATTCAAAGTCTGAAAGATCATTCATTCTACATTGGGTATTCAAGCAACCCTGAAGCCAGACTTATCAAGCACAATAACTCAAATTCTGGGTATACTTCCAGAAAGAAACCATGGCGACTGGTCTATACCGAAACCTTTGAAAACAAGTCTGATGCTTTAAAGCGCGAGAAATTCATTAAACAACAAAAAAGTACTGACTTTATTAGGACTCTGATTCAGTCATATCAAGATTAGAATGCCTGTCCCGAGTACTCGGGAAGGTTGCGAGTTTCCCGAGACATCGGGATCCAGACCGCAAAAAGCTCTCAAGAAATTGGGAGCTTTTTTTGTTTTCACCCTTTAGCTATGCATTACGTTTACATTATTCAAAGTCTGAAAGATCATTCATTCTACATCGGGTATTCAAGCAACCCTGAAGCCAGACTTATCAAGCACAATAACTCAAATTCTGGGTATACTTCCAGAAAGAAACCTAAAGTGTATATAATCCGTTACTAATTCAGGAAGGAAGATTAATGCACAGGACAAAAACTGTACAAAGTAACACCAGCTTCGTAAGTTTTAATATTTAATAGTACCTTTGCATCATAACCAAAACTCACCATGAAAAACAAAATATTCATCTTTATTTTTATTGCTGTTACTAGCTCTATATTAAGCAGTTGTCATCGATCAGGACACCGGAGCCAGCCTTGGCACCCGAGTGATATCAAGACTATTGACCTAGACGAAAAGTCGGTATAGCAAATTAATTTTGGAATTCGAGTCTGAACTAAGAATAGCTGTTCAGGAATATCCGGTTCAACTGGATTTTAACAGTAACAAAACTTACTGTCGAATTACGTCCGCATCTTCGGGCTTTACTTTGCACCATGATATCTGGATAACAAAACGGCCTATCGTTTTATCTAAAATAAAGTCCTTGTGTGGTGAATCCCGTAGAATCTACGCGCGCAATACCATAGCTCGTAAAATAAACCAGGGTGATTTGAATAAATTTCTGGTAACTAATCATATACTAGGGGCTACTCGTGCTAAATTCAAATATGGACTTTATCATCATAATGAACTCGTTGCTGTAGCTTCGTTCGGTGCCGGGCTTCAAGTGGATAGAAATGGAACCTCTCAAACATCCTTTGAATTAATCAGGTTTTGTAGCCTGCTCAATACGACCATAGTGGGTGGCCTAAGTAAACTCCTTAAATATTTCATCCATGAAAACCGGCCTGATGATATTATCACCTATATTGACAAAGAATGGGGAAATGGTGATAGTTTTTTAGCTCTGGGATTTAAAGTGCTGAGTGAAACGCCTCCCCTCACCTTTTGTATTGATAGAGAAACAAATCAAAGATATAGGTACAACAATTTAACAAAACCAACAAATTCTCAAAACCTGGCAACAGTCAGGAACCAAGGTAATCTGAAGCTAATTTTACAGCTAACATGAATCCATTACTTGTCATTCTTGGGCCAACAGCCTGCGGAAAAACCAAACTGGCAACTCAACTGGCTTATGAGTTTGGTGGGGAAATCATTAGTGCTGACTCCAGACAAGTGTACCGAAATATGGATATTGGTACGGGAAAAGACTTGAATGAGTACATTATTAATGATACCCAAATCCCCTACCATCTAATAGATATAATAGAGTCCGGACAAAAATACAATCTCTACGAATTTCAAAAAGACTTCAAAAAAGCTTACGAACAAATCATTACGCGAGGCAAGCTTCCCATTCTATGTGGAGGCACAGGATTATACATTGAGTCAGCTTTGGGTAGGCATCCTTATGCCTCTGTTCCGGTAAATGAAAAATTACGCAATCAACTAGAGAATCAAGACCAGGCTGCCCTTACCAGGCATATGGAGTCCCTGAAGCTACCCAAAGGCTTTAAACCGGACACAAGCACTAAAAAAAGAATGATCAGGGCGATCGAAATCTGTGATTATTTAGCTCACAATGACTTTCATCCTGTGGAACTCGATAACATCCCATATCATGTACTTGGGATCAAGACTTCTACTAAAGAACGTAGAAAAAGAATCAGTGAGAGACTACAACAAAGGCTAAATGAAGGTCTGGTTGAGGAAGTACAACAACTCCTGGACTCTGGTATCACTCACTCCACATTAGAATACTATGGCCTTGAATATAAATATGTCTCCAAATACCTAAAAGGAGAATACCAAGATTACAATTCATTTGTCTCTCATCTTGAAACTGCTATTCATCAATTTGCAAAAAGACAAATGACCTTCTTTAGAAAGATGGAACGGTCCGGGATAAAGATTCACTGGATCGAACCGAACCTTAGTTCCGCACGACAGCTTATAGCAACGTTTTTTAGATTAAATACGCCTGATTAGTGAGTAGAAAGATTCAACCCCATCTCCAAAATTCGGATGAGATTGACATGGAAGAATTAGAAGAAATGCTGAACGATGGTTCATTTGATTAATTAGCTCATCAATTCCCTATTTCGAAAGTGTAGCCTGGCCCAACTTATTTTCTTGGGTCAGGATTTTCAGTTTATAGTCAAGGTCAATAATAAATTGTGAATATACTTTATGCAAGTCCTTACCAATTTTCAATGATTCAATCAAATGAGCGGAGTTCGTATTGGGGTTTATTAATACGAAGTTCAGTGTGGTAGAAGCTTTTTGATACCTTGGCCCAGCATTAGAAGTATCCTGATTGAGCCCAAAATGAGTCCGGTCTACATAATAGTCGATAAAATAAGTATTACTAAGGTCACCTTCGTTGCGCCAGGTTTCCCTACTAACAATCTTATGATCCAGTGAGGTTGAATTCAGTAAGGACTCCAGATCAGCGTTATCCTTATCTATATCCTCGTTGTGTTTCCTTAATACCTTATAATATGTCTTTTGAATATCTCGAGGTTTCTCACTCGGGATATCCGCCTCTTCATACTTTGCAAACAACAGCCTGGACTCTAACCAAGAATCTGGCAAACTACCCGCTAAAATACCAACCTCTTCTTCTAAAACCACAAAATTAGCTTCTGAGTCTGGTTTCCCTGAAGGGCTGAACTTCCTGCTATGACTGATTATATCCTGATGAACTTTCTTGATTAATTGATCAAGATCATCACTGTACTTCGTATAACAATACTGATAATGATCATAGAACGATCTTTCGCCATTGAAAGAAGTCATCTTAAGGTAGTAGAATTCATAGCTTTGCACTTCAGCTACATCAAAAAAGACAAGATTTTTTACATCATTTGCCTTCATTAATTGATAAGCCTTATCCAGTGAATTACTATCTACAAATTCCGCGTAGCTAAAGTATAGAACTGGCTTAATTGGAGTTCCGGAAAATGAGTTATGAAGCTCTTTGGAGTAATGCTCGGCCAAATCCAGATTATTGTGGGGAAAGGCAAAATTCAAATGGTTATTATCCTTAAACACAATAATAACCGCTGCATTTCCCTGAATATCGATTTTATTTAGATTATGCCCATACTCAAAAAAAGGTTCTGGTAGAGGATTATATTTCGGTTGGGCTAATAACGTCCCTGCACTGAGTCCTGTCATTAAACTCAGCATTAAGCTAATTCTTCTGATATACATGTTGTACTTACCTTTTATACTGGATGTCTTATGGTATCGTACAATTGAGAGTTAGCTTGTTATACGAAAAAGCCTGACAAAAGTTAATTGGTAGTAATACGCCACAAACATTTCTCAAATCGCAGTGGCCTTTTCACGTTCAGTTAGTTTTCAGAATCACCTTAAATTTTTCATTCCATATCCTAACAATATATTGGCTTAATAAACACAATATTGAGAGTGTTATTTTACCTTCCTCCAACTTTCAATTACCTTATTTGTTATGAATAAGAATACCTTAAAATATCTGATAGCCCTAATATTTGCGGTCCTAACTCAATCAATTTCGTACGCTCAAGACTGTCAGAGATCGGGCGAATTTACCGGAGGCAGCGTAAAAGGTGGTGTAAAACTCAAAGTCACAAAAAAAGGAAAAATGTTCATTCAGTTGGATGGAGAATTTGAGTCTAAAGAAGGACCTGATCTTAATATCTATCTGTCCAACACAAGTCAGGTACAGGATGAAAGTCTATTGGTTCACCGACTTGATGGCCTTGTCGCAGCTCAAAGGTATAAACTGACAAGTACGATTGACATAGAAAAATACACGTACGTTATTATCCACTGTACAGAGTACAATCATCATTTTGGTACTGCGACCTTGGGAGAAATGACAGGGGAAGGTTGTCCTACAAACTAGCTAACTTGGTTAATTGTGCATCCTGCCGAACATCTATTTCCAACGAGGACCATATCTCCACTGAATGATCTTTCCAGGGTTCTTTGCCCTTTTCTTTTTTATAGTTGGTGATAGCCTCATCTCTTTCATCGAAAAGCTGATAAATCTGTGTTTTATAAGCTTTAAAAATATACATAACGAAATCAATAATCCTTCTGTCTGGAAACAGCGATGGGTCCATTTTAAACCGGTCCAGTCCCCTTTTTAGCTCCTCTGCATCTGCAATTCTTTCTTTTGTAACCCAACGATTCAATGTACTTAATTTGACGGCTTCTCCGTTGCTATTCATAGAAATCATAATGAGGTGGGCGTACTTGCCTTTCTTGTAATCTACAAAAGTGTGAAAATGGCCATACTCGTTAGGGCGATGAGCATGAAAAAACATTCTGCTCATATTTTTCTTATCGACCTCCTTTTTCTTTAGCGGATAATGCTTGGCACGGGGATCACGTGTGTACTCCCGACCATCCAGTGTAACTTCCACAAGATTGGTCCCCTCCTTTTTGAAACTGTCCATGATTTCCACAACCTTTTCGATTGCCGATTTGTAAACAGCTGTAGTATTCTTTTTAACTTTTGCTGCAAAGAATTTTAAATAAGTCAGGATACCCGAGGAGGCAACAAGTCCCATACCAAGAAGTTTGAGAAATTGCTTTCGTTCCATGGCTTATCGATTTATTCCTTACAACTATACCACAGGAGTGTTAGTTCCCAAATCTTCTGATTCAGTAGCACTTGAACCCGAAATGGGTTGTGGGTTTTCCGAAATAAACCTGAATAATTGGGCGTACTTTGCGATCACAAATACAAAGAAGAGCTCAACAATAATTGCAACCACCAACAAGGTATATATGTATCCCATACCACCTCCAAATACCATTCTTTGAGCCATTGTCTGTCCCATAATGAAAAGAACAAAGAACAGGACGGTCATTACAATACTTATCTTTTTAAAAGTATTCCCCTTGTGCTCCATAGCTTCATTTCTTAGAAACTTACCAAGGTTTTGTGCCACAAGCCCCATAACGATGAGCATAGCAAAAATCGATAGGTAAAATAGCCAAAAAAGCAGTTGCAACAGGCCTACCATACTCATGAGAAAAAAGTAATTTCCAGAGTAAAGTGTAAGAATCAATAATGCCAGAATACCCCCACTTACTCCAGCAATGATTAAGGGAATCCTAACACCTTTTACCATTTTAAGTACCTGAATATCATAGATGCTACCCGAAAGTTTTTGAACGCCCATCATGGTGACAACATAGCCTGTTATTAGTAAGAAATAACTAAATAGGACCACTACCAAGGAACCTCCCCATGTACCTATAAAACTGAACATCTCCAACATTTGTGGAGCCTCAAGTAATGCAGCTAATTCAGCCAGCACAAAGAAAGACATTGCAATGATGGTCCACACAAGGTAGAACCTGGCACCAGTATTAATTCCTTTGGCTCCTTTGACAAAGTTTACCTGATCTGTTTTCTGAGTTGAATTGGTAATATTTTCCATAAAATAAGTTAAAAAGTTATACGAGTTGGTCTGACTGACCGCTCACCGAATGATCAGCATCGGAAGAACCTTCTGTTTCCGTAACTGGCTTAGCATTTAAAGAAATAAATTTATATAGTGCGCTGTACTTGAACATTGAAAATAACATAAATACCTGAATACCTATCGCTAAAACAAGCATCACATAGACAGCCGACATCCCTGCACCACTAATTAACTGAGGTAAAACATTTAGGAACAGTGTAAGTGCCGACACAGCGAAAAATATTTTCTTTAATGTCGCTCCTTTAGTTTCGATTTCAGCATTCTTTAAGTAAACACCTATCAGCTCCGCAAGCCTTGCCATCATGACTAAATGAATCACCAGAGATATTAAGTAGCCCCAATTCAATACCACGCGAAATCCAAGTGAATTTCGGTTAGCCCCCATAAAACTCATTAGCACAATAATTCCCATAATAACCGCACAAATAATTAGTGGTACTCGGGCATTCTTAATAACTCCTTGTACTGCTACATCATATGCTCCGGTTGCCACTTTTCGCAATCCCTCCAGCACTTGAATAAACCCCACCAACATCATCACCAATAATACGATACCTATGAGTCCGACTAAAGTCGCGGTTCCTTGCCCAAATAAGCGACTAAAACCAAACGGATCGATCATAACATATAGTTCAATGATAATAAGAGGAATAAAAACGATGGACATTACAATAGCATAAATCATCGCTCCAGATTGAATGCTTTTCAATCCTCTTACAAAAAAGATAAAGTCGTTTTTACTCTGAGTATTCTTAAGTACATCCATTGTTTATGCTTTATGCAGTAGTCTTTTCTCTAGTTCTGACACGGGCACATCTTTATTTTCTTCTTTCATTTTATTGAACTCTCTTTGTATCTGTTTTACAGTGTAAGAAGAACCATCAGGACTCCAACCGGGAGGGCCAAATATGTACATAAACGCTTCCTTGAGATTTTTCGATTTTTTAACATCCCTCCAGATAGCGACATATTCATGTGAAACAATATCCAGTGGGTTGTTAGTCTTTGGTGGATGTACAACTCCGAATCGCACTTGCTGATTGGGGTCTAGTTCACCATGACTTCCGTATAACCGATCAAACAGGTTGAGGTACCCTCCATGATTTTTATCAAGGTAATCAATATTTTGTGCATGGTGTACCTGATGTTGCTTGTGTGTATTCATGAATTTTTCAAGGAAACCAAGGTACGGAACAAATTGTGTGTGTAGCTGGAACTGCCACACCGCTTGTATCAGCAAGCAAGTCACCACAACATTGGGGTGAAACCCTATGGCTGGTAGCCATAACCAGAATAACGGTTTGTAAAAGAGTGTTACCCAACCATTTCGAACACCGGTGCCGTAATTAAACTTATCGGATGAATGGTGAACGATATGAGCGGCCCACAATACTCTAACTGTGTGACTCAGTCGATGGTACCAGTAATAATTATGATCGTCCAGCACCTGACAAATTAAAAAGACGTACCAGGCCTGACTAAATGCTTCATACCCCATCCAGTTCATTCTGGCACCATCTACAATCGGGTTACAAGCATCATATATTTGCCAGAATACCCAATATGAACCTGCTTTCGTTACGGTAAAAGCAAGAAAGTAAGCCACCAGCCCCATCGTGATACTAGCTGCCGCATCTTTAGGCTCGTAGAGCTCTCTTTCTGTCTTTAAACTAGCTAGGAATTCTATTAAAATAATCAGAGCAAAAACCCCTGCACCCCATAATTGATTTGTAGTAGATGTAACTTGAGTTGACTGTAACTCCGTAAGTAGTAGCATTATTATTCTTTATGAAAATTTTAAAAGCAGCGCAAATTAACAAAATATCTTTTCTGGATGTAATTATGTTTTGGAAAAACCTACATTTAATGTTTCTAAAGTCATAATAATGGAAATCAAAGAGGTCAAGAAAACAACTCCCGAACTGATGAGAGCAATGGAAAAATTAATCCCTCAACTCAATGCGTCCATTCCTCCTCCGACTGAGTTTATGCTACAAAGTATGCTCGAAAGTGATGGTTGTTACTTGGTTGCCGCCTACAATAACACTGAAATTATTGGAATACTCACTTTGGTTACCTACCAAATACCAACCGGAAAAAGGGCATGGATTGAAGATGTGGTTGTGGATGAAAGTGCAAGAAATATGGGGATAGGCAAACAACTACTTAACTATGCAATTGGTTTATCCAAAGAGCTTAAAGCAAACAGTGTAAACCTCACTTCTTCTTCGGCAAGAGTGGCTGCCAACCAATTGTACCAGTCTCTTGGTTTCGAACTACGTGAGACGAATGTTTATAGAATTTCTTTAGGATAAAGAAAAGGCCATCCCCGTAACCCGAAGATGGCCAAGCTTCATATTTTATGAGGTTTTATTCTTTCTTTTTGTAAACCTTAATACTGAATTTACCTTCTGTTATTTCTTTGCCTCCAGCAGTACCTGAGATATCTCCTTTCATCAGGTATTCATCACCAAACATATCTGAATGTGTGCTCCCCTCCTGAGCTTCAAAGCTGGTAATGTTACATGTTGAGCCTTCATCAGTCGTGAGATCACCTACCGTAGCTTCAATCGGAAAACTCTTACCTACCACTTCATCTACAGAGGCAGCCTCTTTCAAAGCATCACTAATGTCCATAATTTTCAGATTCCCCTTTTCATTTTTTCCGAAGCCAAAAAACGCAGAGGTATTACCTCCTGATGAGGACCATCCAATATCTTTGTCACCTTCTTTCACTTCAGTACCATCTACGGTAAGTTTTATAAAGTACTTCTCCTCACTACCGCAGGAGGATAGGCCTGCTACTAAGAGCACAGCAATAACAAAATTTTTAAACTTATACATTGTCTTAATTCATTTGGGTTAAAAATACTGTAATGTTATTTACTGAACTTTTGAAATAAAGTTTCCTTCAGTTCATTAAAATTCCCACAGGACAATGGTCAGACCCTTCAACGTCTGGAAGTATAAAGGAATCTGTAATCTGAGGTATTAAAGATTGGCTTACCAAAAAGTAATCGATTCTCCAGCCTATATTCTTCGCTCTCGCTTGAAAGCGATAACTCCACCAGCTATAGGCCTCTTTTTTATCCGGATAAAAATGCCTGAATGTGTCTACCAGCCCGCTTTGGATGAAACGAGTCATACCATCAATTTCTCTTTGGGTGTAACCTGAGGTCTTGTTATAGTTGGATTTAGGTCTGGCAATATCGATTTCCTGATGAGCCACATTCATATCTCCACAGAGTATAACCGGTTTTTTTGTTTCAAGTTGTTTAAGGTAATTGAGAAAGCTTTCATCCCATGTCTCTCTATAATCAAGCCTTACTAGCTCCTGACCTGAATTTGGGACATAAACTCCGACAAAGTAAAAATTCTCGTACTCTGCGGTAATGACTCTACCTTCCTGGTCGTGTTCCTCTACCCCGATATCGTTCATCACTTGTATCGGTTCCTCTTTACTCAAAATAGCAGTTCCTGAGTAACCTTTTTTCACAGCTGAATTAGAATACAAATGATACCCTGACAAATGCTTGAGTGCCTCAGCAACCTGATCATCCTGTGCTTTTGTCTCTTGCAAACAAATGATATCCGGATCCATTTCGGTAACCCTGTCGATAAATCCTTTATTCACAGCCGCCCGAATTCCATTAACATTCCATGATATTAGTTTCTTCATAGCGTGAATATAATATGATTCACAGTTATATCAACTCAATACATATATCTTGGAGTAGCAATACGTTTCATTTTTGTAATCTTCAGGTTCTTATTTTTAGGATACTTAATGGTAAATGACACGATCACTTTTTTTGTTTCAGATGGCTTAAGGTCAATATTCCAGTTCAAGCTACCACTTTTTTCTTCAATTTCAGCTCCGGAAACATCCTCTACCTGAACTTCAATATCACTTTCCTGAGACACCGGTATCTGACTCCATAGGTCTACCGTCACAGGCACAGTATGCGTATTTCTCAGTGTTGTCTCGTAGGTAAGCTTCACCTTTTTATTCATGCCAATCAATCTTTTACTGTTGTTATCCTCCCTTTTTACTCGTGTGATAATAACTTTTCGATCGCGCCCCAGAGATACTTCCAGGGAATCTCCTGTATACCTGGTGCTTATAAATGATTCCCCGATATAGGTGCCTGAATAATAAATATTCGCAGGTCCCTCAATCAGGTTGAGTTTCTCCCAGTCAGGTATTTTTGCGATTAGAAATGCGTCTTTATCGATTTTTGGAATTGCAAAGTGTTCGTACGTGGCATCAAGCTCGTAATCGCTTATCTCAACGAGGTAGGGTCTTGAATCAGATGGAATATCATATTTTGTTTTGATTTTGAAATCAACACTTAACTCAGAAACTTCAACTTCAGAGTAAACCACCTTACCCAGCACAATACTGTCAACGTACAACAGCTCATCAATACTTGTTGTCTCATAATCCCTTACCCTATAGTCTCCTTTCAGTTTATGATTTAATCTTCCTTCTGCATAACCATAAGAACTATGTCGGGTATTATTATAATTGAGCGTCCACGGGTCTAGTTTTGGTTTGTCCATACTTTTGAACGGTTCCCCTGTAGATAAAGTAAGGTCAACGTCCTTCCAGTCAATATCAGAGTTGTTTATCACTTCAGCTAGGTATTCAAACTTTATTTTCTCTCCCACTCCATTTGATCTCACATTGTATTTGGGAGCCCATCCGGCAGCATTCAAGGCATACTTCAGCTCGATCTGAGACATATATTTTTTATCCGAACTCACTTTAATATGAATTTCATAGGTAGGTAGGTTCTTCTTTCCTCTGAGCACAACTTCCTGCTGTTTAAGTCTCTTCTCCAGTAAGCTAAGGTCAGACTCCTTTTTTCTTTGACGAATTAGTTTTTCGTTGAGTTCGGTAAGTCGCTTACGGTAGAAATTAGCCGCACTTTCCAGTTCGGTTACTTTTACCCCGTTTCCATCACCAACCCTTCCACTATTCTTCAGCAAGAGTAATTGCTCATTTTCATAAACCTTGATCATTCCCTGAGTCATTATGAGTTGATCATCTATAATTTCTATCGAATCCTGAACCACTTTCAAGCGCTTCTTCGGTGCAAGCGTTTTCAGATAATCGATTTCATAGGTGATTGACAGGATACGCGCTTCACCACCTAGTTTTGCTTGAATACTTTTGGAATTAATCTTTGAAGATAGTCCTGAAAACTTGATGATGCTCCTTCCCTTCGGGATGTTCACAATAGCTGACCGCTTTACTTCGGCACCGCTGAGGTATACAGTGACCGCCTCTATCTTAGAATCAGCCTCCACCTCAGTATCTACAGCAAAGGCAGTAGCAAAAAAACCAAGGCATAGCAATGTTGTGTATCTTCTTTTCATTTTTCTGAATTTGATTATTAGAAAGTACAGTCAAACTGGAAAATCGTTCATCAAACAAATGATGTTTTTCTATGAACGATTCCATAATGACATACCCGATAATCGTAAGAAAGAAAAAAACACCCCTATATACCTGATTACCAGAGTAAAAGCTGAATTTGTTCAGATTAGGCCGAAATTTTATAACTTTGGCTTAACTATTCAGTTACAACAATCGTACTTAAAAGATAAGCAAGCACTTTTAATTGTGATCCGTTTTTTATTTGATAAACTTCGTTTGATACATAACGATATCAAGGTGATCTATGCCTTGGTAATTGTGATGTTACCTCTGATTGCAACGGCTCAAATTAAAACCACTGGCCTTCCTTTCATAAAAAATTACAGCAGTGAGGATTATAATGCCACTACGGAAAACTGGTGTGTTGAACAAGACAACCGTGGAATCATGTACTTTGCCAATGGAAATGGTATCCTTGAGTTTGACGGAGCCCATTGGACCATCATTCCGACCGTATTAAAGTCTGAGGTGCGTTGTCTTGCCAAAGATGGGAACGGCAGAATCTATGTAGGATCCCATGTAGACCTGGGGTATATTGAATCAGAAGAAAGAGGTATCCCGCAGTTTCATTCACTAATGAATCATATTCGAAGGATCGACCGGGACTTCAATCACATCAACAAAATCCACATCACTGAGCAAGGAGTTTTCTTTGTTTCGGAAAGAGCGATTTTTATCTACAAAAACTACACTATTAAGCGGGTAATAAAGGCCCGAAACCGCTATCAATACAGCGGCTTTATCAATCATAAATTTTACACACTCGATGAAGGCGAAGGTATTGTTACCTATAAAAACAATAAGCTGATAAATGCTCCGGGGGGACGACAATTCAAAGATGATCAACTTCATCTGATCCTGAGGTTTGATCACAACAGACTACTGTTCGTTTTCAGAGATCATGGCTTTATGTTGTACGATGGAAAGGAGTTCACCAAGTACAATGTAGAATTAGAAAATTTTGTACTGGAAAGTCACCCATCCTGTGGAATAAACTATGGTCTTGATGATATCATTATTGGAACAACCCACAATGGCATATTCATTCTAAATAAATCCGGAAAATTACAACAGCATATTAACCTGGACAAAGGGCTTAATAGTAACCGGGTTTTCGATGTTTTCGAAGACAAAGACAGAAATGTCTGGCTAGCACTGGAGAATGGCATATCAAAACTCGATGTGCACTCCCCTTTCACATTATTTAACCAACATACTGGAATTGGTGGAGCCGGATTGTCTTCTACATTTTTGCAAAACAAATTATATCTAGGCACAAGCCAGGGTCTTTTTTTCAGCGAATGGACAGCTGATAGCTCAAGTTCCTTCTCTGAAACCTCTTTCACAAAAATCGATGGAATCAATGACCCTGTATTTTACATGGGCAAATACCGTGACAACATCCTGATGGGGACACAAAACGGAACCTATCTATATTCACCAGAAAGCAATGATGTCAAACAACTGAGTGACTATAGAGGTGGTCTTAAGTTCATCGAATTGGAAAGCAAACCAGGTTACTTATTGCAAGGTTACTATGATGGAATACTGGTATTTCGTCAAGTTGGAAAAGACCAGGTCGAGTTCCTTTATAAAGTAGATGGCTTCGATGAGCGATGTGAATACATTGAAGAGGACCAGAATGGTCATATATGGGTAAGCCAGGACAATAAGGGATTGTGGAAACTGGAACTTGACGCTAAACTGAGACGAGTAAAAGAACAAAGGAAATACATCGCAACAGATGGGTTACCATTCGACATACGCAATAAAGTATTCAAGATACACGGTGAGATAGTTTTCGCAACAGAAAAAGGCATATACAAATACAGGTCCGATAGTAACCGTTTTTATCCGGATACCATAATTAATAAATACATCGGTGATCTGTACATCAATCGCTTATTTCAGGATAAGAAAGCAAACATTTGGTATGAAGCCGCACGAAAGTCTCCCATTAATGAAAGCTTAGTATTCGAATTAGGAATGCTAAAAAGAATCACGGCTAATAAGTATCAGTTGACCCATCGCGAACTTCTAAAATTCAAAGGAAAAAACCTGGACTACGTAGCCTCGGTAGATGCTCAACATGTGATCCTTGGAATGGAAAATGGCTTCATTCATTATGACCTGGATTTTCAAAAAAACTATGAAGCTCGGTTTGACGCGCTTATTCGTAAAGTTGAGTGCACCAGCGGACAGAAAGATAGTCTGATCTTTGGAGGACTCTTCACTGACCTTTATGGAGCAGCTACAATCAAACAACCGTATAGACAGCGCCACTTCAATGAAAAAGCAAAAACTCTGGCTGATCTCAATAGAAAAATAAATGAGCTCAAAAAAATTGCTGACTCAGCATCTAAAGCCGAAAACTACGATCGCTATGTATTGATTCAGGAAGAGCTTAATGTTCTGGAAAGGCTGGAACAGAGCATGAATGAAGTCTGGGCCTCTGAGTACCTCAAGTTTCATTCCAGCATGAATAGTTTCAGGTTCGTATTTGCCGCCAATTTTTATGAGAACAGCAATAAAACTCAGTACCAATACTGGCTAAAAAACCTTGACAATGAAAGAAATGGAGACCTGAGTTGGTCCCCCTGGAGTAATAAAGATTTCAAAGAGTACACAAACCTCAAGAAAGGGACCTATGAGTTTCATGTGAGAGCGAAGAATGTCTATGGAAACATTAGTGAGCCGGTAATATACCGTTTTGCAATTAACGAGCCCTGGCATGAATCTACCTGGTTCAATTCCATTCAAATTGCCTTTCTAATGTTGTTAATGATAGCCTCATTTTATCTTAACCGATCACGAAAACTATATAAGGTTTCATCGGTACTTACCCTACTGGTTATCATTTCCATTTTTGAATTTATTACTGAACGACTGGAAATAGAATTATCTTCTTACTCAGGTGGAGTATTTTTCTTTACGATTCTGATGAACGTTATTCTAGCCATGTCATTGCTACCTCTGGAACATATGCTCCGCAAAAGACTGCGAAGAAGTCACCAACGGTATGAGCGAGAGCACCACGATGAAATTGTGGCGAGATATAAACGCAGGACTCGAAAAATGAATAGGAGGCAAGTGAAGAAAAATTTCAGGAAAAAGAATAACAAGGGTTGAAAAATAATCGGGATTCTGTACCTTCGTTCTAAATCTAAAAACATTCTAATATGAACAAGAAAACACTCCCATTAGTAATTGCCGGTATTCTTCTTCTTATAGTCGTAATAGTCCTATATAGAAGCTCTGTCACAATAGAAGAAGGACGACAGGGGGTTTTATATCGTCAATTCAGCGGTGGTACCGTCACAGATGAACCAGCACTTCAGGAAGGATTTCACATAATAGCTCCTTGGAATAAAGTTATCAAGTATGATATACGACAGCAGGAACAACGTATGGAAATGACTGTACTCTCCAAAAATGGTCTGGATATTACTGTAGAAGTATCAGTTGTATATAAACCCGATGCATCACAACTGGGGATGCTTCACAAGAAAATAGGTAATAACTACCTAAACGTTGTCATTGAACCGCAAGTCAAATCAGCAACCCGTGAAGTAATCGGAAAGTACGATCCGGAAGAACTTTATGCTTCCAAAAGAGATTTGATTCAAGGTGAAATATTCAACTCCTGTGTCAAAATGATGAAAGCACAATATGTGATTTTGGACAAAATTTTGATTCGAAATATTGAACTTCCTCCTTCAATAAAAACTGCGATCGAAAATAAGTTGAAGCAGGAACAAGCTTCAAAAGAATATGAGTTCAAACTCGTAAAGCAGGAGAAAGAAGCTCAACGTCTGAAAATTGAAGCTGAAGGTAAGGCAGAAGCCAACCGTATTCTAAACGCTTCACTTTCTGATAATATTCTGAAAGAAAAAGGAATTCAAGCAACCCTAGAATTAGCTAACTCACCTAATTCCAAGGTTATTGTAGTTGGAAGTGGTGGAGATGGTCTTCCACTCATCTTAGGTAACAACTAGAATTTGACTTAAGAGCATCAAAAAAGGCATTTCAATATTTTTTGAAATGCCTTTTTTTGTTAATTTCATGGCCCACAATCTGGGGAATAAAATCATATCTAAAAAATAGCGTTGAAAATGGCGGAGACAGCTGAAATAAAACTAAACGGACAAACCTACGAAGTACCGGTTATTGAAGGATCTGAAGGCGAAAAAGCCCTCGACATATCAAAATTCAGAGGCGATACTGGATATATCACACTTGATACAGGTTTCAAAAATACAGGATCCACAAAAAGTGCCATCACATTCCTCGATGGTGAAAATGGAATTTTAAGATATAGGGGCTACCCTATTGAACAATTAGCTGAAAAAGCTTCCTTCATTGAAGTGGCTTATTTACTGATTTATGGAGAGTTGCCAACACAAACTGAGTTGGATAACTTCAACGCCAGAATCATCAAACACAATAATCTGCACGAAGATTTCAAAAAAATATTTGACGGTTTCCCATCAAGCGCCCACCCAATGGGACTGCTCTCAGCGATGGTTAGTTCGCTTACTGCATTCTACCCTGGATCACTAAAACCGGATATGTCCGGTGATGATACTGACGTCACTATCGCAAGACTGTTAGGTAAACTTCCGACAATAGCTGCCTGGTCATACAGAAACGCTACAGGAAAACCGGTCAACTACCCTACTGACCTCGACTACTGCTCAAACTTCCTATACATGATGTTTAAGCAGCCTAACAAAGACTACGAAATTGACCCTGTTGTAGTAGATGCATTGAATAAACTACTAATCCTACATGCGGATCATGAGCAAAACTGTTCTACTTCTACAGTAAGAATTGTTGGTTCATCTCATGCAAGTCTTTACTCATCAATTGCAGCAGGCATTAATGCACTTTGGGGACCTCTTCACGGTGGAGCAAATCAGGCAGTAATTGAAATGCTCGAAGCAATCAAAGCTGATGGTGGAGATACTAAAAAGTACCTCGCGAAAGCAAAAGACAAAAACGACCCTTTCCGATTGATGGGATTTGGACACAGAGTTTATAAGAACTTCGACCCTCGTGCAACCATTATCAAAAAGGCTTGTGATAACGTTCTTGATAAATTAGGTATCGATGATCCTGTACTTGATATTGCAAAAGGACTTGAACAAGAAGCACTCAATGATCAGTACTTCGTGGATAGAAAACTTTACCCGAATGTAGACTTCTACTCTGGTATTATCTACAGAGCACTTGGGTTAAGCACCGACTTATTCACTGTAATGTTTGCGATTGGCCGACTTCCGGGATGGATTGCTCAGTGGAAAGAATTGAGAGATAATGGTGAGCCTATCGGACGTCCAAGACAAGTCTACGTAGGTGAAAACAAGAGAGATCTCGTGGAAATCTCACAGCGAGAGCTTGTGAATGCCTAACACATAATTTACTCGAAATCAATAAGATATAAAAGAGGCGGTTGTAACCCGCCTCTTTTTTTTGTCGTATAAGGTTCATGGGTTTAAGAATACTATTTTACCTCTCAATGGGATTATTCTTCATAATTAATACTCTTCTGTAGATTTAAATCCGCTGAGAACAGCACTTTAAAAACAAGTAAGAAACATTAACCTCTTACTTAACAAGTGTCACTGGTCCCGCAAAGCTCCTACCGGAAGCATCATTTAGGTTAATGATGTAATAGTAGGTTGCCATTGGCAAGTCTTTTCCGTCAACTTGTCCGGTCCACTGGTTTTCATTAGTGTAATTGTCTTGTGACCAAACCAGACTCCCCCACCGATTGTAGATTTCGACTCTATTCCCCGGAAACTGATCAATGTTGTGAATCTGAAAACCATCATTATTCCCATCGTTATTTGGTGAAAATCCAGTTGGAATCCATATATCAAAGTCAACCAAAACGTACATACTATCCATTGCTGAACACACTCCATTGTCCACCAACAAATAAAACCAGGTAGAATCTTCATCCGGAGTAACGAGAACATCATCCAGTACAGTAGCGGGTGTAATATTGGAAATCACCAAAGAACTATCACTTGACCACCACAAGTATGATATGGGCTCCTCCGTTGTTGTATAAAAACTGTATTCTGAAGAAGCCAAATTAATCTCCTGAAAGTCATCAAGCAACATATTCTCACCGGCTTCGGCAACAGGAGTGGTCAGCACCGTCATTAATACAGTATCTGCCGATACAACTGGGTTTGTATCCACACAAGCTTCACTCGAATTCATCACAACCCAAATACTATCTCCATCAGTAAAACTATTGAGTGTTAATTCTCCACTTGTGCTATCGCCTATAGCCTCACCATTCATGAACCAATAGTACTCAGGACTAGTCCCTTCATTCATTACTGTAGCGGTAAAAATAACAGGGTCATTAGCACATACGGTATCCTTTGAAGCAGAGAAACTTACTGATGGAGTCACCGTTTCAGTTACGGTTACAGGAAAACCCGAACTTGAAGGTCCGGCACCACAGGCGCCCAGCGCAAATACAGAAACCTGATACGATCCAATTGTGGGAAAATTAACATATGCCTCCGTTTTATCGGTATTATAACTGACAACCGCTGAACCAGGAAAGTTCCAGATATAGTTATTTGCAAGGCTCACGGGGTCTATTGAAAACGTATCGACATCAGAGCCTAATGAACCACCACATAAGTTTACCGAAGGTCCATCAATAATAGGAGCATCCGGTACGCCAATCACATCAATAGTAATTGAACCTTCAGGTCCCGGACACCCATTGATGGTTTGTATAACGGTTATTTCACCACCACTAGTACCAATGTTGATATTAATAGAATCATTATCTGGTCCGGTTTGTTGAGAAACATCATTATAAGCCGCTCCGGGTATTCCTGAAATATCCCAGTTATAATACGCTCCTGACACCGAGTTATCTACCAAAACATCAATATCGTCATTCTCACAAACTGTGCCTGTGGGACCTGAAAGTATGGGAGCATCTGGCGTTGCCTCAACCGTAACCTGAATTGTCGTATCATGAACAGCCACTCCTTCAGTGACTGTAAGCACAACATCCTTTACGCCCGGGCTACTGTAGCTCACAACATGTGGTCCCTGATCATTTGCAGAAGCTGGACTGGCGTCATCCCCAAAGTCCCATGACCAGGTCTCTACTCCACTTACAGAAGATGAGGCATCTGTAAACGTTACTTCCTCACCTATACAAATAGAATATCCCGATGCAGAGAAGTTTGCCATTAAATCACAACCGGAAACTGCCACATTAACACTCTCAGAACCTGAAGTGCACCCTGAATTGTTTTCCACCACCTGAACCTGACCTCCATTGGTACCAAAGTCAACAGAAATTTCTGTGCTGTCCGCATCGGAGGCTGTAAAGTCTGCCCCTGACGGTATGGTCCAGAAAAAGGTTGAACCAGGTTGTCCTCCACTGACTGAATAGCTATTTCCACTGCTATTGCAAACAACATCCGTTGGCCCGGTTATATCCAATGTTCCGAATCGGGTAATATTCACCGTAATCATATCATTGACCGAACCACAGCTATTTGATACTTCTACTTCTATAGTTCCAGAAGTCGCTGAACCAAAGTCAGTAATTGTAATGCTATTGGACGAACCCGAAGAGGGTGTAAATGATGTGGTCCATGAATAGCTGGCTCCGGATTGAACACCTACGAAATATATTTCATCATCAGCCCCGTCACATAAGTTCTGTTCTCCGGAAATAGATGGAGAGCTTGGTATATCACTGAAAGTTAATGATTGAGTGGTTGATGTACTCACGCATGAATTGGACACGGCCACAACACTAACCGAACCCGAAGTCGCAGCCCCCCAATCAATTGTAATATCAGAGCTATCTGAATCAGCTGAAGTAATATTTGCTCCTCCTGGCAGGGTCCATACAAAATAATCCGCACCGGAACCTGTTACTTGAAAATTATCTATAGTACCAATACACGGTGTCGTATTTGACAGACTAATCGAGGGCTGATCGGGCGTTTCATTTACCGTTACGGTCACTTCGTCACTAGCGGAACAACCAGTAGTTGGGTCAGTTACCGTTAAGGTGTAAATCGTAGTGGTCGATGGATTGGCTGAAGGTGATGCTACGTTTGTCGCACTCAGACCCGTTCCCGGGCTCCATGAATAATTACCTCCTCCTGAACCAGACAAAGTAACACCCCCGGTGCCTGAACAAAATGATTGATCACTTCCCGCACTTGCGGTGGGGTTTACGTTTTCAATCACTGTTACCTCATCAGAAGTATCCTGCAAAATACCGTTATCAACTTCAACGCTATAGTTTCCTCCAGCGGTTACCCATAATACAGAATCTCCTGCTTGAGGGCTTCCAATTGATGTACCATTGAAAAACCATTGATATAAGTAAGAATCATCCCTCGGTGAAGCGGATAGTTTGACACTGTCGCCTGTACAAAACTCTCCTGAAGTCATTGTGACCTCAGCCGTTATAGGGTCACAGGCGGAGATAACCTGGGTACCGAATAAAGCTGTATTATTCCAGGCAGAGAAAGTACCATCTGCCCAGGCTAGCTCATCTTCCCTCGCTCCCCCGTCATCATCATCGTTTAACTTTACTTCCAGACCAAGAAAAGAACCCGGAGTCGGTGTACCCGTTGCCATTGTAGTCCATGGTATGCTTGCTTCTATAATGTACCCACCTGCAGTAGCATTGGTTCCAAATGTCACTCCGGTGAGGGACGCAGGTGAGTGCTGTAGTTCATCAAAATTTGGTTCGTTGTTGTACTGGAAAATATATTGAAAGTCATCAGCTCCATAAGTCCCTGCTTTGTCATTTCCAATATCTATAAAAACCTCAACGCCATCATTGTCCCATGGATTTCCTCCATCCTGAACTAATACATCATCTGTTACATCAAATAAAAAATACAGGTTGTTGGCATCGTAGGCAATTCTGTAAGTTCCATCCAGGTCAGGTGCGGCAATTGCGCCTTGATTCAATGGAATAGCCACATAGTTATTCCAAAGTGCATCCTGTATTCCATCAATCGTAGGAGCAGTTGTTGTTTGCATTACTTCGGCACCAACGGACACCGTTACGGCTGTTGAAGTCGAATTCGTTCCTGAAGGAATATAATACCCTGTAGCCGTTAACGTATGATTTCCATTATCCGGACTTGTCCAGTCGATACTATATGGAAAAGTATTATCAGTTCCTATCGATATACCATCCACAAAAAACTCCACATAGTCCACAGTATTTCCTGATGGCGCTGTCACTGACGCTTCAATCGTAATATCGTCACCACAGGCACCGAATATATCTCCATCCGTGGGTGAAGTAATGAACACATTTGCGGGACATAAAGGCCCTCCGACATTATCGGTTATATCAGCTCCATCACTAACCGTAGCCGGGTTAGTGGCTCCTGCTTTTCCTGAGGACCAGGTTTGTTGTAATCCCCCTGCGCCAAAATAGTTCTCCAATTCATAACCGGTTCCGGTAAGGATTTGTGATAAGATCACGTTGCCATCCAGCTCTACAATCATTTGATCAGAAGCCGGATTATAGGTGATACAAACTTCATGTTCCAGCCCATCCTCCAAGTTTCCTGCATTGACCCCTACCAATTTACCTGTAAAGCTTGCATCACCATTCACGTGGATTGCGACCTGATCTTCATTTCCCGTTCCTTCATAGGCATTATCAAAATTATTTGTTCCCTGACTGCTCCAGGTATCAAACTCTATGGTAATCATTTGGGGACAAGCCCCCATATAACCTAATCCACCACCACAGGCAAGACCATTATTGATGTTAAAAGCGCATTTCGAAAACGAAAAAGCCAGTCCATCGCCTTTGGTGTCTGATCCTATCTGATCATCTCCGGGACACCCAAAATAGACCTGATAGCATTTACTAAAAACACCATCAATCGTTGGGTCATAAAGGTCTGTTGTTTCATGAACGGCACCGGCAGCACAGCCCGAAGGGGTCACATCAATCATTTGTATTACCCCATTTCCATGGTCGGTAAGTCCTGCTGCTCCATTAGTACTAGTGGCATCCCATCCACCGCTTTGAGCGTAAATGATTTGGAAATTTGTCAGTAAACAAATGATAAGGATAAGCCAGCTCTTCGAGCCTGGGCATCCTGGTTTAATGAAGCCATTGTACCTCATATCTCTGTCGTTTATGGTTGTTAGTTAGCGCGGTTACGGCATTGATGACTCGAAATACAAGTCTAGAACCCCACTACTTCAAACCTACACAGAGATTAAGAAGGCACACAAAATGCACGCCCTACAAACTTACCTTACACCCCCGACAAAGGCACTACAACACAGTATCATAGAAGTATAATTGACCTAATAAGAAAATGAGAAAAGTCTAAATGTTAAGAAATACCAGAGCAAATCAGTTGCCATACCTTAAGGTTGAAGAGCAAACTTTTCCAGTTTTAAACCTTTTACTAGTTCTATTTTTTCAATAACCTGAAAGCATGCCCCCACTGGTTATTCCTAAAACCAGGGATACACCAAAGCATACAAAGTGGCTCTATGGCTCGTGCTGCCTCTACCCCTCCCATATCCTCTGTTTCATGACCAAATTGATCCAGTACGGAAATTACTTCTTTCTTGGCAGCATCGTCATTACCACAAATAAACATGGTTGGTTTTTCTTCAAAGTCAGGGTCAACCATAAATGCGCTTCCGATACTGTTGAAGGCTTTAACAAACTTTGCTCCCGGAAAAGCTTCTTGTAAATCTTCCATGAGAGACCGGTCCAGAGTGGTATAAAATTTCAGGACACCATTCTCAGGAGGATTATCGGAAATTGGATTGGTGGCATCTATGATGATTTTTCCTTCTAGCTTCTCACCTCCAATAAGATCCAAAGCATCTTTAGCATACTTCCCCTTCACTGCCAACACAAGAATATCTCCAAAAGCTGCCGCCTCCTGAAATGTACCGGTAGCTCCATTCGATTCCTGTTTCCATTCATCTAGCTTTTCCGGACTTCGTGATCCCCTCATCACATCATAACCGTATTTAATAAACCCGTTGGCCAATACTTTACCAACAACGCCAGAACCGAGTACTCCTACTTTTTTCATGTTTACTACATTTAAATTTTTGATAGAAACAGCATTCTTGCAAAAAGTGTTTTAACCTATTGCCCGGCTCTCCGGATAGGGAATAAGGGCTTCGATTATTTGTACTAACCCATCCCTTACGAAGAAACTTAGACCTAATATTATACAACCGGTTATAATTCCTACAGCTACATTGTCTTCACTTATCTCTTTAAATTCATTGATACCACGGGTAAGCTTAACGAACATAACAAGACCTATGACGTTAATCAACAGGGAAACTGCTAGACCAATTCCAATAAAAAGTGCGCAATACTGTACGGATAGCCAAACGTATTCATCACCAAACTCCTCACCGCGTACAACACGGAGCATATTAGCAATAGGCTTACTGACCCCGGACATGAGGTAACTTACTGATATTACAATACTCCCCAAGAGGATTGAGAATGCGATATTATCAATCTCAATATCGTATCTCCGTGTAAATACCTTCCGAAACAATTGGAAAGTCACGAATACTGCCAGCACTCCGACCAGCAGGGATATAGCAGTGTGAACAATACTCGAGGTTAAATAATTCTGTTCCATAGTGATCTAAATTTCATCAGTGCTAAGGGCTACATACCAACTCTTATAGCTACTTCCCGCAGGAATAATTCCAGGCTCCCAGCCAGTGGCAGTCGTTTCCCAATAGTAGTAATCTTTTCCTTTATATGAATAACTTTCTCCTGTAAATGCGGGAATATTAACACCGAGCATGGAGTGGTCATCACAGTTCAAAATAACGGCATCATAACCAAAGTGTTTTAATAGGGTGAGAAGCAATACGGTACGGGTGTCGCAATCTCCCTGTTTAGAGTATACGAATTCCGATGGAGCAAATAATCCGAACTTCGTTCCTGGTACACAATTATCTCCGCAATAATAACTGCCGTGATCATCACAGTTCTCGCATTTTGAAGGAATGATCAACGAGTATGGTATGTATTGAACACTTCTCACCAGGAAGTGACAAAACTCCGAGTATTTCATCTTTCTCTCCCTTCTGGCCTTATCAAATACCTTAACAATTCCCTCGAGCTTGCTCGAATCATGGCTTACCAGGCTTGAATAAAGTTGGTTGAAATATGAATACTCATTCTCCGCAAACACATACAAATCTTCTCGGTATGAATGGGTCATACAGGCTTCTTGAGCCGAAGCCTGATACCAAAGTCTTAGTGGGGTATTGCTTATATCGAGCAGCTCCAATTTTCGCTCTACCCAATCAGATCTGAATTCACAGGCATTCGGGGGTACGTTCTTACTCTTGACCCTGGTGCTTTCCAGAGAGTCGTTTATACCGCTTATCTCAATCCATTGATCTTCCGGAATGTTGGACAGAGCACTTGCCCTTCGGGTTCCTCCAGAACCACCTCCCCAGCTAAATAAGGCTATCACACCAACAATAATACCTCCCAGTAAAAACAATGCCATCGGATGCGATATAATGTGCTTGTAGCGTTCAAATGATTTAAGTCTTGCCAGCAAGTTGTTTTCGAGGAAGGTTAATGCACCAATGGTTAACAGTAATACAGCAGTAAGGGTTTGACCTGCATTCCATGCTCTGACGCCTAGAAATACAAGAAGTAGTATGCCCAGGATGGTCGTCATAGCACTGGTACTTTTATACTGACGATTGGGCCTTCGGTTCGTATCGTAATAAGATGCCTTCCTCTGAGAAGCCCTTTTATTTTTGATTTTATCTACTTCTGGTATGGGCTTTTCGATTTTTCTTAAGTCGTCCACCAACCCAGAAATCTCACCTCTTACCGTACCAAAAGTTCTTCCATTTCTGGTATAAACCTGCCCAACACTTTCAATGTTAATATTAGCATTCCGAATGTTTCTTTTAAAGTGTCTTTCCTCCCCTGATTTTTCAAAAGCAATCTGTACACCTCCCATAATCGTCTTGCTCAGCGTATCAGTATATACTTTCATATCATCCCGCAGCCTTACATTGTAGACATGCATATCATAAAACTGCATCTGAGGATAATCATTCTCCTTCACTCCGTCATAAAGAATTCCTTTTATCGAGAAACGTGATGTAAACTCCCCCCGGATCGATATTTGGTCTGAATTGATCAAGCACGTAAAAATAGAAATTTTCGACATAGATATTCTTTTTGCAAAGCATAGTAATCAATTTTAGACTCCCTTATTTGGTATACCTAATAAATGTAACCTTTGCGGTATTTATACTTATATACTGTATGAAAAGGTTACTTTATATCTGCCTCACTACCTTGCTATCCTGCGGCCCCCAGCCACAGACATCAATAAATACGCCAGTCAATTCCCCCAAGGAGATATATGAGAATGAGTTTCTAAATCATGTAACGAATAGTCACTATACAAATCCTTACGAAAAAATGGGGACAGCACAGGCCGGGGATTGGTTAGAAACACATCCTGAGGAGGGGCAGACATACAAACAATTTAGAATCAATACTCAAGTCTTACCTAATTATATTAGGAATACCTTATACATACAGCCTATAGGACCATTAGTGGATGATGACTCCGTGCTGATTAATACAACCGCAGAATACCTTCAGACTTTCTATTCATTACCTGTTAAGATATTACCAGAATGGGATTCTTCTATTATTTCTTTGGATGCACAAAGAACCTTTTTTGGAAGTAAACAGTACCACACCAAACATATTCTTTATGATCTGCTCAAGCTAAAACTACCTCCTAATGCTGTGGCTTATATGGCTATTACTTCAGTAGATTTATACCCTGATGAAGACTGGCATTTTGTATTCGGACAAGCATCAACAAAGGACCGTGTCGGTGTTTCTTCCCTGGCAAGACTCAAAAAATATTATGGTGATAATCAACTGAATTTTAATCTTTCGTTCAAAAGAATTTCCAAAACCTCGAGCCATGAAATCGGACATATGCTCGGTATCAAACACTGTACAGAATTCAAGTGCATTATGAATGGTAGTAATCATTTAGCAGAGTCAGATTCCAAACCGATGTGGCTTTGCCCTCAGTGCTTACCTAAGGTTGCATACGCGACTAATCAGTCAATTCATGAGCATATAAACAGACTAGAAAAATTTCATAAATCGAAAGAGATGAGCGAGCAAAACCATTATTCACATCTAAAGAAAATCATCAGTGATTTTGAATGGAAAATCGAGTGAAAAAGGTCATTATCTTTCAAAATCTTTCATTTAACTATAAAATATTGAATATCAAATAAATTACACTTCATTATTTATAGTATTACTTTCATTTAAATAAGCAATAAAATCAAAATAATAAATTCAATAACAAGACCAATGAACCAATTTCGACTTGTGATGTACTGAACTATAAACTCCTTTAAAATGATAAAAAGATTAACCCTGTTCCTGGCTGTTATTACCGGTATAACCTTGCTGCTTTTCTCACAGTCTGAAGCCGGGAAACTCATCCAAAAGAAGTCATACCCTACCCCACAAACGAGCGGAAAGCTACCCATCATTTTTTCACCTGACTATGACATCAGTATTCTTGGGCTTGAAAATCTTCACCCCTTTGACAGTAAAAAATACGGCAAAGTTTTTCGGTATCTCAACTCCAAATCACTACTATCCGAATCATCCATTTTCACCCCCGAACCGGTATCGGATTCCATGCTACTTCAGGTACATAGTAGGGAGTATCTTGAGTCGCTAAAGAAGTCAAAGACGATCGCAAGAGTAGCTGAGATGCCTATGCTTTCGAAGCTACCGAACAAGACTTTACAGAAGAGTCTTTTGCGACCTATGAAGTTAGCTACCGGAGGTTCAATACTTGGTGTCCAACTTGCTCTCGATAGTGGTTATGCGATTAACCTTTCGGGTGGATATCACCATGCCAAATCAGGTAACGGAGAAGGCTTCTGTTTTTTCGCTGACATAAATCTCGCCATACTCCAACTTCAAAAACTCAGACCTGGAATTAAAGTGATGATCGTGGACCTTGATGCTCACCAGGGTAATGGTCATGAAGCCATTTCTCAAGATGCTGAAGACATCATTATTTATGATATGTATAACGCAGATGTGTATCCGATGGATGACAATGTCAAACAATATATTGACTTCGACATCCCTTTGTCATCCTTCACAAGTGATAGCATTTATCTACACAAACTGTATACAAGTCTTCCCAAAGCGATCTCCTCATCTAAACCCGACTTTATCCTATACAATGCAGGAACTGATATCTACGAGAAGGATCCCCTAGGACGATTAAGCGTCAGTTCTGAAGGAATTATTAATAGAGATGAGTTTGTATTTGATCAAGCCCTGTCAAATGATATCCCTATTCTGATGGTTCTCTCAGGAGGATATTCGAAAGAAAGCGCATCAATTATTGGAAGGTCGATTGAAAACATAATTCGAAAAAATGAATTTTAATTTACAAGTGAAAGCAACGTTTTGTCCAAAAGTAGCATCTTATTATCAGATGGTACAGAACCTGCTCCCATGCAGGCACTTTTTAACTCAAATTCACAGTGCCCACCGTTGTTTAGTACGAAGGTGGGCCTTTTTTATGTTTAATCTCCTGACATTTTTCTGGCATTCTCTAAATACATTTATGAAATTTAGTTTCAACCAGCATCTAAAGAGTAAATCATAACACTATTCACTTTTTAGTCTGTGCAAAATCATACAACCATGAAGAAAAGAGCAGTAATTTTTTCCCTTGTACTTCTTTCCCTATTTACATTCATTAATATCATCGATGCAGGTCCAAAACTAATAAAGGGCTTTCCCTCAGATGAAAAGTATTCAATGGAATGGAAGGAGATAGATTCACTGGTAGATGCCAGGTTACCGGAATCCGCCAACAAACTTATTGACCGCATCTATGAACATGCTAAGAAGAATAACAGACACGCTCAAGTCGTAAAGTCTCTTTTCTACTCTATGCGTATGTCGACATACAAGGATGAAGAAGCCATAGTCAAGGTAATCCACAGACTGGAAGACGAGATCAAAGGAGCGCAATACCCGCTTAAGCCTCTTCTCCACTCCATCGCAGCTGAGGCCTACTGGAGATACTATCAGGACAACCGATGGAAAATCTATCAGCGCAGCGAAACATCGGAATTTATCAATGATGATATCCGTACATGGTCATTGAAGCAAATAGTAAACCGGGTCACCGAACATTATAATACCTCTCTTGAGAATACAGAGGAGCTAAAAAAGTACAGCACCAAAACCTTTGAAGATGTCATGTACACCTACGGTGAGTCGGAAAGGCTCAGACCCACCCTATATGACTTCATAGCTCACAGAGCAATTGATTTCATGATGAATACAGAACCGGATATTACTTATCCAGCCTATAAATTTCAACTGGACAAAGCAGAATACTTCGATATCACTCCTCAATTCACAAAATTGGTCATCCCATCGAAAGACACCCTTACGTTAAAATTCCACGCGATTAAGATCTATCAGGATTTGGAAAAATTCCATTTCGGAGATCTTGATAACAAGAAACCTGAAGCAGCCGATGCTTTGGTCGACCTCCAGCTCAAGCGGCTCCAATTTGTCTACGACAACAGTACTCTACCCAATAAAGACAGCCTATATGTTCAGTCGCTTAGGAAGCTCGGTACAACTTATCCTAACAACACGGAAGCTGCAAGAGCCTACTATAACATAGCACGATATATTTATGACGAAGCTTCGGACTTCAATGCGCAAACAGCCCCAGAATACAAAGATCACTACATTAAGGCGAAGAAATTGGCCGAATGGATCATCTCCAAGTACCCTGACACCAAAGCACAGTATAATGCCCGTTCATTAATCAAAATGATTGGTAAGAGAGAGTTGAGTTTTAAAATGGAAAAGGAAACATTGGTTAATCAAGACTTTTTTGGGCGGCTTGATTATAGAAATATTGACACACTATACTTCCGACTCATAAAAACCAGCCCTAAGCAACTTGACGATATCAAACGCTCATGGGATTATAAAGAATTTGTTAATCAATTCAAGGATCAAAGTCCACTTCGTAAATGGACACAAATACTCCCCAACCCTGGCGACTACCATAATCACTCAGTAGAGTTTCCGGTTGAAAAGCTGGAATCAGGCCTTTTCGTACTGATGGCAGGAACTAAGAAAGATATGGATACCGATGGTGAAGCTGTAGCTTATACAATTTTCAATACAACCAACCTCACTTATGTTTCTCGGCATAACCGATCGGAATATAAAAAAGAGTTTCGTGTCTATGACCGACCTTCAGGCCTTCCTGTAAATGGCGCAAAAATTCAAGCTTACAAGCAAGAATATCACCAACTGAAAAGAAAGTATATCTGGCAGAAAAAAGGCACATACACATCAGATAAAGAGGGTTATTTCGAACTAGAGGAAGGTGATAAGTACCATACATACAGATTTGAAGTGAGCTACGGAAATGACACCTATTATAACTATTCCAACACGGAACACTTAAACCGTAAATATGAAAAAACCAGTTACCGAAGAGCCAGAACTCATTTCTTTATGGATAGGGCTATTTACCGTCCGGGACAAACTATTTACTTCAAAGGTCTGATGACGGAAGCCGATGATGATGGAGAAAACCCCAAAATATTAACTAACCATTCTTCTACAGTTACCTTCTATGATGTAAACTGGCAACAAATTGCACAGGTCCCGGTTACCACCAATGAGTTTGGTACGTTCAACGGCACATTCACAGCCCCTGTGGGACGATTAAACGGTCGAATGCATATTGAGAATGGATACGGCTCGCAATACTTCAGAGTGGAAGAATACAAGCGACCTAAATTTGAAGTAAAAGCCAACCCGGCTAAAGGGACTTACCGCCTTGATGATTCTGTAACGGTAACTGGTAATGCAAAGGCCCTGGCAGGGTTCAACATTGATGGTGCTGCCGTATCTTATAGAATAACAAGGAAAACCAATTACCCCAGCTGGTGTTGGTGGTGGTATTATAGAAGTAGCCCCACTATGGAAATCATGAATGGGACGACAGAAACAGATGAGAATGGTGAATACTCGATCACCTTCAAGGCTATCCCTGACCCCACTGCCGAAAAGAAAAATGACCCTTCATTTACTTACACGGTCAATGTAGACGTCACAGACCTTAATGGTGAAACAAGAAGCACGGAACACTATCTAAGGATTGGCTATAAGGCTCTCGAAGTTGATGTCAAAATTGGGGAAATGCTGGATAAAACAGATAAAAATGAATTTAAACTCTCAACTACCAACCTGGCCGGTGAGCACATTGACTCAAAGGGAGACATCAGTATTTTCCAGCTCAAGGATCCCGGAGTTGCCTATACCAATCGGCAGTGGGAACGCCCGGATTTGCAGATGCTGAACAAAGAAGAGTTTACCACTCGCTTTCCAAACTATGCCTTTGAGGATGAAGACAATTTTAAAAACTGGAAGAAGGGCAAAAAAGTATATGCCGGGAAGTTCAATACGGGCGTTGACAAAAACCTGAAAATCAATGACCTCAAATCATGGAGATCCGGTGCTTACGTTCTTGAAATCTCCTCTGTCGATAAGTATGGTGAAGTAGCTCGAAACATAAAGTACCTGAAAGTGTTCAGCCCTAAGGATAAGACAGTCCCTCTCACCACAGTGGAATGGATCAATATGGTCAAAACAAAAGGTGAACCTGGAGAAAAGGCAGTATATCAAATCGGCTCCTCAGAGAAGATAAAAGTCCTTTATGAAATTGAGCATAAAAATGAAATTGTTTCTAGAAAATGGATTGACCTCAACAATAACATTGAAACCATTGAAATCCCCATTAGTGAGAAACATCGGGGTAACTTTGGGGTCCATTTTAGTTTTGTAAAAAACAATCGTTTCTATAATACAAGCTCGGTAATCACAGTACCTCGTACTGATAAGCAACTGGATATAGAGTTCGAAACATTCAGAGACAAATTATTGCCCGGGGCCAAAGAAGAATGGAAAATTAAGGTAAAAGGTAAAAACGGAGATAAAGTGGCTGCCGAAATGGTCGCTACGCTCTACGATGCTTCATTAGACCAGTTTGCTTATCACAGCTGGGGTTTCAATATATTCAACTCCTACTACAACAGACTCGGCTGGACTAGCAGCGGATTTGAAAGTACCTCATCTCGATTAGCGGCAAGAAGCTGGCAACCTTATATGTACACTTCTTCCTATACCTACAACCGCTTGAATTGGTTTGGTTTCTCTAGCTTCCGCTTCAATTACTGGTATAACAGAGAACGAAAAGCAATGGAAAAAAGCGAAGGAAATACCGGAGCATTCAGAAGTCTGGAAGCACCATCATCGACTGAAGAGGTTATGGAAGTTGAGGAAGAAGCAGCGGAGTTGGATGGATTTGCAGACGAGGTTGGCAAAGCAAGTACGACTACTGGACTAGTATATAACGATCAAAATACCGCAGACCTCAAATTCGCTCTGGAAGATAAAGAAAAACCCGGTGAAGGTCCTGGCAAACCTAAACCCGAATCAAAAAAGCCTCAGATAAGAAAAAATTTCAACGAGACGGCCTTTTTCTATCCTCACTTGCAAACCGACTCTGAGGGAAACATCATCATTAAGTTTACCATTCCAGAAGCCCTTACGAAATGGAAGATGATTGGCTTTGCGCATACCAAAGAACTGGCTTCGGGAATCACAACCAATGAACTTGTTACCCAAAAGGAGATTATGGTCAACCCTTTTGCCCCCAGGTTTTTCAGAGAAGGTGATAAAATTGTTTTCACTACCAAAGTGTCCAATGTATCTGAAGAAGACCTGAATGGAACCGTACAGCTTGAAATGCTGGATGCCATATCCATGAAACCGGTTAACGAAAAACTTAGTGTTAAAAACGCGACTCAAACGATTACTCTGAAGAAAGCTCAGAGTAAGCAAGTGGCATGGACACTCAAAATTCCTGATGACCTTCAGGCTATTACCTACCGAATAATAGCAAAAGCAGGAAAGCATTCCGATGGTGAGGAAAAACCAATTCCTGTTTTAACTAACCGTATGTTGGTGACAGAAAGTCTACCCCTCCCCGTTCGCGGTGGACAAACCAAGAACTACACGCTGAATAAGCTTGTGAACAACAAGAGTAAAACACTGAAGCATCATAAACTGACGCTAGAATTCACTTCTAACCCGACCTGGTATGCCGTACAAGCTCTTCCATACCTCATCGAATACCCTTATGAATGTGCCGAACAAACTTATAGCAGGTATTATGCTAATAGCATTGCCTCACATATTGCTAACAGCAGTCCTCGCATCAAACAGGTCTTTGATACCTGGAAAAACTCTTCTCCTGAAGCATTTTTAAGTAACCTGGAAAAGAATCAAGAACTGAAGCAGGTTATGCTCGAAGAAACCCCATGGGTACTCAATGCTCAAAACGAATCCGAAAGAAAGAAACGAGTTGCTTTATTATTTGACCTTAATCGCATGGCGGATGAGATGGGTAGAGCAATGAATCGACTTGAACAACTACAGTTGGGTAATGGTGGATTCCCCTGGTTTGACGGTATGCCTGACAGTCGCTGGATTACTCAGCATATCACCTGCGGGTTCGGAAAAATGGAACACCTGGGAATCAAGCATGTTCACGAAAACAGAGTAAAAAATATGATGGACAAATCTGTCAGATACCTGGACGACCGAATTCGTGAAGACTATGAAGAGCTCCTACGACTCGAAAAGAAAGGTTCTATCAAGTTATCTGATGATCATGTTGGATACACACAAATACACTACTTATGCACCCGTAGTTTCTATAAAGACATCGACATCAAGTCAAAAAATAAGGAAGCCTTTGACTATTATTTTGAGCAGGCCAAAAAGTACTGGACGCATAAGCAATTATATGCAAATGGTATGATTGCCTTAGTCATGCATAGATATGGTGAAAGTAAAACCGCATCAAACATCATCAAATCCCTACGGGAGCGATCACTTACTTCAGAGGAGATGGGAATGTACTGGAAAGAAATGACCGAAGGAGGTTATTACTGGTACCAGGCCCCTATCGAGTCACAAGCGCTGATGGTTGAAGTGTTTGATGAGGTTGCAAATGACGATAAGGCCGTTGATGACCTGAAAGTTTGGTTATTGAAGAACAAGCAGACCAATGATTGGAAAACAACCAAAGCTACCGTGGAAGCGTGCTACGCACTTCTACTCAGGGGTGGTGAATGGCTTGAAGTTGAGGAAATGGTTGAAATCAAGCTCGGAGATCAGGTAATTGATCCTAAGAAAATGGATGATGTAAAAGTTGAAGCCGGAACCGGTTATTTCAAAACTTCATGGTCAGGAAGCGACATCAAACCAAATATGGGTAATGTCACCGTTAAGAAAGAATCTAAAGGAGTGGCCTGGGGTGCTTTGTACTGGCAATATTTTGAGCAGTTGGATAAAATCACACCCGCAGAAACGCCACTCAAGTTGAACAAGAAGGTCTTCATTGAAAAGAATACCGATACAGGACCTGTGATTGAACCTATCAAGGAAAATACTCCACTCAAGCCTGGTGACCGCCTAATCGTTAGAATAGAACTTCGATCAGACAGAGCGATGGAATACATTCATATGAAAGATATGAGAGCCTCCGGTCTTGAGCCTGAAAATGTAATTTCCAGATACAAATGGCAGGATGGTCTTGGCTATTACGAGAGTACGAAGGATGCCAGTACCAACTTCTTTATGGGATATCTGCCAAAAGGAACTTATGTCTTTGAATATCCATTGCGAGTTACTCATGAAGGAGACTTTTCCAATGGTATTACTACAATTCAATGTATGTATGCACCGGAATTCAGTTCCCATTCCGAAGGCATCAGGATCAAAGTAAAGAAAGATTAAATCACACAAGCCCCAACATCAAACGTTGGGGCTTTCTTGATATAAATACTGTACAGCTATTATTCTCCGTACATAACAATAACTTTCAAGAACCGAGTAACGCATGAACTTCCCGATCAAAAAACCAAAACAACTATGAACTTGTTAATGAAATGTTCCTGCTTATTATTAACATTGAAAAATGTACATCAAAAGCTCCATCCTTATTGCCATTTTCTTTTCACTTGGCATCTACCCCACTCTAGCCCAGGTTGCCGACTTCGATGAGGAAGCCATCGAACAGGACTTTGTTTATAATATAAATCTATATGGACGAAATTACATTGATCCGGTAATTGACGGCTATGGTGTCAATCAAACAACCGGCTGGGAAGCATCAGCCCTTCCACTTAAGCCCTGGGAAATATCCATAAATGTACACATGGCTTCCTCCTTTACCCCAAATAAGAATTTATCATTCGACTTTACGGAAAAACCATTTACAGATAACTTTTATCTTGCTGACCCTTCCGATCCCTTTGTACCCACCGCTTTAGGCGGTAGTACCGACAAAGAAATTATTTATGAAGTCGAGGGACAAACCATTTTGGGACCGGTCACCTATCAGGACAACTTACCTGCCCTCTCTGGAACTCAAACCCCATCAAATGCCACCCCCAGTTTATCATCTTTAATCAGTGTGGGGCTACCAAAGGATTTCGAACTTACCGTTAGACTGTTCCCTCCGGTCCGATACCTGGGCATACTACACTATCAAGTAGGAGGAGGTGCCAAACATTTGATCAGCAAATATCTACTGGATGAAGACAGTCGACTTCACTTCTCAATTGGGGCATACTACAACTATTCTCAGTTCAGTACCGATGCAAAAGATTTTTTTGACGAAGGAGAAAACCAAAAAGTATTATTTACAAACGGCACTTTAGCCCTGAACAGTAGTCTTTCATATGATATGCACCCCTTATCTTTTTGGGGAGTAATGGGATATTATCAAACTTCCAATATTTTTTCAATCAAGGGGACTTACCGTTTTGAAGTACAAGAGGGAGCCCTGGTTCAGGAGGCCTTCAGTGTTACCGACCCGGTCAATATTAAAAAAATAAGCTCAAACTGGAGGGCTTCATTCGGAGTTACAGCGGATATTTTCAAACGCATTCAACTCAGTTCTTCATTCCAGTTTGCCCAATTCAACACCTTCTCACTTAGGTTGGGTGTCCTGCTCAACAGGAGTAAGGGTGATTGATCTACAAACAATTTTTTTCAAGAAAAATTAAAATTCCGGGTGACACTTTGAATCTCATGGAATACACCTTCAGAAAATATGTGAAACTAAATTTTTTGAAGTATGAAAAAGCTATTAATAATTCCGGTTCTCGCTACGCTTGGCATTTCATCTTTCGCACAGGAAGGCATAGGAATGTCGATGTACCAAAATGATTTCAACGAAAACTCATATCGAACAATCCACAACTCAGACATTATGTGGAGGAAGAGGACAGTGCGAGGAATGGACATGAGAGAAAAACAGAATGAACCCCTGTTTTCCAAAAACAGAGAAATCTCCAAACTATTAGTCGAGGCTGTAAAAGATGGAAGGCTAACACCCTACGCAACCGACTCGCTGGATGCCGGCAGAATCCTGACCCTTGAAGAGTTCCTGAAGAAGCTGGTTATCCCGGGAACAGATGACCCCGTTGTAGACAATCAATGGTTGCCTGAAGAGGACAACATTGATGATTTTTGGCCTGAGGATGATGACTCAAACATTGATAATAATGATGAAGAATTCATTGATGAGTCAAGTGTAGCGGCTGGTCCGGAGTACTATGCTGCGCATGACCTTTATCAGTTGGAACTTACTGAAGACGTAGTCTTCGACAAGCAGAGGTCGCAAATGAAGCACGATATTCAAGCCCTTACGTTGTTCATTCCGGCTGATCACCCTTTGAATATCCGTGGGATTCAGGACCCGGTTGCTTCATTTAGCTACAAAGAGTTGATGAAAGTATTTCGCCATGATCCACGAGCTATATGGTACAACCCATACAACGATGCCGAACACAGAAACTATGCAGATGCCTTTGATCTGAGACTATTCAGTTCGTACCTGATCAAGATTTCGAATCCTAGTGATGAGTATTTGGTAGACACTTACGGAGGCGATCAACAAACCGGAATTATGGCGTCACAATGGAAGGAATATGAACTACTCGAGTTTGAGCATAACCTCTGGGAGTTCTAAAAAGAAGCTAAGTGTTAAACAGGATGGCAGTAAAATGCCATATAACAGAAAAGCAGGCTAAAGCCTGCTTTTTTTATATCTATTGAGCGGGGTAGTTTATCCTTCAGAATAGCTGATGTCCCCCACCTTATCATCAAACAGAAGTAATCCGTTTTCATTATTACTCAACATATCCAATAACTCCAGAGCCCTTCTTGCAACGAAGACTTCTTCAACCTGCTCTTTCACAAACCACCTCATAAATTCTTCTGTTGCAAAGTCGTTTTCCTTTCTGCATTCAGCAACTATGTTATTGATAGCATCTGTCACGGTCAATTCCGCCTCTAACATCGTTTCGAAGACTTCTCTTAAAGATGAAAAGTCATGATTTGTCATTGGAACCTCTGGCGATACCGGTTGTGCTCCCATGTCAGAGAGATACTTAAAAATCTTAAGCATATGCTCCCTCTCCTCAGCTGATTGTTGGTAGAAGAACTCCCCGGACTTATCAAACCCATGTGCATCACACCAGGCAGCCATAGCCAGGTAAGCAGCTGAAGACTCAGCCTCTATTTTAATCTGCTTATTGAGAAGTGTTGCTATCTTTTCTTTTAAGGATGTTTCCTGACGTATCAAATCTTTCATAGTTCCTAGTATTTACAGTTACTATTATAACTATTTTGAACATAGGAAAGTTTACGTCAATCCCCTTTTTCGTACAATTTATAATTGATTTAAATAAAAATAAGATGGGTTTTTCGAAAGATTAATGTAGCCTGAGACTGGAATTCACTTCACTATTAAGCTCTAATACATTGAATAAAGAAGTTATGAAGTTTTTAATTTCAACGACTTCCTGAAGTGTCCATACAAATACTCGGTTGATGCATCCAAGACGGATCACTTCAACATCGCTCATATCTTCTTCAAATAGTTTAGATAGATCAATCAGATCAAGCTTTCGTTTCATAGCCAGAAGTGAACAAGGCTTCAGCTCAATCATTTCTCCAAAAGTGGTAAGCACAAAAGAATTCTCATCGTCAATCTGCCACCCTGCACAATTCGCAGTTTCAATCAAAAAGTTGGCATCAATATTTTCTAGCAGGCTTTCTTTGGACATTTTTTACAATGCTTTTTCCCTTTCTTTTTGAATTTCTTACAACACTTTACTTTGCACTTGTTGCAACCCATGGTCGGATATTTCATCAAAGATACTCTATTTAGAATTATTTTAAATAAGAAATTTTGAAAAATTTCAGACATACCCTCATACCCTACTTTTACCCTTTTGAGAGTATTGTCTCCACTCGATCCAGGAAGTAGCTTTGTGATCAATGATAGTTGGTTATCTAATTAATAGCACCAATTCGCACACACATTTGGTATTTACGATCGCCAGCAAATTCGAAAACAAAACAAGAAGTATGGAGCAACATCATTACAAGCAATTACACAACTGTCGCTTGGGCTATGTAGCTAAATGTGAAAGTTGTGATCAAGTCCAATTCATGATCGGAAATATTTTTTCCTGGATGTCGTTGAGGGATTTTAAGTCTTTTTTGAAAGCCCTCAACCGAATTGATCTTCATGATAAAAGTTTATGGAGTGACTTTGGTGGTACTAGCAAAATAATGATCAAAACACCGGTAGACAATATGATGTTGACTTTCAGTACGGAAGAGTTTTCTGAGTTCCTTGACATGCTTAACATGGCACGACTAGTTATGGATGGAGAGTCGTTGGTCAAAAACTAAATAAGCAATTTTTTAAACTACTTAAGTCTCAGCGATAAGTCCACCCGGGATCATGATGATCCCGGGTTTCATTATTTAGGAGTTAACAATTCAATTAATTTTAAATACTTTATAAATCCCAAAATGCCCTACTCCCTCGACTCGCATTATATATACACCGGGAGGTAAATCGGGTACTATAGTGAAGTCTGTTTCAGATGTATGTATTTCGTAACCAATGACACCATCAAGCGAGGTAATGGTTACAGTTCCACTAAATACGGGTACATCTAAGCTTAGATTCAAATTACTGGTGAAGGGGTTGGGATAAATCAAAGCCTTTAGGTCTTGTTGGAACTCTAAGGAACTAATACATGGGTCAATAGTCATGCTCGTCTCCTCACTCGTACAACCATTATTTATCTCTTCTACTGTTATAGTTGTCGTGCCAACGATACCACTAAAATCTACTGCTATTTCATTACTCCCTTGCCCTGTAAAAACAGCCGAAGGAGTTAATTCCCAATTGTAGGTGGAGCCACTGTTTGCAACTACAGAATATACTTCATGCATCGAGTTACATTCCACAATATTATTTCCTGAAATCACGGGAGTATCTGGCACATTGTAAATCGTCAATGTTGTTGTAGAACTATTGACCGGATTCACTGTAGTACAAATAAGACTACTGGTCATTTGAACGCTCACCTGGTCTCCATCTGAAAACGTACTACTAAAATCAGGGGAATTTGTACCAACATCAGTACCATTCAGCTTCCATTGAAAGTCAGGGCTGGCACCTCCGTTGAGTGGTGTGGCTACAAATGTTATCAGCGTACCATCACACACATCATTTTCGCTTTCCGTTATCGTTACGGATGGCGTTACATTTTCACTTATATGTATCGTGATTGTATTGCTGACAACCGGGTTTATCGTAGTGTTCCCAGAACTGCTAGTCATTTCAACCATTACTTCGTCTCCATCACTTAAGGCGGAATTGTTATAAGAAGGTGAGTTTGTTCCGACATCACTTCCGTTTAGTTTCCATTGGTAGGTTGGTGTTAATCCTCCATTTACCGGTACAGCTGTAAATTGAGCATTTGTACCGGAACAAATATCATTCTGATCAACACTTATACTAACCTCCGGTGTAACCAGAGTAGTATCTGTTTGAAGAATGAATTCAAACCGATCTACATTAATATTGCCTCCAATATTCAGTTTTAATACATGAATTCCCTGATCAAGCTCCACATCATTAACGACCAACGTATCATAAGTATTCCAGCCTCCTGTATTGATACTGACTGATGGTAGATCGGTAATGTCATCAAAAGTCAGATACAAACTTCCGCTTGCCCCGTTACCGGTTGAAACCGGTATTTTAATGTCATAGGTTCCCGTTTCTAATACATTTAAAGTATACTTACTCCATTCTCCGCTACTACTCCAACTTATATGAATACTTCCGTTTGAGTTTTCGAGATCCACTCCTTCATCTGTTCGGTAGGCACCACTGTTGTTGAGCGGATCTGTATCAAAATAAGCTACTCCTTGCCCTCCGATATCGAAATCCTCAGCTTCCACAATCCCTGGTACATCGTGCGGCCCGTTATAAGGTGTGCCTGCATATGGAGCAGATTTTCTGAATTGAAATTTATCGATATTGTACCCTCCGTCAATTCTCATATCCAGATATTGTTCTCCCTCCTGAAGAACTATATTGGCGGCCGTAACTGTTGTCCAGGTTTGCCAATCTGCTCCGGTGAATGGTACTGTTATATTTCCAGTCATATCGGTGCCATTGATACTTAAATGGAACCCTCCACCTCCTGCATTCCCAGAAGCTACAATACAATCAATATCGTAGAGCCCCGCTTCTTCAACATCTATCGTATACCTTAACCATTCCCCGTCATCCATAAAACCAACATTAATAACATTGTTGGCTCTATTCTCCAGGTCTACCCATGAATCCGGGCGGTAGGTAGTATTGCTTCCTTTGTTCTCCTCGTCACGATCCCAGTAACCATAATGAGCACCACCATCGTTAAAATCTTCAGCCTCCAGAGTCAATGCAATTTCAACTGTATTGGCCGTAGTTGTAACTACATGCGGCCCATTGAATGGATCACCCCAGTTCTTAACGACTTGCATGGTTCCATCAGGGTTATATTTTAACTCATCAACACAAACCGAACGCAAATTGTATTCATTAGAAAAGTTACTAGTGTGATAAAACGACCACCATTTTCCCTGATACTCTACAATCGAACCGTGATGAGTAAGTGAACCATGAGCATACATAAAAACCCCCATATCTGTCCATGGACCAAGGGGACTATCACTCATAGCGTAACGTAACTGATTCCCATCATTGCCATGATTATCCGAATGCGAGAGGTAGTATTTACCATCATACTTATGCACCCAGGCCGCTTCGTGGAAATCAACAAGACCTTCCATTTCTTGCATTGGACCATCAACCTTTGTCCAATCGTTCGGGTCCAAAGTACCCCCCATACATCTTCCTCCCCCACCATGATACAGATAGGCTGTCCCATCATCATCGATAAAAACACACGGATCAATTAATGATTCTAACCCCTCTATATATCCCTGGTCCGTAAAATTTGCTGCAGGTTCGCTACTCGTAGCAACACCAATCTTCCAGGTGGCTCCCCAATCCGTTCCACTTGGGTGCGGATAGTAGAAATAGTAAGTATCATTATTCGGATTGTAAGCACAATCCGGTGCCCACATAAATCCCCCTTCTGATCTTCCCCATACAACCTGATCTGCTCTTAAAATTTCTCCATGATCAATCCAATGAGTCATGTCATCCGTTGAAAATACATGGTATCGATCCATGTGGTCACTTCCAAAAGCCGGTTCCAAATCATGGGAAGCATATACGTAAAGTCTTCCATCATCCCACACATGAGCAGAAGGGTCAGCTGTGTATAATGGTCCACTCCCGGTACCATCAAACATCGGTGAATCCCATTGATGAAACATGGGATTCACCATTGCCAGGGGCGTTGGTCCGGAAGTATTCCCATCTTCTATGACTATATCATCAAAATGAGCCGTGAACACTCCTGAATTTGATGGGTTATCATATCCAATAATAATTCCTACTATTGTATCTCCAACAAGTTCTCCCACGCCTATTTGGCAAGAAAATTCCTCCCATACCCCCACAGTACCTCTGGCAACATTCGGGCTCATGGAACTTCCATTATTATCAACATAGCCAGGCAAATCTTTCAATCTTTTACCGGATTCGAAGAGCAAATCAATTGATGTGTATTGACCTAAGACATTATCTGAATATTTCCAAAACTTCAGTTCCATGTCGGACTTGACTCCAATCTTTGTTTCAGCAACCTGATAGTAATATTGTGATGACCCCGTTGATGTTGGTGTACCGTTGATTCTTGTTGTAAACAAGCCAATATGGGCAAGGGCTTCATTATTCTCCATAGTGACCGATTGACCAGAAACACCATTTGCGGACAGCTCTACGTCATTATGAAAGCAAGGGTCCACATTGAAATAACCGGAACCGGCATCATAATTTGCAAAACGCTGTTCGAAACTATTTCTGTAATAAACAGGACCTTCAGAATAAGGTATATTCACCTCCGTAGTAACCGGCAATGATCCATTTAACATATCAGTTGCTGCACCAGCCAGTCGTAGGTAAAAGTCGGAAGACGTCCATACCCCATCGGCACTCAGAGTCACAAAGTATTGATCAGTAGGAATCATAGAATAGTCTGTTGCCGCTTTCATAAGAGCTGTACCCTCATCATATTCATCAAACATTGCGAAATACATATTGGACACCCCGATATCTTCAATATTCAACGCCTGATTCCAGAGAAAATCTCCGGCATGTCTCTTCATTGTATTCGGTACTCCATTATTCCATTGTGACCATGAAAATCCGGGAAACAATACCGGCATGTAATCAATTCCTTCGGCATCGGCAAAGGCTTTATCCGGTATTAAATATGTATTCTTAAAATTATTGGCACCAGTCACATCTCCAAATCTTCCTACTGACCAGGGTGAAATCATATCGTACTCCCTGTAGGCATCAATAAAACCTGGCTTAGAATCACCGGTTTCTGTCCTCCAGTTGGTTGGTAGCCCTCCTATTACATAACACCCTCTGGCCTTAAGAAAATTAATAAGGTCAATTGTTTCCTGCTCCGTACCCGGATGATTGCCGGTAAACCCGGTACCCCAAATTTGAACCACCGGTTTATTATTTACTGTGGCATATGAAGGGGACGATGTCAGAGCATAATTTTGCTCTATATTAAAAACCCAATCAAACTTGATAATATCATCCCAGGTTTCATCCAAACCGGACGAGGTGATATCATAACATATATAAAATATCCTGTCTGTAGCTTCCGCTGCCTCCATAACTTTCAAAGGTGACGCTGCGGGTGAAGTACTAATTACTGAGCCAATGCCATTGATAAACCTTTGAAGCGCCACTCCTTCTATATCTGCTGTTTCCATCCAATCAAAGTGTTTATTGATTACAGAAGTATTTGAAGAGTGAAACAATTCGGAAGGCTCTCCATTACCTAAGTTTGCAAAACCTGTTTGTGTCAAATCAGCGGCATCGTACTCTCTTACATCCGGGTATACTTCAAATTTTAAATTCCCAACTGCCGGTTGTGTACCATTTGACCAATGAAACCAGCCCGAAGTTGGTGTACCCGTATTAAACCATACCTGATATCCTGCAACCGACTTACCTATAAATTCTGAGTAAGAACTTCCTGAAGTAGTTGGCACAGGCTCCAAAGAGGGGTCTAATTCACCAATGGTAATTGTGATTTCCCGCACGTAGTTATTGTAACCTATACTTGTTCCAATACGAAAATCCGCCCCATTATTTTGTGCATTTCTCAAGGAAGCATCCTGAAGTGCCACAGTGGCAGTAATCCAGGTATTTGTTCCTGTTTTCGAAATGCTCACACTGGTATAATTATTTGAATTGGTGGCATTATACTGAAAATACAGGTTGTCTGTTCCTTCGTCAAAATATGTTATAGTAAAAATCAGGTCATTTTCCGCTGAACTTATAACCCCGTCATCAACATTAAAATATCCGTATTTACTCCCCGGGATTTGCCTACACTCCAAACCTCCTATTGTAGTTTGAACCGTATACGGTTCATTACCCGGGTCCGTCACTGTAAAGTGGTTTAGGCTATTTTCAATAAAAGGATCAGAAAGTATTATCGATGCATTTTGACTAAATGTGTTTGACCCTGAAGTTAGAGCTACCAGTATAAGGAGGAGTCTTATAATTCTAAACATACTTCTTTTGAATAATGGTTGGCATTGGAATTATTCAAAAGTAAATTGGATAGTTTATACTACTAAAAAATCACCCCCTACAATCTCACAACAGCTTCCCTTTATAATCACTACAGACTGGTTTATCAGTTTCTAAACAAAAACAGCCATCACATACTGTAACAGCTGCTCTATATGATTGTTAGATAAAGTCTTTACCTCACGAGCGTCACACTACCTGTAAATATCTGTTCTTCATCACTGCCAGCATCTATGGTCAGGATGTAGTAGTAGGTGGCAACAGGCATTTGCTCTCCTGCCCTTAGCCCGTCCCAAGGAGTGTAAGTAGGCGTAGAATTATATACCGGAGAACCCCAGCGGTTGAAAACTTCCAGTTTAATGTTACTATAAGTCTCCAAACCTTCTATAATCCAGGTATCATTCTCTCCGTCAGTGTTTGGTGTGAATACGTTAGGAATAGTAATTGGCACCCTTACCTGAAGCGTTACCTGATCGGAATCGCTACAAGCTCCGTTTACTGCAGTAAGAGTATAGGTCTGTAAACCTCCTACCAACCCGGTGTATACCGAGGTCGGATTAGTTACATCATCAAACTCTCCATTATCAGGACTCCAATAACTATTTGTTGCATTGCTAACACTTCCTTGCATCGAAATCTGGTCTCCGACAAACAACGTTTGCATGTTACCTGCCTCAACACCCGGCATCTGATCGATGGTAACGTTTACTGCGTTGGAGGATACAGCAGAACAAGTCAAATCAGTATTATTCACGACTGCAATAAAGGTACCTGAATACGGTACATTAAGTGTAGCGCCATTTTCTCCAAACAATGCTACCGGTGAACCACTCGTATTGTCGTACCATTGTAGGGACGTACCTGAACTTGCAACTGCCGTTAAAGTATATCCCTGAGTCTCACAAACCTGTGCATCCGGCTCAAGAATACCAACCGTAGGTGCAGGACTAACTGATGTACTAGCAAGAGCCACCACAGAATCATCAGTAACGCAGGTCAATGAAGGGCGTAAAATAACAACGATGTTTTCATTTTGGGTATAGGTATTGGTCGTATACGTATTCAAAGTCGATGGACCCTGGACACTAATACCATCTTCGTAAAACTCATAGGTAGGATTTGTACCATTATTAGTTGATCCACTATTAAATGCTGTAAAGGTAATATTGTCTCCTTCACAGATATTACTGTTATTGGCAGTCAACTGTACATCAGGAGTTACAGGCGTGGAAGCATTAATTCTAAATCCATCCTGACTTATACAGGTACCGTTCGTCAATGTCCATGATAATTCGGTTTGCCCTGATAATCCTGTAATAGTTGTAGAAGGATTAGTCGGATCGGTCAGGGTCCCATTACCCGCAGATATTGCCCAAAGACCTGTACCCACAACCGGTGCATTACCATTTAGAGTCATATCGACTCCACAGAGGGTTGTATCGTTTCCTAGAGTAGCGGTACCCGGATCCTGGTCTACAACAATATCGACTTCGTTGAAAGCATCAGGACAAATACCATTACTGATTGTCCAGCGCATAGTAACTGTACCAGGGGCGATCCCTGTTATTGTTGTAGTCGGATCATTGACATTTGTAATAGTAGCAGTACCTGCTTCTACCGACCAGGTTCCTGTCTCTCCGTTTCCTACATCAACAGAATTACCACCCAAAGTATAGCTTCCTGCTGTCTCGCAGATGTTATCATCGGAACCCGCATCCGGAGTTGTCAAATCTCCAGATTTTGTAATCCTCACAATATCCGTACTTGCCGGACAAGCGCCATTGCTAATCGCCCATTGGAATTCATTGGTGCCATCCTGTAAATTGAAGACCTGGGTCCCTTCATCGTTTATGTTATCGATTGTAGCCGGACCGGTCACTGTGGTCCAGGTTCCCGTTCCTACTATGGCTGTATTTCCATTGAGGTTAAGTGAAGTCACACAAACTGTCTGGTCGGTTCCGGCATTAGCCGTTGTGGGCAATGCATCCAGCGTAATTATCATATCATCTGTGGCACTTGGACAAAGTCCTCCATTGTCTATCGTCCAGCTTAATGTGACTGTGCCATTTGTAATATCCGTTGTTCCTGGAGTATAAGTAGCTCCTTCATCGTTGACATTATCGAAGCTGCCGTCCCCTCCTGTAGTCCAGGTGCCTGTTTCTCCTGCTCCTGTATTAGCAGCATTGGCAGATAATGTTGCTGTACCTGTTTCACAAATAGTTGCATCAAATCCTGCATTCGGAGTTGTAAGTGCTCCTACTCTAGTAATATCAACATCATCGGTGCTTGATGGGCAAACTCCATTGCTCACCGTCCACCTCAATGTCAAGGTACCTCCCTGCACCAATCCGGTTACTGTACTGGCCTCATCAGTAGGTGTGCTTACAGTTCCTGACCCTGATACTACAGTCCACATACCTGTACCAGAAGTTGGTGCAGTTGCGGCTAATGTTGTCTGGTCCGTGCATAAAGTTTGGTTTGTTCCTGCTGCAGCCGTACTGGGCTGTGCATCGATTTGTATATCCATAGTATTTGTTGCATCAGGACACACTCCATTGCTCATGGTCCAGGTCAGTGTTACTGTTCCAGTTGTGATGTCTGTTGCTCCTGGTGTGTACACTGCTGTTTCGCTATTAACATCATCAAACGTTCCGTCTCCACTTGTTGACCAGGTTCCTGTCTCTCCTCCTCCCGCTGCATTTGCTGCCATTGTCGCTGTTCCGGTCTCGCATATCGTTTGATCAGCTCCGGCTAATGGTGTAGTCAAGCTTCCGCTTCTTGTGATGTCTACATCGTCTGTGCTGGCCGGACATACTCCATTGGTGATTGTCCAGGTAAAGGTTGTCACTCCTGTTTGGATGTTACTCGCCTGTGCATCAAACAAGTTGATGTTATCAAAGGTCACTCCCCCATCGCTACTTGTCCAGGCTCCCGTTCCTACAGTTGGGTTGTTACCTGATAGCTGATAACCGTCTGTACAAATCGCATCATCGGCTCCTGCCGCTGCTGTCGTTGGAAGACCGTCAATTGTGATGTCTACTTCATCTGTAGCCACTGGACATACTCCATTGTCAATACTCCAGGTTAGTGTTGCTGTACCATTCGTAATATCTGTTGCTCCTGGCGTATAAGTAGCTGCTTCGTCATTGGCATTACTGAATGTACCATCTCCTGAGGTGGTCCAGGTGCCTGTCTCGCCTCCGGCTACTGCGTTGGCCGCTAAGGTTGCTGTACCTGTCTCACATATTGTTTGGTCTGGGCCTGCATTCGGACTGGTCAGACTTCCTGTTCTTGTAATGTCTACTTCATCTGTACTGGTCGGACATACTCCATTGCTTACCTCCCACTGTAGGGTCACTGTGCTTGATGCAGCCAGTCCGGTTACCTGTGAACCCGGATCATTGATCGTAGTCACTGTTCCGGTTCCGGATGTCACTGACCAGGATCCTGTACCCGTTGTTGGTGCTACTGCAGCTAGTGTCGCATCAGTCGTACACACCGTTTGGTCAGGACCTGCATCTGCTGTACTAGGATTCAGGTCTACCTGTACTCCCACTGTCGTTGATTGTACATCTGCTGGGTTGGCTCCCAAACAGCTGGAGTTGGATACCATCTCTACATAAATCGTTGTATCCTGATTCGGAGCGGCTATTGTAAAGGTATTCGATGGGCCCGGTCCTTGTAAACTTGCATTTGTTCCATCGAAGAACTCATAGGTCGGTGCTGAACCTCCATTGTTTCCTGTGGCTGTAAAAGTGATTGCTGTTCCTTCACAGACCTGGCTGTTGTCTACATTCAGGGTCACACTTGGTGAAGCCACACCTGTTGCGGTAATTGTTATCGTATCATCATCACTTGGACACACTCCGTTAGATATTGTCCAGATCGCCTCTAGTACATCTCCTCCTGACATTCCACTTACACTCGAAGTTGGGTCGGTTGGTGTATCTATTGTACCTCCTGTGGTAGCAGGGCCTGTTGTCCAGATACCTGTTCCTACCGATGGGTTATTACCTGTCAGGTTAATAGGGTCTGCTATACACACATTCAGGTCAGCTCCTACGTTAGCTGCTGTAGGGGCCTGATCAATGGTTATTACTACTTCATCTGTTTCATCCGGACAGGTTCCGTTGCTAATCGTCCAGCGGAAGGTTGATGAGCTTCCTGCGGTCAATCCACTTACTGTGGAAGCCGGGTCACCAGGTGTGTCGGCTGATCCGGTTCCTGATATTAATGACCAGACACCTGTTCCTGTTGCAGGGGTGTTCGCTGCCATTGTTATCGTTGTCCCTTCACATTCTGTCTGGGCAGGACCTGCATTTGCTGTGGTTGGTGCTGCATCAACAGTAATCGTTACTTCATCTGTTTCATCAGGGCATACTCCATTGCTTACTGTCCAGCGGAATACATTAGCTCCTGCTCCAAGACCGGTGATTCCTGTTGTGGCTGAACTTGGAGTTGTTATTGTTCCCGTACCTGATTGTAAGGTCCAGGTTCCTGTTCCTGTTGCTGGTGCAGTCGCTGCCATCGTGGCCGTGCCTGGTGTTTCACATACTGTTTGATTTGTTCCTGCTACCGCTGCGCTTGGTGCATCGTCAATCGTAATGGTTACTTCATCCGTACTTACCGGGCAAATTGTATTATCTATGGTCCAACGGAACACATTGGCTCCTGAACCAAGTCCTGTAATTGTTGTCGTCTCCGAATTAGGACTGGTAATTGTTCCTGATCCACTTACCAGTGACCAGGTACCTGTTTCACCTCCACCTGCTGCATTCGCTGCCATGGTTGCCGTTGAGCCGGCACATAAGGTTTGGGCTGGACCTGCATCAGCAGTTGTTACTGTCGCTGAAACGTTAATATCTACTTCATCTGTTTCGTCAGGACACACCCCATTGCTCACCGTCCAGCGGAAGGTGTTAGTTCCCGTTGTTAATCCGGTAATGCCCGAAGTCGCTGAGTTTGGTGAGGTTGCTGAACCTGTTCCTGAAATCAAACTCCAGGTTCCCGTTCCTGTTGCTGGAGCTGTAGCTGCCATGGTGGCTGTGCTCGCACAAATCGTTTGGTTTGACCCTGCTACTGCTGCGCTTGGTGCTGCATCTACGTTGATCGTTACATCGTCTGTTTCGTCTGGGCAGCTATTCGCTGTAGATATAGTCCATCGGAAAGTATTGGCACCCGCAGAAAGACCACTTACCGTAGCTGTCGGAGAGTTAGTACTACTAAAAGTTCCACTTCCTGACATTGTGACCCAGGTTCCTGTTCCGCTTACAGGGGTATTTGCGGCCATGGTTGCCGTTCCAGGTGTTTCACAGACATCCTGATCGGCTCCAGCTGCCGAAGCGGATGGTGCTGCGTCAACCGTGATGGTGACATCATCTGTTTCATCCGGACAGTAGGTACCCGTAGAAATAGTCCACCGAAAGACGTTAGCTCCAATTCCCAGGCTCGTGACTGTAGGAGTAGTACTGGTCGTTGAACTCAATGTTCCACTACCACTCACCAAGGACCAGGTTCCCGTACCGCTTGCCGGGTTATTGGCTGATAGGTTCACACTAGTCGTTGTTTCACAAATCGTTTGATTAGTACCAGCACTGGCTGTCGAAGGTTGATCCTCGACATCTACCACTATGGATTCTTCCAGATAGCAGACTGCGTCATCATTGTTTCCATCTTCTATTCTTATTGTGTAAGTCCCGGCATCTCCGGTTGCAATACTATTCAACACTTCATCGGAATAAGTTGTTGTAGGACCATAAACCGGAGTACCATCTTGGAACCAAGTATAGTAATACCCATTCAATGGTGAAGGGTCCAGGGTATAAGTTGCACTCAACGTCTGATTACTTCCAGCACAGAGTTGAATTGGACCTGTCTGATCGATTGAAAGTGCTGTTGGCGGTTGGCACGGAGGTGTACAGGCAACGACATCAACGGTATCACATCTGGTTTCATCAAATAGAGGAGCAAATACGATGTCATCTATAGCGAAATCATTACCTAAAAAACCTGTATTTTCATTTTGAATACTAATGGTTATTGTACCGGTAGTGGTAGCAGTCCATGTAGTAAAGAACTGAATCCAATTCTGATCGTTATCTGGCAAATCAATTTGTCCCAATGGATTACCGTCCGCATAAAAACGCATCTCTGCTGGGTTATCCATATTTACGTGAACATTTTGTACCCACACGGAAAAGGCATAATCTTCCCCTGCGACAACATCAACAGTATTATTCCATATGTCAGCAACTGTAGAGCCACCATCGACTACCATCATATTACCGGTACCTGTAGTGACATCAGTATTATTTATAAACCAGGTACCATTCATATTATTGGCATCATCAGTAATCATGTAATTACCTCCTCCAGTACCTGGTGTATAATCAGACCCGAACCCCTGATCTCCCAGCTCAAAATCACCATTCGTTAATAAGTTCCCTAAAGGATATTGCGCGCACCCAACATATCGGGTATCTGTGGAAGGTGATACCAATGTCACTTCTGAATTAGGATCTTTGATACTAGCTGTCCCCCCTCCTAGTTCTGTCCAACCTGTGAAAAGGCCGTTATGAATAAACTCAATCTCCGAAGAGTCATTCACACAGTTAGTATTTTGCTGTGCCGTAGCGGTGAAGCAGTCATTTACTGTAATGGTCACATCATCAGATTGTATACTGGTGCCTGAAGAGAACATGATATCATCAACCAAAAAGTCATTTCCACTATCCTGGTGAGATAGTTCAACGATCTTAATTTCAACCGGACCGCTGTAGGCTCCTGAATTCCATGTTCCGGCTGCTTCATGCCAATCACAGGTATTCCACTCCGTAGAATTTGCTGCCTGCTGCCATGGAGTACCTAAAATAGGAACGTCATTAACATACATCTGTATTTGCGGTGGATTGTTGTACTGTCCTACAGATGCATTGGCAAACCAAGCTGTAAAATCATAAGTGGTATTAGCTTCAACAACCACATCTTGTTTCCAGAAGTATGCGTCCAAATCATCCGTAACACCGTAGGTGTTCATGGTATTCGTTGTCATTGCATCGTGCAACATGAAATTCCCCGAACCGCTCGTATGATCACCACAGTCATAAGCCAACGCCCAGCCTCCCTGTGACACATAAGTGTCTATAATTGCATATACTCCATTACCATTACTACCATAGTTTTGAAAATCAAGCATTGGGTGAGGCCCTGGGTCATTAGGTAATCCAGCCCAATCGTTTTGGTAGGTAATATTAGAAGCAGGAGCATTTCTGATTCCCGCACTTACATCGAAAGCCGTATTCCCATCTTCAAAATCCCAGTTCTCAACCAGATTACCTGAGGGAACTTCTGCTGTCACCGTGTAGGTAATCGTTTGGGTTGGAGTAGCCGAGGTCACAAAAGCAGTATTATCTGTTAAGTACTGATTGGGTGTCCAACTGATATTACTCAAAGCTCCATCAGCGGTTAAAGTAATCTGATCTCCAATACAAATATTTTCCGAGGAAGCGATAGCAAATAATATCTGCTCCTCAAGTGCCAATATTGAAGATTCATTATAACAACTCAACTTATTGATATCTCCGGCATCTTCAACGACCCTAACTTCATAATTACCTACTGCAGTTGCATTATAGGTATCAACTCCATAACCACTGGCCACAACGGCTCCATTGTGGTACCACTCAAAATAGTGAGCTGCATTAGAGTTACCGGCCGTTAAGGTTTCTGAAAATGGTAGTTCAAATACTGTTTCACCAGACCCTGTAGTCACGGTTGGTTGAGCGGCCACCGGTGTACAACAGTTAGCGAGGTTGGTCTCTTCTACCGCAGAAACAGATTCAAGTGGACAATAAAAATTAACATTCCAATCAAAAATTGCCGGTCTTGCGGTTCCCCACCATCCAGTCTGATCATTACCATCCTGATCAATAGTAATTGTTGAACTCCCCGATCCTATTGTATAAGAATTTGCAACATCACCAGAATTCACAAATGCAAAAGTTGTATTAGCACTTGCTGTCCCATTAGGGTCAGTACCAGATGCTCCGTAGAGTTGAATAGTATTAGTCCCAGCCGTACCGAGTAGTCCGTTGCCTAAACCATCTCTGTCTATCGGTATAGTTACGGCATAGTAGTCACCATTTATTTTTGTCACATTAGAATTGTCAAAATGATACCAATTCGAAAAATTACCCTCAAGTTCTACTTGTATTCTGTGTGTGCCAGTATACCAACCCTGATCCATCCCATTTTGATAGATTAGTACCGTTATTTCTGTAAGTTCAAAATCTGCCGTTGCTGTATAATCTAAGCTATAGTTGGCTTGACTAGGACCATTGTGTATACCGGCATTTGTATGACTAGCCATATCAGGTCCACCAACGACACCTTCTATCTCCCTTTGATAATAAAAAGTCTGCGTTCCACTACCCGTAGGGTAAGTTGAGGGTGAAACAAAATATTTTCCATCAATTCCATCGGGGCCGTAGCCAAGAGAGGTCGTTCCCGCTGCGTCCTGATACCAGTGATATCGGGTAAGCGGATCAGGATCGTTCACAGTAAATTCTGCATATTGATCCGGACAGTAGTCTGTTACGGTGATTGAAGCGGGGCCACATTGTGTATACGCATTTACACATAACACCCCTAACAATAGGGTAAGTACAAATCTATTCATCATCTTCTGGTGTGCCGACTGGGAATCGACTTTCTAGGTTTAGTTGTATATACTGAAATACAGTAGTAAGTAACTAAAAAATGAATGATTTTTATAAAAAATATAAAAATATTAACATTATCTATCTCCAGAGGATTCCTATAACAATTTTAACTACTCTTTAGGAATAGAAATGATCTTCAGTTTTTGGAGGATAAAAAATAAAACTGTCGAACCAAACAACAAAATTAAGGGGACTAGTGGAGCGTTTCTATAATACCAGATTCTCCCCTCAGACATTAACGTGAGGTAAACCAGATCAGGCAAACAAAGTATGAGAACAATAATTAATAAACATGGTTTGCGTTCTTCATACCACCTGTCCAGTTTATTACCCCAAATACGGAGTAGTATATAATCAATAAGAAGCATCGGAATGAATAAATAAAAAAATACTGATCCAATTTCAGAGGCTATACCAGAAGGTGTGGCGATTATCGTTACCACAAAACAAACAAGAAACCGAAATATGTAAAACGAGAAGAACTTCATGATATCATCGAAATCTTCTTTGGGGGAAACTTAATGCGATACTCAATATCCTCCGCTAACCAGCATGTAAAAGGAGTTTCCATTTCTTCTTTACCAAGAAGATTCAACTCTTCTAATCTCCGAAAGTAGAGCTCCTGAACCTTTGCTGTATTAATACTGAATTTTGAATGCCATACTTTATATGCACCCACAGAATTACCTCGGTTGTAATACCCTTTGTAATTATGCGTCATGATGTACATCATTTCTGAACGGGAACTGAAGCAATCGGGAACTTCAACTTCCTGATTCGTAGCACTCAACGAAACTATTGAATCGAGCTCATTTCTCACCTTAGTTTCCAGATAATAGTGGTCTTCGGTACATTGGAAATCATACTTCACTCGGTACCAGGGCAATTTCCATAGGAATTTGGGTATCTTATAAATCATCGTCCCCACAGAATTATCAATGAATAACGCTGACGGATCACCGGTATGATCTTTTACGAAAATTCTGTAATTCGTCTGACCATAATCCATCCTTATGAACGGTAATATATTTTTAAATCGAAATTTTTCACTGATATAACAGGCAACGTTTAGAATACCGTGAGGCCTTCCTTCATGTTCTACTTTTATTAGTTCAAATTTCTCAGGAACAAAACGGAGTAACTTTTCCTCCGGAACGAGGTAAGTGATCAAAGCAAAATGAGTGAGTAAGGTTCGGGCTTCTAAAAAGCCGGAGATTTTTTCATTGTTCAATCTTCTTTTAATTCGCTGTTCATATTCGTCTTCAGACATTGTTATCAGTTATTTAAGTTATTAAGTGCATTACTGATCTCCTTAAACTCAAACTCGAATCCCAACTCCTCCAGCTTTTTGGAAACCACATACCTGCTTTTCAGCACGAGTTCTGATTCCGTACCCATCAACACAGCTCCTAATTTGATCATCCAACTGGCTTGCGGAATTCCGAATGGCGCTTTTACAGATTTCCTGACCGCTTTCATAAATTCCTTGTTGGTAACAGGATTTGGTGCGGCCGCATTAACTACACCACTTACCTTATCGTTTTTGATTATAAACTCAATAAGCCTTGCATAGTCCTTTTCATGAATCCAACTGACCATTTGATTGCCGGGCCCCTGAGTACCTCCAAGTCCAAACTTTGCCAGATTAGAAATCATCTTAAAAGCACTGCCATTCCCCATGACAATGGTTATTCGCGTCACTACTTTTCTCACTCCGGGTACTTCAGCATCATTAAAAGCTTGTTCCCATTGCTTACACACTTCTACTGAAAACCCCTTACCTATGGAATGATTGTACTCGTTATTAGGTGTTTGATATTCATATTCATAAATAGTGGCTGAAGAAGCATTAATCCATACTTGAGGCGGATTCGAAAGCTGTTTCAGTGCTTCTCCCAAAACTCTGGTTGCATTAACCCTGGTATCTACAATTAACTTCTTGTTTTTGTCGTTGTATCGACAATTGACTGACTTGCCGTTGAGGTTGATCAGCGCATCTGTGCCTTCCAATTCACTCTTCCAGTCGCCTAAAGTCTCTGCATCCCAATGAACATACCTGACACGCCCCTCTTCCCTGTTCTTACCTCGGGTTAAAATGACGAATTCATAGTTCTCGTGTAAGTATCTCATCAATACCTGACCTATAAATCCTGTACCACCTGCGATTGCTATTTTCATATTATTCTTCATTTTTGTCTTTTTCTATAAACCATGATGCGAAATTAATGAACCAGTAAACTGCTATAGCCCATGCCGAGAAGAACCAAACCATAGTGAATTCGGCTGAAGGCAGAAAACGATCGAGCAAAGCGAAAATCAAAAAATAAATAAGTACCAATGCCCAATAATATGCTAATGATTTGTGAATACTTTTGAAAGCAATACCTTCATAAATTGTAGCAATTAACGCAATTACTACCTGTATCACACCTACCCAAAATTGAATTACCAGAATCATAAACAAATTGTATTTACCAAATTTTCAATAAGTTTTGAAAATTATATTCGAAAATTAAGGGAGCCTTCACTCCCATTATCTAAACTAGACGCACCCTGAAATCAACATTCAAAACCTTATCTCATCATCTTCATTAAAGTCCCAAAGAACCAATGTTCATCAGCACGAATAAATTTATCCAGGGTCTTGTCCATACTGTTAGCCAACTTATGCAATTCTCTTACCTGTGCGTTAAACTCTTTGAATTCCGGATCTTTTTTATCTCCCTTTACTTCCTTTATTTCCTCCAATACCCTGACCATAGGATCAAACTCCGTTCTTTTCCTGTGAATTGCCACTTCTCTCGCCACCTTCCAAATATCCTTCTCCGCCACGAAAAACTCCTTCCTCTCCCCTGCTTTCAATTCTTTTCTCACTAAGTTCCAGTTCATCAATTCCCTGATGTTCATATTAGCATTACCTCTTGATATCTTCAGCTCTTCCATCACGTCTTCTGTACTAACGGGTTCGGGTGAAATCAATAATAATGCATGTACCTGCGCCATAGTTCTGTTAATCCCCCACTTAGAACCGAACGCCCCCCAGGTCTGTATGAACTTTTCTTTTGCTTCATCTAATTCCATACTCAAAAATAATAGTATATTCTAAACTTTCAAAAATTATTGAAAATAAAATCACATTTTGCGCGTTTCATTTAGAATACAACACAATGGGGTAACACACCTGTTGAACTTTGATATAGAATAGATTTCAAGGGTGCAAAGAAATGACACTCACGCTAAGCCTGAGAGCAATTTGTTTGGCTTCAATCATCAATTTTAAAAAGGAGGTTCGTCTCCTCCAGGGGTTGGAGGTTCGTCTTCATCATTCATCTTACTACCTAGTGTAATAGTACCTCCATCATCTAATTTGGAGAAATTACCACCACCATCACCAGGGAATGATGAACCAAAGTCATCAAAAGCACCGGTGTCCAGGTCACAGAATTTGGTGAACTTGCCAATAAACCTCAATCGAACGTCTTCAAGACTTCCGTGTCTGTTCTTGGCAATGATAACTTCACCAGTTCCTGTGACTGGATTTCCAGCCTCATCTTCTGTGAGACCGTAATACTCCGGGCGATAAAGGAATAAAACCTGGTCTGCATCCTGCTCAATTGAACCCGATTCCCTCAAATCCGAAAGTTGAGGTCTCTTATCTCCTCCCCTTGTTTCAACGGCACGGCTCAATTGTGACAATGCTATCACTGGTACGTTTAGCTCTTTGGCGATATTCTTCAATGAACGGGAAATGGAGGCAATTTCCTGCTCCCGGTTACCGGTAGCACTGTCTCCACGCATCAGCTGCAAGTAGTCTATCACTACGCATTGAATATCATGTTGAGCTTTTAGTCGCCTGCATTTCGCTCTGAGCTCCAGAATAGAAAGTGCAGGGGTGTCATCTATAAATAAAGGTGCATTAGTTAACTGTTGAATCTTATGGTGTAGCTGTTGCCACTCATAATCTTCTAAGTTACCTCTTCTTAACTTCTCACTTTCCAGCTCTGCCTCAGCCGATATCAACCTGTTCACCAGCTGAACGGATGACATCTCTAAAGAAAATATGGCCATCGGCATATTAAAATCAACGGCTGCATTTCTTAATGATGATAAGACGAAAGCTGTTTTACCCATACCAGGACGGGCTGCTATAATAATAAGGTCACTCCGTTGCCAGCCTGAAGTTACCCGGTCAAGAGCAGTAAACCCGGATGGCACACCGGTCAGTCCATCGGTTTGGTTCTTCTTAGTTTCCAACTCCTCGATTGCTTCCCGCATGATCGACTTCATATCCGCATAGTTCTTTCGGATATTCGACTCCGAAACCTCAAACATAGCCTGTTCAGTACGATCTAGCAGTTCAAATACGTCTGTGGTGTCCTCGTACGCATCTTTCTGAATTTCCGATGAAATACGGATCAGCTCTCTTTTAATTGACTGCTCGGAAATAATACGAGCATGATACTCGATGTTTGCCGCGGAGTTCACCTTATTAGTTAACTGTGTGACGTAATAAGGACCACCCACAAATTCCAATTCTCCGGTCGAACGAAGTTCATTCGTCACCGTAAGCAAATCTATCGGCTCCGACCGGCCAAATAAATCTATAATGGCAGCATATATCTTTTGATGTGCATCTTTGTAGAAGCTTTCGGGTTTTAGAATATCTACAACAGCCGTCAGAGCATCCTTTTCCAACATGAGTGCTCCTAGTACCGCCTCTTCCAAATCCACTGCCTGTGGAGGAAGTTTTCCCAGCCCACCGGGTATTTCCGGCAAGGTTCTTTTAGTTCTTGGGATTGATTTCTTTGATGCAGATTTTTCTAAATCCATTCTTCAAATTTAGGAAATAAAAGCGCAGCCTTTCGGACTTCTTATAAACATGTTTTACACATTCCAATGTGATCAAACTCTTACCCCTTAACAAATCCCTGAAAGGAGGCGTTCATTTTTTCTTTGTTGCTCACGCCAATTATTCTATTTTTGCCAAACGCATTTGGACGGTATGGCGAACTCTGAAAAGATTCATTTAATTGCGATTGGTGGTGCAGTAATGCATAACCTGGCTATTGCACTTCAAAACAATGGTGCAACGGTCACAGGTTCAGACGATAATGTCTTTGACCCTTCCAGGTCGAGACTGAAGGATGCCGGATTACTCCCTAGCGAAATGGGTTGGTTTCCCGAAAGAATCACCTCCGACCTGGACTACGTAATCATAGGGATGCATGCCAAAGCCGACAATCCCGAACTCATTAAAGCCAAAGAACTAAACTTAAAAGTTTACTCTTTTCCCGAGTTTATTTTTCAAAAGTCAAGAAACAAACAACGCGTGGTAGTAGCTGGAAGTCATGGAAAAACAACCATTACCTCCATGATTATGCACGCTTTAAAAGAATACAACAAAGTTCCATTCGACTATCTTGTAGGAGCACAACTCGATGGTTTTGAAACAATGGTTCAAATTTCTGATGCTCCCATAATCATTCTGGAAGGTGACGAGTACCTCACTTCACCCTTAGATCCTGAACCAAAATTTCTAAAATACCATCACCATATTGCTATTATCAGTGGTATTGCCTGGGATCACATCAATGTATACCCTGACTATGAGGGTTATGTAGAACAATTCCGGAAACTGGTACAGCAAACCCCAATCGGTGGACTAATCATTTACAATGAGGATGACAAAACACTCAAAAAAATTGTAGAAGAAAATCATGGGGAAACCGTAAAACTACTGCCATACTCCATACATAAACACAAAGTTGTAGATGGACAGACCATCCTCATCAATGGTAAAGACAAATATCCAATCGAGGTTTTCGGTGACCACAACCTTTACAATATAAATGCCGCCTGGCAGGTATGTGAGCGACTTAGAATACCTCAGGACGACTTCCTCAAGTACATGACGACATTCAAAGGAGCGGCACGCAGAATGGAGCTAGTCGGTAAATCAACCGGGACTGCAATTTTTAAAGATTTTGCGCATTCTCCTTCAAAGCTGAAAGCCACTTGTTCAGCATTAAAAAATCAATTCAACAAGAGAAACTTAGTTGCCTGCCTGGAACTACATACTTTCTCCAGTTTGAACAAAGAATTTATCGGAGAGTATAAAGACACCTTTAATGCTGATCAGGCTATTGTATATTACAACCCTCAAACGGTTGAACAAAAGAAGCTGGATCCCATTGATGAATCCGAAATCAAAAAGGCGTTCAACAACGACAAATTACAAGTCTTCACAGACAGCAAACTTCTCCAGGACCATCTCAAAAATCAAAAATGGGATAACACCAATTTATTGATGATGAGTTCAGGAGACTTTGGCGGGCTAAATCTTGACGAACTCAGTCAAACAATTTTATCATAACTACATGGATCTCAATCTGAACAAACCACTGGCTTTCTTTGACCTAGAAACCACAGGAATCAACATTGCTACTGACCGTATTGTGGAAATCTCAATACTGAAAGTACAACCCAATGGTGAGGAAGAGGTAACCACAATGAAGATTAATCCCACTATTCCGATTCCGGCCGAATCAAGTGAGGTACACGGGATTTATGATGAGGATGTAAAGGACGCGCCTACTTTTCAGGAGGTAGCAAAGGACTTAGCAAAAATATTTCAGGGTTGCGATCTGGGTGGATATAACTTACTTAAGTTTGATATTCCTTTGCTAACGGAAGAGTTTTTAAGAGCCGAAGTTGACTTTTCTATTGATTCCGCTCGAATTGTTGATGCACAGCGCATTTTTTACCTGATGGAACCCCGTACCCTGACTGCGGCATACAAGTTCTATTGTGACAAAGAATTGGATGGGGCACATAGCGCAGAAGCCGACACTAAGGCGTCATTTGAAGTATTCAAAGCACAAATAGCGCATTACGAAGGAACAAAAATCAAAGACCGAAATGGTAATTTGATCGAACCCATCCAAAACGACATCCAGGCCATTCATGATCTTAATGCCAATAGATTTGCGGATTTGGTAGGACGTTTGGCTTACAATAGTAACAAAGAAGTGGTCTTTAATTTCGGAAAACACAAAAACAAACTGGTCACAGATGTATTCCGCCAGGAACCTTCCTACTATGACTGGATTATGCGTGGGGACTTCCCATTGAGTACTAAGAAAAAATTGACAGAGATTAAATTGAAAATGAGTCTATCATAGTCACTGACTCATGTGATAATTCACCACCTCAACCCCGTTAACCTCAAGTCTGTTTTCGTGTATCAGTTTAAACCCTTTTGACTGGAAGAATTTCATTGCGGTTTTACTCACATCGGAGGTCAACCTCCCATGACCATTCTTTTCTGCCTTAGCCTTAAGCTGCTGATACAACATATCCGCTATCCCCTTTCGCTGATGGTCTTTATGCACGTAAAGAAAATCCAGGTAATTACTGCCTTGTAGGGACCCGAAACCCACCAGCTCGTTATCAAACTCTGCTACAAGAAAGTATTGATCCTTCATTGCTTTGGCCCAACGTGCTCTATCGCGACCAGCATTCAGCCATGCTTCAATTTGCGTTAGTGAATAATCAGCATTGCATACAAACCTTACTGTTCCTTCAAATACATCTAATACCTTATCAAGGTCTTCTTTCCTTGCTTCACGAATGGTAATCAAAGGCATATCTCCGAGTAGCTTTTCTTTTCTTCAATCAAGTGTAGCTTTAATAATGTATCAGAAACCTTATCAAGCATAGATTCACTTACTTTGGTTGTCGTTGCCCATTCGGTTTCTTCGAACCAGCTCGCTACCTCCTCAGACCGAAGGCCATACATTGCAGCAATTGCCGTAACTGAGACCTGCTTGGACTTAACCTCTTGTGAAGTCTCAAAGATCACTTCTGATATATCTTGAATGACTTGAGGGTTCTGATTTATCAAATTATCAGAAGCGACCAATACAAAACACGGCCAAGGTGTTGGTCTGACTCCAATCCTTCGGAATATTTTTTTGTCGACATATGGTTGAGTCGTAAACTTTTCCCACAGAAAGACCTGACTTTCCTCTTTCGTAAATGAGTCTATAGCACCGTTAAGGTTACCTACTACTTCAAACTTCAGATTATTAGTTTGCCAATTCCTTTCATTTGCGTCCACAAAGGCCATTAGGTGAGATCCAGAGCCATACCGACTGATAGCAAATGTTTTCCCCCTGATCTCTTCAACTGAATGGATATCTGATTCGAAGGGCACATGAATTCCCCAATTCAACGGTGATTGCACATATGTCTGAACGATCTTAAACGGAGCTCCTTTTGAGATAAAAGAAACAGCACCTTCTGTTAATAACAGGGCGAGGTCAATATCTCCATTGATCAGCGCTTCGGACATGGCACCGGTACCTCCAGGGTAATCCAGCCATTTCAGATCAACACCTTTGGCTTCGAACTTTCCCTGATCCAAAGCCTTATGCCAGGGATAGTTAAAGTGCTCCGGCACACCTCCTATTTTCACTTCATTCAATCCCATTTGGTTGGTCGGGCTACCACGATACCCGTTTGTATTTTATGACTGTTTATATAATCTATCAATGGCTTTTTGCTCACTACTACTTTTTTATAATCTGATGACGCATGAAGTAAGTAGGCTCTGTTGTTCTTTTTATATACAAAACCGGTATGTACAACGTCCAACCCTTCTATGTTGGTTGTTATTCCTATAATGTCTCCAGTCTTAAGGCTTTTTTCAATCTTGCTGATATTGTCAACGGCAATCCAATAACGTGCTCTGGAGTTTAATTTAGTCTCTTGTTTCTTTATAGCTTCGTATTCCTGATCTGAGGCAAGCTGCTTATAACTTGACCTGTGGTTAGACATAAAACTAACTCTTCTGTGATTCAACTCTCCCCCCAATTCTGATGTGATGTCCTTTATGATTCCCTTATTATCATTATCATAGACCCAGTCTGTAAAATAGTGTAACCGACTTGAGTACCCATCAAGTTTTCCTGACCTGTACCGGATACTCGTCAAGGTATCCATATATTTTTCATAGCTCGGCTCACCGGTCTTTATTACTGAGCCGAGCCCCAATATTGTCTCAACAAAAGTTGTACAATCAAGCTGAGTTAAATTAATTACCAGTTGTTCGCTTCCACCAACTTCCAATGTTTTTGATACGTATGGTGTTCCCATAAAAGAAGTGCTAAGCTTATCAAATAAGACATCAGCCGAAAGCGTATCCCATCGTTCCTGAGAACTTTTTTTGAACAGGCGTTCTAACTTATCCCTGTCCTGACTATCACATATCACCTGCGCATCCGCTGAACAGAACGAAACAATAAACGCTATAAAAATTAATATTCTCATGCAAAACTTTATCGCAAACAATATACCACAATTTACAGTTTCAAAATTCTGAATTCAACCCTGCGATTTTCATGAATTTGTGCGCCTATCACCGTAACGGGTTGTGAACCTCCGAATGCTTTTGTCTTTATTCTTTTAGAAGAAATGCCCTTTGAGACTAATTTAGCCTTTACCGCTTCGACTCTGGCCTGCGACAACTCCATCAAATGTCGTGAATTTCCCGGCTCCGTATGACCTTCAAGTCGAATTACTGATTTCGGGTACTCCTTTAATAAGGTTATTAATTTTTGGATTTCAAACTCTGACCCCGGTAATAAGAGATCGCTTTCCTGTTCAAAATATATCCCATTAAGTAAAAAACTACTCCCCTTCTCTATCTTCTTTAAAACGAAATCGTGTTCAATCAACTGAAACCCCGATCTAGAGCTAAAAGTCACCGTATCTGACCTTGAAAAATATCCTTCAACATGCGCATCCAGAAAGTAAGTGTTGGCATAGTCGACAGAAACCTTGTAGTCACCCTTCTCTGAAGACATACAGCTTTTTGATCTTTGTCCGTTCATTGGCTTTATGACTACCTGACCTTCCAAAAAATCATTACCATTTTCCGCGGTGAGGGTACCCTTGATTTCCAATATGGGGCTTAGTATATCTCTATTCGGAATGGTAGCCCAATAAATATCTGATCCACTTCCTGCCTCGTTTCTCACCAAAAATAATTCGTTCGCTTCTGATGGAACGCTAAGATAGGCATCCCAATTGCTGGTATTTATGGTCTCTCCCAGATTCAAAGGCTGCGACCATCTGACCCATGAGTCATCCATACGCTTTGAAATAAACAAATCGTTATCTCCATATCCGGGAAACCCATCCGAAGAGAAGAACAAGGTCCTTCCATCAGCAGCCAGGAACGGAGATAATTCTTTCCCTGCAGTATTTATGTCTGCACCCAAATTCAGGGGACGGCTCCAGCTCCCTTCTTCTTGAAAACTCACGTACAAATCCCTGGAACCATAGCCACCCTTTCTTTGTAATCCCAGAAGCATTACCTTCTCATCGTCACTGATAAAAAAACTGGTATAAATTGAGTTTGAATAGTATCCTTCTATTTCAACTTTACGGGGAATGGTCCAGTTCCCATTAACCCACTCTGATCTCGAAACCCCAACATCCCCCGGGCTTCCGTCTGAATTATAGGTATTAGCGAGATAGAGCACCTTCCCATTCTGACAGGTGGACAACACAAAATTATATCCTTCGTTATTCAAGGGCTTTCCAAGGTTCAAGGCCTCATCCCAGCTCTTTGATTCATTTCTTTGAGCACACCATATATCATCAGCATTATCTGTCCCCATATTGCTGGGATCACCTCTTCTCAAAAAGTAAATCCTGTCGCCAGTCGCATCGACCACAGGCGAAAGCTCATCCCATTGAGAGTTAATATTTGAATCCAACTGAACGGGTATAATATTTCTAAAAGGTTTATATACTTCTATCTCTTTGTCAGTGGTCTGGATCTTCAGCTCATCAATAGCAATTTTGATATTCTTCTCGGTGTAAAAACCAATTGCAGGACCACAAGTGGGTTTCTTGTCAATAACCGCGGCTGTGTCCCGATTAACCAGAATAGTAATTGCTTGGTCACGAATCACCTTGATTTCATTCCAATCTCCTAAAGCACTAATTGCCTGACATCTATACTTCAGTGAAAGATCTTGTTCATCTTCCACCTTTCGATTATACTGCACGAATCCGGTAGAAAAGATTTTTAATTGCTCATACTGCTTATAGCCACTCTTCACCCCCCATATAATGCCGTAGGCATAATTACTAGTTCCGGAAAGCTGCTTGATCTTGAATGAAATTTCATTTTTATCCTTCCATGAGTAATTGATATCATTGGTTATTAAACACCCGTTATTAGTCGAATCAGGTGTCAATACCAGCATTCCGTTCTCAACAAGAGCGCAAGAATTTTCATCGGTATAAGTCCGCCAGTCACTGCGATCCGAAGAATAATCATCAAAATAACTCAAGGACTGCGAAAATAATGGAGTATTAAATAAGAGCTGGAATACCAATAATATTTTCAAGCGGGTTGACATATAGATATTCAAAAATACGAAATGGCACGATATCTGCATTCTTAGAGAATAGAATTCAAACCACGTTCTAAGAGTTACCTTTATTGTATTAGACTCGAATTTGATATATATTCGTTATGGAAAACAGTGTCGAAATGAAAAATATTAAAACTCTAGTATTAGCATCAATCGCCTTTATCACTATGATGGCCTCTAGCCCGGTTCAGGCTCAGGTAAGCACGAGTGACATCAATATTGACTCCTTGTATAAAGTCGGTCTGGACTATGCAAGGGTGAAAAGAAAGTATTCGGAGGCCAAGTTAATCTTTGATGATCTGTTGAGGCTTGATGATACATACTACCCTGCCTACTATCAAAGAGGGCTAATCCATTTGAAAAACAAAGACACTGAAAAGGCACTGGAAGATTTTTCTTCATCAATAAAATCGACAGATGATGATCTCAAGAAAAAATCTTATAACCAACGTGGAGTAATTTACAGTTCAATGGAAAAATATAAAGAAGCTATTGAAGACTTTTCTTCTGCTATATCCATTGATACCGCATATTCCCAGGCGTACTACAATCGCGGTCTTGCAAAAAACGGTGCAGAACAGTGGGAAAGCGCAATAGTCGATTTCAAAAAAACACTCGCTCTTGATCCCAACAATCTTAAACCACTATTTGACAAAGGAAGAGCCGAGCAGGAAGCCGGTAACTTCGTTGAAGCTATGTCAGACTTTTCAAGGGTAATTGACAAATACCCAGGCCTGGCCGATCCATACTTCTACAGAGGTATGCTACACTTTCAGGAAGCAGAAAGCAAGAACTTTAAGCATCATGCCATGCACTACCATAAAGCACTCAACGATTTTGATAAATACATTGAACTGAACCCGGAAACCGAAGAGGCCTATTTCGACAGAGGAGAAGTAAAAATGAAATTACACGACTATTTGGGGGCCATTGCTGACTTTAAGCAAGCAATCAGCATTAATCCAAATGATATGGAGGCGCACACACTGAAGGCTATGTGTAGTTATCATTATGGATATAGAGATCAGGCCTTGAGAGAATTAGACCAAATCATTCTACTTGATTCTACTTATGCAGATGCACACTATAACAAAGGAATCATTTATAACGAAATGGAGCAATATAACCTAGCTCTTAAAGAATTTGATCGTGTAATACACCTTGAAGAATACCATGCTGATGCCTACTATTACCGTGGTCTTGCAAAATTAGAGTTAGGAAAAACAGAAGAAGCATGTGAGGATTTTTCCAGCGCGGATGAGCATGGTGACACAGACGCTCATCGATTGATGAAAATGTATTGTAAAGATTCTTTAAGACAAAAAAAACATAACGAAAAGTAAGTTCACTTTTCGTTATAAATTATTTCTATCACCACTTCATCCTGGCAGTTTGTACTGACATCGAAGTCATTGACGAGAATTCCATTGCTACCCCAGAGTTCATATCTTTCGATTTCTTTGCCACAAAATTTCACACTAATAATCTCGCTGAATGCCGGTAATGACAAATCTTCGTCAACGAGAAAAGTAGTGGCTCTGGAAAATATCTGCTGAGTAATTGTGGCTGCGCCAATTATAAATTTCAAATTAAAAAAGCCCTGAATTCCACCAAAGGCTGACGGCTCTATCAAAACCTGTCCGGTACTGGCATCATACTTCCAGTCTTTAATCTTCTTCCCAAAATCTGTCTTGATCGCATCAATGGTATCAATATTATTCAGTCCTTGTAGTTTGGCTTTGCAATAAAGACTAAAACCTTCATCTTTTTTATTGATCGTTAAGGACCTTGTCTTTTGAGCCTGTGCTGATAAATTAAAGACCAACCCAAGCGTAATGATGTAGAACAAATTTTTCATAGCATACTATTTAGCAAAAATTAATCCAAATCCATAATTCATTGGCTCTTACTACATTGTTCGTACATCCCTTAAAATAAGTAATCCAACATGACAAAAATTTTTATCTTTGTCTGCCAACACAAATCGTGCAGTTCCGAAAACAAATATTATTAATCATCATTCTCTTCTCCTGCATTAGTGTACACGCACAATGGAGGAAAAGAAAACAGATTCAATATTCCGGTTTTTTCGATTCCTATTTTTGGAGAGGACCATTCAATTACTACGTTTCACTGGGTACATCGGCCTACTATGGTGACTTAACTAGTCAATTGAAATACAATAATTTCAAACCCTCCATTGGTATTGGTGCTAACTACAATATGTGGGCTCGGGTACTATTGGGAGCTGAAGTCAATTATTTCGGCCTGGGCTCCGATGATGAAATCCCGGAACGAAATCTCGCTTTCAAATCAAAGAACCTTGAGTTTTCGGCATATGGAAGATTCGAAATCATTTATAACAGAATCCTCAAGCACAGTGAAAGAAAGAAAAAGCCAAAACTAGTCAAACCATACATTCACCTTGGTATCAGTTTTCTTCGCTATTGGTCAGAAACGTATTCATTAGGCGGAGGAAGCGGTGATACATTAGCGGAGGAGCCACTAGGCTATCCAAGATGGACTTTTACTGTACCTACAGGACTTGGAGTAAAATTCTCCTTCTCGAATCGGGTTGCGGTATCAACTCAACTGAACTACAGGCTTACATTCACAGACTATCTGGACAAGGTTAGTGAGCTACGCGGAAATCCTGACAAGAATGATGCTTATGTTTCTGCCAACATAATGTTCGAATACACTCCAGGTGCCAAACGCAAACATCCCAAAAAACCTCATCCGAAGGAAAGAATAGAAAGCGGTTCAGGATCTGGTGCGGACTCAACAAAAAAAGATGATAGATGGCAAAGCGCACCTGATGAAAAAGAAAGCCCAGATAATAATACACCAAATGAGAGGATTACACCAGAAGATAATCCTGATGAATCTACTGAAGATATTCCTGAGGAGGAAATAGAAGAGGATAACCTAATCCCAGATGAGGAAAACAAAGAAGATAGCGAAGACAGTGATGAAAATTCAGACGAAGAATGGGATGAATCAGATGATAGTGAATGGGAAGATGACAGCAATGATAGTAATGATGGTGATGATAGCGATGAAGGAGACTGGGGTGACGATGGCTGGTAACAAAAAAGGCCAGCAAAGCTGCTGACCCCATAACACATCACATCTAATCCTGAAAGGTTTCAGAATTAACCCCGAAGTTATAAAATTTTAATATTCTTCCTAAAAAAGTTTTAACAAGGTTTAGGCCATCAAAAAAATCACGCCAGATTTAATAAATCAACCTACCTCCCCTTTGTTTTAATTCATAATATTTTGTAATATCATATAGGGCTGGACTAATTGGAAAATTCAACAGTTACTCGATACCGACAAAGCTAACAAGTGTTAAGAGCAGGCCTCATCCCGAGCAATCGGGACCTCGTTCGTCAGAGCAGGATAACAGTGGAAGGTCGAGATACTTGAGCAGTCAAATCCTGATATTCGGGAATTTTTCCAACCAGCCCTTTTTCTATAAGTTATCCACAATTCAACCTCAACCGAAACCCCACCTTCCTGCTAGCGTATAAGTAGCTAAGTCTGGTTACCAGCAAAATTTTACTTTCCTCAATTTGCCTCTTTGCTATGAAGAGTAAGCCCTATTAAACCATAAAGAACACAGGGGCTCAACAATAATTTTAGTCAACCAAAATAAATGCCATGAACACAATTACACGCAACCCAATTGTGGGTGCGCTACTAGCAACTCTATTGTTTGCTGGTAGCCTACACGCCCAAAAAAAACCAGAATTCAAATGGAAGATATATGTAGGTGAACATGAAGGTGAAAAAAGAGTCTACGTCCATGATTCCCTTCCTGTTTATTTCTTTATGTCTTCCGAAAATGATCCGAATAATGCTGTCCGATTAGAAAGCAAATCCAAATATGCTAACCCGATGGAATTTGATGGCCATGGTCGACACTATCTCCGTCACAAAGACAAAGAATATGAACATGAAGTTCTATTTGAAGTTTGGGCCGATGGAATTGCTCCAAATACAACATTAGACCATTCAAAAATAGTGACGTATCAAAAAGATAATAAGACTCTTGTTCAAAAGGGCGCCACTATCAATCTTGTCCCTAAAGATGAAATGTCTGGTATACAAAGAACCTTACATTCGTTAGACAAGACTGAGTTTGTAGCTGCAAAAACGATTACCCTCTCCCAGGAAAAGGAGTACTTCTATCAATATTTTTCGGTCGACAATGTCGGTAACATAGAAAAAACCAGAACAATAACCTATCAGGTCGATGGAACAACACCGATAAGTAAACACGAAATAGTCGGTGATCAGGCAGGAAACATCCTATCTGCAAGATCTAAAATAAAGCTTTCAACCGAAGACCAGGGTGCTGGAGTAAAAAAGACTGTTTACAAAATCGATGACGGAAAGGAAAGATCATATACGTCCAGTATTAGTATGTATAGCCTGTCCGAAGGGGAGCACACCCTGACATACTACGGAATTGATAATGTTGAAAATAAGGAATCACCCAAGACATTTAAGTTCTTTGTCGACAAAACTGCCCCTGTTGTTACCGATGAAGTAATTGGAGATAAGTATGTCGCAAACGGCAAAGAATACGTCTCAGGAAGAAGTAAGTATTCCCTTAAGGCTACCGACAACAAAGCGGGTGTTAAAGAAATTCAGTATTCTTTCAATGGGAAGTCTTATGAAACCTATTCACAGCCATTTAAGTTTGATGAGAACCTGAGTAACGTTTATATCAAGGCAAATGCTACAGATAAGGTAAATAACAAAAGTAAGTCAGTTAACCCATCAAAGTATGTCAGGTATGTCGACACGAAAGCTCCGGTGCTTTCTCATTCGTTTGATGGACCTACTTTCACAACCAGAGACACGACTTTTATTAATAGCACAACCAAGATCAATCTAAAGGCCGTAGACTATTCGTCAGGCGTTCAGAAGATCGAATATGCTGTCAGTGGCAAAGGCAAAACAGAGTATAAAGAAGCATTTACTGTAAGCAATGAAGGCAATCAAAGTGTAAACTACAGTGCCCTGGACAACGTAAATAACGCTTCAAATAATAGTTTTTTCTTCATAGTTGACAATACACCACCTGAAATTTACACAAGGTTCAGCATTGAGCCTATTGGCAACATTACCTTGGGTGATAAAACCACCTCCGTTTACTCGGATCATACTGGATTGTTCTTGTCGGCTACAGATAAGATGGTCGGTTTCGATAAAATCTTTTACAAGATTAATGGAGGTACCGAAAAGCTTTACACAGAAATGATCAAAGGCTTCCAGAAAGGAAAAACCTATACAGTAGAGTTGAGATCAGTTGATAAGCTGGGAAATGAATCAAAGACTTCTGTTGAGTTTTCTATCTTTAATGAAGAAGATGTGGCATCGGTTGACGATTAATTGATAGAATTCACTCATAAACTGGCCTGGGTGATTAGTTACCCGGGCCTTTCTTTTTACTATCCTCCTGCTTGTAGGTATATATAATTCTCACCGGCCCCTCGCTTGAACTGCTTGCATTTTCTTTGCTCTCTAATTCTTTTTGTGCCTCCGATTTCCAATACCCTTCTCCAAATCTCATTTCATTATAGGTATCATCATCATCTAGCACACGCTTCGGAACCCGGTCTGTTTTGTAAAAGAAAAAAGCTACTGCTAGTCCCGACAAAGCTCCTGCTAAATGTCCCTCCCATGATATATTAGTACCAAAAATAGGAAGTATGCCCCAAATTAAACTACCGTACAAAAATGTAACAAGTAGTGATATGGTAAGTGACACCCGGTCCCTTCTTAACACACCACAAAAAAATAAAAAGGTCACCAATGCATAGATAATTCCACTAGCACCAATATGATACGAAGTTCTTCCGAAAACCCAGGTCCACAAGCCTGTAATCAGGTACATCCAAAGTAAGCTTTCCCAGGCAATTTTTGTGTAGATCAAAAACAAACACCCCATCAAAACAATCAATGGAATCGAATTGGATAGCGCGTGCTCCCAATCTCCATGAAGGAACGGCATAATAAAAATTCCCTTGATACCCTCGACCGTTCTCGGACGAACACCGTACTCATAAAGGTTCAAATCCAAACCTTCATCCAACCATAGAATACCCCAAATGGCAAAAACCATAAGGATTCCGGGCAAGACTCCTTTCCACAATTTTTTAGTGTCAGAACTCATGACTTCATAAGAATAACAATACTATCCTTAAAAAGTATCTCTAAAATCAAATTATTTGAGAAGACGTAGGAGTAACCAAAAGCCAAAAATCGTCATTGCACTGGCAGCAAACACTGCGACAATCATCCCTGGACCATGCTTATGTATGGAAGTAGCAAACTTGGAAAATTCATTCCCCAACATAAAAACAGTAACTGCACCAAACAACACACAGAAGATTCCCACTGTTAGTTGTACCTTTTCTCTATTGGATAATTTTCTACCTCCCACCTTCATTGAATGAAATTTTCTATACATCAAAACTACAAAAATTAAGTTTTATGGCAATGCAATTAAATCATACCACCCGTATCATTTTATGGGTATGGAGCACTGAATAATTTTAAATAAAACAACAATATCCTAACTTGCGGCCCGATATGGCAATTACAGACGAAATAAACCGAAGAAGGACATTTGGCATCATCAGTCACCCCGATGCCGGAAAAACTACACTGACGGAAAAATTACTCCTATTTGGTGGAGCTATTCAGGAAGCAGGTGCCGTTAAATCCAACAAAATTAAAAAAGCAGCCATGAGTGACTTCATGGAGATTGAGAAGCAGAGGGGGATTTCGGTTGCCACATCCGTCATGGGCTTTGAGTACAAAGGCTCTAAAATCAACATTCTTGATACACCCGGTCACAAAGACTTTGCTGAAGATACGTTCCGCACCCTGACTGCAGTAGATAGCGTAATTGTGGTAATCGATGTTGCGAAAGGGGTTGAGGAGCAGACTGAAAAACTGGTTGAAGTCTCCCGAATGAGAAACATCCCGATCATCGTTTTTATCAACAAGCTCGATCGAGAGGGAAAAGATGGGTTTGACCTTCTTGATGAGGTAGAACAAAAATTAAAACTAAAGGTAACCCCCCTCTCCTGGCCCATTGGTATGGGAAAAGACTTTCAAGGTGTCTACAGCATTTACGAAAAAAACCTAAAGCTATTTACTAATAACAACAAACAAAAGGTTACGGATGCCATTGAAATCAACGACCTAAGTGATGGTAAGTTGGATGAATTAGTCGGAGCAACCGCTGCGGACACACTCAGAGAAGAAGTTGAACTTATCGAAGGTGTTTATCCTCCATTTGATCGGGAAGACTATATAAGTTGCGAAAGATGTCCTGTGTTTTTCGGGAGTGCATTAAACAACTTTGGAGTGCTTGAGTTGCTCGAGTGCTTCCTGGAAATAGCTCCTTCTCCTCTCCCGAAAGAATCTGACGTAAGGACTATTAAGCCAACAGAAGATAAGTTTTCTGGCTTTGTATTTAAGATTCATGCCAATATGGACCCTAAGCACCGAGACCGTTTGGCTTTTGTGAAAATTGTCAGTGGAAAGTTTGAGAGAAACAAAAACTACTTGCACGTAAGGCAAGGCAAAAACCTTAAGTTCTCCAGTCCTACGGCTTTCATGGCCTCTAAGAAGTCAGTAGTTGAAGAAGCTTATCCCGGAGATATTGTAGGCTTACATGATACCGGAAACTTTAAAATTGGAGACACGCTAACCGAGGGCGAAATACTTCAATTCAAGGGGATACCAAGTTTCTCCCCCGAACAGTTCAGGTACATCGAAAATGCTGATCCCATGAAAGCTAAGCAACTCAACAAAGGGATTGATCAACTCATGGATGAAGGAGTTGCCCAACTCTTCATCAGTAAATACAACAACAGAAAAATAATTGGAACCGTAGGGGTACTGCAGTTTGATGTTATTCAATACCGACTTGAGCACGAGTACGGAGCCCAATGCCGTTACGAGCCCTTCAATTTACATAAAGCTTGTTGGTTCACCAGCGAAAACGAAGAACAGCTGGCCGAATTCAAAGACCGGAAAATCAAGAATCTGGCCGTGGACAAAGATGGCCGGGATGTTTTCTTGGCCGATTCAGCTTACTCGATTACACTGGCCAATGAGAAGTATCCTGATATTAAGTTCTTCTTTACTTCGGAGTTTTAGGTAAACGTTTAGCATACCTCGAACGTGTTTCCGTTGCACTCAAAAGCGCCCGTAATGTCATTAAGTTAAGCCCGAGCAAGAGTCACTGGCACAGAATCCTGAAGAAAGCATTAGCTGCATTCGATTGCTATTACTTAGTATCTACCCAACCACAATTAATGGTATTCAGAAGATTCCATAGTGGTTTCGTTTTAGGTACCGCATCTGTATCCGGATATGATTTATAATACCACCAAAAGTAACCCCCAACATAATTAGGTGTTGAGATATCCATAGTGTAGTAACGATTAATGTATTCTTCCTTCTTACTTTTCTTTTTCGTTCCACATTCTCCTATGCCAAGTCTCGAGTTCGGAAAAATAGCATACAAGCTATCGAATACAGTTTGCCATTGGCCTTCCGAAAGCACAATTCCTTCACAATCATCCTCATAATAGCTTATCCAAACATAATCCAGACCTTGTTTCATAGAATCAGATAGGTTGGTTTCTATCCAATTGAACATTTCGTATTGTGGTTTGTCATAAAAACAACCCTCATTGTAATAAAGTGTAAGGGCAGTTAGTTTGTTCCTATTCTTTACGATTCGGAATGCCTCTTCTATTTTAAGAATCACAGAATCAGTACTACCTAACCAATCACCATTTACTTCATTACCTATTTCCCAAATATCGACCGTTTCCTCAAAAGTATTTAGATAGTCTAACGTCCTTTCCCTGTACTGTTGCCAGGAGTAGTCTTTCACGTAGTAGCTGTCCAATATCTCCCCCATAATGAAGCATGACCCAGAAATATTGGTCACAACACCAGTATATTCTTTGGCTGTTATCTTTTCATCAAAAACTATCCGAACCGTAGGTTTCAGACAATGGCCTAAAAGAGCCTCTTTCAGGTCAGAAATATCAGACCAGGGATTAGCTACTGTAACCCCAAAAACCTTGGATGTGTCAACTACTTGTTGCCCCCTAGAAAAGGTAGTAGCAGAATAAACAATCGATATTAGGAGCAGTAATCTCATGATTCTATGGGTGTTACTATTTTATACAGGTCGAACGCGTTTCCGTTGCTCTCAAACGCGCTCGAGTGGGTTTCAATTTCAAAACTCCCTTAATGCGACTCGGAGAAACATACCTTGCATAGTAAGTATAAAGTCATTGTAGAATTAATTTTTGCTAGTTCCTAAAAAAACCGAATCGGCTAGAACACCTCCCTCTTCAAAAGTTATTTGTAATCTCAGAAACGAAGAATCGAAAGAAATATTTTTCAATTCACATGAATAAAAGTTCCCTGAGTAATCACAAGAGTGAAAATCTATATTGCCTTCAATTGCTTCATTATAAAATTTAAAATTTCTACCCAAATAAAATCTCTGGGGGTCAACAATAGTATCAAAACAATCTATAGTACTATCTTCAACTAATTGTTCGCTTCTTATGTAATGAATTGAATTTGTCACGTCTATAGCTGTGTCAATACTAACGATTGAAAACTCAAGTTTGATAATTTTTTGCCCAACCAATTGATCCCGTGAGTCATAAAATAATATGATAGAACTCGGTGGAGTATTCTGCCTTTTGAGCCTTGGACGGACGAAAATCATAAAACTATCTCTATCATTTTCATAACTATCTGAGCACTTCTGTATATGTACCGAATCTAGCTTGTATATGTCAGCATGATACAAATCGAAATAATATAAAAAACCAGTGATTGTTACTACAATACTTACTATGGCAACCCTGTATTTTCGAAATACGTTCATCTTTGATCATAGCGATTCAAACCAGTATGCGACTAAAACAACAAAAGGCCCGGATTACGGGCCTTTTCACTTATAACTAATCAACTTTTAACTTAAATCTTATTTCATATCAACCGTACCCAGCGTTACAATTTCATTGCGCTTTTCGATACGAACACTAACTTCTTTCATCTCCTGATTCTCTTTGCCGAAGTCCGTATAAATTTTAGCACTCACCGTAACAGGGCCGGCAATTCTTTGGCGTATCTTACCATTGAATTTGGCCTGTATCTTGTATTCCCCACTTAGCGCATCTTTCACCCAAAATTCTTCAGGACCATATCCGTTTCTGTAATTATTAGATAGGTAACCACCGCCATTGGTCATCATACGACCAGAGTGACATCTTTCTCCCTTAGCATCCGTGACCCAAAGGTCAACGTCTGTGTTGTCTGCATCCCAGCTCAAGACTACCCTCAAGTCACAAGCCGTGTTCTTTTTCAATCTTGAATCAATTTTCAGATCGAGGTTTCCTCCTGCCTGTACATTAATTCCATTGATATCAGTAACAGCAATTGATTCAATGCCTGGGAATCTGCTATCCCACTCACGATTCACAACCTGGGAAAGTAAATCTACAGCCTCCTGATACTCTCCGTTTTTAGCTTTGATGAGTGCCAGGTCCCGGTATGACTGAGGCTCTTCACCTCTGATCTCGAGTACATCAGAGTAGACACTCATGGCCAAATCAGTCTCTCCCATCTCTTCCAGCTCCTTAGCCAATACTCTTAGCAATTCACTGTTCTCAAGTTCTAACTCTGTAAGGTTGCTCAATACAGTAATTGCTTCCTTGTGACGTCCCTTTTCTTTTAGCAAACCAGCCACATCAACATAATATGAAGCGAGGCCTCCAAACTCCCTTCTCTTGCTTAAATAGGTATTATATATTTCATCAGCATCTAGTGAGCTGAATTTCTTCATATACAATCTCTTAGGATTGTGCGGTTCCAATTTGATGCTTCCACTGGAAGGTATCGGCTCTGAATCCTCAGAGTATGATAGGTTATCATAGCTAGGCTGAGTAGCTCCTGCAGCCCCTCCGTTTCCAGCAGCCTGGAAGGTAGATCCAAAGTTGTAAATACTCACTGAGTTACTCATCGCATCCCGACCAGCCGAATTTCGCTGAATGTTATCTGTACTTTCTTCTGAATTATCATAGGCTTCCACATTTGGATCAACTTCTTTTTCCCAAAGTGCGAGTTTGTTTTGATATGCTTGAACAACCTGCTCTTTATGGGAGTAAGATTCTTCTTGCTCGATGTATTCAAATTCACTTTCATCATAATAGGCCAATTGAGCTCGCACCTCTTTAGGAGGCTTAATCCCGAAAGCTTTGTAGTCTTCTATTCTATCCAGAACAATCAATGAAGTATTTCTCGTAACGATGTTGTAATCCTTACCCAACTGCGTGATTTCATCTTTGTTATTTCGGTAATCCATATCCAGCTCAGTTAACTTCTTCTGAGCCCATACTTTCTCCATAAGTTCTGACTCAACGGCACTTTCTTCACTCATATCAAGGGTAACTGTTTCGGCAATGTCATTACCATAACCAAAGTTAACGTTGAGGTCTGCTTCTGACCATACTAGTTTTCCTGCCAGTGACAAGCTATGATTTACCGGAGTGTTTTTCGAGGGATAAGTCTCGTTGATTAATTCATTTTCACTTGTAGCAGAGATAAATTTTACCGACTCGTTAAGCATCATGTCTACTGACTCTTCGGCAGATAAGTACGTCACATTGATAAATTCACCCCCAGACTTATAGGCTACATTCTTAAGATAAGAGTGGTCGGCCACTACATTGGAGTTTAAAACGAGTACCGGACTTCTTCCAAGACCAAGCTCTTTGGATCCAATATTGGTAATACCGTCTGACGAAAGAATAAACAAATCACAAGGGTATTTGCTTAAGTCTACACTTCCCAGTTGAGTACCTCCATCGTGGTTTGCTTCGATGAGGAAGTTGATCAACTCTTTAGAGTCCCCATTCTTAATTGTGAATTTTCTGGAATCTTGAAGTGTATTATTGAATGTAATCAAGTGCACTTCCGTATTCTTGATCTTAGTAAAGTAATCCTTAAGAACCTTTAATTCTTTCAGTTCATTTCGCCCTGTCGAAGAGTTCGAAACGTCCCATACAAGTCCAATTTTCGCAGGAATCTCTCTTGGCCTTGGCTCGATAGTGGGTTTTACATTGGCTAGAAAGAATGCATTGTTCTCGTCAACCTTTGAGATAACAACCTCCCTGAATTTTTCTTTTTTAGGAATCGTGAATACAAATGGTTTGTTAGCAGTATAATCTTTAAAGATCACTCCTCCTGCGTAGTCTTTCCCTGCTTTTTTGAATTCAAACTTTTCTAATTCATTACCATCCATCAACGGAGCCAGGTCCTGCTGGAATATACGAGCCTGTGTACGAAACTTAGGTACCTTTGCGTCAAAATTAAACGGCAAAGTATACTGGTAGCCTTTTTCTACAGGCTTTAGTTCCTGATCATATGCCACAATAATTTGCTTGGTTCCTCTGGCAGGAATCGGATAGATTCTCGCTTTGAAGTTATTTCCTTTGGTCCATTCGATTAATCCAGGATCAATTTGTCTCCTGGTGACTGTCTCGAAACCAGACCGACCTCTTTCCTTTTCTACGATTACCCCATCTCTCATTTTACCATTTACGTCCATAGCAAACCTGGAAATAGTCTGCCCCTCCATCAATGGAAAATACATATGTCCTTCAATCAAATCATCCATTTTGTTGTAGAACTGCATATACATGGTGGTAGTCGCGATATTACCTACTACTTTCACATCTACCTTAAGTGAGGTCATCTGCATGGGCACAACCCCACCTTCTTCGGTCTCCACCATTACAGCTGGATAAGATTCGGCAGCACCCTGCGCTCCCTGATGTTTTGCAGCAGCCGAGGCATATACACCATCAAGGTTATCGTAGCTATAATCAGCGTTGTTTGAAACTACATTTTTCTTCTCTGAGCATGCACCAAAAGTAAATAGTGCGCCTAGAGTCAATACTTTGGATAATTTGAGAAAATTCATTTTCATGGTTATGTATTTAAAAAGTCGCGGACGTCCTGTAAGATAACGAAAAAGTCCTGTAAATGATATAATTACACAAACTTTATAGGAACCGTTTTATTAAGTGATACCTATTGGTACATAAGTGTTGCCAGGGTCACCCTTTATTTCTGAAATTTCTTATTATTTCGTATGTCTGTAACTATCCAACTCCCTTGCTCCTTGATCCAGCAATATGGATATTTACCCTTGCTGACATTATCGTATTTCCCGCTAATAGGAATGGAAGTTCCGGCAATCATGAACTGCCATTTTGAATCTTTCTTGACCGCGTATAAATCTGCTTCCAAATACTCAATCATTTCGAATTCAATAGGTATCAAGGCATTTCCCTGAATATCAACAACACCCCAATTTTCAGCCCTCATCACTATAAATTGCCTTTCAGGAAGTTTATTGTTGAATAAATAGTCATACCCTTCGATAACGGTATTTCCTTCTGTATCGATGCAGCTCCAGTTCTCTCCAATTACGACCGGACAATATCCCTTACTAAATCCCAGTCCGAAATCATACTTATAGTCGACAACGGTTTCTCCTTTTTCATTGAGCAGAGCATATTTTAAGTCCTTCATCACCAACGTTCTGTTATTATTCATTAAAGTAGCATCTTCATATGCCGGGTTTATAGCAGTATCTCCATTCAAATCAATGAATCCTATCTTGCCATCCCACTCCACTTTACAAAAGTCACCATTTAAATATTGCTGAGCATAAAACGGATAGTTAGTATCATAACGCAATGGTAAAAGTTCGTTACCCGAGGTATCAATGAAGCCGTTCAAATCACCTTTATATACGTAGCCTCCGGCATCCGAAAACTCCCATGCTTTGTCGTAGATGGGTTCTATTACTTTATTTCCTTTCTCATCCAGATATCCATATTTTCCCTTACTCCGAAAAAGCCTTCTTGAATTACGCACTGGTCCGATATAATCATAATCTTCACTGACCTTGTCCCCCACATTATTAACTAGGAAGAAGCTTCCTTGTGGGTCCTCGGTAATTGCAGTTCCCCCTTCAAAAAAAGTGATATTAACAAATTTAGGTTCAATGATCATACTAGAAAGTGTATCCGAAAGGCCATACTTTCCATCGGAGTAAAAAGGTATCAACTCTCCTTTATAGTTAATCTCCTCATCCTGAGGTTTAGACTTTTTTTCCTCACCGCACTTTACTAAGCAGAAAGAAAGAAAGAGTAATACGAGTAGTTTATTCATCGTAGTCGTGTCTTTAAATCAAACCTAAATATATCAAATCATTCAAAAGTATCGAATTACTATTTGGAGGCTAATTGCAATTCAGTTACATTTGCAACAATGTTGCATTATTTCAACCTACAATGCATTTGACGAACAGATTTGTATGGCTTATACTTCTCTGTCTCACACATATTGGTGTGGCCCAGAACTGTACCCTTGAAATAGAAGGGTATGTAAAGGACTCTGAAACAAAACAGCCCCTATCCTATGCTTCGGTAGTGAATAAAAAGTCTGGCAAAGGATCAATTGCTTCTGATAAGGGTTGCTTCATATTAAAGAATATCTGCCCCAATGACACTATAGTTTTAATCTGTCAACATCCAGGTTGTGAACCTAAAGAATTTTCCTATTTCTTTCAGTCGGATTCAACGATCACCTTACTAATGCCTCATCATGAGCATTCTTATGAAGATATTGATCTCATACTTGATCATCATGATGACGAACACACACAACCAAAATCAACTCTGGATGGAACTGCACTGGATCAACAAAAGGGAAAGACACTTGGAGAAGCTTTAAAAAAAATTAACGGAGTTACGAGCCTGGAAACAGGAAACACAATTTCTAAACCTGTCATCCATGGTATGCACAGTCAACGGGTCAAAATATACAATAATGACGTACAACTTGAGAACCAATCCTGGGGCACGGAACACGCCCCTGAAATTGATCCTTTTCTGGCCAATAAGATATCTATTGTAAAAGGGGCTGGTAGCCTTCGCTACTCGTCAAGTGCTATGGGAGGCATTATTCTGGTTGAGCCAAAACCTTTGCCGATTGAACCAGGGATGTCAGCCAATATTTACACCGGAGCTTTTTCGAATGGAAGGTCGGGAGTCCTTGCTGCTGATTTGCAGGCTAACCACAAAAAAATCCCCTGGTTTAGTTGGCGAATCCAAGGCAGTGCTAAGCGTGGTGGTAATGCAAAAACACCAGATTATTTCATGAAAAATACAGGATTTAAAGAATCAAATTTTTCCTGGACCGCAGCTGCAAATGGAGAAAAACTAGGGATCGAGGCCTACTTCAGCTTATTTTCAAGTCAGGTGGGGATATTTTCAGCAAGCCACATCGGTAACCTCACAGATCTCCAAGCTGCATTCAATTCTCCTGTCCCTCTTGACTCTTCTGGCTTCTCCTATTCTATTGATCATCCCTACCAAAATATTTATCATGAATTGTGGAAACTAAAATCTTACTGGTGGATTTCGGAAGAAAGTAAGCTCACTATGACTGTTTCCCGGCAATTCAACCGAAGAGCTGAGTTTGACAAAGCCCACATCACTGATATTGATGGAGAACCACAGGCCAAGTATTCTCTGACAAGCCATACGGCCGATTTGGTTCTTGAGAACCATATTCATGAAGTAGTTAGCTCAACTCTGGGGATAAATGCACAAACACAAACTAACACAGCTATTGGTGATGGATATTTTATGCCCGCTTACACCTCACAGTCTTTAGGAGGTTATTTAATTGAAAGATTTGATCGGGAAAAGACTTCTTTTGAGGCCGGAATCCGGGCTGATTATAGGAACCTGAAATCCTGGCTATGGACTGGAACCGAATTCAATACCCCCCTATTGGAATTCTTCAACCTGGCCTATAATATAGGTGGTATCTACCGCTTCAGTTCGGACTTGGACTTACACATGAATCTTGGAACGGCATGGAGACCTCCTCTACCCAATGAGTTGTACAGTGACGGCATACATCATGGAGCTGCGGCATTGGAAAGAGGTGATTCAGCATTGACCCACGAATATGCCAGAGAAGCAAGTTTGCAGTTCAACTACCACAGAAAAGATGAAATAACAGCCGAAGTTTCCTTTTACCATAAATTGATTGACAACTACATCTTTCTTGATCCTACCGGAGAAACAAAATTAACAGTTAGAGGAGCCTTTCCTGTATTCGCACATAAGCAAGCTGATGCCATCTTTCAAGGCATTGACCTCACACTAACTTATCGTATTCTGAAAAATCTAAAATGGGTATCTAAGTCTTCAATTGTCCGTGCCTTCGAAAAAGAGAGCCAGGAGTTCCTACCCTTTATACCATCCGACCGGACTTACAACGGATTGCAATACAACTTTAAAAAAGCCAAAAAGCTCAAGAACACCTTTTTAGAAGTTGGGCTTCAACTTGTGGCAAAACAATCGAGAATCCAACCCGGGGCAGATTTTGTTAATCCACCAAACGGTTATGGGCTCCTAAACATCGAATCCGGTTGCTCAGTCTTCATTGGAAAACAGCGTTTAGATTTGGGAGTTCAGATAAAGAACCTGTTAAACACTACCTACCGTGAGTATATGAATCGGTTTCGGTACTTCTCCGATGACTTAGGAAGAAATATAAGCTTTAGTTTAAAAATCCCTTTACAACTCAAATCACAGACACATGAAAATGAATAAAATGATGATGTCAGGATTGATCGGCATTGCCGTTCTTACCTCATGCAAAAAAGACAACAACGATCCCGGAACACCTCCCGGAAACGAAGAAGAATTGATAACCACAGTTAAACTTCGTTTCGAAAACACCGCAGATGCGAACGATACTGTTTGTGCCAGCTTCAAAGACACTGATGGTGATGGAGGCAACGATCCATCACAATTTGATACAATTATCCTCGATAATTCAAAAGAGTATCTATTGAGCATTTCTTTACTTGATGAGTCATCAAGTGAAACGGAAAATCTGACAACGGAAGTTGAAGAAGAAGCTGAAGAACACCAATTTTTCTTTGGGGGCAGTTCTATTACCTCAGGTGCGCTATCAGTAGTTTATGGTGATATGGATGGCAACGGTAACCCAATTGGCCTTCAGGATACAGTCACTACATCGGTCACAGGAAGCAACATGGTGTTCCAGGTCACCCTACGACATGAACCAGATAAATTTGGAACTAATGTCTCAGACGGAGATATCACAAATGCTGGAGGGGAAACAGATATAGAGCTGGATTTTATAATAGATATCCAGTAAGAACATCTTATCAGGCTTTGCAGGCAGCACATTGCTTGCAAAGCCTCCAGTTGATAATATGAGCTGTAGCTATTGAAAAGCCTCCGATGGTCATAAACACGGCTTCAAATACTTCACTATCTTTCACGTGACTCATAGCGATAAACGAAAACCCAAAAGCTACTATTAATAACGGCAGATTATTTCTATGTGTTTTCTTATAGCTACTGATAAGAGATAAAGAAGCAAACACAGCACTCAGACCGATCATCCCATATTCAACAATCGGATCTTCAAGAAATTCAAGCCCGGCCATTGCCGAAAATGTCAATAATATAGGCAAGACAGCACAATGTATGGCACACAGAAAAGAGGCAGAAAACCCTAAAAAATCCAGATTGAATGAAACGAACTTATTCTTCATATATCTTCTTTATCATAAGATGCATTCAATAGACTCATTTCATATTCAAATGCAACTTGGTTTCAAAAATAGTCAATTTACTTAATGCAACAAAATTGCAAGCAGAATAGTGCTGGTCAAAAAGTTTTTTTTAAAGTAAATTGCAACAATGACCAAAGTTGATCGCACAGCCGCCATACTACAGACACACAGTCTTAAGAAAACAGCAACACGAGTTGATGTTCTCAACTTGTTTCTTTCTAAGTCTTACGCCCTTGCCCATAGTGATATAGAAGAAGAACTGGACAAAGTGCATGACCGTGTTACGTTATATCGCACACTGAATACTTTCGAAGATACCGGCATTACCCATAAAGTTATGGGAGATGATGGTATTGCTAAATACGCTCTTTGTGATGAATGTGGCCACCACGATCATCATGATGAGCACATACACTTTCATTGCTCATCATGTGGTAAAACCTATTGCCTTGATGATGAGTTCACACCTGAGCTCACACTTCCAAAGGGATATCAACTTGAAGATGTTGACATTTCTGCAAAAGGAATTTGTAAAAACTGTACAACCAAATAATGAAACAATTACTTACCCTTACCGCAGTAGTTTGCCTTATTTTATCCTGCTCCGAAACCACCGAACAACCGCAATCAAACAAAGATTTTGTACATGAGCACTCCGATAAGTCAGATCATTTATCGGAAGAATTAAGAACATATCACTCCAAAATTGTAGAAATACACGATTCTATTATGCCTGAGATAAATAAGATCAATAGGTATAAAATCGAGATTAAACACATTCTTGAAGACTCAGTTTCAGAAGAACTGTCTGTATTATATAACCGACTTGATGAAGCTGACACTCTCATGATGGGTTGGATGCGCGAACACGCCAAAACTCACTTCAATTATGACGAAGTCAAGAATGAGGAGATTCTGAACGACCTGATGGACAAAATTGTCATCGTAAGAGACAAAATGAAATCCAGTATCGAAGACGCAAAAATCATTCTTCGGGTGGAGTAGCTTTTTTCTTGCGCCTGGGAACCGGGTCGTGACCATGAGAGCCCCAGGGGTGACACCTGGATATTCTTTTCATCCCTAACCACATCCCTTTAAGTGGTCCCCATTCTTTGATCGCATCAATAGTATATTGAGAACAGGTAGGTGTGTGTCTGCAACTAGCCGGCAACAACGGGGAAATTAAGTACTGATATACTTTTACGAGTAGGATGAATGGATATCCTAAAAACTTCATTCTATGACAAAGGATGTTGCCCCATCCTTTTCATCTTTAAGTTTGATTCCTTTCTCCGCCAGACGATCCCTGATTGTATCCGATAATTGGTAGTCTTTATTGGCTCTGGCATCGTTTCGTAATTCAATGAGTAGACCAACCACGTCATTAATTTTAGAATCTTGCCCTTCTTCCTCAGCTTTCAGCCCCAACACATCGATAATAAAACTTTGATAGGTTTTTGCCATTCGTTCAAAAGTTATCGCCTTTATTGATGCAATATCCTCTTGCTTGTTCCTAAACGCATAAATCTTACTACTCAGTTCAAACAAACTCGCTAATGTACGGGCAGTATTAAAATCATCGCTCATGTGTTTGTAACAATCATCACATAAGACGTTTATTTCATTGTCTAATTCAGCTTTTACCTCTCCCTCACCAGGGTATGAGAGATTGCCAACTTCCGTCAGTGCATTCATTAACTTTCGAAATCCTTTTTCTGCCGCCTGAAGTGCTTCGTTAGAAAAGTCTACAGTGCCTCCATAATGAGATTGCAGCATAAAGAAGCGAATAGTCATTGGAGAATAGGCTTGTTCTAATAGCTCATGATCACCGGCAAACATTTCATCGAGTGTAATAAAATTACCTTTAGACTTGGCCATTTTCTGACCATTTAAAGTCAACATATTGTTGTGCATCCAGTAATTCACCGGTTTACATCCGTGAGCACCAAAGCTTTGAGCTATTTCACCCTCGTGATGAGGAAACTGAAGATCCATTCCTCCACCGTGGATATCAAACTGCTTACCCAGGTATTTACAACTCATTGCAGTACACTCCAGATGCCACCCGGGAAATCCCTTGCCCCATGGAGAGTCCCATTGCATTAAGTGTTCTGGGTTTGCCTTTTTCCAAAGAGCAAAATCCGCTGAGTTTCGTTTTTCATTCTGGCCCTCTAAATCTCGGCTCCCAGAAATTAAATCCTCAAGGACTTTTCCCGAAAGTTCTCCATACTTATAGGTCTCCTGATACTTATTCATATCGAAGTAAACAGAGCCATCTGACTCGTAAGCAAACCCATTGTCCAATATCCTCTTGATAAGATCAATCTGCTCAATGATGTGACCGGTCGCTGTTGGCTCTATACTCGGAGGCTGTACGTTGAGAGCATCCATTGCCTTGTGATAGGAGTTGGTATAATACTGCACGACTTCCATAGGCTCTATCTGATCGAGCCTGGCTTTCTTAGCTATTTTATCTTCACCGGCCCCGGCTACTTCATCCTCCAGATGTCCTACATCAGTAATATTGCGCACATACCTTACCTGATAACCAAGATGCTTCAGGTATCTGAATACTAAATCAAATGTAATTGCTGATCTGGCATGCCCAAGGTGCGGATCACCGTATACGGTAGGACCACAAACGTACATACCAACTTTACCTTCAATAATTGGCTTAAACTCTTCTTTCTTCCTGGTTAGGGTATTTTGTATAGATACAGGAAACTTATCGATCAGACTCATTACATATGGTTTTGCAAAAGCAATCCAAAATTGGCTAATAATCCAAGACTATACAAGTAAAAAAGACTGATCAGGCACTAATTAATCATGACTATCTCAACAGGTGCCTTTTAGAATTATTTCTCCATCCAGCCTGTGACTCATAGTTCACAAAGTAAATCTTAAGATCTGCCTGTGACTCATAATCTACGAAATAAATCTTCTTGTCGGCCTGAGAAGAATAGTCGACCCAGTGCCAAAGTCCATCTTCATCGGCTTGTGAAGAATACTTTACTTCATAGACCTTGAGGTCACATTGGGATTCGTATTTGACCACATAAACTTTGATATCAGCCTGTGATGAGTAATTAACTTTATAAACTTTTTGTGAAAAACCGACTGTACAGACAAGGGCAAAAGCGAGGGTAAAAAATAACTTTTTCATAAGAATTCATTTTTAGATCATTACGTAATTTGAGAACTGTTGGTTAATATTGAAGTGAAGAAAAAATCAGTGTTTCTATTTTTCACCCCAAATATTGAAAATAACCGCATGCTCTCTCATGATGAGAGCAAACATTGCACCAAAGTTTTACGAAAGGCTGTGGGTGACATAATTTACAGCACCGATGGCAAGGGAGGTAAATACGAGCTTAGAATCACTTCTGTTGAAAAAGGTCAATGTCAATTTGAGATTATAGACAAAGAAATCCTTAAAACAAGGGATTATTACATACACATTGCCATTGCTCCTACTAAAAGTAATGATCGCATGGAGTGGTTTGTTGAGAAATCCACTGAATTGGGCATTGATGAAATTACTTTTCTTTTAACTGAACATTCGGAGCGCCCAAGAATCAAATTGGACCGGTTAAAACGTATCGCCATCAGCGCTATGAAGCAATGTAAAGAGTACTACTTACCCAAAATCAATGAATTGGTACCGTTCAAGGAGTTTATTGAATCTGACCAAGCACAGCAGAAATTCATTGCCCACGTCCACCCCGAAGAGCCAAGTACAAACCTGAACAAACTCGTTCAACCTGGAAAACATTACAGTATGCTCATAGGACCTGAGGGAGACTTTTCTCAACAAGAAATACAACTTGCTATTGATAAGAATTATCTACCTGTTTCGTTAGGACCAAAAGTGCTACGCACTGAGACAGCTGGAATCGCGGCTTGTCACATCATGAATTTGAACAATTATTAGTATCTTCGATCAATGCGGTTTTTCAAAACCATACTTACGACTACATCCCTAATTCTTCTACTTAGCTCGGGAAGCATTCCATCATACAAAATCGCCAAGCTAAAGTATCGTGGTGGTGGGGACTGGTATGCCAACAAAACTTCCTTGCCTAATCTGATCAAATTCTGCAATCAGAACCTGAAGATGAATATCGAGGATGAAGAAGATATTGTTGAGGTAGGAAGTCCTGAGTTATTCAATTACCCTTTTGTGCATATGACAGGACATGGTAATGTTGTTTTTTCAGCACAGGAAGCAGAAAACTTAAGAACGTATCTACTCGGTGGAGGTTTCTTACATATAGATGATAACTACGGCTTAGACAAGTTTATTCGTGTAGAGATGCAAAAGGTCTTTCCGGATAAAGAGTTCGTTGAAATCCCTTATGACCATAAAATTTACCATCAAAAATATAATTTCCCCAACGGCCTCCCAAAGATTCACGAACACGATGGCAAACCACCACAGGGCTTCGGTATACTTCACGAAGGGCGCTTGATTTGTTTTTATAGCTTTGAGTGCGATTTAGGTAATGGATGGGAGGATCAGGAAGTGTACAACGATCCGGAGGAAGTAAGGCTACAAGCATTAAAAATGGGTGCCAACATCTTATCTTTTGCTTTCACAAGTTACTGATGCGACAACTTTTTAGACTACATATTTTCCTGGTTTCTATTGCATTAACTACGTCCTGTACTTCGACTCTTTATGTAAGCACTTTACAACCTAGCCGTAAACCGGTCCCATCAAACATTCAACAAGTACTGATTGGGGTTAAGAAAGGACTTACTCTGAAACACGAGGACTCCTTGGGTGTGGAAAGAATATTTTATCACCTCAAAGGAAATCTGTCGTTATCACCCAGGTTTGAAGTCATTAACCCGGATAACGTATATCCCATATGTGATGACCAATTCTTATGTGATGATACAATCCCTTACAAAGAATTGCTCGACATGACGGAAGCAGATGCACTATTAATGATTTCAGATGTCTATACCCAGTCAGACAGTTACACCAACGAGTATTACGAGACCTACGAAGACGAGTATGGTCAACTTACGACCTCCAAGGTTTATACTTATTCCACACTGGTGACCATGAAAGCCGGATTCAAGATGTATTCCAAGAATTCGACAGAACCAGTTTCTACCCACAGATCCAGTCATTTTCAACAACTGGAAGGTTATGAAAGACCGACTCCCGAAGAAGAAAAATCAGCCATTGATATTGTGGCCTATAAGCTGGTTGAAGACTATCATTCGCTAATCTGTCCACAATGGAAGAGAATATCAAGAGAGTATTATAGCACAGGACACAATGACCTGATCACGGCAAAGGCTTACATTGACCGCGAAGAAGTTGATAAGGCAATTATTATCTGGCGCAACCTGACTAAGAGTGACAAAAAGTCTCTTCGTTCAAAAGCCTGCTTTAATATGGCTGTTGCGAGTGAATTAAAAGGAAACTTTGATTTAGCTTTCGACTGGTTGGGGAAAGCCGAAAGGCTCGGTTGCCCAAAAGCCTCTGAGTATGAGAAAAAATTAAGAGCACAACAAGAAATTGCGGAACAGCTCGATAAAGAGTTCGGTAATTAGTCTATCTCCTTGTATTTAGCTGGAATATCAAAATTTCCGTTCTGAACTAACAAAGTCAGAATCCTTAGACAATCGTTGAAGTAGTCATTGGTAAACACTTTGATGTTTTCGTAATAAGCCTGTTCGGTTAGTCTTTGATAGCTCTCATCCGTTGCCATAGTTCCTACTCCAAATGGCCCAATGAAAGTACTATTGTGATTACTACCAATACGGGAACCGTCAAGGTAATAGCCATCCCTGATTCTAAAAACTGTAAGCTCCTTTACAAAGTCTGACACTTTTGTACAGTACTTTTTTGCATCCTCTGTACCATACCAGAGATAGTCTAGTGCTATTCTCCAGGGGGTACGGGCCGCATCATACAGATAAGCTTTACCCTGCTCACGTGCCCAGCCTACTCCGCTTGCAGGTCCACCTTCGGCATTACACCAGTCAGGCACAAGTCCGGTACTGTCGTTCCAGCAATTAAATAACACCTCATAGCTCTTGTCGGCTACCTTCAACCACCTTTTATCATTAGAAAACTTATAGAACACCCTGTAGTAGGCCGGTGCAAAGTATGAAGGATTTGTCGTTTTGCTGCCTCCCCACATATCACCCGGCTTTAAAACATCACTGGAACCCTCCACTTCATAATCCATAATCTTATACAGCATTGATTTGGCTTCCTTGTGATACCTAATTTGACCTTTTTCCTTGATTTCTCCCCATTGCTCATAAGCCATTATCAGTGCAAAAGCAACATCCTCTTCTGCGTCCGTGGCTGCATTTTGCCCAGCAATCCCTCCTTTTTCATCAATTTTCCAGTGCATCAAGCCATGCATATTGGGAAACGACTTATAGTATGTATACAAGTCATCTAACAGCTCCTTGTCATTGAAATAGACAGCCATCAACATACCATAACCGATACCTTCTGAAACCGTGCTCTTATTGTCATGCCACAATACCCGCCTACCCTTCCGGCAACCCTCAGCTGTCACGTACTTTTCCTTCCATTTTTTATACGCGGAAAGTAGTGTATCATGATTTGGGTTTTGTGGTTGAATACCATAAGGATAATCAGCTTTTTGAGGAAATTTAAAAAACACGGAATCCTGACTGAATACCGGTAAACACAACAGAATCAAAGAAAAAATCACTAATCGCTTCATACCATCAAAGGTAATAAAGCTAGGTGTACATATTAGAATTAAAAGACCTAAACCCGACAGATTGTGAATTAAATACTTAACTCAACCTCAACAAGCAAAACGCTTAAATCACAAATATTTTACGGCAAGTATATTGCCAAGCCCAAACAAAACTACAAAGAGTAATGTACTTAGTGCCAACTGTTTCAACAGCGGATCCAATTCCTGAACAACTTTTCTTTTTGCAACCTGTATGCCATTGAAAACAAAAAGAGGCAAACTCAACAAAAACAATAACTGATAAGGGCTGAAGTAATTCAAAAAAACCAACACCCCAGTGCTGGTGAACCCGACACTTAACAGCACCCAATGGTATACAACCGCTGATTTACGGCCGATTCTTACAGGAATAGACTTTTTCCCAGCTGCTCTGTCGCTTTCAATATCACGGATATTGTTCACATTAAGTACTCCCGTTGCAAAACATCCACAGGACAAGGCCGGAAGGATTATCCAATTATTTAGTTGCTGTGTAAATAAGTAATACGATCCGCACACACCAACCAACCCAAAAAAGATCATCACAGAAATATCGCCTAAACCAGCATAGCCATACGGTCGTTTTCCCATGGTATACATCACTGCCGCAGCGATAGCGGTTAGTCCCATTCCCAGAAAAATGTAGAAGTCCCTGGATAAGCCGTTAAAAGCCGTATAGATAAGAACAATACCAGAGACAAATGAGAGTAGCCCAAAAATCAGAATAGCGCTGAACATATCCTTTTTTGAAATAGCTCCAGACTGAACAGTCCGGGAAGGCCCTTGCCTCTCATGGCTATCAGCTCCATGCTGCGAATCACCATAGTCGTTGGCCAGATTAGAGAGTATCTGCAAAAAAATTGTTGTGGTAATACATAAACTAAAAATAAGCCCGTCAAATTGACCGACCATAGCCGCAAGAAAGGTTCCCATACCAATGCAGGAAAGCGCAAGTGGCAGCGTTCTTAATCTAAATGCTACGATCCAGTTTTTCATTTAATTACATTCGCTGAGGTGCCTCGATACCCAACAAGGCAAGACTATTCTTAATTACAACCCCGGTTGCTTTGGATATAGCCACACGGGTCCTTACTACATCCTTATCGGGGTCAGTAAATATAGGGCACTCGGTATAAAACCTGGAGTAAGCTTTGGCCACATCATAGGAATACTGTGCAATTATAGATGGAGAATAATTATCCCCGGATTCCTTAATCTTTTTGGGGTACATATTCAAAAGCTCCAGTAATTCCACCTCATAATTATTTAAGCTGACATCAGAAGACAGTGCTTTGAAGTCAATATTATCTTCCTCTGCCTTTCTGACTATAGCAGACAATCGGGCATGAGTAAACTGGATAAATACACCTGTATCTCCCTGAAAGTCTACTGACTCAGCAGGATTAAACAACATTCGCTTCTTTGGATCTACCTTGAGTAGGTAGTACTTAATTGCACCAAGTGCCAGTTGACGGTACAACTCATTGGCCTGCGCTTCAGTAAACCCATCAATCTTTCCTAACTCCTCGGTTCTTGACTTCGCAGTATCAATCATTTCCTGGATCAGATCATCTGCATCAACCACAGTACCTTCTCTGGATTTCATTTTGCCGGTTGGTAAATCCACCATTCCATATGACATATGATATATCCCATCTGCATATGGTCGTCCCAGTTTTTTGAGGATCAACTTTAATACCTGAAAGTGATAATCCTGTTCATTACCAACCACATAAATAGATCGATCCAGCTCAAAGTCCTTGTACTTCAAATCAGCTGTTCCCATATCCTGGGTAATGTAGACGGAGGTTCCATCTCCTCTTAGAACGAGTTTTTCGTCCATCCCTTCATCGCTCAGGTCACACCAAACCGAACCATCTTCCTTCTTGAAGAAAACACCTTTCTCCAGCCCTTCTTCAACAAGGTCTTTTCCTAGAATGTAGGTATCTGACTCGTAATAGTATTTGTCAAAATCTACCCCAATTAGTTTGTAAGTGTCCTCAAAACCATCATAGACCCAGGAGTTCATTTTCTGCCACAAGGCGCGCACATCGGCATCTCCATTTTCCCACTTTTGAAGCATAGATTGAGCTTCCTTTAATATGGAGGCCTCCTTCTTGGCCGACTCCTCCTCTGCTCCTTCACTCACAAGAGCTTCGATTTCCTCCTTGTAAGCCTTATCAAATGCGACATAGTAGTCACCGACCAAGTGATCACCTTTTTTTCCAGCTGACTCAGGTGATTCGTTATTGCCAAATCGCTCATAAGCAATCATGGACTTACAAATATGAATCCCCCTGTCGTTGATCAAATTGGCTTTCGTCACCTGATGACCATTGGCTTTGAGTATTTCTGATAATGAATAGCCCAGAAAATTATTTCGTAGATGGCCAAGGTGTAGGGGTTTGTTCGTATTCGGAGAAGAATACTCAACCATTATTTTTTCACCTTGCTGTGCTAAAACCCCAAATTGATCATCTGAAAGTATTGTCGTTAAAAGATCAACCCAAATGCTATCATTTAATTCAATGTTCAGAAAGCCCTTCACTACGTTAAAGCCACTGACTATTGAGCTATTGGCCTCTAAAAAGGCTCCGATTGTTTTAGCTGTTTCCTCCGGTGATTTCTTACTTATCCTGCCATAGGGAAAAGTCACAAAGGTAAAAGTTCCGGTAAACTCCTTTTTTGTGGGTTGCAGACTCAACTCACTAGCTTTTACCGTTTCTGAAAATTCACTCTCAAAGGCCTTGGCAATACACTCTTTTATTTCAACTTCCGGATTCATAGGAATGTGGCTCACATTTTTTGCAAAGATTGTAAAATTATAAGAATATTGCCCCTCATAATTTCATCGAAATAGTAAATGCAAAACTATCACGACCTTATTGAGCAGACATTTGAGTTTCCCAACGAAGAGTTCTATGTCGAAGATGGCAATCTGTATTTCAACAATATAGATTTGATGGAGTTGATCAAGAAATACGGTACTCCACTGAAGCTCACCTATTTGCCAAAAATTAGCTCTCAAATAAGAAGAGCCCGACACTATTTTTCTGAAGCAATGGAGCGCAATAATTATCAGGGAAAATACCTGTATAGTTATTGTACTAAATCCTCACACTTTTCTTTTGTTTTGGAAGAAGCGCTTCGGAATGACATACATCTTGAAACCTCTTCTGCGTTTGATCTGGAAATAATCAACCGGTTAAAGGAAAAAAAGTTATTTGATGAGAATAAATATATTCTTTGCAATGGGTTTAAGCGACCGGCATATACGAGTAATATATGTAAAACGATCAACTCAGGACACCAAAATTGCATCCCAATATTAGACAACCTGAAAGAAATTGAAGCTTATGATAAAGGAGTCGAAAAGCACGCTCAGCTAGGCATCAGAATAGCTTCCGATGAAAATCCAGGATTTGAGTTTTACACCTCGAGATTAGGAGTGAGGTACAAGGACATAATCAGCCTTTACAAAAAGAAGATCCAGAATAATCCGAAATTCACACTTAAACTCCTTCACTTTTTTATCAACACCGGGATTCGGGATACAGCCTATTACTGGAATGAATTGAACAAGTTCATTGAAAAATACTGTGAGCTCAAAAAAATATGCCCTGAACTCCAGTTCATTGATATTGGCGGAGGATTACCTATTAAGACTTCACTATTATTCCAGTTTGAGTTTCAGGAACTGATCGACCAGATCATCGAGAGTATTCAAACCATATGTTACGAGCACGGTGTACCTGAACCGGATATTTTCACTGAGTTTGGCACGCATACGGTCGGAGAAAGCGGAGCAGTACTCTATTCGATATTGGATCAAAAACTTCAGAACGACAAAGAGCTATGGTATATGATTGATGGTTCGTTTATCACCAACCTACCTGATACCTGGGCCATTAATCAACGTTTTATTCTATTGTCAGTGAATAACTGGGAAAAAGAGTACCGGAGAGTCAACCTGGGAGGACTTACCTGCGACAGTCAGGATTACTATAACTCAGAAGTACACTCATCCGAAGTTTTTATGCCTGCAGTAAACAATGGTGATTCACAATATATTGGTTTCTTCCATACCGGGGCCTACCAGGAAAGCATTGGAGGCTACGGTGGCATCCAGCATTGCCTGATCCCAGCCCCTAAACACATCATTCTTCAGAAAGATGAAAATGGCAAGATTATTGATAGATTATTCCGTGAAGAACAGAATGAAAGAGATATGTTAGACATATTGGGGTATTAAAATAAGTTTTTCTATTTCTATTCTGAATGTAATTTTTTATCTTTGAGTTTAAATCAATTTGGATTATGAGAAAGTTAGCAGTAATCTTCGGAATCGTTTTTACAGTTGGATTGACTTCGTGTTTCCAGCACAGAGTATGTGCTACTTACGTTAAGAATGACGTAAAAAACACTGAAAAACCAGCTCAGACCGACCTAGACGAGAATATTTAATAGCTTTTCAAGAGACCTCCTGACTTTTTCAATTTACTCCTTTTCGAGTCTTTTTTGAAACTGTTCCTCTACCTTAAGATCTCTTTTAAGCTGTAATTATTCCTGAATTATTTTATAGTTCTTATCCCCATTCTTTTTGGGAACGGGATACTTATGTCCTAAATTCAATCCCTAATATGGGGTTACAATCATCTATCATTGAGTGGCTTTGCAAGAGCGAAACTCACAATTTGGAGGGTGAAGGATGCGTTAAGCATATCCAAACTCACATTTCAGACCTTATCATTACTCCTAATGTTGCTTATAAGGTCAAAAAATCCATCAAATTGGATTTTCTTGACTTCACTACTTTAGAACAAAGAAAACATTATTGTGAAGAGGAAATTCGCCTAAATAAGCCAAGAGCACCCAAAGTTTATATTGATGTTATAGCCATCTATGAAACTGAGAACGGCTTTTCCTTTGAGCCTGATGAAACTGTATCAGTAAAAGAATATGCCGTGAGGATGAATGCATTTGAGCAGGAGTCTCTTCTAACTCACCTCGTTCATAAAAAAGAATTTACAGCACTTAATTTGCCCCACTCGCTAGCTGATGTAATTCACAAAACCCATTCTAATGCCAAAATAATTGAAGAAGGCTTCGGAGGATTCGAGAATTTCAAAGCTATGGTTGCCGATATTATTGAACAATCTCGAAAAACCAATTCCGTAAACCCCGAAAGGATTAACGCATATTCATCCAAAGTGGATACCGCCATCCAGTCCATGAGTACGTTATTAGACGACCGAACAGAATCCTTAAAAATTCGGGAGTGTCATGGAGACCTGCACTTAAACAATATTTGTCTGGTTGATGGCGAGCTACAGTTATTCGATTGCATTGAGTTCAATGATTTATATAAAAACATAGACACACTTTATGATCTGGCTTTCTTACTCATGGATCTGGAATCTCAAGGAATGACCAACCATTCAATGGCTGTCCTCAATCGCTATCTGGAATTATCGGGTGACTACCCTGGAGCTCCACTCCTGCCTCTCTACAAAAGCATCAGAGCTTACATTCGGTTCATGGTCATTGGTATTGCTGCAACAAATGAATCTGATAGTCAAACCCAGGAGAGTCTGAATAAACAATCAAAAGAATACTTTTTACAATCAGAAAGCTACTTGAATCAGAGTAATGGCATCATTATAATAACACATGGCTTCTCAGGATCAGGCAAAAGTACGGTTGTTCGCCTTTTAAATGAAGCTCTGCCCGCCATCCATATTCGATCAGATGCGGTTAGAAAGCACCTCCACCAGGTACAGCTGAACGACCATAAGAGTGATATTTATTCAGAAGAACAAACGAATAACACTTACAATCACATGGCTGAATTGGCTACAGGAATTGTACAATCCAATCAAACGGTTATTCTTGATGCCACCTACTTAGACATACAAAAGAGAACCAGGATCCACGAATTGGCAAAAAACGAAAATGTCGGTTTTATTATACTGCATTGTTCCGCCCCGGAGAGCAAAATAGAACAATGGATTACAGAAAGAACAAATGACATCTCAGATGCTGACCTTTCAGTATTTAAGGAACAAATCAAATCACATGACTCTCTTTCGAAGTCTGAACTCAACCATACAGTGAAGATAAATACCTCTGAAAGAATTGACCCGGTGGCCATTAGAAAACAAATAAATACTAAGCTAGGGTTAAATGAAAATTAAGATCGTGATTTAATTACCATCCTTTTCCATATATTTGCCGCGTGAAAGATAGTCTAGTAGTAATACCAACCTACAACGAGAAGGAGAACGCAGAAAAAATCATCAGAAGAGTTTTCGAACTTTATGATGAAGGTCATGTGCTGATCGTGGATGATAATTCACCGGACGGAACGGCTGATATAGTAAAAAGGCTGCAAAAAGAATTTCCCGGTCGGCTGCATATCGAAGAAAGAGAAGGTAAACAAGGCCTTGGGACAGCATATATTCATGGTTTTAGATATGCTCTAAAAAATGGGTATGACTATGTATTCGAAATGGATGCGGACTTTTCACACCCCCCTACAGACCTCATAAACTTATACAACGCCTGTAAAGTAGATGGCTTCGATGTAGCAATTGGTTCAAGGTACAAGAATGGAGTCAATGTTGTCAACTGGCCCATGGCCAGGGTGCTTATGTCTTTCTACGCCAGTAAGTATGTTCGCTTCATTACCGGACTTCCTATAAATGATGCAACGGCCGGTTTCAAGTGCTATAGGAGACAAGTTTTAGAACAAATAGACCTTGATAAAATCAAATTTGTAGGATACGCGTTTCAGATAGAAATGAAGTTCACCGCCTGGAGACATGGTTTCAAACTGACCGAGGTGCCCATCATTTTCAGAGATCGTACTGAAGGACAATCAAAAATGTCTGCCAAAATTTTTAAAGAAGCTTTCTTTGGCGTACTAGAAATGAAAATTAAGAGCCTTTTCCGTCACCCGGCTCAGCTTAAGAAAAGCGAATAGCTTTTATCGGTTTTACAGCCGATATAAACATTACGGGAACAATCAGCACAACATTCACAAAAAGAATCACGAACAGATTCAGCAATAGTATTATTGGCCAATTCCAATCAATAGGTACACTACTCATATAATAACTCTCGGGGTCAAGAGGTATTAGATTGAAATGATATTGTAAACCACAGAATCCCAAAGCCAACACATTACCTATAACGAGGCCTTTGAGCAAAAGTACAGTACCTTTTGCCCAGAAAATTTTAAAAATCTGATTATCGGTAGCGCCAACTGCTTTGAGTACACCAATTGTGTGCGTTCTTTCCATTACTAGAATAAATAGTATTGAAAATATATTGATACAGGCGATACCAAACACTACAACGATTAACACTTTTACGTTTGTATTTAATAACTCAAGCCAATCAAATAACTCATAATACTTTTCTTTAATCGAAATGTTGTAAAGCGCAGCATTACTCATTTGATTGAGGGCCGCGTTACTAGTAATATGCTCAATCTTTGCATTGACTTCCTCGAGGTCTTTGGGGTCATCAATAATTACTTCAAATCCACCCACCTCATCCTTGGCCCATCTATTAATCCATCGAATCTGGTTATGATCACATATAATCAACTTCTCATCAATCTCCGGAAGATCTGTTTTAAAAATGCCCCGAACAGTAAATCTTCTTCTCTTATGAACAAAGCTTGTGCTATCCGGGGAGAAACGAAGAAAAGATATAACAAATGATTCACCTGTGTCCATCTTTAGTTTATTAGCCATTGTTCGGCTCACCAGCACATCAGTCAAAGTATCATTATCGCTCAACTTCAAAAAACTCCCCTTTTCTACGTATCTAACAAAGTCCGATGAATCATAGTCTGCACCAATTCCCTTCATCAATGCTGCATGAACTTCACCATCTTTTACTATCATCCCCACCTTAGTACTAAAAACATTCAGACTCTTAATCCCTTCAACCTTCTTTAGCTTTTCTGCCAACCCCGAGTCCACAGAAATTGGACTTGTCTCAATCTGGCCACCGTCAAATTTCTTTGATATATCGTAAATCTGGATGTGTGAATCAAATGAGAAAACCTTATCCCTGATATTATTCTTGAAGCCACCGAGAATCAAAAAAGCTCCTATCAGAATGGCTAAGGCAATACCAATACTTAATATGGCAATGTTTGAAACAGTGCGGGAAAATGATTTTTTACTTTCCTTACCAAAGCGCTGCGATATGAAATATGAGAGATTCAATTCTATTGACGTGTATTCTCTGGATTAATCCGTTACTTTTGCTCAAAGATACTGAATTCAGTAATCCCCCAAACACATGAGAATTTTTAATTATATCCTTGCAGTATTTTTATTTCAATTCTGGGCCTGCGGACAATCACAGTCAGTCAACTCAAGTAAGACCGAACAAGACTCTACCAACGTAAATCCTGATTTACAAAGCGAAATTATAGTTGCAGACACAACGATTTATCCAGGTGCACATCAGACCAATTCCTACCTAGATCAACTAAAAAACCAACGAATTGGGCTTGTTGTTAACCAGTCATCCCTTATCAACAATACCCACCTCATTGACACCTTATTGAGTCATGACATTAATGTTGTAAAGATTTTTGCTCCGGAGCATGGCTTTCGGGGTACTGCTGATGCGGGTGAACACATAGATAATGCTGTAGATGAAAAGACCGGACTTCCTGTGATTTCTCTGTATGGAAATAATAAAAAACCCAAAGCAGAACAATTCAAGGACTTAGACCTTGTTATTTTCGATATACAAGATGTTGGAGTACGATTTTATACATATATCAGCACCATGCACTACGTCATGGAAGCCTGCGCTGAGAATAACGTTAAGTTAATCGTCTTTGACCGCCCAAACCCCAACGGTGACTATGTGGCCGGTCCGGTGTTAGACATAAATTTTCAATCATTTGTGGGTATGCATCCTATACCAATTGTACACGGACTTACCGTAGGAGAGCTCGCAAAAATGATCAATGGTGAAAAGTGGCTCAATGATTCTCTAGTATGTGATCTTGAAGTAGTCCCTTGTAAGAACTATACTCATCAGTCGAAGTATGAGCTTCCGGTAAAGCCCTCTCCTAACCTTCCTAACTATTTATCTATAAGACTTTATCCCACGCTTTGTGTACTCGAACCGAGTCAAATTAGTGTTGGAAGGGGAACTACCCACCCCTTTCAGGTACTAGGTTCTCCCCATATTGACACTGGCTTTTGTTTTACACCGGTCAGTATTGAAGGAATGTCAAAATACCCTAAGCACCAAGACAAAAAATGTTGCGGGCAAGACTTTCGCGATATGAAAGAGGCTCCTAAATTCACCCTGAGGTATTTATATGATTACTACCATAGTTACCCGGATAAGAACAACTTTTATACAAGTCGAAATTTCTTTAACAAAATATTAGGAACAGACAAAGTGGCTAACCTCCTGGAATCCGGAGCCTCCTATCAAGAATTTGAAGACTGGTACCAAAGCGACTTAGATCAATACAAAGAGAAAAGAAAACAATACCTGATATACCCAGAATAGCGTGAAGAATTTGAGAATTATCTATATGGGCACCCCGGACTTTGCTGTACCAAGCTTGAGCATATTGGTAGAGCATGGATTCAACGTAGTTGGTGTAATAACCGCTCCAGACAAACCAGCCGGACGAGGATTACAGCTGAGAGAATCACCAGTAAAAAAGTATGCCGTCAGCCAAAATATCCCGGTCATGCAACCCACAAACCTCAAAGCTCCAGAATTCATCGAAGAATTAAAAAGCTACAATGCCAATTTACAGGTCGTTGTTGCTTTCCGAATGCTACCCGAAGCGGTCTGGAATATGCCCGAGCTTGGAACTTTCAACCTGCATGCGTCTTTGTTGCCCCAATACCGTGGCGCAGCCCCAATTAACTGGGCCATTATCAACGGAGAGAAAACGACAGGATGCACAACGTTCTTTTTAAAACATGAAATTGACACGGGCAACATACTGCTCCAGGAGGAAATTGAAATTGACAACGCGGACACGGCAGGTACCCTCCATGATAAACTAATGAATATGGGTAGTCGCCTGGTTTTAAAAACCGCTCAGGCTATTCGCGATGAAAACATTACCGCCTATCCTCAAGATCAGAAAGGGGAAATCAAGCACGCTCCAAAGATTTTTAGAGAAGATTGTAAAATCGATTGGAATCAGCAATCGGACAAAATATATAATTTCATAAGAGGTCTCTCCCCCTACCCTGGAGCATGGACCATGCTTGGCGGTAAATCATGTAAGATTTTCCAATCCGAAATATCTGACCATAGCCTATCTCCCGGTGAAGTGAAAACCGATAACAAAAGTGAACTTTACTTTGGCACCCTCAGCGGTTCAATCAAAATAAAAGAACTACAGCTTGAAGGGAAAAAACGAATGAGTACTGAAACTTTATTAATGGGATTCAAGATATGATAGTTTCCATAATAGTAGCGATTGCCAACAATAACGCCATTGGCAAAGACAACGATTTACTCTGGCATTTACCCGCAGACATGAAGTTCTTTCGGGAAACGACTACCGGACATCATATCATTACCGGGAGAAAGAATTACGAATCGATTCCTGAAAAATTTCGCCCACTGAAGGACCGCACAAACATTATTGTTACTCGAAATAACTCTCTCGACTACCCAGGAAGCCTTATCACCCATTCCATCGAAGAAGCTATTGAGTTAGCAAAAAAGACAAATGAAACAGAGGCATTCATAATCGGTGGTGGGGAAATTTACCGACAGAGTATGAATCTCGCTGACCGGCTTTATATTACCCATGTTGATACGGAGTTTCCCGATGCGGACACCTTCTTTCCTGAACTAAATGATGATTGGAAAATTATTACGGAGCGGAAACAACCAGCTGACGATAAGAACCAGTACAACATGACCTTTCGAGTCTATGAACGTTAGCGAATAATTACAATCTTACCGAAGTTACGTTTGAATCCCTGATCTGCTTTGGTCTCACGGTGTTTGATACCATCTCCATTGCTATTGATATCAACTTTATAAAGATAGGTCCCGTTCGCTAATCGGTCACCATATTCATCGGTACCATCCCAGGCAAATTCAGTAATATTATTGCCAATGCGAATAGGCCCCAGCTCATCCTGAGTGATGGTACGCACTACTTTTCCGGATACGGTCATAATCTGTATTTTCATCTGATCCGGCACTTCACTTCCTGTTAAGGTAAATACAAATCTTGTACTGGTAGAAAATGGGTTGGGATAAGGTAAAACATTAGTAACCGAAGCTTCATTAATCACCTCAAAATTAATCTTGTAGGGCTCTATTCCTGATTTGTTTCCTGACGCATCTTCAACCTGAGCCATGAGCATATACACACCGTCTTCTAAGTTCTTCGGATTATACTCTACTTTAAAATCTGTAGAAGGACCCGCTGGTGTCCATGAAACAACCGATGGGTCTTCAAGACTGATTTTTTCAAAAGGGCATCCGGTAAGTGGATCCGGATCCTCACACGGTCTCTTTAAAAAGATATCGATGCCAACTGTATCTGTCTTGTAGAAAAACTCATTCTCATCATGCATTGTAATAGTAATGTAAGGGCTAGCAGAAACAATTTCTCCATCCAGGATGTGCTGTCCATCAAACACTACGTCTAGCACAGGATGCAAATCATCTTCCTGTACAGAAAAATCCAAGACAAGCACATTATTGCTGTACAATTGTTCTGCTACTATTTTGGGATTCACATATATATGAAGTGAATTTTCTCCCGAATAGTCAACCGTAGACAGATTTAAGCTAAATAATAAGGTGTCACCGCTCGGTAAAGCAGATAGCGTATCGTCAATTGTGCTAATAGCACCCGACTCATTAGTTATTGTATACCTCACAATTAATGGTGCCGTAAAATCATAGGAGCCAATATTTTGAAACGCAAGGTTCAGAGACAGGCTATCACCAATTTGGGTATCCTCAATAGAATATTCATCCAAGCCGAAGACAGATGCATTAATGGTACCCTCAGGAACCCCAGTGTAAACCACTAACCATTTCTTTAACTGTGGAGCATCGAGACTGGTAGAATCGCTAACGATGGCTTCCAACTTTACATAAGGGTAAGCCGAAGCGAGCACATTCAGGTCTAAGGAATCATACGTAACATTACTCATTGTAGCTAACAATGTTTCTGTTTCATCCAGGTTTACTCCATAAATATTAACCTCAAAAAGATCAGTATTCATTCTCTCAAACTTGTGATAATAAGTACCCCAAATAGAGGCCGGTCCAATTAGAGGAGAAGTGATTGTAGCATAAATTTGTTGTCCACTTAGTTCAAATCCCGAACTTATTGTCTCATTCGATGATATTCCCACAATTTCAAAATCATCATCGGGAATGCCTTTTCTACCCAAAAAAACATATGGTGCTCCATTGGTCAAAAAATCAACAGAGTCAGCTCCGTAGACAGCTAAAGTATCTTTCAAGGCTTGACTCCAAGAGGAGTAGGCATTGTTTCCGATACTCTGAAAAAAGACATAGTCTCCCACCTTCAGCTTACCCAGGTAGTCATATAGTTTTGTTAAGTTGGCTGCTGCAGTAAAATTACTGTACTCAGACACCACCTTAGGGCTGTTACCACAGTTACCGAGATCAAAACCATTAGGATGAAATGGAAGCGCTGAGGTTTTGTCAAAAGCCACCACCAAAAAGCCATCTTTTCGGCAATTATTGGAATTCCCCCACTCATATAGAGCCTGACCATTTACCGAAATCACGCTTACCTTATGGTCAATTCCATGTCCCCCAGTAGAAAAAGTCACTTGCGATGAAGTACTATCAAATACCCATTCATAATTATCAAAGTCCTTACTTATCCCTACCACCGGATCCTTTCTATATTGCTGAAAATGACTTTGAGACCAACCTTCCTGATCAGGGATATATGTAAATGAACTCAGCGCCCACAATGTGTCTTCCCCAGAGGCAACATTCTTAAATCTTACTCTCCAGTAATAAACTAAACTATCCGCTAAATGGGGTAATGTTATGTCTGGCCAGGTTACCAACGCGCCACTAGTTGCTTCAAGCTCGATTAATGGATTTGGAAAAAGGTCATTAGTGTCCAGTTGAAATACATACTCGGTATTCTCACTAATCAATAAATCAGTGGATTGAGCCACAAAAGTCACCGTATCCTGACCGACAATACTAAATTCAGGAGGAAAAATAGTATTAACACCACTTAGCGGCATAAAATAATCGAGGGTGGCTACATTATTGATCTCCGATAATTCATCCAGAGTATCCTGACAATCTACCGTAATAGTAAAGCTGTTCTGCCCATAAGTTTCGACATCCTTAGAGCTTATTGGAAATAGTAGAGTATCCTGATATAGCACTCCAGGATAATACATGGGGCCATATTCGACCAGGTTTTGTCCGTTGTTGTAAGATCGTGAAATACATACAGCGAAAGAATCAGTTGTCGCCAATCCATAATTAGACACAATCAATTGTATATAAAAAGAATCACTAACTGCTGTGACAGGATCTGAAGTATATGAGTTCAACGATACCCTACTATCATCAATAAATAAGTCCGGCTTCTGTGCTGGAAATAAACTTACCGCTGGGTCTCCCTGTAAATTCATCTGCTGTAGATGAACATGTGCCCTATTCCCAGCAGCCACGGAGTCAAATCTTCTCATTGTTTCTTTATGAATTTGCCCGATAGATTTACCGAAGAAATTGGTGTCGGTATAGGCTGTATAGTAGAACTGCTCTGTCCACTTTTTAAACTCTGAAGCATATCCTAAATCCGAATGAGCAATCACATGGAGCGCCCCTTTTTCGCTTGTCGTAATCCAGTCTTCACCTAATGAAGACCCCACATACATATTTCCACTACTGCACCCATTGATGAGTAGTGCCGGGTATTTTCCCTTGTTCACATATCCGTTCTCCACCCTGGATGCAAAGCCGATATCAATATCTGCAACAACACTAGAAGAGTGGCCAAAAAAAGTAATTAATTGCAGCCCCGAATTAACTGCTTCTGCGATGTTAAAAAACTCAACTTCGGCACTAGAGCTTTTAGAAAAGGTCGTAACACTACCTCCAAGTAAAGGACCTTCAGCTATTGCTTTAAAACCATTGACATAATTTAGAAAAAGATCAGCTTCTGTACTGGTACCGCCACTCAGGTGCACCAAGTTTTTTCTCCATAAGGCGTCAGCAGCCAAGGCTTCATGCTCAATCACTTTATTTAAATAGCCGGTGACTTGTTCCGAGGTTTTCGCGCTATACCGTCCAACCGGAATGATTGGTTCATATTCCGATCCATTTATAAAATTCACAAAAGATATGTCAGACCCAGGCACCCCATAAGTTGGGATCAAATCTTTAGTACTATAAAGTGTATTATCTTTCCTATAGTAAGGTCGAGAACCAACTTGAAAGTCAACAGTCGTCCCCTTACCAACAATAAACAAGTAGTCAGGTAAGTTATTATCAACCATATACCTCACATAGTTACGGATGGCCTGCGGAGTCTTCTCACCATAAGAATATTGATTATAGAGACGTTCGATATCCGCTGTATGAACATTGTATCCTCCTCCTTCCGTTGACTCCCTGTAGTCCTCGTAATCGACTACCGCATCTGCTAACGTTGGATGTGTAATTATTAGGTAATCATAAACGTCAGCGGTATCATTTACGAATGATACCGATTTTATTTCGACAGGGCTCTCATATATAGTTGAATCAAATGCGTAAAGCTTCCTCTCTACAGATGTTCCGGTTACAACAACCTCATATTCAGCAGACAAAGTGCCGGTGGGCGAAACAATTGCTGTTTCATCCGTAATATCCCATACCTGAATATTATTTACTGGATTTTGGATACTGACAACCGATGTATCTGAGGCCTCAGATGGTAAAACAAAGTATTTACTTGAGGCTGAAGACATATCAGTCTCTTGCGGATATCTTAATCTCAAATAAACAGGACTCTGATTATCGGTATTGACTCCATCACTCAGACATTCCACCGTAACATTTAATTGGTTTCCATTTATGATTGACGTGCCTAAACCAGAAATGACTGTATCAATTGCGGTATATCCTGAAAATGTTTCAAGGTCAAATGTTTGCTCATCCACACCGGTTCCCAGATGAAGTCTACTGGCATGAAAATTATTATTTCTACCTGTTAGTTTTATTTCAAACTCAATTGGTACCCCAGAAGTCTGAACGTTTTCCACATTAAAGGTATAGTTATAATCCAGTTTCTGATTGGATGCAACTATATAGTAAAAATTCCCACCACACCAGCCTTCGCCAGAGTTCCAGTAAGACTCATAACTTTGGGTACCACTTAACAAGGTTCCTCTAACATATACACTTGAATAAGCCACAACATCTTCCGCAAAGTGATAGGCTATTGGAGCTGTCACAGACGCAATATTGACAGGAGTAACCCTATTACCAGCTGAGCCCCAGGTCAGAAAATAGGCTGCTGTATCGGAGTAAATATTATAATATGGGTTCAGGTGGTAAACTGGATCGGTATAGAGTGAGGTATCCATGGTACCGTCATTCTTCTCTGCATAAAAAGAAATATACTCCCCCAGAGAAAATACGCCATCACTTTCTCCAAATACACTAATTGAAATCTCTTGCCCTCTATGCCAAATCTGAAAGTTCCTGGGGTCAATGCTAGCCACCGGAGCACCTGCGGAATTCAGATCGCTATAGGTCACTCTGTGAATACCCGTTTGAGTTACAGAAAGCTTAAAATAGGACTGTGACGATTCGATCCATTCGTTGCCATAGGGCTGTGCCTGAAGTTGAAAAATCAAAAAAAAGGCAATAGTAAGACCTATTCCATTTTTTACTATATGTCGTAATGCAGGGAACATTATTTATTGATGCCAAACTTTACAGAAAACACATTTGAAAATAGTGCTTCTGAAACATCTCCGACATCGGTTAATGCATAATCGATAGTAACTGTTTTTATTTTAACGCCCAGGCCAAAATTTGGTTGTACAGAGGTAGATGTAGAGCCATCAAAATCCTTTAACTCCTGAATGTTTCCCAACCCAAAGCGTAAATAAACTATTTTCTTATAATCAGCTTCAATACCCAAATGCGGATCAATGGATGCAAAACCACTTTTTATCAAGGTATTTCGCTTACCATCAAATGTGAAGTCCATATCCATTGCTGCCAGCAATCCAAACTTTTCAGAAAACTGAAACGATCGAGCCCCTCCAATAATTAACCTCGGCAATGTTACTTCAACAGAATTTGTCGGAATTTCATTCCCAGTTTGAACAAAAACATCTTCCAGAAGGTCTGAATTGATGGTCCAGGCATTGAAAGTCCCGGTCCCATCTCGCAAAAGTGCTCCTAGCTGCCACCCGTTTCTTTCAAACTGAGCTCCCCCATCAAGGCCAAATCCCCAGGCATTGGCAAATACACCAATATTTCGATATACAATTTTAAAATTACCTCCTAACCTTAGTCCGGGTATGAGTGCGCTCTTTCTTGCATAACTCAAAAGGAAAGCGTAATCCGATGCACTGAAAAATGTCACATTATCATAGTTCAAGGCACCGTTTGCGTCAAATAAAAACCTGGTATCTGGAATATCGTCAATCCCAAATCGGATAAGTGATGCGGCAATAACACTATTTGTATCTATTCGAGCTGAAAAACCAGCATAATCGTATTTGGCGATCCCTGCAAAATATTCTGCATGCATCAGGCCTACTTCATACTTATCCTCTATTTTCAATAATCCTGCGGGATTCCAATAACCGGACGTAACATCAGAAACAGAAGCGACCTGGGCATTCGACATTGCCATTGACCTTGCACCAACTCCGATGGCCAGGAATTCATTACTGTACTTAGGGGCACTGATCTGTCCCAGCACCAGTCCAGGTGTTGAAATAAGAAAAATAATTAAAATCCGGTAGATCATTGAAGTTGTTTGCTATTCAATAACGTTATCTATTACAATTAATTGTTTACTGGATGATTAGAACCATTTCTACTAACGGCAATTCATAGTTGTTTATTTTCAGATGTAGGTACCTTTCCTCCATCTCTGACAATCTGTCTCTCTTCATGATTGAGCCTCAAGTTCTTCATTGTTCTAAAAGTACTTGGTCGCTCCATGGCCATCACCATAAATATAATAATACAATACATTCCAGCGAAAAACAGAAACTGAGTATGTATGTAAATTGGTATCAATGGTAACGCCAATACTGACATGATCAGATAATAACGAACGTTCAACTTATAATACCTCTCGAGCCTTTCACCAAAATCCTTATACACCCGAATTACTTTTAACTTACCCCAATACCATTTCATCAGAATAAATATTGACACAGCCTCCGAAAGACTCAATATAGCCACCCAATTTTTATACTTCTGCATCAATTTATTTTGCTCGCCACCCCATGTTAAATGATTGTAGTCAGTATATACGTACATCATTCCAACGAACAAAGCTAATATGGGAATACCCACAAGAATAAAGTAATAAGTACTTAACCGTTTATGAAAATAATCTAGGTTTTTTATGTTGCCGGGGCGCCAAATCATACTCAAAATTACGCATTTTGGTAACTTTTTCCTGAACTTGCATTATTATGACAAAAAATAATAGTTTTATATCACCGTACTAAAAATAAATCAACATGAAAAAGCTACTATACCTATTCCTCGCCTCTGCCACCATCTCCCTCAATTCATGCGGAGACGGCAAGGAAAAAGAACCTGAAAACCCTGAACCTGAAACGCCTGTACTTACAGCAACAGACGAAGTAATCGACCGAATTGATAGCTTAAAAGATGTTGGAGAAGCATACTGGAAGCTGTTAGAGCAATCGGACAGTACCAAGTACGCCAGCATTGAAAGGTTGCTACTTGAAATATCGTACAATGCTAAACACAACCCAGCTACTCTTGAAGACCTTCAGGCTGGATTGGAAGCTGTTAGAGGTATGAGTTACGATATGCTTTCCATCCCCGATACAAACAAGATTGACGAAATCGATCAAAAAGTAACAGAATTCATTACCTCTGTTTTTAGATTCAGTTCTGAGACGGAAGGCATGGACGGACAGCCTTTAGCGGCAGAATTAATGGATACCATACTTCATCTTGATAGAGAAGTCCTGCCTCAACTAAGAGGAGACTTCAGCATGAGAATAGACCTTTACAATGCTTATATAGCAGCATATGCCGCTTCCCTAAAAGAAATGGGAAAAACATACACTCCAATACAAACCTATTTTCAGGAGGAAAAAAGTCTGCTACCTCACGAAATTGTAGCAGAGTATGAAAAAGAATTAGAGAAGTTTGAAGCTAAAATGGACTCAGTTCAACAAAAGGTAGATAGCGCTGCTGTTCAGTAATTAAAAGGACCGCAAAATATAATCAAACTAAAGGGGCTGTCTCAAAAGTCGTCATCGCGAGGAAACGAAGCGATCTGTAAGAATTGAAAGCTACAAATTTCGACAGATTGCCACATTCCGCGAAGCTCCATTCGCAATGACAGTATTCTTTTTGAGTTTTGAGACAGCCCCTTTTTTATAAGCTATTCAATTCAGTTTTAACAAATTCAATAAGCTCGCTTATATAGCCCGCTGAAAAGTCAAATCTGACCCCTGCTGTTTCATAAACCTCCTTAATGCTTTTTGTATAACCCAAACGTAGTGCATCCATATACCTGGAAAGTCCCTCTTTCTTGTTCTCCTTAAAGTTCTTCCAAACGGCTATGGCTCCTAATTGGGCGATCGCATATTCGATATAGTAAAATGGCACTTCGAAAAGGTGAAGCTGCTTCTGCCAAACAAAGTCCTTATATATTTGCAATCCATCCCAATTTATCTCTGATGCTCTGAATGTATCAAAAATATCATTCCAGGCACTTTTGCGATCTTCCTTCGTATGATTAGGATTCTCATAAATCCAATGTTGAAATTTATCAATGGTTGCTACCCAGGGTAAAGTTTCAATTATTTGCTCAAGATGTTCCTTCTTGGCTCTTTTCAGATCTTCTTCATTCTCAAAAAACACATCCCAGTGGTCCATACTAAGCAGTTCCATTGACATTGATGCCAATTCAGCGACCTCTGAAGGTGTGTGCTTAAATGACGTCAGTAGTAAATCTCTGGTAACGAATGAATGCACTGCATGACCTCCTTCATGTACCATTGTAACAAGATCTCTGTGCTGGCCTGAAGAGTTCATAAATATGAATGGGACACCAATCTCCATAAGTGGATAATTATATCCACCCGGTGCCTTACCTATTCGTGATTCCAAATCAAGGTGGCCCATCTCTTTCATTATCGCGAGCCTTTCTCCAAGAAATGGATCAAGTCTGTTAAAGCACTCTATAGATTTATTAATCAGCTCCCCTCCTGTTTGGAAAGGCTTCAGAGGTTTGTTGCCATCCGCATCTACCGACAAATCCCAGGGCTTCAGTTCTACACCCAGTTTTTGTTTTCTCTCCTTAGCTAAAGAATTAAGAACGGGTACAACCTTTTGCTCGACCGCTGAATGAAAATCAAAACAGTCCTGAGGTGTGTAGTCAAATCGCCCGAGTGACTTAAACATATAGTCCCTGAAATTCTTGAAACCCGCATTTGTGGCTACCTTATGACGCAGTTCTATCAACTTACTAAAAAGATCATCAAGCTTTTCATTATCCTGATACCTTCTCTCTGAAACTTTTCTATAGACTTCCTCTCTTTTACTTCTATCCGAATCCTTGAGGTAAACCGAAGCTTGTTGCAAGGTCAGTTCTTTGCCGTCTACCTCAACGGTCATTGCTCCTGAAATAGCCCCGAACTTTTGGGATTCACTTCGGATCTCAACGAACAGTGGAATGTTCTCCTCCCGAAAAAGCTCAACCGAGGTTTTCATATCACGAACCATGATATCAATACCGTCTTCTTCCAAATCTGTAAGAAATTCTGAAGCCAAGGCCTTTTTGTTCAGCTTATCAGAATATGGTTGTACTTTGGGCTGTATTTGGGAAACAAAAAACTGATACCTTTCCGAAGCTTCTTTATCTGTCGTATCACAAGTCATCTTAATATACCTCCAGCCTCCTTCTTCTGATAAGATTGCTTCCAATTCGCTCTTATCTTTGAACCAATTCAACAAGTCAGCGCCAGAGCTGATTTCCCTCTCTAATAAATCTTCAAAGAAAGGTTCTAACGCTTCCCAGGTACTTATAACAAAGTCCTCCGGTAAAAACACCCTTTTAGGTCTAGTCGGAATTTCAAGATTTGCTAAGGCCATCAGTAATATTTAGTCTATTTCGATTACAACATCATCAGTCATTGGACGACCAATGCACGTAAGCACAAAGCCTTCCTCTACCTGTCCTTCTGTAAGAGCTTGTTGTCCGTCTATATTTACTTCACCGGACAGACACTTACCCATACAAGCTGTGCATAATCCACTTTGGCATGAAAAAGGCAAATCGATTCCTTTAACCATAGCTGACTCCAAAATAAAATTACCGTCTTTTACAGGTATTTTGTGTTCATCACCGTGCATTTTAATGGTCACTATCTTCTCCGCCCCTCCAGCTGATTTCTTATCCTTTCGGAAGGCAGGGTTAAGCTCACTAACAAAGCTTTCTTTGTGTATTAATTCTTTAGAAATTTTTCTTGCCTTCAAGGTGGTTTCCACTACTTCCATCATGCCCTGAGGGCCGCAGATATAATATTCTGCTTTATCCGCTGAATCCATATGAAGCTTGTCCATGATTTCGCTCAACTTTTCCTTATTGATAAAACCACCATCACTCTTCTTCTTTAGTCCAAGCAGTCCTTTTTTCATTTGAATATTATCTTCATCCAGATAGTGATGAATTCTCAAACGATCACCGTATTGACCTTGCAACTCTTTCAGTCTGGCTTTGAAAATAATCGAATCCTCATCTCTGTTCACATAAATCAAAGTCACCATACTGGCAGCTTCCTGGCTCAATGTGGTTTTCAAGATGGAAATCAAGGGTGTTATACCACTTCCTCCTCCAAATAGAACTATATGTCTTTGTCCATCTGCTTTCGGCTCTAAAACAAAATTACCCATTGGTGGCAATAGCTTGATCTGATCTCCAGCCTTCACTTTTTCATTGAGGTAGTTGGATACCAACCCTTTATCTACCCGTTTTACTGTAACAGCCAGATGCTCGTCAGTATAAGGAGACGAGCATAATGAATAAGCTCTCCGCTCTTCTTTTCCGTTCACCTCTACGATAAGGGTTAAAAACTGACCAGACTTATAATCCAATTTACCTGAAGCAGGTTGATCAAAAACTATTGTAATGGCCTCTGAGGTTTCCTTTCGGACTTCAGAAACCTTGAGTTGTAAAATTTCTTCCGACATTGATTTTTTTATTTGACCTGACAAAAATGAAAATTTCCATCGGGGATTTCAATTTCTCTTTGAAAAACAAATCTCTTCCAATTTGGTTCAGACCGAGAGAAAATTCAAGAAAGCTTCAATTGTTATCCACATTGACCACCATGCTTTGGTAAAACCTATATCTTTGCAGCCTTAATTAATATTTGCAAAATGGAATTAAACGAACTCACAGCAATTTCTCCGGTTGACGGAAGGTATAGAAAACAAGTAACCGGTCTAGCTCAATACTTCTCCGAGTACGGACTCATGCGCTACAGGGTATGTGTTGAGGTGGAATACTTTATTGCCCTATGTGAGTTACCCGTTCCTCAGCTTAAAGATTTTAACAAATCATTATATCCTAAACTGAGAGAACTCTACGAAAACTTTACAACTGATGACGCTCTTAAAATTAAAGAGATCGAAAAAACCACAAACCATGATGTCAAAGCTGTAGAGTATTTTATTAAAGCTCGGTTTGAAGAGTTAGACATTGAAAAATATCAGGAGTTCATTCACTTTGGTCTTACAAGCCAGGATATCAACAACACCTCCGTTCCGATGCTGTTACAAGAAGCCATCAAGAAGGAATATGTGCCGCTAATCGAAGAAGTAATCATCAGAATTAAGGAGCTTGCTGACGAATGGAGAGATGTACCTATGTTAGCCAAAACGCATGGGCAACCCGCCTCTCCTACCCGCTTGGGTAAGGAATTAATGGTATTTTATGAGCGGCTCAACATACAACTGGCATTATTGAATGCTATCCCCTATTCGGCCAAATTCGGTGGAGCTACAGGTAATCTAAATGCCCATGCGGTGTCTTATCCGGAAGTAGACTGGATCAGCTTTGCCAATAGCTTTGTAGATAAAGGACTAGGATTAAGTAGAAGCCAGTTCACCACACAAATTGAGCACTATGATAACTTGGGAGCTCTTTTTGATGGACTGAAAAGAATTAATACCATCCTCATCGATCTTGATAGAGATATGTGGCAGTATATTTCCATGGGCTACTTCAAGCAGAAAATTAAAGAAGGTGAAGTCGGTTCTTCAGCTATGCCGCACAAAGTAAATCCTATTGACTTCGAGAACTCGGAAGGGAACCTGGGTATTGCTAACGCCAGTTTCGAACACTTATCTCAAAAGCTTCCTATATCAAGGTTACAAAGAGATTTGACTGATTCAACAGTACTTAGATTTATCGGTGTTCCTATAGCTCATACTATAATTTCATTACGCTCACTTTTAAAGGGTCTTTCTAAAGTTCAATTGAATGAATCGGCAATCAACAAGGACCTGGAAGACAACTGGGCTGTAGTTGCTGAAGCTATTCAAAACATTCTGCGCAGAGAAGGTTATCCTAAGCCCTATGAAACGCTTAAGGAGTTGACCAGGACCAATGAAGAGATCACAGAAGCAAGCATCAAATCCTTTATCGATACCCTTGAAGTCAATGATGCCATAAAGGAGGAATTGAAGGCTATATCACCTTTTAACTATACAGGAATCAAGCTTTAAAGCATGAGAGTGCAGCAACCAAAGTTTTTAGTGATAGCCATCTACCACTTTGGCTGTTCATTGCTTTGTTTGGTATCACTACTGGTCTCCGCACAAGGCGGAAGACTCTTCTCTGCAGCGCCAAAATTCGTAGAGTATTTCTTTCTTTCCTCCGGTATGTGCCTTACCATCGCAGGCGGATATTTACTCATTAAGCGTAGACCAGTTGCTCTAGTATTTAACAAGGTACTACTTTGGTCCCAGATACCGATTATACTAATTGGTGGCTTTTTGTATACTAATCAGTACTTTTCGTTTGCCTACATTGGCTACTCTTTCAATGGCTGGGATGCAGTATTTATTCCGGGGCTTACAAGAACTTTTGCATGGCATGTAGGCTCAGGTGGTGGCATAACTGTAGTAATGATCAATCCAATCACCTTAGGGTTGCTGATAGGTTTTTCAAGGGCGATTAGGAAATATAAGCAGAAGGTACTGGCTCAAAACAAACATAAGATTGGCCATACTCCATCAGAAGAGGAAATTAAAGAAAGATCTGAAAGGCTTTATGAATAAAAGGTACACAAGACAGCCCAGGTTTATGTTTTTTGCAACCTATCAGTTCATTTGTTGTCTTGTAGGAATAATATGTGTGGGTTATATTCTCTCCGGAAATATACTTCCAAAAACTGTGGAAATTGGACGCTTTGGGTCCATAGTAATATGGTCGGTTGCTACCGTGCTATTCTTCACGGCAGGCTATTTACTTCTGAAGAGACATAAAAAGGCGCTGCTATTTAATAAAGTACTTCTTTGCCTCATGACTCCTGCCTTTGGTGGTTTTGGATTACTTTATGTCGTTTGTCCTAATGTCATCAATCTTTTTGCCTATACAAGGCACGGGTTTGACACTCTATTTGTAGGTAGTCCAGGTATCGTTATAACCTTTAACGGGCAGATGGATAGTTTTGAATTTGCCGGTGTCAACATTATACAATTCATTATACTCATCTCCTTTTATCTTGCTGTAAGGCGTTACAAAAAGAATCGTATATCAATGAAACATACTATAGGTACAAAGCCATCAGAAGAAGAGTTGGAGGAAAGAATTGAAAATCTTTACGAATAATGTCATTTATCCCACAGCAAAATCCAATATTTAGAACGGTAGCTTTATTTCACCTGCTCGGTGGAATATATGGCCTTGCTACTATGACTTATCAACCGGGAAGTCGCTTCTTCAGTGGTCAAAACACACAGCTAATCTACATGATATTCTCAACAGCCTGGTTTATTTCGGTGACTCTAGCGGGCATCCTGCTCATGAGAAACCAATCTAAGGCCGTAAAATTCAACAAAATAGTTCTGGCCACTCAATTCATACAGTTCTCTATTCCTAATCTGTTTGTTTATTCGTTTTATTGCCTAGCCTGGATGCAGATGGGTATAGGACAATACCTAGGAAACTCTGACCTTCCAGTGGAAGTCAATACAAGTCTGCAATATATTTTTGAGTACGGAGCTGACAGTTTTGTCCTGATCGTACCTAGTCAAAACCTTTGGTTCCTCAGTGTTAGCCCTTTACCTATTCTGTTATTCATCTTACTTACTAAAGAATCGAAGAAACTCAAACGAAAGATGTTAAAGCATAAAATCGGTCAGCGACCGTCACAGAAGGAAATTGAACAGCGAACCGAAGAGTTATACAACAATCACTAACTCCCTCAAAATGAAACGATTCACACCTTTTTTTCATTGCATTCACATAAGTGGTTAACAAACACTGGTACAATGAATGCTTCTGAACCAAAAAACAGGCTACACAAGTTTATCATTGAAACTGACGATGCACAGATTCTTTCTAAGCTGAAAGAGTATGCTAAGTCACTGAGAAGAAACAAAAACTCTCCCTTCATCTAAATAATTAATTGATGAAGGATTACTATTTCAGGGTTTTCACCCCAAATTTATCCCTCCATTCCCTATCTTCGTCCCATGAATCGACTGATAGGCCTGTTAATACCCATCGTCATTACCGCTTGTACGAACACAGAAACTAACATGGAGGATACCCAGACAGCACCCGTTTGCCCGAAGAAACCGAAAGAACTAACCATCCACGGAGACACCCGTATCGACAATTACTACTGGCTCAATGAAAGAGAAAACCCTGAGGTGATTAAATACCTTGAAGAGGAGAACCACTATTGTAACACGCAGCTTAAACATACTGAAAAGCTGCAGGATAGCTTGTTCAAAGAAATTGTTGCTCGCATCAAGCAAACAGATCAATCAGTGCCGTATAAATTCAATGGATATTGGTACATCACCAAATTCGAAGAAGGCAAAGAGTATCCTATCTACAGTCGAAAAAAAGAAACGCTGGATGCGCCTGAAGAAATCACCCTGGATGTCAATGAACTTGCAAAAGGACATGCATACTTTCAGGTCGGTAGCCAGAGCGTGAGCCCCAACAATAAGATTATCGCCTTTGGAGTAGATACACTAAGCAGACGTATCTATACGATCAAATTCAAAAACCTGGAAACCGGTGAAATGCTGGAAGACGAACTTGAAGTCACCACGGGTGGCGCGACCTGGGCTGATGATAACGAAACCGTTTTCTACACCAAAAAAGATGAACAAACCCTTCGCAGTTTTAAGATATTCAAACACAAACTAGGCACACCTCAATCGGAAGATCAAGAAGTATATCATGAAGCTGATGAAACCTTTGGAACCTACGTTTATAAGTCCAAATCGAAAGAGTACATCATCATTGGCTCTTACAGCACAGTTTCCACAGAATTCAGGGTACTTAAAGCAAACAACCCTGATGGAGAGTTCTCCATTATTGAACCCCGAAAAAGGGATCATGAATACGGCATAGCACATTATAAAAATCACTTCTTCATTACCACCAATAAGGATGCGAAGAACTTCCGGCTGATGCGTACGCCAGTAGAAAATACTACTTCTGAGAACTGGGAAGAGATCATCCCTCACCACGATAGCATTCTTTTGGAATCCATTGAGATTTTTAAAAATCATCTTGTTGTCGAAGAAAGAAAAAATGGTCTCACACACCTGAGAGTGATTAAATGGAACACTAAGGAGGAGCATTACATCGACTTTGGTGAACCTGCGTATACAGCATGGTCATCTGTTAATCCTGAATTTGACAGTGATATACTTCGTTTCGGATATACTTCCTTGACTACCCCCAATTCCACCTTCGATTATGACATGAATAGTCGAGAGAAAAAACTCCTCAAGCAACAGGAAGTTGTTGGCTCCTTTAATAAAGACCATTATCAATCAGAAAGAATTTATGTTACGGCTAGAGATGGAGTCAAAGTACCCGTTTCCCTTGTCTACAAAAAAGGAACCGAGCGAAACGGAAAGAGTCCTCTCCTACTTTATGGCTACGGATCTTACGGATCATCTATGGACCCATATTTTAGTTCTGTAAGATTGAGTTTACTTGATCGTGGATTTATTTACGCCATTGCTCATATTAGAGGAGGTGAAGAAATGGGCCGACAATGGTATGAAGATGGTAAGCTATTGAACAAGAAAAATACCTTCAACGACTTTGTTGACTGCGCTGAATACCTTGTCCAGAATAATTACACCAATCCGGATAAACTCTGTGCTATGGGCGGAAGTGCCGGAGGCCTGCTTATGGGTGCGATTATCAATCAGCGACCTGATTTATTCAAAGCAGTCGTGGCACAAGTGCCCTTTGTTGATGTAGTGACTACAATGTTGGACGAAAGCATTCCATTGACTACAGGTGAGTTTGATGAGTGGGGCAACCCAAAGGACGAAAAGTATTATCATTATATCAAGTCCTACTCTCCATACGATAATGTAGAAGCAAAGGGCTACCCGGCCTTACTGGTTACAACTGGGCTTCATGACTCACAGGTACAATATTGGGAACCGGCAAAATGGGTGGCTAAACTGAGAGAACTAAAGACGGACGACAATCTATTGTTACTAAAAACTGATATGGACACAGGTCACGGAGGAAAGTCGGGGAGATTCGAACGATATCACGAAGTTGCATTAGAGTACGCTTTCCTTCTTGATCAGCTAAAGATTCAGTAGTTTTAAGCGTCCAGCGAAAAATATTATACACAAAGCACAGAAATTATTCAACGACCGGCAATTGGACACCAACGATCATTTGTGTGAGTTAATGTCGTCAAAACAAGAGCTAAATAGCTCTAAAGAGTCATTATTTGCTATATTCACTAATTCATTTGGTACAGTTTATGTGTTATTGTGATCAAACTAATTTTTGATCTATGAGAAGATTTATACTCACCCTTACAGCTATTGGAACATTATTAGCTTCCTCAATCAATGTTCAAGCTCAGCAAGTCAGCTACGGTTTTGGTAAAGACCTTAAATGGAGACTCGGTTTCAATACCGGCATGCACTATCAATCCAGTGATGTGCGATCCAAAAACGGAATTGGACTTGGCGCAACTTTAGAGCGATCACTCATCATGGGTGACAGCCCATTTGGACTGTCCCTTCGTGGCCAATACTTCTGGGGTAACTCTTATGGATTAGGTACAGAACGATTCAATGGTATTCAGAACAACAGTGATTTGAATGGTGACCGAAACCTGGACTACACTTCACTGGGCTACGTGTACAACAACCACAGCACAGACATTCATGAGCTTTCACTGGAAGCTCTATTCTACCTAAGTCGCCCGTACAAGAAAAATGCGGGTTTCTTACTTTATCTCTATGGCGGTATCGGTGGAGCCGGTTACAAAGCCCGAATGGATCAATTCAATAGTTTCACGAATTCAGAATACGATTATTCTCAGATCAGTTCTTCTAGTTTTAACTTTTCAACGAAAAATGACCTTGAAGCTCTCTTAGATGGAGATTACGAAACCTTAGTAGATGGCCAAACAAGAAGACAGTGGATATTAACCCCATCCATTGGGCTCGGTTGGGGATTTCAAATCTCACCAAGAGTATCTTTCTCATTTGAACATAAAATGAATTTCACGGGTGTTGATGTACTGGATGGTAACAAGTACAACGAATTTGGTGAGCTCGATGATAATAATGACAAGTATCACTACACCACTATGATGTGGGGAATAGGACTGGGTAAAGGAGGTTCTGGCAAGACCAAGGTCACTACTAACAATAATACAAAACAACCAACTCCATTCCCGGTTGTTGAAATAATAAACCCGTCTGTCTCGCCTTCAGAAGTTAGCGACTGTAAAGCCTACATAATGGCCAAAATTTACAATATCAATGGCAAGGCTAATATTCGGGTGACCAAAGACGGGCAAAACGTCAGTGCGATCTACTACACCTATGATGAGAATTCCAGAATTTTTGAATTGAATCACGACATGAAAAATAAAGGTGGAGTCTATAAAATTAAGGCTTTCAACTCGTCTGGATCAGGTGAAGACCAGGTTACTATTATTTGCAAAAAAACTACGACAACAACAGATCCCGTTGTAAAGATTACTCCTCCAACTGTAAAAATCACTAACCCAAGCGTAAAAGTATTCAACGCTCCGACCTGTAATGCAGCCGTTACTGCACGAATCACGGGTGTAACTGACCCGAAAGATGTCAAAGTATTTTTGAACGGACAGCAAATTCCAAGAAATCAATACACCTTCACTCCTTCCAGTGGCTTCCTGACTCTTAACACAGCTATAGATGGAAACACTGAAATTACTGTTGGAGCAACTAACGGTGGTGGTGCAGCTACAGATATGGTCACTATCAACTGTACTCCTAAAAAAGTCATACTACCTCCAAAAGTAAATATCACCAACCCTAATGTTGCGATATATAACTCCGAAGACTGCAATGCGAATGTTACAGTTTATATCACAAACATTGATAATTCTGATGGAATCACGGTTGCAAGGAATGGAATAACACTTGGAAATACATTCTACAACTACAACACCTCCAACGGTAAACTAACTATCAATGAACCTGTTGAAGGTAGCCACGCTTACACCATCACCGCTACAAACGAAGCTGGAACAGATGCAGGCTCAGTAACTATCAATTGTACACCTCCGCGAATTGTACCTCCGGTTGTGCGTTTCATCAATCCTGCATTCTCCCCTACAGTAACGAAAGACTGTAACTATAACGTTCAGGTGAAGGTTACTGAAATCAAAGATGAAAGCGGCATCACAGTTTATGTCAACGGATCACAACTAAGCAGAGGAGACTACTCTTTCAATGCCGCTTCCGGTATGCTTACTTTCTACCGTACGATCGTAGGCTATGCTAAGATTAAAGTTGTTGCAACAAATGATGCTGGTACTGATGAGGCAAGCACAACAATTACTTGTAAGCCTGCCATTCTTTCAAAACCCAAACCCCGGGTCATAATTACAAATCCAGGTACCAGCCCATATACAACCAGTGACTGTAACATCAATTTCACAGCACAAATTCAGAACGTAAAGACTCAGATGAGCGTGAACGTATATGTGGATAACAAAAGAATCTACCCGCCAGCCTATGACTTCAATGTTTCCACCGGGACACTGACAATGAACCGAACTATTAATGGTGAATCCACCATTCGGGTAACCGCAAAAACCCTAACGGGAACAGATACTAAAACAGCAAAGATCATATGCAAGCCAGCGGTTGTAAACAAACCTAAACCGATAGTCACTTTTACAAACCCGGCAGCCAACCCACACGTCACATCAAACTGCAATATGAACTTCAGTGCCCGAGTTCAGAATGTCAGACGCAAAAGCAACGTTGACGTATTTGTTAATGGACAAAAACTGGCAGAAGCTGCCTTCAATTTTAACCCTACTACAGGAAATGTGACCTTCAGCCGTACCATTGATGGTGAAGCTAACGTAAAGATTTCCGTAAGAAACCCTATGGGCTTTGCTTCTGACTCTAGAAAAGTTGTTTGTAAGCCTGTAGTCACCAACCCTAAACCAACAGTGGTTATTACTACTCCGGCCACTTCACCTTATTTCACACCTGATTGTAATATCATGGTAGTGGCTATGGTAACCAATGCCCGCGACAGGTCTGACATTACTATTAAGGAGAATAACTTCACGCTGTTCTCTTCGAAATGGTCATATGATGAGTCTTCAGGACAAATTGTAATCAACAAAAAGATATTATGCGAGACTACCTTTACCATAACTGTCAATAATGGTCAAGGCTCAGCCTCAGCTAGCGTTACTGTGGATTGCAACTACGGAAGAACTCCGTCAAACCCTGCTCCTACCGTTACAGTGGTCAAGCCAATAAACAATCCACACGTTACAACTACCTGTAACACGCCTATTGAGGTGAGAGTAACAGAAGTCCGGTCGAAATACGATATACAAGTCCGAAGAAACGGAAAGGCCCTTACATCGAATAAATATAACTTTAACTCTGTATCCGGGATGTTGACTCTGACCGAAACTGAAGAAGGTGAGTTCAACTATACCGTCACGGCAACAAACGATGAAGGATCAGATTCGAAGTCCTTTACTATAAAATGTGCTCCACCGGTAATTAACAAACCTACGGTGAACATCACCAGCCCTTCTGGTAGCAACAACACCGTAACCGATTGTAAGATCAATGTGACAGCAACTACTACTGAGATCACTGAAAAATCACAGGTAACTGTGACTAACAATGGACAGCCGGTGAACTTTACTTTCAGCAATGGTACGGTAAGAATTAGCAATGTCGCTTTTGACAACAATGCTAATATTAAGATCACTGTGACTAATCAAGGAGGAAGCGCATCAGATGACGTTAAATTCACTTGTCAGAAGCCTGAGAAGAAAATCACAATCTGTCATTATCCTCCGGGTAACAAAAACAACCCACAGGAAATTGAGATCAGTGAAAACGCCTGGCCTGCGCATGAAGCACACGGTGATACAAAAGGTGCTTGTCCGGTAATTGTAAAACCTACCGTAAACATCACCAGTCCTTCTGGTAGCAACAACACCGTTACTGATTGCAAGATCAACGTAACAGCAACTACTACTGAGATCACTGAAAAGTCGCAGGTAGCGGTCACCAACAATGGACAGCCGGTGAACTTCACCTTCAGCAACGGTACGGTGAGAATTAGCAATGTCGCTTTTGACAACAATGCTAATATTAAGATCACTGTGACTAATCAAGGAGGAAGCGCATCAGATGACGTTAAATTCACTTGTCAGAAGCCTGAGAAGAAAATCACAATCTGTCATTATCCTCCGGGTAACAAAAACAACCCACAGGAAATTGAGATCAGTGAAAACGCCTGGCCTGCGCATGAAGCACACGGTGATACAAAAGGTGCTTGTCCGGTAATTGTAAAACCTACCGTAAACATCACCAGTCCTTCTGGTAGCAACAACACCGTTACTGATTGCAAGATCAATGTAACAGCAACTACCACTGAGATCACTGAGAAGTCGCAGGTAACCGTTACCAACAATGGACAACCGGTGAACTTCACAATCAGCAATGGCACAGTGAGAATTAGCAATATCGCTTTTGACAACAATGCTAGCATCAAGATCACTGTGACTAACCAAGGTGGAAGCGCATCTGATGAGGTTAAATTCACTTGTGATCCACAAATACAGATTTGTCTGAATGGTCAACCGAAAACCATCAAACAAAGCGAGTGGAATCAGTACAAGGCACAAGGTGCTACACAAGGGGCTTGTCCGGTGATTGTGAAACCCACGGTAAACATTACCAGTCCTTCTGGCAGCAACAACACAGTTACCGATTGTAAGATCAATGTAACCGCAACTACCACTGAGATCACTGAAAAGTCGCAGGTAACGGTAACTAACAATGGACAGCCGGTGAACTTTACTTTCAGCAATGGTACGGTAAAAATTAGCAATGTCGCTTTTGACAACAATGCTAATATTAAGATCACTGTGACTAATCAAGGTGGTTCGGCTACCGACAATATCAACTTCACTTGCCAGAAGCCTGAGAAGAAAATCACGATCTGTCATTATCCTCCGGGTAACAAAAACAACCCACAGGAAATTGAGATCAGTGAAAACGCCTGGCCTGCACATGAAGCACACGGTGATACAAAAGGTGCTTGTCCGGTGATTGTAAAACCTACCGTAAACATCACCAGCCCTTCTGGTAGTAACAACACGGTTACTGATTGTAAGATCAACGTAACCGCAACTACTACTGAGATCACTGAAAAGTCGCAGGTAACCGTTACCAACAATGGACAGCCGGTGAACTTTACCTTCGGCAACGGTACGGTGAGAATTAGCAATGTCGCTTTTGAGAATACAAGCAACATCAAGATCACTGTAACCAACCAAGGTGGTTCAGCTACTGACAATGTGAACTTCACTTGCCAGAAGCCTGAGAAGAAAATCACGATCTGTCATTATCCTCCGGGTAACAAAAACAACCCACAGGAAATTGAGATCAGTGAAAACGCCTGGCCTGCACATGAAGCACACGGTGATACAAAAGGTGCTTGTCCGGTGATTGTAAAACCTACCGTAAACATCACCAGCCCTTCTGGTAGTAACAACACGGTTACTGATTGTAAGATCAACGTAACCGCAACTACTACTGAGATCACTGAAAAGTCGCAGGTAACCGTTACCAACAATGGACAGCCGGTGAACTTTACCTTCGGCAACGGTACGGTGAGAATTAGCAATGTCGCTTTTGAGAATACAAGCAACATCAAGATCACTGTAACCAACCAAGGTGGTTCAGCTACTAACAATGTGAACTTCACTTGCCAGAAGCCTGAGAAGAAAATCACGATCTGTCATTATCCTCCGGGTAACAAAAACAACCCACAGGAAATTGAGATCAGTGAAAACGCCTGGCCTGCACATGAAGCACATGGTGATACAAAAGGCGCTTGTCCGGTGATCAACAAACCTACGGTAAACATCACCAGTCCTTCTGGTAGCAACAACACGGTCACTGATTGTAAGATCAATGTGACAGCAACTACCACTGAGATCACTCAAAAATCGCAGGTGACTGTTACCAACAATGGACAACCGGTGAACTTCACCTTCAGCAACGGTACGGTGAGAATTAGCAATGTCGCTTTTGAGAATACAAGCAACATCAAGATCACTGTAACCAACCAAGGTGGAAGCGCATCTGATGAGGTTAAATTCACTTGTGAGGCATTTGATTTCAATATCGAAAACGGCTCAGTGAAACCCAATCATAAATTCAACGCCAATGTCAAAGTACTTGGTTGCGCACTGAAAGCAGGTGGTACCGGAGCTGATTATCCAGTAATGGTACAGGTAAGATTTGGTAACAACACCGTTGATCCATTTGGGAAATATGCCGGATACAATGCAGGTAGTAATGTGAATGATCATAAACAGCACAACTGGAACTCCAATTCTCCAATTGCTGCCAATACGGCCATTACTGTAAAAGCTAAGTCATACTCCCCTAGCAAACAAAATAGTCCGCTGTATGAGTATAACTCTTCTACACATACATCATTTGTCAAGGTGCTCAGAAATGGAGATGATTATCCGAAAGTATCGGGATTCAAGGGACAGCAAGATGCCGAGGAATACCTGAAGGACTATATAGAAAACGGAAAGATCAAGTTACAACCCAATCAAGCCATCTATTTGTTTGAGTTGGGTACCAATAAAACAAATGTTCAGTGGTATGACTTGCAAGACTGTGTTGTATTGGTCACACTGACTCCGGCCAATTAATCTGCATCAATATTTAATCAAACCCTGAGACTATCGTTTCAGGGTTTTTTATTTGAACTTTTTTTTAACCAGATTGTAACCTAATTAACAAACCGTATTAATAGTATCGTAATGAAGCCCGAAAAAGGAATAGAGATTTTATTGATAGTTGTAAGTATAGCTTGTGGTTTGAATGCATTCATAAGTAGTACTAGTTCCACACATGCTTACATGGAAATGACCGGAAGAATCTCCTTAGCCCTACTTTGTGTATACTATATCTTCAAGCTTCAAAAATCTATTTTTGTAGTCCCTTTGCTGCTGTTGTTACTGCACACTTTCTATATCCTTGCTCCATATTTCGATACACCTGCGGAGTCGTGGATTTATTACGCTGGTCAGGCTGGATTTGCCTTATTTGCGCTCATTATGTTACCAGAAGTACTTTCCAAAAAAGTTGAATATAAAGATACGGGACTATTTTTCTATGGTCTTATCGGAGGACTATTATTCCAGGTTGCTTTCAGGAATATACCTGACGATACTGATCAGTTTATGAAAATAGCATTGAACATCAACTACCTCATTGTGGGCATGATTGGTACCATTCGATTATCACCTGAAAAAGAACCTGTTTATAAAAATGGTGTACTTCAAAATCTAAATGTTATATTGGTACTCTCGTTAGTGGAACTAATCCAATCACTTAACTGATATTTTTGACTCAAACCTTATAAAGTGCGTTTCTATAAAGCTTTTCTATCCACCCTACTCATTTTATCACCTTTAAGCAATAGCCTGTTCGCCCAGTACTACAATGATCATGATTTTGATCGGGTCACCGTGATCGAAAAAAAATTGCGATCACTATCCAAAAAGGAGAAATGGGCCGAAGGTGAAAAACTAATTTATTCTAAATACAAACAGGTTTATACGTTTAACCCTGGTAAGGGCAACTCACCTGTGGTAATCAAAAAGCGAGTAGATGCTGAACTTTGCCTCCTCAATAAAGAGTCGGTTTCTTATACTCTTAGGGAAAGTGTTAATAATAATTCAAGAGTTTCCAGTCTTTATACATCGGATAAGACAAAAGCCAAATTTAAGCGCAAGGGGAAATACGAAACTTCATTCAGAACTTCTGATATCCAACAACAGTCAATCTTTAATACAGACTCGAAGCTCAAATTTTATAATTATGACTTCGATCAATATGCTCAGTTTCGGGAGTTTTCGTACGACAAAAAATACACAGACTTCAGACATCTTAGTCTGATACACCTGAGACAAGATTTACCAATTCTTACACATACAGTTGAATTCATTGTTCCTACCTGGTTAGATGTAGAGATTCATGAATTGAATTGCGATTCTATACAAATCAAAAAAGAAGTTAAAGACACCAAATACAAGATTGACAATGAGCTAGTACCCTTCAAAAAGATTTCATTTGAAGTAACCGGTGTCGAAAAGTTTATGGATGAAGAAAATGCTGTAGGCTATACCTATTTTGAGCCTCACCTTGTCCTGGTAATGAAAAGTATGAAAAAAGGACAAAAAGAAATCACTCTTTTTGGAGACATACAGGCTCAGTATGAATGGTACAAAGGACTTGTAAGTGATGTCGACAATAGTTCTGAGTTCATCAAAACACTGACAGATTCATTAACTGAGGGTAAAACAACCGAACTGGAAAAGACTAAGGCCATATTCTACTGGATACAGGATAACATCCGGTATATCGCATTTGAAGATGGTATATGGGGTTTCAAACCAGATAATGCCCAAAATGTATGCACGAAAAAATATGGGGACTGTAAAGGGATGGCCAATCTCACCAAGACCATGTTAAAACACTGTGGAATAGATGCCCGACTTGCATGGGTTGGAACCAATAGAATCAGCGATAAGTATAATTATAACTTCCCATCTCTATCCAATGACAATCATATGATATGTGCCGTTATGACCGACACTGGAGCTGTATTTCTCGACCCAACAGAAAAGAAAAGTGCCCTGGGAGACATAGCACAACGCATACAGGAGCGGGTTGCTTTGATCGAAGATGGAGATAAGTTCATCCTGAAAAAAATACCAAGCCTACCCGTTTCTTATAACGGAAACTACAAGAAATTTGATTTGGAATTGGATGAGGCTATAGTGAAAGGTCATGCTGAAATATCCTATAGGGGTGAAAGTAAAAACTCCCTATTGTATCTGTACACAGGATTAGAGTCCAACCTTAAAGAAAAAGGCATAGACTACTTTTTAACAGGTGGTGATAAAAACATCACAACCGAAAACCTAAGCTTACCAGATCTCGATGACCGGGATCAAAGGACTGAATTTGAATTTGATATTACTTATAGAAACAAACTCCTTATCCTGGAAAAAGAGGTTTTTCTCAACCTTAATGTTGATGGCGAGGGTAATTATTCAGACCTGCTTATTGACAGCAACCGAAGAACCCCCTATAAATTGGACCATAAGAAAAAGGATATCACTGAAGTACGACTGAAAATACCTGCTGGATTCAAGGTTCAATATCTACCCGAAAGCCTCAATATCGATGCCGGACCAATAAGCTTTAATTACTCTTATCGCCAGGAACAGTCCTCAATCGTACTTACCAAAATTGTAACCCTTAATGACTGGAAACTAGACGCTGATAAAGTTGGTGACTGGAATGAGGCTATGAAGAAAATCACAAAATATTCCAAAGATTATATATGCTTGCAAAGAAACTAATTTACTCAATCATACTTATTCAGTTCGGGATTCTTTCAAGTCCTGTCATAGCTAGTAAGCTCCCTGATTCGCTGAAAAAACATAACATTCAACTCCCACAGAAATGGGACAACGAATCTGCAGTTGTGATTTTTAGCGATGTTAACAATGAATTCTTTGATAAAGGCATTTCTGTTGGCTATCTGGAGTCTGTTAAGCGAAGAATTAAGTTATTAGACCGTGCAGCCGTACGTAGGTATTCCAAGTTTTACTTTGCAGATGAATCCGACTATAAGATCAGTGTCATAAAGAAGAATGGTACAAGGAATGATATCGATATTGATAAAGAAAAGGTCTCGAAAAACATTGTCCCTAGCGATGTACCAAGACTTTTTAGGTCACTTTTCAGTCATAAGTCTTATGAAAAGTTAGCGGTGCCTGGCCTTGAAGTCGGAGACATTATTGAGTATTCCTATCGGAAGAAGAACACCTATTCTAAAGATGTTGGTGAATTTGCTTTTGACCCTTTGTATTTCAATACAGACAGTAGGTACCCCGTTCTTTACCAACGATACACCTTCACGGTGAGTAAAAACTTTTATGTGAATTTCAATTCATATAACGGAGCTCCCGGTCTAGTTGAGTTGCCAACCAATGATGATTCAAAACACCCGGATAAAACCTACGAGCTGGTTCTCAGTAATATTGATCGTAAAGACGATTTACTTTTCGATTATGAACTCATCAGCAGACCATCAATCAAATTTCAGGTTGTATTTATAGCAAAATCCAAACTGTACAAAACAAATTACTTCGTTGGTGAAATGGGCACACCGAGAAAAACCGCCCCTAGCCCAGCTGAGCTGGCCAACTCCTTCAGGAGGTATAAAATAGGTTACAGGCAAGAGTACAACCAACAGAAAAATACGTTCTACTATAGTTATTGGACATCCAACAGAGATGACCGCGTGAAAGCACTAAAAGTATGGCACAACTATTTAATCAATAAGGCGTCATCAGCGAAGAAATACTACGCTTTTTCTGAGTTGTTTTTAGAGGCTAAAAATTACGACTATCAACTTGTAGCGGCAGTACCAAAACACTTTGGCACCTTCAAGGACATCTTGCTCTTTGACGAAGTAGTATGGCTCTTTAAGGTTCAGGAAGGAGACGAAACGATTTACTTATGCTGGAACGGAAAATATGGCGAAGTATCAGACCTACCTCCATCCATTCGTAATACCAAAGCCATCGCATTCACAAATACCACCAATGAGAAGAAAATTGAACACGAAATCATTCTTCTTCCTGATGTTGAACCCGAGTACAACACCTTCAAAGAAACCCTCAATCTTTCATTAGACCTGGTAGAATCTAAAATTAAGATTCGCAAAAACTCAGAACTCACAGGACAATTTAGAATGAAAGAAGCAGGGAAAGTGACTGCCATGGCAGAATACCAGAAGGCTATGGACAAAGTATCGTATTACGCTCGTTCAAGCTATGAAAAATACCTCGACCAGATTAATGAATACCACTCGTTGTACATGGAAGACCGAGCACAAAATTCATTGGATGATCTGAATGTGGATGAATATTTCGTAGATAACCTGGAGGTGGATATGGAATATATCAACAAGCTTACTGATCCTGAAGACCGGGTTCATAACAAAAACCCAGGAATCGAATTTGATGAAGAATTTACTGTTGATGACGGCATTTATACATCAGGAGAGAACTTAATTATACCAATAGGACTCTTCATTGGGGGACAAATACACGTCAAAGAGGAAGACCTTGAAAGGAACCAGGAGATATATGTCAACTACCCGAAGATATATGATTACACCATCGTATTGGATTTACCCTATGGCTATAAGCTGGAAACAGGTAATGGATTGGAATATAAGTCCGAATGCTCATCTGGTTCATTTGTTAGCACTGTTTCGGTGGAGGGAGATAAACTTACCATTCACTCTGTAAAGACGTACAAAACGGATCACCCTTCTTTGGAAGATTGGAGTAATATGGTAGATTACTTGCAATCCGCCACAGATTTCACTCAGTCAAAAATACTTCTGAGAAAAATAAATGGCTAAGCTACTAACCGTAGCTCTTCTTGTTATCTCATTGACCTTCTGCCAGGAGTCGTCACCGAGAGTAAACTCAAAAAAGGCTCATTCAACAGCTGTAGATAATAAGGATACTACAGCAACAGAGTGCGAACCCGGTGATTCAATACCCAAAAAGCTGGCCGACTCTTTCGATTACCCGGTGGGCCCACCTGATGGAAAAGGATACTACAAAGCTCAGGAACACGGAGAAAAAAACACTTCGTTCAACGGGTTGCATCTTGGAGAAGATTGGAATGGTGTTGGTGGAGGAAATTCTGATCTAGGCGATACTATTTACTGTATTGCTAATGGGTATGTTAATTATTGCGAACACGCTGGCCCGGGCTGGGGCAACGTTATAAAAATCACCCATTACGTTCAAGACAAGGATAGCACGCCCTATGCAATAGAGTCCCTTTATGGCCATTTAGATACCATGTTGGTACAAAAAGGGCAACTCATTACAAAGGGAATTCCAATAGGAACAATTGGAAATGCTGATGGTGCTTATTGGGCACACCTGCACCTTGAGCTTCGAAAAGGTGCAGTCAACCCTGTAGGTGGTGGGTACGAAAACAAGCTTCCAGAAAACCAGCTCTCCCCTTCCCAATTCATTAATGAGCACTAACCAAATCCCTATTTGTTTATAAAAAATTTATAATTCACCGACCATAGGGTATATTTGCCGCTGCTATGAAAAGAATCATCAGTTGGGCACTTCGTACAATACCCCGAAAGCATTTGCAGAAATTCGCTCATATTCTTGCCAGAATGCTATCAATATTTTATCTCGGCAAGAAAGTTAAATGTACCGTATGTGAATCCAATTACAGGAAATTCCTTCCATATGGTCGCGGAAATTCGTCAAGGCCTAATGCTCTGTGCCCGAAATGCTTGTCTCTGGAACGACATCGACTGATATGGATTTACCTGAAAGAGAAAACTAATTTTTTCGAAGCTAAACTAAAAGTACTCCATGTGGCACCGGAACTCTGTTTTTTGAAAAGATTCGACAAGCTTAAAAACCTGGATTACATTACCGCAGATTTAGAGTCTCCTCTTGCAAAAGTAAAAATGGATGTCCATGATATCCCCTTCGATGATAATACCTTTGATGTAGTCTTTTGTAATCATGTCCTCGAGCATGTAGATGACGATTTCAAAGTGATGAGTGAATTTAAGCGTGTTCTAAAACCTAAAGGATGGGCCATTATGCAATCTCCAATGGATTACAGCCTTGAAACAACTTATGAAGACCCCACGATTACTGACCCGAAAGAAAGAGAAAAACACTTCAAACAAGATGATCATCTGCGTATCTATGGCAGAGACTATGGAGATCGGTTGAGAAAGGGAGGTTTCAAGGTCATCGAAGAAAACCTACGGAAAGAGCTGGGTGATGAGCTTGCTCAAAAATATGCATTACCATCCCAGGAAAAAATCTACCTCTGCGTAAAGGAGTAATTTAATTGATGCAAAAAATACTTATCACTGGAGGATATGGCAATCTAGGCTCGTGGCTTAGTCGATATCTTTCACGAATAGGACATCAGGTCACAATACTCTCCAAATACAAAAGAAATATACCAGAGTTAAAGCATTTACCATTTATAGCCTGTGACATTACGGCTTGGAGTGATTGCAGAAAAGCGTTAACTGAAAAATTCGATACTATTATTCATTTGGCGAGTGCTAACGACTCCTTTATAGAAAATTATCCGTCTATTGCTCATAAAACCAACATTGAGGGAACCCAGAATGTTTTGAGAAACCTTCCGAACCCCGAAAACACTCAATTCATTTACTTATCTACCTTCCAAGTATATGGCACTTACGAAGGTCACATCACCGAGGACCATACACCTTCTCCTAAAAACCCATACGCAGAAACTCACCTCTCAGCAGAACAAGAAGTAGAATCCTTTTCTGAAATGACAGGTATGAAACCCGTTATTTTACGCCTTACCAATAGCTATGGATGTCCGATCGACCCGAACACAAGTAAATGGTATTTAATATTAAACGATCTGGCAAGGATGGCAATAGCACAAAACCAGATTCAACTCAAATCCAATGGACAGAGTCAACGAGATTTTATTTGGATGGGCGATGTCTGTAAAATTACAAACAATCTTTTAAAGCAACCTAATACATCCGGGACCTATAATTTAAGTTCTGAAAAAACCTACAGCACTCTGGATATTGCACAAGAGGTTATAAAGGCTTATCAATCCGAATATGGGAGTTCAATAGAAATCACAGTAAATCAAAATGATAAAAGCACCAGCTCTGAATCACTTTTTGTCGATTCAGCCAAACTGAAAGCCATCACAAACTATCAGTGTGAGAATCAAATTCGACAAGAAGCAAAGAAAATTTTTAACTTGATTAGTCAAAGGAAACAGCGGTGAAAGTCTTTGTTACAGGCCATAAAGGATATATTGGAGCCCATGTGGTTTCCATTTTGAAGACTGCAGGTCATGATGTTACCGGGTGTGATATAGGGCTCTTCGATGGTTGTGAATTCTTCAAATCAGAAAAACCTCAACAAGAAATAAGTAAAGACATAAGACTGATTCGGGAAGGTGACTTAAAGGGACATGATGCGGTCATACATTTGGCTGCACTTTCAAATGACCCAATGGGAGATATTGACCCTGCATTAACCCTATCCATTAATTACGAGGCCAGCGTAAACCTGGCCCAACTCGCAAAAAAGGCAGGAATACCCAAGTTTCTTTTTTCCAGTAGTTGTTCGATTTACGGAAAGGGAAGTACTGAATACCTAAGTGAAACGGATGCTACCTCACCTCTTACTCCATATGCAATTTCAAAGATTAAAGCAGAAGCCGATATCAGCCGACTTGCAAGCGAGGGATTTTCCCCCGTCTTTCTCAGAAATGCCACAGCTTTTGGCTATTCTCCAGCTCTTCGCATAGATCTCGTGGTTAATAACCTTTTAGCTTGTGCCTTCACAAAAAACAAAATTGAAATTAAAAGTGACGGTACCCCATGGAGACCATTCATTCATTGTATTGATATTGCCAGGGCGTTCAAAGCTTTACTCGAAGCTCCTGCTGAAGTGTCACACAATCAAGTAATCAACATAGGTTCCAATGATGAAAACTATCAGGTCAGCGAGGTAGCCAACCTGGTTCATGGCCTGATCCCATCAGCTGAAATTACATATACCGGAGAACATCTCAATGATCCGAGAAACTACAAAGTTAACTTTGATAAGCTTCGAACTGTAATCCCTGCGTTCGGCATACGACATCCGCTTAAACAGGGGCTACAAGATCTTCTGGAACAATATAAGGATTCAAATTTCAGACGAGCTGATTTTGAGTCTGATCGATATATCCGCTTGAAAATATTACAAAAAAGAATGCATTTATTAACGACATGAAATTCATTAAGACCAATATACAAGGCGCCTATCTGATCGAGCCCACCAAACATGAGGATCATCGAGGCTTTTTTGCCAGGCTGTTTTGTAAAGAAGAGTTTTCAGAACAAGGACTCGTTACCAACTTTGTGCAAGCCAATATTTCCAGGTCAGAAAGAAAACATACACTGAGAGGCCTGCACTATCAAACTGGTGACTCTGCAGAGGCCAAACTAATCCGCTGCACAAGGGGACGAATTATGGATGTCATTGTTGATATTCGAGAAGAATCACCTACCTACCTAAAACATTATTCTGTTGAATTAGTAGATCATGAGCACAAGCAGCTATATGTACCTGAAGGTTGTGCACACGGATTTCTTACTCTTTCTGAATCTTGTGAGGTTTCCTATTTGGTTTCAGCTTTCTATTCACCATCCAGGGAAAAAGGCCTTCGGTGGAATGATCCCATTATAGATATTAAATGGCCGGTTGAGCTTCCTATTCTATCAGAAAAAGACAGCACATATCCGAACTACGTGAGTTGATCAGTAAAAATCGTAACTTTTAATAATATGATGTGACGGACATGGCAGTCTCTTTTGAGGCTTTCTACGGAAAGACTTTCTCAACAAAACGGAAGCACTTATTTCATGTGCACCACCTGTGCCCAACTTGTTCAGCGTACTGATCGTAAAATCGTAGCTATATCTAATTTCCATTCGAAGGAATATCTTCCACCCTGCCATTAGTACTATACTTTCATGGTTCTGAAATTGATTATTATATTTCTTTATCGGTATTCCTCTATACCATCCTCCAAACAGTAAATGATCATAAATACCATAGACCCCCAGATCAAGCTGACTTGAAGCACCTTGCATTTTAAAATGAGCAGTAGGTGTAATACTGACATCCTTTTCGTGATCTTCAAAGGTTAGCATCGTATTTTTGTTTAACCGAATTTTATATCCAGTCATGAAAGAAAGCTTCATTGGTAATGGTGCTCTATCTCCTAATACCGCCAAGTTTGGCATATTCATGTGATGCCAGGACGTTCCAAACCAAAAGTCATCCGAATATAATAGGAAGCCGGAACCAAAATCTGCATAAATCTTACTCGGCTGATCCAAACCATTTGAAGAACCATCAAACCCATCATTATCTGTATACTGATAAGAAAACTGAAGCCTGCTGTAGTCAATATAACGGTGGACACCTGCGGCCTGTATTCCCATACTTAATGCGAGTTCATCGTTCAATTGGACTTCGTAAGCATATTGGAAAGCAATTTCCGAAGAACTATATGTATTTCCACCTTGTCGATCATGAAATACATAAGCGCCAAACCCACTTTGATACTCATCAAAATACTTATCCATTGCAATCAAGTGCGTTGTATACTTGGCACCAAGTCCTGGCCATTGAACTCTTTCGTGAATATGGGCACGGGTGTAATGACCACTTCCGGCAAAAGCAGGATTTATATACATCGAAGATGCATAAAACTGCGAAAACTGGGGATCCTGGCCATAAGAAGAAACTTTAGCCAGCGTCACCAGCAATACTAATAACAGAAGATAAACTACTTTGCGCATTTTAATTCGTAAGGGGTATTACTTTAATCATACGCACATTTTCGGAAGAAAGTTTTTCATCTAGTGTGAACAAAAATTAATATCCTGATTCACATGGTCTTAAAGTATACAAAAAGGTATATATAAATTATATAGTAGGAGTTCCTTGTAACATTTTCTTAAGAAATCAGGTATAAAAGATTAGTATTAAGCTTTACCTGGCTAGTTCTTTGCCGCCAAACAATGACTTGGAGGGAGTTGAGCCGGGTAAACTAGTTTACTCCGAAAGATGAAAAAGAGCATTCACACAACAATTAGTTTACTGCTTCTGGTAGTTTTAACTTTTTTCTCAATGAACTTGAGGGGAGAAGGTAGCAGAGAATTGACCCCAAGCTTTGGAGACAACGGTAATATTCATATTGAGGCATCAAATAGCGCCTTTGCGACTTATTCTACACAAACCGATTCGCTTTATCGACTAAATATAAATATCTGTAATCTCGGAGAAAGGATTTACTTTGGTTTCAGACCTTCCGAAAGTGATATTTATATGCGAATAAAGGACCCTAACAACAATATTGTTTACGGCCCCATCCTACTCCCGCAAGGTACAGCTGGCCCGGGAAGAATTGACAATCACACCCAAGCAATAAGTGGACCTAATGTATTAAATGCTGCCGGTTATAACCCACTTTTCTTTGATCCTACTATGACAGGAGACTATTACATTGAATTCAACGATGGTAACTCCACTACGTATTCAACCGGAGATTTCAACTTTACTTACTTTGATATCACGGTAGTAGATACCACCGGTGCATTTACAGAAAGACCTGGAAGGCTGTGGTCTAGAGAGTGGCAAATCACCTGTAACTCCTTTACTAATCCATTTATGGGTACTATGTACATTTATGCCAATGATGGAATTGTAACCAACATCCAGTTCAATGGAATTATGCCTTACCTTTTTACAATTGCCGCTAATTCAACCGGAACGGAATTTACAGGTAACGTGGCAACAGATCGACAGTCCAAAACAGGTAATGTCAACTTCCCTGACTACAGAATTTTCCTAAACGACCCCGACTCAACATGCTACCCTACAGGTGTTTACGGAGGACTAACGTCCTCATCTACCCTGACCGGATGTAGCGCAGCGGACCGCTGTTTGAATGTATTCGTTGATAAAGATGGTAGAGTTGATGTAGTGATTGATCTTGATGGTACCCCTGGTTACCAACCCGGAACCGAAGATGTACTACTTACAGCCAATGTAACTGTAGGTACCAACTGTATTCCCTGGGATGGTTTGGATGGACTTGGAAACTCGCTATCGGGTGGTATAACGGTCCCCATAGATGTACAGTATCAAAATGGAATTACTCACCTCCCACTTTATGATGTTGAAAATCACCCCGGAGGTTACATTGTCGAGCTGGTAAGGCCACAAAATGGGCTTAAACCTGTCCAATACTGGGACGATAACAACGTTGGTGGTACTCTGGAGTTAACCGGATGTGCTGATACAACTGGTTGCCATACATGGGGAGATGGATCGGGAAATACAAATACCATAGGTAATGTTAATACAATCAATACCTGGTGGATTGCCAATGTAATCTCGGATAGTGTTACACTCGACTTCAATGATATTGTCGTTGATGCCAATGACTTGAATGGAACCATTACAGGGAATAACGATACTAGCATATGTGACAACACACCTGTTGTTCAATTAAGTGGTAACGTTTCAGGCTCTTCTTCAACAGGTCAATGGAGTTCGGTCAATGGAGGAGTCTTCTCGCCTAATGACACAGACTTCGATGCTACCTATACTTTTTCTGCTGCTGATATTTCTGCAGGAGAAGCAATCATTGTACTAACATCAACTAATAATGGAGTATGTAGCCCAGTTTCAGATACAATGAGGATCACCATCCCTCCAGGACCTATAGCTTCAGCGGGAGGAGATCAAAGTGTATGTGAAAATAACCCAAGTGCCACGCTTAACGGATCACTAAGCAATATTGCATCTGCAACCTGGTCGGGAGGAAGTGGTAATTTTAATCCTGACAACTCAACACTCAATGCTATCTACACTCCCACCGCTGGAGAAGTTTCTTCAGGAAGCGTTAAACTTTACTTAACTACCGCAACAACAGGCACCTCAGGCTCGATTGATGTCGCAACCAGCGATGACGCAGAAGAAAGAAACGGTTCAATGAACTTGGGAAGTGGCGATTTGGATATGTGTCTGAGCGGTGGAGACGAAAACTTTATTGGAATTAGATTTCAAAACATCAACATTCCGAAAGACGCAACGATTACAGCGTCATATATCCAATTCCAATCTCAGGGCAACGAGTCAGGGGCTGTCAATTTCCTGATTTACGGGGAAGCGATTGATGACTCTCCTGCGTTTGCAAGTGTGCCTTCAGATATAACTTCGAGAAACCGAACTGTAAATCAGGTTTCATGGTCACCACCCGATTGGGCCAATAACCAAAATGATCTTGATACGCGTACACCTTCCTTGAACCCGGTCATTCAGGAAATTGTAAGTAGAAGTGGTTGGGTATCAGGCAATGACCTTACAATCATGATACGGGATTCTGTTCATGCCAATGAAAGGGAAGCTGATACGGAAGACGGTGGTGTTGCCCCCATTTTGCACATCGAATATTTTGAAGCAGGTTGTGAACCAGGGGTCGATAGCCTCACAATTACATTTACCCCTGAGCCTACGGCTAATGCTGGTGTTGACCAAACCATATGCGAAAATAATCCAGATGTATCTTTAAATGGTTCGGTAACCACTGCAACCGGGGGTGTATGGTCCGGAGGGAACGGGACATTTGCACCAGATTCAGCAACACTCAATGCGACCTATACTCCTACTGCTGCTGAAATAAGTTCCGGATCTATGGAATTATATCTTACCACAACGGGCAACGGAGGATGTAACCCGGTACAGGATACGATGGAAATAACATTCACCAATTCCCCAACCGCAAATGCTGGTATTGATCAAACGATATGTGCTGAAGGTGATACCGTTCAATTGGCTGGTTCCGTAACTGTTGCTACAGGCGGTAGCTGGTCCGGAGGAGCAGGCACATTCATACCATCCAATACTGACTTGAACGCTCAATATGTACCTTCAGCAGCCGAAAAAAGTGCCGGTTCAGTATCACTGACTTTAACAACCACAGGTATCGGCAACTGTAACCCGGTTACCGATCAAATGACCATTACAATTGATCCTGACCCAACCGCAAATGCCGGAGCTGATCAATTTAAATGTGCTAACAATTCTGATATCAATCTCAACGGAAGCATTACTGTTGCCACAGGTGGTAGCTGGAGTGCTATTGGTGGTGGCAGCTTTGTTCCTAATAATACTACACTGAATGCAACATATATTCCAACAGCTGCTGAAGAAACAGCAGGCCTCGCTGTACTGGCACTAACTACAACCGGCAACGGAGGATGTCCGGCCGCATCCGATACAATGATCACAGTAATCAGTGCCTCCCCCACCGCTAATGCAGGAGCTGATCAATCCATTTGTGAAAACAATCCAACCATTTCACTCAGCGGCTCTTCTACCAATTCAAGTGGTGTTCTGTGGAGTGGTGGTAGCGGGACATACAACCCGGCCAGTAACCAGGCGATAACGGACTACACTCCTACTGCAGGGGAGATAAGCTCTGGTAGCTTGATGCTTTATCTCACTGCCAGCAGAGCCACATGTAATAGTGTGACCGATAGTATTGAAATTACGTTTACACCTGCCCCAACAGCGAATGCAGGACCTGATCAATCCGTATGTTTCAACAACAGCAATGCGGTTATGAACGGATCAGTCACTACCGCTACAGGCGGACAGTGGTCAACCTTAGGGGGAGGGTCTTTCAGCCCAGACGCAAATACATTAAACGCGGTATACTCACCGGTTGACTCTGATTCTACCGGTGGTGGTGTTAACCTGGTTTTGACCACTACAGGTAACGGTAACTGTATAGCTGTCACCGACACCATGTATCTTGAAATTACCCCCGCTCCAATTGTGCAGGCGGGAGCTGATGTATTCCTTTGTACTAATAATTCTGCTCTTACCCTTGGTGGATCTGTGACAGGAGCTGGAGGTGGTATATGGTCAGGTGGTGGAATATTCGCACCAGGGTCAAATGAACTTTTAGCTTTTTACACCCCTTCAGCAGGAGAAATTGCATCTGGCAGCGCTGAATTGATACTAACTTCCACGGGTAATGCTAATTGTAACCCTGTTCGAGATACTGTTGAGCTCTTTTTTAATGCTGCTCCAGTTGTTGATGCCGGGCCGGACCAAACGGTATGTGCTGATAATCCTGATGTAACATTAAACGGAACTGTGACAGGTGCCGGTGGTGGTATTTGGACAGGAGGAACGGGTGTATTTACACCTAACAACACCACACTTAACGCCAATTACATCCCTAGTGCTTCTGAAATTAGCGCGGGTACCGTAACTTTATATCTGACTTCTACTGGAAACGGTAATTGTAACCCGGTGGTGGACAGCATGACAATTACCATTGACCCTCAACCAACCGTAAATGCTGGATCTGATCAAACTGTATGTGGAAGTACTACCTCGGTACCTCTAAATGGAGTGGTTACCGGTGTTTCAGGGGGTAGCTGGAGTACCTTGGGCAGCGGTACATTTAATCCTACAAACACCTTATTGACAACAGATTATCAACCGTCCGCTACTGATGTTAGCAACGGATCTGTAAGACTTGTTTTAACAACAACCGGGGTCGGTAGTTGTCTAGTATACAATGATACCATGACGATAAGTTTTGAAGTGGCTCCTACAATCAATGCTGGACCGAATCAAACAGTCTGTAGCAATGACTGGCCAGTGTCTTTGGCTGCTACGGGATCACCGGGTACGTGGTCGACCTCCGGTACTGGATCATTTTCTCCTTCAAATTCAGTGCATACGGCTAACTACCTGCCATCGAGTGGTGATTCAACTTCGGGTTCCGTTACATTGACATTTACTACAACAGCGACAGCGACCTGCGCCTCGATCACAGATGATATGACCATCACCCTTCCTCCAGGACCAGTGGTAAATGCAGGTCCGGATGATACGGTATGTGCTAGCGTAAGAACTGTTACTCTTGCGGGGTCCTTCACCAATTCAACTGGTATACAATGGACTAGTAGTGGATCGGGAAGCTTTTCAAATGATGTAGCAACAAATAGTGACTATACCGCCTCAAATGGGGATACAACTGCAGGAATTGTACAACTCATATTAACATCCACAGGTAATGGTTCTTGTTCAGCAGAAACCGACACAATGAATCTGGTCATAACTCCTGCCGTCTATGCTGATGCTGGGCTGGACCAAACCGTTTGTGCTGATGCTTCAGGGGTAACATTAAACGGATCAATTGAAACAGCTCAGGGTGGTATATGGTCAGGCGGGTCTGGTAATTTCTCACCGAATGATAGCACCTTAAACGGTTCTTATATCCCTGATGCTGCTGATACCACGGCTGGGCTAGTAACATTAATTCTTACCAGCTACGGAAACGGCAATTGTCCCGGGGATGCTGATACCATTGATATTACGATCACACCTGCCCCAACCGCAAATGCTGGTGCCGATGCCACAATCTGTGCTGACTCTAGTGGCTATACACTATCAGGTTCAGTAACTGTTGCTACCGGAGGTCAGTGGAGTACTTTAGGTTCTGGAAACTTCACCCCAAGCAATGCTATATTGAATCCAACTTATGAGCCATCAAATGCTGATACTACCAGTGGTAGCGTAGACCTTGTACTCACAACCACCGGTAATGGAGACTGTAATGCAGTAACAGATACAATGACATTGACTATAACCCCGGTCCCTGTTGTCGATGCCGGTGGCGCACAAACGGTCTGTGCTGATACAGGAGCTATTGTACTAAATGGTTCCGTAATCAATGCCACAGGCGGAAGCTGGTCTAGTTCAGGAACAGGTACATTCAATCCTGACAACCTAACTTTGAACGCAGCTTATAACTTATCCTCTGCTGATTCAACAGGAGGCCTTGTCACACTTACACTGACATCAACAGGAAATGGAACCTGTAATGCTGTCACTGATCAAAGCATTATTACAATCACACCTGCCCCAACAGCAAATGCCGGACTTGATCAATTGGTATGTAAAAATGAGGACAGTGTGGTAGTCAATGGTTCTGTAACTGTCGCTACTGGAGGTGTTTGGGCAAGCACGGGAACAGGTACATTTGGTGACTCTACACAACTATCCACTTATTACACACCTTCGTCTGCTGATACAGCAGGGACATCTGTAGTACTATACCTCACTACTGTGGGTAATGGAACCTGTAATCCTGTAGTGGACTCAGTCACGATCAACTTCTCCCCTATTCCAGTACCTGATGCCGGGCCTGATCAAACCGTATGTTCGGATCAATTCTTCATAACTCTAAGCGGTAATTACACCAACTCCACAGGAGGAAATTGGAGTACATCGGGAGGTGGTTCATTCTTACCAAGCAGTGTTGACACCAATGCCTCGTATACAATAGCCAATGATACAGCTAATGGGACGGTCGATATTTATTTCACAACAACCGGTAATGGGCCATGTGCAGCTGAAACTGATACCATGACCATAACTATGACTCCAAAGCCGACAGCTAATGCGGGTGCAGATATCACTGTTTGCTCGGACACCGCAGGTGTAGCGCTTTCTGGAGCGATTACGATCGCCACCGGAGGAGGATGGACTTCTTCAGGAACAGGAACTTTCTTGCCTGATACTGCAGACTTGAATGCCACATATGTCCCATCTGCACTAGACACTGCTGCAGGAGTAGTAACAATAACATTAACATCAACTGGAAATGGGTTGTGTAATCCTGTATTTGACCAAATGGATATCAACCTGACACCCGCCCCTACTGTAGATGCAGGACCCGACCAGACAATTTGTGCCGACCTTGCCACTGTTTCCTTAAACGGAAGCGTGACTACCGCAACAGGTGGTAGCTGGAGCACCACTGGAACCGGTTTCTTCTCACCAAGTAATAATAACCTTTCCACCACTTACGTACATGGTGTTGCTACAGATACTATGCAACTAATTTTGACGTCTACCGGAAACGGTGATTGTCGAGCGGTGACGGATACCATGACCTTAATCGTTACCCCAATTCCAACAGTGGAAGCCGGGGCAAATCAAACTATATGTAATGATGGATCAGGTGCAGCACTCAACGGTTCCGTGACCAATGCCACCGGTGGACAGTGGACCACATCAGGTAGTGGATCATTTTTCCCAAGTGCTACTACTCTAAATGCCACTTACGATCCTGATGTTACGGATACGGCAGTAGTTCTTACCCTTACTTCAACTGGAATGGGAACCTGTAACGCTGTTTCCGACAGTGTGCAAGTAAACGTTGATGCTCCACCAACAATCAATGCAGGAGCAAATGTCGAGGTTTGCGAGGATACTGATAATGTTCCTCTGAGCGCTACTTACACGAATGCACAAGCAATTGAATGGACTACTAGTGGAACGGGTATCTTTAATGATTCATCGTTAACAAATACAATTTATGTACCGTCAGCAGCTGATAAAGCCGCAGGGTCAGTTTCTTTGACGGTATTCACAAAAGGAACGGGAGCTTGTGACTCTATTTCGGACAATCTTATCATAACATTCACTCCAGAGCCAACAGCAGACGCAGGTCCGGATGTGAGTGTATGTGATAGTGATGACACATTAAGACTTTCTGGACTTGTAACAAATGCAACAGGTGGTTTCTGGGATACTGATGGAACGGGAACGTGGAGTCCTAAGAGTGACACCACCGTTACAGATTATATTGTATCGGCAGCAGACAAGGCCGCGGGTACAGTTAATTTCATATTCTACGCCACCGGTGCTGGTTCCTGTCTTATAAAATCAGATAATAAGGTGGTAACTTTCACTAGCGCTCCAAATATAGACGCAGGAGGACCTGCAGATTCAGTTTGTTCAGACACTACTGGTTTTCAGCTGAATGCCACAGGATCAAGTGGTACATGGTCTGGAGGCGCAGGAACCTTTTCTCCTAATGCAACGACATTGAACGCAACATATCTACCAACAGCTGGTGAGCTTACAGCAGGACAAGTAACATTAACTTTCACAGCAACGAACACAGGGTCATGTCCCGTAGTCGATGACACGGTTCAGTACACCATCTTACCTGTTCCTACAGCAGACGCAGGAACTGACATTACGGTGTGTTCTGATACAACCAGTGTACCTTTAAGTGGAACTTTCGCTAATTCAACTGGAGTTGTCTGGACTACAGCTGGTACCGGGACCTTTTCTGACTCTAGTGACATCAATGCAACATACTTCCCTTCTGCACTTGATGAGGCAGATAGTAATATAGTGTTGACCTTGACAACCACAGGTAATGGAATATGTGACGCAGATATTGATCAAATGACGTTATTTATTACCCCTGGAGTAGTTGCCAACGCAGGATTTGACCAAACCATTTGTGCTGACCTCGACACGATTAACTTAAATGGAAAAGTTACGATTGCTACAGGTGGTGTATGGACGACTGATGGCAGTGGAGGATTTGCTCCTGATAGTGCAACATTAAAAGGAAAGTACGGTCTTACTGCAGCTGACCAGGCAGATACTCTAATAAACTTTTACCTGACCACAACTGGTAATGGCTCTTGTCAGGCTGATGTGGACACCATGCAGGTCACCATTACTCCTGCCCCGACCATCGATGCAGGGCCAAATGACACTATTTGTGGTGATAATCCCGAAGCCTATTTAAATGCAACTGTAACGGTTGCCACTGATGCTTTTTGGATCACCTCAGGATCAGGATCGTTTTCACCTTCTGCATTTGGGTTAAGCCCAACTTACAATGCTACTCAATCTGACATTAATTCCGGTTCGGTAACCTTGTATGTCCTCTCAGTTGATAATGGCACTTGTAATTTTGTTGTGGATAGTATGACCCTTGTTACACAAAATGTGCCTGTTGTTGACGCTGGTCCAAACAGGGTTATATGTGCGAATAACAGTCCGTCTCCTTTAGGTGGAAGCGTACTTAATGCCACTGGAGGTGTCTGGACAACTACCGGCACAGGACTTTTCTCTCCTGATAGCACTGATGTAAACGCTTCCTATAACCATACAGCTGCTGATGCTTCCAATGGTGGAGTAACGCTTGTTCTAACCTCGACCGGCAATGGTTCGTGTAATGCCGTGAGTGATGTAATGGCCATTACCATTGAACCCGCACCAGTTGCAACTGTAAATGCAGGACTTGATCAAACCATCTGTGCAGATAAAAACTCGGTCGACCTCCAAGGCTTTATTACCATCGCAACTGGAGGTATTTGGAGAACTCTTGGTTCCGGAACATTTAGCGACAGCACCAACCTAAGTACTACATACACACTATCATCAGCAGACTCTGCATCAGGACTGGTACTAATCACATTGACCACAACAGGTAATGGTATTTGCAACTCGGAAACAGATACGATGAGAATCACGATTACTCCCGCTCCAACAATTGATGCCGGTGTTAACCAGATCATTTGTGCAGACTCTTCTTACGCCCAATTAGGTGCAACAGTAACGGTAGCGACAGGAGGAATATGGACAACCAGTGGAGATGGAACCTTTGCTCCACACAGTGGTGACACCAGTGCTCAATATACTCCTGGGCCAAATGATATTAGCAACGGTCTTGTAGGACTGACCGTAACTTCTGATGGAAACGGAACTTGTAATCCGGTATGGGACAATATGACCATTACTATTACACCGATTCCAACGGTGAATGCAGGGATTGATAAGTCTATTTGTGCGGATGAATCAAGTGTCTCATTAACTGGCTCACGAACTGTCGCAGGAGGTTCTGTATGGACTACATCAGGAAGCGGAACCTTCTCGGATTCATCAAGCCTCACCCCAACATATATGCCATCTGCCGCTGACATTTCTGCCGGAGCAGTGAATTTTATACTGACCACCACAAACAATGGTAGTTGTAATGCTGTAAATGATAATGCAGTAGTCACAATAACCCCTGCCCCAACCGTAAATGCCGGGGCAGACAGAACGTCATGCGCAAATAATCAAGATGTAAATCTAACAGGTACTATAACTGTTGCCAGTGGCGGGAGTTGGAGCGGAGGCAATGGTACGTTCACACCTGGGTCAAATGATTTGAATGCCACCTACAGACCATCACCTGCCGAAATAAATGCAGGTTCTGCCAGACTGATATTAACCACAACGGGTAACGGACGTTGTCAGGCATATTCTGATACAATGAATATTACTATTGACCCGGCACCAATCGTTAATGCAAATGTGCTGAACCCTTGTACAGACATAGGCACGGTTACTCAACTCGATGGTAGTGTAATGAACGCTACTGGTGGTGTTTGGTCAAGTAGTGGATCGGGTCAGTTTACTACCAACACCAGCGACCTAACAGGAAATTATGATCCTGCTTCAGATGATATTTCCAGTGGATTCGCAATACTTACACTTACCTCCACCGGTAATGGAACCTGTAATGCGGAAACCGATGAGTACGTTGTCTTGGTCAAAAACTTACCTGTAGCCAATGCAGGAGCAGACCAGACAATATGCCGTAACGGAACTACTACTATTATTGGACAGATATTTCCGAATGTAAGCTATGAGTGGTACACAACAACTGGAATGACCGTATCCTCCAGTCCTATCATGACTATTACTGCAAACTCGGATACTTCATTTGTACATGTGGCCACGGATATTGATGGTTGTCAGCAAGGAGATACAGTTGATATTTTCGTTATCGACCCTCCATCATTTAACCTTAATCCGCCTTATTGCTTTAGTGACTCATTAGAAATTGATGCCAACCCTTCGGCAATACCTGCATTTGGTTCGTTCCAATGGTATGGCAACAATACTTTCATTGCTAATGCTGATAGTACAGTACTGCTTTCAGACCAAATTACGACTGTCGGCTCCTATTCAATTGGATACACTTACCTTGGTTGTAGTGTTTTTGATACTACTCAGGTGACTCAACCAACAGCCATTAATGAGGGTTCTGTTACATTCTGTGCTAATTCGGATGGCAGCGTGGAACTCGATGCAGGTCCGGGTACAACCTACCTGTGGCTACATTCAGGTGCCTCATCGCAGTTTGAATTCGTTGACTCAGCTGGAACATTCAATTTCTACGTTTACGATGCCAATGGTTGTGCAGTTGAAGACAGTATAATCGTGACAGACATATGCCCTCCTCAGGTTTACATTCCAACAGCACTCTCTCCAGGAGCTGCACAAGGAAATACTCTGGAGGTATTCGGAACTGATTTCACCAACTTCCAGATTTGGATTTACAACCGCTGGGGTGAGATAATCTTCTATTCAAATGATGAAAACAACGAGTGGAGAGGTGATTTCAATGGTAAGGATATGCCACCAGGTGTTTATCAGTGGAGAGCTACTTATGAAGGTCTTACAGATCAATATAGAGGACCGTACGAACAAGAGGGAACCGTAACAATTATTAGATAATATTTTTGAGGTCTTCACCCCGACCAAATACTATTTCGGTTGAATTTTATTAAATTCGTGTCTGGGTCAAATTGATACAAATGCTTAAATCTATTTTTAGCCTGCTATTCGCCTGCACAATTTTGTCTTCCTGTAAGACAGGTAAAAATATTGACCATAAGGCTCAAATTGATATCGCACATAAAAAACTCAAGGCCAAAGATCTGTATTATGATGGCAGATACTTCGATGCGTTAAATATTTTCCTTGAACTGGATTCACTGGAACCCAACACCCCTGATAACATTTATCACATTGGAATATGCTACGTTCAGTTGGAACATGATGAAGCCCTTCCCTATCTTACCAGATGCCTGGAAACACCGGAAAATTATCCTGCTGATCTGCATTACTACGCTGCAGCTGCGTACCACATGAACCACTTCTTCGATAAAGCCAAGCACGAATACGAAGTATATAGAGCACATCTCTACACAAAAAAGGGACTGCAAAAAAACTACAAACTAATCAACGAGATCAATCGGCAGATACAAATGTGCGAGGTTGGTACTGGTTTGATAGAAAATAAACTCGACATTCACATATATCGCTTAGATGCACCTATTAATACAGAATACTCTGATTATGCCCCAGTATTGACTGCCGATGAGCAGACAATTATTTTCACCTCAGAAAGACCGAACACCACTGGTGGCCATCTGGATAAACAAGACCATACCTTCAATGAAGACATCTATATCTCACACAAGGACGAAGACGGGAATTGGGGACCGGCTAGTAAACTTAGCATAAATACACCGGGACAAGATGCATCGGTTTCATTATCACCAGACGGCCATAGCTTGCTACTCTATCATTACAACAAGGACCACTTCCTTGCAAGAAACTCAGGTGACCTCTACCTAAGTAAATTGGTTGGAGACTCCTTTACAACCCCCGAACTTCTTCCAGGCCACATCAACTCCCCATTCTGGGAATCAGGAGCCAGTATGTCAGCAGATGGTAATATGATCTATTTCTCGAGCAACCGAAAGGAAAGTATCGGAGGTACTGATATTTTTTCTGTTAAAAAATTACCTAACGGTGAATGGGCCGAACCTATGAACCTGGGAGTGAATATTAATACCGGGCATGATGAAGATTCTCCCTTCATCCATCCGGACGGTAAGACCCTATACTTTTCGTCCGATGGTCATCATACAATGGGAGGATATGATATTTTCTTCTCTGAATTAGACGATGAGACCGGTCAATGGTCCGAACCAAAAAACATTGGTTATCCAATAAACACAGCGCATGACGACATACATTTTACCCTTTCTGCTGACGGAACCCGAATTTACTTCTCATCTGTTCGAGAAGAAGGACATGGCGACAAAGACATATACTATGCTACCATCAAAAAAGACCGTCACAAGTTATTAGTTCTAAAGGGGTTCGTGTTAGACTCAGTCACAAGAAAGCCTGTCCCTGCAAGTATTCGAGTCAGAGATAAGGAAACCAATGAACTCATCGGCATATACAACTCCAATGCTAAGACCGGCAAATATCTTGTAGTTTTTACCGAGGATAAGAATTATGATATCACTATAGAGGCTGAGGGTTACGAGGACTGTAGCCATTCTATTGACAATTATGGTCTTGAAGACTTCGAAGAACGGAAACAGGATATTATATTGTGTCCTATTAGTCAAAAAGACGATTGAGTCACACATATCCTTGAGTCAGATACGCACATTAATTTTACTACTTCCATTTCTACTTCACGACTCTTTTGCTCAGGATAGCACCTATCTGAAGCTCGGAAAAACTATAAAAGGCCAGATTTCACCAAAATCTATTGTACACTCTGGCAACGGGTTATTCTTTGCTCAGAACATGATGTACAAGCACAAAATCACGATTTACGACCGTAACTATGAGTTAGTAAAAACCCTTGATGATGATATTGACCTATCTTATTGCGGACACAAGAACTACAAAGGAGTATTTCAGGGGAGTCCGGTAGAAGCAGCATTTAGTCATAAGGGTAAATACGCCTGGGTTTCAAACTATCAGATGTACGGAGATGGTTTTGAAAACCCCGGAACCGATGGCTGTCGAATCAGTGACTCATACGATAGTAGTTTTGTGTATATGATCAATACAGAAAACTATGATTTAGAGGCGGCCATTAAGGTTGGGGCTATTCCGAAGTACATTGCAGTGAGCCCTAACAACAAATTAGTCCTGGTATCAAATTGGTGCAGCGGTGACCTTAGTATCATCAGTACCACATGGCTCAAGGAAGTCAAAAGAATTAAATTAGGTAAGTACCCTAGAGGAATAGTCATTGACAATAAGTCGAAAACGGCCTATGTCGCCATCATGGGCGAAACCCGGATCGCTGTAATTGACCTGGAATCATACAAAGTCAGTTGGATAGAAAATGTAGGAAAAAAACCGAGACATTTATGTATGGATTCAAAAAGTGAATTCCTGTATGCTTCTATCAATTCCGAGAATAAAATAAGGAAAATCGATGTGCTTAGTAAGCAAATAGTGGCCACGGCACGAACACAAAAAACCCCACGGAGTATGGTTCTCTCTGATGATGACAAAGATATTTTTGTAGTAAATTACCACTCCAACACCATGAGCCATATTTCTGCCGAAAACATGAAAACGGTTCAAACTGTAAATACAGACCACCACCCTATCGGAATTACCTATGACCCCAAAACCAGCGATGTTTGGGTCGCATGCTATTCCGGAAGCATTATGATTTTCAATCAGAAAAAATGGACACCTCCGGTGCTAGCAAGTACAGAAGTACCCGAAACAGAGGCTCCGGAAGAAATTACACCGGTCCAGGAGCCTGAAGAACGCCAGGAAGAAACAGAGACTATCGAAGTAGAAACTGAAGTTATCGAGACACAAGAAGCTCAGGGTCCTTACCATATTATTGTTGGGGCATTTAGTGATCCCGAAAATGTTCAACGGATGCTACAAAAATGCATAGACAAAGGATTCAAGCCCTATATCGTAAACAAAGGAGCTGCGGTCCAAAAAGTAAGTTGTGCCAACTATAATAGCAGAGCCGCGGCACAGGCCAACCTTTCACGGGCCAAAAATAACATTGAACCCGGAGCCTGGATACTCAAAAAGTAAATTAATACGGACCGGTGCTATCAATTTGCAACCTCCTTTTTTATATTAAGGTCTTATTACAGAACCCAAACAGCAACAACCCCATGGCCACCAGAATTTTGAGGAATAGTCTGTCCTTAGTATTGGCATTTACCCTTACCCTTTCTATGGGGCAAGACCAGGATTTAGAAAAAACCAATACTGAAATATTCGAAATGTTTGATGTTTCTCTGGAAGACATGATGGATGTGGGAATGGTATCAGCTTCCAAAAAAACTCAGAGTGTTTTGGATGCGCCCGCTACAGCCTATGTGGTGACAGAGGAAGAGATTCTCACGAGAGGGTATAGAAACCTGGTCGAATTGCTTCAGGATATACCAGAAGTTGAACTCCAAATGAATTCCAACCCGGAATTCAGAAATATGCTCAGCTTTAGAAGTGTCTCAGGAAATGAGAAAATACTTATTCTGATGAATGGCTTTCGAATCACTCCGGCTACCGGTGACTTTTACACGCTGGGATCTCAGTTTTCTTTAGCTAATGCGAAAAGAGTTGAAATTATACTAGGGCCAGCCTCTGCACTCTATGGAGTTGATGCTTTCGGAGGTATCATCAACATCATCACAGAAAATCACCAGGGAGGAGAATCCCTAACTGGAGTAAATATTACCTCAAGCTATGGAGCTTTTGCAACACAAAACACCTCCTTCAGTGCTGGTACCAAGGTAGACAAACTCAGCGTATCTCTAACCGGTCATTTACATACCAGCGAAGAACCCAAATATTATGAATACTATCCTTGGGAATATGCCTGGTATACTGACAAGCTCCAACCTGATGGTTACATCCTTGAAAGTCCGTTCTATCCGGAAGAAAGAACGCTGCAATATTTTGAAGAAAACGCAAGTGGAAGCTTTAATGGCGAACCAGTCAGTCAGGAATTCGAAATGCCATCGCGATCCTATTTTATCAATGCTGACCTTACCTATAAGGATTTTAATGTGGGATACATTCGACATGCAGAAAAACATAGTACTGCACATGGTGTGAGACCACGGTTCACAACATATGATAGAGGAGCTTTTGCTGAAATGACACAGGATGTAATATACCTTACCCATAATTTCACCTCGTTTGACAAAAAATGGAACCTTCAGTCAAGTCTGAGACACAGTTATTTCGAAATCAACCCCGAGAGCAATTTTATAAGTGCAGCGTCAAGGTATCAACGTGGATACTATTACTCATATGCACAGAGTAGTAAACTTCAGGAGCAACTACAATATGACTTCAATGATAACCTTTCGATTACGGCCGGATTCAACTATGAAGTGTTGTCTTCCCTCCCGAGAACTGGAATGATGACTGTACCATTTGATAAAGATCAACCGGCACAGGAACAAGATTTGTACTTCGTAGGTGCCGCAGGGTATGATCCTCAAGTGGCCAATGATACCTTCAACGCACAGTCAACTTTTACGATGCCCTTTTTCTATTTGAACTACCAAAACTATGGTAGCTACATCCAGACTCAATGGGCTCCATCCAAAAAATGGCAAATCACTGCAGGAACAAGGTATGATTATAACACCCGATTTAAAGGAAGTCTTAATCCCCGGTTTGGATTAGTATTCAAGCCCAATAAAAAGCTTCATTTTAAATTTCTATACGGAGAAGCTTTTCTTGCCCCCTCTCCCACCAAAGCTTTTATGCAGGGAGGAGCAATTTATTTGAATGATGGAATGGATATCTATGCTGACTTTTTCAGACTACCAAATCCCAATCTGGAGCCAGAAGACCTCAACTCACTCGAATTTAGTGCACAGTGGTTTATTACTCCTAATCTCTCCCTTGCAGTAAATACCTTTAATACATATATAAATAATAACATTGAAGTATTTGCCTATACAACAGACCCCAATTTTCCAGGCGCTCCGGGCAACCTCTCTGCTTCAAAATTTGAATTCTCTCAGAATGTTGGAGAAACGGATATCTTCGGATTAACCGCGAGAGTCAACTACCTGAAAAAATTTGGGAGAATGAGAGCAAGGCTATACTCTTCCTTCTCGATTATAGACGGCTCCACGTATGATGCTGACTTTGAAGATGATGCCCTCAGTGAATATTTTAGTTTCACCTATTATCAAGCTTACACTACCCTCAAAGGGGGAATCGATATCATGCACCCTAAATTTTCATTATCAATCCGAGGGAGGTTGACTGGGGAGACCTACTCTAACCTGGAAGATCCCCTGCGAAACAAATACTATAATACCGGTTACGGTGTTCTAAATCTGACCGCCAGGTACAACATAATTAATAAGGACAAAACGCACTTATCCATTTTCATTAAAGGATCAAATATAACCGATAACAGATACTACAATGTTTATGTCGGCAGTGACGAGGGAATGCCACTAACTCCTCAAGACCCGTTAAGAATTGATGGTGGAGTAACTTTAAAACTTTAGCGTGAAAATGAAAAACATAACCATACGATCCGTTTTCGCCTTTTTCATAATTTTTCTTACAAATTCTTGTAATAAGGAGGAGGGTATTAGCCCGATGGCCCCTTATATAGGTACATGGGAACTAAAAAATGTACTCATACATCAATACAAAGACGAAGGCTTGACTTACGATACCACCATAACAACATACGCCCAATCTGAAAAGATTTATTTTGAGCCGAGTGGAATATTTCACGATTCGCTTTATGCATTAATTTCCACATGGAATACATTCTTCAATACCGGACTTGCCACAAATAGTTGGGAAGTCGGTGCTGACAGAGCATCTGTAGCATTTGATAAGGGGCTAACGGACGTTATTATGGCAGCCCAGCAGGAAGGTGAGCAGCTGAACCTTACATACTGGGAATTGGCTAACCCTCAGATCGCAGACACGTCTAATTTTTCATACTGCAATCAAATGGGAGACTATTATGGGGCCTCCGATGCCACCACTGCAGGAAGTCTCACTGGGTATGATATAGGCTATGCCTACGGCCATGATTATGGTTTTGCTGATGGTTATGCCGATACGTACTCCACCCTTGACTACGATCTTTACTTTGCCTATCTACGCCATTATCGTGATCAATACTTTGTAAACTTTTTTGGAGGTGGAGACGCGAACTTTGACTCCGGTCATACAGCCGGGTACAATGATGGCTATACAGCTGGAGCAGCTTTTGCAACAAAAAATGATGACGGTAGTATAAAATACTATGAGCTCGAGTATATTTTTTTAAAATAGCTCTATATGAGATACTTAACTATTATATTATGCACATTACTGACTCTTAAAACAGGGTATTCTCAAAACTGGAGACTACCCTATGAAAAAGCACTTGATCAAGTCGAAAATGGATTTGGAATTGAGTCTGATGAACAGGCTCTTAAATATGCCAAACAAGCCTATGAGGAGGTCATCAAACTCCCTGAATATTCCAACGAACAGCTGACTATGTCTCATGACCTGGCTCAACTACTATACAACCTTGGAGACCACGCAACCGCAGCTTCAGCCCAGCTCTTATCCCTCAAAAGTTCTATCAATGTATACGGAGAGAAGTCAAAAAATTACCTGGAGCAGTTAGGTAGATTAACATACTATAAACTGGAATTCAGTGATTTTAAAGTAGCCTCTCTGTTATGTAACAAATACCTGGATGCCAGCAAAGATATCGCTGGACGAAAAAGTTCGGATTACATAAAAGCTAATATATACCTAGGATTGTTAAATCGCACATTTGGTAACTTCTCATCCTCAGAGGGTTATTTTCAAATGGCTATTGATATTGCCTCTGAACTTGACCCGTACTCTACAGAACATGCGATGGCCGCAACCGGCATTTCAAAACTACTGATAACGCAGGGGCGCTACACCGAGGCGGAGGTCATGCTTAGAAAGGCGATTCACATCTATCAAAAGGCAAAAAAAACGCATACACTTGATTATGCCGAAGCCTTGCTACAGTTTGGGTATCTCAACTCCATTTTAAGAAACTTCGATAGTGCTGACAAAAACCTTTCAGCGGCTAAAACTATTTTAGAAAAGCAAACTGGCCATATGTCGCCACTACGAATAGAATATAACATGATATACGGCCATACGTACATCGTTGCAGGGTACCCTGAGCATGGTAAGGACCATGTTGAATTGGCTTATACAGGCTCCAAACACAATCCATACCTACATGGGACTTCCCTCCTACTGAAGGCTCGTTACTACGCAGCGATCAATGATTTTACATCTTCTGATAGTCTATATGAACATAGTCTTTCTAAGCTCAAAACAATAGTGGGTCAACACCACTTCATGTACGCTACCGCTTTGAATAATTATGGAGAAATGCTCTACAAGAAAGGAGAATACGAGCAGGCAGTACTATTTGTAAAAAAGGGACTCAACATCAGAAAAGAGATTCTGGAAATTACTCACCCCGATTACTTAAAGTCTATAACAAACCTCAGCCTAATCTATTGGGCGCAGGGTGACATGAAAAAGGCAAGCCGATACTTCAATAAAAGTACTGCGCGCTACATTCATCAATATCGAACACAGTTTGTTTTTCTAAGTGAAAAGGAAAAAACACTGTTTTATAAAGCTATTAGGGAGTATTTCGAAAAGTACAATTCATTTGCCCTGGCATACCATAAAGAGAATCCAAAAGTGATTGGAAACATTTATAACAATCAACTTGTCTCCAAAGGACTTCTCTTCAATTCAACTAAAGATTTAAGAGAAAGTATTTTCAGAAAAACATCAATTTTTGAAAAATACAATAGATATATCAGCACGCGTGAGCTACTTTCAAGAACATACAATGTGACTAGTGACGACATTCTTAATGACCACAACCTTGACATTGATTCACTCGAGAATACAGCCAATTACCTGGAAAAGGAACTTTCCTTTAGAATTGAGGAATCAAAAACATCTGAAGAAAGACAAAAGGAATTTGAAGAGCTTTTTCTGAATTGGAAAGACTTGAGGTATGTACTCAAGAAAGATGAAGCCGCGATAGAAATCGTGAGATACCGAACATTTGACCCTAAGAATGGAGGAGCATTCCAGGATTCAATCGTATACCTCGCTCTGTGCATTGATAAAAAGACAAAGGGCCAACCAAATCTAATCACCTTTGAAGATGGAAACTATCTCGAGTCAGGTGCTATGAAAAACTACCGTAACAGTATTAAATATAAAATCCGCGACAAGTATACTTATGAACGCTATTGGAAACCTATCGCTTCGGCACCAGCATTGAAGGAAAAAAACCACATCTATCTGGCCCCGGATGGCATATACAATCAAATCAGTTTAAATACACTCAGAAACCCTGATAAGGACACCTATGTTCTTGATGAGTATCAGATACAAATCGTCAGTAATACAAAAGATGTTATCAACCAAAAGTCCAAGAAAAAGCAAAATATCAACTATAGTAATTCCCTACTCATGGGATATCCCGATTACAACGAAAAGAAAATTGAAGGCTTAGAGCTCGCAAGTTCGGATGGTTCTGAGGCCACTGACACTAGAGCACTCCCCAAAAAACGGGGTTTTCTCAGAGGCTTCCTGAGAGGTGGACAAGGCATAGCACAATTGCCTGGTACCAAGGTAGAGGTTGAGTCAATTGATCAAATCCTGAAAGAAAACAATAAATCGGTTGATTTGAAAATAGACAAGGATGCTGATGAAGAGGTTCTTAAAGCAATCAATGGAGAAACCTTTTCTCCCAGCATTGTTCATATTGCTACTCATGGCTACTTTCAGAACATATTTGACGAAGATAACGATAGCACTGAAAGTGTTCTGCGTTCGAAAGAATTAAACCCTTTGGCTCTTTCAGGTCTGCTATTATCAGGGGCGACTTTCTCACAAACAGACCTGATTACAGAAAAAGCAATTGATGCCTGGGAACACAATGAAGTGCTTGAAGATGGAAATCTTACGGCTTATGAGGCGATGAATCTTAATCTTTTCAATACGGATATGGTTATTCTTTCCGCCTGTGAGACAGGACTTGGTGTTGTCCAAAACGGTGAAGGTGTATATGGTTTGCAGCGCGCTTTTCAAACAGCAGGAGCTAAAACTGTAGTAATGAGTCTATGGAAGGTAGATGATCGGGCCACTCAAGATTTCATGATTGAGTTCTATCGTGAGTACTTTGCAACCAGCGACAAGCGAAAGGCCTTTTATAATGCACAAATCAAACTACGTGAAAAATACCCAGAACCTTACTATTGGGGAGCTTTTGTGATGATTGGAGAGTAATTATTGATTATTAATTCTCAATTGATTCTATTCCTACAACAGAATTTGTGTTACTGGTTCAATCTGCTCGATAATTGTTCATACAATAAACACCTCATTAACCTGTTATAAAAAAGGTACTTAGACTATAAGTACGCTGCAAAAACAAATAGGAATATGAAAAGGTTAATTGTGTGTGTGACTCTGGTCTTGGCAAGTGTGCTATGTCGGCCCCAAAGAACTATACCCCTATCTCGGGTTACTACGGTAAATATATTTGTAAAAACCCCGGACAAAAAGGCTGTTCGTACTACAATAACGCTTACCAGCCAAAAAACCGGAAAGACCTATAAGCTCAGAACCGACAAAAATGGTCTCGCAACAATGAGATCACACTCCAGTGAAACCTACACAGTAAGCCTTAAGGGTTGTCCGGACTATGACGTATTAGTGGCAGAAGAACACTCTTCCAAGTTGTTCAATTATATGATAACCTATGACCCGAAAGGAAATAACCCTCCCAAAAACCCGGCATCCAACGGCAACATACAAGCAAACACTAAAGAGACTGCAGTCGAATTAAAAGCTCATGCCTATGCCGGAGATACCGTTTATTTTACAGAAAAAGAATCCGGCATAACGCATCAGATAATTATCCCGGAATCGGGTCAAAAGAAAATACTCCTTCCGAAAGGTAAGATATACCATGTCAAATGGAATGATAAAGTAATCAAGGATCACGTAGAGATGAAGGATGGTCCGTTTATCCTAACTGTTCAGCTTAACCTGGGACCAAAACCAGAGCAATTTCACCCTGATAGCATGCAAGTAATACATGATTTTCAAAAAGCTATACAAGAGGGGTTTGACAATCCTATAGAATATACGCCTCCTGAAAAACAACCGACCTATACTCCAAACTCTTTTTCCACAGGTAGTAGTCGGCCGGTTAAAACGAAGTATTCCCTACGCCCTACAATCCCGATAATTTTTACCCGAAATCCACAATGGAATAAAATCCTATGTGTTATGGATCTTACCTGTAGCATGAAGCCTTATGCAAAAGAACTGGCCATGTGGCAATCTATTAACTTTCAGAAAAAAGAACGCGAAGTACAATTTGTCTTTTTCAACGATGGAAATGGAAAACCAGATAGTTTAAAACAAACCGGAACAACAGGCGGTATTTATTACAACAACGGAGAAAACCTTAGTGAACTCCGAAGAACTATGTTACGAGCTGTGAGCTTTGGTTGCAGTGGTGAAGACCCCGAAAACGACCTGGAAGCCATCATCACTGGAATGAAGAAAGCAAAGGATTATGAGCAGGTCATTTTAATCGCGGACAATAGTAGTCCGATAAGAGATATTGAATCGCTAAATGACATAAAAATGCCAATCAAAATAATCTTATGTGGTAGTGATCTATTCCATTCTCATGAGCATTATATCAACCTCGCTTATAAAACGGGTGGATCTGTCCATACGGTGGATCAGGATATTATTGACCTGAAGAAAACCATTGAGGGACAAGAAATCACGATTTATAATACCACTTATCGGCTATGGCAAGGACGTTTTTTGAGAATGAACTAAAAACTCTCAATCCAATTGAATGACAATTATTGATTCAACTTAACAACCTACCACCCAGACTTGAACAACCTCCGGGCCCCTCTTTGGCCACACTTCTGAATACTATTGTATCCGTCACCTGCTGCTAAACGCACCTCTTCCCCACTCTTTTGATCAAGCCAGGCTTCGATCAGGTTTTCCATTACATAAGCTTCAGGAGCTAGTAAATTGGTCGTTAACACCAAAGGATACCCACCGGCAGCCTTCAAATAAGGCGTAAAATAGCCATGAGACGCACAAGCTATCACAACCGCATCCTTCTCCCGACCGTCTTGATTGTAAACCATGGGAGTGTATTCATCCATGAGACCATTGTGTCCATTAAAAGCAATCAGATCGGCATACCCTCCACAGCGTACCGTGTCATCATTTATGACCAATGTGTCATTTTTTTGACCGGCAAGTGATTCCATGTAGTCGCCTAAACATTCTAGCATTCTATCACCACGATATGCATCTGCTACTATGAACACATCTGACTTACCTTTTTTCTTTTTGAATACTACTCGTTCCAGAATATCCGAATTGATATCCTTTCGACTCTCAATTAGTTTCCATTTTGTATGATAATAGAAATGAGACTTAATACCATAGCCAGCTCCCCAGTATAAATTTGACTTCAAACTCAGTCCATTACCTAACCTTGAATTCACAGGAACGATTCCCTGATGATCATTATCACATAAAGGCACCAGAATATGTATGTAGATTGCTTTGCCGGAGTCTAACTTATTCTTTAGTCGTTCTTTTAAAACAGTCCGGTCAGCAATCCTCAGTGAATCCTTGGAACTCTGTTTAGCCGCGCTGTCTATTGTTGTTTCCGCTGATGTTGTAGGTGGTTGTTCTGGGCTTTCCTGAGCACTACACGACCAACTTAGTAAGAGTAGGTGAAAAAAAAGTATTTGTTTCATAGCCTTGTTTTGAATCTATATTCCAAAACATAATGTATGTCACCCAATATGGTTACACTCCTAACGCAGAAATTAAATCCGCCTGAGTAATGATATGCACTTTGTCTTGATCATCTCTGACCAACAACGCCCGGTGTCCCTCTTCCATAAGAGAAGACAACACATCCAATGTACTATCAATTGCTACAAAGATGAAAGGGTCGTCCATGATATACTTAATGGGCTGTGACTTGAGATTAGGGTCCTTAATTAATTGCTTTAGCACAGTACGATCTGACAAGCTACCAACAATTTCATCACCATCCGTTACAGGTATTTGAGAGATAAACATTTTATTCAGTATCCCTATTGCTTTGCTGACCGGCTCTGTTTTATCTATGCTGATTAAGTCTTTCCGCTTATCAGGCCTGGCTGCAATAATATCCCGCGCTGTACCAAACTCTCTATCTTCCAGAAAACCATGATCTTTCATCCAGGTTTCGTTATAAACCTTACCAAGGTACCTGGTCCCGTGATCTGGAAGTATAATCACCATAGTATCATCTTCTTTTAGATTTTCTTTGGCATACTCAAGAGCACCATGTACAGCCGCACCACATGACCAACCAACAAAGAGGCCTTCCTCTCTGGCCAGGTTCCGTGTCATGATTGCCGCATCTTTATCGGTAACCTTAATAAACTCATCTATCACATCGAAATCTACATTGGCAGGTAAAATATCTTCTCCTATACCTTCCGTCAGGTACGGATATATTTCTTTTTCATCAAAGACTCCTGTCTCCTTATATTTTTTAAATACTGAACCATAAGTATCAATACCGACCACTTTTATATCCTCTGACTGCTCTTTGAGATATTTAGCTACACCCGAAATCGTACCTCCGGTACCTACACCAGCACAATAGTGGGTTATTCTTCCCTCAGTCTGCTCCCAAATCTCAGGTCCTGTTGTCTCGTAGTGAGCCTGTGAATTCGATGGATTGTCATACTGATTGGGATAAAAAGAGTTTGGTGTTTCTTCGTTGAGCTTTTTGGCCACCGAGTAATACGACCGCGGATCTTCAGGGGGGACATTAGTCGGACAAACAACTACTTCCGCTCCTAACGCCTGTAATGCATCAATTTTAGTTTGAGATTGCTTATCAGTCAAAGTAAATATGCATTTGTAGCCTTTGGCAATGGCAACAAGAGCCAGTCCCATCCCCGTATTTCCAGATGTACCTTCTATAATGGTACCATTTGGTAAAAGCTGTCCAGACTTCTCGGCATCTTCAACCATCTTCAGTGCCATCCTGTCTTTCACTGAGTTACCCGGGTTGAAATACTCAACTTTTACGAGAATTGTCCCCTTTATGTCTTTTGTTAGGTTATTGAGCTTGACCAGAGGGGTATTTCCTATTGTTTCAATGATATTGTTATAGTACATACTTTGCTTCGGTGTATTCTATTATAAACATAAGTATTTCCCTTTAGAATTTATCCAAAAAGGGCACAGCATTCGTTCGGTCCACATTCAATTTAATTGATTATATTTGTATTGAGTTTACTTTTGCTTAACCTTACCTTAACTAAAATTTTACGAGTGATCAAGAGAATCCTACTATACGGACTAACTCTGTGCTTGTACAATAGTTTGTACGCTCAATCAGAGTCTGACATTGTCATTACGGAAATATTCTACAATCAACAAGAGAATGACACCCTCGAATTCATAGAAATATACAACAATAGTGTTTCAGCGATTGATCTTACCGGTATTAAATTCACAGATGGCATCAATTATGCGCTTCCGTCAATGATGCTCAATGCAGGGGAATATCTGGTCTTTACTAAATCAGATACCGCACATTTCAGAAGTTTTTTTGGTATTGAAGCCATTCCCTGGGATTCGGGAGGACTGGCCAATAATGGTGAAGATATAGTACTCCGAAACAGCGTTGGGGACTTACTGGATTCTGTGAGGTATAATGACAATTTACCCTGGGATACCTTAGCAGATGGTTATGGTTATTCAATTAATCTTTGTGACCCTAATGACAACAACTCGATGCCACACTATTGGACACATTCTGTAGATATAGTGGGGAACTACAATGGGTTTGGGTTGATCTACGCCACACCAGGCACAGGACCAAGCAGCTGCACACCCAATGGAGATATTCAACGACCTTATGTACAAGATGCGTGGGCATTTGCCCCGGATTCGGTTATGGTCGAGTTTAATGAAGAAGTCAATGCAACCGCCCTCAATTCAGCAAATTATTCAGGCTTGGGTACTATCACCAATATTCAACAAGACATTACTGGGGAGTACATTACCCTTACGCTTGCTTCAGATCTACCAACAGGAACGTTCGTAAACTTATTCGTGAGTAATATTGAAGACACTACCGGACAGGCAATGACAGAAACACAGTCTTTGCCAATTGTGTACAACGATGGCACAGCGGAGCTTATCATTACAGAAATCATGTATAACCACCCGGGGCAAGACACTTTAGAGTACATCGAAGTATGGAACAACTCAGGATCAACTCAAAACATCGGAGGATATGAATTTACAAATGGTGTTGATTTTGTTTTCCCTTCAAACTACACTATTGATGATCAGGAATTTGTTGTCATATCCAGAGGTGCTACTATAACCAATCTGTTTTTTGGCATCTCAGGCACCTTACAATACGAAGGGGGACTTAGTAATGGAGGAGAGAAACTAACACTACGTAACTCAGTTGGAATAATCATAGATACGGTGCGTTATAATGATACTATTCCGTGGCCAACAGAGGCTGATGGCTTAGGCCCGTCATTGCATCTGGAGTGTCCTGATGTTTTTGACAATGGACTTGCTCAGCGATGGACCTACTCAACCACCTATCAGGGCGATTATCTCGGCTCCCCGATTTATGGTTCACCAAAAGCAGCAGGCCCTCAACCCGGTACTTGTGTATTAAGTAATGATCAATCGATTAATTATGACGTCTCAGTATTCCCCAATCCTTCGGGTGGAGCCTTCCACATCAATACACCGATAGAAGGAGATTACTACTTATCTGGTATGCTTGGAGTGATCATTGATTCAGGAAAATTGGAGTCCGGAGAAAACTTACTTCATCTGGAATACTTAAGTCCTGGAGTTTATACTCTCAACCTGAAGCTTGGAGAACAAATTGTTTCCAGAAAGGTAGTAGTTGAATAGGTTACGAAAGATTCAGGAGCATACTTTGATATTATAGTAAACCGGCTATGATTGTCAAAAGGAAGGAATCTGTTGAGCTAACAGACCAAACTCTCCCTTGACGTCATCCGAATCTTTACTGTATTTGCGAATAGCAACAGCAGAAAGATGAAGGAATCTGCCTAACCTGAAAGACAAAAACCAACACGCCACTCCCTTGGCATTTCGACCGACCTACAAATAAATCACTATCCAGCTATTTAATAATTCGTAATCACTTCTTTCCTAGGAAAGAAGGAGGGAGAAATCTATTTCACTTTTTTACCGCAAAGGCCAGCCTCCAGCTGGCACGCTAAGGTCCGCCAAGGACACAAAGAACCCCCAACCATCCCTTTGCCGTCATCCTATGTTTGAAACGTTGAATTAAAGGTGTGATTATCTTAAGGAATGTTTCACTTCGAAAAGGAAGAAGAAAGGCAAAGACTGTAGGTTCGTCATTTGTCTTTAGACCGTTCGGAATGTTAGTCCCTTTCTTCTCTTTACTAAAACTTGAACAGTTCATGAGGCATAAAGCCTGAATGCAGGATTGATAAGTATCAGTAAAGTGTCCTTTTCTCAGCTTTTAGAGTATGAGTAAATTTATAGGAATTGATGTATCAAAAGCAACTTTTGACGTTTCATTTAGAGTTGCAGACCGTTGGCAACACTGTTCTTTCCCCAATGAAAAACAAGGCTTTAAAGAGTTTTTGGAAATTGTAGCTCCAACTGACCACTGTGTAATGGAAGCTACAGGTCCATATTACTTACCGCTAGCAAGTTTTATTAATGATCAAAACATAAAGGTTAGCGTAGTAAATCCTCTAATCATTAGAAGGTTTGCTCAAATGCGATTGTCCAGGGCAAAAACGGATAAAAAAGATGCTCAGATAATAGCTCAGTACGCAGAGTTTGAACAAACTTCTCTTTGGCAACAAAGCAGCAAAGTAAAGATTTATTTACAACAGCTTATGAGCTGTTCAGAGCTACTTGAGAAACAACAAACCATGCTTACTAATCAATTAGAAGCCTTTAAAGCAAGTGGTGTTAGGGAGCTACAAGCAATTAACTCCATCAAGGCATGCCTTAAAACAATTAAAGAACAACTCATTGAAATAGAAGCCAAAACCCAAGAGTTTATTAATAACCATTTCAATCAATCTTATCAAAGCGTACTCTCAATACCTGGTATAGGCAAAAAGACAGCCATTGCACTAGTAGTATTGACCGATGGATTTACCAGATTCGATAACTACAAACAACTAATAGCATATATAGGATTTAGCCCTAGAATACATCAGTCTGGTACTAGTGTCAAAGGGAAAGGACATATCTGTAAAATGGGGAATTCCAGGGTTAGAAAACTCCTCTATTTGTGCAGTTGGTCAGCAAAACGATATAACAAACCGTGTATTGAAATGTATGAAAGACTTAAAGAGAAAGGCAAGCCAGAAAGGGTTATAAAAATCGCCATTGCAAACAAACTCATTAAACAGGCTTTTGCTATTGCCAAATCCTGTTCTGTCTTTGATAAAGATTATTCAATAAACTCTTGTTTTTAAACACAGTTCATTCCGAATCTTTACTGTAGTTGCGAATAGCAACAGCAGAAAGATGAAGGAATCTGCCTAACCTGAAAGACATAAAACATCACAACTCTCCCTTGTCATATTGACCGACCAATAAATCCAATCAACGATCATTAATTCAATAATAGGACATCACTCCCCATTGGTGACAGAACGAGGGAGAAATCTATTTGACTATTCTTTACCCCAAAGACCAGCTTTCAGCTGGTACACTAAGGACCGCCAAGCACACAGAGAAACTACGTTCTCCCTAATGCAATCACCGCCCTTCCTTGGTATTTCGACCGACCGATAAATGTTGTTTGTGTAATTAGTCTATACTTTGCCGATAACTAATACAATACGCCAAAGGAGGGAGAAATCTATTTCACTTTTTTTACCGCAAAGGCCAGCCTTCAGCTGGTATGCTAAGATCCGTAAAGCTTACAGACAACTTTACCAGACCCCACAACCACCCCCTTAATCTTTCAAACTGAAAGCCCTAAACCAACACACCTACTCGAATGCACCAACTATTGGTTATTCCATTTCTTTTTAGTATCTTCTTAAGATAAGATCAGTTAATTATTCTTAATTTTTTCCAATAGTGGTAAGAATAAAAACATACAGCAAGCTCTTATTCATTATCCCCTATCTATTGATCGGTTCGCTCTTTTGGTCAATTACTTTTATTTCCGAAGAGAACAAAGAACTCGAAGAAGAAGATACTATCGAGATCGAATTTGTTTTGAGACAAGCTGCTGAGAACAATGAAACGAACCACCAGCTTCCTGAAAGACCGCGAAATAAAACTAACTGGCCCATTCCGGCCAACGTTATCTCCCTTTATCAATCTAAAGGATTCATACCGACAAAGGCTAGTATTATTGGCCATCCTATTCTAAATCGTCAACTGAAACTAAATCCTTCATTAGTTCTTGATCTGTGACTGAGATATTTCATCTCAACATTCATTAAATTGATTATGCTAGCTTCTGTGGGGCACTCACAGAATCCCCTAGCACATGCTACTAAACATTGATTTGTATAACCTACAATAGAGAACTATGAAACATTTAATCAAATATCAGCATTCATTCTATTAGCATTACTGGGCACAAGCTGTGCTGTTGTTACACCCGGAGAAGTTGGTGTAAAACAAAAAATGGGAAAACTTTCCGATAAGGTCCTTGATCAGGGTGCCTATTTTTATAATCCATTTATTACGAAAGTGGTAAAAACTCCGGTTCGAAGTGTCAACCTGGAACTGGAACTCAACCTTCCAAGCAAGGAAGGCCTTAATATCGGTTCTAAAATCTCTATTCTTTATAGGATTGATAAACAAAGTGTTCCGAGCCTAATAGAAAACATAGGCCGAGGCTACGAAGTAATAATTAAAAGCGTGTTCCGCTCCGCATCGGCTGACAGCTCTCAATTCATGGCGAAGGATATGCACTCGGGAAAAAGAGCCGAAATCGAAGAGCAAATTGCAACATCAATGGCCAGCATTCTTCAGGAGAAAGGAATAATTATCGAAGCAGTTCTTTTGAAGACAATTCAACTTCCCAAAGGTCTATATAGCTCAATAGAACAAAGGCTTGAAGCCGAACAACAGGCATTGAGAATGACTTTTGTATTGGAACAGGAAAAGCGGGAAGCAGAAAGAAAGGTTATTGAGGCAGAGGGAAATCGCGATGCTCAGAAAATTCTTTCAGAAGGGCTTACTGATGAAATATTGAAGTTAAGAAGCATCGAAGCCTTTTTGAAACTTGCTCAATCACAAAATGCGAAGGTCATTATCACGGATGGAGAAACCCCTATGATTGTTGATCCCAACAAATAAAACCTGTTGTATGACTTTTATCTTGAAAGAGAGTAGCCTTATCGGTGCTCTCTTTTGATTTTTAAAGCAGATTGTTTTACGAGGCGGACTTTGAAATTGCTCTAAATATCCCAGTCCTGATTTAGGATACCCATTGCATGGTGTGCCGTCAGGTCAAACTGACAGGGTACAATAGATACATAGCCATTATCAATCGCCCATTGATCAGTATCTTCACCCTTATCTAGGTTCACAAAATCACCGGCCAGCCAGTAATACTTACTTCCATAAGGACTCTCACGTTCATCAAACACCTCCTGCCATTTGGCACGGGCCTGGCGACAAATCTTAATATCCTTGATTTTACCTTGATCATAGGCCGGAAAGTTCACATTGAGGGCCGTTGCTTTGGGGATGCCGTGCTTCAATGCCTCATCAATAATCTTTCTTACAAAAGGATCAATATGCGACATTTCAGCATTCTCATCATAATCACATAGACTAAACCCTATAGCCGGAATTCCTTCTATGGCAGCTTCAATAGCGGCTGACATGGTCCCTGAATAAAGAATTGAGATGGAAGAGTTACTTCCATGATTGATACCACTGAGTACAATATCAGGATTCCTGTCTTTTAACACATGATGCTTGGCCAGCTTTACACAATCAGCCGGAGTTCCCGAACTTTGGTAAGACTTTACTCCGTCAAAAATTTCTGTCTCATGGAACCGCAAGGGTTCTCCTATTGTGATGGCATGCCCCATCCCACTCTGCGGACTATCTGGAGCGACTACGATTACTTCTCCAAATTCCTGAGCAATTTCTACTAATTTTCGGATTCCTTTTGATGTGATACCATCATCATTGGTGACGAGTATGAGTGGTTTCTTTGCCATATTGCAAATATATGGATTTGTTGAGTGATGGCCATTGCAATGTGTTTTAATTGAACCGCGGAGGCGCTAAGTCGCAAAGCTCAACTGAAACACATAACTGTTTTGTTTGTCGTCATCGCGAATTCCGCATCAAGCGGAATGTGGCGATCTGTAGTGCTGAAAGACTCGAGGTTTCTCTTTACAAGCTATTATGATTATAAAAATCATTATTCTACTCCAAGTTTCTTATGTCTTATTTCAACCCCCTTCATTCCTTCAAACGTCTACTATTGAATAATTTTATTTTCTAAAACGTAGTCTCACTCCGGTATCATAAAGGCTTTTCTTTAAATTCTCAAAATCAGCTTCTTCACATGAAAAAATCACATGACCAATACCTTTATATTTAATCACGTAAATAGGAGCAAATGAACTTAAATTTCTGTGTCTATATATCTTTTTAATCCTGTCATAATCAATTCGTTTTTCTTTTCCTGACCATGACTTTAATTGAATACACGAATCATAAAAAGTCACCATACATGCCAACCGATTTCTTAAGAAAAGAAATAGAATAACAAAGACCAGTGTAACTATCAATCCGATAATTACATTATACATCATTATCAAAATACAGATTATTACACCTATTAGTATTGTAGAAACGAAACCAAGGACAGATGTCGAATCCCAAGTATTAAATTCCGCTATGAAGCGCTCTTTATTCATCGTTTTAATCATCCTTGATACGAACGGGTCGTCCATATTCGTTTTCATAAAGGATCTGAGCTAAAAGATTGGTAGCTCCAAAAAAGTCACCTCACCCCTTCAAAATATCATGCCCCATCTTATCTCTCTTCGTCTGGAGGTACTTTTCATTGTGTTTGTTGGGAACAACCTCAATAGGAACGCGCTCAACGATTTCAAGGCCATAGCCAATAAGTCCGGCCCGCTTCTTAGGGTTATTACTTATCAGCTTCATTTTAGAGATTCCAAGGTCACGCAATATTTGAGCACCTACTCCATAATCCCTTTGGTCCATATCAAAGCCTAATTCAATATTCGCCTCTACGGTATCTCTACCTTCTTCCTGTAGTTTGTATGCCTTTAACTTATTCAACAAACCGATACCTCGTCCTTCCTGATTCATATACAGCACAACTCCTCTACCCTCTTCCTCGACCATTTTTAGAGCGTGATGCAGTTGAGGACCGCAATCACATCTAAAGGAAGCAAAAATATCACCGGTTACGCAAGAGGAGTGTACTCTTACCATAACAGGTTCTCCATCTGACACTTCGCCTTTTACCATGGCTAAATGAATCTCTCCGGTATTCTTTTGCTTATAGGCAGCCATTCGAAAGTCACCGTACTTCGTTGGCATATTGACTTCTACCTCTTTCTCAATGAGGCTTTCATTCTTGAGGCGGTAAGCAATGAGATCTTTTATAGACACCAACTTCAAACCAAACTTCTCTCTCACCTTAGTCAAATCATCAAGACGGGCCATCGTACCGTCTTCATTCATAATTTCCACAAGCACACCACCAGGCTCGAATCCGGCCAATCTGGCAAAATCTACAGCTGCTTCAGTATGCCCTGCTCTGCGGATTACTCCTGCTGACTTTGCTTTTAATGGAAATATATGGCCCGGCCGACCTAAATCTGATGGTTTGGTCTTTGGATCAACTAATGCTTTTATTGTCTTGGCACGATCACTGGCAGAAATACCAGTCGTACAACCGTGGCCGATCAAGTCAACAGACACCGTAAAGGGCGTTTCATAGGTAGCTGTATTCTTACCCACCATCAAATCCAGCTGCAACTCCTCACACCGGTCCTCCACAATTGAAGCGCATATCAATCCCCTGCCATGCGTAGCCATGAAGTTGACGATTTCGGGAGTGATACATTCTGCAGCACATATAAAATCTCCTTCGTTCTCACGGTCTTCATCATCCACAACGATGATCACTTCACCGTTTTTGACTGCCTCAATTGCCTCTTCTATGGTATCCAGTTGTACACTCATTATTATTGAAATCTCTTCGTTGGAGTCCATACATTACTTTTGACTCCACTTATGTATTGAAAAAAACCTATCATCAGTGCCAAATTCATCAGATAGAAATGACTGATAAACCTAAAACCAATAAAATGGATTTTTAGTTTTCTTAATGCCAGATCAAGAACAGGAATTGCTATGGTACCAACCTGTCCCCAAAACAACCAGCGGTACAAAGGTAGTTCAATTGCCAGAAAACCACTACATATCAAGGCTGCTATAATAAAAAATGGTCCACACCACCTCAATACTTTATGCGACAGAAAAGCAAAACCAGGCCCTTTGAACGGATTGATCAGTTTTCTGAACTTCCCGAGATTCTGAAAATTACCAACCGAAATTCGTGATTTCCTACGGAACTCCTCTGAAATCTGGTTACTGACATCTTCAAAACAAATTGCATGCAATTCATTAATCGCCTTCCCTTTTTTCTCTAACACCTTCATGGTGATATAAAAATCATCTACTATAAACTTATCGGGCACCGGACTATAGTATTTTTTTCTGATCGAGTAAACACCTCCTGTTGCCCCTATCATTGCGCCCCAGGTAATCCCTTCCCAGTACTTTATCACATTTTCCTGGCTGAGATAGGCCTTTTCCTGACCGGATATCCCATCCTTCTTGACATCAGGGTTCAGGATATTACCACCCACCAGACCTATCGAAGGGTTCTTGTAATGTTTAATAAGTTGGTAGAGTGTGTTCTTAGTAAACATTACATTAGCATCTGTCAACACCAAAATTTCTGCTTCTACCTCTTTAATTAGCGCATTAATAATTCCGGCTTTACCTGTACGACCGGCAAACACCTTCAGATGTACATTACTATTTTCCTCCTGAAATGACCGGACAATCTCATCAGTTTTATCTGTGGACGCATCAGAACCCACATATATGGAAATTTTATCTTTCGGATAGTCAGTATCAAGCGATGACTTGAGCTTTTCCCTAATCACCTCCTCTTCATTGTACGCAGCAAATATGATCGCTACGCTTGGTAAGTCCATATCATTTGGGGTGTATACCTGGGTGTTCTGTGTTTTGGACCTGCTAATCACCCGAAGGATTAAGGGGTAAAAAACATAGGTTTGAAACAAAAGAAATACGCTTATCCAGAATATGATCTGTAATGCTATCAATTCATCAATGACTTGTAGTAATCAAGTAGTTGCGCTACGCGCATCTTGTTTGAATATTCAGAAGCAACGAATTGTTGAGCAGACTTGCCAATTTTCTGAGCTTCCTCCTTATTGTCCAACAGCTCAATAACCTTTTGTGCGAAATTTTTCGAATCGTCAGCCAATTTCAGATGCCTCCCATCTATCACGGAAATGCCTTCTGCCCCAATTTCTGTCGCCACTATAGGCTTTGCCGCTGCCATTCCTTCAATAATCTTGATCCTCATTCCACTACCGGACAACAAAGGCACAACCATCACCTCTTTGGAGTGATAGAAATCCACTGCGTCTTCAACTTCGCCTACCACAAAAATATTGCTTTTCTCATGATAATCAGCAACCCAATCTGGTATATCTCGTCCGGCAATATAAAATTTAGCAACCGGTCGCTCCTTATACACTCTTGGCCAAATTTCTGACAAAAACCACCTTAACCCTTCTTCGTTAGGCTTCCAATTAAGAGCGCCCAAATGAAAGACACTACTGGATTCGGGCTTTATATCCCTTTTGTAGTCATCAACCTCAAGCCCGGTCGGTGAGACAAACGTATTTTTCACATTATGCTCATTACAGAACTTTTCATCGACCTCAGTAATAGGAACGATAGCGTCAAACTTAGATAGTACAGTCAATTCGTATTTTTTCAGTCGTTTAGCCAATAGACTTAAGTACCATTTCTTCGGAAACCGAGCGGTTTTAGCCATCCGCTCCCAAATTTTGTACTCTATGTTATGCTGACGAAGAACCAGTTTACTTTCAGGTACTAACTCACTGATTAAATCAACATACATACTGGTAAACAAGCCCTCAAAGTGTATAATATCAAACTTTTCAGAAGCCAAAAGTGCTTTCAACTCACCTCGGATTTCTTTCTTATCGAAACGACTGATGTTGTATGACTTTCGGGTAAAAAGATTCAGAAAGGCACCAATTGGCCGTACCGAAGCATCGAGATTGACGGTGTAGAGTTTGCCAAATTTCTTGAACTCCTCGGGTAGTTCATTAGTATCAAAATAATGCTTTTTAGTGTTGTAGCTAAAGATAGTGAGGTCACAACCCGCATCTGAAAATCCTTTGGTCAGATTATACATTGCAATCGCCCCACCGTCATTAGGTGGATAAGGTAACCTAAAACAAAACTGTAGGATTCTAAGTGAACTTGATGTGTCAGGCAATATAAATTTCCTTAAACTTAGACATATCATCGTCCGTACCCAGGACAATTACTTCAGCGCCTGGTTGAAATATCTCGTGTGAGCCCGGGTTGAAGACAATCCCTTTATCCGGATGCTTATATCCAAGTATAGTCACCCCACACAATCTTCGTATATCCAGGTCCTTGATTGCTACGCTTTGATATTCTTCCTTGAATTCTTCCTGATCAAATTCCTCAACCTTTAGTTTTACTTCTCCCCGAACCCCATTGATCATTTCCAGAAATTCGATAACCGTAGGTTTGGTGACCAGACTTGCCATGTAATGGCCACCGATGATATCGGGCATCACGACCTGATCTGCTCCTGCCCTGTAAAGCTTTCTCTCTGAAGACGGGTCGACCGCTCTGGCAATTACGTAAATGGTCTTATTCATTTCCCTTGCGGTAAGGGTAACAAAAACATTATCAGAATCGTGGGGCATTGCGGTGATAATCGCTTTTGCTCGTTCGATACCTGCAAGCTTGAGTGTATCATCGACCGTAGCATCTCCAACGATGTAGTGAGTATGTGGTTTCTCTCCTGGTTTGGACTGAAAAATTTCGGGATTGATATCAATCACCACATAATCCATATTGCTGCTTCGAAGCTCTTCACAAGCCCTTGCCCCATTTCTACCAAGCCCACAAACGATTACGTGATCTTTCAATTTTCTGACACTTGCGTTAATCATGTACTTATTGACAATGTCCTTGAGCTTACCTTCAAAGAGGTACTTTGTCAATACCGAAACGATGTAAGCGAAAATACTAATATTAAAGATGATGTACAACGAGGTGAATATCTTACCGGCATCAGACAGTTCCCCAATTGTTCCGTAACCCACTGTGGAAATGGTAATTACCGTCATGTAAAAGGAATCAACGAAGCTATAGTCCTCTACCAGTGTATAAAACAAAATACCTGTTGCTAAGCTGATGCCAAGTAATAAAAAGGCAAATCGGAGGCTATAAAATCGTCTGCTTCTTGTTCTCATTTCTAAGTAAGGACATTACCCAAAGCCTGTGCTACCTGCATTTCTGACTGTTTCAGGCGTACATGAATCTTTTGTAAATTAATGATTTCTTCGTCACTATCTGCATTCATTAACTTCTCCTCAATTTCCTTGACCATCAATTTAATTTTTCGCCACTTCAGCCTCAGAATGTTTTTGTAAGTAATATTGGCCAGTATGTCTTCATCCTTCGGCACGAAAATATTATGCCGTTCCCACTGCTCACTGATTTCGTACCTGGAGGTTACTAGATTAATCACCTCTTGCTTGATCTGCTCACTATATCCCTCCATAAAATGTGTTGAATCTATAATATTACCAGTTGAAAGCTCTTTTTTAAAAACCTCCAGAATTTCAGAATATACACCTTCCTCAAATTCAATATCATCAATCTCCTCCAGCAAATATTCTCCTAGCTTACTTTCCTCATCCACCTGAAAGGCAGCATAGTTGAGTAAAAGACGAATTATTTCCATCTCCTGAAGCTTCACTATGCTTGTAGGGTCTTCCTTGGTTATTTCGGGTTGAGGCTCTTCCTCCACTGGTAATGGAGGCTCCTCCCTGGAAGCTCTGGCATCTGACTCCTTACTCTTCTTGAGAACAAGTCTGTTATACTCAGAAATCAGTGTGCTTTCATCGATTTCCAATAACGCACTACACTGTTTAAAGAATACAGCTCTTTTGATGGAATCAGGAATCTTGGAAATACTCTCTACAATTTCCCTTATAATCTCGGCTCGCTTGACAGGATCTTTACCCGATTGCTCCAAAAAGAGCTCGGTCTTAAAAGTGATGAAGTCCTTCTGGTTTTCATTGAGGTAATCCAGAAAATCTGCTCCCATACTCTTGGAATAACTATCTGGATCCTCACCCTCGGGTAATAGCACCACCCGAACGTTCATTCCCTCTTCCAGAATCAAATCAATCCCCCGGAGCGATGCTCTGATACCGGCCGGATCACCGTCATAGAGTACCGTAACGTTCTTGGTATATCTGGAAATGAGCTTGATTTGCTCTTTGGTCAAGGCTGTACCGGAAGATGCCACTACGTTTTTGATCCCGACCTGATACATGGAAATCACATCGGTATAACCTTCTACTAAAAAACAGTTATCCGCATTTCTGATCTCATTCTTGGCCTGAAAAATACCATAGAGAATATTGGACTTATGATAGACCTCAGTCTCCGGTGAGTTGACGTATTTCGGCTGCTTGGTATCACTTTTAAGAGTTCGTGCTCCAAAAGCAATCACCTTACCTGCCACGTTATGGATAGGGAATATTACCCTTCCACGAAACCTATCATACTTTTTATCTTCTTTTACAATGGTCAGCCCGGCTTTTTCCAGCAAATCAATGTTGTATTGTTTTGCCAGGGCTTCTTTCGTCAAACCATCCCACTCATCAAGGCTATACCCCAGATCGAATTTATCAATGATGTCATCATTAAATCCTCTCTCTTTAAAGTAGGACCAACCGATTGACTTGCCTTCATCATGCTCTGTGAGCAGGTTCTTATAATAGTCCTTTGCAAAGTTGAGAACGATAAAAAGGCTTTCTCGTTCGTTTCGTGATGCCAGTTCCTCGGGAGTAGGCTCAGTTTCCTGGACCTCGATTCCATATTTTTGAGCTAGAAACTTTAGTGTCTCAAGATAATCCAGACCTTCCAGCTCCTGTATAAAGGAAATGGCATCTCCCCCTTTGCCCGAACTGAAACATTTAAAGATTCCTTTGCCTGGTGAAACAAAAAAGGAAGGAGTTTTCTCATTGGTAAATGGACTAAGCCCCTTGTAATTCTGGCCGGCTTTTTTGAGCTGCACAAAATCACTCACCACCTCGACAATATCGGTGGCATCTTTTATTTTCTGTATCGTCCCTGAGTCGATCAATGAGAGAAAGCTGAAATAATTAATTATGCAAATTCAAAATAGAGACTTGTTCCTAGAGTAGAAATAGCAAACTACTATTACCACCATGTTGGCAAACAAAATTTAATGCAAAGACAAAGATACCGATTTCAAGGAAAACAACTTTATTGACCGAAACATTGTTTACCTTTGTAAGTAATATCATTCATCAAAATAATCAAGCTTGACAATAACTAAAGACGACATTCTTAAGGCACTATCAACCGTTGAGGACCCCGATCTGAAAAAAGATCTCGTCACACTCAATATGATTAAGGATATTGAGATTGAAGGAAGCAAGGTCTCATTTACGGTTGTCTTGACAACACCAGCGTGCCCACTCAAGGAATTGATCAAACAAAATTGTATTGAAGCCATTACAAGAGATTGCGGTGAGCTGGAAATTGAGATCAATATGACCGCTGATGTGATGGCAGCGAAAAGTATGTCCCCTGATTTACCCAATGTAAAGAACATTATTGCTGTTGCATCTGGTAAGGGCGGTGTGGGTAAATCCACCGTTACCGCTAATCTGGCCGTTGCTCTGGCCAAAACCGGGGCCCGCGTAGGTGTCATTGATGCAGATATCTCCGGACCTTCTATGCCTGTAATGTTCAACATAGAAGGCGAGCGCCCAGGTATGATGGAAGAAGACGGCAAAAGCTTTATTCTACCTATTAGGCAATATGGCGTGGATGTGATATCTATTGGCCTGTTGACGGATCCTGACCAAGCTGTGGTGTGGAGAGGACCGATGGCCAGCTCAGCCCTAAGGCAGTTCATTGGTGATTGCAAATGGAATGACCTGGATTACTTATTATTTGATCTCCCTCCAGGTACAAGTGATATACACCTCACTCTGGTACAATCAGTTCCGGTTACCGGTGCGGTAATTGTGACCACACCTCAGAAAGTAGCCCTGGCTGATGCGATACGGGGAATGGGAATGTTTAAACAGCAACAAATTAATGTGCCAATACTGGGTATAATAGAAAATATGTCCTGGTTCACGCCTGAGGAGTTGCCTGATAACAAGTATTATATCTTTGGCGAAGGTGGAGGTCAACAACTTGCCGACAAGTTTGATACGGAACTAATTGGTCAAATTCCATTGGTACAAAGCATCCGTGAAGGAGGCGACAATGGACGGCCGATTGTATTGGAAAATAATATTATGGCAAATGCCTTTGATGAAGCAGCCAAAAGGTTGGCACAACAAGTTGCCATAAGAAATGCAACAGAAGACTCAACCAAGCGGGTCGAATTGAAATTATAACTATATTTGTATCGACATGGCAACAACGGATTTACTTAAAGAAGTTGAAAAAGCACTGGAATCCATCAGGCCCTACCTTGAAGCGGATGGTGGAGATGTACAGGTGCTTGAAATAGACAAAAATAATATTGTAAAACTTGAGCTTCTCGGAGCTTGTGGAAGTTGTGCGATGTCTTCAATGACGATGAAAGCTGGTGTAGAACAGGCCATCATGCGTGCCGTGCCTGAAATTAAGGGAGTCGAAGCCATAAACCTAACCGCTGCAGACGACCCGAACGCCACCATGCCGGGAGCCTGAACTATTAACTACTATGGGAGTATTCTTTTTCTGGTTCACCTTATTCCTAATCGTGGTACCCACCACCTTCTATCGCTTTCTTAAAAACACCCTTCCAGGTCAATTTCTTCATAAATACGACAATACCTGGATAGCCCTTGCCGGACATCTTACTGTCATGCTAAGTATCATTACTTGCCTGATCACTTTCTATTTCTATATCTATTCACCTATTGCGACAAACCATGGACAGGTAATCTATGTTCCTGACGTGGTAGGAAAGAAAATACATGAGTTGGAACCCGAATTGGAAAATCTCAAGCTCAATTATGTTGTCTTTGATACCAACTGGAATGGTCAAAAAAAACCTAAAACGGTTCTTTATCAAAACCCATCACCCGGATCAGAAGTAAAAGAAGGCCGAAAAATATACCTTACCATTAATGCCGATAAAGCACCTGAAATTGAAATTACTCCGGACATCTATGCCCAAGTAAATCAAGGGTACCGCTACGACATTATTCAAAACCTGAAAAATTTGAAATTTAAGGTTAGAACAAGGTATGAGCTCTCTCCTTACAAGGATTTTGTATTACGTACCGAATACAGAGGCCGAGCCATTCAGGTAGGAGATGAAATTCCCCAGGGATCTGAAGTGGAAGTAATACTAGGAGATGGTAAGGATGTGCTTGAGGAACCGGAGATTATTGATTCAATTGCTAATCCCAGTTCAGACACTTTAATCTATGATATTGAAGAATACGCTGAAGATTATCCACAATTTAATTAGCTATACATTTTTGTAGTATATTGCGCCACGAATCAACACGGTTTCATGGATTTCAAAGAAATTTGGGAAAAGATTAAGAAGGGTACCCTATGGTTCTTTAGGGAGTTTTGGAAGCACCTCAGGAGTAGTAATTCGTGGCAGGGATTGGTCATACACTTTTTCCTGATGTTCGTCCTTACAGCAGTGGCATTGTGGTTTACTTTCAATGTTTGGATGCCATCAACGACTAATCATGGTCAATCACAAAACGTTCCTGACTTTGAAGGCATGAAAGTGTCAGAAGTTGAAAAACTAGTGGAAGAAGAAGGATTGCGGTTTCAGGTATTCGATACCGTATGGTCTCCGCGCCATTCTCCAAAAACAATAGTCAGTCAAAATCCGAAAAAAGGGAGTAAGGTCAAACAAAACCGGATGATCTATCTTACGATCAACTCCAACGAACCTCCTTTGGTCGAAATCACCGATGAGATTTACAAGAAAATTTGTCGTGTTCCCAATGCACAATCGGTGTATGAACTACATGAACTGGGGTTGAGAGTCAAACCACACTATGTTCGATACTCCAACAAGGGGTTTGTCTACGAATGTAAAGTAGGTGATAAAACTATTGAACCGGGTGATAAATTCAGAGTTGGAACAATGGTCACCCTAACAATTGGTAAAGGAACCAGCTACAACACAAAAGAACAATTTTACGACACAGTTGAGTATGACGAATAATAACTCCTAAGGTTATTCGTTTTATATTGCATCCGGATGCTTGTTCGACTACTACCTATATTATTATTGCCTCTCATAGCAATACCGACTCTTGGTCAGGTCTACTATCAGAACCTGAACTATGATCCTGTAATACAGGCTCTCTCCGGCAATAAAAAAGCAACCGGAAACCAAAAAACCACTTCAACTACTCTTTCCCTTCCATTTCTTGAAGAATTTTCAACCTACACAGGTTCAGCTGACACCACTAAATTCATTTCAGGAGGAGGAACTTATGTAAATGGCAGATTTCCTGTCTGCCCCCCTACCCTCAATGCCGCCACTTTTGACGGTATCGATGAGTCCGGACAGGCTTATGAGTTCAGTGATGAAGAATTTCTTGATGGGGCAACGGATGAACTGGTCTCCTGTGAAATTGACTTGAGTAGTTATGCACCTGCCAGCGATGTTGTAATTAGCTTTTACTGGCAAAAGGGCAGTATATTAGAACTTAATGCTCCGGATGAAAACGACTCTCTCCGTCTTCAATTCAAAGACAATACGGATACATGGTCAACAGTTTGGGTTGAATATGGTGACACTACAATTACTGACACCAGCACTAATGATTTTACATATGTAGCCATTTCTCTGGATAGCAATAAATACTTTCACAATGGCTTTCAATTTCGTTTTCAAAGCTATGGCAGAATGACGGGACCATTCGATGTCTGGAGTGTAGATTACATCTATATGGATGCCGGTCGATCGAGTATGAATCCCATATCAGAGTCGGGCTTCAGTACGCACCCTACTAGCATCCTCAAGGACTATCAGGCTATGCCCTTTACTCATTTCCTCCTAGCTAAAGATTCTGCCCTTGCAACTTCGGTATGTGCTAAAGTATTTAATCAGGCCGCGGGTCCTGTTTTGCTTAATGATACCCTCATGACCTTGGATGAGGTAGTGAGAGGAATCAACATAGAAACCACTTTGGCAGATGGTGGTGACACATTGTTGCCTTCAGGAGGTAGTGTAGATGTTTGCTGGACACCGTCTATCGATAGCATCAACACCCACTTTACAAGCTTGAATGACGGAGATTCCATCGAATTAAAATACAGGTTGAACATATCGACCGGTGATGTATTGAGCAGAAACGACTCTTCGACATCAATTACAATTCTGGATGACTACTATGCCTATGACGATGGAAGCGTTGAAAGTGGCGCAGGTATTGCAAAAAACCAGGGACGCATCATGGTAGAGTTTGAAACTCCGATTGATGATAATTTAACAGGTATGGAAATTTATTTTCCCAGACATAGTCCCGACATTTCTGGCACAGCAATCAAACTTTGGGTTATGGATGCACTTGAAGGAGTAGATGGGGCGCCTTCAGATCATGCCCTTTACCAACCTACCTATCCTCTGTATTATGGAACTGCATTGAATCAGTTTCATCGTTATGAGTTTCCCATATCCATAAATGTGCCTGCGGGTAAATTTTACATCGGTTATCAGCAGTTTACTAATAATAACATATATGTAGGCTTAGATGCTAATACGGATCAGCTGGATAAAGTTAAAATTAACGTGAATGGTTCCTGGCAGGATTTCCTGCAACCGAATGATTCTACGAAAGGCAGCCTAATGATTAGGCCAGTGTTTGGCAATAACGTCATGGTCGGAGTAGAAGACAAATACGAACCACTCAATGTAGATATTTTCCCAAATCCGGCTTCCGAATCCTTCCGGGTTTCAGCACCTGTTGACAACGTAATTATTTATTCAAACAGCGGAGTAGAAATTAACAACTGGACTGGAAAAGCAGATTCCTCATCCATTTTTGACATCAGTTCCTACCCACCTGGTATTTACGTTATTCACCTGATCCAGGGAAACAAATTGGCTACCAAAAAACTCTGTGTGTACTAGGAGTAAAAGATAAAGGGCTGTGGGATAAAGCTCAAAACAAATACTATTAAGGCTATCCAGCCTAATACAATTCTCTTTCTATCCATCTTTTCCTCAATAAATGAACCGGGATGATACACACCTAGTAATCGAGATAAGATAAACGCAAATAAGAACCACCCGGGGTATCCTTCAAGGTTTGGAAAAATTACATTTAGTAGTAATTGAGCTGCCACAAAGCTCAGCGCAATGATCAATGTTTTTCTTTTACCCTTAGTGTGCTTTCTAAACAGTAAGTATAGAAAGTAGGTATAGCCAGGAATCCAAAGTAAAAGTTCGTCATGCGTGAAGGTCTCAAGATCAATAAGCCCGATTCCAGCGTAAAAAACGAACAGACCGAAAATAATGGGAGAAATAATCCTGTGCTTTTTTCTTCCGATTAATCCATATAATATATGCCCACCATCCAGTTGACCAATGGGAAGTAAATTTATTGATGTAAAAAGTAAAGCCAGGTATCCGGCAAAAAGCCAGGGATTATGAAGCAGCTCAAAGTTATTGGGGACATCTTCGGGGTTTTCAGCCACGTAATGTTTAAAAATCAAGAAAAGCAGATTGTCTCCAGCCTTCAAGACTGAACGATCAGTATTTTTGTCAAACTTAGGTGGTTGCCCGGCCTTTTCCTGCTCTGCCTTGGAAAGAGAGTAATACTCTGCACTATCAATAACAAAAGCTTCATATGCCAGTTTATTCTGAAAGTCTTTTTCATAAACATGATCTGCATAATCCGAACCGAATTGTTCATACTCTGGATGTATTTCATAAATGGACTCAGCAGGAGGAAGTGTAGCAAAACCGTACCAGATAAAGCCTATTGCCACAACAAAACCAGCTAATGGACCAGCTATCCCAACATCGAAAAACTGTTTTTTTGTTTGGTGTATGCTTTTAAGCCTAATAACAGCGCCCATAGTACCTATTAAGCTGATAAAAGGAAGAGGAATATAGTAAGGAAGCGTAACATCCAGCTTATAGTACCTGGCTACAAAATAGTGACCAAATTCGTGGAATGTAAGTATGGTCAGGAACGGGATGCTATAATACAACCCCGACAGATAAACACCCCACTCATCAACAACTTCATGATAAACTCCGTTGAATTCCCGATAAGGCAAGGAATAATAGTTTTTATGAGAAGCCCCAGCCAGTGTGGTTGAAATCAGGGTTAGTATGAATAAACCCAGGTGTATTCCGTATGTTTTTGCCTTTTGAATATTCAAATTATGAGTGCCTTTCTGATATCATTAGGTGCAACCAGGTGCAATGTATGAAGACCAACAGCATTTGCACCAATAATGTTATCCGCGTTATCATCTACAAACAATGTACGTTGAGGATCAAGACCGGAGTCCTGAAGGACGTATTCATAAATTTCCCGGTCAGGTTTACGCATTTCTATTTCATATGAAAAATAAGCCTTTTCAACCATATCATTTAATCTACCTACACCCGCACTTTTCTGTAAAATATTGTTGGTCTCCATGATATGGATATTACTCGTATTACTTAATAGGAAGGTTCTTTTAGAGTCGGATATTTTCTTTACCAACTCAACACGTTCCTTCGGAAGTTCGAGTAACAAAGCATTCCATGCAGCATCAATCTCTTGATCGGATTGATTGAGGTTAAATATATCCCGCAGAAAGTCTCTGAACTGAGCATCGCTGAGTTTTCCTCTTTCGTAGATATCGTACACGTCTAGTTTTTTTATTTTCTCGTCAGCCTCATGAAAAGAGACCCCGGCAAGAGTTGCAAAAGCGTGTGTTGTAAGGTCAAAGTCTATATCAATAATCACGGCCCCAAGATCGAAAATAACATTGTCAACAAGGTTTAAATCAAATTTTGCGTTTGGGTCGTTCATATAAATGCGTGAATTATGGAATTGGTTTGTCTTATTGAACACAAATATGTAAAATTGCACTCCGATTTTCAAGACATGAAGATCAGGGCCCTTAGCTCAGTTGGTTAGAGCACCTGACTCATAATCAGGTGGCCGCTGGTTCGAGCCCAGCAGGGCCCACTCTGATAATCAAAGGGTTACAAATTTTATTACTTGTAACCCTTTTTTACTTGCCTAACTTTTTGCCTAACCACATATCAAATATACCTTATCACTGGATGATAAACCTGAACTACCGCTAAACCTCTTTCACTAAAAATTTGATTTTATGTTACTCCTGTCCTGACAGAAATTAACACTCAGTCAACAATTTCAACTAACTGTGAAAAATAGTCCCTTTCATTCTCGGGAACTGTAATAACAATAGATTCGCCTTTATAATAAAAGCTAACCATCTTCACCTTTTCCTTTTTTAGTATTTCCTTTACCCCCTTCTTAATCGTGAAATAAGACTTCGAGTCGCAGTTAAAGTCGTTCCAGGCCGTTAACCTTAAATCCTTTTCATTTTCAAAATACAGTGTCAACCTAGCTCCTGCATCGGCACAAGTCCCGCTGGTTTTGACTAACAAGTTTCCGGTTTTGAATGGGGTGATTTTTATAAACTCGTTATCTCTATAAAGTGATAGCACACGATTAATAACAAAATAAGTTTCCTCTTTACCACTTTCGTTGTAAGACTTGTCTTCAGTAAAGTGTAGCGAGTCAAGCCTAATTTGATCTCTTAGCTCTTGTTTTACTTCACCATTGTGCATATAAAATACGTATTCCGCATCACCACTTTTTACATTTCCATAACTATTAGCTGCTTCGTAGGAGTATTTAACATATACATCCAAAAGATTCTCAAATCTCTTTCCCGTTTCATAATCAAACAAAGAATCTTTAAGCATCGGAAACACCTCTACGCTTTTAGGTACAAATGTTTTCGGGTGATAGATCGCACTTAAAAGTTTATTATATGAATAGTTTATTATATCATTAAACTCCTTTTCTGCGATAATACTGTCACAGCTAATACAGTCATAATCGATTTCCACTTCTTTTTGGTTTCCGTCAATCACGGTAACCTTACCCTTAGAATCAAATGTTGGTTTTGATTCAGAGTTTTCTCCAGATTGGCTTCCACAACCTACGATAAACAATAGCCCTACTAGGCCCACTAATACCTTTTTCATTAAACTTAAATTTGGGTTAAACTTTCTTTCCTAATGGATTGGTACACTGATAGAACTGAATATCCTTCCTGATTCGATATTACTGAAATAGTTTGATACTACTTATCAATAAACAAAAAATAGGAAGATCACCTATCAAACTCACCAATCCATTTTATAACATAGTTGTAACATACAAATTATAACATACTTGTTATAAGACTCAGGGAGGATTTGCCTCATTTTTAAGAAGTGGCAAAACACAAGATTAGAAACGAAAAAGTAATGGAGGCATTCGGTAAGAGGGTTTTAGAACTCCGCACCGAAAAAGGTATTACCCAAGAAATACTTGCTGAAAGTGCCGGAATCTCTCAGGTTCAAGTTGCTCGAATTGAGGCCGGAAGTATTAATACAAGTCTTAGTACTATCTATGCTATTGCTGATGCCCTAAAAATCAGTACATCAGAATTGTTTAACTTTAACTTCTAAGTAGTTAAGCATAGTTCTTCAGCAAGGACATAAGCTATTATGATTTTCGGCCGTAAAAAAGATAAAACCCCTAAGTCTTCAAATGATGAACCTAAAGGTATCATTGGTAGGTACTATGAAAATGAACTTCCTGTTATCTTAAAGTTCGTCAACACCTTACCAGAAAAGGAAATAATGGACAAACTACCAATGCTGACTGTTGTTTCTTGGAATTATGACGGCAGTACTAATAATGGGATGCCATTAGAGGGCGATAACAAGAGAATGATAGTTCTGGAAGATACGATTGAAGAAGCAATGGAAGAATCACAAATGTATCTTCACGCTTATAGTAGAACGGGTAACAACTTAAAAGAGTTTGCATATTACAGCACAAGCCAAGAAGACTTTATGTCTATTCTCAACCAAGCACTTGCAGAACACGAGCTATACCCAATCGAAATAAAGTTTTATGAGGATGAGGAATGGACTGACTTTAAGAAGCTATTAGAAGATTTTAAATATTATGATTCTTCAGACCAACAAAATTGACTTAGAAAAGACCAAAGTGAAATATCTAATAAACATAACCTTACTTCTCTCCTTATTTTATTGCAATCCTGTGGAAAAAAAACAAATCAGAATCCTAACCAAGGATGAGTTCACATCCCTATTTGCAGATTCGTTAGTCAGTAAATATGAAGATATAGTGATTGAAGAAGTCGGGGAATTGTACTTTAAAGCCTCCTTAAACGATTATGAGCAAAAGCATTTTCTAGGCAATGCTTATTCCGAATACACTAGTAGCCCTGATAGTCTTGAAAGTATATTAAATAGATATTTAGTACCGTATCACACTCAATTAACCGGAACTGATAGCATCAACCCTAGCAATATAGTTCCAACAATAAAGGACATTCAATATATAGTAGAAGTTGAAAAAACCTTAGATGGTAAGGCTTTTCCATTCTTTTATGAAAAGTACAATGATGATCTAATAATACTGTATGCAGAAGATTTCCCTGACCGGATAACGATTCCTGAAAGAGATAAAATTGAATCATTAAATATAACCACCGATTCCCTTCGTGCATTGGCAATCGAGAATCTTAAATCTAAATTACCTTCGATAGAACGAATTGGAAATAAAAACTTTATAGGCCTAGTCGTAGGAGGCAACTACGAAGCTAGTCTGATCCTTTTCGATGAATTATGGACGAAAGATAATTTTCAAGTAGATGGGGAAATAATTATAGGTGTACCTGCCAGAGACCTGCTAATGATTACTGGAAGTAATAATACTAATGGTATTAACCGAATTAAGGAAACTATCAAGGAAGTACAGGAAACAGGCGATCACGTCATATCAAAACATTTATTTATAAGAAAGGACCAGAAGTTTGAAGTCTATCAATAATTAAACTGATAATGAATAGAATCTACATACTATACTTTTTACTTTTTGCTTGCGGCCCCGAATCCCCTGAAGGGACAGAGCAAACTTCAACATCCGAGGAACCTCCCAAACTAATTGTTATGGTGCAAACTGACACTATTGACTACGGGGGCGATATTTGGGCGAAGTATATAGTTGCGGATACTTCTATCAATTCTAAACTAAAATCCCCTGTACGGTACCTATTTAAGGATCGAAAGGTCTTAAAACTTGACGAAGATACAGCCCAAGTTCGTTTCTTTGTCTCTATTGATAGCAATATCACCTCTTATGAAAAAAGAGAGTGGAGTTGTAGTGCTATTCTTGAATGGAAATCTGGAAAAGTAGATACGATAACCAAGACTCTACCCTACTGGGTAACAACACCAACAAAGAGTGGGTTATGGGATGGGGCCGTACATAATGGAATATGCGAGGGAAGGTGGGTAAAATATGAGACTAAAAAAAGAAAGAACCTAGTACTGATTACTCATTATAAAAATGGGAAGAAAAATGGTACAGATTCATTGTTCAATCGAACCTATTTTGGATCACAAAACACTTTAAAAGAAACATATACATACGTTGATGGAGTAAAAAATGGCGAGTATATACAATACCACGACTCTGGACGTATATCGGCCTCTGGATGGTACAAGAATGGAAAACGTAACGGGACATTCAAAAGCTATTGGTCAAGTGGAAAACCTCATTTAGAAATTGAATATTTGGATGATGTGGAAATTTCCAAAACTGAATTTGAATACAAATAACTATGACCTATAAATTCGATAATACTAACTGGCAAGAAGTACATAATTTCATATTCAATAATGACTACTTTAGAAGTTGTCAAAGTGAATTTCTTGCAATCACCAATGGAACCAGTATCTACCTATACGTTGAAAATTCAGACCTAAAAAAATCATTATCTAACAACGGTTTTACACTAGTCGCTGTTGATAATCCAACAAAATGGGAATCAAATACTGCACGAATTTCCAGCCAAAATATTGGTAACCTAAACCTTAGTACAATATTTTTTGACCCTGAATAATACCCAGATTACTTTTTTGATGAAACCACATTAACAGACAGTTTATCAGGGGCTTCATTTTTTATTAGTTCTAACGGATTTATTACTGGTAGCACCAAAAAATTATAAGGAGTAGCTCCTAAATATGTTGCAAGAATGCCTCTCGTAGAGGAATAAGCTAAGCCCAAGAAAGTAGCTAAAATACTATCCTCACAATCAAAAGAATCATCCTCATTAATACTAATTGCCTCCTCAAAGTTGTCAATAATAAAATCTGAAGCCGTTGTGAGTTCTACCACCGCCTCTTCATTCCCTTCATTGTCCTCATAAATATATCTTAAAAAGATAAATGCCGTTAAATGTTTCTCCTCCTTCTGAACAGCATAATTATGATTAACTTGAAAACGAAATTCATCAGCATTTAGCCTTCTAATACCAAATTGTGATGGGTGACTGTAAGTGTATGATAGCGGTACAATCCTCCTAAATCTAAATTTTGCAATAACAGATTCCTTTTCCATTTTAGTAAACTTTTTCTACGTCCATCTCTGAAGTAAAATTAAATACTGATAAATCACTATATGATCTTTCTGTACCTAGATCCTTGCTTAATTTAGCTTCCCAAGAGTCAAGAATCATTTGTGGGATAAGCCCTAAACCTTGATTAATAACGTCTTTTTCATTATTGCATTCAAAATAGTTAAAGTACTCATTTTCTCTGCTCTTTATATTTTGTGCACCACTAGTACTACTTTCGTCCATTTTGATATATTCATCAAGGTCTATAATTGACAGTTCGGGAACTTTTCTGATTTTTAGCAACAAATTGACAATAGTTTTAAAAGTAAAACTATGTCTACCTCTAAATACTTGTGAAATATATCCTTTACTTACTCCGAGTTCTTTAGCCAATTCTGAATCGGAATAACCTCGATTCTCTTTGTATTCTACTAAGCTTGAAACAATGATATTGTTCAAATTTTCAGTCCAATACTCTGAAGAACTCAAAAAATCTTTTCTAGTTATCATATCTTTCAATTTTAATTACTCTAGATTTTTCGTGCTTTTTAAATGTCTTAATAACTTCTTTAAACCTTTCCACGTCCTTGGGTTGTGTCTTTTTATGCCCACATGTCGCAATGATTTTCCCCGTTTGTGCTTGAAAAAAATACAATCTCAGATTGTCAGTTTTAATTTCGTAACCAACCGTTTGATCCCCATTCTTTATCATATTAAGTTGTTGTGGTACAGGCAACCTATGTCCATCTAAATGATGCTCAAATCTCCTTAATAGTTTAAAGTACTCTTTGACTAACCTCTTATTTTTTCTAATTCGTTCATCGTAAAATATTTCAGTTAAACATTTACCCTCCCGAATCAACAAATAAGCTGGGGTCTTTGCTTTAATTGTTTCAAGTAATTTAACGCTAAACATAATTAATTGGTTTAGTAAATACTAAACTTTCAGTCAGAATCGCAAATTTTCGTTCTTAAAAAATGGATTAGACATAAGTTTTGATAGCCCTTAGAGTCCCAAAATACTATTATAAATGGACTTTCAGAATTTCACAATTCTACTTAAGGGCGCAATCAATATAATTGGTCAGTAGTTCATCCAATTCGTGACTCGCTCTATATTCTGATAATACGGCTCCTGTACTGTCATCATACCAGTCAGCCAACGCTAAATCATAGGACCATTCTTCATGATTATTCAGAACAGTTATTGCTGATCGCTTTATATTTTCTTTCGGCAAATTGAAGCCAAATCGTTCAAATAACCTTGTCCCCTTCATACTCCGAAAGATCACATCTAACGCTGCCAAATAAATCTCTTTGTCCCCCTTTCGATTCCCCTTCTTTTTAGATCTGGTTCAGTAAAAATTTTACTCCCATATTTTATAATTTCAATTAAGTCTCGTTGGGTATCAGTCACCGGACGAGCTTTTTGTGCTAAGCGATTAGTAAACTTTGCCGTTCCCCTGTCAAGCCATTCCATAATTAAAATATCTGCTATTTCCTTTGTTGGAACAATAATATGGAAGTGAGGATTATAGGTCCGCATCTTTGGGTTGAAGTTGCACTCCAAGGATTTCACCCCCATAAATTTAGGTCCTGTTCCTCGTTCATACCTCTTACGGTACTTATCCTTTATCTTTCGAAATCCTCTCTTCATTCCATCAATCCACTTTTTCAGATCACGAGCGGGACAGGCTTTTACAGTTAAAGTAACAAAGTGCGGATCAGGCCAAGTACTTATTACAGGCAGATACTTGTTAATTATTTCAGCCTTGCGAATACTCTGGCATACGGTACAGTACCTGTTCTTACAATAGTTACCGAATAATTTTCCTTCCGAGCTTACCACTCTATTCAAACAATGGTAAGTATTCCAATAGCTCTGTACTTGTTGATCGTGGCAATTTCCTTTGGCTATGTCAATCAATCCTAAACTCATCGTTTGAGTAATTAGCTTCCTCTTAGCTCGGCCTTCAATCACTTTCTTATCTGTAAATTCGGAGCCCTTGCCAGACACAAACATTGGTGGTTGTCCCACTTTATTTGTCCCACTTTGTGCTAATGTATTTAAAAAGGTTGGAATCCAATTCACTATTTTTTCCTTCGCCCACTCGAAATACCTTTATACATCTAAAAATCAATTATTTAACACCTAAATAACTTTACTCCCCAATTTTACTTCTATGTAATCGTTGTATCAATATGCTGACCTAACAATACATCTAATTCGTGATCCGGCAGGTAGTTTGCAAGAACTGGTACGGCTACATAACCAGACAAAAACTCCTTGGTTCTCTTTTGAACTAACTATATATTCGATACGTTAGTTGAAATTTCAGAAATAAATCACACCAAAAATTCATGAAAATTAAACAAGGGTTACATCACTTTTCCACTAGTTTTAGATCAAAGATTCACTTATTTTTTAAAAGATTATTTAACTTTTTGTTAATATTCTTACACTATAATTCACAAATCAAATATTGAACTAAGATCAAATTATTCTTAAGGCGGCTGATAAATTGAAATTTATTATATATATTTGTTCATATTCTTACTTTATGCTTAAGGGCTATCATCTAGTGAGTAAGTATTTTAACAAAAAAGATTATCGTAATTTCTACGTATTAACTGTGGACAACTATATAAGCACATGATTTGACCTTTGATCAGAAGCGTCTAAATTAGATGCCACTGGTTAACAAAAATTGAAAAGAGAGAAACAAAAAATTAAAAATCCTTCCTATATACTTTAACGATAGCCCGTTAAGTATGAGCCCGGCCCCCACTTTGGTCGGGCTCGCTTTTTTATAATACTTTCATCCCTTATATTTCTTCAAATTTTTTAACCATGAGTAAGATATTAACTATAACGCTTAACCCTGCCGTTGATAAAAATTCGTCAACCAAAAGGGTTATACAAGATTCAAAATTACGTTGTGAGCAACCGGTTTTCGAACCCGGTGGAGGTGGCATAAACGTATCACGTGCCATAGAGCATCTTGGTGGGGATTCCTTGGCGATATTTCCTGCTGGAGGTCCAACCGGCATCGTATTAGAAGAACTACTCACCAAGCAGAATATAAAACATCAATCAATCAAAACGAATGACTGGACCCGGGAGAACTTGAACATTTTCGAGCATGAAACCCAAAAACAATACCGCTTCATTATGCCCGGTCCACAACTATCACCCACCGAATGTGAAGACATAAAAAAGCTCGTAGAAACTGCCGAAGATTTTAACATTCTAGTCATTAGCGGTAGCTTACCTCAAGGTACAGACGGACAACTTATCGCTGATCTATCAAAAATTGCTCATGCCAAAAACGCCAAATGCATACTGGACACCTCAGGAGAGCCGCTAAAGCACGCATTAACCCATGGTCATATCTTTATGACTAAACCAAACCATAACGAACTTGCATCCATAACTGGTAAGGAAATCGACACTGCCCAGGATCTTGAAGAAATGGCAAAACAAATAATAGCACAAGGACACGTAGAAACACTTGTGATTTCTCTTGGCCCTCAAGGGGCCCTTCTCGTAACAGAAGATATCGTAGAACAAATCATCCCCCCTTCAGTGAGAAGACTGAGCACCGTTGGAGCTGGGGACAGCATGGTAGCAGGAATGGCCTTTTGTCTTGCCGACAACAAGGACATCCGATATGCCATCAGATATGGTGTCGCTTGCGGTACAGCCGCTACAATGAACCATGGATCACAACTTTGTAAAAAGGAAGATGTTGAGCATATTATGCGATGGATACTAGATAAGCATCCACTAATTTAAACTTTGATCGATTACCAAACTGAATAATTCAGTAAGACTCATACCAATCTCTCTAGCCTGTTGTGGGATGATGCTTTCCGGAGATAGCCCAGGAACTGTATTTATTTCCATTACATACGGAACATCATTGACTATGATAAAATCTACTCGAGTCATTCCCTTTAACCCGAGACTTTTATAAACTTCTTCGGTTAGATACTGTACCTTTTTATAAACAGATGCTTCAAGCCTGGCAGGTGTTATCTCCTTTGAAAGGCCTTTGTACTTAGCTTCATAATCAAAAAACTCCGTCTCTGAAACAATCTCTGTTACGGGCAAGGCTGTAACAACTCCATCTCTCGTAATGACACCGCACGTTACCTCAGTACCACTCAGACACTCTTCGATAATAACCTCCGAACCATGCTCAAATGCAGTATCAATTGCTGTCATTATCTGTTCGGCCTCCTTTACCTTCGTCACACCAAAGCTCGACCCGCCATCATTGGGTTTCACGAAAAGCGGTAAGCCCAATGTTTTCACTATCCCTTCAGCATCCAAGGAGACGCCCTTCCTAACCAATACTGACTTCGCACAATTAAACCCAATAGACCTTAATACGTGATTGCAAGCCCATTTATTGAATGTCATAGTAGATGTCATATGTCCGGGAGTATTATAAGGTATTCCCTTAAGATCAAAATACCCCTGTATGATTCCATCCTCTCCCGGTGTACCATGGATGACAATAAAAGCAAAATCGAATTTAGTATACCTCCCCTTGTACGTGAATGAAAAATCATTGAGGTCTACAGGTAATTTGTCCTGCCCAATTTCCACTGTCCATTTCTTGTCTACCAGCATCACCTTGTATACATTGTACTTCGATACATCAAGATTATCAATTACTGTTTGCTGACTCAATAAAGAAATCTCTATTTCAGCGGAATCACCTCCACCAATTACGGCTATATTAAATTTCATTCAGTTTGATTGAGTTAATGATTTTATCAACTTTGCTAAGTTAAAAAAGGAGCATTAAAGTTGTTTGTAGTACTATCAAAAATATTATTCTTCCTGATACAACCATTTACTTGGGTTATTGGCTTGCTGATCTATTCTTTTTTTGCAAGGTCAGCAAAAAGAAGAAAAAGACTAAGACTTACGGTACTCATCCTATTATTATTCTTCGGTAACAATTTCATTGCCAACGAAATCATGCTCTTATGGGAAGTTCAACCAACAGAACTCAAATCCATCAAAAATGAACACTATGATGTTGCCATTATTTTAACCGGGGTTACAAATTCAGGTAAGGAACCTTATGACAGGGTTTTTTTTAACAAAGGAGCAGACAGAGTTACACATACCGTACAGCTTTACAAACTGGGTAAGGTAGACAAGATATTGGTTACGGGAGGAAACGGAAGGTTAACCGGAGTTATCAGAAAGGAGGCCCCTTTGCTTAAGCAGGTCCTGATCGATTGCGGGGTCCCTGATAAGGATATTATGATCGAATCAGAAAGTCGGAACACTTATGAAAATGCACTTTTTTCAAGTGATACCTTAAGAAAAAAATACCCCAATGGTAAGTTCCTTCTCGTGACCTCTGCCTTTCATATGAGAAGATCCCTGGCTTGCTTTGAAAAACAAAACTTTAAAGTCACACCATACAGTGTCGATTTTTATAGCACCGAACGTAAATGGACCCCGGACGAATGGTTGATCCCAAAAGTTGGTGCATTCCTTAAGTGGGGAGTCATATTGAAGGAATGGATTGGTTATATCGCTTATGATCTGACAGGAAAAATTTAATTGATCCAGACGGTTTTTTGATTTACAAATTCCATTATCCCTGCTCTGCCAAGTTCTCTACCATAGCCGGACCTTTTTACTCCCCCAAAAGGTAAGCGGGGATCCGATTTGACCATTCCATTGACAAACACTGCTCCGGTATTTATTCTTCTGGCCAGTTCACGTGCTTTCACCAAATCTTTTGTGAAAATACTGGCCCCTAACCCGAACTCGGAATCATTGGCCAATTGAACAGCTTCTGATTCATTCTGAACTTTGTAGACAATAGCAACCGGACCAAAAATTTCTTCGCGATAGGCTCTCATTTCATGCGTAACCTCACTAATCACCGTAGGAGTCATCCACACTCCCACTTTGTCCGGAACCCTATCATCCGTCAAAACTTTTGCCCCCTTATTCACTGCATCTTCGATAATATCCAAAACCTCGGTTCGTAAATCCTCTCGTGCCATGGGAGCAATTTTGCCTTTCCCGCTTTCGGGGTCATAGAAGTTCAGTGTTTCTATTTTCCTGACAAATTTTTGAATAAACTTTTCATAAACGTCTTCAACAATGATAAATCGTTTTGCAGCGATACAACTTTGACCACAATTGAGCATCCTTGAAGAAACCGCCACTTCCACTGCATCGTTTATATCTGCATCCTTTAACACTATAAAGGGGTCACTTCCCCCTAGTTCCAACAGAGACCTCTTAATCTCCCTGCCAGCATTAGATGCTACCGCAGCTCCTGCCTTCTCGCTGCCTGTGAGAGAAACTCCCTGTACGGTAGGGTGCTTTATTACCTCCTCTACCATATCAGAGCTAATAGCCAATGTAGTAAATACTCCACTCGGAAATCCGGCTTCACGAAAGACACTCTCTATTTCCAGGGCACAACCAGTCACATTAGAAGCATGTTTCAGCAAGCCAGTATTACCAGCCATCAAAGTCGGAGCGGCAAACCTAAACACTTGCCAAAAGGGAAAGTTCCAGGGCATAACGGCTAGTATTGTACCCAAGGGATCATACCGAACATAACTTTCCGAAGCATCTGTTGTTATATTCTCACTTTGAAGAAACCTACTTGCATTCTGCGCATAGTATCGACACACCCAGGCACACTTCTCAATCTCTGCTTCGGATTCGGATGGGATTTTACCCATTTCGCTTGTAATGACATTGGCATACCGTTCTACATTCTCGAGTAATACCCTTGAACAGTTACTCATCAATCTAGCTCGTTCTGATATAGAAACATCACGCCACTCCAGAAAGGCCGCATTAGCCTCATTAATTTTGCTTATTAGCTCAACTTCTTCCAGTGGCTTATATTGATTAATTAATTCGTTGGTATATGGATTTATGGACTTCAACATTGAGTATAATATTGTTACTCAACCTAAGTACAAAAAAAAGCCCCAAAGATCAAATCCAAGGGGCTTCAAATCAATTTGGATGTAGAACTACTCTACGCGTAAATTTCTAATTTCTAAGAAAAGTGAATCTCCAACTGAAGCTCCTGCCTCATTCCATCCTTCGAAATTCATTGGTATTGTAACTGAGTCCTCCGGATTCGCAGTAAATGTCGTTGTATAATCATGCCAATCACCGTCTCCGGTTAAACTATCCTGAACGTTGACCCCATCAGGAAAACAAGTCCAACGGAACTTAAAACCGGTGGTGGCCTTGGCACTAAACTTCATTTCGGTAATCCCACTAGGCGATGCAATCTTTGCATTCCAATCATTGTTGTTAAGCATGCTACCACCGAAGTATCCATTAGCTCCTACTTCGTATTTGAATTTAATGTAGCTATTCGCGTAACAAGAATCAGCAACATCAAAAGTCACACTACCTGTTGAAGCAGCATCTGCATCGTTCCATGCTCCGGCCCAAAAGCCAGAAGGAAAGAAGATAGGTTGAACGGACGCTGGTAGGGATTCAAAATCATTGTCTACTCCAGCGATACAATTGACGGAGTCGTTAGTACTTGTGTTATCATCATCTTCTGTCGGAGTAGGATCTCCGCTTTTCTTGCAACCCCAAGTCAATGCTATTGAAAGTATTGCTATAGGAAGTAGTCTCATTAATTTCATGGTTGTAATTTTTAAAGTTTAAATTCTCTATTCTATCTAATGTTGTTAGCAGCTGATAGTTAGCTAGTGGATTTAAATTATAAACTCTTTATAGATGTTCAACCCTAACTATAGATTAATGTGATTATCACATTACACTTTATACGCAATTCTCACCCAAATATTTACACTTCAACAGCAAAATGTACAATAAAAAGCCATCATAAGCTGATTCAGGCGATTTCGGTATACTTATAAGTAGCAATTAAATTATTTGCGCTATTTGTTTAAGGTTTCCTGCGTACTATCTGTACTAAGCTCATTTAAAAAAGCAGAAAGCATCAGATAGTCTAAATGGGGCTTGCACTTTATACCTAATAATTAAAAGTTATGATATGACTCTCCAACCAAGTGTAACGCTAAAAACTCAGGGAAAAGACATAAAATGGTAACTGAGGGACTCTTAAAGAAAAAAGGACACAAAAAAACCCCAGAGCATAGCTCAGGGGTTTTTTCCCTTTGAAGGGATATGATCTTAAGTATTATTATTCTACTACAAGTCTGCTAGCTGAAACAGGAGTTCCGTCAACAGCAACAGTTACAATGTAAAGACCTGAAGCTAATCCGCTGGCATCGATATCAGCAGAGCTTGATCCACCAGCAGCAGAAGCTACTTCATTTCCTAGAAGGTCAGATACAGATACAGTAACATCACCTGACTGCTCAGCGTAAGTCACTACCGCACTTCCTGAAGTAGGGTTAGGAGAAATGCTTGATGAAACAGCGATATCCTCGTCAATTCCAGTTGCAACTGTACCGAACGTTAAGTTGTCAAAAGAAACAGTTCCTGAGAATGCATCACATGAACCGTCTGTATCAGTACACCATGTTTCACCAGCACCACCGTTAATTACAATGTAAAGTCCAACAAACTCAGTAAAGTCAGAAATAGTGTACTGAGTTGGAGTCCACGCACCACCACAAGTTGTGTTGTACTCAAACTGAGCACCAGTATAAGTGTAAGTCAACGTAGCAGTAGTGTTAGGTGCAATAGTTTGCACGTTAGTAATACCATAGTTTGCATTAACTGTATCACCAGATGCTACAGGACAGTTAGGTCCGGTAAAAGCAGCATCAACGAACTTAGCATCAATTCTGATATCCAGAGATTGAGTTGTGCTAGGGTTAGTAACATCTACAGTTAAAGTAAGGTTACCACTTGCATCAACCTGACCAGTCGCAGGCTTCACATAAAGTCCGAAACCGTTGAAATACTGGTCAGCATTAGTAGCTGTAACTTGTAATTGTCCTCCTGACTCAGCCACACTGTAAACACCTGGATCCACATACCATCCGTTTTCGGCATCATCAGCAATTACATTATCATTAAAATCGTCAAAATAGCCGTTTGCACCAATTGTTTGGGCATTAGCTACACCAAACATAGTTGTAGCACAAAGACATAGTAATATTCTTTTCATAATTAGTTGATTTTGATAAGGTTTAACTTAAACATCTAATATAATAAATTATATAGTTTTTTCTTAAAACTCTTTTCTAGTTTTTATATACAAATGAGGCCTTTTTGTCTGATATCATCACCTCAAACTCGCCCTCTTCAGTCACAAACTTCAGATCATTGTTAACAAATCCCAAGTCAGCTTTTTTCAATTCAAAGACTACATCCTTTGACTCTCCTGCCTTGAGGAATATCTTTTTAAACGCACGTAGTCTTCTCATCGATGGTGCGATAGATGCATACATATCTCTTGTGTATAAATCTACAGCCACTTTACCGTCACGGCTACCGGTATTCTTTACATTCACCGTTACTTTTAATGTTCCATCGCCCTTTAACTCATTTGAGCTTAATTTGATATCTCCATACTCAAACGTTGTATAACTCAAACCAAATCCAAAGGCCCATTGTGGCTGATAGCCGGTTTCTGTCATGCGACCTGGAGCTAATTCCTGAATAAGTTCAGAATATTTGTAATCGTACTTTACTAAATCACCAGTATATCTTGGATAAGTATATGGTAATACGCCATTAGGGTTGTAATCTCCAAACAAGACGTCTGCAATAGCGGGACCTCCCATACTTCCTGGCCAATATGCCTGTAGAATACCTTTTGCTCCCGGTACTATTGTATTGATAACTCTTGGTCTACCTTCTGTCAGAACGATAATAACAGGTTTTCCTGTAGCATATGCCGCTTTTGCAAGCTCCAATTGTTTCTCGTCCAAAGTCAGATCATTAATTACTCCAGGAGACTCTGCATACGCATCTTCACCCAAACAAAGGACGATTGCATCTACATCAGTGGCAAGTTCTGTTAATACCTCAGTTTTGAAATTCTTTCTTCTTTCGAAACCTTCATATGCCATTTCGACAACATTGCCCTCCCCTATTTTAGCTTTGATTGCATCTAAAATAGTCTTGTTCCATTCCGGATATTCCTTCCTATTGTCACCTTGCCAGGTATAAGACCAGCAACCATTGAGAGAAGTAACATTGTTAGCACCGGGTCCGGCCACAAGGTATTTTTTATCCTTGGCCAATGGAAGTACATTTTCTTCATTCTTAAGTAGTGTGATACTTTCTCTGGCTGCTTCCAAGGCTGCATCCTTGTATTCCGGCTTACCGAAATTTGCTTTCGCCTTCTTCTCAGGGTATGCGTTATCCATTAACCCCAATCTGAATTTAAGCTTTAGTATTCTACCACAAGCCTCGTCAATACGTTCTTTAGAAACCTCACCTTCTTTGACCAATTCAATCAGATAATCGGCAAATGAGAAGTCATGTGGTACCATACTCATATCAATACCCGCGTTTACGGCAATTTTCACGGCCTCCTTCGGTGTTTTTGCTATTCTGTGTTTCGTATGTAACCTGATGATATCCTCCCAATCTGAAACAGCTAAACCTTCAAAACCGAACTGCTCTCTGAGTACTGTTGTCAAGAGATACTTATTTGCATGCACAGGCATTCCATTAACAGTACCTGAGTTAATCATCACGGTTGAAGCACCTGCATCGATCGCTGACTTAAATTGAGGTAGGTAGTATTCCCAAAGCTCTATATCCGGAATATAAGCCGGAGTTCTATCCTTACCCGTTCTTGGGTTGGAGTAACCCACATAGTGCTTCATACAACCCGCAACTGAGGTGATTTTATCTAAACCATCTTCTTCGTAAGCACCACATATTGTAGTACCCATTTCTCTTACAATCACAGGGTCTTCACCGAATGTCTCGGGAAATCTTGGCCATAGAGGTTGTCTACCAATGTCTAGAACCGGATCAAAATTCCATCTTATTCCTGAAGCTCTTGTTTCAAGTGCAGTAATTTTTGCTGACTGCTTAGCCAATTCTGTGTTTCTTGTTGCAGCCAAACCAATGTTATGGGGAAACAATGTCGAATTCTTGGTGAATGTAACTCCATGAATAGCATCAATTCCGTACAACACAGGTATCTTATTTGGTGTTTTCAATGCTGCATCCTGTATTTGGTTCAGGATATCATGCCATGTATCAATAGAATAAGCATGATTAATGGCATTCAGAATTGAACCAACCTTATAATCATTTACGGCTTTAGCTAATGCTTCCGGGTCTACGGTTCCATCCACATTTCCATATCCTCCTTTTAGACACACGTTCAGGTTAACCTGGGTCATTTGACCGACCTTCTCTTCTAGGGTCATTTTAGCTAAGAGCGCTTCGACTTTTTTGTCAATCGCATCATTTGATTTGCCGGTGCCATTGTTCTTTTGTGCGACACACCCGTGGATAACTCCGAAAGTTAGTCCTAAAGCAAATATTTTAGTAAGTAGTCTTCTTTTCATCACAATTTCATTATTTGGATTCGTTCTAGTACGCAATTCTAAGGTAGTAATTTTCAATTTTGGAGCTTGTGATTTATGTAGGGAATCTGCGGTATACTGTGTTTGACGATATCATTTAGCAAGTCATTTAAAGCTCTTAAAACACATTTCAAAAGCTCCCCAAGCACCAAATAAAGGTCTAAATCTACAAAAACAACCGTTACCCACATTCATGTACACTTAGATCACACACTCAATAAAAAAGCACAAAAAAACCCGGAACTTTGTCCGGGTCTAAATACTATTATGAAGTAGTAATTTCTAAGGCTTCTCTTCAAGTACTGCTAATTCACCAATCCAGCAAGTACCTGTCCATGGAGCACCACCTGGGTTAGCAAAAATCAAGAACTCCTTAATTTCTTCATTGTCTACATCTGCAGTGTTAGGATAATTTTGCTTCCACTTTCCAGTAAAATCGAAATAAAGGTCCTGGTATTCATCACCTCCTTTTACTTCCAAAACAATGTTATCCTGATTGTTAACATAATCATCGATATCCTTAACATTCATTCTGATTTTGATATCCTTCTCACATTTAATTTGAAGCTTCACCACAGGAGTTTCGGAAAAATCGATTGTTTGCATACTGTGGTCTCTTCCAAATGTGCTGTAACCATTATCTATCGACTTGTCACCAGCATTTGTGATAGAAACCTTCAAGCTTTCTCCGTCCTGAGCTACTTTGATGGCTGAACTTCCCCACCAGCTCCATACACCTGGTTTCTCGAAGTTATCAATTACTTTTTGTGCTTTTAGCGATCCTGCCATGGTGAAAGCAAGTGTCGCTACAATAAATGCTATCTTTTTCATATATCTTTTGGTTTGGAATTATTTTTTGATGTCGTCTTTCTTGACGGCTGAAATATGTTTCACAAATAGCTTGCCAGAATATGCCGGGCCGTCAGGATTAATAAAGAAAACTGTTTCCAATATTTCTTTAGCGTTGACTTTTGCTTCTTTTGGAGTCAGTTGATTGAACCTATCGGTAAAATCGAAGTAATAATCCTGATATTCTCCAGCCTTAATTGTCATCACCAACGGCTTTGCATTAGTTCCCACTTCATCAATATCTTTCAAGTCAATTCTAAGATTTAAGTCTTTTTCAGCTTTAGCACTTACCTTTAGCACTGGCGTTTTAGTGAAATCAATAGCTTGAAACGCTCTACCAAAGCCATCATCTCCTTTTCCTACTCCGTTTGCTGTTACAGCCATTGAATTACCTTCTTTCTTAAGCACAATCTTATCACCATTCCACCAGCTGTAAAGAGGCTGTTTAAAGTCGTCTACCAATGTATTGGACGGGTCTTCTTCTAATACTACATCTCCGCCATCCTTCACTTCACCTGTGAACTCAAATTCCATCTTTTTAATGTATAAGCTTCCTGTCCATGGCGCCTTACCTCCATTGATGAAACAAACCATTTCAGTAATCCTTCTTCCATCCACATCTTTTCTATCAGGGTATGTTTGCAAGAATCGATCCTTAAAACGGAAAGTATATTTCTTGTATTCTGACCCCGGATAAACCCTCACCGTAGCTGGTCGCGAGTTGGTCGTATTTCCATCAGGATCCTTCAAGTCAATCCTCAATTCGGGAGGAACTTCACCGTCAATCTTGGCCCAAACGTGTAATTTGTTGGCGTTCACTACATTCATAGTCTTCGGAAGTCCGGTACCAAAGGCATTCCAGGCCGGTCCAACATTATTTCCTTCAAACTTCACCGCGGTATCAGCCTCAACGAATGATTTTTTAAACCCTTCAGCAACCCACCATTTGCTACCCTGATCATCTGCGAAATCAGTGATAGGTCCACCATCGGCTCCTACAGCTAGTTTAACTTCCTCTTCATCGCAACCATCCTCGGCTTTGATAACTTGAATTTCCTTAATATAAATTGTTCCTGTATAGGCAGGTCCTCCTGGATTAGGAAAAAACATAATTTTAGAAATCAATGCTCCATTTACACCATGATTTTCAGGCCAGGTCTGACTCCAGATTTTATCATTATCCACTTTGAAACAATAATCCCTAAAATCATCACCTATGTGAATTCTTTTAGTCGGACGCGCACCATTGGACTGATAACCTTCAAAGTCATCAAATTGTAAGGCGAGCACAGGTGTATTATCTCCTTCTGACCGAGCCTTCACTCTCACAACCACATCTCCGGTAAAATCTACCGCTCCCATTTCCATACCCAGCGGGGTGTAGGCAGGACCAATATCAGTACACTTTATTTCGAATTCTCCCCCTTTATTATTTAAAGTCATATCACCAGTGGTACCCGTCCACCAGTTTCCCTTCATGAGGTCTCCCCCTTTGAAAGCTACAGCCGGTATCCCTTTTTCATCCTCATCCACTACTGATTCGCTATCAGTATCATCAAGGGTTAGTTTTTCAAAGGTCACACATTGTTGTGCGAATGCTGTGACCATCATAAATGATATGACAAATACTTTATTCATGATTCTATTCTAATACTTTTTAGATTGACGGATCAAATGGTCCGTTGATTGTAATCGTGGGGTAATCAAAGTAAACCTCAGCATATTGAGATAAGGTTGTTTGCAACCCGACCTGAATAACCTTGATACGATCCGGCTCATGAACTTTATTTCCACTACCACCGAAATCTGCGGCCTCACTTGCGGTAAGCTGAGAATATTTGAAAGAAAATAACTTCCAACCAGTAAAATCCAAGGTGATTCTGGCCTCCCAGGCATCATCGGTAGCATCTCCATAATTCAGGTCAGCCTCATCTTTATCAGCCTCCTTAAACTGATATGATACAAATGCGTTTGGATTACCCGTTCCGTACACATATAAGTTAACATATACAGAATCCGGATCTGCAGGAACACCAGCAAAAGTACCTGGAGGCGTTCCTATACCAGTGACAAAGTCAGGTGCTCCATTTCCAAATATGTATACACAATTCGTTCCCTCAACAGCTGAAGGTACTGTAACAATTTCATTTAGTGGAGCATTATACTCAAACCATCCCGTGAAATTGAGTTCGAATCCATTATTATTTGGTAGAATCAAATTGGCCTTGGTGCTCCAATCTCGTCCTGCTGTAAGTACAAATGAGTCGCTAATATTCAATGAAGAACCTAAAAAACTCAATGTTGCTGTAACCGTTTCCCCATCTTCAAAAAAGAAGGTTCCGGTATGTCCACCGGTCCACCACACGCAGTTTGATCCATCAATTGAACTGGAAAGTCCTTCAATGACCATTTCTGCTCCCGAAGTCTGTCCTGTTAATGTAACAATCCACGATACCTCATGTGAAAAACTGGCATGAAAAGAAATACTATCTGTACCTCCCGAAAAATCCACGGAAGCCTTGGAGGCCATAAAACTATTGCCTACTACCTCAAATCCTTCTGGTGCAGTAATATACTGAGGTCCATTAATCTCACCACTTCTCTTACACCCGAAGGATAAAGCTGCTACTATTCCAATTATAGAAAGTAAACGAAGGCGAGAGTACAGATATTTCGAAATCGCTTTCATAATTTAAATTAATGTTTTACTAAAACTTCTGTGAGTAAATGAAGTAAATCTGATTGATGTCAAACTCCGGATCAGTATCTGTGTTATCCTTGAAGTTCACCATTTGACCATTTACTGAGAAGAATGCGTTTTTACTAAATGAATACTTCGCACCAATCGCAACAACGCTTTCTTGAATATCGAAACCAGCATACTGAGAGAATCCTGTAATTTGATTAAACTCATTGCGTTGAGCTATGAATTCATCTCCTTTCGCTCCCAGGTATTTATAACCTAAGAGAAGGTTAAACTTCTTAAGGGCTTCGATATCCAGACCAGCATCAATAAGCGTACTTACGAAATCAACAGGGTTGGTTTCTCTAGTAGTGCTTTCGTATCTCAATCCATAGTTCACAGCTACTGTTTTTTCCCATCCAATGATTTTACCTATGTTAACTCTAAAACCAGCGTTTAGTGCGGTAAAGTTCCTTAGCGCGTCATCACCTCCAACAGTTCCTTCTCCATTGATCTCTGACAGCATTTGTGCTTTTACATCGACCTTAGCAAATTCTTCAGGGTGCTCATATCCCGCATCAATAGTAAGTCCCTTTCTGTTAGCCGTTGCGATACCATAAGGTGTTACATTGTTGTATTGAGGTAAAAAGGCTGCTAAAGTCGTTGTCAAACCTCGGTTATACATCCCAACTTCCTGACTATATCTGTCAAACAGGGTTATAGATCGTCCTGTAGATCCATCCAGGTAGGTAGGGAATACAGAGTTATCTGCATCAAGAGCCGGTGTAATTCTTCTTGATTGTGCTCCGGGGCTGTTAAAGTCTGCTCCAACATTTCTGTAGGATACTCCTAATGTAATATTAAGTGGCTTGTAGGTTCCTTTAACGCCTGCATCAAAGAAGAAATCATCGATCTGGGTGGAAGAATCACTGGTAGTCTCAACCACTGTGTAATCAGAGATTCCAAATTCACCAGTCAACTGAACTTTGACTTTCTCCTTATCTAAAGTTGCTTCCAGATCAGAGGTAATAACAGTATTGTCATAGTCAAAGGTTGAGGCATTTTTCAATACTCCTGCGATATCAGATATATTGACCATGTTGGCTCCAATTCTGAATTTATCACTTTGAGTAAGGTCCAATCTACCTCCAAATAACCATCGGTCAGGATAAGTACTGAAGTCTGATGCGATAATTCTGTTACCAAATGCACGAATGCCTAGCGATTCAACTGCCTTCGAGTCAAATTTAAGGGTCGTGAAGGCATTTACACCTTGCATCCGCCAAGTGTTGTTGTCAGTATAGAAGTTTTCATAGTTGACAACATCTCTTTTAATCCTGAACAACTCTGATTCGTAGTCGTTATAAATTTCATCGTAGTTATGAATAGTATAAGGAGTCAAAGCAACGTCAAGGTCACCTATCTCATACTTCACGATACGACCGATAAGTCCTTCCAGTCTCATTTGTCTAAACTCAAATGCGCTACCATCTCCGAAAAACCCACCAAACTCGTTTCTCAGACGCAAGATCACATGCGCCTTGAGGCTTTGTCCTTGTTGTGCATTTACTCCAAGATCGAATAAGGTATAACCCCCGGTTGCTTTGCCGACCGCTGTATCGGTCACCGCATCTTTAAAGTCGTCATTTTGTACTACTGCCCTACCCAGCCCGGTAAACCATACCTGCTGTGCGTTGATATTAAAATATACCCCTATTGATAGAGCTGCTGCTAAGAATAATTTTCTATTCATTCTTCTTCTTTTTAAAAGAATACTTTTAATTCAATTGTAACTTCTTGTCCTTCAAATTCATCATCAGTAAAATTCACATCGCTGTGAGCATACCAACGGTGACGATAATGTAAACTAGCCCGGTTTGCGAAATTGTAATCACATCCAATTCCGAAACCATACCCTGACTGATCCATTGGCTTACCATTAGCGTCATAAGTAGGGGCTCCATTTGCATCTGTAATTAGTTGACCGGTTGTAGGGTCGGCTAATTCTGTTCTCATATTACCTTTTGCTCCTTCAACAGCTCCAAATCCTATAACTGTAAGCTTAGGGTGTAGCGCATAGAAGGCCATAAGTTCAACATATCGGTATCTTAGGAATGCATCATCGTTTAATTTTGGAGCAAACATATCTTCAGACACCGAGCTATACTGACCGAACATGGCAAGAATCATTTCCTTCTTCAGGAATCTCAACTTGTACTTCATTGTCAGATCAATGGTTGTGAATGATTTCTTGTAATCTACAGCTGTATCAGTAATTGCAAGATTAGTAAAGCTTCTTCTATAGACATTGTGCTCACGCCCTGTGTTACCCGCAAACCTCTGGAAGTAGGCAAACCTTGAACGCGCAAGCTGATTGGCCCAGTGATGGAAGGTTATAGAGTTTGTGTAACCAGTCCTGGCTGCATCAGAAGCTCCTGTTCCAGCTCTTGCCCCATTTCTTGTATCTCCATATAGGTTCTCAATCTCTTGCGAAGTTTCATAGGCGACCTCATACTTCAGCTTGCTGACCTTACCGTGTGTTTTCAGGTTGAACCCTCTACGGTTGTTTGGAAGCTGACCAATCTGATTAACCATACCATCGAAGTATGTCGTATTGTTTGACTGCGGCTGTGTTGGACCTTGTTTGATACTCTCAATTGAAGTATTGAAAATTGTACTGGTATTATTAACCGCTCCTTTACCAATGCTGTATAAACCTAATTTGATTGGTAACTTGGTTAAATCCTTAGAAAACTCGAACTCCAGGTACCCTAAAGCCGACCACTCTCTTTTAAAGCGAGTAAATGCTGTCGTGTCTTCGCTATACTTTACAGCACCACTTGTAATTGTGTCCTCGTGTATATATGAATTGCTCAAATACGAACCAGCACCAAGTTCAGTGAATATTTTAACACCATTCAGATTAACTCGTCCATCGGCTGTGATTATTTTTTGGCTGGTTCGGTTCTGCTCAATTTTGTAATCTTCTCCTCCAACGGTCCAAACCTGGCGGTTGGCGTAGTTTTCATCATAACCATACTGATCAAAATAGTTAACACCAAAAGTATGAGCACCTATTCTTTTATCAACTCTACCGGATAACATATTCTGAGGAACACGCTCCAGGTAACTCTGGAATCCTCCACTATTTTCGTTCTTTCCGTACAAGATCGCAGCGTTGAAACCTCCAGGCAAACCTTCAGCCTCTAAAATAAATCCTTGTGTACCTCTATTCCCCCATCTCTGGTCCCGAGGTATGTCTCCTAAACTATAAAAGGCATCATATCGTCCAAAATCGTGACCTTCAGGCTCCCAGGGATAACGCTCAAACATATCATCACGGTACTGGTAATTCCACATTGTGAATGGACTTAACTTAAACCAGTTAACACCTCCACCAGCAGTAAGTTTGAACGTACCAAAGTTTGAGTAAGTGGTTCCTTTGAATTGAAAAATACGATAAACCTTTGCAAAATATCCTTTAGCATCTGTTTGAGTAGTAGACCTTAGAAAACGGTTATCAAAGGACCATTCCATCTGAAACCAGGTCTTAGGAGTGGGGTTTGCCTCCATCCTTATTAGTAATAGTGGCTCATTAGCACCATCATCCTGTGTAAGTGTAATTGGCACGGACATACCTTCGAGAGGAACATCATCATATGCTTTGTCCAAATCTCTGTAGATCATCCAGAGTCTGGAATATCCGGAATATCTTAATTTTTGAAATCTGGCTTTGGTATCTTTTTCATCCTGTACCTTTAATGCATCGTTAATCTCCAGTCCGTATGACTTTAGATTGCCTTTATATAACAGGGTACTCTTCTTAAGTTCAAGACTGTCGCCACCAATTGAAGTTGTTACCTTCAATATAACTATGGGCAACATAGCTAATAAAATCTTTCTTACAGGCATTTCTTGGGTTTGTTAGTAAGGTGAGAGCCACAACAGAACTGGTGTACCCTCAACATCTTCATCGCTAAAGTACGAAAATCTGGATAGTACAAAAATGAACACGAAAGAATTGGGTGAAATTTATCCGTAGAAATACGGATATTTTAAAAAATGATAAGACACTTAAAAAACACATAATTTGAGCTATTAAACATAAAATAGCAGATTTTTATTCCTCGTTCCATATCATGAAAATTAAATCACAAGTCACTTAATCCCCATCCAAATAAAGTCAAAATTATAGTCAGGTTTGCAAAGAAACTCCATACCATCCAGGTCACAGCTGGACGGAAGTAGCCTTAAAAAATCTTAATAAAGTATCATTTTATTTTCCACAAATCTGCGTTCTATTTCTTAGTGAAAAACGGACTGAATTTACATGTAATAAATAGAATATTTTTAATAAAAAGGTCAACAAAAAAGGCAATTATCAAACATTCTAAACATAGAATATTTTTAATAATTTTTATACCTATATATAATTAAAAATACAGGTAATTCACACAACACCAAGTGTCGCATTTTAACAAGTCAGTACCAAAAAACAATTTAGGCAACACAATTTAATCCAATCAATATACCATCTATCTATTCTAATTATAATAATTTATATTTATTCATTTAAAAAATACAATCATTAACCGAAGTGCAATTAACTCCACCAGACAGAGTTTGGTTACCGCAAAAACTCAAATCAACAAGAGTCAAAAAAGAAGAAAAATTTCTGAATTTAAATTCCATAATTGTACTTTTCCAATATTCAATAATGCGATAAGAGGAAATTTCGCGTATGTGAATAATTTTACATTATTAATTTTTTTTGATGCGAGTATTTTCTATATGTTTAGTCATCAAATCGGAATTTGACATCAACTAAACCTTAAAAAAATGAAAAAAATTGAAGCTATTATCAGGACATCACAGTTCTATGAGGTGAAGGATGCAATCATGGAAGCAGGGATTGAATTCTTCACATTCTCAGATGTAAAAGCTGTTGGCGCCCAGAAGAAAGAAGCAGTGTACAGAGGTCATGTTTATGATATGGGTGCAATTGCCCGTACCAAACTTGAAATCGTTCTTAGCGAGAACCTAGAAACCGTTGTACAAAAAATCATAGAAACTGCTAAGACCGGAGTGATCGGTGATGGTAGACTATATGTATATGATGTGGTTGAAGCCCACAGAATCAGAACCGGGGAAACAGGAAAATCTGCCCTGGGTAACTAATCCAATGTTTAACACAAAGATATTATCCAACATAAATAAGATATTATGGAAAACTTAATTGAAATAACGGCATACGATGCCAATTTTAAGGCGGACAACATTTGGATGATGGTGTCTACCTTCTTGGTATTCATCATGCACCTGGGTTTCGCTACTCTAGAAAGTGGAATGACCCAGTCAAAGAACACGACTAACATTCTTTTCAAAAACACTTTAATTCCCGCTATCGGTTTATTAACCTACGCTTGTTGGGGATTCAATACAATGTATCCTGGAGAATGGCAAGTAGAGGGTATTCTTGGTTTTGGAGGACCTGTTGGTGGATTCTCTCCAGAAGACATGGGTATCGGATATGCCGCGAGTGATCCTGATCCAATTACCGGATTAATCACACCAGGTGGCTACACCGCATGGACAGACTTCCTATTCCAGGGAATGTTTGCTGCAACAGCTGCTACAATTGTATCAGGTGCGGTTGCTGAACGAGTTAAACTATTCCCGTTCCTGATCTTCTCAGTACTATTTGTAGGTATTATTTACCCTATCTTCGGATCATGGTCTTGGGGTGGCGGTATTGCCGGAGACATGCACGATTTCGCAGGTTCTACTATCGTTCACTCAATTGGTGGATGGGGAGCTCTTGCAGGAGCTATCGTTCTTGGACCTCGTATCGGAAAATTTGTTGATGGTAGAACTAACCCAATCCCGGGACATAGCTTACCTCTTGCTGTAATCGGTGTTTTCCTACTTTGGTTAGGATGGTTCGGATTCAACGGTGGATCTGTTCTTAACGGTGATCCTGAAGGTACTTCATTCGTACTTGTTACAACCTGTCTTGCTGCAGCAGCAGGCGCAATCACTGCTCCTGTCATGGCATTCTTCTTAACGAAGAAAGCTGACCTTACAATGGCATTGAACGGTATTCTTGCTGGTCTTGTAGGTATTACTGCGGGTGCAGACGTTGTTTCACCTCTTTCTGCTACAGTGATTGGTGGTATTGCAGGTTTCCTAGTAGTGGGAGCTGTACTACTTTTTGATTCACTCAAGATTGATGATCCTGTAGGTGCAATCTCTGTTCACTTGGTATGTGGTATGTGGGGAACTATTGCTGTTGCTCTATTCGATATGGACCCAGCAAACTCTGGTATCACAATGGGAGGACAATTTACAGGTATCGCTCTTGCAGCTGTACTTGCATTCCCTGCTGCTCTTATCATCTTCTATGCTCTTAAGTTTACTACTGGAATCAGAGTATCTAAAGAAGAAGAAGTTGAAGGACTTGATATTGGCGAGCACGGTATGAGTGCATACAAAATATAATTAACCAGCTAGGTTAATAATTTACTTGGGACCCTGAGGCGTTAGCTTCAGGGTTTTTTATTATTTTTCGGTATGAGTCGCATCCTTTGTATTCTTTATCTTTTGATCAGCCTTAATACAATTATGTCGGCCCAAAGCATTCATGACCGACTCAACATTCTATTGAAAGACTCTACCCTCCTGGAACAAATTCAATTTACAGACACCAGTCTGACCCTCTTCACTTCCTCCTCACACGATACCACTTTTTTAAAACTGGGAGCTACTGATTTTGATCAGCTGTACTACTCAGGATTGAGTTCCTCATCTACATTGACAGATAGCAACAAAATAACCTGGATTCTTAAGCATATACAGCCAAAAACTTTACCCAGTCTGACCGATACCAACAATCCCCTCCAAGGAGTCAAAATTGCTCTTGATCCCGGACATATGGCCGGAGATATGGAAATGGCTAAAATAGAAGGGAAATTCATTGAGTTTGACCATAAAGCTAAGCCGATCAGCTTTTATGAGGCTCACCTGACCCTATGTACCGCACTAATGATGAAGGAGCAGCTTGAACAACTAGGTGCCAAAGTATTAATAACCAGAGAAAAGCCCGGAATAGCAGCTCATGGCAGTACTTTTTATGATTGGTATAATATCAAGGTTTATGAAACCATTGACTCACTAAGTAATATCGATAAGCTGACCGAGGATGAATCGCGCTACCTCAAAAAGGTCAGAAGAAGAAATACCGATCTATCCAAAAAAATAATCTACAACCGATTATTCAAATACATCGATTACCGTGCCAGAGCTGAAAAAATCAACAACTTCCAACCCCACCTGACACTTATCATTCACTATAACGTTGATGCGGAAAACAAAAACTGGAAACAGCCATCCCCACGCAACTTCACAATGGCCTTTATACCAGGTAGCTTTGTTGAAGACGAGCTAAAGGACCCCGAGGACCAACTTGATTTTCTAAGATTACTTTTTTCACAGGATATTGAGAACTCTATGTCATTCAGTTCGTTCATCGTTCAAAGCCTGCACAAGGAACTCAACATCCCTTTGGCCAATCAACAAAGTGAACAATACCTTTCTGACTATTCTATAGCAACCAATGAAAAAGGGGTTTTTGCCAGAAACCTATCATTAACCAGAAAAGTACACGGCACAATCTGCTACGCAGAAGCGCTTTACCAGGATAACATTAATGAGTACTTGCTATTGAATCAGACGAATGTTAACATTGACCAATTGAAGTGCAGTGACCGCTTAATAACTGCGGCCAATGCATATATTAAAGGAATTTTGAACTACATAGATCATAAGAGACAATCATATGAGTAACCTTCAACTAACAGACCAGGACCTTAATCAACTGAAATCACTAGGTATTGAAGTCAGTACAGTAGAAAAACAGATTCAGGACTTTATTGATGGTTTTCCATTTGCAAACCTGGTTCGCCCCTGTACTCCTGGTGATGGGATAACCTTGCTTACTGAAGATCAGGTTGAAAAACTTAATAATGATTACTACCAACTGGTGAAGGATTTACGCATCGTAAAGTTTGTCCCCGCCTCAGGTGCTGCCAGCCGTATGTTTAAGGCTATTTTCGATTTTGAAGAGAAAAAAACCGTGGACCATGAGGCCCGTAGTACGATGAGGCAGATTCGCAAATTCGCCTTCTCGCATCACCTCGAACATATAGCAGACTCGCAGAACGATGAATTTGCTAAAGAAATCGAGGCCGCTACTTTTATCTTACATGACATCGGACTAAACTATGGCTCACTCCCCAAAGGACTGATCGAATTTCATCAATACAATGGCTCAAGCCGAACAGCCTTTGAAGAGCACCTTGTAGAGGGAGCCCTTTATGCTGACAATGGTTCTGGTACTATCCATATACATTTTACTGTGTCACCAGAGCACCTGGAAAAAATTCAACAACACCTAAATGAAAAACTAGCTGAATACGAAAAAGAATACCGGGTAAAATACGATATCTCATTCAGCACTCAGTCCGAATCAACAAACACTTTAGCCGTAAATATGGACAATACACCATTTCGGGAAGAGGATGGCTCATTACTTTTCCGCCCGGGCGGACATGGGGCTCTATTACGCAACCTTAATGCCATAGAAGGAGACATCATCTATATTAAAAATATTGATAATGTGGTACCGGATCGGCTGAAGCAAACGACCGTTGAATATAAAAAAGCACTAGCCGCAAAGTTGATCGAGCTCAAAAATTCCCGTGATGAACTCATCAGAGAATACGAGCAAGATTCGTCCAACTTCGTTGAAAAGGTAAATCAGTTCCTGGCATCGGAGATTAGTATTTCGGACGTAAGTTTCAATTCTGACGCAGAAGCCCTGGAATATATCAATCGCCCCATCAGAGTATGTGGAATGGTGAAAAATGAAGGAGAGCCTGGAGGAGGGCCTTTCTGGGTCAAATCGAGTGACGGAAAGATCAATCAGCAAATCGTTGAAACATCACAAGTAGACACTGACTCACCCGAACAAAACAAAATTCTAAAGTCCTCTACCCACTTCAATCCAGTGGATCTTGTCTGCGCAATCACCGACCATAACGGGGAAAAATATGATCTCATGTCATTCAGCGATCCAAAAACCGGGTTTATCAGCTACAAATCCAAAAATGGAAAAGAATTAAAAGCGCAAGAGCTTCCCGGACTTTGGAATGGTGCCATGGCCAACTGGCTTACAGTATTTGTGGAAGTACCTGTTATCACATTTAACCCTGTGAAGACACTCAATGATTTACTGAGGCCCGAACACCAACCAGAGAATTAATCTACTAAAACCTTTATTTTGAGGGTTTAATTGGATAATTTCGCTAAATAATGGTATATTTTATATTATTATGGTTAAACAGGTTTACCTAATACACACTTCATTCGAATGGATAATAAGGGTAACCCTTAAATTTACTTACAAAGACCTTATACCTATAATACCTAAAGATTGACGTTATGTGGAGAAAACTAGTTTTAGGGATCGCTATTAGTTTTTCATTTATCAGCAGCAGCTCTGCTCAAATCACCGGCAACCATGCCATTCATGCTCATTATACCTATGACCATGATTCGCTGGTGTATCTATACAACACTGAGGATTCAGTGAAATATTATAGTATTGAAAACTTAGGGGAAAACATCAACTCGGCACACCTCGAATCAGGACCAAGGATTTCTCCAGACGGACGTACTTTATACTTTTTTCGTGCCGGCCACCCTGATAATATAGTCCCAAGAAATCAAGACATCTGGGTATCTCATCTCTTGGATGATGACAGTACCTGGGCAAAAGCAATACACTTAAAATCACTAAACAACCATGATGACAATGGTGTACACTGGATTTCCACAGATGGTAAGAGAGTAATTCTACTCAATGAATACAAAAAAAACGGCACCAGCAAAAACGGTGTGTCAATGTCTGAGCACACAGGCAATGGAGATCACGATTGGTCATTCCCGACTAAGCTAAAAATCAAAGGATATTATAACGATGAAAGATGCTCTTTCTATATGACCGCAGATGAGAATGTCCTCATTATGGCCATTCACCACAAAGAAAGTATTGGGCACCAGGATTTATTTGTATCGTTCAAAGAGAAAAAAGGCAAAAAGACCAGATGGAGTAAGCCTATCAATATGGGGCCAACCATCAATACCGAAAAATCAGAGGCTACTGCATTCATCCACCCTGATGGAAAAACCATGTACTTCTCATCCAATGGAAGAACAGATAAAGACACCGTAGGTGGATTTGACATCTACAAGACTACGAGACTAGACAGCACCTGGACCAAATGGTCGGAACCGGAAAACCTAGGCGCACCGTTTAACACACCGGATGATGAATTTTACTTTTCTACTCCTGCGTCAAGTGATTATGCCTACCTGGCGCACCACTTCTTAGGCCCCGATTCTTTACCTCACTCCGATATTGTGAGAATCAAGCTTCATGAAGAACACAAAGCCGAACCAGTTTTATTGGTATTAGGAAAGGTAAGAAACGCTTTAGACTCAATTCCGATTCATGCGAATGTAACCGTAAGAGAACTTCCTGCCAAAACCGATGTAGCTCGGTCACATTCTGATCCGGATGATGGATTTAAAGTAACCTTGCCTGGCGGACCAGTATATGAGTTTTTTATAGAGGCTGACGGATATTTACCCAACCAGGTTATTGTAAGTGCTGAAGACGTAGAAGACTTCGAAGAAAGAGAAATGGATATTTACCTGCAACCGCTGAAGCAGGATATTTCTTTCGATATCCAGAACATCTTCTTCGCTTATAACAAATCAGACCTGCTACCTGACTCTTACCCGGAGTTGAACAAATTGGTTGATATCATGAAAGGTGCTAAAAATATCACTGTTGAGATTTCCGCACATACCGATGCACGAGGCAGTGATAGCTACAACAAAACCCTATCTCAAAAGAGAGCACAATCCGTTGTTGACTACCTTGTAAAGAATGGTATCCCAGTAAAACAGTTTGTTGCCAAGGGATATGGAGAAGAAAAAATTCGAAATCACTGTAAGAACCGTGTTAAGTGTACAGATGATGAGCATATGTATAACAGACGGGTTGAATTTAAGATTTTGAATGTAGATTAAGAGCTGGTCACCTTACCGAGCCAGTTTGTATTAATAAATTAACCACGTACTATCATGTAGTACGTTACCGAAGATATAGGACCCTGTAAGTCCTTACCGTTTTACCAATTTTTAACAGCTACCGCCATGCAAATTGCAGTGGTATATAGCTGTATAGATATGAGATATGAACATGCTAATTAGAAATACCATGAAGAAGATTCTTGCTATTGGGTTATTCCTGGGATGTACTCTGGGAAGTGCTTTTGCTCAGACTGTAGTAGTTGATGTCTGTGACCAAAACGAACCATGGAACACTGGAGGTGCTGGTACCGGACTTTTGGAAGCGGTACAAAGCCTGGCAACCACGGGAGGTACTGTATCCTTTGCCGGCCTTTCCTGCCCTACGGGACTCTCGGCTCCGAATGAGGTTCAGATTTATAACACAAACCCATCATCCCCTCTCATTATTGATGGAACAACATATGATGGTGGCGGCAAACTTCAAATCTCCGGGCCAAATTGGGGATCTGCTTTTCATCTTCAAAACTCGAGCAACATAGAGATTCGAGGATTTAATATGTATGGCTCTAGAGGAGTTGAATTGGAAAATTCAGATAATAATATCGTAGCTGGAAACTGTATTGGAACAGACAACACAGGTAATGCCGTTGCAACTACGACAGGCGGTAATTATGGTATTTGGATACGCAGCGGTTCTCAATACAATATAATTGGAGGACCTGATTCGGCTGACAGAAATGTTATTGCATGGTACCAGGAACGAATTCACATAGAAGGCAACACAACATCTTACAATACAATACAGAACAACTTTTTAGGAATAGGTATTGATGGAACTACTCCAATAACAAACGCAGGTAATGCTCAGGATGGAATCTTTCTAAACAATGCGCCTGATAACAGTATTATTGATAACGTTATTTCAAATACCAACTGGAATGGTATTATGGTTGACAACAATAGCTTAAGAACAGTTATTCAAAATAATCTTATTGGCTTTGATTCAACAGGTACCGTGGCTATAACCAATGGTAGAACCCTCTCATTTGACGGTATTTTAACAGATCATGGTATTTTTATACAAAATAGTAGTTTCGTTGAAGTAAGGGACAATGTTATTGGAAACAGCATCGGTGGAAACGGAATTTATTCTCTAGGTTCTTCATCCGGTGAGTATGCAGGTAACTATATTGGGACGGATATTACAGGTACAGTAGATATGCGTAACTATGGCCAGGGGATTTTAATAGAAGATGGAGGTTCGAACACAATTGGTGGACTAACCCCGGCTGACAGAAACGTTATCTGTGCGAATGGTAATTTCGGTTTTGCAGATGACTGGGGAACAGTTAAAGGTCATGGAATCGAGCTTTTCAAATCGAATAGTAATAATATTTGGGGTAATTATGTTGGTATTGATGCCACCGGATTGGCCGGACTTGGTAATCAATTAAACGGAATTTATGTACATAACTGTAGCTTTAATACAGTTGGAGGTGCGACCGATGCTCACAGGAATTATGTAGGTGATAATGGCTATACTTTCGAAAGTACACCAGACCCGGATGGAAATCTAACCTTCAGAAGACATGGAATACAAACAGATGGTGAGTTCTGGGGATCGGACGGTCCCTCAAGTAATAACTTAATTCAAAACAACTGGGTCGGTATTGGCATAGATGGATTGACCAATATAGGAAACCGTGAAGATGGTATCTCAATCTATCGTAGATCCTTAAATAACACAATTCTTGACAATGTAGTTGGGTTCAACAATGAAGGGATTTTCATTCAAACCAACTCGGATAACAATGTGGTTTACGGTAACTGGGTTGGACTCGCGCCTGACAGTTCTACGGTTATCGGAAACAACAACGATGGGTTGAAAATTCATTCCGGGGATGGTAATATACTTGGAGGCCCTGGTGATGGTGAATATAACGTCATCGTAGGTAATGGGGGGAATGGTATTCAACTGACATTTGGTGGCGAAGGCCATGCCAGTTATCCAAATGAAGCCACAACGAATACCACGATCCAAAACAACATTATTGGACATGACGGATCAAACCCAACATGGTCCAATGTTGGTCATGGTATTCTTATTGTATTAGGTAGTTCAAACAATACTATTGGAGGAACAGGAACCAATGAAAGCAACCTCATAGCAAACAATGGCGGAGATGGAATTAACATCAGTAGTGCCACCTCTATAGAAAACACAATTGTAGGAAATGAAATCTATTGTAATGGATTAAGGGGTATAGAATTAAATGATGAAGGTAATACTAACTATGCCAGTACAGGAAGCGGTAGTGCAGCTGAATTATATGTCAACAACTCCTCGTCTGCACCTAACTTCTTTGGGGTGATGCCTGTTGGTGCCTCAGTTGTGCATGTCTATGAACAAGGAGCTTGTGAACTGTGTGGTGATACAGATGGTAATCAAGTACAAGGGGAACGCTACTTGGGTACTGCTAACATTAATGCTGCTGCTGGAACTTGGGACTTTACAGATTTAACCGGAACTGTGTCGAATGTTACCGTAACAGCTACTGATGCAGATGGTAACACATCTGAGTTCTCTCAATGTGCATCTGTATGTACTTCACCAGGGAGTGCGAGTTTAGCGGTGAGCCCATCGGCAACTATTTGTCAGGGAGAAACGGTTGACTTTACTGCTACCGCAGGAAATGCCGGTTCGTGGCAATATACCTTCTATAGAGATGGATTTATGGTTCAGCAAAGTACTAGTAACGTACTTACAGGAGCGTCTGTAGAAGGAGATTATACTGTTGTGATCGCTGATGCCGCATTCCCATCAAATGTGACTTGCCAAGAGACTTCAAGCGCTGTTGCATTAACTGTGAACTCCCTACCAACGACATCTGCAATTTCCGGTACGGACCCGGTTTGTGATGGTGATGTTGCTACATATTCAGTAACTAACACAAATAACTCAACTTATTCCTGGTCCGTTCCTACTGGTGCGGCCATAACATCTGGGCAAGGTACCAATTCGATTATTGTTGACTGGAGTGGTGCTTCTTCAGGCAATGTATCAGTGACAGAAACCAATGTATCAAATTGTACGGGAAGTCCTGTTACCTTCTCGGTTACGGTCAACCCTCTACCTGTTGTTGCAGGTATTAACGGTGTTGACCCAGTTTGTGATGGTGATGTAGAAAATTATTCGGTTACCTCTCCTAATGCTACATCCATCTATACGTGGACTGTTCCAACTGGTGCCAGCATCACTTTAGGACAAGGCAGCGACCAAATTACTGTTGACTGGTCCGGTGCATCATCAGGCGATGTCACAGTTGAAGAAGAAGATGCCAATGGCTGTACTTCCGCCTCCACTGCAGACTTTAGCGTAACTGTTAATAGCTTACCATCAACACCTGCCATCTCAGGAAATGCAACACCGGCTTGTAGCGGTACTGGTGAGTCCTATTCCGTAACGAATCCAGGTGGATCCACCTATTTATGGACAGTACCATCCGGTTCGTCTATCACATCGGGCCAAGGAACCGAATCAATAATAGTAGACTTTGGCACTACTAATGGCAATATTACTGTAACGGAAACCAATGACAATGGCTGTGAAGGTTCTCCGGTCAGTCTTGCAATCGTACTACAGGGATGTGGATTGAGCGCAAACTTTGAGGCTGATGACACTGTAATCTGTGTTGGACAAACGATCACCTTCACAGACTTATCAACCGGAACAACCGGAAGTACGACCTATTCCTGGGATTTTGGAACGGGAGCAACACCTCCTACGAGTACCAGCGCAGGTCCTGTTAATGTTACCTATAATACTGTAGGTACTGCGACAGTTTCGTTGACAATCACAGACGGAGCATCGTCACAAGAAATCAAAACGAACTACATCACAATCGTTGACAACCCTTCTGCAGTAACAATTACAGGTGTTGATCCCGTTTGTGATGGTGATGTAGAATCTTACTACATCAGTGGCAATCCAGGCTCAAGCTATACCTGGACATCACCTACTGGCTCAACTATTCAGACGGGTCAAGGTAGCGATTCTATCCGAGTGAACTGGACAGGTGCATCGAGCGGGGATGTAACGGTCACTGAAACTAATTCGACTGGATGTGTAGGAGCTGCTTCCACATTTCCTGTAACTGTTAATGGATTAACTGGTGACCCCGGAGCCATTACTGGCCCTACTGGTGATGTATGTAACGGAGCATCTGGTTTAACTTATGACTTCTCCATAGCCTCAGTTACTAATGCTACTGGTTATACATGGACCGTGCCTAGTGGTGCTTCCATAATATCAGGATCAGGTACAGAATCAATTACCGTTGACTTTGGTACTGTAGCTGGTACTAACAGAACTGTCACAGTAACACCAAACGGAATTTGTGATGATGGTGCGACTGAAAGTTTCACCCTTGATGTCACATCTACTGTAACTCCAGGCCTAGACATATCACCTAGTGATAATGGGCTTTGTGGAAATGAGTTAGTTACATTTACCGCATTCCCAACTAATGAGGGCACCTCCCCTACCTATATCTGGTATGTAAATGGAGTTGAAGCTCAGAGTGGCGCTGACGACACCTACTCTTCTACCTTCTCCAATGGTGACTTGATCAGTGCAATTCTTATTAGTGATGCAACTTGTTCAACAACAGATAGTGCATATAGTAATGACACTACACAGATGTCTATTCTGGAAACACCAACTGCAGAAGCAGGTCCTGACCAAAGTTTAGAAAATCCAGAGACAGTAATTTTGACTACTACAGAGTATCAATTAGGTACTACAAGTGGTGCAGGAATTAGCTACAACTGGTCTTCATCGGTCGATGATCTAGAGCTTAGTGTCACGAACCCTTCTGACCTTCTGACGCTTGTTCAGGCCTCCCCAACAGAAGCTGCTACATGGTATACCTTAACAGTTTCTAATTCATTGGGATGTACTGCACAAGACTCCATGTTAGTGACGATTAATTTCTCTGTGTTCATACCAAGCGGATTTTCACCGAACAATGATGGAAATAATGATATGTTCCAAATACATAACATCGACAAATACCCTGGCAACAGAGTTGAAATTTACAACCGATGGGGTAGCCTGATCTACTCAGCCGATGACTACGGTATTTCTGAGCAGTTCTGGGATGGAACACACAATGGAAAGGATTTACCAATGGCTACCTACTATTACATTGTAGATCTTAAAGATGGGTCCGACCAGATTGCCGGCCCTGTGACCATTATCAAATAGAAAAAATCAACCTCATTAAAGCCTGAAGTAAATGTTTTGCTTCAGGCTTTTTTTTGTGATCCCACATCCAATATTGCGAACTAAAAACTTATCGAATCAACCGATAAATTACCTTAACTATTATTAAAGACACATAAATTGTTATTTATATAACTTAAAGACACCAAAAATAACAGTAGGTATCATGGTAATTTATGGAGTATTACTTGTACATTTTTGATGATGAGATGAGGTTATGCTATCTTCAATTATACGCGATACCACAGCGCTAACCTAACCAAAGAATTTTAGATATGAACTAACCCTGAAGCCGAACTTTAGGGTTTTTTTATGTGCCTTTCGTTCAGAATTAATTCCCAAAAAAGAGTAATAAAAAAGGGCATCCGAATGGACGCCCTCACCTTAAACATTGGAACCTTAATGAAAAAACTTAGTTTTTCTAATATCTTACATTAGTAAAAACATACTATTTATACGACACACCTAAAATGAAGTTGCAAATCGGGGTAAAAATTTTCAATTTCATTATAAATATTACCTCCGAAAGTTTCTGATTATTCTAAAGTTGTTCAGAAAACTCACAAAAGACTTGAACAAATACAGCTATTTCAATATACTGTCAGCAATTTCAAAACTTAATTTTGTACGACACCATGTCTCATTCTGATTTTTCACACAAAGTGCTCACATTATTGCTCGCAAATAGGAATAAAGGCAGCATAGGTAAGTTTTTAGATAAACTTAACGAACATGTAAAAAAACGAGATATCACTGAAGATCAGAAAAATGAAATTCTGCTCAAACTGGAGGACTTTTTTATTGAGGAACACAGAATATTCGCAAAGTTCTCGAGCGAGATTCAGGAGATCATTGGTGAAATGAACTAGTGCTCACAATTCTCCTCAATCCATTGTGACAGCTCCCGGTCAGTTTTAAGCTCAGGACTTTTGCTAAAATCTTCACAGGCAGCCTCTCTATCGCCTAGTTGTTGGTTTGCTAAGCCACGGTACAAATACAGTTCACCGCTTGTAACACCGGCTAATTCTATGGCTTTCGAGTACGATGCCACGGCATTACGATAAATCCCAGCCACAAACTCATAATCTCCTTTGATGACATACAATTCAATATCTTCAGGGTATATGTCTATGCAATAATCGATATCGCGCAACGCAGCCCTATACCTTTCTCGTGCCGCATTGTATCTTGCTCTTTCTAGTCGTAAATCAACATTAGCATCATCCTTCTCAAGATATACATCGAGTACACTTACTGCTTCATCAAATTGCTGTTTTACGTCACCTAATAACCGGGCTTTCGCCAAATAGGCACTTTCATCCTCAGGATAATCAGCAATCACCTGATCATAGATCACTATTGCGCTATCATAGTTACTTAAATCCTCCAGAGCATAACCCAACAAGATATTCCCCTCCAATTCTTTATCATCTAATTCCAGAACTAGTTTTATGTCCTCCAAAGCTTTTACAGGCTCTCCCAACTCGAGGAATACCGTGGCACGGTTAGTTAGAGCAGATATATTTTGGGGATCAGATTTCAGGCATCGATTAAAATCCTTAAGTGCTTTTTTATGGTCATTATAAACAGCCAGGTAAAGGCTACCTCTGTTGACATAAGCGCGGCAAGAAGCAGAATTTACTTTCAAGCTTCTCGTATAAAAATCCAGGGCTTCGGTGTACCTCTCTAAACCTTCGAGCACCAAAGCTTTCTGAAAAAGATATTTATAATGCCTTTCATTCCTGCTCAAGCAATACTCAACGTCCTGTAGCGCATCATCATACAACCCTGCCTCCATAAGTATCCCGCTGCGCAGAAAATAAGTTTCTTCCTCTCCTTCCCCGTTGTCAATGACATTGTTTAAGGAATCCAAGGTACTTTGCGCGCTCACTGAAAGAGAGAACAGCAGCGACAGAAAAGATGAGAAAATTTTCAAGTTTGAAAGCATCACATAAGGGTAAACAGATAGTTCAGGTATGCTAGCATGAGTTTAAAGAATGCGAACAAGAACCCAACAATTAATATGAAGTGCACCGCAATTTTCAAACCAAGTACTTCAAAACCTGTAGTAGATCGAAAAAAAGCCTTTTTCCGTACCATGATAAGAAAGGAAAGGCACACAATAAGCAGCAATAAATGCCACAGCCACTCCCAGTTGAACGAACCCATAAACTACATTGTTTAGTTATGAAATGGTCACTTCCACTAATTTAAAGTAAATTTTCTCACAAAATGTAACCAATTACGTAACATTCATTATAATTTCAGTGTACAAAATAAAAGCAACGTGAAATAATTCATGTTAAGTAAGTATTATAAAATACTGGACTTACCCTACGGAGCTAGTCAGGAGCAGATCAAAAAGGCCTATCGCAAAAAGGCCAAACACCTACACCCTGACGTTAGTAATTCACCCGAAAGTTCTGCAAAGTTTCAGGAAGTGCATAAAGCCTATCTTGCGCTAACCAGTAACGAGCAGCCCACTGACCTTGGATTAAAAACGAAGAAGTACAAATACACCCCCAAGGCTCCGACCGACCCGAAGGAATACAAATGGTGGTATCAGGAAACAAGAAAAAAGGCCAGGGAATACCGAAGCCAACAGAATGAAAAGTATTCCAATGATCCTACATACATTGCCTTCCGGAAGAAACAACGGAAACTAGCTTACCTCCTTGGGGCATTGTTATTCTTTATTTTAGGCGCCCCACTTGTATTTGGAACGGTTTATATCTTTTCAGAAAACATTGACCTGGAACTATGGCTGGGTTTTGCCGTGATTTACCTCTGCTCATTTATTATTTTTTTTATCGGCAGAAAACGAAGCTTGCGCGGCCCCTACAAAACACAAACGAATTAAAATTTGTTAGCCTTATTGTTTTCTTATCCCTGCTAAGTCAATAATTTTAAGCTAACTTAACTAATATGACAACTCGTCAAATATTAATTTCTGTTGTACTGCTGGCAGTCATAGGGTTTGGTACCCTACAGATCATAAATTCCCTGACTGCTCCAGATGAAGCTCCTCCGAGAAACAAGAACTTCGGTTTAAGAGAAGTAGAAGCAGTGATGCCTGTCCGGGAAAGCGAAGATGTTCTGGTACGGGAGTATGGATATGTCTCAACAGTAGATAAACTTGAAATCAATGCCGAAGCCAGCGGAAAACTCCTAAAGACAAATATTAAATTAGCTAATGGAGTTTCTTTCAACAAGGGAGACCTTTTAGTGAGTATAGACTCGAAAACCAGAGCGCTGAACTTAAAGGCGTTAAAAAGTGACTACATTAACCAGGTAAACAGCGTACTACCTGACCTAAAGGTAGACTACCCTGGCAGCTTCCCTAAGTGGGAGAAATATGCGCAAGGATTAAGCATTGACAAACCACTCCCCGCTCCTCCTGAAACTTCATCTGCATCAGAAAATGCATTTATTTCAAGAAATAACATTTATAAATCCTATCACACCATACTCTCAGAAGAAGAGGTCATCAAAAGACATAGAATATACGCACCCTTCGATGGAAGCTTAAGTAATGTCAAATTACAGACGGGGTCAAATGTAAATACGGGAACCAACATTGCCACTGCCATCAGGACTGACCTCGTTGAAGTCGCAATTCCATTGAAAAAGACCATGGCAAGCAATCTTAAGCTAAACAAAACCGTGAACTTAATTTTAGAAAATGGCACTCAGGTTCCCGGTAGGGTTAGTCGGATCTCCGACTTTATAAATACTGAAAGCCAAACACAAATGGTGTATATAGAGGTCAAAAATGCAAAAAAGAATCAGGTATTTAGCGGTGACTATGTTCAGGTTCAAATCCCGGTCACTACTTCAACCCAGGGAGCTTATGTAAGTATCCCCCGGTCAGCTATTTTGCGTAACAACAATATTTTTACAATTAATACTCAAGACTCTACTTTGAATCTGGTATCTGTGTCCATCAAAGACATCATTGGCAACCGAGTTATGGTGGAAGGATTGCAAAACAATAATAGTCTGGTTGTAAAAAATGCCTCTGAGAGTTTTAATAGTGGGATGAAAGTCAATTTCAGAAAAGTACAATGAGGCAACTAATAACCTTTTTCGTTCGCTACCCCTACTGGACCAATACTCTCATTGTACTTATATTACTGGGTGGTCTGTTTACGGCTATCCTCATAAAAAAAGATCGATTCCCCGATCGGCCAGTCCGGGAAATTCAAGTACAAGTATCGTTACCAGGAGCTTCACCCCATGAGGTTGAGGAAGGTATCACCCAGCGAATAGAAGAAGCTCTGAAAGGCATCACCGGGATAGACGAATACACCTCAGTGTCTTCAGAGAACTCAGCTACCATTACCGTGGTTGGCTTGAAGGGCTACGATGTCGATGACCTGCTCTCTGATGTAAAAAACGCAGTTGACCGAATCAATTCCTTTCCTGAAAACGCGGAAAAACCAAAAATCTTTAAAATGGAACCCCGAAGCAATGCGATGTACTTCACATTGTTTGGTGATGTCAGCCTGCACTCTCTGAAACAAAAAGCGGAAGAGATAGAAGATGACTTCCTCGCATCTGGTTTAATGTCGAAGGTGTATGTAAAAGATCACCCTGAACTTGAAATAGCTATAGAAGTAAAAAAAGAAACCCTACTTAAATATGGTTTAACCTTTGAAGACATTGCATCTGCAGTAAAAACGAACAATCGTGACATTTCAGGAGGAATACTACGGACACCGACTCAGGACTTTTTAATCCGGTCCGACTTAAAGGAAACTAACACTGCCAAAATCGGTAATATTCCTGTGAAGGCACTTCCGGATGGTTCTTATCTCCTTTTAAAAGATATAGCAACCGTCAAAAAGCAATTCTCGGAATCTCCTACTCAAACTCTCTTGAACGGCAAGCCTGGTGTAAGTATTGATGTGGAAATTATTCCCGGAGAGGACTTGCTCAAAATGTCCAATTTCCTCCATGAATACTATGAAACCTTCAATAGAGAAAATAATGTCTACGAACTGACGATCAATTTCGATGCATCGATCAGCGTACGTTCCAGGCTCCACTTGCTACTTGAAAATGGCGCCATTGGCCTGCTACTTGTTGTACTCTCGCTGGGATTATTTCTTAATCTGAAACTTTCATTCTGGGTCGCTATGGGGATACCTGTATCGCTTTGTGCGATGCTCATGCTGGCCTCATTATGTGGTGTTACGATCAACCAAATTACGATGTTTGGAATGATCCTGGTGATTGGCATCCTGGTGGATGATGGTATCGTAATTGCGGAAAACATCCACGCCAAACTGGAGCGAGGCGTAGCCCCTTTGAAGGCAACCGTTGAAGGCACGTTAGAAGTTCTTCCCGCTGTATTCACTTCCATTATGACCACAGTGATTGCTTTTTCTACGCTGTTCTTTATGGATGGAAGGATTGGTGAATTCATGGTTGAAATGGCGATTGTGGTTATCCTAGCCCTATCGTTCTCTCTAATAGAAGCGACCATTGTATTACCCGGTCACTTATACACAAAAAAAGACGTCACTAAGACCGGGCGAATCAGGCAAAAGATCAACAGCGCCATCGATTTCGTCCGCTATAAACTCTATGGAGACTATCTCAACTTCTCCCTAAAGTGGCGCTGGGTATTCGCACTCCTTCCACTTGCCTTCACTGCGATAGTTTTTGCCATGTTTTTCGGTGGTTCTATCAAATCAAGCTACTTTCCATCACTTGATAGGGACATCATCAATATCAACCTGGAATTTGAGCCAGGCACTCCAGCGGATACTACTCTTAAATACCTAAAATATATGGAGTCCAAGGTCATCGAAGTCAACGATTCATTACGAGAACGGCACAAAAAAGACATCTTGATCTCAACTAAAATACGTGTAGCAGAAGGGGGTATGCTCAGTGGCCATATGGGAGAAATACGTATTCAGGTACTTCCGCTAGAAGAGCGCAAAATCGATGGCGAAGAAATAAACAGTCACGACCTCGCTGCCGCCATTCGAAAGAAAGCAGGGCCTATTCCAAACGCAAAGAAATCAACCGTTGAAGTAAGAGGCTGGTTTGGAAAAGCCCTCTCCTACTATCTTGTCGGCAAAGATCATGAAGAGTTAGAAAAGGCCAAAGAAGAGCTCCTCGAACGCTTGAACAACGATCCCCGGCTTGCCAATGTGATTGATGATGATATTCTGGGTATGCAGGAAATTCAACTTCAAATTAAGCCCACAGCCAAATTTCTGGGTTTGTCGAACTCCGATATCGCGAGCCAGATCCGTCAAGGATTCTTTGGCTTAGAGGCCCAACGTCTTCAAATTGGTTCTGATGAAGTAAAGGTATGGGTTCGATACGAGAAAGAAGACCGCAGCTCATTGGGAAGTCTGGCGAATGTAAAAATCACTTCCCGAACCGGTGGTGAATACACATTGAGTAATATTGCCGACTTCTCAATTGACAGAGACCAAATCAGCATCAAACATTATAACGGTGCCAGGGAAGTAAACATCAACGCTGATATGGCTGATGCCGATGCACCCGCAAAAGATATTGTTGACGAGATCAGCGCAACTGTCCTGGCTGACATACTCAAAAAATATCCATCCGTCAGAAAAATAAGTGGTGGCCAGGAACGGGAGAATGAAAAAATGCAGCTCTCCATGAGCCAAACCCTTCCGGTAATTATCATACTCATGTTTACAATTATTAGCCTTACTTTCCGTTCATTCTTTCAAACCTTTCTCATCATTTTCATGATTCCCGTAGGTATTGCAGGGGGAATGTTCGGCCATTACATACATGATATTACAATGGTAGTTATGAGCTGGTTTGGCTGCGTAGCAGTTGCAGGGGTAGTCGTAAACGATGCTGTGGTATTCCTTGATAAATTTAACAGAAACATTAAATCCGGATTAAGAGTCCAGTCAGCTGTATTTGATGCCGGTGTCTCTAGATTCCGACCAATCCTATTGACCTCCATAACTACAGTGTTGGGTCTATATCCTTTGATATGGCAACAGTCCTTACAAGCACAGTTTCTAATCCCAATGGCCATAGAAATCGCATTTGGCGTATTGGTAGGAACGCTCCTCATCATTTTATGCTTTCCCGCCTGGATCATGACCTACAATGATCTCAGACGAGGCTTTGTTTGGTTCTGGACAGGAATCAAACCAACCGCAGAAGAAGTTGAACCGGCCTATCGTGAACAGAAAAGATTAAAGACAATTAAGTCCGATGAAAATTAGGTTAGTCATATCCACCATATTGCTACTTGCCTGGTACAACTCAAAGGCCCAGGAATCACTGACCTTAAATGAAGCGATTCAGCTTGGCCTATCAAATAACTATCAAATACAACTCACCAAAATTGATAAAGATATCGCAATGACCAACAACAACTGGGGAGAGGCTGGTCGATATCCGACAATTACAATAAGTGGTGGCAACAACAATGGGATTACCGAAAGAAATAACCCAACTTCTTTCATCAATGGTTTGATAAGGCAAAATTCTTTCAACGGTACCATAAATGCCGGCTGGACAATTTTTGGTGGCTTCGCTGTCAACATCACAAAAGAAAGACTCTCTCTCTTACAGAACCAAAGTGAAAACCAGGAAGCTCTCATTATTGAAAATACGGTACAAGCCATTATTCTGGCTTACCGCCAAATTATACTGGAATCACAAAAGCTTGAAGTATTCGCCAGTATGTTGAAACTATCGAAGGACAAGCTCGACTATACAATGCTTAAAAAACAATCTGGTCTCTCAAGCAGTTTTGATGTACGACAATTTGAAAATGCTTACCTGGAAGACAGTATTAACCTGACCGTACAAAAACTAAACCTGCGTAACGCCAAGCGAAATCTAAATCTCCTCCTCGCCAGGGATATTAATGATTCTATTCAATGCACAGATTCTATTAGCGTGACACTAAATGAGTATAGAAGCGATAGCTTACTCAAGTTATTGACTAAAAATAATAAACAGTTGCAGCTGGAGTTCCTGAATCTGGACCTCCTCAGAAATTCAAACCAACTTGCCAAGAGTAGCCTTTTCCCCAACTTATCACTCAACCTGGGGGCATCCACGTCACAAGCCACCATCAGAATTGACGGACTTCCGAACAATCGTGGCTCTAACCGTGAATACTATGCTAACTTCACCCTTTCCTATACCTTATTTGACGGAGGAAAAATAAAACGTTCGATTAATACCACTGCAATGCAAATCGATCAGGGAGTTATACAAACCAAGGAGCTTGAGCTAAGCCTTAAAAATGAAATTATTACTCAGGTCGATTTATACAACACCCGGTCAGCCATTTTAGGAATCCGAAAGCAACAAGAAGAACAAACAAGTCTGAACCTTGAATTGGCCAATGAGCGAATCAAAAGCGGGCTTATCTCCTCCTTCGATTACAGAGAGATTCAGATGAGTCATTTGCAAAACACCATTAGTACTTTAGAGGCTATATATAACCTGTCTGAAAGTGAAGTTGAACTTCAGCGACTCACCGGACAAATTTTTTCATTTAATAATTAAGCTTCGTGCAACCCTCGCATTTCTTCCTTGTCATTAGTTTAGAAACACCAAGAAGGTGGAAATAAGCTATCAGGATCTGCATAGTGACATTGTACAAGAGTGTAAGCTTGGAAGTCGTCAAGCTCAGTTTCAACTGTACAACCTTTACTCAAAGGCCATGTACAATATTTGTCTGAGAATGATGAACAACGAAGGTGATGCCCAGGACTTACTCCAGGATGCTTTTATCGAGGCGTTCACAAAAATCGATTCCTTTAAGCAAGAATCAACTTTTGGAGCCTGGATCAAGCGCATCGTGATAAACAAATGTATCAATGCACTCAAGAAGAGACGGGTACAACTGGACTATACCTCAGAACTTCCGGAAACTGAAAGTGAAATCATTGATGAAACTGATATGGGATATACGGTGGAAAAGGTAAACAAGGCGATACAGGAACTTCCTGATGGATATCGTGTGATTGCTTCCCTCTATTTACTGGAAGGTTACGATCATCGAGAAATTTCAGAAATAATGGGAATCACTGAATCCACATCAAAGACGCAGTTTCATCGAGCAAAGAAAAAGTTATTAGAAAAAATAAACCGCTATGCCTGAAAAAAATAAAAAACTCGAAGATTTTATCAACTCACATCGCGGTGAGTTTGATACTCAGAGCCCTCCTGAAGGTCTGTGGAATAATATAGACGCTCAACTTGGCAAACAGAAAAAACCGTTCAACTGGAGTTTGTATATCAAGAGGGCTGCTGCTGTAGTAATAATTGCTGTGAGTTCAATAGCTGCTTATGAGTACTGGATTGATGAAGAAGTTCCTGAAATAGCAATACAAACTATAGAAACACCCGTACAACAGGACAATTTATTGCCGGATGAAGTGGAAGAAGCTGAACAGTACTATACTTCTCAAATCAACGATCGCTACAACGAACTCAATAAATATGCTGCCCTCTACCCGGAAGTCAAGCAGGACATCCAGGTAGATATGGCAGAGTTGGATAGTGCCTACACTGATTTAAAAAAGGACCTAAAAGAAGATCTGGCTAATGAAGAAATCATAGAAGCGATGATCGAAAACTACAGACTGAAGTTGGAAATTCTGGAAGAGATTTTGGAACAGTTAAAATCCATAAATAAAAAGGATAATAGTTATGAAGACTTATCTGCTTAAAAAATATAGTATCGCTCTTCTTGGGGCCACCCTGGTATCCCTGTCCTACGGACAAGTGAGTCATGAGAAGACGATAAAAAAGAGCTACAAGACCACAACCGATCCCGAGGTTAGTATCATTAACAAGTACGGCAAGGTGTATGTCGAGCAATGGGATAAGGACAGCGTGAGTTTCAAAATAGAAGTCGAAATGACTTCGAAAAACCACCTCAAACTATCCAAAATGAGAAATTCACTCGATTTTGAGTTTGACAAATCCGGCCAGTATATCACGGCCGTGACCACAATACAGAAGTCCGGACCGGTGATTATTCATGATTTGGGAGACTTACTTACCAAAGAGGATAGACTAAAAATCGATTATACCGTCAAAGTACCCAAAGGCACTATTTTGAATATTGATAATAAGTACGGCAATGTATACTTACCCGACTTAAATAACAGAGCTCAGATTACGTTGTCTCACGGGGACCTGCGGGTAAACTCAATCAACGTGCACTGTTCACTAGAAGTACATTTCGGAGATGTTAGTATTAAAAACTTCGAAAAGGGGTTGTTGAAAATCTCATATGGAGATTGTAGGATTCGTAAAGCCAACAACATTGTAATTAACTCAAAGAACTCCGAGATCAGGGTCGCACAAGTAAACAAAATACGGTTTGACTCAAAGAGAGATAAAGTTATACTCGAGAAGGTGGGTTCCGTAAATGGAGAATTCGACTTTTCGAAAGTCCGAATAAACAATCTCCAAACCAGAGCCTATATGAACATGAAGTTTGGTGAACTCATTGTTGACAGACTAGCCCCTGGGTTTGAGGCAATTACTTCAACTTCAAAATTCACTGACTTTGAAATACACACCGGAGATGAGAGCAGGTTTAAGCTGGACTTGGTACATAGAAAAGTAGATGTGACCCTACCTAAGGCCAGTCTTTCTCATAAGACTAAATTCATTGATAAACATGAGTTTGAACACTGGACCGGGCAAATTGGCTCAGGAACTACCGAAAGCAAAATTTCCATTCAAGCTGAAAACAGCGAAGTCTATATCGCACCGTAAATTATTATTCCAAACTTTTTCGACTGTACATGCAACTTTAAATAGTATGTGCTGTCTTTCTATCGAACCAAATTAATTATGAGAGCAACCATTCTAGCAACAATTATTACCATCGCCACTTTCAACAGACTGTGTGCCCAGGATTACTTACACGCAGCCGGATATCGTGGAGGGGTTACCGAAGGATTACAGTACAAGGTATGCACGAATGAAATAAACGCTTATGAGTTGATGCTGAGCTTCCGGAAAGGAGGCCTACAGTTGACCGGATTAGCTCTATTTCATAATCCCTCCTCTATCGGAAACTCAGAAAAATTCTTCTGGTATTATGGCTTCGGTGCCCATGTCGGTTACTACAAAATCAGGCGATGTCCTGATTGCTATCCTGTAGATTCTGCCGCTCTGACACCCATTCCACCAAAAACCTTTTACACCACCAATGTCGCACTGGGCGTAGATGTAATTGGAGGACTGGAATATCGGTTTTTATCAATGCCAATTACGGTTGGAGTCGATTGGAAACCTTTTCTTGGCTTCTTTGGTCCAGCCAGGATTTCAAGAAATATGGGAGACTGGGGGCTCTCAATCAAGTACATTTTTGAATAACATTTAAATCAGATAACATCATGAAAAATTTATTAGTCACTGCGCTATTTACGGCAATGGCAAGCGTGAGCTTTGCCCAAGATTCGGAGGAATCAACAACTACTGAAAAGGATAATTATGAAATCAAAACGCTTTTTGGTGGTGGCAAAACGTCAAACGGAGGGTTTGGTGCTCTCATGGCCAACTATAATGAAATAGGTAGTCATGAGGCCTTACTGGTAGGTGCCAGAGGCGGTTGGATTATGAACCATGGCTTTTCACTGGGACTTGGCGGATATGGTCTTACCAATAATATCTATTATACCAATTCTGTAAACGATGAAAAGTACCAGCTCGAAATGGGATACGGAGGATTTTATGCGGAAGTAACCATCGGGTCCAAATGGCCAGTTCATGTATCCTTTCCCGTGTTGGTCGGAGCTGGTGGAGCAGCCTACACCTCATCAAACTCTGATAGCAGCGATCCATGGGACGATGAGAGCACTGTCACTGACTCAGATGCGTTTTTCGTTGTCGAGCCGGGTGCAATTCTTGAATTGAATATCACTAAATTTTTCAGACTTGGCTTTAATGTCAATTACCGGTGGACAAAAGGATTGGACCTGAACCAAACCTCTGATTCAGACCTTGAAGGCTATTCAGGAGGTGTAACATTTAAATTCGGTAAATTCTAAAAACCACAGATTGGAGTGAGGAAGATACCTCACTTCACTTTTTTTGCCCCTACCCAACGCTGGATTCCACCCTTTAAAGTGTATACGTTCTCGAATCCTGCCTTTTTCATTCTTTTACGAGCACGTTTGCTTCGACCTTCATTACGACAGTACAGGACATAAAAATTATCTTTATCCAAATACTTTACTTTATCATCAAAACCACCTTCCTGTAAACTTATGTTTTGGCAAGGGTTGATGTGATCCATCCTATACTCCGCATAGGTTCTTACATCTATTATCAGTGTGGTGGGCTCAACTTTGATGAGTTCTTTTACATCCTCCTGAGTAATTGAAAATGATTTATTCCCGACTAATTTTTTTGCGAATCCAAGCATATTGAATATTGTTATAACACTGCCGCTAAGTTAATAGGTGAAATTAATCAATTTGTTTGAAACTATGGGAAGTGGCTATTGAAAAGAAATCAGCTACAGATGGCCCTAAAAAAGAAACTCTCCGCAACGCGTGTCGCAGAGAGTCTACCATCCAGTGTACAACATTACCAAAGGGAGAGGATTCCCTTTAAATTGAGGAAAGATTTTAATTAATCATCAATTAGCTACTTGCTCAACCAGTGATTAACTAAATCATATAAGGAAGGTAATAACAAATCATTATATGCCAAATTATATTCAATGATTTTATCAGAAAAATAGGCATTCATGCTCAAAAAATCAAAAGATATATAACGCCAAAAAAACAGTCATATTAGGTCTTTATCGCCCATTTTATGGGGTTATAGCGCAACTATAACACTTTAAAAACATTCCGTTATTCAAGCGCATCATTCGATATATGTCCCGCCATTTGGCAGTTGATTCATCTTGATCGAAACGTCAAATACTTCACTCAATCTATCTTCCGACATTCCCTCCTTTCGATCTCCAAAGAAAACACTCCTACCCTCTTTTAGCAGAAGAACCTGGTCGGAGTATTTATAGGCTATATTTAAATCATGGAGTACAGAAATGATCGTAAGGCCTTTTTTACACAAATCAGACAATACAGTCATAATATTCCTTTTGTACTTCAAATCAAGAAATGATAGAGGCTCATCCAAAAGAAGTACTTTATTATTAACATCGGGCATTAGTTGAACTATGGCCCTGGCTAGAAGTACCTTTTGCTGCTCTCCACCTGATAAAGTATAATAATCGCGATCCGCGAGTGGCCAGATATCCAACAACTTCATAACCTCTTGCTCATATGAATGTGTATCACCTGTCCCCTCGTACATATACCTTCCAAACCTTACAATATCGAATACCTTAAACGAAAAACTAACCTCCTCCTTTTGGGCTAAAACAGAGCGATACTTAGCAAGCTCCTGATTGCTTAAACTCGTCAGGCTATTATCATTGTAGAATACCTCACCGCTTACATCCTTACTCTGTAAAGCAATACATTTGAGTAAACTGGTCTTACCAGCACCATTTTTTCCCAGAACGGATAAAAAAGTACCCCTTTCTACCTCAAAAGAAATATCATCCAATATTATCTTCCCTCCTTTTCTGAACGATATGTCTCTGACTTCAACTACCACAATTTTTTTCTTTTGGCTGAAATCAACAAATAGATAAAGAATGGCGCTCCCATTAGTGCAGTAACCATCCCCACAGGAAGCTCCACTCCTTCCAAAACAGGTTCACTGGTAAATAGAGATATAAAATTCTTTAGTAGACCTTTTGCCAGTAAGTCAGCGAACATGGTCAGTAAAGCTCCCAGAAAAATTGAATATGGAATAAGCTTTCTATTATCTGGCCCCATAAGGATGCGTATGATGTGAGGCACAACCAGCCCAATAAATCCTATCACTCCTACTACAGAAACGGCCCCACCAATGGAAATAGCAGATAGAACTATTACGGCTCTTTTGATCCTCATTGCATTAAAACCAGAGTAATTGACCTGATCTTCTCCAAGGCTAAATAAGTTGAGTGCTGACCTCAAAGGAAGAATGAATAATATCGGCCCTATTACAAAAACACACCCTATTGCTACTGTTGTCCAGGAAGCATTTGCAAAGCTACCAAACGACCAGAAAGTAAACTCTCTCAATGCTGCTAAATCGGCAAAGTACAAGATCAAACCTGTAAGGGCCATACATAGAGCATTAATTGCAACACCTGCCAGTATAATTAGTGTAACATCTGTGCGTCTACCAATTGAGCCAATCCGATACACTAATATGGTTGCGACCAGAGCTCCGATAAATGTAAAGAGTGGCATTGCAAACCTTCCAACAACATTATATAACTCAACCGATACATACTGAAAAAACACTATGTATACGACAGCTGCCAAAGCTGCTCCCGTTGAGATGCCTACTAACCCTGGTTCTACTAGAGGATTTCTAAAAACACTTTGCATTGCGGCACCACAGGCAGCCAACCCACCACCTACGATAATTGTCAGCAACACACGAGGTAGGCGCATGTGCAAAATAACCGTATTTGTGAGGCTGCTCTCAGAACCTCCGGTTAAGACCTCAACCAACTCACCAAATGAAACATCAATCTCACCAATCAACAGTGAGACGATAATCAGGAGTGGCATCAGCAATACCAACGAATATTTTAAAAGGATACCCGATTTCACAAGTCAGGCAATTTACTAAAACGCGTAAAATAGTCTTATATTAGACACATAAAACTAAGAAATATGACACCAGAAGAGTTTGGAGACCTATACACTGCCATGGAAGCAGAACTAAAAAATGCCTCGTCAAAGCCCGAAGCAATTACGGAGACAGTTATCTGTACCTACCTCATTCTAAAATTCAAAAAAAGCGCTCAGGAGGGCATTATGAATAGTTTCATGGACCTTAGCAATAGCTTAGGAAAGGTGCTCGCCTCCCAAACTTCAAATATCAATAATACCACAGGTGATATGCTTTTCCATGTGATGCAAAAACTTGACTCTATCGAGGCTCAGATTAAGAGTCTTGGACAGTAATCAGCTTTTAATTCTGCTCATTTTTAGCCAAATTTGCGGTCTCTAAAATCGAAAAATAAATGCACAAGATTGGATTTGACTTGGGGGGAACCAAGATAGAAGGAATTGTTTTAGACGAGAATAACCAGGAAATTTATCGCAAGCGAATTCCCAACGGAAAAGAACAAGGATACGACCACATACTGGATAATATCCAGCACTTGTATGAAGACCTTTGTGAACACGTTCAAACCACAGAACACACCATCGGATTAGGTACACCCGGATCTATTTCAAAGCAAACCGGGCTGCTGTCAACATCCAATATCCAGTGCATGAATTCCAAGCCCTTTCAGGAGGACCTCAAGAAAAAACTTGGTCACAATATTATTGTAGAAAATGATGCGAATTGCTTCGCCCTGGCAGAAGCTCTTATTGGTGCAGGAAAAGGAAAAAATATCGTATTCGGAGTAATCATAGGGACCGGCTGTGGTGGCGGACTTGTAATAAACGGGGAAGTAATACGAGGTCTCCGTGAGAACTGTGGCGAATGGGGACACTCCACCATTAACTACAATGACGGACCTGCCTGGACCAGCGGAGTCAACGGTGTTGTAGAGGCTTATATTTCTGGCACTGGTGTTCAGAAAAGATATGAAGAGGAATATGGTGAACAAATTACCATGAACGACATTGTGTACAACTACCGTAAAGGTGAAGATGACGCAAAGAAAATCATGAATGATTTTTTTGAACACTTTGGCATCTCCATAGCAAACCTCATTAAATTCCTGGATCCCGATGTTATTGTAATGGGCGGAGGTCTTTCCAATGTTGATGAGATATATACTGAAGGGCTTGAGCGTGTTAAGAAGTACGTATTTGATCAAAATCTATATACACCTATAGTCAAAAACGAGTACGGTGACTCAGCCGGTGTATTTGGTGCTGCTTTGATTGGGGTGAACTAGTGATACTACTGAAGGGGTTCCTACGATAACTCATTTACAAACGTACAGCATCCCGAGAATTCTCCGGAACAGTATCAATAATCTTCCGCTGGAGTATTAGATTTAAGAACTTAATCCTTCAGCTCAGCTTTAGCGTTTGTCGCCTGATCAAATAAAGCTTCCAGGTATTCTTCATTAGGTGTGCAATATTTGAAATGACATCGTTCCATTATCTCATTGAGGATAGAAAGTGAGATTTGAGTATTCGGTCTGCTCTTTCGTATTAGCTCATACGAACTCCGGTCCCCTTCAAGGTAATTCACAATAATGTTCTTGTATTGACTAGGTTCCTTAAATTGAACGACACAACGGTCACTATTCATTTTCTTATAGGTCCAAAAGCACCATCCGATATCATTAGCTTCGAGTAGTTTTCGAAACTTGCCTATCCAATCCATCGTATTCTCACCCGACTCACCCAGGTATATCGGTACATTATATTTGTTGGAATAATCAACATACCATTGCACTTCTTCTTGTACCGGGGGCATCCAGTACTTATGAAACTCATATATGATATTATCATCAAAAGGTTGATCAAAAACACCAAAGTTAGTATTCCATTGAGGCGCTGAAAGCATAATAATATGCTGGTCACCTGTCTCTCTGATGGCCTCTACAGTGCGTTTATACAATGGCATCAGGTGATCATTCAAGCTGGAATCTTCCGTAACAAAATAGTGTGCAATGGGTTCGTTTATGAGTCCATAACCAATAATTTGTTTTTCATCCTTATAGCGGCTCGATAATTCAGACCAAATACGTACGAATTCATCCTGGCACTCTTTGGATTCCATAAGGAACGGAAATCCTTCGCTATCATCAATATTATCTCCTGTTTGACCACATGGAGCACAGTGCATATCCAAAATCACAGACAATCCCACTTCTTTACACCATTTAACTGTGCTATCAATGTATCTATACCCATGCTTATTTTCACCCAGATAATCTTCATCATTTAATAGCTTGTAATGAAAGGGTAACCGAATATGGTTGAAGCCCTGTTTCTTAAGAAAGGTGATATCGTCTTGAGTGATATAGTTCGTCAGGTGTTTTCTCCACAGGTCCTTAATCTGGTAAGGTCCGACCATTTCACTAAAACCTTTGGAAATCAATCCGGGAGAATTGGTTTTCTTTAATTTGAACATATAACCTTCTGGTACGAGCCAGTTCCCCAGGTTTATCCCCTTCAGTAGCACCGGTTCTCCATCAACCATTACCTGCTTTCCATCGGTATGAGCTATTTGACAAAATGTATTAAGACTAAAAAGTATTTGGAATGTTAGAACACTGAATATCTTCATAATAAAAAGATACAACAGATCCTGTAACCACCATTGATATTGATAAAATAACGATGAGCGGTGAGATTATTCCGCTTAAGCTAGTCTATCTTACCTTTCACCTAAAAGTCAATTAAAATCATACTGCAAGGCCTCTGAAGGCTAAATATCATAAATACATTCGTCTAAAAAACACTAGAAGGGAAACTGGATTAAGGACAAAAAAGAAGCGCGAGCTACCACACTCGCGCTAACCTTACCAAAGATATTAAAGATATGAAATACATGTCCCGATATTGATCGGAACGGAAGGGACTTTAAATGTTTTAAAACTTATATCTAACAAAGGCTTCAATTGCAGCATAATCAGCAAGTCCAAGTTGATTATACAATTCAGCCGTTCCTGAATTTCTTTCTTCAGCTCGCTGCCAGAACTCTCTGGCATCTGTGCCCTGGAATACAACCCCGTCTTTCTGAGACTGGTGTTTCCAAATACCGTACCTTTTTTGAAGTACCTGATCGGGGCTCATTGGCACAGCCATTTCTATTTCATGGATATCCCACTCAGCCCAGGCACCTCTGTACAACCACACCCAGCAATCTTTCATCCACTTCTCTTTTTTCAAAACTTCAAGTGCTGCGAATACTGCATCCAGACAAACTTTATGCGTTCCATGAGGATCAGCCAGATCACCAGCCGCATATATCTGATGTGGTTTAATTTCTTGTAATAAATCTACCGTTAGTTGCACATCTTCCTTACCTAGAGGTTTTTTCTGCACCTGGCCTGTTTCGTAAAAAGGCAGGTTCATGAAATGTGCATTTTTATCAGGCAAACCTACATAACGACAAGTCGCTTTTGCTTCGCCTCTTCGGATTGTTCCTTTGATTTCTCGAACCTCCGGTATATCCATCTCACTAGCCTTCTTCTTCTTGATAAACTTGCGCGCCTTGTCAAATACTTTCCTAGCGTCTTCCCCATTGATTTTAAGACTCTCATTAAAATCAACTACGAATTCAGCAAACCTAAGAGCTTCAGCATCGGTCACTGCAATATTACCAGATGTCTGGTAAGCAACATGAACGTCATGCCCCTGCTCGTGTAGTCTAATAAAAGTACCACCCATTGAGATGATATCATCATCGGGGTGTGGACTAAACAGAACAACACGCTTTTTAGCAGGTTCTGCTCTTTCAGGACGTTTGGTATCATCAGCATTGGGCTTTCCACCAGGCCATCCTGTTATTGTATTTTGTAATTGGTTAAAGACAGCTATGTTCGTCTCATAGGCCGAACCTCTTTCAGCAAGCAAATCCCCCATTCCATTATCCTGATAGTCAGCATCAGTTAATTTAAGAATCGGTCGCCCCAGCTTAAGTGATAGATTAGTTACCGCTCTTCTGACCATTGCATCGTCCCAGTCTACACTATCAACCAACCAAGGAGTCTTAACCCTTGTAAGTGCAGCTGCACCTGATTCATCAAGAACGAAGGTTACGTTCTCATGTTGTTGCAGATACGAAGCTGGAACATGCTCAGTAACTTTTCCTTCAACAGCCTCACGAATAACTGGTGCTTTTCTTTCACCCCAGGCAAGGAGAACAACTCTCTTAGCCTTCATGATAGTTTGAACACCAGTAGTGATTGCTTTCTTTGGTACGTTATATAACCCACCAAACTCTTCAGCCGCTGCGGCACGAGTCGAATGATCTAATGCTACTAACCTGGTCTTGGAATTAATAAGTGATCCCGGTTCGTTAAAACCGATATGACCATTACCCCCAATGCCGAGCAGCTGAAAGTCTAAACCACCAAGCGCTTCAATTTTAGTTTCATACTCCTTACAGAACTTTGAAATGGCATTCTTGCCAACGGTTCCATCAGGGAGGTGATAATTTCCTTTTTCTATATCAACATGATTGAATAACTGCTCTTCCATAAACCTCACATAGCTGTGCAGCGAGTCAGGCTCCATTGGATAGTATTCATCAAGGTTGAATGTAATTACATTTTTAAAGCTCAACCCTTCTTCCTTATGCATTCTTACCAGCTCAGCATAGACATTCTTTGGAGAAGAACCTGTAGCCAAACCAAGAACACAAGGTTGGTTAAGAAGTTGTTTGCTTTTAATAATTTGTGCTATCTCATTTGCCACAGCCTGTGATGCCTCTACAGATGTAGGGTAAATCTGTGTGTCAATTTTTTCAAATCTCTTTGAAAGGTCTAAATCTGAGTTTGCAATTTCTTTGGATGCTTTGCTCCCGCTTGAGTACGTTTTTGTCGTCACTTTCTGTAAACTTTTCGCTAATTCTGGGTCCGATATAATTACGTTTTCTGCCATCTAAAGGTTATTTCAGAACAAATGTTAAATGCAAAGCAAAATCTTTAGTAAATAATTTCATTAATAAGGTTTAGCGTAACGCTATGATTCAAGTATAATGGCTTCCTTATTCTTTATAAAGATTTTGCCGTCAAAGTGTAATAAAACAAGCCTTAAAACGACAGGTTTAAAACAAACATTTTCCCATTTGAATTCCAACAAAAAGCGGTTATTTATGCCCAATTGAGCTTTTTTGCTTTTGAGTACCACTTTAGTACCTTTTGGTTTTTTTCATAAAAAAAATCCCGAATCAATTTATGATCCGGGATCGAAACACTTCTTTAAATGTGCTATCTACCTAGCTCTTCAAAGGAACCAAAGCTCCATCTTTGATACTATCCACAACACTAGGATCTAATAAGGTAGAGGTATCACCCAGGTTGGATACATCACCCTCTGCTACTTTTCTTAGAATCCTTCTCATGATCTTACCCGAGCGAGTCTTAGGAAGACCTGGAACAATCTGAATTTTATCAGGCTTAGCAATTGGTCCAATTTCCTTTGTGATGATATCAAGTACTTCCTTTCGGAAAATATCTTCACTATCAGGGGTATCCTCACATATAACGTAGGCGTATATACCCTGCCCCTTAATTTCATGAGGAAAACCAACTACTGCAGATTCAACCACATTGGGGTGTTCGTTAATTGCATTTTCAACCTCAGCTGTCCCCATTCTATGACCTGATACATTGATCACATCGTCAACCCTTCCGGTGATTCTATAGAAACCTTCTTCATCTCTTTTACAACCATCACCTGTAAAATACTTACCCGGATAGGTTGAGAAATAAGTTTGCTTACATCGTTCATGGTCACCATAGGTGGTTCTTAGGATCGATGGCCATGGGAATTTGATACAAAGGTTTCCTTCTACTCCATTCCCTTCCAGCTCATTGCCATCATTATCAACAACCGATAATTGTATACCCGGCATTGGCAATGTAGCGTAGGTAGGTTTTTCCTTTGTAATTCCAGCAAGTGGAGTAATTAGAAAACCGGCTGTTTCTGTTTGCCAGTAGGTATCGACAATAGGACATTTACCTTTACCTATGTACTTATGATACCATTGCCACGCCTCTTCATTGATTGGCTCACCTACCGAACCTAGTGCTTTTAATTTACTTAGGTCATATTTTTCCACATACTCAGTACCATGTGCCATCAAGGCTCTTATAGCCGTTGGTGCTGTATAGAATATGTTAACATCATGTTTTTCACAGACCTCCCAGAAACGACCTGCATCAGGATAGGTTGGCACTCCTTCAAACATTACTGTAGTTGCTCCAGCCAAAAGTGGGCCATAAACAATATAGGAATGACCAGTTATCCAACCAATATCGGCAGTACACCAATAGACATCGTTTTCCTCATACTGAAAAGCATTGAGAAAAGTATAATAGGTATATACCATATAACCGGCTGTGGTATGAACGACTCCTTTCGGTTGTCCTGTAGAACCTGATGTATAGAGAATGAACAGCATATCTTCGGATTCAACAGCAACAGCTTCATTATTGGAATCTACCTTGGTTGTTTCTTCATGCCACCAACTGTCTCTACCTTCTGTCCAGTTGATCTCTTGTCCCGTTCTTTTATAGACGATTACGGAATTAACCGAGGAACATTTTTCAAGTGCATCATCTACAACTTGTTTGACAGGTATTTTCTTGGCTCCTCTGAAGTTCCCATCAGAAGTAAGTACAGCCTTTGCCTGAGCATCATTGATACGGTCAGCCAGTGCAGTTGCGGAAAAACCAGCAAAAACTACGGAGTGCACAGCTCCTATTCTGGCACAAGCCAGGCAAGCAATAGCTAATTCAGGAACCATCGGCATATAAAGAACTACGCGGTCTCCCTTCTGAATTCCTTTGGAAAGAAGGACATTTGCGAAGTTACATACCTTTTGGTGCAACTCTTTGTAGGTGATTTTTACAGCCGGTTCGCTTGGTTCATTTGGCTCCCAAAGTATGGCTACTTTATCACCTCTTTCAGCCAGATGTCGATCTAAGCAGTTTTCAGTGATGTTTAGCTGACCTCCATCAAACCATTTTACATCTGGACCTTCAAAATTCCAGTCCAGTACTTTATCATACTTTTTTTTCCAGGTAAAGGAATCGGCAACCTCTGCCCAGAAACCCTCAGGGTCTTCCACACTTCTCTTATATTCTCTTTGGTAGTCTTCAAACGTATTGATGCGTATTGACATAGCTCGATTCTGTTTTGGTTTATTTGGTTAAAAGAATTTTTTGTCGTGTGCCAGTAAAATGTAAGTAGCTGTCTTCTACAGCTACTCAAGGAGTTTTTCTGCTTCAGGGTTTACTTTCTTGTGAAGTTTAGTAGCGTACAGGTAAATGTAGATGTAGCAAATTGCACAAATCAGGAATGCATATCTAAAGCTACCCATTCCATCAGCCATAAGTTTCAATAGGAATTGGATAATAGCGCCACCCACAACCATTGTTACCATGAGCCCGGAACCCTTTCCGGTAAATTTGCCCAAGCCTTTAACAGCTAATGGGAATATTGATGGCCACATAATTGAATTAAACAAACCAACAAGTAGCAGGCAGAATGTTGCTACCGGAATAGTTACTGTTTCAAAGTTCAATTCTTGAGCAAAAAAGACTGGAAGCGTAATGTTTGAATCAATTAAAAAGCCGAAAGTACTCATGATGACGAGTAGAGTAGCAATGAAAGAAACACCGGCAAGAGCCTTATCCCCTCTGATCTTCTGAGTTACTCCAGTTCCTAGAAGTCGACCAACCATGGCTCCTCCCCAGTACCAAGGTAAAAGTCCATTAGCAACGGACTCTGTCGCCTCTTTTATTTTATCAGGTTCGGTAGCACCATCAAGTAGTGCCGGATCGAAGGATATTAATCCCTCGTTAACGATATACTTAACAATCCAGGTACCAATAGCTACCTCAGCACCTACGTACACGAAAATTGCTATAACTCCAAACTTCAGTCGAGGGAACTTCCAGGCATTCGCAAAAGTTATGCTTTTATCATTTTTGTCTCCTTCTATACTAAGAACGGGCAGTTTAATAAAGTTGACGAGAAGTGCAACCAGAACGAATAAAACGATCATGATCACATATGGTACGATCATGGCATCTGCTTTTTCCTGAGGAGTGTCCTTTCCGGCAAGCATGTATACCCCTCCTAGTATTGGTCCGATGAATGTTGCAAAGGAATTGAAGAATCCTCCTAGACTCATTCTACTTGCTGCCGTTTCAGGGCGCCCCAAAGCTCCCAGGTACGGATTAATTACAACCTGCATAATCCCAAAACCCATCGCAACAATAAATAATGCTACAAGAAAGAAAATATAAACTCCAGTGGAAGCACCTGCTGAACTCAAAAAAGATGGCGCAAAGCAAAATATCGCCAGACCAAGAACAGTTGTCCCTATACTTACTAACAATGCTTTTTTGTAACCAAGTTTAGTCACTACCATACCGGCAGGAACACTCATTACAAAATAACCAAAGAAAAAGAACATCTGGATCATAGTGAGCATCCATCCTTTACCTTGTTCTTCAAACTTAAATACCTGATCAAGACTTGTTACAAGTACATCATTAAGTACCGTAAAAAACCCGATCATAAAAAACAATGTTGCCATGATGGCAATTGCTACGCCATACCCTTTAGTATCCTGGTTATGCAGTGATTGTCCTCCTGATGAAATTGGTGCTCCTCCAGCCATAATTTATTTTAATTTGGTTTTTGAAAAATCCTGTGAATATAACAATAAATGTATATCGGATTTTAGTTTTTCTCAACGTATTTGCCTTTTCCGACTAAAGCATCCCGCGCGGTGCTAATAGAGTCGGACTAAGTCAAAGAAAAAGCCGATCTATTTCTAAATCGGCCTTTTATAGTTTCGCTCAAATTTCGATTACTCTACAACTACTTTTCTTGTTACAACACCATCAGCAGTGGTAATTGAAAGTATGTAAAGCCCGGAAGCTACGTTGCTTACATCCAGTGAGATATTGTTAATACCTTTAGAAGCACTTGCAGCTGCAACAGAAGAACCTGTAAGGTCTGAAAGTGCAACCTGTGCATCAGCTGAAGCTTCGAAAGCTACGTTAACTGCGCTACTTGCAGGGTTCGGATATACGCTCAAAGAGTTGCTTACAACTTCATCCTCAGTAGATGTAATTGTAAGACCAGTCTGATCTCCAACACTAATGTATGCTACATTGAAAGTTCCATCAAGTGTAGCATCCCATGCTGATCTGAATTGAATCTTAACCCTTTTGATGTTTGTACTATCTACAGTCTGATCATCCCAGGTCACCCAATGGAAACCAGAAACATCAACAGTATGAGTACCAGCAGAAACACCAGTCATACCAAGCGGTGACTTATCAGTACACTTACCAGTTGCATCGCAAAGGTAGACATATACTTCAGGTACTGAGATAGAAGTTTCGAATTGCATTTTAAGGTTATCGTTTCCTGTTCCGATATTGATTGCGTCATTAGAACAGTCTCCAGAATACATATCAAGGTTAGTTCCCCACCATCCATTGGTGCTTACACTACCTACAGCCTGAGTGACTGTCATATGACTGTTAGCGAAAGAAAGTGTGAAAGATGCGTCATCAGTGGTTGCATGAGAGCCTGAACAGTTGTTGGCATCCGATCCATCGAAGTTCCAAATATAACCTTCTCCGGAACCTTTCATGTTTGCCGAAAGATCACTATGAGTTTGAGCATTTGCTCCCAAACCAAAAGCCATCGTAGATAATAATAGTAAAGTTTTTTTCATGACTATTTTTTGTTTTGAGTTGTTGAAAATTTATAAGTAGTAAATCACTATATCTGTGTATCACAGTGGTTAATCTATTCAGTATAAAAACCGAATCAAAAGCATGGTAGTATTAAGTGGTTTTTTAACGGGTAAATCCCACCCAAACTATTTTTAGATATCCCTACTAATTTTAACTAAAATCACGCCTTAAATAGATAATTAAAAGGTTTTTATTCTTAACGTATCTTTTTATTACCAATCCATTAAATTGGTATTCATCTAATACAAAAAGATAATATCTTCCCAGTTATCGATCTTCCTTTTACCTTCCTCCTTGTGCTTGTCTATTGTTTCCTGAACCTTCTTCTTAAAGTTCCAACAGGTATTCCTTCTTAGGTCAAGAATTTCCGATAATTCCCGCAACGTTTTCTTGCTATCACCTCTATGTGTGAGATAAGTCAGGTAGAAGGCCTTTACAATTGAAAATCTTAATCCATGGAATAAGGTATAGGCGGTCGCTGACTCAGGATAGGCACATCGTGTACACTTCCTGGAGAAGGACTTATTGCCCTCCATATACTTGGTGTGCTTACACTTTCGACAAGTATACCCATCACTCCACTTGATTTCTGCCAGGTAACGGAAACAAGCATTCTCATCTGGAAATATCTTACTAAACTCCTGGAACGTAACTTCTTTGTCCTTAATTCTTGCTTTTATAGCTTCTTTGTTGCTTTTCTGAAGCTGCCAGTTGTCCAAATCGAGTTTTGCACTCATTTCATTGGCCTTTTCCGTCATGGCCTTAAGCTTCTCATTGGCATCCAGCAATGCTTGGTTGGCCTCCCCTAGCTCTACTGTACGCTCCCTTACCTTTTCCTCAAGCTCTCTGTTAACCTTATCCTTCAGTTTTTCATTCTCCTTGAGTTGTTCTATTACCTTGGTTTGGGCTTCTTCTTCACGTACTTTTATAAATTTAATTCGCTCAGAAAGTGCAAAAGAGAACAATAAAACGTCCACTACTAAACCGTAATTAAGACTATATACTGTAAATATGTTACCGGTAATTAATCCCGTTGCCCTTAGGTTAATGATAATCATACTGAATAAAATCCAGAGTCCCCCAATCATAAAGAATCTTGCCGGACGAAAGTCACTCATAAATGACTTAATTGACAAGTAACTTACCATAGCAAATGGAATAATGTTTAGCCATCTCGTTCTGATTGCTTCCGGTAAAATAGTGACTTCTAAAACATAATATCCCACATAACCGGCTGTGATATAGACCAAAATTTTATCAAGCTCCGGAAACATATCCTTGAGCTGCAAAAAACTTCTTGAATACATAACAAAGGCAACCAACATGAACAACGGAGCGATATGATGACCAATAATATTATTGAGCTTTGAGGCATTGAACCACAAGTACTGATACCCCAATCCATCATCGGTCAGCGTCATCAGCATTCCCCCCAGGATGTATAAAATGTAATAGAGGTATACTTTTTCTTGCAATGAAACGTACAACAACAGGTTGTAACAGATCATAATAATCAGGATACCATAGAAGATACCCAACAAAAAATACTCGTTTGTTGAATAGAAGTTGAAATAGTTATTGGACTTAAACCTGAAGTCGAAACTACTATAGTTTTTATCGTAAACCCGGGCATAAAAAACATACTCCTTATCACCTTTTTCTATTGGTAAATCAAGTACCAGGTTCTTATTGACGTATTCTCGGTTATAAAAATTAATTTTTTGTCCGGATTGTTTCTGCTTATAGGTACCCTTACCGTCAGGGACCGGCAGATACAATTGTAAATCTTCTGTATGTGGGGAATATGATTCGAAAACATAAGCCCTTTCAAACTGTGACTTATTCTTCAAAACAAACTTTACCCAGTAAGTACTACCATATCTTTCATTGTAGGGAACGTACTCTTTATTAAAGACTTTGAATTGTTTTTGTATCTCAGGAGAAGAAATATCCTCAAATGTCATTTTACCAGGCCCCTTATTTGCAAGGCCGGTGGTATCCTCAAATATGGCAAGCTTACCCGCTTCCAGCATATATTCATTGTTACCATCCTTATCATCCAGTACAATGGTCTCAAGCTTTTGAGCCCTAACAATCTCCGTACAAAAACCGCATAGGATCAAGGCCAGAATAATAATATGGCGAAATATCCTCTTAAAAATGTTCGTGGTAGTGGTCAATTTCGTTTTGCTTGCTTTAGGTTTATCTATAAGTTTCTGCAGTCAATAATTTGACCTTTCTCGTAATCCTGAATGATAAGATCAGGCTGTAATTGCATCACTTCGAGCAGAGAACTATTTGAAGGGAAAAAGCTCAATCTGTTCTCAGACAGATCATACTGTTCCCTTATTTTACTTTGTACGTCTTTATTGCTTTCAAATGCGATTATCGTCATAGCAAGAACAGAGCTGACCTTATGGCCAGCTCTATATTTTAATTATTAATCTTCATAGAATGGAGCCCCGTAGGTTAGGATTGCGAAATCAAATATCACATCCGCTGTCTTCGTTTGCTCAGGAAATGCTCCCAACTCCATTTCAAATATATCTACAGCCGAAGGGTCTGATAGTGGAACACCATCACCTAAGTTTACTGCATCAGAAAGCTTAAAGCTTACCATTTTCCACCCCTGCCAATCAATATGTTGTCTATAGGTTCGGAAGGTACCTGATTCTCTGAATACAATTAGTGCTTCTGAGTTTGCTGTTCCGTTTCCGTTGATGAACATATTGCAGTAGATACTATCAGCGTTATTGCTTCCAACCTGAGTCAAATCTATAGCTGTGTTGTTACCCATACCTCCAAAGAACCACTCCAAAGCAGATGAATTACCTTCAAGTCTCCAGTACTCTCCTCCCTGAGGTGATCCTTCAACCGGTGAAGTTGTTTCGGCATTAACTCCTACTTTCGCACCTCCGTAAGCATACCAGCTTGTAACCACTCCATTATCATCAAAGTCAGAAAGCAAATAACCTTGGTTGCTAAAATCTGTAGATGTCATGCTGATCGTTTCTTCTACCGGATCCTGACATGCTACTGATAATGAAATTTTCACACTCTCATCGGTAAAAAAAGTAGATCCGCGATCGGCACGGCTATTCCAGGTAACATTAATTGTGTCACCGGTACCTTCGTAGGTTTTTATGGCTCCAGAACTTTGACCAGTCAAGGTCAAATCCCATTCAACCGTCTGATTCATTCCCACTGTGATATTTACCACATCACCAGAGCTAAAATCAGGTGAGGTATTGCTCACTGAAAGTGCCGAGCTATAGGCAAAATCCTCAGGACATAAGCTTGGTCCAACAAAATTCTTGTTGCTCACTTCGGGATCATCAAGTATTTCTCGCTCACAAGCACTGAAAAGTATCAGACCAGAAAATCCAAAAAGGACGGCCAGATTACCAATTTTATTTATAATAGTTGTATTCTTCATAATTCAGAATTTTAAGGATTAAACACGCCCCCTTGAGTAATTGTGAGATAATCAAGATTATACTCTACCTCTTTGAATGGATCCGGATCGGAGTTCAATGATAGTACTAAACCACAGATTCTAAATGGTTCTTTGATCTTGTTACCACCTCCTCCAACTGCTGGATTTTTTGATAATTGAAACTGTGAATATTTGAAACTCAAAAGTTTCCAGCCTGTGTGAGTTATCTCCTGTTTGATAAACCATCTGTCATTCAGCTCAGCATTTTCTTGTGTATCCATGTCCACATTTGCCGGATCCGCTATACTTGCAACTAATGAGTCATCATTATCAATCTCAAGCACAGCTATTTGGATGTTAGTACTAGGCTTACCGGTACCGTATACATAAACATTGATGTATAAGTCCTGGGGACTGATCGTATCAATTTCACCAGCAAGAGAATTAAGCGGTGAGGTAAAGAAGTCCCCACACCAGAAATTCCCACTAATATCCTCTCCTTTCAAGAGAAAAGAATTACTACCCTGAACAAAGCGACTGGGATCAACAGAAAAATCTGTAGTGGCTCCGTCATTGGCATCAGGTCTTCCGGTCATGGTATAACCACCACCATCAAAATCCGAGACAAGCAGGTAGTCAACTCCATCAATTGTCTGTCCGTCATAAACTTTAGTTCCTGTAACAGTAAACTGAGTTTCCACCGTGTAATCTGTACCTAAGAATGAAAGCACTCCTGTCACCTGTTCTCCGGCTCTAAAAAACACAAGGTCAGAGCCGCCATCCCAGGACGAATTAGTGCCATCAACGATGTTACTGACCCCCTCGATGGTTTTTACCGCTCCGGATGTTTCGCCCGTAAGCGTCAGTGTCCACGAAACCTGGTGGCTCAATGTAGCTGAAAAGGACATTGATGGAGTCACCGAGAAATCGATTGACGCTGTTGAAGGCGTAATTGTATCTCCTGTAACTGCAAACCCATCAGGTGCAGGAATGTAGGTCGGTCCGTATTGACTGGCATCGCTTAGTGACCTTTCGCAACTTATAAAAGATGCTCCAGCCACCAAAAGTGCCGCTCCAAGTAATATTTTATTTACAATTTTCATTACTTATCTATTTTAATTTAGAAGATCAGCGTATAGTTCATAAAGAACTGATTCAGGTTGTAATTCTGAGTCTCATCTTCATTATTCTTACTCAGTCCCTGATTCCAGTTTGCTGAGAAATTAGATCGGTTTGTAAATCTCACTCTCGCGCCTAAGGCCAGGAAATTTTCGCTTATGTCGATATCATGCACTGGAAAACTTGATAGTACGTTAAAGTCATCTCTGACCTGTAGATACTCTGTACCACTGGCCGAAATCATTTTAGTCCCCAACATAATATCAAGGTTTTTGTACACTTCATAAGTAAGTCCTGCATCGATCAAAGTGCTGCTAAAATCAACAGGAACAGGTCCCGAACGAGATGTTGTTTCCATACGAGCTCCTCCAGTGAATGTAAACAACTTATCCATTGACAATAACCCACCAAGGTCAAGTGCTACACCTCCCTGAATTCCGGTAAAGCTCCTTTTATCTTCAACACCTTCTCCAATAACTTCGTTCATCAACTTCACTTCCGCACTTGCTTTCACAAACTGGATAGAGTCTGTGGTCTCAACTTTGGCGGTTATACCTGAACGGTTTGGCGTAGCCTTTCCGTACGGTGTGATGTTACCGTATTGAGGAAGGAAGGCGTATAGCACAGCAGAAATATTTCTGTTGTAAATAGCTTCCTGGGTGGATCTGTCAAAAAGCATCTGACTTCTGTTATATGTACCACCGTTTACCAGATCAGCCAAATCTCCGAACAAATCAGGAGTCGTATTGATATTTATTCTTCTTGTCTGCGCACTCGGACTCGAGAATTGAGGACCAACTTCACTATAAGAAGCGGTTAGTTTCACACCGGTATTCTTCAGTTCGAAACTCGCTCCGTAATCATAGAAGTAGTCTTTATAAGATACGTTATCTTCTGTAGCCGTTTCCGTGTAATCGTAGTTAGAGATACCACTCTCTCCTCCCACAGTGAACAGAAAGTTTTCCTTATCCATTTTATAAAGTAGTGATCCAGAAAATACATGGTTGGTATAGTTATAGTTGAAGTCTTCAACTGTAATGTCCTGCATTCCCACATAATTACCTTCTACTTCAAAGCTCTTACTTTGTGCGATTTTCACATTTGTACCAGCCAAAATACGATCTGGAACATTCAGATCATTAGTAACATCAGTACGGGTACCAAATCCAGACCAGTCGATGTAATCGATCCCTTTATCAAAGGTAAAGTCTGTAGCAAACTTCACACCCTGAAGTCGCCATGCATTGCCAAAGTTGAAGTTTTCATACTCCTGGATATCACGTCTCATTTTTATGATTTCCGATTCGTAATCGTTGAACATGATATCCGGGTTGTGTACGGTATACGGTGTCATTTCAATATTGATGTCACCAATTTCATACTCGAAGTCTCTGAATTTTCCTATCAACTGGAATTGACGGAAAGTAAAATCCGTTTCACCTCCGAAGAATGCTCCAAACTTCTGACGAACCCTCATAATTGCGTTCGCTTTGAAGTTACTGTCTACACTGACGTTCATACCAAGGTCAAATAGCGAATAACCACTTACTCCCTTGCTGTTGGTTGCGTTATCACCCTCCAACAAATTACCGTCTAACTTGTTATTGGTTACGATGGCCCTTCCGAGACCATTTAGATAGAAATCGTTTTGTGCCATTACCCGGGTAAGTCCGGTAAGCACAAATGTCGTAACTACTATTAATACTCTTTTATTCATGATTTATCGCTATTAGAAGAATAATTTAAATTCAAATACTGTTTCGGTTCCTTGAAATTCGTCCAACACGAAGTTCTTGTCTTCATGTGCATACCACTTATGTCTTAGGTGCACGTTGGCCGTTTTCGTTAAATCGTAATCTATACCCATGGCAAATGACCACCCTGTTTGATCGATCGGCTTGCCATTCTCATCAGAGAGTTGGGTTCTGTTGTTACCTTTGTTGCTTTCCCAGCTTCCGTTGAGGACAATGTTGTAGTTTCTACCAAGCTTGTATGCCACGGTCAAGTCCTGATACATAGTTCTAATAAAAGCATTATCGCTCATTTCCGGAGCTATGCTAAAACCGTCCTGAATAGAACCGTAGTTATTGAATAATAAAACTACTAGTTGCTTAGCCAATAGATTTGTTTTATACTTCAATAGGAGCTCTAACTGGTTGAATCCTTTTTTATAATCGGTCGCAATTCCATTTGCTTCGTCAGTCACTGTCACCGTTTCAAATGTTGTTAACCAGTAACTCTTGATTCTCTTGTAAGGACCTGATGCCTGAAACCAAGGCGTAAATCTTGATCTGCTAAATGCATTGGCCCTGTGTTGGAAAGTAATCGTATCATAAATATTTTCCCTTTCCTGACTCATCGCGTAACCAAGTTCTACTTTTAAATCACCAAAAGTGGCTTCAGCTTTCAGGTTAATTCCATGACGGTTATTTGAAATCATACCGACTTCAGGGTTGAGGTTTATCAATAACATGTTGTCATAGATAAACTCGTTGAGCACCCCACCATCCTCATAACTCGCGTTGGAATTGATGATGCTACCATCTATACTGGCAATATCGTGATCGATATTGTAATATTCTACTGATACAGGATAAGGAGAGAGCTTTCTGGTAAACTCAAGTTTGGTCGAGAATGCCAATCCCCAGTCTCCGGTGGACGAAGGGTTTACAATTCTACCTAAACCAATGTCTGTCACAGACCTATATCCTCTGTGCTTCACATTCCAATCCAATGAATAGATTTCTGCATCATCAGCGATGTCACTAATTCGATCAGTGTCCGCATCTTTTTTATAGTAGGTCAAACCAACATCACCTTCAATCCATCTTTCGAAGACATTTTTAGATACCCGCAAAGCATAAGTTTGCGATGGAAATCCGGTTGCCTGATTAGAGAAAATCACGTTACGGTTAGTTCTACCATAAAGCGCAGTAAATTGAGTTGCCCATGGTAGTACCTCAGTATTCAAGATCACACCTTTAAACGGTGACCTTCCAAAGGTTGGGATATCCATATTTTGAGATAGGTCGTAGTACTCTGTATATCTCTCAAACGATCTTCTATGCCAATCCCAAGGCAATCTATAGAAGTAGTTTTCTCTATAGAAAGGTTGCCCCATGGTGAACCTGCTTAAGCTAGGCCACATAACACCACCCGCAGACAAGCTTGAGCGAACAAGGCCCGAACTCCAGTTTCCGGTAAAGGTCAGGTTTTGAAGTGAACTAAGTGTACGTGCGGCATCAGGGTCACCTGTAAACGCATGGCTCATTGAATATCCTACATTAAAATTAAAACGTTTGGATAGAGATGAACCTAAGTTCAATTCAAGGTTGGGATAGCCACCAAAGTTGGAGCTTCCAATGTTTGAAATCGGGTAATCGGTAAAGGATAGGTTACGAGGACTCGTGGTCATGTCATCGTAGTACTTTTGCATAGCTCGGTAGTAAGACATTAGCCGTACTACCCCTGATACTTTTAGTTCTTTACCTGGCATACCGCCTTCACCTTCAGCATTATTACCAAAACTATTCAGGTAATAACTGATTCCACTACTGGTCGTCCCTACTTTGGACATCAGTATGTTGGAGGTGTAAGGTGATGTACCGACTATAAGCCCCAGGCTTCCCGGTTTGCGCATCAGGTGTGTTGCCTCTGCCCTTGCTGAACTACCCGGGTCGGAGTAGAGCATCCTTGACTTAATATCAAGAGAGTCTAATGGTCCCCCGGCATTGGCCATGTAAGAAACAGAACCCAACATCACAGCTGCACATATTTGTTTTTTCAATGTCATCAACTTTTGGGTTATATAATTAAACAGTTTATCATTTTATGATCGTCACCGGGCCGGCAAGTTGCTGTCCGGATTCGTCATTAAGTGTTACAATGTAATAATAGGTGGCCATTGGCAAGTCTTGCCCATTATGGGTACCATCCCAAAGTGGACCACCATTTACTCCATAATCGTCAGCCTCATAAACCAGGCTACCCCATCTGTTATAAACCTCTACTCGGTTTCCGGGGTATTTGTCAATGTTATGAATTTGGAAGAAATCGTTATTGTCATCATTGTTAGGAGAGAATCCGCTTGGTATCCAAACTAAGAAGTCAATGAACACTTGCATGGAGTCGAGGTCCGTACAAGTTCCATTATCAACAAGGAGATAGTAAGTCGTTACATCCGCGGTAGGGTTAGCCGTAACTTCTTCCAGTAATGTAGCCGGGTTCGGATTATCAATCTCTCCATTATCAATTGAAGATGTCCAGGCATAGGTTACACCAGTGGCTGTAGATGTCTGGTACTCATCCGTGCTTAGCTCAATTTCCTCCAAATCTGTTAATGTCTGATCCGGGCCTGCTTCTGCAAATGGAGTAGGTAGTACTGAAACAGTAGTTGCTGAAGAAGTATCAGAAGCTTTAGTCAAACAACTTAGTGATGGAATAACTTCAACAGTTACCTGTTGACCATCAACTGGAGCACTTAATATAAATTGGTCCGAGGTCTGTCCAGCCTGAGCAACTCCATCGATATACCAAACGAATGTAGCTCCAGCATCGGTGAAATTAATAAGTGCATCGAAGGTTATAGAAGTATTCCCACAAACGGGGTCATCACCTCCATCAATAAACACCTGTGGGTTTTCTGATTCCGTTATACTGAAGGTAGAACTCGTTAAGTCATCAGTACCACAAGTATTAGAAGCTTCTATGGAAATGGTTTGGTTACCACTTAAAGTACCAAAGTCAACAGTAATACTTTCTGTTCCCTGACCTGAAACTATGTTCGCTCCGGCCGGCACGGTCCAGGTAATTAAGTCTTCATCATCCACAGCAGCGACACTGAAGTCGTAAGTTGACCCGCTTGCAGCATCGCAAATCACACCAGAAGGCACATCAATAGGACCTGTAATAGTTGGAGGGCCATCAATAGTGACATCAAATGTAGCTACCGGGCTTTCACAGCCCGAAACTGTAGTTTCAAATACTGTGACCTGACCACCAGAGGTGCCGAAGTCTACGAATATCTGGTCATTACCAGGGCCAATATTACCTCCTGGCTGAATAGTGCCCGGAGAAGTCCATGTGTAGGTGGAGGATGCATTCGAAGGAGCAAGGTCATATTGAACGCCCGTTTCATTTTCACAAACAACTGATGATCCGGTTATCGTACCCGGTGAAGATGGTACAGGGTTGACAGTAATCACAGACGTTGCAACAGTATCATCGCTCGCCACGCCTTCCGTAACAGTCAATGAAACAGTTGGTGTACCAGCGGTGCTATAAGTAACTGTGTGCGGTCCGACACCTGTCGCAGTCGGTGGATTTGCTCCCGTTCCAAAATCCCAATCCCAGGTATCTATTGTTCCACTCGTTGATGATGATTGATCTGTAAAGGTGATGGTTCCCCCTTCACATACTGAATCCGAACTAACTGAGAAATTTGCTTCCAAACCACAACCTGTTACCGTGACAGCAAACGTAGCCGTACCACTTTCACACCCTGCTGCTGAGGTTTCAACAACTGTCACGCTTCCTGAACTAGTTCCAAAGTCAATCGTAGTAGACGGTGAAGTAGGGCTATTTACGGTTGAACCTGCAGGTCCGGTCCATTGATATGTCGCACCGGAACCAGAATTATCTGTAGCCACTGCGAAATTGTATCCACCTGTGTTACATGCTACGGGAGTAGTTCCATTGATTACCGGTGTAGTTGGATTAGCATTCACGTTAACAGACTTACTTGCTTCGGTCAAATCCGTACAACCTCCTGCACTAGCAACTGCAGTAATAGTAATGGGATCAGTCGTTCCGAAATCAACAGTAATTTGATCAGCACCCGGTCCGGTAACGAAAGTTGCATCGCCACTTACTGTCCACGAATATGAAGTTCCAAAGTCACTCGATGCTGTAAATATTTCTCCAGTAGTCCCTTCACATACATCATCAACTCCTGCAATACCCGTGGTATTTGGAGTAGCATTAACCGTTATATCTAATGTAGTAGTTGCCGAACAGCTATTTCCATCTGTCACTTCAAGGGTAATTGTACCATTGGAAGCTCCTGAGTAGTCAATATCTATCGTTTGAGAGCCATTAGCTGAAGCCAAGCTACCTGAAGTGGTTGACCAATCGTATGTCACACCTGTTACGGTTGACATATAAGATTCGGTATAACCATCACACACATTATCATTTCCGGTTATTGATCCAGGATCCGGTAGTGGATTCACAGTTACCGTTGTAGCGGAAGAAGTTACCTGACAAGTCACATTTGTAGGATCTGACGGATCAGCCACTACCACCGTATAATCTCCACTCGTACTGGCCACATAGGTCTCGGTAGTACCCGATTGCACCTCGGTGGAGCCATTATACCAATAATAATAGTAACCAGAAGGTGATGCCGTAAGCGTAACCGATTCTCCCTGGCAAATCTGCTGCGTTGAAGCCGGAGATATTGAAGCTGAAGGAGGTGCTGTACATACGGTTACACACTGAGAGAATTCAGAGGTGTTTCCGTTGGCGTCTGTAGCGGTAACTACGATGCTTGAAGCAGATGTATAAGACCAATTTCCTGAAGCGTCAGCGGTTGTGGTTCCCAAATACGTTTCTCCTTGCTGTGTTCCACCATCAACGTTTGAACATGCGTTACAAACGTTCATTTCATATACGTGGATAGTGGCATTCGCAGGAGCGATACCTTCCCAGTTGGGACCAGTAGCACTATTCACATATAACTCAGCTGATGCACCTGATCCTGAGCTAGCAAAATTATTATTCCCTGTATTATTTAATTCTATCCCTCTACCTGCATTACAGAAGGTGCTATTTCCGACAATGGTGTTATTGTCTGTTGAAGCTCCTTCCACCTGTATTGCGGCATTAGAAGCAAGTTTGTTCGCAATGACGTTGGGTGACCCAATTGCTCCTATGATATTATTCGATCCAGCATTTATTAAGATACCGTTCCCATTGTTTTCAAAATTTGGGTCTGATCCTGTTACGTTTCCAATTTGGTTATTATAGATTTCGTTATTACTTGGATTTACCGTAGCATTCCAATTCGCTTGTAAAAAGATTCCTGGTCCTCCACTTCCAACAATGGCATTACCTTCTAAAATAGAAGCGGTTCCTCCGATAACGTTGTTACTTCCACCTTCAATAGAAATCCCAGCAGATGATGCACCTAAGCCCGAAGTACCTAATAAGTCGGTACCAATAACATTGCCCTGGATTATATTATCGTCACTTTCCCTTCCGTTAAAATTTGTTCTCAATCCAATTCCGTTTACACTTCCAGCGATGATATTTGAAGCAGTCAACGTCCCTCCTCCTATTGTATTACGATAAGAACCATTCAAGGTAATTCCATCGTAGTTATTGGCAATTAAACTTCCTGCCCCGTTAGTACCTATAAAATTTCCGAGAATAGTATTGGCATTGGATGACCAAATTTGAATCCCCGATCTCTCAGCTATGCTAGCATTTATAGCTGATGCGAATCCATTATTTCCAACCAAATTCTCTTCCCCATCAGTTAAACCACCTATTACATTATTATCATCAAGACTTGTTGCGGTGTTTCGTTCAATATTAATCCCAGATAAAAAATTACCTCCTGAAGTGGATGTACCTGCTCTATTGGTCCCAACAACATTACCTAAAATTTGGGAGTTTCTTACTCCATCAAAAAATGTAATCCCAAAGCCCCTTGCAGTTCCATTGGTAACACCACCCTGATCCGCATTACCGTTATATACAATAACATTACCCAAATCTATACCACCAATAATATGTCCGGTTCCCGTGCGGATTTCTATTCCATTTCCAAGATTCCCTAAATCAGCAGTCTCCGTAAAATCGGATCCAATAATGTTTCTAGTAATTAGGGAGTTATTTGAACCTTCTATATTAATCCCATTTAGATTATTTGAATGACATGAGTTACTATCTATTTCAATTCCTGAAGCGTCCAGAACTGCAATACCATGTCCAGAACTGTGACAAATATTCCCTTTAGCGATATTTCCTGATGCGCTGGCGTTGCCACTAAAGAAAATATTGGAATACGTTGAGTTCGATATATCATTATTTAGCAGCTGTGTGTTTCTCGGTGTGTTTCCCAGAACATAAATCCCCATATTCAGAGCATTTGTAATGGTAGAATTCTGTACGATGTTATTAAAAACTGGATTAGGAGATGGAGCACTTGGGTCAGTCCCGATAAACACACCATTTAAAAAACCATCAATTTGACAATTGTCTACCGTATTATCATCACTAAAATCTTCGATAAAAATAGCGTGTCTATTACTACCTGTTGCAGCTGAATAATTAAGCACACAATTACTAACAGTATTATTATCTGAGTTATTGGTGATTTCAATTCCATCAATCGATTGCAGATTATTATTACTGTAGGTCATGGAAATGTTATCAATTAGATTACCGGAACCTCCATTTATTATAATTGAGCCATTAAAAGTAATATCCTGTAGTATATTATTATCTCCGGAAATCGTAAAACAATCTAACCAGTTTGATGTACACTGAATAACAACTCCTGGAGATCCTGTAATCGTTACTCCATTCGCACACAACTCTACAGTGCTTGATCTTGGAGTTAGATCAATTGTCATTGGACCGGAAAAAACTATATCCGTAATTAGCCCTTGATTAGCTTGCCTGATACCCTCAACAAATGTCCCGCTTGTTAAAGCTGTTGGGTTACCACAAGCGGCCTGCCATGTATCGGTTACAGAATTGTTTGTTACGGTAAACGTCTGTCCAAAAGCGGATTCATTAATCATAACGACCAATGCAATCAGCTGTAGTAACTGCTTCGCCCTGGAGGCAAAGACTTTAGGTTGAATTCGAATTAGATGTGTCATGGTTGTAAGTGTTATATAGGTTGTTCTTAAGAATCCACACACTATGTTTGCGCTATGGTTAAGAAAACCTTTAAACACTCCTATTACAATTTTTATATGACTGTATCATCTTATTCTCGGTCAAAACACCCCTTATTTTTTATGCGTTTTTCCCGTTATAATTTCTACAAAAACTTCAATTCAATCCAATTAAAAGGGTTTTTCACTATTTACAGCTTACCTGTATCACTTTAGTTCCAAGTCATCATTTTTTCACCACTTTTCCATTAATCAAACACTAACATGACCTTCGGGGCGAATAAAGACCAAACATCAAAACAAATCCCTCTTCAGTACCAACTTTTGTTTTGAGATAGTAGTATGGTTCTCAAACGCAACGTAAATCATATAGTTAAACTTTGTATTATAAGTAAAATGAAGAATAAAGTAGTCTCTAGTGTGCTCAGGGTTGATTTACGGGAAATAGATAAGAAGGTTTTAAAAAGGGCAAGCCAGTTGCATATATGCACAAATGTTAGCATCTCTAATTCAGAGACTTAAATCATGCTTGTCACCAGATGAATTTTATGGTCTTTAGGTGGGATTGTTGAATTGTTTTTATTGTTGAATTGTTGAATTATTAAATTGCTCTATTGCTTGATTGTTATATTATTTAATTAATCTAAAATCAGTGTTCCTTGTTCGTTATTCCTTGTTCTTACTTATTCTATTGTTGAATTATTAAATTGTTGAATTGCTCTATTATTTAATTAATCTAAAATCAGTGTTCCTTGTTCGGTATTCCTTGTTCTTACTTATTCTATTGTTGAATTATTAAATTGTTGAATTGCTCTATTATTTAATTAATCTAAAATCCTTGTTCGATATTCCTCGTTCTTACTTGCTCTATTGTTGAATTATTAAATTGTTGAATTGCTTCTATTGTTTTATTGTTGGATTGTTGGATTGTTCTATTGTTAAATTGCTCTATTGCTTGATTGTTTCTATTGTTGAATTGCTGAATTATTAAATTGCTCTATTGTTTAATTGTTAAATTGCTCTATTGCTTAATTGTTTCTATTGTTGAATTATTGGATTGTTAAATTGTTTGATTGATTCACATTTCGTGTTCGGTGTTCTGTAGCCTTTTCTAAGAATCGAACGGCTTAAAAAATAAAAACTGCCAGAATAGTCTTATGTCACCTTCGGGACTACTCCTAAATCTATTAACGAATAATACGATTCTGATTAAAAAATAAGACTTAAGATTCAAGATTGTCCTATTTCTTAAATCTTAAGTCTTTTGTCTTAAGTCTTACCTCTTAATTCTTTACTCTATCTCACTAGCGTCACTGACCCTGTAATCGGCTCATCATCAGCTGTCAATGTTAATATGAAGTAGTAGGTCGCTACCGGCATCTCCTCTCCTGATCTCATTCCATCCCAAGGAGTGATGATTCCTGTGTCTTTGTATACCGGTGTCCCCCATCTGTTGAATACTTCCAGCGTAGCCGAGGGATAGCTTGTCAAGCCACTGATCTCCCATACTTCGTTCTCATTGTCTCCATTTGGAGTAAATACATTCGGTATCTTGATCGGCTCTCTTACTGTGATTACCACCTCATCTGTAGCTGTACACGCGCCATCTGTCACAGTCATCTCCAGCGTATAGATGGTTCCTGTTGTAGGTGTAAAGACCGGGGTTGCTGTTGTCTCATTGGTCAGCTCGGTATTCGGATTCCAACTAATGGTACCACTGGTCGATGTTGTGCTTCCATCTATCGTTATGCTATTACCCAAAAAGAAGGTTTGGTCTGTTCCTGCGTACACTCCTGGTATATTGTCCACCTGTGCGGTCACTCCCGTAGAGGTCGCTGCCGGACATACTCCATTGTCTTCCTCCACTGTCCATGTACCTGCGTCTTCTGTTCCGTCTATCGTCACACTTGTGCCTGTCTCGGGGCGTTGTACTCCATCTAAGAACCAGGTCAGTGTGCTTGTTCCGCTGGTCGGAGAAGCTGTAATCGTGGTTTGACCATCTTCACAGATCGCTGATGGTGTAGACAATGATGGATTGGGGGTATTCTCTACATCCATTATGATCGTGGTACTTTGGGCTGTGTCTACGGTAACACAGGTTTCGCTGGTCTCTACCGTCACTTGTACCTGTTGGTTATCAAATAGAATAGTTGATGGTGTGTAGCTTGCTGTTGCGCTTGTCCCATCTAAGTTACCATCGATATACCAATAGTAGGTAGGCGTTCCCCCATGGTTTGTGCCTGCTGCTGTGAACGTTGGAAAATCTCCAATACATATCGGGTTATTATCTACTGAGATATCCACTGTCGGGGTTACCGGTGTTGTATGGTTCAATGTGACTGTTGTGGTCGTTGCATCACAAGCATCTCCATTGTTGGTTACTGTTGCCGTATAGTTTCCTGCATCTGATATTGTAAACGTGGCCGGTGAGGTTACACTAGTTTGGTTCTGGGTACCGCTTGGTTCTGTTAATGTTACATCAAAAGGACCTGTTCCTCCTGCGAAGCTTACTTCTAGCGTACTGCTACCTCCCGGACAGATCGGGTTGGTGCCTGTGATGGTCGCTGTTGCCGTGGTCGGACACGTACACTGCTGTTGAAGGCCGGTGATATCTATCCCTCCGTTACAGTCATTCGCATCGGTCACATTGATGTCTACTGTGTTTGATTCGTTTACTGCATCTGATAGCCATACGCCTCCTCCCTGATCGGTGAAGTTCACGCCATGGGCGGTAAGTTCTGTGATGTTGATGCTGGCCAGGTCTCCCTGGGTCACCGTCACTCTGATCTGAAACTCATCATTGGCCAGTGCTGCGTTTACATCATCACATTCCATACTTGCTGTTGCTACTACATCGTCATAGTAGCTCACTGTCGCGGTACCTGAGGTCGTGCCCGCACAGTTGCCATCTGACAGGTTCGTAATCGTATACGTTCCATCCTGTGTTGTTGTCACTGTATGTGGGTCTGAACTCGTACTTTCTGTTGAGAACGCCCCTGCGTTTCTTTCTACATCTACACTGAATGGTGCTGTTCCCGTAAAGTCGATGCTTAGGTTCGCTGTCGTTACTCCGTCATTACAGATGGTTTCGGTGCCCGAGATTGTAGCGGTTGGTGGGGTATGCTCGGTTAAGTCTACCCCTGCAGTATTCGCATCACAGGCGTCTCCGTTATTGGTTACTGTTGCCGTATAGGTTCCTGCGTCTGATATCGTAAACGTGGCCGGTGAGGTTACACTAGTTTGGTTCTGGGTACCGCTTGGTTCTGTTAATGTTACATCAAAAGGACCTGTTCCTCCTGCGAAGCTTACTTCTAGCGTACTGCTACCTCCCGGACAGATCGGGTTGGTGCCTGTGATGGTCGCTGTTGCCGTGGTCGGACACGTACACTGCTGTTGAAGGCCGGTGATGTCTATCCCTCCGTTACAGTCATTCGCATCGGTCACATTGATGTCTACTGAGTTTAATTCGTTTACTGCGTCTGATAACCATACTCCTCCTCCCTGGTCGGTGAAGTTCACTCCATGGGCGGTAAGTTCTGTGATGTTGATGCTGGCCAGGTCTCCCTGCGTTACTGTCACTCTGATCTGGAACTCATCATTGGCCAGTGCTGCGTTCACATCATCACATTCCATACTTGCTGTCGCTACTACATCGTCATAGTAGCTCACTGTCGCGGTGCCTGAGGTCGTGCCCGCACAGTTGCCATCTGACAGGTTCGTAATCGTATACGTTCCATCCTGTGTCGTTGTCACTGTATGTGGGTCTGAACTTGTGCTTTCTGTTGAGAACGCTCCTGCGTTTCTTTCTACATCTACACTAAACGGTGCTGTTCCCGTAAAGTCGATGCTTAAGTTTGCTGTCGTCACTCCGTCATTACAGATGGTTTCGGTGCCTGAGATTGTAGCGGTCGGTGGGGTGTGGTTGCTTAGTGACACACTTCCTATTGCTGATACCGTACAACCATTGCCTACATCTTCGATCGTGGCTGAGTAGGCCCCTACTTCGTTGATCGTTATCGATAGCGGTGAGGTGGCGCTGTTGGTCGTACTTGCTCCACTGATCGGGTGGGTTACCGTAACATTAAATGGACCTGATCCTACTGTCGTACTGAACTGAACCTCAAGGCTGCTATTGTCTCCAGGACATACAGGGTCTGATCCGGTTAGCGTAATCGTTCCTGTGGCCGGGCATGAACATTGTTGTTGCAAGCCAGTAATATCTACTCCTCCGTTACAATCATTTGCATCGGTCACATTGATGTCTACTGAGTTGATTTCATTGATCGCATCCGATAGCCATACGCCTCCTCCCTGGTCGGTGAAGTTCACGCCATGGGCGGTAAGTTCTGTGATGTTGATGCTGGCTAGGTCTCCCTGTGTTACCGTCACTCTGATCTGGAACTCATCATTGGCTAAAGCTGCGTTCACATCATCACATTCCATACTTGCTGTCGCTACTACATCGTCATAGTAGTTCACTGTCGCGGTGCCTGAGGTCGTGCCCGCACAGTTGCCATCTGACAGGTTCGTAATCGTATACGTTCCATCCTGTGTTGTTGTCACTGTATGTGGGTCTGAACTCGTGCTTTCTGTTGAGAACGCTCCTGCGTTTCTTTCTACATCTACACTAAACGGTGCTGTTCCCGTAAAGTCGATGCTTAAGTTTGCTGTCGTCACTCCGTCATCACAGATGTCTCCTCCTCCCGAGATCGTAGCTGTTGGAATCGCATTGACCGTGATGCCCTGGGAGGCGGTGTTGTCTGCATCACAACCATTCGCTGTGGCTGTTACAATGTAGGTATAGCTGCCAGCTGTTGTTGTGCCTGACAATGGGTTAGTCGTACCTGAACCATCTCCACTCCAGGTATAGGTAATCGTGCCGGAACCTACCGTACTTGAGGCCGTAAGGTCATACGCTTCACCTGCACAGAAGGTCGTTTGGTTAGGGTTTACCGTTATTGTTGGGTCTGTTGGCTTTTCGTTGACCGTGATCGCCTGTGAGGCGGTATTGTCTGCATCACAACCATTTGCTGTGGCTGTTACAATATAGTTATAGCTGCCAGCTGTTGTTGTGCCTGACAATGGGTTAGTCGTACCTGAACCATCTCCACTCCAGGTATAGGTGATCGTACCTGAACCTACCGTACTTGAGGCCGTAAGATCATACGTCTCGCCCTCACAGAAGGTCGTTTGGTTAGGATTTACCGTTATTGTTGGGTCTGTTGGCTTTTCGTTGACGGTGATAGTCACCGCTGAAGAAGCCGAACTTGAAGCTCCGCATCCATCAGATGAAACTACTTCTACTGTATAGTCACCTGCGTCTGTTAGTGCTGCGCTGGCCACCGTAAGTGTTGCCGCTGTATGTCCTGTGATTTCTACTCCATCCTGATACCATCTGTATACAGGGTTTGATTCTGAGGTGGATGCAGTCAATGTAAAATTATCACCTTCACAAAATGGATTAGTACCTGTGGTTAGTGATAGTGTAGGAGTTGGTTGTGAACAACATGAAGTGAAGTCTACTTGCAAACGTTGGTTGCAGGGATATGCTTCCTCCACAACTACATCATAAAAAACATCCGAAGACGCCACTGTAATTATTCCAGGTTCTGAAGCCGGTGTACCACTGCTTGGCTGATATGAACCTCCCGTGAGTGACATAGTATAATTTGTACCTGCAGGAACAACCAGAGACAAACCTGAAATAGTCGTCTCTCCCATCTCTGCAATCACAAGTCCGGTTTGACTGGCAATAAGAGTGCTTGAGCCATCACGAATTTCAACGTCAACGTTAAAATTTCCACCAGTCCAAAGTGCACCAGTAACTTTAAATTCTGTAATGATTACATCAACTGCTGCGTCAAAATTATAATCTCCGGTTGTTGCATCTGTTCCCCATCCTTGCGCAGCTGTAGCACCCGTAGTATAGGGACCTGAAAGAGGTGTCGCGTCTTCTACCCATACGGTTGCAGGAGCAGAAGGAGGACTATAAGAAGCACCAGTAGCCAATACATTACCTCCACTGGCAGCATCATACCAAATATAGTTAGCTGCATTTGGTCCGGTTCCTGTTCCGGAAGGACCTGGGCAAGAAGTTGAGACCGTTGGTATTTGCACAGGCAGAACTTCAATATTAAGCGTTTCATCTACCGGTCTACCACAGTTATCGGTCAATTGCACCTGAACAGGAATACTACCAGCTGTACTAAATGTATGATTCACGGAAGCGGATACTATAGGCGCGCCACCATCAATAATCCACGTAGCGGTACCCGCAGCAGTACCATCAATGGCGACAGTCAGGTTGACATTGTCACCCTCACAAACCGTAGTGCTACTGGCCGTGATTCCATCAATCTCTACACTGGTAATACTGGAAACATAAGATTTCAAGAATGTAGGTAATCCCATGGAAAGGAACTGGTTGTTATTATTTACTGTCAAATAATTGGGAGTGAACGTAGCTCCTGCAGCATCAATATTTGTGATGACCCCTATATAAAGTGGGCCCGCTTCTCCTGCACCAATTGCATTCCATCCCTTTTGTGATGCGGCATAAATATTACCATCAGGTCCTAATTGCAAATGGCCACCTCTCAATTGCCCTGATAGGTTACCCAAATTACTTTGTGCTCCGAACGTGCCGGATGAAATATCGTATTGATAAACTGCTTGAGGAGAAACCTCATTGGTGGATACATAGAGGTAATCTCCATTAGTAGAAAATTCAAGACCGTAAGCACCAGCCAATGTCGTTGAGCTTGGATTCGAAATTGTTCCAGTTGAAGCATCAAAATCAAACAAATGTACTTGCCCCGATACTGCAAGCGCCAATTGATCGTAACAAGTATTTGACTTCAAAACCGACACATAATCGCATGCTCCAAAAGAAAACCCAACACTTTGGTTACTACTCAAAGAAATTCCTCCTGCTGTTACACTATACACCTTAAAAGTGTTATTTCCTCTTTCATGCACAATCCACCAAAAATCGTCTGAACCATCTGTTTTTGGAACGGCCAATTGACATTCTGCAACACCGGAAGATACTGCGGTACTTTCACCTCCCATTGTTAAGTTCCCGGCACCAGTCCCTGAAACCGTAAATATTCTATAACGAGCGCCTCTATCACTTCCTGCGGGCACACCACCGCTACATCCGCCATCAGCGGCATCCACAGTACAAACGTAATATTGGTCTGTTGTGCCTGGCACTGGCATTACAATATTACCTTGAGAAGCATTCGTTGTTGTTGCCAGGTTTGTGGCTACTTGATTCAATCCACCATCAAAAACGTAATTTCCGTTGGTAGAAAACAAATAATCACCAGCTGCTGTCGATACTGTCGTTGATGATTCTACCGTTTGACCTGCTCCATTAGGATTCCCTGCGTTCAATACTGTGGGGGGAGCACTGTTAAAATCCAGACCTATATTAGTACTAAAGTACCAGTAGTTTGCCTCTCCCTGACCGAAAGAATTAAATACCAAGGTTATTAAAAAAATTACTTGTACTAATGTAGCTCTTAAAGCTGTAAGGTTGTTCGCTCTTATCTTCATTCCTCGTATGTTTTAGACACACCATGATCAGAAAATCCGAAAGGTGTGAGTCAGACAATTGTTATTCGTAAGTAAGGCGGAGTAAGCACACCGCTTTAAGTATAAATTAATCTAGTGAAGGAAAAGGTAAGCGAAGTAACCAGTAATTAAAGCGGCAAACCAGTGATTTTAGCATAATCAAAAAACTATTAGTCCCTTTTTAGAACCAACAAAACTTAATTATTATTCAAATAAAAGGTGTTTTTCCACACATTTACCACTTAAGTTCCAAGTAAATCCTTTTTGACATTTTTTTAACAATATTAACTTAATAGCAAGAATTCAGTAGATTTCATCAAAAAACAAAATTTTAAATCAATTTTATCTTAATATAATCCAATCAAGGCTCTTTAATAACATCGAAAACTGGTTAGAAATAGGCTCGCTTGAAGACCAAAGGTAAAAGTTTGTTGAACACAGTATTGTTTTATACGTTTATACAAAATATTCATATTTACTAAAGGCTTGAGTGCTGCGGAAAGTATTAAGTCATCGGCATCGACAAAGTCTTTTATCTTTTAGTATCTTATGTTTTGATATTGAACTAGCGATTGGAGCTACAATTCAACCATATTGACCTTGCCGTATTAATCGGGTATTTTCTTCTTGTACTTGGAATTGGAGTTTACTACTCAAAATCTGACAGAAGCCTGGAACATTACTTTCTTGCCGGAAGAAATGCTTCCTGGTTTGTTATCGGGTCCTCCCTCATGATTACAACTGTCTCCAGTGAACACGTAATCGGGTACCCAGAGCAAGGTTATAACATTGGCTTCGCGCACGGTAACTGGGCCTGGATCGCCACATTTCTTTTAGTCATATTATCCTGGGTTTTCATCCCCGTCTATCTAAGATCGAGGGTTTATACGATGCCGGAATATATTGAGCGCAGGTTTGGTAAGAATAGTCGGTGGTATATCAGCATACTCTCTATATTCTCCTATGTGGTCACCAAAGTATCGGTCACCCTATTCGCTGGCGCCCTTGTTTTAGAAAGTCTATTAGGTTGGGATAAGTACACCTCATCTGTAGCATTAGTATTATTTACGGGAGCATTTGCAATTGCGGGTGGATTTAAATCCGTACTCTACTCAGGAGTCTTTCACATGATTGTCTTACTCCTGGGAGGAAGTATCCTTACCATCTACGGGTTAAGTGACATTGGAGGAATGGAAGGATTGCAGGAGCTAAGTAAGACAGAGCCCGGACATTTCGAAGTATTCAAGCCACTTAACGATGATAATATCCCATGGCTTGGAATGTTAATCGGGGCCCCAATTCTCGGAATCTGGTACTGGTGTACTGATCAGTATATGATACAAAGAGTGTTGAGTGCGAAAAATGAAGGTCATGCCAAATCCGGAGCCTTGTTTGCGGGTTTTCTGATGATATTGGTAGTATTCGTATTAATCCTACCTGGTTTTATCGCTAAAATAAAATTCCCTCACCTCGAAAATACACATGAAGCCTATTACCACCTGGTCAGAGACACATTACCAATGGGTGTTCGGGGCTTTGTAGTAGCCGGCCTCCTGTCTGCACTAATATCTTCCCTAATGGCAAGCTTCAATAGTGGATCTACCTTGTTCACCCTTGATATTTATAAGAAGCTATACCCAAATGCTGATGAATTTAAAATTGTAAACGTGGGTAAAGTAGCCACATTTACTATAGTAATACTTGGGCTCATCTGGGTGCCATTCATTAATGCTTTTGAAGGGGGATTAATCGACTATTTACAACTGATCCAATCATTCTTTGCACCTCCGTTAGCTGCAATTTTTCTCGTAGGAATTCTTTGGAAGCGTGCTAATGACAAGGCAGCGTTAAGCGTAATCATAGTGGGTTCTGTGGTATTTATCTTAAGAATTGTTGTGGAGCTAGGGTTGAAGTTTAAGTGGGGGATTGTTAGTGAAGGCACTATGCTTTACAAGCTGGTCAATGAATTTAATTTCTTGTATTTGGCAGCTAGCCTGTTCGCTGTTTATGTTGTCCTTATGATAGTGGTGAGTTTACTAACCTCAGCACCAGATGAACTTCACACTAAGAATCTGACGTTAAGTGAACTAGAAGCGAGTCCAACTACTACAGCAAGCCTCAGAAGTAAAAAAATCAATATCTCTTTATCGATACTTTTGATTCTCACCATGATTTCTATTTGGGTGGCCCTTTCTCTCTGATATTTATTTATACTTCAGATAGATTTTATCCTTTGGCCTGAGGGTTAAGGAAAAGTCAAACCCTGGATGCTTATGATCTACTAATTCAATATCACCAGAATGAACAACAACGGCTAGTAAAATCATCAACTCCATTATAGCAAAGTTGTTTCCTATACACAATCTGGGGCCTCCTCCAAAAGGGAAATAATAGTTGGAGTTCTCAATTGATGCATCAAGAAAGCGTTCCGGTACAAAAGACTCGGGATCATCCCAGTACTCATCACTTCTGTGAACAAAATAAGGGCTAAATATGATGCTATCCCCTGCTTTAATGGTATAGTCACCAATTTTATCCTCCTTTAATGCTTCCCTACCCAATATCCAAATCGGGGAAACTAAACGCATGGCCTCCTGTACTACGGCCTTGGTATATGATAATTTTGAGAGTCTCTCACCTACCCTAGCACTTGGGGTTAATTCCTTACTTAATTCATCTTTCAATTTAACTAGTACGGCAGGATGGGTTCCAAGGAAATACAATGTCCAGGTCAAGGCTATTGCAGATGTTTCATGTCCTGCAAGGAAAAAGGTAATGACCTCATCTCGTAGTTGTTTATCGTTCATAGACTCACCGGTTTCCTCATCCTGAAGAGTCATAAGTGAAGACAATAGATCATCACCTTTATTCTCTTTTCTCTTATCCTTAATTATGGTATCGATCAACAAATCAAGCTCACGAACAGATTTCTTAAACGACTTGATGTCTTTATCCGGAAACCAAAGTGGTTTATTAATTGAAGAAGTCACCCTCCTCATCATATAACTTAGAGCAACAGGCAAATTCTTTTCAACGATTTCAGCCTCTTTCCCAACTTCAACTCCCAAAAGAGTTTGTGAGATGATTTTTAAAGTTACTTGTGTGCTTTCATGGAGCAAATCAACCTTTTCCAAACCTTTCCAGCGACCAACCATCTCCTCGGCATAATCCTGTATTTTCTCAGCATACGCATTAATTTTTTGCTTATGAAAGGCTGGTTGAGCTATTCTACGATGAAGCAGCCAACTCTCTCCTTCATTGGTAAAAAGCCCATTGCCCAATAGTAATCTTAGCTTACGATAAGCCAAACTCTTTCTATAATTGCGATGGTTTGTCTGAAGAATGTGACGAATATATTCAGGGTTATTAGTAACTGTCAGATACCGATAAGCCAATCGAAATCTAAATGTATCACCATACTCCTTAAAATGTCGATCCAAAAAATCGATAGGGTTGCTAACGTAGGATTTGAGTCCCCCCAGTAGTAATGAATCCGCTTTGGCTTTTGGTATTTTATTCACTTTACTCGCCTTTCAATTTCTTCGCTTACCAACCAAGCCGAAGTCCAACAGCTTTGAAAATTAAAGCCTCCGGTTATCGCATCAATATTTAAGAATTCACCTGTCACAAATAGCCCTGTGTCCCTCTTACTTTCAAAAGTATCCAGATCAATTTCACTTAAGTCTATCCCTCCACAAGTAACAAATTCCTCCTTAAAAGTACTTTTTCCACACACTTTATAAGCGCCTTGTGCGAGTTCCTCAACAAGTTTATTCAGCCCTTTCTTCGGCATCTCTGACCAAACAACTTCCTCCCGAATTCCAATAACGGTCAATAGGTTACTCCAGAATCTTTTGGGAAGCCCGAAAAGAGGATAATTATATACCCTCTTCTTAGGGTTTGATTCTTTATGGGTATTGACTTCCGCCCGGACATCTTCATAACTTAAACCACCTGTAAAATTAATCTGCACAGAGAAGTTGTATTCCATATGAGCAAGTTCTTTTGCTCCCCATGCTGATAACCTTAGTATGGCAGGACCACTTAGCCCCCAATGTGTAATTAGCAAAGGCCCTTCGGCAATGAGCTTGGTTGTAACCACTTTGACCACAGTGTTGGAAAATGAAATACCGGGTAAATCTTTAATTCGGGGATCATCAATATTAAACGTAAACAAGGAAGGAACAGTCGGTTCTATTTTATAGCCCTTACTCTGAAAAAGCTCCATCATAGGCTTGCTACTCCCACAAGACACCACGAGATATTTACAAATGAACTGCTTCTGTTTAGCCTTCAATTCAAACCCCTCAGGCAAGGAAGCAATTGAATCTACAGCCGTTGAGGTGATTATCTTAACATTATACTTTTGAGCCTCAGATAAGAAACAGTCTATTATTGTTTGGGAACTATTGGATTCCGGAAAGATACGATTGTCTCCCTCTACTTTCAATTTCAAACCTCGCTCATCGAACCAGTTGATTACATTACCGGGATTAAATTTTTTAAAAGGGTCGTAGAGTTTCTTTTCTCCTCTTGGGTAGTTTTTTACTAAGAATCCAGGATCGAAAGAATTATGAGTAACGTTACATCTGCCACCTCCCGAAACCTTCACTTTACTAAGTAACTTAGTGGACTTTTCCAGAATCGCTACGCTAAGTTGAGGGCATTTTTTAGCTATGTTTATACCTGCAAAAAAACCTGATGCACCTCCGCCTACTATTATAACATCGAAGTTGGTCAAACTACTAGTCCTGTTGTTTCCAGACGACCCTTAGCAGGGTATTTCTCAGCCCGAAATTATTGTCTCTGTGCACATAGGAATACATTATGTTCCTGACACTACCTTCCTCTTTTTCCTGGATCACTTCTGAGTCCGTATAGCCCTCCGCACTATTCTGATCCCTTATAATACTTCCTTTGTACAGTAGAATCTCTTCGCACATTTTTTGATGTTGATTAGAAACAGTACTGGAATCATAGTAGGACACCAGAGAGGAATCCAATTTTTCAAATAGTGTTATCTCCTCAATCCATGGCTCTTTCAGTACAATACTTTCAAGTTTGTTTTGTAAAAAATCACGTTCCTCAACAATTGACCTGCTAGTTGAAATTAGTTGAATCATAACCGAACTATCATTACTAAGTACATATCCTATTTTATAGAGGTTCATACTTCCCGGGTCAATCATATAAGGTGTAATTCTGTGCTTCTCTTTATTCATTCCATTCTTAACAAATCGCTTGAACTCACTTTGGCTATTGAATCCGGAGAGAGAGCTATTTATAGTTGTTGATTGATTGAGCCGCTCACCTTTGCGATCGTACAGAATAACCTTATTGTAATTAGCAGGAATGTTGAGTTCAAAGAGCAATGAATCCAGATTAATCTGCTTAGTATCAGTGAGTAATTTTTGCCGTACTTGGAGCATTTGCTTATACATCCCACCTTCATGCTCTTTTTCTAACAGCTGGACTGTACGATCATGGTACTGAACGACATCAAAGATGCGCTCGTGAAGAGATTTGATATAATGCTCTTGTTCTCTAAGGTTATCATTATTGGAACAAGCAATACATATAATGGTTAGGAGTATGTACGTCAGTCGCACCATAGAACCCGAATATAAACAATTGTTTATTTTGTACACGCTTATATTTGGTATTTGTCCATTGATCTTTGTGTTGAAGTATGTATCATTACATGAACGGGCTAAATCAACAAACGAACATAAAAAGGGTAGATTCGAATCGGAATGTGTAACATATCCGATTTCCGTTATTATTCAAAACCTGATGAGGTTCTACCACGTACACGTAAATGCTATCACAATGAAAAAAATGCGTAGTATAATAATCATAGCCAAGGTTTTAGTGGCGATCATGCTGCTATTGGCTGTTGCCCCTTTGCCTCTTGATTACTATATGGTTCTGCGTGTCGTTGTGTTCATTTCTTGCCTTTCATTGACAATCTACGAGTGGGATGACGACTTTAATTTCTGGATTATTTCATTCCTGATTTCAGGCATCCTCTTTAACCCTCTTTTCCCAATATACTTCTATCATAAGGTGTATTGGATGCCAATAGATATTCTGGTCGGCCTGTTATTTCTTGGGTCAGCTATAAAAGACCTTAGGATCAAGAAAAAATTATAGCTCTCTGTTTTTCCAAACGATTACTTCTTTAACATTTTTAACGATTTGGTCGTCATAGTTAAAAGCTTCCTGCATAGCGTTAAGAAACTTTTCCTCGTCCTTACCCACACAACCATCGGACAATAAGAAATCCACAGCCGTTACGAATGCCGTTTTTCTTTGTTCTTTACTGAGCATTGGTGCGGCTACCTTTACCATGCCGGCACTACCTACATCTGTAAACAGTTCCATTACCTTTTTGTAGGTATCTGATAAATCCATGTTTCGAAACATTTTTTTATTCGAAACTACATGTAGCAATGTATTAACTTCTTCCTCGTCTATACGTCCATCCGCAGACATTGCAGCAAAGATCACTGCAAAATACGCCTCCTTAGCACCTTTAATTTTTTTGGACGAACCAAAATTGAAAATCCCCATTTATTGATAATTTTGGGCAAGTTACAGACTTGATATAGGCTTTGCAAATTGGCCCATTGATATTGTCTTTAAATATTCTATCTTATCAATGAAGGATTTCCGATTTGTTCAACCTTAAAATCATACAATGATCATGAGAAGTAAACTGCTTTACCCTACACTTTTAGCATTAAGCATTGTTAGCCATGCATTTTCACAACAGGGATTTAAAATTGGTGCAAACTTTTCCATTGGTGTTTCGTCACTTGAGCTAAACAATGACTACAGTTTCACGTCAAAGTTGCATTATGGATTCGGAGGAACCGGATCATATATGTTCAATGATCTTATCGGGCTTCAGGTTGACGCGAGAGCCTCATTTGAAAATAGTGTAGCATCAGGTAAAATTGAAGTGGGAAAAACCATTTTTAATGAGCCCATATACGAAGAGTTTGAAGACAAGTATACCTTCGGATATGTTGACGTACCAGTAAAAGTGAAGGCCAGCCTTGGCAACGAATCCTTCCGTTTCAATGTTTTTGGTGGGGTATCGTCCCGGTTTAACATACTCGCAGTACAAAGCAGACAATTCAGCGATGATGATTACAATGACGACAATGGGTTTGAAAACCAACAAATCAGTACGGCAGAGACTTTTGTCCCCAGTGTAGTCGGTGGCGTTGGACTACAAGCAAAAGCCAATGACAGCAATTGGTACACCATAGACTTCAATTACGAAAAGGGACTGGACAAAATTGCTACCATTGATAATGCTGACATGACCTGGAGTTCGTACTATCTAACGATTGGTTATTTATTTTAAACCGTACAGTTACACATTTTATTAATACAGATACTCTGTAGATTCTATCAGGTATAGAAATCCGCCAGAGACTGAGTGGCAAAGTCTTCATCTTCACCGAAAAAAGAGATGAAAAAACACCTTAATGCCACAATTTTTGGAATAGCAATCATAGCAGCTTCCTACTACCTTGGCAATGCCTATGTAGAAAGAAGCAAAACACAAAGTACAATTTCAGTAACTGGTTTAGGCACCCAAAACTTCACCTCAGACCTGATTGTATGGGAAGGTCGGTTCTCCAGTGAGGCCTATGACTTAAAATCTGCCTACGAAAAACTGAAGAAAGACAAAGAAGCAACTTTGAGTTACCTTTTAGAAAAAGGAATCAAAAAAGAGAATATCATTTTCAAGGCTGTTTCTACAGACACAAAAAACAAAGCCAGATACAATGATAACGGAGAATATGCCGGTACCGAATTCGATGGATATATTCTTAGGCAAGCCGTACAAATAGAGTCGGAGAATGTAGAAAAAGTTGAAGCTCTATCCAGAGAAGTCACTGAACTCCTAAACCAGGGAATTGAGTTTTATTCAAATCCGCCCCGGTATTACTACACAAAATTGGCCGATTTAAAGATTGATATGATCTCCAAAGCAACTGAAGACGCACGAAACCGTGCTGAAAAAATTGCCGAAAATTCAGGTGGCAATATGGGTGATCTAATTTCTGCGCAAATGGGCATATTCCAAATCACGGGTCAAAACTCGGGAGAAAGTTTCAGTTGGGGAGGGACCTTTAATACATCCTCCAAAAAGAAAACTGCCACGATCACCATGAAGTTAGAGTATGAGTTAGAATAATACTCTACTTCAGATAGAGCACCCCGAACCTACCTTCAGAGGCCTGTATTTTCTCCGGAACAGATGTTTCACCCAGTTGCTCAAGCATATCAATCTCAATAGTATTACATAAAGAATTGAGTGGGACATCTGCTCCTACGTTTCTAAACGGATCTTCAGTAACGGTACCAGACTTGTCTAATATGGCAAACACAAAAGATATCACTATTGAAACGGGAATATTAAACCATCCTAAATTTGCTAAGCTACAAGGTAGAAGTATAATAAACACCCACAGAAATAGCTTGGTGAAATAAGTATAATAAAATGGAAAGATGGTCCCTTTGATTCGTTCGGCCTTACCTTGTAAATCGTACAATTCGGTAAGTGAGTTATCGAGTTGCATATGTCTGAAATCTTCAACAATTCCTTCCTTCAGTGCCTCGGTTAGTCGTTCTCCTTGCCTTTGAACAAGCTGTGTTGCTTTATTTTTCTTTGTCAGTAACGTATTGTACTCATCTTCATCTAAGTACTTTTTGATTTCTTCCCAATCATCCTGCCCTCGCAATTGTAATCGCAGCGCATTCATCCATGCCAGGTGCCGATAGATCATTTCTTTATGAAAACCGTATAGCTCCTTTTCATTTTTCAAATCTTTGGTATGCTGAAGTGTCGCAAGCGTGGTAATTTGTCGTGCCCAGGTTCGGCTTCTGTTCACTATTCCTCCCCAAATCTTTCTGGCTTCCCACCATCGGTCATAAGCTGAATTATTCCGAAAACCCAGAAAAATAGCCAGACCACCCCCCAGTATACTTACCGGAACTACGTAGTTCTTAAGGAAACCCATATTGTAATAATGATTACATAAAGCTACGGCAGTGCTTAAAATGGTGAAAACAGCAATTTTTTTCCAGTTGTAGATTATTATCCCTCTGATTTGATTAAAAGGGTTTTTTGAAAAGCGAATGATCATGTTATTAATATTTCAAACAGTAGAACATAAAAATGAGAAAAATGTTCCGAAGTATTAATAATCAAGGCAACGTATTATCATTGAATTGTATCTTTTACTTGATATCAAATGCTTATGATGTCACATAGCTGGTTGAAAATAAGGGTGTCTGTAAACGGCACCTTTATTCTTTACGGGCCAGACTCGATTTAAGGACCTCAAAATCAACCTCGGAAATTCTCTTGTAATTAATAATCATTTCATCATCCTCACCACTTCCGAAATCTTCAGATATCAAATAGAAATCACCAGTGCCAACATCCTGGAATGAACTTGCTTTTTCAAAAAGCTGCGGGGTAATTCTAAATAGTTGATTAGTTTTTGTTTCCTGTAATCCGGCAACCCCATACAGATATTCCTGAAGGTGCTTTTCTTTCACCTCAACTATAAAATACTGTGGTTCATGAAACACGAAGGTAAGATCCTCACAATCACATTCTGAAGGCTTACTATCATACTTTTTTCCACATTCCGGACATTCCCAGGATGACATAGTTAAGTATACGAAAAAAGAAGCAGCCAGTTGGCATACTTCTTTTTAAGGCATTCAGGCAGCTAAATTTTCTATTCTTTGACTATTCGAAATGATCTCTCCAGGCCCTCTATTGATATAATTAACAAATAAATTCCGTTGGACAATTCATCTCCCAACAATACTTTATTTCCTTCAATGTATCCCTGAGAAATTTGGTTACCTAACACATCAAAAAGACGATAATCAACCACTGAAAACTGCCCTCTGTCTATGAATAACTGTTTACTAAATGGGTTGGGATACACTCTGATTTTTGAAATAGAATCATCCTGAATTCCCGTTATACTTCCTCCTACACTGAACGTTTGCGTAACCTCACATAGGGTTGCATCGGTCACAGTTACCATATAGCTACCTGCAACGAGCCCCGAAATGTCCTGGGTTGCAGAGTTTCCATTGTCATCCCACAAATATGTATACCCTGGATTACCTCCAGTAACACTAAGGTCAATTGCTCCATTACCTGGCCCAGAATTATCTGTTACTATTGCCGTTAACGTTATTTGTGAAGGTACACCGAAATTAATTTGAGCACCTGCACTTTGACACCCACTCGAATCTTGTACTTTCACCACATAAGAATCCGGAGCGAGATTACTAAAGGTTCCACTACTAACAAAAGTACCTCCGTCTATATTGTACATATAAGGTGTCCTACCCCCGGAGCCACTTACTGTTATTACTCCATCATTGACTCCATAGCACTGATTACCAGATGGTATAGCAGAAATACCGACTTGTGCTGGTTCGGTAATCGTGACTATTCCACTAGAACCCAAACAACCAACAGCATCCTGAACATTCAAGACATAATTTCCACCAGACAAATTATTCAGATCCTCCATGTCATCAAAGTCACCCGTCCCATCAATATCCCAATCAAACGTATACCCCGAGGCACCACCTGAAACCGACACATCGATGGCCCCATCGTTATCACCAAAACAGGTGACATCTGTTTCCGCTATTGAGACCAGAATAGCAGTTGGTTCATTAATATCAAAGGTATCCCGGTCAGCACAACCATCACTTGTAACTTCTTCTACCCAATACTCACCTGGTGACAGATTGTTAATGGATAACCCTGAAGTGTTGGTTGACCAATTATAAGTTGCTCCTATAGACGCACTGGAAATGCTTGCTGATCCATCGCTCTCGCCATGGCAGCTTACATCATTAACGGAATAACTAACTGTAGGAAGGGGACCGTTAAACTCAAACGCTCCAATATCGCGTTGTCCGTGAGAGATACTAACAACGCCTCTTTGATCTACACTTCCAGCGCCAGAATCATCTCCAGCATTATAAGCCGGGCTTGAACAATTAATTGAGTGAGTTGGTGTATAACCACCGTTATTCTGCAGAGCGCCCAGCAACGGTGACGATTGAATATCAGTACTTACAAGGTTAAAACCGTTCACAACGGAAGTAATAATATTATATCCTCCCGAAGTTGTTGTTGTGTTGGCGTATATATCAGAGTTTTGCAAGGAAGCATTAAAATTATCTCCAACGATACTATTCTTAATTATATGTCCAGACCCCCAGAGGAAAAGTGCTCCCCCCCAATCGTTTCCGCTTAAGATTCTATTTTCAGTAAGTGTACTGTTCTGAATATTAATCAAACCACTTGGATTGGCTTTTGCTATGGCGGCACCGTAAGCATTTCCCGAAGTAGAAATGGTGTTTCCGGAAACTGTAGAATAAATAAGTGTAACACTACCATAGGCATTAATAGCACCACCGTATTTCCAGCCACCACCACTGGCTGAGTTATTATTTATTGTCGAACGTTCCAGTGTCAAGCTAGTTTGAACATGAATTGCTCCCCCTGCTGCATTACCCGAAACACTATTTCCTTCAAAATGACAGTCCTCTGCTACAACAGTTCCACTTGCTATACTAAGGGCTCCACCTCCCCAGGTATTTAACGCACCAGTACAGGAATTATCATAGAAATTACATCGGAGCATTGTCACATTACCTCCGGACAAATAAACTGCTCCACCGCCATAACCACTGCCACCTACAGTACCATTTACCATGGTCAAGTCTTCTATATGAAGGGTAGCACTATTTGTGAGAACAAATATCCTTGAGGAGTTCTCACCTGATATTATTGGAAAGCCGGTACCGAAAATCGTAAGGTTATGATCAATCGTAATAACTCCGGTTGTTAGTCTAATTGTATCAACAACATCGAAGTAAATAGTGTCTCCAGCTGAAGAGTTAGTTATTTGATCTCTCAATGTAAACGAGCCTGCATCAGCAGAACTTAGAACAAAGTGCTGTGCTCCATATCCCGTATAGACTAAACAAACTAATAGTGAAATTTTGAGTAAAAACTTTTTCATAATTATTGGTTTTAAAAAATGATTGTTGACTTGCCAACAATCCCATTATGAAAAAGTAACCCCTGCTATCTAATGACCGTTACCTGTTCTTTTTTCTCTTCGTTACAGAAGATAAAGTACTCTCCGGTAGGAACGAGTTCTCCATTTTTGTCTGTAGCATCCCAAGATACCGGACCTAAAAATGACTTTACAAGCTGACCATAACGATTATAGATAGTCAATTCTCCAGCACAATCAATATAATATGTACTGAACTCATCATTCAATTCAGGAGTAATGATAGGATGATCACAGTTTTCAAGATGAGCAACACTCAGACTTAATGTATCAGTACAACCCAGAGCATCGGTAATAAAAACCGGATATGTACCTAAACCGAGGTCGTTGACCCAAGGGTTATTCCCGTTGATGGAAGACATAGCTTCAGTGTCCATTATATTGATTGAATAAGGCTCAAGCCCATTCGAGAAATACGCACTATCAAGTAAAAAATCGATGGTTTGTTCAGAACACAACAACCCTTCAGATAAATTATTTGGCAAGCTATCATTAAAGCCATCTCCGATCGATATGTTTAACGTGTCATTTAACAAACAAGAAGGACTTGCTGATACTGTTATCAGATAATCCCCCGGTTGAGAATTAAGTGTATTTATTGCTCCGGAAGCCGAATCAATATCCAGACCTGGAGCTGAGCTAAAGAATACTGTGTCGTCAACAAAATACCCGATTTTAAATGGTTCAGGATCAGTCCCTGCACCTGAGTAGCTCTGACAGAAATAATTATGAGAGTAGAAAAAACCATTTACCGTGCCCATAAAATTATCTACCGTAGCTTCTCCTCCATCAGCAAAAGACTGTTCCCCACCCAAATATGTAGGAGTAATGGCATAAATCTGACAGTTGGCGGAACTATCCCATATATAAAAGGTGAAAATCTCTCCATCCTCAAAGCCATTATCAGAACCTGTATCTCCGTAAGCCACCAGCGTGTCCGAGTTACCGGTGTACCTAACGGTACTACTTACTTTAAGTAACCCCGCTGAATCATAAAGTACGGATATATAATCTCCTGCCTCTGCTGAATAACCAGTTATTTGGAAATCAGTAGTATCAGCAATAATAATATTGAAGGTCTCCGAAGTTGGGTCCCCTACCCATGGAGGAGTTTGAGCACGAACGCCAGTCAGTACTAAGGTCAAAGTCAATATGTGTATTATTCTGTAAATCAACGTGTCAATATAGTTCCAACAATATTCATACCCTTAATGTAACCCCTCACCATCCCCCAGTACAAAATTTAGTGAACACTCAAACTGGTTGGCATCAACGGGAATCCTTGCTCTGATCGGAATTCTATAAGAAAAAGAAAGTCCGTAATAGTTCCGCCCCCACTGAATTCTTTCAATTCCCAACATGGTAATCAGACCAAAACCTCTTCTATAGGTAAAACCGGCTAGTAACTCATTATGGTAAACATTTACTCCTATAATATATTCGTTTTGGGCCTTACTTGTAAGCCGGGAATAAGCATTGAGTTCAATCAAAAAATCTGGCGTAACTTCTTCTTTATGCTGAACATAGACTCCATAATGTCTTAGTAGCTCAGTTTTTGTACTATATAATTCCAATTCATTATTCAGAAACTGATTTACGGAAATACCTATTTTCGATTTCTTTGCCTTCAGTACAACTCCTAAATTTCCATCTAGTGCCGATGAGCTTGTACCGCCTACTGCGATATTTCCTTTTATATTATGACTGACGATCCCTACCGAAGCCCCACCACTTAAACTCCAATTATTTGAAAGCTTTTGGATATACCGGTAGCCACCATAAACCCGATTCCTCCCAATATATAGTCCCTCATGATCACTTAACACATTAATAAAGGGCTGATGGGATTTTGTTTGTACTTTCCTGTTTAAAGTTGCGTAACCTGTCGCATAGACTGTATAAATATTACTACTGAGAGCATTAAGTCCATTATACCCGATGCGTAGCGAGAGAGGGTCAGCCCTTGATTCAAATGCTGGATTATTGTTCCCAAAACTTTGTGGTAATTGTTCAAATAAAAACGGGTATCGTACTTCCTGAGTGTAGCCTGCAATGACATTACAAAGGATTAACGCGGCCAACAATATGAATCTGAAAAAATGTAAAATACCACTATGCATTAGTTCGCAAAAATAAACGGATTTATGGACAGATTCATTTTTTTTGTCAGTGGGGTTACTTTTATTGAAGTAGCTTGTTGTAATACCAAATAGTCAAAACTCATTTTGGGTAAAAAAGAGGATAAAAGAATATTGGAAGCTATCCGATCCGGATCAGACGGGAAGGTTTTTGAACAATTGTATATCAAGATCTTTTACAAGGTCAATGCTATGATAATGAAGTCCGGTGGAGATACTGATGAGGCAAGAGATATTTTCCAGGATGCGGTGCTTACCTTTTACAAACAAGTAAAACTTGGCAAGTACAAATATGAAACTGAAATTGATGGTTACATATATACAATCAGTAGAAATGCCTGGTACAATCGCCTCAAAATTAAAAACAGATTGACTGATATCGAAGAGACTTATTTCAAGAATGAGGACTCTTCGGAAAACCCGGAATCAGATTATTTTGACAAGGAAAAGAGCAGTCAGCTTTATAAGCTACTTGACGAATTGGGTGACCGTTGTAAAGAATTACTGATCAATACTTTTTACAATGGGCTATCAATGAAAGAGATATGCAAAGTAATGGGATTCAGCAACGAGAACGCTGCAAAAACAAAGAACTATAAATGCAAACAAAGACTAATTAAAGTAGTCAACGAAAGACCTGAAATTAAGAACATTCTAAGAACTTGAGTCAGAAAATAACATACCAACTACTTTCAGATTACCTGAGTGGCAAACTCTCCAAAGCTGAATCGGAGAGCCTCGAGGCCAGGATATCATCAGACCCAAAACTGGTCGCTGAACTTGAGGAGGTAAGACTTGCTCAACTGATTTCAATCGAAGCGGCTCTTGCTGAAAAAAAGGCTGAGTTCTCTAAATTTGATTATGACAGGCTGGATAGAAAAATTAAGTTTAAAAGAGCTCTCCCATGGATATTTGGTTCTGTTTTGCTGATTTCATTGCTGTTGTTCATTTTCATTCCTGATAAAGTTGAGGTAAATGAAAAGCCAATGAAAGAATTGTCCAGGGTTGAAACACAAAACCAGCATCACGTACCGACCTATTCAACCAATACGACAAGCACCGTACAGGCTGAAGAATTACCAAAGAACCCTATATACAGCAAAGCTGATGCAATTACCCCTATTGATACCATTGATAATCCATTCACATCAGATAGCGGCAAAGTGCTTTTTCAGTCAAAATCCGATACCACAAAATTGACGCAGGACGAAACAACTAAAGGCATTGATTCTTCAAAGACAATTGTAAATAGTCCTAAGCGATGTAAATTTTTAGTTGTTGATATCAATAATTCCCCATCATGTCATAATGATGATAATGGGGAAATACGTATTACTTCTGAAGAAAACACTAACGTTCGGTATCAACTACCGGGTCATTCAGAAAATAAGAATGGTGTCTTTAAAGGCTTGTCGCCTGGTATATACGATATAAAAATAGACTATGCCGATGGATGCGATACTACAATAACCAACTTGGAAGTGGGTGAGAAGTATTGTCCACAGTACAACTACATTCACTTTAAATCATCAGGAAGCGATCTGGAAATGGATATAGCCAAGACAGGATCGGGCATTGCGTATATCTACAACCGTTCGGGACAGTTAGTTAAGGAATTGAAGTTTAATCAAGATGATGTTGTGATCTGGACTCTAAAAAACACTGAAGGAAAACCAGTTGCTAACGGGATCTTCAAACTCATTGTTAAATATGACGAAGGATTCACAAAAAGCGGAGAAATCACCATTACTGAATGATTAACTTGTGATTAGTGACCTCCTGGCCATTCAGGACTTTAATAATGTAAGTACCTGCATCAAGTTCATGTTCCAAGTCCCACCCCACATGTATTCCGTGATACTCTTCTATTTCCTGAACTTCTGTATGCACTATCTTGCCAGAAAGATCAAAAATTGAAAGCTCAAGGATGTGTCCTGCGTATACACCGATAAATTTCAAATGTACCGGTTCCCCAGCTCGAGATGGATTAGGGTATATAATCATATCAAATTCCTCGTTATGATCAACCTGAATCTGCTTAATTTCTGAAACACTTTGTTGACCATCAAAGTCAACCTGAATGATACGGTAGTAATTAATACCTCTAAATGGGCTTGCATCTACATATAGATATATGTTTACATCACTGCTATTCCCTGCACCGTCCAGACGTTCAATCTCTTCCCAATCTGTACCATTATAGCTCCTCTCGATAATAAAATAATCATTATTCTCCTCACTCACAGTAGTCCAATACAATTCAACACCGTCTTCATGTAGAGATACATCGAACTGACCATACTTGACAGGAAGTGGTGATTCCACACAAGTTGAAGAGCCATTAGTACATATAGCACAAGACCCGTTAGCAAAGTTCACCGTACCTCCTCCCGAACCATCACAGTCAAAACTATAACCACCACCAGATGCTGTAGCTATTCCTTGCACTTCAATTTCACCGTTGTTAGTGATACTTGAACTACTGCCAATATCCAAGTCACCTGTCACCACCACTTTTCCTCCGGCATCTACATTAATTGTAACGTTCCCAGAAACTCCTCCATCGGTATCGATATACAAAACGCCACCTGATCGAACATTTATTGTTACTCTTCCTGCGAACTCAATTGAACCAGCGCAGTTAATATAGACACTATCTTCAATGTTATATGTATGATTGGCTGTGGGATTACAATCATTATCCGCTGGAGCAGAATTCCAAATACCATCATCTGTCCATTGTCCATCAGACACTGTTGTAAAAGTTCCTCCCCGGCCGGAGGTTGACGTAATAAAAAATATTATCAGTAAAAGTAATTGGTATCTCATAATCGGAAATATTCTTAGTGTACCTATATAACCTACTTACGCCAAAAAACCCTACCCTGGATTATTTATAATAACAAATACGTTGAAACGTGCAAAAACAAGGGTAAACTTAGAAATAGCCCAGATGAAATGAAATTCAATTTGTAAGCAATTCTCCTAATCCCAACCTTCTATTCATTTGTTATAGGCAGAGTAATTTTTTAATACCTGAATGAAAACTCTGGAAACACCCTCTGCTTAAGAGAAGTACTGAACAGAAAACTCTCTCATATTTCTCAAGCATTGAAAACTTTAGGATAACAAGAACAGTTCAATAATGCAGAAAAAACCTTCAATACTTCCTCCAATCAAGAATAGAACCCAAGCGATATACAAGAATAATTTTATACCCGTTATTATAACGTTAATTAATGTCATGAAACACCCTTTAAAAGAAAAATAAAGGGGAATTTAGAAAAAATTATGTGTTAAAAATTACGCTATAAAAACAGATCATAAAGTGTTACTTCAGACAAAAAAACGATCAATTTTACGACTATTTTCATACAGTTGCGTAACATTAAATAGAGCGACAGGCTAATGTTTCATTAACTGTCCTCAAGTAAGGAGTAAACTAAAGACATCATTTCATGCGGCAAGAAATGATGTTAGAAAACAGACAAGTCAGCAGTAGCGCCCGTTACCCTGACTTGTTTTTTTATGTCCTGATTAAATCAGTGGCCAGATTGCTTTCCCCCTTTCCTTTTAATAGTTTCACCGGATGAATAAATGTGTTTTCCTTGATAGAGACGGAGTAATCAATAAAGATTATGTCGACTACGCCTATTCTCTTCCTAAATTTGAAATACTGCCAGGTGTGCCGGAAGGATTGCAAAAGCTCAAAGAGGCTGGTTTCGTACTGATCATCATTACCAATCAGTCGGGCATAGTGAAGGGGATCTACGATCATAAGGATGTTTTCGTATGCCATGAACACATCCAGAAATGCACAAATAATGCAATAGACGATATGTACTATAGCCCCTGGCATCAGGACTGGACAAACTCTTTAAGTAGAAAACCCGGATCAATCATGTTTGAACGAGCTATTGGCAGATATAATATCGATGTCAACCAATCATGGATGGTAGGTGATAAGCAAAGAGACTTGATTCCAGCTCGCAAATTATCATTAAAAACAATCCTGGTTGGTAATGCCAATGAACCAAAGGAGGATGATTTACAGGTCGATTCGCTGCTGGAAGCAGCCAATATTATAGTAAATGGGCATTAGCATCATCAAAATACTGAGCGTTATTCTCATTCTTTTAAACCTTATGGGCTTTGCTTTGAATAAAACAAACTCATTGATCGTTCTTGTTTATTGCCTGATCGTGGGGGGGGTACATCAGCATTACTTTCAGACTGGATAGAACTGGAATTATTGACTGACGCGGTTAAAGTAATTATAATGGCCTTATCATTTCCTGCACTGCTCATATTCTACCTATGGACCATATCCCGCGGGAAAAATTCACGAACCAACACTTCTTATATCAAACGTAATATCAAGAAAAGCAAGATTCTGAAAGATATCGATTAACGGCTTGCTCAAACTCTCAAGGTCATATGGCTCATTGCTTTTACTGGTGCTGGTAATACTTTATTCAGTTGCCTGGACCAATAAGAATTCAGGAAATTCTGCAGAGAGCTTAGCTACTACTGAAGTAAAAGGCAAAAAAAGCCATCACAATAAGCGCAAGTGGGATTTTCATTTACACCTGTTCAAAAAAAAGAATAAAAAACACAGAGAAAGTAACAGATCATTCTGGCACATCTTCCTGGTTATCTTCATTGTCATTGGGGGAATCGGTTTGTTGCTGCTCCCCTGGTTTCTCGGGCTCGCATCCTGGATCACTATAAGCTTTTACATAGTGGTTTTGATTACTACCTTGATCCTAGCCTACATCAACAGTGGTACTTCATTTTTAAGTGGCTGGAGAAGGGCTATTGAAAGTGCAGTACAAGGCTGCTTGTCGGCAGCTATTCTTATCATTGCAACAATTTTATTAATTCTAATTGGTCTTATTGCTCTTTTCGGTCCGTTGGGTCCTGTCTACCTACTGGGTGCAATAGGCCTTGTGAAGCTCATTGCTGATATCAGCGAATCGATCGCTGCAAAAAAGAGAAACAAGCGACATGAAAAAAAGAACAGCACCGACCCAACCGAATGAGCCGATGCTGCCTACTCTGAATTGAGATTTACCGCTTTATTATTCTGTAGTTAGCAATTTTATTATCATTGACTACTTGTAAAATATACAAGCCCGCTGGCCAATCGGCTTCCACACCAAGAACCTTCTCGCCATTCCCTTCTGAACTCATTACTACGACACCGTGGGCATTATATATCTTCAGCGAGTATGCTCCTGACAACTGAAGATCAATGTATATTGACCGCTCAAATGGATTGGGATAAATTTGAATTGATCCCTCCAGAGCCGGATCAACTGCATTAATACAATCATTAACATCAGTTACTGGAGTAACTCCGGTAGAACCTCCTGCACATTGGTTACAAACGTCCATTTCGGCTGTACCTCCCCATTCATCATTACAATCCTGAACACAGGCAGTTTGACCGGTGGTGCCACCTACACAGTTCCCGCAATTATCTGTGAATGCAGAACCGTTATTTACACCGGCACAATCCTGACAGTTGCCTTCCTCAAGACCACACCCACACAACCCCGGTGTGGTTTTATTAGGATCGGCAGGACATTGATCATTACAATCCGGTGTTCCATCAGAGTCGCTATCTGTATCAGCAACTCCACAACCACAGGTACCAGGAGCTATTTTATTTGGATCTGATGGACATAAGTCATTACAATTAGGTGTACCGTCAGAATCACTATCTGTATCAGCAACTCCACAGCCACAGGTCCCCGGGCTAATTTTTCCGGCATCATTCGGACATGCATCATTACAATCAGGGGTTCCATCAGAGTCACTATCTGTATCTACAACCCCACAACCACAAGTACCTGGAGCCGTTTTATTCGGATCTGAAGGACACTGATCATTACAATCCGGTGTTCCATCTGAATCACTATCTAAAGTAGTATTTCCTGTATTACCCCCTACACAGTTGCCACACACATCGGTGTAAGCTGTTCCTCCGGCATCTCCATTACAATCCGTACAAGTTCCTTCAGCCACTCCGCAGCCACAGGCTCCAGCCAATGTCTTGTTAACGTCATTGGGACACTCATCTGTACAGTCGGGAGTGCCGTCTGAATCAGTATCAGTTTCTGCTACACCACACCCACAACTTCCCGGTGCTATTTTATTAGGATCAGTTGGACAAAGATCGTTGCAGTTAGGAGTTCCATCTGCATCGCTATCTGTATCAGCTACTCCACAACCACAAGCACCAGCCAAAACCTTATTAGGATCTGAAGGGCATTGGTCATCGCAGTCTGGTGTACCATCTGCATCGCTATCTGTATCGGCTACCCCACACCCACAAGTACCTGGTGCCGTTTTACCCGGATCTGATGGACAAAGGTCATCACAATCTGGTGTACCATCCGAGTCGGTATCTGTATCGGCTACTCCACATCCACAAGTCCCCGGCAAAGTTTTATCAGAATCTGAAGGACAAAGATCATTACAATCGGGTGTACCATCAGAATCGGTATCAGTATCAGCTACCCCACATCCGCAAGTGCCAGGGGCTACTTTATTCGGGTCTCCGGGGCAACCATCATTGCAATCCGGTGTACCGTCAGAATCACTGTCTAAAGTTGTATTACCCGTATTTCCACCTACACAGTTACCGCAAACGTCAGTGTATGCTGATCCATTTAAATCTCCATTGCAATCTGTGGTTAATGGTGGCATTGTACAATCTCCAAAACCTAACCATTCAATATCAATATCACCCTCAAAAGCAGCGTCAATTAAATGTCCACCGTCTGTTGTAAAAGGATAAGTTGAGTAACCGGGATTGGCTCTCAGGACGATTTGAGCTATAAAACCCGTATCAAGATCGGACCCCGCAACATAATCATCAGCCATTAACCCGGTCAAATCAACCTCATACTCATTCCAATCTGTTCCGACATCGAAGGTATTAACCGCAATCAAAGCATCATTCTGTGCTTCGATGTTATTTCCATCTCTAACAGTAGCACGCAAAGCCATATCAGCAGAGGCCCTCGCTCTGAACTTCAGGATAGCTTTATCAGGATTGCAAACAAAACTTACAGGTTCATCCAAGGAATAGGCCACGGACTCATATTCTCCATGACCTCCAGCAGTTGAAATAGTCATATAGTCATTTGCCTCCGAGAAAGTAAAATTCCCATCAGTCCAGTAACCAGAAGCCACTGACGCATTATCGAAATCATCTTCATAGAAGCAAGTAGCGGTTCCGGAAACAAATAACACACTGTCTTTTGTTGAAATGGATGTACCATTATCAACATCAAGAGTCACTGTTTTGTAGCCTGTTGTTGAGTAAGTAACGGTATGCGGTCCTTGTCCTGTGGCACTAGCTGGTGAGGCACCGTCACCGAAATCCCATTCCCAAGTACTAGCCTGATCATCATTAAGCGTAGCATCAGTATAGGTCACTGTACCACCCTGGCATATAGAACTTTGGTCGGGGGTAAAGTTGGCAACTACTCCCTGACAATCGTCTCCAATTCTGATATAATCAATATCAACTTCTCCTTCAAATGCATAATTGAACTGACCTCCCTCAGGGTTATTTTCCGGGTAATCAATCCAGGCTGGGTTTAGAAGAATACGGATTTTATCAATCGCTGAAGCATCAAGTGCTCCTCCTCCTGTATACTCATCCCATAGTTGTCCATTGAAGTCGATAGTGTATTCCTGATAAGTATCTGTAATTGCGAAGCCATTAATAGGATTCAGGTATTGGTTCTGTGCTACCACCCCATTTTCATCCTCTAAAGTCATCCTGAGGAACATAGTTTCAGATGCCTGAGCACGAAACCTAAGTATTGGGTTATTCAATGGATCTGTCAGGTCGATTGTTGTACTATTTGTACCATCATTGATATCCAATTCAACATAAGCCCATTGATCATGCCCTAAGGAGTTTATATTCAAATCACTAATAACCTCTGAATAAGTAAAACCGGCATCACCTTGAGTAGTTACCCAACCACCCACATTGCTATCATCAAAATCATCTGAAAAGACAGCACAACTTCCACCCCCAACAGAGACTGTCAAGATTTCCGGATCACTCCAACATCCTGCCGTTAATTGTTCACTCACGGTCACCTTACCTCCTTGGGAGGCAAAATCGACATCTATCGAATTGGTTCCCTGTCCATTTGTAATTACCGCTCCCACAGGTACCGTCCAGTCATAAACAGAACCACTCCCTCCAGAAACAGTGTAATTTACTCCGGCTTGATTCGGGTCAACTGCCCCAGGCCCGGTAATCGAGAGATTATTACTTCCGGTTGCCAGCTCTCGCCTGATGTTATCAAAATAATAGGTATTACCAGTCCATGTATTTGGATTAAAAAGGATAACAAGTCTGTCCAGCGCATCCGCATAATTGGCCCTGTTTGGGTCCTGATTACTTGCGTGTGTAAAAGTGAGTGTTTCCCACTGATTTTGAGTGGTTGTAGTTGCGGTATAAATACTATGTGTACCAGCCGGAAATGCTCCCGCAGCGGCCACGTTACCTAACTGTACATCTATCTGAGTACCAATAGGAGCATCGGTACGCACGTCCATCTTTAACTCATAGATTCCGTTCACAAAATCATCGGCATGATCCAGCAGAACATCTTCGTAGATCAAAGCATCATATTGTTCAGCACCATTTCTGTCGTACTCTCCAACCTGATCAGAACTGTTCACAGCATTACCCCCTGGGTTAGGAACGGAGTACAGTTGTCCGGCCTGAAAGCCGGTTGTCATGGCAATCTGCTGCTCAAAATCATTCAGCGTGAAATCACAAAACTTCTGATATACTTCCACTCCCTGAGTATATAAGAAGGTATTTCCTGAACAGGCTCCTCCTGTGTGAGCAATATCAACTTGTACATCTCCCCCTTCCGAACCAGTCCAGTCCACCGAGATAGAATTAGTACCCTGACCGGAAGTAATTGTTGCATCTGAAGGAACCGTCCAGTTGTAAGTCCTGTTTGCTTCACTTGGCACCGAGTAGTTTGCTGGGTCTTCATCGAAAATTCTTTGAGGACCATCAATTACGACATCAGGTTGCGCAGAGCTATAAACACGAACGTATTCGACCTCCATAATGGCTGAGCTACCAAAATTCGGGTTTTGATAACCTGTATATGGTGTATTGGGACCCCCTACAGCGACATTCAAAATCAGGAAGAAGTTTCCTCCATCCCATGGCCACGGATCATTATTTGATGGTGGGTTTAACGAATTCGGTGATGCGGTTTCGGTTTTGTATAAATTACCATCTACATACCAGCGAATTTCACCGGGCTCCCACTCAATAGCGAAAGTGTGAAAATCGTCTGTAAAATTCCCTGTCGACAAATCGTAGCCCGTACCATCGTGACGGTTGTTCGGGTAATTATCACCATAATGTACTGTCCCCGCAACATGATTCTGGATATCACCCCGATATTCCATGATATCAATTTCCCCAGTCATAGGCCAGGCATTATCATCACGTAACATCCAAAATGCGGGCCACACTCCGGTTCCGGAAGGCAACTTAGCACTCATCTCAAATTTGCCGTATTGCCAGCTATGTAAATAACGGGTATACATTCGAGCGGAAGTATAATTTCCGCCATCGTTTCTAGCTTCGATAATCAAACGACCGTTCTCTATTCTCGAGTTAGCCGAGCTATTCGTGTAAGTTTGGAGCTCGTTATTGCCCCAACCTCCTCCTCCAAGCTCATGGGTCCATTTAGAGTTATCAATATCTGTCCCGTCAAACTCATCATTCCAGATAAGCTGACCACACTGTGCATGAATATTGACCTGGTTGAGGGCCAACAAAAGCACAAAAATCACTTTTAATCGAATAAACATAAATCAAGTAGGTTAAATAGGTTATAAGGATAAGATATGATAAGGCAGATATGCCCACCGCGCAACTTGCTCATCTTTGAATATTGAAAATTTTTATTCCTACAGTGATAATTCCATTGTCTTTTATACGGTTGAGCAGCAAGCAAATCCTCGCGAATCGCAATGAATCACTGATTTATGGGTTTCATTTATACTTGGAATATGGAATTCTTAATCAAATCTCATCTAAATAATATGAATTCATCGAATCAACTAACCATAAATAACTCCTGTGATAAGAAAATAGGACATCTGCCAATACTTGATGGTTGCATATCATGTAGTCATTGCGATACAAAGGTTTATGATTATAGTCAACTGAGCCGTAGGCAATTGATGAGACGGCTTCACATTGATTCAGTAAAATGTGCTAAAATCAAAACGAGGCATTTGCAGGATCGTAAGGTTAAGAATAGGATAGCTAATACTCTTGAAAATATTTTTTTTAGCATCAAATCACCCCGTCTGGCACGTCTTTTTGTCAGTCTGATATTTTTGGGGTCCTGCCACCGACACCAAACAACTGTAGGATACGTGAGCTGCGACACCCAACCAAAGAAAAGTAAAGGAATGACTTTAATAAGCACTAAGCCACTAAAAACGACTAACAACGTACCGAAGTTCAAAAACTAACGACTATGAAAACAAGTAAATCTCTTTCCGTCAAAATTGAAAAACCATGTACCGTTGATTTAGACAAAATGGATAAAACCGACTGCGGTCGAATGTGTTCAGTATGCGAAATCAACGTTTATGACTTTTCTAAAAAGACTACTCCTGAAATAATAGATATTCTCCAAAAGGAACCAGTCGTATGTGGACAATTTCACAAAAGACATATTTCGACAGATCGCAAGTTCTATAAAACACTCAATAAAATTGAAGCATTTTTCCTAAAAATCAGACTTCCGAAAGTAGCAATTGGGCTCATAGGAGTAATTATGTTTCTATCCAGTTGTATTAAACATCAGGTCGCTGGCGCATATGTTCAGGAAGCCCCGGAAAAGGACTCTTCCTGTGACCATATAAAAAAGGGGAAATTCACAAACACGAATAAGTAACAAGGTCCTAAAGTGATATTATTAGTCACATACGCTCAATAAAAAAGCTCTGAAAAACTCAATAATTGAATGATGTTTAAGATTTTTTTATTGTGATCCATTAACTTATGTATGTGGGTAAGCTGTTCCTCATACCGATATATATTTTTGCGATACTAGCTCCTCAGATCACCTTTGCTCAAAAACTTAAAAGAATTGACAAGAAAAATGGAGATAGAATTTCAATCATCAATGACTATGTCCAATCTGTACCTGAACTAAACTTACTAGAGCAACAAACGATACATAACGATCTAGATAGTTGTGATTTGTATAAAGAAATCTCCAAATCTGATTCTTCCGGCCGCTTAGTATATAAATACCTACTTATTAAAAGTGAATACAGAACCCAGGAAACTGAATGGTATTATCAAGATAACCGATTGGTTCTTCTACGATTCTTGGTTGTCAAAATGGCTCAAAAAGAAAAACTGGATCATGATGGTATGCCAATCCTTAGTTTTCCTGCAGAAGAAACACTCACCTACTTCTATAGAAAGAAGTCTATAGGAAAATTTCATAGGTCTGGAGATTACTCAACACTCAAACAAATAAAGTTAAAACCTATTCTTAATTAGGAAGAATATGGAGTGCATTTTAGGCGAATTCAGTCTTGAAAATCATCGAATTAGTCTTACCTTCACCATAACCATCCTTTGTTACCTTGAAAGATTTCCTGAATAATATCATTAACACCATAGATGATCCTGTGTTTGTTAAAAACGAAAAACACCAATGGATTGTGGTAAATGATGCTTTTTGCAATTTTATAGGAATAGAACGTGAACATCTCTTGGGCAAATCGGATTATGACTTTTTCCCGAAACACGAGGCTGATATATTTTGGGAAAAAGATAACAAGGTATTTGCAGAAATGGGGCATGATGAAAATGAAGAATCAATCACCGATGCGAAAGGTAACAAATACACTATATCAACTAAGAAATCGGTATTCATAAATGAGGGTAAAGAGAAGGTACTGGTTGGGATCATCAGGGATATTACCGAGCTCAAAAATACACAGCAAGACTTAAGAAAAGCCAAAGAAGCGGCAGAAAAAGCGAACGAAGCCAAAAGTGAGTTCCTGGCTAATATAAGTCATGAAATAAGAACTCCTCTCAACTCAATTCTGGCGTTTGCTCAACTTCTAAATGAACAGGAGCAAAACCTCGAAAAAATCGAGATGCTGAATGCCATTCAAGCTTCTGGAGAAATCTTAAAGGCGTTAATTGATGATGTTCTAGACCTCTCAAAAATTGAAGCCGGAAAGGTCAATCTTAAAATCACACCCATTGATCTTCGGTCGATTTTGTTTGAATCGGTAGAACGCTTTAAACCCATGGCCAAAGAAAAACTAATCTCTTTGGAACTTAATATTCACGGATCTATACCCGAATTCCTCCTGGGTGATAGGATTAAGCTGAGTCAAATTCTAAACAACCTGATTTCCAATTCCATAAAATTTACGGAAGAGGGTTTTATCCGAGTGGTAGCTACAATGCTCTCCTATACCGAAGGAAAAGCCCTGATTAAAATTGAAGTTGAAGACAGCGGCTCAGGAATAAAAGAGGATTTTCTACCTCATGTATTTGACAAATTCACTCAATCGGAGCATACAGCAACTAAAAAACATGAAGGTACTGGTCTTGGCTTATCCATAGTACAAAAGCTTGTCAAGCTGATGGGAGGTGAGATTTCCGTTGAAAGTAAGGTTGGTCATGGTACAGCCTTCACCATAGTACTAACGATGGAGGAAACAAAATCAGAATCGAAAACTTCGGGGAACCTTTCAAAAAAAGACCGACTTGGAAAACGAATTCTTGTTGCAGAGGACAACAAGATGAACCAGATTCTATTCGAAAAACTACTAAAAACCAGAAACTACAATTATACTTTAGTCAGCAACGGTAAAGAAGCTCTGGAAGCGATGGACAAAAGCAATTTTGACCTGATAATTCTGGATATGCAAATGCCCGAACTGGACGGCCTTGAAGCTGCAAAAAGACTCAAACAATCACCCATCCATCGAGACACCCCAATCATTATACTTACCGCAAATGCGCTTAAAAGTGATATAGATAAATTCAATGAGTTGGGGTTGATTTATATGTCGAAACCAATTGATGTCAATAAGTTTTATGAAATCATTGATATGGCATTTGTATCATTGAACTAGAAATCAGTGCTTGATAATTTTGAACTCCACCCTCCTGTTCAACCTTCTTGTTTCTTCTTTAGAGTTATCAGCAATGGGTTTGCTTCCTCCAAATCCAATTCCCTTTATACGATTCGGCTCAACACCGCGGTTGATTAAATATCTACGTACTGCTTCCACCCGATCTTCAGATAATTTTTGATTCAATTCCGGGTCCCCGACATTATCTGTATGGCCTAACAGTTCAATTTCGATTCCGGCATTATCAATCAGAGTTTTGGCCAGCTTGTTAAGTTCGGGGTATGACGTATTTATAAGAACTGGTTTACCTCTCACAAAAAGAACATTATGTAACTGAGCAGTTTGTCCTATCTCTATAGGAGTAAGATACAAATCCCTCTCAATTTCCTCATAATCACCCACATCGGTAAGATCCAAACGGTCTCGCACTGAATAGTACCCATCCTTTTCTGCAAAAAAACTATAAACCTTGTCAAGTGGTAGTACGATTTCGTATTTACCGGTTTTCGGGTCAGAGTTAGCTACTCCAACCTCTACATCGGTCTCAAAATCCCTATAGGTTATTTCAGTACCAATAGGCTCTTTCGTCTTACTATTCAGTACCCTTCCCCTGACAAGTACTACAGGGTTTGGCTTTACTTTTGAAGGTAATTTTACGCGAAACACATCAGTGAGTCCCAGGGACTTTTCTGAAGAAATAAAATAGGCGTACTCTCCAGATGCTGGGACGGAGTAGTAAGAATTTATACCGGGGCCATTAATTGGTTCTCCGAGGTTTTGGGGTTTGCTCCAGCGAGTCCAGGAGTCATCCAATCTCCTGGTCATAAAAATATCATTCTTACCGTAGCCAGGGTGACCATTGGAACTGAAATACAGCGTCACTCCGTCTGAAGCTAAAAAGGGAGAAAGTTCTGTTCCTGAAGTATTAATAACCGACCCCATGTTTCTGGGCTCCGACCAGATTCCATTACCTTCAGATCGTGAAACGTATAGATCACGCCTTCCTTTGGTATCATCTCTCTCAATTGCGAAAATGAGCACTTTGCCATCATTACTTAAAAAGAACTCATTAAAGGTACTTTTGTTATAGTACTTCCGAATTTTGAGTTCCTCAGGAACTGACCATCCATCAGATGTTCGCCTGCTCATGGAAAGTCCCTGAGATTTGGGTCTTCCATCCGCCTCGTAAGTATTCATAAGCAACAGCGTATTATGATCCGGAGTCACAGAAAACACAGCATTTGGACCGGAGTTATTTATTGGGCTACCAAGGTTAATCCCTCCCTGAAATTGTGTTCCCAATAATTCTGAAAAATAAACATCCTGCAAATCAGAAGGGCCTCCTACGTTTTTAGGGTGATACTTCCTGGAAAAGTAAAGCCCCTTTCCATCAGGAGCGATAACCGGTGTCATCTCATCATACCTACTATTTACACCATTCCCAAGGTTTTCGGGAGGCTCATTATAGTACAGCCCTTCAATGAGGTTGATTGGCAACTTTTCTCCATAGATTCTAAAATCATCTATTAGTATGGCAGAATTACCCCATTGACATACTCCAAAAACCTTCCCATCCACACCAGTATAGGATTCAGAATAAATTTTCTTATTGTTTACATAGTAAGTTACTGTACTCCCCTCCCTTTCAACCTTAAGAATGTTTTGATCCAAACGAACCATGATATTTGTCTTATACTCTACGACCCCCTGAACCTTTCCATTCTTTAGTTTAAATACTTTAAATTTTTTGCCTTTGAGTACGAAATAATTGGCATTATTGGGATCAACTCCTCCCCATATAACGCCATGCTCACTTCCTGGCTGCCGGAGGACAATCTTTACTTCAAAGGAGAAATTATTTCTAGTATCAAGCCGGTTAATATATTCCATTAAGTACCCCGGCTCTGGCCCGGTATGCTTCCAAAGACATTGTCCATTCTGAAGCAAGGATTGATTCTGCTGATTGTTAGGTAAATTCCAGTATTTTTTATTGTTGGAAAAATCTTCTTCGAAGACCAATTGTGCTGAACTCAAGTTCACAATCCCAAAACAAAATAGGGCAAAAAGTAAAAATCTCTTTGTTAACATAGTCTGGTTACGTCAAAATCTGGGCCAAAAACTACTTGAATATACAATATTATACCTTCATTAAGGATATATGATTAATTATAAGCGTTCGGTACTCGCAACGAATAGATTTTATTATTAGCTTTATTGTATGATTAAAGCTGTCATATTTGACATGGATGGGCTACTGGTTGACTCCGAACCATTATGGCGAGCTGCCGAGATTAAGGTTTTTTCAGGTGTTGGTGTAGAGCTTACTGAGGAAATGTGTGCTTCTACAAAGGGACTACGGATTGATGCTGTCGTAGAACATTGGAGAAAAGAGATTGGTTGGGAAGGAAAAGAAAATGAAGAGCTTGTCAGCGAAATAGTAGATGAAGTAACCAGGCTAGTAGAACAACAGGGTAAAGCAATGTCCGGGGTTGATTATATAATAGAACTCTGTAAAGCAAAAAAACTCAAACTTGCTCTAGCGTCTTCATCTAATATGTCCATTATTGTTGCTGTATTAAAAAAATTAGGGCTTCAAGATACTTTTGAGGTCATTCTGTCTGGTGAAAACGTTGATCGCGGAAAACCATTTCCTGACATATTCATTGCAGCCAGCAAGCAACTAAAGATTGACCCCGAGTATTGTTTGGTTTTTGAAGATTCCGTTACGGGAATGAAAGCAGCACGTGAAGCCGGAATGAATGTGGTTGTAGTACCAGACAGCTCCGAATACAGCCATGAAGCATTTGAGAAAGCCGATTTAAAGATCAGCTCATTGGAATTATTCACAGAAGAACATTTTCCAGCCGTTACAAAAGATCTTTAAGTTTGAGATTTTTTTCTAAAAAATAATATCAAAAAAGCGAATCCATACTTTTTTCATTAAATTGATGCCAAATAATTTATCTGAGTGAATCCGACACCTTCTCTGTTACACTCCATTAATTGAAAGTATTATGAACATATTTGTAGCAAAGCTCTCTTATAACACTGATGAGGGCCAACTTCGCAACGCATTTGAAGCTTTTGGCACCGTTGACTCCGCAAAAATCATTTTCGACCGCGATACGAACCAATCTAAGGGATTTGGTTTCGTTGAAATGCCTGACGATAACGAGGCACAGGAAGCGATTAATAATTTAAATGAAAGTGAACTGGACGGCAGAACCATTGTGGTTAAGAAAGCCAACCCCAGGTAGACAAAACATATTTGCAATAGTGAACCTGGAAAACACCTTTCCAGGTTTTCTTCCCCTCTCAAATAACCTGTACCTAAGGTATAGTCTCCAAAATTCACCCTACCAATTTTTTCCTCTACCACACCTGATTCTTATCAGAATGACCAATTACTGTAAGTTAGAAGTCGGTAATTATTTATTTTCAGAACTAAAACGTAAAGTTAACGTTAACACATACAGCCATTTAGTATAATTTAAAGTTTAAAAAGCTATGACCAGATTCATCCAGTCATTATTCATTTGTTCCTTAATTATGGTCTTCGGGTGTAAAAAGAATGACCCCACACCTACTGAAGAAAGTGAAATTATATTAGAAAGAGTTGACCCCACCGACCCAAATATATGTTACTTGGGAAGAATAGATTTTTCTGACTCGACTGCCCCATCTTTTTGTCACTCTGGCGTTTCCGTAATGACAAATTTCCATGGTAAAAAAATCCAGGCCATTATTGCTGATCCGGCAGCAGGGGGAGCACAAAATACTAACTACTACCTCGGAATACTCGATGGTGGAGCGGACACAGTTGTTTTCTCCGTATCACCTTCTGATACCTTGTACACTTTATTTGATGACCTGGCGGATGTTGAGCACAGCATTCAGTTATTTAAGCGCACAGAGTGTTCCGTAGGAATCAGCGCATTTAAAGGATTTATGATACCAGAAGGCACAAGCTTGTCTGAATATCAAAAACCAACCAGAAAAATCGAATTTATTGGTGACTCCCAGACTTGTGGTTATGGTAACCTGGTTAGCATTAATTCGGCAGACAATCCTACCACCGGATTTAATTCCGTAAATGAAGATAACTATTGGGCCTGGGGTGCAATTACTGCGAGAGACCTTGACGCGCAATATATGTGTGTCGCTTATTCCGGCCGCGGGATGTACAGAAACAATACAGGAGCCACAATAGGAACTTTACCTCTTATATATGATAAAATTTTTCCGGATGACGGATCAAGTCCTACCTGGAACACAAATGATTATACTCCTGATGTTATCGTAATTAACCTGGGTACCAATGACTTTGCTCCTGAAGCGTGGTCTTCCCCCTCGATGGTTGACTCCGCGCAATTTGTAAACACTTACATGACCTTCGTTTATCAGTTAAGGAGTTATTACTCAGATGCGGAAATTATATGCGTGACTGGTGTAATGATGAGTGATTACTGGCCTGTCGGGTTCCAGTCCTGGACCAGAATACAAAATTATACAGAAAAGGTAGTTGAAGAATTAAACAATGCTGGGGATAGCAAAGTACACTATCATATGCTTACACCGCAGACCGAACCATACGGAGAAGACTGGCACCCAACAGTTAATACTCATGTGCAAATGTCTGCTTCAATTACAACTAAAATACAGAGTATCACGGGCTGGTAGCGTAAAATAGTGTTATTAATACGACACGATCAGTATCCAGGTCAGTACTCCCCTACTTCATATACTGCTCAATACCCATTTAGTGCTTTTAATTAAAGTGGTTTTTTCATAAGTTGGTTTATAGAATGCCGAAAAGAATCTGCTTTATACTATTCTGTTTATTCCTGAGTCAGAGGTTAGGTGCCCAAAACAAGGTTAATATTGATAGCCTTATTGAGATAACAACCGCAAGCACTGATTTTGTAGAAAAAGCCCGATATGCTAACATTATAAGTAAGGAATTACTTGAAAGTCAGAGCTATGGAATTGCATTAGAGTACGCTAAATCAGCCGAAGAATTCATAGGAGGCAATAACTCTGAAAAAGCACTTTATACGCTCGCGGAAGCAAAAAGCCTGCAAGGTAAGGCCCTAACCAAAATCGGGGATTATCCCGGGGCACTAAAAACACTTTTGGACGGAGAATCGATTTACAACCGACTCCTTGAAAAAGAAAAATCAGCAAAGAAAATTCAACAGATCAAAAAATTACTCGCTGAATCATCCAATGATCGTGGAAGGGCCCACATGAGCCAACACAATTTTGAAAAAGCTGAGAAGAATTTTATCCGTGGACTTCAGACTTTTTCTGAGTTAAAAGACAAACAAGGAATAGCCGATTCATACAACCATTTCGGTAATCTAATGTTCAACTACGGGAACCTGGATTCTGCCCTCACCTACTATCACAAGAGCTTAGTACTGCGGGAAGAATTGGATGACAAAAAAGGAATTTCCGGAAGCTATAATAATATCGGGCTCTGTTATCAAATCAAGGGAAGAATCGAGCAAAACAATGAGGATTACAAAAACTCTAAAAAATCAATATACAAGGCACTTGAGTATTACACCCGAAGCCTGGATATCACCAGGGAACTAGGCAATAAATTTGACGTTGCCAGTACCTGTATAAATCTAGGTCGTTTTTATGCCGAATTTGAAATGTATGAGGAAGCAGAAGCCTATCTCAATGAAGCCATACAGCTCTCTGGTGAAATTGGAGCTACAACCAGGCTAAAGGATGCCTATGAAACTATGGCTTATATGTATGAAGACATGAAGGACAAAGAAACTGCCCTCAACTTCTACAGGAGATATAAATCCGTTATCGATAGCTTGTCCTCTTTTCAAATGCAAAGAGAGCTTAGTATGCTGGAAGTCCGATCCGAATTTGAAAAGCAAAGTATTGAAGAACGGAACCGGATTCTGAAAGAAAAAGAGCTTAAAAGCGCAAGAAGTCAACTGATAATGTGGTTTACCATTGGGGGGCTGGTGCTGGTGCTCGGGTTCACCCTATTTCTTTACACCAGGTTTCGAGTTATTAGTAAGCAAAAAGGATTAATTGAGGAACAAAATTTAGCTCTTGAGGGGGCCAATCAGGAAATCAATAAACAAAACAAAAAAATTACCGATAGTATCAACTATGCGAAAACCATTCAAAATGCCATCCTCAATTCGAAAGACAAAGAAGGTATTGGTGAACATTTTATATTCTTCAGGCCCAGAGACGTTGTAAGTGGCGACTTCTACTGGTCTCATATCACACAAGATAATAAAGTCATCTGGACAGCTGCGGACTGTACAGGACACGGAGTCCCCGGAGCACTGATGAGTATGATAGGCACCAGTCTGCTGAATGAAATCGTTATTGAAAATGGTGTGATCGAATCGGATAAGATCCTTATTGAACTTCGCAAGCTACTAATAAAAACCTTTGGACAAACAGAGGCCAGCCTATCAAAGGATGGTATGGACATGGCCCTTTGTATTTGGGACAAAAAGGACAATACACTGCAATTTGCCGGGGCAAATAATCCGATCTACATAATTAGAGATAACATCGCCAAAAGCAATATTTCCGTACCCGGAAGATTGCGTTACCATACCGATCACCTCGCAGAGATTCGCGGTGATAAGCAATCCATTTCTTTTGAAGAAGGCAAAGATGGAATCTTTACGAAAAATACAATTCAACTTGAAGATGGTGATATACTGGTTTGTTTTTCTGATGGTTACCCTGATCAGTTTGGTGGCCCCGACCAGAAAAAATTCTCATACCCGAAGTTCAAAGATTTGCTTGTAGAAATCAGGGACAAGCCTATGTCAGCGCAATTATCTGCAATAGAATCAGCATATGATGACTGGAAGAAAAGTGAGGATCAAATAGATGATGTGTGCGTATTTGGGGTAAAAATAAGTACCTGAATTTGAAATTTTTATAGCGCCTCGACTATCAATCATATAACTAACATAATGGCTAGTTCCGATAGCATTCAGTATACATAAATCGGGAATCAAAGTCTCAAAAAATGTCCGAAATTCATAAAAACATCAAGTCAACCTTTGACAACTTCCTTGGGCTTCCCGAAGAAGTCTGGGAACACTTTTCCTCGCTTTTGGAAAAACGAATTTTCAAAAAAAATGAAGTAATAAAGCGGGCTGGTGACAGGGAAATTTATCTCAACTTCATCAAATCTGGTGCAGCAGGATTATTCCTAAATACCAATGGAAAATATATCTGCCTGGACATCTCTTTCGAAAATGAGTTTTTCAGCGACTATGCTTCCTTTGTTACCTGCAAAAGCTCTGACCTTGAAACCATCACTTTTGAAGAGGTCGAACTTTATAGTATGCACTTTGATGCTTTGCAAACGCTTTACAATGATACCGGGATAGGAAACAGAATAGGACGCATAGCTGCCGAACAACTTTACGTCCATAACCAGCAAATTCAGATCGACATTCTACAGTTAACCGCAGAAGAGAGGTATGAAAAGCTGTTTCAAAAAGAACCGCGAATAGTCCAACGGATTCCGCTAAAACACATAGCCTCCTATCTTGGAATCGCCCCTGAAAGCCTAAGTCGCATCCGTAAAAGCAACAAATAACCATTTCATAACATAGGTTAATTTTTCTTATCTCCAGAACATTGAACTTTGATATCGACAAATCAAAGATTCTATGTACAAAATCATACTAACATTACATATTATTGCTGGATTCCTCGCCCTATCGTCCGGGCTTGTAGCCATGTTGAGCAAAAAAGGGAGTAAGCGACACAAGCTATTTGGGCTGATATATTTTTGCTGTATGTGCTTTGTATGCTTTTCAGCGATTGGAATGAGTATTCTCAAACCTAATATGTTTCTCCTGAGCATTGGTATTTTTAGCTTTTATCTCGCCTTTACTGGTTATCGACATACCAAAAACAAATCCGGACAGCTCGCTCTCATTGACAAGGCAATCATGATTGGTACTTTAATAGCCAGTGTCGGAATGTTGGCCCAAGCCTATCAATTGCTAGACCAACCCATACAAGATGATGCAATAGTACTTTTTATTTTCGGAGGAACCTGTTTTGCCATGGCGATACAGGATACATTAGGCTGGCTCAACGTATTGCAAAAACAACATTGGCTCATGGGACATATTGCAAGAATCGGAGGCAGCTACATCGCTACCGTCACGGCTTTTGCCACTACGAATCTTCAGTATTGGCCACAAATTATCAATTGGCTGTTACCTTCAGTGATCGGAAGCATCTTGATTACCTATACTTCATTGAAATTCCGTAAGAAATCTCTACCTGGGTAAACAATTTATCCGGTACTTTGTTCCACTTGTATGGATCAAATTGCAATATTCTGGTTTCGCAGAGACCTTCGAGTAGAGGACAACAAAGGGCTCTTTGAAGCACTACAGTCAGGGCTTCCGGTACTGCCTGTATTCATCTTCGACACAAACATAATCAACGATTTAAACCCGGATGATCCCAGGCTTAACTTCATTTACGACACTCTCTATGAATTGAATAATAAGCTTGCCCAAAACCAATCAGGGATAAAAATACTGCACACTACACCATCAGAAGCCTTTCAACAACTCAGTTCGGAATTCAATGTCAAGGAAGTATTTACAAATCACGACTATGAACCCTATGCTTTGAGCAGGGATCAGCAAATAGAGACTTTACTTGATGATCTAGACATTGAATTTCATTCGTTTAAGGATCAGGTCATTTTTGAAAAATCGGAAGTAGTAAAAAAAGATGGCTCACCATACACAGTTTATACACCTTACATGAAAGTATGGAAGAGTCAATTCCAAACATCCATGACCAACTCTTTTGAGTCCGAAAACGACTTGAGCAAACTTTATCCACTAAGCCACTCATTCCCTTCGAAGAAAGATTTAGGAATTCAGGAAAACGATATTAAGGTGCTACCATTTGATTTATCCTCAGACCTCATCAGCAATTATGACGACACCCGGAATTTCCCATCAAAATCATCAGGCTCAAGACTTTCTCCCCACCTGAGGTTTGGTACGATTAGTATTAGAAGAGCAGTTAAACAGGCACTCAAGTACAATGGCCAATTTCTCAATGAGTTGATTTGGCGGGAGTTTTTCATGCAAATCCTCTACCACTTTCCCTATGTTGTAGACTCCAGTTTCAAAAAGAAGTATGACAATATACCATGGAGGAATAATGAAGACCTGTTCGAAAAATGGTGTAATGGAGAAACAGGCTACCCCATTGTCGATGCCGGTATGCGGGAACTTAATACAACGGGGTATATGCATAACAGGGTACGGATGATTACAGCCAGTTTCTTATGCAAACACTTACTGATCGACTGGCGATGGGGAGAATCATACTTTGCGGAAAAACTTTTAGACTACGAACTAAGCTCTAACAATGGTAATTGGCAATGGGTTGCGGGTTGCGGGTGTGATGCTGCACCTTACTTTAGAGTTTTTAATCCCAGTGAACAACAAAGAAAATTTGACCCGGATAATGTTTATTGCAATAAATGGATTCCTGATTACAAGGATGGGCATTACATTGAACCAATAGTAGATCACAAAACGGCCAGAGAAGAAGCTCTTGCCGTCTATAAAAAGGCACTGACAATCGAATAGTGACTGCGAATTCCTATTTTTGGGAATGCGTTTGTTATTGGTAGTTTTCCTCACTTTACGACTCTCAATTCCCGGGTTCAGCCAAGCCTGGATAAGGCAAAAAGGTCAGCACTATCTGCAAGTAAGTCATTCCTTTCTCAGGGGTAAAGCTGTATATTCTTCAGATGGGAGTACAAGGCAACTGGAAAGACCTGTCATAGACAATACTTTTCATGCGTTCGCAGAAATGGGTATTACGGATAAAATCACACTACAAGTTTCCACGCAAGCCAAATCGCTTCGGACCAAAGGAGTAAACTCGCTAGCCAATACAGGAACCAACCCCACGCTTCCGGAAGGTGATCTCTTCAAACCCGGAAACTCTAATATGACCGCACTATTTGGCATCACCCAAGCATCACAATTCGTAGCATCCTGTGGTTTAGGAATTGAGATACCTTCAACTTTAACCAACGAAGCAGCCGGACTACGAACGGGAGTAAATGCTTTTGGCTTTTCTCCACAGGTGAACCTGGGCAGTGGATTCAGTTCTGGTTTTATACAGCTCTCAATGTCCCCTAAATTCCGAACCAACCAATATAGCACTCAACTGAATTGCAGATTAGAGGGAGGTATCACCATAGAGGAATCCTGGTATATCATTAGTGATGTTACTCTTCTGAAATCATTTTACGATGGTCAAATTGATGACGGAAACTTCATCTATACAGGGCTTTATGTAAACAACCTGGAATACCTCACATATGGTCTTAAGTTTGGTAAAAAATTTAACGAGAACACTTACATATGGCTCAGTTCAGCGGGTGGCTTCTGGGGTAACCATGTTTTAAAATCCCCTGCTTTCACAATCGCCATTGCACACGAAATAAATTAACTCACACTAAGTATATGGAAGCCTTGCCCATTAAAGTCAAAGTTTCCTTTCGCTTTCTCGCCAATTATCCTCTTGCCAAATGGAGCGACCGGTGATAAACAAAATACGGCATCACCGTCAACATCAATTTTACCCAGAGACACGCTAATGAAATAATACCCTTTATCTGTCTGAACAAGACTCCCCAATTGTACCTGATCATGTTTTTTTTGAGGGTTGATCCCATCGAGCACCTTGCGTAGTTTTAATACCTCTGTCATCTGCTGCGCCACCTTATCTTTCTCCAGCTGCATCATGGCTCTCCCGGTTTCGTATTTATCACCAGCACTGCTTTTAGTTTCATTATTAGCAGCACTTTGAAATGAATCGAGCTGGCGCTGAAGAGATTGAATTTTTTCTTCAATAATTTGTTGACAACGAGAATATACTCTAACTTTTTCCACAGGGATAGAATTGAAACTCAAAGATAGCAGATTATGGAAATTACTATTGAACATCTCTCTGACGCTGAGATTGAAGAAAAAAGCATTTACTCCTGGCCTATATGGGAAAAAGAAGTATCCGAATTTCCCTGGCATTATGATGACAAAGAAGTGTGCCTGATACTTGAAGGAGAAGTGACTGTAACGACAAAGAATCAGGAGGTTTATATTAAGCCGGGAGATTATGTCACTTTCCCAAAAGGGCTATCGTGTCATTGGAAAATCACTTCACCTATCAGAAAACACTATAACTTTATTTGATGATCGTCACGGGACCTGCAAACTGCTGTCCTCCACCTGCTTCCACTGACACGATATAGTAGTACGTTCCCATGGGCATATCCTGGCCGTTAACCGTTCCGTCCCAGAATGGTGTGTTGATACCATAACCATCGGCTTCATATATCAAGCTCCCCCATCTATTATAGACCTCAACATGATTTCCTGGAAATTTTTCGATGTTATGAATCTGGAACATATCATTGTTACCATCATTATTTGGTGAAAATCCACTTGGGATAAAGATATCGTATTGGATTGTTACGATCATTGAATCCATCACGGGACATGATCCGTTCAAATTTGTCACTGTTAAATAATAGGTGGTAACATCCTCGGCTGGGGTCGCAAAAACCGAATCCATGAGTGAACCTGGCATAGCATTATCTAACTCTTGATTATTTACTGATGATGTCCATTGGTAAATTACCCCGGTAGACGTTGTATACAATTGATACTGTTCGCTACTCAAATTTACCGGTAAGTCTGTAACGGCCTGATCTGGTCCAGCTTCAGCAGTGGGTGTGTCCAGAATATTGATGATTATCGAATTGGAAGTATCTTGCGAGTACTCAGTGCAGCTGGCATCACTGGTCAATATAACAGTAACCGAATCACCATCCTGAAAGATACCGGAGAACTCATCTTCATCACCTGTAATATCAGGTACTCCATTGATATACCATGAGAACTCAGGTGCCAATCCTCCGTGCTGGTAGAGTGCCGAAATTGTTATCAGTTCCGTACCGCAAACATTATTCTTGTCAGGAATAATTGAAACATTGGGCGATACTGTTGCGATCACATCAAAATCGTAGGACTTCGTTTCTCCCACTCCACAAGTTCCCTGTGGGGTAACATCTATAGTCAGGTTGTTCCCGGTAACAGCCGAGAAATCTACTTCAATTTGATTAGTCCCATCACCTGAGTTAATCACGGCTCCAGATGGTATTGTCCAGATGTAGCTTGTCGCATTGTCGACCTCCGGAATAAAAAAGGTATAATTACTACCTGAGACACCACCACACAGGGCAGTTGTAGGCCCTGATATTTCACCTACTTCTCCAAGTGTATCTCGCAAAGTGACCTCGATACTTTGACCAACATTAGGACAACCATTAGAATTCGTTTCTATCACACTCACTACACCTGCTGTTGTTCCCCAGTCTATTGTAATCGAATTTTCATTTTGAGCCCCGATAATCGATGCCTCTGAAGGAATACTCCATTGATAAGTACTTCCTGTGTTGAAATCCACTTCATATGACTCCACCGAATTGGGACAAACTTCAGTCGCACCAACAATCGGAGAAGTAGTTACCGTATCTAAGACAACCACATAATCAACTTTAGTCTCTGTATCATCTACGGCTCCCGAGGATGCAACAAGTGTAATTGTTTTACTTCCAGCCGTGGTATAGGTAATTGTATGCGGTCCTTGTCCGGATTCGTTAGCCGGTGAAGCTCCTGATCCAAAGTTCCAGTCCCAAGTGTCGGGTAAGCCAGTAGATAAATCTGTGAAGGTTACCGACTCACCAATACAAATAGTATCAACATCAACCATGAAATTTGCATCGAGGTTGCACCCCTGCAAGTCAATAGCCAACGCGGCCACAGCACTTGTACAACCTGAGTTCGTCTCAGTAACGGAGACATTTCCATTATCCTGACCAAAGTCAACAGTAATTTGGGTATTCCCAGGTCCACTTGCTCCCGAGGTTATTGATGCTCCATTTGGAACATTCCAGGAGTAACTAGAGCCAGAATTAGCCGGATCAACTGTATAAATGACACCGGACTCATAGCAATCTGGCTGGGTGTTTCCTGAAATACCTGTCACAACTGGTATGCTATTCACATTGATGGCTATCTGTACTGCTTCTCCCACACAACCATTGTCTGTTGCATATACACTAACCTGACCTGAACTGCTGCCCCAATCTATAGTAGTAGAAGCCGTACCCTGAGAATTTAGGGAAGCACCTCCGGTAACATCCCATGTATAAGTGTCATAAGTCGATGGGACTACATCATAGCTTACTCCAGAGGTACCTTCACATAAATCAGCTAAGCCCGATATCGGATCAAGTACGGGTTTCGGATTAATCGTAATGTCTTTAGTTACCTCAGCACTTGAACAGCCTCCCGGAGTCACCTCTTGCACTGTTATTGTACCGGTAGGACCACTCGTATTCCACTCCACTTGAATTTCGTTACTTGTACCACCAGATAGCTGAGTCCCACCGGTAATCACCCAGCTATGACCTGTTGAAGATGTTGAATTACTGGTATAGGTTACTGTATTTCCCTCACAGACATCAGACTCCGGAGAAATATCTGTTAGCGTAGCTCCCGGCTCAAAGTTTACAGAAATAACATTTGAAGTATCAGAGCAACTCCCGTTACCACTCATTATCAATCTATAGTATCCTTGTCCGGTACTAAGTCCGGGAGAAAAAGAAAACTGACTACTAGCAGCAAGTTCAGGGCCGGCTCGATTTACCCAACCCGAAACACCGTTGGAAGACTCCTGTATTACAAAGCTGACACCAAGGTGATTCTGGATATCGATAGTCAGGTCATCACCTACGCATAAAATCCCAGAACCTGAAATCGTTCCCGCAGTAGCGATACAGCAAGATGAAAATTGTGAAGTATTATTGTCTACATCAGTAGCAGTAACGGTAACCATTGAGCTGTCTGCTACCGCAAACGGATGAGTAAACGACCAACTACCATCTGCTGCTGCTGTAGTCATCCCAAGGTACTCTTCACCTTCGCAACCACAAAGGTTATTGTAGTACACATGAACTTCATCGAACGGCTCAACCGATCCTGCAGCACCAACAGTTTCAGTGGCACTACAGTTCAATACATCTTTTACAGGCGTAGATTTCCCGGTATTACCAGCTCCACCTGCACCGAAAGACTCATTGACGTCAAGGTCAAGAGATATGCCTTCTCCTGCATTACAGTATATAGAATTCCTGACAATTTCATTTTGGTCTCCTGTGTTATTCCCAACTACAGCTATCCCAAAACCATTTCCTTGATTTGAAACACTTATATTTTGAGAATTAGCAATTATATTTTCAATGACAGAGCTACCAAAACCGGCTGCGCCAAAACCGACATTTACTCCAACAATCTTTACCCCTCCCTGGTAATTCCCTTCACTCTGCGTATTGGTTGCATCAACACCAATATAATTGTTTTGTATCAGCGTATTATTAGCTGCAACAGTATGAATCCCCATTTCACGATTATTGGAGATCACATTCCTGTGGGCATTTGTTGTTCCTCCAATTTCAATATTATGAGCGTTTAGTAATAAAATCCCGGAACCTTTATCTGAACTCGATGTATTTTGTCCGTTGCCATGATCACCGGAACCGGTCAGGCCAAGGCCAATATAATTACCATATGCATACCCTGAATTGACGTCCCGAAATTGAATTCCATGGAAACCGCTGTTTGAAATAATGTTGCCTGATGTCCCTGTAAGTCCCCCTATTGTAACATTTTCAGAACCTTCCACATTTACTCCATGCAAAGTATTGCCATAGGCCGTTCCATTGACGTCAATACCTATGATATTTCCCTGAACTATTGCATCGTCAGATCCTCCATATACCAGTACGCCATTCCCCTCTAAACCAACCGTTCCGTTACCTGATACAATATTACCTTCTCCCGTTACACTTCCTCCCACAACGATTCCAACACTGGCAAAATCAATTTTAATCCCACTCAATGCGTTTCCTAGACTTCCATTACCTATAGTGCCGTTGACATCGGTTCCAATATAGTTGCCACGAACTGTGATATTGGTGGAAGCGGAGATATGAATCCCTTCAGCATCATTACCGGAAATGGTATTACCGGCTGTTGCATTTCCTATAGTCACATTATTACTTTGTATGATAAAAATCCCTTCTGCTCCATTACCGTAGTCCATCGTTCCAGCAGCATTAAGACCAATCACGTTGTTGTATATTTCAACGTCATCAACATTCTCCAGGTGAATTCCCTGATCGGCTCCTGCAAACCCATAAACGCCATTAGAGGAAATTATATTTCCGGCATCGGAACTTCCAATAATCACATTACCACCGATCGTATTTGCCCAAATTCCATAATTTGCATTGGGAATAGCAATAGTCCCGTTAGGGTTAACGCCAATCATGTTCCCTTCAATTGTAGTATTTTCGATTAGATTTACCATACTAATCCCACTATTCAGATTGGGAGTTAGGTTATCAAAAAAACCATTTCCGGAAATCACATTTCCCTCTCCAACCTGATCTCCCCCAATAACAGAACCACTACATGACTCTGCAATAGATATTCCGTTTCCGGTATTTGCAAGGCGGTTATTCCCTGTAACATCAACACCAATGTAGTTTCCCTGTACAATGTTATTATTGGAGTTCAGTTGAATATATATTCCATGCACAAATTCACTGGATCCGTTACCTGAAATGATATTTCGAGCTCCAGAAGTCGGGCTTCCAATAATATTCTCGTCTGACCCATCATGAAGTAATATTCCATGCCCATCATTTCGAATTATTGCAGTTGCATTTATGTCCGTGCCTATATAATTTCCATAGAATTCATTTTGGTCTGACTGGAAACAAAAAACACCACTATCATCATTACCAGAGATTACGTTTCTCTGACTCACCGTATTACCACCAATTGTGTTGCCATTTGATCCGAACACGAGATTTATCCCATTTGAACCATTACCCATATCTGCTGTCCCGGAGGGATTTGTACCGATAAGATTGCCTTGGATTGTATTTCCCGTACAGGCATTTAGGTTTATTCCGTTTGAACCATTGGCTGAAATGACATTACCTGTAATTGTATTGGAGGATGAAACTGTTAAATCAACACCGTTTGTGCCATTACCAATTATCCTGCAGTTATCAATTGTACTACTGCCGGCCCCGTTGATCAACACAATGCCATTCGCACCATTTCCAGCAACAGTAATCCCATCAGAATCAACACCAATAAAGCAATCGGTGATTGTAATTCCTGTAGCACCGTCAAGACTTACCCCATTACTTCCAAAGTTTTTGATGACCATGGACTCAAGCACTGCTCCATTGGGATCCTGACCGCAACATGGAAAAACTGCAAAGCAATTATACCCTCCACTGCCTCCATCAAGAATTATCCTATCCTGACCAGACTGACTTGCCCCGTTTATAAAGGTATTACTGATAATGTTTAGTTGACCATTCAGTACAATTGTATGAGGTCCGGCCCCGGGTATTGCAAACGTAATCGTACTTCCTGGATTAGCATTTGCTTGCTCAATGCAATACCGTAGGTCACCGATCGAACCAACTCCTACGCCACCAGTGAGCGGGGCATTGTCAGTATTAGCGTCTACGATATATTGGGAATAGCTATGGCTCAATGTCAGCAAAAAGCACACTAATAGAGCGAGCCCTTTTGAAATATTCATGTCTTTAATATTTGGTTGTAGAAGGTTATTACAACTGTTGCCAGGCAATCAATTGTGGGTTAGAGAAAGGTTGGAAAAAGCTTAGATACAACAAAAGAACTTACTCCCAATGGGCAGAAAATACCAGCTAACAACAAAGCGATCTAGGTGCTTTATTACGGATAATAAGCAAGTGAAAAATGAAAGGAATTGATCATAACCGGATATTGTGCACAGAAATCAGAGCGCAACTATCTTTTTAGTAACAGTAAGATATGCTCTACTAAAAAAGTTTATGCAAACTCAAAAATAAATGGCTATGTAAGTGCCTTATGATTAACTCAGTATTTATTTTTAGTAAGGGTTTTTATTGTCACTTTGAGTTCATTCTGATCAATTGGTTTGCTTACAAATCCCAGGAAACCATCACTCAATGCCCTCGCTTCCGTTTCAGGAAAAGCGTCCGCAGTCACCGCAACCGCTGGTGTCTCAGCATTCAAGTTCGTTTCATCCTCCTGGATTATGGTAATGGCATCATATCCATTCATAACAGGCATCTGTAAGTCCATTAGTATAAGGTCATACTTTTTGATTTTACTTTGCCTGATTGCTTCTTCACCATTATTCACAAAATCGTTCTCAATATCCCACTTCTTAAAAAACTGATTGAGTAGTAATCGATTCATCTCGTTGTCTTCGGCAGTCAGTATTCTAACACCTCTGATTGACTCAACACCAACCGAATATTGACTAGGGTCATCTTCAGGGCCCTGTGACTTTTCGAAAGGAATCTCAACGTAGAATGTACTACCTTTCCCCTCTTTACTATTCAACCAAATTTCTCCACCATGAAGAGTCGTTAACTCTCTGGCAATTGCCAACCCCAAGCCTGTACCACCATAACTCCTACTAGTACCTGATTGTCCCTGCTGAAAACTTTCAAATACATTTTCATGTAGATGTTCTGGTATACCAATCCCTGTATCTTTCACCCAAAATTGAATCCGCTGAGTATTTTTCTTATTCCAAATGACTTTGGCCCCCAATTCTACACTTCCTTCTTTTGTGAATTTTATTGCATTACTACATAAATTCATGAGTATCTGGCGTAAACGAACAGGATCTCCAATAAGATAGTCACAAATTTCTCGGTCAAGTGAAGTATTGAACCTGAGTTTTTTCTGTTTAGCACTTAGTGATAGTTGATATTCCAAAGTTTGTAGCTCTTCCTTCAAATTGATCGGAATACTCTCCAACGACAATTTTCCTGACTCTAGTTTCGAAAAATCCAGAATATCGTTGATAATTACTAATAGGTGATTGGTTGATGTCTTGATTGATTCAATGTACAACAACTCTTCTTTACTGAGGTTTCCAGACTCCAACAAGAGTTCGGAAAAACCGATTACTGAATTCATTGGAGTCCTTATTTCATGACTCATATTAGAGAGAAAGTCAGACTTAATTTTAAGTGCTTTTTCAGCCTCGTTCTTAGCCCTCCGAAGTTTATCCTGATTCTTAAAAAGTATTTCTCGAGTTTCATACAGATCTTCAGATAGTTCTGAAAGCTCTTTATTCCGTAGTAATAGTTGTTGCTCATCATCGTATACAAACCTCAAATTCCCACCTAAAACCAATACCGAAATACCAAAAGCTAAAGTTAAATTAACGTAAAATAAAAATTCAATTGCCTTGTGGCCAACCCTGTAATCGGTAATTAAGTCATAGTCATAACTATGTAGAACAACGAATGAAAAAAGAGTTAATAGTAAGAGCGTAATTCTGGTAGCTTGTTCTTCGTAGTCAAATAAGCTATAAATACCGACCATAATTGTAAAGAAGTAATACTGCGTACCTCCCTGTGTCCCAATCACATCAGTTGTAACTATGGCAACGACTGTATTAAATACGATCAAAAAAATTCTTGAAAACTTGTGCCTCCCGATCTTATTCAAATAGATCATCAAAACAGCAACAGGTATTAAACTTAGAATACCTACTGCTATAGCAACTTCCCCAATATAAAGCCATATCGGACCAACACAGATCACGACAATTGAAACCAATACAAGTACGTAGTTGGAAAGGCGTACTTTTCTCTGAACAGAAATTCTATCCCTGGTATTGACACCAAATGATGGTATATCCTTTATATATTTCCAAAAACTCATTCCCTTATCAAAACGCTCAACTATGCTTACGATTATTTCAACTATCAGATGCCTGATCTGCTATTTAGTTTAAAATCAATAGACTGCAGCGTGCGGTAATAAATAGATTTCAGTTCCGATTACACTAGATTTATCGCTCAATCTTACTTATTCTTAGATGGCTTAATTAATATTGTAAGATATAAGAATGAAATTAATCAATTTGATATGAAATCCACGGTAATTGTACTCCTTTCAAGTTTAGTAATTTACAGCTGCAGCGAAACATCAACAAATAAGACTGTTTCAATTAAAGTCAATGGGGTCTGTTCAATGTGTAAGGAAACCATGGAAAAACCCTTAACCAAGGACGTAGGAGTAATCAGTAGAAATTGGAATGTAGATAGTAAAATTATGGAAATCACCTATGACACTACTGCTATCACGCTCAGGGAAATAGAAAGCTTAATTGCCCAAACAGGCTATAAAACAGAACACATCCCTGCCGACACAGCCGCATACAATAATTTACACGAATGCTGTAAATATGATGATACCGATCAATAATGTTCACCTAGAACAGATCAGTACCAAACAATACTCTTGAAACAATTATAGCCAAAGTCAGGACAACCTCTATGGCCATAGCGGCATAATTCAACTTATTAAGCATAAAAAATGTAAGTTTCAGTTATAAGGCACTTCGAAGATATATTACATATTTATTATCAGCAAATTTTCTCATAAAATATTACATAACAGACAATTACTAACAAAAACACCAGACACGAGACGCAAAATTGATGTAAGTTTTTTATGTCTTAGTTAAAAATTTATATCATTCATGTTACTTATCGGATAAATTCTTCCACTCGTCTAATTGCCCACACAAAATCAATTAATGTACGCTAGCTTTGTACATATAAGTTATCGTATATGCCATCTAACCATCGCCTGCACAACGTAATCATAGTGGGAAAAAATAATGATGAACTTATAGAAGATCGACAGTTCATTTTAGATCATTTTATAGTTGAAAACATTACCACTAAACAACAAACTCCGGATGCATCTATTTATGTGGAGCTCCTCTCTAACATTTATAAGGACCAAACGAGTCTCATCCTACTTCACACTGGATTCAGTAACCAATCTTACATTGAATTTATCGATCAATTAGAGCAGTTGGATTCAGACTTCTTATCTAAGGCAACAGTAGTATTAGTTGGAGACATAAAACCGGAGCACAGTCAACTCGCAACTTATCCGATAATAAAACGGCCTCTATCGAAAGTTGATCTTGAAAAACTAATTGCCAAATAGGTCAACCTATACAGAGTTTTTCCCAAGGTACGCCCGTAACATTGGTGGAGCTTTCTTTTGAATCAGTATGTTCTGAAGTTTCCACTTTTCGGCTTCACTCAATTCCATAAGAAACTGGATCGTTCCTGCTTCCCGAACAGCCACCGGAATACCGCCTTTATATAGAATACGATTGCCGGTAAGTGTACTGATCCTACGGCCAGTAGTAATCACACCCGTGAGATTCAAAGGATCTACGGCACTGATGACGATGACTTCTTCTTGTTCTTTATCATTCCTGGTAGTTCTTAGGAGTGTAACCGCCTCCGGTAAAGCAAACTGCTCTCCCGAAACATTGGACACGAACCTTCCTCCTCTGATTTCCCCACATGCTTCCATCCTTCGGTAAACCCTTAATAGGTCTCTCCATTTCGGAACAAAGCTTTCTTGTTCAAAGAGTTTTCTAAAGACAACACCATATCGCCTCAACAACAGCCGGGCGACATACTCGACATCATCGGGATCAAGTACAGTTCTATCCTCTTCACAGAGAGAAGATATCAGAGACCATCTGCCGGCATGGTCCATACCAAAAACTGCCTTCTTTCTATTTCTTTTGTTGCCATTTTCGTCTGGCCTATTATTGACTGGTGTAAGTAAGGCCCGCAAGCCGGTAAAGCTGTCACTCGTCACAAAACCATGAGCTGCCAATACATCAAGCGCCTCCTCAACCTGAGTTGATAACAGTTCTGTTTCTTTTACAATCTGATCAAAAAACAAACTGTTATTATTTTTCAGTGATTGATAAACACGCTGACTTTTTTGATCTAGGTCCTCTAACCCGCACTTTTCTGATCCGGCTAAACAGGTCCATAAACACATATTCTCCCTTTTTACCAGTGTAACCGGAGTTGTTTTTATTGGAGAAGATTTGCCATTACCATTCGATCTAAACGGACGCAATCGTCCCCATACGACTCTACCGGAGAGGCTCAAAATATCCAGCCATGATGGATCATAGTTATTGATTCTTGTTGGTAATATATCACTCTCCCAGGAGCCTGCAGCTGATTCAAAACCTTCAAGCTTTTCCAAAACTTCGGTCAATCCTTCCGGCCCACTTAGTTTATCTTCTTCGCTACAATTTTGCCACTTGAACAAAAATCTCATGAAATCCTGGCTTGAGACGGGCTCAATTTCTCGTCTTAAACTTGTTAAGGTATACTTATGGATACGATGGAGCAATCTACGTTCGACCCATTCCTTTTCATCAACATCAGGTGAATAATACCCCTGAAAAACAAACCCCTGCCCTTCTAGTTTAAGCAATGCCATTTGCACATGAAACACCTCTACCCCCAAAAGACTCGCAAGTTTTTCTTCCGTCACAGGACCCTGGCTTTCCATTCTACCTCGCACAACCTCAAGTAAGGCAGTCTCAAAGTCTAACTCCTTCTCAAAGAAATCATCTGGAAGGTCTGGTTTGGGATCATAAGTAGCTTTTGGGAAAATTTTTTGCCACTCAGGAATTCTTTCTGAAGCGATCCAATGAATCCTTCCGTCAGGTAGCTGGAGCCTCGTTGCTCTATTATTTTCAATCAACTCATTAATGAAGATGTCCCAACCAAAATCATCATTACCCCTCATGGCTTCTTCTTCAGTAACAAATCCAAGAAGTACTAAAGCGTCATGTAGCTCATCGGCACTATCGACTCTTGGCCAGGCCTCTTTCATTACCATATCAATAGCTTCAGGACTGAGCTTTCCCAGTTCCTTTGCATCTGCCGGATCAAGCCATCTTCGATTCTGAATGGCGCGAGTTCTACGTTCCTCAGCAGGTGCCTCATCAAGAAATGCATATGGGCGGGCATTAATAATCTCTTGTGCCAATGGTGAAGGTTCTCGAAGCTCAGCTGTAAGTAAAGCAACCTCTTCATTCTCAATCTTACGAATTACTTCTTCCAGCAAATCAATATCCATTGCCTCCGTCAGGCAGTCATGGATAGTTTGATTGACAAGTGGGTGATCTGGTATCTCCCTGTCTCCAACGATATTTTCAAGACAGGCTATCTGATCAGGAAATGCTAATGCCACAAAGTCTTCTGCTTCCATACGTTGAATCTGAGCAGGGATTTTCTTGCCGTTCCTTCTTCTCAAAACAGCCATCGCGCGGGAAGCATTCCACCGCCACCTCACTTCAAACATTGGCGCATCCAACATAGCCTGAATTAGAATATGACGTACTGTTTTTGATTTCAGGTACTTATAGATTTCGCTAAGGACGAAACTATGTGTCTGGCTCAGGGAAAGTATAATACAATCTTCATTGGCCGCGGCTTGTAATTCAAAGTTAAATCCACGACAAAATCTTTTTCTTAGTGCCAGCCCCCAGGCGCTATTCATATCACTTCCAAAAGGCGAATGGATAACCAGGTGCATATCACCCACCTCATCGAAGAAGCGCTCAAGCATCAATTTGTTCTGAGAAGGAATCGTACCCAATGCCAATTTAGCAGTTAGTAAATAATGGACTAACTGATCTGCACCTGCTTTAGATATTCCAACTTCATTTATTAACCAGTTCAGCGAACTAATTTTGAGTTTCTCATATGGATTGTTTCTATCCTCCAAGGTATTTACAGCTGTTGAAGAGTCCAGGTTATCACCTAGTAATCCGCATTCCTCGTTATCCTTTTGGATTAACTCATCAATTGTTTCCCTCAACCGAGACACTGATTGGGATAATTCAATTGTCCTGCCCGGGGCTTCACCAAACCAAAACGGAATAGTTGGAGGTAAACCTGCAGCATCCTCAACCCTAAGAACACCGTTTTCCACCTTCAACACACGCCACGAGCTAATCCCTAACTGGAATATATCTCCCGGCAAACTCTCTATTGCAAAGTCTTCATTAACCGTACCCACAAAGGTATTAGTGGGTTCCATGATCACATCATAATCAAAAAGGTCGGGTATGGCACCACCGGATTGCAACACTGCTAAACGAGCACCTTTTCGCGCCCTTACTTTTTTATTGACCTTGTCCCGATGCAGATAGGAACGTTTATATCCTCTTCTGTTCGTAAACCCAACTGTCATCATTTCAAGGGTATCGTCAAACTCCTTCCTAGTCAGGCCTGTATAAGGATAGGCATTGGACACCAGCTCAAAAAGTTCATCTTCTTCCCATTCATCGCAGGCTGCCGCAGCTATGATTTGTTGAGAGAGAATATCAATTGGTTTTTCCGGAATAATTAAAGTGTCTAATTCACCTCTTCGGACTGCATCAAGCAGTGCGGTAGCTTCCACTAATTCATCGCGAGTCGTGACATATATCCGTCCCTTGGGAGTACCCCCAATCCAGTGCCCGGAACGACCGACCCGCTGTAAAAAAGCTGATATAGAGCGTGGTGACCCAATTTGGCATACGAGATCAACATGACCAATATCAATACCCAATTCGAGAGAGGCAGTAGCTACGAGTGCTTTCAGCTGACCTGACTTTAACTTCTCTTCGGCAAGCAACCTTTGCTCTCTGGATAAGCTGCCGTGGTGAGAAGTAATATGTTCTTCTCCCAATATTTTTCCCAAATCATGAGAAAGCCGTTCCGCCATCCGCCTGGTATTCACGAATATAAGCGTAGTTTTATGGCCATTCACATAATTTACCAGACTCTCATAAAACTCTTCCCACATTTCATTAGACATAAGCGCAGAAAGTGGTGTGTCAGGAATTTCCAATGCCAGGTCAATCTCCCTTTTGTGTCCCTTATCCAGTATAACACAATCGGGCTCTCCCTTTTTATCGATGTTGGTATTGCCTACAAGAAATTTAGCAGTCTCAATAATTGGTTTCTGGGTAGCCGAAATTCCAATGCGATTGAGTTTATTGATACTAAGTTTTTCTAAACGCTCAACAGTCAGCGACAGATGAGACCCCCTTTTGTCCTCGACTACGGCATGAATCTCATCCATAATCAAAGTGTTCACAGACTTAAGCATCTCCCGTCCCCTTGTGCTGGTAACTAATAAAAACAATGATTCCGGAGTCGTGACTAAAATATGGGGCGGACTTTTTATCATGGCCGCCCGATCTGAAGGGGTAGTATCACCGGTTCTCACTTTTGCGGTCACCTCAACATCACCAAATCCCATCTCGAACAAAGTGGTTCTGATTCCCTGAAGAGGTTCCCTCAAATTCTTTTCAATATCATTGCTTAGTGCTTTGAGCGGTGACACATAAACGACATAGGTTTTCTCTTCCAAAGCACCCTGGAGTCCTTTCTCGATCAATTCATTGATAATAGCTAAAAAGGAAGCAAGCGTCTTACCAGAACCAGTTGGTGCAGCTAAAAGAACATTTTCTTTATTATATATACGGGGCCATGCAAAGTCCTGAATTTCAGAAGGGGATTCAAATTTATCTTTGAACCACTTTCGAACAGCGGGATGGAACTTTTGCAATGACATGAAATCTTTAACCAGCGAATTAGAGGTAATAATTAAATTAATAAATAATCACCACAAATGGTTCCTGTGTAGGCAAATAAGTTTGCATACTTTCGTTTGCCTGTGCCATCGGTTCAACCAAGCCTCATTTCTTTAGTTATGCAGACATTGTATTGCCAAAACAGCTGAAATGGTTAATACCTCAATGTAAAGCTCAATTAACTACCATAATAACGCCAGTAGTTATATATTTGCGACTGATTTTGAAAAGGATAAAAGAATAGATAACCAAATTAATATGGGATCATCAAAAATCATATATACAAAGACTGACGAAGCACCTGCATTAGCCACAAGCTCATTTCTACCAATCGTACAAGCATTTACAGCTCCTGCCGGTATCGAAATTGAAACGAAGGACATCTCATTGGCCGGAAGAATTCTTGCTAATTTTCCAGATTACCTAACTGAGGACCAAAAAATTGGTGATGCGCTTACAGAGCTAGGGCAATTGGCAAAAACTCCGGAAGCAAACATTATTAAGCTCCCTAATATATCGGCTTCAATTCCCCAATTAACGGAAGCCATTCAGGAGCTCCAGGCACACGGATATAAGGTTCCTGATTATCCCACTGACCCACAAAACCCAACCGAAGAAGAAATAAAGGCCAGATACGCTAAAGTTCTCGGTTCCGCAGTAAATCCGGTACTCAGAGAGGGCAACTCTGACAGAAGGGCGCCAAAAGCTGTAAAGAATTATGCTAAAAAGAACCCACATAGTATGGGAGCCTGGACTAGCGACTCAAAATCTCATGTCGCAAGTATGAGTGGCGGTGACTTTTATGGTAGCGAAAAATCAATTACTGTTGCTGGTGCTACTGAAGCTAAAATCGAATTTTTTGGAGCTAATGGATCGAAAAGTACTTTAAAGGCTTCCGTACCGTTACTGGATGGAGAAATCATTGACGCCTCAGTGATGAAAATGAGCGAGCTGAAAAGTTTTATCGCTAAAGAAATTGAAGATGCGAAATCTCAAGGGGTATTATTCTCTCTTCACATGAAAGCCACAATGATGAAGGTATCAGACCCTATTATTTTTGGTGCTGTCGTTGAAGTATTCTACAAAGAAGTTTTTGATAAGTACGCTGATCTGTTCGAAGAACTCGGGGTATCAGCAAAAAATGGTCTTGGTGATGTTTATGCTAAGATTTCTGGACACCCGCAAGAAGCAGAGGTTAAAGCGGCAATAGATGCAGTGTACAATGACCGCCCTGCCGTAGCTATGGTTAATTCTGATAATGGCATTACCAACCTGCATGTTCCTTCTGATGTAATCATAGACGCTTCAATGCCTGCTATGATCCGTACATCAGGACAAATGTGGAATGCCAAAGGTCAACAACAAGATACAAAGGCCGTGATTCCAGACAGGTCCTATTCAGGTGTTTATCAGGCTACAATAGATTTTTGCAAAGAAAATGGTGCGTTAGATCCATCTACAATGGGATCAGTACCAAATGTAGGATTGATGGCCCAAAAGGCTGAAGAATACGGATCTCATGACAAGACCTTTCAGTTATCCTCTGCTGGTACTGTGAAAGTAATCGACCCAGCAGGTAATGTTCTATTGGAACAAGCAGTTGAATCCGGTGATATCTTCCGTATGTGTCAGGTAAAAGATGCTCCTATCCAGGATTGGGTAAAACTAGCAGTAAACAGAGCTCGAGCGACCGGTGTACCTGCCGTATTCTGGTTAGATGAAAACAGAGCACATGACGCTGAACTCATAAAAAAAGTTAACACTTATCTACCCAACCATGACACAACCGGGTTGGAGATTTTAATCAAATCACCAATTGAGGCCACCAAGTATTCTCTTGAAAGAATTGTAAAAGGAGAAGACACAATATCAGTAACAGGAAACGTACTTAGAGACTACCTGACTGATTTGTTTCCAATCCTTGAAGTAGGTACGTCAGCAAAAATGCTCTCCATAGTTCCTTTAATGAATGGTGGTGGGTTATTTGAAACTGGTGCCGGAGGTTCTGCTCCAAAGCACGTTGAACAATTCCTTAAAGAAAACTATCTGAGATGGGACTCCCTTGGTGAATTTCTGGCCCTAGCAGTATCACTAGAGCATTTAGCTACTACTACAGGAAATAACAAGGCGCAAGTACTTTCAGAAACATTGGATGCTGCAACAGGAAAGTTCCTGGACAATGATAAATCCCCAGCACGTAAGCTAGGAGCTATCGACAACCGAGGTAGCCACTTCTACTTAGCACTTTATTGGGCTCAGGAATTAGCCGCACAAGATCAGGACACTGAGCTTCAGGCTGCATTTTCCGAGCTTGCAAAAGAACTTACTGAAAAGGAATCCACTATCATTGATGAGTTAATATCTGTACAAGGTTCACCTGTGGACATTAATGGATATTACCAGCCTTCTGAAGAGCTAAAATCAAAAGCAATGCGACCTAGTGCTACATTCAATCAATTACTAGAAACTATTCAAGTGAATGTTGGCGCCTAACAGGCTTATAAATATTTAATACTTAGGGCTGTCTCAAAACCGAAAAAGAATTCCCTCATTTGCCAAAACACGGACAAGTGTAATGAAGCTATGCCAAATGGTCGATTTTGAGACAGCCCCTTTTTAATAGAAATTGGTCCATCCGGTTTAATTTATCTAAGAAAACCCATAAAAGGGCTTCGAACAGCACTAACTAAACAAACAGAGATAGTAGTGATTTCTTTTAACCATAAAGGAAATACCTAATCACTGATTAGGCATTCAATTTAGGCCCACCCCCATTTTCTTTTAAATCTTTAGTGAATACTTTGAAAGTTTAAACATCTATTTGCTAAACGCGTAATCCAGTCTAGCAAGTATCTTAAGCTAGTCAGCGTTATGCATATTTTTAAAAGAATCAAGCTTATTATTTTTTCAGGTCTGTATTTGTTCGGTATAAACTGTAGTGCGGTAGACTACACCTGGTCATCTTTTTTTGGAAGTACAAACTGGAACTCTGCATTAAACTGGAATCCCAACGGAATTCCAGGAGCAGGTGATAATGTAACCATCTCCGGATTTATCCTAAACGTCCCCCAGGTACCTGCGGGCGGTGCCACCGTCAACGATTTCACCATTGAAAATGGAGCTCTTTTAGGAGCTGCTATAAATTTGAATGGAGGCACATTAACTATCAATGGTAATGCCGAATTTAATGCCGGAGAGTTAACTAATGGAAGTATTGTGTGCAACGGAAACTCTGCAATATTCAATGGGAGCGAGTTTAATGCTACTGTAACAGCAACCTGTAATGCAATTCTCTTGAACGGATCCGAATTTAACAATCCGGTAACACTAACTAAAACAGGTACCTCAACGGATGCTGGAGATGGCAACAATACATTCAATTCGAGCCTTCAATTATCCAACACTGGAACGGGGCAGTTTCGACTCGGTGTTAACAATTCGGATGATTTTAATGCTGTCGTCCAGATTCACAATCAATCAAGTGGTAACATTGACGTTGCTTATAATACAGCGACTAATGACTTTACCGACACAGTGTACATCATTAATGACGGCAGTGGAGACGTAACAATTGCACAAGGAGCCTCTGCTGAAGCCAACTTTGATGTCTATGTGAGAGTGACAACTAACAGCACAGGCGATGTTTCATTTGCAGAATCTACGGGAAGCGTGTGTACGTTTTCAGACCATCTGGAGGTTAACTCCACAGCGAATGGTACGATCGAACTTGGCACAAGTGGCGGAACAAGCTCATTAGCCACCACTAAACAGATTTTCGTAGGGGCAACCGGGTTCTCAGCGGGAAACCTATCATTGAAAGGTTTTACCCAATTGGGTACACAAGCTCAAAATATCACCATGACAGGAGCAGCAAATCTACTAATCCTGAGTAACACTGTTATGAACGGAGATTTGACCGCTAACTTAGGAACTGGACAAACCACCATATCTGGAGCTACATTTAACAATGAACTTAATGTTACCTCTGGCAGAATAACAATAAGGACCAGTTCATGCGCTGATTCAGCTTCCTTCACAAAAACAGCGACAGGTACCGACAATAGTCAAGGAGGTAATACCTTTTCATCGCCTGTTGTATTTAAAAACACCTCTACCGGTGAATTTAACATTGCGACAACTAATGCAGATATATATCTGGATAGTGTGGCTGCAATAAACAGTGATGGAGGCTCATTAAGTTTAGCAACGGCTGGCCTGGCACATAGTTTTGATAAAATTTCAATTCAAAATTCCGGAACTGGTGACATTTTTATTTCTACCAACTCAGGAGCCACAACCACATTTAATGCCCCTGCTCATTTTAATCAATCGGGTACCGGTGACACTTATATCGCAACGGATGCGGCATCATCTGTGAATTTCACCGAAGACATTACTTTTGAAAATACCGGAACCGGAAGCATTCTATTTGGAAATCTGGGAGGCACCAGCAGTCTTTCCACTAATAAGTCCTTGCTGATCGGAAGTGCAGGCTTTTCCGGTGGGGTACTCCAACTCTATGAGTTCACTCAAAACGGTGGCTTGACTCAAAATCTTAGTTTAACATCAAACGGAACTCTCAAAATTGGTAGTAACAGTCTATTTGAGGGGCGTCTTAATTGTAGTACCGTCAATGGAAGGGTACATCTGGCCGCTTCTACCTTTCAAGACACTGTAATCTGTAGTGCCCCTGACATTCTGCTCAATAATTCAACTTACAATGACTTTGCCCAATTTAATTTTAACGGAACAGGAACAAGTACCAGTGGTGGATCCAATACATTTAATCAATTCACGCAATTGAACAATACCGCCACTGGAAGTTTTAGAATGGGAAATATCAACCCTGATCTATTTAATGATAGCCTGCTTATAAACAATACGGGGAACGGAGAAGTCATAGTTGGACACAACTCGGCTGGAAATAGTTTTGTAGCAACTAACGTATTAAACCAGTCAGGCGGGAACGTATATTTAGGTAATCTAAATGCTGCAACTTGTACACACAGCGGGATCACCTATCTCACTAATAATTCTAATGGAGGAATATATCTACATTATGAAACTGGGTCATCATCTCAATTTAATGACAATATTGAAATTAATTCTTCGGGTGATGGTGGCATTTACTTTGGTAATAACGGAGGATCCGGGTCCTTGATTAATGGAAAAACCGTTAGTCCTGGCGCAGCAGGTATAAACAACGGTATAGTATCATTTTATCAATTCACACAAAATGGTAGCACCCCTCATAACATTATAACTACGGGTTCTGGTAAGCTGACATTTGGCACAGGAACAGTCTTCAATGGCCCCTTGGTACTAGATATTAGTAGCACGTTACGTATTATCTCGGCTACATTTAATGATACCTTTACAGCCAATGCCTCTCGCTTCCTTTCTGGCAATGGTACTTATAACAGCAAAACAATCATCACCAAAACCGGGGGATCCAATGACTATTCTGATGGGGGGAATAGTTTTAACGATAGCTTAGAAGTTAATATGAATGGTACGGGTAATCTACGCTTTGCCAATTCGACCGGTGACAGCTATAATGACTTTGCGGAATTTCATTGGACTACCGGTACTTTACAACCAGCGTACTCTGGTACCAATACTTTTTCAGCTAACATTTGGATCGATGGGGTTTTGACAATGGACATACCTGGAACAGTGCGGCTCAATGGTAACAACCAAATCATAACAATGACTGGTGTTGACAGCGCTTTTATTGAAACATTAGATATGTCAGCAGCAACCGGTGCTATTACAACAATTGGCCATATTATACTACCAAATCCAAGTAGCACAATAAATTTAGGGGCTGCAATCCTGAACTTAAACGGCTATGAACTCAGAATTCATAATGATAATAATAACGCCATTTCCCGAACCAGTGGATATATTTTAACTGAACAAACGGATAACTCATCAAAAATTTCATGGGATATCGGAAGTAATACTGCTCCATTTATCTATCCGATCGGTAATATCAACGGCACTTATATTCCATTTACAGTTCAAGTCACTTCGGGAGATATTGGTACCTTTTCGGTTTCAACCTATGGTACTGGGTCAAACAACCTCCCTCTACCGACCAGCCCGGATGCAGTAGATCATATTATGCACTGGAGCCCAAGCACAGGACAATTGGAAAACTCACTATATACCATCGACCGGTTTTGGCAACTTGACAAAACCGGAACAAATGTAACGACAGATATAACGTTTACATATGATGAAATGGAACTTTTAGTGCCCAATTTAATTCTAGAGGGTCAGTTACGAGCTCAAAGGTGGAATTCAGGAACTTCAGATTGGGATGATGGTGTTGGGATACCAAACATTATTTCAAACACCGTAACCGTATCCAATGTCAGTAACTTCTCCCCCTGGACTCTAGCCGATAATTCAAATCCCCTTCCAGTAGAGTGGCTAAATTTCGATGTAATGAATGAGCAAGGTGTTGTTAATCTGAATTGGTCTACTGTAACGGAAACAGATAATAGTCACTTCACAGTGGAACGATCACAGGACATGACCATTATTGAAGAAGTAGGAGTATTGACTTCAGAAGGAAATAGCACACAAGTTCAAAATTATAATTTTAAAGATTACACTCCCTATTCAGGCATAACCTACTATCGTATCAAACAGACTGACTTTGATGGCAACCAAAGCACCACGGATTGGCAGTCCATTACTATTTCATCGGAGAAAATATTTGTCTACTCTAATCACAACCAAGTTTTTATATCCAATCTAAGTGAGACCGAGATAAATGCAGATATAAGAATAATAGGGCTGGATGGCAAAATTCTTTCACAGGAGCTGGTTCGACTTAGTCATTCCAGTAGAGCCTATCGAAAGGAAATATCAGCCCCTCGACAAATACTTTTTTATGAAATAGTACTTCCAAAAAGCTCAAAGGTCTTAAACGGTAAAATTATTCTGGAGTAGAAATTTTTAATTATTAGCGAGCTAACTGACTCTCCTGAATAATGAGATTTAAATCCACCTTTGCATAACTCATTGTTTGATTAAACATCAAATTTATTCTCCAACTGAAGATCACTATAACAGAATCCCCTACACCCAACAGGGTATCCCCTACCAATCATGATAATCAAACCTCTTATTCACCTACGTCATACCACGAAATTAACAACTCTATATCTTTTATGCCGTTTCTATTGATTATGTAAGCATCTGTTCAATTTATTTTTTTGAATAATGACCAAATTACCAGCACTAAAAAATTTACTAACTTTTGTTTTAGTAACAGTTTCGTTTTATACCAATGCAATAACCTATACATGGAACGGAGCGTCCAATAACTGGGCGAACCCAGCCAACTGGTCACCCTTCGGTATCCCCACAGCAGGAGATAATGTAAGATTTACAGGTTTATCCGTTATTGATCCCCAATTACCCATAGGAGGAGCTACCGTAACTGATTTCACGGTTACCACCGGTGGTTTACTTGGAGGTGGATTTAATTGTAATGGAGGAACCCTTGCGATAACAGGTGCTGCTCAGTTCGGGTCTGGTACCTTTACAAACGGACTCGTTATCTGTACAGGAAGCTCTGTAGACTTTGCAGGTTCTACATTTGACGTACCTGTCACAGCAAACTGTGGTGAAGTTCTTCTAAATGGTTCTACGTTTAATAATACTGCTTCAATTACCAAAACCGGTGCCAGCAATGATTTAGGTGATGGGGATAATTTATTTAATGCAGTTACCAATATCAGCAATTCTGGAACCGGGATTTTGCGTTCGGGCATCAATAACGATGACGATTTTGCTGATGTTACCACACTGGTTAACAGTTCGACAGGATCAATCGAACTCGGATACAACACTGGTATTAATCAGTTTAGTGACACCGTTTATGTTACAAATTCAGGAGCTGGTACGATTTCATTTGCTGCCAGCACTTCCGGAGATGTACTCTTCTCAGACTACGTTCTTTTCCTTAATTCTGGAGGAGGAACAATTAGTATTGCTGATGCAAGCGGAAGTAATTGTGACTTTTCGAATAACTTCGAAGTTAATAGTACAGCGGGCGGTTCTATTGCTTTTGGAGCATCAGGAGGATCAACCACTTTGGCCTCCACAAAATCACTTTCTGTTGGTAGCTCCGGTCTTTCCGATGGTACTCTTTCTTTAAAAGGTTTTACCCAACTTGGTACTGCTACTCAGACACTAACTCTTACAGGTACCGCTAACCTTCAAATCCTAAGTGGCTCAACTTTTAATGGTGACTTGACAGGGCTAATCAGTGGGGGGCAGACTACTATTTCCGGTGCTGCATTTAATGGTAACACTCAAATTACTTCTGCCAGACTTACCGTGCGAACAAGTAATTTTGCGGATACGGCCTCTTTCGTCAAAACATCTACCGGTTCAGATAACAGTGAAGGAGGAAATGTATTTTCATTACCGGTTATTTTCATTAATACAGCAGCAGGTGATCTAAATATTGCTACTACAAATGCAGATACTTATAACGACAGTCTATACATTTCCAACACCGATGGAGGTACCATTAGCATTGGAACTGCTGCTACTGCTCACACCTATAATAAGACCTTCATGGTAAATTCAGGGGCAGGAGATATTCATGTGGTCACAAACGCTGGTGCTTCAGGTACTTTTAATACTCCCGTTACATTTGCTCAGTCTGGAACCGGAAATATATACGTAGCTACTGATGCCACTTCCTCGGTAAGTTTCTCTGAAGATATTACCTTTCAAAATACTGGAACAGGAGATATTCTATTTGGTAACTTCGGAGGAACCTCGAGTTTAGCAGCAAACAAGTCCATACTACTAGGACCGAGTGGGTTCACAGGTGGCATCCTACAATTGTATGGATTTACGCAAAATGGAACGCTTACCCAGAATATCGCTTTAACCTCCAGCGCTACTTTAAAAGTCGGTGGAAGTAGTTTATTCGAGGCCAGGTTAAATTGTAGCTCAGTGAATGGCAGAGTGCATTTAGCTGCCACGACTTTTCAAGACACTGTAATTTGCTCCGCACCGGACATCCTATTAAACAATTCTACATATAATGACTTTGCCCAGTTTAACTTCAACGGCACCGGAACGAGTACCTCCGGAGGTGCCAACACTTTCAACGCATACACCGAATTGAACAACACTACCACTGGTAGCTTCATTCTTGGAAACACGAATCCGGATATTTTCAACGACAGTTTATTGATTAACAATACCGGATCAGGAGAAATAATAGTTGGCCACAATTCAGCCGGTAACACTTTCGTTCAGGTCAATGCTATGAATCAATCGTCAGGAGACATCTATATAGGAAACCAAAGTTCGGCTACCTGTACTCATAACGAGGTCCTGTACTTGACCAACACTTCCAGTGGAGCAATCTATCTTCATCATACCACTGGTGCTAGCTCAACTTACAATGAAAATATTGAAGTAAATTCCTCTGGCTCAGGAGGGGTTTATTTTGGCAACAATGGAGGTACTGGTTCCCTGATTGCAACAAAAACTATTGCACCGGGTTCATCTGGAATTTCTGCCGGTATACTTTCCTTGTATAATTTTTCCCAAATCGGGGGGACTGCAAACTCAATCATCACATCTGGGTCAGGTAAGTTAACTTTAGGAACAGGTACAGTATTCAATGCACCACTTACGCTGAACATTGGGAATACACTAAGGATTATTTCTGCCACCTTCAACGATGACTTTACAGCAGATGCATTTCGCTTTTTATCCGGAGGAGCGACTTATAATGGAAAGGCTGTGATTACAAAAAATGGCAGTACCAACGACTACTCTGACGGAGGAAATACATTCAACGATAGTGTTGAAGTACACATGAACGGAACCGGCAACCTGCGATTCGCAAGCACTTCAGGTGACGATTATAATGACTTTGCTGAATTTCATTGGACAGCAGGAACCCTTGAGCCAGCTTATACTGGAATTAACACCTTCTCATCTAATATTTGGATAGACGGAGCCCTAACCATGGACATTCCTAGCACAATACGACTTGATGGCAACAACCAAACGATAACCATGACTGGTGTAGATAGTGCCTACATTGAAACTTTGGATATGTCTACCGCAACAGGAACTGTCACAACCATAGGACATATTATATTACCGAATGCCACCAGTACTATAAATCTAGGGCCTGTAGTACTTGACCTAAATGGTTATGAACTACGAATTCACAACGACAATAGCAGTGCGATATCGAGAACAACAGGTTATATTCTGACCGAACAAACCGATAACTCTTCTAAAATATCATGGGATATTGGTAATAATACTGACGCTTTTGTTTACCCAATCGGTAATAGCAATGGAACTTATATTCCTTTTACCATACAGGTAACCTCTGGTAATCTTGGAACATTTTCAGTTGCAACCTATGGCACGGGATCAAACAATTTACCTCTTCCTACCTCACCTGACCTTGTGGGACACCTCTATCACTGGAGCTATGGAACAGGTCAATCTGAGAATTCTATCTCTACCGTTGATAGGTACTGGCAGTTGGACAAAACAGGAACTAGTGTGACCACCAATATAATTTTCACTTATGATGAACTTGAACTTGCCGCCCCGAACTCAATCTCTGAAGGCAACTTGAGAGCACAAAGGTGGAATTCATTTACCTCCGATTGGGATGATGGCATAGGAGCTCCAAACACCGCCACCAATACAGTCACTGCCAATAATGTGAGTAATTTTTCACCATGGACACTGGTTGATAACAATAGTCCTTTACCTGTTGAGTGGCTCAGTTTCCAGGTAAGTAAAAAAAATAACAATGTGAGTATTGATTGGTCTGCAATTACTGATAGTGACAGTAAGCTCTTTACTATTGAACGATCGAAAAATATGGAAGAATTATATGAGCTTGGTATGGTTGATGGTGGTGAATTATACAACCAAATAAATAATTATCATTTTGAAGATAATAAACCCGAATCAGGTATTAACTATTACAGAATCAAACAAACCAATTATAACGGTACACAATCTTACACCGAATGGAAATCCATCAATATTTCATCTGCCAGCGATTTAATAGTTTACTCAAGTAAAGGTGAGTTCATAGTATCAAATCTATCCGGAACAGAACTGGCTTCAGAAATTAGAATAGTCGGCCTGGATGGTAAGATTGTTTCTCAGGAGCGTGCCCTTTTAGCAACAGGCCACAAAGCGTACAGAAAAATGGTTTCAGGACCTCATCAAATCCTACTTTATGAAATTATTTTGATTGACAATTCAGAAGTGATTACCGGAAAAGTAATGAATTAGTATTCTGTCTCAAGACCGAACTTATCTTTTAGTTGGTCCATCAATGGGTGCTTTGTTTTTAAGTGATCATACCGTTCCTGTGCAGTATAAATCATTTTCTTTCCTTCCTGTTCAGCAACTTCAGACTGGATCATTAGTCCGTAGTTATTGAGTTTCTGCCGAAGGTATACCATGAGCTCCTCTTTCAGAGTAACCAGCTGTTCCTCCTGCACGACATTATCAAGTTTAATTTTGATAACATTACCATCCAACTCGAGTTTCCTATCCTTTAATATTATCTGGTGATTGATTCGCCCCTCCTCACCCATTTTTACAGTATACTCATCCCAATACTGCTTTAAATCCGCCAGGGAAAAAGATTCTTGCGGTTTTCCTTCCAAAGACTCTACCTCACTTTCCTCTACCTCAACGACTTCCGGTTCATTCACAGAAGTTGCCAGCTGACTGAGACTCGGCATTTTAAAGGTGGCCTTGACGGTCCCATTCGCGGTATTAGTGTTTTTAGGAAGGTTTTTAACTGGTTCTTCTTCCGCGTCTAACCCATTTTTGCTCTCAGTTGAATCAGAAACAGGTGGTGAACTTTGTTTTGTTTCGGGATTGGCCTCAGCTTTATTATTGGCAGGAGTTGTTAACGGCTCTGATTTGTTTTCAGTTTTTTTTTCCGTTACTGGGGTATCAGCTTTTTTTTTTAACTCACCACCGTTGGCAAAGTTGATGGCTGTCTTGATCTGGCACATTTTCATTAGTGCCAACTCCACGTGCAATCGTTGATTTTTACTGTTTTTGTAAGTCAAATCACATTGATTGGCAATATTCAATGCGGATAGCAAAAATGACAAATCAGCATTTTGAGCCTGTTCTGCATATTTTTGCTGTATCGACTCTGTTACTTCCAGTAGCTTAATTGTCGCGGGATCCTTGCATACCATCACATTCCTGAAATGTTCCGCAATCCCGGAGATAAAAATATGTCCGTCAAATCCCTCTTTCAATATCTCATCAAAGGTGAGCAAGGCTCCAGTAATGTCTTCCCCAATGAGCTGATCAGTGATTTTAAAGTAGTAATCGTAATCAAGAATATGCAGGTTCTCAATCGTGCTCTTATAGGTAATTGTATTATCCGCAGAAAAAGTATTTATCAAGTCAAAGAGGGAAAGTGCATCTCTCAATGCTCCATCTGCCTTCTGTGAAATCAAGTGCAACGCTTCCATCTCGGCATTGATTCCTTCTTTCTCGGCTATTGCGCCCAAATGATTGGCGATGTCACTTACTTTAATCCTATTGAAATCAAAAATCTGACATCTTGAAAGAATGGTTGGAATTATTTTATGCTTCTCTGTGGTCGCCAGAATGAATATAGCATAAGGAGGTGGCTCTTCAAGAGTTTTCAAAAAAGCGTTAAAAGCCGCATTTGAAAGCATATGAACCTCATCGATGATATATACCTTAAATTTTCCATACTGAGGCGGGTACCTTACTTGTTCGACCAGGTTCCTAATATCATCTACCGAGTTATTTGAAGCCGCATCAAGTTCATAGATATTCAAGCTTGTAGACGCATCATCACCATCATTAAACCCATTTATGAGTTTGGCTACAATACGCGCGCAAGTTGTTTTCCCTACACCCCTCGGACCACAAAAAAGTAGTGCCTGCGCTAAATGATTTTTATCAATGGCATTCTGAAGTGTAGTAGTAATATGCTCCTGCCCCACTACCTCTTCAAAACCTTGAGGTCTGTACTTTCTGGCCGATACTACAAAGCTTTCTTCCATAAGCCTGCAAGATAAAAAAGGTACAGTTGAATAAATGAGTCTAATTATTAAACTTATCCACAAAAAGTCAAGATTGCAGGAAGTCTAAACCCCTGAAGGGGCTTAGAACTAAAAAATACACATCACATCCATTCACATTCCTGCTTCATTGAAATCACATACCTCCAGCACTAATCTGCTCAACGAAAACTGTTGTGATACTCTTAGAGTTCAAAATCATATTGTAGTGAGATTGCTTACAAGTTTGCAGCGACTACTTGAAAACGGATTAGATGTTCGACTCTTTATTACAACCTATTTTACACAACCAAAAAAATAAGTCGAACAGACTTGAATTGAAACTTGTAAACCTGAAGCAACAACACTCTCTCAACTTCATCATTCTTCAACTCTACAACACAATTTCACACACAACTGAGTACATAACGAATAACGCTGACCTTTATTGTACGTCTTAAAATTTATACACCAGCGTGTTATTGATTGAGTAAATCAATTTGCTGATATTAATGATAGGATCAGCATCATACGTTGCCGTATATTGAGCTCTCAAGGCAAATTTGGAGGTAAGACTAAGCTGAAATGATGCATCCGTAATAAACCGTGGAGTAAAGAAACGGTCGAAACGTGCCTGATAGTAACTGATCATAAGAAAAGACATTATTTCATTGATCTTAAACCTTACTGTTGCACTGGAGCTTGATTTTAAGTTTACGTTAGAAATAAAATTACCTTCACTGTTTTCCCAGATTTCATCCTCATACATCAACCCACTATTCAGGGCAAACTCCCATTTATCTGTCGACTTCACCCGGAACCTGACATTAGAACCAATAAGTCCCCTGGAGTTCATGCCTCGTCCCTGATCAAACTGCCACTGATTAAATTGCTCCAACGAGAACAACTTTTTCCTGAAAAAATTGAACCGTATATGCCCATATCCTTCACTGATCACGTTTGTGTTAGCAACTTTCACTAGGTTCAAAAAGCCAAGAAACATATAGCTGTGTTTCTTTGATAAGTATGCTGTATTGGCTTTTGAGCTTAAGGTGAATACATCAGTTTGCTGTTTCTTAGCCGAGAAACCGAACTCTGCTACTCCCATCCAAATTTTTGCTGAATCTGCATCAAGCCTAAAGCGCTCCGTATTTAGTATTTGTGCCTTCCCAGTAAAGGAACAGAAGCAAATAAGGGAAAGAATCAAGTTTCGAGACCAAGCCATACCGCTAAATTAGAACTTGTTATAAAGGGCCTTTATATGAATTCCTCTAAGTTATCCACAGGTTTCATTTCTCAATTCCGTGAATAACTTTTAAAATATGCCTTTGGCTTAATACAGAAATATCTTTTATCTTAAGATTAAGTGCAAAATGCATTGGCCCGGAGTAATGGTTTTGTAAGCTAATCAATGACCTCCTCTGGGAATGTTCAACTAAACGAAAGGAGGTGTTCAATGTCTGAATCGAATAGACAGACCCCAGGAATCTTTAATGTTGAACCATATTTAAACAAGGATAATCTGTGACCCGTTCACATTGAGGATAATCCCTCAGGTTTGCCATTTAACCCTGGGGTGTTTATCGAGGATTTAGACCCGGCTACCTTGTGCCGGGCTTTTTTTTGATCATTCAGAGTCGAGAGATAAAAAAAGCTCTCTGACAAATACCAGAGAGCTCATTTAAACCTTAATCAAAACTGGTCAATACCAGCGCTTTTTAATTTTCTTCTTCTTCGTATCCGGCTCGAGTACCTCTACCAGCACATCACAAAGTGGTGTTCCTTTCAAAAACCCAGATCCTATTTTCTTTTCTACGTAATCACCTGTGGCATCCCAGATAATCACACCTGCAAGATCATTGTCCTTAACATACTCCGCCTTTAATCTGATAGACTTTTCATTATCATAGGACACGAAAGATTCTTTTTTCTCATTGATCAGATACGGAACCTTAGCCACATCATCCCATTTCTCAACAAAACCCTCATCCATATGTTCGAGCACATTAAAGTACTGTGGCATTCCCATGTTAACGGTAAAGGTCACCGAATCGGATTTTCCTTCGTGCTTACCAAACAATTCAGTTGGGCCATCGAAACCTAAAAGAGTTCTACCATACCATGCTACTCCAAGGTTTACTTTGGAAGCAGGCACCTTATACTTCTGCGTAATGAGTTTTTTAGTTAAGTCAAGGCTACCAGGACTCCCTTTCTCAGGAGAATACAGTGGTGAATTATGATTGGCCTCCGAACTCCAGGTTCCGTTAAAATCATAGGTCATCATATTGAAGTAATCCATCACATCAACCAGGTTGTTCCATTCAATATTCTCCATCTGATTTTCACTCGCACCAAATGCAGCAGTCAAATAGAACTGGTAATCAATTTCCTCTCCATACTCGTCAATTGCTTTCCGAATCGCTTTCATCAGCAGAGTAAAATTCCTTTTATCGTCAGGAGTACCACTATGTTCTGCATATCCGGGATACTCCCAATCGATATCAATTCCATCAAATTTATAGTCTTTCAATATTCTCACACACTCTTCCGCAAACCTGGCTCTCCTTTCCGGATCAGCTGCCACTGTCGGAAATGCATCTGACAATGTCCAACCTCCGATTGATACCATAACCCGCACCCCCCAAACATGAGCCCTGTCAATCAATGAAGTATTAGGGAAGTAGACATAGTTATCGAGTGTAGATTTACCCCAATCGATTTCCCCTCTTAACAAAATACTATCAGCCCAAGGATCCGTCCCAAATAGGTTTCCTAGTGTGTCACACTGAAAAAACGAGTAGTTTAATATTGTATATCGGGTGTAATCGATATTGTCCTTAGCAGGCCGCATGATTCCAGCCCTTTTATACATTTGCCATGACGGATAATATCCGATAATTTGTTTTCCGTTTCCGCCTTCCTGGGCGTGTAGTGGAAGTAAGGTGCCTAGTGCTATTAATAGTGTAAGTGCGCTTAAAAGCTTTTTCATATTTTAACTCTTTTTCGAATTTCTAAGTCCGTTATTCTATAATAAATAAGATTCTTTAATCTATACTTAAAAAGGGATTTAATTCATGCAAATTATTTCATCATCGACATTTAAAGCTAACACATAATTCCCAAATAGCTAAGCGAATAAAGCCACTCAAAGCTCATACAGACAGATTAATGAATCAAAATAACGGTTTAGTACCAATAAGATATTGTTACGTGAGGCTGGTATTAAGGTTTTATCTTTTCCCAGCCAATTCTTTTAATATTAGCCGAACAGAACCATTGAACACTGAGGTCGTATTTATATTTATTACGAATTCATACAGCTATGATTAACCGAACATTCTACAGCATTCTGATCTTATTTACATTCATTTCATCACACCTGGTGGCACAGAGCAGCTTACCAACCGACATATATGGCTATGTACGAATTGGTGGTAGCACCGGTATGTTTGGCTACGGAAGCTCAGGTCCTTACAATGGCCAGAAAGGCAATGCCAATGGTGGCTTTTCCTACGATTTTGGTGCAGGTTATTATTTCAAAGGGAATTTCGGAATAGGTGCCAGTTTTAATTCATTCAATCACTCCAATGAAATTTCAAGCTACAACAAAATTGAATATAATGGGGCTAATACCATTATAACACAGGAAGGTGCTTCCGATTGGAATGGCTATAGTTTGTTTTTAAATCCGAGATATAGATTGGGTAATGAAAAGGTACAATTTGGGTTAGTAGGTTACCTGGGCATGACCTCAATTGAGAGTCCATCATATGTTTATCAAAGGTCTGAAGGCAGCTCTACAGAACAAAGAGTTCTGGAAAAAGGAGAGTCAAAGGGCATTGCTTATGGTGGTGGGCTGGAGCTCAAAATACTATTCAATCAATACATTGCTTTGAACGGCTCTTTATATACCATCGCCAGTAATCAGGAATTTATTCAGACAGAAACGATTAATGAGAATAACGGATCAACTATCAATGCCAGCGTAACTGACCTAAAACGCAACATGACACCCATCATGATGAATTTTCAGATTGGACTTGTATGCCTGATTAATCCGAACGGCTAATCCAGAAGAAAGTAGCTTTTTAGGTTCTGGTATATTTCCTTATACCCGTAATAGGTATATAGTTTAGGTAAGGAATCCAGTATCTGCTGCGCCATCATGAAATGATCGATTTCAAGGCAATATAGGATAGCATACACTTTACAAGCTAAACCATCTCCTGCTAACATCAAGTCCCTCTGCTGTACCACATATTCATCAACTTCATCAACCCTTAAAAGAAAAGACGGGATCAATTCAGTCTCTGATATAGCTTTTTTACTGTTTTGTTCTTTCACTTTTACCAACACTCTCACTAGATAGGCCTGATCTGTTAAAAGCTGTGAACCCGACAAAAGCCTATTGTTATTCAAAGAATGAACAGATCGTTGTAAGACTTTTTGTTCTTCCAGAGTTACTATTTCCAATTTGGGATATTCAGTACTTGTGTGTCCGACTTTGCCATTCCATCGAAAATAAAACCCGTCTTCCTGACCCATTCTTGGAAAACCATTGTGCTCATCCGATTGAATATTTGGATACAGTCCAACAAAAGACTTCATAGGATCTTGCCTATGTGAATATGTTGCTCGGATTAAAGAGGGATCTAAATACAATGAATAACCTGTATTTGGTAATACTACAGCTTTGTCAAACAGTTCTGCAATTAGCCCCTCACTATAAATTCCAACTGAGTCAAATTCAATTATTTTAACTTGTCGCTTTGATTCTCTTATTACTGAGAGGTAAGCATACTCACCCTCTAACTTAATATCACACTTCTCGGGAACCTCCTCCCACTCAAATATATCCTGCCATTGTCCCTCATTCTTTCTGTAGTAAACCTTGCCCCTTGTTCCAAAAACCCTGCATTTACTTAAACCACCAAGTGTGTCGTTATTGGCCCCTGTTAGAGAATGTCTATTCTGTTCATCCCCCGGATTCAGCGAGTCTGTGCTTTGATTCATTTCACTTTGAACATATTTGGAATATTTTGTAGTAAACGAATTGTCAGGAGTACTTTTCTGCGCACTTAAAGGAGGCACTATCAAAATCAATAAAAAAGGCAGGTATTTCATGAGAATAAAAAGTAAGAACTGAACAAAACTAAGAATTTTCAAATTGAAGATTCCATGCAACTTCCATATTCGTATTATAACACTGGTAACAAAAAAAGGTCATCCAATTGGGATGACCTTTTAAATGATTGTTTAAAACAAATTATTCTACTATAATCTTAGCGGTTGAAATTCCTGCATCTGTCTTGATGGAGACAATATATACACCGGATTTCAGAGAGTTGATCGTATAGGACTCCCCTCCTGTAATTTCTTTATTATGAACTTGTGCCCCGGTAATTGATTGTATAACTAAAGCACCACTATGATCCGAGTATATGGTGATAGTCCCTTGAGAAGGGTTAGGATATACTTTAACAACACTCAAGTACTCTTCATCAATTCCTGTACAAACAGTAACAGTAATAGCTTCAGAAGCAGCGGAGTTCAAACTACCACACGAGTTTGTAGCATCAACTGTAAGATTACCTGATGTGGCAGAGCTTCCATAATCAATACTCGCCATATGATTAGCCTCAGTAATTGTTGCTCCGGCCCCATCGTATGACCAGGAGTATGTATTACCTTGAGAGTTATCTACAACATAGCTAACACCCGATTGACCTGTACAAACTGTTGTAGTACTGGTTGAGAATGTAGTGGCTACTGGTAAATCACAACTTACTTCTATCAAACCAGCTTCTGCAGGACCACTTCCAATATCACCTGTCATCGTGTAAATTTCGGTAAAGACATGAGTAGCTGTATCTAATGAGAATATCTTGTTACCTAACATACCATAAATATTTCCGTCACTAGCCAACAAGAGCCTTCCACTACCAGATGTACTCCCTGAAGTTGAAAAATCATAAACTACTTCATATGTGGAAGCGCTAATATCAAACCCAAATAAAACACCTGCTTCAAAATCAAAGAAGTTCAACCCACCTGCAGTTCCGTAAAGCATTCCATTAGCTTCAATCATTTGGGTGTAAGGAACCTGTCCCATATCATTTTCAAAGTCGTGTAACTTGGTGTGAGTGGATGTACCCAAATTGTAGCTAAATATCGTTCCTCTATCATTGATGCCCCCTGCTGAAGTAGTACCATACAACAATCCATCACTAGCTTCGATTAGTGCTCCTCGAGGAGTTTTACCCGTTCCGTCATCTACAAAACTATGTACCGTACTTAGAATATCACTTACAGGATCATAACTGATAATAGCACCAACACCATTAGCCCCGCCTCCCACGGTGGTTGTATATAATTTTCCATCGCCTAACTCAATAAATTCATTAGCACCAGCCGAACCTGTTGACAAACTCAAGTCTTGAAGCTTTGTGAAGCTAGAATCCGTAGGGTCAAAACTAAAAATCACACCAACATTATTAGCTCCTCCCGAGAAGGTCAATCCATACATTACCCCATCACTTGCCAAAAGCATTCGTCCAAAAGGATTGTCTCCATCATCACCATTGAAATTGTGTATGACATTATACTCTCCTGTGCTTACGTCATAACCGTAAATGACTCCATTTCCGTTAGATCCACCCCGGGCCATTCCATAATAAATCGATCCACTGTACAACGTTGGTTGGGAGTTAGGGAAGTTACCAGCCGTAGCTCCCATATGCACAAGAACTTCATAATCTGTTGTCGTTGTATCAAAACTATATACAACCCCGTCCTGACCTGCTCCTCCATCTGATGTGACACCATAAAATTTACCATTGAGGTTGATCAAACCACTTGATGGTGTTCTTCCCAGGTCCTCATCAAAATCATAAACAATGTTGTATGTCGAATTGCTTAGGTCGTAGTAGAACAGGGCTCCCCAAAAGTTCCCCCCTCCATTATCTGTGACTCCATATAATCTTTGTCCGTCACCTTCGAACAATACACCTGTAGCATTTTCACCAGTCGAATTTCCGGTAAAATCCATAACATGAAACAAAGACTCTGTGGTCATATTATAACCATAGATTGTTCCATCATTGGTTGATCCACCATAAAAAGATAGTCCGTACAAATTATTATCAGATGCCTGTATCAATGCAAAACTTGGGTTATCCGCAATTGTAGTACTAAAACCTTCCAGGACCGTGAGAGTATCCATTGTAGCATCATAAGAAAATATATAACCGACACCGTTTGTCCCATCTGATGCTACGCCATAAAACTTACCATCACTGGCCTCAACAAGCGAAGCCCGAGGCCACTTAGCAGAATTTTCAGAAAAAGTTGCGACCATCGTATAGGTTGAAGTATTGATGTCATACTCATAAATACAACCATCTCCACTGGAAGGGCCTCCACCTCCGGTTAGGGTAGTTCCATATAATTTGCCATTTGAAGCTTCAATAACTCCGGAATAAGGACTGGACCCTGTTGAAGTTGCAAAATCATATAGTTTAACAAAGTTGGAAGTCGCAATTTCATAGGAATACAATATTCCCTTTGAGTTAGTACCACCAGTTCTTGTGGTGCCGTAAAGTTTACCTCCTATCAATACCAGGCCTCCATTGGGTGAACCTCCTTGTGCCGAACTATTATCAAAGTTTATTAATATTTCATACTCATGACTGGCAGTATCAATACTAAACAAAACACCATTACCTCCGGAACCTCCATATACAGTTACTCCATAAATTTTTCCATTCTCCCCATCAGTTAATTCCTGATGCGGATTATTACCTTCTATTTCTTGCCAGAAAACAGAATCGGCATTTGCTTCGTTTGCATCTACATTATAAGTAAAAAGTGAGCCGTTGCCATTAACACCACCTCCTGAGGTTGTGGCTAACAGCTTCAGTTGGGCATATACGCCCGATATAACAAAAAAAGATGTAAGGGTTAAAATTGTACGTATTCTCGTCATAGCTTTTAATTTGGTTATCATAATGATACGCACCTTAACGATCCTTTGATTCTGTTATACCTTTAAAGTCCGCTAGTAACTATTCATAAATTTGATTAGGTGTTTTTCGTAAATCTTACCATCCCAAAAAAGCAAAGCCATTTTATATGATTCATAAAATGGCCTGCCATACTCACGATTAGTTTCCCTTTCGGGATACGAGAAAAAGTACTTTCCTAAGTTTTATAACCTAAATTTTTGATTCCTTACAATAGCGAATACAACAGCTTTTCTGATTCAGAAAATAAGATGCAAGACTTAAGCTTCAAGATGGTCTTATTTCTTAAGTCTTAAGTCTTTTGTCTTAAGTCTTACTTCTTTACCCTACCTCACTAGCGTCACTGATCCTGTAATCGGCTCATCATCAGCGGTCAATGTTAATATGAAGTAGTAGGTCGCTACCGGCATCTCCTCTCCTGATCTCATTCCATCCCAAGGAGTGATGATTCCTGTGTCTTTGTATACCGGTGTCCCCCATCTGTTGAATACTTCCAGTGTAGCAGACGGATAGCTTGTCAAGCCACTGATCTCCCATACTTCGTTCTCATTGTCTCCATTTGGAGTAAATACATTCGGTATCTTGATCGGCTCTCTCACTGTGATCACTACCTCATCTGTGGCTGTACACGCTCCATCTGTCACCGTCATCTCCAGCGTATAAATTGTTCCTGTCGTAGGTGTGAAGACCGGGGTTGCTGTTGTCTCATTGGTCAGCTCTGTATTTGGATTCCAACTAATAGTACCACTGGTCGATGTTGTGCTTCCATCTATCGTTATGCTATTACCCAAAAAGAAGGTCTGGTCTGTTCCTGCATATACTCCTGGTATATTGTCCACCTGTGCGGTCACTCCCGTAGAGGTCGCTGCCGGACATACTCCATTGTCTTCTTCCACTGTCCATGTGCCTGCGTCTTCTGTTCCATCTATCGTTACACTTGTGCCTGTCTCAGGGCGTTGTACTCCATCTAAGAACCAGGTCAGTGTGCTTGTTCCGCTGGTCGGAGAAGCTGTAATCGTTGTCTGACCATCTTCACAGATCGCTGATGGTGTAGACAATGATGGATTGGGGGTATTCTCTACATCCATTGTGATCGTTGTACTTTGGGCTGTGGTCGGTACCGCACAGCTCAGGCTACTCTCTAATTCAACATACACTTGTTGGTTGTCGAACAGTATCCCGGGGTTATATGTCGTACTTGATGAACTCTGTTGGAGTACTCCATCCAAATACCAGTTGTACGTAGGGCTTGAGCCTTCGTTTGTCGGACTGGCAGTGAAGGTTGGAATGTCTCCGATACAGATCGGGTTATTGTCTACTGCGATATCTACTGTCGGGGTTACTATGCCGGTTGAGGTAATCTCTACCTGGTCGGTATTACTGCTACACGCACTGCCATTGGTTACTTCCCACTCCAGAATAATCGTTCCGCTAATACCTGTCACTGTACTCGTAGGACTCGTAGGGCTGGTGATTGTACCTGTTCCTGATCCTCCTGCCTGTGTCCACATTCCTGTGCCTGGGGATGGGGTATTTGCATATAACGTAATGTTGTCTCCGCATATCGTACTGTCAGAGCCTGCTACCGCTACATCAGGGGCTGACTCTACTGTGATGCTTGTACTGTTGAACGGATCGGGACTACACACTCCATTGCTAATCGTCCAGGTAATATCTATTGTACCAGCACCTGTGATCGTGAGTGTCGCATTCGGGTTGTTTACATCTGTTATCGTTCCAGGGCCACTCACACTCCAGGTACCTGTCTCTCCTGAGCCGGGACTATTCGCATTCAGTGACAGGCTTGTCTGTGTTTCACACAATGCCGGGTACGTGCCTGCATCTGGTGAAGTCACCGATCCTGATACGGTGATGTCTACCGTGGATACATCTGCAGGACATACTCCATTGCTTACCGTCCACGTCAGGGTATTCACTCCTGTGCTCAATCCTGATACTGTTGCCGTTGGGCTACTCGCATCATCGAATGTTACTCCACTTCCTGTCCACAATCCGGTACCTGTCGTTGGGGTCGTTCCTGTTAATGTATAATTGGTCGCACAGATGCTTTGGTTGCTACCTGCGTCTGCGGTACCAGGGCTTGCATCTACCTGTAAGGTTACTGTATCTCTGTTCGTCACTCCCAGGCCTGAGTTTTCTATCGTATACACATACTGATACACTCCTGATGTGATGATGTCTGGCTGAAGGTCATCGCCTACCTGTGTAAATGGGGCACCTCCTACTCCACTCCATGTTCCTGTCTCTCCTGCTCCTGTATTCGGGGCCGGATCTCCGGGAATATTCGCATGGGGTAGATTAGACTCACAGATCGTATCACTGTACGGACGGACGTTTGGTACACTTACATCCTGACGGATAACATTCACACATTCCTGTGCATCAGGGCACGCTCCTGTTGCTGTGCTTACTGTCCAGCATATCTCTGTTGTGCCGTCTCCTATTCCACTTTCGAAGCTATTTAAATCCTGTAATGTCACTGTGGTGGTATTCAACGGGGCTACCAGGTTTCCTTGGTCGCCTGCATTTGGCTTACTCCACATTCCACTCTCTCCTGCTCCTATTCCTGCTGCCGTCAGGGTTGTGCTCGTGGTATTGATCGTTTTGCTTGTTCCCGATGGGTCGGTAATATCTGCTGTCGGTTGTGCTTCTACATTTACTCCCAGTGTGTTTGAGGTAACCGGGATACCTGTTGCACAGGCCAAACTCGAGTTCGTAAGTATTGCTTCTACGCTTTCTGTACCTGTCGGGCTGCTCAGCGTATAGGTCGTATTGTTGTTGGTTGCTTCCAGTACGCCATCTACCCACCACTCTATCGTAGGGGTTGCTCCACCTCCGGTTACATTGGCTACTATATCTGCATCTGATCCTGAACACACCGGATCGGGGTTTTGGCTGATGCTAATTGCTGCGGCTACCGATCCTGTATTGTTTACTACCAGTTGACTTGGCGCACCATCTCCGCATAAGCCACTAGGGGTCACTTCTATTGTATAGCTCGACATCGTTCCGAAGTCTACTGTGATATTTGTTGTTCCCTGGCCACTGGTGATGCTGCCATCTCCGGTTACTGTCCACGTATAGCTTGTAGCGTTTGTCACTGATGCGATGCTAAAGCCTTCATTGCTCTGATTGTCACAGATACTGGTCGTCCCTGTTATACTCCCTGCTGCTCCGGTGTTTCCGTTCACCGTGATGTTCTGTGTAATCGGGGTGCTCGTGCCACAGCTGTTCTCCGGGGTCACCGTGATGGTAAAGTCGGTGCTACCTGCGGTTATGTCTTCACTGGTGCTTGTACTTCCTGTCGTTGTCGCTCCATTGTCTGCTGACCAGGTATAGCTGGTCGCATCTGATATACCACTGATCGTATAGGTCTCTGTCGTTCCTTCGCATACGGCTGCGGTCGGGCTAATGCTTCCTGAACCACTTGGTAGTGGGGTGACGGTAACTGTTGTTTGGTCTGTATCAGTACAGCCGTTTTCTGTAGTTGTTACCGTGTAGGTTCCTGCCATCGCGGAGGTCGCGCTGGTCGTTACTGTAGGGTCTTCTGTGGATGATGTATAACTGTTGGGACCCGTCCAGCTGAAGGTCGGGCTGCCACTCACTGTCACTGACAACGTAATCGTACCTCCCTCACATGCCGGGCCATCGTTGCTGATGGCGGTGATGGTGGGGATGGAGTTGACGGTTATTGTTACCGCTGAAGAAGCCGAACTTGAAGCTCCGCATCCATCAGATGAAACTACTTCTACTGTATAGTCACCTGCGTCTGTTAGTGCTGCGCTGGCCACCGTAAGTGTTGCCGCTGTATGTCCTGTGATTTCTACTCCATCCTGATACCATCTGTATACAGGGTTTGATTCTGAGGTGGATGCAGTTAAAGTGAAATTGTCTCCTTCACAAAATGGATTAGTACCTGTGGTTAGTGATAGTGTAGGCGTTGGCTGTGAACAACATGAAGTGAAGTCTACCTGTAAACGTTGGTTGCAGGGGTATGCTTCCTCCACAACTACATCGTAAAAAACATCCGAAGACGCCACTGTAATTATTCCAGGTTCTGAAGCCGGTGTACCACTGCTTGGCTGATATGAACCTCCCGTGAGTGACATAGTATAATTTGTACCTGCAGGAACAACCAGCGACAAACCTGAAATAGTCGTCTCTCCCATTTCTGCAATCACAAGTCCGGTTTGACTGGCAATAAGAGTGCTTGAGCCATCACGAATTTCAACGTCAACGTTAAAATTCCCACCAGTCCAAAGTGCACCAGTAACTTTAAATTCTGTAATGATTACATCAACTGCAGCGTCAAAATTATAATCTCCGGTTGTTGCATCTGTTCCCCATCCTTGTGCAGCCGTAGCACCCGTAGTATAGGGGCCTGAAAGAGGTGTGGCGTCTTCCACCCATACGGTTGCAGGGGCAGAAGGAGGATTATAAGAAGCACCAGTGGCCAACACATTACCTCCGCTGGCAGCATCATACCAAATATAGTTAGCTGCATTTGGTCCGGTTCCTGTCCCGGAAGGACCTGGGCAAGAAGTTGAGACCGTTGGTATTTGTACAGGCAGAACTTCAATATTAAGCGTTTCATCTACTGGTCTACCACAATTATCGGTCAATTGCACCTGAACAGGAATGTTGCCAGCAGTATTAAATGTATAGTTTACTGTATCAGAGATTATTGGTGATCCGCCATCAATAATCCATGTTGCAGCACCAGCTGCCGCCCCATCTATAGCAACAGTCAGGTTGACATTATCGCCTTCACAAACCGTAGTGCTACTGGCCGTGATTCCATCAATCTCTACACTGGTAATACTGGAAACATAGGATTTCAAGAATGTAGGCAATCCCATGGAAAGGAACTGCCCATCATTGTTAATAGCCAAGTAATTAGGATTGAAGGTAGCTCCAGGTGAATCAATATTTGTTATCACACCAATATATAAAGGTCCGGAATCACCTGCTCCAATGGGGTCCCAGCTTCTTTGGGATGCGGCATAAATATTGCCATCGGGTCCTAATTGTAAATGCCCGCCTCGGAGTTGCCCAAAAAGCAGTCCTAAGTTCGAAGGAGCTGGTAATGTGCCTCCTGAAATATCAAACTGATAAACCTCCTGTGGGCTCACTTCATTCGTAGAGACGTACAGATAATCCCCACTACTTGAAAATTCCAGTCCATAAGCACCGGGTAATGCTGTTGTTCGCGGATTGCTGATTGTTCCACTATTTGCATCAAAATCGAATAGCTGTACCTGGCCTGAGCTAGCCAAAGCAATTTGATCATAGCAGTTGTTGGCCTTCATAACAGAAACGTACTCGCAACCACCAAATACGTAGCCAACGTTATCATCATGATCAAATGTTATTCCTCCAGCTTCAACCGAGTAAACCTTAAAGGTATTGGCTCCTCTAAGATGAAATATCCACCAGAAATCATCCGAACCATCTGTTTTTGGAACGGCCAACTGACATTCCGCTACGCCAGAAGCTACAGCAACACTTTCACTTCCCATTGTCAAGTTTCCTGTTCCAGTTCCAGTGACGGTAAATACTCTGTATCTCGCACCCCGATCTGTACCCGTAGGAAACCCACCACCGCAACCTGATGATGCTGCATCAACGGTACATACGTAATATTGGTCCGATGTGCCTGGTACCGGCATGACTATATTCCCCTGGGCAGCATTTGTGGTGGTTGAAAGTCCGGAAGAAATTTGATTTAGTCCCCCATCAAAAACATAATTACCATTTGTAGAAAACAAATAATCTCCGGCCGCTGTCGACACCGTGGTAGAAGATTCAATAGTTTGCCCAACTCCATTGGGGTTACCTTCATTTAAAACCGTGGGAGGAGCGCTATTGAAATCAAGTCCGATGTATCTACTGAAATACCACCGGTTAGCTTCCCCTTGTGACATTACCATCCCTAAAGTTCCGAGCATGGCAATAGTAGTTGTAAGTATTCTTTTCATATCATTTTAGTGTTATACAGATCGTTAACTGATCCGAGGCTTCTATAAAATGATATGGGTTGTTCTTTATATTCTTATCATTCTCAATACTTTATTCATTAAATATCACGGTAATTCCAGAGTAAATCCTAATAAATATTCACAGGATATTTACTTAAAAAATTTCGCTCAGCAGCCCCTTAAAAGTACTTTATGCATAATAATAACTAATGCTTATTTTCTTCAATATGATCTGCCGGTTCCTACCTACACCAAATGGTTTTCAATAGATTTATACACAAAAAAAGCCCTGAAATACATTGATGTCAGGGCTCAGTTTGTTAGTATTTGGGATTCTATAACTTCTTTTTCTTTATTCTTTCCCTTTTAGGGGCATCTTTATTCATCACCTCATTTAAAATATCTACTAACGGTGTTTTACCTAACATACCAGTCCCCGGAGCGGCTTCAATAAAATCACCAGTAATTTCCCAGATGATTACACCAGCAACATCCTTCTCCATAAAGTATTCCGCCTTTAGTTTCATTGACCTCTCATTATCGTATGATAGAAATGCAGTACTATCTTTTTTAATCAGATAAGGCACTTTACAAATATCATCCCAATACTGATCCCATTCATCCAGTACAGGACCTATACCCCAAAATTGTGGCATTCCCTCATACTCGGGCCAGGTATTCACATCACCTTTACCTATATCCTTTCCAAATATCTCAGCATCTCCATCAGGGAAATAAACACTTCTTCCATAAAAAGCAGCTCCCAGATTGATCTGTTCCTTGGGAACCTTGTATTCATCAATTAACATATGATAGGTATAATCAACAGATATTTGTTGTGAATCACATGAATACAATGGAGCGTTATGGCCAGCCATGGGGGTCCATGGTCCATCATAGTCGTATGTCATCACATTGCAGTAATCCAGACTCTTAATAATCTCCGGCCAATCAAGATTCTTCATCATATACTCAGTGGAAGGAAGTGCCGCAGTTAATAAGAACTTATAATTTACAGAGTCACCATAATCATCAAGCGCTTTTCGAATCTCCGCAAGCATTAGATTGAAGTTCTTTGTGTCTTCCGGAATACCATTATGACCATCATAAGTAGGATATTCCCAATCAATATCAATTCCGTCAAAATTATACTTCTTAACAAGGTCTACACAGTTTCTCGCAAAACGTATTCGCTTTATTGAATCTCTTGCTACAAATGAGAAATCACTTGAGAATGTCCAGCCGCCAATAGAAGGTAGTACTTTTGTCCCTGCTCTATGAGCCAGATCGACCAGGGAAGGATATTCTTCAAGATTCATCCGGTCTCCTTGCGGGTCGGAACTTAAGATATTGCCTTCACGATCCAGATTGAAAAATGAATAGTTAAGAATTGTATATTTTTTGTAATCCAAATTTTCCGGCTTTCCCAATCCGTTCCGGCTATACCTTCTCCAGTTCGGGTAATAACCAATAATTTGTTTTGTGGTCTGTGCATACAGATCAATAAATACAGTTAGTAATACTGCTGTTATAAATAATCTCTTCATGGCTTTGTGCTTTTGTATAACTACAAAAAAGGATTACTCTAGATACTTACAACTTTCAGGCCAGTAAGGTTACCGATACCAAGTCACCCTTAGAAGCCATCAAGGTTAATTATCACACTTTATTTACTTCAAAAACCCCAATAAAAAACAATTAAACAACTTTGAGCAAACGCACATCACATAGTTTACTACATGAAGCACATAATTTTACCATCAACTAAAAATTGAAATCTCATCTTATTCAAAGAAGAAAAAGTAAATGTTTTTTACAGTAGTTATTATTATGTGATAAGAGCTAAATCAACTCAAACCTTACTTTTATCAAAACAGAGCATTTATCTTTTCTAAGGCATTTTATTGTAGTAATTATTACGCTAATTGTTTTTCCAATTTTTCACCTATTCCCTGCCCTGAACACCCAGAATAATTCAACTTTTTTTGAATAGCTGCATCACCTGCATACCTTTTTATCACAAGGCAAGACCAAATGAAAAAGAACATCCGATACATACTATGTGCTGGAATACTGCTAGGAACCGGAAAGGTCACCAAAGCGATAGACAGCCTGGAAGTAAAACAAAAACCCTCCACTGAATCCTACGATCAGTTAAAACATGACTTACTGGATAACTTCACCAGTTCTAATAATGACAACAAGCGTAACTCTCAATGGTGGAACCCTGGAGATGGACTTGATGTCAACCAAAACATTCGGCTTTGGGGTAACATACGATTTCTGACCATTTACAGAAACATGAAGGACAGTTATGAGGACATGCAGACTTCATCAAAAAACTTTTCTTTTCAAGATTATCCTTTAGCCAATGCAGGAACCAACAACTTTGGAGGAATACCTTTACTTGAATTGGTAATGGAGTCTAAAGTATCGGATAAGTTCAAGTTTACAACCGGATACTCCTTAGCGCATTCCTTTACAGGAAACACTAACAATGACCTGAACAAAACCCAAAGCTCCAGGTCTTATCTCAATTTCAAAGGTTCAATCACAACCCGGCCCGTCAATATGGACATCCAGGCCGGAGAAATCATTTGGGCCAGAATCAGCAAATTCACCATGGGACAGCCTATAGCCAGAGACAACTATTTTGAAAGGCTTTCCTGGGACTGGCACAGAATATCATTTCAAAGATTTGAGGAATACTACCAACATTCCGGCAATATCGGACCTGAAGGTTTCGGGAGATCTCCCCTACAAGGCTTTATCGTGGACGGGACCTATAACCCACTAAGATTAAGCTATAAAGCCGTCATGGGACGTACTAACCGCAGCCTCGTTCAGGCTAATTCGAGTTCACACTTCCCTTCTATGACGTATGCCTGTCAATTGAAAAGAGGGTTCCTGCTCGGTGGATTTATCCTAAAAAATGGTCTTAATTATTATCACAGAAAGGCCGACACAGACCGTATTAATGGTATTGCTGATAATATCCGAATTGTATCTACCGATTTTGAACTCAAGAAAAAATCACTGCTCATATCAGGTGAACTTGGACATAGCTATGTCAACACTCCTATGCTTGAAAAAGGTCAGGGATTTGCGGCTGACATCACAACCAAGTTCATTATAAACAAACTAAAACTGCCTGTAACCTTAGAGTATTATAACATCCACAAAAATTTTAATAGTGTGGACGGTAGTATTTATAACTCTAACCCTGCATTGGTAGATGGTGGGTATACCAACGAGATTGAATGGGCAAACCTATTGTTCATCAATGTAGCCCAGGAAGCAGAGCAGATTGCCAATAACCGATGGGGTGCCATACTCAAAACATCAAAATCCCTTTCAAAACTAAAGATCGACTTCGCTCTGGCCATGAGTCAGGAGAAAGAAAATGTTTCTGATACAATCACATTCCAGCATCGGGTCAACGCCTTTGCAAGATCGAGATTTCGCCCCTGGTATCAGGCCGGAGGACCCTATGGCAGGATTAAAAGTGTATGGATGCAGACTTTTGAAACACTCACAATATCAGATGTGGCAAATGGAATCAGCACCGATTACAAAAAGGGATTCAATGTTGCTGAGTTACTATTGAAGTATAAATCAACGCTATTTGGAAAGCCGTTGATCTTACTCAACCTTAGTACATATTCATCCATCTCTGATCACTTCTCACCCATCCCGGACTTTACGAACAAAGCATTTGTTAAGTCTTTCTATGATGAAATAACCGCAGCCTATCAAATAACACCAAAGTACCTCCTTGTTGGTAGAGCCGGGCTTGAAAAAATGACCGGAAGCCAACGAATAGATCTCTCCCCGGAAAACGGAGGTATCATCGACCAATTCGGGTATGTATTAGGCATTGGCGTTGACTACGACTTTGCAAAAAATGCAGGACTACACCTCAGACACAACTGGATGTACCACAGTGATAAGAACTTTGCTCTAGATCACTTTATGGGACAGGAAACACACTTCGAACTAAAAATATTCTTCTAACTAGATGACCAACATGAGAAATATATTAATAACTGCCGGGCTTATCCTATCAGGATTTGCCGCACAGGCCCAGGCCAAATACACCGTCAACGGATATGGGCGTACAGTAGTTACCCAAGACAAACTTTACGGACAGCTTCTGGATGGAGATTTGACCACACCACGGAAAGGAGTCGGAGGTTACACTCTTTTCGACCTCGAAAGTAACCTTGAAGTAAAAAACCTCTTCAACGTTAACGCGATAATGAGGGTAAAATCACCTTTTGGAGCTTTTTGGGGGCAGCTTACCGCATACGAGTTCCGTCAACTACAAGTCACCGGAAATATTAACAACAAGGTTAATTACCAGATTGGTGACATCTATCTGGAAAGCATGAGTGATTATACGATATATAATGCCGACCCCTACTTCAACGATTATCAAGCCGATGTTTTTCAACTGCGCACTGAAATTCAGAACTATGAAAACTTCATTCAGGATAATACCTGGAGGATGCAGGGGGTTCACGCCAAATCTTCACTTTACAACTCTGATTCAAGCAACAAGGTCGACATCTATAGCTTTGGTGTAAGAACCAATACCACCAATGACGCCCAGTTTCCTGACAGAATCATGGCCGGGGGTCAGGTAAAGCTTATCAACAATAACAGACTAGTGGTTTCCGGTAACTACATAGGACTACTCGATGTTCCGGTTGAAACCACTCAGAATATTTACAAAAACAATGTTTTGACTACTGGTATCGGATACAAATTGTCTGATTTGAGTGCCAATCTCGAACTCGGAATTTCAGACTACTCGTATTACCTGGACTCTGTAGGAGATGCGACTACATACAACGATTACTTCTATGATCTGAAGCTAGATTATGAAAAGTGTGGTTTTAATGCTTCGGTCGGATTTAAAGAAGTAGGCCCACAATTCACAAGCCCGGCCGCACAAACAAGAAGAATTAATATAGAAAGTGAAGCCACTCTATTTCCTATGGTCAACAATAACGCAGCACAAAGATCATTAACGCTTTATGATAGAATCTCAGACGAAGGTGTCTATATGAGATCTATTTCACCTTATCTCTTATCCTATTTACCTCAGTACAACAATATACAGCCCTACGGGCCCGCTACCCCTAACAGAAGAGGAACATACGTGGACCTAAGTCATGACAGCATTGCGAAAGGAATCAAAATTGGCATTCACGGAGCATATCTCTCCGAAATATTTGGGGAAGGAATAGAAGATACCAGAAACTTCGTTCAGATTCAAGGAGGCACCAAAATTGATTTAAAGGAATTACTTTCTTTCAATCGCCTAGTTGAGCTTTCATTGGGAGCCGACTATGTAAAAACAACCCGTAATGGACTGGCTCCTATTGACTTCTCAAGTATAGCTCTCGATGCTGGACTTACGGTAGAAGTAATCAAACAAATTGATTTAGTTGCCGGACTGAAAATGATTAATGCATTAGGTAATGAATTCTTAAGTGATCGCGATGAGTTCAATCAACCTCAATCAATCACAGAAACCGAATATGATTGGAACGAAACTATAATCAGTGCCGGAGGTAGAGTCCGGATCAACGATAAATCTCTACTCACATTATTATATAACGCGAATACACTACAAAACGGACTTAATACCTCAGAAAACTACACCTTCGAGCAGTTTTTTGCAGCCTTCATCCTAAAGATATAATTCTATGAAGCAAGTAAATGTGTACATATCGATACTGAGCCTTTGTCTGGCTTTCACCTCCTGTAAAAGGAGTCTGGAAGTTGGTGAAATTTACGGATCAGAATATAAACCAGCCCCTAGTGACTTCTCTGTACAAGGTGATAGCATAGGTAGCTCTGGAGAGCAGGTTGACTTTAGCGTTGAGAAGTTAAACTTTGAAGCGACCTTTAGCCATGAAGTTTCCTGGTACCTCGAAATCAAAGGAATCTCGAGCGGTGCTACAAAAAATTTCGAAGGTATAGACAACAATTTGTCGGACCTTAATACCGAGTGGGACGGTGGCACGGATAACGTTCGGTTCTTCACGACCGAGCTTTGTGTAGCTACGCTAACCTTCTGGGGATCCGAAATAGTCATCACAGACACCATTCAGATCATTGGCCTGAAACAATATCACAATCAAACTTTTGATGGTGTCAGTTATACTGTAATTACCGATTTTGATGGTGCCGGGGTTTCATTATCAGGGTCAGCAGATGCATTGGATGAGAATACTTCCTTCATGAATTATGGAACCGATTATGTACAGGGCACAAATTCTTACTTCATGTCAGGAACAGATGCCAGCAACAATGGCTGGATCGGAGGAGCAGGAACCCCGCAACTGAAAGAAATTGCTCTATTCAACCTGACACCAACATTTACCGACCCGAAACAGGTCTATATTAACCTTTATATCTACGGAACCGGTCAATCGAATACTACTCTCCAGATAAAAGTTCATGAAGTCGATGACCAAACCAATTTTGATAACATCACAAGTTATAGCTACAATCAGGCTGACAACGATACCTGGATCAATAACATACAAGTAAACTGGACAGGGTGGAAACTGGTTAGTGTGAGGTATTCAGATTTTATTACCAACTGGGATAGCGGACCTAACGGAAATAAAACCAGAGAACCACACAAGCTATCCGGACTCAACCTATCACTACTTTCTCTACCTCAGTCGGGTTCCAATGCGGAACTTATCATTGACTTTGTCACAATTACTGAAGGTGGGCGGTTCATACCATAAATCATAATATTATGTCAAAAGCACTTATTTATATATCGATACTACTTGGTTCTGTGGCATTCAGTTCCTGCCAGCGAGACGAAATAGAAACCTGGCCAAGGGTTTGTACACCAGAAGGGTTTGAGGTAACAACCGAACTAACGCTCAGTAGTACAAACGTAGATTTTACCCTGGGAGAACAACTAGATATTACAGCTGGATTCAGCCATGAAGTTGCATGGACATTAGAAATCACCGGAACCAGCTCAGGAGGATACTACATGATAAATGACACATCTTCATCTGTAAGCTTTACCTGGAATGGCAAAGCGCAGGAGGGACATCCATTTTTTAAAGACGAAACCTGTAACGTGAGTCTCACCATTCAGTGTCATGACCCGGAAACTAAGAGTTTAACAATTACAGCCCCACAAGGTGATATATTCGGTTATTTGATTTCAAACTTTGATGGCAACGGGGGAATGCCAGGTACCTACTCCTATGGAGCTGGAGTATCAGGTACCCCGGGACCATCAACTACACCAATTGAAGCTTCACCTGAAGGAGGAAATTATTTTAAAATGATTGGCGACTCACCAACAGCGATTTGGTTTTTTGGCGGCTTCGGAGGAGGTTATACCCCGGCTGGGTTGGATTCAGATCCTTCTAATGTATATATTAATATGTTTCTGAACGCCAATGGCTCCTCCAACACGCTCGCCTCGATCACACTTGTTGATGGTTCGAATCACCTCATTAATGTTCATGTAGACTGGACCGGTTGGCAGATGGTAAGTATACCGTTGTCAGATTTTGGTATTTCTGATCCATCCGCATTAACTGACATAGAAATAGGACTTGGAGGAGCGGTAACCACCAGTACACATGAAGAAATTTATGTTGATTACATCATCTTAACCAACGGAGGCCCGTATTATAATTGATAGCAATTCAATGCCCAGAAACATTATAGCACATATTGCTCTTTTTATTACCCTCCTGTTACCCTACGGATTATGCGCTTTGCAGCCGGTAATAATGACTGATGAGTTTGGTGATTATCACATCAAAGGAAGCGAATTTGAGATACTGGAAGACCGGTCAAATGAATTGACGCTGGACGATTTGTTGAACCACAGACATAAGCAACCCTTTGTCAGGTTCTCCGAATACTCTGATGCAAACAACACTTTCAACAGAAGCTCTTCTTATTGGGTAAGACTTAAACTTCGTAATGAAGCCAAAAAAGTTAAAAAATGGTTATTTCAAATCCCTCTTCATACGCGACACGTGGAGTTCTATCTCCGTAATAATGGACATTTCAACGACCCAATCATTACCGGTCAAAACCACGCATTTCATTCTCGTCAGTATGGAATAAGGGCTATCGTGTTTGATCTCCCTTATAATCCTAAGCAGGAGATGGAAATCTATATGCGCATTCAGTCAAAATCACACCTAAGTTTTGATTTCATCATTGCTCATCAGGAACCCTATACAGAAGTACTGGTGATTGGTTATTACATCCTGGGAATTACCTACGGTGTTCTATTCTTGATGATGGTATATAATTTTATTCTTTTCCTATCAGTCAGGGAAAAGGTTTACCTCTACTATATATTCTATCTTCTGGCGGCCGTACTATTTCTCTCCTGGAAAGACGGACTTGGATTTCAACTATACTGGCAAGATTCCCCTGGATTCAACATACATCATCACAGCGTTTCATTATTCTTTTTGACGTCTACCTTCATACTTTACTCCGTCAACTTTCTTGAGATCAGGACGGGTAGCAAAAAGGTTTATTATGCCCTTTTAAGCCTATACGCTTTCTGTATTTTAAGATTTATATTGAACTTGTTTGACCCTCATAACTTTGAGCCTTTTCCGAATGCCTACTTTTTGACCTTTATGCTTCTGTATGGCTATTCGATCTATCTTTTGTTCTTCAAAAAGGTTAAATCAGTGAGGTACTTCGCTATTGGATTCACGACCCTATTTATAGGCCTAATTATCATTAAACTGCGATATTATGGACTTATGCCATGGAGTTGGGCGACAGAATACTGGATGGATGGAAGTTTTGTAATCGAATCCATAACCCTTTCACTATCCATTGGTGACAAACTTAAACTACTTCAAAAAGATAAGGAGAACGCACAAACCGAACTTATAGCAGAACTCAAAAGAAGTGAATTACTCAAAGACAAGGTGAATCGAGAACTGGAACAAAAAGTAAATGAAAGAACAGTTGAGCTCAACAGCACCATAGATGAATTAAACGAATCCAATGCTCAACTTCAATATGCAAAAAGTGAACTGGAGAAACTGAACATCAAACTGGACCTTGATAATTGGAAATTATCTAAGAAAATAAAGAAAGAACGCCAGCTTCGAGCAGAAAACAAGGTAATGACATTTGAGCGCTTTCAAGAGATATTCCCTGATCAGACGAGTTGCCTAAAACTTCTCAGAAGACAAAAATGGGGGCCGGATGACCAGGAGTACCGGTGTAGGAAATGTGATAATACAAATAGCTGTGACGGTGGACCAAAGCATTCCAGAAAATGTACCCGCTGCAATAACGTAGAGACAGCTGCTTCCAACACCCTCTTTCATGGAGTGAAATTCCCTTTGAATAAGGCGTTTTACATGACATACATCTATTCGCGGGGTAAAAACGGAATGGAGATAAAAGAACTCGCAAAAATTCTGGATTTACGACAGAACACCTGTTACCAATTCAGAGCCAAGGTACTGAAGAGGCTAGAAGAGAATAAGAAAAATCCTGAAAGCTGGGAAGACCTAATCTGCTAACGATAAAATTGTATTATTACTACAATCCTTCATCTGGCGATTATTTTATAGTTGTATTTTTTCGGTTCTCAACAAACAACAAACACCCACACAAAACATACATGGTATCGTAAAAATATAATGCCCGCTAAAAATGCCTTAAAATCAGAATAACAAACACTTAAACGGAAACAAAGCGGTCAAAAAACAACAAAAAACACCTGGTTATCACCTCTGAAACGTCACGTATCAGGGCCAAAATATTAACATTCACATTCTAATTCACTATACTAATCAAAGCGACTTACATTTTGTATGATTTTTAGAAGACCCAGCATAACATTAAGCCTGATACTGTTTTTTTATAGTTCTCAGTATCTGTTAGCCACAAATTATTACACCAGGGATTCCCCTCCTTCCAGAGGATGCTTCGGGTTAACATCATTTTCAAACACCAGCCATTCTGGTGCTGCCGGATCAACTCCACCCACCACGGTACCTGCAGGTGATACAATCTTTGCCAATCACATGGGTTGTACTACTGTCGATAGCTCGGGGTCTGGAACGAGTTCCGGCTGTGACTGTACATTCGGGCCATCACAACTGGCAGGAACACTCATCGTAAGAAGTGGTGCCAGATTCGTTTGGAATGGCTCCATGAACATTCTGGCTGGGGGTAGTGTAATTGTTGAATCCGGAGGAACCCTTGAGCTTAACGGATCAATAGTATCTAATGTTGGCTCCTCCATAGAAGTAAATGGACGTTTAGAAATGAATGGTTCGGTAAGCAATAACATTGGAATCACTGGTACGGGTTGTTTTGTCTGCAATGGTTCCATTACAAATTCAGGGTCAGGAGATTTTTTCGGAGACCCCACCACTCCTATTCCTTGTGCAGCAGGTGCTAATTGTACGAATACAGTTCTTCCGGTCACTCTTCTTTCATTTGATGCTATATCACATGACGAGGGAATTCAGTTATCATGGATAACCCTAACGGAAATAAACAACTCGCATTTCACTTTGTACAAATCAGTGGATGGCCTGCATTACGAAATCATAACCACAATAGAAGGAAACGGCACATCAAGCTCAGTTAATCACTATCAGTTTATTGATCATTCCAACACTTCAGGGATTTCATATTACCGGCTACAACAAACTGATTTTGATGGAACGACTGAGACTTTTCCTCCGGTGTCAATTTATACAAAACCTGATGGCTTCGACTTTCACATCATTAATCAGAGAATGGGCAATGAAATCGAGATTTACTTTCAGGAGTTAGAGGGGGAGAAAGTGGCCATTCAATTGTATTCGTTGAATGGCCAGCTAATAAACTCATTTCAACTTGACAACACAAAGACATACTCCCATCATAGCCTTAATGGACTCGAACTGTCCGAATCTGTTTATGTGCTGGTCGCAATCTGTGGGGATCAGGTAAAATCAAAAAAGTTCGTTAAATTTTAGGGAAGCGGGGTAATACCCCTGACTTCCCTTGATGTATCAGTACTTCTGTACAACCCTTGAGTCATACCCCAACTCTGTCACAACTAGTATATTATACGTACCAGCCGGGTAGGATGACATATCTATTGCATTCACTTCCTCTCCGCTGTACATCACACTCCCGGAGGAGTTAACCACGGAAACACTAATCACCCCATCATTGCTCGTGATATGAACAATATCCTCTACAGGGTTAGGATAAATCACGACATCAATATCCTGTGCATCTATAAGTTCCTGTGAGGGCAGTCCTTCTCCGGAATAATTGAGCCTAAACCAGTTAATATTCCACCCACCCTCGGGAGCATAAATTCCAAAACTCCTTGCTCCAGCATCAAGATATACTGTAGCCTGAATGGTTGTCCAGTTTTGCCAACCATTGGTCACCGGAATATCCAGAGTTGTAAGGTCCGTAATCGTTCCGCCTTCGTTCAAGTGAAAATTAATCATCCCTGCCCCGGTAAGGCTGGCTACCCTAAATTCGACAGTATAATATCCTGAGTTCAGCACATTTATATCACCATAATACATCCAGTCACCTTGATCAATCCACCCTACATTTTGACCTCCTCCTGCATCGGTTGTTTGCTCAAGCTGAACACCCCCCATGTTATCATAGTCCTCAGCCTGAATCAAAATACTTGATGTAGGCGGATTAGTGACCGTAATATTTACTACTCCACTAGCCGTTGTTGCACCATCGTCATCAGTAGCTACCGCAGTTATGGAATAACTCCCGGCCCCTACTCCACTCCAAACATAAGAGTAAGGACTCGTGTAATCGGTCCCCAAAAGTTGTGACCCATTATAGAATTCAACTTTGCTTACAGAGCCATCACTATCTGTGGCTGTCGCTGAAATATTGATGGTTGCCGGACTTTCATACGATGTTCCTCCAGCCGGACTTGTTAATGTAATATCCGGAGACTCATTACTTACACCTGGGGTTCCATAGACCTCAAAATCCCAAAGTGAATACCCCCATTGAGTTCCTCGCACAGTACCGTAAACGCGAATATACCGTCCCGTTCCTTGTAGACCAGTCAAATTATCAATACCTCCGTTACCTGAAGAAGTAGAGTAAATAGTTGACCAATTCAATCCATTATCAGAAACCTGAACCTGGTATGCTGAGGCGTGAGCTACCTCCCAGTTCAACCTGACCCGTTCTATGTCATATGTTGCACCCAAGTCTACAGATATCCATTGTGGATCGCTGTACTCGCTGGCCCAACGTGTACCTGAATTACCATCAACTGCATAAGCACCGGGAAGACCTGCAGTTTCAACAGAGGAAACTGTAACAGGCCGTCCCAACGCTAAATCAGGCAACGTATTACCCGTAACTGTGATGTAGATGGGGCTTGATGTGACAACAGCACCTCTGTTGTCAGTTGCTTTTGCTGTAAGTGTATAGTTTCCTTCAGATAAATTTTGCCAGTCATATTGATAAGGACTTGCATTGTCCACTCCTAGCAAATTATTTCCATTGTAGAATTCTACCTGGGTAATATATCCATCGGGGTCACTTGCATTAGCAGTAATACTTATGTTATCAAATTCCGCATATTCAGCTCCGTTTGCGGGCGATGTAATTCCTATAGTAGGTAATTGATTCGGATTTACAACATAAGTATCCCCGAGCAAGTTTCTTCTTTGCACTCCTTGCGAACGCAAACTATTAACCTTCGCATTTACCTGTTGAGGGTTTAGTTCATTATCTTTTTCAAACAGCACCCAATCAACCTGCATTGTAGTTGTTCTATTGGAATTATTTGGACCTACGACATTGTTCCAAATCCAGTTCGCAAAGGCCACTTGCATAGGGTTTCTGGGATAAACAGAACTACCATCATTATCTGTAGTAGCCATCGACCCCATATACTGCCCGTCAATCCAGAATTTAACATTAGTACCATCTGTTGCGCTAACAACAAATGTATGCCAGCCAGCATAAGATTGCTGATAAGCAAAGTATCTTTTCCAAGCCTGCCAGGGGTTCGCAATATATCTGTTCCATGCTGTTAGATATAATACCTTGTTGTCAGGTGAAATACCCCATTTATCAGCCGCCATGTATTCAAAATCGAGCTCACTATATCTTGAACCATCAGTACCCAACTGACTGCTTACAATCGTATAGAAAGTTTGTATATTGGCATCTTTATACGTATTTGGCAAGTCTGAAAAGTATACTCTGGCTGCATAAGTTCCTTCAAAATACTCGAAGCCAGCGGTTTCTATCCTTGAATGAGTTGTCGCATCCGTCTGACCGTTGACTGTCGTACTTAGCGTCATTAGTTTATTCTCTGGATTGTTAGGGTCATTGATGAAACCGACATTATCCCGGCTGTAATAGGCTCCTTCGGGAGGTCCACTGACCCCATTGATAATTCTCCATTTATTGAAGGTTCCCAGTTGATTATCATTTATTCCCGAGTATGTAAAGTCATCAAACATGATGGTTTGGGCCTGGGTCGTATCAAGTATTGTCACATAAAGCAACACTACACCCAACACTCGACTGAGTAAGGTATTGGTTTTCATAATCTGTTATTTAAGGTTGTAAGAAGACAATGGCATAAGCAAGTAAGGCGCGGCTGCCATTATCATTTTTCGTAGTTGAATTAGAATAAAAAATGGAATCAGGTTTTTGTAATAAACACTCTAAAAAATTTGACCCGATCAGAACGCAAAAGAGCTGAACCACCAAAATAATTCACGCGATGATTACTACAGTGAATCACTAATTGATTGATAAAAAGAAGAAGTTGTAATTATAATAACCTCAACAGAACCATATTAATTACTAATGATGGATTCTTTTGAAATTTTAAAGTCTAAATGTTAAATAATAAATACTAAAGTATTCGTAAATGAAACTAGAAATTTAACTCGTACCCTACTATCTCAATTTCGGTGCCGTTAATTAAGTATGGGATTGGGTATTCATCAAGGAACTTGACAAAATTATCTTTATAGTCACACTTTAATTTTTCAAGTTCAAGAAATTCAATAAAATCACCTGAGTTATCAATTAGCACTGATGTCTCTTCAAGCTCTTTAATGAAATTACAATGCCTGACTTCACCTGAAAGAAGAGTTTTGATTTGAAACGATATGGCATTTTCATCCAACCAACTCAATATTTCATACCAATGAATATTATTCAAATAGCTCGCAGAAGTTTTAGCCAAGATATACTTTCTGGTTTGTTGAATCCGAGAAGATCTTTGCTTTATTCTGTTCTGTTGAAAGTCAATACCTTCTTTTGTGTTCGCCATTATCCTAAATTAAAATTTAAGATTTAGACTTTAAAATTTAATATTCCTTGTCACCTCACAAGTGTCACACTTCCCGTCATCGGTTCGGCTGTGGCGTTGAGCTTGAGGATGTAGTAGTACGTTGCTACTGGCATCTGCTCTCCATCTCTTGTGCCGTCCCATGGTACTACTGTCCCTTGTGACTTGTACACTGGCATTCCCCAGCGGTTGAAGATCTCCAGCTCTGCTTCAGGATAGCTCGTCAGTCCGCTGATTACCCACTGATCATTGTCATTGTCTGCGTTAGGGGTAAATACGTTCGGTACTACGATCGGCTCTGTGACCGTGATTGTCACCTGATCACTTGCCGTACACCCTCCGTTCACTACGGTGATCGTATAGGTCGTCTGGCTGATTGGACTTGCCGTTGGTGTCTGGATCGTTGCATCATCCAGAGTAATTGACGGTGTCCAGGTGATCGTACCAGTACTGGCCGAGCCATTCAGTATCGTGCTTGTCCCCAGATCAATCTGCTGGTCGGGGCCTGCTGACACCACCGGAGTCGCATTCACATTCAGGGTCACTGTGTCTGATGTCGATGCCGGACATACGCCATTATCTTCTTCCAGGTAGTACTGGCCTGATGTCGAGGTCGTATAACTTGAGCTTGTCGCTCCGGCTATAGGGCCGCTGCTTAGTTCATACCACTGCAAGCTACCTCCTGATCCAAACCCTGTTAAGGTCGTGGTCTCATTATCACAGATGTCTATACTTCCTGTTGTGGTCAATACAGGTGTAGGATCATTTAGTGAGAAGATTTGCATACTGTCTGTTGCTGTCGATGGGCTTACACAGGCCAGACTACTTGTTAATTCTACTCTTACATAGGTTCCGTGTAGCAGTGTACTACTGCTAAAGGTGTTGGTTGGTCCGGATTGTGCGATTGTACCATTGGCATACCAGTCATAGTTCGGAGTGGCTCCTCCATTGGCTGGCGTAGCTGTAAAGGTTGCTGTGGTCATCCCAAAGCATATGGTATCCACATCTGAGCTGATCGTTACATCGGCTGCTGCGCCTGAGGTAATCGTCAGTACCATGTTATCTGTATTGTCTGCACACACTCCGTTGCTTACCGTCCAGGTCAGGGTAGCTGTGCCGGTGGCTATGTCACTGGTCCCTGGTGTGTAGGTGGCTGCCTCATCATTGGCACTGCTGAAGGTACCATCCCCTGATGTCGTCCAGGTGCCGGTGCCTACTGCCGGTGCTGTCGCTGACATGGTTGCTGTACCTGAACAAATACTTTGATCGGCTCCTGCTACCGCTGCACTTGGGCTTTGATCAATGGTGATTGTTATCTGGTCTGTACTTGGGGTACACACTCCATTGTCGATCTCCCATTGTAGGGTAACGGTGCCATTGGTGATATCTGTTGTTCCGGGTGTATAGGTTGCTCCTTCGTCATTGGCATTGCTGAAGCTGCCGTCTCCTGCTGTGGTCCACGTACCTGTCTCTCCTGTTGCTACTGCATTGGCTGCTAGTGTCGCGGTACTTGTTTCACAGATGGTTTGATCTATGTTGGCATCTGCGGTGGTAATACCACCCGTTACGGTGATATCTACCTCATCGGTGCTGGTACCACAGGCTCCGCTCGTGATCGTCCACACAAAGGTATTGGTGCCTGTTCCCAGTGTTGTCACTGTCGTGTTTTCGTCTGTGGCTGTCGTAATCGTACCACTGCCGGCTGTCTGTGTCCACTGGCCCGTGCCACTTGTTGGTGTATTCGCTGCCAGCGTAGCATTGTTGGCACAGATGTTCTGATCAGGGCCGGCCGCTGCTGTGGTTGGGGTTGGATCAATGGTGATCGTTATCTGGTCTGTACTTGGCGTACACAGTCCATTGTCTATCTCCCACTGTAGGGTCACCGTGCCATTAGTGATATCTGTAGCCCCCGGAGTATAGGTTGCTGTTTCGTCATTCGCATTACTAAAGCTGCCATCTCCTGTTGTCGTCCACATACCGGTCTCTCCTGCTCCAGCTGCATTGGCTGCTAGTGTTGCTGTACCTGTCTCACAAATAGTCTGGTCGGTGCCTGCTGCTGCGGTGGTGACTGTGCCGCTTCTTGTAATCTCTACGGTATCTCGGCTCGTTGGGCAGGTGCCGTTGGTGATGGCCCACTCCAATATCACTGTTGACCCTGCGCCTATTCCGCTTATCGTTGTCGTTGGGTCGGTATTGGTGCCTACTGTTACCGGACCTTGGAGTATGTTCCACTGACCTGTTCCGCTCACTGCTGTATTGGCGGTGAGTCCTGTATTGTCCGCACAGATGTTTTGGTCTGTGCCTGCATCAGCTGTCGTTGGAGGGTCATCGGTGGTGATGTTAACCAGTGTCGAGGAAGCACTGTCGGGGCTTGCACAGCCCAGGCTGGACTTCATGGCTACCTGCACGGTCTCTCCATTGGTAAATGTTCTGGTCAGCGTATCCTGATCTTCGGGCTGTAATATACCATTCACGTACCAGTAGTAGGTCGGGGTGGCTCCTTCGTTAGTTGGGATCGCCTGGAAGGTCTGGTCAATGCTCGCACATACGGTGGCCGGATTTGTCGGACTGATCTGTACATCGGCTGCTGCGCTTCCTGTTCGGGTGATCGTTACTTCGTCTGTGCTTGCCGGACAGCTACCATTGCTAATCGTCCATCTCAATACAGTTGTGCCTACTGCTATACCGGTCACTGTCGTGTTTTCATCGGTGTCAGTGGTGATCGTTGCCGTTCCGGATATTAGTGTCCACTGGCCGGTGCCTATGGTCGGGCTGTTGCCATTCAGGGTCGTATTGTCCGCACAAAGGGTTTGATCTGTTCCGGCTGCTGCTGTGGTTGGAACTTGTTCGGAGGTAATCGTTACTTCGTCCGTACTTGTCGGACAGCTGCCGTTGCTGGTTGTCCATCTAAATACGTTGGCGCCTGCGGTCAGGCCTGTTACTGTCGTTCCTTCATCATTGGCGTTGCCGAAGGTTCCTGAGCCGCTGATTACTGTCCAGGTGCCAGTGCCTATTGTCGCTGCCGTTGCACTCAGTGTGGTATTGTCCGCACATACTGTCTGTGCTGAGCCTGCATCTGCTGTCGTTGGCGGTGCTTCGGCTGTGATATCTACTGCGTCTGTACTCGTGCCACAAGCTCCGCTGGTGATGGTCCACACAAAGGTGTTCGTGCCGGTGCTTAGTGTCGTCACTGTTGTGTTCTCGTCTGTATCGGTCGTAATCGTTCCTGTGCCGGCCGTCTGTGTCCACTGGCCGGTGCCATTTGTTGGGGTGTTGCCATTGAGGGTGGTGTTGTCTCCACAGATTGTTTGGTCAGTACCTGCGTTTGCTGTCGTTGGCGTTGGATCAATTGTGATCGTCACATTATCTGCTGTCGGGGTACACACGCCATTGTCTATCGTCCAGGTCAGGGTCACCGTGCCTGTGGTGATGTCATTTGTTCCAGGAGTGTAGGTCGCTGCTTCGTCATTGGCATTGCTGAACGTCCCATCACCTGCTGTTGTCCAGGTGCCGGTCTCTCCTCCTGCTGCTGCGTTGGCTGCTAGGGTGGCCGTTCCTGTCTCACAAATCGTTTGGTCCGTGCCCGCTGCTGCTGTGGTAATGCCTCCGGTAACTGTAATGTCTACTGCATCAGTGCTCGTGCCACAGGCCCCGCTGGTAATCGTCCACACAAAGGTGTTGGTGCCGGTGCTTAGTGTCGTCACTGTAGTGTTTTCGTCTGTATCGGTCGTAATCGTTCCTGTGCCGGCCGTCTGCGTCCACTGGCCGGTGCCATTTGTTGGCAGGTTGCCTGCCAGGGTGGTATTATCGGCACAGATTGTTTGGTCAGTACCTGCGTTTGCTGTGGTTGGTGTCGGATCGATCGTGATCGTCACGTTATCGGCTGTCGGGGTACATACGCCATTGTCTATCGTCCAGGTCAGGGTCACCGTGCCTGTGGTGATGTCATTTGTTCCCGGGGTATAGGTCGCTGCTTCGTCATTCGCATTGCTGAATGTTCCATCACCTGATGTTGTCCAGGTGCCGGTCTCTCCTCCGCCCGCTGCGTTGGCTGCTAGGGTGGCCGTTCCTGTCTCACAAATTGACTGGTCGGTGCCGGCATTCGCAGCTGTAGCACTGCCGGTTACTACAATATCTACTTCGTCTGTACTTGGTGTACAAACTCCATTGTCGATTGTCCATCTCAGTGTTGTTGTGCCTACCGGTAGGCTCGTCACGGTTGTCCCTTCATCTGTCGGGGTTGTAATGCTTGCTCCGGCTCCTCCTGATACAATCGTCCACGTACCGGTCTCTCCACCTGATGCTGCATTACCCGCTAGTGTGGTTGATGTTGTACAGATGTTTTGATCTGTACCTGCGTCTGCAGTTGTGAGTCCTCCCGTTACTGTTATGTCTACCTCATCAGTACTCGTGCCACAGGCTCCGCTCGTGATCGTCCACACAAAGGTGTTCGTGCCTGTACTCAGGCCTGTCACTGTCGTATTCTCGTCTGTATCGGTTGTAATCGTTCCTGTGCCCACTGTCTGTGTCCACTGGCCGGTGCCACTTGTTGGGGTGTTGCCTGCCAGGGTCGTATTATCCGCACAGATGTTTTGATCGGGGCCGGCTACTGATGCTGTTGGTGTCGGATCGATCGTGATCGTTACATTATCTGCTGTCGGGGTACACACCCCATCGTCTATCGTCCAGGTCAGGGTCACCGTGCCTGTGGTGATGTCATTTGTTCCCGGAGTATAGGTCGCTGCCTCGTCATTGGCATTGCTGAATGTCCCATCACCTGCTGTTGTCCAGGTGCCCGTCTCTCCTCCGCCTGCTGCGTTGCCACTCAGCGTAGCGGTGCCTGTCTCACAAATCGTTTGGTCCGTGCCCGCTACCGCGGTAGTCGTAGGACCAGTTACATTCACTGTCACTGCCGTACTGGTTGCCGAACACGTAGCTGCATCCGCATCATCGGTAATCTCTACCGTATAGCTGCCTGCTGCTGTCGCATTGAAAGTATTGCTCGCTCCACTCTGCTGGCTTACCCCTCCAAGGAAAAATTCGTAGTTCCAGTTGCCTACCGGGGCTGTGGCTGTACCCACCGTGGCTGTCAACGTCTGACTGTCGCCTGAACACAAATCTATGGGGCCTGTCGGGGAGATACTCGCGCTTACAGGGTCGGTGCAGGTGGGCCCACCTCCGTTACAACCGACAATCTCTTGTGCTCCAATGCTATTGGTCGGTTGTCCATACATGTTGGCATAGGCCACATTAACAATGTTACCTGATCCACCACAAGCATCAACCGTACCCTGCCAGGTATATTGGAAAGTAGTTCCTGCCAATACAGGCCCAGGAATCAAAGGCCATTCTACTGTACCTGCATTGTTGGTTCCAGTTGGTGATGATACAAAAGATACTTCAGCAGGGATCGGATCAGATACCTGAAGGTCAAAGGCACTATCAAAGTGGGATTCCCAATTCGTTATAGTCCTACTACCATTATCTCCTCCTCCCATTCCACCATCTGTTTTTCCGTTGTAGTATCCTACATAACCAGCCTGCTCTCTCAACCCTGTATAGGTAACTGTCGCTGGAGAAAGGTCTGGATCGTTATTGAACCAAACAGCCATAGTATCTCCACTCAATCTCACAATAACTTCAATTGGATCACCCGGAGGAGTAATGCTTATAGGTGCTCCCGCAGTTCCATCCCTTCTTATTAAAGTATTACCATCCATGGCTGACACATTGATCCCAGCCCCTATTCCTTGTGGCCCTGGCCATATATTCAATGCGACACCATCAAAACCTGCCGTTCCTGGTGTACCACTTACATGTCTAAATATTAATGAAAAATTCTCCCAACCATTACCGTTTAAATCAATAGTGGCTCTTAATTCTCCATCGGTTCCGTGTGAATAATTCTGGGTAAAAAACTGTATCGGGCTACTCCATCCGGTAGAACCGCCACTCCAGGAACCAGCTATATTCGTCCAATCGGCATTACTTGTAGCATCATCTATAGCAATGGTACCTTGTGTTTGCTCAAGATCAATCGTATAATTGATTGTTTCACCAATACTATAGTTTGCTTTATCAGCTGTTTTGGTCATGGTTGTTGCCTCCAACGGAGGAGGAACAAAATCACAGGTCACCCGATAATCAAATTCACTGGAAAGTGGTGAATCCGTATCTGAATAAATCCAGGCGTAATTTGTTTCATTCAAATCACTCATAGGACAAGCGCCATCAGCAGTAGCTACATAGGAAAGATTTCCTGCTGCACCCGGTAACATGGAAGGTATCGTCCACTCAATAATTTCGTATCCCCCGCTATTGATCAATGTTGCAGTTACACCTAGAGCTTCATCATCTTCAAAACGATCGAATGTAAGTCCTGCTGGAATAGTATCACGTACCACCACATTTGTAATTTCTCTTCCGGGCAATGGTCCGTTACCCAGCACTCTTCTCCAGGTATATCCATCAAATTCTTCAACCAATATTCTTTCATATACCTGGGTCACAGAAGGATTACAAGCCTCGGGATGATAATCGGTAATTGTCTGAGCCAAGGCCGCATTGTATGTCGAGAGCGGATCAAACCAGGAAGGTGACACCGGAGTGAACATACTCTTATCGTTGGAACCAACATCAATAGCGCTGGAATAGGACCAATCATCGGCCACTTGACCTGCCATTGGAATAGATGGATTGGTCTCCATTTTCACAGCCATCCTGAATGGTTCTGCTATACCTTTATGTACACTTTTCGTAACTCCGAAATAATTATTGACATGCTGCGTGGTCGCCATGAGTGAATCAGCAAAACGAATGATCATTCTCTGGTTCCAATCTCCGTTCGCATCTGATCCATAAGGAATCGTTTCTGATGACAAAACCACTTTTGTGGGATCTCCACCTTCCATAATAGTTGTCTCTAACACCCAACCCCCAGGATTGGTAGCAGCATCATATAAGCCAATTCGAGCAGGATCATTTAAGAAATAGGACGCTCTGTAATTACCTGGATCAATGTAAGCCTCATCAGCTCCATGCAAGAGCCTAAAATAGTTCACAAAAGTATTGGGCCCTGAATATCCATTCCCATAAGTCAACCGAATACCTGATCGCCCTCCGTTTAACCAGCCTCCGGTAGTTGAGTTTTCAAAATCCAGGGTAAACTCGATTTCATCACCTGGATTCATATCTGTACGATTCGCTGTTTTAGATATTTCAAGTGAACGAGTGATGATATCCACACAGTTTCTTTCCATGGTAGCTGTGCAATTGTTAGGGTATTCGTTACTGGTAAAGCCCGTTCCATTGGACGTTGTTATCGTTGCCTGATTGCAGAACTGCTGATTTGGAGCATTATCGTTCACCTGGATGGTCAGTGCCACACTTCCGGTTTGTGGACCACTAGCAGTAGTCACACCAGGGACCGTTCCAATATTCCATGTCACCGTATTACCCGCTACGCTACCACCGCCCGGATTTACAATGGTGGCATCAGAAGGAACGTCAAACGTAATCTGCACATCATTAGCAGCTACGGAAGCAAAGTTTCTATAATCAAAAGTATAGGTAATCTGATCACCAGTAAAGGCAAAGGTTTTGTCAACCGACTTATAGACTTTCATATTGGCCTGAGGCGCCTGCATATAAAACTCCGGTGAATGATAGTTTCCTGTTAATACCAGCAAAGGCAGTACTCTAAACCAGCCGTGGAAGTATTTTGGCAAACTATTGATGTATCGATCATCTGGATCAGTCATGGCATTATTACCAGATGCATCCCACTGCAACTCTGCTTGTCGGTACATCTTAGCAACAAGGTCCATGTCTCCTGTATTGAATGCATGAGCTACGGCTGAAGGGGAGCCTGATCCGTTATTGAAATTTATGTGCTTACCTACGCCCGGTGCAATAGTACCAGTTCTTGTAATTTCATCGGTCATCAAAGCAGTACCACTAAACTCCAGGTCAGTTGGGTCGTTACCCAATTTTGCGCACTCTGTATCGAAATCAATTAAATCAGCGAATTGCATAGCATTATCATACTCATAAGTATTACCTCCCGCTACAACTTCATGAGTATTTGGGTCCCATGATGTGGTTGGGTTCCCATGCCATACATAGTTAAGTATTGTTCTCCACGGACACCGGGCATCTTCGGCAAAATTATCATCATTGAAACTGGCAGTTGTTCCTGCAACGGAAAAACCACCGACTGTCGGATATAATCCCTGTGCATTTATTTCCCCCATCAACCAATCTGACGAGGCTTCAGCGCGTAAAAATTGATGAATATTCCAATCATACAAAACAGGATTTTCTGCCTGTAAAAAAGCAGCAAAAGCATGAAAGTAAGAAGGTGCCGCGTAGTCAATATGATGCGATGCCGCTCCACTTGAGCGCGGGCAAAAAGTTTGTCCGTTGTATGTATATCCTTGTCCCCAATTGGTCACCTCCGCCCAGGTATTTCCACTTTTTATATAGCCATCGAAACCAATATCACCGGAATACCAACCATCCGTACCCGGGCTACAAGAAGTGAGGTCGCGATTAGTTGTACCATCATTTACATCATAAAAAAGCGTATCCGAAATAGTTTTGAGGTAGCTAATTGCAATATCCTTGTATGAATGAAATCCTGCACATCCATCGGTAATACCCCCTGTTGGCCAGTTGTGTGCCGCAATCACCAATGCCAAAGCTATATCAAAATCACCATCTGCAGCTGCATCCGCATCGCCTGAACCAACGGTTCCTCCTGCCCTCCATCCGATTGTACCATCTCCATATTCGTAGCCCGCATTCCTCATAGCACAGGGAGCCTGATACATCTCATCAACACTCATTTTATTGTCATGCACATACATCCAAAGTCCATCAAAGGTGGGTTTATCAGCCATATAAGCAGCTGCTAGTAAAGCATAACCATCTCCTTCTGATACATCTGGCTCCGGTCCGGTATCTGGAAATGAAGCTCCATTAAATCGAATGTATTGAGTACCGGCAACCGTAACCCCCGTATGCTCTGCCCGGTTCATCATGATCTGATATGCCTCACGGGTGGTCTGCTCCATTTCACAGTCAGTCACTCCTTCAGCATTATTTCTGCCTAAGGTTGCTCCTGCTTCGTAATCTGTAAACTGTGGAAAAGGATATACCGGGTCTCCTGAATTAATGACAGTATTTGTCGAGCCCCAATTATACTGTGCAATGGATGGAGTCGCTAGAAACAAGCTCATTAAGCAAATACCTATGGCCTGTATGGTAGTCAGTCTTTGGTTCATATCAGCAATGGCCTATCGAAATACAACAACATATGTAAGGCGCAACCTTCAGTGCTGCTTCGATTAAGCTTGATTAAATTGGTAAAGTCTTTGGTTCGGTCGACAGGTTTGTGGGCCTGTCTGGTATTAATACCAAATATAAACAAATTGTAACAGAATACTTATAAAATACTATTAATTATAAGTTCTGTTATATTCTAAACCGGATTAAACAAAGATTCATCGCCCTTCCGTACTACCCTACTCCAACCATCGTTACAGTACTGTAATACTCAGCGTAGCTGTTTTCGTTACATCGTGTAGTCGGGCTACCCGATTTATGTTTATTCATTTTTCAGGGTAGCCCATTTTTTAAAATATTTTCCTCTCCTGTCCGTCAGAACCTTTGAAAGACATTAGTTGTTTCAACACCAAATTAAATCTCATGAAAAGAGTACTTTCCATAATTACCTTAACTTTTCTTGTATCTATCTGCTACGCCCAAGAGTTAAGTATGAAAACCGGTAAAATCACAATTAGCTCAGATAAGAAGAACATTAACTCTTCCTGTGATGAATTCTTCAGTACTATAAATCTAAAGAAGGGTACTGTATCATTTGAAGTACCTGCTACCAATTTTTTCTTCAAGTCAGGGATACGAAAAAAACATTGGGATAAAAAGGTTATGGAAACCAACACTTTTCCTTCCAGCACTTTTAACGGGAAAATTACATCTGAAATCAATTTTCAAAATGATGGCTCATATGATGTTACTGTAACCGGTGAAATGAATATTAAGGGAGTTACCAACACCATGACAGCAACTGGAACAATAGTTGTAAAAGGAAATCAGATTACCATTAACTCTACTTTTCTAATTAATCGTATTTTGTATAACGTTGATGGAATGTATGCCAACATGACCGATGAAGACATTAAAGTAGAAGTACTAACCGAATATTTAAGATGAAAGTAAAGACTAATTCCCTGACCCTCCTGTTTATAGGTTTTCTTATTACTGCTGCCAGTGCTCAGGAGCAACTTGTTGTCTTTACCAATGCCAAACCTGATGTTCCCGTACTTAAAGATTTTAATGACAACTACCTTCATCAGATCAAGGACCTCGCAAAGAAAGTCAACATCAAATTTAGCCAGGTGGATGCCAATGAAGGACTTCCAGCAGAAGTCACCTCTTTACCTTCCATCTATTATATAAGCAATGGAAAGAAAATATTATACAAGGGTCGCTACGGAACCATTGACAGAATCAAATCCTTTATCATCAATCAACGAACATTTGGTTTTTCCCCAAGGCCATTGACTAAACAAAAACTTTTTGTGAGGGAGGCAGATGGTTTCCAAACGGGCATCAACCTCAAAATAACACCTCTTACAAAACAGACCGTTAGTAAACCCACAGATGTCACTCAAGAGGTTACCCTTGAACTGAAAGCAGTATTTTCTCAATTTTTATGGAAGGACGAATTCAGTTTCAAAGAACAAAGCAAATTATTCTACCTCAACATATATCCTTACCAATCTGCAAGTGGTAAATACTATTTATCCTATGAAATTTTCTCTCAGCACCACTGTCTTGAACCGGTCTACAAAAATTTTGAAAACCCCGCTAAAGGAAAAACTCTTCGTGATGCCGTTCATATGTTGGGCAAACAAGCCGAAACGAAACTACTAGAGTTACTTCAATCGACTGATTATACTGATGGCTTAATGACCTCCACCGGAAGATACGATGAAAAGAGTTGGGACGAGCTTGGAATCTCTTTATCAAAGTCAGCTACCACCAATGATACGGAAGGTATTTCATCACTCCCAATTGGAAAGTTCGACTACAAGGAATCACAAATAGCTCCTATCAATTTCACGTTTCCACCTCCGGTAAGCCAATATGCAGGCTCCATCTCCAAACTTGATGGAAGTATCACATATGGAAAAAGCGTTCTTCAAGGTGTTTTTTTCGTTGACATCATGACACTGGATATGGGGGATCCCGGGCTAAACGAATCTGTAATTACGGAGCAGTTATTGGGCAATCAGTATCGACAAGCTAAGATTCAAATCAACCACCACTTTGGAACCATTCCCACACAGGAAAATATACCAATTCCAGCAAAAATGTCATTTATGGGAAAAGAGTTTGACATTAAAATTCAATGTACATTCAACTGCCCAAGTAAAGCAGAGGTAATTGTACTGGCCAACTTCGATCTTGACATTACTCCCTTCTCCACTTTAGAAAAGCCAGATGGCCCCGCTCCTCAAAACTCAACGGTGAAAATCAACGCCAGTTTTAAAATGGCTAAACAATAATTTTCACCTGAAATATTGGCAGTACGGTGAACCAGCAGTCATTTCCCAGCTGCCGACCTATTCGCTTTCAACACAGTAAGCAAACACCCAATTTACTGATTTGAAGTCAGTTAAGTAAATGGTGTAACTTCCTTTAAACAACCGACTTCAAAGTTTAAGTATTCTGACGGGATATCTTTGTTGAGAAATACTATATTTGCAGCGGCAAATCGGTACGACCAGCTCCTGGTGAATCCCCCAGGTCCGGAAGGAAGCAAGGGTGTCCGGTTGTAGCGGTGCGATACTCGATTTGCCTTTTTACTTTCACTAAATTCTACCATATCATATCATGAAATTCTTTATCGACACAGCCAACCTTTCCGACATTCAGGAAGCACAGGATTTAGGTGTTCTTGACGGAGTTACCACTAACCCCTCACTTATGGCCAAAGAAGGCATCAGCGGAGATGCTAATGTAAAAGCTCACTACAAAGCTATTTGTGACATTGTAGAAGGGGACGTAAGTGCCGAGGTAATCTCTACGGATTACGAAGGGATCATTAAAGAAGGTGAAGAATTAGTAAAGATTGATCCTAAGATTGTGGTTAAGGTGCCTATGATCAAGGATGGGGTGAAAGCAATCAAATACTTTAGTAGTAAAAAAATCAAGACGAACTGCACGCTGGTATTTAGTGCCGGACAGGCTATTCTTGCTGCCAAGGCAGGAGCAACCTATGTATCTCCTTTTATTGGAAGACTTGACGATGTTGGTCATGATGGAATGGATTTGATAGAGCAGATCGTTGATATCTACGACAATTTCGGATATGAGACAGAAGTACTTGCTGCTTCAGTAAGACACACTACACATTTACTACAATGTGCCGAACTCGGAGCTGATGTTGTTACTTGTCCTCTAAATGTAATTTTAGGACTACTCAAGCACCCTTTAACTGATATTGGACTGGAGAAATTCTTAGCGGATCACAAAAAAGCCAACGGATAATACCATCTTTTTTGTATCTTAGATACTAAACTCAGGTTTCAATCGTTGATTGCGATGTTGAGAAAGATACTACAGCCAAACTATGAGTTTCTCTACTGATCCGGTTATTAACATTACGAATGCACGAATTTATCAAGAAGACCATCTGGTTCTTGATGATGTGAATTTCTCTGTGACTAAGGGGGAGTTTGTCTACCTGGTTGGTCGCACCGGTGCAGGAAAAAGCTCACTCCTTAAAACTCTTTATGCAGATATACCGCTGATTTCTGGAGCTGCTGAAGTAGCAGGATTTCCAATTGGCACGATAAAGAGAAAGCAGGTACCGATGTTGAGAAGAAAAATCGGCATTATATTCCAGGATTTTCAGCTCTTTGATGACCGTAGCGTTGCTGAGAATCTACTCTTCGTCATGAAAGCCACAGGCTGGAAAAGTAAGGCCAAAATGACTCAAAGATTGACAGAGGTACTCATGCGAGTGGGATTAGCTAACTCAGGACAAAAAATGCCTCATCAATTATCTGGTGGAGAACAACAAAGAGTTGTTATCGCTAGGGCATTAATCAACGAACCTGTTTTATTGATAGCTGACGAGCCAACAGGTAATCTTGATCCAGAAGTTGCAGACGGCATCATGCAGTTATTTAAAGAAATTAATTCAGCCGGTACAGCAATATTAATGGCTACTCATAACCACACTTTTATTCAGAAGTACCCTCATCGCATACTGAAGTGTGAGAACGGGAAGATTCTGGATTCGAAGGTAGAAGATTTTGAATTGACCAATGTCTGGTACTAAGGGTTTATCCATATTGATCCCAGTATATAATTACGAGGTGCTTAACCTTGTACTTAACCTGCGTAGTCAGGCTGAAAAGCTGGAGATTCCTTATGAGATTAGGTGCTATGATGACTTTTCTGATGAAAAGTACAAGGCCAAAAACCGATCTCTTATGAAACTGGGCAATGTGACTTATAAGGAATTACCCAAAAACTTAGGGAGGTCCAGAATCAGAAACAGACTCGCCTTTGAAGCTCATTACTCAAGCCTACTATTTATTGATTGCGACTCGAAAATTAATAGCGAGAACTACCTGGAAAAGTATTTGGTGAAAGCCTTTACTCATGATGTAGTATTCGGAGGCACTGAATACGCTACCGAATTACTCAACCCAAAGCATTCACTAAGATGGAAGTATGGGAGAAAACGGGAAGAAATTGAAGCTAAGGAAAGAAAACTAAATCCTTACGACCATATTACATTCAACAATATTTTTGTAAGTAAAGAGCTTTTTCTTGGTCAAAGGCTTGATGAAACAATCATGACCTACGGCCATGAAGACACTAAGTTCGGGTACCAGCTCAAAGCCAAAAATATTCCGGTGGCTCATATCAATAATCCAGTCGAACATATTGGGCTTGAACCAAACCGGCAATACCTTGACAAAACAGCGGAAGGCGTAAAAAACCTTTATAAAATTCTTCAGGAAGACATTGGCAAAGAAACCCGATTGTATAAGTCTTTCTCCTTTTTGAGGAAATTTGCCCTTACATCAGTTTTTAAGTTCTTCTATTCCACTTTCAGAAAAAGAATCGAAAAAAACCTTACCTCTGCCGACCCAAGACTTTTCTACTTCGATCTTTACAAACTCCACCTTATCGTAGAAGAGCACAACAAACGTAAAGCAGCCGCTTAATCAGGTATTATTTATTCTTCTTTTTTCCCTTCTTGTCTTGATCCTCGACTTCCGTCTTTTCTTCCGGTGTCTCTTTTTCATCAGCACTTTCTTTACTCATTGAGTCCAGATTACTTTTAGCCAAAACAAAGTTAGGAGTGACTGACAATGCTTGATTAAACAGTTCTTTCGCCTTTTCAACCTGCTTAAGGTCTCTGTAAAGCACTCCTTTCATGTTAAGTGCTGCTGCTTTCATACTCACTTCCTGTTGCTGCTTACCTGAAATAATATTTATTCTCTGCTTCTCGCATTCAGGATCAGACAAAATCTTGTTGATCGACATTTCACACTCACCTAATCTTAGCATACCATATTGTAAACTTGCGATCTGGTATAAACTATTGATATCAGGACTCAAAGCATAGAGTTTTTCGTAGTCTTCCAAAGCAGCTTTGTTTAGTCCCATTGACTGTTCTGATATTGCTTTGACCTTTAGAATAGCCACCTTATCGGGTGTATCTTCCAAAATATCAATGCTCAATAAAATACATTCAGGATAGGACCCTGTTTCAAAATAAAACTGAGCAAGAGTATCCCGATAGGCCTGAGACTCCTTTCCTTCTGTGATTGCAATCAGTTTATACAAAGCCGTTCGTGCTACAGGAACATCCCTGTACCGCTTCGAATTTTGATAAATCTCCTTCTGAATTTCAACTTCAGACTTATTTTGGGCCTGTAAACCTTCCGTAGTCCCAAATAATATTATTCCCAATAGTATTACAATTCTCATAGTTTCATTATTTAACAGGAGTCAAATCGTACTTCTTAGCCACTTCTAGCATAAAAGTATGGGCCTCCTCATAGTTATTTCCAATTTTGCCATCAAGTATGGCTTCTCTTATTTCAGTTTTTATCTCTCCAACTTCCCTGCCAGGTTTCAGACCAAATATATCCATTATGTCTTTCCCACTGATGGGAGGCTCAAAATTTCTTAAACTATCCTTCTCCTCTACCTCTTTCATCTTCTCTTCTACCAGATCAAAATTATTGAGGTAACGTTGCACTCGATCATCATTTTTTGAAGTAATATCTGCCCGACACAGTTTCATTAAGTCTTCTATATCATCTCCCGCTTCAAATAACAACCTCCTTACAGCCGAGTCTGTAATATCTTTTTTCACCAAAGCAATCGGCCGAAGGTGCAAACGCACAAGCTTACTCACGTATTGCATCTTATCATCCAAAGGTAGTTTCAGTTTTCGGAATATCCCTTTAGTCATTCTGGCTCCTTTTTCTTCATGTCCATGAAAGGTCCAGCCTACTTTATTATTAAAGCGTTTAGTTCTGGGTTTAGCAATATCATGCATGATAGCTGCCCATCTCAACCAAAGATTATCAGTAGATGCACAAATATTATCCAGTACCTGAAGTGTGTGGTAAAAATTATCTTTATGAGACTTACCCTTTATTGTCTCAACTCCATGCAATTCAACCATTTCCGGAAAGAACTGATGTAGAAGTCCCGTTGTAAACAATAATTTGAAACCATAAGAAGGGGTCTTACTTAATATAATCTTGTTCAATTCGGTGGTAATACGTTCCATCGACACGATGTTCAACCGGTCTGCGTTATTGGTTATCGATTCAAACGTAGAAGCTTCAATGTCAAACTCTAACTGAGTCGCAAAGCGTATGGCCCGCATCATTCTCAGTGGATCGTCAGAGAATGTCTGGTCCGGCTCTAATGGTGTCCTGATGATCCCTTCTTTCAAATCTGAAATACCGCCAAATGGATCTACCAGCTCGCCATAATTATCTTTATTCAAACTAATGGCTAATGCGTTTATCGTGAAGTCTCTACGATTCTGGTCGTCTTCAAGACTACCATCTTCAACGATTGGTTTTCTGGAATCCCTGCGATATGACTCTCTTCTTGCTCCCACAAATTCCAGTTCTATGTCTTCAGATCTGATCATGGCAGTTCCAAAGTTTTTGAACTGCTTTACAGGAGTCGCGTCAGGTAAAGACTTTGCAACCTCATTAGCCAATTTAATGCCACTGCCTACACACACAATATCGATGTCTTTACACTCCCTTTCCAACAAGAAGTCTCTCACATAACCACCAACCACATAAGCTTCAACACCAAGCTTTTGTGCAGCCTGAGCAACTATTTGAAAGTATTTGATATTATTTAAGGCCTTGGACAGGTTCATAAAAAAACCCTGAAGTTTTTGCTCCAGGGTTCAAATTTAATGCTTTTGAACTTATTCAATAAACAGAATATCATCGTCAGGCTGTGAAATTTCTACCTCTCTATCATCTAAGATGTGACAAACTATTTTGATATGAGTGCTTCTGTCCGTTAGATCAACGTCTTCGCTTGCGATCACCATCTTAATTAATTCGTATGAACCCTCAAAGCTGCTCAACCTTCCCGCTGATCGAAAATAGATAGAAGTATTTCGGTTTTCCTGAGATAGCTTAACATCGTGGTTACCGACAAATTCAGTATATATTTTGTTGTCAACTATCAGTTTGATGAGATTACAACGAAACGGTAATATCAACCTTTCGCCAATATGAAATCCTTTTTTATCCGAATCGACTATTGCTAATATCTCTTCTGTACTCATTTTTTATTTCCTTAAGAACTTAATGGTTCCATCCTTTTCCAGACGTACTATGGTAGATGGAGACCTTTTCTTACCATCGTCCGCAGACCAATTTACTACTAAATCAACACCATCCAAAATTCTCTTGTCGATTTCATCAAAGCTTCCCGGGCTGGGTGAGCCACTTATATTGGCTGATGTAGACACTAAAGGCACCTTAGTTCTTTTGATAACCTCCTCACAAAATGGATGTTTCACTAACCGAATCCCAATGGAACCATCTTCGGCCAATAAATTAGGTGCCAGATTCTTTCCTTTAGAATAAATAACCGTCAAAGGCTTCTCCGCAAACTCGACTAAATCCCATGCAATATCAGGCACTTCTTCTACGTACCTACGCAGCTCCCATTCTTCAGCAATCAGCGTAATCAATGCTTTGGAATCGCTACGCTCCTTTAGTGCATAAATTCTTTTAACGGCATCTTCATTTGTCGCATCACACCCGATGCCCCAAATGGTATCTGTCGGGTACAGGATTATCTTCCCCTCCTTTATAGCTTCTACGGCCTTTTCTATTTCTTCTTTCATATTATTAAAAGCGATTTAGAACCTGGGGCACGGAACATAATCTTTATCCCCACCCCTTTGACGTATCCAATCAAATTCATAAGACAAAGATATCTCATGAGAACCTCCAGAAGCACTCCCCAGAGTAGAAATTGTTAAATCGTAACTGTAACCAAATGTAAAGTTTTTCAAATGTACTCCCATCAAGAAAATGAGTGCTTCATTGTTCGGAATGCTGTAACCATTCTTTTTAATGGGGAGACCTCGGTACCACAACCCAGCCACAGCAACATTATAGTTTACATAACACCCAAGGTCAAGTTGATCAAAAGTACCTTGAAACTTATATTGAAAGGCAGGTGTCACAGAAATTTTATTGTTCGTTGATCTTGTTGATACAAGATTGTCTGGTTGAGAAAGTTTTATACCCCCATGAAGTGATATTCTGGTTGGTAAATTTGCACTATCACCCGCTGCAAAGGAATGGGTAGGTTCATTCATGTGATGAGCAGAGAGCCCAAGCCAAAAGTCCTTGTCATGTATCAAAACACCACTGGAAATATCAGCATAGCTAATCTGTGGCGACCCTGACAAATCTTCTCCTGAAGCACCTCCTGTATACCCGGTATTGGGGTCCAGTTGATTCCCAAAGACAAAATCCGAAAAGTTGACTGATCGGTTTACGTAGGAAAACTGTAGCCCCGCCCTCATGTATAGATCATTACCTAATTGCATATTGTAGGAATAAAGGGCTCCCACCTCATTGGATTTTAGCCCTACCGATCCGGCCTTGTCAGACTTCATAATCAAACCAACACCACTCTTGTACTTTCTAATGTTCAAATCAGTAGAAGCTGAATAAGAAACGAAAGAACCTGGCAACCGGGCCCATTGGTTACGATAGTTCATATTTCCACGAGCATGGATATTGGCTCCGGCCAAAGCAGGGTTCAAATACAAAGGGGCTCCGTAAAATTGTGAGAACTGAGAATCCTGAGCCTGACAATCCACCAGAAGCAACATCACTATTAATATAGTAAAACACCTTTTCAATTAACTATTTAACTCCCAATGGGTCACTTTATTATTGGTTTATCCTATATAATAAGTAAGATTCCATGTACAACTTACACTTACAAAAATGTTGAAATTAATCGCGACTTCAATTTTCCTTTTAGGATTATTTAACGCTAAAGCGCAAACTGACTCCATTCTTTTTATCGGCAACAGTTATACTTACTACAATAGTATGCCAACAATCCTGGCCTCCATGGCAGCAGCAGACGGAAAGAGTGTGTATATCTCATCGCATACCGCTGGAGGCGCGACCCTTTTTGATCATTACAATAACAGCTCTGTGACTACATTGATTAATTCAGCAAACTGGGATTACGTCATCCTACAGGAGCAAAGTCAAATGATTGCAATCAATCCGGCTTCTACTCAATATTATATGGGACAATTCTACAACCGGGTTGAGAATAATTACGGATGTACCGAACTGGTAGCTTTTATGACCTGGGCAAGAAAGGAAGGTAACAGCTTCTATACGACTTCATATACCTATGATGATATGGTTAATGATTATGAAAACTTTTATCAAACAAGCGTCTTCCCGAATGTGGCGCTGGGAAGGATTTCACCGGTTGGGTCAGCATTTCACGAAGCGACCAGACAAGGGTATGAAGTTTATTCCGGTGACGGATCTCACCCGAGCGGCACAGGAAGTTATTTGGCTGCCTGTGTATTTTACGCTACGCTATTCAAAGAAAGTCCCGTTGGTAACTCTTATACCACACTCGGAACCACTGCAACTAATGATATGCAGCAAATAGCCGAGGACCTTGCTTTAGGTGATTCATACGAATACTGGATCGACAAAGTGGATTTCACAATTTCAGATACTACCATTCTAGTTAATGAGACCGTAGATTATAGTGAGTACTTTTGGTATGATGACAACACTCCGTCATTTTCTTGGAACTTTGAGGGAGGTAGCCCCGCAGTATATAGTGGCGCTTCTGTGACCATTTCTTACGATACACCCGGAACCTATGATGTAAGTCTAACGGTGACCGATGGATGCGGCTATCAGGAAACCCGTACTATGGCAGATAAGATCACGGTCAACTCTGTAAATGCAATTGAGTCTGCCCAAGAAGCAGGGGCCTGGATTTACCCGTCATATGGTTCCGCAGCAACTCAATTCGTACTTGAAACAAATAATCCGGAAGTTCAGGACTGGAGCCTGGTATCAGCAATCGGGGTCAATATTCCATTTAAACTGAGTAAAGACGGCATCATCCAGTTTAACCAGCAACCCGGTCAGTACATACTCAAGAACCATAATACAGGGCAACATTTGAGGTTTTATGTCTATTGATTTTACTTACCAGATAGAATGTTGATAAATAATTAATACTACTGTAATATTTTTTATTGGTGAGCTGCTTTTTATCCATTTAAAAAAGTTACCTTTGTGCACCATAAGGATCATACTTATGGCTTCTGCAAAATACATTTTCGTGACTGGTGGTGTTACCTCTTCTTTAGGAAAAGGGATCATCTCCGCCTCCCTGGGAAAGCTTCTTCAGTCACGAGGACTCTCCGTTACCATTCAAAAATTTGACCCCTACATCAATGTCGATCCGGGTACCTTAAACCCTTATGAACATGGAGAATGCTATGTGACGGATGATGGTGCAGAAACAGACCTTGACCTCGGGCATTATGAGAGGTTTCTCAACGTACCGACTACTCAGGCCAACAATGTCACAACAGGCAGAATATACTATGATGTCATTACTAAAGAAAGGCAAGGAGACTTTTTAGGTAAAACCGTCCAGGTAGTTCCTCATATTACAGATGAAATTAAAAGAAACATCCAAATACTAGGTGAAACTGGTGACTATGATACAGTAATAACCGAAATAGGTGGGTGCATTGGAGATATTGAGTCTCTCCCCTTTGTCGAAGCAATGCGTCAATTGCGTTATGAGTTGGGATATGAAAACGTAATGGTTATCCACCTTACGCTGGTACCATACCTAAAAACGGCTGGTGAATTAAAGACTAAGCCGACTCAGCACTCCGTCAAAGCATTGTCAGAAGCAGGAGTTCAGCCCGATGTACTGGTATGTCGGTCTGAAAAGAACCTACCTGTAGATATTAAAAAGAAGATTGCACTCTTTTGTAATGTCGATTATGATCGGGTCATCAGTGCTAGAGATGCGGACACAATCTATGCAGTTCCACTATTGATGAAGGAGCAGAAACTTGACGAGAGTGTCCTTAAAAGACTTCGAATAGAGAGCATACACGACACAAAACTTGAATTCTGGAAGGGATTTGTTCAGAGGATCAAAAAACCTAAATCAGAAGTCAACATCGCACTCGTTGGCAAGTATGTTGAACTTCACGATGCTTATAAATCTATAGTGGAATCTTTCATTCACTCTGGTGCTGTACATGAAACCAAGGTAAATATCACCTGGGTACAATCAGATAATCTGGAAGAGGAAACAGAATTCGAAAAACTTTATCAGGTGGACGGTATCCTGGTCGCTCCGGGTTTTGGACAAAGAGGGCTCGAAGGTAAAATCAGAGCAGTTCAGTATGCCAGAGAGAATAAAATACCTTTCTTTGGAATCTGTCTCGGAATGCAGATGGCGGTAATCGAATTTGCTCGTAATGTGCTTGGGATAAAAGACGCCTCAACGGCAGAAATGGAGAACGATTCCAAAAATATGGTCATTGACCTAATGGAAGAACAAAAAAACATTACTCAAAAAGGTGGCACCATGCGACTTGGTGCCTACGCTTGTGAACTCAAGGCCGGTTCTAAAGTAAGAGATATATACGACACTGATCTTATCTCTGAGAGACACCGACACAGATATGAATTCAATAATGCGTATCTGGATCAGTTTGAACAACATGGCATGAAAGCCAGTGGTATCAACCCTCAGAGTCAACTGGTTGAAATTGTTGAAATCGAAAATCACCCTTTCTTTATCGCTACTCAGTTTCATCCGGAATTAAAAAGTACGGTAGCCAACCCACAGCCTATATTTGTATCATTTGTAAAGGCTGCATTAGAATATTCAAAAAGTAAAAATTTAGTAAAAAATACCTAAGATGGACAGAAATCAGGTAATAGGGATTGTGTTGATATCAGTTATGCTGATGGTGTATATGATGATGCAGCCGGACAAGAAACCCAAAACCGACCCACAAAATACGCAACAGTCAGATAGTACAGCAACGGATTCAGATCTTACTCAAACAAGCGAAGACTCTACTGCAACGCTCAGCGATAGCACGAAGGAGCAAAGTGAAGCTCTTTTAGAAGATTCCGCTACCCTATCACAAAAAGAAGCTGCGGCTCTGGCCATCAAGCAGGACAAATTTGGCATATTCGCTCCATTTGCTCAGGATACCGGTAAAAGCATTATTCTGGAAAACGAAGACGTAAAAATTGTGTTCAATACGAAAGGGGCAAATCCGGTAAATGTCACCTTGAAAAAGTACACGTACTGGACCGGAACGGACTCCAGTGTAATCAACCTGATGGATGAAAAAAGCAATAAATTCATTCACAAAATACAGACAGAAGCGGGCAAGAAAATTCAACTCGAAGACTTAAATTTTGAAGTAGAGGGGAAAGGTGGATTTGTCGAAAAGAAATCGTCTAAAACTGTCAAGTTCAAGTTACCAGTGGGCGCAGGCAAATTTGTTGAAAAATCATTCACACTGAAAGGCAGCGGATATCAACTTGACTACAACCTGAATATAAAAGGCCTAAAAAACGAGCTCAAATCACAGCCTATACAACTTGTATGGGAAGGAAATTTGAAAAGAACTGAGCTTGGTGCCCAGGAAACACAACGGAGTTGGATGAACTATTACACCAACGAAGGAGAGTTCGATGATATCCTTAATGAGTCTGTTGAACTAAACAATGTCAAGTGGATAAGCTACCGACAAAGGTTCTTTAACCAAGGTTTTATCGCAGAAAATAGCTTCAATGTAAAAGATCAAAAATTCAGAAGCTTTCAGCCAGTTGATTCTGTTCAACATATTATCGGAATTAGAAGTACAATTGAGTTGCCTTTTAATCACATCACCTCCGGTAAAGGAAACTTCCAGTTCTATTTCGGGCCTAATGACTACCAAATATGCAGTGCGGTAACCGAAAAGTATAAAGAGAATGTCTATATGGGATGGGGGCTATTTGGCTTCATCAGCGAGTGGTTTGTCAGGCCTATATTCAACTTCTTTAACTCAATAGGAATCGCCAATTATGGTATAGTGATTCTATTCACCGTGATTCTGATTAAAATGCTACTCTTCCCTATTGCTTTCAGGTCCTATAAAGCCATGGCAAAAATGAAGGTTCTGAAGCCCTGGATAGAAGAGATCAAGAATAAACACCAGGGGAATAAGCAGGTTATTCAAATGGAGCAAATGAAGCTGTACCGACAGGTTGGCGCTAACCCCGTCAGTGGTTGCATACCGCAACTTCTACAGATTCCGATCTTCCTATCATTATTTAACTTCTTCCCGAACTGGATTCCACTCAGACATGAAAGTTTCCTTTGGGCACACGATCTGAGTACCTATGACGCCCCATTTGCATGGGAAGCATCACTTCCTGTGATTGGAAACCATATTAGTTTATTTACGCTGTTGATGACCCTGAGTACACTTGCTTATACCTATTACAATAATCAAGTAAACACTACATCCGGCCCAATGAAAAACATCGGATACATTATGCCGATAATGTTCTTCTTCGTATTGAACAGCTTCGCAGCCGCACTTACCTATTACTACTTCCTGAATACTACAATTACGATCATTCAGCAGAACCTTGCGATGAGGTTTATTGACAAGGATAAGATCAAAGCGGTAATGGAAGAAAACAGAAAAACTGCACAAGCCAGCGGTGACGGAGGAGGTAAAAAATCCAAATTCATGCAACGCCTGGAAGAAGCCCAAAAAGTGGCAGAGGAAAGACGCAAGGCTAAGAAGAAAAAGTAATACAGATTCAAGATTTAAGATTTAAGACCTAAGAAATCTTAAGTCTTAAATCTTCGATCTTATTTCTACCTATCCTGTGGACAAGTTGTGGGTATCTACTATCTCAACACCTTTAATTTTGCTCACGAAAATTCTAATTTGTAAGTCCGTTTTGAGTTAAAAACGAGTTAGGTTTTCACTAGCAGGTTCGTACGGGCCGTAGCGTTAAAAAGAGCAAAAAATTGGATATTACCTATTACGGACACTCATGTTTTCTGGTACAGTTAGGCGACACCAAACTATTGTTTGATCCCTTCATCACACCCAACACACTGGCATCAGAGGTCAATATCAGCTCTATTATTCCTGACTACATTTTAGTCTCGCATGCTCACGAGGACCATACCGCTGATGTTGAGGCTATCGCAAAACAATCGAACGCCACGATCATCGCCAATTGGGAAATTGCAACACATTATGGCAACAAAGGATTTGAGCACACGCATCCGATGAACTTTGGTGGTAAGTGGGACTTTGAGTTTGGTACTGTGAAGATGGTTGCCGCCATGCACTCTAGTAGCTTTCCGGATGGCACTTATGGTGGAAATCCGGCAGGTTTCATAATCGAATCAGCAGAACACACATTTTACTATTCCGGAGACACAGCTCTCTTTGGTGACATGAAGTTATTTGGAGAGCAACAGAAAATTGACTTTGCATTTCTGCCAATTGGTGACAATTTCACTATGGACACCACTGATGCGATGGTTGCCGCTAACTTCATCGGAGTACAAAAAGTAATCGGAATGCATTATGATACGTTTCCATACGTAGAGGTTGATCATATGGAAGCTGATATGATCGCAAGAAAAAATCAAAAAGAATTGATCCTAATGGAAATAGGAGAAACTATAAAAATCTAAGAAAATGGGTAAAGTAATCTCAATAGCAAATCAAAAAGGTGGTGTTGGAAAAACAACTACCGCAATCAATTTAGCAGCTAGTCTTGCTGCCCTTGAATTCAAGACTTTACTCGTTGATGCTGACCCTCAGGCAAACTCGACCTCCGGCCTTGGCTTGAACCCAAAGGAAATTGAAAAAGGAGTATACGAATGCATGGTTGATGGTGAAGATGCCGAAAAGCACATCCTGAAAACAGAAGTTGATTACCTGAAAATTCTTCCATCAAACATTGATCTCGTTGGTGCTGAAATCGAAATGATAGACCTGGAAGGAAGAGAACAAAAACTTAAAAATTCGATTAGCAAAGTAAAAGACAAGTTTGACTTTGTCATCATCGATTGTTCACCTTCGCTTGGACTAATCACCGTTAACTCGCTGACAGCATCAGACTCTGTTATCATTCCGGTACAGTGTGAATACTTTGCCCTTGAAGGATTGGGCAAACTACTCAACACGATTACTACCATTCAAAAAAGACTGAACACGGACCTGGAAATTGAAGGCATTCTCCTCACTATGTATGACCTCCGATTGAGGTTATCCAATCAGGTTGTGGAAGAAGTGAAGACCCACTTTCAGCAAATGGTATTTGACACCATTATCCCGAGAAACATACGCTTGAGTGAGTCTCCAAGTTTTGGAATACCTACCATAGCTCATGACTCGGAAAGTAAAGGAGCAATTAGTTACATCAATCTGGCAAACGAAATTTTAGAGAAAAACGGAATCGCAATAAGCTAATAACAAGATGGCAAAGAAGAGACAAGCATTAGGACGTGGATTAGGAGCATTATTGTCTGAGGCAGATAGTCCTGCCGCCAAGCGTGAAATAGAACAGGAAATCATCAAAGTTGCCAACTTTCAGGAAATCCCTGTTGAAAACATTGAGACTAACCCCTATCAGCCGAGAACGCATTTCGATGAAGAAGCATTGAACGATCTGGCTAACTCCATTTCCGTTCAGGGGATCATTCAGCCGATCACAGTTCGAAAACTGAATGACAAGCAATACCAACTGATCAGTGGAGAAAGGCGTTTCCAGGCCTCCAAAAGGGCCGGACTGGAAAAAATACCAGCCTACATCCGTACCGCCAATGACCAGGAAATGCTGGAAATGGCCATAATCGAGAACGTTCAAAGGGAAAACCTGAACTCGATAGAAATTGCTCTGAGCTACCAAAGGCTACTCACCGAATGCGACCTCAAGCAGGAAGAACTTGGTGATCGCGTAGGAAAAAACAGAACCACCGTAAACAACTACCTGAGATTACTAAAATTACCACCAGATATTCAGGCAGCAGTAAGGGACAACAAGCTCTCAATGGGCCATGCCCGAGCCATCATCAATATCGAAGACGTTGATCTGCAACTGGAAATTTTCCGCAAGATCATAAAAGATGATCTATCGGTACGGAAAGTTGAAGCACTGGTAAGAAGCGCATCAGAGGTATCCAAAAAGAAGGAAACAAAAACAGCCCCTAAAGACAATAAACTTAATCCTGAACTTGTTAAATTACAGGAAAGACTATCTTCGCACTTTGGAACTAAAGTCAGTATCAGAAACGAATCTGAAAATAAAGGTGAGATCAAAATCCCTTATATCTCTGTGGAAGACCTTAACCGCATCCTCGACATTCTCGATATGTAGGATAGCGATTTGCTTATCATTCCTTCTCCAGACCACTATCTTAACCGCACAGGATTCGACAGCCAACAACACTCACATCACAAGTGCCAAGGTAAAAACAGACAGTGCATCAAAGGACAAAAAAGCTCAGAGGGAAGCCAGAAGACTAAGAATTGCAGAAAATCATTCACCAAGAACCGCTACGCTACTTGCGGTAGCACTTCCCGGAGCAGGTCAGTTATATAACCGAAAATTCTGGAAGGCTCCAATTGTATGGGCGGGCTTCGGTACCCTTACCTACTTCATTATCAAAAACGATCAGGATTATCACCATGCGCGTATGACTTACAACAATTGGTACGATGGCAGATATGAAGTGATTGATGGCGTAGAAGTAACCACTCGTGAAAGAGCCAGAGCATTAAAAGACTACCATAGGAGATATAGAGACCTCTCCTATTTTCTCAGTGCTGCTTTGTATGCTTTGCAAATTATTGATGCAAATGTCGATGCTCATCTAATGGATTTCAGAGTAAGTAATGATTTGCTTTTATCTTTCCATCCACATTTGGAACCAAGCCCTTCTTCTGCTAGCTTTGGGCTCTCATTAACACTAACAAGCAGATGATCAGAATAGGACTAGTTGGATATGGAAAAATGGGGAAAACCATTGAGCAAATTGCTCTATCAAAAGGACACACCATTTCCAAGATCATAGACAAAGACAATACAGCCGAAATCAAAGACATTACGCCAGAAAATACTGATGTAGTCATTGAGTTCACCCAACCGGAAAGTGCTTATGAAAACATCAAAACACTCCTATCCAATAAGGTTCCTGTTGTCTGCGGTACCACTGGCTGGCTGGAGAAAAAAGCGGAAATTGACGCCCTGACCAAGGAAATGAATACGGCCTTTTTCTATGCTTCTAACTTCAGTATTGGTGTTAATATATTCTTCCATATCAATAAGGTTCTGGCAAAAATCATGAACAACTTTGACCAGTACAATGTCAACATGGAAGAGATTCACCATATACACAAACTGGATGAACCGAGTGGCACAGCGATAACCTTGGCCCAGGGAATCATTGAGGGGATGAATACGAAACAAGACTGGAAATTGGGTACTGAAGGAGCAACATCAGAGGTACCGATCCTATCCAAGCGGGAGGGTGAAGTTCCGGGAACACATATTATAAAGTACAGTTCAGAAATCGATACCATTGAAATAAAGCACGAAGCCCATAACAGACAAGGGTTTGCCGGAGGCGCAGTAGTCGCTGCCGAGTGGCTTCATGACAAGCAAGGTGTATTTGGGATGGACGACATGCTAAAATTTTAATCAGATGACTACTAGCGCATTATTTTTCTTCATTGTAACAGGACTCCTGTTCATTGCCTATCACATCGGACTTTACCTGTTATTTGAAAAAGCAGGCAAAAAGGGCTGGGAAGCTCTTGTTCCGGTTTATAAAATCAAGGTATGGTCTGAAATTGTAGGGAGAGGTAAAAAGTACTTCTACCTCATGGCTGCACAGACTGTATTTGTAGTGTCTCTGTTAATACCCGGAGAGAACTTTTACCCCTGGTGGCTTTTCACAGCATTCTATCTTATTTGTGTCCTGAATGTTTTTTATCTGGTTCAGCTCTGCCTGGATTTATCGAAGTCCTTTGGGAAAACGAGTTTCTGGGACAATATTCTTACCGTACTCTTCCCTGGTGTCATGTTCATGATGATGGCGCGAAACAAGGACATTAAATACAAAGGACAAGGAGCTACCTTCCCTAAGATCAAAAAATCGCAGAGACGAGAGTGGGCTGATGCTATTGCTTTTGCCATTTATGCCGCAAGTATTATTCGCTGGGCGACCTTTGAGGCATTTACCATTCCGACCTCCTCAATGGAAAAATCTTTATTGATCGGAGACTTCCTTTTTGTAAGTAAAGTCCACTATGGACCACGTACGCCCATGACTCCCCTTCAGGTACCTTTAACTCATAGGTTTTGGTGGTTTACAAGTGACACAAAAGATACGGATGAGGGTTGGAATTCATACCTTGACTGGATTCAACTGCCTGGATATAGACTTCCTGGCTTCGCAAAAATTGAACGAAGTGATGTAGTTGTCTTCAACTATCCTGGTGATAAACACGTTCCTGTTGACCTCAGAACAAATTTCATAAAACGCTGTGTAGGTATTCCTGGTGACACCTTTGAACTCAAAAACCGTCAATTGTTCATTGACGGCAAGAGATATGAAACACCAATGCCTCTTCAGCATAGATACTTCCTTCATTGGCCGGAAAAAATTAGTATTGACTTCTTTCGAGAAATGGGGATACGTATTTCGACAGAGAAAACAAATGCGAATTTACCTATTCAAAAGTATCTGGTAAACGAACAGGGACAGTATTATGCTGATTCAAACAATAGACGAATACCTAATCCTTTTTACACTCATTATAGCAAAATTGTCAAAGACGATAGTAGCTATATACTTGGATATTGGATCGCATGTACCGAACAAGATATCGAAAGCTTAAAAAGAACAAGAGTAGGCAAACGAATAAAAAAAGTGGTTGTCGACAACTTTGTTTTATCTCAAGGGGCGACTTTTGTCTCAGATTATCGTTATCAACCTTGCCGCAATTGGAATAGAGACAATTTAGGCCCATTTGTGATTCCCAAAGAGGGGATGACCATCCAGTTAGACTCCAAAAATATTGCCGTATACGATATGGTTATGACACATTACGAAGGAAACTCGGACTTTAGAATTTCAAATGATGGCAAGGTATTCCTAAATGGGAAACAGATAACAGAATATACTTTCAAACAAAATTATTACTTCATGATGGGAGATAATAGACATGACTCTTCTGACTCCCGTTTTTGGGGTTTCGTACCAGAAGATCATGTCGTAGGAAAAGCCATAATGATTTGGTTCTCCAAAGATGAGGTTGACGGCATCCGCTGGAACAGAATATTTAACTTTGTGGAGTAATTACCAACTAATTTCCGGTAAGCCTTTATTCTTCAGGTAAGCATTTGTTTTTGAAAACGGCTTGCTGCCAAAGAAACCACTATGTGCTGAAAATGGTGACGGGTGGGGTGACTTTATCACATGGTGTTTTTGATCATCAATGATCATCCCCTTCTTTTGTGCATAAGCGCCCCATAGTATGAATACCACTCCTTCTTTTTCATCATTCACTTTCTGTATTACCGCATCGGTAAACTCTTCCCAGCCTTTACCTTGATGAGAACCGGCACTTCTTGCCCTTACCGTAAGCGTAGCGTTTAATAGCAGCACCCCCTGATCTGCCCATCGTTCCAGGTTCCCGGAGGCTGGCATTTCTACCCCTAAGTCTTCCTTCAGTTCCTTGAATATATTCACCAAAGAGGGAGGAAATTTCACACCATCATTTACTGAAAAACAAAGTCCATGAGCTTGACCGGGACCGTGGTACGGGTCCTGACCGATAATCACGACTTTCACTTCATCAAAAGGACAGCGGTCAAAGGCATTAAAAATAAGCTTGCCTGGAGGGAATATTTGATGATTCTTGATATCCTCCTTGATAAAAGCTATCAGGTTTTTGAAATAATCCTTCTCAAATTCAGCCTCCAATTTTTCCTTCCAGGAAGATTCTATTTCTACGTTCATAACAGGTTCAATCTATTCTTTACAACATCCACCTTACTCTTACACTGAAGAAAAAAGTACTTCAGCCGGACAAACAAAAAACCGGAAGGTTTATCCATTTTTCACTATCCGGATTTCCCTAAGTAAGGCAAAATTAGTGTGACCAGTTGTTTGTGATCACTCACCTCCAGGTAAATTCCCTGAAATTTCAACAATTTAGGTTGCCTTCAAAAAACTATTTTATAAATTTAATCGTTAAGAGATTTAAGGCATTATGGTAACTGAAATTACACAAGGCGTAAAGGTAAGCGTGGAAACAAGCTACCAACCGGAGTACTCAAGTCCGGGCCAGTTCCATTATGTTTTCACCTACCGCATCAGCATAGAAAACTGCTCTGAATACACAGTAAAGCTCTTAACCAGGCATTGGCTTATTTATGATTCCAATGGTTCAGTAAAAGAGGTTGAAGGTGAAGGAGTTGTTGGACAGCAGCCAATTTTAGAACCAGGGGAAACACATGAGTACGTTTCAGGTTGTAACCTAAAAACAGGAATGGGAAAAATGGCTGGCACCTATACCTTCGAAAGAATGGTTGATGGTAAGCAGTTTACGGTCAAAATTCCTGAGTTCCATATGATCATTCCTTATAAGCTGAACTAAGAGTTAGTGAGCTTTACCAGAGCGATAGACTTCATAAAATTTCGTTTTACTTCAGGAAACCAATACGGTTTGCACTCCCCTTTTGTGTATAGCCTATATACCGAGGTTATCCGAAAAGACAAAAACACCCCTAAGTTTACCGGAATAGAGGAAAAAAGGACTGAGCTAACCCTTAATCTGAAAAGAATTCCTGTGGTAGATTATGGTGCCGGTCGCTCAAAGTCCTCGGAACGCAGGGTAAGTAAAATTGCAAAGCGTTCACTAAAGCCTCCCCGCCAATCACGATTACTCTATCGGTTGATCGAAAAATTTCAGCCCGAGTACATTATTGAATTAGGCACTTCCTTAGGACTTACCACCAGTTACATGGCTATGGGAAACCCCAATGGTAACTTATACACCTTTGAAGGCAGTCCGGAAATAGCTGCTATCGCTCAAAAGAATTTCAAAGAATTCAGGCTACGCAGGGTCCGAATAATTCAGGGAGACATTAATACAAAGCTTGAGGAAGCTCTTGAGGAAATTCCTCAGGTTGATTTTGTTTTTTTCGATGCAAATCATCGATACGAACCAACCATTGAATACTTCAAATTGTGCTTTAGTAAAGCCCATGAAAATTCAGTCTTTGTCTTTGATGATATCTACTGGTCTGACGAAATGAAAAAAGCCTGGAGTGAGATTAAGGCACACAAGGACGTAACGCTGACTATTGATTTATTCCACTTTGGATTAGTTTTTTTTAGGGATAAACAGCCCAAACAGCATTTTAAGCTGCGTTACTGATTCCTTCCTGTTTATTCGTTTGGTTTGTGTCCAAAGTTAAACCGACAAACCCATCAAACAACCTCATATATACTCTTCAAGGTAGTCAATAGTTCCTCCAGCCGGTCGAGCATCAACATATTGGCTCCATCAGATAGTGCTTCTCCTGGATTAGGATGCGTCTCAATAAAAATACCATCTGCACCAACAGCGATAGCTGCCTTGCCGATGGTTCCAATCAATTCCGGCTTACCTCCCGTTACCCCGCTGGTCTGGTTAGGTTGTTGTAGTGAATGCGTTATATCCATAACAACCGGTACACCAATATTTCGCATGGCAGGTATATTCCTATAGTCAACTACGAGATCGGTATATCCGAATGAGTTCCCTCTTTCTGTGAGGAGGACATTGTTATTACCAGTACTCTTCACTTTGTCAACGGCAAATTTCATGGACTCACCTGAAAGGAACTGTCCTTTCTTGATACTTACTACCTTTCCCGTCTCTCCAGCCGCAACAAGTAAATCTGTTTGTCTACATAAAAAAGCCGGAATCTGAAGAACATCAACATACTCTGCTGCCATGGCTGCTTCATCGGACTCATGAATATCTGTAATCGTAGGTAAATCGAAATGTTCACCAACATCCTTCAGAATTTGAAGGGCTTCCTGATCACCTATACCTCGAAAACTATCTAGTCTAGACCGATTTGCCTTCCGGTAGGATGCTTTGAAGGTATAGGGAATCTCTAGTCTGTCAGTAATTTCCTTCACTTTCTCAGCCACTTCAAAGCAAAGCTCCTTACTTTCTACTACGCATGGTCCCGCGATTAACAAAAAGCTCTTTCCTTTATTCTTCAGTTTAGGTATTTCGATGTTCATTTCTTCTTTAGTATCATGAATAACTCTCTGCCACTTCTCGGCTTGATGGAGTTATAGCAATTTTCAAAAACGGTGAATTCAAAGTAGGGACGAAAATACTCAAAATATTCTTCTTTCGTACCACCGAAGGGAGGACCTTCCCTATCCATCTCATGGTTAAACAAAAGACCAACCAGCTTCCCTCCAGTACGTAGCAACTCCGACATTTTAGACGCATATTCACTCCTTAAATTTCTATCGAGTGCGCAGAAGAATGTTTGCTCAACAATTAAATCATACTGCCCTTTATGATTGAAAAAATCCTCATTAAGTAATTGATTGGCTGGGAATTGAGGGTTATTCATCTGAAAATTATCCAATGGCTGTTGAGCTATATCAAGCAGGTATGTAGACGAAAAACCAGTTTCGAACAAATAGGCCGCCTCGTATCCATTACCTCCTCCAGGAACCAGAATCCGTATATTTTTATCTTCCAGCTGATCAAAATAAGCCTTCAATGGCGCGCTGACACCACCAACATCCCAACCGGTTTCATCCTTCTTGTAGCGGTTTTCCCAATAGTCTTTGTTCAAGTCCATCCCTCAAAAGTGTCGAAATTTGTAAAATTTAACTATTATTGTATTTAAAGGTACTTCAGAGCGATAAAATTAACGAAAGCATACGTCTGAACCGTACAAAAACTAGGATTATGGAGGACAACGCAAACAAGCCAAACCCAGGAGCGGGAAAACCAGGAAGTAACGCAGGAAAACCCGAAGGTAATACACCCCCTACAGGGAACCAAGGGGATAAAACAGCTGGTACCGGAGCGAATCAACCACCTCAGAAACCAGGTGCTCCTCAAAAACCAGCAGCAGCAGGTGATGCTAAACCCGCACCACAAGACCCTGCAAAGAAACCGGAGCAAAAGCCTGATCCTAAAGCAAAAGCTAAAGAGTCCAAACCTCCCAAAAAGGAGAAGCCTAAAAAAAGTAAGGAGAGAAAAGATAACGAGAGAGCAGGAAAAGCTGGTACAATTGTACTAATCATCCTGATCATCTTAATGACTGCAGGTGCAGGAGTAATGGGATACCTGTATTATCAGAAGTATAATGAGCAGGAAAATACTGCAGGTGAAGTAAAACAACTTGAAAAACAGGCAGATGCTTATATAGATTCACTGGAAGCCAGAAAATCAGAGATTCGATTGCTGACAAGTGACACCGTTAGATTATTTCAGCAACTTGATTCTATGAAACTGGAATATGAAGCCATGAAGAAAAGATTGGCATCTTACAAGTATAGAGCCAATGACCGAGATCGAGCTGTACGAGAATTAAATAAATTCAAGCAAGAATACACCCTACTACTTCAGCAGCAAGACAGCGAACTCATCAAGCTAAGGGCCATCCGTGATGAACAAATGAAGAACATCACCGAATTGAAAGAAACCGTAGCGCAGAAGGAAGACATAATCAGTGAACGTGAGCAAACCATAGCCGACCAGGAGGAAACCATAAAAGATGGGCAGGTATTGGCTGCAGCTGACTTTAAAGCCGTAGCGATCAATAGTAAAGGCAAGATCAAGGTTGACATAAAGAACAAAGGTTATAAGCCTAAGGACCTTGACAAACTCAAAGTTGAATTTACCGTTCAACCCAACAAAATTGCGGAGGAGAATATCAAAACCTATTATATGGTATTGAAAGAGCCTTCCGGTGTTGGACTATCCGGCAACCTTGCTGGTGGTACTTTCAAGGATGTCAACGGTAAAACACTGTATTTCGCGGCAAAAGTAGATGATACTTATAGCCGAAGTGGCAAGACGGTTACTTTGGTATACGATAAAGAACCTTCGTACGAATTCAAAGAAGGAACTAATCTTATCGAAGTTTATTGTGAAGGCCATATGATCGGTTCAGGCACATTCCTGGTCCGATAATCAGCAAAGAACTTCACAATTTTCTTGGATAATTTTTGCAAATTGTTGACATTGTTATGTTAGTTGAATAGAATTTTTTCTATTTTCTAACATAATTAAGGTTAGCGAAAAGGGTTATATCACAACCCGAATCCCATTATTATTATATGATTTTACACTTCGAAACTATCCACGCGACAAGCCCACGGCTGGAAGAAAACAAGTTGGACATCATAGAATTTATCCGGTCCAACGTACAGGAAATTGATCAGAGAGTTCTGAAAAAAATCCTTCAAAACATTAAAGAAAGTGGTTTTGCAACATTAGTCCGCAACTATCAATTCAAGGTTGTTGGTATCGCACTAATGTGTAAGGAGAAAATCTCAAAAGTCTCTAATCAGGAAATCCTTGAGATATTAGCAATTCATAAAGACTTCAGAAACACAGGTATAGGACAATCAATTCTGGAGAAACTGAAGGCAGAACAATCCAATCTACAGGTGAGGGACTACAACCTGGCCACTGCTTATTTTGCAAAGCACGGATTGGAGTTCACTAAGTAATTTCTAACGATTTCTAATACAATGCTTTCATGGCTTAGCTCATAAGTCAAAGAAGATTCTTTTACCTATTCGATTCAGAACCCATTCCCTTGTTGCTTATGTTGTTGGCTCTTAAAGAAGTCAGGGCATGGAAGTCGCTTATAAACATGACGTTTCCTGTGTGGAAGCTTTAGGCAAAACTCATAGATCAATGAGATTTCATGACTTCCAAGCGTGTTCGCCATCCTCAATTTTGAGGTTGTGATATCATAGCTGTAGATAATTGATAAATCCCTGGGGTGAAAACCGATTTGCATAATGACAGCATCGTTATTTCTGATACCTTCATCTTCTTTAAAAACAATTCCTCTGTACCATACTCCGTAGAGCAAATGGCTCTTGAGCACATAAACACCAAGATCAATCTGATCAAAGCGTTGTTCGCCTTTATAAACAAAAGTCGGAGTAATTCTGAACTCTTTATCTTCCACACCATGAAGTCCTCTGTGATGGGTAAAATCAAAGTTATAACCTCCATGGATACTGAACTTGATGGGCTGTGGGCTAGGCTCAAGATAAAAAGATTGATCGGGTCTGTTCAGGTGATGGGCAGAAAGTCCTAACCAGAAATTTTCATTGTATGCCATCATACCCCCGGAGAAATCCATATACCCTACATTTCCATAATCTTTGACTGGATCAATGGTAAAGTCATTTGTGACTACTGTACCACTGAATTGATCTTCGAATATTAACTGCCCGTAATCAATACTTCTCCTCACCCACCCGGCCTGTGCTCCCAGTCGCAAGTGGAAATTATCTGAGAGAGAGGCCCTGAAACTATAATATAGATTTACTTCATTGGTCGATAAATTAGCTTGTCCGATATTATCATGCAGAGCCATAATCCCGACCCCGCTACGTAAATGTGCTAAATTCATATCCATATAGGCAGACACGGTTTTGAAGGAACGATTGAGTCCCACCCATTGCGAGCGTGCATTCATTCCGAATCTCTCACATTCGGTAGCTCCGGCCAATGCTGGATTTAGCAGTAGAGGTGCAGAATAATACTGTGAAAACTGTGGATCTTGCCCTGCCCCAAGACTAAGTTTAAATATCAATATGGTCCACAATAACTTTTTCATCTCACTAATGTGATTTGACCTACCTTGGTATTTTTGACCATCTCTCCCTTTTTATCCGGACACCAATAATCCAGCACAAAGGGATAAACACCTATCGGTGAAGGAGCTTGTCGATAAAATCCTCCCCACCTCTTCTCAATCTCCTGTGACCTAAATATCACTTCTCCCCAGCGATTAAACACCTTCAGATCAAAGTCCTGTACATCACCTAGAACGCCAATGTCATCATTCATAAAGTCATCGTTCGGAGAAAAGGCCGTAGGAATGGCAGCTTCACAAACAGGCTTTTCATCTATTTTCAACACCTGAGACACTACATCAGAGCAGCCATATTGATCCTGTATAGAAAGTGTAATTGTAAAAAAGCCTACTTGTCCGTAGCTATGCTGGGGATCAAGGTCTGAGGAACTGTTCCCATCACCAAAATCCCAGTTCCATGAAGTGAAATCACCGGAAGACAAATTTTCGAACTGCACAATATCAGTTATCTCATCGACCTGAAAATCCAGTAAGGACTCATAGGTAAAATCTGCCGTCATGTCAGATTCCACAATCAGTATATTGATAGTTTGGGTTGCCGTGCATGCCGGGTCATTAGGGTTGACAAGTTCAAAACTGTAGATCCCGCTAGTGAGATTAGCCCGATTAAATGAGTTGCTTCCATCATTCCAGTTAACTGTCACACCCGGATCGGTCACCTCTATATTTATGAACCCACTTCCACTACTACATTTTTCATTGTCATATAGAACATTATAATCGAAGGAGGTTGCAGAAATAGTAAAGCCTGTATCAAGAACACAATCAGTCCCAACTTCTTGTACAGTAATTGTGTATTGACCAACACCTAAGTTTTCACGTGAGGTAACTTGATCAGGAATTCCATTCCAGGTGTATGCGTAATCCAGGTTAGGATCTTCCATAATGATCTCTGCAGCGCCCGTAGGATTAAAGCAATCCCCATCCACTACATTGAGGGATTCAATAGCAATTTGGTTTGCGCCCTCAAGTGTAAAAGAAGTATCAAGCGCACAATTCTCTAAAAACTGGGGATCAGCAATGTAAACATTGTACTCACCACCTTCCAGATCGTTAAGAAATGCCGAATTATTCCCTGGAAATTCATCCCATGTAATTTCATAATTAGATGGTCCATCAGTAATATTCAAGTTTATCGATCCCATGTCGGTACAAGTTTCATCTAGAATCACAGCATTGAGCTGAATGGGAGTTTGGGCCGAAACATTAAGAGTATCATAGCTTTGACAGGCCGTATTGTTCTTGTCTATCGCATGAACCACGATTTCGCTGGACTGGGTTACTATTTTTGTTTGGTTACCTACATCAGGAGAAAGGGAGGTACCATTATAGTACCATTCATAGAAATAACGAGCGGTATCAAAGTGCGTGGTTCCGTCATTGTAAACATGAAAAGTCAGTTCATCACCTTCACATACAACAGAGTCGCCACGCAATAATGAATCCGCCAAATAGCTAAGCTGAACACCCCTGGTTTCCGTGACATTGAAGATTAATGTATCATAAATCATTTGTGAATACCACCAAGTGTTAATGGTTTCCTGATCACCACTATTACCTGCGAAAATACTCCCCCTATTTTCCCATCGATGACATCCCGAGAACTGTGAACTACAACCCTCCAAATTGACAAGAGGATCACCAAGCGTACTTCCTTCGGTCAGGTTTCCATCATCCCAAAAAATCAAGGGATCATCAACTCCAGAGGGCCGGGCTACCCTAACTATGTAGCCATTACGGTTGTGCTCAACATCATACAAAGGCAAATGAGTTACTCCGAAGCCAAAAGATGATACCATTCGTATTTCATTTTGTGCGATCGGATTCCCATCTGCATCAGTGCCGTCCCATTCAATACAGCGTGTGCCAGGTTGGTCAATAAACTCACCAAAGTACACCTCTCCCTGGTCCTCATCGTATACATTGTTTCCATTTAAATCTATAAACCCTTCAACATAACCAGCTTCATTTGCTGTAAAGCTCAGACACATTTCAATGGTCTCACAATCAATCTGAGTGATTTCAGCCTCAAAAGAAATGTCAGGAGCTATTGTGGGATAAAGTTCTTCTGGCGGAGGGTTCAGGAATACTTCAAATTCAGGGGTGGTATGATTGCCTTCTTTTGATTGCCGGTCAACAAAGAAATCACCAGTATTACCGGTACCGATAGAATTGAAGTTTACTACAAATAAGTAGGGCTGCATTTGATTAAAATCAACTTCGTACAATGTTCCACTGGGCTCATAGGGGTACATCGTCCCGAAAAAAGGGTTGCTAAAGCTTTCAGTAGATATCTGCCAGCCCTGGCTATGCAACCTTCCCAACTGTACCTGCCCACTCGCGTCAGCAACGGTCATATCAAAAAGATGGATATCTAAATCTCCTGGAGGGTCAAACTCAATTACATAGTCACCAATTTCTGTTGGTTGATATTCCAGTGCATTGTACCCTCCTGCGAAACCCAATTCCTGAGGACCGGCCACTGCTTCATTCCAACTGTCAATAAAACCTTCCTGCCCCGTTCCTGGCATTATTCCGTTGTAAACAATTACTCCGGTCGGAGATACAATCCGGAAAGGAACATTGGGCACAAAATCATCACCGTTACCTTCCTTATTGTTCATACCAAAGTACATCCGCTCGCTCAGGTCTGCTATTTGAATCTTGATTTGATGCTCGGGTGGTGCGCCATACTGCGCAAAATCAGTATACACTGCATTATCTGTGATATGCAGGTTAGCGGTATTATTAGCCGCAGGTCTTAACTCTTTGGTTCCTTCAGCAAAGGAAAATCCAAGAGTAACACATAGCAATTTGGCAAGTATTACGTTCTTCATACAGTCCTCTTTGCTTTCCTCAAAACAACAGGACCTGCCTCTGGAATGTATACCCATTAGGGTTACACTGAACCAATTAAAATTCTAAAAATTCAAAAGTAAGAGAATAGCAGGAAGGTAATAAGAGTGTATAATAGGAGTAAACCTAGATGCTAGTCTCTTTTGCTCAATAACATATTCGTGTTCTATGTTAAAATAGAATTAATTGAAGATTTTATTAAATATTTTCAACAAATCTGATGAATAGCACGCATTACTAAATCTGTTTTTTACAATTCTGTAACGGAATGTAATCAGCGTAATTAGCCAAAAAAGAGCAAAATAGTGATAATTGTTCGCTAAATATTGCGTTCGGAGGACAGAACTATTTATAGCGCGAAAACTCAAGAGGGCCTGACCCTCCATCGGTGGTATAGGTGCCTTTCAGGCTTTTGCCATCTGCTGAAATAATCAGCTCGTGGTGTCCACTTCTTGCTCCCCAATTGGGGCCATCGTGCACCACATCAACATCATATATGATTTTATTGCCTCGTCTGATGCCTACTCCGGTTTCAAAAAAAGGCTTCCCATTAAACTTCAGAAAGTGTGTCATGTATACGCTGTCTTCCTTTTCATGGAAGGATAGGTAGCACTCGCTAAATTCCTCGGTGTTCCTATCTTTCCAGAGTCCTGAAATCTCTGGGTTAGAAATTTTGGGGCTACAGGTCATTAATACCAATGCAGCACCAGCAAAAAATAATTGGATGATCAATTTCACAATAACAATTTTTGTCTTCGTCAATAATAATCGCTCAAAGAAGTGCTATGTATAACTTACGCAGAAGTGTTCGAAATCTGGCAGGAGGGATGAATTAAACTGATACAAAAAGTAATTTACAACTAATATTCGCTGAGTAAATTTCCTGGCTGAATATGGTCAAAAACCTTAATTACAGTCGTTTATACCTCATAAATTGATTTTCTGCATATATCTATTGTCGCATTAATACCGTGTTCTCAGAAAGGGACAATCTAATTTTTCTGTGACAGCTTCTTTTTTTGAGAAAATGCTTATGAAGACCGTTTCAATTCTATAATTTGGAGGTTAATATCAATAACTCAACTATGAACAAAATCCTGTTTTCGACCATTACCTTCTTTTTTTGCCTTTGTTCATCCATAGCTCAGCAAATTGAGGTTCTCCCCCAAACTGGTCATGCGAAGCAAGTTACCGGTTTAAGCATGAATCCTACAGGAATGTATTTTGCTACAATGGGTGCTGATCGTACGATCAAAATATGGGATGTAGAAACGGGGGCTATTATTAAGAACTTTGAAGGTCACAACAAAGCTATTCAATCTGCTTCTTTTAGTTTGGAAGGCAACTACCTGATCAGCTCCGGAGCCGACAGCAAGGTGCTCGTATGGAAAGTAAATAGCGATGCCGCCACAATTAATAAAAACCGAGACTTCAGTGCCCAAAGCGTCACCAATTATAGACAAGCTCAGTTTCTTAAAAACGCAGCCAAGAACGAACAAACACTTGGCAACTTCCACCAAATATGTCATGGACCGGGAGGAGCGATAATTTCCAGTGACCTGTCCCCGGATAAAGAAAAGAAAATTGGTGTTAAATCAGACGGCACCGTCATGTTTTGGGAATCCAGCAACAATGTTCAGGGACAGGCAAATTCAGGCATGAACGATTGCCTCAAAATATTTTTCACAGCTGACAACAAGAAGTATGTTGTGATTTCAAAGAGTCAGATTGGGGTCTGGGGAACAAAAGAAGGGAGCAAAGGAAAGATTAACGATCTCTCGAACCTGGGAACCAGAGTAAAAGTTTCCAGAGACAGAAAGTTAGTTGCTATTCTGGAGGAAACAGGAAATATCTCTGTCTACTCTACCAAGTCACTGAAAAGGACTCATGAATTAACCGGCATCAATGCAGACCAATTATCATTTGGTAAGAGTGATGAGGAAATTGTTTATGTCTCCCAAAAAGAAATTTACAAGTATTCACTCTCATCCGGAAGCAAGCAAAAAGTCGCAACCTGCACAAAAAGATGGTCCCACTTTGACTACTCATCAAAACACGATTACGCTGTTGGGGTGATCAACGAGAATGAAATTATTGTGCGCAGCCTGGAAAATGGCTCAGTTGTTTATCGAAGACCCAGTGTGAACATTGATTATGAATCGGTAATGATCAGCCCAAACTGGAATTACCTGATCAATACCAGCACCGAAGAGGGATATGTACAAGTTTCTGATATTATTCATGCCAAGACCGAATTGGTGTTACCTGGCCAAATCGCTAACGCAAAATCAATTGCTCTTAGTAACGATTACCTCGCCATTCCCCTGCAATCAGACCAAATAGCGATCTATGAACTACGCAACTTAAACAGAACTCAAACTATTGATGTGGTAAGTGGTCACTATGCAGGAGCCGCCTTTAACCCTCACAGAGATGAACTCATAACCTGGGAGTCTACTGGTATTATTGAAATTTATAACATCACCAGTGGTGAAAATGTATTTCATGTGGACTTACAGCAACTAATTCATCAGGTAAAACTTGTTGATGGGAATAACTGTATCGCCACCTATGTTGATGGAGGTGCTGAAATGTTTTCCTACACCGACTACAATCAACCACATCGTACTTTTGACTGTGCGCCAACTTCAGCCCTTGGTGTATCGGCAGATGGAAGTTTCATCGTTTTGGAGAGTGAAAATGACGGCATCATCATCCACAATCTACTTACCGACCAGGAAATTGGCACCTTCAGCAAAATGACCTCAGCTGCAATAAGTCAAATTGCCTTCAGCCCTGACAGCAAATACATCTCTGCTACCTATGCAAACAATCAGCTCAGGATATGGGAAGCAGAAACAGGAAATTTGCTAAGCTCACGGACGAAAGGAAGAAGGCTTTGCAAACCTTTTACTCCAACATTTTCTCCTGATGGAAAACTTATTTTTCTGGTAAATCATGATCACAATATCATCATGTGGTCTTGGGACACCAGACCCATTCCCGGAAGCATGAACCATAAACGCCCGGAAGAATTTGAACATAGAATGGTACTGAGCCCTGACGGGACCGTGTTACAAACAGACGATAATTACTATATCATTGCCGGCAATGCCCACCAACTACTGAAATTCAGAAAAGGTAGAGAAGTATATAGTTTTGACCAGTTTGATTTACACTACAACCGCCCGGACAAAGTCCTGGAAAAGCTGGGGTTGGGCTCAGAAGACCTAAAAGCAATTTATAAAAGAGCTTATAATAAAAGACTGGAGAGACTAGGATTTAAGAACTCAAGAATTAACCGTAGTTATCATCTCCCGAAACTCATTGTATCCAACAAAAAGGAAATTCCATTCGAAACGAATGAAAAATTCATCACCCTGAATATCAAATGCAACGACTCCAAAGAATATATAAAACTAGTCAAAGTATACGTCAATGGGGTGCCAATTAATAGTGAGCGTGGATACAAGGTTGAGGGACGGAAACGTGAAATAGAAAAGGATATAAAAATAGAACTATCCAACGGAGACAATCTAATTGAAGTGTCTTGTATCAACGATGCGACAGCTGAGTCCTACAAGACAACAATCGAAACCAGATACACCGGTCCTGCTGAAAAACCTAAATTATACATTCTGTCAATAGGCACTTCAAAGTACAAGGATGAAGCACAGAACCTCTATTACGCATCAAAAGATGCCAGAGACTTTGTAAAAGCTATGGGAGCAACATCCGAACATTTTAGTGATGTGGTCATTAATATCCTTGAAGATGAACAGGTCACGAAGGGCAGTATAAAGCTTCAACTTGATAAACTAAAAACCGTTGGCGTAGATGATCAGGTCTACATTTTCATTGCCGGCCATGGTCAGTTAGACGAAAACTTTGACTACTATATTGCCACCCATACTATGGACTTTAATAATCCAGCGCAGTATGGCTATTCCTATAATGACCTAGAGCGATCTCTGGAGTTTATCCCATCACGGCACAAGGTACTATTTATTGATGCCTGCCACTCAGGTGAAATTGATAAGTCAGGTGTTACGATGGTTAAGTACGAACGTAAGGAAGAAGGTAAAGTACAATTCAGAGCCGCTGATGATAACCAAGTGATTCAGATCAACAATACCCTTGATATGATGAAAGAGCTTTTTACAGACCTGGAGAATTCATCAGGAACTACGATTATTTCTTCAGCCGGAGGAGCCGAGTTTGCGGTTGAGGGAGATCAATGGAGCAACGGGGTATTTACCTATTGCTTAATTGAGGGAGTCACAAATGGTAACGCTGATAAGAACCAGGATGGAAAAATCATGCTTTCTGAAGTTTTTGACTACCTGACGCATAGGGTCCCAAAAATCACCAGAGGCAATCAGCAGCCGACCTCAAGAGCTATGAATATGAAGAATGATATTAGGGTTAAATAGTTTGGTTGTTGAAAAGTTCTAAAGCTTCTAGTCGAAGTTGAGTTAAGAGTAATTATACGAAAACACTCAATTTTTTGACTCTGAACACAATGTCATTAAGTTAGGTATCACAAGAACCAGGTATCATATAGATTGGAGGGAAATATCTCACCCAGATACACACATAATACAGATATCTCCCTATGGCGGATGACAAGTATGGCTTAACTTAATTACATTGATTTTTTTATGGAATAAGCCCTCTGCCCGAGTCTTTATAACAAAAAATGAGAATTATTATAGCCATATTATTAGGCATTAATTTCACGGCCTGTGACTGCGTGCTTTATATTTCGGGCCGGGTTATTGATGCCAGTAACAATAAGCCATTAGAAGGGGTCCATATCAATAATTCAAATACAGGAAAAAGCTATGCAACAACAGATAGTACAGGTCTCTTCTCATTCACAGCAATAAGCGGGGGATTATTTAAGTGTAATTCAATACTAGTGAACTACAATATGAATGGCTATCAAAACCATGAGGCCAAATGTCCATCAATGCAATGCGATACAATTTTATTACGCCCAAAATGAATCAATGTAACACTCACCCCCATATAACAAAATCATGAAGTCAATAGTCTGATGGACAGATTACTTTATGGCAAATATTTTAAAATCAGGACTGTAAAAAATTCTGTTTATCCCCTTATTATTCATTATTCATTGTTCATTATTCATTATCTAATACCCTTCAATTCCTTTTTTCTTACCAAAGGCATAAAAAAGAAAAAGGCTTAGTATGAATAATAATACCCCGAGTGCTTGATGAATTACACCATAGCCAATACTCACTCCTGCCTGGACTACTTTTTCGCTGCCGGGTACACTGAGCAGTGTAACGATTCCGAATACAATTTGTAGCACCAGAATCAGGGCTAAAGAAAAAGTAAGTAAGGTAACCCTACCATTCATGGCATGATACTTTCTGTACCGAATAAAATATACAACAAAAAGACCTATCAGAACCCAAGGGAGCAACCTGTGAATGAACTGTACCATAGGAATACTATCGGTAAAGTTTGCAAGCCAATTGTCCTGACTCATCATTCCATTTGGAATAAAACTGCCATTCATATCAGGCCAGGTTTTGAAATGTGCTCCAGCTCTCAAACCAGCCATAAACGCTCCGTAAATAATTTGAATAACTAAAACGATTATGAAAGTTCGCAGCCATTTCCTGGTACTTGTCCTTTGACCATAAATATCAGGCTGAACATTGGTGTAAATAAACTGGGTGATCAGCCAGATGATATATCCCATAATCAAAAGCGCTGCCATCAAATGAATCATTAATCTAATATGACTTACATGGGGAATATCTTTCAGGCCACTGGCCACCATAAACCACCCTAAGCCTCCTTGCAGTCCACCAAGAATGAACAATACAAAGATTTTGCCTCTCATATTCTTCCGGATATATCCTTTGCTGAGGAATATCAGAAATGGGATAAGAAACACCAGGCCAATCAGTCGGCCCCAGTTTCTATGGGTCCATTCCCATATATAAATACCCTTAAATTCATCAAGGTCCATGTTCAGGTTGACCTTCTGGTATTCCGGAAACTGTTTGTACTGTTCAAAAGCTTCTGTCCACTCCGCTTCTCCCATAGGAGGAAGAGCACCCATTATAGGACTCCAGTCCACCATTGATAATCCGGATCCCGTTAACCGGGTTATCCCACCAATGATCAACATGATATAGATCATGATGAGACCGGTAAAAAACCATGTATTCAGACTTTTCTTGGCTCTTACTTCCAGCATATCAGTCCTTTCTGTATTTTTTATAAAGTTTCACAGCAACAAACAGAGTCACCCCTATTCCAAACAGGATAAGTGCGCCCCACAATGTATCCAACAGGCTTCTGACAACAACCAGGTACACAATTGCAATCAAAAACAAAGTGGCCAATTCATTCCATAGCCGGAGCTGAGTCGAACTCATTGATTTCTTCCCGGCAATCAGTTTTCTCATAATGTTCAGGCACACGAAGTGATATACCACCAAGCCCGCAACAAATGTGAGTTTTACATGCATCCAACCCTGATTAATTAGATCGGGAACTAGTATGATCATCGCAACACCCGTACCTACTGTAAGGACCATAGCAGGTGTTGAAATAATGTTCATCAGGCGTTTTTCCATGATAGAAAACTGCTCGTGTAAAATGTCTTTTTCGGGATTAGTCTTGTCAAGAGCTTCTGTGTGATAAATAAAAAGTCTCACAATGTAGAACAAACCGGCAAACCAGCTAACAACAAAAATGATATGTGCGGCCTTTATATAAAGGTATTCCATTACGGGTGATTAGAGAGGTGAAATTAATGAATAGAGAGGGAAATCGGAAGACACCACACTTCTTCGAAGAAGTTTAAATATTAAATGATAAATAATAAATTATAAATTACTGTCTGTCAACAACTTTAGTGTTTAACATTTAGACTTTAAAATCCGAAAGTTATTCATGTCTCGCTCCCTTAATTATCCCAAATAAGTGAAGTACAAAAGGAAAAACAGCATCAACTGACTCCTGTGCTCCTTTCGTTGAACCGGGGATGCCTAATACTAGAGTTTCTCCTTTGACACCCGCTACGCTTCTTGATAACATGGAATAAGGGGTCCTCTCCTGTCCATATGAACGTATGGCTTCTTCTATACCCGGAATTTCTCTATCAAGCAATGGCTTCAGCGCCTCAGGGGTTACATCCCGTCTTGATAATCCTGTACCACCAGTGACGATTACGATATCATAGTGATCATCATATAGGGCGTTGACTTCCTTTTGAATTTGATCTACCTCATCGGGAATGATTTTATAATACGGTACCTCAACCTGATGACCCTCCAATTTTTCCTGAATAGCTTTACCTGCTTTATCTTCTTTTATTCCCTTGGATATTGAGTCAGAACAAACAATCACCCCTGCCTTAAAGGAAGCTCCCGGTTTATTCCTGAAGGATGACTTCCCTCCTTTTTTACTTATTAACTTTATCTGACCAATTTCAATACCCTTATCTACAGGCTTGAGCATATCATATATTGTCAAAGCCACCACAGAGGCACCATGCATGGCCTCCACTTCTACTCCAGTCCGGTAAATTGTTTTAACCTCAACATTGATAATGATTTCTAACCCTGAAACTTCATGGCTAATACCTGTATACTCCACCGGTAATGGATGACAGTCAGGAATCATTTCCGCGGTTTTCTTTACAGCAAAAAGCCCAGCGGCTTTGGACATCTCGAAAATGTTACCTTTTGGAACTTTGTTATTATTAATAATATCTATCGTATCTTGAGATGATACCTTAACTACCGCCTGAGCAATAGCCTGACGAAGGGTATTATTTTTGTGAGTAATATCAACCATAAGTGAACCTGCAAGTTAATAATTCGATGAAATATTTAATTCATATAATATCGTTACTACTCATTTCACCACTTGGCTACGGACAATTAGACAAAGATGGCAAGATGGCGAAAAAGGGATTCATCAAAAAAATAGAAAACCAAATTTCTGAAATACAGCTCGAGGCAATATATATCGAGGACAGCAGTTACACGGATTGTGAAGATTGCGAAGACCAACCTCCTATGGCTAGCTACAGCTGGACCTATTACACAACTCTCCTGGGCGACACTTTGATCATTGAAGAGAAAACAGTCTCTGATGGAGGTTGTATGACAGCTAGTGAAGGAAGTCGTTTAACATACTTTAGCAAGGAGAATGGTGCTCCCATTAAGAGGATAGATATTGGTATTGAGCACACCTTCATGGGAGCAGACTCTAAATCGGAAACCTCAATCTACGTCTATTGGTACAAAGATGGAGAGGTGTATGTCACCTACCATGTTGAAGTTGATGATGTTCCTTATGTAAATGAAGTAATCGAAGTGCCTGATGGAGGAGAATATTCGATAGAATATTAAAGTTAAACGTCAAATGTTAAATATTAAAATGGATCAGTGTCCCTTTAATATTTAACATTCAGATTTTATTATTTAAACTACCCTTTGAAGTTACTGCCCAAGATTCAATTCCTGGCAATCATTATAATTCCCTTTCGGATCTAGGCCTGATGTCTCGTGGTCGATTGCATCTTTATCTTCTTCAGAAGGCTCTTTCACACCGGTAATCTTTATTTCCACTCTACGGTTTTGCTGATGCTCTTCTTCCTTGCATCGTACTCCACTCTTGCAATGGTTGGTCAGAACAGTTTCCCCATACCCCTTAGCTGTGATATAGTCTTCGGAAACGCCTTGACTCACGATGTACTTCACTGATGACTCAGCTCTTTTTTGAGACAGCTTTAGGTTGTATTTATCATCGCCTCGCGCATCGGTATGTGCTCCAAGCTCCACAGAGATACCAGGGTGTTCTTTGATAAATTCAACAACCTTATCCAACTCAACCGCAGCATCAGGACGGATATCCCATTTGGTCACATCGAAGTAAACATTTTGTAATACGATTTTATCTTCCAGCTCTATTTTTTTCAAATAAAGTGGCTTATCGGGAGACAAAACTTCTTTCGTTGCTTCATCTGTCTCGAATCTTCCGCAATTGGAAAGGTAGCCGATTTTTTGTCCCTTGATTACGTATTTGGTGTAAGGAGAAAGCTCCAGCTTGATATTACCACTTGCATCAGACTTAACTACTGATGTTTGATGAGTAGCTTCATCCAGGACGTGTATGGTCACCCCGGCTAGAGGAGAGTCAGATTGCTTATCCTTAACCGGAATCGATACCCGAATTTTGGTGAACGGCTCCATAAGTGTGAGAGTAGTTTCCTCGGGCCCGAGATCGGTCTTCTTTAGGAAGAGCAGGTCTTTTTCAGCTGACTTGTACGAAGCTTTGGATGCTTTGATGACATAGTCATGGGCAATTCTCAGGTTCACTTTGAAATTACCAGAAGAATCCGTTTTTGCTCTGGCCATGATGAAACCTGATTTCTTATCCAGAACCTGAATAGTAGCACCTGCCAAAAGTTCCTTCTTATCTTCTGAAGCACCTTCTAAGAGAGAGTAAATATTTCCACTCAAAGGAAAACGGGTGTCTTTAATATTGATCCGGTAGATATCATCCCCCCAAATTTCTTTTCTATTAGTCGCAAAGTAACCTACGGTAAAGTCATCATTCACAATCATGCTGAAATCATCTTTGCTTGAGTTAATTGGCTGACCCAGGTTTCTTACTTCTATAAAATTACCGTCAGCATCGGAGTAGGCCTGAAATACGTCTAATCCTCCAAGGCCGCCATGGCCGTTGGATGTGAAAAACAAACTTCCGTCCGCTGCTATGAAAGGGAACATTTCGTTACCTGCAGTATTGACCTTATCACCCAGGTTTTTAGGAGTTGACCATTTGCCATGTTCATAAGTGGTAATGTAAATATCTGCTCCACCATAACCTCCTGGCATATCACTCACAAAATAGAGTGTTTTAAAATCTTTAGTTGCTGTTGGATGGCCAACAGAGTAGTTCACATTATTCAACGGAATTTCTTCAACATGACTCCAGCCGTGGGGGTTGGCTGAGTCTTTACCATGAGCAAGAAACAGACTAAGTTTGGAAAGGCCATTTTCGCTCTCCTTAATTGCGCCATGCTCAAAGTAGTTTCTGGTAAAAATCATTTCATGACCATCGCCATTTACAGTAACCTGACCCTCATGAAATTTAGAGTTGATGTTATTGTCAAAGTGTTTGATCTTCAAGTAACTGGTTTTGGAAGTATCCAATGGCACATAAAACAAGTCGTAGTACAAAACTTTCTTATGTTGGTACTTGTGTTTAATACCGAATTCCCATCGTCTATCCGAAACAAAGATAATTCCATCTGCATAAAACGCTGGACTGAACGCATTGAACGTTGAGTTCATGGTTAATCTCTCGATCTCATAGCTTATGGTGTCCTTGGCAAAGTATTCCAGATTGTCAATCGCATCGATCTTAGCCTTGGTAATTTTTTCCTTGTTTCCAGCAAAACTCAGATACTTTTCGTACCAACCTTTAGCCTCTTCATGTTCCCCATTAGTCGCTAATACTTCCGCATAGATGAATTGATGATTTTTGTCCGCCAGGTCGGCAACGTTATCTATTTTGTCATACCAGTATTCGGCATCATCCGTCTTATTCAATTTATAATACGAAAGGGCTATTTTGGCCTTAATACTATCAGCAGGTGTCTTACTATTGACTTTCTTATAATAATCAATGGCAGTATAATAATCTAACATATTGAAGCGCTCATCTGCTTTATCTTGTAAAGTCATTTTTTGAGCAAAAGAACCTGTAAGTGCAGTGAATCCTGCCAGTATAATAAGTAATGCTTTTCTCTTCATCTTTTCTCCGGATTAGAAATACCTTGGTGAAATATGATTTGATTTTACGTAGTGGAATCTATAATTGAGTACAAACTCATGAGAACCACCGTTGTAAGGACTTAGTGAATTAATACCAATGTCATAGGAATAACCAAGCTTAAATTGTTGGTTGAACTGATACATAACCAACAAATCCACTGACTCTCCGCTTCTGTAAGCTAATCCGCCCCAATACTTGTCTTTGTATATAAAGTTTGCCGTCAAATCCAGCTCTGATGGTGAGCCCGGAACGAACTTGAAGAACACGGTAGGCTTGAACTTCACAAAGTCCGCAAGATCAAAAACGTAGCCCGAAGTCAAGAATCCGTGAGCTCTCTGACTAAAGGCCTCATAGAAACCAACTTTAGAGGTAGTCCACAGGAGCCTTGGTGAACCAGCACCGATATAAAACTTATCGGAATACATATATACTCCGGCACCAAAATTAGGATTGATTGAGGAGTAGTTTTCTGAGAAATTAGGGTCCGCACTATTTTGGACAAACAGGTCTCCGTAACTGCCTTTGTAATTACTTACACCCACAGAGATACCGAAATGTATATCAATATCATCTGCCACTTTCGTTCGGTAAGCTGCTGTCCCAAACATATGGGTTGTACTATTAGCTCCGATTTCATCACTTACAATATAACCACCTAAACCTATGTGATCATTTCTCAAAAGAGTATGAGCGTTAAGTGACATGGTTTTTGGGGCTCCTGCAAAACCAGCCCATTGATTCCTATATAGTGCAGTAACACTCAACGCCTCCTGACTTCCTGCATAGGCCGGGTTAACTACAAGCTCATTGTTCATATATTGAGTAAACATCGCCTCGTGTTGAGCATAAGTGCTCCATGTTGCAGCACAAAACACTCCCATTATTAATATTTTTATCTTTCTCATAGGGCGGGCTAGTTATTAAGTTGTACGTATCCTGTAAACACCGTATCATCGTCATTGTTGAGCTTAACGATGTAGAAGTAAGCTCCATCAGGAAGCTCGTTTCCGGAATCATTCAATCCCTTCCATACTACATTGTTATTATCATATCCTGACGCATCAAATACTTTATTTCCCCAACGGTTCATAATCACAACTTCGTTATTAGGGTAGGACTCTATGCCTTCGATAATCCACTCGTCATTATAACCATCGGCTGTTGCCGGTGAAATCCCCTGATAGATAGTGATATCAGAAATAACAACATTGTAAACTACCGTACCTGTATCACAAACTGTAAATCCGGTTGAAGCACAGACTTCCGAACAAATTTCGTAATCAAACGTCTCAGTGCTGCTAAGGCCAGCCACAGTACTGATAAGAATTGTTGAGTCTGTAGCTGCGATCGCGTTCCCATTTGTAGGACTTGTAATCGCACTAACGGTTATCGAACTAAATCCGGTTGTGGTATCATTTACTGTTAAATCCAGCTCTACTTCTGTTCCTGAGTAAATTGTAGCGCTATCATCCACTGCAACAAATGAGTCACCTTGTCGCTGTATAACAATTGAAAACGTATCAGTATTACACTCCGGAACTCCAGCGTCATCACACACGGTATATCTTATACTGTCACAACCTAATGTAAAACCCGGGTTTGCGGTATAATACAAGTTGCCTTGAGCATCTATTGCCCCTGTCCCGTTAACGGCAGAGGTTTGTATCGTAAAAATGACACTGTCTCCATCAATATCTGTTGACAGGAGACTTTTCATAAAATAAACCGAATCTGTAGCGGTGAGAGTGACAGTTGTATCTGTTCCCGTGGGAGGTGTCGCAAAGCATATATTTGTAAGCAGAAGCAACACCAGCGTGTTATAGATTGTCCTCATTGGTAGATGTTTTTTTAACCTATATGCCAGGCATATTAGTTCTTATTTATCCCAAAAATAAGAAAAGTGATACTTTAAGTTAAAAAAATATTAATGTTCCATCTATTTTTGATTACACAATGATCGCATGAGTAACGCCTTAAAATCTATAACAACGTGCTTTATAAGCTCTTATATAGGGTTAATCCTTAGGTATTTTGCGTAGTGTTGCCGAAAAAATTTATACAATTTTTATAGCGTAAGTGTATAGGCAACTACTGAATTTTTGAAAAAAGTGGGTACTAGCAGCAAATTCTTTTCCGGTATAAAATCTATATCAGCCGCATTGATTTCCTTTTCTCTGGTATCGAGCAGTAGTGTTTTATTTTTCTTGTTACCAATATAGTATACCCTACCATACCAATCCGAAACCACATAAGCACCATCGTTGCAATCAGCGATTCCATCACCATGCCCGATATCATTCACAAGAGTCGTAATCTTACCGGTTTTCTTATTGATGGACTTTAGTTTTTCATCTCCCGTGGTCGCGAAAACAATGTCATCCCCCAGATCAAATAATCCATTACAGTTACTCAAATCTTTGTCCTCGCTCCAGACGCTCACCTTTCCCCCGGATAAACGGATGATATTACTTACCTGTGAATCGGATACATAGACGTCACCTTTTTCATCAACCGTGAGATCGTTAAGAAACTGTGCCCCTGCTACTGGATAAGTATTTGTTATTTGGCCGGTGGTTATATCGATCTCGACAATTTGCAGAATGTCGGTCACGTAGAGCTTATTTTTATAGTACCCCATACCCTTAGGACCATTAAGTCCGGTGACCCATTGTTCTTCCAGCATTTTTCCATCAGTACTGATCTTGGAAATGTATCCGTTGCCGTCCATTTGTGCTGGATTGTTGTTAATGTTAGCCACATAGATAACGTCCCGGTCGACATCGTATAAAGTTGATTCAGGGGTTTTTAGTCCTTCAGTGAGTTCCCATGTTTGCTCAAGAGAGGGCTGGGATGAGCATGAGAAGGCAAAAAAAGTTAAACCGGTAAACATTAATAATTGTTTCATAAGGGAATTGATTGTTAGAGTCTTCTGCAACTGCATTAAATCTTAATCAGCCACATCTGATTCAAATTAATATCTAAATTCCTTATTATCAATATTTAGCTTCCCGGTTTGGTTAGATACCACAGAAAGGATAGTATAATGTCTACCCTTTCCGTGGATTATTATTTTAGCTTTATTTTAAATATGAAAAATAGAGTGCTGGTGCCGAGCAATACTGGCCACAAGTAAATGGGTCAGAAATATCATCAATTTTAATGACGGCATAGGTATCGGAACCTCTTAATTTTGCAATATAAACATCACCTATGGCCGGTTCTTCAATACCATCAACCGGAACACCTTCCTCATAAGCTGTTATGACAGTAAGTTTATTGGCTACGTAAAAATTCAGATCCGTTTTCACGAAAGTGGTAGCACACAAATTGCCCACTCTGTATCGTGCATTATACTCCGTGTCAAGGCTATCGGCACTTACTAAATCATACATCTCGTAATCATCAGTAGCGTCAATAGGAGTATCTTCAACCAGGTCATAGGCGATAGCTTCAGAAGTCAATGGTTTTGAGTATAGAACTACTTCGTGATGTTCTGCAAAATAATTTTGTTCCTGTTCCTCACATTTAAAAACTGTTTCTTTTTTACAAGAGGCGATCAAGAACATTAATGCGACAAGGTATGTTAAATTCGCTTTCATAACTATTGGTTTTAATAAGTCTAACTTGAGTAAATTGAATAAGGCTATTTTTTGTAGGAGAAGTAGATAGTCGGTCCCAGACAACCTCCAATACATCCATCTGGATTCATGATTTGATCAATTTCAATGACCGCATATTGATCGGTATTCCTCAACCTGGCGACATAAATATCACCTATATAAACACTATTAACATATTTGGATGAGTTGCCTGACTCAAAAGCTTCCTTTGCTTGATGTGGCGTACAAAGCAAAAAATTGAGTTGATTAGCTTTCACAAAAAGAGTTGAATTCTCTTCTCCCGATCGCCAACTGTTATATTCCCCTTCGACTTTGAGCATATCCGTCTGCTCCAAATCTTCGAATCCCGCTTCTTTTTGTTCATCAAGGACCAAATCGTAAGCATTGGCTTCAGTAGCATGTTCTTGGCCGTTAAGGTGTGATTGGGTATGAAATTCAAAATACTTGGTGCACTCGACCAGCTCAATATCTTCCTTTTTGCAGTGGGTAAATAGTAACAAATAGCCGAGCGCGGCTAATGATAAAAATAGTTTTCTCATGATAGTTTTAGGTTTCTGTAAGTCAATATTTAAGGTTTCAGCTATAGGACAGAGAAGTCGCCAGAAAGTTGCGAGCTTAACACAAAAATCTAAATCCTATTATCTGGGGAATTGTAGTGTGGAATCTATTTGCTTATTGGTCTAAAAAAATAAAGGTTCATCTTCTTTCTCGACATAGTCAGGTCAATCATAATTTTACTCAACCAGTCGGGGTACAGTTGATCTTCTTTAATAAACCCTTCACCTAGGTTATCCAATGAACTTGTAATTATAATGTCGGAATTGGTTATCTGTAAATTCTTGATTTCAGATTCCTCGATCACACAGATTGAATCCGGTGTTCCATAAAATGTATGCTTCAAGCCAAAAGGATTATAAATATTACAATTAGATATGCTGCATACCGGCTTATCCGATTGCCTTAGGTGTTTCATGGCGTATACATGTTTATTAGCCGGAACCATAATTGAATAGGACAGCGCGAAAATATTCACAGGAATCGTCAATACACACAATCCATACACCACCCATTTGGAAGTTTTCATCGCTATCCACTGATATGTACTGTATATCATAATGGGGAGAAAAACTATTAGAGGGAAAAAGAACCTTAATTCTTTGTGAGCTACCATGAAGTGAATCAAGAGATATGGAATTACACACCAGGTAATCACATGCTTAGGATAACGAATGACAAACACCAAAAAGGCTAGTAAACTCAAAAACCCAATAGATGCAAATGGCATAAATATCATTTTGTCAACCATCTGCGTAATTGAATACCGACCGAACTCACTGGCCACATCCTCAACGATGTTCATGTAAAAGTATTGGTAGGGAGGAAACACCCATTCACCGTATAGCCAATAGTCAACAAAGACACATACCCCCAAAACGACACTACCTCCTGCAGCAATACACAACAACTGTTTTACCCTTTCTTTCTTCACGATCAACAAATACAAAAGAGCCCCCAGTATCATAAATGCAATCTGGAACCTAAATTCAAAAGCACAGCCCCAAAGTAATCCGGTGCCTAGGGCCTGCCTGCCTTTAAATTGTCCTTTCAGAACAGGAAGCAGTCCCCACAGAAAAAAAACAGCAGACAGGTTTTCAGAACTCCACCGACAGCCCAGGGTTGGAAAGTACCAGACTCCGAAAGTGAGTAATAGCAGTATGATTGGTTTTTTAACTTGAAACGACAGCGACAATACTTTGAACGCCTTGTAACAAACAAATAGAAAGAAAGCAGAGGCAACAAATCGAAGCAACATGGCCAGCAGGTATGGGTCCTGTATACCCAGCAGCATTCCTGCTTTGAAGGTTAGATAAGTCAGAAACGGTTGCAACCCGGGACGAATCTGTGCACCATACTCCCATGCCATATCATTAATTGAAACACCTCCCAGATGGTAATTAGCAAACTCTATGACCTGAAAGTGCTCATCGGCATGGTAGTAGCCCACACTGAAGATGCTGCAAATTGTATAAACCAGAATAAACAGCACCATTATATGGCGTGAGTTGATCGATTGTCTGGCGCTTAGTTGCATGTTGTAAAACTAAGAAAGGGACTGGAAAGTTAATGAGGTTGTGGGTTAAATATTGGTTCTGTACTTTCATTTTTTCTTAAGGCACAAAACACCTAATTGATTATACACATCCATTTAATCCTAACACAGAAACTGTTTAAGAAATAATAATGTTACTTAATATACTCCTCAAAATGGATGTAATGTGCTAACTTTAGAAACTAATGACAGTAGAACAAAAGACATTTGATTCTGACTCCGTAAAAGATTTAAAGCAAATCGCTAGTGCGGAAAAACGAGACTGGAATCATATTTTTGCTGCCAAAGAGGAATCCGCCCGTCAAAAAAAAGAAATCATTGCGGCATTTCAAGATCAAAATCTGTTCTCTTCAGACCTAGATTTTGTTGTATTTGGGTCCCTGGCAAGAAAGGAATGTACAAAGGGAAGTGATTTGGACTGGACCTTATTGATTGATGGAGCTGGAAGTTCTACACATAGTGACTTAGCCCATTTAATAAACACAAAACTTGAAAGCATCGAATTACAGGAACCGGGTTCTTCCGGAGTCTTTGGACAGCTCACATTTAGTCACGATGTGATAAACTATATAGGAGGGCAAGACGATACTAACCATAATACGACTAGAAGAATATTATTACTTCTAGAATCAGCTAAAATCAGTTTAAACCCAGATGGGTTGGTACAAGCTTCAGCTTATGGCCGAGTTTGTAGAGCAGTATTGACACAGTACTTGAAAAACGATTCAGGCTTTACGTCAGAAAGAACCGAATACATCCCTCGGTTTTTATTAAATGATATAATCAGGTTCTGGAGAACCATGTGTGTTGATTTTGCTTACAAGCAACGAGAGCAAAAAGGTAAAAAGTGGGCATTAAGAAATATTAAACTTAGAATGTCTCGGAAACTTATTTACGTAAAAGGCTTGCTGATGTGTCATTCTTGTTCACAAATAAACCTTGAGCAAGACTATGATACAAATTTACAGCTTCTGCAAGGTCATTTAATGGATGTGATTGAACAAGACACATTGAATTTCGTTTCTTCTCATTTATTAGAGCAAGGCATAAATCAAGGGTACATCATTGAGTTGTTAGACTCTTACAATGAGTTTCTTGGCATTTTAGACAATGAAGAATTTAGAATGCATCTGGAAAAGCTGGATATGAAAGAAATTTATAACGATGATAGGTTTATGGAGGCCCGAGAAGTTAGTGATAGATTTCAAGGGGCACTTACAAATATATTTATCAAGGAAGATAGTAATATTCAAAAATTCACATTAAGATATGGCATTTTCTAACATTCCAAATATCGGTTTTTCTACAGGTTCATTGGCTAAAGGTAATGTTAACAAGGCTTTTGAGATGCTCCGGACTGTCAAAACAAATGCCATTGAAATTTCCGCTCTTCGTGAAAATGAATTGGGTAGAGTTATTGACATGATCGATAAATTAGATTTGTCAACGTTCGATTATATCTCTTTCCATGCACCGAGTAAATTGTATAGAATGACCGAGCAAGAACTTGTCGATTCATTGATACAAATATCTTCTAGAAAATTTCAAATTGTAGTTCATCCTGACATTATTAAAACACCTGAGCGATGGGGGGTGCTGGGAGAATATCTGTGTATTGAAAATATGGATAAACGAAAACCTTTTGGTCAAACAGCGAAGGACTTGGAACGCCTATTTAACATCCTAACTGAAGCTTCTTTCTGCTTTGATATTGCTCATGCATATCAAGTTGACCCCACCATGAATGAAGGCTTTAAAATGCTACATTCTTTTCATAATAAATTGAGACAAATACATGTTAGCTCATTAAATACAGAATGTGGGCATGAAGCATTGACCTTGGAAGCACTACTGTCTTATAAAAAGATTTCTAAATGGATTCCTGAAGGCACACCGATCATCATTGAGTCCCCTGTTAAGACATCTGAGATGCCCAAAGAACTAAAGATGGCTACTTTGATAATGGATGACCGTAAATTTTTAGATCATATTCGGACAACTCTTGGTTCGATGGAACTTATCCAGTTCAGTGGGTTGACATTAAATGTTGCAAGTTAGTTATTGGTTTTTATGTTTTTCAAGTGGTAGGTTTTTGGGGAGGTTGGAGAATTGGTACAGCAACAATTCACAGACTTTGGATTGCAGAACCTCGAGATATGTTGAGAAAGACAATTTTAATTCATCCAGAACCTGCGTATTAAATTTTAATTAAAAATCATATTTTGTTCGTGGCTATCATTGAAATCACTTTCAACAAATAGATATTTTATTAATTTCTAACCTGCCAATATTGGCCTGAGCAAAAGAAAATAATGGGAAATAGTACTACTAATCAGTCCGAAGCAATCAAATATTTAAGGGAAATTTCAGAGTCTCCGGACGAATTAGGCGGGATTCATTCAAGCATTTCCGAGTCAGTGTATAAAATCATTACTAATGAATCTGTTAAAGAAAATTCATTCGCATTAGGCTTATTTGGAAAATGGGGTTCTGGAAAAAGCTTTGTTCTAAGAATGCTTAATGATAAAGTCTCCAAAGACAACAGTATCGCTTATCTAGAATTAGATGTGTGGAAATATGTTGATGACTCATTATATAGAAGTATACTTTTTAACATTGATGATCAATTGAGAAACTCAAATGATCCAATCATTAAAGAAAACTTTAAAGATGGATTCAAATACAAAAATGGTAAACGAGCTGACTATAATAACTGTGATCTAGTTAAGATTCTTGAACAAAATTTGGAATTTGAAACTAATCCTCCTGATCCAGACAAAAGTCGATTTGGTTGGCTAAGAAACTTATGGAAGTATATATGGAGTAGAAAAGCAATTTTTATCACACTGGTATTTATCCTTTTAGGATTCATATATTTTTATTTACCAGTATCAAACTTTGAGTGGTACATTAATTTAAAAAATTCCATTCCAGGAGAGCTCAAAGCTTTGGTCAAACTATTCTACTCCGGAAGTATGGTAGTTATCGCCATCGGACTATTTCAGGAATATTTAAAAGATTTTTTGGATAGTATAAAAACCATACCTAAAAGAGTCGTAATGACTTCCTTACCCACCTTTGCCCAAGATCAATTCGAAGACATTTTCAATAACATGATAAGTCAGATTTTGAAAGTTTTAAATGAAACTCCAGAACCTAAGGTAGTTATTGTGTTTGACAATCTGGATAGATGCGACAGTGACGTAGCTTATAAGACCCTTACTGGACTCAAAACTTTTTTGGACGTGAAAAATTGCTTTTATGTAATACCATGTGATGACAAAGAAATCCAGAACCATATAAGAAGCGAAGCGCAAAACTATTCCTCAGAGTTTATGGATAAAATCTTCCAGACATACCTAAGAATTCCACCGATCCAGAATCATCTCATGAATAAATTTTTCAAGAAGTGTTTAGAAGATACTGGTCTAAAAGAAGTAATTACAAATCAACATGATATTTCATATATGAGAAACGTTATGTGGTTGGCCTATGAAGGAAAAAACGCAAGGCAAATCAAAAGATTCTTTAACGATTTTATTTCTTTATGGCATGTAGTTAAAATTCACAACCCTATACTTCTTGATGATATAAAAACGTTCACTTTCATTCTTGCCATAAAACAAAAATGGCCAAATGTAGAATCTATCATTTTAAGCAATCCTCAATTAATCTACAACTTCATTGTTAACCAAGACCAAAGGATAATTAGTGAAATGGAAACAATTCTGAAGGATAAATTCCCGAATCAAAAAGACATTCAAAATGAAGAATTGAGAAAGTTCAGCCGATTTATTTCCCAATCTTCAACTTATTTAAATAGTCCGGATGTCAATCTTAGAAATTATATTTATATATCCGAATCTAAGTGGGATAGTGCCGCAGTAGTAGATATACTTATACGAGACAAAGAGGTAGAAAATATTGATCAATTTACCGTAGAGGGTATAGATCAATTTATAAGAAACGCAACCAAAGATGAGGATGACATAACATTAGAAACTTCCATTATTACTATTCGAAACTTAGTCCAAAAAGAGTTAGAAAAGTCTGAAAATGAAGAAGAAACAAGCATTAGTACTGATTTATTTAACACTTTATGGAGAGGTCTAGCAGGTATACATAATCGACTCAGGGATAGTGAATTAGACAACAGGCTGTTTAAAAAACTAATCCCTTTTTTTACTACAAATCTAGAAATGTTTAGTGGACTTGGGCAACATAAAATACATGCTCAAAAATATATTATACACAAGCTCAAAACGACAGAATTCAGTAAAGATTCTTTAGAATTATTTAATGCGGTATATCAGAGCTTCCCTGCTCCCGTAGTAGCTAAATTATTTACTGATATTGTCGAAGGAGAACTCAAGAAGTATATCCCATATGCTCAGCAAATAGAAGTCTCTAAAATAAAGAAATACTTACCCGTTAGCTTTATTAATACTATTCTTGAATCAATCAGTTTTACAGATCAGACAATCGAATCATCCAAGTTTATTAATTATATAGGTAGTGATAATCTAACTTCAACCCAGCTCCAAGATCTCCTTGAAAGTATAGTTGAATCCCTACCAAAACAAAGTCGACCTAATAGAATTGATGAAATTATTGCTCCTTCTTTAACCTTGTTTCAAGGTGCCAATATAAAAAATGATGTTTTTACAGAATTCGAATCCTTATTTCAGCAGAGAATTGGAAGACTGGCAACAAGTACTGTTAATTATCCTTTACTCTACGAATATCTTCAGTATGGTTTATTAATTTTTCAAAACGAGAGTATTAAGCAAGAATTACGAAGCCAATTTATTAATGGAAATCTAAACACAATTGGAGATCAAAAATTCATACAATATTTGTGTGAGCATTCTTCTAAAGAATTCATAATGAGTGTTATTAATGAAGGCTACTATGCTGACGCTTTACTCCAAAGTATTGATCGGAATAATGGTTGGAATGAGGTTATAAAAAAGATTGATATTGAGAAAGTGTTGGAAGATGCAAATAATAGAAGTTGGTTCACTTACAATTTCGTCTATTCTCTTTTGAGGTCTGAAACAGTCCAGAACATGGATATCAAAAGAAGGGTTAACCTTGAAACAACGATTTTCCATTTAATTGCTCCGGATAATCTTAACCTTATGGTTTCAGGTAATTTTATTGCATTAGCCAAATTATTTAATTCAAAAGAAATTACGGATTCGATAATATTGAATTACTTGAAAATTTGCATAAGTAATTTAGAAGACTACTCTGATAGTCTCACCGAAATTCTTTCTGATGATTTGGTTAAGAACCTCAACTTAAATGATTTTTTTAGAGAACACATGGTTCGAATAGTAGAATACTCTATGGATGATGATGAATCAAATCTCCTTGATAATACTTATCCACTATTGGACGATAATCTTAGAATTGAATTTGATGAACATTTATTGAAGAGTATTTATAACAGGACTGAAGACGAACCTATCTTAGATTATTTAGAAAAGATTGAAGAAATACTTAACCGAATAGATAGTGGCGCTTACAAAAACATGAAAGGTACTATTCTTCCTTTAATACAAAGAATGTTAGAAAACAACCGAAGAATTGAAGTCATCACCAGCGCAACTGAATTCTTAGAGAAGCTTTATAAATTGAAAGTTGCTATTAAAAAAGATTATAAAAAATCAATTGGTGAGCTAGAGGAATCATCGCCAGAAATTAATGCAATTATAAATAGACTTAAGGAATTAATTTAACTCAGGTTGACAATGGGGCCGACTGAATTATATGTCGCTATCTGTTACTCAGATATTCCCGATCATTCTATTATTCTCACGATAGCAGAAATTTTGATTCGATGCAGTTATGTATACCCCTTATTAACTAAAATGGCACAAAAAAAGCCCAAATTTGATTTATTTGAGCGTTCATGGCAGAGAGGAAGGATTAACTTCGTTGATCCCGTTTTGGGGGAGTTGCAAACAAAACCATTCTTTCATCGTGCTTTTTTGATTGACCTTGTTTGAACAAGTTCAAAACGGCCAAAAACAAAAAACCACTGACCTACGGTCAATGGTTTTGTTTGCAGAGAGGAAGGGGTTCAGACCTTCTCTCAATATCCTTTCAAATTTCATTTAACCCTACATTTTTCAACTCTCAGTACTTTGAGGGTAACTAATAGGGTAACTATTTTACTTAATTCAAAGAGCTTATCAAAGATAATAAAAACCACTAAATGACACCGTGCTTTATCAATTAAGTAACAGAAACTTTCTCTTGTTTCATGGGCTTTACCTGGGTTTTAGATTGACCCAACTTTAACCTTCTATTAAGTAATTTATTCCTAATCTCTCTAACTTTCTGACGTTCCTTTTCAGTTAAATTCTTTAATAAAATACTATCTGTATAGTCAAGGATACTATATATGCTTTCATTATCCCTGAACTTCTTTTCAAGTAATCTGAAATTATCTGCTTCAATAAAAAGATAAGGCATATTCAGTTTCTTACATTCATTAGGTGTTAGCTCCAATACACCACCACCATAGTATCTACCTTCGAGTTCAGCTAATGTAAATGTTAATGAGTTGTAAAAGGAAAACACAAGAGATTTTGAGTCAATATCCTTCTTAGTAACAATTCTATAAAACGAATCAGTCAAGTAAGTCTTTGCGGAATTTAATACCATCCTAGGGTATTCATGGCTTCTTTTAATGAAAAAGGCTTCTGAACTCCAAATCGAAGGAACTTGAAACCACGGAAAGCGTCTCTTCATTTTGTATCGTTGATTTAAGTGAAGACGTTCTCCAATTTTTATGTACCTGGTAGCCTTTTCGTTTATCTGATCTTTATCCTTGGGAAAGGAAACCAAATTAATTTTTTGGTTTCCTTTTCGAAACAAACTCAAATCTCTTTTAGATAGAGTTGTACGATCTTTTATCATCCCCCCCTTGCTAACTATTGGGTGACAATATTCTACTAGGTCGTATTTTTTAGCAGTTGAATCGCTTACTATAAAGAAGTCATTTGCAGCAGTAACAATACCAACTTCTACCTTTTCACAATATTCATCTAATGGCTTAAATGAGTTTTCATTCGTTAACGTTTCGATCAAATCGAGCTCACTGTCTTCCAGGATATAGTTAGTCCATTTATCGAGTTTTTTTCTATGGATGTTAGTATGTTTTTTGATGTAATCTGGAATCTTTAAATCTTCCAACTTATTAACCTGATAAAAAGAGACTGTCGGAGAATTAAGTTTTGGTAGTTTTTTAACTCCAAGAACGACTACAACATCTTGTTGAATCCCTGAAAATATCAATTCATTGAAGGCAAATATTTCAACTTTTTGGAATTCGGAAAGAAGATACTCCCTGATTTTTTGAGTATACTTCACTTGCAATATCTCCGAAGGTAATACAAAACAAAGCACTCCATCTGAGGCCAACATTTTGATGCTTTGAATCAAGAATGCTGGCCATATATTTTTGGTTTCTCCAAAATCTGAAATAGAGTTTTCACAAATGGTTCTACATTTTGCAATCTGTTCTTTTGAAAGATGCTTCTTATTAATGTATGGTGGATTTCCAATTATCAGATTATAGGATTCATTACTTTTATAATCCAAAAAATCTTGATGGGAACATACACTGGTTATTGTACTTGATTTTAAATTCTCAACTATAAATCTAGCATTACTTAATTCTTCTGCATTAATATCTATCAGATCGAATCTTGTCTTTTCTATTTTTTTCAGATAATCATCCTTTAAAAAAGGTTCCAAAAATTGTCCATCACCACAGCTAGGCTCCAATATTTTGAACTGCTTAAAACTGTCAGTAATGTGATTGCTAAAAATATGCTTGACTAAGAATTCAGCTAATATTGGTGGTGTGTAATATGATCCTGTAGTTTTATCTGACATTGCTATATTTCAGCTCTTAAGTACTCCTTGTATTTTGAAAATTCCCTTGTTAATTCCGCTAGGACAACTAGCAGTTTTGTATCTGTATCAGAAACATCGCCAGGAAGCAATTTTACTATTTCTTTAATTCTCTCATCAATTTGTTCAAGCTTCCAAATAATAGAATACCTCCTTAGATACAGTTTTAACTTTCTGTACATATAATTTGCCACTTCGGAGTTCGCTTGAGGCTTTATCTTCCCTTCATCATCTCTATAGAAATGATCATTGTAATCAATGTCACAAGGGTCCATATAGCCTTCTCCATTTACTATTGAAACACTACTATCATCTGATGGCCAATCGTCACTCTTTGCTCTATTAACATAAGAGCAGCTATATACCAAATTTGAATACTTTTTTTCTAAGCCATCAAACTTAGATTTAGGAGCAAAATGGTCAATATGAAAAGTCTGTTTCCCTCCAAACCAAAAATCAGGACAATCTGTATAACCGCACCTTCTGTTAAAGTCTTTTGCTAAAAAGCTTTTATACTTAGAATAAGGACTTAGCTCATTACCTGTATATGTTCTTTCTGGTGACTTTTCTCTGAATTTATTTTTGATCATTTATTTCACGGATTATGTCATCAGCTTTTTTCAGGAGTGCGGACAACTTTTCTTCATGGCTGGAAGTAAAAGTGTCTGAGAGGCTACTTTCTTTATCAAGTGCCTTTTCGATATATTGATCTAACTCTATTAATCTTTTTTCTTCTTCTGCATTTAAACTCCTATCTTCTTTTATTTCAATTAACTTAACTAACTCCGCTTCCTTTTCACCCAAGTCTTCCTTATAGTTTTTAATCAAGTACTTTATTCTATCAATTAAATCTTGACCTCTTTTATACAAGTCGCCCTTTGATGGATCAGGTTGCATTATTTCCTTTGGAAATATTCTAAAGGGGTCAATCCTGTGCTTTTTTGCCTCATCTTGATATTGTGTCATTAAGAATACAGGAAAATCTTCAAGCCTACTTAACAAGGTTTTAAATAGAGCATTTCCATTAAATTCAACGGAAGAGTTATGCTCCATGAGTTTGTAATCAATGGCCACAGCATCAACATTAGCTTCAATGATATTATTAACTACTGCTTCAGGCTTAGGTTCAAGCTCAATTTTTATCGTATCGAACTCATCCTCAAAAAAGCTGAAAAAATCATCAATATCGTCTTGTTGTTCGTCAACAACACCTAGTTTATACTTTTGAATATCGCTCATTTTGAAAAAACATTACTTGAAAAAGATACCTCCAGAGCAAATCCATTTTTTGGAGATTTTATTGAAACTCTTCCTTTGTACTCATCCACCGTTGATTTTATAAGCCACATACCTAACCCAGTACCCACAGGGTTACCCTCATCATCCCTTTTTGAGGTTTCAAATGGCTTAAATATTACATTTGGCTTTTGCTTGTACCCTTCATCTAAACCAGGCCCCGAATCACTGTATTTGAATTTTAAAGTTTCATCGTCAGATTCGATTTTAATATTCATTCTTCTTTTTCCAGAAAAACCTTCAACCTGAAATGCTTCTACAGAATTAGTTAAGAGGTTGTCAAAAAGAGTATCTAAATCAAGCTCATAAATTTTGAGTTGTATGTCCTCATCATCATCCAGATTATTCTCTATAATTAATTCTGCTTCTCTATTTAATAAGAGGCTTCCCCAGACTTCTTTCAAATTATCAAAATACTCTCTTAAGCTAACTGTAGTAGCTTTTCTCTTGTCCTTTTTAATCAGCGAAAGCGAGAAATCAATCCATTGTTTTAATTTCTCATCTTGCCCTTTCATTTTATTAATGAGATAATATGGGTTATGATGATCTTTAGTAGATTTTGGTATGGCCTCTTCTGGAAGGAGCTTTCCTAAATATTTGATAAGGTTAAAAGTTCGAGTGTCTAGTTTGTTTTTTATACTATTAAACTCATGACTAAAACTTGCAATCATTAGACCAGCACTTGCTAACGCTCTGGATAATTTCAGCTCTTGATCTTTTTGTGCAAGTTTTCTTTTCTGAGACCTATATCCCTTTTTTAAACTGGTATTTTCTTGCTTTAGTTGCTCTGTTGATTTTTCTTCCCCTTCTCCTGAAGATGAATTATCTTCCTCATCAATGATCTCATCCGCTTCACTCTCAGCTTGCTCATCTTGATGTAGATTTTTGTACAAAGTATCAAGATTAGAACCTATAGTACTCCTATCATCTTCAAAGTACTTTATTATGGAAATAATAATATTCTTAAAGACCTCAAAAGTTTCATTCTCCTGAAAACCCTCTCGGCTAGATTTTTCTTGAAATTCTAAGTTTGATACTCTTGATAGTAAAATGCTACCAGCAATTTGGTTTGGCCTAACTCTCCACCTTCCTTTAGTCGCTATACCAGCAGGGTCTTGACCATATCTATTACCCAGTCTCAGCCAATCGTTAAAGGTAGAATTGGATTCACCATAAGGTCTTACTCTAAATCCATCCTTAAATATTCTTATTCCACCAAACTTATTCAGCCATTCTCCTCTCTTCGTTCCATTAAATTCCTTGTAATGATACTTCTCAGCATCTTCGCTATTGGGTTTAGCGTTTTTGAGGAAGTAAAAAGTGAACTCAAAGGGGCCAATCTTATCTAAAACATTTTTACTAACAGATTTGTCAATCCCTGGTAACAGTTTATAAATGGTTGTATTATCCTTATACTTCCCCTTTAAAAAAGTCTTCTTATCAAATGGAAATTCTTTCATATCCTCGTATGAAAACACTTCCTTGTTGATATTATCTTTATCAAATTCTTCCCTAGAAACTTTGATAACTACATCCTTTGCTTCGTTTCCTTTAAAATCACATTCAATTTTATAATCATAATCAGAGTAGTCTGAATTATCAATTAACCCTAGTTCGTTATCTACATGGAGGTTTGAGAATAAGTAAACCTGAAACTTTTGTTGACCTTCTGGAGGAGTTAGAATTTCAAGATTACTATATAGCTTGTCGATTTGCTTAACAGTCCAAAAATCCCGTAGACCTGAAACTTTCAATAAGGTTCCATTTGAAAAATTTGTTTCTCCTTTTTGAGTTACAATGGACTCAATATCCGAACTGGGAACTTTGTCCAGGATTAGTGATTGATAGTTTGCATTTTCGATTGACTGTAAATCAGCTGTAACTTCTCCTATTATAGCTCCGTCTTTCTCAAAATCGCTCCACTTTACTTTCCAGTCGAATCCGATGTTTTTCAACTTTGGAACTGTCAACATATTCCCCACGTCTCCAAGCCTATCCAAGGAAAATCGTCCAATTCCTTTAGCCCCAGCTTTTATTCGCCCAGACTTTGTTAAATAATCATTCAGTTTAGAATCTGTCCCAATTGTCATCCATTGTTTTTTAATTACTTCATCATCCATCCCATCCCCATTATCAATGATATATATAGAGTTTTGAGAAGAGAAAAATGACTTAACAATGTTTAAATCCTGATCATCTATTTTATCCTTTAACGTTATAACACCATCCTTTTCGGTATATACTTTTGAAGCAAATTCATCCGAAATTGAGTTCAGTGCATCAAAAATCTCTTGATCTATCTGTGACGGTATTGAGCTATATTTAATATCAAAATATACAATACAAACAGAAGCATCTGCATCATATCCATTCTTAACTAACTCAATTATAGCACCTTCTGCATTGGTGAAATTCTCCTGGCCAATAAGTCTTGCAGTTCGTGCTGATACGGTAAAAGGTATTTTGGCCATAAACAAAAAAGCTTCCTATAACAAACTGCAAATTAAGAAATTCGACAGACTTTTTATAACCCTTGTTTTCAAGGTAAAATCGTTGGTTGATAAAACTTCTGTAAAAAAAAGATTAAAATTTATGCAGTCTCATTTTGCCCGCTCCAGGGCCTGGAGCGGGCAAAACAGCTAAAAACTATTGATGTCAATAATCTCGAAAAATTTTGGTAGAAAAAATTTTACAACACATAAAAGAGGGAAGTCAAAAAGGAAAAGGGGTGTCTCTTTTTCGTTGGTTGAAATAAAGTGATTTCAGAACATCTGCGAGTGACACAAACGCTTAGGACTAACAATATTAAGGGGGTAAAATCGAAGAATATTCGATACGAAAATAAGGGGCTAAAATAAGCCCCTTATTCAGCCTCCTTAAACGAACTTTTTCTTCTGTCGTATTCTTCCATCATCAAACGGTAATTGTTCAAAAAAACACCATCCTTCCAGTTACCCTTTTTGAGTTTGTTATGACATTCTATATGATAATCGTAGTGATTAGTTCTGACTTCTACTATTGTATTGTATGCTTTTCCATTTTTAAATACTACAGCTCCTCCTATAACGCTTCCCTGACCTGTCCAGGTTAACCAATCCCAATGAGCCTTCGACTTTTTATAGCAGTCAATGATCTTTTTAACTAAGTTCCTGTAGCTGCCATCCCATTTATAATTAACTGCACAGCATACTTCTGTCCTAAATGCCAAATATTTAAACACCGTATCCTGTGAAGGAAAGAAATATCTCATCCTATCATTTAGGCTCTCTGTTATTTTAAAGTCCTCATCATGCCTGACGGTATCGCCTAAAGCCATCCATAGTGAGTGGTACTCACTTACATTAATAGCCAAAGTATCAGCTTTGTATTCCCCCGCTTTTATTTTTAGAAGTTCTTTCATCAAAGCCACATTGAACTTATTCTGGTCAAATGTAGGCACATTAATTTCTGAGAGTGAAAGAAGAGGAAGAAAGAGTAATATGTAAATACACTTATATTTCATCGGTAATTACGAATATGCGGAAAAGCTTTGAGAAGCTTTCCGCAACTATTTCGATTTCAAATCCTTTAGGAATTGTAGACCATCATCAAGTCCCATACCAGATAAACGTGTTTCCACATAATTAAGTACTTCTTTGCTTCGCTTTCCACCATTTAATAAGGGAGAAATATCTGAGCCAACATAAAGCTTCGCTGCCTCATCAGTACCCATTCCTTTCATCAGAGTTTCACGATAAGCATACACCTGACCCAGGCGAGAATTATATTCTTCACTATTTCCAACTCCACGATCCCATAGGTGTTGTTTCTCAAAGATTGGTATTCTATTTCCACCAGCTCTTAGAGTTAAAATAGCTGAAAAGAAATGATATGTGATGAGAGTTGCCAAGATGTAATAACCAAGCTCCGAAATATACGGAATCAATGAAGACTTCACATCTTGATAATTGAGTATGAAATACACACAACAAACGAACCTGAAAAGAGCATAAATCAATCTTGGATACCACATAGTTTCCCGATAGCTGTATATATGTATATATACACTCATTGGGAAAATGTGTGCGTTTATCGGACTATTTATAGACATGAAAAAGCCACTATTATCTGTATTTCCTGTGAAACTCCTAACCAGATTAGGTTATCCCATATTTGACTACTATATCATTGCTACTACTAAAAATGAAGCCAGAAAAAAGGCAAAAAAAATAGGTGGGTTTGAAATAATGACACAGCTGCTTTACCTTGAAGAGTGGGATGATTTTTTAAACCAGGTCATACATTTACATTGGAAGCTAGATCGACATATTGGCGATCTCAAAGCAGAAGCTCAAAAAGGCTTGATCTTAGGTCGTTATTACTATGAAACAAAGAAGCGGGATTGTGACTTTGAAGGTTATGTCCAAGAATGGATTAGTGAATTGGTAAAACGAGAATTAAAACGAAAAGGATTAACGCCAAAAAGATGAAACTTATAACAAAAGACCTATACCACTTCACTCAACAAATAACCCTGTCTAATTTAATAACTTATCGCTTCAGAATAGAAAGTGAGGACGGTGCTAAGACCAAAGTCTATATAGTAACGAAAAACTACCCCGAAGCATTAGAAAAACTAAAAAACTATTGCGAAATGGAACAGGAATACATTTGGGCATATCTCCAAGAATCTAGAAAATACATAGGAATGGTGGCCAATCTATATTATTCTGACCTCAAAAAGAGGACAAGAAAATATGAGCAAATAAAAATGAAATCCGTTAAATACATCCACCGATTAATAAATCAAGATAGAGAGATGGAAATACAAGATCAAGTATATCGACAAGTACTCTTAGAGGTGGCTAAAAGAAGTGGAAAAAATGAGATGAGAGCTTCTTTGAATTAACTTTCAAGGTGTTCAGATGAGGAATAAACACAGCTAAGATTCAATCAATCTAAAAAAATCATCGGCACTCATTTCCAACGCCTTTAAGATTTTATATAGCATGTATGAACTGGGGGTGCGTTCTCCATGTTCTATTTTACTTATTACAAATCTATCAGTTGCAGCTCTATTAGCAATCAAAGTTTGAGAGGCTCCTTTTTCAGACCTTACTTTCTTCAAAGCTTGTCCCAGCTTTGATGCAAATTCCTTATTGGAAATAAACTCTAATTCAACATCTCTCAACATGTGAACAAAAAGTCACATTTTATTCAAAAACATGTTGTCATTCTGTTCACATACCTCTATATTGAAAGACATTAATTAAAAAAATTGCTATGAATTCGCTTAGAATAATTTGCTTTTCAATACTTATCCTACTGGAATATTGTCAGTTACCACACTGTTTCGCTTCATCTACTCAAAATGTCATGGTCATTAAAAAGTTCAAAATTAGGGTCACCTATAAGGAAGGTAAATCAGAAATTGTTTATATCGAAGCTCCTTCTTCTAATCAGGCCATTCAAAAAGCAAAGAAATTATATCCAAATGCTGTTACTGTAAATTCTGTGGGGATTTAAACAAAAAAATATGCGTAAATATAAATACTCACTCCTAATACTAGCATTCTTTTTGTTCTCTTGTGGTGAGACAAATAAAGAGGCTACAGGTGCTCAAGTTTCATCTCAAACAGAAAAAACAATAAAAGAAGAGTACAAAGAAGCATCTTGTCCTAACTTAATTCTTGCCAAAGCAAGAATTCATAATGGAGGTTGGTTATTCATTGACACTACAGGAAAACGTTTAACTAATGAATTCTTGGACTTACATAACTTCTCTAATGGTCTTTCTGGATTTCAAGTAAATATTGACGGACAAAAATTATGGGGCTTCATGGATTGTAATTTTAAAATAATCATTGAACCTCAATTCAGAGAAATCGGCTATTTTAATGAAGGGTACTGTATTGTAATCCCCAAAAATAAAAGTGAAAACAGGACGAATTATGAAATTGAAATAATTGACAAAAAAGGTGAAATACAGCCTAGAAAAGACTATTACCATCGACTTAAGTGTACTGGATCAATTCCCGTTATTAGTAATGGAGCGTTCTTGTTAAACGGAAAACATTACAATCTTGAACAACAAGAAATTGATCCCATTGATAACATTTCAGGTTTTAGCCCTAAGTGGAATTTAAATACTCAACTTGGGTTCGAAATACGAAAAAAAGTAGGGAAAATGTATTTGGTTGATACTGGAGAAAATGATGTTTATGATATGCCAAAGGTAGAGCGAAAACGATACTATGATTCTACATGGGTATTCAGAGCCAATGGTGAAATGCTTTTTGATAAAGTCTATTCTAACATTGAAAATTATCACTGTGCGGATAACTCTTGCAATTTCAAGAGCAATACAAACACAAATCAGAATGTTAATCCTACCGCTTCCAGTGAAAGCCTAACCTCAAAAGAAGTTGAAGAATTTCAATTAGCAGAAGGGAAGTATTGTTTCTTACAGATTGTACAGGAAATCAATGCAAGAGATTTACTTCAGCTTGTGGTTAACCCTAACAAAACTGTAAACGGCAGTGGTGAAATTAGCAGTGAGTTGGCTTTTCTAAGCTATCAAGTTGAAACAATCTCTTCTAATGGGAATATTTTTTCTGTAGCTGTTAGTACAGAGCAAGAAGACGGGAGCATCACAAAAGAATCCCAGACATGGACGTTTATTAACAATAAAATTTTGGTTACGACTGAAAACGAATCCTACGAACTAAATATGGTTAACTGTAAAGACTATTTGTAGTCATGGAATACATATTACGTAATAAAAAACTGATCCTATTTTTAATTTTCATTATTTCATTTACAGTTTGGTACATACATAAACCCTCTTTAAGGGCTGATGGAGTTTCACCAAATTATCATTCTTCTGAAGAAGCAACTTGTTGTTATTGTAATGGCACTGGTAATGCAAAAAACGCTATGGGAACCTGTCTGCCATGTGGAGGTTCGGGTAGCTTAAAAAAGACTAGTACTTACTATAGGAGCAATTGCGAATAAACTTGTTACAGCCTCTAAAAAATAAGTGTCAGACAAAAGTTGTACTAAAAACCATGAAAACAGGCTTCTTTAGAACCCAATTTTATGGATTGGGTTCTAAACTTTTAGCAAGTGCTTAATTTTTACACATAATTTCCCTCCCACGGTATATTTGATAAAAGCACTTTATGAAAAAAGCCGTATTGTATACTAGAGTATCAAGCTCTGGAAGCAAAGCCGATCGACAGGATAACCAAAGACAGGTAAACGACCTTCAAGCCTTTGCTCAAAAACAAAGTTTAGAAGTCATAGAAGTTATATCGGAAAAAATATCAGGATCGAAATCAATTGAAGAACGAAAAGGGATACAAAGACTTCTGGAATTGGCTAAATCTAAAAAAATTAATAAGGTACTGGTAGCTGAACCTAGTCGACTATTCAGGAATTATTTTGAAGCAGAGAAACTAATTCACACGCTCACAGAATTAAAAGTTAGCCTAGTTATTCAATCTCTCAATATTGAAACACTAGATAATGAAGGTAAACGAAACAGTATTATGGCATTAGTATTGAGCATCCTAAATCAATTTGCTCAGATCGAAAAAGAGTGGTTAGTAGACAGAATAAAGAGCGGACAGCAATTAGCAATTACAAAGGGAAAAACTTGTCATCGACCCAAAGGAAGTAAAGAATCTTTAGAGAAATTTCTTTCTAAACATAAGTCAGCAGCGAAGGATTTAAGATCAGGGTTGAGTTTGAATAAAACAGCTAAAATTCATGATATATCGGTTCCAACCGTGATCAAAATTCGGAGAGCTATAAGTTCTAGTCTAAAACAAGATTAATGATTTTTTCTTAAATTAAAGCTTCCAAAAAGATGTAAAAATCAATTGGGAAATGGAGTTTTATTAAAATTCTATGATCCAAAAAGTAGAACAAATATTAAACAAACGTGAGGTCAAGCCTACCTCGATGAGAGTTCTAGTTCTTAAAGAGCTGTTGGAATCAAAAACGGCAATTGGTATAAAAGAACTCGAAGATAGGTTTGATAAGGTTGATAAAGTTACCTTATACCGTACGCTTAAAACGTTTGAGAAAAAGAAGCTTATTCATTCCATTCAGGATGGTACAAACGAATTAAAATATGCTGCCTGTGAAGAAGGATGTGAATGTGCTCCCCAAGAACAACATGTACACTTTCATTGTCACAAATGCGATGAAACTTTTTGCTTTACAAAATCAATTATCCCGTCTGTAGACATTCCAACAGGTTTTAGTGCCGACTCTGTCACTATGGTCTATCAAGGAGTTTGTCCAAACTGTAAATAACTTTGCAACTCATTTGCACTGAATTTTCATTAGCTTTATTCTGTTGAAAATTCTATCAATCATATTGTCTATTTATGTGACTTGCTTAACGCTTGTCCCGTGTTCGGATTTTGAACATGATACTTCACATAATGATTCTACAGTTGAATCACATCATTCGCATGAGCATTCAGGTGATTGTGAAGATGACGGCTGTTCTCCATTCTGTATTTGCTCTTGTTGTCATACTAACTTTGTTTTGACGCTCAAGTATAGCTTGAAGACCCAAGAGTTGCGTTCGTATAGTTTAGAAAAGCGTGACAATTATTCTGATATGTTATCTTCTCCATATCACGAAGTACTTTTTCATCCTCCGATAGGATAATTATCACTTCTACAGGACAAGTACGTCCATACATTTCTATTAACATTTATTCAATTGTAAGTCGAAGGGTTTCGACTCACCAAAGTATTCGTTATGATTAATAAGATTATTTCTTTTTCTATAAAGAATAAGCTCATCATTGGCATGATGATGATAGCTTGGATTGGTCTTGGGGTTTACTCCATGAAAGAAGTACCAATTGATGCCGTGCCTGACATCACAAATAATCAGGTTCAAATAATTACCGTCTCTCCCAATTTGGGGACTGAAGACATAGAGCAATTTGTTACCTATCCTGTAGAATTAGCTATGGCTAATCTCCCTGAAGTGACCGAAATACGCTCCATATCAAGATTTGGTTTATCCGTTGTAACGGTTGTTTTCAAAGACAAAGCAGGGACGTATTTACCTCGTCAGCTAGTGGGAGAAAAGTTGAATGAGATTAAATCTCAAATCCCGAAGCAGTTTGGTGAGCCTTTCATGGGACCCATTTCAACAGGCTTAGGTGAAATCTATCAATATACCCTTGAGGTAGCTCCTGAATTCAGGTCAAAATACTCATTATCTGACTTGAGAGAAATTCAAGATTGGATTGTGAAACGACAAATGGCAATGCTTGAAGGGGTCGTGGAGGTGAATAGCATTGGTGGTGACAATAAGCAATATGAAATTGCCATAGACCCTAAGAAACTTAATAGTATGGGGATTTCAATGCATGAAATATTTCATGCACTTGAAGTAAATAATAGCAACACGGGCGGAGCATACATAGTCAAAGACCACATGGCTAACTTCATTAGAGGTGAGGGATTGGCACGTTCGATTGAAGATTTAGAAAAAATAGTAGTCAAAACTGAAAACAATACCCCTGTTCTAATAAAAGATATTGCTACAGTAAGATTGGGAAAGGGAATCAGATATGGTGCATTAACCAAAGATGGTAAAGGCGAAGCCGTTGGAGGAATGGTTATGCTCCTTAAAGATGGAAACTCAAATGACGTTATCAAAAGAGTAAAAGAAAGGGTTGCTGAGATTCAAAAATCGCTTCCTGATGGCATTACCATAGAACCATTTCTTGATAGGTCAGATTTAATTGCTAAAACAACAGGAACAGTAAGAAATAACTTATTAGAGGGAGGACTAATAGTCATTTTTATACTAGTCGTTTTCCTAGGGAATTTCAGAGGGGGGCTTATTGTTGCTTCAACCATTCCACTATCTCTTCTTTTTGCATTCATCATGATGAACATATTTGGAGTATGGTCAAACCTGATGAGTTTGGGAGCTATTGACTTTGGAATAATAGTAGATGGTGCAGTAATCATTGTTGAGAGTGTGGTTTTTATGATTCATAGTAGGGTTAGAAATAATTCTTCTCAGACGCTAAAGGCTTCTGATTTAGATGATATTTCGTTTAAATCATCAACTAAAATGATGAATTCTGCCTTTTTCGGTCAGTTAATCATTCTAATTGTCTTCCTTCCAATTCTTGCTCTTACAGGAGTAGAAGGCAAGATGTTTACGCCAATGGCACTAACATTCAGCTTTGCGGTAATTGGTGCGATGATTCTTTGTTTGACCTATGTGCCGATGGCTTCAGCTTTATTCATGAATAAAAAAGTGAGTACCAAAGAAGGGATTGGTGACAAGTTTATCAATAAACTGACTAAGTGGTATGAGCCAATACTTATATGGGTATTAGGAAAGAGAGTACTCATTCTGTCAATTTCAGTGGGCTTCTTAGTTGTGTCAGGAATTCTTTTTTCAAGAATGGGTGGTGAGTTTATTCCTCAACTAGATGAAGGTGATATAGCCTTTCATGCTCTTCTGAAGCCAGGGAGTTCGTTGAATGAAATGACAGCTACCTCTACAAAGGCAGAGAAGCTACTATTAAAGAAGTACCCACAAGTAAAGCATGTAGTAAGTCGTATAGGAGTAGCTGAAATTCCTACAGACCCTATGCCAATGGATATCGCAGATATTTTTGTGATACTAAAGCCTGAAAGTGAATGGGACTCAGGTATCTCAAAAGAAGAATTGATAGAATCTATGAAAAAGGATTTGTCTGTTTTTGTAGGTGTCAACTATGAATTCACACAACCTATTGAAATGCGTTTTAATGAATTGCTTACAGGAGTACGGGAAGATGTAGCCATTAAGATTTATGGAGATAATCTCGATACCCTAGCTCAAAAAGCAGATGAGATACAGAAGCTCATTGCTAACATAGATGGTGTTGGTGACATGAGAGCTGAGGCAACTAAAGGTTTGCCTCAGATGACTATTCACTACAATCGGGATAGGGTTGCTCAGTACGGGCTAAACATTGAAGACTTAAATAAGACTATAAGTACCGCTTTCAGTGGTGAAAGTGCAGGAATCGTTTTCGAGAATGAGAAGAGGTTTGATATCGTAGTCAGGCTTCATCAGGAATATCGAAAGAGTATTAAGGATATAAAGAGTTTATTTGTTTCACTTCCTAATGGGAGTCAAATACCTTTCAGTGAAGTGGCTACGATTGATTATAAATCGGGTCCTATGCAGATTTCAAGGGAGGGTACGAATAGAAGAATCTATGTTGGGATTAATGTGAGAGGTAGAGATGTTGAATCCTTAATTAAGGAAATTCAAGGTATTTTAGATGAAAAGCTAAATCTGCCATCAGGGTATTACATTCGATATGGTGGGGCTTTTGAAAATCTTCAGAAAGCAAAAGAACGACTTACAATTGTTGTTCCCGTAGCATTGGCATTGATTTTTGTTCTACTATTCTTTGCCTTAAAATCATTCTCTCAATCAGTCATGATTTATGTATCCATTCCTCTTTCAGCTATCGGAGGTGTCTTTGCTTTGTGGCTCAGAGATATGCCTTTTAGTATCTCAGCAGGGATAGGTTTTATTGTGTTGTTTGGCGTAGCGGTACTTAATGGTTTGGTACTTATCTCAAGTTTTAATGACTTGAAAGGTGAAAATCATTTGAGTCTAAAAGACCGCATAATAAAGGGAACGAAGGAAAGAATAAGACCTATTTTCCTCACAGCGAGTACTGATATTTTAGGCTTCTTACCAATGGCTTTGTCAACATCATCGGGAGCTGAGGTACAAAGACCATTAGCTACAGTTGTTATAGGGGGTCTTCTTACTTCATCATTTCTCACGTTAATCGTACTGCCTGTGTTGTATGAGATTCTTGAAAAAAGGAAAGAAAAGAAAACTAGCAATATCAGAGTTGTGCCTAATGCGTTAATGATAGGACTTTTGATAACCTCATTCTCATTGTTCAACTCAACTCAAGGGTATGCACAATCTGACAGTATTAGAACAGTCGATGATGCTGTAGCTATTGCACTAGAAAACAATAAACTAATGCAGTCTGCTGAAATAGATGTTTCTAGGCAGAAAACATTGCAAAAGACTTCCTTTGATATTGGGAAAACTGATGTCGGTGTTCAATATGGACAATACAACAGTTTTGAAAATGATTTTGCATTCAATGTGAGTCAAAATTTTAAGTTTCCTACTTACTATTCTAGTCAGAAAAAATTGGCAGAAGAAGAGGTGAAAAGTGCAGAACTGAAATGGGAAAGCGATGCCAATGAACTCAGGAAACGAGTAAAGGAAACATGGTATCAAATCCAATTCCTTCAATCAAAGAAGAGGTTACTGTTATTTCAGGATAGTGTTTATCAGAAATTTAAAAAGGCAACTACAATTCGCTATGAGACAGAAGCCTCTACATTACTAGAGAAAACCACAGCAGAAGCAAAAGTGACAGAATTAACTGTTCAGTTGAATGAAATTGAGGCAGATATAAAGATTCAGTTGGATAGATTGTCTCTCTACCTGGGTACTGTGATAAACGCCATTCCTGAAAGTTTTGAAAGGATTTCTGTGCCTGTAGACAGTTCCTCATTAGACAATAACCCTTCGCTCAAATACATGCATCAGCAGATTGCCATATTTGAGCGTGAGCAGAAAGTGAATAAAGCCCGTGTATTGCCTGAGTTTAATATTGGGTACTTCAATCAATCACTAAAAGGCGTTCAAACAATCAATGGTGTAGACCAAACTGTAGATGGAAGTACTCGTTTTACAGGGGTTACCGCAGGGATAGCTATTCCGTTGTGGGCAAAGCCTGATGTTGCGAGAATCAAGGCTTCTGAGCTAGAAGTTGAAAGTGCGACCATACAGGCGGACTATTTCAATGACATGCTTCAACATCAGTTGTCACAAGCCTTGCAGGAGTATTATAAGTTAAGCCAAAGTCTTGACTACTATGATAGAATAGGTTTGAATCAAGCTGAATTGCTAATAGGAAATGCTCAGAAAAGCTTTGAAAATGGAGCAATAGACTACGTAGAGTATGTCCGAAACATTGAACAAGCGGTCAATATCAAAATCCAATATTTGGATAGACTCAATCAATTCAATCAAAACATTATTTACATCGAATTCCTAACAGGAAATTAAAATATACCGACATGAAAAAAATTATATACATACTATTTACATCACTCATTCTGTTTTCATGCGAAAACAATAGTCATAAGGGACATGGACATGGACATGAAGATGAACATTCTCATAGTGAGTCTGAACACCATGAAGAGAACGAAGTAACAATCAGTCAAGAACAAGCTGAAGACTTAAAAATCAAAGTTGGTCATTTCTCGAAAATCAAGCTTTCAGAAGAGATAGAGACTAATGGCGAATTAGAACTTACTCCACAGAACATAGCTGACGTACACGTTTTTATCGGGGGAGTGATTACCAAAATCCATATGATTGAAGGTGACAAAGTCAAGAAAGGACAAATATTAGCTGTTCTACAACACCCTGATATCATTAAACTTCAAGAAGACTTAATCAGTAAAAGTGCGGAGTTGAGCTATTTGGAAAGTGAATACAAGAGGCAAGAAAAACTTTACAATGAAGAGGTAGGTTCAGGTAAAGAGTTTCAAAAAATCAAGTCTGAATACAATAGTGCGAAAGCAATTGTTGATGCCTTAAAGATTAAACTCCAAATGTTAGGGTTGAACGCAGAACAAGTAGCTGAAGGGAAAATAAAGCAATCAATTGCTGTTGTAAGTCCATTGGGAGGAACAGTAAGTCATGTAGAAACAAATGTTGGGGAATACGTTTCAACTGACAAAAGACTTTTTCAAATAGTAGATAATCAAAAAGTACATTGTGCCTTTAAAGTATATGAAAATGATATTCTGAAAGTGAAAAAAGGTCAGGAAATAAAAGTGACTTCTCCTTCATTCGGAGCTAAGTCTTTTGTAGCAACAATCTATTCAATAAGTCCTGTATTTGATGAAAACCCTAAAAGTGTTCGTGTTCAAGCTCGTTTTCAAAAAATGGATGAGAGATTGATTTCAGGTATGTATGTCTCAGGTAAAATCAAAACAGATTCTTTAACAAGGATAGTTGTACCGAGAACAGCCATTGTTAGTGAAGAAGATAAAAAATATGTTTTTATTCATCATGAAGATCAAGGCTCTGAGCATAGACATGATGAACATGACCATAAAGAACATGATGAGCACAACCATATGGAGGAACATCATCATCAGAATGAAATTCACTTTAAGAAAATTGAAGTAAAAACAGGAATTGAAGAGGGTGATTGGGTTGAAATTCTAAACCTAGATGATTTTCCGAAGGATGCCGAAATCGCTTTAACATCAGCATACTACTTACAGGCAGAAATTGGCAAGGGAGAAACCGAACACGTACATTAACACCAATATGGGACATCATCATAATCATTCACACAGTCACGACCATTCAGAAGGCAATATCAAAGTTGCCTTCTTGCTTAATTTAGCATTCACGATAATCGAAATCATTGGAGGGCTGTACACCAATAGTCTTGCTATTCTTTCCGATGCTTTACATGATCTAGGAGATAGCTTGAGTCTTGGGTTATCATGGTACTTTCAGCGTGTATCAAAAAAAGGAAGAACGCCCAAGTTTTCATTTGGGTATAAACGGTTTTCTCTGTTGGGAGCTATCATTAATTCTATTGTACTTGTTGTAGGTGCTATAGTTGTATTAAGTCATGCAATTCCACAGTTGTGGAACCCTGAAGAGTCCAATGCTAAAGGAATGATGTACTTAGCCATTTTGGGAGTTATCGTAAATGGAGCAGCAGTTTTGAAGCTTCGGAAAGGTGAGTCATTGAATGAAAAAGTTGTCTCATTGCACTTGTTAGAAGATGTTCTAGGATGGGTAGCTGTATTAATTGGAAGTTTGATAATGATGTATTTTGATGCACAAATTATAGACCCAATTCTATCAATTCTAATTACTGCTTTTGTTCTTTTTAACGTCTATAAAAACATCAAAGAAAGTATGCGAATTATTCTGCAAGGAACTCCCTCTGATGTGACTATTGATGAAGTAAAAGAAGAGATAGTTTCTATACAAAATGTAACAGATATCCATGATTGCCACTTATGGTCAATGGATGGGAACTATCACATTTTAACGGCTCATGTAGTAGTAAACGACAATTATAATCTTGAAGAATTATCTCAGATTAAAAGTAAAATCTTCAAGACTGTGGAGAAATACAAAATCAAGCATACTACTTTGTCTTTTGAGTTAGAGTCAGAAGAGTGCGAATTAGAAGACTGTTAGAACTATGAGTAATAAGATTTCAGTATTCAGAGTATCTAAAATGGATTGCCCTTCTGAAGAACAGATGATTCGGATGAAATTGGAGGGAATAGAATCCATTTTAAAACTGAACTTTGATATTCCCAATAGAAAGCTAGAGGTAATCCACTCAGGAGAGGTTTCTTCTTTTGAAAAAGATATTCATGCCCTAAACTTTGATTCAACGCTAGTATCAACGGAAGAATACATTGCCCCAATAGAATCAAATAACGATGAAGTTGAACGCAAGATGTTATGGTGGGTGTTGGCTATCAACTTTTCATTCTTCGTTATAGAAATGGTTTATGGATGGATATCAAAATCAATGGGCTTAGTGGCAGATTCGCTTGATATGTTAGCTGATTCTATTGTGTATGGAATGAGTCTAATGGCAGTTGGTTCAACGATATTAAAGAAAAAGAAGATTGCAAAAATCAGTGGTTACTTTCAGATGTTTCTTGCTCTGTTAGGCTTGGTAGAAGTAATCCGAAGATTCATAGGTATGGAAGAAATCCCTATGTTTCAGAATATGATAGTGATTTCTATTCTTGCTCTCTTAGCCAACTCAGTTTCTTTATACCTCATCCAAAAAGTAAAAAGCGAAGAGGCTCATATGAAAGCCTCAGCTATTTTCACATCCAATGATATCATTATTAACATTGGGGTAATTATTGCAGGTGGTTTAGTCTATTTCACCCAAAGTAAATACCCTGATTTAGTCATTGGTTCGATGATTTTCTTAATCGTGATGAGAGGAGCAGTTAGGATATTGAAACTTTCAAGATAAATTGATGACATGAAATACAATTGGAGCAGGATCAGGATTTTTAATAAGTTTCATTAATTCAAACTTTCGTATTGCGCAATCACAAAACCTCTAATTCCTATGTAATATAGTTCATCGTGGGGGCTAAAAGGTGATGTATCCATACCTTTGACAGCATTTTCTATGAACTTCAACTCTGCGAAAAAGTGAATTACAACAACGTCATGTGTACTATGAATGTTTTGAGGGAAATACATTCCATTATCTGCATCTAACTTATACCGAGGTCTCAACATTGTGACAATAAGATCAACTTTTTCTCTAATTAGTTTTAAATATTCCTTTTTGCTGGAACAATTACTCAGCTCCTTTAATAAATCGTTTAAATTCATCCTTCCTTTTTTCTAAATTTTACAATTGAGTATATCAAGCTTTCGTTTCCTAGGAGGACGAAAGCTTGAATTTTACCATTTCTTTTAATTGTCTTGAAACAGATACTTATCTTCCAGTCCTGCTTGCTTAATATAGTTTATCCACTTCTTTTCCTTCGTCCAGTACTTTCTTCCTGGTATGACATAAAGCATCAGGAACAAATCAATAAAGTCATTACCTTCCATTGATCTAGCACCAAGCTCCAAATCTTTAAAAAATAGATGAAGGACTTCTTCGAACAACTCCAATCTTTCCCAATCAAATTGTACTAGGTCCAATCGCTCAGAATTCACCTACGAGTACGACTTCTCCAACGAATACCTTGAAATGAACAATCCAAAATTTTATTAGCGACCTCAGTTAATTTCCGAGCAAATTCTTCATCACTAACCTCTATATCATTGACCGTATCATCTAAACGGTCAGTAACATCAACTTGTTGAAGGTCTTCAATTTTTGAAATCGGTCTTTTATCCAAGATAGAGCCATTTTCGATGGTCAGAAATTCATACTTCAGATTTATTTGCTCAGTGAGTTTTTCTGTAATTTCTGACCACCCCATTTCTTTACAAATTCTAGTGTAATTCTTGTTTAATTCCTTCCGCTCGGCTGGTGTTAAGTTGCTTTCCCAATATTTAGGATTCTTAATTTTTAAAAACAAATTGTCGGAACAGGATTTTACATGATTGGTTTTTTGATCTACAAGGATCGTACTTAACAATTCCTTATTCAACCGTTCTTTTAAAAAGAATAGTTTTGGCTCATACGTTAAATCAGATAGATACTTTATTCCCGACCCCTTTATTTTCTCTAACTTTAGAATTTTGATTTCCGTCCTTAATAGGCTTGAATAGTTACATATTGGGGTTTTATTGTAAATCTTAAGAAAATATTGACCTAGCTCTACACGCTTGCCTACTTTCGAATTATAATACTGATAAGGCTTCTTCTTATGAATAAGTAGCATCCCGATAAAATCTTCAATACTTATCCAATTGACTTGGATGTTGAATCCAAATTCCAAATTCTCAATTTTTGCTTGTGTTGGATCAAAATGAAATCTATACCCCAATAACTTGATTGCTTCTTCAATTTGATTTAGATGGAAACTCGACCAATTGTTTTTTAAAAACCATTTATGAAGAGACCCACGTATTATACATCGGTTATTTCGCTGGGGCTTCAGATACCAACCATCCAACTCCAGGCCATCTAAAGTCAGTTCCCCTGTGTTGGGGTTCAACCTGTTGTATCCAGGTTCATCAAAAAGCCAGTCCAAATTATCATAGTAAACAGAAATTTTAACACCATCAATCATAACCGCCCCTCCTTTCTTGAGAATTACTTCTAAGAAACCTAACAACATCTTCCACTATGAAGAAATACCCTCTTATCCCAGGTATTGATGAGTAGGGCATACCATTCACTATACATTTTTTTAATGTATTATATGATATCCCAAGGATTTCCATTAACCTGGAAGAATCATAAATCACCTCTTGATTGATTGATTCACTTTGAGATTTTTCATAATCTAAAAGTTGATCAATCTTTTGCTCGATACGGACTAAGTCTTCGCTTGTTATTAAGTCAATTTTATTCATAAATCACCAATTTGATCTACTACTAAAACGACTCAAAGCAAAGCTTTGTAAGTAACTGGAGATAACTAGCCAACTTTCAATGCATCTCGAAACCCCTTTAATTTTTCATCTATAGTAGTTTGAGGTGAGTTTTTGAAAACGTTCATTGTTATGAGTGATTTATCAATTTCTTTGTATGATCCGTCACCACTCTTGTTGTAGTACAGAAAGGTTGATTCGATAAAATCTGCCAAACGTTTATCGCTAGGGAAATCCAAAAAATTATTCTCTTTTAACTGATAAAAAAGAGCTACAATTTGATCCTTTCTGGCTTTAAATTTTACTGGGTATAATTCAAATCTCTCGTGTTCAGGTAATATTTGTTCTATTAGTCTTATGGCTTCAAAAATTCCTTTTTGTTGTGCAATAACAAAATGAGCTATATAATTGGAGTTATTCGATAAAAGTAACCTTCCTTCAACATCCAAAATGTCTTTTGCAGCCTCGAACATTTTAAAACAAAACTGATTTTGGCTATCTAAATCATCAATCTGTTTACTTAAAGTAGAAATAATTGATCTACCCAACGCTCCGATTTGTTGAATCGACATATCCGACAAATACTCAAGCATAGCATCCCTCGATTTAGAAAGAGTCATTTTGAACTCCTCAAAATCCTGTAAACCAAACCCGTGATATTTTGGTGGTTCCGAGAAATTAAAATCTGAAATATCTAATGATTTAAAACCGAAGCTTGTAAGTTTTAAAAAAGAATTTATTTGTGGTATTTCCATTTTGCCTAACAGATTTTTCTACTAGGATAAAGAAAAAAGTATGGGATCGCAATCAAATCGCTCTATAATAGCTTCTTGAACTCTTTGCTTATTTGTTTGTCCACTACTTTTGCATAATGCTGGGTTTGAGTGATATTAGTATGCCCCATAATTCTGGACAACACCTCGATTGAAATACCATTAAGCAAACAGGTTGTTGTTGCAAATGTATGTCTAGCGACATTGTGTGTTAATCTTTTATTGATACCAACAAGCACAGCTATTTCTTTCAAATAAGCATTAATTTTCGCATTTGATCGTCTTGGAAGTATTCTTCCTTCTTTTATTCTGTCAGGGTGATTGCTATACTTATTTATTAGCTTCAAAGCTTTAGGAAGTACTATAATATCTGACTGAATTCTTGTTTTCTGCCTATCATGGTTAATCCATAAATTCTTATCATCTCGCTTTTCCAATTGGTTAATTTTCAAATCCACCACGTCACAATATGAATAAGAAGTATATGCAGTTAGTAAGAAATAATCTCTTACAACATCCAGTTTGGGATTAGTCTTTAAGTCAAGTTTCTCAATCCTTTCTAATTCATCTTCATTTAGAAATATTGTTTCAACCTTTTCCAAAGTTTCAGAAAACTTAGACCAAGGGTCATTTCCGAGATGTCCGTACATGATTGCGAAATTCCAGATCCCCTTCAGGTTCCAAATGTGTTTTACAATTGTATTATGACAATTACCTTTTACATCCCTGAGATAATCTACATAAGATTCACAAATAGAATAATCCAAGTTGATCAAGGGCATATCTGTGACCCTATAGTTCAATTTGAGAAAGTCAGTGAAAAAAGACTGAATCTTTTTATACTTCTCCAATGTTCTGTAAGAACGAATACCAGCGTTAACTTTAGTCTCAAACTTAGTAATAAACAAGTCAAAAACTGACTGGACTGAATATTTGAGATTATTATCATTCAATCTTTCCTTTACAACCGATGGGGTTGGGTTTACTCCACTGGACTGAAGAAGAAGACATATATCATCTATACGAACCGAAAGTCTTTCTAGGTCTGAAGCAGTTCTTTTCTCATCTATCGTCCTAGGACTTTTTAGTTTCCTTGTTGAATCCCATCTTTCTTTACTAATTGATCGTTTTGTTGAAATAGTCACCGATGTAAAGTCATCCTGTATTTTAAGATATATATCATACAGAAGAGAATTCCTCTTCTTTGACTGTTTGATATATGTTATTTTTCTTAAATACTTCATGAGCAACGGCTTTCAAATTTTGAAACGCATTTGCCCTTTGATTTGTAAGTAACTGGAAGTAACTAAGCATTACCAGATCAAGCAGGGTAACTAATAGGGTAACCAGTTCTTCCCAAATAATGATAGTTATTGAAATTAGAAAGAAACAAAAAAGTCCCTCCAAAGCAATTGAAGGGACTTTTGATTTTTATTGACACGTTTTGACATGCCATTCAGCAGAGAGGAAGGGATTCGAACCCCCGAAGAACTTTCGCCCTTACACGCTTTCCAAGCGTGCGCCTTAAGCCACTCGGCCACCTCTCTGTGTATTGCACGCTTTCCAGGCGTGCACCTTAATCCCGCCCCACGGGACACCTCTCTTTATTCAAAAGAGTTTGCAAATTAACTACTAAATATGTCACAATGCAATAATTATTGGTGAGCCTTGAGGTAAGCCAATAAAAAAAGGGACCACCCAGGTGTGATCCCTACAACCTAGTAACCCTCATTGCGCAAGTTTGGTATTCAAAAACATACAATACTCCCAACCTATATATTTTAACAATACCTGCACACCAACTACGTTTTCTGATGTATTCAAGCAACACGTAAATGCGGCCTTAACTGGACAGTAAACCCTCAACCTCTTGATTACTATGTGATAAAGGTATAGAAAACTGTGGTGCGAAAAATTTATTATAGACAGGTCCATCCAGATCATCGTTGAATTCCAAAAATCAGCAGTTAAATGTTGCAACACCTTTTCGGTATCAGCATATTCTCACAACTATTCCAATTTATTCAAGTAAGCAGCACGCACCGAATAAATGGTTATCACAACCATACATACACCGGCAAATGAATGAAACGCAGTTGAATCAGTATAAACAACCATCAAGAACAGGAGAACTGAACTGCACAAAAAAATAATCATTAGTCTCATATCTTAAGATTTATATCTTAAAATACGTGCTCCATTTCTAATATTTGAAAACTGTCGATGAACTCAGTAATATCGACTTTCAACCGGGCCTTTATAAGGTTCGAATCCTTCTCATCAGGACATCTTTAAAGCTACCTCCGATTGGTATAATCTGCCCCTTAATTTCAATAGCCGATGCTTCGATGTTCGATATTTTATCAAGACGAACAATGTAGGACCGGTGTACCCTCAAAAACTGATCATCGGGTAACTTCTTTTCTACTGAGCTTAGGGTATGCTTAATTACAACAAATTTATCTTTCACATGAGCCTTTACGTAGTCGCCATAGGCCTCAAAGAAATAGAACTCTGATAATTTGAAATTGACTAACTGGGAATCCACCTTCAAGAAAATATGATCCGAAGATGGTCCGGAGGATCTCCCGTGAATCCTTTCTTTAACTTTGTCTACTGCCTTAAGAAAGCGGGAAAGTGTTGGCGGTTTAGTGATATAGTCAACCACATCATAATCAAAAGCTTCCAATGCGTACTCCTTTTTACCTGAAATAAGGATCACAAATGGGTTTTGATCAATATTATCGATAATCTCCAATCCGTTGATCTTTGGCATTTCTACATCCAAAATCAATACATCGACCAGATGGGTTGACAAAAACTTAACTGCCTCAACAGGGTCATTAAAGCTTCCTACCAACTCAATATTCTCAACATCATCTATCAATGAAGTTACAACTTCAGTAGAGAGTGGATCATCATCAATTATGACAGTTTTTAGGGGATTACTCATAGTTGCGCTCAAGAAGAATTAAGTTAGATAAAAAAGTCCTCAATTCTCAAATCTATGTGCAGGACTAGAAAAAATTAGGATAAATTCCTATCCAGCTCTACGAATTTTACCGCAACACTTATTGCCTTATTGAACGAAATATGATCAACCGGTTTGTCCAAAAAGGCAACAACGTGTGGTATCTCCTCCCCTTCTTCTTTCCTTATCTTGGACCCGGATATTATAATAACAAAGGTTTGGAAATCCAGATTATCAAACATCTCAAGTCCATCAATTCCCGGCATATTTATATCTAAAAATATCAAATCCGGTTGAATTTCATTGATGCGATTCAAAGCCACTTCTCCATTTGTGAACTGCTCCAACAACTCCAAATCCTGTTTTTCTTCTATTAAGTCTTTAAGTATCGATGACATTAATTCATCATCCTCTACTGTAACACAAGTGATTTTTCCTTCCATTATATTTTTTGGTATTTTTTCAGTAGAATAACATTACTCTCAAGTTCATTTTTGTAGGCTGCAATCTCTTTCCGCAATTCTTCAGGATGACTACCTTTTTCCAGAGCTAACTCAATTTCGCTGGCTCTTAGCGCTAATTCGTTGTGTCCTACGATTTTCAAAGAGGAAGCTTGCTTATGAATAATCCGCTTAATTGCTTGCGCATCCAATTCAGCAAAGGCAGTATCGAACTCAGTCATACTGCTTTCCATCGTTGACAGGAACAAGTCAATGTATTTTTGCTTCTTTTCTGCAGATCCCTTGGTCAAGGTATCCAGGAACGAAAAGTCAAACCCCTGAATCTTATTATGCTTTGCATTAAGGTAGTTCGTTGCATCGACAATTTTATTATATAGTTCTTCAGGGTCAAATGGTTTGGAGATAACTCCATTCATACCCACCTCCTTGGCTCTATTCTGAATCATTATGTATGAAGCTGCAGTAAGTGCCAAAATAGGAATATGTGGTTTATACTCTCTTATTTTTTCGGTCGCTGTAAAAGCATCCAGAAGAGGCATTTGAATATCCATAAGGATTAAATCATATTTGCCTTTTGTCGCTTGTATGACCGCACTTTCAGCATTGCTGCACACATCCGTTTTTATGTCCCAAGACTCAAGGAAGTCCTGACCTATCTGTCGATTAAATTCATTACTCTCAACCAGAAGGACTTTCAGTCCATTCAAAGACTTATAGTTAGCATTATAATGTGGGCTCTGCTCTTTCTTCAACTCAATTGTGCTTTAAGATAAACCGGTACGTAGTTCCAACTTCTCCTCGGTTTCAGACATAATTTCACTTTGCTTTTGAGCTCAACGCTTTTCACAAAAGACAATCCCCAGAATCTGCAACTTTGAATAACATTTCATCTTTCCCGTTACCCGGCCGTAGTAGATTGACCCGCAGAATTTAGTTTCTGGTAGGTGAACTTTATCCGGTTCCTCGCTTGATCACTCTTTTGTTGCGATACTGGTAAGTTTAATTACGAACAGAGCTGGTTAGGGTTGTCACCCTACTTAGTTTTAAGGTTAACCGGGATAGTAAATATAAATTTCGAGCCGACACCCACTTCTGACTCCACCCAAATCTTTCCATGATGAATCTCCACAATCTTCTTGCAGTGTGAAAGGCCGATTCCTGAACCTTTTGTCTCATTGCTTAGGCGCTGAAAAATGATGAATATTTTATCAAAATGTTTTTCTTCGATTCCCTGACCATTATCAGATACCGTAAACTTCCAATAATTTCCTTCCCTTTCCTGAGTAATTTTAACTTCCGGAGGCACCCCTTCTCTTGAGTAGCGAATTGCATTACTAATTAGGTTTTGGAATAGCAGCCTTATCTCAACAGGGTGACAATGTATTTCTGGCATCTTCCCTACCTGTATCTTTGCCTTTCTTTCCTCAATCGTAGCCGCCAAATCAGCTATGACTCCATCAAGCAGTACAGACACATCTATAAGTTCAAGCTCTCCTTTAGACCCGATCCTTGAGTAATCCAACAAGCTTGTAATCAACATTTGCATTCGCTCCGAGGCACCTACCATAAACCCTAAAAATTTATTAGCGCTATCATCCAATTCACTGGCGTACCTGTCGGACAAAAGTTTGGCAAAATTGATCATTGTACGTAAAGGCTCCTGCAAATCATGAGAAGCTATATAGGTAAACTGTTCGAGTTCTTGGTTCTTCGATTCAAGTTCATTTTTTTGCTGTTCGAGGAGATCCTTAGCTTGTTTTTGTTCGGTAATATCTCTGGCCACTGAAAGCAATAGTCCTGTCAAAGAATCTGTTGCAGCCGTCCATTCCAACCATTTATAGTCACCACTCTTGGTGCGGTATCGATTAATGAAAGATATACTCCGATGGCCCTTCGCAAGTTTCTGAGCTTCCAATATCGTTGCTTCCACGTCTTCGGGATGAACAAAGTCAACAAAGGGCTTGGACTTCAGCTCATCTTCAGTAAAGCCCAACACTTCTTCCCACCTTGGGTTTAGTTCCAGAAAATAACCTTCAGCATTGGCCACACATATCAATTCCAATGATTGATTAAAAAATAACTCTAACCTGTTCTGTACTTCGGCTCGCTCTGTAATATCTTTAAGGGTACCATAGATTCTAAGTAAATTTCCGTCAGCATCAAGCTCGTGATGCCCTTCTCCTTTGATTAACTTCAGGTTCCCTTTTGGAGTAATAATCCTATACTCGGCTGGTATTGCTTTCCCTAATTCTATGGCTTTTTGACTGATCTGCATGACCATTTCCTTGTCATCAGGGTGTATCAATTCGAAAATTTTGTCTACAGTACCATCATGCTCTTCGGGGGCGATTTCAAGTATTTCATAAATCTGATCAGACCAGACAACTTCATTTGTTTGAGGAAACCATTCGTAGCTTCCCAGATTTGCAATCCTCTGTGATTCATTCAGGAGGTTACGTTGCTTCACAACCAATTCCTCAGTTGTTTTCTGTTGGTGAATATCAATGATCGAGCCTACCATCCGTTCCGGGTTTCCTTGCTCATCCCACACTGCCTTACCTGTACCCATGAACCACTTATACTCACCACTTTTGGTCTTCAATCGGTATTCCATGAGAAAGGGCACTTTATTCTCAAAGTGTTGTTCCACCAATTGAAAAGTCCTTTCATGATCGTCATGGTGTAGTATGGCTTTGAATGAATCCAATGTGCTTGGAATTTCACCGGGTTCATAATCCAATAGAAGATAAAATTTATCAGACCACCACTGCTCAATTCCATTGATCTTGAGCCAATCCCAAATTCCAGCACCTGCCCCCTGCACAACAAGGTCAAACCTTTCCTGGCTTTCGTTGAGATCATCCATCACATTGATAAGTGCAGCTTTAGACTCTTCCAGCAGAGTGTTGGTAATCTGATACTCCTCCATTTTTTCTTCCAACTCTGCTACGTTGTCTTTTATCTGTTCATCCAGGCTAGCAATAAGCGAGTCTTTTTCTCTCGAACCGGAAACTGCTCTTAGTACGAGTAAACAAACCACCCAAACTGCTGTGATAGAAATCATGCGGTTGGTTAATACAATTGCCTCAGGAACCGCTGCTGAATCAGATAAATGATATCCTATAATAATGACAATCGTACTCGCAACCGATAAAATTATAGTTACGCTTTTGCGATAAAACAACCAACTAGTCAGCGGTACAAAAATTTGTAAAGTACCACCTGCAATCCCCAAAGGCAGCAATATATCAGCCGCTGCTGTAATTAATATCACGAGAATGACTATCAACCAAAGTACCGGAGCTTCAAGATTTCTTGACTTCCTTTTCAAGACTATCCTCCTTTTAAGCGTTTGATTTCTTCTTTTAACTCCGCCATCTTCCGTTCCCTACCACTCATGTGCTTAATCATTTTATTTAGCTCATCATTTTTTTGTTTTAAATCATTCTCAGCTTTCTGTGCCCTTTTCACCTCCTGTATGAGCTCATCCTGTGACTTCAGACTCAGTGCCTTTGGTAACACTCGTATTAATGCAAACACCGTAACCCAGGAAATCACACCAGTAAAAAATTTGACCAATGCACTTACACGATAGGCAGGCCACCAAAATATAATTGCATCTATCAAGTGAGTAGCCCCACAGAGAACAATAAACGCACCGAACAACCAAAATATGGGCAAAAAAGGTGTGTCACTTCGTTTCTGAATAAAAAGAATCAATACAATTGGAATAGCAAAGTAGGCCAACCAAATAGCAATATCCGACAAGATATATAGCCATCCATGAAAATCAGACCATTTGCCACATGACCAACGAGGTGGCCAGTCCGAAACGTCAAACAGTTCCGAGAAAAATTCTAACATAATTCATTTTTTATTAAACAGAAGTATACTTCTGATAGCCCTTGAAATCTTAACTTGGTTTAATATAACCATGAATACACGGTTTTTACAAGTTGTTTTGATTAAAAACGAAAATAAATTCCTAGGGTTTTTCTCCAAACAAGAGACCAGCATTGCTTGTGGTCGTGCGTGCTACTTCTTCAATTGCAAAACCGGTTAGCTCGGCTACCCGTTCAGCAATAATCGGTATGTAGCTGGATTCATTCCGTTTACCCCGGTGGGGAACCGGAGCCAGATAAGGCGAATCTGTTTCCAAGACCAGCTTTTCTATACCTATTTGAGGCAACACTTTATCCAATCCACCATTCTTAAAAGTGACAACACCACCAATCCCTAAATAGAAACCGTAGTCCAAAGCTCTTTTCGCCTGGTCAAGATTACCTGAAAAGCAATGAAACACCCCTTTAAGTGACTCATCCATGATTTTGTCAAGCTCCTCAAATATCTCATCTAAAGACTCCCTGGCATGTATAATTATAGGAATGCCTTTTTCTTTAGCCCAACCACACTGAATAATAAAGGCTTCCTTTTGTTGGTCAAAAAATGATTTATCCCAATACAAATCAATCCCTATCTCCCCTATTGCAGGGAAGTCACGTTTGGAAAGCCAGTTTTCAGCAATTTCAAGCTCCTGCTCAAAATCCTCCTTCACGTAGCAGGGGTGCACTCCCATTGTAGCAACATAGCGGTCCGGGTCTCGGGCCTCAACGGCCATCATTGCTTCAATGGAGTTTGAATCAATGTTAGGCATATAAATTTTTTCTACCCCATTCTTCCTGCATCTTTCCAGAGCTTCATCCAGATCTTCATGAAACTGTCGCGCATAAATGTGTGAGTGTGTATCAACAAATGTCATTAAATAGGTATTTCCAACAAAGATAAGAAGTACACATCGAGGTAAAAACTGGTATCACCCTAAATAAAAAAGGGACCAATAATGGTCCCTCACTTAGTGGTAAGATGAACGTGTAAGATAAACGTTCAGCTAAAACAAGCTATGTATGTATACCTTTTCAAGACAATTAGTAATCTTTTAATTCAAAATTTAGACTTATCGTTGAATAAATAAACCTTATCGTTCACATAGGGGAATAACACGTTCACTAATACCTGACATCCGGGTGTACCGAATCCCGTTAAAGTAGGTATGTTTGATACAACAATACAGTAATCTTGCTTGCTTTAATCACAGTATTGACCGTATCAATGATTTTTTGATATCTTTTTCAACTATTTAATCCCAGTAGTTGGGAAATTAATCCCGGAATTATCGTTCCGGGATTTTTTGTAGCACAAGCGCACCATAACAACCCACGTTACTAAGCAAAAACACCCATACTAAGCATAGAGGATTTCATTATCATCAATAACAAATCCCCATAAAAAAAGGCTTAAATGTAAAATAACAGGCCATATTAGTCCAATATGTTATAGACTTTCATAAATTCAGCATCATGTCGGAAAAAATACCCTTTCACAACTTCACAAAGGATGACAATACAAGCATTGCATTCCGACTTGAACAACTTAACTACAAGAACAAATACAATACTGATGTTCCACACCGACATAATTATTATGAGATTTTTCTCTTCGAAAACGGTGGTGGGACACATATAATTGATTTTGAAACTCATGAAATCATTGGCCATAGTATTCACTTCATTTCACCCGGACAAATACATCAGGTCAACCGAGAACTGAATTCCAATGGGTTCGTCATCATGTTCTCAAGGGACTTTACACACTCAGGAATTCTCAACAAGGACCTCCTGTACCAATTACCTTTTTTTCATAACTTCACCAAGGACCCAACTATTGAGTTCGATAAAGAACAGTTTGAAGTCATTCATGGAATTTTTAAAAGCATTGACAAAGAGTACCATTCCAACCTGCTCTCCAATGTAGACATTCTCCAATCCTACCTGAACATACTGTTATTGAAGTGCAAGCAGTACTACAAAAACGAAATTGGGTTCGGAACTAAGGAACATCACATGGTCCAGAAATTCATCAGAACACTTGAAATGGAATTTAATGAGGTTCATCAGGTACAGGTCTATGCTGACTATCTTGAGATTTCACCTGACCAGTTAAACGATCTCACAAAAAAGTTTCTTGGTCGCACGGCAAGTGAGATAATTAAAGAGAGACTTATATTAGAGTCCAAACGACTGCTCGTGTATACTGCACAGTCGGCAAAAGAAATAGCCTACCAACTTAACTTCAATGACCCTGCTCACTTTAGTAATTTTTTTAAGAGTAAAACCGGACTAACTCCAAATGAATTCAAATCACAGGGAGCAAAAAAATATAGGTGAACAAGGCAAATCTTCAATAGCTTTCAGGAAATTTACAATCAAACAGACAGGTTATTCATGACCTTTGAGTTATGTACAATCAAAATTCAAAAACATGAAAACGTTATTTTTTATTCTGTCGATAATCATCTCTACAAGCGGTTATACCTGTGGCCCCTACGGTGGATCAAGTATTAGTTATATAAGCAATGGGCGTAATACTATTGCGGATGGGCAGGTATTCTTTTTTTCTACAAATCATTACGACAATAAATACAAAAACTACGGGCAGCATTATTACCTGGCACTTGAAGACACCTTGACCAAAAAAACTATTAAGCTAGTTCAGTCTAGGAATACACTAAAGAACCTCCCAAAGAATCAATACCTGGCCCTTGTAGCTACACAAGAACTTAGGCCCGAGGGCGCCTATCGCTTCGTTTTGAACCTGGAGGACAACAAGAAAAATAACTTCATGGATCGAGTTTATTTTTTCGGAGGACATAAAATTCATAAGGTAAAGAATCAGACAGTTACAACGGTGAACTTCAACCTTGACAAGACAAACTATTATAAAGATAAGCCACTCTCCTACGTATTCACTTCCTCAGCCAGGCCTGAAAGTATTCTTCTTGTAGAAATTACTGGCAAGAATGGTGACGTAACAAAGTTCTTGACTGAAGCGCAAAAAATGGTCTCTGTGTATGTAGGTAATAAGGATGACCAAGATTTTACAATCAAGATTACACAGTTTGGCCAAGGCGGTGATAAGATTAAGACACAGAGTTTTGAATCGGAATGGTTAAAAACTGATAACACTGGAGCCAATACCTGAACAAGATTGCAACCTTTTTGATCAAGTCCCGGTCATTATTAGTACAGACCTCAGTAAAAGTATTTTTTTGACTTGCTTTTTACTTTAGTTCGTACTTTCAAACTGAGGGCAGTTTCGTTCTGAAACTGCTCTTGTTTTATGAAAAGTATGATGATTGCGCATCTACCATAAAAAGTAAGTGATGCGATTATTGTTTATTGTTATAGTTCTTTTTGCCAGCTATTGTTCTTATTCGGCTCCTTCTGTACACCGTACCCCCGATACTACTACTTGTACAGACGCTAATAAAAAACTTCCCAAGCCCAAGAAAAAAATCATCCGTGTATTCCGAGAAATCTTCACTCTCTTAATGGGAAGCATATTGATATGGCTTTTTACCAAATGGCTTATTCACCTTACCGGTCTGACTGGAGGAGGGTTTTGGCTTACCTTGTTGGATATCAATATTTGGATTATGGGTAGCTATATCATTTTAGGTCTTCTTATACTCACATTAATCGTTGCCTTTGATATACAATTTGGTTGCCGACCTCATTACCCGGTTAATTTACAATAAAAAAAGTGGCCACCATATTACAGTGGCCACTTACACCTTAACTTACGCTTACCTTACAAAGCGAGTCGTTTACTTTACTTACTTAACTCAATGTACTTTTTCATAAATAATTGGAAAGCAACTCTAATTTTTTTCAATAAAATTCCTTTAAAAAACCATGGAATTACAACAATGTTATTAACACCTAAATAACGTTTTTTCATTGCCCTATTATGGGATTTAATCAGTTTTTTCAATGATATTGGAGGAAAGAATAAATATTTTATCACATTACTAACACCACAAAAAAAAAATGAAATTTTAATCCTCTGAATTTTTATATTGTGCTGCAGTTAATAAATTAAAAGCATGAGAATTCTATTAATAGCTATAACCGCTCTTTTGGTATCCTGTTCAGGTTCCAACGAATCGCAAAACATGATTGAAACGAAAAGTGAATACCTAATTGCTGACTTCACACAGGAAAACGGCTTCACTGAAGGAATTGAAGGAGCGGAATACAGGAATGGCTATGTCTATGCTGTCAACTATAAAACAGACGGTACAATCGGTCGTGTCAGCCCTGACGGTATTTCGGAAGTTTTTGTGGATTTACCCAAAGGTAGTACTGGAAATGGAATTCAATTTGTCAATGATACGATCATGTACGTTGCAGATTATACCGGACATAATGTGCTCAAAATAAATATCCTCAGCAAGGATATTGAAGTACTGGCACATAGCGACTCATTGAACCAACCGAATGACCTGGCTATTTATAATGACAATGTCTATTGTTCAGACCCCAACTGGTCCGACTCAACGGGTAAGCTTTGGTTTATCGTTGACAACACCCCAGTCATGTTTGAAAGCAAAGTAGGAACAACCAATGGTATAGAAGTAAGTCCAGATGGCAAATTCCTATATGTCAATGAAAGTGTTCAAAAAAAGGTATGGAAATATCCACTAAAACCTTCAGGAATGCCAGAGGTAGAAAAAAAGGAGCTTTTCTATGAGTTTAAAGAAGGTGGCCAGGATGGAATGCGATGCGACTCACAAGGTAATCTGTGGATTACCCGATATGGATTAGGCAAAATCGATATCCTAAGTAAGGATGGCCAACTACTCAATACATACGAACTAAAAGGCCAAAAGCCTTCTAATTTAGCCATTGTAGAGCTGGAGGAAAGCACTGAAGTTTATGTTACCCTTCAAGACCGGGGTTGTATCGAAAAGGTGACTATTCCAAAACTGTAGTCAGACCGTTACCCAGGCACTACTATCACACGACTTGAAGAGTGCTTCTATTACTTTAGTGTTGTTGTATGTATTTTCAAGAGACACCGGCACTACACCTTTGCCCATCACCGCATCACTAAACTCTTCGGCCTGAACTGTGTACTGGTCAGATGCCGGAATTTTAATAACCTCTGTATTCTTTTCCCAAATATCTCCTTTATGGATTTTGATAATACAGTCACTATCTATTGGAGCATTGAATGGAATCATAATTTCCAGGACTCCTTCAATACCAAAAAAATTCATTCTTTGATAGGGCACCATCAAGGTAGAACAGGTAAAACTTAATGTCAGCCCCGGAAACCTTACCATCGCAGAAACAAGTACATCGGTTTTAAACCCATCATGTTGCTCCAAATCACACATAACCTTTTCCGGTTCCTCATCAAGAATGTAACGCGAAGTAAACACCGGATAAACACCAATATCCCACAGAGCCCCTCCTCCATAGTCTTTGATATTCCTGATATTATCTGAATCGTTGTTGTAATAACTGAAGAACCCCTGAATACTTCTCAACTCACCAATCCTTCCTGACTTGATGATTTCCTTTGCTTTTCTCCACTGAGGCGCGGTTTTTACCATAAATGCCTCTCCAACCTTTACCCCACTACTATTACGTAAGGACCTTAGTTCATCTATTTGTGTGGAATTTAAGACGAGTGGTTTTTCGCAAAGCACATTTTTACCTGCCTTCATTGCCTTTTTAGTCCAGTCGAAGTGAAGATGGTTGGGTAGTGGCACATACACTACATCGATATCAGGGTTCGCAATTAACTCATCGTAGGAACCATATGCATTCTTGATCCCTAACAGTTCAGCAGAGTTGCGTGCCGATTGAAGATCACGCGATGCGATTGAAGTGACAATACAATTATCTCCGTTCTGAATAGCTGGGATAACTTTCTTGGTCGCAATGTTAGCAGTACCCAAAACACCCCACCTGATCTTGTGTTTCTTATCCATATATGAAATATAAAGTCTATTATATATGGAACAAGTAAGTGTGTTCTTTATATGATAACAAAGACGCAAAAGAGCCAGACTTTGATTAAATTATTACACTATAGGAACAAGGCTTTGCGACTTAACTCTAGGCTCTAACAGTTAGAGATAATTACAAATGAATACAACATTGTCTGTAACCATTCGTTAGGGAAGCACACATCACATCTAAACTTTGGTAGGTTACAGAAGCCATGCGCAATAATGTTCATGGCTTTTCTTCTTTGCCTAATGTATAGGTATAAAGCACTCCGCAGTTCATATAGCTCAACTTGCCATTTTCCTCTACCTTCATCATATAAAGATTAACTAGCAACCTATCACCTGATTTGGCTTTATTCATTAGCTCCTGAATATCTACAATTTGTGACGAATTCTGAATTTGATCAATTGCTCGTTTGTCACGCAACAAGAAGATATCGAATTTAGTCACTCTGAATCGAAAGTACTCGTCAGGAAAAGCTTCTCTAAAACGCTGGTCCCATTCGACACAAACTTCCATTTGCTTCACATGATTAAATGCCGGAATATATCCTTGGTACATTCTTCCATCAATGGTCAGTTTAATATTATGAGCAGGGACCAATCTTACTTTGAATTCCTTGGCGGCCACCGTATCTCCACTTAGCGAATCGATAAAATAGATTTTCAAAGATGGCTTAATCGGAATTATTGAATAAGTCGCTGCCACAGAGTCTTTGATACGATTTATTAAAGCACCATCGGCTTGAAGTTCTATTGCTGATGGACTGGTATCTATCACTAACAAATTAGGCATTTTGAGATAAAGAAAATCACTAAAATGCGTTCGGAATTTTATTGAAGCTTTGGCTAAAACATGGACTTTATTTGGTCTGGTGGGATAATTAGCCGTGGCCTTCGATATAAAAAGAAGTAAAGCCCCGGATAAAACAATAATCATTCGCATGATATCATAATACCCGGAGCATGAAGAGTTACAGTTTAGTTACCCTGATGATTTGCGTACTATCCGAATAACTGATTTTTACTAAGTAGACTCCCCCCGACATATTGTCCAAAGATAAATTAAGGTTACCGGTGGCTCCCTGTCGAGATGAAACCACCTGACCATGTAGGTTGGTCATGGTATAGTTATAGGTGAGGTCGTTATTAACTTCAATAGTCAAATAATTTTCAAATGGATTCGGGTATACCTTAAACATAACCCCGTCCACTAAACCATCAACTGAATTAATGCAATTGTCTGGATTTGTTTCAGGCGTTTGTCCAGTGTTTCCTCCTGAACAAATATTACAAACATCATAGTCTGCACTTCCTCCCCAATCACCGTTACAATCCTGTGTGCAAGTGGAGTTCGGTGTAATCCCTGTATTCCCACCAGAGCAAACACCACAATTATCAACGGATGCGGATCCTCCTGCTACTCCTGCACAGTCGTTTCCACACGGAAGCGCTCCCGTATTGCCACCAACACAGTTACTACATCCATCAATATAGGCTGTACCTCCCCAATCTCCATTACAGTCTTGGGTACAACTTGAGTTGGGTGTTATTCCTGTGTTTCCTCCTGAACATATCCCACAATCATCAATACTCGCTGTACCACCCCACTGACCATTGCAATCTTGTGAGCAGGTAGAATTTGGTGTGATACCCGTTGTACCACCAGAACACACTCCACAATTGTCAACTGAAGCTGAGCCACCGGGAACACCTGCACAATCATCATCACAAGGCAATTGACCAGTATTACCGGCCACACAATTGTTACACCCGTCAAGATAAGCCGTGCCGCCCCATTCTCCGTTACAATCCTGAGAACAGGTTGAGTTTGGTGTAATTCCAGTGCTTCCTCCAGAACAAACTCCACAATTGTCAACCGAGGCCGTTCCATCCCATTCTCCGTTACAATCTTGCGTACAAGTTGAGTTTGGAGTTATCCCTGTACTTCCTCCAGAACAAACTCCACAGTTGTCAACTGAGGCCGTTCCGTCCCACTCTCCGTTGCAATCTTGGGTACAGGTAGAATTTGGAGTTACTCCCGTATTTCCACCCGAGCATACACCACAATCATCCACGGATGCGGTGCCATCCCATTCCCCATTACAATCCTGTGAACAGGTTGAGTTTGGAGTTATCCCTGTACTTCCTCCTGAACACACTCCGCAGTTGTCAACCGAGGCCGTTCCATCCCACTCTCCGTTGCAATCCTGGGTACAGGTAGAATTTGGAGTTACTCCTGTATTTCCACCGGAGCATACACCACAATCATCCACAGATGCGGTACCATCCCACTCTCCGTTACAATCCTGAGTACAGGTTGAATTTGGAGTTATGCCAGTACTTCCTCCAGCACACACACCACAATCATCTACATACGCAGTACCATCAACTTCACCATTACAGTCTTTTCCATTGTCATTGTATGCTCCTGAACAGTCTCCTATTTTAATCTTGGTCATTTCAATGGTCGTACCACTGATAGCCAGTGGTTGATAATTTGGTGCGCCCGTATTATCTTGATTGACTACAGTAATAAGGACTGTAGCGACCTGAGTGTAGTCAAAGGTGCTAACATATTGTCCGGCACCATAATCCGCATAATACCCATTGGAAAAATCACCGGAATACGTACGGGTAGCGCCTGCGTTAACACTTGTAGAAATGGCATGTAAGTAAGCATCGCCAAATGCCTGTCCATTGGCTGAGGCAAAAGTGTTTATGAGGTCACCATTAACATCCTGAATAGCTATGTTGATGTTAATATCATCACTGGATGTATTCTCAAATTCAAATTCAAAAGTACCATCTGAACTGATATCAATGGTTCGCACCGGTGATTCTCCAAATGAAAAACCAAATGGAATATATTCACCCTGGGCCTGAGTGACTTCAACATCGAGCCTATCAGCACCTGCATTCCGTTGTACAATGGCCTGAAAATTAGGATTGGAATCTCCCCCGAGGTCTGCTTCTCCCCACGAATACACACCTCCATTATCATTGAACGGGTCTGTATCAAGGGTAAAATCATCGTAAATTCCATTGGGACCGAAGCCAGGTTGACAACCACCACCACAAGACTCACCGGGGACAACTCCGGTATTACCTCCTGCGCATACACCACAGCCATCTATTGCAGCGGTTCCACCCCAGTCACCATTACAGTCTTGTACACATGATGAGTTTGGAGTGACTCCGGTATTGCCACCGGAGCATTCTCCACAATCATCAATGGTTGCTGATCCACCAGGATCACCATTACAATCCACCACACCATTTGCCGTAATATCGATATAGTTAATGTTCCATCCTCCCCCGGTTGCTTCAAGCCTCATAGTGTGCTGACCTAGTGATAGATTTACACTCTCATTGGTACTGATCCAATTTTGCCAGCCACCAGTATCTCCAATATTTACGGTGTGCACATAAGTATTATCAATATATAACTCAAAGGATCCGCCTCCACCATTGGAAGCCAACCTATACTCAAAATTGAAATTTCCAGAAACCGTTGCATTAATATTAAACTCTATCCAATCTCCGTTATCAATGTACCCAACATTCTGACCTCCACCCGCATCGGTGGTTGTTTCTGTTTGTATACCAGACATAGAAGAATAATCCTCTGCCTCTACTTTTGAAGGCACATCTATATAAACAGGATCAGGCGGGTTTCCATAATCAGGACAAGTAGAAATAAAATGATTGTACATAAAACTACCTGAAGTAGTAAGATTAGTTTCAAAATCATCATTGGGACCTGTACCCGGACTTAGTGCTGCTGACCCCTCGTCCTTGTCGCAAAGGGACCAGTTACAATAACTCAAGTCATGACTATCCATCCAGCTGAACCAGGTATTTGACGAACCCTCATTAACCGCACCATTTCCATCGGCATTTACGGTACCAAACTCTGTTACAAAAAGTGCTATCCCGTTATTCATAGCAGTTTCACCATAGGACCTCAAAGTAGCACCATGTGACCCGGCATAATAATGCAAGGTATACATGATATTCGTTGAACTCGTTATCGGGTCATTAGAAGCCTGATCTACTCTTTGAGACCATTGTGGTGTTCCGCATACAATAATGTTATTGGGATCATGTTGTCGTATCGCAGCTATAACGGACTCGCAATATGGCTTTATGTTTCCGGACCAACTTATGTTCAAAGGTTCGTTAAATACTTCATAAATAATATTCGGGTAACTACCATAATCTTGTGCAATTCTTGAGAAAAAATCCACTGCCTGACTAGTATGGTTGTGTGCATTATGGTCGTGCCAGTCAACGATAACGTACATCCCCTGATCGATGGCCGCATCAATTACAGCTCTGACTTTATTCTCTTCAGCCGTTGCATTTGTCAAATAGCCACCGCTTTCCACCGCCATTGCAGCTCGTACTATATCAGTGCACCAGTCGTTCCGTAATTGAGAAATCGCGGTTGAGGTATAAAACTCGGGTTCCCATTGACTCCAGAACAAGGACATTCCGCGCAGTTGAACAGGTTGTCCGGTATTATTACTAATCATTTTATTTCCTGAAACGGAAAGTTGTCCGTACGCCTCTACAGGCGTAGCGGTTTGGGCATGCAACGTCACGGTCAATAATGTCATTGCAACGCCCAATAAAATTTTTTTAAGGCGTATCATATTCGTGTAAAGTAGGTAAGGTTAACAATGCAATCATTATAAATGATGCACATTATATTTGTCCAATAAAATATGAAATAAGTACAAAAAAAGTTGTTTTATATTGTTAACTCTATGTTAACCTTAGTCGTTAAAGAACAGTAAAAAATAGTCTTTTAAAGCAAAAATAAGCACTAATTGGAATTTTCTAGTTATTAAAAAACAGAGTCTAAAATTACCGACACCCACGAGTCATTCTTCCCTTTCAATTGATTCATTCTATCGATAATTTTTTGTCGGAATGCCCAGCAACTCTTTTGATTGATGCCTGTTTTTTCAGCCAAGGCAGAAGATGAGACCTTTCCCTTACTTTGTACCACCATAGCAAGCATATAGAAAGCACTTTCTATCGGCATTCTCAGTCTATGAAAAATAGTGTTGGAAGTAACGGTTTCATTTACTCCACACTTAGTACAGCGTCTGCTTCGCAGTCCGGTGCCAGGGCTGTATGTTGTGTTGGAACACTTCTTACAATGATAACCACTATGCCACTTAATTTCTTCCAGAAACTTATAACAGCTTAATTTATCAGGGTAGATCTTCCTGAATTCTTCCGGGTCTAGCTCTTCCCCGTGAATTCTCTTTTTAGAAACTTCTTCTACTTTCTTACGAAGGTGCCTGTTCGATGAATCCAGCTTTAAATTCATCTCAGTAATTTCAGCAGCCTGAATGGCCAGTTTTTGATTTGCCTCGCGTAATTCCACGGTACGTTCCTCTACTTTCTTCTCTAATTCCCTGTTCAATTTATCTTTTGTTTCCTCTGCTTCCTTGAGTTTTTTAAGGGCTGTATCCTGGGCTTTCAGTCGCTCTTCTTTCTCCCATCGAATCCGATCTCCAACAGCGATTGACAGAACCAATATTTCTATGTAAAGCGCAAAATAAAATGCATAGACAGTAAAGTAATTTGCCGGTACAAGTCCAAAAATCAACATAATATTAATCAGCAAGCTTAGGATTACACAGGTGTGGCCGACTATAAAATATCGTGCAGGTCTGTATCCCTTTTTGAAGGTCTTAAATGACAAAATCGCTGTCATAACGAAAATCAAGGTATTAATGACATACTGTAGCCTCAAGTCTATTACATAAATTTCCAACAGGTAATAAACCAATGCAAGGACGAGAGCTACATTCAACCAGCGGTTATAGACTGGAAAAAAATGCTTTACCTTAATAAAACTCCGCGTATACGTAATCAACGCAAAGATGAATATGATTGTGCTGTAGTTGAACAAAAACCGGTTGAACAGAGGCTTATCAGACCAGAGTATGTGAGCGGCAATTCCATCATTTGAGAATCCTACTAAAATTGCAGTCAGAATGTAAAAGACATAATGGAGAAAAAACCATTCCCTCAGTTGAAAAAAAAGAAGCAGGTGATAGAGCGCAATGATTACCAGTGTTCCATAGAAAAATCCCAGTAAGTAGTACTCCACCATGGCATAGTTAACAAATTCGGTAACGGGTTTTATCACATACTGTATAACTCCATGATACCTACTACTTAGTTTGGTATAGATCGTATGCTCTTCACCTGGCAGCAGTTGGATTTCCCAGGCATAGTTCTTATGCTTGATATTCATGACTGAGTTATTAATATCCGCACCTTGTATACCTGAGAACACAAGAGAATCTTTGTGATATATATTGACCGTCAATTCAGACAAATGTGGGTCAATATATTCGAGTATCCATGACTGGCGCTGAGTAGAGTTTTTAAGGGTTTGCTTGGTGTAATACCGAAGGCCAGGATTTAAAACAATAAACTGAACTTGTTCGTACGGCACAAATAATTTATCATACTCCTTACCACAAACATCTTCAAAAGCATAATTCTCATTACTATCAATCAATACCTTCAAACCGGATGTATAGCCCCAAACTATCTCCCCTTTGTCCTCCAGCACCAGCTTGTCCTGTGACATCCCTGAAACTAACTTTAGCAACAACAGTACTAGCAATATTATCTTATTCGTAGGCCTCATTGTGCTCATTATATACAAAATACAAAACCTCAGCCATAAGCTCTATGACTGAGGTTTGTTTATGTAACAGATATATGTGTAAGGTCTTTTAATAGGTTGTATACCAGCACTAGCCAGTATATCCGTATACTATTTGACTATTGTCACACTACCGGTAAACGTATCCGTATCATCATCTGCTATACCCAAATCCAGAATATAGTAATAGGTGTGTGTCGGCATTGCTTCTCCGTTTCTAAACCCATCCCATGGTGCAATTGTACCGGACACTCTGTATACCGGACTTCCCCATCTATTGAATACCTGTAATGTAGCACCCGGATAGGTATCTAATCCGGTAATTACCCAAGTATCATTTTCTCCATCGGCATTTGGCGTAAATACATTCGGTATAACGATTGGTTCTCTAACGATCACCTGAACCGTTGCATAAGCAACACATCCACCGTTGGTTACTTCAAGTGTAAAATCTTCTATTCCACCAACCGAAGGTGTGAAGACAGGATCCTCAACTGTAGTGCTACTTAGCTCGACTATTGAAGGAGACCAACTTGGTGTACCTGATGGGCTAATTGTGGCATCTAATGTGACACTTTCACCAATATAGATATCATAAGGTCCTCCAATACTGACCGCTGGCACTTGATCAACATTTATTGTCACAGTATCTGAATATTCTGCAGGACATACCCCGTTGTCTTCAGTTGCATAGTACGAACCAGAAGTTGACACCGTATGCGTACTTGTTGTATTTGATAGAGCACCCGAAGAAACTTCAAACCACTGTAGGTTCCCACCACTGTTGAATACTTCAAGGGTAACCGGACTATCCTCACAGATGGACTGATCAGGAGTTCCGATTACAGGGCTAGGCTCAAACGCCACAGTAATACTAGTATTATCCGTTGCCGTTGTCGATGCAAGACATGTCTCCGATGAAGTCATAGTTACTGCCACCGTTTGTCCACTTTGAATAGTACTACTTGAGAAAGTAGCCGATGGACCACTTTGCACCGGAGAGCCATTAACTGTCCAGTCATAAGTTGGTGTTGGACCACCATTGGTAGGTGTAGCCGTAAAGGTCACGTTATCTACCGCAAAACAGGCAGGGTCCTGGCTCGGTGAAACAGTCACAGAAGGCGTTAACGGTGTTGTACTAGTCACTGTGATCGATGCTTGTTTATCAGCACAAGCTCCTCCCGTACTCACGGTCCAGGTCAATACTGCTGAACCACTTAATCCGGAGAATGTACTTGCTGCGTCATTCATATTAGCTATTGTAATAGTACCAGGAGTACTCCAGGTTCCTGTCCCGACTGCCGGGTTTGTTCCAGGAAGAGTTCCTGCGTCTCCACAAACACTAAAGTTACTTCCAGGATCAGGCGTACTAGGATCGGCATCTACATCAAAACTTGTACTTAATGTGCCATCCGGACATACTCCATTAGAAATGGTCCAGTCAAGACTTACGGTCCCTGTTCCTGTAATAGTCAATACAGCCGCAGGATCCGTTGCATCGGAAATAGTTGCCGGTCCTCCTACTGTCCACATACCTGTTTCCGCATTTCCTGCATTTGGAACTGCTCCGTTCAAATTAACACTTGTGGTTGTCTCACAAATATCTGAGTATGTTCCAGGGTCCGGAGATGTAATTGTTCCCAATTTATCAATAACGACATCATCCGTTTCATCAGGACACACTCCATTGGAAATTGTCCAGGTAAATGTATAGTTCCCACTGACCAGGGTACTTGCAGTCGCTGCAGGGTTAGTAGCATCATCAAAAGTCAACCCTCCGGTAGCGGTCCACATACCTGTTCCAACCGCAGGAGTATTACCACTTAGTTGATAATCTTCCAGACAAGTACTTTCATCCGTACCTGCCAATGCTGCACTTGGTGCTGCATCAATCTGAATCGTTACCGTATCGTAGTTCACCGGTGAACCTGGAAGTGTCGGATTCGAAATCTCGTACACATACTGATAAACACCAGGTGTCGTATTAGTCGGCTGAATATCATCACCGGATGGTGTAAATGTCGCTGCTCCTATTGCTGTCCAGGCGCTTGTCTCGCCATTAGCCGTAATCGGTAAAGGATTAGCAGTAATTAAAACCGCTGGTGCTCCACTCTCACAGATCGTATCGCTTTGTGGCTGCACATTCGGGATACTGACATCTCTCCTGATTACATCCACACATGCTTGATCATCTGGACATGAACCGGTTTGCGTACTTACTGTCCAGCATATTTCTGTAGTACCATCTCCAATTCCGCTTTCAAAAGTATTTAGATTGTCCAATGTTACTGTAGTTGCATCCAGCGGAGCTTGTAATGTTCCTTGATCACCTGCATTTGGCTTACTCCACAATCCATCCTCCGTAGCACCGATAGCTGCTGCTGTCAATGTAGTACTGGTTCCGTTGATTGTTTTGGTTGCTCCCGCAGGATCTGTAATGGTTGCTACTGGAGTAGATTCAATAGTTACATCCATAGTATTTGTAGCATCAGGACACACTCCATTGCTCATGGTCCAGGTCAGTGTTACTGTTCCATTTGTGATGTCTGTTGCTCCTGGTGTATACACTGCTGTTTCGCTATTGACATCATCAAACGTTCCGTCTCCACTTGTTGACCAGGTTCCTGTCTCTCCTCCTCCCGCTGCATTTGCTGCCATCGTAGCTGTTCCGGTCTCACATATTGTTTGATCAGCTCCGGCTAACGGTGTAGTCAAGCTTCCGCTTCTTGTGATGTCTACATCGTCTGTGCTGGCCGGACATACTCCATTGGTGATTGTCCAGGTAAAGGTTGTCACTCCTGTTTGGATGTTACTCGCCTGTGCATCAAACAAGTTGATGTTGTCAAAGGTCACCCCTCCATCACTGCTCGTCCAGGCTCCCGTTCCTACAGTTGGGTTGTTACCTGATAGCTGATAACCGTCCGTACAAATCGCATCATCGGCTCCTGCCACTGCTGTTGTTGGAATACCATCAATTGTGATGTCTACTTCATCTGTAGCCACTGGACATACTCCATTGTCAATACTCCAGGTTAGTGTTGCTGTACCATTCGTAATATCTGTTGCTCCTGGCGTATAAGTAGCTGCTTCGTCATTGGCATTACTGAATGTACCATCTCCTGAGGTAGTCCAGGTGCCTGTCTCACCTCCGGCTACTGCGTTGGCCGCTAAGGTTGCTGTTCCTGTCTCACATATTGTTTGGTCAGGGCCTGCATTCGGACTTGTCAGACTTCCTGTTCTTGTAATGTCTACATCGTCTGTACTGGTCGGACATACTCCATTGCTTACCTCCCACTGCAGGGTCACTGTGCTTGATGCAGCCAGTCCGGTTACCTGTGAACCCGGATCATTGATCGTAGTCACTGTTCCGGTTCCGGATGTTACTGACCAGGATCCTGTACCCGTTGTTGGTGCTACTGCAGCTAGTGTCGCATCAGTCGTACACACCGTTTGGTCAGGACCTGCATCTGCTGTACTAGGATTCAGGTCTACCTGTACTGCCACTGTCGTTGATTGTACATCTGCTGGGTTGGCTCCCAAACAGCTGGAGTTGGACACCATCTCTACATAAATCGTTGTATCCTGATTCGGAGCGGCTATTGTAAAGGTATTCGATGCTCCCGGTCCTTGTAAACTTGTATTTGTTCCATCGAAGAACTCATAGGTCGGTGCTGAACCTCCATTGTTTCCTGTGGCTGTAAAAGTGATTGCTGTTCCTTCACAGACCTGGCTGTTGTCTACATTCAGGGTCACACTTGGTGAAGCCACACCTGTTGCGGTAATCGTTATCGTATCATCATCACTTGGACACACTCCGTTAGATATTGTCCAGATAGCCTCTAGCACATCTCCTCCTGACATTCCACTTACACTCGAAGTTGGGTCGGTTGGTGTATCTATTGTACCTCCTGTGGTAGCAGGGCCTGTTGTCCAGATACCTGTTCCTACCGATGGGTTATTACCTGTCAGGTTAATAGGGTCTGCTATACACACATTCAGGTCAGCTCCTACGTTAGCTGCTGTAGGGGCCTGATCAATGGTTATTACTACTTCATCTGTTTCATCCGGACAGGTTCCGTTGCTAATCGTCCAGCGGAAGGTTGATGAGCTTCCTGCGGTCAATCCACTTACTGTGGAAGCCGGGTCACCAGGTGTGTCGGCTGATCCGGTTCCTGATATTAATGACCAGACACCTGTTCCTGTTGCAGGGGTGTTCGCTGCCATTGTTATCGTTGTCCCTTCACATTCTGTCTGGGCAGGACCTGCATTTGCTGTGGTTGGTGCTGCATCAACAGTAATCGTTACTTCATCTGTTTCATCAGGGCATACTCCATTGCTTACTGTCCAGCGGAATACATTAGCTCCTGCTCCAAGACCGGTGATTCCTGTTGTGGCTGAACTTGGAGTTGTTATTGTTCCCGTACCTGATTGTAAGGTCCAGGTTCCTGTTCCTGTTGCTGGTGCAGTCGCTGCCATCGTGGCCGTGCCTGGTGTTTCACATACTGTTTGATTTGTTCCTGCTACCGCTGCGCTTGGTGCATCGTCAATCGTAATGGTTACTTCATCCGTACTTACCGGGCAAATTGTATTATCTATGGTCCAACGGAACACATTGGCTCCTGAACCAAGTCCTGTAATTGTTGTCGTCTCCGAATTAGGACTGGTAATTGTTCCTGATCCACTTACCAGTGACCAGGTACCTGTTTCACCTCCACCTGCTGCATTCGCTGCCATGGTTGCCGTTGAGCCGGCACATAGTGTCTGGGCTGGACCTGCATCAGCAGTTGTTACTGTCGCTGAAACATTAATATCTACTTCATCTGTTTCGTCAGGGCATACTCCATTGCTCACCGTCCAGCGGAAGGTGTTAGTTCCCGTAGTTAATCCGGTAATGCCCGAAGTCGCTGAGTTTGGTGAGGTTGCTGAACCTGTTCCTGAAATCAAACTCCAGGTTCCCGTTCCTGTTGCTGGTGCAGTCGCTGCCATCGTGGCTGTGCTCGCACAAATTGTTTGGTTTGATCCAGCGACAGCTGTGCTTGGAGCTGCATCTACATTGATCGTTACATCGTCTGTTTCGTCTGGGCAAGACCCAGGTTCAGACACTGTCCAACGGAATACATTCGCTCCGGTACCAAGTCCTGTAATTCCAGATGTAGCAGAGTTTGCTGTTGTTATTGTTCCGGTACCGCTTATCAAAGACCAGGTTCCGGTACCAACTGCCGGTGCGGTCGCTGCCATGGTTGCTGTTCCAGGCGTCTCACATACATCCTGGTTGGCTCCGGCTGCTGCAGCTGAAGGTGCTGCATCTAATGTTATTGTTACGTCATCAGTCTCGTCCGGGCAGACTCCGTTACTTACTGTCCAACGGAACACATTGGCCCCAGCTCCAAGACCTGTAACTCCACTAGTAGGCGAAGAGGCTGTTGTCACCGTACCAGACCCACTGACAAGAGACCATGCTCCTGTTCCGGTTGCTGGTGATGTAGCAGCCATTGTAGCCGTTGTCGTTGTTTCACATTGAGTCTGAGCACTACCCGCTGCAGCCGCTGAAGGAGCAGCATCAAGGGTAATAGTCACATTGTCTGTTTCATCAGGACACACTCCATTACTTACCGTCCATCGGAATACATTCGCTCCGGTAGCTAAGCCCGTCACTCCACTGGTAGGTGAAGATGGCGTGGTTACGGTCCCCGAACCACTCACCAACGTCCAAGCTCCAGTTCCTGTAGCTGGCGCTGTTGCTGCCATGGTAGCTGTAGTTGTGGTTTCACATTGAGTTTGATTACTACCAGCTGCAGCCGCTGAAGGAGGAGTGTCTAATGTTATAGTCACCTCATCGGTTTCATCCGGACAAGAACCATTGCTAATTGTCCATCTGAATACATTTGCACCTAAGCCCAAACCTGTAATACCACTTGTCGGTGAACTTGGGGTGGTTACGGTACCTGATCCACTGATCAATGACCATGTTCCGGTGCCTGTGGCCGGTGTATTTCCTGCTAAAGTAGCCGTAGTTGTACTTCCACATTGAGTTTGGTTTGTACCTGCTGCAGCCGCTGAAGGAGGACTATCAATAGTAAGAGAAACTGTATTGGAAGTCGCGTTGCAACTTGCTGCATCACTTGGGTCAGTCACCTCAACTGTATAGTTCCCAGCTACAGAAGCTGAGTAGGTGTTGGACGCACCAGGTCCTTGCACACTGACACCCCCTCTGAAAAATTCATATTCAAATCCACCTCCGGAATGAGTTCCGGTTTGTGTGGCTGTTAGTGTCTGGCTACCTCCGCATATACTGATAGGACCTGCGGGACTTAATGATACTGTACCCGGGTTATCACACGGACAAGATTGTTCAATATCAACCTGCACCCTTTCACAGGCCAGTGGAAGGGTTCTGAACTGCCAGTTGTGGTATAAACCCAGTTCACCATTATTAGCGTGGCAATCACCTTTATCAGATCCGAAAACAGAAATAATATCACCCGTGACATTATCTACCCGAGCTGTATTACCATTTGATAAATCATTTGTGTTATTTGGCATACCGGCCTCTCCGTTCACAAAACCTACAGCACCATTGTTGATTGATGAGGCAGATGAAGCTCCAATAAAGTAGGTCCCAGGAGGCAATGTAATGTTAACCGGGACTCTTGCAACATCCCATCCCGGAGATGTCACAGTAGTAGTATGAACAGTAGATGCTGCACCTGTGTATAAAATATTTCCTTTATCGGCAACTGTTTTAGATCCACAAGCGGACATTGAACCATAAACTTCCATCTGAATTGTTAGGGTTGCAGTGGCACTATAGGATCTGAACAATATATCCATGGAATCAATTGTTACAGTTTCATTGGTAGTAAAGAACATATCTGAATTTGTGAATTGCGTTCCGCTGACATTGGTGGCACTTGCAGGAACGTTAGGTATCACGGACCCGGCAGCATTGGCTGTTTCTTCGACAAAAACTGAGTATGTGGTCCCTGCTACATTCGTTACCAATCCCGAGTTAAATGTCACATCACCAGACCCAGAGGAAGTTCCTAATGAAGAACCACCTACACTCTCAGTATACCAGGTATAACTTCCGTTCCCTACTACATTGGCGGTAATGTCACCACTACAAAATGTAAGACCTCCGGGATCACTAAATGTTGTTGGGTTTTCCAGTATAACAACTGAATCAAGAGCATCTTCATAAGCACTACATGGTGAATCTGTACCTACATAACTAATTCTTACCTTCCATTCCCCAAAGTCATTGGCTGTGTGAGTTACAGTTTTGTTCGTACCCAATGATACATCGTTATGGTACCAGGTAATGTCATACTCGTTATTAAGATTTGTAAAGTTGGGATCTAACAATTCGCTGACAGGCGCACAGGTATAAATTGTATCCACACCCAAATTTGCAGTTGGTGAAGGATCGGGGAAATCGCAACCAGGAATAGCAGGCATTTGAACTAAACATAGTTCCTGTGCACCGTCATATCCCAAGCCAAGCTGACCTACTCCGTTTCCACCCCAGGTCCAAATCGAATTATCGTCTCTGGTAATAAACCCCCAGTAATCACCATCCGAGATATTTGTGACACCAGTAATAGGTGTGCCTGGAGCCGTATTCATGTAAACCGGAGAACCACTACCAGCAGTTCCGCAGTTCCCTAAATTCCCTCCATTTGTATTGCTATTGTTATTACCCCAAGCAACTGCTCTCCCATCTAGAGTTACAGCCATACCAAATCCCTGACCAGCGGATATTGCTCTTGCTTGTAGGTAAGTTCCCCCTGTTTCTCCTCCTACAACTTGCAAAGCATAGGGGTGACTTAAGTTTTGATTTATACCTGTTAACTGTCCCCAGCTACCATGTCCCCAAGACCATACATAATCATTTTCATCAATAGCAAATGCCATTACATCTCCACCCGTAATCGATTTTATGTTGTCCAGAATTGAACCATCCTGTCTAACCACCGGAGCTGCATAAGTATTCCCTGCGTCAGCACGTCCTAATCGTCCATCTGCTCCATCACCCCATGAATACACCGTTCCAATACCATCTCCATCAGGATCAACCAAGGCATACCCCGTTTGATCACCTGCTTCAACCATAATTACATTTTGCAAGGTTACTCCCGGACCTGTTCTAACTAGTACTGGAGTTGTAGCATCAATCAAGGTCCCATTCCCTAATTGTCCCTCATCGTTCTGACCCCAGGCAACAACTTCCCCCGTTTCCAGTATGGCAAAATTTTCATCATTTCCACCGGATATATAAGATACACCATCCAGAAAACCATCAGAATCATTATCTGTACCTTCACCGGCCATAACTTGTGTAGGTACTGTTACAACATCAGCTGTTGCAGTTGTATTACCTACTTGTCTTGTCCCATTGTTACCCCATCCCCAAACTGTGCCATCACAGCCAAGCGCCACGAAATGTCCTCCAGATCCTGCATCTACCTGTCTAATTGGTAAAGCTGCTGCTGGTACGTTTACCTGAACCGGAGTCGAGACAAAGTCATCGGTCATGTTGCCTGTTCCAAGTCGGCCATACAATTTCGGACTATTACCTTGTGAGTTTTGCCCCCAAGCGAAAATACCACCATTGGCACACAAGCTTACGGAAACACTGTTACCTCCTGAAATATTTAAATCCTGGGAATGTGATGTGTGAATTACACAGAATATACCTACAATAGTATAGGCAACTCTGCAAAAGAGTTTTTTTACACTTTTCATATCTGTCTTTCTTTGGTATAAGGTGCCCTTTCAGGCTTATCTTTGGTAAAACACGCTTTTAGGAGAGCGCGTTCTATTGGTATATATTGCTAATGTAAGAAAAGTAACCCAAATTAACTACCAAAAAGTCAATTAAATGTTCTCATAATACAATTTCAGACCACAATTAGGAATTGACTAGGTCTTTTACCTAAAACGCTCTAAAACTAGCATTTATGCAAAAAAATCCCTTCCTTTGTAAACGTATCATTACTCCTTAAATAACTGATACACCAGCTAAATAATAACTTCAACCAATTCAACCAAAAAGCTATGCCCAAATTCTTTTATGATGAGGAGTGGAATCCTATTAATCTAAAGCGTAAGACATCTGACGTCAAGTATGCTATTTCCAACTACGGACGGATAATCAGCTATACCGACAAGATAGAAAACGGACGATTAATCAAAGGAAGCACTCTTGCCGGATACCCAGCTCTGAGAGTACGTTATTACGGCAAAAACAAGAATTTCTACATTCACCGCCTGGTAGCTGAGTTCTTTCTCCCGCAAAAACAGGAAGATCAGGAATACGTGATTCACCTTGATCACAACAAGAAGAACAATCACTTTACTAATCTTGCCTGGGCCAATAAGGAAGAGTGGCTCGCTCACTATCAGGACAGCCCCAATGTAAAGGCTGCAAGAGAAAAGATGAAGGAGAACAAACCTCAGGTTGGCAAAAAACTTACCAGCACTGAAGTCATCCGAATCAAAAAACTCATTTTCGACCCGAATCGAAAGACAAGGATGAAAATCATTGCTAAGCAATTCGGAATTAGTGAGATGCAGCTATACAGGATCAAATCAGGTGAAAACTGGAGTCACATTAAAGTCGAAGAAGAAGCTCTCGTAGAATAGCATCATTGCTTTCTAAAGTGAACAGAGCCTAAGTTATTTCGCTCAATCCCCGATTACATTGTTATCAAAAGGTAACATGAGCAGGAGTGTTATGGCTTTGATCGTTCACGTATGGTCAAAAATCACAGATCAGCAGGGGTTGTTGTCTCAATATTTATAAATTAAATATATGAGGTTTCTCCTGCTGGTTTTATCGTCTATATATCTATCCTCCCCTTCCTACCCACAGGATTATGAACTAATATGGGCAGATGAATTCGATGGTAACTCTCTAAACGAGACGTACTGGAATTATGAGCTCGGCAACGGCAATGGCGGCTGGGGAACCGGTCAAATGGATTATTGTACCAAAGAAAATGTAGTTGTATCTGATGGTACCCTAAAACTAGTATTAAAGAAAGAAGATCCTGCCAAAGGATTCTTTTACTCTTCGGGCAGAATTAATACCCAAAACAAAAAGTACTTTAAGTATGGAAAAATAGAAGCACGATGCAAAATACCAGCCGGACATGGTATTGGCGCTGCCTTCTGGATGTTACCTCAATTCGAAAAGTATGGCTGGTGGCCACGCAGTGGGGAAATCGATATACTTGAAACAAATGGGCACACTCCTTTTACCAATTACGGTACCGTCCACTTCATGCAATGGGATATTCATCAATTCAAAGGTAACCATGCCTATTGCGATTCCAATCTCGCGGAAACCTGGCACACTTATACCATACTCTGGAATGAAAACTCAATTAAGTGGCTCCTCGATGGCCAACAATACCATGAATTCAACCTCAGTGAAGATATTGACGGAAGAAAGCCCTTTAATGAAGAGTTCTACATTATTATCAGCGCTGGAATAGGAAGTAATTTTTCGGGTAAAAAAATTGATGATAAGCTACTCCCCCAGAACTTTGAAATAGACTACGTCCGGTGTTATAAAGAACTCACCAACCCTAAAATAATATCAGCAATCACCGATGATCTTGGTACACAGGTACGTGTGAAATTCTCTGAGCCGATTGATTTAGCCGAAAACAATTCAGTAAATGACTTTAAAATCATCTCTCAAAACACAGAATACAGCATCACTAAGATTTCCAGGGCATACAGAGACGATCAGACTGTACTCCTCGAGCTTAATAGCTCTATTGAGAAGAATGATCGATTGACATTATCATACTCGGGTCAATCAATAATTTCAAAATTTAATCAGCCCGCTTCCCCGACAAGCAAGATCATGGTTTACAACCTTATTGATGGTTCTCCTCCCCAACTCATTGAAGTACGAACCGAATCAGACCCTTTTATTATTGACCTTGAATTCAGTAAGCCATTGCGTGCCTCTTCTATAGACACCGATAGAATTTCCATTTCCAAAAATGGTCAAATCACCCGTTTTGAAATTGATTCAATAACTAAATCAGGGCTAAAACTAAAAACAGAGCAAGCCATTTTACAAAGTGATACAGTTAAAATAAACTTCCAGCAAGGTGCCATTTCCTCTACCGACTCAGGGGCAGTTGCAGCTACGGGACAAATACAGGTATTGAATCGACAAAAGAAACTTGCCAGCGCTCCATCACGGATAGAAGCAGAGGACTACTACTATCAGTCTGGTATCCGAACCGAAGACTGTAATGATACCGGAAACGGAAAAAATATAGGATATATTGATCCAAAGGATTGGATGAGTTATTATATCCATGTCGAGGAAGAAAGTACTTATTTGCTAAAACTCAGAACCAGCTGTAATAAAACAGGAACAATGCTTCAGGTATGGGTTGATGGAAAATTTCACAAAATGCTTTTCCCTCCTTTTACGGGTGATTGGCAAAAATGGACAGATTTAATTGCCGGGGAGCTGGAGTTAGACAGAGGTGTCCATGAGCTAAAGATTAAGTGCAGTGGTGGTGGTTTTAATTTAAACTGGTTGGAAATGGAGCGACCGAAATAGCAATTATTTGCGTTCTCCTAACACCACAATTCCACATTTTTTATCGTAGTCTTTAAAACGAATTTTGAGATAATGTACCCCACTTTGATTGCAGGCATACCCGATTGGCCAGAATTTCCCTGTCCGGGAATCATAATTGGTCGCCACCAGTTTTTTGTCCTGGGAGTAGAGCTCAATTATGATATTCTTCTCTTGTCCCTCACCATTGGACATATTCATCATATACAACGTGCCCTTGTTGAAGATGTAAGTAAACTCCATTTCGCCCTTTGAGTTTACCTGTCCTTTATCCAATTCAAAAGTATGAATGTACTTGAATCCATTGGCCAGCTTTGAAATATTCTGGTTCTTATAATTGATCGCACTACATTGGGCACTGCTACGCTGGTTGAACAGCATAACCAGCCCAAGGGCGAGACTGATTAGCAATATGTGTTTCTTCATCTTCAAGTGATTAGTATGATATAATAAAAATGTCTGTTCGTCTGTCTTTACTTAATTCTTCTTCTTTACAGTTTTCGCAATGTTTGAGGCCTTCAAACTCCCCGTAAGCAATTGCTTTAATTCTGTTTTTGTCTACGCCCAGCTTCGAAACATAGGTGATAACCGAGTTATTTCTCCTTCTAGCTAATTCTTTATTGAAAGCAACCGTACCTCTTGGGTCCGTATATGATGATATTAATACTCTCATTTCAGGGTTCTCCTTCATTAACCTTGCCAAACGTGCCAGGTTATCCTTATCCCTTTGTCCCAATTGAATGCTATTGGTACCATAGAAAATGCTATGTAACACCAATGTGTCGCTTACCGAAATCCCGTTCCCGGCCAATAACCTGTCAATACTTTTCTTATTAATACTATCTCCTGAGTGCTCATCACCTATGTGTCGGACCCTAACTCCATCGGTATAATAAGGTACTCCTTTACCAAAGATCAATTCGAAATAATCACCTGATAGATTATCGAGAAGTAAGACCTGCTCAATTTCAGATTTTTCCTCGATCAAAATCAGCTTTACATTTTGAAGCTCAAGCCTTTGTTCGTCTCTGGGTTCCGCAAGCACTTCATATTCTTTTCCTTCTTCCAGTTCAAAAGAGAAGTACCCATCCAGATTAGTTTTAATAACCTCATTGCCAGTCTCCGGATCAATAATTGTGAGCTTTGCAAACGTCAAAGAATCATCTTGATCCTTCACAAACCCTTTGAATAAAATTGGAACAACTGCACCATCTGATCCCGGATTATCCTTTTTGGCCATAAAAGTATACTTCTGTTTTGGGTCCAGAGCCAGGGTAAAATATCCGAAGTCATCGCTTTCAGCCAGAACTGTATCAGCCTTTGAGTCGTATATTTTCACTTTCCCTGCCATAACAGGCACGTTTGGATCAGTGGCAAAACCTTCAAATTTTAGTTTTTCGATTAGTTTCAGTTTTGTACTATCGGTCAATAAGTTTGCTATGGCTTTGTACACGAAATCTTCTCTGAGTGAAAAGGCAAAAAAACCGTCCTTACCGCTCTTAAAAAGTAACTGATCAGGGTTTTCGGGGTCATACAAACGGATAACTGCGGTTTTTGAGGTATCGTCCATATCCTTTACAAATCCCTCTAGCCAGATTACGAAATTGTGTTTTGGATCTCTTTTCTTGTGTACTTTCAGGTCATATTCTTTACCCGGATTCATTTTAAAGCTAAAAAAGCCCTTGTCATCACTCCTGAAAATTTCTTCGTCAGTCTCCCACTCTTTCATTTGCACTTCACCAACAATTATCGGAATCCCAAGGTCCTTTACGAAGCCTTCAAAACGTATGTCAGATAAATCAATACCGGTTGTATCATCGACCAGGGCTTTAAATTTGTAATCCTTCTCATTCTCCAAAACAAAATTCAGGAAGCCTTTTCCCTCTGTGTTGGCTACCGGTTTGTTCGTTTCCGGATCGATCACCTGCAAGAGCACCCTATTATTAGTATCCTTACGGTCCTTAATAAAGCCTTCAAAAGACAGCTCAAAGAAATCCTCAGGTGATTTTCGGAAAGCCTTTATTAAAAGGTGTTCATTCTCTTTTACCCTAAAATTAAAATACCCTAATCCATCACTTTTGAATAACATCCGGTTATTCGCTGCGTTCAGAATATGCACTTCACCCAGGTTGACATGGGGCAGTCCATTACCGGTCACGAATCCCTCAAAATGTACATCAGACAACTGTACACCTGGCATACTTGTAACATCTACGTCAAGTTTGTACTCTCTACCTTCTTCCAGGCTAAATGTCAGGTACCCGTTCTTCATTTCCTTACTAACCTTTTCAAAAGTCATGGGGTCAATGATATCTAATTCCACGAGATGGGTACTGTCCTTGAGGTCTTTAATAAAGCCTTCAAAATGAATTTTAAAAAATTGAGGCTTCGAAAGAGCTTTGGCTACCAACTCATAATCCTTTTGATCATCCAGCTCAAGCCGGAAGTATCCGTTTTCATCACTACTTCCCAGCTGCTCTTTAGTAATATTATCATAGATCAGGACTTTCCCCATATTGATTGGGTTACCTGAAATATCTTTGGTAAACCCTTCCAAAACCACTTTTCTAACCTTTTTTAAGTCTATGCGATACAGATCGTCTCGCCCAATACCACCATCTCTATTACTACCAAAAAATCCTATCTTTTGATCGGGTGAGAAAGTAATTCCGTAGTCATCAAATGTACTGTTGATTGGGAAGCCCATATTAATCACCTTCCCCGAATCGGATCCGGTAAGTGCAACTTTAAAAATATCCATTCCTCCCATACCCGGGTGCCCCGTTGAACTGAAATACAACACAGAGTCACCAACAAAATAGGGATAGTGTTCCCGTCCATTGGTGTTGATTCCGTCTCCCATATTGACAGGAGTCGACCAGCCATTTGCTGTGCGGTGAGAGATATACAGGTCAGCACCTCCTCGGCTGTCCGACCTTCGAGTAGTGTCTGACACAAAGACCAGGGTTTTTCCATCGCTGGTTATTGCTGGTTGAGCGGCTACTTGTCCTCTACCCGCTACCGGAACCTCAACAAGGTTTTCCCATTCCTTAGCCGACTCATTCCAAGTCATTTCGTAAAGCTTGAGCTTGTTATTATCCGGATCATTGGCTTTTGTACTGACCGTACGGGTAAATATTATTTTGTTTCCATTCTCAAAAAGAACGAATGCCCCCATATCAAAATCATAAGGATAGTGTGGAATCAGAGGCCTGACATCTGTTGAATCATCCTGACCGACATAGAATATTTCAGAATGCTTCCCTGTATGATTTAAGGTTTTCTCCGATCGATCTGAAGTGAAGTACAAGATTTCATTCATCAAAAAAGGTGCATACTCATCATGAATTGAATTGCACTTGGCCAGGCTAACCACATACTTTAGGGTATCTCTATAAAATTGATCCTTGTGAGTAATCGAATATAGCTGGCTATGGGCAACATGATCTTCTCTTGCTTCCTTCAAATAAGCTTTATACCACTTTTTCGCCTCCTCGTAGTTTCCGTTCTTTTTTAAAGCCTGAGCATAATAGAGCTTATCCTTAGAGGTGATGACATCCTCATTTTCAATAACCTTTGCATACCACTCTTCTGCCTTTTTATCATTGAAATTTAGGCGGTGGCAGTTAGCAATTTTCAATTTGACGGCATCATTTTTATCATCAAATCTCAGTGCTCTTTCATATTGCTGAATCGCTTTCTCATATTGAAACTCTTTCATGAGCTTATCACCTTTATCTATGTAAATCTTAACCCCTCCCGTAACATTGGGCTGGGCCGAAACCTCATAGGAAAGTGTGCTCCCTAGAATAATTAATATGAGTAATACGATTTTACGCAACGATCAGAAAATCTTGGTTTTGTACGGTTTTTCTACGCTCTTATGTTTTTCTAAAGTGAAACGGTAATTTAACATTATTTCATGTGATGCGTTACGACTTAGCTGAAATGTAACCAGGTCATAAGAATATCCTAATCGAAACTGATCACCAATATTTGCTTCGAGCAGAAGATCGAAACTTTCTGAGCTTCGGTACGATACTCCTAACCAATATCGGTCTTTAAACAACACATTGGCATTCAAATCAAACTGAATGGGTGAACCGTTCACTCCCTTGATTAAGAAGTTCGGTTTCAGTTTAAAATCTTCATTGATATCAAAAACATACCCACCTGCTACAAAATAGTGCCTGATCTGTTTATAATTTGTTTGCCTGAGCGGATTATTCATAAAGTGAGGTATTGACGCTCCGATATAATAATTACTACTGTAGTAGAATGCTCCTACTCCAAAGTTTGGAATCCAGCTTCTCACCTCATTTCCCATGAAAAACGGATCATTGGGATCTGGTAGTTCGACACTGTTTAAATTCATATTCACAAAGGTCGCACCTCCCTGAAGTCCAAGTGCTAATGTTGTCTCTTTGAATAACACTTTATAGGACCAAGAAGTCGTGAGATAGCTCTGCCGGGTTACCCCTATCTTATCGTGCATCAACGTTAACCCACCTGATACCAATTCATTTTTCATTGGACTATGCACTGAGAATGTATGTGTTTCAGGAGCTCCATCAAACCCCAACCATTGTAATCTGGTCTGAGCTGTAGCACTCACCATCTGATCTATCCCTGCATAGGCTGGATTGATTAACAGTCCATTAAACATATATTGAGTATACATAGGTTGCTGCTGCCCTTGTGAACAAAAAGCCCCTGTGGATAGGATTAATATGGCGATCAGCTTCCTCATCATCTCTGTCTACCTCCTCTCACAATAATATAACCGGTCTTTACGAAGTCGTAATCTGGCAATTCAACCGTATAAAAGTAGGTTCCATCAGGAACTTTTGCTCCACCAACGACAAAACCGGTATTGGAGGTTCCGTTCCAAATCTCATCGCTCATCACATCACTCACCTCATATACTACATTACCCCAGCGATTATAAATTTTTACATTACTCGACATATAGTATCGAAATAGTCTGATTTCCCAAAACTCGTTTATACCGTCACCATTGGGGGAAAACCCATCGTAGATAATCATTTTCTCAGGATCAGGATCAATATCAATGGTTATACTGCCGCTATATACATTACAGCTCAGGTCAGAAATTTGATAATTGATTACATCGGTCCCGACCGTATCTACTCCCGCAGAGTCATAATTTATCCTGAACACTCCTCCCCCTATAGTATCAACTAAGGCACCAAAATTCAATGTTGTCGCAGAGTTGAATGTCAATGAGGAATAGTCGATATCAGCACCTGTTACAAAATCAGCAATATTGTAAGATTGATCATCTAACTGTAGCATACTCAGGCTAAAATCAAGATAACTCGGAGCGGTACTGGTTGTTCTGATTACCGTAACGGTAGTAGTATCACAAATACCTAACTTATTACACATGGTATAAGTAATATTATGCGTCCCGGCCCCGACAAGATTAGTTTGGTAATCTAGATGTAAATTCCCTGTTATGGTATCAATGTACAATGAATCATATGGAATCAACCCGGCATCCACGGTAACAATAGAAATTGTCGAAGTATCTATATCCGCTGCTGCGAGGTTATCGTTGGTCAAAATATCCTGAGTAATATCTGCACATCCTTCTTCGAAAGTAATTGTGTCCGGAGCCAGTGTGAATGGAACAAAAACCTGAACATTAGTAACCCACCAGGCACTATCACAGGCGCCATCCACATCACAAACCCGGTATTGCAAGGAATCCATGCCTGTAAATAATGGTTGAGTCGAGTAATCAATGGATATTTGTCCCATACCATCTACTACTGCCGCTGCTCCACTTATCGGAGCAGATACTATAGTCACTGTGCTGGTATCAAGGCCATTCTCCACATCCGTATCGTTGTTGGTCACAGTATGTGTAGCGAGACTCAACTGACTTTCTCCCGTTGAGTCTCTGACAGCCAAAGGAGCATCATTCACCGGCTGAACAATTACAAACAAAGTATCACTATCACATAATAAAGTAGAATCACAAACCTGATAGACGATAGTGTCAACTCCATTTGAATCTGGCATAGGTTGATATTGGATTCCAAAGCCATCAACTGTTCCAAGAGAACCAATTGATGGACCTACCAATATCGAAATAGACGATGTGTCCAAATTACCATCAGGGTCTGTATCATCGAGGAGCACATTGATACTCACCATGGTCGTATCCTCTGTTATCAACAGCGTATCAGGATTAGCAATTGGTGGTGAACCAGCCGCGACATTGATGTACAACCAAGCCGTATCACAAAGTGCTGTTGCATCACATACTCTATATTGAACAGAGTCCCAGCCTGTAAAACCGGGAATTACACTGTAATCAATTATCAGTGAACCATTTCCATCATTACCTACCGTAGCTCCCTCAACTGTTGAAGCTGTCAAACTTGTTACCGAACTCGTGTCCAGGTCATTGTCGACATCCGTATCATTTATCACGACTAAATAGCTTCCTGATGCTCCTTGAGTCAATAATAAAGTATCGATGATCGCATTAGGTGTATCTGGTACCGGGGTCACAATTATATATAAGTATGCTGAGTCACAGTTGCCCATCAAATCACAAACCTGATAATGCACAGAGTCCAAACCATTGAAATCTGCATTGGGTGTATAGTCAATACTTCCATCAACCTGGGCTACTGAAATGCCATTTGTAGCAGCATTTAAAATACTGATTGATGCCGTATCAAGATTATTATCCGCGTCAGAGTCATTGATAATAACAAGATAGTTGACCGTAGTCGTATCCTCCGGGATAGTCATCGTGTCATTCTCAACTACAGGATTATCCTCAACCGGATTTACAATAATGAACAAGGTATCCTGATCACTTAGAAGCGTTGAATCCTGAATTTGGTAAATAACCGTATCGACTCCATTCCAGTCAGCGTTTGGGGTGTATACCACAGAAAATCCGGAAACACTATTAATAGTACCATTGAAGGGGCCTGAGAGTATCGATACTGTAGATGTATCAAGATTACCATCGGGATCAGTATCATTCAAAGTAACATTAATCCCTGCGTTTGTAGTGTCTTCATTAATTATTAAGGTATCCGTTACCGCATCAGGTGGATTACCACTGGAAACCATTATGTACAACCAGGCAGTAACACATATTGGTTGCCCGTCACAAATTTGATATTGTACGGAATCTAAACCAGTAAATGCAGGGACGGAACTGTAATTCACATTCACAAATCCCGTTCCTGAGTTTGATGCAGTCGCTCCCTCAGCAGTAGTTCCAGAGAGATTTGTCACAGAACTATTATCAAGGTCACCATCCACATCATAATCATTTAAATACACTGGTGCAGAACCACTTCCACCTTGCGACACGAATAAAGTGTCATTGATTGCCACAGGGTTATCATCTATTGGATTGACCGTTACAAATAAATAAGCCGAATCACAGAGTCCGGTACCATCGCAGACTCGGTAAAATACAGTATCATTGCCAAAGAAGTCCATGTCCGGAGTATAGTCAATGCTTCCATCAACTACCGCTGTAGATGTGCCATTGGAAGCATTAGTTACTATTGAAATAGAAGAAACATCCAGATTACCATCCACATCAGAGTCATTGGCCGTAACCATAATGTTGGTCAAGGGATCGTCTTCGTTGATGATCAAGGTATCGTTTAAAGCTATCGGGTAATCATCTACCGGATCGATAGTAATGTAAATCCGAGCAGTGTCACACTCTGCATCAGTATCACAGACCCGATAGTCAACACTATCAACACCATTAAAATCTGTGTTTGGGGTATAGTAGACAATGCCATTGGAAATACTATCAATGACACCATTAAATGGTCCCGTTCCACCAATGACAGATATTGATGTGGTATCAATGTTTGTATCTACGTCATTAGTTAAAACCGATATACCCGCACTTAATGTATCTTCATTAAATGTAACCGTATCATTGTTAGCAATTGGAGGGCTATTCGTGTAAAATACCAATGTAAAATAGTCTCCAGAATTAAAAGCTACACTGTTAACCCGAACAGTATCTGAATTATAAGTGAGGCCGACCGTTTGAGGGGTGGCATTCTGAAAATCAGTCCCATTATGTACAACAATGGCATAATCTGAGGCATCTGTTGGGTGTCCCGGGTAATTAGCTAAATTAAACTTAACCCCCACGTTGCCTACTTCATTGGTTTCCTGCACTTTCCATACTTTGGCAAAACGATCAGTATACCCGGTCGGTAAATTGGTAGTAGTAATAGAATCCACAGCCAGTCCATTGTTTCCCCAGATCAGATAATCTCCATCATCAAGTGAATTGGCAAACTCCATTAACACAACTGCACTGTCATTAACTGACATTGACCTGGTTTGATCAAGGCCTTGTAAGTCATCTTGCCCAATTCCAGCGATATCATTATGATAACCACTGTTAGCCGCAGAATCCCATACAGTAGTACCGAAAGCCGAAATGTAATCACCGAACTTGGTAATTCCATATTTAATGGCGAGGTATGACTCAATTCTTTCCACTTCTGCCACAGAAACGTGTTTTGAATAAACAATTACTTCGGCAATTTTTCCCTGAAATAGTCTACCCCCATCTGCGGAGAGGTTATTGGTTTTAGATTGTCTCCCTATTGTAAAAGGACCATCACCAGATATTGGAGTAGGATTAGCTCTTACTGTAGATGCATCAAAGGTTGTTGTAGTTAATGCTTCAGTATCAAAAAGGCTGTTATTTATAGATTGTTGTATTTCCGTTCCGAAATCATAAATACTTCTTCCCAACACAGGGTTATCGTAAAAAGAATGGGGCAGTATACTGGTAGTGTTGGAGGGCGCATAGGTTCTCATCTCAGAGTTTGAATAGTACATCCCGTATCCTGTCGAACTAAAAAGTCCGAAATCAAAGACAAAAGGCGTCATCTTCAACGAATTGGTATCCGGTTGTACAATCGCAAAGGCTGTCAGCCCATCATTTTCTGAAAAAATGTAATCGTCAAAAAAATTGAGTCCATCATCGATGCCATCAAAGTATACGGTAGGATTGAAATTTATACGGTTGGTATCAAAGTCGTAAAAGGTGGGTGAAGCCATATTTACATCTGTGGCATTATTGATCCTTACTCCTGATTGATCTTGCCACTCATTTACAGATTGTCCGTTCGTTGCCTGAGATACGCCATTGAGGACTCCTGCATCCGCCTTAAGCCACAACTCCAACCGATCAGCCACCGCACCCGGGGTAGTTGTATTAAAAGCTAGTGTAAAGAAATCATTATCAGAAAATCCTATTCCCGAAAAAGTCAGTGTATCACCGCTAATTATAACCGGATTTAAAACAGGAGCTCCAGCGAAGGTTGTCGTACTACTAATGAGTAGTGCATAGTCCGAAACATTCGTTGAGGTTACAGGTAAATCTGAAATATTAATTTTTATGGTAACCACACCTACGTCATTTGTCTTATCCACCCTCCATATTTTCTGCATCCGATGTGTAAATCCGGCAGGAATATCATTATCCTGAGATTGGGAAGCATCTATACCATTATTACCCCAAACCAGATATTCACCATCCCCCAGGTGAGCAGGCTGTGACATCTCAATAATTGCTCCATCATTAACACTCGCTGATTTCGGCTGGACTAATTCAGCCACATCATTTCGACCAATTCCAGCGATATCATAGTCATACGCATCATGTGTTGTTGCTGCATTGTAAATCACTGTCCCATCCAGAAGAGTATAGTCGGTAGCAATTGTTTGATCAAGGGTCAACCCGTACTTAATAGCCAGGTAACTATCTACTGCTCGCTTTTCAGCGGTACTCAGTTTTCGGTTAAATAATATTTGTTCTGATATATCTGTCGAGGCAAAAAAACTGAGATTTGGCAATGAACCAAAACTGTACCCAAAAGTACTGGTGGTTGTTAAACTACCTCCCACGCCTGAATTGTCAAATGCTCCATCGATAAGAATAGAATCCGTAGTTAAATCCGTATTCAATTGAATTAAATGAGCACCATCGTTTATCGAATTGATAGAAAAAGTCTGACTTACACTTGTAGGGTAGTCGTATCTCAGGTTTGTATCATTGTCACACTCAAATGAAATTCGGTTATTCGCATCTTGCTGGGTAACCCATGAAACATTTCCATTGGAATAGTCGGAAACCAAAAACGAAGTATTGTCAGTAGTATTTAGAAAATCCTCTCCCCAGAAATAGGCAACTAGGTTATCCGTTCCATCAAACTCAATAGCCGGATTAAAATTCATTGCTTCTGAACGAAGTTGCGGTTCTGTGGTATTTCTTAACAACGGTCCAAAATTTCCATTGGCTCTGTTGTACCACTCATCAACCCTATTTGCTGTTAAAGTAGTGCCATAATCTGCCTTATACCACATGGTAAGTCCATTGGTAATACCACCAGGCCCGTGAAGTAAGTTGACATAAATTATCGCTGTATCAGAATCACAAGATGAAGCCGAGTCACAGACCTGATAAATCAAGGTGTCAATACCGGCAAAATTTGTATTCGGAGTGTAGTAAATCAATCCAGCAGTACTAATACTATCAACAACACCATAGTTTGGTGCAATTAATACTGTAACGGAGCCCGGGTCGATATCTCCATCGGAATCAGTATCATTAGCTACCACATTCAGTCCCTGACTAAGATCATTTTCATTTATATAAAAGGTATCCTTTACAGCTACCGGAGGTGAACTAAGCGTCACACATCCATTCAAGGTATTTACATATAAAGGTCGTGTTTCTCCTCCACCTGTCGTCCCCAGCATTAATTGACCGTCACTGTTGACACCCCATGCAAACAAGGAATCGTCATGCGTAATTGCAAAGCAAGCATCTTCTACTGCACCAATTTGGACTATACTATCCAGTTTGATAGTATTTCCTCCGTCCCTCCAAACATAGTCTGGTTCGCTTCGGTTGCCAAATGTACCATTTCCAAGTTCCCCAAAGTTACTACCTCCCCATGTTACAACATCACCATTCTCTAATAAGGCCATACAATGTTCAATACCACAGGATATATCCACAACGCTATCAAGTTGCCCCGCCCCACCAACATCCACGACATCTACTGCCGATGTTCTTGGAGAAGTCGTTGTACCATCACCTAACTCTCCGATGCTATTTGCTCCCCATGCTTTTAAAGTGCCATCCCATTTCAGTGCAATATTCCTGTTCCCGGCAGCCTGTATTTTCTTTACTCCGGTAAGGTAACCTGAAGGATCATTTAAGTCTATAACTTGTACCGGAGTGTGTTGGGGTGTTGTTAAGTTATTCTGACCGATCTGCCCTTGATTATTGAGACCCCATGACCATACGGTACCATCTCTTTTTAAGGCTGTCGCGTGATCATTCCCTGCATCTATTTGAACCACATTATCTATAAGCGCAGAATCTGCAACTGCCTGAGATACTCCTGCCACTCCTTGTCCAAGCTCACCGTCATTGTTTTCTCCCCACGAGAGCACACGTCCTGTAGTTGACAATACCGCAAACCCGGAATAGTAGGTGCCTGCCGCATCGAGAATATTACCCAGGTAACCATTGCCACTCCCCCCAACATTCTCGACCCTACCGGGAATGTTCCTGTTTGCATTACCGGTTGTACCCAGAGCCTCTGAGTTGTCACTACCCCAGGAAAGCAGGGAGTCATCCTGGGTAATTGCCAGAGTCGTATATCCACTTGTGGCGATAACTTGTTTAAAATTAGTATACGGAGCTGACCCACTTAAATCAAGTACCTGATCCGGTGTTGTAATTGCTCCATTGAACGTCCCTTGACCAATTGATCCCTGGCTGTTTTGCCCGGCACCGAAGGCGCTACCGTCATTGCAACTGATAATTGTGTGCCGGAAGCCCCCTGTAATGGAAATGGGCTTTTCTTCTTGAACATAAATCCTAAGCCACGCAGTATCACAAAGGGCGGTTGGTGTATTTTTGTCACAAACAACGTATTGCAAACTATCGTGACCATAATATCCAGCATTAACAGTATAGTTAATACTCCCATCTACCTGAACAACCCCTCCTCCGTTGACAGGTGCAGTAATTATTTGAACAGAACTGGTGTCTATTTCTACGCTTCCCGCAGCATCATTTGAAAGAACAACGATATTACGCACTGGCTCATCTTGCCTCATTACGAAATAGTCATCGCTTGCGGAGGGAGCAAATGCGGTATATTCAATAAATGAAAATTCTGAGCTACCCCCTCCCACCTGATAGGACAATGCCGATATATAGGGTTCGCCTGCCACTGCTGAAAAAGTAGGAGAAAATGGAATATTACCTGCTCCATCGGCCAGTCCCGTTACTTGTCCTAGATATGTTTTACCTTCTCCATATCCGCTGGCATTCACAAACTCATTACTATAGAATTCGATAACAAAATTTTGACCGGGGATAGTATGTAAGTTTCCATACACTACAATATTACCCCCGGAGTGCCTGACACTATCAATTACAGGATAATTTTGTGCACCATTGGCCCCATTGTCTGCATCAGCATTATCATTAACATCAGGTCCATCATCTTCGAGGTCAATACCAAGCCCTGTATTTCCGTATATGCTGTTCTGTGTGATCAAGAATTGATTTACATCTGATGTGATGAGTGATATACCATCACCCCCATTGCATGCAATCACATTCAAGGAATCACCTGGACCTCCTGCTTGATTATTAGACGGAGTACTTTGCACCGCGATACCATGTTGAAGATTACCCAGGCAATCTCCGTTGATATCTACCCCAATTTTATTCGAATAAATCTCATTATTATTGGTACCTCCATTGCTGAGAAAGACACCTGATTGTTTGTTCCCACAAATATAGTTGCCAGATAAGCCTCCGTCTCCTCCTATCAGATTACCACTCGTAGACCCGATTAATGCTATTCCGTGATTATCGTTCGGAATAGTGTCAGTGCCGGCATAGTCCAGACCGATATAATTCCCCTGTATAGTATTATTATTTGTCTGATTAAGGTAAACCCCTGAAAGGTAATTTCCGCTTATAACGTTACCCTCACCAGCATTCAACCCACCAATTGTAATAGATGATGAATTGGCAAAAATACCAACTCCATATTGATGATTAGGGATGGCAAATGAGCCGCTGCTATCAGTACCTATAAAATTTCCTCTTACAAATATTGAAGTTGTATTACTTTGAAAGTATACACCATGATTGAGGTTTCCGGAGATCACATTTCTCTCAGCATAGGTATTTCCACCTAGATAATTATTGCTCGCATTGTTCTCAAATCTAACTCCAGTCAAAGTGTTCGGAAGGGCTAAATCACCATTTTTATTGAGACCAATAAAGTTTCCTATTATCGTATTATTACTTGTGGTGTTGGAACTAACTATAATACCATCCTGAGCATTACCGGAAATTATATTCCTGGTATATACTGTACTTCCCCCAATTAAATTGTCCTGAACTCCCGATTCGAGTTTGATTCCTGAAAGGGTGTTTGCCAGGGCAACAAGACCAGTGGAGTCGGTACCAATAAAGTTTCCCTGTACATAGTTACTGTCAGTTTGTGAATTGGCAAGCAGAATACCATGCTGACCATTACCGGAAATTACATTACCATCATATTGACCAGTATTTCCTATGTGATTTCTTTCGGCTGTATTAGCAATATGAATTCCCGATAAATTGTTTTGAACCCCAGCCAGTCCAGTGATATCCAATCCAATAAAATTACCCAACACCTCATTATCGTCTGTCCCGACCCCCTCTATGTACACCCCGTTTTGACCATTACCGGATATGATATTCCGATATTGGCTACCATTACCTCCGATAATGTTGAAGCTTGCATTAGTAACAACAGAGACTCCGTTTTGGTCATTTCCAACATCTATCAATCCCGTAGCGTCTAGTCCTATTATATTCCCTATCACATAATTGTTACTGGTACCCCCTGATTGTATATAAACACCGGATCCATTATTTCCTGAAATTACATTTCCTTCACCGGCACCCGTCCCTCCAATGATATTGTATTCACACGAGCTTTGGATCAGAACACCGTGCGTAGTGTTGCCAAGGTCGGTAACTCCATCAATGGCAACGCCTATATAACAATTGATTACCTGATTAGAATCTGTACCACCATCCGTAATCAAAACACCGTTTTGACTATTTCCTGATATAATACAACGCTCTTCCGCACCCGTACCTCCAATAACATTATACTTCCCTGAGCTGTGAATTTCTATTCCTATAGAGTTACCGAGGTCAGCCATTCCCAAGGTGTCGGTCCCCAGGTAGCAGCCCAGTACACTACAATTATCTGTTTCGATCAAAACACCCCAACCTGTTGTGAAATTATTGATGACCAAATGCTTTAAAACAGTTTCATCAGCATTGGTTTGCACAATTAAGCCTGAACCACCACCGGACAGTGAACCATCGATCTCAATCAACCTTTTAGAGGCAGGTGCTCCGACAAAAGTATTTTGGCTTGAACCATCGATAAACAAGGTATCGGTAATGGATGGCAATTGGGGATTCGGAGAAATTCTGTGTGGTATTGCGCCTGGAATATTAAAATATATGGTATCTGCACCAAAGTTCGCATTGGCCTGGTTAATTGCGTCTCGTAAAGAGCCAGCGCCAATATCCAGAGTTGTATTCACAACATAAATATTCGCATCCGCTCTTCGGCATACCAACAGCAGTAAGAGCCAAAAAACCAGTAATGATATTTTAATATGTACTTTGTGTGCCAGATTCACTAATCAAAAACCTCAACCCTTATGAAAAATTGCTGGATATCTTTTTTGTACGTATAGAATATATCATGGTTGGGGTTTTATGATAAGTTTTAATGGTATTTAATTACATTCGCATTGTAATCGGTTGATCAACTGGGCTATTAATAAAAACATCGACTGTTATTTACAACCAGGAACAACCCAAGCAGTCAATTTTCGTAGTAAATAATCATTGAAATAGGATTTTTTATTTGATAACATTTCGCTTCCATACAGCTCTGGCACTACTTCTATCTGCATCGATAGTTACATATGCACAGCGACCACATCTGAGATTCGAGCAAATAAACTTTGATGATGGACTTTCTGACAATTATGTCAATGCCATTCTACAAGATCATAATGGTTTTTTGTGGTTTGGAACTAAGGATGGACTCAACCGATATGATGGGTATGAATTTAAAATCTACCGGAATGATAAGGATGACCCCAATACCATCTCCAACAACACGATAGATTGTCTGTTTGAAGATAAAAATGGAGATTTATGGATAGGAACTTTTGAAGGTATTAACAAACTGGAGAAAGAGACCGGCCACTTTCTAAACCCAACAAATCACAAGCCTTTTGATGTCAAAAAATTAAAATTTGATATCCTTGATATAACAGAAGACGGTAACGGAAAAATTTGGGTTGCAACAGCTTTCTATGGAGTTGTTGTACTCAACAAAGATGGAGTTGCTTTTGAGTTCAGCCAAGACGAAGTTGGAGCGCATAAGATTAGCAGCAACTCTGTTTCATCTATCGTTCAAGATGGTGACGGATATATATGGATCGGTACAACAAATGGTTTAAACAGGGTCTCTCCTGATCTTACGCAAACTGAAGTTGTAGATTTGCCGGGAAATATGAATGCCCAGTCGGTGAACGATCTGCTTGTAGATCGAGATGGAAATCTGTGGATTGCAACGAAATTAGGGCTGGCCTTTCGAGATAGAAAGACGGGAAAAATTCAATATTTCTTCTTCGACCCCAACAATCCATATGATATGTTCTCAGGAAGAAACGGCTTACATCTGGCCGAAAGTAAGGATGGATATATTTTTATGGGAACAGCCCAACACGGCCTTATTGCGATTCATAGAACTAGTAAACAAATATATCACTATCAAGCCGAAGGAAGCAGTAATTTATCGGACAACCATATAAGCACTGTACATATCGATAATGCGCAAAGTCTCTGGATAGGAACCAACGGCCATGGTATCAACTATGCTAATTCCAAAACCAATATGTTCACTTCCTACCTGAATACCGGAAGCAATAAGAATGGACTTGGCGAGGGTAGAGTAACTTCTTTCTACCGTGATAGCCATAGAAACTTTTGGGTAGGTGTAGATGGAGGAGGAATTAACTTATTCGATGAAGAGAGCCGAAAATTCACCAACATACTACCAGGTACATTCTTCAATGAAAGTACGGCTAACAACGTTCGGGGAATCACAGAGAACTATAACAAAAAACTATGGATAGCCACTTTCGGAAGCGGCCTACTCATTTATGACCCGGCTAGTAAGAGCTTTGAAAAAAAGCCTTCCAATCTCAAGAAGCTTGGTGATGAACTATCCTGTATCTACAAAGACTCCAAGGACAGAATTTGGATCGGCTCAGAAAATGAGGGTATCACTGTAGTTAATCAGTCTAATGGAAGTGTGAACCAGTATATCAATCAGGCAGATGACGCCAATAGTCTATCTTACAATCAGATCAACTTTATTTTTGAGGATGCAGACAATAGAATTTGGATTGGCACAAATAGAGGTCTTAATCTATATCAAGAGAATGGCAAATTTCGAGTGTTTCTACCTGACAGCGGCAAAAACTCAATCAGTAATATCGCTGCGACTTGCATGATACAGGATCAGAACAAAAAGTACTGGATTGGTACGGCTGGAGGTCTTAACTCCTTATCCACAGACCTTACGAAATTCAAAAAATACGGCATAAAGGAAGGGCTCAGCAGTGAGATAGTTTATGGTGTTCAGGTTGACGACAAAGGAAATCTCTGGCTGAGTAGTGATAACGGAATTACCTGCATGAGTATCACCGAAAAAGTAACAAGGATTTTCACTCCAAGGGATGGCCTCCAAGACAAGGAGTTTTGTGCCGGAGCATCTTTTAAAAGCGAGAAAGGGACTCTCTATTTTGGTGGAATAAAGGGCTTCACCGAAATTGTTCCTTCCAACATTAAAAAGAATAACATCCCCCCACCTGTTCATCTTACCGGTCTTAAGCTCTTCTATGAGGAAGTTATTCCCGAAAAAGAGGGGTCTGTTCTAAAAAAACCAATCAGCGAAACCGACCTATTGGTTCTCGACTATACACAAAACGTATTGACCTTCGAGTTCACTGCACTGAATTTTATAGTAAGCTCCGAAAACCAGTACAAATACAAGCTTGAAGGGTTTGATCAGAAATGGATCGAAGTTGATAATATCAGGTCTGCTACCTATACAAACCTGAATCCAGGTAAATACACATTCAGAGTAATGGCATCGAACAATGATGGGGTCTGGAACAAAGAGGGAACGTCAATAGAAATTCAGATTACACCACCATACTGGATGACCTGGTGGTTCAAATTAATCATTGGACTAGCTGCGGCCGGAATCCTAATTACAATATTCCGGTTAAGAGTTCGTGCGATCAGAAAACGAAATAAAATACTGGAGCAACGTGTTGCCGAGCGTACGGAACAAATTGAATCTCAGAAGGAAGAAATTGAAACTCAGAGAGATCAAATACTAGGACAGAAAGAGCAAATCGAAGAAAGCATAGAAGTTGGAAAAATTATCCAGGACGCTATCCTCCCTCCAATCGAACAAATCAGAGCACGCTTCCCGGAATCATTTGTCTATTATCAGGCAAAAGACATTGTAAGCGGTGACTTTTACTGGTTCTACAGAAAAGGAAAACGCTCATACATAGCAGCCGCTGATTGTACCGGTCATGGTGTGGCGGGAGGATTTCTGACCATGATTGGACAAAACCATCTCCATGATATAACCGAAAGTGATGAAAATCTTTCTGCAGCAGATATCCTAAATCAGTTAAATCAACGCGTTATCAAATCTTTACGCCAAAGACCAGAACGCATGGAAACTCGGGACGGAATGGATATCACGCTTTGTATCTTTGAAGATGACTCTGACACCATTCAATTTGCGGGTGCTAAAAACCCAATCTATCTCATAAGGAAAGACGGTAAAGAAATCGAAAAGTATGAAGTAGATATATTCTCTATCGGCATCCCGATTAGGGGTAAAATCAGACAATTCGAAAACAGAGAGTTGAAGTTGCAAAAAGGCGATATGATGTATATGTTTTCTGATGGTTATGCCGACCAGTTTAACGAAGACTACGAAGAAAAATTTAAGCACTCGCGTCTAAGACAGCTCCTTTACGAAATCCATAAGGAAGATGTAGAGTTCCAGAGAGATATGTTGGAGAAAACCATTACCACCTGGAAAGGGTCAGAAGAACAGACTGATGATATGTTGGTGATGGGGATTCGGATTTAAGAAATTTTAAAGCCCAAATGTTAAGCAAGCAGTCATCACCTGCATTTAGAATTCGCTTAACATTTGGACTAAATATATCTCCTAGCCGAACAACTTGAATGCCGTCTATAGCTTCTTCTTATATCTGAACCGTTCTTCTTTACCTCCAATTGCAATGGTAAACCACCCCTCTTCAGTAACCCATTCATTTTTGTTGTTTACGAAGGCCAAATCCATAGGGCTCAATTTGAACTCCACTGTTTTTTCTTCTCCGGGGTTGAGCGAAACTTTCTTAAATCCTTTGAGTCGCTTGATATTAGGAGTTATGGAAGCATATTCATCCCGAGTATATAATTGAACTACTTCCTTACCCGCTATCTTACCCGTATTCCTAACCTTTACTGAAACTGTCAATTCTTCGTTGTCCGTGAGTGTGGCACTACTGAGCTCCAAATCATCATATTCAAAAGACGTGTAGCTCAATCCAAAGCCGAACTCCCACTCAGGCTGAATTGCATTGTGAGAAAAGTCAATGTGTTTGGTTTCGGAGAATTTATGATCATAATGAGTTAAAGAACCGGTCGCACTAGGGTAGGTAAATGGCAGCTTTCCGCATGGATTGAAGTCACCAAACAAAACATCAGCAATAGCTCTACCTCCTTCATCACCTGATAAATAAGCGGTCATTATTCCCTCACAGTCTTCTACGATTTCATGAACAATACGAGGCCTGGCCTGATTAAGAACCAGAATCACCTTCTTGTCGGTAGCTTGTAACTCCTTTATGAGTTCTAATTGAGGCTTTGGGAGAGTAAGATCAGTGATATTACCCGGTATCTCAGTTCCCGGTTTTTCGCCAGTACATACAATAACGTAATCTACGGATTGAGCTGCCTGCACAGCTTTTTGGATATTCACTGCTTCTGTCCACTTTGTCCCTTCCACATATTCTACGTTTTCGGCTCCGATTTTGGACTCTATGGCCTGCTTAATCGTTAACTTACCTTTAGTATCATATTTTGCTACATCTCCTTGCCATGTGTGAGTCCAGGCACCATTGAGTGCCATCAAGGAATTTGCTCCTGCACCAGTCACCAGTACCTTGACATCCTTAGGAAGCGGTAGTACGTCAGCATCATTTTTCAATAAAGTGACTCCTTCTCTGGCAGCTTCGTAACTATAATTGGAAAACTCCTCCGAACCAAACTTCGGATAGCGTTTAGCTTTGTAATGCGTCTTTTCAAAAAGTCCTGTTTTGAACTTTACGTACAAGATTCTCCTTACCGCATCATCGATACGAGACATTGCAACTTCACCTTCTTTCACAAGTTGAACCAGATGGTCAGCAAAAGAGAAATTTTCGGGCACCATACTCATATCAAGTCCCGCATTCACTGCAATCTTAGTCGCTTCCTTTTCGCTTTCTGCGATGCGATGCACGGTGTGCAACATGATAATGTCCTGCCAATCAGAAACCGCAAATCCTTTGAACTCTAATTCCTCTTTCAATATCTCAGTCAAGATGTGATAATCCGAATGTACTGGCGTTCCGTTGATTTCGGATGAATTGACCATGACGGTAAGAGCCCCTGCTTCTATGGCTGTTTTAAATGAAGGAAGATAGTATTGCCTTAACATGCGCTCTGGCATTATGATAGGAGTTCTGTCCTTACCGCTTCTTGGGTTACTATATCCTACAAAGTGTTTTAAGCAGGCGGCTACCTTTTCAGGGTTTGACGGATCATCTCCCTGATAGCCTTTTACGATGGCCTCACCCATTTTCGAAGCCAGGTACGGGTCTTCACCTAGTGTCTCGAAAAACCTTGACCACAAGGGCTGTCTTGCGATATCAAGCACCGGAGAGAAGTTCCATGACTGAGCAGAAGCTCTGACTTCGTAAGCTGTTACTGATCCTAGTTTTTCTCCATAATAAGGGTCCCAGGTAGCAGCCAAACACAGCTCTTGTGGAAACAATGTTGCTCCTACCGTGTAATTGGCTCCGTGTATCGCATCAATACCATATATCACAGGGATTCCCAGGCGAGTTTCCTTCTGTGCATATTTCTGAATTTTTCCAATCAGCTCCTGCCACTTATCCTGCGTTAATGTATGGGTCCCAGTATTAAGTATTGATCCTACACCGTATTTCTTGAGTGCGATTTCTAATTTTTTATCATCAATCTCTGCAGGAAGATTGTGATATAGGTTGCCGTCAGGTGGTGTCTTACATATTACATTTAATGTAACCTGCGTCATCTGCCCTACCTTTTCCTCTATAGTCATTTTCTTTAGGAGTTCATCCACTTTTTGATCAATCTCCTTATCACTCAATTGAGCGTTAGAGTGAAAGAGTATTCCAAAAAAACCAATCGCTAATACTAATTTCTTATACATTATTCTTATTCTTTTATTTAGACACTGGACTGTCTTAATTCTATCTACATCCTCAACTTATTCAATTGCTTCTTAAATGAAATGAAATTTCAACAAAAGTGACAAAAAGTGATACTTAAACGAAAATAAATTTTCGCAATAGATTCCACTTTAATAACAACAAAAAGTTTACTTACAAGCTATTTAGAGTAGGTATTGCTTTTAATTCGCAATGTTTGAAAATCACCACTTGTTCATCCACATCATGGATTCCACGGGCTTGTCAGTTCTGGAGTTGTACTTGGCGTTTTGCTTCGAATTATAATAGTTCTCAATCCCTCCCTGAACTTCAAAATAGATCAACTGCCCTACCGGCATACCTGCGTATACCCTCACTGGTTTGGTCACGGAAATCTCAAGTGTCCATGTATTACAAAATCCAACATCTCCTTTTCCTGCAGTTGCGTGAATATCTATACCCAACCTGCCTATACTCGACTTCCCTTCTAAAAATGGGACATGGGCATGGGTTTCGGTATACTCCATGGTGACCCCTAGATAAAGCGTAGCTGGTTGTAATACAAATCCTTCTTCTGGAATCTCAAAGGTCTCGATTTCATTGTGCTTTCGGGCATCCAGTATTTCATCCTTGTAAGTAGCAAGATATTTTCCCAGATGCACATCATAAGAGTTGGTGCCTAATGCATTCCTATCGAACGGCTCAATTACCACTCTCCCTTTTTCTATTTCTTCGAGTATTTCCTTGTCCGAAAGTATCATATTACATCAATTTGGGGGACAAATATAAGATGATGCACCCCAATACTCAGTTTTGACACCAAGTATTTATACACATTCTATTAAATTTTATTTTGAATAAATCTCCGTAAGCACTTCCCGTGAAGCATCCAGAAATTGGTCTGCTATTTCGTCAGTTATTGCCATAGAAACGAAGGCACTTTCAAACTGCGATGGCGCCAGGTAAAACCCTCGTTCCAGCATTCCATTAAAGAAAGAGGAGAATTTCTCAAGATTACAGGCCTTAGCACCCTCGAAGTCTATCACTCGTTCCCCACTAAAGAAAAGCGTAAACATTGAACCAATCTGGTTGATAGTGAGATTAAGCTGCATCTCATTAATGGTGTTGGCCATACCATCTACAATCTTATGTGTGGTATTCTTAAGCCCATCATAAACCTCCGGATGCTCATTCAGGTATGTCAGCATTGCATAACCGGCAGCCATAGCTACAGGGTTACCTGACAATGTTCCTGCCTGATATACTGGTCCCTGAGGAGATACGTAATCCATTATTTCTTTTTTGCCACCATAAGCACCAACGGGCATTCCACCTCCGATGATCTTTCCGTATGTAGACAAATCTGGCCGAACACCGAAAACTTGTTGGGCACCACCAATAGACAAACGAAAACCTGTCATCACTTCATCAAATATCAGCAAAGCATCATACTCATCACAAAGGCTTCTTAAACCTTCAAGAAAACCAATTTCAGGTAACACGCACCCCATATTTCCTGCAACAGGTTCTATGATCACTCCTGCAATCTGTCCCTGATTTTCGGCAAATAATTTACGGACGGATGCAATGTCATTGTACTTTGCCGTCAACGTGTCTTTTGCTGTGCCTTCGGTTACTCCCGGACTATTCGGAACCCCAAATGTAGCAGCTCCACTACCAGCTTCAATTAGGAATGAATCACCGTGACCATGGTAGCATCCTTCAAATTTTATGATCTTATCTTTCCCTGTAAAACCACGAGCAACCCTTATAGCTGACATAGTAGCTTCGGTACCGCTGTTTACCATTCGCACCTTATCAACAGAGGGTATAAGACTTGTAATCAACTCTGCAATTTCAACCTCACGCCTGGTTGGGGCTCCGAAAGAAACGGACTTTGTAATTGCTTCAGCCACTGCCTCCCTGACACCAGGGTGATTGTGTCCAAGTATCATCGGCCCCCAGGAATTGATGAAATCCACATACTTATTACCATCCTCATCAATCATATAGGGACCATCTGCAGACTTTATAAAAAGAGGCTTTCCTCCTACCGCTTTAAATGCTCTAACCGGTGAATTTACTCCCCCCGGAATATAATCTTGCGCCCTGGCAAACAGTTCCTGACTACTGGCCTTATTAAACATATTTGGTAATTTCTAAAGTCTATTGATTTTTATCATTGGGCTTATTGACCCACTCAAAATCGTACTCCTCATTGAATATAAGGATAGGTACAACCTGATTATCTGATTCGACACCGTACTGAACACCGTTGGTGAGTACTCCACGGCTCATTTTTTCGTTTCGCGTTTCCTGATTGAATAAAGTTCCGTATTGGAACAACCTGGAACCGAATTCAAACATAATTTCATAACCTATATACGGATAGTCATTGAGTGCCGGCATTTGCATCCATTTGTGATATCTTTCCTGCATACTCTTCACGGCAGGAATGCTATCCGCGATATAATCCGAGTAGATGAAATGGAAATTCCTTCTACGAAACTGTGAGTAATCTATGGTATGGATATCCAGCCACTTGGAAGATACTATGGTCGGTGCCACTATATCCTGGTCTTCCAAAGGATGCATCAGGTGGGCTCCTACAAAACGATCTTCACTGCAAATTATAAGGTGAGAAATATCCTGCGGATTCTGTCGAAGGATTTGATTTTCAAAATCATTGGCATTCTCTCTATTTATTAGATGATATACCCCTACATTCTTTCCGGCACTGTCCATTCTGGCTTTGTAGGTGGCCGCCATAACCGAATCTTTTGTTTTGTCACCGTAAAAAATCAATACAGTATTCTTTGTCGAATCAAAGCTGGAAAGGGCATAATCCGCACACTTATGGGCAATCGTTTTTCCCGAGGGCTTATAGAAAAAAGTATGCTGCTTTCCCGAGAAGAAATTACCTCTGGAACTCACAGGGTTAACAAAATTTATTTGATTGGCTTCGGCAAATGTACTTACCAACTCAGAAGTCTGACTCCATACAGGACCTATTATGAGATCAAAAGATTTGAATTCAGGATATGTTAAAATTTCTTGTACTTTGTTCGTATCTTTTTTTGTGTCATAGGCAAAAACTTCAATCTCCTTCCCTGATTCATTAAGGGAGTCAGCAGCTAGTTTAATACCACTATATAGCTCATAGTAAATCTTGTCTCTTCGATCGGGTTCCTGTCCTTTACGAACATTAAAAGGTAATAGCACCGCCACTTTGTACTTGTCTTTAAAGACAGATTGTTTTTCTAATAGAGAAGCATAGTCCTCTCTGTTCAATTTATAGTCCTGGATCAGGTACTCAAGCTGATGTCTTTTCTTCCCATCAATCGGACCAGATAGTATTCTTGATAGCGTTAATTTCTGCAAAAATTCATCTTTGGGATTCTTATCAAGTAAGGTGAGCAAAGAATCTACACTCTGAATTTTCTGGAGGTAGTGTTTCTTTAGTCCCTCTATTTCATCTTTCAGTTTATTACCCTTGATATTACTAAGTCGGGAATCCCCTGATTCAAAGTTACCCTTCTCGTAGTAGATGAGCGCCTCGAGGTAGTAAGCTTCTTCGATACCTCTCCAATTTTGGTAATTGGATGTTAATTTCGACAGCATTATTTGCGCATCATCTGGCTGTCCGTTTTTATAGGCACACAATGCATAGTAGTAGTGTGATATTTCAACGAAGTCATTTCTCTTATGTGAATAGGTCAACTCATTGAAAGTAGACATGGCATTGCCATAATCCCCATCCTTCATGTAGGTTCTTGCTTCCTGAAACTGTTTTTGAAAAGAAGCTGCCGACTGCCCATACAAGGACGTTCCGAAAACGACTAAAAATATGCTTAAAAAAAGGTTTTTTACCATCATAACTGATTTGATACAAAAACTATTCCCATTCTATGGTTGCCGGAGGTTTTGAGCTGATATCATATACAACGCGATTCACTCCTTTTACATTATTGATGATTGCATTAGACACATCCGCAAGAAACTCATAAGGCAAATGGCACCAATCGGCAGTCATACCATCTCTACTCGTTACAGCGCGTAGCGCAACTACATTTTCATAGGTCCTTTCATCTCCCATAACTCCTACCGACTGTACTGGTAACAGCATGGCTCCAGCCTGCCAAACATCATCGTATAAACCGTTCTTTTTTAGTCCTTCTATGAAAAAGTAATCTACCTCCTGTAGGATCCTAACTTTTTCGGGTGTCACATCCCCCAATATTCTGATCCCAAGACCTGGTCCAGGGAATGGATGTCTACCAAGAATAGCTTGATCAATTTCAAGGGTTTTTCCTACTTCTCGGACTTCATCCTTAAACAAAGTATTCAAAGGCTCGACAACCTTCAGATTCATTTTCTCGGGCAGCCCCCCAACATTGTGATGAGACTTGATAGTTGCACTTGGCCCCTTTACGGAAACTGACTCTATAACATCAGGATATATCGTTCCTTGTCCTAACCACTTCACTCCATCAATCTTATGCGCTTCCTCATCGAAGACTTCAATAAATACTCTACCGATCGCCTTTCGTTTGGCCTCGGGTTCAGTAATTCCTTCAAGAGCAGCATAAAACTTATCTTTGGCATCAACGCCAATTACATTGAGGCCCATGTGCTTGTATGAGTCCAATACACTTTCGTATTCGTTCTTTCTTAAAAGCCCATTGTCAACAAATATGCAATACAGATTATCACCAATAGCTTTATCGATCAACACAGCCGCCACCGATGAGTCCACACCTCCAGACAAGCCAAGAACCACCTTATCATCACCCAGTTTTTCATTGAGTAGTTGAACCGTTGAATCCACAAAATGAGCTGAGGTCCAATCTTGCGAACATTTACAAATACCTACAACAAAGTTCTTAAGTATTTGTAACCCTTCCAGCGAGTGTGTTACCTCCGGGTGAAACTGAATCCCATAAACAGGTTTATCACCCACTCGGTAGGCTGCAACATTAACTGATTCTGTACTCGCAATGACTTTGAATTCCGAAGGGAGCTCTGTGATTGTGTCTCCATGTGACATCCATACCTGCGAGTTGGCTGAAACACCTTCTAGTAAATAATCCGAACCGTTCGACACATTTATTCTGGCCCTGCCATACTCTCTAATTTTAGAGGGGCTCACTACACCTCCGGCCTTATGAGCCATGAGCTGTGCACCAAAACACACGCCCAGTATTGGCAAATTATTAAACTTATCTAAGTCAATATCGGGGGCTCCATCTTCTCTGACAGAGCAAGGACTACCTGATAGTATAACTCCTTTTATATTGGGTGTAATTTCCGGACAATTATTATAAGGGTGGATTTCACAGTAAACATCAAGTTCCCTTACTCTTCGGGCAATCAGTTGGGTATACTGAGACCCAAAGTCCAGGATTAGAATCATTTCCTCCATTCGCCAAATTTAGTACGAGATTTCAAGTTTTACTATACCCGATAAAGGAAAGTGAGTAAGTGTGGAAAAATATGGTGTTTTCGGCTCCTGTTCTAGGATAAGTGTTAGCAGCACCATCATTCCAATCAGATTTAAGCGCGTTCATTTTAAGCATTACTATGTCATAACTATATTGCAATGTGCATATACACCATCACCATAGTGATAATGGCCCCAAATCCATCAAGAATATTAAGATTGCCTTCTTTCTTAATTTGGCTTTCACCTTAATTGAAATTGCCGGAGGGTTCTATACAAATAGTGTCGCAATCATTTCCGATGCCCTACATGACCTGGGAGATAGCCTGACTTTGGGTATTGCATGGTATCTGGCCAATCTCTCTCAAAAGGACCGGGATAACAAATATTCGTACGGCTACGGAAGATTTTCACTTTTAGGAGCTTTGATTAATTCGTTGATTTTGATGCTGGGATCTGTATGGATAATTCGGGAATCAATACTTAGACTTAATGACCCTATACAACCCGAGACTACAGGAATGCTTGTGCTTGCTGTACTGGGAATTATCGTCAACGGATTGGCTGCAATGCAATTACGAAAAGGGAGTTCAATAAATGAAAGAGTCGTTTCATTACACTTAATTGAGGATGTTCTGGGTTGGGTTGCAGTACTTATTGGTGCTGTTATCATGAAATTTTATAATATCCCATACCTGGATGCTATGCTATCATTAGGTATCGCTGCATTTATTTTATTCAATGTGTATAAAAATTTAAGAAGCAGCTTAAAAATTGTAATGCAGGGTGTTCCAGCTCACATTCAACTTTCCAAAATTGAAGGTGAACTACAAAATATTCAAGGTGTAGAAGAAGTATTTGATCTGCACCTTTGGTCAATGGATGGGAATTACCACATACTCACGGTGCATCTCATCACAGAAAAAGAAAGCAATACCACCAATTGGCAGCAAATAAAAGACCGGGCGCGTGAGGTACTTAAGCTGAGGGGCATTGAACATTCCACTATTGAAGTTGGTCCAAAACCAGGTAATCCCAATTCTATCTAATGAGGATACTTGTAGCTCCTGACTCATTCAAAGATTGTTTGACAGCTGTTGACGTTGCCAAATACATTGCACAAGGTATTTCTGAAATCAGTCCTGCATATACTATCATAACAAAGCCTGTTGCCGATGGTGGAGAAGGAACCGTTGATTGTATAATAAAGGCAACAAATGGCAGGCTTATCCACTGCAATACTGTTGACCCGGTCGGAAGAAGAATAAGAGCAGCTTATGGAGTCATTAATGAAGACACCGCAGTTATCGAATTATGCGCAGCTTCAGGATTGGAGCTTCTGAGTCCATTGGATCGAAATCCCATGAATACTTCTACATACGGCACAGGCCTACTCATCAAAGATGCTATTCAACAAGGTTTTCGCAAAATTATAGTTACACTTGGCGGTAGTGCCACGAACGATGGAGGTGCAGGTCTGGCTCAGGCACTTGGCTATAAATTCTTAGATGAAAATGGAAATGAAATTGAACCAATAGGAAAAAACCTCATCAGGATAAACTCCATTGATAGTACCCAAGCAATGGATCAGGTCAAAGACGTCACATTTGAAGTGGCCTGCGATGTAGATAACCTCTTTACCGGTGCCCATGGTGCGACTTACACTTATGGCCCACAAAAAGGAGCAAAAGATGATGATCTAAAGTCACTTGAAGCAGGCATGGTAAATCTAGCAAAAATCATCAGCCAAGACCTTGGTGTCAATATTGCCAATAGAAAGGGCGCTGGGGCTGCGGGAGGAGCTGGAGGTGGTCTGATTGCCTTTTGTGGAGCCAATCTGATATCAGGGTTTGATCTGGTCGCGCAAAGCATTGACCTGGAAGAGTCCATTAAAAATGTTGACTTAGTAGTTACTGGTGAAGGCAAAGTTGATGTTCAAACCGCCAGAGGCAAGGTCGTTCATGGAATTCACCTTTTATGCAAAAAACACGCTAGACCACTAAAAATAGTCTGTGGCACCATTGAAGAAAAAGGGAAACAATGGTGCGAGAAGAACCGAATTGAGCACATTTCACTATACGATATTGCCGGAAGTAAGAAAAACGCAGTCGAAAACGCAAAATCTCATCTCATTGTGGCTGGAAAAAAAATATTACACTCATGATCCAGGCATGGCAACCCAACGTATATAAAATTAATTAAGAGAATCCTCTACAAAATAATATAACTATAAATAATTGTTTATCAATTATTTACGTACTTTTGTGATTCAAAAAGTCGAAATTTCAACTTAACTTGCAACTATCACAGTAAGCAATTTGTCTATAGGCTATAAGTAAGTCTCGTAAAGGAGAGTAATAACAAATAATATGGTACGGATAGCAACTTTGATTATTCTTATTTCATCATTTACTAGCTCAGTCAATGCACAGCAATTGAGCTGGGTGAGTGCAATCGGTGGTGTCAATTCAGACATTTGTAAGAACATTGGGTATGATGATGATGGAAACGTGTACATCAGCGGGTACCTCAACGAATCAGTTACCGTAGGAGACGTTACATTGACTTCGAACGGAGGACCGGATATCTACGTGGCGAAATATAGCTCAGAGGGTGTGTTGGAATGGGCTTTTAATGTGGGTGGAGAATCTGGTGACGAACCTTCTGATATGTACGTTGATGGTGACGGCAACATTTATATAACTGGCCACTTTGGTAGTACTGTTGATTTTGATCCGTCTGTAAATACAAAAAGCGTAACCAGCAGCGGTGGAGACGATGTATTCCTTGCAAGATATTCTACAGAAGGGAAACTAAAGTGGGTAAAAACATTTGGAAGCTCCGCTCCTGAATCGAAAGACCGGGCTAATGCACTCGCATATCATAAGTTTGGTTACATTTTCCTCACGGGGATTTATGATTCAGAAATAAACATTAATACTGAGGCTGGAAATCAACACGTAGATCATCATGGTGATTGGGATGTTTTTTATGCCAAATATGATACCCGTGGAAGGAACCATTTTATCCGTGGATTTGGGGGACCTGGTAGAGATGCGGGAAGGGGTATAACAGTTTCACAAAACTTCAGGATTTACATTAGTGGGTACTTTGCAGAATCTATGGATATGGATCCCAGAAGCAATAAAGTATTTGAACTCACATCCTCAGGAGGCGAAGACATTTTTGTGGCCAAATATAAAATTGGTGGAGAACTTCAATGGGCACAAGGTTTTGGAAGTACGGGTAATGACCGCGCTCTAGACATTGGTTTACATAACAACAACCACATCGCTATCACAGGTTTTTACCAATACGATGTTGATTTCGCTCCGAATGAAAGTGATTTAGGAGAATTATCCGGAACGAAATTCGAAAACATATACCTGGCCCAGTTTAACCAGAATGGTACGCTCAACTGGGTGAATGGATTTGGTGGTAACTTAAGGGATGTAGGAAGAGCGGTAGAAATCGATCAATCCGGCAACATCTATACTACTGGCTATTTCACCAATGAAGTGAACCTAGACCCTTTGGGTATATTGCCGCCATTAACAATTGGCGGAAACTGGGATGCATACTTCGCTAAATTCGATAAAAACGGAAGACTTCAATGGAGCTTCTCTGTGGCTGGTCCCTTTTTAGATTATGGATTTGATATTAAAAAGAACTCGCTTGGTGAAGTTTTTATTGCGGGACGATTTACAACAGAGACGACAGTCAATTTAGGTATCGGTCCCAATTTGACTTCAGCAGGAGTAAATGATGCCTTCTTTGGCAAAGTCCTTGAATTACCTGATGTACCGACAATCACACAGGAAGCTGAAATGCTTTACTCAAGCTCCCCTCGAAATAATCAATGGTTCCTCAATGGACAACCCATCGAAGGGGCCAATCAACAATTCATTGTCGCTGATAAGAGTGGGGACTACAAAGTTTCTGTATCTAATGAATTAGGAGAGGAAAGTATTTCGACCCCGAAACATATTCAAATAGACATCAACGAGAACACTGTTACCATCTACCCCAACCCTTCAAGCGGATATTTGTACTTTGATTCTCCTTTGAGCTCCGGAAGCGAGGACATTATTTCCATCTCAATTTTAAATAGCAACGGTATGGAAGTATATTCCGGGAGTATCACCGGAAATAACAATACCCTTCAAAGTGATTTTTTGCAATCGGGGATTCACACTGTTGTTTTAAGATCTAATGACACAGTGATCACAAAAAAAGTACTCATTCAGTAATTAGGAGATTTTCTTATCAATTTTAAGAGTTTTATCCTTATCCCGAACGTTGGCTATCACGTATTAAGCTATATAAGTTTTTTACGCTATTTTTTAAAACCAAGATTCAAGATGAGAAAAGTACTAGTTCAAAGAAATGGGTTTCCATATTTTTTACTTTTTTGGGGCACCGTTGTTGGTCTATCAATTTTATTTGGGATCGGTTGGAGTTAACCCAGCTCTGTTATTCTCTTTTAACTGTAGCTTTATAAACTCAAGATTCTTTCTTACATCTAATATATCTGGTGCTGGAGCTGTTTTCGAATTGAGAGCCCGTTCAAAACACTTTTGGGCATTTCTAAAATATTCAAAACGTTTTTCAGTGCTGTCCTTAAATGCCATTTGAAGATAAGTCTTTCCTAAATTTGAAAGCGCTTCCCCATACTCAATACCTTCTTTTTTCTTGCCGACTTTCACAGCTTCACTCAAGTAGTATCGCGAAGAGTCTAAATCCCCGGCCATACCCTTTATTACTCCCATAGTGTTATATGCCTTTGCGTTGGGGCCTTCCAGGCGAATAAACTCCTGATAACAGCTATAAGCGTCAGCTGAATCTCCACTCAGAAAATGGCTTTGGCCCAGAAAATACCATGCTGTCCCGAATTCCGGACAGATTCTCACAGCATTACCATAATAGACTTCAGCAGAATCATATAGCTCCTTCTTTATCCTTGAATCAGATATTTTATTACCCTTATTGAATATATCGGCTGCAAAGAAATAGTGTGCTCGAGCAGAAGTCGGCATATCCTTTATTGTTGCCCGATGGAGGGTTTCGTTGCTTTGCCATACTTCATTTCTTGAAGAGGTAAGTCCACTAAAAATAATGATAATGATACCGGCAACCCCATAGATTACTCTTTCTTTCAATTTTTCCGGAAGAAGCTTCTCGCCAATTCTTACCAACAGTAGCCCAACTGCTATACAAAAACCAAGAGAAGGAAGAAATACGAAACGCTCTGCAAACTGGGCACCAATAAGAATAATCACATTGGAAACGACCGAAATACTGATATAATAGAACAGTATAGCGAAGACAAGTGGATCCTTCCTTTTAAACCTTGTCACTACCAGATAGGCAATCCCTAAATGCAAAATTATAGAAATCCAGGCCCATACATTTCCCCATCCTACGAAAGGTATTGCATTGTAGCTATAGTCTGCAGAAAGAGAAGTTGGAATAGTCAGTATAGATAAATACTTACCGAGCATGACAAAGTTTGTAGGTAAGCGCTCAACGACATTTTCTCCCTGAACAAGTCCATTCTGAATCAAAGCCTGCTGATGGACGATTCCTTCGTCTAATACACTTGTTCTTATGATAAGATAAGAAACTGAAATAAATATCAGGGGAGCTGTTAACAGTAGGATTCGCTTCCAGCTCAAATCTCTAAAAAAATAGAACGAAAGAGGTATAATGACTGAAAATGTAATGATACTTTCTTTGGAAAAAACACCCAAAGCAAACACCAAATAACCAATGATGAGCAACTCTATCTTCTCTAACCGTATTCCTTTCAGCAGCAGATACATTGAGCCGACCACACCAAACAAACCCAGCAGCTCATCTCTACTTTTGATATTAGCAACAACCTCAGTGTGTATGGGGTGCACAACAAATAACAGCGTCACAATAAAACTCAGAGCAAAGTTGTCACGAAACACTTCCTGATACAAGAGCAAGAAAATCAGTACGCATGAAATGGAATGAATGAATAGATTAAAAGTACGAAAAGGTTTAGGATCCAACGCAGATGGAGGATCCTCCGGGTATACATCTTGCATATCTACATTTACAGCAAATGTCAGGCTGGTGATGGGTCTGTATACATTTTTATTTTTATTATTTGCTCCCGCATAAAATGACTTTTCAAACACCTCTTTATACGCTTCTGCACCCTTTCTGACGACAGAGTTTTCGGTAATAGCGATCCTATCATCCAACACAAACTCATAATTCAAGGTCTTAAAGTATAACAGAAATGAGAATAGGACAACTACTGCACATCCGATTATCGTTACTACTGATTTTTGCATAATCTTACCTTTGTAGCCTCTGAATTTAAGAAAATTCTAATTCTCCCATAGGGCCTAAACTCACAATTTCGTGACCTAATAAAACAAAACTGCAGTAAACAAAAACAAGCTACCGAGTAGTACAGGCCAGTAAAGAAGTTTTGGCATTCGAAAAGAAGTTCTTGATGGACTTTTGGAGTAGAATACGGCAGCAAATGAGTAAGCAATGATAATCAAATAGATATGGAAGTAGAAATAGTCCATATAGATAACATAGTTTACCAATACATTGGCTCTCAGATCAATATGAGTCAAAATTGCCACAAAAAGAAAAGCGGTACAAAGCTCGAGAAAGCCAAACCCACTAAAACCAAGGGGCTTATTCTTATCACTTTTTCTAATACTGATAACTGAGAGGTATAGTAGAATGGCTATTGTAGTTAGCGGTATTATATTGGTCATAAAGGGCCAAAAGAAGTTCCTCCTTATTACCAGGTTGTAGTAAAGCTCATGTCGGTTGCCATTGTCAAACTCACCCAGCGCCCCAAAGTTGGTATTGTAGAAATTCGTTTTGTAATCAAAATACCCCTCTTCCAACTGCCACTCCGGTAAAACTAAATTTTGATCCACTCCGGGCAGCTCAGTTGGATTATTGCTATCATAGGCCTCCAGATCAGGTACTAATTGTATGGGTTGGCTAATATCCGGATGACTCACCGCTAACCGAATATTCTCCCTGTCAAACGGATACAGTCCATAATGAAGTCGCTCGCGCACCTCAAGCCGGAAATACCAACCTATAGTTGTATAATCCTTGCCCACTTTGGTGTAAATTCGCTTGTAATTTTGAGCCTCTGCATCAGGTGCAGTTTCAAGAAAGAAAACATCTGGTTTGACAATATTGGTGTCAATGCTATTGTGAAACTTCTGCCAGACAATTCCGCTAAACTTAATGTTATGAGAACCATCAAATTCAATGTGTTTAATAAAAACTCCTGTTGGAATCCTTATTAGAGGAGGTTCTTTATAGTAAGTCCTCAAACTATCTTCGTCATACATAAACTTCTCCAGAACTGTTTTCTCAGTAATTGGAGTACTCTTAGCTTGCTGGAATAGGTTATAAGGCTGGCTGACTTTCGAAAGCCAGATAGCAACAATGGCTAGCAAAAGACATATACTCGCAATTGGTATTCCAACCTGAATGGAGGGTATTGAAAATTTCTTGCTCGCCAACCAAATCGCAATAAGCGTTAACAGAATAAATTCCGATATGCAGATAATAATTATTACGTTTCGGTTCTTATAATCTGCATCTGTCTTAAATGCATCTTCAACAAAAATGGCACCTAGCCTCCAGCCACTTTCCGGTATCTCCCGGAAGAACATACGACACATACTATTATTGTTGGGATTAGTCAGTTCCAGAAAGGGTTTACTGGATTTATGACCTTTTTCAAATAATTGGGTAACTACAGGATTCTGCCATTCCTTGGCAAATTGCTCAATATCTTTCTTTTCTTTGACGTAGCTGGCAACAGGGTGTGCTATTACGGTACCTCCTCTTGAAAACATAAACCCATAACCAGATTTACCGAGATCCAACGCCTTCACAGCTTTCGTAATGTCCTCCAACGTATAATCCAGATACACTATCCCAATAGTATCTTTTTCACCTGTTTCGCTATTGGTCCGGTAAAAAGGCACACTATACTCTGCCATCAATTTCTGACTCACAACCCCTATGTAGGGTGGCTCAAACCATTCTGCTCCCTCATGAAGCGGTCGGGTGTACCACTCTTTTACCGAGTAATCGTAACTATCTTCGATTAACTCACAACGAATTGAATCATTGGGCCTTATGTAAAATGGCGCCCAAAGCCTCCTCTTCTCACTAAATGTATATGGCTCAAAGCCCACACCGAACCCAAATACGTCTTTGTTATTCTTCAGCGTTGTACGCAGATATTCATGTATGCCGACCGAATCAATTTTTTCCTCTGATATCAAATCCGCCAGACTATCACTAATGTCCATTAACTCCTGCATTCGGGCGCTAAACGACTCTTGAGCCCGCTGCATGCCATTCTGTGCTTTTTGGATAGCTCGAAGGTCATCATTCTTGAGTCGGGCATTAAACTTAAATAAGATTATTGCCAGGAGTATAACCAGCCCTATCAACAAGCTGATGAGTACAATGAAAAGTTTTTTAAATGAAATCGTCAAAACCGGATAGTATCAATCTCGGATGCAAATTAAGCTGTTATGCCTAATTATGAAAGCTATTTGTACGTACAGAAGTGCAATTCAGTTATTTATGAGAAGAAATAGATGTTATATAGACCAGATTTGAGTTCTATTCTGTAGTCCACCATTGGAAGAAGCGACCAATCCATGTTTTCTTTCTCTCCTTCTTCTTCGCTTTTTTCTCTTCTTCCTTTGAAGAGTAATATGTTTGCTTCTTTTGCCAGAGTGGCTCGTAATCTTTTTCTTTTCTTCGCTTACTTTTCTTCTCACCGGGCTCCTGCAGGTGTGTTTGCTTCTTTTTCTTTGGCTCAGCATCAGGTGTAGGAGGCAAATAGGTGGGTTTAGCTTCCGAAGCTTGCTGTGCCCTAACCTTAGCCATCTTAGAAGGGTGCAGCTTAGGACCATTATACGCTGGCTCCTGGTATTCCGGTTCTTCTTCCTCCGGTTCAGGCTTTGGCATTTCCCTTTTTGGCTTCTCTGGTAATTCGATTTTTCCAACCACCTTAATACCGTCCAGCTCTATTTTGGGAGCTTTGATCACTTCAGCATCATCATTGACTTCGGGGTCCTTTTCCAGCTCAGCCTTGATTACTTTTTTGTCATCAGACACTTCTTCAACAGCCTTCTTAGCTCGTTTTTTAGGCTCAAATTGAGATAGGTCGACTTTTTCCGGAACCTCATTTTCCTCAGTTACAGTCTCGTCAACTTTCTTTTTTGCCTCTTTCTTTTTGGTAGTTTTTTTCTCCGAATCACTCGGCTCGGACTCCTCATCTGAATTCTTTCCCTCCGTAACTTTAGGAGACGCTGACTTCTCGACTACAGTTGCATCACTTTTTCCTCCTGCCTCTAGTTCTGCCAGTTTTTCAGCAGCTGACTTAATTTTCTCTGAGTCGCTCACTTCAGCAACTACTTCCTTTTTTGCAAACTCTTTCTCCGCGATTTCAATTTGCTTTTCATCCAACTTGGTATTAGGATGGTTTTCTATTTCAATTCCTTCCTTAGCTAAGTGTTTGACTACTTTATCGGCTTCTACCTCAAGTTTCCTTGCTAACTGACTTAATCGCATCGATAAGATTGTTTAATTAATTAATCGGCAAATATAGGGGATTCAAAAAGTAGAGACAATAAAAAGCCCCAAACAAAAGTGTTTGAGGCTTGATTATTAAAAAATTACTTAATCCTATTTCTTAAAGATGAGTCTCGTAATGTAAATTCCTTCACCATCTTGCTTACCTGCATCACTCTCTACACCACTTACAACGAACTCGAGCTGCCATCCTTCTTCGACAAGTTTATTGATCTTAGAGGCTATCAAAGCATCATTAGAGGCAATATTTCTGAAGTTGATTCCACCAACACTGTAGAAGTTTAGAATTTTTGATTCCTTGAAAGAATCAATTTTAGCATCTTTTCGCTTTACATCTCCCTGGTCACTTTTCTTACCATCTGTTCTTTCTGTGGTAAAGTCATCTACATCCATAGGGTTCCTTTCCTCAATGATTCTGGAACGGCCAAGTCCTGCCGGGATGATTGACTCAACGATGGTTACCACCTTGTACTGGGGATTTTCTTTCGTCTCATTTGTAAATGCAAACCCGAGGGCTACTGTTAAACCTCCCAATACAACTAGTACCAGGTGTTGAATTTTAATCTTAATCATGATCTGTTTTTTTAAAAGTTGAAAAATATTTTCGGTTGTGATTTGAGCTCGTTACCAATGCCAAATCGGCTTCATTTTCAAAGGAGAAATTTATCAAAAAAAGTGCCAATTTATACTACAATAAAAGACATTATTTTGCGAAAAATTCAGTTCGAAATAACAGTAGGAATGTTATTGATTAATTCCGTTTTATCATCCAATCGGATAAATACATTCGTCCCAACTGGTCTGATCAGCAAATCATCTACCGTTATTCTTGTACCAAAAACTTCTATCTGGTATTTATTGCCATCAAGTATTGGGATTCTGCTTTTATACAGCACCCAGTTTTTATATACATTGTGCGTATTACGGTCAATATGAACCTCCCATATTTTTTTCCCGGTGCCATCAAATTCCTGGACATATGCTTCCGGCATACTATGAACCTTAGGGTCAAAGTACACCCAGAAGGAAACTTCAACGGAATCCCCAAAATCTATACGCTTAAGTGAGTCAATAGAACATACTTTGATTGATGCTTTCCTGCCTTTGGCATACTGTGCCCCTTTTCCATTAAATACATTCTGGGATTCATACTCTTCGAAACCGTTATAAATATATTCAGTGTATTGACCTGTACTTGTTCTCCCATTCTCATATGTCAACGTCTTTCTCAGCATAGCAACACTATCCCTATAATTGGTATGACTTGAGTTAAAGGCATTTACCTGAAGACGGGCAAACCCTACCGTTTCACTCTCCCAGAAAACCTCCCCCTTCTTAAGCAATTTTTTTTCTCTCTCCGATAAATTAGCTTTATGAAAAATCAGGAGAATCGGTTTTTTGCTCATGTCATCAACCCGGATCTTTCTGATACTAGAGTCTGCCAATAATTGTATGCTGGACAAGGCACTGGAAAATGACAATCTTGGTGAATAGCTCTGAATAATCGGTAGTCCAGTGTAATATGAACAACTCAATCCTTCCGCGAAACCTTCCTTGTGTTTTTGAAAAGTCAGCTTATCACCGCAAGTATTAATAAAGGGCAAGCAAAAAATGGCTTGAAACTCACTGGGATCGACTTTAGATTCTTTAAACCGAGCAAGGTAATTGCTAGCATCCGACTCCAGCATATTGTTTGGCTGAATCAGACCCCGCATCATTCTTTTCGTATTGACACTGGCATCAAGGTGCCAAATAAAGAATATAGTAAATAGCAAAAGTCCGGGTGCAAGAATTATTTTCTTGACTCTCATTAACCTAAACATCCTATAGAAAAAGAATGCCGCGTAAATATTAATAACGAAGTAAAAAATCCATGAAAACCGCCCCAATGACCTGAATTGCTTCAGAACCGGAAATGTATCAAGTATTGATGGAAAATGCCTGAATGGTAGACACATCGCAAACAACAAAACAAGAATTGAAGCAATCAAGTACTTATTCAATGAAGTTTTAGGAAACAAGACCTTCCAATTAATTGTCCTTCTTGAAATAATGTTGTGAATCAAAACGATTAGAATACTTAGGGAAAACACCAAAGCCGGAGTTCCAATATATGCTCTGCCCTCCCACTCATAAGACATATCAAAAGTTTTCCCCCAAACCCTTTCCAAGCTACTGTTATCAGGAAGGAAAATACTGGACAGGTTGGAATGAAATAAAAAATATCCCCAAGGATCGGTGGGGCGATCTGAAAACCAATCTGTTGCGGCTACAAATCCTTTTACTGCAATGACAGGTATTAGAGCAACAAGAAAAAGTAAGATAAGGTATCTGGCATTAGCTTTTAGTTTTTTTCTAAACCTAACTACTTCAATCAACCAATAAGACAAAAAGAATATACCGTAAAAAGCCGCATAGAAAGCACTGGTAAAAGCCCCTACAAGGCCAGTAAGTATGGTCAAACTCAGCCACAAAATAGGCCTTGAGCCTTCCCTCCACTTGATAAAAAAGTACCAGAAGGCCGGAATAAAAAAAAGATAGACCATCTCAAAATGCCCATGTATTCTATCCAACTGAGGCGAAGTAAATACAATACATATACTAATTAGTCCAGCATACCAACCGGGTAATCGATAGTGCCTCAGTATTAAAAAAACAAAAGGAAGGGCAAGCACCAAAGAACAAATCATAAAGAGGTTGAGAAATGCCGGACCGTAATTGGAAACCGGAAACATCCCATCGACACTCTTCAGCACTTGAGTGGCTAATGGGTGAGAATTCATATAGAGCAAATGATCGCCATAAGGATAGTTCACCCCAGTGTGCTTAATACCAGAACCATATTTAAGATAATATCCGAAGTTGTAATAGCTTTTTATTCCATCGGTACCATGAGAAAAGAGATAGCTATTAGGATGTTGTATGACAGGTTTGAAAAGTATAAAAACTATAACCGCCCCAACGATGCAGGTCAATACTAAAGAATAGCGCTGAAGCTTTTGTTGCATACGCGAAAATACTTCATAATCGAAAATTGAACACTACAGAATAAAAAAAAGAGTTATAGTCACCACGAAAATTTCAGGTATAAGGCGTTTGCTCCTTCAACAGTAGGGTACCAATATGATGAAGAGGGTCTTGAGTCTGTTATAAAAATGGCGTAAAACCGAGACCTTAAATAAAGTTAATCCTTAATAAAGCGAGTACTCGAGAGCGTTCCATTTTGCTGTTCAATTCTTAGGATATATAGCCCCGAAGTTAATTCATTAACACGGATTGTAGCTTTACAACCGGAAACCATAAGTTTTCCATGAACATCATAAATCCAAAAATCAGCTTTCTCAGATAAATTCAGCTCATGACTTACCGGATTACTTATTAATGATATTTGTTGCTGGTAGCTAATATCCTTATCGACCGAAGAAATCACGCTGCCTTCACAGTTATTATTTTGTAAATCCAGAAGCACCGTTGACCTTGAAAAATCATCACCTCCTATTGCAGCTGAATCGTAGTAACCGTTGTTAAATATTGAATAGGCATTAACCGAGTAAGTATTAGGAATGTAATAATGTCGAATGCCTGGTGTAAATCCCCCTTCCTGAGTCATATCTATGAAATAAGATATTAAAGTATCCCCCACCTCAAAGTTACTCACGCTCACAGACTCATCATCTACACATTCGAAATGTGAACTATTATCGTAAACAAGTAGAAAATTGGGAGCACTCCCCCCCATAAGATCTGTAACCTTTTGCAGACTCATTGAACTTGATGCCGGAAATACCTGCACTACCGTAGCTTCCATGATAACATCCAAAGTTGTGATCGTACTATCGTGAATAACCTCACATATGGTAATATCATCTGTAGATGGATCCAGACATAATTGTGAATAAACACAAGGAATATTGAAGAGGACCGTAAGGACTAAAAGTTGCAAATGTTTCATGATGATAAGGCTTTCCTAACTCTAGCCTGTTCACCGGAAAAAAGTGACCCATAAGCTTCACATTAGGACTCTGAAGTGTTTACATCTGTATGTATATCCTAAACCTCATAACTCAAAGCCACAGGAGCATTCTTCTTCATCGACTCTATTCCATTATCTCTCATAGCTGCTGTTGTATATGTAGCCGTACCAATTGTAGCCTTCCCCGAAAATCGGACAGTTTTTGGGTAGAGGTCAGATAAAAAATCTGGTGGATAGAATCCACCGCAGTTCAAGAAGCAAGCGAAGTTCTCTTCGCTAAAGCTTCGAAGAACGAAGGTGGAGCCGCGGGGAGTCGAACCCCGGTCCGGACATGGCAACTATCGGATCTTCTACATGCTTAGTCTATCATTGGTTTTCGAGCATAACCAGGAGAAAGACACCCGAGTTATACCTTAGTCATTTAATTTCGGATGTATACCATGACTTTATACATCCTAGATTTGCGTTTCGACACCGCGAAATCCTTCCTAGCAAATCAAAAGAAAGGTGCGATGATGGCCAGGGAGTGATACACTCAACCTGAAGTTAATTCCTACTATAATTCAGAATTAAGCAGCCATAGCGTAAGAATAATCTTCGCCATTTATGAATTTGGAACTATCTTTCAAGGCTCTCATCCCATGAGCCTGCATGCTTACATTCGTAATCACTCACCCCGTCAAATCCAGTCGGCCCCAGTAATTATTAATGTGGTTATCAAAGAACAGTCTTTCGGGTCAAACAATTCCGAAAGGGGCACAAAGATAATAATCTATTATGTAATTGCTCAACTCTTACATCATTTGATCTATCGGGGTACATTTCGGTATCCCACCTCAACCCTAGGTGGAGATTGACGACATTATTAAAAGGTTACTCCAAATATTCCTTTAAATTTGTCTTTCCAAATTCTGCAAATATGTCATTAAACACCATACTCTTACAAATTGACTCAACAACAACCGGAGCCTCAGCAAGCACTGGTTTTTGGCACAACAAGTACTTCGGCTACGAACTAAAAGATTGGCTTATTTCATTTGGAATTATTCTGGGCTGTATCATAGTGGGTAAACTGGTCTACTGGTTTTTCAAAAATATTGTCAAAAAACTAACGCAAAAAACCAAAAGCAAACTAGATGACATTATCATTGATATGATTGAAGAACCCATCGTGTTTGCCTTGGTGCTGGGTGGCATATGGTATGGTGTAGAGCACCAATTAGGGCTCGAAGGTGCAGTCAGGATATGGGTGGATAGGGTCTTTTATATTCTAATCATATTCAATATTGCCTGGATGGTAAGCAGGTTGTTCAGAGCAATTGTAGAAGAGTATGTTGCCCCTATGGTGGAAAAGAGTGAAGGTGACCTGGACGATCAACTGCTTCCTATTATAAAAAAAGGTATTAACATTATCATCTGGTTAGTTGCCCTAATTGTTGCTATTGACAATGCTGGTTACGATGTTTCAGCAATACTTGCTGGTCTTGGTATCGGAGGTCTGGCTCTTGCATTAGCCGCACAGGATAGCGTTTCAAACTTACTGGGTGGTTTCACAATTTTTGCTGACAAACCATTCACCATTAATGATCGAATCAAAGTTGATGGCTATGATGGCTTCGTAACCGAAATTGGCATCCGAAGTACCAGAATTAAGACTTTGGAAGGGCGTATCGTAACTATTCCTAACTCCGACATTTCTAACAACTCTGTTGAAAATGTTTCCTCAGAGCCAAGCCGAAAAGTCGTACTCAACCTTGGTCTTACATATGACATGGACCACAACGATGTCAAAAAAGGTATGGAACTCCTGAAAGAAATTTCGGAACGACATAAGGATTTGATAGAAGATAATGTGCTGATCAGTTTTAATGCCTTCGGTGATTTTTCACTGAACATTTTCTTCGCTTATTATATAAAGCCCGGTGCTGATATCCTGGAAACTCAAACCATTATGAATATGGACATTCTCGAATCATTCAATACGAATGGGCTGGATTTTGCATTCCCATCACAGACGATCTATCAAAAACAGCTGAACTAAATAGGAAAACGTATTTAAGTGAAATACTTCAAGAACTACCAGACTACATCAAAGTCTGGCAGTTATTTTTCTTCCAAATAACTCTCTATCTCAGCCATCTTATCATCAGTATAAGCACCTGAAGTTTCATAAACGATGGTACCTTCTTCGTCCAGCACAAAAAAGTAGGGAGTATCCTTCTTCTCAAAATCAAGCTTTTCTTTGTACTCCTTCAGCTTTCCTTTATATAGCAGCACATAGCTATGTAATTTTGGGTCTATTGACCCCTCCATTTTCTTTCTGGCCTTGCCTTCAATTACGGCATTGGGGCCCGTAAACATAGGTATAAAGAATAAGTTGACATCATATTCTGTCCTGAAAAGAACTGGTTTCTTCGGCTTATAAATAAAAGTGCTGTAGACTGGTTGCATCCAGGTTTCCAATTCATCCTCCGCCTTTTTGGAATAGGCCATACCTACAAGGGTATATTTCCCTTTAGTGTCTACAGGAACTGTAATTTCTTTGTTTTTAAGCGTGGTACCCGACAGTTCAGGAAAGGTTTCTCCTGTCTGAGCCAAGGTTATAATATAACTAGTGGTAAGTACAAGAGTAAGAAATAAGTTTTTCATAAGGAGAGTTTTTGTAAGCCAAGTATACTAACAATTCTTTACTTTTCAAGAATTCTAAATTCGGTCCTTCGGTTTTTACTTCTTCCTTCATCAGTATTATTGGTAGCCACCGGAATACTGGCACCAAACCCGATTACCTCGATACGGCTACCATCAATACCCTTGCGGACCAGTGCTTCTTTCACAGACAAACACCGTTCCAAAGAAAGCTTCTTGTTGTATTCAGCTGACCCTTTGTTATCCGTATGCCCCCTTAGTTCTATCCTCATCCTGGAATTTTCATTCAACAGATCATATACCTCCTGAACAGCCTTTTCGCTTCCATCTTTCAGAATGGCCTGATCAAAATCAAAATAGACATTCAGTAAATATATTTCATCAATCTCGGGGTCTTCCGATACTTCTGTGGGATTATCTGCAAAAAGACTATCTATTCGATCAAGTACTGCCGGCTTCTCCAGCTTGGTATTTCCCATATTTTTTTGATGAAAAAATGTTAAATCGGAGTACGTATACTTGATTCCAAAATCTAGTCTTTTTTGAACATAGTCATGTTTAAATTTGAAAGTATACAAATACTCACCACTCGCATCCGGCTTGTCTATCGTCACTTTATATACATGACAGGCCTTATAGCGCAAATCCATGAATTCCTTTGCAAAATCATTGTCAACCCCTAAACATTTGTAGATACCTCCTGTGGCACTAGCCATCCTCCGAGCCAACTTTCCATCATCCTTGATTTTATGTTCCTTCCTGGTCTTTTCATCAAAAGGTTTGTACTGATAAAAATGGATTGCGATCCCAAGATTTCGGGCTTTATTGATTAATCGATTTGCCTGACCAGCAGACATTCCGTAACCATCACTCAACAAAAGAATTCCTTTGTCTTCATGATGTGCCTGATACTTCACAGAATTCAAAGCCTTATCGATGCCATAAGTAAAGTTTGTGCCCGAGAACTTTGTCAAATCAACATTATCAAGAATATCAATCAACCTCTTCTTGTTTGTACTTAGCTCGGCCTCACGTTTTGCCCAGGAGCCAAATACGACAATACCAATCTCATCTTCATAAAACTTGGATTCAACAAACTTTTTGGCGGCTGAACGAGTCTTCTCTGCATTGTGAATCATTGATCCACTTCTGTCAATAGAAAACATTAAACTCATAGGATTGCATCCCTCATCAGCAATATTTTCAATCTTTAACCTCTTTACTTCGTGGGTATCCATCGGCAATTTTCTCGCGATTCGGGAGTAGGAAATATCCAAAATATCATCGGTCAATCCATCCAAGTGCTTGCCATTAGCTCCAATCAAATGTAAATAGATATACCATTTGTCTCCGCCATTTACGACTCTGGATATACTAAGCGTAGCTTTTTTATAATTTGAAGAAGTAACTGTCTCTGAACCGGTTATCGTTGGGGTCTCCTCTTGCACAAAACTTAGTCTCTTAACTTTCGTATTTACACAAGAGATGCAGATAATCAAAAAAGCTATTATTGGTATTTTTTGGTTCAAATGCTATTTTTTCACAAAGATAGAGTAATTAAAAAAGGAGTAATACATTCTGACCAGCTTAATTTTTTTAATGTCTCCTAACGGAATGCTTCTTCCTTAATTAACTCTAAATACAAGTAAAGCGTATAAAGGAATATGAACACATTCAGAATAGAAGCACAAAAAAAGACACCATTCATCGAAATTGACCCTATCCAAAAGTCAATCACTATGCAAGGTATGTCTTCCAGCGAAAATTCTTTGAATTTGTATAAGAAGGTGATTGAGTTCATGGATCAATGTAATGAAAATGCCAGCCCGATTATACATGCTGAGATTAATTTCAAATACTTCAATACCAGTTCAGCAAAATGTATCCTTGATATACTGGACAGAATTTCCCAGCAACAACAAAACGGTCATCAGGTTAAGATCACCTGGTATTACGAAGAAGATGATATTGAAATGCTGGAAGCGATACAAAACTACAGTGAGATTGCAGAAGTTAATATCCAGGCCGTAGCAGTTCACTAACCTATGATATCATGCACGTTGGTAATTCTGCTGATTAATTTCTTTTTATAAGAACTCCCTATAGGAATACTATGCCCGTCAGAAATAACCTCATTGACACCAATGGTCTCAATAAGGTTTAGGTTTACAATGTATGAGCGATGCACTCTCATAAAACCGAAGCCCAGTAGCCGGTTTTCCATCTTCTTTAGGCTGGAGTTAATGATGACTTTCCCTCTCTTTGAATGTATAACAGAATAATCGCTTAGTGCTTCAATAAAGCTAATTTCGTTATGCCTGATGTTGAGGTGTTGGGTTCCGTTTTTGACTAGCAATGACCCACTACTGTCCTTGGTTATGGTCTGCCCCAAATCTTTTGCCCGATTAATTGTTTTTAGAAGACGATATGAGTCAATAGGCTTGCAAAGGAAGTCCAAAGCACCTTCATCAAAGGCCAATATGGCTTTCTCAGTGTTGCTGGAAATAAATACCAGTGGAGACTGAACACCGGTGCTAACCCCCTGCGCATCTAAATCCACAAAAACCAACTCCGCATCCTGTACCTCTACTAACTGTAAAGCACCTGCTGCCTGCAACCCATCAAACGATGAGATTAGAACCTGGTCATTTGTGATTAATGCACACTTCATCTCTGAGACAAAATCAAATACAATTTCACCACTAATTTGGTAATGAAGGGCTCCTTCAAATAAATCAAAAAGTATTCGTGAGTAAATTTTAAATGAAAATAATGAAAACCAACCAGATAGCTAAATCCGCACAAGAAAAAATTATTGGTTCTTCAATTTCTTCAGAAATTTCTCCTTTTCATCCTTTTTTGGATCATCAAACGCACAACATGAACCACCATGCACCAAATCTATCCAGGCTTGCTGAGTTTCTGCGTCAACAGATTTCTTAGTTCTTTTTTTCTTAGAAGTATCCATCTACTGCTTAACAATAGTATGACTGAATACGTTCGAACCAGATACAATCTTAACGAGATAAAATCCGGGATTATAGTTTTTACCAAATGCAAGGCTTGAAAGACCGTCTGTCAACTGAAACTTCTCAAGTTCTTGACCGAAAACATCGAGTACAATCACCTGAGTAACTCCCCAAATTTGCTGATCGGATTTTAAATTAAACTCACCTTCTGAAGGATTAGGGTAAATCACCACGTCAATAGACTCCATTACATCAATGCTCACGGTACAATTATCAGGATCCAGTTGTGCCGAAACACCTGTACTTCCTTCTGCACATACTCCACAAGAATCTACATAGGCCTCTCCTCCTCCTTCTCCGTTACAATCAAAAGGTTCTGATGACACATCCACGAAATTGATATTGACTGGGCCGTTTTCAAAAAACAGCTGCATGATCTGTTCTCCTTCATTTAAAAACACGCTGTCAACATATACGTTTTCATAGTCGACCCAGCTTCCTGTGCTTGCGACATATACATTGTTGATGACTTGTACAGAATCGAAGTAAACATCTATAAGCCCTCCAGCTATAAAAGTACCTACCCGGAATCTGAAAAAATAATACGCTGATGAATCAACGTCAACCGTATATTCCAGCCATTCTCCATCACTTACCCAACCTACATTATATCCTCCTCCGCTATCTCCGGTACCTGAAATATCAACGGCTTCATTCCTGTAGTCTCCACCTTGATTTCCGGGATCACTATCATGATATGCCAGTCCTTCACCTCCTTCATCAAAATCCTCTGCCTCTACGATTCCGGGAATATCAATTGGTGTACCATTGTATGGTCCCTGTACCAGAATACTTAAGGTTGCTACATTACTGGTATCGGCTCCGAGGTTATTGGTAACAATCACTCTGTATGCACCAGTATCTGCAGGTGTAACACTTGCAATTGCCAATACTATACTATCTGCACCAGGGATATTTACACCATTAAATTGCCATTGATAGGTAAGTGTATCCTGACCGGTAGCCGCCACTGTAAAACTTGCTGACCCACCTTCGGCAACTGCCAGGTCATCCGGGTGATTTGTTATCAGAGGAGCGATATCAGGTGCTTCACCAAAATAATTCTCGATAGCCCCAGAAAGAAAAACCAGGGGAGCATTCCAGTTAATGGTCACTTCATTGGTTGAATAACTACACTCCGAGTCCAAGTATGAGGTCGCCCGATCATTGGACGGGTATCCACTACAGTTATCTTCCTGGCCTGGCTGCGGACCTCCGGCAATTAGTCCGGGTACTGGTTCGGCTATTCCATCGGCACTGGACACTCTATGATGAAAATTCATCGGGGTCTCATCCCCATATCCAGCGACAAATGAATACCCTGTTGGATTCCTTCCAATGAGATAATCGAGATTAGACAAGGCCGCATTCAGGTAACTCGAATCTCCACTAACCCGATAGGCATGAACAAGCATCATTCCTTGATTTCCGGCCCCACCATTACTTCCCCAGACAAAATCCCAATTATTATTTCCCATTGCAATTCGATAAGCACTGCTCTGATATTCATCCCTGTACGAAGTTGCAGCATTCGTTATTCTTAAATTAATTGTGGCCGCATTTGCTACTGCTGTAAGGCTGTCCAAATTATTATACAATGAAATCCAGGGTAGTGCACTGACGTCCTGCCAATTCGGAATATTAGCCGCATCGAACTCATTAAAATGATCTGTATAAAACGAGTCCGCTTTTGTAGCTATGTATAATTCTGCCGCAGCCCAGTTTTCCTCATCAGCAAAGCTCCAATCACCATACTCTCCAGTGGACACATTCGGGTCATAATTCGTATTATGATCAGCCTGATCATAGAACACTCCAGGGTTAGCCTGGCCCCACTCCCAGGCATCTATAGCTGCGTTCAGACATTGATCGGCAAAGCCAGGAAACTCATCCTCGTATTCTCTATAAATCCTGTAAGCAACAGCCATCATAGCTGCGAAGTCATAGGTGGCCCCGGTACTTTTCTGAACTACGTATCTTGTATTTGTAGCATCCTCTGGCATTACAAACCCTGAAAACCCTGTTGTAGTCAGTTTATGGTACACACCTCCATCGTTTGGGTCCTGCATGGCAAGTAACCAATCCAGGTTCCACTTTGCTTCATCTAAAATGTCAGGAACCCCATTTCCAGACTCCGGAATATTCAACTCGAGGCTATCAAAGTAAACAGGAAAGGTTTCATATGCTGACATCAAGGTATAAGTACTGATCCCGGAATTAACTACATACTTGTTGTAATCACCAGCATCATACCAACCCTTTGAGGCTGATATTTGAGTTCCCTCAGGTCGGCTGGCAGTAGCAGCCGATTCATGAATGTATACCACATCATCCGGATGGCCGGCATTTCTGGCATAAATCCCTCCGTGAGTAGCACTAATGGAGGTTGAAGCCCGTTGAAAGAAGAAAGATTTTAGTGCTGCTCTGGCCAGGCCATCATGTACATCGGGTGAAATTATAAATTCATGAGATTCACCAACACCGGTAACTACCAACTTATAACTTCCCGGGATATTGAACGAGCTAAAATCAGCAATTCTTACATTTTCCCCAGAGTGTGACCAAAGGTTAGATGCACCTAACGTACCTGTATAATAGGTGATCGTACCATCAGTTGATACTACTTCAAATGATCCCGCTCCCGCTTCGGGTACTACAGCTAGCTTTTCTGCATCAGGGTAAAATCCCAGTTGGTTCAGCTTAATTTCTTGTGCCTTGACTACGCTTACACTGACACATATCACTAATGTGGTAAAGATTACATTTCTCATTTTATCACGGTTATAAGGTTAAGGTTGCCGGGCAGCAACTACACAAATGTAAGAATCGAATGACTCCGGTTGTTTGCTCTACAGAATTAAATATAAGTAAAAACACCTAGACTGCACAGAATAGAATCGGTAAACAGGCTTTTAAATCTCAACACGGAATACCTTGAATCGCACTTTATTTAAGTCAACAGCCATGGATTTGGAAAGAAATAGCAATGGACGGAAGCCTCAGCATTATAAACTAAGGTGATGTTTCCCAAATTAGGTTTTACGCCAGAGGCGCAACAAAAAAGCCATGAACTATTTCATGGCTTTTTTTGAATTTCTCAATTAATCAAATATTTACTGAACATTGCGTTTATCAATCTTTATCTGTTCTTCTCCATGATATCCAATGTCCATACCTTCCAGCTCGACCTTCCTGTGTATTCTACCTCCATTAGTAAATAGAGCGGCAATCTTAAAAGTGATGAAAGTAGCTACTGCAGAATAGACTATAGTTGCGCCTACAGACTTCAGCTGAGAAAGGACCTGGGCTCCATTGCCATAAATTGCTCCGGTTCCATCAGGATTGATTTCCGGATTGGCCAATACACCGGTCAAAATTGCCCCTGCAATACCTACAAGTCCATGCATTCCAAATGCATCCAGAGTATCATCATGTCCTAATAACTTTTTGAGCTTAACAACACCCCAATATCCAACTAAACTGGAAATAACACCAATAACAATAGCTCCACTTACATCCACAAATCCTGCTGCTGGCGTAATTCCAACAAGTCCTGAAACGACCCCCGAAGCTATTCCGATCAATGTTGGCTTCTTAACAATGAACCATTCAATAGTTAACCAGACAATACCTCCTACGCAAGCAGCCAGATAGGTTACTACTACTGCATTCGCGGCAATACCATTTGCTCCATAAGCACTCCCTCCGTTAAAACCAGTCCACCCGAACCACAAAAGAGCTGACCCAAGAATCATAAGCTTAATTGAAGAGGGATACCTCTCCTCATCAATGTTCAGCCTTCTGCCTAACATTAATGAAACGACTAGACCCGCCACTCCTGCGTTCACGTGTATGACCGTACCTCCAGCAAAATCTAAATCTCCATGGAGAAAACCTTCATTAGGACCCCATACCCAATGACATATAGGTGCATAAACCAGTGCAACCCAAAGCACCGAAAATATAACCCAGGTAGAGAAACGAACTCTTTCGATTATAGATCCGCTTACAATTGCTACAGCAATGGCTGCAAAGGTTCCTTGAAAGGCAACTTCAAGCATTTTCGGCATTGTTCCTGTGACATCTGTAGGTTTCATGTCCTTCAGCATGGCCAGTTCAAATGTTCCTATAAACTGATTTCCTTCTGTAAAAGCCAATGAGTACCCTACAAGCACCCAAACTACAAAGCCTGTGCAAAAGGCCACATAGCTCATACCGATGGTGTTTAGTACGCTTTTGTTCTGAGTCAGACCTCCATAAAATAATGCTAAACCTGCGGGTGTCATTAACATCACAAGGGCAGTTGAAATTAACATCCAGGAGGTGTCTCCGGTGTCAATTCCGGACTCGCCTTGTGCAAATGACATGGTAGTCCCAAGTAGTAGGCACGCTAGTAGTGCCAGTTTCTTTTTCATATCGTTAATTACTTTGGTTAAAACTAAAGAACGAAACTAGCTAAAAAGGCGTTTCAGACTCTTGCATGCATGCAATTGTTGAAAACTTATATAAAAAATCCACAACCCCGTGCTCAACGTCACGAAGTTGTGGCTAACCTAAATTTACTTCATTAAGGGAGTGCTAAACTCATTTAATTGGTTGGGTCCCTGCAGCCGGTGGCTATTATGTAGTGATTCTTAATTCTGATTCTGGTAACCATATCTTAGGAATCTGCCATTTCACCAATATGGATATCGTTGATTGCCATCACTGGCAACGACAGTTTCTGTATCACTTTGGCTGTCGTATTTCCAAAAATCAAGCCATTAAAACCAAGCTGACCTTTGGTTTGCATCACCAAGATATCTGCCGCATTGCTATGAACCGCATTCACAATACCGTCCGATACACGTTTATCGTTGAAGGTCAGTAGAGTGTAGTTATCGGAGTCAAATTCCTTCAAGGCAGTTGTCATACGCTTATGAATCGCATCATAAGGAACCAGGTTATTACTGGTACTCACGTACAGGAATACAATTTCTGCAAAAGTAGCTTTCTGCATCAATTTCAGATATTCGAAGGTTTCTGGAGCTATACTTAGGAAATCAGATGCAAATACAATTTTTCTGATCGGCTTAAATACATCTCCGGGCTTCACAGCGATGACGGGTACCTTAGCTTCTTCAATTACCTGCTCGGTTGTGGTTCCGGCAAAGCGTTCGTACAAAGATTTATCCTTATGTGTACCCATCACGATTAGGTCTACATCCTGATCGCTAATATGTTCTGACATACTCTTTCGGCCCTTCGAAACAATCACTTTTGTGCCCTTCACAAAGTTTTCCAAATCTCGCTCTTCTATCTCTCGATGAAAATCAGTTTTTATCTTCTTCATCAATTCAATCATATAGCGCTGACGTTCTATGCCCGCCTGAGGTCCCTCACCCATGGCACTAAATGCCGGAGTCGAAACATCATCTAACATGTGTAGTAAAACAATTCGCCCACCAACCTCCTGAGCCATGCGTGATGCATAGATTAATGCGTTAGTGGATATTTCTGTAAAATCGTATGGAACTAATATTTCTTTCATATTTATTCTAGTTTTAGTTGTATTTGCCTTTATACATAGAAAGATCATTCCACAATTGAAAGAGTCAAAAAATCCACTCTAGTGCCCTTAATAGCTATTTCCTGTTTTTTGACCTGTAGAAAAAGATGGACACCTGTATAAAAAATTACCAGTGGCTTGAACCTATTTACAATAGAGTTGTATTGAGATACATGAAGATATTGGCAGCTTATATATTTGTATTTTTCTCCTACACAGCTTTTTCACAGGACATATGGTATGAAAAGAATTTCAAACTGATTACTGATACAGACTACCGTAAGAGCTTAAGAGGCAAGACGAAGCTGGACACTCTGATTACCGAAACCAAGGTCATTTTAAAACATTACCTAGGACCACCTGCTTGTGCATATGCTATAAGTTTAGATGGAGGGTTACCAAAAAAAGAACTTATACTGGGAGACAGTGTAATTATTCTCTCTGAGATTGAACCCAACCTGGGTTGTGAAAACTACTTTCACTGGCCTGATGACTTACCCAATGGTGACTATGCGGTTCTTTTTGAGAATACAAAGATTCCATATCTGAAATTCCGATATGAGGATGGTGAATACCACGGTACTTATTATGAATTCAACTCTTCAGGCACCATATACATTCAAAAAAAATATTCCTATGGCAAACTGAATGGACCCGGAATAACCTTTTACCCGAATGGTGTTCCCAAAAAGATTGAACACTTTGAGAATGGAAAACGACAAGGCCCCTCTGCTGAGTATTACCGCAGCGGACAGCTCAAGTCGCTCAACTTCTTTTCAGGGGGTAAAAGGAATGGAGTATCAAGAGAATATTCGACCAATGGTCGCCTGACAAAAAGCTGCAAGTACAAAGACGGCCTCAAGGACAGTGTAGAATTTGTTTATGAAGAAGGGAAGTTTACACATCAAACATATGCAGAGGGTGAGCTCAATGGACCATCCTGGTTTCTTAATCAAGACAGCATTCTAACTAAACGGGATGAGTTCAAAAACAACATGTTAAATGGCAATCGGACCTTTTATTACCCCAATGGAGTAGAGAAGGAAATAAGGTCCTATAAAGACAATATACTAGATGGGCCATGGATAGTCAAGGACAGTACAGGTTCTGAAATAATGAATTCTAATTATTCAAATGGAAGGGAAAACGGTAGCCGGAAATATTATTCTGACGGAGTACTTGTCGCGCAAAGCATTTATTCTAACGGAGAGGTACTCACCACAAAAGTTTATAAACGCAGTATTAAAAGGCAGTTAAAAAGGATTCGGCCTCTTTTTACGGAAAGTCTGAAACTAAGTCTTCAAAGCCTTCCATAATTTACTTGGGTTGAGTACCTCATGGTTCCATTTGAAAGATGGCTATTATAAGGACCTTAGCTAAATAAAAAGTACGACCACTCTACCACTCTCACCAAAATACTTGTTCCCGCTTTTTCTTTGTCTTCTATAGTTTATTTTTCACCTTCTTGAACAAACCAAAAGTGGTTCAAAAAGTAATAACCTAAAAGGCTCCAATGAAAATTCTGATATCTTTCCAGTAATTATTCCAACCACCATTTATATTTGTTATCATTCCATGAACACCAATAACGTAAGCTGATGATAAAATTTCACGATGAAGAAATTCTTTGGGAGTCAAAGAATAAAAATTTTCTTCTTACCTCCTATCGCCTCAGAGAAATAAACAAAAACTTTTTCGGTAGTACCATCAAAAGTATAATGTTGAGTGAACTTACTTCATGTGAATTAAAGACGTCATTTCAACTAAAATTTTTACGAAAAGCCATTCTCTATTTCATTCTAATAAACGGATCTGTTTATCTCTTTAACAATTTTTTCTGTAATGCGGAGATTGTTAAGTACTTCTTTGGGAATTTACATTTAGGGTCCACTCCGGCACAAATTATTTTCTATTTTTCTGTCATTTTGGCATTTAGCTATGTCGTTAGGTTCTTCCTGTCTATTAGGAAAATATTTTCCTTTTATGCTTCTGGAATGACCATTAATTTCCAATTACGCTGGATGGGATTTGAGGAACGAGAACACTTTATAAGCAAGGTTGAACATGCCAAAATGAATGCTTCCAAGTAGAACTTTATATTTTATAGTGACATAATAAACCACAAACGTCTAGATAAAAAACTAATCGCCTAAAATGAAAAAATTAATCAAAATCCTTGTAGTTGGTTCGACAATTTTCACAGCCTGCACTACATCCAAAAACGTATCCAGAGTGGATGAAAATAAACAAATTGATCTTAGTGGAAGATGGAACGACACAGATTCTAAATTAGTTTCTGATGAGATGGTGAAAGACGGGTTGTCTCATGTTTGGATAACCAATTTTATTGAAGAGAATAGCAAAAAACCAACCGTGATAGTGGGACTAGTAAAGAACAAGTCCAGCGAGCATATTAATACCGAGTCTTTCATCAACGATATAGAAAGACAATTTATCAACTCAGGAAAAGTTAAGCTGGTTCAAGGTGGTGAAGCACGGGAGGAACTAAGAATGGAACGTGCCGACCAACAGGAATTCTCCTCAAATTCTACAGCAAAACAATGGGGATTGGAAAAGGGCGCAGATTTCATACTGCAGGGAACAATCAACTCTATTACAGATTCCAACTCCCGAGAAAAAGTGGTTTACTATCAGGTTGACTTAACCCTTACCGATCTCGAAACAAATGAGAAAGTATGGATTGGCAGCAAAAAGATAAAAAAAGTAGTCCGATAATATAATTTCATTAAATGAATCAGCTTCTAACGAAACTGTACATTCTTTTATTCCTGGTCTTTGTCACTTCCTGTTCAACATATTACCAAAGGCAAGGTGAGTTTCATAAACAATTCGTTCAAGGAAGACTGGAAGAAGCGGAGAAAATAAATGATAAATACAAACGAGTAGACAAACAAAAGGACCGTCTATTAATCTACTTACAAGGTGCTGTAGTAAAACAATTACTCGGCAAGTTTGAAGAAAGCAACGAAAACCTTGAAAAGGCCTATATCTTTATAGATGACCATAAAAAAACCACGGCTGCTATCGTTTCCTCTAATCTGAGTTCCCCATCATCTCTTCCGTATACTGGAGAAGACCATGAAGTAGTACTGATTCACTACTACAAAGCAATAAATTATCTACAGATGAATAGATTGGACGAAGCCTTGGTTGAGTGCAGGAGATTAGACATCAAGGTAAATCAACTGAATGATAAGTATGAAAAAAGGAAAAACAGATATAAGAAAGATGCATTTGCCCTAAACCTGATGGGAATGATCTACGAAGCAGATAAGGATTATAATAATGCATACATAGCTTACAAAAATTCTTATAACACATACAAAGATGTGTACTCACACTTTAACGTTCAAGTCCCCTTACAATTGAAAAAAGATCTTATTCGTTCAGCCTACCAAGCTGGATTTCTTGAGGATGGCGCATCCTATGAAAAAGAATTTGGAATTAAGCATCAGCAAACTGACCAAAAAGAACTTATCGTTTTTTGGCATAACGGCCTTGGACCAGTCAAAAGTGAATTTAGTATTAATTTTTTCATTGTTAAGGGACAAACAGGCTTCGTAACTTTCGTCAATGAAGAATTGGGTATTTCGTTCCCTTTTCCGGTTCCCGCAGCAACCCAAAACTCAGGAGGTTTTGGGGACATGAAATTTGTGCGAGCAGCTTTTCCCAAATACTTGGAGCGAAAACCCTATTATCGATCAGCAGAGGTGATTAAAAATGGAAAAAATTTCTCGTTTGAACTTGCGGAAGACATCAACAGCATTGCATTCCTTACTTTAGAAGACAGGATGCTTAGAGAATTCTCCAATACTTTGATGCGACTGGCACTTAAACAGCTTGCAGAGTACAAGGTCCGACAAAAAAATGAAAATTTGGGTGCCTTGCTTTCAGTACTTACATCCGTAATAGAAAAAAGTGACACCAGAAACTGGCAGACCCTACCTTACTCAATTTACTATTGCAGAATTCCTATTACAGAGTCTGATTCCACATTTATGTTCAAGGCCTATTCCCCGAAAGGGTCACGCGTGTTTGAAAAAGAATTACAATTCTCATCATCTGGAAAAAAATTAAGCTTTACTTTTTTTCACAACCTTGAGAGTATTCCATTGGAGCTTGATTATTATTAAAAAGCACGACAACATAAGTTATCGCGCTTTTCCTTTACCCTGCGCTTACAATACTGATTTATATGATTAACCTTATACCAATTAGGAGGGAATCAATATGTCTCGCTTACGGCAAATAACTGTCAGCAACTGTATATCGATCACTAACATGTATTTTCAATTCACTTAATCCGTTTGTAAAACCTGATGAACTGGTAAAAGTATATCCAGAAATTTCTCCTTCGCTACCCGTTACATATGGTTCGATCAGGTCATGATAATAGTCGTACTTAGCTTGCATTGCTGAAGGCTCAAAGGCTCCATCAATTACATTCTGCAGGTGTCCCTGGTATATCGTTTCGTACTCCGACTGACTCATGATGTAGTTAATCAAAGGCCAGTCGCTGCCGACATTACTTAAGTCAATAGCCATATTTGTCATCTTACCATCCTGGAATGCCTCATTGTTGTCCCACGGAATCCACTTTAATGTATTATCAGCAGGATCGTTGTAGAGATAGTAATTATGCGTCATATTGCCGTAGGTGTCCCAGTTCTGAATCACTGTATTCACAGCCAGGTATTTCAAAAAATAGTCTACATCAAAAACATCTTCTAAGTCCGATCTCCACTGAGTAGGGTTCGTGGTTCTTGAATCATCATTAATTATATTATACAACGCTTCAACGTCAGACCAATCGGATGCCTCATTGGTTTTCTTTTCAAAATCAGCAGTAGTAAAAGTACCATCAGCAAAGGATGCCGCATCACCATCTGGCTTGTAGCAGTTCCCTGATTCAGAACCAAATTGATCCAATAACATATTGTCAAATACGACTTCGACATTGGTATACAGTCCAAAGTAGACCGGACCATCACCATGGTCGACATACACTCGGTAAAAGGCGGTTTGAGGCGCATTTATACCGGCATCCCGAAAAACATCGGCTCCTATTTTTTCCCTTAATAAGGACTCATCATCATAATTACTTGATAGTGACATTTCCTCGAATCCGTAAAATGTCTGTCCCCATATTTCCGGGTATTCATTGTCAAATTCGTTAAAGTCCAATCGAAATGGAAGCTTACCAATTCCGTTATTATATGGAGTGGCTAAAGATGAATTGCCTTTATAACGAATGCCCACATGATACCAATCCTTATCATTATAAGTAAATGTACATGGCACCATTACTGGGGTTTCATCACTAAATGCCACGGGGCCGGGGCCAGATGAGCCTCCATACAAGTCCTCCAGGTCATCCTGCATTATCTCCCAGTAACTTTCATCTATCGTTATATCAATCCTATTGACCTGATCTTGTGGAAATACCTCATCATAATCGGGTATCGCCTCACTGCTGTGTGTAGCGTCAGACCAATCTTCCAGACCGGTTCCCGGGACAATCACCTCCTCTTTATAGCAGGCTGTCAGGTTTACCAACAGTATTACATAGATTAACTTTTTCATTTTACTTCAGCTTAAAAAAATAGTTTACACCAATGATATATACACTTTGGGGGTAAGTTATTCCCAATTCCTTTTCAAACCGGTAAAAGCACTTTAATCTACCTAACCCCTTCATTTTTAGACTTGTTCCTGCCGTTACTCTGAATTTACTAAGGCGATTGTCTTCCAGTTTCTGATGCTGCTTAAAAATTTCTGTATCGAAATATGGCTTGAGTTTTGAGCCTTTGATGTTATAGTCTATCCCAAGTTTTAGTCTTATCGTATTGACTGCAAAGTCATTTTCATCCCTGTACTTCGAGGTTTCCAGTTTGTTTTGGAATCTAAGTCTTGACTTCACTCTGATTCGATTAAGTTTATAGGAATAGCCAAAATCAAGATTCCAGCGTCTGAGGTGAGTGATATCGAAGTCATCCGGGTCCCGGTCAAGAATATATCGATAGCCCAAACCTATTGATAATCTTTTTATTGGAGAATAGTCGAGATTGAGTTCGGTGAAAGTGTTATTGAGTGAACTGGAGTTTTCCCTGAACCTAAACTGCTGTGAAGCTGCAAATTCCCAATCATCATTAAGCTTCTTTTTCACCCCAATTGCCGACCATGTCTCGAGGTCTCGGACTACTACGGACTCTTGAGCAAAACCTGGTAGAGAGACCATAATCAACCCTAAAAATATAATGCGTTTCATGCATCTAATACAAGTTGACATGCTAATACCCTACTTGATAACCTGAAATTATTTAGTTCGTATACATCATAGCCATGAAAAAGATTCTACTCATTATTACCCTTCCGTTCATAATATCTTTTTATTCCTGTTCACAGAGCACGAACCAATCAAAATCAGAAACCACAGAAGGTAAAGTAACCAAACCTGACACGTTAATAGGAAAGGTGGAAATCAACCAAAAATTCACTCAGTCCCATTTTGTACAATTGGTTGATGGTAATACGACTATACTTGAAGTAACATTACACGACCATCAACCTGAAGGAGTAAAAGATGGAGGAGAACGAATTACATTTTATACTCAAATTCTCAAGCCAGATGAATTGGAAATCAACCGGAAGTATTCGATTAGCTCAAAAGGTTTGAGAAACCGGCTTGAATTAGTCTTCGACCCGGGTTACGACTCCTATGAGGCAAAAGACTTAGAGGGTTGCATAGAGTTTCTAAAAATTGACGAGAACAAAGAATATTTAGTCCGGCTAACGGTAAAAGAAAAAGACAGTGAAAAATTCATAGCGATAGACAAACTGATCCTGTATAACAGGCGGGGGTTTTAACCTGAAATATGCAATTGACATCCTGCTGCGAGCTTAAATGGCTGCAAATCAGTAAAATATACAACTTATCTTCTTTCACCATAGCGATGCTATGCTTCTTTCAGGTAAGTTGCTGATTTATTGCCATTTAAACTCTCGCTACAAATCTCATTACATAATTCAGGTTTAAGAATTCTGCCAGAAGAATAAGTTATTTAACTTATAACTCATTCCTAATAAGCCTTGAAAGGCAAAATTTCTAACTCTAACATAGTTATCACCCCCCATAGGAAATTTACCCCATGACTGTGTAAATCTGGCTTCCAGATGAAGTTGAAAGGAATCAGAAATTTTAAAATTACGAACGCCACTCACCTCGATATTGGGACCACCGATGAAATAACCCTTATCAAACCAAACGCCTCCATTCTCAGGTATACTATAAGCCCTTACTGTTCCTTCAGGGTGGCCTAACGTAATACCGGCACCTATCAATAAATCATATTTACCAAACGGTATTTTATTATACGCATTGATCATATTGAAGCCATGACTGATTTGAAAACCTGATACCGCAGAAGGTGCGTTATCTAATATTAACTTGTGATGAGTCATGCGAAGACCGAAACCATAGCCATCCCTTGTACCTTCAAGTCTAAAATCCCAGTACGGAGGTAAAACAAAACTCTCAGAACGAAATATAGCAGGTCGAATTTCGAGGTCCGACATTCCTGTTTGATGAAATTTCAAATACGCAGGAAGGTTGTGAGCCGCTCCACCTAGAGCATAAAGGCGGTATTCAATTGGGGGTCGCTGCTTACTGGCATTGGTTTGCCCATCCCAAAACTTACCTTCAGAAACCTGTATATCGGTATTAGCCGCAAAATCCTGAGCCATACCGATGCTTGATATAAAAAGTAGTATGAATGCCAGTGCCTGTTGCATTGTGCTAAAATATAAATTCCATTGAAAAGTATTTATAACAGAGGAAAACAAAAAACCCTGAAGAATCATCTCCAGGGTTAGTGAGGCGTTGAGCGAGATTCCCCGTCTGGCCAAGGCGCAGCCGGACAGGGAACCGCTGTACAAGGTTTGCAAAACCTCAAAAACAAAAAACCCTGAAGAATCATCTCCAGGGTTAGTGAGGCGTTGAGCGGATTCGAACCGCTGTACAAGGTTTTGCAGACCTCTGCCTAGCCACTCGGCCACAACGCCATTTTCAGGATGCAAACATAACTATAAATGCAATTTGAACAAAGATAGTTCATAAAAAAGCCCCGAAGATTTCTCTTCAGGGCTTATATGAAATAGAGTGATTTTACTCTTTCTCTTCTTTTGCTTCCTCAGCTTTAGGCTCATCCTTCTTAGCGGCTGCTTTTTTTGCCGCTGGCTTCTTCTCTTCCTTCTCAGCTGATTCTTCTTCCTTTTTGGAAGCTGCCTTCTTTGCAGCGGGCTTTTTCTCTTCTTTAGCTTCCTCTTTTTTAGGAGCTGCTTTCTTGGCCGGAGCTTTTGCCGCTGGCTCTTCCATCTGGTCTTTCAATGCTGAAAGCGCTTCCAAATCACCTAGAGTTGATTTCTCAACACCTTTGTTGATTCTATCCAGCGTTTTCTTTGCCTTCTTGCTACCAGTTGGCTTTTTCTTCTCTTCAATAGGAGTTTCCTTGTGTGTTCTCGCATGAGAAAGCACGATTCTTTTGTCTCCTTTAGAGAATTCAATTACAACAAAGTCAAGTGACTCACCTACTTCAGCAAGAGAACCATCTACTTTTTCAAGATGCTTCACTCCAGCAAAACCTTCGATTCCGTAAGGAAGCTCAAGTGTTGCTCCTTTTTCGTTCTTAGTAAGTACAGTACACTTATGAGTAGTACCTGGCTCAAATACAGTTTCGAAAGTATCCCATGGATTCTCCTCAAGCTGCTTGTGACCTAGTGCTAATCTTCTGTTTTCAGAGTCAAGCTCAAGTACAAGAACTTCAAGTTCATCACCAACTTTTACAAACTCCGATGGATGTTTGATTTTCTTAGTCCAGCTCAAATCTGAAACGTGAACTAATCCGTCAATACCTTCTTCCAACTCGATGAACAAACCGAAGTTTGTAAGATTTCTTACCACTCCTTTGTGCTTTGTATCAACAGCATACTTTGTAAGTAGGTCTTGCTTAGTCCAAGGGTCCTCAGTAAGCTGCTTGATACCTAATGACATCTTTCTCTCGTCTCTGTCGATAGTCAATACCGAAGCCTCCAACTCATCTCCTACACTTAGGAAATCCTGAGGGTTTCTTAGGTGCTGTGACCATGACATTTCTGATACGTGAATCAATCCTTCAACACCTGGCTGAAGCTCAAGGAATGCACCATAATCGGCAACATTAACAATTTTACCCTTAACCTTAGACCCAACGTCAACAGATTTGTCAAGCGAATCCCATGGATGAGGAGTAAGTTGCTTCATACCAAGACTGATACGTTTCTTGTCATCATCGAAGTCAAGAACAACAACATTAACCTTCTCATCAAGGTTAAGAACTTCTTCAGGGTGGTTGATACGACCCCATGAAATATCAGTAATGTGAAGGAGACCGTCAACACCACCAAGATCGATAAATACACCGAAGTTGGTCATGTTCTTAATAACACCTTCAAGTACCTGTCCTTTGTCAAGGTTGTTAAGTATCTCAGCTTTCTGCTTCTCAAGATCTTTCTCGATAAGTACTTTATGAGATACAACAACGTTATCATTCGTGTAGTTGATTTTCACAACTTTCACTTCCATTTTCTTTCCAACGAATACATCGAAATCACGGATTGGCTTAACATCAATCTGCGAACCAGGAAGGAATGATTCAACACCAAATACATCTACGATAAGACCACCTTTGGTTCTTCTCTTCACAAAACCTTCGATCACTAAGTCTTCATCAAGTGCTTTTTGGATGTTCTCCCAAGCTCTAACGATTTTTGCTTTTCTTCTGGAAAGAACAAGCTGTCCGTTAGCATCTTCCTGATTTTCAATATAAACCTCTACTTCATCGCCTACCTTCAGTCCTTCGACATCACGAAATTCAGAAAGAGAAACCATACCGTCAGACTTAAATCCTATGTTAAGGATTACATCTTTTTCAGTAATATCAACGACAGTACCGATGATAACTTCTTTTTCCTGAATTTGATTAAGTGATTGTGAGTAAAGTTCTTCGAGCTCTTCTTGCTCTTTCGATGCGAGTACCGCACCACCTTTGCCATCTGGATCATCCCAGTTGAACTCTTCGGTAGGAGTAGCGAATTCTACCGCTGCTTTTTTAGCCATTTTCTTTAGATTCAATACATCAACGGACGGTCCCGTTGAAATTTAATTAAACATACAAGTGTTTGAACACAAGCCCCTTACCGTAAAGGGACTGCAAAGGTAGATAAATAGTCTTGAAACACAATATGTTTGGAGGAAATATCACTATCTGTACGGCATCCAATAAATCGCTAAACTTGACATTTGCAGGATAAAAATACGGCACTCACTACCCCAAATACTCCATCCAGTCCTGTTTAGAACTCCTGAATGATTTTTTTATAAAATTGATGAAAGTAGGTTTATGGGGTTTCACGGTGAGTACCAGCCCAGCTTCCTCAGGGGTCAGATGGCCTTTCTTAGAATTACATTTACGGCAGGCAGCTACCAGGTTATTCCAGGTTGTTTTTCCTCCTTTAGACTTCGGAATCACATGATCGAGGGTCAGATTCAACTTACTTCCACAATATGCACATGCATTACCGTCTCGCTTAAACACGTTATATCGCGTCAATTCCACGTTCCTGTAAGGCACATGAATGTACTTGGAAAGCCTGATAATGGATGGTTTTGGATAAATTTCTGTAACCGTCCTCAATTCTTCGCCTTCTACATCTCTTACCAACTCCGCTTTCCTCATAAAAACAAGGATAAACGCTCTTTCCATGCTACAAATCGTGAGAGCTCTGAAATCCTGATTGAGTACTAGTACTTTGGAAGACATGACAAAAAAACATAGTTGCTTACATTATATTACGTCTTTTTTAGCAAAAATGATATAATTCCTACTGATAATCAGTTTTTTGTGGATAAGTCACATATCAAGTCAGGCATCCCTGTTGATAGTAATAATAATGTAAATTAGAGTTTATATACGGGTAAGATGAGCAAGATGGTGGCTATAGGTTCCATCCTCCATTAAGATGCCATGATCATCCATTTTACTCCTCCTCACATAACCGTGTGCATGGATAATTTCGTTTGGTGCCGTCATAATACCAACATGAATAATCTTCCCTTGCATATTATTGAAAAATGCCAAATCACCTTCTTGCACTGATGTTCTGTCTACTCTTTCTCCTTGTTCAGCTTGTTGCCAGGCATCTCTCAACAATTTCTTCCCGGCAATTCTAGCCACTTGTTGAGATAATCCTGAGCAGTCTATTCCGAAGGGTGACTTGCCTCCCCAAAGGTATGGAGTGCCAATATAAGCTTCAGCAATACTAGCCATACTGCTAGTAGGTAGTCGAAATGAAGTCATGTATGATACATACTCGTCTCCAACTAAGGACTTCATATCTTTAAAAAAAGGAAGGACACTTCCCCTCAATACCTGAACCGGAATAGCTCCTACCTGACATGAAACGTTTAACTCGTGGGCCACTCCATGCTCAGTAGAAACGTAGTTATTGACATACTCATCTGACACAGGACTGTGAAGTTTAGGGTCAATCCATCCTTCATAACCATCATACCATATCTTGATTTTCGTCCACTTCTCCGTCTCCTCAATCACCTCGTATAAGTCACCAAACAAAACCTGTGTCACCATCTCTGCTGAATCAGCAGCTTCTGCTCTTACCGGAACAACACTATGTTTGCAAATACCATACACCTAATATCCAGCCCTTTCTATAGCTCGTTTGGTATCTTTGGATTTTATATCCTGTCGCTTGTCATATAGCTTCTTACCTTTTGCTATTGCGATTTCCAGCTTAGCCCACCCCCTATCATTGACAAACAAGCGAGTTGGTATTAATGTCAAGCCCTGATCCTTCAGCTTATTTTCTATCTTTCCGATCTCTCGCTTTTTCAAAAGAAGTTTTCGGTCTCTAGTCGGCTCATGATTATATACCCCGCCTTGCTCATAAATTGATATGTGCATCTTCTTCACAAATACCTCCCCACCAATAATAACACAATAGGCTTCCTGCAAACTCACGTTTTGATTTCGTACTGATTTTATTTCAGTACCGGTAAGTTTCATTCCGGCCACATAAGTATCAATAAACTGATACTCGAAAGAAGCCTTCTTGTTCTTAATATGAATATTATTTTTATCCTTTCCGGAAGCCATTTAGCAAAATTAAGAGATTATTACTGAAATTTCAGCCTCGGGTCCGGAACTACGGACATATCAGAGAGTTGACCAGCCAAATATTTATAATGAGCGGTTATCGCAATCATAGCGGCATTATCGGTGCAATATTCAAACTTGGGAATAAACACATCCCATCCATGATTTCCTGCCAGCTGTTCAATCCTGCTTCTTAGGCCAGAATTTGCTGCGACACCACCTGCTATCGCCACCTGTTTGATTCCGGTTTCTTTCATGGCTTTTTTGAGTTTCTTCATAAGAATCTCGATAAGCGTATACTGTACACTTGCACAAAGATCATTCATGTGATTCTTTAAAAAATCCGGATCCTGATCAAGCTGCTTTTTCAAAAAATAAAGAATTGAGGTTTTTATTCCACTAAAAGAATAGTCCAAGCCATCCACTTCCACAATTGGGAAATCATATTTCTTTGGGTCCCCCTCCTTTGCATTCTTATCAATCAATGGACCTCCCGGATAGGGTAAACCTATTAGCTTGGCTGTTTTATCAAAGGCCTCTCCAACCGCATCATCTTGTGTCTCCCCAATAATTTCCATATCAAGATAATCCCGAACCACAACCAGCTGCGTATGGCCACCACTTACAGTCAGGCATAGAAAAGGAAATTCAGGCACTGGATCATCAATAAAATGTGCCAAAATATGCGCCTGCATATGATTTACTTCAATAAGCGGTAACTTGAGAGCGTGAGCAAATGACTTTGCAAATGACGATCCTACCAACAAAGAACCCAAAAGTCCTGGTCCCTGGGTAAAAGCAACAGCATTTAGGTCCTTTTTACTTATCTTTGCTTGCTCAAACGACTCCTGGACAACAGGTATTATATTTTGCTGATGAGCTCTAGAAGCAAGTTCCGGGACTACACCCCCGTACTTTTCATGTACAGACTGCGTTGCTATGACGTTGGCAAGTATTTTGCCGTTATGAATAATAGCTGCTCCTGTTTCGTCACAAGATGATTCTATTGCCAGAATAGTCGTTTCCATAAGCGTGCGCAAAGAACGAAAAATATTATCAAAGATTAAAAGGTGGACATGGAAAGTCATCAAGTACTCGTTAGTGACAGTATTTTCATTGATTGTACTACTTTTCATTCTTCTACAGTTTCCTGCAGTGCAGACTATGATTGCACAGAAGGTAGCAGATCACCTGAGCGAAAGAATAGATCATGAGATTACTATCGATCGGGTTGAAATCAATTGGTTTGATGATGCTGTACTTAAAAATGTCCGCATCAAAGATCCAAATGATGAACAAATGATTTATGTAGAAGAGCTAAGTCTTGATTTCAAGTTTACTAGTCTGTTCTCCGACCCCATTGTCATTGAAGAAGCTCAAATTCATCGGCCACATGTCAACCTGATTAAGGATACAAGTGGTACACTGAATATGAACCACTTCATAAATACGATAAGAAATTCATTCAAAAAGAAGAAGAAAAAGAAAAAACGCAAATGGATTGCTTTCATGACTCAGAAAGTTCTCCTCGTTAATGGTGAGTTCAATTATTCAGACAAACGGAAGCCAGTCATGGATGATCCCGATAGGTTCGACCATAATCATTTTTCATTTGACAGCATCAACGTGGCCGTAGATGATCTCTTCATAAGAAGGGATACATTCAATCTAACTGCCCATCACTTATCAGCAATGGAGAGAAAGCTTCAATTCCCTATCATTGACCTGGACACGCGTATGGAACTCAATCGCTCCAAAATGGAATTCAGCAACTTAAGCATTGATTTGGGAAGAAGCCACATCAGCAATCTAATTAGGTTTGAATTCACCCACATACGACAAATGAACTATTTCAATGACTCGGTCAATGTGGTTGCAGATCTGGATAGCACCGTTTTTTATTCCAAAGATCTGTCAATAGTGGCCCCTACACTCAAGCAGTACGAGGATAGCTGGTATTTACATGGAAACATCAACGGCAAAATGAAAAAATTCAAAGCCGATAGTTTCCAATTGAAATTCGGAGACCGAAGTAATCTGAAAGGTGAATTCCGGCTAACAGGTATCCCTAAAATACTTGAAACGGAAATGAGGGTGCAACTCGAAGACTCGCACATCTACCCTGAAGATATAAGGCAGTACCTAGGTATTAAGGAATATAGTGAAGAAAAAAAGTTTGGTAAAATTGACCTGAACGCACGATTTGATGGCTTTCCAACTGACTTTGTGGCCTATGGAAAGTTTAATACTGATTTGGGCTATATCAATTCAGACCTTAGGTTTAAGTTAGATGAAGTAAAATTACCCCACTACTCCGGGCATCTACTTACGAAGGGATTTGACCTTGGAAGGTTCCTGAATAAAGATAAGGTAGGAAAGATAGATTTGAACGGTAAAATTCGGGGAACGGGATTTTCAGTGGAAGAAGGTACTATCAATCTGGATGCTGTAATTTCAAGACTCGATCTTTTTAAGTATAGCTACAAAAACATTGTGGTCGATGGTGAGCTGAAAAACTCATACTTTGATGGTTTCCTCAAAGTCACAGACAAAAACCTTAGGCTCCGCTCCAGGGGAAAAGTTGATCTCCGGCCTGGAAAAAATATATTCAGAGTAAAAACTCTAATTGACACAGCCAACCTCATGCAACTTGGAATAACAGAAGACACCGCTTTCTTCAGAAGCTATTTGGACCTTGGATTCAAAGGACTTACTCCAGATGAACTTGAAGGAATGGCCAAGCTCCAGGGAACCCATATGATTTATGAGGGTCGGGAGCTGAAAATGAATGACTTCGAGCTAGAGTCCAGAAAGTCAGATTCATCTCGAACCTTTAAACTAAAATCCAGCTACTTTGATGTTTTAGCCGAAGGTGACTTTGAATTCAAATCATTGTATAAAGACGGGGCCAATTTATTACAGGAATATATACTCTTATTTAAAAATGACAATGAACTTACAGAAGAGTACTACAACAAAAAGAAAAGTGAATACACCCCAAAAAAGTATGCCATGAATTATGATATTCTGGTACACAGATTAACTCCTTTGACCAATCTGTTTTTCCCTGAAGTAGAAATTTCAGATAGTGCTCATTTCCACGGGACCTTTTTCAATGGCGAATCAGCAAGGTTTACCGTAGCTTCTCAGTTTGATAAATTAATTTTTAAGGAACATACATTTGAAAATAATCAGGTTGAAATCTCGGCCTCCAAAATGACTGACAACACAACTGCTCTGGCTTCATTTCTGGTAACCTCGGAAACACAACAATATCTTAATTCCCCAAATACTCGTGACCTCAACATTGCAGGTACTTGGACAAAAAATCAAATTGACTTCAGTGCCAGCATACACCAACACGGTAAATCCAATTACGCTGACCTCAACGGGAACATGAGTTTTTATGAAGACAGTTCCGTCATCCACCTACTACCCTCTGAAGTAAGTTTGGTACAGCAAATCTGGAGGGTCGACTCCAGCAACTCCATTGTGCTTACCGACCAGGCGAAGGAAATAACTTTTAATCATCTGGTACTATCAAATGAAGATCAGAAAATCGGTTTAGATGGAATGTTCTCCGAACAACAGGATAAAACAGCCTCTTTTTCAATTCAAAATTTCAACTTACTAAACCTTGAGCCGATCATCAACACGAAACTTGAAGGGCGCTTCAATGGCAATCTGGACCTTAAAGAAATTTATGGGGCTATAAACTTCAAATGTATACTTGATGTGGATAGCCTTGTCGCTGAAGGAATCCAGATCGGTCATATAGACGGCACCATGGATTGGTTGAGAGAAGAACAACTACTTAACCTGAATACGAATTTATTTAGTGACACTTCAGTGATTGCCAAACTTCAAGGGACATATAACCATAGAATCGATAGCGCACAACTGGATATGAACCTTGTCCTCAACAATACCAACATCAAATTCCTTGAACCTTACCTTGCAGGCCAGGTCACCAAATTAAACGGAATAGCGAATGGTGAAATTAAGATTCTTGGGAACTTAAAACATCCTGACTTCTTTGGAAAGACTAAGATATCCAACGGAACTTTCAAGATAGCTTACTTGAATTCACAATACTATTTCAATGATTACATTCATTTCAACTATGATAGCATATATCTCAACAGAATGGTTGTTCAGGATAGTGTGTCAAAATTCAATATCAGTAAAAACGGTCACACGGCTGTTTTGAATGGCGGACTTACCCATGAACTTTTTAAAAATTTCACTGTAAATCTGAAAGCTTCCCTGAATAATTGTCTTGTTCTTAATACAAAGGCCGGTGATAACGACCTATTCTATGGTAAAGGAATAGCCACCGGTACGGTATCAATGTATGGCACATTCTCCGACCTCAACATTGACTCCAAAGAGCTAACCAGCAATAAAGGAACGAACATTATTATTCCCACATCAAGTACCAGCAGTATCGTACAACATAGCTTCATCACCTATGTATCCAAGGATAAGGAAGAAGACAACGTTGAAAAAGATTCCAATCAAGTCACCTTTTCTGTATCTGGAATCACTATGAACCTATACTTCAACGTTACTCGAGACGCCAGCTTTACAATTATATATGATGAGGAAGTATTCTATGTAAATAAAGGTTATGGTGGAATAACTATGGGCATTGATACACGCGAAGATGAATTCACTATGCACGGTAGTTACACAATTGAAGACGGATCCTACAATTTCAAATTCGCCAATATCATTGATAAAAAATTTAAAGCAAAACCCGGAGGTACGGTGTCCTGGGATGGTGACCCTTATGAAGGAACCATCGACCTCACAGCCTACTATCAACAAAACACCAAACTGCTTCCTATATTTGATACCGCGGTGGTAGACGCCTCTTCAGCAGAAGCCAATAAGCCATATCCTGTTATCGTCCTTATGAAATTAAAAAATAAGCTTTTGGCTCCTGATATCGACTTCGACATTGAGTTTGCTGATGTGCCAAGCACAGTAATGGGGACTTCCGGGGCACCTGTAAGTACTAATGACTTTATCAAAAAGTTTGACAGAAGAATCAATGATGACGAGCAGGAACTAAATCGGCAAGTATTTAGCTTAATGGTACTACAACAGCTGTCTCCCGAAAATTCATTTCAGGGAGGAGATGTATCTGGTAATGTCACTGAACTAATTGCCAATCAATTTAGTGCATGGCTTTCGCAAGTCGATGAAAATGTTGAAGTCGATATTGACCTTAACAGCTTGGATGAAGACGCGCTTCAGTCATTACGATTCAGATTATCCGTTGAGGCTTTAGATGGAAAAATCCGAATTACCAGGGATGGAGGCTTTACCAATGTTGATAATACCGCCAACCTTAATAGTTTGATGGGAGAAGTTACAGTTGAATATATGATTACCGATGACGGTAGACTGCGACTGAAAGCATATAACAAAACTAACCAGAATACTATCTCAACCTCGCTGCAAAACAACAACAGTCAGCTTTACGGAGCCTCAATAATGTATACACAAAGTTTCAACAACCTTTCGGACCTCATTAAAAAGAAGCAAAAGGAAAAAAAGAACAAGCAAACCAATAAGACGGAGATAAAAAAGGAGGAAGAAGTCTCAGTAGAAGAGAAAAAATAATGAGACCAGTTGTGCTGAAACATATTTTATACCTGGCCTTATTGAGCGCTCGAATTCATTGTTCCGCACAAAGCCATTGCTCTCCTTCATATGAAAGAGATTCCCTGAAGGGACGCAAAACCTTTCTGATGATTAGTACCCCTGTAGTTTATACCGGCTATCTCATCGGACTCAATGAACTATGGTACAAACAAAGCCCAAGGAGTAAGTTTCATTTTTTCAATGACAACCCGCAATGGTTACAAATGGATAAGGTCGGACATTTCTACGGAGCCTATCAATATAGTAGAGCAGGCGTAAAAGTCTTGGAATGGGCAGGGCTTGAGCACCGCAAAGCAGTAATTTGGGGCAGCCTTACCGGTTTTATTTTTCAAACTCCGGTAGAAATTCTTGATGGGTTTCAAAAAGACTTTGGCGCTTCATGGGGAGACCTTGTTGCTAACACAGCAGGTTCAGGTGCGGTACTAAGTCAGTATATGCTATGGGACGAGATCAGAATACATCCGAAATTTAGTTTCCACCGCACCGGTTATTCTAACCTTAGACCTTCCGTACTTGGCGCTAAGTACAATGACGAGTTATTCAAAGACTATAACGGACAAACCTATTGGCTATCCGGAAATATATCTTCCTTCCTACCCGGAGACACCAAATTCCCAAAATGGCTCAACTTCGCGGTGGGCTACAGTGGTGATAACATGATATACGGTAGACGTAACGAGAATATTACCCAAGGTTATGGAGATCATCGCAGACAGTACTATCTCTCCATTGATTTTGAACTCTCCAAAATTCAAACTTCAAGCAAATTCCTGAAAACTATGTTCTTTATTTTTCAGCAAATCAAGGTACCATTTCCGGCTCTTGAGTTTAGTAGAAATGGCCTGAGCTTTAAACCACTATATTTCTAGGACATGAAAGTAGGTGACAAAATCAAATTGACAAGAGGAACAGAATCAGGTTACATTGTAGGGCAAACAGGCAACGGCCTTTTTGAAATTGAACTTGATGATGGTTTTACCATTGAGGTACATATATCCGAGATCACACTGATTGAGAGTGTAGAAAGTACGGAGGAAGAAAAACCGAATGAGTCTAATAAGGAGGAGCAAAAAACACAAAAAACCACAACTCAATCCCTCTCAATTGATGTAGATTTCAGGGATAATAAATATTTAAAATTAATCTTTAATAACAACTTTAATTATTACTATCATATATTCATTTATGAGCAAATAAACAACATATATGAAGGAATTGAATCATTTAAAATAAACAATAATTCAACGTTTAATTTAAAGATTAAAAAAGAAGGATTAGAAGCCCCAACCCTGGCTATACAATTCATCCGATTCTCTGAAGGTGATGCCCCACTACCTTTACGAGAATTCATTCTGGACCTCAATGATAAATCAAGTTTCGATTCAGTAGAAGGGCACCTCTACACTCTGCTTCTTGAATCAGAGTCGGGCACTGCAATCGATCCAAAAGCCCTAGCGGAAGCGATGGCCACAGGGACAATACGAACTACGGAATCAGTAAAGCCCAAGGATGAAATAGACCTACACATAGAAGCGCTTGTGGAAGAAGGAGAAGCTGTTCCGGAAGACAATATCTTATCCATACAACTAAGTGCATTTCAAACGGCATTGGAAAACGCCATTGCTTCTAACCTGGATCACCTCACTGTCATTCATGGAGTAGGGAATGGAATTCTGAGAATGGAAATCCATAAACGCCTGTCTAAGCGTGGTGACATAGCCTGGTTTGAAGATGCCAACAAACAGAAATTCGGATACGGGGCAACTTACATTCAACTCCGGTAAATTCATTAACTTTGCAAAGTCGTCCTATCGCGTTCCGCCTTGCGGAATGAGGAAAGTCCGGACAACACAGAGCATCATACCTATGGAAACATAGGGCAGCAACGTAGAAATATTTTGCTGACAGAAAGTGCCACAGAAAACAAACTACCTCGCTTGCGGGGAAAAGCTGAAAACGTGGGGTAAGAGCTCACGGCTTCCTTCAGTAATGTAGGATGCAGGTAAACCTTATGAGTTGAAAGACCAAATAGGCCGGCAATCAAGAGCTGCTCGTTCGCTGTCGGTGGGTAGGTCGTGTTAGAGAAATGATAGGAATCCCGCTACGCGGGAAACAGAATCCGGCTTATAGACACATGTCCGCTGCGGCCCTAAAGGCAACAGCGGGCTTTTTTCTAAAAGTCTTCATATCATAAGACATATTACTTAATGTTAGTAGTTAGCACCACCATCAAAAAATGTCAGAAGATTCCCAGCAACTCCCTATCTTTAAACTATGAGGTTTCTTCTATCACTGTTCTTGGTTTCAATACTTTTATCCTGCTCAAGCAGCAGCAAAGAAGAGAAACAACCAACTGGTGTAAATCCAGACTCATTATCCAAAATAGAATACTTAAACCTCGTTCTTGAAAATGATACCCTTACTCCTACTCATAGAAACTATTTTGAAGCCCTATTAGAAGCTGAAATGAATAGGATTGAAATGAAGGAATTATCTGAACAAGCAACAATCGAAAGAGATAAAGCTGATTCGTTGATGAAGGAAGCCATCAAAGCAAAACAAGGGGCAGAACAGGCACGTAACGAAGCTATTGAAGCTCGGAAGGATCAATGAACAAACTCCTGACCAACATAACATCCAAACTACCAAACAAAGCTTACTTGTGGGGGGCGAACCTGATATTCCTATACGTAATCTGGCTTGGGCTCTATGCTCTTACCATCTCACAATTACCACACACATTCCGTGCAGTAAGATTCTTAAACATGTTGTCCATATTGAAAGTGTTCGGAGTTCCTTTTTTACTATTAGTCCTTTATAAATCCATTCAAGAAAGGTTTGAAAATGAGACAAAGTATCTTGGTATCCTTGTCATCACGTTAGCGCTTACATTTTCCATAGACCTAATTAAAACCTATCCCGAAGGACTGGCTATGAACTTTCGTGGAAATAGTGAATTATTTAAAACAGTGGTAATGATCTCGTTTGCTATTCCTTCTCTCTTATTAACCTGGAAATGGACAAGATTACCTGATTCATTTAAACTGAATCGAAGGATCGCTATATTTTCCTTCACCGCAATTCTAACATACTTATTGGCGCAAAGTATGTCTTCTGTATTTCTTCAAGAGACTTTGTTTGTTTCTTACGCCTTGACACCTTCTTTTGATAGCACTGAATTTCAGTTACTTGGATTATTAAATCTTGGTGCGAAAATCGGCTTAAACATTGCCTTAATCATGTACTTTCGAAAAGTATATCGATCTTTAATAGATGACCCCGTTCCTAATCATAGAATGGGGGATAAATAATATACTCTCCCTATCTTTACCCTATGAGCAAACAAAAACTAACACCTGAGCAATATACCTAAGTGGTCGGTGGATTCAGGGAGAAATGAAGTAGGTTTTTCAGGGGTCTCTTATATCAAAGAACGAAGTTTCAAATATAGGGTGTGGTCGAGAAAAACTAATATTGAACTAATACTCTTTTTTTTTGTTTAGTGAAAACAGAATAATTAGGTATAGTTTTTGAGTAACAACTTATTATACGATAAATACGTAATAAAAAATACTCTTAAACGTTACTACAAGTACATTTTTATTCATTATTGAAAAATTATCTATATTGTCATTATATTAGAGCATAGTCCAGCATATATGTCAGCACCAATACAAATATCCCCTACAAAGGCTTCAACTAAATTCGCAGCGGTAGACGCTAATGATAACTCAATAATCATTGCAGAAGGAAAAGCTGTGGATAAAGTAATTCAAAAGGCTAATAAGTCTGGTAAAGATTATTGTATGATCTTTATTCCAGAACCAGACACAACATATATACTTTAAGGGGTGTCAAAAAACAAGTTTACTTATTCTTTCTATGGCTTTCCTGGGCAAGAACCAAAGCCTCATTTACCTATTAGATTCGTAAACCCTGATACAGGGGAGTCTTTTAAATGGCTATGCCTTTGTGACACTGGTGCAGATAACTGTATGTTAACTGCTACAATAACCGAACTTACTGGACACAACCTAAAAGGAACAGGAGTCAAATCGGCAGTAACAACAGGTATATCAAATATCCCTGTAACCACTTGGCTACACTCCTTTAAGTTACAATTAGTTCATCCAACTGAAAGTTCTAAGATAGTGTGGGAAAGTGACAGGGTACAATTAGAATGCTCTGAGCACATTGATTTTCCAATCCTATTGGGTCAAAAGGAGTTTCTAAGCAACTTCAAAATAACATTTAACTATTTAGACCAAACCGTAACTGTTGAATGGTAATCACCCCAAAGAATGAAACCTCCTAACACTATCGCATAATCCCTCAACATCCTCTCTTCTATACTTCTCCAAACTACTCACATGCTTAAATCCGGTCATATACTGAACCTGCCTGATGTCAAGCTCTTGTAGCCTCCCCTAAAAACTAAATTTTCACATTTTCTTATATCTCATAAATTGGAACATTATTTGTCTCTCACTATTTTGTAAATCGAATCAAGAAAAGATATGGCAAAGATTTTAATAATAGATGATGAGAAGGCGATCCGTGGTACACTTCGTGAAATCCTTGAATATGAGAAGTATGAGATCGAAGAAGCTGAAAATGGCCAGGATGGACTAGAAAAAATACAAAACAACAATTATGATGTTGTGCTGTGTGATATCAAAATGCCCAAAATGGACGGTATGGAAGTGCTGGAAAAAGCCATTGCACTTGGGAAAGATACCCAATTCATCATGGTTTCTGCTCACGGCAACATAGAAACAGCTGTAGATGCTACCAAAAAAGGTGCTTTTGACTTCATTCAAAAACCACCCGATCTTAACCGCCTCTTAGTGTCTGTGCGTAATGCTCTGGACAAGTCAACTCTTGTTGTTGAAACCAAAACATTAAAAAAGAAGATCGCCAAATCATTGGATATAGTCGGTGAATCCAAAGGAATCGCTGCCGTTAAAGAAATGATTGAAAAGGTGGCTCCTACCGATGCCAGAGTCATGATCACAGGACCAAACGGGTCTGGTAAGGAACTTGTTGCCAAGTGGATTCACGAAAAAAGCGAGAGAGCTTCAGGGCCTATGGTGGAAGTCAACTGTGCCGCTATACCGAGTGAATTAATCGAAAGTGAGTTATTCGGACATGAAAAAGGTGCTTTCACATCTGCTATCAAACAACGAATAGGAAAGTTTGAGCAAGCCAATGGCGGTACTATTTTCCTTGATGAAATAGGTGACATGAGTCTTTCCGCTCAGGCAAAAGTCCTGCGAGCTTTACAGGAAAATAAGATCAGCCGTGTTGGAGGCGATAAAGAAATCAAAGTTGATGTACGCGTGGTCGCTGCAACAAACAAAGATTTGAAAAAGGAAATCGCAGAAAACAACTTTCGTGAAGATTTATTCCACAGAATAAGTGTAATAGAAATCAAAGTGCCGCCACTGAACGAAAGAAAAGATGATATTCCGGCCCTGGTCGATAAATTCCTAAATGACATTGCCAACGAATATGGTAATGCTCCCAAGGAAATAGACACTAAAGCCGTCAAATACTTGCAAGACCTTGATTGGACTGGAAACATTCGCCAACTTCGAAATATCGTTGAAAGGCTCGTCATCATGAGTGACAAAAAAATAACAGAACAAGACGCCAAAACTTACGCTGGTTAAAATTAACTCTATGAAAAATCTGAAATTCCCGCATAACCCGACCATGGCAATAGTATTTTTTGCTCTTGCCGCCCTGAAGGGTGTAAGATTGGCCGCATCACCCAATAGTCCTTTATTTGAAGTCTGGATTGTACTTATGATAGCATTTGTTATCATGGCTATTGTGCACTTAAGCGTTCCCTTTGCTGAGATAACAACTGATGAACTAGTCGCCTCACCTAACTATTTCAGTAAGAAAAGAATTTCTTTTGATGACATTGCATCTATTGAGATCAATAACAACAAGGTGGTAATTCTTTCTGCATCCAGTTCAAGATTGATTAGACTAAACCTAAAACAATTAGGTAGTGCTGCGAGACAAAAATTTCTGGCAGAATTACGAAACAGGGCTCCTCAATTCTTCTAAATCCCGGACGGAAGTTCACCACTTCCTATCCAGCGATTGAGTTTCTCGTCTAGCGGACTCAGATAAGATACCGATGCGACTTGGGACTGATACTCGGTGTCATCGATTAACCAATACACATCAATCGCATAACTTGCATTCTCAGGATCGCTTGTGGTTCCGCTCTCCTGCCTGAGCTGAAAATACTGTACGTCTTCCCGGTTCACCCGGCAAATAATTCCAGCCTTCGAAATTATCATATGATTGTTTGTTAGAAAAAGGCCAGTCCTGTAGCTTCGACTTTTCTGTCTAAACCCTCTAGAATAAAAGAAAAGGGCCAGCAAGCTCGCTAACATGACCGCTACACCAACCCAAAGTACCATACTTGAATGCGTAGCATTACTAAATAATATTGTGGCAAACACAATAAGACTTAACAAAGACAACCCAAACACAAAATAAACAAGAGGGCCTCTGCCTGGTCGCTTGAAGCCATGCTGATAATAAAATACATCATCTCCCAAATCAACATTCGGGTTCAACCACTGTTGTTCTGATTCGTTAAGTTGGTGTCTGGATACCCAGGTTAGGTTCTTGCTCATAGGACTACCTTTTAGGTAAATTAAGGAATACACCTGACACAACAACTTTTAGATTCGTTTTTTTCAGCAAAGCCACCCTCCAAACATATTTAAAATGTGCGTTGTTTTTAGTATATTATACTTTCACCCACATCATAATATGCGCTATTTATTTCTGATAATTACTCTTTTTACCACACTCAGCTCACATTCTCAGAACTGGATCGAGATATGGAGCGATGAATTTGACTATACCGGACTTCCTGATCCTGATAAATGGAACTATGATATTGGTGGCTCCGGATGGGGAAATTCCGAGCTTCAGTACTACACGGCAGAACGTTCCGAAAACGCCCGGGTGGAAAGCGGCAATCTTATCATAGAAGCTATTAAAGAATCTTATCAAGGCAGTGAGTATACAAGTGCCCGACTGAAAACACTAGGGCTAGGTGACTGGGAATATGGAAAGGTCGAAGTCAGAGCTCAACTACCAACGGGAACGGGAATGTGGCCAGCGATCTGGATGTTGCCGAGTGAATCCGTATATGGAACCTGGCCGAATAGTGGTGAAATTGACATAATGGAAAATGTAGGATACCAACCTGACATTATCCATTGGACTGTTCACACCGAAAGCTACAATCATACCTTAGGTACTCAGGAAGGAAGCTCAGCCACTTTCACTGAACCATATAATAATTTCTACACCTATGGCATAGAGTGGTACCCTGACAGTATCAGATTTTTGGTTGATGGTGTGGAATATTTTCAGTTTGATAAGCAAAGTGATAGTTCCAATGTATGGCCATTTGATCAAAAGTTTCATCTGATCCTCAACATTGCTGTTGGGGGAACGTGGGGAGGTGCTTCAGGTGTGGATGACGGTATTTTTCCCCAACAAATGTTAGTAGACTATGTCCGTGTCTATAAGCTGGATGAGGAAGCAGGACCATATACGCTTGATATTACTGATCTCTCTTACGGCACAGCAACAAAGACTCCAGACAACACATCCTATACATCGGGCTCTACTGTTTTGGTGGAGGCACAACCTGACCCTGGTTTTGAATTCAACCGATGGCATGGAACCATCCAAAACACTGATTCGAACCTGAGTGTTGATATGTACTTCGATGTTGAACAAATACCGGAATTTACGCGTCCTGGGGAAATGCTCATTAATACTCAATACCTTCAGGGAACTACGAACTGGGGTTATTATGGCACGTCATTTAGTGCTTCTAACGGAGAAATGATTGTCCCCGTAGCCGCAGAGACCACCAACCCCTGGGACATACAACTCTCTCAGGACGGTTTCAGTTTGGTCAATGGTGAATCTTATACAATGACTTTAGTAGCCTATGCCAGTGAAAACCGGTCTTTACCTGTGTATACCGGACTGAACGAATCTCCATGGACATCCTATGCCGGACAAACTGTAAATCTGACTACCACTCCCCAAACCTTTACTATCCCTTTTACAATGACACAAGATGTCACAAATGCACGTGTTTTTATCGACTTTGGTGGAGATGCTGGTGATGTTTACATACAGGACTTTAGCCTTGTCCATGAAGAACCTGTTGTATCCGGACTGAAAAACGTGATTTTTGACAATGATGCTATCTCACCGAACCCATTTACCGATGAAATTAATATTGAACAGCTTCCGGACTATCAAAAAATTCAAAGTGCTCAGCTCTGTGATATGCAAGGTAAATGCAGTACTTTGAAAATTATTGGCTCCCGAATTCCTGTTGAATCTACTTTTGTACCTGGTACTTATATACTAAGGCTTGAAGGAGTTGATTATAATCGAAGCTTTAAAGTGGTTAAAAAATAAGCTCATCGATTAAAAGAAGTTATATAAATCACCTCGACTCATCAAAAACTTCATGATAGCTCCGTAGCTCTTATTAATTGCTTTATAATACTTCTCATTAGCCTCAAGTTTCTTGGTTTCCCTAGTGTTGACATAAAACAGGGTGCTCTCTCCAATATTAAACTTATAGGTTTCAACATCAAACAATTGTGTATAGCTCCTAAAATTCAGCTCATTTAAATTTCTTTGTTCCTGATACAACTTGAGCTGCCGCTTAGATGCGTCAAATTTCATAAGCAAAGAGGCTCTCTTGAGATTTCGATCATACTCCGTATCCTGAATTTTCAGTTTGGCCAGATTATAAGCCCCCCTTGCCTTCCTCAGAAACAAGGGAAACTCAAATTCAAATCCATATTTATAGTTCTCATCAAGAAGAAATCCTGTAACACCAAAGTCTCTGGTAAGTGCCTGATATTTTAGGTTCAAGGTTGGTTTCAACATTTCGGTACTAAGCCTTTTATCAATATCCAGCTTTGCCAACTTATACTTATAAATTTGAAGCTCCGGATGATCTTCAGGGAATGTACCATTCAATACAGAATCTGGAAGCTCAATAAAACTGATACTATCAATTGCTTCCGGATTGACACTGTCCTTTACAATGACCAAATCACCGTCAGGAGTCCAGATATGTGTTGAAACCAGGTTTCTGCTTTTTACAAGTTCAATCTCAATCTCGTTGAGTCTGATTTGTCTGTTCTGCAAAAGTATGCTTGCCTCCACTGTATCAATTGCCGCATATTCTCCAACGAAATACCCTTGCTTCACCCCTTCTAGTCTTTCTTCAGCTCTAACAACGGCTTGCTTATATACTTGCGCGGAAGAGTAGTAATATGCCCAGTCCAGATAATCAGTAATTGCATCCACATATAGGTTATTCAATATCACTACCCGTTCCTGCTGTGATTGTTGTTGAACCGCCTGTGCTTTTCTGAGATCCGCTCTTCTTTCATCCATGAACAAGCCATTACCAATGGGCACCGAAACACCAGCGTATGTCACACCATCTCCCGTTACATTGTTCTCAGGATTCAAATAATAGCCTTCGTTATAGAGGTAACCCGCTTTTACTTCTATTCCCAACCAGGTAGGTATTTTCACACCCGTATTATTAAGGTCAAAATACCTCTTATCCTCGAAGTCTTTGGTGGTGTTATTTGAATAAGTTTTGGGGTCAAATCCTCCTCTGGCTTTTCTGACGTACATATCACCAGAACTCACGGTGATGTCCGCCTGCTTGGATACAGGGTGATTATTCTTGATGTAGGCTAAATACTCCTCAAGCGTCAGTATGTTTTGTGCGTCAACATAACCAGAAAAGAAAGTCAGGCTAAGCAATATGATCCATATACGCATCATTTAGTGTGATACTTCCCATCCAGCGTCTCGTCCAACTCATATTTACTCTTACTGCCATCATAAAATTCAGGTGGGAACCCGTTGATCTGACGCCAGATTTCGTAATACACGGGCACTTCGTTTAATAAGAAAATTCCTGTAGCTCCCGAACCCACTCTGAGTTTATCAGGCCATGCAATGTCGGTAGGGTCAGGAATAATGAGTACTCTGAATTTCCCTGCTGGTGTAGCCACCTTGTCGACTGCGTATACCTCACCACCAAAAGTTCCGAAAGAGGTAGATGGCCATCCTGAAAACACCAATGAAGGCCAACCATCAAACGTCAAACGTACTTTTTCACCAATTTTAATCAATGGAAGGTCAACCGGTCTTATGTAGATAGCGGTAGCAATTTCAATATTAGTCGGCATTAGCTCAATAATCGGACTACCCTCCTTTACAATTTCTCCAAGTCCTGGTTTATAGGTCTTTACAACATAAGCATCTATCGGTGCAATAATGTTATAGTAGCCCCTTCGAATGGTATAGTTGGTTAACTGATTTTCTAATTTTGCCACACCCGCTCTTCCATCAAAAAGAGCCGACTGAGCCGAATATTTATCTGATTCGGCCTTTGATATCTTGCCAATGTACATATTGTTTACATTATTAAGATCTAACTCTGCGTTAATCAATGAGTTCTGACTAATAATGTATTTGTTTTCAGCGCTGATCCTTTTGTTGGTGGCACCTTGAAACTTCATTTGACGCTCTTCCAATTTGGTCAGTGAAATAATACCCTTTGAATAAAGACTATCAGCCCTGCGAAGCCTATTGGAAGCGATATCAAAGTTGACTTTTGCTATGACAAAGTCAGTGCTATCCGCCAATAACTTCAGCTTGGCCTGACGTACTTTGTTTCTGGCTTGTTGCTGTTTCAGCCTGTATTCTTTGCGTAAGGCTGCAAGCTGATTTTCAAGTGCGGTAACCTTTTGATCATACGACTTAACGGTTAGTTTCTTAGCTTCTAACTGAAGTTTGGTACGATCCAGTAACTCCGGATCAAAATAGGCATCTTTAACCTCTGAAATTTTTACCAGGGTATCCCCTTTCCTAACATGTTGTCCTTCAATGATATTCCATTTTTCTATCCGTCCACTGATCACAGAATTGATCTTTTGTGGACGTTGCTCGGGTCTGAGTGTTGTTAGTTTTCCATATCCCTGCACGTTCTGAGTCCAGGGCAGAAAGAGAATAATAACGAGTATACCAAAAAACGCCATTAGCCATCTGGAAAACTTTCGTATACCATTGATACTTTGTACTTTCTGAAAAGATTTGTACTTCGTTTCGTCTACCGTTATTTTAATATTCTTGACCATTTACCGAGTACAATTAATGTTCAAAAATTTCATAGAAAAAAGGCTTTTTCGACAACTCATCAAACGTACCTTCATCCACAATCCGTCCTTCTTTAAGGATAATTATTCTATCACACATGGAAGCCATTGCCGCATCGTTTGAAGCCACCAACAATGTCCAATCTTTTCCTTTCGTCAAAAACTCTGCAATCCTGACACGGTCCACTTTCTCCATGTTCTGCAAAGGCTCATCCATTACAAACAGTTGAGGGTTCTCCGCAATACTTCTGGCGATATTAATTTTTACAGCAATACTGTCAGGAATGGTAAGATCGTTCTGTATTATTTTAGTGTCGAAACCTTGTGGTAGTCCCATCACAAAGTCTTTGAGACCTACCGATTCACAAGCCTTTAGTACATCTGCAAAAGTAATATCATCACGCCCCATACTGATATTTTCCTCTATGGTACCGTTCATGATTTCATTGTTGGAAAGGTTTTCCCCAACATATGATCTTAAACTAATGAGATTCAGGTTCCTCATTGTTATGTTATTGAACTTGATGGTACCATCAAATTGATGAAGCAAACTTGCGGATAAGTTGATCAATGTAGAGGCTCCCGAGGCTGTATAACCTGCCACACACACTTTCTCGCCAGAACCTACCTTCATACTGAGATTGCGCAGCGCGGGGTGATTCGTTGTGGGATAAGTATATGAAACATTATCAAACACGATTTCTATACCTTTTCCATTATCGATTTCCTCAAATGGAATTCCTTCTTCTCCTTCGACCGGATGATCGATTATAGCTCCTAGCTTTTCAAGGCCAGTCAATACATCGTAAATGGTTTCAATAGTCGTAACAAGCTTTTCAACTGATCCTAGGATAATAATAATGATAATCTCAGAGGCTACGAATTGACCAATATTAATCTCCCTATTGAAAACAAGCATACTACCGATAATCAACAATCCGGCTGTGACCAGTACCTTGAAGCCTCCCATATAAATGTATTGCCACACTAGCACTTTAAAGTGCTTCCTTCTGGCATCAATATAACGGTCAACTTGCTTATCAGTCTCTTTAAGTGGCATTTCCGTATAACCTGCCAACTTGAATATATTCATGGACCTGGCTAATTCTTCAAGCCAGTGTGCTACTTTATATTTAGCATTTGACTCCTCTAAACTTGTTCTGATTCCTTTTGGGCTGGATACATAAAAGAAAAATATGATCAGTGATAGAACAATAACACCATGAAATACGAAAAACGGGTGATAGAAAGCCAACAGGATCAAACTGAAAATTATTTGAAGAGCTGCGGCTGTAAAATCGACCAAAATCTTACCTAAGCCTTTCTGAATGGTCATAATATCAAAGAACCGGTTCATCAACTCAGGTGCATATTGCTTGATCATTGCCTCCAATTCCATTCTCGGAATACGGAACGCAAATTCAAAAGATGCTCTCGTAAATATCCTTTGTTGCATCCTCTCAATGATTGAAAGCTGCATAATTTGTAAGGCTGAAGAAAATATGATTCCAATGATGACAATAACCACAAGAACCATCCACGATGAACTGACCTGACCCGCCATCACAAGAGACATAATTGCCTGTATACCAAGTGGTAACGAAAGATTAATCAGACCACTCATGATTGCATAGGCATAAACTAATCCAACATCCTTTCGCTCCAGAGCCAATAACCTAAAAAACCTCTTTAGGGGATGTCCCTTTAACTCGCCAATATAATCACCTGATAGTGATTCCATAATCTTTAACAGTGAATTAGTACCTTAACAATAAGAGTAAAAAAATGTTTGCTTTTTGCTTTAATCCATACAAAAATATAAAAATTGACCTTATAGCAAAAGATTACATCCCCGAAGATCAGAGTTGTCCAGGCGTCCCTCAACCGTGAAGGCCTGATTTCCAACTATCCTCCCCAGGTCCTGTGTCTCGATAAAGGCACATGAATCTACATTTGCGAGGTCAATAATCTTGAGTACTCCGGTCTTATTTTTCTCAATTCCAAAAGGGTCGGTAATCGGTCTCAGCAGAACCTTCATCCATGGTGCTGTCTCAAAAATCCCATCTCCCTTAGAATATGCCTGTGAGAGGAGCTCGGTCATTCCATACTCACTATGAATTTGATCGAGGTTGAATGACTCTTGAAGCACTTCATGTAATTCGCTTCTGGTAAGTTCTTCCCGTCTGCCTTTCATCCCTCCCGTCTCCATCACAGTGACACCACTCAGGTCAATTTTAAACTTTTCTGCCAAGTCGAGCAGGGCGAAACTCACTCCTATTAATAGAACTTTTTGATTTCTCTCCTTGGACGTTGCAATTACGTTCAGTAATTCATCGTACTGATCAAGGTAAAACCCGGATAGTTCATTTTTTGAGAGCTTAACAAAATGATCAACCATATATACCAGCGAAGAACCCTCTCTCTCAAGATAAGACGGCAGCAAACCAAAAACGGCCATCCCTTCTATTTGACCATAAAAGTATTCAAATATTCTTCTGCAATTCTCTAAATAGAAATCAACCTCCGAAACGTAATGCTTGCTCCTAATGCCTCCTGTTCCACTAGACTTGAAAGTCACCTGAGGTTCTATACCGGAACAAAAGATCTTGTGCGATTTAAAGAAGCTGATGGGCAAAAAAGGGATTTCATCTAACGAATTCACCAATTTATGATCAATCCCAAGTAACGAAAGGTACTTATTGTACACCTCATTATTTGTGGCCTGAAACCGAAACAGTGATAACGCGTGTTCAGTAAAATTGTCCGAATTCAGAGAAAAAAGCTTATTTTTAAACTTACTTTGCAAACGCTAAAAGAATAAACTGATAAGTCCTTCGTTGAAATTGTAAATTTATACAATCCTCTTGAGATATATAGCTTATATAGCAATCCCGCTCTTTTTTTTATCCTGCTCCAGGGGACCGGAGTATGACAAAACTCCCACCATAAAATTTGAGAAAATACGGAAGGAAAGCTATGTAGATACAATTACTACCGCACAAAACGATTCCATTATCATCACAATATATTTTCAAGATGGAGATGGAGACCTGGGTACCAGTGACACATCAGATCCGGATAATTACATTGTCCAAACCTTAAAAAGTACCAATGGAGTTTTTAATCCACTTGGCACCCCAATAGACTTAGGTGGGAAATTTTCCGAACTGGCACCTGAAAATTATACAGGCCCAATTGACGGACTACTCGATTACTCTACCATCATGCTGGAAACTGCTGCCATCAGTAACCCTGATCTTGAGAAAGGTGATACACTTAAGTTTCGAGTTTATATTATTGATCAGGCAGGAAATACCAGTAACACTATAGAAACCGACCCAATCACCATTCTGGAATAAACCCCTTATTCTTTAAAAGGGTATTTCTTATACTTAATATTATAATTGGAATAGAGGGCAGGAAACCTCTCAGGGTTTACCTCATGCATTATTTCGTATATGTAATCGAACACATCCTCAGCATTCGGCTTTGAAAAGTAATCACCATCAGTAGCATAGGCGGGCCTGTGAGCCCACGAATGAATAGTTTTAGGCTTAGAGTCCAAATAGTGATATCCACCATGCATTTCAAGGACTTGCTGCATCATATAGGCTGTTGAGCCCCCAGGTACGTCTTCATCACAGAAAATGACACGATTCGTCTTTTTCAATGACTCTAAAATCACTTTGTTCAGATCAAAAGGAATCAAGGTTTGTACATCAATAATTTCTACCGATATACCGGCCTCCATTAAAGCATCTGCAGCAGATTCTACAATTCGGGTCATAGAACCATAAGTCACTGCCGTAACATCCGTCCCTTGTCTTAATATCTCCGGAATACCTAATGGAACTTTAAACTCTCCAATGTTATCCGGAAGTTTTTCTTTCAATCTATAAGCATTCAGACATTCAACAATAACAGCGGAATCATTAGATTCAAGCATTGTATTGTACATACCTGCAGCCTGAGTCATATTTCGGGGAACACAAAAATACATACCACGAATACTATTCAATATCGCACTGGTCGGACTTCCGGAATGCCACACACCTTCCAGTCTATGACCTCGCGTTCTGATAATTACGGGAGCAATTTGTTGTCCGAATGATCGATATTGAACGGTAGCCAGATCATCTGTTAGCGTTTGAATAGCATAATAGATGTAATCGAGATATTGAATCTCGGCTATTGGTCTCAACCCACGCATTGCTGCTCCAATGGCCTGCCCCACTATAGTAGTCTCCCTGATACCTGTATCTGTGACTCTCAATTCTCCATGCTTCTCCTGAAGCCCTGCAAAACCCTGATTCACATCCCCAATCTTACCTACATCCTCACCTATTGCAAAAACACGCGGATCACGACCAAGCATATCATCAAAGCAAGCTTGAAGTACTTGTCGCCCATCAACCATCGGACTGTTTTCAGAATACTGAGCCTCAACAACGGGGACTTTGATAGCGGAATATTCTGTTTCGTTGAAAAGAAAGGCACTGTAACGATGGTGATTTATTCTTTTCATTTTCTGATGCCAATCTACGATGGCATACTTGGAAGAAATTTCATCTTCCCTTACAAGTCGTATTGTTCTCTTCAGAGTTTCTATCACATTTCGAAGCTGAAGGCTTTTCAATCCCAGAAGTTCGTCTCTCATCTGAGCAATTTCAGAAGATCTTATGGCTCCCTCTGAGATCAGTGCGTTCATATGACCGATCAACTGGTCTCGCTCTTTGGCTAAATCTCCCTGGTATTCTTTCCAAGCTTCCTTTCGTTGTTCCTTGCTGAACTTATCAGCTCTTTCTTCTGTTTGCTCGACCTCTTCTTTAGTCGCGATTTTATTGGTAATGATCCAGTCCTTGAATTTATCAATACAATCATGTTTAGCCTCCCAATCGAGTCTTTCTTTGGATTTATACCTTTCGTGTGAACCTGATGTAGAATGTCCTTGTGGTTGTGTCAGTTCGGTCACATGTACCAACACAGGTACGTGTTCCTTTCTACAGACCTCCACGGACTTTTTGTAAGCCTTATGCATCTCCTCATAATCCCAACCCCTGACTACAAATATCTCAAAGGCTTTCTCGTCTTTATTCTTCCTTTGCAATCCAGCCAGAGTCTCTGAAATACTGCTTTTAGCGATTTGGAGCTCTTGTGGCACAGAGATTCCATAACCATCATCCCAAACAGAAATATGAGTAGGTACCTGAAGAACTGCGGCAGCATTGATAGACTCAAGAAAAGCTCCCTCCGCACAAGACGCATTACCAATCGTCCCAAAAGCGACTTCATTACCCTTTTTGGACAATGTTATGTACTGATGTAAATCTTTGTTTTCTTTAAATAACTTTGACGCATATCCCAAACCAACCAAGCGCGGCATTTGAGCTGCCGTTGGAGAAATATCGGTAGTAGAATTATAGTGTTTGGTGAGATCAATCCAATCGCCTTTTTCATCTACGAACTTCGTACCGAAGTGACCTGTCATCAGTCTACCTCCGGAAACCGGTTCTTTTTCAATACTGGGATGAGCATAGAGCTGAGCAAAAAACTCCTTAATTTTGTAATCACCCAAAGCAAACATGAGTGTTTGGTCCCTATAGTAACCAGACCTGAAATCTCCTTTTGCAAAGTATCTGGCAAGAACGACCTGGGGCAATTCCTTCCCATCGCCAAAAATTCCAAATTTGGCCTTTCCCATGAACACCTCTTTCCGGCCAATAAGACTGGCTTCCCTACTTGCAATACACAAATAGAGGTCTTCAAGTATACTTTCCTTAGTTAAATTATATTCCTGGAGAAATTTTTTGATTGACAAAGCTAACTTGGATTTAAGCCCTCGCCAAAAATAATTAAACAATACGGAATTGACTACAACAAATTTTTGGAATAATTTTGGTATACTAGAGGTTAATGTAGACAGCACAAATACTTGTTACTATGAATATCAAAGTATTATTCTTACTGGTTTCAGCGTTTTCAATTAGTATATGCTCCTTTTCACAGGGCAAAATTGAGTTTGAAAAAAACACACATGATTTTGGAGTAGTGGAAGAAGGTGCTAAGCCTACTTACTTATTTCGGTTCAAAAACATTGGTGATGATACCTTACGTCTTCAATCAGTAAAGCCCTCTTGTGGGTGCACCTCTCCTTTCTGGTCAAAAGCTCCCATCGCACCGGGAGACACTGGTTCCATTAAGGTTATCTACAACAGTCATGGTAGACCAGGTGCGTTTAATAAGGCTGTTAATGTTGTGTCAAATGCAGAGAATGAACACGTGGTTGTTCATATCAGAGGTATTGTAAACAAAAAGGAAGATAAGCCCGTCTACACAGAAGAACAGATCAAAAATTCGCCAACGTTCAGCATTGACAAGGCTGAGCATAGCTTTGGAAAAATAGAAAAAAACAAGAATAAGAGTTACAGCTTTATTGTTTCGAATACTGGCAAAGACCCTCTTAAAATAGAAAACGTGCAAGCTGGCTGTAAGTGTGTTACTTATAAAGTGGATAAAGTAGAAATACCGGCAGGCGAATCGGCAACACTTGAATTGACCTATTTTCCAAGATCTTTGGGGGATGTCAAAGAAAAGGTTACCATATTCACTAATGATAGAAAAAACAATTTACACACCATAACACTGAATGCAACGGTCGTTGAAAGTCTGACTCAAAGAAGCTTGTTACAAGAAAGTGGCGGGTTTGGTTTTTAATTGACCTGTTTCCATTCCAATCACTTAGATAATGTGAGCTAACTACAGATCACAATCGCTCCGCTTTCGGCTAGCCCTTTGCTAAAAATGGTTGAATTCCATGGAGGCGGAATTTAGATTGACCCAACACTAAAGAAAGGCAGTATTTTTCAGTTTACTATTCCTTAAAACATAATGCATTCTCAAAATTAATCGTACCTTCTATAAATAAATTCTAATCCTAAGAACGATGAGCGAACGTAAGGTGATTCTTTACATTGCAATGAGTATTGATGGGTATATTGCCACTGAAGATGATAATGTAGATTTTCTGTCCGTTGTTGACGGTACTGGCGAGGACTACGGGTATCACGAATTTATGGAAACAGTTGATACCGTTATCTGGGGAAGAAAAACATATGATACTGTACAATCTTTCGGGGTTGAATTTCCTCACAAGGACAAAAAAGTCTATGTCCTCTCGAAGTCAAGAACCGGTAAAGAAGAATATATTGAATATCACAATGATCCGCTTTCCTTGATTCAAGAATTAAAACGGAAGCTTGGTAAAAATATATATTGTGATGGTGGCGGAGAAATTGTCATGGAGCTTATGAAACACTCCCTCATCGATGAAATGATCATTTCAATCATACCTCATCTACTTGGCAAGGGCAAAAGATTATTCATTGATGGTCGCCCGGAACAAAAGTTGAAATTCGTAAAATCAACTCCTTACAAATCAGGTTTAACACAGGTCCATTATGAAATTGTAAAATGAAAAAATTATGGATGAGTTCTTACTTGACCGGCTGAGAAGAGTTTTGCAACAAAGAAAAATAACCTGGGATGAAAAGAAAATGTTTGGCGGCTGTGCTTTTATGGTTGATGACAAGATGTGCATTGGTCTCTACAAAGGTGGCCTGATGGCACGAGTTGACCCAAATAGAACTGACGACCTGATCACTCGCCAGGGAGCAGAACAAATGATTCACGGAGGTCGCCCAATGAAAGGTTACCTGTTTATTGAAGCACTTGGATATGACTCCGATGATGACCTTGAATTTTGGGTTGACGAATGTCTTGAATTCAACCCAAAGGCTAAGTCCAGCAAGAAAAAGTAGTGTCTCTCACCAAAAGTGACAAAAAATCACTACTTTGATACAATTCTTTAAGTAATAGCCTGCTCTACCGGAATAGAGAATCGCAGTTATACTTTAAGAAAAGCACATTCAATGAAATTCCTACAAATCACCCTATTCTCTCTTATTGCCACTTATTCTTTTGCCCAATCTGATACAGAACGAGCATTTGCATTAAAAGATAAGGCTGTACAACTAATGGACAGTGGCAATGTCACAAAAGCTATTGAACTTCTCAATCGCGCGAAAAAACTTGACCCGGATTACTACATCTATGACTATGAAATTGGGTTTGCTCATTACATTAATAAAGATTATCAAGAGGCACTGAGAAGTTATAAAAAGGTTATCAAATACAAAGACATAACCGACCAGTGTTATCAAATGCTTGGAAACCTGTATGACATCAATGGAGAGCCAGAAAAGGCACTTAAAACTTATGATCAAGGACTCAAGAAATTCCCTAAATCGGGAAAGTTATTTCTTGAAAAAGGCAATGTCTATTGGGTACAGAAAAAATATGGGGAGGCTCTCGGTTTTTACGAAAAAGGAATATTCAATGATCCCAATTTCCCTTCTAACTATTACAGGGCTACACTGATTTACTGCGCCACCTCTGAGAAAATATGGGGCATGATCTACGGAGAGATATTTATGAATCTCGAAAAAAACTCTCATCGAACCCACGAAATAGGAAAACTATTATACGATACTTACGCTTCCAACATTCATTTCGAAGGTGATACATCAATAAATGTAACTTTCAGCAAAGCAGATAATGTAATTAATATAAGTATGGAAGAATTGGAAGAAAACCCTAGTAGCCTACTGGACAAACTTACCTTACCATTTGCCAATTCAGCATATGAACAACCCCTAAGTATCGCTGCCGTAGGACAAAATAGTATTAACATCAACTCACTTAATAGCATAAGGACCAGTTTCATTGATTTGTATTACAGTATGGATCACGCAAAGAAATATCCGGTAGCTTTGTTTGAGTTTAACAAACAAATGATCAGCGAAGGTGTATTTGAAGCATATAACTTCTGGCTACTAAGTAACGGTAACTTTGATGAATTCAAATCCTGGAAAGCGACCCATGAAACCGAATGGAACCGTTTCCTTGAATGGTTTAGTCAGCATCAATTGGAATTTAATGATAAGACTAAATTTTACAGCGATAAGTACTGAATTTGAGATAATTACGAATATATCAATCAATTTAGGCTGGTAAAAAGTGAAAATTATCCTCGGATTACTGCTACTTTTTTAAGAAATTGTTGTTAAGTAATTTAAAAAATACCCCATAGTAAACACTCCTATATTTCTTTCAGGCAATTCTTATTGCAATCCAAGGACAATTTAATAAATATGAAATTTAATAACGGTGACAACTCGTTTTACACGACACTTAAGCAACGAGTTGAACAATATTTTAGCAAAACAGGCAAGAGCAAATTTGGTGGCTCAGGGATCATACTAAAGGCCTTAATAATGTTTTCCCTCTACATCGCTCCATTCGTACTAATCCTTACCCTTAATGCTCCATGGTGGTTATACTTAATATTTGCGCTTGTTATCGGAGTTGCAAAGGCAGGCATTGGATTCTGCGTCATGCATGACTCCATACATGGAACCTTCAGCGCCAACAAAAAAATCAATCGAATTGTGTCTCATAGCTCATACCTGATCGGAGCTGCAATTTTCCCCTGGAAGGTCAAACACAATATCCTTCACCATACTTATACAAATGTCCATGGTATGGATCATGATATAGAAAGTAAAGCATTGCTTAGGCTATCCTTTAAGGCTCCCCTATGGTGGGTTCATCGGTATCAGTATATCTATGCCTTTTTCTTTTATATGTTTACATCGCTAGCATTCCTAGTTGGTGACTTCGTAGACCTGCTTCAATACAAGAAAAAAGGATTAATAGAAAAATATGGTTCTAATTTCAATCAAGAGTTCTTCATGCTCATATTATTCAGATTAGTCTATTTGGGAATATTCATCTCTCTCCCAATGGTTTTCGTTGACCTACCCTGGTGGGGCATACTTCTTGGATTCTTATTCATTCACTTTGTTGCCGGACTAATTCTGAGCAGCGTATTTCAAATGGCTCACCTCGTTGAAGGCACGGAACAACCAGATGCAAATGAAAACGGACAATTGGATTTTTCATGGGCCCTACATCAGCTTCACACCACTGCAAACTTTGCTATGAACAATAGATTGATTGGCTGGTACACAGGTGGACTGAATCATCAGGTCGAGCATCATTTGCTGCCAAATGTAAGTCACGTACACTACAGCGAGTTATCAAAAATCGTCCGTCAGACAGCTGAAGAGTATGATTTCCCTTATCATACAAAAAAGACATTCCGTAGCGCTTTATGGTCACATGTCTCCGTACTAAGGAATTTGGGGAGAAAAAAGGACGAAAATTAGATATCGTTTACTGGCTGGTAATAGTACTTCATCCGTCTAAAAGCTGCATTGGATAAGCCGTTCTGTTCTTTTTGAGTAATTGGCATTAGTATTGAGTAATTGTTGGAAACAATAATTAGCAATATGTTCGTCATTTTTTTAGTATTCATAAAGAAACCAAAAACAAAGGAATCACTTCGGTACAACATAAAGATGTACCAGGATTTGATGATCACTCCTTTAAAAAAGTTATTCCGACTTTGATTATTTCCTAAATTGCGGACGGAAACCTAATTCCATTTTCTGAATCTAAGTATAAAGTAATCAGAAGCCGCAAATGAACTTCAACGAATTAGATGATCAGTTAAAAAGAGCTATTCAAATTCTGATTGGTGTTCTTGTACTTATCGGGTTTGTATACCTTTTTATTTTCCTTTTGAAAGTAGCTTTATACCTGCTTCTTATTTTTGCTATTGCAGGAGCCGTTATGTATATCATCAGAGGCAATAAACAAAACAACGATGATGATGATAGCAAAGGACCGACTATACGTATTGAATAAAAAAAGCTCTGAATTAAATAATCCAGAGCTTTTTTTGTTGTCATGAGACTTTCTAGTTTTTGATAATTCGTTTAATAGCTACACCTTCATCACTCTCCACTATCAAGACGTAAACTCCTGAAGCAAGATGGCTTAAATCTAGTGTGGTGCCTGAAGCCGGGCCACTACCCGATGCAACAACTTGTTGCAATTCATTCACGATCGATATATTGATCTCACCTACCGCTTCATCTAGAGTAACATTCACCACACCAAGTGTTGGATTTGGTGAAACTATCAGGGCAGTTGAAAGAGCTGGATCAACTGCCGGGCAAGCTGACAAGGTAACTACCACATCATCTACGGCTGCTGAACATGCTCCATTGTCAGTAGTTGTCAATGTCAATGTCACGGTTCCTGCACTTTCATCTGCAGCTGATGGTGTATAATTTGCATTCAAAGAATTGGCATCATCAAAAGTACCCGTTCCGCTGGAGGTCCAGGTTGCTGTAGTGGAAACTGTTATACTTCCAGACAAACTAAATGTACTCGAGATACAAGAGATAAAATCCGTACCAGCATCAGCCGTAGGTCCCGCAGAAACAGTAAGAACAGTAACATCAGATACTGCAGTACAAGCCGTAGAACCGGAAGTAGTTAACGTAATATTTACCGTACCTGTACTCACATCTGCTGCCGAAGCAGTATAAGTTGCATTGAGATCGGTCGTGCTTGGTGAAAATGTACCCGTACCATCACTTGACCATACTCCTCCTGTCGCACTTCCTCCTACTGTTCCAGATAAGGTTAGTCCTCCACATCCGGACTGATTGGTTCCGGCATCAACTGTTGGAGCGTCTTCTATTGTAATTACAACATCATCACTGGCCATACCGCAGGTCGCACTAGTCGCTGTAATAGTCAAGGTCACCGAACCAGCAGTAATCTCACCGGCCGAAGGGGTATAGTCAGCAGTCGCGGTCATATTGTCGGGAGCATAAGTACCTGTGCCTCCTGACCATTGAATACTAACGGAATTGGTACTGGAACCGGAAAGGGAAGCGTCTGCATTCGAACATATAGTCTGATCACTTCCAGCTGATGCTGTCGGCAGAGGAGTGATTGTAATAACAACATCATCCGTTACTGCGCTACATACTCCATTTCCTGTTGTCGTCATAGTAAGAGTCACTGTACCAGCAGACTCATCCGCACCTGATGGTGTGTAAGTGGTATTAGTTAAAGTGTTGTTATCAAATGTGCCTGAACCGGAAGTACTCCACACTACACCCGTAGAATTCGCATGTGTTCCAGACTGCATACTGGTCGTTCCGGCACAAATCGAATGATCTACGCCTGCATCAGCCGTTGGCATTCCATCAATTGTGATTAGCACCGTATCCTCTGCAGCTTCACACACACCGTTACCTGTGGTGGTCAGGTACAACTCAACTTCACCGTCATCAATATCATTGGCTGATGGAGTGTAAGTTACGCTTGCAGTAACGGTATTGGGTGAGAATGAACCATCACCCCCAGACCACATCAAGCCGGTTGAGTTTGTATTATTGCCAACCAGGGAAACAGTCGAGCCTTCACAAATAACTTGGTCGGCACCAGCATCTGCTGTTGGTTCTGCAGTGAAAGTAATTACAACATCATCATTGGCTGTTCCACAGGAACCTCCTACGGTAGTCAAAGTAAGGGTCACCGATCCTGCTGCAAGATCTGTTCCACTAGGCGAGTAGGTAGCATCCAACGAATTAGCATCATCAAAGCTACCAGATCCACTTGAAGTCCAGGTTCCTGTGGTTGTACCTCCAACATTTCCTTCGAGCCACACATCTTCATTAGAACAAACCGTTTCATCAGGTCCTGCCTGAGCAACAGCAGTCGCCCCTATCGTTAGCGGCAAATAAAATTCAGCATCCGGACAACCGTCTATGTAACTTTTGGTCACCCAAACACTATCATCTGAACTCGCAGTAACATCAACGTTAACCGTCTGGCTTGTTGTACCTGAGTTTATAGAACCAAATGGCGCTGACCACAAATATCCAGAAGCAAATTCGTCCGTTACCGTGTAGTCAACACTGGTTTGACCAGTGCACAGCAAGTTCGGACCATCAACCTCTGCTGAATCATCACAATAGTGAAAACGAACGTCATCAACCCATAGCTTACTATCAAGCATAGGTGTCCCCATGTAGTTATCACCATTTTCTATCCTAATAAACACGTATTCCGGGGTGTCCGAAAAGCCAGCAATGACTGAAGTTGCATATTCCCAATCACTACCCGGAGGGAAAACAATTTCATCATACCCAACAACAGCAAATGAATCCTGCGGAGAATAATAGTGTGTAAATGTGAGAGACATCCTGGCAGTATCGGCTCCCGATGAAGTTCTTTTGTAACGAACACCAACTGAATTAGGTCCACTTGGTAATACAATTGCTGGAGTATGCTCTGATATAGACCCCGTAGTGTCCCATTCGATTTGCCCCAAATTCACACCCCCTACTTCATCAACATCTCCCGAACCGTCATCCGTATTGCAAAGTAATAGTGAATAATCTCCTTCGTACGAATCCTCTGACTTGAGTACCGTTGTATCCAATGCGCTAAATTCTTCAGGTATCCAATATTCCGGATATTCAATAGCACCAGTTTCTTCCCAATCTTCAAAATCAGCACCATCAATGGTCTGAGTTGTGCCTAGCAAAGTAACATTGTCAACATCAATATAATCACCAGGTACAAAGTACTGATTAAAAGGGTCTCCTGCTGCCCAGGCTATCACAATCTCGTCTGGTGCCTGCGTCAATGCAGGGAAAAAATTCAATGTAACAGTAGTATATGTAGATTGACTTCCTGAAACGAAGGTCACATACACACCTGCAGGATCAGGCAGCATTCCCGGACCCGAAGGCGCACCTCCGGTCATAGGCAAGGCAAGAAATAATCCTGTACTGCTTGCATCAAGATCATATCGCACATCAAAGGATACTCCGGTAATCATATCAACCCCGTTCAATGGAGCCCCAGGACCAAAATCATCACCTACTATTCCAATTGACGCCCAGGCTCCTAATGTGTCGCCTTTAGAGTTTAACATATTCTCGACAGTAATACCTGAACCCGTAGAACCATCAGTCTCATACACATTTATGACAGTATCTGTATAAAAATATTCGTGGTTGGATGATGCAAAAGGGGCATCAGGGAATACCGGATGTTCAAAACTTCCGGTCGTTAACCAGGACTCGAACGTTCCGTTAGGTATAGGCACGGTTTGCCCAAATAGCATAGTAATCGTGCTGCCACACAGCATTAAGCTTAGTAGTATTTTCTTCATAGCAAGTTTTATTTTTGGTTACCTAATAAGTTGATAGTTAATAGCTGATTGTCTCTGATTTTTACGAGACACGAATAGAAAAGATATCTAAAAATTCAGAATTTTCATAATTCTATCCAGTTACCATCTTCTCGAATCAGTTCAATCAATTCATCCACTGCATTTTCAGATGGCACTGATCTTTTGACGACTTCCTGACCACGGTAGAGAGTAATCTTACCTTTACCTGAACCCACATAACCGTAATCAGCATCCGCCATTTCACCGGGACCATTCACAATACATCCCATAATGCCAATTTTCACTCCTTTGAGGTGATCGGTCCGTTTCCTTATCATGGCAGTGGTTTCTTGCAAATCAAAAAGTGTTCTTCCACATGACGGACAGGAAATATACTCCGTCTTTGTCATCCGGGTTCGGGCAGCCTGTAAAATTCCAAATGCCAGCTGATTGAGACTTTTTACATTTCCTCTTGTATTCGTTAAACAGATTCCGTCACCCAACCCATCAATCAAAAGTCCTCCAACATCAGTTGCACTGTACAATTGTAATAGCTGCTCATCAGCAAGATCATAATTACGTACGATGGCGACCGGCCAACTACAGCTCGCCAATTCTACACGGATTAATGCCGACCTCAAGTCAGCCATTGCATGCTTGTTATCGGTTGCGAGTAATAAAACCACATTCTTGTAGCTACCAATTTTCTTCAAAACTGAGTCATCTATATCAGCTGCCGAACATTTCAAAAAATTCAACTGATGATGCAAATCCCCATTTTCCAGAATTTCAGAAATTGTTAACAGAGGATATACTTCAGCGTTCTTCTCCTTTAGCCACTGAGAGTAGTCAATAATTTGTTTCAAACCATTGGGTAGCATGAAAGGAATTTCCTGGCTACCCGTATACACATAATCCGCGCCCTGATCAGTCATCGTCCATTTATCTGTTGCATTCAGATAGTGATGCCCAATCGAGGCCATCGACTCGATAGTTATATCCTGTCCCTGCAAATCTGCTATCACTCGGGGAACATTACTTCCTCCAAAGTTCATCACTTCACTCGTTTCCCTTCTCGAGTATGAATAAGGGTCATAGGGAAGTTCTTCCATTTCTGGTATTGCCTCATGTGGAACGCGATTGGTATATCGATCAATAAGTTTTTGTGCTACGGGGGCTTCGAATTCAGGTTCTTCGGTCAATGATACACGAACAGTATCTCCAAGTCCATCTTCAAGTAAGGCTCCGATTCCTACAGCAGATTTAATTCTTCCGTCTTCTCCTTCTCCTGCTTCTGTAACACCAAGATGCAGCGGGTAAGGTTTCAGTCCTTCTTCATTCAGTTTATTTACAAGCAAACGATAGGCCTGCACCATAACCTGGGTGTTACTGGCCTTCATCGACAGAACGATATTGTGATAGTTCATATCATCACATATCCGCAAAAACTCTAGGGCAGACTCCACCATCCCCAATGGAGTGTCTCCGAATCTGCTTAAAATTCTGTCCGACAACGAACCATGGTTGGTGCCAATACGCATGGCTGTACCATATTCTTTACAAATGTCGACCAGGGGACTAAACTTCTCTCTAATACGATCCAATTCTGCCTGATAACTTGCATCATCGTATTCCAGTACTTCGAACTTTTTCTTGTCCGCATAATTACCCGGATTAACCCTGACTTTTTCAACTATCCGAGCAGCTAACTCTGCCGCATTGGGTGTATAATGAATATCTGCTATGAGGGGTGTAGAAAACCCAGCATCCCGCAATCCTTTTTTGATGTTCTGCAAGTTTTGTGCTTCCTTAATGCTTGGAGCAGTGATTCTGATATACTCGCATCCACTTTCTATCATTCGGATACATTGATCAATACTTCCCTTGGTATCCATGGTATCGACCGTAGTCATGGATTGAACCCGAATGGGATTATTACCGCCAATAGCCACATCACCAATGGAAAACTCGTGGGTTAATCTGCGCTCGTAAGAAGTCAGACTGGGGCAATATATTTTCGACTGATTCAAGTATAATTAGAACAACTCAAAGATAGAATTGTTTAGCCTAAATCTCCTAGTTGCGGACGGATAAGAATCTCTTCAACTACCGTTTGTCGACTTAAGTTATGTGAGGACCAAACTGCTTCCGCAACATCTTCGGGTTTCATAAATCGGGCTTCAGGTAGATCCGTTCCCTCCCAACTCGCGGTTAGGGTGGCTCCCGGCAAGACAGCCATGACACGGATTCCTTTTTCTTTCATTTCTTCTCTAAGCACTTTTGTCATGCCTAAGAGCGCATATTTTGTTATACAATAAGAGCCTCCATTGATATAAGGAACGATACTGGCCGTAGAACATATATTGAAGATATCGCCTTCCTTCTTTTTAATCATTCGGGATATCAACCCTCTTGTTACATGGTAAGCACTGTAGAGATTCGTTGCAACCTGCTGCTCTAAAGCCCCCTCTTCCTCCTGATGTACCATACCGGGAATAAAAACACCTGTGTTGTTCACCAAAACATCCACAGAATTACTTTCGGACTGCACGAAATTCACAAATCTTTTTTGCTCCTCGCGTTGACTAAGGTCAGCTGAAAGCACACTTACTCTCACTCCCAATTTTTCCACTTTCACCTTTAGCTTTGTAAGATCGTCCTCATTACGTGCACAGGTAAATATGTTATAACCGTTAAGAGCAAACTTTTCAATAATCGCTCTCCCAATTCCTTTGGTTCCTCCTGTAACTACAATCGTTTTACTCATAAGGTAATTATTCTTATTTTCTGTCAGAAATATAGGCAATTGTCTAAGAAATTCGATTAAAGCTGACTATTTTCACAAAACCGAAGCGGGTAATTCTTTATGAAAGGCATTGGTAAGTTTTCAATTTTTTTCGGAAGTCTGTTTACAAACAGGGAGCGGTTTTCAGTATATGTCAAGCAGACCATTGAGGAGTGCATATACATTGGGATTGATTCTGTTTTTATTGTGTCAATCGTTTCGACTTTCCTTGGTGCGGTGTCTGCCATACAAACAGCATACAATCTTGTAAGCCCATTAGTACCTGATTACATTATCGGAACTCTAGTAAGGGATATGGCTACTCTTGAGTTTGCACCGACTATAACCTGTATTGTTTTGGCTGGAAAGGTAGGATCCAATATTGCCGGTGGCCTAGGAACCATGCGCGTGACCGAGCAAATTGACGCTCTCGAAGTCATGGGGATCAATTCTTCCTCTTATCTGGTACTGCCTAAAATAATTGCCGCGATCATTACAATCCCTTTACTGGTCATTCTGGCCAACTTTCTTTGCATCATCGGTGGATATCTTGCCGGGGTTTTTACCGGGATTTTAACACCATACGAATACACATTCGGACTCACATACGACTTTAGAGAGCTAAATATTTGGTTCGGGCTTATCAAAGCTTTTGTATTTGCCATATTGATTACATCCATATCTTCTTACCGAGGATTTTATACCCGAGGTGGTGCACTTGAGGTAGGAAAGGCTAGTACCGTTGCTGTAACTCATAGTTGTATTGCCATTTTATTAGCCGATTTTATTCTTGCTCAATTAATTCTTCAGGATTGATAGAAATTAAAGACATAAAGAAAAAGTTTGGAGACAAAGAAGTTCTAAAGGGAATTAGTGGCTCCTTTGAAAAAGGAAAAACAAATCTCATAATCGGTGGTAGTGGAACAGGAAAAAGTGTACTTCTCAAATGCATTGTAGGCCTTTTCGAGCCAGACTCCGGTCATGTACTTTATGACGGACGAGATTTTCACAATGCTTCAAGTGAAGAAAAGAAAAAGATTCGAAGCGAAATCGGCATGCTCTTTCAGGGAGGCGCTCTTTTTGATTCAAAGACAGTAGAGGAAAATGTCATGTTCCCACTGGATATGACCCAACCTTCAATGTCCTACGAAGAAAAACTGGAAAGGGTCAACGAATGTCTTAACCGCGTCCAACTGGACAATGTAAACCATCTAATGCCATCAGAAATTAGCGGAGGGATGCAAAAACGAGTAGGGATCGCAAGGGCCATAGTTCTGAACCCGAAATACCTCTTTGTTGATGAGCCTAACTCTGGCCTGGACCCGTTAACCGCAATAAAAATTGATGCCTTAATTCACGAAATTACTTTAGAGTTCGGGATTACAACCGTGATTGTTACGCATGACATGAACTCAATGATGGATATTGGTGAATATATTATGTTTCTATACAAAGGGTTAAAACTTTGGGAAGGGACTAAGTCTGACATACTTCACGCTGACGTACCCGAGTTCAACGAATTTGTTTTTGCCAACGCCTTAGTAAAAGCCATCAAGAAAGTAAACGAGTAGGCTAAAATAAAGCAGAAACTTGCATTCTGCCTATATGTACGACCCTCGTAAGCTCACTTTTCCTGCCATCGTAATTTATACTCACCTGTAGCCCGTTAGATAGCTTTTGCTGTAAAGTAATTTGCCAGGTCCAGTTCACTCCTTTTTGAAGTCCCTCCAGCATTTCGAAACCCAGGACCGTAGATGAAAAAGCAGGCTCCTGGTTATGATCAATTGAGATATACTTCAGCTGGGAATTAATTGATCTTTTATTGACTTGGTTCAATCTAAACTGCAAGCCTAGCTCGTGAAAAGTTGCCGACTGCTCCCCAATTTCATTTTCTTTATTTCCATAGGCATAGTTGGCGGTCAACCGAAATACACGACCTGGCTGAAAAGATAGTTCCGGACTATACCTCAATTTGCGCAAAGAATAGGTCCGCTCGTTTAAAAAATCTGAACTACTGCTTTTCAAACTATTCATGTACTCTAACTTAAGGTTATATATCTGTTTGATATTCCAACGCCCATTCCACTTTAGTTCAGAAATTCCCGTTGAGTCAAAACCTCCGGTCAATAAACTTTTCTGCTTACTTGATAATATCGCCAGACTCATTCCATGCTTGGGGTTAGATCGGTTATAAAACAGAGTGCTTCTTAAGACTTCGCTGATAGAAAGCAGTTCATCGTTTGAAAGCTTCACTCCTATTGGAACGAACCTTTTTATAAGATCATCATCGGTTATTTTCTTGCTTATGTTCCACGAAGAAACATTGGACAGTTTAGAAATAAACTTTTTTACACCTTTTAATCTGCGCCAATCCGATGGAGCCCGGATATTCAGTCGATAGTTAAAATTGTTCGTAAAGGCCTTGATAAAATCATCCGTTGGTACAAACGTCTTCACGTAATTACTAGAATCAGTGGTGTTAATTGCCACTACAAACTCATCGATATCCTTCAATCCATTTTCATTGAGGTCGCCCAACCAGTTATGCGTCCCTTCTCCCATTGGCACATTAATAAAAATAAACTCCCTCTGAAGTTCACGACCAGTGGCTGTAAAAAAGGTTAATTCACTCTGTACATGACGTTTAAATAATGAACTTCTCCAATCCACCCTACCCATCACGGTTTCTTCATTGCCATCAGAAAACCTTAGGTCCTGAAGATTTCTGTAAGTAAACAGGAACTTAAGATCGTTTAACTTTCCGAGCTTTGTATCGAAAGAAGCATTGGCAAGATGTGTAATATTCCTTAAGGCAAGTACTCCGGATACTGTATCATTGTCTTCGCGGTAGCTATAGTCAAACTTATACTTAGTATTCAAGCTATCAGGGCTTTCCATGAAGACTTTAAGCCTGTTGAAATTCATAGCTGTAGAAGTAACCTCTCCGTTAATATTGCGAACTTCATTTTGATCCTGATCAAAGACCACCCCTATTGCATTCTTTTCCCGAACATACTTTGCTTCAACATATTGTCGGTTCCAGTCGCTTCTACCAGTAGTGTTCTCATTATCCATGACAAACAGGGTGTACTTTAGGGCAATCGGCCCGATTTTTTTTAAAGCATTCAACCTATGCTGAAATCCGTTAACTACATCTCCTTTATACCTGTGTAGTAATGAGTAACCAAATAAATTATGCTGGTCTTGCAACAGACTTAAAGAAGCGTTTAGCATCTCGTTATCAGCAATAGCGTTCGGATCTGCACTCCAATCTCTGTCAAAATCAACATGCCGGAAACGATCCATGGCGTTAAATCTATCTTCATTAAACTCATAGCTGAAATCATACTTAAGCTTATATCCTTTCAGTGACTTTAACTCCTTACCTTGATTCTTCAAACCAACAATAAAAGAGGTTCCGGCATTGTCATCATTTCCTATTTCAGAGAATAAATTTTGATCGACATCGGATACCGCAACTTCTCCGTAAACCTGTGCTTTTTCTGTAAAGCGATAGTCACCTGCAACCGTAAACATTTGTTTCTTCTTCGGAGTGGGTAACACTCTAAGCGGCTCATACCTACCAGTTGGATTACCGAAAGCATCAGGTGCCACCCATTCATATACACTACCATTTACAGTGGTTGCTTTCTTGATATAGTTACCATTCCCAGTCCCGAAATCCGAGAATACGATTCTGAAAATTGCACTGTCAGGGTCAGCTGATTGGATATATATCTGATAATTCGTGGCATTGACAATAGTGTCCTTTACCTGATACAATATTTCTTCTGACGAGTACTCAACCGTATCGACTCCAGAGTAAACCGCATTGGAGAGATCATCCCCTATCTGGCTTAAGAGTAATTTCTGGTCATTGGTAAGCGTGAGATTAACAGGTGTATTCTTACTGTCCCGTTCCCCATAATAATTGAAGGCTATATTTCCTTTTCTAAAACTTTGGTGATGACTAGCATTGATGTTGGTCCGATTATAATTTTTGTCTGTATACTCAAAATCCACCCTGACCCGTGAGAATTTCGTGATAAGGACATTATTGGTGAATGTGATTTCACCAAGGTTGTAATCAACAATGTAATCATAATTAAACCCTCTCTTCAGTAGCTGTCCGTCCAGGTATACCCGCTCCGAATTAGCGAGAACCACAATAAATCTTTCTCCATTAGGCCCTCTAAGCTTATACGGCCCTTGTACTCCATCTATAAGTGTAACATTCATTGAATTAAACTTACCTTTTGAAATAGCTACACCGGCCTTGCTATATCCCTTACTTAAGGAATCTTTCCCCGATCTTGCCTCTAATTGAGCTCCTTGACCATTTTTTAAATATCGCAGAAAGTAAGATGGCTGATTTTTCATTACTAAATCACCCGCTGTCAACTTAGCCTTCTCCGTATAGAGATTGATATAGACCCGGTCAAATTCTTGTAATTGTTGTGTATTGCCTTCAGGTTGAAACGGAACATTTTGATCAGAAATTACAGCCGTAATACCTACATCATCGGTTAGTTTACCCTCCAGTTGTAGATTCAGGTTAGAATTGACAAAGACGCTTTGAGTATTACCAAATGAAATCCCTCGCGAAATACTTCCATTTTTATTAAGGCCTGGTGATGCAAAAAGTTGTTCTCTTCTTTCAGGAAATGTTTGATAATACATATCATCCCTGAAAACACTTACCGAATCATAAATTTCCAGGCTTCGGTTATAATATTTTTGTCGCAGATTAATAGGTAAGGTACGAAAGCATACATGAACCGAATCCGGAACATTACTTTCGAATTGAATTGAATTGGTTCCTAAGTCAAAATTCCATTGAGAGCTGTCCAAGTCGGTAACCTTGATTGTTGCCGGCTCCACTGTCATTGAATCCAATCGGGTATTCTCAGACGTTTTTACCCATATACACCTGTAATTTGAGTTTTGAGCTGAAATGAAACAGGGTAAGAATAAGGTAATGAGTAGAACAGAATATTTAAGGATGTGATTGATCAATCAAGGGTAGTTCAATGTAGAAAACTGTACCTATATTAACGTTGGTTTCAAACCAAATCTTGCCCCCGGCATGCATAATTCCTCGTTTTGCTACCGCTAATCCAATTCCAGATCCGGCATATTTCGTGCTGAAATTTGGCACGAATACCTTATCCTGAACCTCAGGCTCAATCCCGCTACCATTATCCTTAAACTCCAATAGTACATTCCCATCTCTCTTGGACATGGTAATTACAATATGAGGATCTCTTCCCTCTGGCACAGACTGTATTCCATTAAGGATAAGGTTGGTGAATATTCGGCCCATAAGTTTTTCATCTCCATTAACCTCAAAATCCCCTTCTTCTATATCTGAGGTAATTTCAACTCCTTCATTGGAATCATATAAGGTGATTGTGCTTAACAAGACGGACTTCACATCGTAGCGCTCCATTCTTGGAATAGGCATTTTAGCAAAACTAGAAAAAGAGGTCGCAATATCATTTAATGTTTCCACCTGATCCAGTAGTGTATTCACCGACTTTTTCAGCTGCTCATTTTCTTCATCCTGTATCTTTCTTTGCAAGTGCTGAAGAGTCAGTTTCATTGGTGTAAGCGGATTTTTGATTTCATGAGCGACTTGTTGTGCCATCTCTCTCCAGGCTGACTCCTTTTCTGTTTTAGCCAGTTCTTTTGTACTCTCCTCCAGCTTAACGAGCATTAAGTTATATTCATCAACGAGCAGCCCCAATTCATCATCAGAATTCCATTCCAATTGCTCATTCTTACCTACCAACGTTGTTTTACGCAGCTTTTGAGTGATCAACTTGAGTGGAACAATAAGCGTTCTGGAAGCGATATACGACATCGCCAGAAACATCAAGAAGAATGATGTAAAGATATTCATGATTCTGGTGAGTACTTCTGTTCTTTTCTTGTCGAGAAAAAATTCAGAATTGAAAAAAGGAATTGTCAAGATACCGATCGTCTCACCGGTTTTATTTGACTTTATGGACGTATATACCGAGTTGAAACTCAGATCTCCGATCTTCTCCTGTAGCATAACCATTTGATTTTGCGACTTAGCCAATTCACCAAATGCCTTGGGATTAATGTACTTAGAAAGCAACCCAGACTCATATATTAACGGTTGACTTGATAATAGTAATTCACCTCGCTCATTAAATAAATTAAGGTCACTTTCCGTATAGCGCGCTACCCTCAGTATTGCAGTAGTCAAATATTCATCGGTATATTCTCCATCTATATTACCTTCCACATAATCAGAAATATTACCACTAATGCTTTCTGCTTTATTCTGGAAGGAAGTTTTTAGATCCTCAAAGTACGATTGATTGATCGTGCTCAAGGTTGTCACACTTACTACAACAAGAGGAAGGAAATAAGCTATATTCAGATAAATCTGAATCTTGGTAGAAAAATTGATATTCAGTCCCTGAAATCGATAAATGATAACATTAGCTACAATTATCAACAGGATGATAAAAACCAATATGAGAAACAAGAATGAAAAATTCGAGAAAGTATTAGTTATATCATAGGCTCTGGACGAAACTACGACTTGCTTTCCATCATCACTTTTTAACATCAAATGATCATAACCATTCAGCGTAATACCCTTTGTTTGTATCTTTTCATCGGTCAGCAACTCGGCCCCTAAAAGTCCCTGGTAATTGAAAGTACCAAAGCTATACTGAAGCTTATTATTTAAATAAATACCGTACTGATAATCCTGCTCATGAACATCCTTAATATATTTATCATCAACCAGTAGCCTTGGGTATACACTGTGTGGAATAATTTTTTTCAGTTTAAGGTCCAGTACTATGTAGCCAATCCTTCTGTCATTTTTTTCGACATTGATAAAAGTCAGAAACCTGTTCAGAACGTTTTTGTCATAATCATTTACATAGAATAGGTTATTCACTTTGGTTTCAAATTCAGCCCTCTTATAGGTCTTAACCAAGCTAGCAAAAGTGACGTCTTCATTATCTGTGTACAAGGAGTTTCCCAGATGATCGAAGATGTAAACATGAACATCATACTTATCGAAGTAATTAGACAGGTAAACTCTCTTGATCTTTTGAACCACTAAATCCTTTGATGACAATGGGTTAAGCAGAAGGTTTTTAATAAAATTATCTTCCTCAATATTACTCCTGGCGTCCACCAATAAATATTCTCCCAAGAGATCATATTCCGTTAACATCCCCTCTGCAAAGTTTTTCTTGGCAAGATTCTGCTTTTCCCTTGAGCTGGTGCTGATCAGAAGTGATGCATAACTCGCGCAGAAAAATGCGCAAATAACAATGTATAAATATGCAGGCTGAGTGAATTTTCTGAGTGTTCCTGGTAATCGAAAGATCCCGATTATTGCAACGTAGGAGAAATGAATGAGAGGAATAAAATATGATCCTACGTTCAATAGTACGTAACTGACCATAACCAATGCCAAAGCAAAACATTGAATCAATAAAGCATGAGGGAATCTGTTTTTTATAATCTTCAGAAAAAACCGAGTAGTCACATGGACAACTGAAAAATAGGTAAAAGAAAGAATGAGAAATATAAGTATGTATACAAACTCGACCCGACTCCACTCAAAACTATAGGTTACATCATAATTTTGTTGAGAGTTCTGATAAAGACTGGCAAGTGTTAACTCAAAGAATATCGTTACACTATAACCGATCAGAACGGCAATAAGAGCAATAAGGGTCTTGGCATAACCTCCCTTTGAGGCAACCCAATAAAATACCTTTAATCTATGCATATTCACAAAAAGCAGCCAGCCAATTCTTCCTAGCACCAAAGCATTGAGTACCAAATCCCCCAGACTAGGAGCCAGAACAGAAGCTGCATAATACTCCGGACTAAATAACCAGAACTCCGTGTACAGGTTAGGGAACTCAAAAATCAAGAGACCAGACCGCAGAATGAGTAAAACGACTATTTCCACACCCAGTACCAGGTCATATCTCCCCGCCCCTCTGAGCCTGTAAAGGAACAAATGGATTGACAGGAGCAACACAAACAAACCTGAAAACAACGATAAGACCCACCAAGATGAAGATTTGACTGCGTTATCCTCATACTTTGAAAGTACTATAGAAAAGAGAAAGTCACCGTTTTCGTCAACAATCTCCGCTTTCTCAATTGGTGCAGAACTCACCGATAGTGAGCTTATCTGTGGGAAAAGCTGCTTATTAATTCCATTATCAAGGTATTTATTAACGATCTGAAAGGATCTTTCCAATGGAATTATGGAGTAAAAATCAATTTTCTGGTTGGAGATAAAATAATGATCTGCTACAACAAGAAATCGACCCAGGTCATTTTCATAATAATTCACATCACTCTTGGATGCATCCATTGCATCCAATGGAGACACTTTATAATCTGACCAATAAATAAGACTATCATTCCTATAAACAAAGACTGGATTCCTGGTATTTTCAGTTAGGTCGGAGAAAGTCAGAAACACCTCTTTCTTGAACTGACTCGCTAGCTCTGAGTGCACATGGCAAGCCTCAGAGATAATCTGAGTTGTCCTCGTCTGAACATAGTTCCGAGCACCAGAAAGGGAGTCCTTTTGCTCATCGACCTGCTTGAACAGTACCCAGGACAGGACAAAGCAGAGTATAGCGACACCCAGTGTTATATAAGCTTTCTTGAGCAAAATAAGATATTACTTAGTACAGTCTCCCAGTAGGGAGCTCAAGGAAATTACGAAATTACCCGTACTTCTCATCAAATTTCACTCCCGAAAACAAATACATAAAGATTATTCGAGAATACTGATAGTTAAAAGGCAACAGAACGAGGACAGCCGCTATTACATTCATGATGTACACCGAACTTGGAGGATCGTTGAGCAACAGGTAAGTACATAGCCCGGAAAGCAAAAATATACCTACTGAAAAAGCATAACTAACATAAAGCGCCCCCTGAAAAAATCCAGGCTCTATTTCAAAACGCAAACCACAATGTTCGCAATGTTTATGGGCTTGGGAGAATTTAAAATAATGAAATACTGAGTGCTTAAACATTCTGCCCTTTCGGCAGCGTGGGCAAGCCCCTTTTAATATTGCTTCTGCATTATTCAACCGAACCTTCGTCTGGTGTTGACTTCTTCCTGCTTTTGACATAAAAATATATTCCGAAACCGGCAAGTATTGTATATGGTATAGCCGCCAGATAAAGTATGCCAGAATTGAGCCCACCTCCTATACCAGCCGCCTCTCCTTGCTGAGCAGTAGCTTTACACATTACACACTGCGCATGAGCTCCTGCCTCAATCAGAAAAAATACTATAAGTGCTAAGAATGGTCTTATTCGCATACTTCAAAATTAATAGTTTTCTATGACAAACCGTAGTATGGCTTTATCATAAAATAAACGACTACACCTGAAATGGCAACATACGTCCAAATCGGCCAGGTCCACTTTACCAGCTTCTTATGTTTTTTAATCCTATCAGTGACTGCATAATAAATTGAAAACAACACTAAGGGGACGATGGAAATTGATAATAATATATGACTAATCAACAGACCAAAGTACAAATAACGTATTATCCCTTCTCCCCCAAATTTTGTATGTGGCGCACTTGCGTGATAAATCACATAAGACACAAGGAAAATAGATGACAATATGAATGCACTATACATAATCATTTTATGCCAACTCCTTTTACCCGACTTAATGAACCATAAACCAAGGAAAAGTAAAATCGCTGTAGCAGAATTTATTACTGCATTTAAATGTGGTAAAAAACTCACATTTAGGTCAGTAAACTTTCCACTTCCAGGCATAAAAAGGAGCAATGCAACCACTATCGGTATTAAAACTGACACTACTCCAATAATAGGAATGACCGTCTTATCTTTCTTCATATTGTGTTTTCAATAATCTAATTTCTTGTAGCATTCTATCGATCTGACCGTTATCGGTCCCCTCATAGAACCCTCTTATTCTTTTTTCTTTATCTACAAGGACCAATTTATTCTCAAACTGATTCTCTTCCTTGGACCGGATAAAATATGACTCTTCTGCCAGACTATTCAGATCATCCAGGTTTCCCATCATAAACCTAACCTGATTGGAATAGCGAAAGTCATTTCTTATTTCCTGCACCTGACCTAAACTATCACTTGTGAACAACAATACGGTAAAATTTTCGGTTCCTTTAAAAGCCTCATCGACCTTCACCAACTGCGAAAGCATTTTGAAACAATCATTCTCACAATCAGAGTTGTAAAAAGCAGCAACATAGTAAGTTGAATCCAGAGATTGATGAGAGACCGTATCCAGCCGTTCATTAACTAGCCGAAAGTCTGATACATAATGATAAATCGTATCTCCATCTACTATTTCGCCAGAATAGTAAATAGGTAGTTCATAGTGGTGCTTCAAATTATACTTACCCCATATAAATAAAAAAACCGGCACACCGAGTAATAGTATCAGCATGCCGGTTTTCTTCTTCATAAATATTCTATTGGAGAATGTTTACCCAAAGCGAATCAATGTATTCATATACAGATTGAGCCTCCATAATTAATGCGAGAATCAACCATACAAGGAATACAAGAGGTAACAAGATCGAATACACTAAAGGATTGACCTCATGTCCAAGGTGCATAAACTCACTCACGATATAGTATGCCTTCCATATTGTCATCAATACAAAGATTACTATTCGAAGTGTTTTATACTCAGGAAACGGTACTGTAAACGCGATAATAAACTCTAATATAGTTATTAACGCCATGTACCCAGCAATCTTCCATAGCTTCAGAATCTTCTTCTTATCTGGTGGAAGAACCTGAACTTGTGCTACTGTTTCATCATGTGCAGACATACTCAAACTTTTTACTTTAATACTTTAATTTTTTATACCAGGTAGAAGAAGGTAAATACGAATACCCACACTAAATCTACAAAGTGCCAGTACAACCCTACCTTCTCGATCATTTCGTAGTGACCTCTTCTTTCGTATAATCCAGTTGAAACGTTATAGAATATTATGATATTCAGTATAACCCCACTTAATACGTGAGTTCCGTGAAATCCTGTGATGAAGAAGAAGAAATCAGCAAAGGCCGGAGGTCCGTATTGGTTTTCCACCAACCCAGCTCCATAAATCACACTGCCATCGGCTCTTAGTGCTCCACCATCAGGTGTACCATGGATAAAGTGAGACCATTCCCAAGCCTGACAGCTAAGGAAAGCTATACCTCCAAGAATTGTCCAAAGCATCCATTTCTGTACAGCAGCCTTGTCCATCCTTTGACCAGCTTCCACAGCCAATACCATAGTTACTGAACTCATAATCAGGATGAATGTCATCAAACCAACAAACACCAAGGGTAAATCAGCGTGTCCGGCAAACGGAAAGGCATTAAATACCTTCTCTGGAATTGGCCAGGTATCTACACTAGGCACCCATTGATCAGGACTCAACGTATATGCGATATTTCTAAACCTGTCATGACCATAAGCAACTAGTAAGCCGGTAAATGTAAAGGCATCAGAAAGCAGGAAAAACCACATCATTAGTTTTCCATAACTCGCCTTCATTGGAGACATTCCTCCACCCCAAATGCTCTTCTTGGCTCCTGTTTGTATTACAGCTGTTTCTGCCATTTCTCTTTGTTTAATGTTTTATTAATAAGAATACGAATAAGTATATCCATAGAGCATCGAGAAAGTGCCAGAATATCGCACAATTCCCAATTCTCATAACATTTTTGTCTTTTCTTTCTTCAGTAAACTTTATCGTGATCAGGGCATAAACAATGTATGCTATCCCTAGAATGATGTGTGCCCAATGCATTCCACTGAGAACATAAAAGAAAGAAACCGAAGATTGGCTGTTCGTACCTCCAAAATCCAGAGGCAGTTGAGTCCAACCAAAATATTGTAAGCCTAAGAACGCCAAGCCCAGCGCCAATGTAATCCACATATAGATACTATACTGAGAAGCATTATTTCTCTTCAGGCTAAAAACCGACAGGTGCATTGTTATACTACTCAGAATAATTACCACCGTTGAGTAATTAAATAATTCAGGTATCGAATACTCGTACCAGCCTCCATCACCTTTTCTTACGATAAAAGCAGAGGTCATCGCACCGAATACCATTACGATACTCACAATAACAAGCCATAGGAGCAATCTCTTGGAGCTCAGTCCGGTATTAACTTGTCGTTGGTATGAATTATTCATTATGGTACCTGTACTATTCAACCTGGTAATTTATCAAACACAAATGCGATTTGGACAATCGGTAAATACAAGAAAGAACCAAACATCATTCTTATAGCCGCTTGTCTGGAGCAAGTCCTCATGAGATCAAACGTCTGCACTAAAAACAAAACTCCACAAGTCGTTGCTATCACAGCAGAAACTACGTCTGTCATACCAAAATAAATTGGTAACAATCCCATCGGTAATAGCAGCAACGTATAAATCATTATTGTAAAAGCCGTATGCAAATCCTTTTGTCCTTTTCCAGGGAGCAACTTAAACCCAGCTCTCTTATAGTCTTCATCAGCCACCCAGGCAATTGCCCAGAAGTGAGGGAACTGCCAGATAAACTGTATCATGAACAACACTCCGGCTTCAAAACAAAAGTCATTTGTGGCTGCTACCCAACCGATCATTGGAGGAAGAGCTCCCGGAAATGCCCCTACCAATACAGCTATAGGCCCAACTCTCTTCAATGGTGTATATACGAATGCGTATAATATTGTCGATAATATCGTCAACAAGGCCACTGAATAATTGATGAAATTAAACAGAATGGTGAATCCCAAAACTCCGAGAATAATCGCATATACCCAGGCATTCTTTGTTGATATTACACCTGTTGGTAATGGACGATTCATCGTACGCTTCATCAACTTGTCAAAGCGGACTTCCTTGATTTGATTAATAATGTTAGCACAAGCCGTACACAAATATCCACCAAGTGCAAACAACATAAAATGTGACCAGTCAATTGCACTCGGACTCGCAAGCATATAGCCCATCCCACCTGAAAAAGCTACAAGTATAGATAACCTAAACTTTGTTAGCTTAAAGTAGGCAGTCACTTTTTCCTCGAAGGAAACGTCAACTGTGGTGTTATGAACTTTATTTGCTAGCATTCGACTTTATCAGTACAGAATTTAATGCTCTTCAGGTAAGTTCGATTCTGGTGTTTCAGAATATGGTACCACCTGAGGAATAAAATCTTCTTTTGCTCCTGGTTTACTATAGTCGTAAGGCCATCTGTGAACCTGAGGAATAGCACCAGGCCAGTTACCGTGTCCAGGAAGAATTGGTGTAGTCCATTCCAGTGTATTCGACCTCCATGGGTTCTCAGTCGCCTTTCTTCCCTTAAACATGCTGTAGAAGAAGTTGAACAAGAATATTCCCTGAGCAGCAAAAGTGATTATTGCTGCGGAACTCACTAGTACATTGATGTCCATCAGAATGTCAAAAGTCTCATACTTCGTGAATGAATAATATCTTCTTGGAAAACCAGCTACACCGATGTAGTGCATAGGGAAGAATACCATATACACTCCCACAAAAGTAATCCAGAAATGGATCATACCTAGACGGTTGTCCATCATGCGACCAAACATCTTAGGGAACCAGTGATAAACACCTGCCAACATTCCAAAGAATGAGGCAGCCCCCATCACCAGGTGGAAGTGCGCAACAACGAAATAGGTGTCATGCAATTGAATATCCAATGCTGAGTTTCCAAGTACAATACCTGTAACACCTCCTGTAATGAATAGCGAAACCAAACCAATGGAGAACAACATGGCCGGTGTAAATACTATATTACCTTTCCATAGAGTGGTAATATAGTTAAATGCTTTAACCGCAGATGGTACTGCAATAATTAATGTCAGGAACATAAATATTGAGCCCAGGAACGGGTTCATTCCAGTCATAAACATATGGTGTGCCCATACGATAAACGAGAGGAATCCAATTCCCAACATAGAACCTACCATTGCCCTGTAACCGAATATCGGTTTTCTTGAATTGACTGATATTACTTCAGATGTAATACCTAGCGCAGGTAGAAGAACTATATAAACCTCCGGGTGTCCTAAGAACCAGAATAGGTGCTGGAATAATAATGGACTACCACCTACATTATGTAATGGCTCTCCTCCAATAAATATGTCAGACAAATAGAAACTCGTTCCAAATTCTCTATCAAAGATCAGCAGCAATGCTCCTGAAAGTAATACAGGGAATGACAGCACACCCAATATAGCTGTGATAAAGAAAGCCCATATAGTCAATGGTAATTTCGTAAACGACATACCGTGTGTTCTCAAATTGATAATGGTACTGATATAGTTAATACCACCCAGTAAGGAAGACACGATAAACAAAGCCATACTGATCAGCCATAGAGTCATACCCATACCTGATCCCAAAGAAGCCTGAGGTAGTGCACTTAGCGGGGGATAGATTACCCAGCTACCTGAAGCAGGCCCTGTTTCTATGAATATTGAGACGAACATGATAACACTGGAAACAAAGAAGAACCAGTATGAAAGCATATTCATAAATCCGGATGCCATATCTCTTGCACCGATCTGTAAGGGAATCAAGAAGTTCGAAAATGTACCACTTAAACCCGCTGTCAGAACAAAGAATACCATAATCGTACCGTGCATTGTAACCAATGCGAGATAGAAATTTTCATCCAGCTTACCAGTTTCAGAAATCCAGTCACCAAGTACCGGCTTCAACCAGGACAAGTCTGCATCAGGAAACCCAAGTTGCAATCTGAAAATGATTGACATGGCACCACCGATAACTGCCCAAAATATACCAGTAATCAAAAACTGCTTGGCAATAACCTTGTGGTCTATACTAAAGACATATTTCGTGATCCAGCTCTCCTCATGGTGCTCATGATGCTGCTCTCCAGCTTGCAAAGCCGCCTCTATCGTTGGATCATATGCTTGTGAATGAGATGTTGCCATTATATATAATTCTTAATTGTCGTTTCTAATTTCTAAGTCTTAACAGGTACTTATTCTATATCTCCTGAATCTCCCTCTTCTTCTGATTCACCGTTCTCCATATTGACATCTGAATCTTCCATATCCTCTTCAGATTCACTTGTACCCTCGTCTTCAATTACTTCATCAGCTGGATCAGATTCTTCATCCATCATATCTACATCACCGTTTCCATCACCATCTACGGCCGTAGTATCACTCTCCATCCCACTTTCAGGATCCTGTTCAGAGCTATTTTCACCTTCGCCTTTCAGCTTTTTCAACGCTTCTGTAAACTCCGCTATAGCCTTCATATTCCCTGAAGATTTGATTTCTTCAATCACATAATCTTCATTGGCAAGTGACCATGGGCTCTGTGCCTCAAACCAATCCCAGTATTCGTCAACACGAACTACTTCCATTGCTCCTCTCATGGTATAGTGTCCTTTACCACAAATCTCTGCACACACCACTTCGTAGTTGAAGTTCTCCGCTCTGTTCACTCCTCTACCATTCAGTGTAGTGTCAGTATATGCAGGAATAGTCGCTAAATACGCTCTCATCTCAAGAGTTGTCATTTCCGGAACGAACCGGAACTTTGTAGGCATACCGGGAACTGCATCCATCTTGACTCTGAAGTGAGGTAGATAAAAACTGTGAATAACATCCAAGGCTCTGATCTTAACAATAACCTCTTTATCCTTGGGTAATATCAAGGTAGTTGAGCTAAAGTCATCTAGTGCTGCCGCATTCTCCGGGTCACTGAAATCATAACCAACAGTATTGGTTAATGAAAGTTTTCTAAAATCGTGTCGTCCAAATATTCCATCAGCACCAGGATACCTAAACTCCCAACCGAATTGCTTTGCTATAGCTTCAACTTCAATTATTTCTTTATTCTCATTCGAAGCACTTCTGGCAACCTCCAGTTTTTTCGGATCAACATCACCCATAGTGGCACTCCAAACTTTCCATCCTCTGAATACAAGAACAGTCAACACAACAGCAGGAACCAATGTCCAAATTAATTCCAGCTTGTGGTTATCCGGATAGTACTTTGCCTTTCTTTCTGCGTTGAACTGGTATTTGAATGAAAATCCGAAAAGCAGAATATGAGTTATTAAGACCACCACACCCAGAATTCCCATGGTAAAGATGAACAAACCGTCAGTCAGATGTCCGTGTGTGGATGCTGAAATTGGAAGTGTATATTCATCAACTTTAGTGAAGGTATACCAAATTGCAAGTGCAGTCATTACCACAAAGAATACTACGAATAAGGCTGCATTCACCTTATTTGTTAAACCACCTCGATTGTCATGCGATCCTCTTTGAACTGCAAGGAGAGCCTGTACTCTGAACATAAGAATCAGAACTACAAGTACTAAAACTGCCGCTGACGCTAAAATTATATCCAACATTTCTTATACTTTAAATACTTTTTGACAAATCGATTAATAATGATGATGTATACTTTCTTCCAGGAACGGGTGGTTTTTCGCCACGATTCCTCGCTTTGAAAGTCCCCATAGTGTTACTCCAAGGAACACTGAAGTAAATACAACTGTCATTCCTAACTCTAAGAACATGGTACCTAAATCAAGACCACCTTGATCCTTTAACATTCCTGGGGCAATCATCAGATAAAAATCAATCCAGTGACCTATGATTAAGCCGTAAGCCGCCACCTTCATTAATATGATCTGACGTTTCGCATCCCTTGTCATCATAAATAGGAATGGGAACAGGAAGTTGATGATTAGGTTCAAAATGAACAGAGGCAAATAAACACCACCGTTATTAAATATTCTTTCCATGAACCAAGCTGATTCTTCAGGAATGTTGGCATACCAGATCAGTATGAATTGTGAGAACCAGATATATGTCCAGAAAATACTGAATGCGAACATGAACAGTCCCAGGTTGTGAATATGGTTTGCATTAATCTGCGGTATGTAACCATTTTCTTTCAAATTGATCACTATAAGCATGATTACCGAAAGACCTGTCACGAACCAACTGGCGAATGTATACCAGCCAAACATGGTGCTGTACCAGTGTGGATCAATTGACATCACCCATAACCAGGCCGCAACCGATGTCGATAGACCAAAGAATACTGTAAATCCAGCCGTGATGTTATTTAATTTTCTGTGGTAATCAACTCCTCCATTAATATCTTCACCTTCAGTCTGCTTTCTCATCATATTCCACATCACAAACCATAGGATAATAAATGCTGCAGAAGCAATTAAAAAGAAGTTCGAATTTAAGAATGCTGATTTGCCAGCCAGCAATGGGTCATATGCCGGATTAGGTTCTCCATTCGCTAATGTTTTGATATACAAATCTTGATGAGTCCAATGGAATATATCATGACCAAATAGCACGAAACCTCCCAGGATTAGCACAAGACCTATAGGTAAGTAATAACCAAAAGAAAGTGGAATTCTAGTGATTAAGGCAGACCATCCTGCCCAACCCACATAATTCACAGCGAAGAAAAACACTCCAATAATAGCTATTCCTATGAACAACACATTGTTATGCCAGAACGCAGCGATAACTCTGGTGTACCATTTAGGTCCATGACCTTCATGTGCCTCATGACCTCCTTCCGCACCTTCGACATTTTCTTCTCCATGTGATTCAGCCTTTTGGTGTCCATGACCTGATTTATGTCCTTCACCTTCAACAAGCTCACTTTCCTCAGAATCAGCTCCTTCATGTCCATGTCCCCCAGTTGCATGAATTTCTGTTCCATGTCCACCATGACCGTGATCATTTGATCTCCACCAACCAGAATATTGACCAGCAATACCTACTACAAGTAATACTACTCCCACCACCAACGTGATTAGCAAGCTTTTCTTCGCCTTTGCCGGGAACTCGTAGTTTTTAAATTCGTGACTCATACTTTAGTTATTAATAATGAGGTTTAATTACTTATTATGCATCGACTTGATGTAGGCCACTATCATCCATCTCTCCTTTTGAGAAAGCTGTGAAGCATGCGGTCCCATATTTCCTTTTCCATATGTAATTACATGGAAAATTCTACCTGGCTTGTAATCCTTCTTATCCATCAGGTTCGCAATACCAGAAAATTTTCTACTTACAGGTCCTTTTCCATCAAGGTCCTTGCCGTGACAATGAGCACAAAAACGTGAATAGTATCCTTTGCACTCATCAAGTTGAGCACTTGACAAAGAATCCACATTGTAAACATTAGAATCAGTCCCAAAAACTTCCATAGGAATGTAGGGATACACATCTCCTGCTACAATTGCCATAGTGTCATCTGTAAGATTTGAAGCCGGATTATCAGGAATATCGAACGGAAGAAATTCATCATTTCTTCTGATAGCATTTTCTACAGGCTCCCTCATATTCATGTTGTAAGGGTTATAGTAGTTCGTATTTCTTTTATATTGTATGCCCTCCTCTTCAGCCGTCATTGCCGGATCTGTTTGAGTTAACGCATCATAAGGTATTGAGTGATACATTTGAGGCGCGTACTCAACTCCGGGACTGTTGCTGATACTATCAGAACTTGCCTTCTGTGTAGGGTCGTAACAAGAGGTCAACCCTAATGCCACAACTAAACCGGTACAAACTATAGTCAATAATCTTTTCATGAATACTTATCTATTCAGGTTTATTCAAAGTCCTTTTTATTCACTTCTGACGCTCCTGCTGACGAAAGAATTTCTTTTATCTCAGCTTCAGATTTATCATTTAATTCCAAATCAATGGCCATCACGTGCTTGTCATCCGTGCTTCTCTCATCAAACATTCTTGGATAGAGTTTATAGGGTTTCAAGTCGCTGATTACTAGAAATGTTCCCACCATCCCGAAAGCAGCCAGTAAGACAGAAAGCTCAAATGTGATAGGAATAAAATCAGGTAGTGGAAAATAGGGTTTACCACCAATGATCATAGGCCAATCGACAGTCATCATTAATGTTTGCATAGTTAGTGCAAGCGTTGTTCCTGTCATTGCAAATAGGAATGCTACGATTGGCAACCTTGATTCTTTATAACCAAGAGCATGTTCCAATCCGTGTACAGGAAATGGTGTATAACACTCGTGTATATTTACACCACTACCTTTTACTTTCTTTACTCCGTCAACGAGTACGTCCTCGTCATCGAATATTCCTACGAGATAATGCTTACCTCCGTGTTTCATATTATTTCTTTTCAGAATAAGCTTTTACAATAGATTTAACCTCAGCCATGTTGATTACAGGGAAGAACTTCGCAAACAACAAGAATGCTGTGAAGAAGAATCCAAACGTAAACAAGTACACTCCCATATCAACCAATGTCGGATGGAACATAGCCCAACTGGAAGGAAGAAAATCCCTGTGCAGTGAAGTCACGATAATTACAAATCGCTCAAACCACATTCCGATATTAACGACAATTGAAAGGATAAATGTAATGGTGATATTCGTTCTGATCTTTTTGAACCAGAATAACTGAGGCGAAATCACGTTACATGTCATCATCGACCAGTACGCCCACCAATAAGGACCTGTCATCCTATTGAGGAATGCGTATTGCTCGTATGCCACACCTGAATACCAGGCGATAAAGAATTCCGTTAAATAAGCTATACCCACTATAGAACCCGTAACAATAATTACTTTATTCATATACTCTATGTGCTCCATAGTGATATAATCCTGAAGTTTGAATGTTACCCGAGTAATCAATAATAAGGTAAGTACCATTGCAAATCCTGAGAAAATCGCTCCTGCAACGAAGTAAGGAGGGAAAATGGTAGTATGCCAACCTGGTATTACCGAAGTAGCAAAGTCAAAACTTACAATGGTGTGTACTGAAAGTACCAATGGAGTAGCAAGACCCGCTAGTACTAGGGATACTGCTTCATAGCGCATCCAGGTTTTGGCAGCGCCATCCCAACCAAAGGCAAGTGCACCGTAGGCTATTCGTGATACTTTGTTTTTTGCTCTGTCTCTAATTGTTGCAAAATCAGGAATCAGGCCAATGTACCAGAAAACAAGCGATACAAGGAAATACGTTGAGATTGCAAACACGTCCCAGAGTAGTGGGGAGTTAAAGTTTACCCATAGCGAACCAAATGTATTCGGGAGTGGTAATGCCCAGTAAAAACCTAACCAAGGACGTCCCATGTGCATCACAGGGAACATCAATGCACAGATTACAGCGAAAATCGTCATCGCCTCTGAAGCACGGTTAATCGCCATTCTCCATTTCTGACGGAATAATAACAATACAGCAGAGATCAGCGTACCAGCGTGACCGATACCAACCCACCAAACGAAGTTAGTGATATCCCAGGCCCAGCCCACTGTTTTATTCAATCCCCACTCTCCAATACCATACTTAAACAGGCGGAACATTGCTATACCACCAATTGCCAGGGCTGTAAGTGCTGCTCCAAAGGCAAGCATCCAAGTCATTGAAGGCTTAGCTTCTACCTGCTTACAGATGTCATCCGTTACATCTTTTACCGTCTTTCCACCTGTAATTAGTGGCGGCCTAACCTGTGATACTACTTCCATATATCAGTTAGAATTTAATTTTTCCGTCTTTTTCTTCGTTTCTAATCTTTGTAAGATAGGTCACTCCAGGCTGAACATTAAGTTCCTCTAATACCTGATAAGTTCTATCTCCATTGTCCTCATTACGCTCTTTATAAATTCTACTTTCAGGATCATTCATATCTCCGAAAGTAATCGCGTTAGTAGGACAGGCACTTGCACAAGCTACCTCGATGTCTCCATCTTTCACTTTTCTCTTCTCTATTTTAGCTTTTAGCTTGCCTTCTTGTATTCTTTGTACACACATCGAGCATTTTTCCATTACTCCTCTCGCACGTACAGTAACGTCAGGGTTCAACACCATTCTTCCTAAGTCCGAATTCATTGCAGTATTCACGTTTCTGAACTCCCGCTCCGACCATGGTTTATCTGAATAGTTGAACCAGTTGAATCTTCTTACTTTATAAGGACAGTTGTTGGCACAATACCTAGTACCAATACATCTGTTGTATGCCATTTGATTTAACCCCTCGGTAGAGTGTGAAGTTGCAGCAACTGGACATACACTCTCGCATGGAGCGTGTGCACAATGCTGACACATCATAGGCATAAAGGTCACTTTCGGGTTATCCGCAGGATTTTCCATCTCAGCGAGTGCACCGATTTTACCTTTTCCTTCCTTCTCTCCCTTTTCCAGACTCATGTCAGAGCTATAATACCGGTCGATACGCAACCAGTGCATATCTCTTCTTCTTCTGACTTCGTCTTTACCTACTACAGGAATATTGTTCTCCGACTGACATGCAATGTGGCATGAACCACATCCAAAACATGAATTTAAGTCTATAGAAAGTCCCCACTTATGGATTGGGTGTTTGTGCGTGTCCTCGTTCTGAGGTGCCCAAAGGTCAATGTCCTCAGGCTTTTTCTTGCCGGCATAGGTTTCAAGTAATTTTTCAACCTTTCCAGTATTACCTTCTTTATAATCCGAAAGATAAGCTCCCTGGATAATATCACGCCCCATTATGGTGTGATGAGTTTGAGTTTGAGCAAACTCATAGGAACCAGAAGCTTTCTCAATTGTCACATTGGAATAGTAACAAAGGTTACCGTCTACAATTCTTACAAAAGGGAAGGCTGAAATTCCAATTGCTTCTTTTCCTGTAAATCTTTTTTCGATTCCGGAAGCAAGTTTACCTGCCTTATCACGTCCATAACCAAGCGCCATAGAAACCGTTCCGGGAGCCTGACCAGGCTGAATTAGAACCGGAGCCTCTATCTTGATTAAGTTTGGAGCGACAATCTTAACGATATCACCTTGTTTAAGAGCAGGATTTTTTGGGTCTCTTGGTTGTTTACCAAAATTGGTCTCTGCGTCATAGGCAGATATGGCAACGTAGTTGTCCCAGGTAACTTTAGAAATCGGATCTGGTAGCTCTTGTAACCAAGGGTTATTTGCACCCGCTCCGTCTCCCATTTGAGTTGATTCGTATGCAACGAATTCCAATTGACCTTTAGGAGCAGGTTTGTATTGTTCTTTTATTTTACGTGCTGCTTCTGATAAACTCACCGTATTGTCAGAAGACTCAGCTTCCAGTAGGGCATCTTCTTCTGCTACAACAGCAGGTGTTGTCTCCTGACTGGTACTGTCTGCTGCAATTTGATTTTCAACAACAGCAGGAGTCACATTCAGCTTTTTACCTGGCTCAAAAACACCAGACCTTAGCGTCTTATTCCAAAAGGATTCAAACAGAATTTCTTGTGATTGTAAAGGGAACAAGTTTTTCTCCCAATACGCTTTCAAGTAATCATAGAATGTGCCACTGATACCTGCCCAAGCCATCAGACTCTCTTCTGCAGCTCTTGTTCCTTTGAAAATAGGATTAATGGTAGGTTGGCCTATGCTAAAGTATCCTTCTTTTGGCTGGGCATCGCCCCATTTCTCAAGCCAATGTTGGTTGGTTGCAATATAGAATCCGTCTTGAGAAGCAGTTTCATCAGCTCTATCGGTAATTGCTACCTTAGTTTTGATGTCTGCAAATATTTTTTCCTTGTGCTCCTCCGAGTTACCGTATTTCTTATACCATGATGGATCACAACCAAAGTACTGATAGAAAAGATTAGAGTTGAGGAGAATAACCGCATCAATCTTTTTATCTAGGGCATCTTTAACAAACTTACCTAGTTTAGCTTCATCACCACTCGCTTTTACAAGAGTTGCATTTTCTAAATCAACGGTCTTGCCAACGTTTCCTAGTTTTTCGTTAATAGCTGCTACGAATAGCTGTACTTTAGTATCGTTAGAGCCAGAAACAACCAGAGACTTACCTTTAGCTGCTTTTAGTTCTTTAGCTGCCTTTGCAATTGCTTTTTTCGCTGATTCGCTCAAGCCCTTTGTACTGTAGTTACCTCCAACTACTTTATTGTAAAGCTCAAGGATAACAAGTGGCTCTTCTGAGGCCTTAATTGGCGTTCTGTAATCGGCAGTTGCTCCAGTAAGTGTCAAAGTTGACTCAAACTGATAGTGACGAGACATTGTTTTTTTCTCGTTCTTGCCTCTTCTTAATTTTCTTGTTTCTCCATATTGACCTGAGAATTCAATTGGAGATATCCATGTACCATGAAAATCAGCCGTAGAAACGATTACGTCTGCTTTACTAAAGTCGTACGAAGGAATTTTTCCTCCATTTGCTTCAGAAATACCTTTATAAGATATAGGATCAAACTGGATGTGCTGTACATCAGCTCCGGCATACTTCTTCTTAAAATCTTCGATCAGACTAAGTGTAGTAGGGCCAGTTATTGTTGGAGAAATAATTCGAATGGTCTTCGCATCCTTTAACCCTTTCTTAATTTCTGCATCCGCATCCTTAATCGAAATGTCGTTTTTGCCTTTTTTGAAGCTTTTCAGTCTAGAGTCATCATACAAATCCAGTACAGATGCTGTAACACGAGCACCTAGACCCGCTCCAGTGATAGAAGAGAGTCTGTTAGGTTCAATCTTTATTGGTCGACCTTCTCTGTTCTTAACTACAATACTGGCATAATCACCTCCGCTCATGTAAGTGGAAGCATAATAGTTAGGAACACCAGGGTCTACGGTTTCAGGCTTATTCACATAAGGAATCGCTTTCTTAACCGGAGTTTCACAAGCTGCTAACGAAACCGCAGCCACGCTAAATCCCATCAGTTTTAGGAAGTCCCTACGACCAGAATCGTCTTCATCCCCTGACTTTGTACTCTTTCGTTCCTCTATGGGAAGGAATTCAGGAAATTCATTTTCAGCTTTTTCCTTGAACTCAGGTGTTTCATTGAGTTCGTCCAGTCCTTTCCAATATTTAGTAGTTTCTTTCATAAGTGAAGATTAACTAAGATCAATTTTTTAATAGTGGCATTTGCTACATTCCATACCACCGATGTCCTCAACAGTCAAAGGATCTTTGAGTCCTTCGTACACTTCATGGAACGGTGCTCCTTCTTCAATTGCCTTTCGGGCATTCTCCATGGCATACTCACTATTTTCTTTCTTACGGAATTCCAGAAGTTCCTCAACAAGCTCCTGAGTGTAATATCCGTTTTCGTTGTCCGGAGCGTCCAGATTCAGAGGAGTATTTCTGTGACAATCAATGCACCATCCCATCGTAAGGGTGGAATACTGGTACATTACATCCATTTCTTCAACCGGTCCATGACATTGCTGACACTCCAAACCTGCAACTTTAACGTGCTGCGAGTGATTGAAATATGCTAAATCTGGCAGGTTATGTACCCTTGTCCACTGAATAGGTCTTTGCTTAGACACATCATAAGTCTTTGTTTTGGCATCATAGCCTACATATGAATGCAATTCCTGAATCCACTTACTATCTGTCTTGATTTTTGTATGACAAGTCATACATATGTTAGGAGAAGGAATGTTGGCATGCTTACTTTTTCTTACGCCAGTGTGGCAATAGTTACAGTCAATACTATCCTGACCAGCGTGTATTTTGTGAGAAAATGGAATTGGTTGAGCCGGTGCATAACCCGATTGAACTCCCACACCATAAAGCCCTTTCTGAACTAGCGTAACAAGACCACCTGCAAGTAATAGAGCGATCACCGTTCCATAAAAAGCAGGGTGCTTAAGTACTTTCATTACATCATGCTTCTGAGTAACGATCGCCTTATCAGCATCCGTTAATCCCTCTTTGTCTCTAAGTGACTTCTGAAGGTGAGTAGTAAGCAGTACAAGTACACCTATAATAAGCACGAGGGCAACAAGGACAATACCTAATATCATTACAAGACTGCTATCATCTGATTGCTGAACAACAACCTGTCCTCCTCCTCCACCGGCTGCTGCAGGCTTTGGATCACCTCCATCAGCTATGTAAGCAATTAGGCTATTAACCTGATCTTCAGTAAGATCAGTAAAGTTGGTCATTGCGACACCATATTGAGCAAATAAATCTTTTGCATAAGGATCAGAACCGATCATTGCACCGGCATTGGGAATCCATTTTTTAAGCCAGGCAATTCTTTCCTCTTCTGTTCCTTTACCTCCGGCCCTGTCAATAACACCTGCAAGAGAAGGATAAGTCGGGTCCTGCTCTGAAAATACCGGGTTATGACAAGAAGCACATTTTGTAGAAAAAAGCGCTCTACCTGCACTAATAGACTCAGCATCTGTTGGGTAAAGCTTAGCTTCAACCTTGGTGCCTGATGAGTCATCCTGTGCATATAGTGGATTGGAAATAGAAAATATGGATAGTGTTAATATCGCTAGGAACCTCAAGAAGGGTACGGATTCCGGTCTAATCACAAAGTAATTTCTCATTTTCGAAACTTAGTCGTGCTCTATAAGTCGGACACAAATCTAATATTGGAATCGATTTAATCAAACTAGTATTTATGCCTAGGTTACTAAAATCGAAACAGGACTAAATAGTATATAATCAACACGCTGAAATACAGAGTATTACAAAATTAAAATGAAGCAATTATTTATAATTTAGAATCATTTTAAATAACGTGTTATTGCCTGTAAAAAGTCGCCAAATCTGTCTTTTGGAAACAATATTCTTTAACTCAGCGTTTTAACTTTCGTTGTCATTAGATTTATCCTGTGAAGAAGCTTATCAGTCATCTCGAACAATTAGATGTATCCAGCCTACCAGGAGTCAAAGCTCAGCTAAAAATGGCTCCTGCCGGTCGAAAGATTAATCCAACTGATGAAAACATCAGGTACAGTGCCGTTATGCTTTTGCTTTGGGAAGAACGTAGTGAACCTCACACGACCCTTATACTTCGTAATACCTACAAAGGTGTTCACAGCGCTCAAATTAGTCTTCCTGGTGGAAAAAAAGAGCTCTCCGATCCCAATCTGGAGTTTACAGCTCTAAGGGAAACTGAAGAAGAAATTGGAGTCACTGGGATAAAGGTCATTACTGAACTTTCTGAGATATTCATCCCCCCCAGTAAGTTCCTGGTACAGCCATATGTCGGCTATATATCAGAACCACCTCAATACATCCCTGATGAACGGGAAGTGGCCGAAGTATTTTCTATACGCCTAAGGGACATCATTAATGAGGCCAATGTGCAGGAAACTTCATTCCCTATAGGTGATGGTCAGCTAAAAATTAAGGCTCCTTATTTTCACCTTAACGGACAGGTGGTATGGGGCGCTACAGCTATGATTTTGAGTGAGTTCAAAGATGTATTGATTCAATCCAAAATATTCTAGGCAAGAATTCGTCAATTAGTAAAACCTAGTTGTGCAAAACTTTGTTGAACTAATATGATTACAATACGTCTATATCTATAACTAATTTTTTAAGCGTATGAAAGCATTTATGGCAGACATCCAATTACCAGTTGATCAGGGACAAAAATTTATGGATAAAATCCCGGAACAGCGTTCAGTAGTTGATGAACTTATGGATGAAGGAAAAATATCGAACTACGCTGTTTCACTTGACAGAAGTAAATTATGGGTCCTTCTTGAAGCCAATGACATTCATGAAGCCGAACATATTATTCAGTCGTTTCCAATTTTAGAAGACATAGAGTATTCGATCAGTGAATTGTTATTTAACCAAAGAGCAATCTTTGACATACCAAGCTTTAGCTTGAACTGACGAATTTGAAGAAAGAGACATTAATTCTCCTTTTATTGGCGACTGTTCAGTTTACCCATGTGGTAGACTTCATGATCCTGATGCCCATGAGTCCAATTTTGATTGATGAATGGGGGATCAACAGTATGGATTTTAACCTAGTTGTGGCCTCCTACTCATTACTAGCCTTTCTTTCCAGTCTAATAGCTGCGCGATACATCAATACGCTTAACTTGAAAAGAGCTCTTGTTCTGTCCTATTCCGGCTTTTTAGTTGGCACTCTGCTTTGTGGGCTTGTAGACAGCTATTTTATGTTTATGCTTTCAAGAGCACTTGCGGGTATGTTTGGAGGTATACTTGGGGCGTTAATTTTATCGATCGTTGGTAAAGTCGTTCCTAATGAACGCAGAGGAAAAGGTGTTGGTATCGTGATGATGGGATTCTCCGTAGCTGCTGCACTAGGTGTTCCACTGGGCTTCTTTCTTGCCAATGAATTCGTTTGGCAAATTCCCTTTTTGGGGCTAGCCGCGTTCTCAGGACTAATTTTAATTCTTATTATCGCAGCCGTTCCGAATATCGGTCGAATTTCTGAGAATAGGCTCAGTTTACGTGAAGTGTACCTAAGTCCGTTCGCCAGTAAAAACCAAATTTATGCTCTTTGCCTGACTGCTCTGCTAATTCTTGGACAGTTCACCATGATCCCCACTATCAACCAATATTTCGTATACAATCTGGGGTACCCAAAAGAGAACATCACTTATATCTATCTTATAGGAGGAGTATTATCTGTCATTACCAGCCCCTTGATAGGTAGGCTCGCAGATAAATACGGACGATTTAAAATCTTCCTTGTCTTTCTAATCCTGTCTTGCGTACCAATTTTCGCCATAACGAACCTCCAAACAGGTTCGAGCTGGGTGGTTGTGACCTGGACCACTGTCTTCTTCATATTCATTGGTGGTCGTATGATTCCTGCAACCGCGATGGCTACTTCTGCTGCCAATGCTCGCCACCGGGGAAGTTTTATGAGCATCAATGTGGCTATTAGGCAGCTTGCTTCATTTCTTTCTCCGGTTATTGGAGGATTGATTCTATTAAATACTTCCGAACAGGCTGTAATTAACTATGAAATAGTGGGATATGTGGCTATCGGATTTAGTCTATTATCCATTCCAATTGCCCGCAAAATACGGATCGCAGATAATTAAAAAGAGAGCTTCCTTAGTTAGCCTCAGTCAATTTTATCTTATAAAGAAACTCAGGAATTTTAACTTTGACCGGTGGTTCTGAGGAGTTAAGCCTTTTCTTGTAGACGGATTTGATATCTACAGTTAACTCATACCCAGGTTTTGACTGACGAACAAATGAAGCAATAGAGCCTCTATTCGTCATTTTAAAGGTCTTATCATCTCTGGTTTGGCCTGCACCAGTTAAACGAACTGTCCATTCACCGGCACGATAGACACAGCTATCTTCCCCTTCAAAGGACAAGTTCAATGATTGAGTATTGTATGGAATTCCGATATCCAGATCAATTTCTTTCCCGTTGGCTTTCAACGTGACCTTTAAATCCTGAGAAAAACAGGCAAAACTGGAAAGTAACAGTACGAGGGTTAAGAGTCTTTTTATCATGATAGTATAAGATGTGATGTTACAAATTAAGTAAAAGACGGTGTTTTTACAATTTATGATAGAAACCACAAATAGTGTTCCAAATTAAATAAGAGGTATAATAAGACTTTACTCATTACTTTCAATTTTCAATTCCAACTCCCGATACCACTCTTCACCATACTTCTTGATAAGTGGCTCTTTCAAAAATTTGTACACTTCTACTTTTAGTGACTCACCCAAATCACAAGCAGGGGCACATATGCTCCAAACATCGTAATTCAATGCATCAACGTTCTGTAGTTTAGTGATTCTTATCGGATATAGGTAACAACTTATAGGTTTACGCCAGTTAATCTTTCCATCAAGATAGGCCTGTTCAATTCCGCATTTCAGAATCCCTTCATTATCATAAATCGCGTATACACATTCCCTTCCGTTGATAGTCGGTGTAGAAAACTCTCCTTCCCAATCATTGACTACCACACCTTCTTTCTCAACGACCTTACGTCCTTCTTCGGTTAGATACGGTGCTACCTCATCATATACATCCTCTAATTTTTCAATTTCATCCTCATCTACCGGAGCCCCAAGGTCCCCTTCCACGCAACAAGCTCCCTTACACTTGCTCAGGTCACAAACGAAACGTTTGCTGATCACATCATCACTTACCAGAACTTTGCCTACCTCTATCATTTGGATGTCTTTTTAACAACGGCCAGTACCGCAGCACAAACAGCTGATGCGACAATAAATATTACGTCCAGGATACTAATCTGGTGAACCATTATATCTAAGGTATGGCTAAAGCCAATTACTTTAAACGTGTACCAATATCCATGATGCATATAATCTGCCGCGAAAATAATGGTATTGAACATATAGCCGAGAAACGACCCCCACAGTGAGATCAAAACCGCTACAATGGCATATTTTGGCTTGGGGCTTGTTGCAGCCATTCGAACAAACAACCCAACCGTTATGCCGACTATAAGATCCAGAAAAACAAGATTGACTTTTGTCCAATGGGTCATCAACCCCCAAAATAGCGTAGCGGCATGAACTGCCAGAATTCCTGCAATAATGACAAAAACTAGTTTCTTTATTCCACTGACTGGTTGGGATTCATTCATGCATTAAAGATTAAATTTTATATGATAAAGTCTAAATATTAATTCCGATTTCCGTTTCATTCATTGGTATATACCTCCTTTTGAATTTAAAATTTAATGGTTTAAACTTTAGAATTCTACCGAACTACTTTTAATTGAATTAAGTATATTTCAGTATGAGTATCACACTCAAAGGCAAACCCAACATCTACGAAGAGCGTTTTGAGAAACTGATCAAACTAATCAGAATTGGAAATATGCTCAACAATGTGACTATAGTCCCACCAAAAAAGGAGCCCCCTGAGAATGGACATTCTTGATGATGAAATTCTAATCCTCCACTGTCTCGACCTTTACCGGAACACCCCACCTAACCGTTGTATTATTTCCTCTTTTTGAGACCAAAAATGCACTTCCTATCCTGAAGGTATCCTGTTTAAACACTCTGGATTCTGTAAAGGTATCGCTCTCAATTATATATTGAACGGTTAGTTCTCTCCCATAATCAAGCGTATCAATTTTAATGACATAGGCCGCGGCCAGGAGCTTTTCCCTCTTGTCATCGTAATAGGTATCGTTATATGGTTTGCGGTTGTATCTCATATACATCCGAAAGCCAATTACAGCGGCTAGCACAAGCAGACCGACTAATGCCCCAGGCTTATTGACAAACATGGTTATCGTGATAAAACTTTAAAACTCACACCATCGATAGCACTCAACTCATCAAAAAGTTCATTTGATGGATTCAATCGAATCTTTCTGGATATGGTCTCCACTTGCATATTTTCAACTGAGTCATAGAGCTTAACTTTTACAGTACCATCACCCTGATTGGCATTGAAGAGTTCCTCCAGTTGTTGGATCACCGTTTCGTTCAGACTATGTAAATCGACATTCAGACTGATGCCCTTACAAAGCTTATCCCGTATTTCACTAAGCAGCTCAATATGATTCGGTCTTAATTCCCAAAGACCGGGTTGATTATAGCGTTCCTCGACCTTCCCTTTCAAATAAATAAACCCTCCCGGAGTCAAAAGATGACGAAACTTCAAATACTCCTCTCCGAACATAGCCAAATCCTGTCCGCCACTAAAATCCTCGATACTAAAAAGTCCAAATGGTTTTCCGGTTTTTGTTGTGCGCTCAAGAAATTTGGTAATAATACCCGCTACGCTTATCTGCTGATTTCGATAGGTATCTACCTTGTCTAAAGTACAGGTGCAGAAATTTTCTATCTCCAATTTGAATTGGTCAAGGGGATGCCCGGAAATATAAAGCCCCACAACATCTCTCTCTATATTCAACTTCTCAATCTCAGTAAAAGGCTCCTGATTAGGGACGTTTGGTACAGGGACACTTACAGCTGAATCCCCACCAAACAATGAAGCCTGACTACTTTCTTCTTCAGCCGTTAGTCTATTTGCGTACTTTACAACTTTCTCTATCAGCGTTTGGTCGCCTTCTGGAGCGTACAAATACTGCTTTCTGTGGTATTGGTCAAAGCAGTCGAAAGCACCTGACATGGCAAGACACTCCATTGTCTTTTTGTTCACTGCTTTCAGGTTTACTCTTTTGCCAAATTCCCAAACATCCGGATAGGGGCCATTCTTCTCTCTCTCTTCAATGATTGCTTCAACAGCCGCTTCACCAGAACCCTTGATGGCACCAAGGCCGAAACGAATTTCACCATCATCATTTACCTCAAAGTGTGTACCTGATTCATTTACATCAGGACCAAGCACTGTAATATTAAGATTGCGACACTCCTCCATGAAGAAGGTCACTTTCTCTATATTGTTCATATTGTGTGTCAATACAGCAGCCATGTATTCGGCCGGATAATTGGCTTTGAGATAGGCAGTGTGATAGGCTACCACAGAATAGCAGGTACTATGTGACTTGTTAAATGCATAAGCTGCAAATGCCTCCCAATCGGACCATACTTTCTCCGCCACCTTTCTGTCGTGCCCTCTTTCTTCACAACCGTCAAGAAACTTAGGCTTAAGGGCATCGATGATATCTTTCTTCTTCTTACCCATCCCCTTACGAAGCATATCCGCTTCACCTTTGGTAAACCCGGCAAGACTTTGTGACAACAACATGACCTGCTCTTGATACACCGTGATACCGTAGGTTTCCTTCAGGTACTCCTCCATCGCATCGATGTCATAGACGATCTCCTCTCGACCATGCTTACGGTCAATGAAATTCGGGATGTACTCCATAGGTCCGGGACGATATAAAGCATTCATTGCTATTAGGTCCTCAAACCGGTCAGGTTTCAATGCCTTGAGGTGCTTTTGCATTCCCGGAGACTCAAACTGGAATGTTCCGTTGGTCTCCCCTCTTTGATAAAGGGCATAAGTCTTTTCATCGTCCAATGGTATTTGATCCGGGTCGATGTCCACGTTGTGCCTTTTCTTAATGATTTTTCTGGCTGTATTGATAATGGATAGGGTCTTAAGTCCCAGAAAATCCATTTTTAGCATACCAGCATCTTCAACGACAGAGTTATCAAACTGTGTGATCAACAAATCAGCATCCTTCGATGTTGCTACCGGAATAAACTTGGTAAGATCATCCGGAGAAATAATAACCCCACATGCATGAGTACCGGTATTTCTTACTGACCCCTCAAGTACTGTTGCTTGTTGCAATGTGATGGCGTGGAGGTCCTGGCCTTTTTTGATTTCCTCCAATTCTTTCACCTCATCGAAAGCCTTAGCCAGAGATATTCCAGGCCGCTCCGGCACTAACTTCGCAAGTGCATTGGCTTCAGGTAGTGGCAGTTCTAATACCCTTGCACAATCACGAATTGAAGACTTTGCTGCCATTGTGCCATAGGTAATAATTTGAGCGACTTGATTGAATCCATATTTATTCACTACATACTCAATCACTTTCCCTCGTCCTTCGTCATCAAAGTCAATATCAATATCAGGAAGGGATATACGATCAGGGTTGAGGAATCTCTCAAATAGTAAATCATAAGCAATCGGATCCACATTGGTGATCCCAATGCAGTAAGCAACTGCTGATCCAGCAGCTGATCCCCTGCCCGGTCCTACGGACACCCCCATCTCACGTGCCTTTGAAGTAAAGTCTTGTACGATCAAGAAGTATCCGGGATAACCTGTATTCTCGATCGTAGCTAATTCGAAGTCGAGGCGCTCACGAATCTCATCCGTAATTTCGCTGTACCTCGCTTTTGCCCCTTCATAGGTCAAATGTCTCAAATAGGCATTTTCACCTCTTTTCCCTCCATCCTTATCATCTTCAGGGTCAACAAATTCTTCCGGTATATCAAACTTTGGCAGTAGGACCTCCCGTTCAAGTTTGTAAGTTTCAATCTTCCCAAGGACCTCATTAATGTTTTCTATTGCCTCTGGGACATCGGCAAAAAGTTGTTTCATTTCCTCCTGAGATTTGAGGTAATACTCTTCATTAGCCATCCCAAAGCGGAAGCCCCTCCCCCTACCTTTTGGAGTACTTTTTACTTCACCATCTTTGACACAGAGTAAAACATCATGAGCCTCAGCATCTTTCTTATCTACATAGTAGACGTCATTGGCAGCAATCACTTTGACTCCATACTTTTTCGCAAAACCAATAAGTACTTCATTTACGCGCTGCTCCTCTTCCAAGCCATGTCTGGTAAGTTCAACATAAAAGTCATCACCAAATACTTGATGCCACCATTGGAATGCTTCTTCTGCCTGGTGCTCACCTACATTTAGAATCAAAGAAGGGACCTCACCAAACAGACCTCCGGTAAGCGCGATAACATCTTTACTATACTCTTTAATTAATTCTTTATCTACCCTCGGATAGATACCATAAAGTCCTTCGATATAGCCCAAAGAACTTAACTTAGAGAGGTTATCATAACCAGATTTATTCTTGGCAATTAGAACCTGATTAAATCTTTTGTCCGGGTTGTCTTTAGTAAACTGTAGCGTCTTCCTTTCCTCCGCCACATAAAATTCACAACCTACTATTGGCTTTATATCGGCCGCCAGTGCTGCTCGAACGAATTGGAACGCACCAAACATATTACCATGGTCAGTCATGGCTACAGCCGGCATACCTAATTCCTTCGCTTTGTTCACCAACTCTTTAATCTCAGAGGTTGCTTGTAAAACAGAAAACTGTGTATGGACATGCAGGTGAACAAAGGGCGAATCTATGTCAACTTTTACATCAGTATCGATGTCGAGAGTAGCCTCTTCTTTTTTGGCAAAATTAGCTTCCGCTAGTTTTGGAGCCTCGTACTCAATTTCTTCTGGTGCGACACCACCAAGTGGCTCAACTACTTTTTGAGTAAGCAGCCCAAAGAAACACCGAGAGGTTGCATCCACATCATATGCTGCATCATGCGCATCATCAAAGCCGACACCAAACAACTTATTATGTAACTCCGTAAGCGTGGGCCATTTAAACTTACCTCCTCGTCCTCCGGGGATAGCTACAAAATCTGTTGTTTCTAATTTGGTACAGAAAGACTTAGTATCAAACATTTTGCTTTCAACCTCGCCACGGATGAATTCGGCTCCCATAATATTGAGATCGAATTCAATATTGTGCCCAATAATGAGTTCAGCCTTTTCTATATCTTCCGCGAATTCTTGCAGAACATCTTTCAGGTCATGTCCCTCTTTGAGAGCCCTGTCTGTGCTGATACCATGAATTTTCTCAGAGTTGAAAGGAATCGTAAAACCATCGGGCTTTACAATTCTATTCCCAGCATTAATTAGATTTCCTTTACTATCGTGAAGTTGCCAGGCAATTTGCACCAATCGGGGCCAGTTCTCCAGGTCCGTATGAGGCGCATTATAATTTTGCGGTAAACCTGTCGTTTCGGTATCAAATATCAAATACATAGCAGAGGAATTATATAGAGGTATAACCTTTCAAATTTAGTAAGTTTTCACACCCTCTTAAAGTAGTGTTGATAACTTCCTTACACAGAAAAAATGTAAATTGTTCCCGTGAATAAGTTGATGCCTATAGTAATTCTCGTTTTCGGTGTTCGTATGACCAATGCCCAGGTCAATCCCAGGACTTTGACGCTTCTAGAAGAAGCCAAGACCCTTACTCAGGATTCTTTGTATGATGCGGCTAACCTAAAGTATTTAGAGGCCATCAACTCGAGCGGAGTCCTCCCGGATGACTTTTGTTTTTTCTTTGGTGAAAATCTTTATTTCAGCAATCACAACAAGAAAAGTATAGCATTTCTGGAAAAGTACATCGACCTGAGAGGCGAACAAGGCGAGCATTACAAAAGAGCTATTCATTATTTGAATTTATTACAGCCAAAACAAACCGAAATAGTTACCAATCCGGAAACCGGTGACACCACAAAACTTATCTACAAACAACCGGAAAAACCCGATCCTTGTGAAGGTGGGGAAAAGTTTATTTGCCCTATATGTGATGGAAAAGGTGTCATTATCCGAAAGGGTGGTTTAGGTGGTGATAGTTACCAAAGTTGTGAGTTCAGCGACCCGGATGGATACATGGATTGTGAGCATTATAAACTTTATTTGAAAGGCACACCAAAGAAATACTAAGTGATCCGTTGTTTTTATTAATTTAGTCCTGTTCATAATTTCACGACATGAAAGAAAAGGATCCAGAAGAAGAGCTGGAAGGATCAAAACAGGCTGTCAGTAAAGAGGGGGCAGAGTTTTTTCAAAGTCTTATCAGGTTTTTTAGAACTCTTTTTGACCTGAGGTCAAGCACAGATTACGAGACCACTGAAACCTGCATCCGTAAAGATTCTAACTTTAGCGGTACAAACGCCTGGATTCTTGGCTGTTCAATAGTCATCGCCTCTGTTGGACTTAATGTAAATTCCATACCGGTTGTTATTGGAGCTATGCTAGTCTCACCACTCATGGGACCTATTCTGGGAACCGGATTAGGCATGGGCACCAATGATATGAGACTGATTTGGTCGAGCCTAAAGAATCTTGGAATTGCAGTTGCCATCTCCTTGGCCACAAGTTATTTGTACTTCCTTATCAGCCCCATTAAAGAACCCAGTGAAGAATTGGTTAGGCGCACCAGCCCTCACTTCCTTGATGTTGTGGTGGCAGTATTTGGTGGACTGGCAGGAATTATCGCCAATAGTCGTGGGGAAAAGAGTAATGTTCTCCCTGGAGTAGCCATTGCGACAGCACTAATGCCTCCATTGTGTACAGCTGGTTATGGATTGGCAACACAACGATGGGATTTCTTTGCAGGAGCATTTTATCTTTTTCTACTCAACTCAGTTCTGATCGCAGCGGTAACACTCATTGTAGTTCGTTATCTGAGATTTCCTGTCATGCACTTTGCAAAAGCTAAGTATGACAAGTACTTGAAGGTGACTATGTGGATTCTGACACTCGTGCTTGTACTACCCAGCGGATGGTTATTTTATAAGGTCGTAAAACAGGACCACTTTAGAATACGAGCGCAGGAATTTGTACAAAATGAATTCACTTTTCAGGATCGAAACACCGTTTTTGACGCTCCATTAATTGAATACAACGACACTTTACCACAAATAACCGTTATTCTTCGCTTTGGTGAACCGTTGACAGCTCGTGAAAAGCAACAGCGCTTTGATAAACTAGTAGAATATGGACTCGAGGGAACCAAATTAATCATCATGCAAGATGAGCGCAGAGAAGATAACGAAATTGTTGCACTACGTGCTCAGGCTAATACTGCCGAAGAATATAAAAAGCTTATGGAAAAGCAGGATGCCATTATCAGCAATCAGGAGGAAAAAATAAACTCCTTGACAGAAGCCAATGCCCAATTAACCCTGATTGCCAGTGATTCGTTACCGGTCAAAGGAATTCAAAAAGAAATAGCTGCCCTGTTTCCCGGAATCAGTGAGTTTTCATGTTCGAGGACTCATGTAACCGATTTTAAAAATGGCTCTACAGAGATCGATATGTTTATTATTCGATGGAACCTGGATGACAACCAGTCCCAGGACAGGAAAGAAGATGAGGAGAAAATAAACGGGTGGTTGAAGGCAAAATTTCCTAATGATAGTATACGGGTGATTTATTATTGAATTGTTTTATTAGGTACTAGCATTCGGGAAATATAAGGTTTCCATTCACTCTTTATGAGAATTGCATCGACTGTAAATATCCCACTTAAACCAGTAATAGGTTCCATTAACCTTTCTTTCGACCCATTTATTTCCGGCTAAAACGCATACGGTCTTCTCACCTACGCCCCGATACCAGTAAGCTCTTTTACATTCACAGCCTGTGCATTGGCTGGAGACATTGTAACGCTTATCATAATACTTACCCTCCTCATATGTTTGTGCTGTTGATGTTTTACAGATTGATAAATACAGCAAAAGCACCAAACTCTTGTAAATGGTTGAAATTTTCATCGCTCAAATGTTTATGCAAAAAGGGGATTTTTACATTCCTAGTAAACTAAACCAAGCCTTAGTAAGAGTACGGCTACTATAATTTACAATGTTTTAGTTAAAAAAACCAGCTATTATGACTTAGCTTCTGGGGTGAAATTGCGTAACCACCTTCTTGAGATAATCACGGTCCAGGTGTGTGTATATTTCAGTAGTTGTTATTGACTCGTGTCCCAGCATATCCTGAACAGCCCTCAAATCAGCTCCTCCCTCAATCAAATGGGTCGCAAAAGAATGTCTAAAGGTATGAGGGCTTATATTCTTATTTAACCCAATCTGTTTGGCTAGGTTTTTAATAATTGTAAAAATCATTACTCGAGTCAACTTTGCTCCTCTTCGATTCAGGAAAACAAAATTCTCATTTCCTTCCTTAACATCAATATGCACCCTAATCTCGTCTACATAAATCGACATAAACTTCAGTGCCTCCGAGCCAATAGGTACTAACCGCTCTTTATTTCCTTTTCCCAGAATTTTCAAAAAGCCATTCTCCCGAAATACATTGCTTATTCTTAATTCTACCAGTTCTGTTACGCGCAGTCCCGATGAGTACAAGGTTTCCAGCATTGCCCGGTTGCGTGCCCCCTCAGGAGTACTCAAGTCTACGGCCGCAAATAGTTCATCTATTTCTTCAACAGACAGCGTATCCGGGAGTTTTCTTCCCAACTTGGGAGCTTCAAGTAATTGGCTTGGGTCGTCATTGATATATTCTTCCGTGAGAAGAAACCTGTAAAAAGCCTTGATACCTGAAACCGTTCGAGCCTGAGAATATGGAGACATTTGAAGTTCGTGTAAATATCCCATGAGTAATTCAAGATCATCCAGATTTACTTCCAGTGGTGATTTATTTGAATTGGAGAAATCAAGGAACTGTCTTAGCTTTACAACATCCTGTAGGTAGGCATCTACGGAGTTTGGCGATAGCGATCGCTCAAGTCTTAAGTAGTCCTTGAATTGCTTAATATAGATGTCCCAGTTCACGGAGTTAAAATACTTAAATTATGAAAATACTCATCATCAACGGCCCAAATCTCAACCTGCTCGGAGTAAGAGAAAAAAGTATTTACGGGGATCAGTCCTTTGAAGACTACTTCCAGGAATTGAAATCCAGGTTTGAAAACCTGGATGTAGAGTATTTTCAATCAAACGTGGAAGGAGAATTAATAGATAAACTTCATGAAGTTGGCTTTTCATACGATGGCATCGTAATAAATGCAGGTGGATACACGCATACTTCTGTAGCGTTGGCTGATGCGATTGCTGGCATTAACACCCCTGTAATTGAAGTTCACATTTCCAACCTGGCTCAACGTGAAGAATTCCGGCACGTTAGTTTAATAGGCAAAAATTGCATCGGCAGTATTGCAGGCTTCGGACTGAAAAGTTACGATCTTGCTCTTTCACACTTTGAATCAATAGCGGAATAAATTGATATCATTTTACCCCGGTCCATCAAAGTTATACTCTCAGGTATATGACTTTATGCAGGATGCCATTGATGAAGGTGTTTTCTCGCTAAACCATAGAAGTGGTGAGTTTGTACAAATTGTAAAGGACGCTGTTCTGGGATTGAGAAACCGACTTGATATACCCGAAAACTACCAAATTTACTTTATATCCAGTGCTACTGAGTGTTGGGAAATAATAGCCCAATCATTTATCACCAAAACCAGTCTTCACTTCTATAACGGTGCCTTTGGCGAAAGGTGGTATGACTATACAAAACTGCTGCACCCCGCGTCTCAGAAAATTGAGTTTGACTTGAATGAGGATATTCCACTGTCCACAAAAGCCGCGGAATCTCCGGAAGTCATTTGCTTGACCCACTGTGAAACTTCTAACGGCACCATACTCAGTATGTCACAAATCAAACACATCCACAGTTCTTATCCCGATTCTTTGATAGCCGTAGATGTCACCTCATCAATGGCGGGTGCACAAGTCGACTTTGAACTAGCAGACATTTGGTATGCATCAGTCCAAAAATGTTTTGGATTACCAGCTGGCATGGGTATTATGATTTGCTCACCAAGAGCACAAGAGCGAGGTCTGTCCATTAATGAGTCCAAACACTACAATAGCTTCACCAACCTTCATAAAAACGCAGAAAAGTATCAGACCACTCATACCCCCAACACACTCAACATCTATCTCATGAAAAGGCTTATGCCCAGCATTCCACATATTTCGGAGATCAGCGAGGTAGTTGAGAATAGAGCAAGCCGATGGTACTCTTTTCTGGAAACCTTTCAGGATATCAATCTTCTTGTGAATCATCAACGACACCGGTCGCCCACAGTAGTTGCTATTCAGGCACAACTTGATATCTTGAACAATATTAAAAACAAAGCCAGGGCGCAGAATATATTATTAGGAAGAGGATATGGCAAATGGCTCAACCAGTCTTTTAGGATTGCCAATTTCCCAGCAATAAACAACGCAGAGATTCAAACTTTAGAAAAATTTTTCAAGAAAGAAATTAACTGATTATGGTAGTAATGTACACGGATGGCGCAGCAAAAGGCAATCCCGGACCGGGAGGCTACGGTGTAGTACTTATTTACAAACAGCACAGGAAAGAATTAAGTGAAGGCTTCTCCAATACTACCAACAATCGGATGGAATTACTGGCTGTAATCAAAGGCCTTGAAGCTCTTACGAAGCCAATGCCCGTTAAAATCTATTCAGACTCGAAATATGTAGTTGATTCAGTTGAAAAAGGTTGGTTATGGGGTTGGGAAAAAAAGAACTTCAAAGGAAAGAAAAATGTTGACTTGTGGAAACGATTTATTCCGCTCTACAAAAAACACAAGGTAACATTTCAGTGGGTAAAAGGGCACGCAGGTATCCCGGAAAACGAACGGTGCGATGAATTGGCAGTTCGCAGTGCTGAAGGAGCAGACTTACAAATTGATCATGGTTACACCGGAAACTAAGCGATGTTCCGACAATCAAATACTTTGTCGGTACCTTGATCAAAAATGATATCCGGAGAAAATTTCAATACATCAAAAATACTGAAACTAGAAGGCATGTAGTAAACTTCACATTCAGAGTAATCTACATTGACCAAATCAGAATTGTTTAACGAACGTTCTCCAAGAATAAAAAGTCTGAAATTTTTAGCTGATTGTTTCATAGACTAAACAGTTTATTCGTTTAACTATTTTAACGCTCATAGTACGCAATAATTATCTATCAATTTAACAAAATTCTATTCAACAGATAATCAATCGATTAAATACTTATCCACAATTAGCCTTCAAAAAATGCTATATCAAATTGCTCTTCAAGTTCTCTTAAAATAGGCACATAAATCTCCTCTTTAGTTGGTGTATGTACTCCTGTGAGTTTTATCTTATTGGTCAGAATCAATTTAGCCGCAATACCAAGTGGCAATCCTACTGTACGAGCCATTGATGTACTGGTCGCATTGTCACCCTTTACAACCAGAGAAGTTGTCTTGCCCTTTAAACCGCCTTTCTGCTCATATTCAAACTGATGCTGCATGACAATCATGTCTCGGTCATCAGGTTTTAATTGCCATTTCTCTTCCAGACACTTTTGCAAGACCTGTGCTGGAGTAGCATTCTTTATTCCAACCCGAGTATCCCCAAACAGCCCTAACCATTCAATTTTTTTCATGACCTCGGAATCCACCTCTACCCCTAGATAATTAGCAAGTTTCGTTTCGACATTATCCGTTGGACTATATACAAGGAAAGAGTTGATATAATCCCTATAGGTCATTTGATCAGTATCCTCCATGGTATAAGTATCATCGGTCAAACCCAGTCGAACGAAAACATTCCATGCCTTGGAAAACCCTGGCCTTCTTAAAGTCCCACGAAAGAGTGTTGGTATGTCTTTAATGTCATAGATTTCTCGATATCTCAATGAATCGCGGTTCGCATACCCTTCAAACTCACCATACCCTGTCACCATGACCTTTTCCAGTCTGGTAAATAGGCTGTTGTACGGGATATATTTGTATTTCCCGTTTCTGATGAACTTGACCACTCCTTGACCTGCTAAGACCACATTACGGGGATTCCAGGTAAACTTATAGTTCCAGGGATTATCATCAGACTCTGGCGCAACCAACCCACCAGTGAAGGATTTAAAGGAGAGTAACTTCCCTCCTTCCTTACTTATTCTGTCTATTTCTAATTTGGCACTCATGTGATCGATACCAGGATCAAGTCCACACTCCATTAAAATAAAAACTTCTTTGTCCCTGGCCTCCTGATCCATCGCGCTGATTTCATTAGAGATATATGAAGCTGTAAGCATTGGTTTTGCAAAATTAAGGCACACTTTGGCTACGTAGTGGTGCAAGTTTGCCGGCAACATACTGATAACCAGATCCGCCTTTTCAACCTGATTATTCAACTGATCTGTATTAAACACATCAAACTGAATAGAATCACCCCGATTATTATCCTTTACTTTCGACTTGGCAAGCTCAAAGGAAGTATCACCCACTACCAGCGACCAATCATGCTCTTCTGCATTACCTAGTAAGTAATCGATTAATGAAGTTGAAGACCTACCTGCCCCTATTAAGAAAATTCTTTTTGCACCCATTACCACCAAATTATAGGAATTCATTTGTCCTTCAAAAGGATTTGGTAATTTTCGGAATGAATGAAAACCATTTGAAAACTGAGTATAAGGCGAGGTACTATTCATTGGGTAGTGATGAACCCAAAAGAATCATTATGGCCTGTCATGGATATGGTCAATTAGCGCAGTACTTTATCAAAAAGTTTGAATGGCTGAAAGAATCCAATACACTGGTTATTGCACCTGAAGGGCTTTCTAAATTTTACCTGGAAGGCTTTACAGGGAGAGTGGGTGCTTCCTGGATGACCAGGGAAGATAGAATTACCGATATTGAAAATCATGTTCGGTTCCTCGAAAACTTGTATCAACATTTAAATGCGCAACACCCATCAGCAAGCTGGGTTGGATTTGGGTTTTCACAGGGCGTCCCGACTATTTGCCGTTGGGCTCACGCTGAAAATCATCATTTTGAAAAGCTAATTTTGTGGAGTGGAATTCTCCCTCCGTCAGGAAATAATGATTTTGATCCTTCAAGTGAATTCTTCGATCACCAGAATATTACCGCTTGCTACGGCAATAAGGATCCTCTGCTGACAACAGAACACTTGGAAAAAATAGAGGAACTGAAAAAAACAGTTCCTCACATCAATTTTATAGAATACGAAGGAGGCCATGAAATTGACCTCGATCTATTGAAATCAATCCTCGAGTAATATGAATTCAGTTCTACGATTCAACTCTCTACCTTCTGATTCATCATCATTACTGGCCATGGGTTTAGTTTCACCATAACCTTTGTAAGTCATCCTGGAAGGACTAATTCCTTTTGACTGAAGATAGTTAACAACAGCCTTTGCCCTTTTTCTGGACAGTACGTCATTATAGCCATCCGGACCAATAAAATCCGTATGACCTGCAAGTTCTACCTTTAGGTTCGGATTGTCTTTTAGCATCTTTTCCAGTTTTTCCAACTCATTATATGACTCTGGCTTGAGAGTAAACTTGTCGAAGTCGAAGTAAATATTTCTAAGGACATGGATTACTTCAATCTCCTGTTCGATTGGCTTCAAATAAATCAACTTTTCAATTCGCTGTGGCACATCAGACATTGCTGGTATTGTAACATTGATCGATTTATAACCATATCCCTCTCGTTGGGCATAAATAGAATAGACAACGGGTTTGTCTTCCTTGAACTCGGCTTCAAAGATTCCATCCAAAGCTGTCGTATTCACAAACTCCTCTTTCGTCTCAGCATCGACAAGTTGAATAGTCGCTTCGAGTGGCTCATTAGTTGTAGCATCAAAGATTTTTACTATCAATTGTACTTCCATCAGTTCTACTACAATTGGGTCTGGTTCCGGTTCTGGCTCAGGCTCGGGTATTGGCTCAGGCTCTGGTTCTGGTTCCGGTTCCTCTTCCACATGATGGCCGGTTATTTCTTCAACCATTGCTATCCTGTCAGCATAATCTTCAGACTTGGGCATTTCAAAAATGTAAATATCCTCTCCACCCATTCCGCCTTCCTTTACAGAGCTAAAGTAAGCATGCCTTCCATCTCCGGAAAGAACGAAATAAATATCGCTCTCTACTGAATTGATTGGATAGCCCAGGTTTTCCGGCTCCGACCAGGTATCAGAAGCTTCATCGTACACCGACTTGAAAATATCGTACTCTCCCATCCCTTTGTGGGACTCTGAACTAAAGTAAAGTGTCTTTCCATCCAAATCCAGAAATGGTGCGTCCTCGTCCTCTTCCGTGTTAATAGTTGGGCCAAGATTGACCGGGTCATCCCACTTCCCTTTTTTGTTTTTTGTTGCCTTATAGATATCCAATCCTCCAAAACCACCGTCTCTATTACTCACAAAGTACAGTGTGTTACCATCATTAGAAATTGTACCGGAAGGCTCGTATGATTTTTTGGCACTGATTGATTTAGGAAAAGGCTTTGGTTTTACCCATTCACCATCCTCCTTCTGTTTACAGAGAAAAAGGTCTCCTCCACCCACATCTCCTTTATACAAGATGAGTTTTTTACCATCAGGGGATAGACTTACACTAGCCTCGTGCACATCGGTATTCACTGTACTCAAATTTTGGGCCGGTTGAAATTGGCCATTCACTTTCTTGCTAATGTAAACATCCTCATACCAGATACCGGTATGATCCTGACCACCACCGGTAGTACCTTCTCTTCTGGAGGTGAAAACCATAATTTCTTCATCAGCACTGATCACCGGAGAATAATCATTCCACTTACTATTAATTGCGCTTCCCAGACGTTTAATTTTTACATCTACAGGATTGGCAACAAACTCCTTTGCATTATTGCACTCATAAATACCACGATCCGCCAACTTGATTTTATAAGCATCCTTTTTAGAATTTAGTGTTGCTATATATTTCTTATAATGTTCTATAGCATCATCAAAATCCTCGTGATAATGATACCCTTCCGCAAGATAATACAGGATATCCTCATGAACTTCGGGGTTCAGTTCATATGCCTTTCGGATGTATTCCACCGCTCGTCCCTTGTCCTTGTATTTCTCGTAACAGAGTCCGATGTGTAAATTGGTATGAGCATCCTCACTATATAGTTTATTGGCCTCCAGATATAGTTCAAGAGCCTGAGGATACATCTGATGATCAAATTCCGCATCAGCTTCTTTTACCAGCTTTTCGGCCTGCTTTTTATTTTTTTTGAGTTGTTTTTTGGATTGAGCATTAACAACTGTAACTCCAAGTGTAAGGAATAATATGAGGGTAAAACTCAGTTTTGGAAGCCTTCTCATAGGTACAATTTTGCATTGGTAGGCCAGTAATATAGTAAAAAAGGAGGTTTTATCAGTGAATTACCTAACGATTATATGATAATTCTTTAAGCTTATAGTCAAAATTATTATTCGCAAAACACAATAGTGACACATTCATATTTTGCGAATTAATCGAATAATAAAACAACTCTTTGAGCGCATTAAGCGTAAAGTATCTTGTGTTTTAAGTGAAAAATTAATTCCTGATATTTCCGGTTCTCTCACACAATATCCTTACGAAGAGGATAAATAATTATGTTTTCACTGGGAATTGATATAATCTGATTGCACAGAACAACAACAAATACTACAATTAACTCAATCACCAAATGAACAACCTATTAGCTGGTCTATTGATAATTGCAACAACTACCAACCTACTTGCACAAGACAAATTTGTAGTCTATGATGACGAAGTAAAGAACAGCCAGCCATCAGGAAAGATGGGGGCCTGGGGCGGAAGTGGATTATCTGACAGTTATGATTGTACCGTCAAACCAGCAACCGGCTCAAAATGCATGAAGTTTGTTCTCAGTGGTGAAGAAGCCTGGAATGGGATATACTTTCAAGCTTCTGGCACCTGGAGAGATGCTACCGAAGACAAATCTAAGTTCATCGATCTATCTCCTTACAAATATTTGACCTTCCAAGTTAGAACTGACACTACATTTACATTAGAAAAGGCAGGTATCGGAGAAGGAAGCGAAACAAATATTTCAGAAAAAGGGATTCCATTAACATCAGAATGGAAAAGAGTTGTATTTGAACTTGGAGGACTTGACCTTAAAAGTATCAACGGCCTTTTTCTTTTGGTTTTTACAGGAAAAGGAACCATATATGTGGACGATGTCTATTACACGACTTCACTTACGACAAACGAAAATGACCTTGTATTCAAGAGAAGGTCTACTCCTCCCAACCCTGAGCACTATCATATTTATACAGATAAGTGGGAAAATGGAATACCTTCCGGCTATATGGGAGATGCAGACGGAGCGAGTATTGATATGCAAGACGCATGGAGAGAAAACGCCTTTGAAGGACCAAAATGCATCAAATTCACAATCAAAGAGGGAATTGATCTGTGGCGCGGACTAGATGTGCAGTACGCTGGTGCATGGAACGTCACCCTTGACGATGAGACTAAACTTCCTGATCTAAGCGATTACACCAAACTAGTATTCTATGCTCGCACAGATGATGATGAGTATATTATTACGAGCGTAGGATTTGCGCAAGGTGGAGGATTTGAAGAAGGTGTCAACGACTCGTATCTCTACGTCACCAAAGAATGGAAGAAGTATACTATTCCTATTACACAGGCCTCCAGGAAACGAGTCAATACATTATTCAGAATCATGCTTCAAACTGGAACACTGTATCTGGACGAAATACACTTAGAGAAAGGTGGTTCCATAGCTGATCACAAAAAATCCAGAGTACGATTTATCAGAAAATAATCGAACAAAAAATTAACAATGAAAAGATCAAATCATATTAAACTGATTGTTAACGGTTTAGTCGCAAGCTTAATACTTACAGCCTGTTCTAACATTTCATTCATCGTTAAGGATGATCTATTTGTTCCTGTAGGAGAAACAATTGATGAAGAGAACCTCACATTGAAGATTGTAGATAACGGTTACAAACAAAAGCCGGAACGCGATGATGACTGGAAACTGGTATGGCAAGATGAATTTAATGGCTCTGAAATCGACTCAACAAAATGGACTCATGAAGTTAATGGCAGCGGTGGAGGAAACAATGAGCTGCAGTACTATGTCAACAGCCGGAACAACTCCTTTATTAAAGATGGATTTCTAGTGATTAAGGCGAAGGAACAAAATTATAAAGGCAAGTTTTATACTTCCGCCCGGCTCAACACTAAAAATAAGGCTGATTGGAAATACGGCCGTTTTGATGTGAGAGCAAAACTACCAATTCAACAAGGAATGTGGCCCGCGATCTGGATGCTACCAACCGACTACGTCTATGGAGGCTGGCCCAAGAGTGGTGAAATTGATATAATGGAGATCATAGGTCAAAAACCCAGTACCACACACGGTACACTTCACTATGGAGACCCCTGGCCTAATAACAAGCATACTGGAGAATCCTATACACTAGAATCAGGGACTTTCGAAGACGAGTTTCACGTGTTCAGTGTAGAATGGGAAGAAGATGAAATTCGCTGGTACATAGATGATAAGCTATTTTCAACGAAGACACCGGAGGACCTCTCTCCTAAGCCATGGCCGTTCGATCAAAAATTTCACATGCTTCTCAACGTAGCTGTAGGAGGCAACTGGCCTGGTCCACCGGATGAAAACACCAAGTTTCCAAAATATATGTTTGTCGACTACGTAAGAGTATACCAAAAATAAACCAATAGAGGAATACAGAATCAGATTTAAATGAAAGCATTTTCTAAAATATTGAATGCAGGGGTAGTATGTGCTACGTTATTCATGATGACAGCACACACCTATGCATCAGACTCCCTCGAACTTGATCCGATCGTTAAGAAAACAAATCTACTCAAGGGTAACATACCTGAGCTTAAGGACAAGAAAGAAACTAAGGAGATCGAACCCATTACTGAAAAGGGATTTCTTAACCGGTTAAATGAAGACCTGATTGTAGGTGGTTATTTTAGAGGGTTTGCATTCAGCAGAGCCATGTCGACACCATACGGCACGTTAGGTGCAAATAAAGAGATGCGGTTGGGAGAAGGATACTATGATCCCTTTATGCTCATGTACATTGGGTTAAACGGACCAACGTATAGTTTGGGAAGTGAAATGATTCTGGCTAATCCTTTTACGGTTTGGCCTTCTCCGGGCGAACCATTCCCTGACGGATTTAATGTTTTTCAAGCCCTCGTGTTAAGAGGTAGTGCCAACACAAAATATGGTAATTTCTACCTGGTAGCCGGTGGAATTGAATGGAGAAGTCTTACAAAATTCACGTTGTCATCAAATACCAGATACCAACGTTTTAGTGTATTCGAAAGGCAACCATGGGATGGTGTCGGCAACCTAAAAGATCGATATGCAGGATATTATTATAACGGCACCTACAACATAGATGCTCGTTTCGGGACAACCGGAATGAAGGGTTTTATGATTCAAGCTAATGGACTTCCATTAGGAACAACTGCCGATATCTTTTACGGCAAAACCCAAACTACTAGTGGATTTGACAGAGTAGCTGAAGTAATGCCAACGCGAAATGTAGCATTCAAGTTAAACAAAACTGTGGATGATGACAGAATTAGTCTTGTCACCTATCATTCTATGACGACTTCAGACAGCATTAACTCAGCAGAATTGGATGAACCACGGGCTCAGGTAAACATGTATACTGCGGAGTTTGATATTAACCTAAAAGACAAAATCAACCTTAATGGTGAAGCTGGAATCGGAGGATATGAAAGCCCTAATATTGAACGTGGTTGGGGTGAAGGAGTTCTTGCTGAGGTGACTCTAAAAAAATCATTAATTAAGTACGGGTCTCTATCGATGCGATTTTATCAATTAAATGAAAACTTCGTTAACAGTACAGCTTCCTTTAGCAACAATACTATTAGAGAAGTGAATGCCGGATACTCCGGTATTGGGGGAAATATATTTCAGCCTTTTGCAGGAGGGATGATCAGCGTTGGAGATATTGCCAATAATAGAAGGTCATTGAACCTCAATACCGAGTTCAAGTTAGGTAAAGTGAAAGTAATTCTGGGCACAGAAATGTCAAGTGAGTTAAGAGATGCCAACCCGGAAGATACGCTCCTTTCTTACGCACACAGAGTTAACAGCCTAACGTACTCAAGGCTTCCAAACTTCTTCCCGGCACCTGGAGGTTTAGGACCAAATGGCCGATTTAATCAGTTCTATCGTGGCGTATATGAACTGGTTACAGTTACTGGCACACCGGTCAAAAGGCATTTCAACGCATTTGACCTACAGCTCAAGTATCGTGAAAGGATACTTGACAAAGACTTCTACTTCTTCAATCTTATCTCATTAAGCTCCGTTCAAAATGCATTTGCACCATTTGTTATGATGAACTCAGATGCATACCTGAGATCATGGACTTCTGAATTTGAAGTCTATCTGGGGCTATCCAACAATTTCTACCTCGACTTTTATTATGGAATGGAGTCGATTAAGGGGAATCATGAAACAGAGCTAGGATCCACAGGTGATCCAAGAGATCAATGGGGCACCTCTTTTGGAATTGGTTTCGATGCAAAAATCAGTAATCAGTCCTCGGTATTCTTCCGGCAGAAATTCTTCTCATACGAAGATTCCAGCCAAGACCTTGAGGTCATGAAAGGCAGTGAGGCAACAATTGAATTTAAAGTATTTTTCTAAAAAGATATCAGACTTAATAAAGCATAAATGATGAGAAGAAATTTCATTATTCTAACCACTGTAGCAGCAACAATTTTCGGAACTCCGGAAGAAACGGCAGCACAGGACAAAGTACAATTCGGTGGATACGCACGTGCGTGGCAGGAAAACAACAACCTTGGGCAAGATGACACAGTGAACACGGATAAATTTAGTCAGGGACATACATTAATAGACCTTGGAGTAAATTTACACCCTGACAATAACACCCAAATACAGGCCCTGTTTCGTTTCCGTACGGAACTAGGTGGTTTCTTTGGGTCCAGTGCCACGGCTGAACTTCGACAGCTTTTTGTAAAGGGTAACATCGCTAAAATCATAGGATATGAAGTAGGAGATATTTATGTGCAAATGTCCCCCTATACATTCTATAATAGTGATGGCGATACCAAAGTCAATGAAGCAACAATATTTCAGGATATCAGGAGAGATTATGCTGAGTACGACAACCTGAACCGGGGAAATCGCTGGTGGCAACAAGGGGCTCATGTCGATTTTGGCTTGCAATTCGATGATATGTTTATTGAAACAATCAAATTCGATGGATTATTCCTCCGAAACCGACCCGCAGGCGGAGCAGGTATACCGGCCAGGTTCCAGTCAGGTGGACGAATCGCTATAGAGCAAAGCAAAAACTTCACACTTACAGCCAACTATATCAATCTTTTTGATGTTCCGGCAACAATTAATGACTCCGTTGGCATGTCTAATCCGGTCACTTCTTTTGAACTGGATTACAATAGAGATTTGTCTGATAAACTGGAATTTATTCTTGATGCTGAAGCAGGTATGTCACAACTGGTTTACCAAAATGATGCTTCCGCCCCCACCGACAACAGCGGAATATTCTTCGATGCAGCGGCAGGAACAAATTTCAAAAATTGCGGATTTCAGGCGAAAGTCGGATATCGATATACTGACCCAAGGTTCTATAGCTCGGCTGCTCAGACAAAAAGAATCAATTTTGATCCTACTGTATCAACACCAGAAGTCTTTACCAGCGTTGCCAACAATCCATTTGCCGTGAGGTCCATTAATATTTTCGATATCACAAGGCAGGCTTCTATATATAACCGATCTATTACCGAACAGCTAATGACGTACAATCCCAGATATGGTGTTGTCACACCCTACGGTGTTGCCACTCCAAATAGAGCCGGTGTTTATCTGAACTCAACTTACACCGACTCACTGGAAAAAGTTGATGCCTTCCTTGAAGCTGCAATCATGAGTGAAGCGATTCCCAGTAATTCTACTGTAGCGGAATCCTATTTACAGATAAAGGGAGGAGTGAACCTTGCCGTTAACAAAATCCTTTCCTTTGACAGAAAACTAGAACTTACTTTAGGCGGACAATATGATGCGGCAAGCCGTGACGATGGATCGGCAAGCTCCGATTTTGCAACAGCTATCTTAGATTTGGGTATTGATTTTGAACTAGCTAGCAAGCTTGATTTGTTATTAGGTAGTAAAATGGTAGTGTCAAGTGGATTTGGGTTGATTTCCACCAGAGATCAGTACAACGAAATTACAGCATCGCCTTCAACATTTAATATTGATGCCAGTGAGACCATGTTGGGCTACGGATTAAAATACAATTTCAACAAGAGCACTTATCTCAACGTGCAGCACAACTTGTTCAGCTATGCGGACAACCTGGTTTCGGCCAATGATTATTCATTTAACCAATTCCTGATCTTCTTCAACATGAATATCTAGGAACAACAAAATTGAAACATGAGAAGCTTATTCATAATATTAAGTAGTATTTTAATTTTCACCTCTTGTGAAAAAGACGAAATCGTAGGCCCCGACTATGACTCCGTCAAGAATGGTGATCTCGTCATTACTCAATCACTATCGGTAAGCTCAGGCACCGTAGACTTTAGTAATGGAGAACAGGTAACATTCAACGCAGAGTTGGAAAACGATAAAGAATGGGTACTAACATTGACCGGTGGTACCAGTGGAGCGACAAGAACAGTAACTGGCGTAGGACGTGAAATTTCCTTTACATGGGATGGCACAACAGGTAATGTACTCCCCCTTTTTACAACTGAATCGATTACGGCTACACTTTCATTCCCCGATCATACGGGTACAACCGAAACCGTCAATGTAACCGTTTCAGGGGAACGAGATATAGATGCGGGAGGTGTACTAGTATCTGATTTTACTATTGCCAATATAGTTACCTGGGGGCTTCCGGGTTGGGAAAGTGACTACCCACCAACAGTTAATAGCAATACGGACTATCCCTACCCAGATGGGACACCATATCTTTATACTTTGTCTGCACCACAAACAACTACATCGCCCTACGCTGACATTACTTTTCTGCCGGCAAAATATACCGACCCTGGAACAGATTTATACCCGTTGTATGCAGACCCAGCTCGCGTCTATTTCAATATTTTTGTCTATTATGACCCGACTTACCCGGAGACCTGGCTGGAATTTCAAATGGTTGAATCCTCGGGAGCAACCTACACACATACTTTAAGACCGTCAGAACCTGGATGGAATTTATTGACCGTACGGTACGACCAATTTGTAGGAACAGGAAACCATAACCCTACACAATTAGAGACTATTGGAGTTGTGCTCTTAAGTGATGAAGACCCTGTAGGGACTGAGCAGGTCCTAATGGCGATCGATCATCCGATTTTCACCTTTGATGCACCTCTCTCGTTTTAAAACTATACAAAACATCAATTGACAAAAGTTTGGATTAGCCTCTATCGTGAGATTGAGGCTATTTCTTTTTCTTCAACCTGGCAATTTCCTCATGGGCCTCATCAAGATTTCGCTGCATCTCCTCTTGTGTAGCCATCATTTCCTCTTGATTCTGCCTTAGCTCTTCCTCCTGTGCTCTCAATTGTTCTGAGGCTTCCTGAGTTTGTTCCAATAGCAGTTTGGTCTGTTCATTCACTTTTACTGTGCTAATCGTGGCAGCGGTATTTTCTGCAAGTTTTTCAACAAACTCAATTTGATGAGGTTCGATTTCATGAAAAGAAGCCAGCTCAATTATCCCATAAATCTCTTCATTCATAATCAAAGGCACTATGAGAATAGATGTAGGAGTGGCCTTCCCCAGACCTGAAGTTATATTTATATAATCTTGGGGGACATCCGTAATGTAGAAGGTGCTTTTTTCCTGCCAGGCCTGTCCTACCAAACCATCTCCCAATTCTACCCTCTGTTCAAGATATTTGTGTCTGTCCCAGGCATAACACGAAGCAATTGTCATAAATCGCCCGTCTTCATCCTCATTTAATACAAAAACTGCTCCCTGATTGGCATTTAGGTACTTAACTAATTCAAAGATTAAATCTTCTGTCAGACTCTTAAGGTCATCATTATTTCTTCTTAAAATTTCACCAAACCTAGCCAAGCCCTCGGTACTCCAACTTCTTTTCTTATCCTCTTCAGCTACTTTTGAAAGGTTATCCCGCATTACCAGAAGCGAATTACCTAAAATATCGTCCTTACTTAATGGCTTATATTCCGAATTAAACTCACCCTCCCCTATTTTTTTAGAAAAATTTGAGGTGTCTTTCAATCCTCTGATGAGGCTGTTAAGAGCCGCTGACATTTCCCCAATCTCATCATTTCTTTCCTGGATTTCATTCTCTGGAAGAACCCCTTTACCCATGGAAAGTAGAATGCTTTTTAAATCATTGATCGGGCGCACAATAGAACGATAAGTAAAAAGGGCGATCAAAAAACCAACCACCAACAGTACGCCTCCCAAAATACCAACCAGCATCTGTAGAAGTACTGCCGAATCATTTAGGTTATTACTTAATTTTCGTGATGTCTGGGTCAAATTACCAATTATTGTCCCGATACCACCTTCTTCATTTATGCTTTCAACCCTTGCCATACGTTCACCGGTAGCTCCAACGCTGCTTTCGTAGTCATTCCTGATGAGGTTTAATTCGGCTTTCATTTCCATATCATCATCAGGTCTTGAGGCATACTTTAACATTACTTTCTTTTGCCATATAACCATAGAATCAATAGTAGAAGATACTTGCTTGTACAAGCTATCGCTTACTTCATCCCATTCTTTGGTTAGTACATCAAGTCTGGGACGTAATCGCTCATTACAAATTCGGTGCAACTCTTCAAGGTCGGAATATATATTATCGGCTTCATATTGTCGCAGGTTATGATCCAGCCAAGAAGTCATCACAGTATTCATACTGGTCACGTGTTTCTGTAGGTCCTTAAGCTGAATGATAGAAGGAATGTAAACCTCAGAATTCTTTTGATTCAGGTTTCTGTTCTCGTTGAGTCTGAAATAGGTAAAGATACTGTAGGCAACAATAGACACTATGATAAAACCAAATCCATAAGCCAGGCGCCTTCCAATAGTCAGATTAAACCGCATAAATACTCCTCAATAGTTTTCTTACTGAAATATAGGAAATATATCCCAATAGAGGAGCTAAGTCGGGTTATATAGAACCATAGTGACCAATATTAGCAATTGGTGTCCTACTGTTGGATTTTTTTCCATTTAAGTATATCTTTCATTGATGGATAAGAAGACAAATTGGAGGTCATTGAAGGGAAGGGTCAACCTGTTTTTCTTCGCATTCTGTACTCTATTTGTACTCTTTAACCTGATTCTGGCACTCGCTTTATGGCAGAAAAACGGCCTCAACACACTGTCTTACAAGCTACTTGAAACAAAACAGGTCCTCCATGAATTTAATCAAGAGACAAAAAAACCTCCGGTATCCAAGGTAGAATTTCGCACTTCAATAAGAAAAAAGCTAAAAACTCTCAGGATTCACTTTGAAGATATTTTCAGTTTACATAGACATGACTTACAATCAATTGTAGAGCAACTAAACACTAAAACAAAAGACCAGGAAGTCAATGCACTGCTAAATGAGGCCAACGAAGAAGACCTCTATTATTATTTGGCCGAACATTGGTTGAACATCAAAAACAACTCTCGACTTTTTTTCGAAGAAGAGCCCTATACAGACAGCATTTATTATGAAACGCAGCAGACCGACTCTGCAGGCATCGACCCGGAAACCGGACAAGTCATCCGGCTCTATGCCACGCAACGGACCAAAAAGATTTTAAATCCCCTCTTCGCAGAACTTATTAATTACAATGAATTAGAGTCGGAATTCGTAGTTACCACTATTGATGAAATTTATGAAAACACACTGGACAAGATCAGTGACAGACTGGTGATCATTTATATACTTGTAGCGCTGGATATAGTTTTAGCCGTACTCCTTGTAATACTGGGAGTCGCATTCATAAGAAAAACCTTCATCCAACCCATTTCTATCCTTTCGAATCATTCTAAAGAGCTCCTCCAGGGAGAGCAAAGCATCTTGAATTACCAAACTTCATTTGAGCATTACCACAACATCGGTTACTGCCTGGATCAGTTTAACAGTTATATAAATAGTGCAACCCAATTCGTGAAAAATGTCACAAACGACAACCTGGAAACAGATCTGCAGATCGACAAATCTGAGAGCGGGCAAAATAATGAATTGGCTAAAGCACTTGTTGAGATGCGCGATAAAATGATAGAAGTGGATCGCATTGAGAAAGAAAGAAACTGGGAAATTGAAGGACTTGCGCACTTTGCGGAACTCATTCAACGCAATTCCGACAATTTAGACAAACTAACCAATATCCTTATTTCGGAGCTCGTCAAGTACCTGGATGCCAATCAAGGTGGGCTATTTATAATAAACAGTAATGACGAGGAAGATATTCATTTGGAATTAGCCGCCAGTTTTGCATTCGACAGGCAAAAATTCATTAGTAAGAGACTTGAGTATGGAGAAGGTTTGACCGGACAGGTGTGGCAAGAAAAAGAGACTATTTATGTAAAAGACCTCCCTGAAAGTCATATGGTAATCAAATCTGGATTAGGTGATGCCGGCCCAACCTCTTTACTTATTGTTCCGTTAATAGACAACGATGAAATTCATGGTGTAATTGAGCTGGCAAGCTTCAGAGAATTTAAAGGCTATCAGATTTCCTTTGTCGAGAAGTTGAGTTCATCCATTGCAGCTTCCCTTGCCACTGTGGAAATGAGCAGAAAAACCCAAAGCTTGCTAAAAAATTCGCAAGAGCTCACCGAAAAGTTAATTAGTCAGGAGGAAAGTATGCGCCAAAACATTGAAGAAATGCAAGTAACACACGAAAACCAGGAACGTGAACTTCGAGCAACCAAACTTCAATATGAGACCAAGTTGTCTAAACTTGAAGCGCGGATTAATGATTACAAAACACAGCTTAAAAAACTACCAAAATCAAGTACTACTCAATTAGAGAAAAAACTTCAGGAACAACAACGAACCATTGAGGAACTTGAAAATACCATCAAGATAAAAGACATGAAAATCAATAAGTTGAGTTCAGACAAAAACTGACCAACACATAGAATACACGAATGAAAGAAATTGAGATATCTGAACTGAGGAAACTAACTGCTTATCTGAGAGACAATTTCAACCATGACTTCTCTGAGTATGCCCTTTCTTCGTTCAAAAGAAGAATTGTACGGATTCTGGATTTACATAGAATCGAATCTGTTGACAGCTTAATTCATAAGTTGGGAATCGAAAAAGATTATTTCAAACTATTCCTTTCAGAAGTGACTGTCAACGTTACAGAAATGTTCAGAGACCCATCATTCTGGAAAGCTCTACGAGATAATATATTCCCGAACCTGCTTCAAAATCACGATAAAATCAGAATATGGCATGCAGGGTGCTCATCCGGTGAAGAGGTCTTTTCCATGGCCATTCTACTAAAAGAACTGGAAATTCTTGACAAAGCGATTATTACTGCCACAGATATAGACCAAAACATCATTAACTCCGCTAAATCTGGTAGGTACAAAATGAAAAATATGGATATAAACAATAAGAATTATATCCGGTTTAATGGTATTGCTGAGTTAAGTAATTATTACAATATTGATGGAGATTATGCCATTTTTGATCCAACGCTTATAGAGAATGTTACTTTCCGTGAACACAACCTTGTTAACGGAGAACCCTTTTCCAAATTTGATCTCATCCTTTGCAGGAATGTGATGATCTACTTTAATCAGTCGCTTCAAAACCAAGTCCTCAAGACATTGCATGAGAGTATGTTCAAGTACTCCTATTTATGTATTGGGTCTAAAGAGTCACTCATTTGGTGCGAAATATCTAACAAGTTTCTACTCGTCAATGGAGAAGAAAAAGTGTATAAAAAACTAAGAGACTAGCTATACTTTGAAAATTGACGGAGAATATAAAGCAATTGTCATCGGAGGTTCAGCGGGGAGCTTTCCAGTAATTACACGTATACTGAACAAACTACCTGAAGATTATGAACTGCCTATAATAATGGCAATGCATAGGCTCAAGCACATTCGGCATGGTTTTCTTGAAGCACTTTCCATCAAAACTAAGCTCCAAATCGTTGAACCATATGACAAGCAAGTGATAAGAAAGCGCACCATATATTTGGCCCCCGCCAACTATCATATGTGTATTGAACTAGGTAATACCATTTCATTATCTACCGAAGAGATGATTAATAACTCCAGACCTTCTATTGATGTTGCCTTTGACTCTGCCTCATATGTATATAAAAATAAATTAATCGGTATATTGCTTTCCGGGGCCAATAAAGATGGTGCCGTAGGAATGGAAAAACTTAAGGAAAGGGGCGGACTTGCCATTGTACAAGACCCAAAAACTTGTGTTATTGATACAATGCCAAAAGCAGCCATGAATCTCTGTGATGTCGATCACGTATTAACCGTAGACCAAATTATAGATTTTTTAAAAAAACTTGATAAAAAGAAGCCCAGCACTAAATGAAAATTAGTAACAGGTTATTATTGACAATTTTGTTTTGCACTTTTTTAGTGACAATAGTTCCTGCTACCCTATATCTTCTCGATGTCTATGACAAATTTCCGGGCTCTCAGGATTCAATCATTAAGGCGCTAATTTGGATTGGAGGCACCGTAGCGATAGGAACTACAATGACAATTGTTCAACTCTCACTAAGATCAGTAACTACTCAAACTAGCAAAAAGAAGAAGACCAATGAAACCGTTGGACAAGACGCTGATGAAGCTGAACGTACAGAGGAAACAGAAATAACTGATAAATTTTCATTGACCGAAACTGAGATAAAAAAATCATTCGCTAATAAAACCACTGTAACTAGTGCAGGAGAAGCCTTACTTAGCTTACTTTCAAAAAAAATAAACCTCGTAAAGGGCGCTTTATACTCCGAAGAAAACAAAATATATGTTTTCAGAGCTGGTTATGCCTTTCATATCACAGAAGATAAAAACACTGGTTTTGAACTGGGAGAAGGAGTTGTGGGACAAGCTGCCAAATCAAAAAAAGCAATACTGTTGAATGAAATACCAACCGAACAACATACGGTGATCTCAGGCCTTGGTGAGGGAAAACCTAAATTTTTGCTGGCTTTCCCCTTGGTGCACAACAAAAAAGTGATCGCAGTCCTTGAACTCGCTACGTTTAATGAAATTAACCCCACAATAGTAGCTGCGCTTGAAGAACTCAATAAGATCATCTCAGCAGAGTTAGATAAAGTTCGTAAGGCAGACAAAGAGAAAGGAGGTCAGCATGATTAAATTTCTTCGACATATGAAAATCGGCACTAAAATCATGCTATTTGCAGTATTGCTGATTATTGTGGCCATTGTCGGAGAGGTAATCATCTCAAACAAAAGAAATAACTCCACAATACAAAAAGCATATGACAGGGAGCTTGAAACTGCAATTGAATATGCCGAGAAATTTTTTAACGCCCATTTCAAAAAAATTGGTGTCGAGCTAAAAAAGATCCGCACTGATCCTGAATTGATAAATTATCTGGAAACGGGAGGTAAAATTTATGTTGAACCAACACCAGAAGAATTTGATGCTGCACTGGAACAGGGGATTGTTCTAGAGGGACAATACGTTGATATTGGGCTGTCAGGAATGTTACCGGTTTATGCAGAAATTACAGATGCATCTAACGTATTCATCCTTAATGACGAAGAAGAAATTCTCTTCCAAAAGAATAAGGAAAATCTGGCCAGATTTTTTATTGATAACAAGGAGACTATACTTGACGATAAGAAAAGGTTCTATACCAGCCCGGTCATCAAAATTAATGATAGCACCTATTACCTATTCTCTTCGATGCCTATTCTGACTAAATCAGACAGGATAAAAGGTCGAATCGTTGTAAGAACCGATTTTAATGAACTACTAAACAACTATTCCGACAGCGTCTCGATTGGCGAAACCAGTGAGCTACTTTATACTTATGTATCAAGTTTCGAACAGTTGCAGGACACCGGGATCTCTACCTCCGACAAAAGAATCTGTACTCTAAACGAACCTAGATTAGCAAAAAAGAGATTAACCCCATTTTTCACATCTCAGCATCCCGATCACCCTGCCTCCAATCTGGATAAACAACCGGACGGCAATGGTATCTATACAGACTACAATGGCAATGAGGTATACGCCCACTGGAAAAGCCTTGATAATTATGGAATAGTAGCAATAGCTAAGATCAATCAAAAAGAAATTGATGGTGCCCACAGAAGCCTTGACATCTTCACTATCGTTATTTCCATTATCCTATTTGTACTGACACTCATAATAGCCACCTTGTTTTCCAAGCTATTCACATCTCCATTCCTGAGGCTTAAAAAAGTCCTTGAATTGGTCAGTAAAGGGGCGCTGCCAAAAAGAATTAAGGTCACCTCCAAAGATGAAATTGGTCAAATGACCGAAACAGTGAATAACCTCGTTGATTCACTAAGAAAAACTGCTCAATTCGCTAATAAGATAGGAAAAGGAGAATTTGAAGCTGACTTTGAACCCATTAGCGAAAAAGATACACTCGGTCAGGCACTTGTCGAAATGCGTGAAAGTCTTCAAAAAGCGGACACCCAGGACAACTTAAGAAACTGGATTGTTACTGGAGTGGCTGAGATCGGTGAAATTTTACGTAATAATGATAACCTCGAATCTCTGGGTGATGAAATTGTAGCTTATATCTGTAACAGGATTAGTGGTGTTCAGGGAGCATTTTATAGCGTCAATGATGAAAATCCTGACAACATATTCATTGAAATGAAGGCTAGCTACGCCTACAAACGAAAAAAATACTTAAAAGCTGAGTTTAAATTTGCCGAAGGTCTGATCGGCCAAGCTGCTATTGAAAAGGATATTATTTTAAGAACCGAAGTTCCTGATGATTATGTAAAGATCACCTCTGGCATCCTGGGAGAACAGAAGCCATCTTGTTTACTCATTGTGCCACTTATTACGAATGAAACCGTTTATGGAGTGGTAGAATTCTCCGGACTTCAAAAATTTACAAGTGGCGAAGTACAGTTTGTTGAAGAAGTAAGTGAGATTATCGCTCGTACGATATTTAACTTGAAAGTCAATGAGCGTACGAGGAAACTGCTGGAAGAATCACAAAGAATGAGTAGTGAACTCCAAGTTCAGCAAGAGGAACTCCGCCAAAATGCAGTTGAGATGGAGGCTACACAGGAGGAGCTCAAAAGAACCAACCAACAACTTGAACACCAAATTGAGGAAGTTAACCGCGCTCAAAAAAGAATGCAGGTACTCCTCGAAAACGCCTCTGAGGTGATCACGATTTATGAAAAAGATGGTACCATTCGCTACATCAGTCCTTCAGTAGAGAATATCTTAGGCTATAAACAAGATGACCTCATCGGAATTTCTGATCTAAAATTTGTGGACGAAAAAGGACAAAAGGGAATCAAAAAAATGTTCAAGTCCTTACTCAACAACCCAGCCGAACAGGTAACACTACAGTTCACCTACAATAAAAAGTCGGGAGACAACATTTGGCTGGAAGCTACCGGCCGTAATATGCTCGAGGACCCGGCCATCCAGGGTATCGTACTTAACTCACAGGATATTACTGAAAGACGAAGAGCTGAAGAAGAAGAAAGGAAGAGAGGGCAAATGCAAGCCCTATCAGAGAACTCTCTCGACCTGATTACGAGAATTAATCAAAACGGAAACTTCTTCTATATCAACCCTACGATCAAGGCTTTAACCGGACTTGATACCAACTATTTCCAAAATAAAAATTTGGATGATGTTGAACTCAATGAGCAAATCATTACCGCCTGGAAAAATATTATTTCGAAAGTTTTTGATACGAAGTCAAAAGTCTCTGACGAAATGGACTTCCCGACAGATGAAGACAATCGAATAATGTATGTCAATGCCATTCCAGAATATGACGAAGAACAAGAAATCGAATCAGTGCTTGTTGTCTCACATGATATTACAGAACAAAAAGCCATTGAAAACGAAATTCGGGAGAAGAACAAAAAAATCAACGATAGCATAAATTATGCAGAAAGAATTCAGGATGCCATCCTTCCTAATTCTTCAATTATCAAAAGAGATTTACCAAATTCATTTATCTACTTCCTCCCTCGGGATATTGTAAGCGGTGATTTCCCCTGGTACCAAAAAGTTGGTGATGAGATATTAATCAGTGCAGTTGACTGTACGGGTCATGGTGTTCCCGGAGCCTTGATCTCAATTATTGCTTACTTCCTATTGCAGGATGTCGTTGATCGCGGAATTCACGAGCCGGGCAAAGTGCTGGACACACTGGATCAACTAGTCACTAAAACACTGCGGCAAGATGAGGAAGATTCCAAGCTTAAAGATGGAATGGATATGGGCTTCTGTAGAATTAACCTTAAAAATAAAACAGTTGAGTATGCCGGAGCACACCGTCCATTATATCTTGTCAGAAATGGTGAACTCCATGAATTCAAGGGCAATAGATTCCCAATCGGAGGAGGTAGCTCCTATAGCAACAAAACAGAATTTACCAATCACCGAATTGATATCCAGGAAGGAGATGCTATCTACTTCTTCTCTGACGGATACCCAGATCAATTTGGCGGACCGGAAAACAGAAAATTCGGGCCGAAAAGAATTAAGGAAATGGTCACAACTTACAATTACAATAAATTTGAAGAGATGCAAAAAATGGTCGATGACCGCTTCCAGGAATGGAAAGCTGATTATAAACAAACAGATGATGTTCTTTTAATTGGCATTAAGTTTTAAAATTTTTAACTTTTTACCCTGAATTTTACGTAATCACACTACATATGGATCGTATTTACCTGCTACACACCACCATGAAGGATTCCAACCTGATCCTGGCCTATGATGGTGAGTTCACGCAAGAAATCACTAAATCAGTGCTTTCTATGGCCGAAAGAAATTTGGATTCTATTGGAGAGGAGTCCAGCATTAAAAGAAAAGTATTCAACGTAATGGTCGAATGTCTACAAAACATCGTAAAGCACGGAGATGAAACAAAAACTCATGAAAATGCAGCGATCTTTCTAATTGGCAGGGAACAAGATTATTATGCGATCAGCACCGGAAATTATATGCTGGCTGAAAACGTTGATTTTCTGAAAGGAAAACTAGATGAAATCAACAGCCTCGATAAGGACGGACTCAAACAACTTTATAAAGACATTATTAAGAAGGGTAGCCTTTCTGAGAAAGGTGGTGCCGGACTGGGATTTGTAGATATGGCCAGAAAATCCGGAAACAAACTAGAATATAATTTCACTTCCGTTGACGAAAAGCACAGCTTTTTTTCACTAAAAACTAAAATTTTGAGAGTAAAACCTGAAAACGTTTAAGCATATGAATGTTATTAATTTAGAAGGAGCAGAAGATACCCCAAGAGTAATTCTGGATAAAGATAATGGCATTTTTGAAATTTCAGGTAGATCTCTTCCTGAAGATGCCGCTGAATTTTACGAACCTATAATCGATTGGTTAACAGAGTATTCTAAGGACTCAAATCCATCAACCAACTTTGTGGTAAAGCTAGAATACTTTAACACCGCCTCATCGAAGATGCTACTTGATATGATGTCAACTATCGAAGATATTGACAACTCTTCCATAACCTGGTATTTCCAGGAGGATGACGAAGATATGGAAGAAGCTGGTGAGGAGTTCGGAGAACTTATAGATGTTCCCTTTGAGCTGAAACCCTACTAGACAATACTCGTACTCATAGTAGTATAATCTAAGGGTATGAGTGAAGAAATTCTAAAGGCGCTGACGCAACTTTTTGCTATTATTACAAAGCAAGATGAAGGCGTTACCGCGGTAGAAAAAAATTATGTTACGAGCTTTTTCAAACAAAGGCTCAATGCTCAATCTGTAAAGGAGTACATTAAACTTTACGAAGAATTCCTTCAAGACTCTAAAAAGAAAGAAAGGCCCGAAAGACCTGATCGCCCAAGAAGAGCAGACCGTCCTGAAAGAAAAGACCGCCCTAGCAGAAACAAGCTTACTTCAGTAAAGGACTCGGTAAGAACGCTCTCTATCTGCAAAAAGATCAATAAAACGCTTACTCAAAAACAAAAAGTAATCGTATTAATTGAACTATTGGAGCTGGTCAATTCGGATAAAAACTTCACCCCCCAGCGAAGGCAAATCATAAATACAGTTTCAACTGTATTTAACATAGAAGAAAATGAGTATCAGATCATGGAAAACTTTGTGCTCAGCGAAGAAACCAAGGATTTGGACTCTGAAGATATATTAATTTCTTCCCATAAGGATCCAGGCAATAAAAGGTCCTTGTTTATCCAATCAGAGAATCTGGATGGGCACATCTTCATACTGAAGGTCAAAAGTGTTGAACTTTACTTCATCAAGTACAAAGGATCCGATGAAATTTTACTAAATAACCACCCTTTAGGCAATCAATGGGTACAACTCTTTTCCAATGGAAGTACGGTTAAGCCCCCGATAGGAGTGCCACTCTACTATAGTGATATTGTTGCTCAGTTCAACCATGACCTGGTCCAGACAAACATCACTTTTAATGTTAAAAACCTGGAATTTAAATTCCCTAATGGAGCCATTGGACTACGTGATATTAATATTACCGAAAAACAAGGCAAGCTGATTGGGATTATGGGAGCCTCAGGGGCGGGTAAAACTACTCTTTTAAATGCATTGGCAGGGCTTGAAAAGCCTTCAAAAGGACAAGTTCTTATCAATGGAATCGATATCCACGAGGAAAAAGACAAGGTCCAGGGGGTAATAGGCTACATTTCACAGGATGATATTCTTATTGAAGATCTTACTGTCTTTGAAAATCTATATTACAATGCAAAGATGTGTTTTCGGGGAACACCGGAAAAAGAACTAATTCAATTGGTCCGGAACGTCTTAAGCAGCCTGGGACTTGAGCATATTAAACACCTCAAGGTCGGTAACGTACTGAACAAAAAAATTAGTGGAGGACAACGTAAAAGGCTTAATATTGCTTTAGAATTGATAAGAGAGCCTGCCGTAATGTTTGTGGATGAGCCTACAAGCGGCTTGTCATCAAGAGATTCCGAAAATGTTATAGACCTTCTTAAGGAGTTATCACTCAAGGGCAAACTTATTTTTGTTGTCATACACCAGCCCTCTTCAGAAATTTACAAGAAGTTCGATAAAATGTTCATAATGGACACCGGAGGATATCCAATCTACTACGGCAACCCTATCGAATCTATCGTATACTTCAAGAAGGCTTCCAATCAAATCAACAGTGATAAAGGGCAGTGTAGCGAATGCGGGAATGTCAACCCTGAACAGATGTTTGACATTATTGAAGAACGGGTAGTAAATGAATATGGCCAGGAAACCATAAAACGAAAAGTAACTCCCCCTGAGTGGGCTGAACATTACAATAAAAGTTTTAATATTGAGCACCTTCCTGACGAAAAGGAAGCGCCTCCGAAAAATTTAAAAATACCAAACCCCATAATCCAGTGGTGGATTTATACATTAAGAGACCTCAAATCCAAGGTAAGTAATAGTCAATACCTGGTTATTAACCTACTTGAAGCCCCATTTCTCGCTCTCTTGTTGGCCTTCATTATCAGATACAAGAATACCAATGAGGGTACCGAGTATACATACATGAACAATGAAAATATTCCGGCTTATATACTTATGAGCATCGTGGTTTCTTTGTTTATGGGACTGACAGTTAGCGCAGAAGAAATCATCAAAGACCGGAAAATTCTTAAGAGAGAGAAATTTCTTAACCTGAGCAAAAACAGCTATTTGTTTTCAAAATTTGGACTGCTGTTCACTTTATCGGCTATACAAACCATTTCCTATGTCTTAGTAGGAAATTGGATACTGGAAATCCACGGTATGACATTCAGCTTCTGGCTGACCTTATTTAGTGTTTCGTGTTTCGCTAATATCCTCGGCCTCAATATATCCGCTTCATTGAACTCTGCAGTTACCGTTTACATAGTCATTCCTCTGCTCTTGATTCCCCAAATGATATTAAGCGGAGCATTATTTAGCTTTGATAAGCTCAACGAGCATATAGCAAATAAAGAGAGCACACCAATTGTAGCTGATTTGATGGCTTCACGATGGGCATATGAGGCTATTTCTGTTGAAATGTACACACAGAATGAGTATTTCGCATACTTCTATGAGCTGGAAAGCAATAAAAGCCAGGCCAACTTCTTTAAAGGATATCACATTCCTCGGGTCCAGAAAAAAATAAAGGAGTGTGAAAACTTATTAAGGGATTATAGTGTAAAAAGTTACTCGGAGCTTCCTGATTCTATCAAACCCGTATTCGAGGAAAATTTCAAACTTATAAAAAATGAAACCCTTTACCTTAATGAAAGAAGCAAGAACAAAACTGCTCCGATTAGTGATACTGTATCGGTTGATGGATTCGACCAAAATTTAGCCTCCGATCTCAAGGAATATTTAAATCAGCGGTCAGCCTTTTATAATGATGTATTTAATCATTTTGATCAGGAAATAAATACCAGAATGGAAACCCTCGAACTGAATGGCTATGACATCAGAAAGAAAAAATCAGAATTCTTCAATAATAGTTTGGATGAAATTGTCAGACAAACATTATTAAAACCAAGTAAAAGAATTGAGGAACATGATGGCAGAATTATTCAGAGACTCGACCCGATATTCGTAACCCCCTCTCCTTCAGGAGCACTGGACTATCGCGCACATTTCTATGCCCCTCAAAAACATCTTTTTGGACAGTATTTTAGCACCTTTTACTTCAATATTTCCGTAATATGGTTTATGAGCTTATTGTTGTACTTTACACTGTACTTTGATATTTTCAGGAAATCTCTTGAGTTAGCGGGCAAAATTAAGTTCAGAGGTAAAAAAGAACACCATTAAGCATTACTATTCTAAATAATTTTTAATAAATTATTATTCGTACGATGAAAAAACTAATCCTGGCATCCCTGACTTGCAGCTTATTGTTGAGCTGTGGTGAAAGCGAAAAAAAACCAAGCATAGAAGACCTTGAAGCCACCAAGGATTCTTTGAAGACCATCAGTGAAACACAAAAGACAGAATTTACTGAAGAGGAGAAAGCCGAAATCACACAAATTTTCAACTCAATCCCATCACCTCTGGAAATGTCATTCTTGATAAAGAGCATCGGGAGTGAGTATGATGTCAGTTATCTTAACCCTTCCGAAAACGTACTGAATTATACGGATACCTACGACAAAGCCCTTAATTTAGGAATCTACGGTTCTGATCTCGCGTATACCAACATTTATAATCAAAACCAGGATGGGCTTGCTTACCTGTCTAATGTGCGGTCTCTTGCAAAGGACCTTAGTATTGATCAGTTCTTTGCATCTGAAGTCTTGACCAACCTAATAAAGAATAGTAATAACCTTGACTCACTGTTAGTTATAACTACTTCGAACTTTGAAAAAATAAATTTACATTTGCAAAACCAAAATCGGGAGCAGTTGAGCGTGCTCCTTTTAACCGGTGGATGGATTGAAGGATTAAGTTTGGCATGCAATGTGTATAATGATAAACCAAACGCTGAACTCAAGGATAAGATTGGGGAGCAAAAAGCGGGGTTGGAACAGTTATTGCAATTGCTTGACTACTACAAAGAAGACAATAAAATTGCTCCTTTTATTGCTGATCTGAAAAAACTGAATGAAGCGTATGATGCAGTTAAGATCGAAGTCATTGAAGGTGAGCCGGAAATTGTTGAGCAGGATGGAATCATGATGGTTGTTGACAATAGTGAGACAGTTATCAGTTATAGTGAGGAAGACTTTCAGAACATTTCTGCAACAGTTAAGGACATTAGAAAGAATATAATAGAATAATTAAATTACCTGGTTATGGGAAGAATTATCACAATCCTAACATTAGTAACAGCGTTTAGCCTGTTAAGTGTAAATAAGTCGAATGCGCAGTGCAATGCAATGGATCATAAAGACAAATGCATTTCAGGCCTGGCTGATGGATTCACATTTATAAAATCATACCTATTGGACGGTGGCAAAGCAAACGCGAATGGTGAAATAGAATATAGCTTTGTATTTAGCAAGGGCACCATTTACATGCTTAATATTGCCAATAACAACGGAGAACAAAGTAATATCGTTATTAAACTTTATGACCCCAATCACAAACTGTTAGCCAGCAACAACAAAGGTGATGTTTATTTCCCATTGGGATACCAGTGTAAAACAACTGGCGTACATTATATGACATTCTCTTTCAAGGACACTCCTGATCAATGTGGATTGAGTGTGCTTGGATTCAAGAGGTAAAAAATATTAATATCTTCCCATTAAAACCGAAGTGTAAGTCGCTTCGGTTTTTTTATGCCCTTTTTCGTATAATATACCGTGGAGGTTAAAATTTTACCATATCGTTTATTTTTTGAGCACCCCTTTAAAATTGCACATACTACTCGATCATTTACTGATAACGCGTATTTGCTTGTCTCACAGGGAAAATTCAGAGGAATCGGTGAATGCATATTTATCCCTTACTATCGCGAAACTCTGGAAACCCTGAAACAATTCATCAGCCAGATTACACTACCAAATTCTATTTCTGATATTGAAGAAGTTATTGCCATAAATATAGATTTCAAAGAAAAATACCCCGACCACCGATTTGCTATTGCTGCACTTGACATAGCACTTCATAACCTCTTATGTAAAATCCAAAACACCTCCATCCAACAAATGTACGGGATCGACCCATCGTTAAAAGAAAGCTCCTTCACCTTAGGAATCTCAACTTCTGCTGAAATGAAAGCGAAAATAGAACTGGCGTCAGAAGAAACTTACTTCAAACTAAAGGTAACAGAGGAATCAATACATAAGATGATCACAAACTATTCACAATTTTCTGACAAGCCATTTGTTGTAGATGCCAATCAGGGATTTTCAAACAAAGAATATGCTCTTGAATGGTGTATCAAATTAAAAGCAATGGGAGCAGCTTATCTCGAACAACCATTTGACAAACATGACCTCGAATCTCATAGATGGCTCAAGGACAGAAGTCCTATTCCAATTTTGGCCGATGAATCCTATCAAACAATTGTGGACCTCGACACAATCGGCACTTCTTTCCACGGTATTAATGTCAAACTCATGAAAAGTGGGGGAATCACCGAGGCCGTGCAATCTTTAAGAAACGCCAGAGAAAAGGGTTTAAAAACGGTTCTTGGTTGTATGTCGGAATCCTCTCTTGCCTGCCAGGCCGCATGGCAATTGGCACCACTAGCTGACTGGGTAGACCTGGATGGACCTAAACTAATTAAAAACGATCCCTTTTCTCCTGAATTAAAACTAACTGACTCCGAGATAATAAGAGGATTACAACAGCCTTAACTCAATTAGAGAAAAGCCCCAACATCAATCAGTCGGGGCTCACTCCTATTTGGTCACACCTTTTCCGGTCTGATCACACTTATGACTAGTGCAATTCTTAAAATGAGATACCCGGTGTTTCCAATATCGTGGACCTACGGTTGCGGTTAAAATGCCAATTGACATTACTCCTCCTAATATACCTATCCATATTCTATTTGAACGCTTCATACTGCTTTGGTTTAAATTGAAATTCATTTACCACGCCATCCACCGCAACTCCGGTAGTTGGCTTTATAATTCTGATACTCATCATCACTCATGTTTCTTATCCTATCGGCATATGCCCATAAATGTTTCTTATGACCACGTCCCTTAAACAGGAAGAAAATTATTCTGAAAATCAGAAAAAAGACAAGTACATTAAGTACCATAAAAGGAGCGAAGAACAATATTGCCCCGATCAAGGCTCCTCCTACAAAAGTTCTAAAAAATTCACGGTTCATATTAATGACGTTTAGTTGAACATACTATTTAACAATGCTGACGGGTGAGATGAAAAAATATGCTATGCATTTATAGAACTAAATCCTAGCTCCTATCTTTGCCAACTCAAAAACTAATAGATATGATCAATTTTAACGAATACTTCGAAGGTAACGTCAAGTCACTAGGTTATAACAATGATGGTAATGATAGCACATTGGGAGTGATGAAAGAAGGCGAATACGAGTTCAGTACAGGAAAACCAGAAATTATGAATGTAGTTGATGGTGAGTTGCAAGCCTTACTTCCAGGTGCATCAGAATGGGTCTCGTTCAAAAGCGGAGAAAAATTTAATGTACCGGGTGATTCCAGCTTTAAAGTAAAGTCTGTGGGAAATACAGCTTACTTATGCCAATATATTTAAGCTAAAGGGCTTAGTGCCCTTTTTTATTTCTTGCGACTCAAATACAAAAACGGGAGGTGCGCTTAAAGTGTAAAGCAATTCCACCAAACATTACTCTCACCGTTCTATAGGTTATTTTTTCAGCCATTTCATCCAATTAATACCCCTGTTTTTCACCGATGAATCTCACGGCTTTATCGAAAATATTCTAACACAACTACGCAAAAAATCACACCAATATTACATTACAGGACCTTAGCACACAATCACCAGTTACTTAGCTTATGAACAGGACATTTTTACTTACCGCAGTGCTAGCTTTATTGTTTACGAGCGAAACTAAAGCCATTACTACATTTAATGTCACCAACACCAATGACGCTGGGGCGGGTTCTTTACGTCAGGCAATAATTGATGCCAATGCGACAGCAAACTCCGGAGGCAATGACATAATAGATTTCTCCGGGCTTGGAGCTGGCACACACACAATTACTCTTGCGTCAGACTTACCCAGTCCAACAGAAGGTGTAACCATCGATGGGTATACGGCCACTAGTTATGCCTCTAATTCCCCCGTGATTGGAATCGATGGTTTTACTCATGGATTTCTAATAAATAATGCCGGAGCCACCGGATCATTTGTTAGAGGCATTGTCATATGGGGATGTACACAGGACGGAATTGAAATAAATGGTGTAACGAATATAACCATCAGGGGCTGTTGGATTGGTCTCGACCTGACAGGGGCAGTTCCAGGAGCAATAATAAATGACAATGGAATTTACATCACAAACGCCAGCAGCAACATCAAAATTGGCAGCTCAAGTCCTGTAGACCGAAACATTATTTCCGGATGCGCAGATGAGGGTATTTTTATTGATGGTGGCAGCACAGACTGTATTATCCAAAATAATTATATAGGAACCGGTACAGGGGGAAATACAGACCTGGGCAACGGACAGAGAGGAATCAGAGTTGATGCATCCAATGACAACCAAATTGGCGTCACATCAAATGGCAACGTAATTAGTGGAAATGGGAATCATGGAATATTAGTCAGCAGCAGTACCGGTACAGAAATCATCAACAACTACATAGGACCAGGAGCAGACGGCTCTACTGACCTGGGGAATGATGGCCATGGCATTAATTTAGATAATGCTGACAATACTACAATTGGAGGAAGCACGTCCAATGACCGAAATGTAATTTCTGGAAATGGCGCAGGAGGACTTGGGATAGGTATTACAGTAACCAACACTTCGGATAATTGTATCATCCGGGCTAATTATATAGGCACTAATTCAGCCGGGACTGCTGCTCTGACTAATGCCATACATGGAATTAACATTGAAAACAGTGTTGATACGCAAATTGGTGGCACAGGGGCTGATGAGGGTAACTTAATTTCAGGGAATACCTTCAGCGGCATCAATATTGACAACGCTAGTCATCGTACGATTATAAGGGGTAATTACATAGGTGTAAACTTTGATGGATCCACTGGAATAGCAAATAACGCGCATGGTATTTATATTTCTGCATCTGATAATTGTGAGATTGGTGGCTCAACATTGAACGAACGAAATATTATCTCGGATAACGGAGATGCAGCGGGCGAAAATGGTATCTCTATAACCAATTGTAACGGTCATACTATTATGGGAAACTTTGTAGGAGTCACGGCTACTGGTCTGGCTGCCTTAGCAAATAATGACTCAGGCTTATCAATAACAACTTCTACAGGTGTTACTGTAGGTGGTAGCAATGCCCTGGAGAAAAATGTTTTTTCAGGGAATAATAACTTCGGAATTTTTTTAGATAACGTAGACAATAGTGATTTTACCAATAACTACATTGGCTGTGACAGCACTGGCAATACCGCAATTGCCAACGGAACTCATGGTATACAAGCACAAAATGACTGTAGCACGAATACCTGGTCAGATAATTTCGTGAATGGTAACACTCAGGTAGGTTTTAATATGCTAGACATTGATAATAACACTTTTACTGGCAATTACATCGGACTTGCAAGGAACGGTTCAAGTGATCTTGGGAATGGCACCATTGGACTCAGATTCGGAGCCGGTTCATCAAATAATACAGTTGGTGGTTCCACCAGCTCCGATCGCAACTATATCTCAGGAAATGGTACCGCAGCAGGACACCATGGTTTTTTCGCTGATGGAGCAAGCACCAATACTACCTTCATAGGAAACTATGTAGGCTCAGACACCTCAGGCACAATAGCTGTTGGAAACGGGGGAATAGGTATATTCTTCCTTGATGGAAGTTCTAATAATACCATAGGAACAACAAATTCAGGTGAAGGCAACCTGGTATGTTGTAGTCTGAATGAAGACGGTATCAGATCTCAGGTTTCAACCAACACTGATATACAGAACAATATCATCGGTCTCGATATCAACATGAACCAAACTGCTGGATTTGGTAACGCCCTGAATGGAATATGGCTGATGACCTATGGAGGCCAAACAGTCAATGATTGTAATATAGGTGGGCTTGGTGCAAATGAAAGAAATCATATTTCACAAAATGGCCTGCATGGAGTGAGAGTGTCCAATTATGGTGGCACAATAAATTTTGAAACAATTATTGGTAACAAGATCTATTGCAATGGCGGAGAGGCCATAGACCTTGAATCCGGTTCAGAAAATGAAAGCGTAGTGGCTCCGGTCGTTACTACAACTGATGCCAACACCATCAGTGGCACCGGAACTGCCGGTAACACAGTACATGTATACTATAACTTCACCGGAGACGGTGGCGGTGATTGCAATTGCGAGGGTGAAGCCTACAGAGGAACCGCTGTTGTGGACGGTGGCGGCAACTGGTCCGTAACACACAATATGGGTTACTCCGCTGCACAGCAAAATGCACTCACTGCTACGCAAACGACTCCTTCGGGCAGTACTTCTGAAATGTGGGTTTGTAGTGATCCTCTTCCGGTGACCTACGGCAACATTGCAGCAACATCCCATTTGGAATATTCCTCGATAGAATGGGTCACCACTTCCGAGGAAAACAACAGCCATTTTATAATTCAAAAATCCTATGATGGCAATATGTTCTTTGACATAGGCAGCGTAGCGGGAAATGGAAACTCTGCTGAAGCTATCAGTTATCAATTCAACGACCACCAATATGAAAGAGATCAGTTAGTTTTCTATCGAATTGTTCAGGTTGATTTTGACGGAAAGAATAATACTTCCAAGATTGTGGTATTGACACCTGGCCACGAGAGCTTACTACAAGTTGTTCACAAAACTCAAAGCTCACTCCTTATCACTAGTGCTGGTAATGACAAAACATGGATCAAGGTATACAGTGTTGATGGCAAAATTATTGAATCACAATCCACCTCTAATCCTACAACACTCTTTAGTTATGACTATCTAAGCCCAGGAGTATATCTTGTTCACGTACAACATGGTAATGAACTTCAAACGATAAAGGTTATTCGCTAAATGGGCTAAGCTATTCCTACAGCAGAGTATTGAGAACAGAGTTTTCCCAATATCCTTCGGTCATTCTCGATTTACTGGTCTATCTTTGTGGACACAAACCTCTCGCGTAACATTGTGAACAAATTACCCGGTATCACCAAGAATACTCTAAAAGACATCAGGTTCTGGATACTACTTTCCTTCATCATTCGGATTTATGGAATTTGGAACCCTCCTTTGGAAGTACAGCACAACTGGCGGCAGACAACAGTAAATATGGTGGCCCGCAACTTTTTAGAGGTTGATAACAACATTTTATATCCTAGATTGGATTTTGCCGGTGGTGATAAAACCGGAATCACGGGAATGGAATTTCCTATCCTCAATTACTCGATTTATCTGGTTTCGGAAGCAGTTGGTTTTGACCACTGGTACGGCCGACTGATTAATCTGATAGTCTCTTCAATCGGAATCTGGTATTTTTTTCGACTATTACAGACTCACTTCTCGGAAGAGCTTGCCTGGTACTCCTCTTTCCTTTTGATCTTTTCAGAGTGGTTCATGTTTTCTAGAAAGATTATGCCCGATACATTCTCCCTTTCTTTGGTGATTATTGGGTTATTCTATGGGCTCCAATACCTGATAAAAAACAAACACTGGAAAAACCTTCTCTTGTATTTCATTCTGATAACTACTGGAATTCTTTCAAAATTACCATCTGGCTTTTTATTAATTGTTCTGCTGATCCCCCTGTTTTCTGACAAGGTACCGGTCAATAGGAAATTACTATTTTATGGACTATCGCTAGTTGCAGTTATTCCATCAGTTTGGTGGTATTTTATATGGGTTCCACATTTAGTTGAAACTTACGGGTTCTGGCATTTCTATATGGGCATGGGACTTAGGGAAGGATTCCACGAATTGGTTAACCATTGGGACCTTACGCTGATGAGATTTTATAAAAGTGCTATGGGTTTTAGTGGCTTCATTATTTACTTAGCTGGCATCTTCTATATATTCCAAAAACGTAACCAATTGCTAATATGGACTTCAACATTACTATGCTTGGGATTTATACCTATTATGCTTAAAAGCGGATTTGCCTTTCATCATCACAACTACTACATCTTACCTTTTGTACCTGTGATGTGCATAATTGGTGCCTGGACAATTACTCACGTGCCAAAAAAAATCGCAATAGCTGTTCTCTGTGTGTTTGCTCTGGAGGGTTTCCTGACCCAAATGAGAGATCTCTCTGTTCGGGATAAGTATAGGTGGCCTGAAACATTAGAAGCGGAGCTCGATGAAGTTATTCCAGAGGATGCCATCATTGTGATGAACACACCTAAGTGTCCTACTCAATTCTACTTCACTCATAGAAAGGGATGGCTATCATCAAACAAAGACCTGGAATCTGATGAGTTTCTTGAAGAAATAAAGACGAAAGGATGTCAATATGCCATCATACTGAAAGACGAACGGAAATTTGCCCCAAAGAAGGCTTGGAAGCAACTTTATTCTACACCCAACTACTCACTATACGACATTCGCTGATCTAAAGACCTGGGCTCCGTCAACCATAGTAAAGGAATTGATATCCGGTTCCATATTGAACCTAATTTTATATTGTCTTTTAATCTGATAGGAAAATTCTTCCAAACAAGAATTGTCGACCAGATTAAGTGTACAACCACCAAACCCACCTCCCATCATTCTAGATCCATAACAGCCCTTAATTTTTCGAGCGTCAGTGGCAAGTACATCCAGTTCGTGACAGCTCACTTCATAGTCCTCACTAAGTGACCGATGAGACTCATTTAACAACTCTCCGACCCGTTTATAATTCAATTCTTCAAAAGCTACCCGCATCTCAGCAACCCTTTGATTAGCTGTAATGAAATGCCTCAATCGCATCTTAACTTTCTCATCATCTATCAAATTCAAATCGGAAAGTTTGGCTTCCCTTAAGTGAGAAATACCATTTGCCTTCAGTACTTGTCGTGCTCGTTCCATTTCGTCTACGCGCTTCGAGTATTCACTGCCGGCCAATTCCCTCTTGACCATTGAATTGACCAATACCCAACTGTAGCCTTCCATCTTAATGGTTGTGTACATTCTGGTTAGGGTGCGAAAATCGAGAATCATCACCTGTCCGTATTTAGTAAACTGCGAGGCAAATTGATCAAGCAGACCACACTTTACCTGTAAGTACTGATGCTCTACCTGTTGACCCATGATAGCAATTTCCTGATCAGTCATCTCAGCCCCGTACAATTCATTAAGAGCGTTAATGATAGCCAGTTCAATAGCCGCTGAACTCGACACTCCCGCACCGATTGGTATATTGCCAGAGATAACGGCATTGAAGCCAAAATCTAATTCTCTCCTTGCTACAAATAGTTCAACACAACCTTTTATAAACTTTTCCCAACTGGCTGTGGTCGAAATTTCACTACCTAACTCAAATTCCATCCTACTCTTGAAATTCTCACTAACCACACAGACCCTGTTATCCGCTCTTTTGGAAACACAAAAAATCACCCAACGATTAATGGCAACGGGCATACTTAATCCTTCGGAATAATCGGTATGCTCACCTATAATATTGATTCTTCCAGGTGCCACGCCAACAACGGTCGGTTCATGATCAAAATGTCCCGAAAACAGTTTTCTATTCTCTGCAATTATTGCTGACAGTTCTTCAGATACGAATGATTGGGTTTCAACTGGTTTTTCCATAAGAATAGTGAATTTCAGAAAGTTTCTTCAATAAGTTTGCGCTACGCTCGGCTGTAATATCACGCTGAGGTGTAGCAAACATTTCATAACCGACCATGAATTTCTTTACACTGGCTGATCGTAATAAAGGGGGATAAAAACTCATATGCCAGTGCCACGATGAGTAGTCCCCGCCATCACAAGGTGCCTGGTGGATTCCTGCTGAGTACGGAAAAGATGTTTCGAACAGATTGTCATATTTTATTGTTTGCTTCCTGATAATGTCAGCAAACGCACCTCTTTCTTCTTCCGTCATCATGCTAATATGAGCCATCGTTCGCTTAGGGGCAATCATAGTCTCGTATGGCCATATGGCCCAATAGGGTACTATTGAGACAAAGAGTTCATTTTCAAGTATTACTCTCTCCCTCTTTTTGAGTTCTTTTTCAATGTAAGCTTCCACTAGTGAATGACCATGCTTGTCAAAATAACTTTTCTGATTCTTGGTTTTAATCTGTATTTCAACTGGAATGCTTGATTGTGCCCATATCTGCCCATGCGGATGTGGGTTGCTACATCCCATAACAGCACCTTTATTTTCAAAAATTTGGACGTAACTAATCTGTTCTTTTGTACTCAGTTCCTCAAACTGGGTGATCCAGGTTTCAACAACACGCTTGACTTCAGTATTGGACATCAAAGGTAGCGTAAGGCTGTGGTCAGGCGAAAAGCATATCACTCTGCATATACCACTTTCTGCTTGTGAGACGAATAAATCATCTTCATTGGACTGCCATGAGGCAATATCCTGATTCAAGGCAGCAAAGTCATTATCAAAAACATAGGTCGACTGATAGTTTGGGTTTTGAATTCCACCCGATCTTTGATTTCCCGGACATAAATAACAATTGGGATCATATGCCTGTGTATTCGATACCTGTTTTTCTTCTTCCTGCCCCTGCCATGGTCGTTGCATTCGGTGTGGAGAGACCAAAACCCACTGACCTGTCAATGGATTGTAGCGTCTATGAGAGTGATTGAAGCGATTATCAGAACTTTCTTTAATGTCCATTTTCAAACAAGCCAGAGATATAGCAAGAAGTTGAAATTTTAGATATGTTAAATATACACAACTAAGAATTGTAAAACAATTAGTAGACTACCCTACTGAGCAGAATAGTTCTTTATACCAGCAAAATATTTTCCAGATTAGTCCTTAACCGGGGTTTCAGCGTTTGCTTTATCCTTAGCCGCATGATCATGCTCGATTTGGTGAGCCTGATGCAGTAGCTTCTCAGAAAAAGCTAGTCCAATGGCAGAAATAAGGAACACAAGGTGTAAGCCGGCCTGAACTTTTACATGAGCGATTGGAACATGGTTAACATCTATAAAGGCCTTAAGTAAGTGAATCCCCGAAACTCCTACCAATGACGCAGAAAGCTTCACCTTCAGTGTACCCGGATCCATACTCCTCAACCAAGCCGGTCGATCTTCGTGTTTACCTATATTCAATTTACTCACGAAAGTCGCATATCCACCAATGATCACCATGATCAATACATTAATTACCATTACCAAATCTACAAGAGTTAGCACTCCCATAATTAACTTAAGATAGTCGTAATCTGCGGCATTGCTCTTGACTACGAAGTTGACCAATTCCGCACAGAATCGATAAGAAAAAATCACAGATGCTACTATAAGCCCACCATAAATTGGTGCCTGCAACCATCTGCTCCAGAAGATCAGGAACTCAAAACCATTCTCAAGCTTATCAATTGCTTTCTTACTCATAGTATCTTTGTTTGGTAACCAAACTATAACTTTAGTAAGGTTTTCACGAATAATCAAGTATTTCCGTCTCGATTATTACTTCCCTTCAAGGTCTCTTTGGCCAGAATTTGATAGCTGGTCGGCTAAGACCTGACCTTTCCACTTCCATATTATGAGCCCCAACCCTGCAACGCACCAGTACCAACCCCCAAAGGTCATAGTATGGCTGAACTTGTAAGCCCATGCTACATTATCCAAAATCAAGAGCAGTACCGTAAAAACCAAAAGGACATATTTCAATCCTTTACCCGTCTTCTTGCGCTTCAAAAAGTCAATGGCCACAGCGAATACTACCGCATAAAAAACACCAAACAAAATACCATATACACCATACAAACCTACTATCCCCAACCAATAGGTTGCTGTATCACTTTTAACTGGGTTTCTATGAAAAATATCATAGAAAAAGCTGCACCAATTGTCAAGAAAACCAGAATCTACCAAAACGTGGGTATTGCTGTATAAATAATTTGTATGGTAGTCAGAAAAGTTTTCAAGATACTCCGTCATAACATGTAGGGTGAGTCTGGAGTCTATTGCTGCATTCATCAGTAATCCCAAATGAGACCATAGATACACTCCTCCGACTATCACAAATATGTAGATCATATTCTGTGGAATCTGAAGCGAAATAAATGGAACCGGTATCCCTTCCGGACGATAAAACAATGTCAATAACCCCAGTACCCCAAGTATGATAATGCTTTGTAATGTGGAGTTAAGTGATGACAGATTCTTCTCATAATTAGAAATCCTTTGACCGTATAACCAACGGAGGTTATTTAGCTGCGCATTAGAATTTAGAGAATCAAGATCAGATTGATAATTTAAGTAGGCCTCATCGCTGAAATTAGATTTGTTCAGTGGCGGATCAAGGTTGTCGATCGCTATATAGAACTGCTCATGTTTCTTCAAATAGTCCTGGGAATCTGAGGTAAGCCCCATATAGAAAAAACATATAGATACACAAAAACAAACCCCAATTAAAAATCGATAAAGCATAGCCCGTTAAATTTTGCTCATGCTAAATTAACAGCATTACAGGCTGAAATTACAATGCTATGGAGCATTTATTTTGAGTACCTTTCTGACAACAGTAGGCTTCTGACCTGTGGCTACTACGTAATAAATACCTTGTGGCCATGTGTCAATTGAAATTTGTGTTCTATCCGTGACTAAACCTTGATAAAAGGAAACACCTTTAGTATCTGTAATCTTTACGTTTACCGAAACATTGTACTTATTCTCTATATAAATTCGACTTGTTGAAGGATTGGGATACACCAAGATTCCCAGCTCTTCGGATTCCTCCAGCCCGGTCACGCACCCTGACCCAGTAGTATTTGGAGTAATACCGGTATTTCCTCCTGCACACTCTCCACATGAATCAATAAATGCGCTTCCACCAACTACACCATTACAATCGGTGTCCAGATGAACAAACTTGGACAACAATTGAATATATGAAATCTGATATCCACAACTATTTTCAGTAATCTCCCAGGAATTCAGTGGCCAACTGGTATTGAAGTCTTTATACGATTTTTGATCTGGTTGTCCGGTTGGTATCCACTCTGAAGTACACTTGTCGTTATTTGCAGTACTCCCACATCCACTAGGACAGCAACCGTCATAATCATAACTTGGGTTGGGTCCACCAACCAAAAATCCTGGTGCCGGACCATAGGTAGAGGTACCTACCCTGTCCCAATCTGCACTGCCATCACTATACCATGTATGATAAAATTCATTCACACAGTTTTCAGCTCCATAGTTGTACATATTTGAGAGATAAACCATCCCCAAAGGATTTACACCGTGTATATAGTGGATATACTCTTCAGCAGCCCTTGCCGCTGTATCCTGCCTTGTCGCATTCAGGTTATGCGTTACATAATTATAAAACATCCCTCCCTTTCTCGACTTAGTATTGTTACTACCCCAGGTATAACTATCCAAATAAGCCCTATACGGATCATCCTGACCAAAATACGATGGGAAATTCAAGCCTGACCCCTCCATGGACCCCTCATAGGCAGAAATAATATCACTCGCTACTGCGGATGATACTCCTGGAAGGTTTGCATAGTAAAGTAACATATCCTGATTCTCAGATTGGTATGGAAAAGCATAATTCCATTGCAACATATTGACCTGATCATAATTATTTTCCACGTAAGTCTTGTATTCACTGTCCCCTGTAAGATCATATAAAGCAATAGCCGCCCTGATTTTTGTCACTAATCTTCCATAATTATTAGTTTCCTGCTGCCCTGCTCCGATACCTTGGGAGCCATAAGCAGCATCATTATTCCTCCACTCGACATTGGGGTTAGCATCGCTCCAGTCCCAAACTAATTCTGCCTGAGTCTGCAATGTCGTAGCATAAGAGGTCATACCGATATCGCCATATACTTTTGCTCCTTTGGCCAGGGCTGCAGCTGTTGTATTGGCCGAGTGAGTATTTGGGTCGCCATACAGACTTTGGCCGGTAGCTGCCGATGGAGGACTCGCTCCGTCCAAAGAAACAATACTCAATACACTGCCGTCATTCTGAACCATTCTCAATAAATGATCCATTCCCCACTTTGCTTCATCTAAAATATCAGGTATACCATTACCGGATTCAGGAATATTATAATCATCACCAAAGCCATTTGGGTTCTCCTGATAACTCAACAACATTTTGAAGACATAGTTGGCCGTCCAAGGTGTGTATTTATTAAGGTCGCCAGCATCATACCAACCACCAGTAAGGTCTTTTTCTGTTCCTGCATTAGTAGGATCATCATAAACCCTACACTCGCTATCCTGTAGTGATCCTACGTGATCTATTGCATCGGTCCATCCGGCCTCAGCATACGGAGTTTCCTTCGCATGGTTAGCTCGTTGATAATAAAATGTGCGTACCGCATGCTTCAATACATCAGCGTAAATATCCTCGTCAATATCAAAATCATACGTAATCACATCATTTTGTTCGTCCCACAGGTAGTAACTTCCCGGCTCCTGCACCTCACTAAAATCAAACCACCATGCCTGGTCACCTGACGAAGCATCAGTGGCTCCTCCGTTCCATACGGACGGACTTCCTGAGTATACCGAAGTATCTGCTGCTGCATTCATTACATGATAAGTGGGGCCTGGGTTGAAAGAACCGGTATCGTCATACCCGGTCACCGGATTCTTTATGACTGCAACTTTAATGGCATCCGGACGATAACCAAATTGATCAATCAATATATAAGGTGAAACACTTTGGGCTCGTATAGCGTAAAGCGAGCCTGTCATACACAACAGCGTAATCAGAACTTTCTTCATATTAAAATTTAAATCTTCTAGTAAGGTAGACAAGAACTTAAATATAACCATTTCCAGACTTTTTTGCACTTTATTTAAGTCTGAATGCTGATAACATTTTAACTAACCCTTCGTACATATAGACATATTAAGTAATTCAATTAGGTCCTTAGTTATGAAAATCATCTATTATTGCCTCTTCATACTGGCTATCTCATCATGTTCTGATGACAACACGAATAATCAAACGGATTCTACAGATATAGGTAATCCTGACCCACCATCATGTGATTCACCGGAAACTCAAACCAAGGAAGAGCCTATGGGTTCATTGAGTCTTGAGGAAGTTCTCCAAAAAGTTGAGGTCACCAATGATGCCTTACTGGGAACCGGTCTGGATAGTAGTAACAGCCTCAAATTATACAATGACTTATACGGGTTAGAATTCAAGGAGGAGAGCCAGTACATCTACACATCCGAATCAGAAGAGGTTGAACTAAAAATCACGTGTTTTCTTTCATACTACTCCAAACACAAAATTAATTTCCGTTTTTCTCTAGCTGACACTTCAGCAATCTCTGAAACCACAGAATACTTGGTTAATTCATTCAATTCAAAATTTGGGGAGCCTAAGATAGATGGAGAATATGAAATTGAAAGTGGTTATTTCGATATGAAATACGTCTTAAGAGATGACAAGGATGAAGAAAAAGCTTACATACACCTAATGAGAACAGCAAATGGAGAATTTAATATCAGCTATCAGGTTCACAAGCAGAAAGACAACTAAATCCATCCATTAATATTGTCGACCTTTCCAGCGAACTTTCACAGGCAAAATATAAAACACCAGAAGGCTTGTAGTCAATAGAATAGAGTATAATTCATACAACGGTAAATAAATTACCAACCTCAATACTTTCAGGCGATCCATCAGGTAGAGCATAAAAATTGACTGCACGAAGAATTTAACTGCCAGCAAGCTCAAACCCAGAGTCGGATTAAAAACCGATAAGGTTACCATAGCCGGATAAAAAACACCATTCATCAGGAGTATGAAAACTAATGCAAATTTTAGTTGGGTCGCTCCTCTCATCCATCTCTTACGTTGATGCAACAAAGCACTGACACCCTTTACTGGCTCGGAGGAAGCCAACACTTTCGGATTATACAAATGACTAAAGCGATACTTACGTTTGATTATCTGCTTATACAACTCATAATCCTCAGTAATGTTAAAGGGAATAACTTCATAACCACCGGTTTCCTCATAGGCCTGACGACTCACGATCATATTATTACCCATTGCAGAAACCGGAATTTTCAAATCTGAAAGTGTCTTGATCAAACCGATTGCGAATACCCAATCCAAAGATTGTAGTTCATTCCACGGTCCACCCTTCTTTATAATTGTTGTACCCGTTACAACCCCCGTATTATCTTTCCTCTTAATCTCCCCTACCATTTCCTTGGCCCAACTGGGTGGAACAGCGATGTCTGCATCTGTGATCAAAAAATAATCCCCCGTTGATTCCTTTTCGAGATGTGCGAGTACATTGGCTTTACCCCTAGCCGTTCCGAGCTGGTCTTTAATATCAACAATTATGATCTCTGGGTGCTCCTCTTTTAGCCTTGACATCAGTTCCCAGGTACCATCTTCAGAAGAGTCATTTCCCAATAAAATCTGAACACTATCTTTAGGATAGTCAAGTGCTAACAATGCCTTTACACACCTTTCCAGATTATCCTCCTCATTTCTTGCTGCCACCCAAATAGATATTAAAGGCCATTTTTTAAGCTCTTGGGGTTCATTTTCAATTTTCAAAACCCAAACCAATAGCATCAAAAAAGTGAATAGGATAGACGGTGCTGCAAGGTAAATCAGTATCGTTTCGGTCAGGTTCAGATCAGCTCAAATTTATAGCCTTTATTCAAGAAATATTCGATGTATCGAGGGAGAACAAACTGTATTTTATCGAATGTTTTAACCGAATCATGAAATAACACTATACTGCCTGGAGAAGTATAGCGTATACTTTTGGACAGACACTCTTCCTTGCTTACGGAATTCATAAAATCATTAGTTAATACATCCCACATGATTATTTCATAGTCCTTTTTAAGTTTTCTTGCCTGCCTCCTTCTTATTTTACCATAGGGCGGACGAAACAACTTTTTACCCTCCTGCTCAGTTATAACATCCCGGCACTTATGAATGTTTGCTATATAATCTTCATCTTTGGTTTCGAACCCCTTGAGGTGATTATAGGTATGGTTTCCCGTTCGATGGCCCGCATCTAAGAGTGCCTGATAGACCTCAGGGTGTTTTTCTATATTCTCACCGACACAAAAAAAGGTTGCCTTGGCGTTGTACTGTTCTAACAGACTAAGGACATACTCTGTAACCTCTGGTATTGGTCCATCATCAAATGTCAGGTAGATCACCTTCGATGATGATTTCTTCTTCCATATAAACTGAGGATACAACAACCTGAAGGGCCAGCCAAATTTATAGAGTTTCATTGGCTACCTCCCAACGTCCTAAGCGCACTTTCCCACAGCGCATCCGCAGACTTGTCCCAGCTAAATCTCTGGACATTATCAGAACCCAATTCAATAAGCTGTTTTCTTCGCTCAGGATCATTCTTTAATTCCAGCATCCCCTCCTTTATGGATGTTACAGAAAACGGATCTACAAGTAAAGCTCCTTTCCCCGCCACCTCAGGCATTGAAGTAACTTTGGATGTTATTACCGGACACCTGCAAGTCTGTGCTTCAATAATTGGTATGCCAAATCCCTCAAAATAAGGAACGTAAGTCAATCCAATGGATCCACCCAAAATCTTATTCAATTCATTACTGCTTACCCGATCCGTGAAAACAACATCCCTTTTGAAGGTCATCTGATCGTAAACCTCAAAAATTCTTTTAGTCGACCAGCCTTTGGCTCCAGCTATCACCAATTTGGTATCACATTGATTTTGCTCTTTAAACTGATCAAAGGCCTTGAATAGGCTACTGATATTTTTTCTTGGATGAATAGATCCCACGTATACAAAATATTCCGCTCCTTCAGTGTATTTATCCCGGGTTTGAGCGATAGTTTTTTCATCAGATGGGCCATACAAACTATTTACACCATTATAAACCACATCTATATTATCGGGTTCGATATCATATTGCTCGATAATATCTTTTTTGGAGTACTCGGATACGGTAGCTATTCTTGTTGCTTTACGAGCATATTGTGGGGTGAACTTTCTGTAGTAGTTCCTCACCCTTTTACTTACATCATTGGGGTAATGCTCAAATGCCAAATCATGGATAACCAAAAGTGTGGGCACTTTGGCCTTTAGTGACATATATCCATCGGTAGAAATGAAAAGGTCTGGCTTTTCCTTCTTCAGTACTTTGGGTATACTTTTCTCAAACCACCAATACCAGAGTACAGGATGCCTTGCTGGTGGATAAACACTACGACCCCGTACATTATCAGCAAAAATAAAACTCTCATCATAAGGCCTATCAAACAAAAAAACGAACTCATGTTCCGGATGTTTAAGAACTATTCGCTTGATGGTCTCATAGGTAAACCAGCCGATACCTTCTAACTTATCCTTCAATAAAAACCTGGTGTTTACTGCTATTTTCAATTCAGTGGTCGTTTACAGTGTTGAAAATAACTAAATTCGGCCTAAAGCTTATAATCAAAAAATTGAATTACGTTTTTTTATTGAGCCTTTATTAGTTTCATAAGTATAAATCACGGCAATAGCGCAGTTTGCAAAAAATATTGGATTAATTCTTATCCTGAATATACTGGTAAAACCACTGAGTTTTATCATTGAAAGCAAGGTTCAGGACCACGTAGGGCATGAAAACTGGGGTATTTATACAGCGCTATTCTCGCTTTCATTTCTCTTTACGGCTTTCATTGATTTAGGCGTCAACCAATACATTACTAAGTTTCTGGCCGGGAATCCTGATGATGCTAAGACAACCAACCGCTATGTTCATGGATTCAAATTTTTTACCCTGTTCATTTACCCGCTAATTCTAGTGCTCATTGGATTCGCTTTGGGATACAGGGGTTACGTATTAATTTACCTTGCTATTATTAGTTTCACAACAGCATTAATTCAATTACTTCAGTACTACAGATCAATATTTCAGGGCTACCAATTGTTTAAAATCGATGCCTTTGCCTCTAACTTTGACAAATTCTTTCTGGCAATCATTCTCACCGCATTGCTACTTACCACAATAACTGTTGACAGCTTCATTTATGCACGACTTGTTTCGGTAGTATTGGCGATAATCGTACTTCAACGGATACTGGCAAGAAAAAAATTATTTAGCCGCCCTGTACTCAGTTTTCGAAAAACGATCCCAATACTTAAGAAGAGCTTTCCTTTCGCCTTAATCACCATCTTTTATTCTGTACACGAGCGGGTTGATCAGGTTATGTTGGAAAGGATACATCCCAACGGAGAAGAGGTGACGGGTATATACGCAGCATCGTATCGTTGGCTGGATTTGACGATGATGTATCTCTGGATTGTTTTACCCATGTTTTTTGCGAAGCTTTCGTTTCACAAAACCAGTCTGGAGGATAAAAACACTCTTATCAAAGTAGGAGTCAGTATCACTTCCTTGCCCCTGATACTCATTTCAGGTTTCGGTATATTTCATGGCGAGAAGTTATTCATCCTCTTTACTCACAGCTCACTGGAGCAAATTGAATTAATGACCCAATGTGTTAAAATTTTGTTCATCTGCCTATTAATTCATGGATTCTGTGCTATACTCAGTACATACCTGACATCCAATGGCTACACTTCCTTTATCAACTTAATGATGGTCATCAGTATTCTGGTCAACGTTGGATTAAATATCTACCTTATACCCATATATGGGGCTACAGCGGCAGCCTGGACAACACTGATTAGCACTTTGACAGCCTGCATTGGCTACATTCTGTACATTCAACTAAAGACGCCTCTGAATTTACCCTATGCTCAATGGGGAAAATTAATTTTAGTGAGTACTATATACTTTTCAGGGCTTTTTACGTTCCAGTATTATAACATTCACTGGATCGCAGGCACCTCAGTTTCGTTATTGTTTAGTATGCTTACTGCCTGGCAGCTGGACTTAATTAATTTCAGGAAACTAAAAGGGCTTTAATCAGGGATAATGTTAATTCAAGACTTGTATAATCTTCTACAAATTACAACTTTGTCAAAAGTTTGTTACAGACGCGCATGAGGCAGACCGGGGTACTACGCAACACTATATTATGGCTTTTCTATCTGATCGCTGGATTAATCCCTCTTTCCATAGAATTGCCCATCTATCAGCATAGTTTTCACATCACCTATCCGACTGAGATTTTAGTCGCTCTCCTGGGGCTTCTTCTTCCTTTTTACTTTATCTTCCGTACCAATCGAAAAATCAACTTAAAAACACTCGATTGGCTAGTTGTTGGGTTCATCGCAGCAATTGGTATCACTACCGTTTTTTCCTTTTATTTTAAGATATCCCTCAAGTACTTCGCAGCCGTAAGTGCATTTTGTTGCTGTGGCTACATAACTCCGAGACTACTTCAGCTTCGTAGAAAAGAATGGAAAAACGTGCTATTTTTCTTTTGTGCCGGCATGGTTACCTTAAGCTTGTGGACACTAGTACAATTCGCAATTCGAGGTATCTCATATGAGTCATCATATAATGTTTCCAAACCATTTATCGGACAAGGACATACAAACCTCAGTATAGTCATTGAACCCTTGTTACTGATAGCCTTAGGAATGATTGCATTGAGCAGAAAAAAAAGCTACCGACTACTCGGGCTTATTCTCTTTATCATTGCCTACGCGGTGATAGATTATAGCTGGTCAAGAGCCTCATTTATAACAACCAGCCTTGCCCTGGTCGCCTATTTCGTACTCGAAGTACCTGTGTTTAAGAAGAAGTTGATAGTACCTTACATTGTTGTTTCCGTCCTTCTCTGTATTCTGATTTCAGTTGTGATTTTCATCATAGTGAAATACAAGTACCTTGATCCGAATTGGTCTCATTACGCCTTTCTTTTGACTATTGCCTTCGGGATATTCACCTATAAAGTTCTTGTATTCGAAAAACATAAAAAGGTTGTACTTTACATTCTTATCGGAATCTCTATTCCAATCGGTATTCGTAAGTCAGCAGAATTTGTTCATGAACAGTTCTACAGGGATTATTCCTATTATGACCCTAACGACCCATCAACAAGAAAGGCTAATAGTATGTTCAATGTCATGGACCTCTCCAAGGAACATGAAAACACATCCAACCTGGAGAGAAAAATCAGGTGGAAAAATGGCTTAAAGATGTTCAAAGCGGATCCCGTAACCGGAATAGGTCCGGGGTGCTTTCCTGAACATCAACTGAAGTATCTTGAAGAAGATATGGTGGTTGATAAAAGCTCAATCAGCCACTTTAAGATGAACATCCACAATTTATACCTTGCTTGGCTTTCAGAGGGGGGCTTGATCTGGTTTTTAGCAGGTATGAGTCTGATGATATATCTTTGGATAAAAATGATTGGATCGATATCAAGAATCAATAAACCAAATACTTCGATTCAGGCCGTTCCAAAAAGGCAATCTAAAATTAAACGGCTTTTACTTATCTACCTTGCCACATTTACACTGCATGGCATCTTTCAGGACTTCGGAAATGAGCCTAGAGTTATTATAACCTTCTGGACAGCAGCAGCTCTAATTTCGATGACAACTCTTGCTGCTAACAGCAAGAATAAATTAATAAATACGACAGGAAAGTAAAGTCAGGTCATCAGGATAGTCAATTTCTCCTCTGAACTTATCCAACTCCTCAAGAACAAAATCATGGAGTTCAAAAAGTGGCTTTTCTGAACACTTCATGATCAGTTCTTCGAGACGATCTTCACCAAATTCGACATCAGAACTATTTACAGTTTCGGACAAACCATCCGTATACATAACTAAAAGACAGCCCTCTTCAAGAGTTTCCGATCCAACATTTATGAAAGGAAGTTTATCGAAGGCTCCTAAAATGGTTGAGCCATCTTTAAGTAACTTAGGTTTACCCTTCTGAATCAGAAATGGTGGGTTATGCCCTGCGTTCACATATTTCATCTCACGAGTGGAAGTGTTGACTATACAACCAAAAAATGTAATAAAGCTTTCACCATTTGCATTTGAAAGCAGTTGATAATTCAGTTCATCAACAATCTCTTCAAGATTCTCTGTCTGCCTAACCAAGGTTCTCAATGATGCCTGGAAATTTGACATTAACAGTGCTGCAGGAATCCCTTTGCCTGAAACATCAGCAATACTCAAGAGAAAGTGATCATCATCCATTTTTACATAGTCGTAATAATCTCCTCCAACTGATCTATGAGGCAGGTAAGTACTTTGAATACTTACTTTCCCATTGTCGGGCAACCTCCTCGGAAACAAATGTGATTGAACATTTCTGGCAATTTCCAGTTCTTTTTTGAATGCCTCCTGCGCCAATTTTTCACGTGCCAATCGTTTATTTTCAATAGCAACCATTACGATATTGCTTATTGTTTGTATAAATGATAAGGCTGGGTTTCCTTCAACGACAAATTTCTCAACGCCAGATACGAATACATAGGAAAGCACTCTTTTCTTGTGGGTAACAGGCACTACCACATCGAACTCTTCAAAACCTTCCAGATTTGCAAATGAGTCTATAAAATTAATCTCGTTGATTGACAGTAGTTTTCTTGGCAGGACCACATCTTTATAATCAGCATTGCCACCATGACTTACCTTGCACTCCCAAACATCACCCTCATGAACATATACAGCGATTTTTTTCACTTTAAGATTAGAGATACAAGTGAAGTACAGGATTTTGTACAGGGCACCTTCAGGCATATTAGCATTAATCGCCTTACTCACCTCAAGTAGTGAATCCAGTTCAAGCTGTTTTCTATCCTGCATTTATTTATTCAATGATTTAGGGTCGTAGGCATCTCTCAAACCGTTCCCAAGTAAATTAAAAGCTAATACCAATACACTGATGCATAGGCTGGGGTATACCAGTAAATACCATTTTTCACCACCTATACCTACAATTGCATTATATCCTTCATAAACCATCCTACCCCACGATGGTTTAGGAGGTTGTACACCCAGATTCAAAAAGCTTAAGCCCGCCTCGATCAAAATTGCTGCGGCAAAATTGGACGCTGCGATTACAATTATGGGCCCCATAATGTTGGGAAGGATATGTTTAAAAATAATCCTTATGTTACTAAACCCAAGTGCTCTGGCTGCTTCAACAAATAGTTTTTCTCTTACTGCTAAAATCTGTCCTCGAACCACCCTTGCCACATCCACCCACATGGTAAGTCCCACGGCCACAAAAGCAGCCCACACTCCCTTGTCTCCCAAGGCTAATGTAATGGCAATCACTAACATTATTGCCGGTATTGACCAAACAACGGTCATCAACCACATAACAAAATTATCTACCCATCCTGCGAAGAAACCAGCTAATGAACCTAATAAAACTCCTACTACTAAAGATATAAGAACCGCGATCCCTCCAACTGAAAGGGAAATCCGAGTTCCAAAAATCAAACGACTAAGTACGTCCTGTCCAGCTCCATCAAGACCGAGTAAAAAAGTTTTAGTCTCTACATTATTGGTTTTGAATTCTTTTATCAGATCAGCCTTGGTCACCGTATGAAGGTTTTCATCTCGATCAAGGTACTTGATGGCATCTTTGGTCACCACAAAATTTGCCTCATTCGATTTTAATTTATCGGATTGCCCGATATACAGGCGCCTCATCATTCGAATAAGAGGTTCCGTTTTAATTTCTTGCTCTCTTTTCTTTCTTCGAAGAGCCTCGGGTAGCTCTTCATGATCCTGATAAGGATAGTAGGTTACTGTCATATCCTCTTCATTGATCTCGTACTTAGTGATTGGGACAAGGTTGTAATTAGATTCCTGCCCAAAAAGCATCTTCTGCAACCAACCTACCTCACGGTATTCCTTATTCCCAATTTTATTGATAAAAGTGCATTCGAAGCCTGGTTGATTTTCTTTCAGCCCGGTCCTTCGTGATACGTCAGGCGTGGAATCAGGCATGATTAAATAACCTAAAATGGCTACCAAATGGGCAAAAATAATTATACAAAGGCCAAATATTGCAGGAATATTACGTGATAAACGCTTCCTGATATAATAAGAAGGTGAGTGATTTTTGTCCTTTCTAATTCTTGGCATGCCTACTTTACTTACTGAATATATGGAATGTATACCGTTAGTCCTAACTCACGTACCGACCTTTCCACATATATCCTCTCTTTTGCGCTCGAATACCAAACATAATGACATAAAAGATATGAAAAACTTCAATCAATAAAAACTCCGGAAGCGGAAGGTTTTTGCCAAAAAAGCGGATTACACTAAATAAAAAGGTGAAATCCAAAATTAGCTTAAGTGAAACGAGTCCTATTCCAAGCTTCCACCACCCCGGTTGCAACAAAGATACAATGAAAGAAACCAACAGCAACACATTGATTATCAGAACAAAAACCGGAATTATTTTACTGTGCCGTAACTTATAATATTTCCACTTACTAGCCCAGCGTAACCTTTGATTTTCAAAGTCCTTGAAACTCCGGTTTGGCTCTGTCATGACCAATGACTTTCTGTTTTTTTGAAATATTACACTTCGGGGAGCACGTTTATAAACTTTGTGCATCAGGAATTCATCATCTCCGGAACTGATTTCTTCATTATCCTTATACCCCTCAACCGCTTCAAAAGTCTTTTTTCTAAAAGCTAAATTTGCCCCATTGCACATCGTAGGAAAACCAAGATTCATGGTTGCTGCACCTGACCCTATCAAACTAGCAAACTCTATAAACTGCATTTTTTGGAAAATCCCGCTTCGCTTGTGATAGCTCACAGGTCCGGAAACTAACTCAATATGTTGATCCTGAAATGGCTCTATCATACTCAAAACCCAATCATTACCCAACCTACAGTCACCATCCGTAGTTAATATGATTAGGCCATTGGCCGTTTCAATACCTTTTTGCAATGCGGCCTTTTTGTTTCCGGATACCTTGTTTCCTTCTAGTTGCAGTACCTTCAGATCCAAATTCAGCTCCACCTCTGCAAGCCTTTTTCTTGTCGCATCTTCTGAATGATCATCAACTACAATCACCTCAAAGTTCCGATAACTCTGTTTTCCTAAGTCTTGTAACAGATTAATAATATTCTCTTCTTCATTTCTCACGGGAATGATAACCGAAACAAAAACATCCTCAGTTCCACCCTTTTTTGTTACCCTTGGCAGTTTAAACCAACCCAAGATCAGTGTGATCATAAATAATAGGTACAACCCTCCCGATATTACGAGCAACCATATCATGCTTCAGGACGCAGTTTAATTTTGATTGTCAGAAGAGCACCAACCAACGTAGGTAGCAAAATATTGATCAACCATATCCCCAGACTAGCTGCAATGATGACCTCTGGTTGGAATGAAACAGCACCTAGAAAACCCAGTGATGCTATCTCCCTCCCTCCTAAGTCACTTAAAAAGTTAAACGAGACAATAGCCGTTTTTGCCATATAAACAAGAGTGATAGCAGCCATTATATCCATTACTCCTGCATCAAAGTCCAAAGCCAGTAAAAGCAGTGTGAATTGACCGGAAAACACCAGGTATCTCGCTAAAGACAAAATCAATGAAAATATGATCTCATGATTATTATATTCCTTAATAATAGTAATTAGCCTCGCTATTTTCTCTCCCAATGTTTGTGTAAAAAACTTCCTGATAATCCATTTCCTAAACAGAAAGGCTATGATCAGCAGCACGAATAGAACAAAAGCTATAAGGAAGCTCTTGTTAAATGAGCTGCCGGACGAAATAATTCCTTGTCCCGTAAAGTAGGCAAATCCAAAACCACCCATCATTAATGTGATAAAAAGTTGCGACAATCTACTCACGAGCAGAGCACCAACTACCCTTACCCTACTTTTAGATTTTAAATGAAGCATCCTGCCAAAATAGTCCCCAATGCTTCGGGGTGTAACAAAACCGTAACTCAATCCGGTTAATACCGCCATATATGCTCGTTTCAAATCCAGCTTTTCAATTCTCGAAACAAGTATTTTCCACTTATAACTTTCCAATAACCAATTCACGGGGGCCAGCAGACAAATAACAATGATTGGTACTGGATTCAGGTTTTTTAACTTTATCAATAGCCCTTTCCAGTCACTTTTACTGTAGGGTGAACTATAAATTATCACCAAATAAATCCCTAACAATAGCAACAGGGTGATCATAACCTTGATGATTGTACGAGCGTTTTTGTTCTTATCTTGTGACAATTTGATTTTCTTTATCTTGCATATATGAGTACAACACAGAGCAAGGAAACAATTATACTTGGAATTGACCCCGGAACAAGTGTCATGGGATATGGTCTGATAAGTGTTGTAAAGAATAGACCTAAATTAATACAATACGGTGTCATACACTTAAGTAAATATAGCGACCATGCCCTAAAATTGCAGAAAATATTTGAGCGCGTCACACAGATCATCCAGGAATATCACCCGGATGAAGTAGCCCTCGAAGCTCCATTTTTTGGTAAGAATGTTCAGTCCATGCTAAAACTTGGCCGTGCTCAGGGTGTAGCAATAGCAGCCTCTCTTGCGCGAAACATCCCCATTAAGGAATATCCGCCAAAAAAAGTTAAACAGTCGGTCACAGGAAATGGCAATGCCTCAAAAGAGCAGGTTGCCAAAATGCTGATGAGTTTACTGGAGATGAAAGAAGAACCCAAACTGTTAGACGCTTCCGATGCCCTGGCCGTAGCAATGTGTCATCATTACCAGGGAGGACGCACGGAAATGAAAGCTAAGAGCTGGAAAGCTTTCTTGAACAACAACCCCGGGAGAGTGAAATAGTTTCAGTGGTGTCAACAGCAACATGGAAACAAGAATAATAAATTAACCTTCCTTCGCAGGAGAGGCAAATGATGGAAATAGAGATATGGAATCTATTTCTTAGGTATTGATTCAAAACCCCAAAAAGAGATGAGGCATATTAGCCGAAACCGACATTTCTCTTAAGAATTAACTTTCTCATTGAGTAAACCCTGATTCGATTTACAATGTCATTTGAGGATCGCATATTTAAATCGAACACCTTTTGAATGTATGAAATCAGCGATTTCATAGAACTCTTTTTCATTAGCAACAAAAATTAGTTTCTTATTCCTTTTTTGCTTGTAACGAATTCGACACATCCAAGTCATTCCTTCGGAAGAATAAACTAATTCAATCTTATAAATATTTTGATAGATTACGGAATAGCTGCCAATGAAAGTATATACGTTGATAAGTTCATCTTGAAATACAACTTTTTTCACAGCCAACCTACATACTATATAGATGATGAAGATTTGCACAATTCCCAAGACCAATCCAAGTAACTTGAATGAGAAGAAACAAAAAATTGAACTGATTAACAGCCCTACTAATATAAAAAATCCACCAGCTACGGAAATTGAACTTTCTCCTGCAAATGTTCTTTTCATTGTTGGATTTAGTTCCGGCATAATGACAAGAGCACAGTGTATACACTAAACTATAATTCTCCTCGAATCTTATCTGCCACCTCGGCTAACTCCTCTTGTGAAGGATTCAACTTAGGCCTGGAGAAGTTCATATCATCCATCACATTAATCGGGATAAGGTGTACGTGCGCATGAGGAACTTCCAATCCGATTACGGTCACTCCGATCCTTTTACAAGGAATAGCTTTTTTCAGCCCGACAGCAACAGCCTTGCTGAATTTCATTAAGCCTAGGTATTCCTCATCCTCAATATCAAAAATGTAATCCGTTTCCTTCTTCGGAATACACAGAACGTGTCCTTTTACAAGTGGATTAATATCGAGAAAAGCAAGATAGTTATCGTCCTCAGCTACCTTGTGGCAAGGTATTTCTCCATTGACAATTTTGGTAAATATACTTGCCACTACTCTATTGTTATATCAAGGATTTCAACTTCCATATCTCCGGCAGGCACCTTGAATTTGGCAACCTCACCTTTCTTTTTGCCAAGTAGTCCTTTCCCAATCGGAGATTTGACAGAAATCTTTCCTGTTTTTAAGTCAGCTTCTTCTTCTGCAACCAAAGTATACTTCATTTCCATATTGTTCTTAAGATTCTTCATCTTAACGGTAGAAAGTATAGAAACCTTTGAGTTATCGATCTGTGACTCGTCCAGTACTCTTGCACTTGCCAGTGTATTTTCGAGTTTGGATATTTTTAGTTCCAGAAGCCCTTGTGCATCCTTAGCTGCGTCATATTCAGCGTTCTCACTCAAATCACCTTTATCACGCGCCTCAGCAATTTGCTTTGCCATATCAGCCCTTCCCTTGGTCTTCAATTCCTCAAGTTCATTCTTGAGTTTATCGTATCCTTCCTGTGTGTAGTAATTAGTTCCGCTCATAGTTCATCAGCCTTTATAAAAACAAAAGAACGACTCAGCACTCACTGACTCGTTCTGGTACAAAGGTATTATTTTAATCGAAAAATCACAATAAATGCAGCTTCATGTACCTCAATTGAAGTATGAGATAATTTTATCAGCGAGCACAATTGATATTTTTTCGTATGACTCGACACTCCATCCTGCGACATGTGGTGTAAGTATTACGTTTGGCAACCGGAATAGCTCTTTGTACAACTTTTGTTCTTCCAGTGTGAGTGTTTCAAATTTTTCATTCTCAAGCACATCCAGTCCTGCACCAAGCAATTGGCCACTTTGCAGTGCGTCCTTAACATCCCTCAAGTCTACGACTGGCCCTCGAGCGGTGTTGATTAGCCAAAAAGGAAATTCCCTCTTACTAATGAATTCACGATCAATCATCCCTTTGGTCTCAGCGGTCAATGGCACATGTAAACTGATCACTTCAGCTTCTCTTTGAAGGTGCTCTAAACTAACCTCTTGTACCCAGTCATCGGAGAAATCTGTTCGGTATTTATCGTATGCGATGATTTTACATCCAAACCCTCTAAGCCTTTGAGCAAATGCTGAACCAATATTTCCATAACCAATTATACCCACTGTTCTACCCTGCAACTCGATCCCTCGGTTCTTCTCTCGGTTCCATTCAAAATTTCTTACTTCTTGATCACCTTGATGTAATTTTGCAAACAATGAAAGAATCATACCAACGGCATGCTCTGCTACCGCATCACGATTACCTTCAGACGCACTAAACAATGGGATACCTAGCTCCTGTAATGTAGCTTCATCAATATTATCAACACCGGCCCCGGCTCTTGCCACGAACTTTAGGTTCGAATTTCTTAACAGACCCGCTTCTACCCTCATTTTACTCCTAAGAACCAGACCGTCATAATCCTTAATAATCTTGTATACTTCTTCCTCTGTGATTTCCGGACGGTAATCAATGACAAACCCCTTATCTTTTAATTTTTCAATGAAGGAAAAATGAATATCATCTATAATCAGACTTCTCATGACTAATAAAGTAAACTAGCAACAAGGAAATAAATTCCTATACCAATCAGGTCATTGGCTGTGGTAATAAAAGGGCCGGAAGCCAGTGCAGGATTCACATTTAGTTTGTCGAGTACAAGAGGAGTAATTGTCCCCATCAGTGAAGACAAGATCACTACACAGAATAATGCAATAGCGACCACCAATCCAACCTTATCGTCCTCTAAAAAGAAAAAGTTAAGCCCATATACGATCCCCGATATTACTGCGCCATTGATTACAGCGACAACAATAGACTTACCAACCCGGTTCCAGGTACTTCCCTGACTCAAGGTCTTACTGGCTAGCCCCTGTACAACTATTGAAGAAGATTGAATTCCAACATTACCACCGGTTGCCATAATCAAAGGAATAAAGAACACCAACTGAGGTAAAATCGCCAGTTCATCTTCAAATAGACCAATTACCTTAGCAGCAAACATACCACCAAACACACCAATTACCAGCCACGGTAGCCTTGCTCGGGTGAGTAGCCACACACTATCTCTGTGCTCAACATTTTCAGAAAGACCTGCCATAAGCTGCTTTTCGCGTTCTGCAAGCTCTGTAATTACATCAACAACATCATCAATTGTGATTCGGCCAAGTAGCTTGCCCTGAACATTAACCACAGGTATGGTTTCAAGGTCATATTTCCTCATGAGTTCAGCAACCTCTTCTTCACCCTTGAAAGTCTCTACCGCAATAAGATCATCACTATAAATATCCTCTATCTTGGTTTGATCAGCTGCTAGAATTAGTTTTTTAAGAGACACTCTACCTAACAATCTGTCTCGATCATCTACAACGTAAATTGTATGTACCTTTTGTACGTTCTCTGCTTGTCTTCGAATTTCCTCAATACATTGTATAACAGTCCAGTTGATATTGGCCTTGATGAACTCTTTTGCCATTAATCCTCCGGCACAATCCTCATCGTATTTCAGCAGATCAACGATATTTTCGGCTTTTTCCGGATTACTTACCTTGGATATTACCTCCTCTCGAAACTGGAGGGGCAAGTCATCAAGAATATCTGCGGCATCATCAGAATCGACATAATCGATAAACTCTGATACTTGCTCTGGTGAAAAGTTTTTGAGGAATTTTGACTGAACTTCCTCATCAAGATCACTAATTATTTCGGCTGCAACTGAGGAATCCAGGAGCTCAATTACGTACTTGGAATCATCAGTATTTAGTTGGTATAGGATACTTGAGATATCCGCTGCGTACAATTCCTCCACCATCTCCCTGATGAAGTCATCATTTTTTTCATCGACCGCAGTCTGAAAATGATCCAGAAACTCTTTGGTTAATTCGAATTGCATGGTGGGTTACTTTACCTCGGTTATCTGTCTAGTCAGGAATTCAAAATCAGTTACAGTGAGTTGTTCGGCCCTTTTGTTCAGTAGTTCAAGTGACCTTATGCTCTCAGGCAAATTTAACGGTTTCAGTGCGTTGCGCAACGTTTTCCGCCTATTATTAAAACCTTGTTTCACCACTTGCACAAAGACTTTCTCATCACAATTCAGCTGGGCCCTCTCATTCCTCACCAGTCGAATTACGGCTGACTTTACCTTGGGGGGAGGAATAAATACATGCTCGCTCACGGTAAACAAGTAATCTATATTATAGTAGGCCTGTAATAGTACGCTTAGTATACCATAAGTTTTGTTCCCTGGCTCCGAGGCAATACGCTGAGCAACCTCTTTTTGAATCATACAAACCACTTCAGGTATTTGGTTTCTGGCTTCAAGAACTTTGAAAAAAATCTGAGAGCTAATGTTATATGGAAAATTCCCAATGATCGAATAAAGACCTGAAAACCATTTTGATGGGTCAACCTTCAAAAAATCTCCTTCTATTATATTACCTCCTAAATCTGCAAAATTCTTTTTCAGATACTCAATGGACTCTGTATCAACGTCCACCAATTTTAGTTCAACCCCTTCTTTTTCTACTAAATACTTAGTCAGAACCCCCGTTCCAGGCCCTATTTCCAACACATTTGAAGTAAAGTCGTAAGATAAAGCCTCGGCAATTTTCCTGGCTATATTTTCATCCGCTAAAAAATGTTGCCCCAGATGCTTTTTTGGTTTGACCATGGTCAAATATAGCTGATAACCTTCGCTGTTGACGTGTATTTCACATAAATTTGTCCCATGCAAGCACCGAAACTCAATACCGCAGAACTTGTATCATCCCAGGATCACCACATTGCAATCATCAACTCCCCTTCTGACGCAGAGGTCGTCACCTCCGATTCCGATGAAGAAGAATATTTAAAAAACAAATTATTGGAAGGTGATGACATCGTTGTACTAAACAATTACCATCGTTTGGTTTATGTGGTTATTGCCCCGGAAAACGCCAATCCTGATAACCTGGAACTGCTAAGAAATCTGGGAAACAAAATTTACGAACAATTAAAGCTGGCCAAGATTGAAGTGATCGGAATCATAGGCTATGAATGTGCCAAAGAATTAGTTCGCGTACTACTCGAAGGTCTATATCTTTCCTCCTATCAATACTGTGAATTAAAGACTGAAAAAAGCAACTACCAACTCAAGGAGATTATTCTCAACATCAATACGCTCAATGACAATGAATGTGAAGCGTTAGTGAATCTTTACAAATCGGTATATCTATGTCGAGACCTTGTAAACAGGCCTGCCAACTTACTCGGAGCTACCGAACTCAGCAAAATAATCCAGCAATCGGGAGAATCGGCCGGTTTTGAAACTGAGGTTCTGGGCCTGGAAAAAATCAGAAGCCTGAAAATGGGTGGATTGCTAGCCGTAAATAAAGGAAGCATAAGCCCCCCTACATTCAATCATTTGACCTATAAACCCGCAGGGGCAATAAACAAGCAACCAATAATTCTGGTTGGCAAAGGAGTAGTATACGATACCGGTGGACTTAGCCTAAAACCCACAGAGGGCTCTATGGACATGATGAAATGTGATATGGCTGGTGCAGCAGTAGTACTTTCCACTATACAGGCCTGTGCATTGAACAAGATTCCGGTCTACCTGATCGGACTCATTCCTGCCACAGACAATCGGCCTGGTCAAGAGGCCATGGCTCCTGGTGATGTAATTACAATGCTTAACGGCAAAACCGTAGAAGTTCTCAACACCGATGCCGAAGGCAGACTCATTCTGGCCGATGCACTGGTTTATGCACAAAAATTTGACCCACAGCTTGTAATCGATCTTGCTACCCTGACAGGATCAGCGATTCGCGCAATCGGAAATAAGGCTGCCGTTGTAATGGGTAATGCAAATAAAGACCAAAAAAGTGCCCTCATTAACAACGGCTACAACACGCATGAAAGACTGGCAGAACTACCCTTTTGGGATGACTATGCTGACGAAATAAAATCAGATGTGGCAGACATAAAAAATATTGGAGGTAATCAGGCAGGCGCCATTACCGCAGGAAAGTTTTTGGAACAATTCGTTGACTATCCATGGTTGCATATGGATATTGCCGGTCCTGCATACATTAATGCGGCTGATTCCTATCGCGGGAAATATGGCACCGGATATGGAGTCAGACTATTATATAATTACTTAAACGAGTTTTGGAGAAATGAGAGAGAACAATAAAAATAATCCGATCATAGGTTTTTCAATTGGAGACACCAATGGTGTGGGTCCGGAACTTATCGTAAAAGTACTTTCTGATAATCGTCTTACCAGACATTGCACCCCTGTAATTTATGCTTCAGGTAAATTTCTATCGAAATACAAAAAGGTTCTTCGGGAAGAAAAATTCAATTTCACTCCTATCAACTCGGTTGATGATAAACTTCAGAAAATAAATGTAATCTCAGTTTGGCAAGAGGATATAGAAATCCAACCCGGAGTTCCAACCGAGCAATCGGGAAAAGCAGCCTTTGAGTCACTAAAGGCCGCCACTAAGGATTTGACTAGTGGAAAAATTGATGCACTGGTTACAGCACCCATAAGTAAGAAGAATGTCCAACAAGCAGGATTTAACTTTCCCGGACACACCGAATACATCACTAAGGAAGCGGGATCAAAAGAAAGTCTGATGTTTATGGTAAGCGACAATCTCAAAGTAGGTGTTGTAACAGGACACATCCCTCTTCAGGATGTGAGCGCGGCTGTAACAAAAGACCTCATTATGCTCAAAGCCAACTACCTGTTTAAATCCCTCAAAAAAGACTTTGGAATAGAAAAACCCAAACTAGCCATACTAGGCATGAATCCACATGCCGGAGAAAAAGGCGTATTGGGCAAAGAAGAGAATGAAACTATCATACCAGCCATCGAGGAACTTAAAGAAAAGGGAGTAGTTGCTTTCGGGCCCTACCCGGCAGATGGCTTTTTCGGAAGTTTTCAGTTTGATAAGTTCGATGCCGTCCTGGCCATGTATCACGACCAAGGACTAATACCATTCAAATGTATAGCCTTTGAAAACGGAGTAAATTTCACAGCCGGCCTACCTGTAGTAAGGACATCTCCAGACCATGGTACTGCTTTCGATATTGCAGGTAAAGGCATTGTAAATGATGTTTCTTTTCGGGAAGCTATATTTAAAGCTATTGATATTGTTAACAATAGAAAAGGCGAACCCAAACCGGAACTGGTATAAAAAAATCTATGGAGTTGTTTTTCTTGGGTTAAAAATAAAATTGTACTAATTTTGCCGACCCGTGAATTGTAGGGATATGAAAAAGTCACTAAGGGAATACGATATACAGGTATATAAACTTAGTAATAAGACTCATGAGTATACTTATCAAATCACGGATGCGTTCTTTGAGAATTTTGAAAATACACTAATTGAAAAAGGAAGTCTTGTTTCTGATTTAATTCTGGAGAAGACACCGAATTTAATAAATATCCATTTTTCAATTAAAGGTGAAGTAGAACTAACCTGTGACAGGAGTCTTGAGAAGTTTAACCATCCTATCGATGTTAAAACCAAACTTCTGTTTAAATACGCTGAAGAGTATGAGGAGCTTTCGGATGAAATCATCACGGTTCCACATGATATACAGCAACTTAATGTAGCTCAGTATATTTATGAGTTTATCGGAATCCAGGTACCGATGAAAAAACTTCACCCAAAATTTCAAAACGAAGAAACAGAAGGCGATATTGTCATATATCAGACCAACGCAGAAGAAGAAGAAAAGAAAGATGAAGTTGATCCTCGTTGGGCAGCCTTAAATAAATTAAAATAGAGTAAAGAAAACTATAAAAGTATACAACAATGGCGCATCCTAAAAGAAAAACGTCAAAGACGAGAAGAGACAAAAGGAGAACGCACTACAAAGCAGCTAAACAAACCTTAGCTATTTGTCCTACAACTGGTGAAGCACACCTTTACCACAGAGCTCATTGGGTAGAGGGTAAACTCTACTACAAAGGGCAAGTTGTTATGGAGAAAGACGTCCTCGTTTAATAAAGGACTAGGCTATGAACATTGCTTTAGATGCAATGGGGGGTGATCTTGCCCCTGATGCAATAATTGAAGGTGCCGTAATCGCCAAGAAAAACGGTACACTGGAGGATGGTGCTAATGTCATCCTGGTGGGTAAAGAGGATGTTATCAAATCTAACTTTTCGAAGTTGGGCGTCCCTGAAGATTTCATCGAAATTGTTCATGCCAGCCAGGTCGTTGAAATGGGCGAACACCCCACCAAAGCTATCTCGCAAAAACCTGATTCAAGTATCATAAAGGGTTACATGCTCCTGAAGGAGGGGAAAGCCCAATGTCTGATTAGTGCTGGAAACACTGGTGCCATGCTAGTTGGTGCTATGTTTACCATCAAAACAGTCAAGGGAGTGATAAGGCCAGCAATTGCCGGTTTCATACCTAAGAACAGAGGGGTATATGGTATCATCGTTGATATTGGTGCCAATGCAGATTGCAAACCAGATGTGCTTGAGCAATTCGGAGAGATGGGTTACATGTATTACAAGCATGTTTTTCAAGTTGATAACCCAAAGGTCGGACTTCTAAATATGGGCACTGAACCAGGCAAGGGACCACTACTTCAGCAAGCGGCATTTGATTTACTAAAGCTAAACAAGAATATTAACTTCATCGGAAACATTGAAGGTCGTAATGTAGTTACCGATGAGGTAGACGTTGTGGTTTCTGATGGATTTAGTGGAAACGTAATTCTAAAATTATGTGAATCTATGTATCCTTTATTGGAGCAGAGAGGATTTGTTGATGATTTCGTGACACTATTTGACCATTCCAATGTCGGTGGTGGAGCAATAGTAGGGGTCAATGGTAACGTGATAATTTCACATGGAGACTCTAACCCTAAAGCAATTCAAAACGCTTTGAACCTTGCCGTAAGAACTATTAAATCGAATATTAACGAAATAATCAGTTCCTCATTTAATTAAGGAAACCCTACCTATGAGTAACATAAGAGCAGCAATTACAGGAGTAGCAGGATATGTTCCTGATTATAAGTTAACAAATAAGGAACTCGAAACTATTGTAGATACAAACGATGAGTGGATTGTTACCAGAACGGGAATACACGAAAGACGAATATTAAAGGGAGATTTCGGGGCCTCTTATATGGCCGAACAAGCCTGTCTTGAACTACTCAAAAAGACGGATACCGATCCATTATCAATCGACTTGATTTTAGTCGCTACCGTCACACCAGATTACACTTTCCCCACAGTAGCTAATTTATTGGGACCTAAATTAGGCGCAAAAAATGCATTTGGCTATGACCTTTCCGCTGCATGTTCTGGCTTCCTCTATGCGCTTGACAGTGCTGCCAATTACATAGAAAGTGGAAGAAATAAAAAGATACTTGTCGTTGGTGTAGATAAAATGTCATCTATCATCGACTATGAAGATCGTGCAACTTGTATAATTTTCGGTGATGGTGCCGGAGCTGTACTTATTGAAGCTGAGGAAAGCGAAAATGGCATACAAAAATCTATACTAAGGCAGGATGGTGCAGGAGAACCTTACCTCAACGTACTGGCAGGAGGAAGCAGGTATCCGGCAAGTCATGATACGGTAGACAAAAAAATGCATTATCTCCATCAGGAAGGAGCTACTGTGTTCAAATATGCGGTCGCACATATGGCAGATGTAGCTGCAGAAGTCATCGAACAATCAGGACTCACTGGAGACGACATTGCCTGGTTAGTACCACACCAGGCTAACAAAAGGATAATTGATGCCACCGCGAAACGTGCAGGCATCGCACCTGAAAAGGTGATGATGAACATTCAGAAATACGGAAATACAACTGCAGGAACTATCCCTCTTTGCTTATGGGACTACGAAAGCAAACTAAAAAAAGGAGACAATCTGATTTTGGCTGCCTTTGGGGGTGGATTTACCTGGGGAGCCATGCACTTGAAATGGGCATATGACCCTAAATAATTATTTTCTTTAGTTAATTCAGATATCTTATTAATTTTGACCCCAATCTATTAAAAAATGGCAACTACTGCAGATTTTAAAAACGGATTGTGTATAGAATTTAATAATGACCTTTACACTATTGTTGAATTCCAACACGTGAAGCCTGGCAAGGGACCGGCATTCGTTAGAACCAAGTTAAAAAGCTTGAACACTGGGAAGGTCGTTGACAACACTTTCACTGCGGGACACAAGGTTACAACGGCAAGAGTAGAAAGAAGAGCACATCAGTTTTTATATAAGGATGATATTGGATATCATTTTATGGATAGCAATTCTTTTGAACAGGTCACTTTGCAGGAAGATTTGATTTCAGGCTCTCAATTTCTAAAAGATGGTCAGGAGGTTGAAGTTCTGTATCATGTTGAGTCTGAAAAAGTGCTAACATGTGAGTTACCTCCATTCGTTGAAATGGAAATCACATATACGGAACCAGGTGTGAGGGGTGATACAGCTACTAATGCAACTAAACCTGCTACTGTAGAAACAGGTGCTGAAATTCAAGTACCTTTATTTATTGATCAAGGAGAAAAAATCAAAATAGACACTCGTACAGGTACATATTCTGAAAGAGTAAAATAATACTTATGAAAGCTAAAGAAATACAGGACCTTATTGATTTTATATCAAAAACAGGACTTAACGAGGTAAAGATAGAAACTGAACAACTTAAACTATCAATCAAAAAAAGTAACGACCGTATCATTGAGCAAGTGGCGGCACCGGCCCCAGTGGCAGCAGCAGCTCCGGCTCCGGCACCTACCCCTGCAGCTTCGGCTCCAGCAGCTGAAAAGCCTGCTACTGAAAGTGCAGGCGACAGTGATAAATATGTGACGGTGAAATCTCCAATGATTGGTACATTCTATCGTTCACCTAACCCAGAATCTGACTTCTTTGTGAACGTAGGAGATTCCATTTCTAAAGGCGACACGGTGTGTATTATCGAAGCGATGAAACTATTCAATGAAATAGAATCAGAAGTTTCGGGAACCATTATTAAAATTTTGGTTGACGATGCTACACCAGTAGAATATGATCAACCATTATTCCTTGTTGATCCATCCTAAGTAGGGAACTTTACGCGATTGTTCATATCAATTGAATAACATGTTCAAGAAAATTTTAATTGCCAACAGAGGCGAGATTGCAATGCGTGTTATCCGCGCGTGCAAAGAGCTAGGTATAAAAACAGTAGCCGTTTACAGTACTACTGACAAAGAAAGTCTTCATGTACGTTTTGCAGATGAAGCCGTTTGTATAGGAGGACCTCAAAGTAAAGAGTCCTATCTTAACATCCCCAACATTATTGCGGCAGCAGAAATAACGAATGCTGATGCAATCCATCCGGGATATGGTTTCCTTTCTGAGAATGCTGAATTCTCTCAGGTATGCGAGGACTACAAAATCAAATTTATTGGTGCCTCCCCTGAAATGATCAGTGGGATGGGAGATAAAGCAACTGCTAAGGCCACAATGAAAAACGCAGGAGTACCCTGTATCCCCGGATCGGACGGCATTCTAAAAACTGTTGCTGAAGCCAAAAAAATCGCAAAAACCATTAAATATCCTGTAATACTAAAAGCAACTGCCGGTGGTGGTGGCCGTGGTATGAGGATAGTGAAGGAAGAAAGTCAGCTTGAAGATGCATGGAAAAGTGCCAAACAAGAATCTGAAGCTGCTTTTGGAAATGGTGACCTCTACATGGAGAAGTTCATCGAAGAACCTCGACACGTAGAAATCCAGCTCGTAGCTGATAAATATGGAAATGTAAGCCACTATTCTGAGAGAGACTGTAGTATTCAACGTAGGCATCAGAAACTTATCGAAGAAACACCTTCTCCGGTTGTAAATGATAAGCTTAGAAAGAAAATGGGATTGGCCGCCAAAAAAGGAGCCAAAGCCGTGAAATACGAAGGTGCAGGAACAATTGAGTTCCTTGTAGATAAGAACGGTGACTTCTATTTTATGGAAATGAATACCCGTATTCAGGTTGAGCACCCCATTACAGAGGAAGTAACCGACATTGATCTTATTAAAGAGCAGATTAAAGTTGCAGCAGGAGAAAAAATAGATGGTAAGGACCACTACCCTAAAAGATTTTCAATCGAATGTAGAATCAATGCAGAAGATCCTGCTAAGGGCTTCCGCCCTACACCTGGTAAGATTACTAACTTACATCTTCCGGGTGGGCAAGGAATTAGAGTCGACAGCCATGTTTACACTGGGTATACGGTTCCTCCGAACTATGACTCCATGATAGCAAAACTCATCGTACGGGCTCCTACAAGAGAAGAGGCCATGGTGAGAATGAAGCGTGCACTTGAGGAATTTGTAATTGAAGGGATTAAGACTACTATTCCGTTTCATATCCATCTTCTGAATGACAAGCAATTCAAGTCCGGGCAATTTACTACTGCCTTTATGGATACATTTGACTTAACACCTCTCCAGGAAGCTGAAGAGGCCAAATAATAAACTGAAAGCCCCGATCAATTCCGGGGCTTTTTTCTTTTCTTCGCATCAGAATCTCTGTTTTTTTCGTTAATTACCAAAGTTGGTTTCCCGGAAACACTATATCGCTTTACACTTGTTGGTATTTTTGGCAACTATATGCTTTGGCCAGGACTCATTAAGCCAGGATAAAAAACCAACAAAGTACCTCCTTTTGGGACTTACGGCAAATTCATACAAAGGTGATTTGATGGAAAAGTACTCGAAATACGGAGCTGCCTTCCACTTGGGATTGCGATTCAACAAAGCAAAGAAAGTCAACGGAGAGTTTGAACTTATGAGTGGCTTTATAACCGGCCAAAATAAAAATTATAGCTACCAGGAAGATGCCAGTGCAACGCCTAATACGTTCATATTTACCAACTACTTTAATCTCAACTATCACCTCAACTATTCTTTTTATAACAAGAACGGACTCAGAATTTTTATAAGCCAGGGAATCGGTCTCCTTAGATTCACCGCCTATGACGAAAACTACAATAAGCTCAATGATCAACTTAACACTCGTGAATTGGGTGAGGAATATTCAAATATAACGGTTGCTTTTCCCTTGCAATTTGGTGCCATGTACAGTCTACCTCAAGGCTATGGTATTATGATCCGAACAGGCTGGATGAACAGCTCAACCGATTACCTGGACAATATATCCAATTGGGGTAATCGAAAAAGAAAAGATAATATCATGACTTTTCGTTTTTCATTTATAGCACCCCTGTCCTTCAATTGAGTATAGGCTATAAGTCTGAGCATTTACAATAAAGTCATAGAATTTCTTATCTTTAAGTTCGGACAATCTAAGACCCTGCACGTGTCGCAACAACTTTTTAAAATTTCATTGATAACCTTGGTTCTTGGAGTAATGACCTATGGCGGTTTTTCTCAAGGCTGTGCTGATGCCGGATTTTGTACTATGGGAGCTATGCGTCCTGACCAAAATTTCTCAAAACAAGCAAGCCTCAAACTCCGTAGCGCGGAAATAAGTCACTACGTTGGACTTACAAAGTTCAAAAACGTCATTAGGGCTTATCAAATAGATCTGAATATAGGGATTACCGACAAATACACTTTCCAGGCAAAAGTCCCCTATATGTCCAATACCGGAGTACTGGGAGAAGCCCAGGGTATTGGTGATTTATCACTCAGCCTTACAAGAAATATTGTGGCTAAAGAAAAGTATCAAATCAATGCGACTGTTGGCATGAAAACCTTTCTCAATACACAAGATCAAACCAGTGCCGACAATCTACCCCTGCCTATGTACTACCAAACCAGCCTTGGAACAACTGATTTTATCACAGGTATTTCCTTTATCACAAAGAAATGGCTTATCGCTACTGGTTGGCAAAAAGTAATTGTGGGTAGTAATAGCGCAAATGGCAAAACTGCTAATAACAACAAATTTTGGTGGGAGCCTTGGAAGGGTCACGAAAAATGGACGGAGGCCAGTCACTATCCGGAGTCTCATTGGCTACGTAGAAGAGCTGATATCATGCTTCGAATCCAACGAGATTTTAGATTCTCAAAATGGAGTTTCTTTGCTGGAACCCTAACTATTTGGAGACCCAGGCGGGACGATTGGTGGAACCCCAGTACTGGATGGTGGGAAGAATCAATCGGTAGTGATGGTATGGCTCACAACTTTCTGTTTGGAGGAGGCTTTAATATTAACACCAAATCAGCCATTAAGCTATCCAATGCCATAAGAATAAAACGCAGAGACTTTAACCCGGATGGTCTTTCCAGAGAGTATGTCAACACTATAAGTTATCTGTACACCTTCTGATGAGAATCGTACTTTACATATCAGCACTATTTCTATTCATCCATACAAAGGGGTTCTCCCAGAGTTCATTGAGTAAGGCAGATTCTCTTTTTGAGGCTGGTGATTTCAACAGAGCCCTGGATGAGGCAACCAAATGTGAAAGTAAACTTACTGATAACGCCTTGCTGGTAGACTGCAAAAACCTGATTGCAAACACACTTATTCGCCTTGGCAGACCGGAGGAAGCAATAGAAAAGGTCAACGAAGCTCAAGAAATCAATTCTTCACAGCTTAATAATTCCAAATCAGAGGAATGCCTTAACACGGAAGGCTATGTTTATCTCATTCAGGGTAAGAATGAAAATGCCCTAGAAAAATTTCAAATGGCTGAAAAGGTAGGACAAAGTTCGGGGCAACCTACAAAATCGTTGACCTATAACAATCTGGCTCTTGTATACTGGAATACTGGAAACCGTGACCTAGCCATGGAATATCATCTAAAGGCATTACAACTAAGGAAATCACAAGGTGATCAGGCCAAGGCAGAGGTAGCCGCATCATTAAACAACATTGGCCTGTTATACTCAGAATCATCCCCAGAGACCGCCCTGGACTACTACACACAGGCACTGGAGATATACAAAGAGCAATATGGTGAGGATCATCCAAAGATCGCAATTGCTTATAACAATATTGCCATCATCTACAGAGGGCAAGGGAAAATAACAGAAGCCCTTGATATGTTTGACAAAGTATTAGCCATTTGGCAGCATAACTTTGGAGAGGATCACCCCAATGTAGCCTTTACCTACTCTAACATTGGACAGATGTATATGACTGCAGAGACCAAAGAAATTGCCTTTAGCTATTTCAACAAAGCTCTTAGTATTTATGAGTCCAGTTATGGTAAGAAGCATCCTGAAGTTGCCAATACTTACAACTTCATAGGCAATGTTTACCGCAGAAGCCGTGACTATCAAAATGCCATTACAAATTATCAATTGGCACTAATTGCTAATATTCCTTCATTTAACGATAAAGACAACAACACCCTCCCTCCTATAGAAGGAAGCTTTAACCAATATACCCTATTAACAACATTGCTTTATAAAGCACAAGCACTTGAAGAACTCCACTTAAATAAAACCCTCAAATTCAAAGACCTTGAGGCTTCATTGAAGCATCTGGAATTATGCGACAAACTCATCGAGAACATTAGACATACTACGGTCAATGAGAGTGATAAAATAGCACTTGGAAACATATCATCTGAAGTATATGAAGATGCTGTTCGTGTCAGTGTGCAACTGGCTGGCACTTCACTAAAATGGAAGTACTATCAAAAGAAAGCATTCTATTTTTCAGAAAAAAACAAATCTGCCGTGCTCCTGGAAGCTATTTCGGAATCCGATGCCAAGCATTTTGCCAATATCCCTGAAGAGCTTCTTGAAAAAGAGTCGAAACTGAGTAGTGATATAGCCTACTACGAACAAAAATTAGCTCAGGGAGTTTCAGACGAGAAGGAAAAGACCAGGATTACGGAGAAATTATTTGAGCTTCACCAGTCATACAAAAGCTTTACTACAATGCTTGAGACCTCCTACCCTGATTATTACAACCTCAAGTACAATGTTGATGTCACCACAGTGGACGAGCTCCAAAACAATCTTGACTCTGCTACCGCAGTGATAAGCTACTTTCAAGCCCCGAATACTGGCAGACTTTACGTTTTCTATATCACGAAGAACAAGTTTAAAATTTATGATATCAAAAGATTGGATGAGCTGGACAAAAACTTGACGGGCATGAGAAATGCCTTAGAGTATAATATTTTCAAGATATTCTCGCGAGAATCTTATGAAGTATATCAGCAAATCATGCCTTTCAAAATCACTTCTAAAACGAAAAAACTAATTATTATCCCAGATGGAAGGCTAGGAACCATCCCATTCGAATCTCTAACAACGGAAAAGGCCGGCAGCGATATTATCGACTTCGGCCAACTCGAATACCTAATCAAAAAGGTCTCCGTAAGCTACGACTACTCAGCAACACTCTACCTTCAGGCAAAGAAAAAATCAGATGAACGTACAGATGACCCTTCTATATTTTTATGTGCTCCCGTAGAATTTAACAGCACCCTAGGGCCTCTATCAAGTCTGCCAGGCACCCAAAAAGAAGTCGAAGAAATTATGAGAATTTTTGACGCCAAAGGGCTGGTATCTAGTTCATACCTGCACAATGCGGCACAGGAGACTTTGATAAAATCCAACAATCTGAAGAAATACAAGTTCCTGCATTTCGCAACTCATGGAATAGTCAATGAGAAAAAGCCCGAACTATCAGAAATTTTCCTTAATCCGGATGTCAATACCAATGAAGACGGAAACTTATTCTGTGCAGAAATTTACAACCTGGATTTGGATGCAGATTTGGTATGTGTATCGGCTTGCGAAACCGGCTTAGGAAAGTATTCAAAGGGAGAGGGTATCATCGGCCTTACCAGGGCTCTGATTTATGCAGGATCCAACAACTTGGTTGTATCCCTGTGGAAAGTGGCTGATGAATCGACATCACAATTGATGGTAAAATTCTACTATAACTTGTTACAAGAAAAACATCCCTACTCTGAGTCGTTGCGCCACGCAAAACTGGACTTAATAAATTCTGTGAAGTTCTCCAGTCCATTCTATTGGGCTCCATTTATACTAATCGGCAAGTAAACACAGGTATTTCTTTACCGTTTGCGTATATAAGAAGGCGATCAAATTTGTTATTTTTGAGGCAGAATCTGGTGAGAGTACTGGCGCCAGACAACAAACGGTCATATAGAAGCAAAAAAAGAAAATAAGCCTGGGTCATCCACCCGAAAAGGTCGAAAGATTATTGTTAAGGCCATAAAATGGCTCTTTGGCATCACTTTGACCCTCACCCTCCTTTTATGGCTCGCTATAGTCATTTTTCTAGATGGGATGGTAAAGAACTATCTCATTGAATCTACTTCAAAAAACTCCAATGGCCTCTATAAGCTCGAGATCAAAGACCTTAGAATCAGTCTTTGGAATTCCAGAATTGACCTGACCGGTGTCAAGCTAGTGGCTGACCCCAATCGATGGCAAGAACTTAAAGACGACACGACCTTTGCAGCTCCTAGCAAAATGGAATTTGATATTCCAGAAGTTCAACTGCTCAACATAGCCTGGTTCGATTTCCTTCGCACGAGTAAGCTTTCAATTGATACAGTTATTGTACACAAACCGGAAATAGGATACGAGTTTGATCTCAAACAGAGAAAAGAGCAAACTGAAAACCTCAAGGAAATGATATATAGTGGGGTTACTAGTTTCTCAGATGACATGACGATCAAAGAAATAATTGTCTATGAGTCGGGAGTAGATTTGGCCATTTACAATGAGGATCTTGAATTCTTCAAAAGGCTGGACAATATGAGAATCCGATTTGACAACATGAGCATCAACAAGGAATCGCTTAACAGTCAAAACAAACTCTTCTTTTGTGACAATATTCATTTCCATCTCGAGCATATTGGAATGAACCTACCCGGGCAATCGACCCTTGATATGAGAAACATTGGTGTTAGCACAGCAGATTCAACGTTAACTTTTGAAAGTGTAAAATTTAACAGAAAGGATTCATTAAAAATTGACCTTGAAAAAGTTGTAGCCAGTCGAATACGAGTCAAAGAGTTGATCGAAAATCAAAACTTAAAAATGGATAAAGTCTTGATCGAAAGCCCCTATGTACTCCAAAAAAAGACAAAGAACTTCAAAGCCTTCACTCTCGAAATGAGACAAAACCTGGAGGCCAGCCTGACATCTGCGTTTAACGAATTCCATGTGGATACTTTCATGGTAACCAAGGCTGATATTGATATTGAAAAAAGAGACCTGGAGGAGGGTTTCATCCAATATGACAAATTCGAAAACGTAAGTGTTTTATTCAAAAACATTCATTTTGACAAAGACTCTCTTCATACTGCAGAACATATTTTATATGCTGACTACCTGAGTTTAAAAGCAGATAAACTTGGAAGTATCCGGAAGGACAGCTCTTTTTATGCCTACATTGAAGATGTCAATGTATCAACCCGGGACTCCATTGTACCACTAAAAAATATTCATTTCTATCAAGAAGGAAAATTAAAAGCAGACATCCCAAACGTACAATTATACTTACCTGACTGGAAGCGATATTGGGATGAAGGAACCGTGCACGTTTACGATGTAGATGTATTTAGTCCTGTAGTTGAGTATGATATTAAGCCAGGCAAGCAAGTCACAGACAAGAAAACGGTAGCTGATGTAATTTCAACTTTCTGTGTAAAACTGGAGGTCACGCACCTCGATCTCGAAAACGGCACTTTAAGCAGAAAAGCCCTATCAAGTAAAGGACAACCCACTTCATTAGAAGCTCATGGTGTTTACCTCTCCCTGAATAACATCGAGATCACCCCTGGGATGAGTAACAAGCAAACGAATCACGAACTCTTTTCCGACCTGGAGAATATCAGAGCACGGAACTTTGAGTTTAGCTCGGGTAATGACATCAAACTATCTGCAGCGAGCCTGAGAACTTCCGGACATCACACGAATGTAATGATCAACAAATTTGCATTCAACAAAGGAGGCCGTATTAACCTAACCATGGACACCCTGGACGTAAAAGGCATTGAATGGGAAAAATTCTGGAAGGAACCAGAGCACCTCATATCTATCTACGAAATAGAATTGAACAAACCCAGTATAGCGATTACAAGCTATGACCAGGACACCATATATCTGAAAGATAAGGAAGCTCTCTCCCTGAAAAAACTCCTCCCCTCCCTCATACAACCTTTTAGCCAAAGAATGGAAGTAGATCATATTATTATCGATAATGGTAAGTTTCGTCATAATCTTGTGTATGACTCCACGCACAATCACCTGCTCCAAAACATAGGGAAACTAAATTTCAAATTGGAAAACCTTGTTGTGGAATCAGACACAGTTACCGTTTCCGACTTTTTATTCTCTAAGAAGATGGATATTAATATTGAAAATTACAGCTTCAAGCTTCCTAATTCAGAGGCCACAGTCCAGTTCAAGAAATTTCACTCTTCCACAAGAGACTCACTAATCAAGGTCACTGATGTAAGGTTTAAAAAAGGAAAGGACATTGCTATCACCATACCGGAAATCAATATTGACAAAATTGGCTGGTCAAAATATTGGTCAGACAATTCACTGGACATTCACTATATGAGCATCAACGACCCAATAATTAATTTTCAAAAAACGACTTCCAGAAATAACAAGGACACGACTGACCGTTTTCACGTAAGGGACCTTGATGAGCTACTACCACAAATAGTTAGCAAATTTTCTAACCTCCTTACCATAGAACAATTACTGGTAGATAATGGTAAGTTCAACAGCAAAATAAAGGTGCGTGACCGAGAAATCGTGCAGAGTGCGGAACAAATAAAAATCACCTTCGATAAACTGCGGATAGACAGCTCATACATTAAAAACACAGGACAGTTCTTGTTTTCTAACAACGTTCAACTGCGTCTAAACAATTACCAATTTACCCCGGATGACAGTCTGTATACGATTGAAGCAAAGTGGCTAGAAGCAAATTCAATCGATTCCTCAATTGCCTTCAGGGATATCACTTATAAAAAAGACAGTACCATAAGTGTTGATATAGACCTACTTGCTCTACATAGTATGGCCATTCAAAAATACATTGAAACAAACAATCTACAGATTCAAAGGCTGGATTTCGATAGTATTAACATCGTCTACCAACTTTTTGACAGTATATCGGACACATCATCCACAAACTCCGCAAAAAGGTCTATTGATGAGATCATTAAGTCATTCGCGTACTCAATAGAAGTAAATGAAGTGACGATGGACAAAAAAGCACCAGGCAATATCACTTTTATAAGCGATAATTTTACACAAAGCTTTAATAACGTATCATTCACGGTGGATGAAGTTAAAGTGGACACCAGCTATGAATATGACGTAAATGAGTTCCCCTTTGCCAAAAGTATAACTTTTGAAGCCCAACAATACCGAAATGAACCTCGGGACAGCATTGACTACAGAATCACTATGGGCCCCATCAAAGCCTCTTCTGCTTCAAAAACACTGGATATTGGTAATTTCAATATGGCTCCTCTTAGGAGTTCGGAAGATTTTATGCAGAATCTCACATATCGGGAACCCCGTTATGAGCTTAAAATGAACAATGTACAAGGAACCGGAGTAGATTACATTTCGCTCATTAACAAAGGTGAAGTGAATGTATCTGAAGTAAGGATAAAACAACCATTACTAACAGTATTTGAAGACAAGAACATTCCCCGTGATAGCAGTGTTTTCCCTAAAATGCCAAACGATATTTTCAGAGAACTGTCCTTCCCTCTTGATCTGAAATATATCATAATGTCAGATGCGAACATCGTTTATAAGCAACGAGAGTTTGGAGAATCAGAAATCGGAGTGATTAACTTCTCACAAAAGAATAATGATTACATTACCGCAAGTCATGTTTCTAACCGGAAACACGCTGCTGGGGGCGAATACCCGACAAAACTCGATGCACAAGCACACTTCATGGATACCGGACGTGTTACACTTCATGTGTACATCGACCTGCTATCTGAAGAACTAAAATGTAAGTACGCTTTCTTCCTGGGAGAAATGAACGCCCACCATCTCAATAAGTTCGTCATGGGAACCGCCAATCTGGAACTTAAAAAAGGACGTATTATACGAATTGAAAATATTGGTGATGCTGTTTACATGAACGATCACTACTGTTATGGTGAAATGAAAGCCGTATACAACAACTTTAAGATTCGGCTCTTCCAGAAAGGAACTAAAGCCAAGAGGCGCTTTGTATCATTCATCGGCAACCTCATCTTGTCCTCAACGAATAAAAAGGACCAGGCAGAAATCAGCTATTACAGAGAGCCTTACGATAGTTTTATTCGTTATATCTGGCAAGGCATTAAGAGTGGTTTGGAGCGAACAATGCTACCAGGCTTTATGCAAAAAGACGACAAGAAAAAATAATTTGAAACTTCTGATTTCAATTTGCTATACGCTCCTCCTTACTGGGTTCAGCCTGGCTCAGGACCCTTTTGGAAGAAGTCAGGGGTTTGACGTGCTTCATTACGACTTCCAAATCACAATAAATGACAGCACCAACACAATTAAGGGTATGACCGTTGTGCGCGTGCGTTTGGAGAATAAAGACATAAAAAAAATTCCCTTTAATTTTTCTATCACGCCTGAGGAAGCTCAATACATCCATACAGAGAAGCACAAACATATCTGGAAGAATGACACGTTATGGGTGTTCACTGCTGAAGAAGAGCCCATCTATACTGAACAAAAAATCGTCATTCATTACCAATGTACACCAGATGATGGCTTAATCTTTTCTAATACCAGACATGGAAAACGGACAGTATTTGCCGATAACTGGCCCAATAGAGCTCAACACTGGATTCCGGTAGTTGACCACCCGACAGAAAAAGCATCATGTTCTTTCGAAATAATTGCTCCCGCTCACTACAATATCGTCTCCAATGGAGAAATGTTAATGGAAACAAAAAAACATGGTCTTGTTAAATCGAGCTGGCTGACCCAGTACGAACTTCCCACCAAAGTAATGGTATTTGGTGCGGCTGATTTTGCTATAAGTAAACCGGTTGTTGTTGATGGGGTTCCCGTTACCAGTTGGATTTTTGAAGATGACAGTACAGCCGGTTTCACTGATTATGCCATCGCATCAGAAGTACTGAAGTATTACGGAAGAATATTAAATCCTTACCCCTTTGAAAAACTCGCTAATGTACAGTCTAAAACCCGCTATGGAGGGATGGAAAATGCTTCCTGCATCTTCTATTCGGAAAAGTCCGTTACCGGGAAAAAGCAAGCAGAAAGACTTATCGCCCATGAGATAGCACACCAATGGTATGGCAATACTGCAAGTGAAGCCGATTGGTATCACCTTTGGCTGAGTGAGGGTTTTGCCACCTACCTCACTGAACTATATATACAAGACCGGTATGGAGACGAGATAATGCAAAAATATATGGAAAAACATCGATCAACGGTGATCAAGTTCGCCAGAAAAACCCCCGACTCTCCCGTTATTGATACGACTGTTAAAGATCTTAACAAATTACTCAATCCAAACAACTATGAGAAAGGCGCATGGTTTCTCCATATGCTTGAGTACCGGGTAGGACGCGAAACCTTTTTGAAAATCATCAATGATTACTATGAACAATACAAGTTCAAAAATGCTCTTACTCGTGACTTTCAGGAAATTGTAGAGAAACATACCGGTGAAGACTTAGACAATTTCTTCCAGCAGTGGCTTTATCGACCAGGCGTCCCGCAGTTAACCTTCAAATGGAGCTATAAGAAAAGTAAAGGCTTGCTAAAGATTAAAGTTGCCCAGAAACAACCCAGCGATTACTACGAACTTAAGATTCCTATTCGGTTAAGGACTTCTCAAGGAGAACGAGTGCACGACCTTTTCATAACACAAAAGAGTCAAAGATTTACTATTGATACCAAAGACCTTATTAGATTAGAGATAGACCCGGAAGTAAAAGTTTTGGCAGAGTTTTTAGAGTGAAAGAGCTATGAAGAAATTACCGTTCGTTCTTAGAATACTTCTGTTGGTTTGCGTGGTCGGACTCGTCTTTTGGTTTGCAACAATTCTTTTTCCAGGTATACGGGGACAACGCGATGCATTTATGCTGACGGGCTTATTATTTCCTATAATTTATATTATTGTATTCCCGAGGAAAAAATAGCATTTTTTTGGATAAATAACCCATCGCTAAATAACCCATACGATACGCTTATCAAACTTTCCTTCTCACTTAATAACTCTTCATAGCTTAAGGTTTCCTCTAATCGTATCAACAATCATATAAACGGATGTCATTATGAACAGAATTACTTTCAATTTGATCATTTTTTGAATCAACTATAAATACCAACCAGGTTAAGTTCGACTTATAAGGTTCTGACTAACACTAAAGCTTGAGGTCGTGTCCTTCGGGATATTTTTTACGGCCATTTTTCAGCCTATCCAATTAAAAATCTATTTCACAAACGGTTGTTTTCTAAAAACGATAAGCAAGACATAGAAGAATAGAATAAATACTACTGCACCAACAAGCACTTCCCAGCCGCTCAATGCGTCAGACCATATATTCTTTAAACCAAAACCCGTGATTCCTCCATAGAGTATAATCACATGAACAAAGTACACCCACAAAGTATTTCTTCCCAAAATGAGCCAGGAGTAATTCTTCAGCCACCCTTTGCTTTCCAACCAAATAGCTATGGCAGACATGATCACAACTACCCCTAATCGATGTAGGTGAATTCCCAATTTCTGAACTGTACTATCTGCCCCAAACAAACCGAAAACCGACAAAGCATTAAAGCATACCAGACCTATAAGTAAGACGGTTACCATCTTAGGAATAGTAAACAATTTATCTCTGCAGCGATAAGCCAGAAAACCTAAACACGCTCCAAAGAAATAATACCCTGCCCATGGAACAAGAGGAAAAACACTATAGGGTCCCTTAAATAAATTTTGAAGGATTGATGGAGCCTCAGAAGGAAAGTAACCTGGTGTTCTTTCCAGAAATATTTTACCCATAAAAAGTAATAGGCCGATCAAGATATAAACAACCCACATATATCTTTGTCCCAATCTTCGGCTTATCAAGAACACAGCCGTAGCGATAATCATACTGACTCCAATCGATTGCAATACATGGAAGGCAAAAAGCCAGTTAGCGGGGTCCAGGTTGAAACAGCTCTGGAAATAGCGAATATTGAATTGGAGCAAATACCCTAGAAGGATGAGCAAAGCACCTCTTCTGAATCCATACCTAACTCGTTTATTCGTTCCCGAGTTCTCCGATTTGTAAAGAAGGTAGGTAAAAATGGTACCCGAAATAAAAAAGAATAATGGTGAAGTTATCCCACGGATATAGTGCCAGACATCAAATAAAGTATTTCCTGAGGAACCGGAATTTGTATTATAAAGAGCAACAAGCCTGTCATTCGCTTCCCAGGTCAGACTTATAAAGTGGCCCTCCAGCATCATAATGATGGCAATTGACCGCAGCATATCGATAAAAATAATTCTTTGAGAAGAATTAACTGATTTGGTGGTCAGACTATCATTTTCAGCTTCGAGTGCCAACCGGGTTAAATTAACTAATTAGACTTTTAACTATATCAATCACCCTATCCCTGTCGTCAACTGACATATTTGATCCTGAAGGAAGACACAAGCCTTTTTCAAACAATCGCTCACTCAACCCATCTCCGTAATAAGGGTGTTTTTCAAAAATCGGTTGGAGATGCATTGGCTTCCATAGTGGTCTGGACTCTATGTTCGCCTCTTCAAGAGCCAAGCGAATTTCTTCAGGCACTACAGTTTCATGCTTGAGAGTTATACAAGTCAACCAGCGATTACTCCTTGTTTCGGCCAGCTCAGATAAAAAATCAATACCTTCCAAATCACCTAAGGCTTCTTTATATCCCTCATAATGATTTCTCCTCAGTTCGACCCATTTATCCAGAACTTCGAGTTGCCCACGGCCAATACCTGCAACGATATTACTCATGCGGTAATTGTACCCTATTTCTGAATGCTGATAATGTGGGGCTGGATCTCTGGCCTGAGTTGCTAAAAATCTGGCTTTCTGAATAAGTTCTTCGTCATGGCCAACCAGTGCTCCGCCTCCACTTGTCGTTATAATCTTATTTCCGTTAAAGGAATAAATTCCAAACTGCCCAAATGTACCCGTGTGTTCTCCCTTGTAGTAAGCCCCCATTGATTCAGCAGCATCTTCAATCAGAATGATTTCATGTTTATCTGCAATACTTTTGATCTCATCAACTTTAGCAGGTTGCCCATATAAATGAACAAGAATAATGGCCTTTGGCTTTTTTCCTTGGTTTATCCGGTCAGCTATAGCCTCTTCAAGGGCTTCCGGACTCATATTCCAGGTATCGGCTTCACTTTCTACAAAAACTGGAGTTGCTCCCTGATAGATAATCGGGTTTACAGAAGCCGAAAAAGTAAATGTGCTTACTAATACCTCATCACCTTTACCTACATCGGAGAGTATAAGCGCAAGATGTAAAGCTGCGGTCCCTGAACTTAGCGCTGCGGCATATCTTGCACCCGTATAATCGCAAAGTTCCTTTTCAAAGTTATTGACGTTTGGCCCAAGCGGGGCTATCCAGTTTTCATCAAAAGCTTCCTGAACATACTTTTGCTCCGTCCCACCCATATGAGGCGATGAAAGATAAACCCGCTTACTCATTCTTCTTCCCCCTCTTGTATTTTTCTTATGACCTTGCCCGGCACACCTACAACTAGTGAGTAATCTGGTAAATTTTGCGTAATCACCGCACCCGCACCAACAACACACCATTTTCCTATGCTCACATTCGGTATCACAGTCGCACCTGCACCAATATGAACACCCTCTCCTATTTGTACACCCCCACAAAGTGTCACCTTTGGAGAAATATGCACAAAATCCTCTATACGACAGTCATGATCAACACTAGAACTGGTATTAATAATGCAATGCTTACCAATTCGAGCTCCCGGTTGCACTACTGCGTTATGCATAATAACGGTCCCGGGACCAATCTCGCTACTGGGCGATATTACAGAACTCACATGACTTGCCTTACCAAATTTATGGATCACCTTCTGTGCTATTCTCTTTCTGATAATATTCTCACCAATGGCAATAATTAATTCATCTTCGGGATTAAGGTTTTCATCATATCCATTATATACATCGTACCCGTTTAATGACACCAAATCCGTATTATCATCGAATATTCCGTTTATCTCTTTATCCTTTGACGACAAACAATCGATAATTACTTTGGCATGTCCACTAGCTCCATACAATAACATACTACTTTGCTTTTGTTCCCTTAAATTTTTCCATGGTAGGACTTGTTTCAGAGCTGACTCCCTCTGCCTTGAATACCTTGCCTACCGTTTTAAAAATAATCTTAATGTCTAAGCCGAATGAGATATGATCTACATAGTAAACATCTAATTCAAACTTTTCCTCCCAGCTCAACAAGTTCCTTCCGTTGACCTGAGCCCATCCTGTAATGCCTGGTTTTACATCGTGTCTCCTGGATTGTTCCTCAGAGTACAAAGGAAGATACTCCATCAGTAAAGGCCTGGGGCCAACAAGACTAAGGTCCCCCATTAATACGTTAAACAGTTGAGGAAGTTCATCAAGTGATAGCTTTCTAACAATTCTTCCAACCTTAGTCAATCGCTTTCCATCAGGCAACAAGTTTCCCGATGAGTCCTTTTTGTCATTCATTGTTTTGAACTTGATAACCTTAAAAGGCCTTCCTTTATAACCAGGTCTTTTTTGAACAAAAAAAGCCTTTCCTCTATTGGCAATGGCGAGTAGAATAAAAATAATTAAAATAAAGGGCAATGCTATTATCAACCCTATAAGGGCTGCTATAAAATCAAATATTCTCTTAAATACCTTTTGATACACTACTTCCTTTTTTTAGCTACTTTTTCAAGTTGATTCAGGTACTCCATAGCCAATTTCTCTCTATCAAAGTGTTCCTTTGCATACTGATAACCGTTAATTCCCATCTCCGGAAGCTTATCGCTCAATGATAGACATCCTCGTATTTTCGATACGATATCATCAATATTCTCAGGTTCAGCATAAACACCGCAATTTGCAGTTTCCACAAGTTCACGAGACACTCCGTCAATAAGAAGTAAAACCGGCTTCTTACAGGACATATAGTCAAAAGTCTTATTGGAGTAGATCGTTTTAAAAGTGTCTACTTTTTTAAGAACAGAAGCGCCCATATCTGATACCATAATGTATTTAAACACTTCCTCCTTTGGAACAGAATCAATAAATTTTACATTTTTCAATCCTCTTTCCTCTGCCTCCTTTTTCAACGTAGGTTTCGTCATACCATCCCCTACCAAAAGAAACAAAACATTGGTATCCTGGAGTTTTTCCGCAGCATGGATTAACTGAATCAAGTGATTAGCCACACCATGAGCACCGACATAGGTGATAACGAAATGGTCTTCAAGACCGTGATCTTTTCTGAATTTTTCTACATCAAACGTTCCGACCAACTTTTCGGCCAGACTAAAGTCAGCAGCATTTGGTATCATGACTACCTTATCTGCGGGAACCTTCTTTACATCTATAAGCTTTCTTTGGAAAGCAGGCGTAAGCGTATTGATGAGCTTTGATTTTTTATAAATGCGCCTTTCAAAGCCGTAGGCGTACCTGATCAGAAACTTATTTTTGAGTACTCCGGTATCAATTGCAGATTCAGGCCACAAATCACGAATTTCAAACACAAGTGGTAGTCTTTTCCAAAAAGCCATCCACCTTCCTATAATACCGACAAAAAGAGGTGGGGAAGTGACCAGTACCAAATCGAATTTACCTTTAGCCTTAAACAAACCACAAATAATGCCCCAAAACACGAATGAAAAATAACCCCAGAGACGCCCAACAAAGCTTTTGTTATATGACTCAGAAACATGGCAGCGATATACTGTAATATTCTCGTCATACTGATCTTTATAGATCAATTTCCCCTTGTATCGTTCCCTTTTCTTACCTGTAGCATAATGGACCATTCCAGCCAATACAGTGACTTTATGACCTTGCGCAGTCCACACTTTGGTCATTTCGTTGAATCGGGATCCCCCGCCATCATCTTTTTCCAAAAAATACTGGTGTATCAGCAAAATATGCATCCCACAAATTTAGTTGGCTATTCTGTATTTCTAAGTGAATCTCCAATTTATCTTTACGCTGCAATTAATGTCGATATTTTGAAAATATCATCGTATGAATCCTATATTTAGCAATTCTAATAACATACTAAGTGATCTCTTTCCCGAATGCAAAAATTAACATAGGCCTCTCCATCACCGAAAAGAGAAATGATGGGTTCCATAACATTGAGTCCTGCTTTTATCCCATTCAATGGTGTGATATTCTGGAAATCGTTAAAACTGATCACTTTTCCTTTCAGTCAACGGGAATCCCCATCCCTCCAGGAGAAAACCTATGCACCAGAGCATACCATTTACTTGCGGCAGATTATAATTTATCACCGGTAAATATTCATCTACATAAGTTGATACCTATCGGTGCCGGTCTTGGTGGAGGTTCTGCGGATGCTGCTTATACCCTTAAAATGTTGAGTGCCTTATTTGAACTTAATCTCAACACAGAACAGTTAATAGACTACTCAAAAAAATTAGGCAGTGATTGTGCTTTTTTTATCCGCAATGAACCCGTAATTGCGACTGAGAAAGGTGACACTTTTCAGGCCTGTAAGCTCGACCTTTCAGGCTACCATATAATACTCGTGTATCCGAATCTTCACATTTCAACGGCTGAAGCGTATTCCGGTGTGAGTCCTCAAAAAGCCACTTTTAAATATTCTGAAATCAATGTAAACCATATAAAAAACAATGACTCCAACATCAAAAATGACTTTGAGGACTCTCTATTTAAGTCATATGAGCAGCTAGCCGTCATCAAGGAAGAGCTCTACAAGTATGGTGCGGTTTATGCTTCGTTAACAGGGTCTGGATCAACGGTGTACGGAATATTTGAAAAGAAAGTAGATATAGAGTATTCAAATTTTACTACAAAAGCATTAGAATTGTGACTAATGAAGGCAGCAGAATTTTGGATATGGTTCCAACAAAACTCCAACCGGTACTATCACCTCGAGGAGCAAAACCCGCAAGAACTATTTAGTGCGCTGGCACTCAAGTTGACTACCATCCATCCAGACTTATCTTTTGAATTCAGCTCAATTAAAGATAATGGGAAGAGGGAATTTGTTGTGACCGCCAATGGTATGCGCAGCGCCTTTCCTTTTGTAAAAAAATTAGTTGAAGCCGCCCCGGTTATGGAAGATTGGGACATCATCGCCTTCCGACAGAGAAAACCTGGTTTTGATGATGTGTCCATTGGCCAGTTCACCCTCTCCTCTTCAGAAATTTATTTCGAATACGACCTGAACCAGAGTAAAATTGACCTTCGTCTGTTCCTCAGTGACTATAACGGAGAGTCCATTTTTGGTAATGCAGTTTTTCTTCTGCTTGATAGGTTATTGGGCGAATACGATGTAGAGACAAAAATTGGCACTATCGATCTTGAAAATATCATTCTGAGATCAGATACAGCTCTTAAACTCGAAGATCTTCCATTAATTGTAGATGAGTATTATAAGAGAAGAAAACAATAAAGCCCGTCTTTACATAAATCCGGGCTTTATAATTAGTTCTTAAACGCCAACATTTGCCATTGCATCTTCGGCTGCCTTCATCATATCAGCTCCGTTAATTTTCTTATAGTACTCGTAATACCATCTGGAACTTAAGCGCTTATTAACTTCAGCTTCCATATCTTTAAACACTTGCTCATGTTCCGGAAACTGGGAAGAGTCAATATCAAAGTGAACCACTTTTTCCGGCTTTCTCTGCAGAAGTTCAATATCAGTTTTATCCGATAGTATTTCTTCGAAAAGCACTTCGCGGAAACACTCAATATTCTGAGGGTCCAGACAGTATCCTCCCAAGTTCAAGGCCTCTAAAGGTCTGAAGACAAGAAGCCATTTCTGACTCCATGGATCCTGTGCTATATCATCAAAGCTAAGTCCGAAATCTTTCTGAATTAGTTCGTAGGTCTTCCTTGCTTTATCACGTGATAAAATAAACCCTGGAACCTGAACATCTGGTTCATCAGCAGCCCATGCGTGGACCTTTGACAGTACATAATCCACGCAAGCCTTTCCAAGTCCCAAAGAAAGATTCATTCTGAAATTAAAACTATTGGACTCCTGTAAATTCTTTTCGACAAGAAGGTCAGTTTCATAGTAGAGTTCTTCATCTGATTTATAACGATCGGCCAATTCCAAACGCTCCTTAAACTGCGCCTTGGCTGGAATATTATTTGGGTCCTGAGCTGCAAGGTGCAACTCATAAGTATCAAAAGATGCTTCAGAACTCATCCTACGAAGATACCCTTCCTCCTCAAGTATAATATTCATCTCCAATAGGTCGTCTGTACGGTCAGCGATTTTGAAAATCTCCTCATACAGGGCTACAGACCTCGGTTGGTAACCGTGCGTTTTAGCCATTTCATAATTAGGTCTGTACTGATCGAGAAACTGGGTCACTGTTGGTAGATTTGATAGGCTCGCACCAGAATCTCCACCTCCGTTGTCCTGAGCCGCGGGTTGTTCCGCAGGAGCTGTTGTACTTGCTTTGGTCATTAGCTCCCCGTTTTTTTCCATCAGACCAGAAGTCTGAAGCTCATTCATAAATTCCATGACATCGGTGTGTTTCTCACCAAGTTCATTCATCTCTTTTTTATAATCATCGATTTCTTGCTGTACTCCCGGGTCAGTAACAGTAACGTGATCAAACCCCGACAACATTCCATCTATTGTTTGCTTTATCATTGGATCCATAACATCATTTTTTTTGTCTTGTGAATAATTAATTACTGCCCCTGGGGTCCCATGTAGAATTCTTCCACTGTGTATGGGCCAGGGTTTTCCTCTGGTGCAATCACGATAAATGTTGCCCTTCTTGATCTGGCATTGAAATCTTTATTCAATTCCTGCATATCCGATTTATTCTCCTTGACAAATTTTATTGCCTCTGCAGCCCTTGACTCAAAGTCAGTCTTTTCTTCAGCATCAGGGATAGGAGCATCAAAAGCGGCTCTCATTTCTGCAATTTTTTGTTGCTGCAGTTCGGGGCTGTAGGGAATCATTTTCTGATAATATGGTTTAGAAGCGACACCTTCTAAAGTTTCGCCCTCCTTCTCAATATTGGCTACAGCCTCTTTAGTCCTGGTTAAGTGCTTCTCATAGTCGGGGTGTGTTGTGGTTAAACCCTGCACATAAAAGAACTCCTGAAAAGCATCTCGATAGTGACTTGCGATATTATGTATTTTTGCCAGTTCTTTATTTACCTCCTGGTCCCAACCGGTCACGTGCGCCTGGGCATAATCAGCAGCTACTTCTTTCTCTTTTCTTTTGTATACCTCAGCAACATCATGCAAACTTAGTTCGTCATATGCCCGTGCATGTGCCAGCAGCATATCCTGATAAAGGGCCTGAGCCGGCTTTTCCTGATACCCACTTTCCTTAAGTACCTTTGCAACTTCTTCACCTGTTTCGTATGGTGCAACAATCTCTTTTATTTCTTTATAAACTCGTAACTGATTTTCTCCTAAGCCGGAAGCCTGGTGTTTGTTAATATGGAGGTCGTAGTAATATTGTAACCTCTCTCTTTTACTACTCATAATTAAAATGTTGGGTTAAAAATTAATTAACTGGTTTAATTCAATAAGATACCGAATTTAATTTCTGGGTTAATTAAGCTAGTTTCAAATTGATATTATCCCGGTATTAAATTTGCTTTATATTCGCCTATGAAACAGTACGTACTTTTACTACTATTTGTTCCTCTTATTTCTTATTCTCAGGAACAGACCATCGGATGGGAAGATGTTGATGCTCTCTATTGGGAAAATTTCCTGGGAACACCCGATACTAGTAGCCCTTACCAGGCACTCACCACCTGGGGAATTTCTTATTCTTTAAACGTTGACAAAAACGGTAATCAGGTTATTTCGGCTTACTCATATTTCGATAAGACAAGATCGTGGGTAAAAGACGGTCATAGAACAGACAAACTGCTACACCATGAGCGACAGCACTTTAATATCGCTGAATTGTACACCAGAAAATTTTTAAAGGCCGCGAATGAACTGGCAAAAAAGAATGCATTGAATAAAGAGTCTATAGAAAAATTATACCGTCAGATTATGAAAGATTGTATTGAATATCATGAGGCATATGACGAGAGCACCAATCATGGGCTCAACCCTGAAACACAAAAATGGTATGATTTACAAATTCACACTGGTCTGAGAAAGCATAAAAAATTCTCCAACAACTAGCGAGGCACCGTTCTGTACATAAAAACGGTGATCACGCAAAAAGTAACCAACGGCATAACCGCTCCCATCAATGGACTAATGTCCCCGGCCTCAGCCATAAGCCTTATTACATAAATAGCCCCTATAAAAGTAAAGGCAAGAAGAAAACCAATGAATATTTGAAATCCTGTCCCCTCTCTCGACTTGCGCGCTGCAACAATTACGGCCATTAGTGTGAGGATAATTATCGCGAACGGATAAGCATACCGGTTATACTTTTCTACCAGATATGGTTCAATCTTCTCTACCTTGCGATTCTCAATCTCGGCAATTGCTTTATTTAAGCCTCCTAGAGTGAGAACTTCTCTCTTCTTTACACTCGGCATAAAATCTGAAGGCTTTAAATTCAATACCGTATCCATATTGGTTCCATAATAGATCTTATCGCCCTCTTCCGTATACGTTCTCACCATATAGTTATTAATCTTCCAGGAACGTGAATCCGGTTGCCAAACCGCCTTATTGGCATAGAGCTTTTGTAATAATTGAGTTCCTTTAATCTTCTCTAGGGTAAAATTCATCGCAGCATTCTGGCGATCTTCATATCTACTGGCGTAAGCGTAGGTCTCATCATCAAGAATAAGGTGTTTGTTTCGGAACTGCTTTTTACTGTCATCAAGATACCGGGACTCAAAAATCACCCTGTTGCTATTGGCAATAGGCAAAACCCACCCCTGGATAACAAAAATAAAAGCTCCCAGCAATACGGCACCAATGAAGTAAGAGAAGAGTATGCGCCTGAAGCTAATCCCTGCACTAAGCATTGCAATGATTTCTGTATGTGACGCCAGGTTCGCGGTCACAAATATTGTTGAGACAAATACAAACATTGGGCTTATGAGGTTGGCCAGGTAAGGAAAAAAGTTTACATAATACTCCGATAATACCTGCCAAAGTGATAAATCATGTTTAATGAAATCATCGTTTTTCTCAGTAAAATCAATCACACAAAACACCAATACTATGAGTAGTACCGTGTAAAAAAACGCGATAAAATATTTCTTCAATATGTATAAATCGAGGATTCTCAATCTACAGTCTGGTACTTAGTTTTACCACCATTTTATCTTTCCACTCTCTGAACGACCCGTCTATAATCCTCCTCCTGGCCTCAGACGTCAACCACAGATAAAACGTCAAATTATGGATACTTGATATCTGGGCCGCTAAAATTTCCTTGCTTTGTACCAAATGGCGCAAATAGGCTTTTGAGTAATTAGTGCTCACGTACCCACCCAGATTTTCATCAATTGGACTGAAATCATCCTTCCACTTCTCGTTCTTAATATTTATGGTCCCCTCTGATGTAAACAACATCCCATTTCTCGCATTTCTTGTAGGCATCACGCAATCAAACATATCAATGCCCAGTGAAATACATTCCAGTATGTTTGCGGGTGTACCTACACCCATTAGATATCTAGGCTTACTTTGAGGTAGTATCTCACACACAAGATCCGTCATCTCGTACATATCTTCATGTGGTTCACCTACTGATAGCCCCCCAATGGCATTGGCCGGTCGATCAAAAGATGCAATAGCCTCAGCAGATTGCTTACGCAAATCCTTATATACACTTCCCTGAACTATTGGTAGTAACCACTGGTCATAACCATAAAGCGGTTCTGTCGAGTCAAAGTGCTCACAACACCTTTTCAGCCAACGGTGGGTCATTTCCATCGAACGCTTGGCATACCCATACTCACAAGGATAGGGAGTGCATTCATCAAAGGCCATAATGAAGTCTGCCCCAATCTGCCTTTGTATGTCCATCACATTTTCCGGTGTAAACAAGTGCTTGGATCCATCAATATGTGATGTAAACTGAACACCTTCTTCTTTTATTTTCCTCTTCTCGGCCAATGAATAGACCTGATACCCCCCGCTATCTGTAAGAATTGGTCCATGCCAGCCATTGAACTTATGGAGCCCACCTGACTTCTGTAGTATCTCCGTTCCTGGTCGTAAATAAAGGTGGTAAGTATTTCCAAGAATAACCTGAGCCTGTATATCATCTTTTAGCTCTCGTTGATGTACGGCTTTTACGGTCCCGGCTGTTCCTACTGGCATAAAGACCGGGGTCAAGATATCTCCATGGTCTGTACTAATCTTTCCTGCCCTTGCCCGCGACTGGCTATCTGTGTGCTCAAGTTTAAAATCCATACGATGTACAAAAATATAGCTAATATTGTATTTTAGATAATAAACCTATTTTATAATCCCATCAGCCATTGAACAGCTTTCAGCTTATAATTTTCACCCTTTTCTGGCTAGCACTAAGCTTTCAACTATTTTTTTATCTGTATTTAATTTGGTGGTTGCAAAAGATTCAAAACAAAAAACCTGATCACGACAAACCAGTTAGTGTAATAATAGCAGCTCACAATGAGGAAAAAAATATACCTAAGCTGATCTCGGCACTTGAAACACAGAGGCATCATATCTTTGAAGTCATTATTATCAATGATCGCTCTACTGACGGAACTAAAAGAATTCTGGATGACCTAAATTCCGTTAAGTGTGATTTAAAAGTCATTCACATTGATCATGCACCCGAGGGTTATTCTCCTAAAAAGTATGCTTTAGCCAAAGGAATTGAGGCTGCGAAACATGATACTCTACTTTTCACAGATGCCGACTGTGTACCACAGACAAATAATTGGATATCAGCAATGGCAGCTCATATATCAGCAGATTCTGAGATTGTAATTGGCTACTCTCCTCTTAAATGTCCAAATACACTTACTGGTTTGTTGATTCGATTTGAGACATTTCTAACTGCTTTTAGGTATCTGGCTTTGGCAAATGCTGGCAAAACCTATATGGCCGTAGGCCGAAACCTCGCCTACTCTCGATCAGTCTTTCAAAAGAACAGCGGTTTTGAGAGTCACAAGCATATTCTAAGTGGAGATGATGATCTTTTTATTCAACAAAATGCAACGCCTGACAACACATCTGTAGTCATATATAGTGAATCACAAACGATAAGTGATTCTCCAAAAAACTTAAAAAGTTGGTTTCGACAAAAGAAAAGACACCTTAAAACCGGTTTACACTACCCACTAAGCACCAGATTGTTACTAGGTATTGAGGTCATGTCAACCCCCATAATCTATCTGGGGCTTCTTTATTCAGTAGTTTCGGGCTACGTAATATGGTATACAATGGTTGCATTTCTTTTGAGAACTTTACTATTATTTACTACTTTTACGCGTGCACAAACTCTGTTGGGGGGTAAAAGCACTTGGTTAGCGGCATTATTTTTGATAGAACCTCTGTTTATGATCTTCTATTTTATTACAGGAATGAGCACGCTCGCAACGAAAGAAGACAGATGGAAATAAAGAAGCAGTTTTCGGATAAGGCTAAACAGGACTTCAGGTTGATCAAACTGGCGAAGGAAAACGGGGATGAGAAAGCTTTTGCAGAACTCATGACTCGCTACAGAAAGCCTGTATATCACATGATCCTCAAAATGGTCAAAAATCAGGATGATGCTGCTGATCTAACTATTGAGGCCTTCGCAAAAGCATTTCGTAATCTTAAGAAATTCAACCCTGAATATACTTTCAGTACTTGGTTGTTCAGAATCGCAACGAACAACAGTATTGACTTTATTCGAAAGAAAAAACTGGAAACCCTTAGTATCAATTCTACATATACCGATGACAATGGTGAGAATGTAAGCATTGATATCAAAGACAAAAATCTTGACCCTCAGGAAGAAGCTATAAAACAACAGAAGGTAGAAATCATGAGAATGATTGTCACAAAACTACCTCCTAAATATCAGGTTCTTGTGAAACTTCGCTATTTCAAGGAATTGTCTTATGACGAAATTGCCAAGGAGCTGGACGCACCGCTAGGTACCGTAAAAGCACAATTACACAGAGCCCGAGAGTTGCTGCATGATCTCGTAAAGAACAAAAAGGACACAATCTAATCTCCTTGAAAACCATTCGATTTTATTTTCCGAATCTAACTGAAGAACAGTATGACAGGTTAGGTATGCTCCAGAGCCTATATGCCGAATGGAATGCAAGAATAAATGTCATTTCAAGAAAAGATATTGAATCTCTCAATGAAAGACATGTGTTGCATTCACTGTCTATTGCTAAGTTCATTCAGTTCCGGGCAGGCACGAGCATTTTAGATATTGGCACTGGTGGTGGTTTTCCGGGGATACCATTGGCAATCCTTTTTCCTGAGTCCCAATTCACGCTTGTTGACTCCATAGGTAAGAAAATAAAGGTGGTCGAAGCTATATCCAAGGCATTACAACTACAAAACGTCACTGGCATACATACACGTGCTGAACAAGTCAACCAGAAGTTTGACTTTGTTGTCAGTCGTGCCGTGACCCGGATGAACTCATTTCTCCCGTGGACGAAAAACTTATTCAACAAAGAGAATAAAAACGATATTCCAAATGGAATAATATACCTCAAAGGAGGAGACTTAAGGGAAGAATTATCCGAAATAAAACTCAAGTATCAGATACACAACATTGCCGAAGACTTTAAGGAAGAGTTCTTTGAAACAAAAAAAATCGTCTATTTACCAGCCACTTAATAAATGTCTGCCAGCAGACTTGTGGATATTTTTACCAACATCGCAGAACCTTTTAGGGCAAAAATGTATTACATTTACGTAAGCATTGTTTAACATAAATTCTACTACAATGGGTAAAGCTATAGAAATAACAGACAACAATTTTGAAGAGATTATAAGCACGGATAAACCAATCCTTGTAGATTTTTGGGCTGAGTGGTGTGGACCATGTAAAATGATCGGGCCTGTTGTAGAAGAACTTGCCGGTGAATATGATGGAAAAGCAGTAATAGGAAAGGTAAATGTTGATGAGAACATTGCGACTTCTCAAAAATTTGGAATCAGAAGTATTCCAACTCTTCTAGTGATCAAAAATGGAGAAATTGTCGACAAACAGGTTGGTGCGGTTCCTAAAGCTGTTCTTGCTGAAAAGATCGATAAACACATCTAATCAAACACATACTAAAAATAAAGAAGGCTCATTGACTAGTTCTTTGAGCCTTTATTTTTTTCAGTTTTTCTCTTAGCTCTTTTGTTTAGTTCATGATGCTCCTCATCCTCTAATTTCGTTACCCCACCTGAAACGATAAACTTCATTGTTGAGGCTCCACTGGCGTTTAGTCGCGTCACATTCTCCTTTGGGAAAATAGAAAGGGTACCTGAGAATGCATATGAATGAGGAAAGTATATAGCTACTTTGCCGGGCATATCTAAATCTTCCAAATCTTCCTGGGTGATGAAACCTAATCTTTCTTCATCAGTTATCTTATTCAGTTTTACGAGTACGGGTTTGTTAAACTTTTTCTTATCCCCCACAAAAGCATTCATAAGATCGCTTAAAGAGGTATAGATAAAGTTTATTAGGGGGATTCTTTTGAGGGCTTGGTCTACTATCCTACGGATGGGCCTTATCAATAAGGTTGACCCCACATATCCCAACAGGAACAATAAAAAAATAATTGCCGCTAAGCCAATCAGAAAGATATACCAATGTAAGTGTGACTCCTCTACCTTGGCTTCAATCCAGGTACTTAGGGATATCAGGAGTAATACCACTACCCCCACAGGAGCGGCAAATATTAAGCCTCGTAAAAAATATTTTAAGAAGAATTTCATTAGTCTTAAACAAAAAAGGCTCTGCCGATGGGCAAAGCCTTCAATAAGATTTACTTAAATATCATTTCTCAGCCAACCCGGAGTTAGTCTTTTCGGATTCTAAACTGCCGTTGTCAACTTTTTCAGGATCAATATTATCATCCAATTGTTCTGTCTGATTATCTTCTCCTCCTTTATCTGCCTTCTCTTCAGCACCTCCCACTTTTATTCCCATAAAAGACATAAAGGCGATACCCATAAGTCCGGTTACCAACATAGTAATTCCCAGTCCTCTAAGCGCTTTGGGTACGTTTGAGTACTTCAACCTTTCTCTCACCGCTGCAAGTGCTACAATAGCAAACAACCATCCAATTCCAGATCCTAATCCGAATACAGTGGCTTCAGAGAATGAGTAATCTCTACTTACCATAAATAGTGATGCTCCAAGAATTGAGCAGTTTACTGCAATAAGTGGCAGGAAAATACCAAGTGCTCCATACAGAGCCGGTGACATTTTTTCCACGAACATTTCAACCAGCTGCACCATCGCAGCAATTGTTGCTATAAACATTAGAAATCTTAGGAATGACAAATCGGTTGTCGCATAATCATCACCCAACCATGAGGCAAGAGCTCCTGGTTTAAGCACATAAGTATCAAGAACCCAGTTCAGAGGAACTGTGATAACCAATACGAAAATTACCGCCATTCCAAGACCAAATGCCGTTTTTACTTTTTTCGATACTGCCAGGTAAGAACACATTCCAAGGAAGAACGCGAAGATCATGTTCTCAATAAATACCGACTTAATTGCTAAATTGAATAATTCCATAATCAGTAAATTCTTTCTTTTATTCTTCCACGTAACCGTTCAGGGTTCTTTGTACCCAAATAATTAATCCCAGAATAATAAATGCCCCCACCGGAGTCACCATGAGACCATTGTTAACATACCCAAACTCTGTATACATCACCTTTGGAACCACGTCAGCACCAAAGAGTTTTCCGGAACCAAATACTTCCCTGAAGAAGGCAACAGCTAAGATAATCCAAGAGTATCCAAAACCACTACCTAAGCCGTCCAGCACTGAGTCCCAAGGTTTATTACCCATTGCAAAAGCCTCTAATCGTCCCATTACAATACAGTTGGTAATGATCAAACCAACGAATACGGAAAGTTGTTTGGAAACATCGTATACATAAGCTTTCAATACAAGGTCAACGATTGCAACCAAGCATGCTACAACTGCCAACTGAGCAATAATCCTTACCCTTGATGGAATAAGGTTTCTGATAAGTGAAATAATCAGGTTGGAGAAGACAATTACTGCAACCACGGAGATCGCCATAATTGCTGTGGGCTTCATTTGTGCGGTTACCGCAAGTGCTGAACAAATCCCCAATACCTGCACGGTTACCGGGTTGTCATCATCCAAAGGATCCGTTACAAATTTTCTTCGCCTCTTGGAAAGAAGCCCCTCTTTGGGTTGTTTCTTAACTTCTTCCTTTACTTCTTCTACTGCTGTTGTTTCTTCTGTACTCATTTCGATAGAAGTTTAATTTTGTTCTTCGGTCATACCTATGTCTGTTCTTCCCTTCGTCTCCTTAATTATATACTCCCTATAAAGGCCTATATAATTATTTAACATAGCATTAACCCCGTTAGTTGTCATTGAAGCACCGGAAAGCCCATCAATCTTGTACTTTTCTTCCTTCTCAGTAAAGGAATTTCCTTCGCCTTTTACAACTTGTAATTCATAAAATTCATTATTAGTTCCTTCTTTGAGGAATCCTTTTCCTTTGAAACGCTCCTGGAAGGCATTGTCACTACCTGTATTGTCCTTATTGTTGGTAATTCTTGCTCCCAAACCAGGTGTTTCCGCCTTATGGTCAAAAACAACACCGAGTATTTCAGAAAAATCACCACTTACGGCAAGATATCCCCAGATGTCATCCCAAAGTCCAGCTCCGTATATCGGGAAGATGTAGGCTTCGATTTTTTCAGGGTTTACTTCACTTCTCTTTTTGAATACAGGAAGAAAGATATTTTCCTCTTCGCCATTCTTTCTTTGCGCCTTCAGCTTTTTGTACTCCTTTCTGATATCAACCTGCTCCGGTGTGATCTGAAGGTTCTGATCGTTGACGAGCTCAGCTTCAGGAACAGATTCTCCGTTCTTATACACAACATCAGAAATAATGCTCTGAGCATAGAGAGTATCAATGTTAACGCCCTTATTGATTTTAGAAACGGCCGATAGAATGTTTACCTTCTTCTCCTTCGCTTCGTTCGCCTTGATTCTTGGCTTTAGTACTTCATTAACCGTAGCCAACGATCCTCCGATAATCACACAAAGGACCAGCGCAAAAATTATGATATATGAATTAGACTGTCGCACGTTTCAACCTCCTTTTCTTATTAGCGTTAACAACAAAATAATCAATTAATGGTGCAAATACGTTTAGTAACAATATCGCCAACATTACTCCTTCAGGATAAGCCGGGTTCACGACCCTTACCAAAATAGACATCGCACCGGCAAGGAAACCATAAATAATCTTTCCGGTATTGGTATGTGCTGCGGAAACCGGATCGGTAGCCATAAACACCGTACCAAAAGCAAAACCACCGGCAACCAGATGTAAATACCAGTTGTCCATTCCGAAAAAGTATGCTCCCATCGATTCAACAAGAAGTGCCATTGCCGCACCACCGAGAACCATACTTGTCATAATTCTCCAGCTACCAACTCCGGTAGCGATCAGTAAAGCTGCTCCCAGCAAACAACAAAGTGCTGATGTCTCTCCAAGTGAACCTGGAATCGTACCTATAAACATATCCTGGAATGAATATTGAAAATGTCCTGCGGCAAAATCTCCTGTATAGTAAGAGCCCTGAGCTGCATCTGAAAGCACAGTAGCACCTGAAAATACGTCCGTTTTAATTGTTGCATCTCCAAGATCCGTCCAAACTTTGTCTCCGGACATTTGTGCAGGATAAGCAAAGAATAAGAATGCACGTGCCGTTAACGCTGGATTCAGGAAGTTCATTCCTGTTCCACCAAATACTTCTTTTCCAATTAGTACAGCAAAGGCTGTAGCGATTCCTACCTGCCACAAAGGAACTGTTGCGGGAACAATCAATGGTATTAAAAGACCTGAAACCAGGAAACCTTCACTTACCGGGTGTTGCCTTACCACAGCAAAAAGGAATTCTATCCCCAATCCTACCGCATATGAAACTATCAATAGAGGCACAAATGCCCACAGTCCGAAAATGATATAATCTAAATGCGTTAGTTTATCTGGAGTGAAATAAGGATCACCACCAAATTCTGCGTTCAACAAAGGGTAGATCACATCATATCCTTCAACAAAGTTACCATCTCCATTAAAATCAAATGGTTCACTCACCAGACTTAGCGAGTAGTAGTGCTGATAACCTGTATTCCACACTCCGAATAGTATACATGGAATCAATGCTGCAATCACCGTCACCATCAGACGCTTCATGTCGTTAGCATCTCTGATATGAGTACCTTTTGCTTTGGTTATCTCATCAGGTTGGAAAAAAACCGTTTCCTGTGCTTCAAATACAGGATAAAGCTTTTCAAACTTTCCCCCTTTCTTGAAGTTAGGTTTTAGGTTGTCGAATAAAGATCTAAAGACTTTCTTCATTGCCATTAACTATTTCTCATCAGCTCAAGTCCTTCTCTAACAATAGATTGAACTTCATGCTTACTAACATCAATAAATTCACATAGTGCCAAATCTTCTTCGGCTACCTCATATATTCCAAGAGCTTCCATCTCCTCAAAATCCTCTGCCATAATTGCCTTTAATAAATAGGTTGGCAGTAAGTCCATTGGCACAACTTGCTCAAATGTCCCGGATTGTACGAATGCTCTATGTTCACCGTTAATATTGGTATTTACTACGTACTCCTTGTTTTTCTTATTCAAAAAGGAGAACAATCCAATACTTCGGTGGAAGCTTAATCTCTCTTTGGTCGGCTCAAATGATCCCATGAACTTCCCTTCTCTTCCTTCAGGAATCGCGGTAATCATGTTATCATAAAATCCAAGATATCCATCAGGCTGAACTTGCTCGCCAGTGAGGACATTACCTGATATAATTCTTACATCTTCTGCAGGTGAATTCAGGTTGCCATCAATAAATGCTTTAACATTAGCTCCACAAATAGTCTTGTAGTACTTAGGCGCTTTGATTTCAGAACCAACAACAGCGATCACCTTGCTCGCATCAAATTTCCCTTGTGTGAATAGTCTTCCTATCATTACAACACCAAATGGAGATACAGTCCAAACAAGATCACCTTTTCCTATTGGATCAATGTGGTGAATCTGAACACCTACATTTCCTGCCGGGTGGGGTCCTGAAAATTTGTTAATTTGGATTCCTTTAGCACCTGAATATATAGGAGGAATTTCCTCTTCCGCATTAATATTAAGATGAACTGAACCAGAAGCCAGTTTCTTTAAAATATCAATTCCTGCCTTAAAGTTGTCTGTCTCACCTTCCAATAGCACCTTCATATCCGGAGCAAGCGGACTGGAATCAAATCCAGAAATATATATTGCTTTAGGTGTTTCTGTGGGATTCGCAACTACCGCATAGGGTCGCTGAACGATATACGGCCAAACACCGCTTTTCTGAAGGTTCTCAACAATTTCTTCCTTTGACAGGCCAGTTATCTCAGACGTAGAGTGTTGTTTGTACTCTTCGTACTTGATTGTTGCATCCGGTTCGATTACGATTTCAAGAAGTTTTCTCTTCTCTCCCCTTACTATCGCTTTGACTTTACCACTTACAGGAGCAGAGTGCATAACGCTTTCCATGCTCTTATCATAGTAGATAGGAGTACCTGCCTTTACAGCATCGCCTTCCTTTACGAGTAACTTGGGTTTTGAAAATCCTACGAAGTCAGTGGGCTTAACAGCATAAGTAGATGGAGTCGCTCCAGCTTCTACTTTGTTTTCCGCTTTCCCTACAAGGTTAATGTTGAACCCTTTCCTTAGCTTTTTTACTACAGACATTTTCTTCTTTATGGAATGATGAGGTCCTAAATAAGCGAGCCAAAGTTAGTAAAAATTTGATTTAAATATTAAAAACTTTAAAAAAAACGGAGGCATAAAAACTAAAGTAAAAAACACCATAAAAACGTATTTCGGAGTGGATTTTAATCAACAGGAGTAAGTCCTTGTAAATCAAATTTATAGCGCCATATTAGCTATAATTTCATTATACTTTTGAATTACAAATTCGACTTGTTCCTCGATTGTTCTGTCTGTAGAATCTAATTCGATGGCATCCTGTGCTTTCCTCAAAGGGCTTTCCTTTCTCGTAGTATCAATTTGATCTCTACTTGCGATACTTTCTATCACTTCATCCAGTGGAACGACCTGTCCTTTCTCAAGAAGTTCCTGTTGCCTTCTGGCGGCTCTCACCTCCATATCTGCTGTCATGAAAATTTTCAATTCCGCCTCAGGAAATACATTTGTACCTATATCTCGTCCGTCCATTACAATACCACCTTTCTTACCCATTTCTCTTTGTTGGGCCACCAATGAATGGCGCACCTCGCCAAGCGCACTTACCTGACTAACACTTTTTGTAACCTCCATAGTCCGAATCTCCTTTTCCACATTCAATCCATTGAGGAATGTCTCCGAGTGTCCGGTTTTGGGATTAAAACGAAAATCTATCTTGATTTTTTCCAGGGCCGATTTTGTTTCTTTGGGGTTAGTTAATGTGGTGTGGTTTTGCAAAAAATAAAGAGTGACCGCACGATACATGGCTCCGGTATCCACATAAGCATACTCGATTCTCTCTGCTACTAATTTGGCTGTAGTGCTTTTGCCACATGCTGAATATCCGTCTATAGCGATGATTATAGGTTTCATTGCCACAAATATGCGAACATTCGCTTAGGTCTCCAGCATATTTTTCATTTGTTGACTAACTGATCAGATTAAATTGTATCAGGAGGCAAGAAATAAAATTGTTAAGCCGGCTACCACGAATGTACCCATTGAAATCAGTGCCAGCATAGCAAGATCAGATGTAAATTTAAAACTCTTAAATATCATGAGATGTAACTTTGGCGCTTACTTATATCACGGTTATCCATATTAAAAAGTTTAGATTGTGGATAACTATCTGAACATCAGTAAGTATATCTCCTATTACAGAGGCGCCAAATAGGGGATTGTTTTAGGCTGAGCTAAAAAACACTAAAAAAACCCCGAAAGTCTTACCTCCGGGGTTTTATTAAATAGCGATAGAATCTGATTTAACTCAACACAATTGTAGCCGCGATAAAACCTGCTGCTACAAACAAACCCAACCCGATTAATCCCAAAATGGTTAAATCAGTACCAAAATTGGTGTTATTATTTCTCATAATTTAAACTAGCATTTGGTAATGTTAACAATATAACAAAGATAGTGCTAGAAATGGTTCACTGTTGAAAACTTAGCTGAGTTACCCACATTTGTCGTTGAATTTCAACAATTTACGGATAACCTCATTCTACTCAGTTACTCCAGCTCAATTACGAGATCGTCTTGTTCTACCATTGTTCCTTCCATTAGGGCAACACTTTTTACCTTTCCATTACCTGGAGCGGTTATGGTACTTTCCATTTTCATTGCCTCAATCGTAAACAGCGGTGAACTTTCATCAACTTCCTGACCAGGTTTTACTAAAATGCTTGATAACTTACCTTGAAGTGGTGCTCCAATTTCATTATCTCCTTGTGCCTTTCGGTTGACCGTTACTTTCGATTTATATGATTCGTCTCTTACTTGTATCCTTCTGGTTTGACCATTCAATTCAAACCCAACTGTACGCATTCCGTTCTCATCTGGTGAAAGAATGTATAGCATCTTCACCATGATTGTCTTTCCTTCACTTATAGGGACAAGGATTTCTTCACCATGCTCCAGTCCATAGAAGAAGGCCTTCGTAGGAATATGCGTTACATAACCGAATTCATTGTTGAACTTGTAATAATCATCAAAAACCTTCGGGTATAATTTGTAAGACAGGAAGTCAAGGAAATCAGCGTACTCTGTGTACTTATTCTGAAATTCCTTAAATTCTTTATCAAAGTCTACAGGTTCCAGGTGCTCATTCGGACGACCTTCATATGGCTTCTCACCTTTGAGGATAATTTTCTGAAGTTCTTTAGGGAACCCTCCAACAGGTTGACCTAAGTCACCACGGAAGAAACTTTTAACAGATTCCGGGAAAGCTATATTGTTGTTTTCAGGGTTCATGATATCCTGCGGGGTGTATCCGTTGGATGTCATGAAGATTGCCATATCACCAACAACTTTAGAGCTCGGGGTTACCTTAACGATATCTCCGAACATTTTGTTAACTACGGCATAGTTCTCTTTTACTTTTTCAAAAGCTTCCCCAACAAGCCCCACTGAAGCAGCTTGTGGTTTTAAGTTTGAATACTGTCCTCCGGGAATCTCGTGATCATAGACCTGAGCTGTACCTGCCTTTAATCCCGATTCAAATGGATAGTAATACTCACGAAGATCTTCCCAATAATTTGAGAATTCATTGAGGGAATGAATATTTAACTTATTCTCTCTTTCGTGTCCTTCCATCAAGGCAAGGAATGAATTGAAGTTCGGTTGAGAGGTCAAACCACTCATTGAACTAATTGCACAATCTACTACATCCACACCGGCTTCAACTGCTTTCATATAAGTTGCAATCTGGTTGCCTGAAGTGTCATGCGTATGTAAATGAATTGGAATATCAACCGCCTCCTTCAACGCAGGTATCAAAATTTCTGCTGCTCTTGGCTTTAGTAAGCCTGCCATGTCTTTAACGGCAAGAATATGAGCTCCTTCATCTTCCAATTGCTTAGCAAGGTCGACATAGTACTGAAGGTTGTATTTTTTCTTTTCAGGATTCGTAATATCTCCCGTGTAGCCTATGGCAACTTCGGCCAGTGAATCGGTGTTCTCGCGAACAGCTTTAATACTGACTTTCATTGCTTCAACCCAGTTCAGAGAGTCGAAAATTCTGAAAATATCGATTCCATTTTCAGCTGCTTTTTCAATGAATTTTTCTATAAGGTTGTCAGGGTATGCTTTATATCCCACTGCATTGGACCCTCTAAGGAGCATCTGCAGTAAAATATTTGGCATTGTTGATCGTATTTTCCGTAGTCGTCTCCAAGGACACTCATGAAGGAATCGCATGGCGACATCAAAAGTAGCTCCTCCCCATACTTCTGCAGAAAATACCTCCGGGTTGTTCTTTGCGTAGCTTTCAGTAACTGCTACAATATCCCTTGTACGTACTCGGGTTGCTAACAGAGATTGGTGAGCATCCCGGAAAGTTGTATCTGTATAGTGAATCGGTTTTTCATTCTTCAGCCATTCACAGAAACCTTCTCTTCCAAGCTCATTTAATTTATCCTTAGTCCCTTTGGGAAACTCTCCATATTTGTCAAACGAAGGTATAATTGGAATGTTGAAGGTTTTCGACCTGTCAACTTCCTTGACGTTGGGATGTCCATTGACCGAGACGTTCGCCAGATACTTGACGGTTTTCGTTCCCCGATCCAGCCTACGAGCCATTTTGAAAAGCTCAGGGTGGTCACCGATAAAGTTTACTGTGCACTCTCCTTTAGCAAATATTTCATGAGTAATCACATTTTCGAGGAAACCAATATTGGTTTTGACACCTCTAATTCTGAATTCTCTTAATGTTCTGTGAAGTCTTTCTGACGCACCACGCAATGTACGGCCCCAGGCTGTTACTTTCACCAACATGGAATCAAAGAAAGGAGAAATTTTAACCCCTGGATAACAACTACCTTCATCCAGTCTTATCCCCATACCACCGGCATTCCTGTAAGCAATAATAGTTCCGTAATCCGGCTTGAAATCAGCCGCAGGGTCTTCTGTTGTAACCCGACATTGAACCGCAAAACCATTTACCTTGATGTCGTCCTGGCTTCTTATGAATATACCCGGATCAGAAAGCTGGTGTCCCTTGGCAATAAGAATCTGAGACCTCACGATATCAACACCCGTAACTTGTTCAGTGATTGTGTGCTCAACCTGTACCCTAGGGTTTACTTCAATAAAGAATATGTTTTCGTCCTTGTCTACAAGAAACTCAACCGTACCAACATTATTATAATTTACAGTATTAGCTATGGCAAGCGCGTGCTCATAAATTTTATCCTTTGTCTCTTGCTTCAAACCAGGACTTGGCGCTACCTCTACAACTTTTTGGAATCTTCTCTGAACAGAACAATCCCTCTCATAAAGGTGGACGATGTTCCCGTGATTATCTCCCATCAACTGTACCTCTATATGCTTTGGTTGGTCGATGAATTTCTCAAGAAATACAGTGTCGTCACTAAAGAATTTTTCTGCCTCACTCTTAGCTGCAGGAAATCCCTTTTCCAGGTCATCTTCATTTCTCAGGACACGCATTCCACGACCACCACCACCGGCCGCTGCTTTTAACATCACAGGATAACCGATTCTATTGGCTTCCTTTCTCGCTATTTCAAGATCAACTAAATCTTCTTCACTATCCTGAATAATCGGCACATTAGCTTTTATGGCAATCTCTTTTGCCATCACCTTGTCACCTAGCTGATCCATCACTTCTGGTTCCGGACCGACAAAGATGATTCCCTCTTCCTTGCACCTTCTGGCAAATTTTACATTCTCAGAGAGGAATCCATAACCGGGGTGTATCGCATCAATCTTATGTTCTTTGGCCAGCCCGATGATACCCTCTATATCCAGGTAAGGACTGAGTGGATCTTCATCCTTACCAATCTGATAAGCTTCATCGGCTTTATATCGATGTAGTGAATACCTGTCTTCATAGGTATACATAGCTACTGTTCTGATCTTTAATTCAGACGCAGCTCTTAGTATTCTAATTGCAATCTCTCCTCTGTTTGCTACAAGTAGTTTGTCGATTTTCTTCAGCTCCTGGCTCATTACGTATGTGTCTTACCTTTAAATATCTGTTCACTCGTGAGAATAATCCTCACCTAAAACCTGCCAAAGTTATGAAAATAGAAAGCGCACACAAAACACATGAAACAACTATTTTTCAGTTATCTTGATAATCAAGGCGTTCATCGAAAGTTTTATTAAAAAAAGCTACTCAGCATTGAAATTTCAATGATTTACTAACACATTTGCGGAAGTAACTTACTCACGATAAAAACTTTTTTAAGATGAGATATTTGGTATTAGCACTTTTTGCAGGTGCAATGATGACGTCATGTATGCACAAACCACACGAAGCGTGGTCTGGTCACAAAGAGAAAAAGCCGCATGCAGGTAAAAACAATTCAGGTTCTTATATACAGAAGAACTAGTTAACAGTCGTTAACAGCTTACTATTAAAGATGTCTGCCGGGGATACCATATTTTCGGTCAGTGGGATGTTATTGCCATAACGTTCCTTAAGTTTCTGCTTTACAGCAGGATGACTAAGGTTATATTCTCCCAATTGGTGAAGGCTACATAACCGAACACCGATAGCTGACTGATAGATTTTCCAGACGAGTTCCGAGCAGTATATTTCTTCATCTGACCAGTTGAAGTAGATATCATACGGTTTACCTATGTATTTCTTTGATTGAACAGAAATCACTTTCTTAATAGAATCAGTGATTACTGAATTGTCTTTGAGCCTTCTCAACACATACTTACCCCCGTCTCCCCGCTTGATCCAGGAGTCAATATTGGTAAGTTTCACCGGTTGGACAGCTTCGAGAACTAACAATTCACCGTTCACTTCTACGATCACACCACAGTGACTGTATTTACTGTTGGTTGCTAGCTGGATCGCCTTACTTTGTCCGGAGTTGGATGTTTGAAAAATAATATCACCAACCTCAAACTTCTCTTCAGGCTGGCACCACGCAAGAAAAGAGGCACTAAAAGATGACAGCAGAACCAGTATAAACTTTCGATTTATCATTTAATAATCTCTTTAAGTATTTCGTGATACTCAGGGAACAAGGATAAATCCATATGATGACCTCCATCAATTTTATAAAACCCGACATTTTCTCTTAAAGCGGAGAGTTTAACTGCCTGGCCAAAAGGAATCAATTCATCATCTGTTCCATGAATAATATCAATAGGACATTTTACCTTTTTAATAAAACGGTCAGACCTTATAGGATATTTTAGTATCAATGAAACCGGAAGCCAGGGAATCGTTTTGTCGGCCATTGCCTTCATACTTAAGTAAGGAGTCTCAAGTATCAACTGCTTTGGATTAACCTTCGTACATAGGTTCAGAGAAATCCCGGAGCCAAGTGATCGACCAAAAACTATGACCTCATTATTGGAATAATGTTTTCTTACAAATTTGTAAGCCAGCATTGCATCCTTAAAAAGTACCTTCTGAGAAAGTGATCCCGTGCTTTTCCCATAGGACCTGTAATCAATCATGAACAAATCGTACCCAAAATTCTTAAAATCGTTGTACACTTCCCCCCAGCCACCTACGCAACCGGCATTACCATGAAAATATAAAATCACACCTCTTGAATCTTTCTGCTTGAACCAGATCGAGTTAATTGTCTCACCGTCATTGGTTTTGAGATTGACTTCCTCATATGGATTATCAAATCGATATTGAAAATGAGCTGGAATTTTTTCAGGATAAAAAATCAACCGCTCCTGATAAAAGTATACAACCACACTAATGAGTGCATAAAGGAATGCGATAACACATAAAGCAATGATCATACATCTTTTAAACGGTTTAGCAAGCATAAAGTTAATCACAGATTATTCAAAATGATATAAAATACACCACTCAAATGGAGCCCATGTTGCGGTTTTGATTCCTCCTGCTTTGATACATTCATTACTCCATACATTGCAGGTATAGAGCATAAAATAATTTCCTTTTGCTTCAAAAAACTCATCTACCATCGGATAGTAGTCATTTTCAACTGGTATGGATATATAGTGTCCGCTGTTGTCCGTCTGAAAAGATTCGTCAATGAACATTGCCATGCTCTGCAGTTGTTCACGCGAAATCAGTACTTTTTTCACTTTTTCGCCTGGCACAGGAGTATCATATCTGTAAGAGACGTGCATCGCGGTCGGACTCGGCCAAAACATAGCATACAACGCTGTTGAAATCTTCAAATCATCCCAGGAGGGTGTGTATATGTAAAAGCCCTGATCACCCCAACCCAGAGAATAATACTGAACCTTATCATCATCCATGGTGAAAGACTCCGATTTCAGAAGAGGCTGCAATTCTGATTTCGGTAGGCAAACGTCAACATGCATACCGTTGGAGACCAGATAAACTTCAATTCCGTCTGGCGTCTCTTCAAAATCAGAGTTGGTTGGAATTATGGTGAGTATCCAAGCCATCAGGAAATATAAGGCTGTCATACCCGCTATACTGATAATGGCATATTTCAACCATTTCAATATACTTTTGAGTAATTCAATGCCTTTGTATTTAGTATAGCAACCCATAATCTCTGTCATATTCTATTCAATACCGAGCTCCATAAAACATAATATATGCCAGGCCATCAAGATTGGAAATAAAATAATTGCTATCCACTTATTGACATTTGAATCACTATAATTCAGTGAAAACAAACCTGCGATCAAAATTATGTAAGCAGGAATAAGACCAGTAATCAATGTTATATGTATCCAACCCTGACCTTGCCAATCATGCCTACCCCCAGCAAATAATTTAATCCCTATGTCATTAAGTCCAATTAACCCTGCCAGCAAGGAACTGACCCAAACTGATTTTAATTCACACCGAATTATTAGAACTATCAAAGCAAGAATGGATAGAGTTAATGGAGTAAACAATATACTACTTGGTGGATAAAAGACCCCCAGGACATTGTTGATACAAATTACGATAAAGGCTATGGATAGTGTAATCGAAATTTTATTCATGGTAAATAATCTTTTCACAAGAATATTAATTGTATTAATTCAAGACAGAACATTTCTTTACCAATACGGACTTTTGAAAATGAACGAAATTAATTGTCAATAGAATTGAATTAGCTATTTTGTACCTGAAATAAGGACTTTTTACCATGGACGACATTCGTGAGATTATTCATACTCTTGATAAGGAGGACATTAAAGATTTTAAAACCTTTATAAACAGATTGAAGAAGAAGGATTCCAGAAAGGACCTGGATCTTTTTAATGTACTACAGGAAGATAATGAATATTCAAGAGATGAGTTACTCGATATGCTGTACCCTGAGGACCGAAATCTCGAAGCCTACCACGCTACGCGAAAAAGACTTATTAAACAGCTCAATGAATACATCTATACAAAACGAATAAAAGACGATACTACCTCCGCCTCTCAGATCATGGGGCTGATATCCATGAGTCAGTTTCTTTTCGAAAAACTCAGGGATCGCACGGCATGGAAGTTTCTAAAAAAAGCCGAAGAGCTGGCCGAAAAAAGTCAACAGTACGCCTTACTCAATAATATATACTCTATCCAGGTAGAGCACTCCCAGAGCGAATTTGCTCCTGCATTCACCAAAATCATTCAGAAAAAAGCAAAAAACCAAAAACTGGCTGTTCAGGATGACAACGCCAATACGGCTTATCAGGTGATAAAACATCAATTGAACATCGCATTGACTGAGGGCAAGGATATACCGCTCGACATGATGATCAAAAAAGTTCTCGCTGACTATGAGCTGACTCAAGCAGCCATGGAGAGACCTAAGTTGATGTTTAACATCGTATCCATTACACGAAGTGCTATCCTGGCCAAAAAAGATTTTTACTCCTTCGAACCCTATATTATCGCCTTGTATAATGAGTTAAAGGGAGGGTTTGACCAACATTCACACCCTTACAAAGTCAACATCCTTTACTTTATAGCTCATGCCCTTTACCGGAACAAAAAATTCCTGGAAGCCGAGAGATACCTCGATGAGCTCTATGCCAGCTTACTAAGCCATAACAAAAGCCAGTATCTTCAGATGATTGCAAAATACACTTTGCTCAAATCTGCAGTACTCTGTTTTTCTAACAAACTGGATGAGTCTATAGAAGAGCTTGAAACCTTCCTTGGCAACAAAAAATTACGACTTGACACTACTCAGGTGCTCAACACCTACATTAACCTCTCCGTGTACTACTTCCTAAAAAAGGATTATAACAAAGCTTTGAGAGTGTTCCAGAATGTACACCACAGTGATGCATGGCTAACGAAGAAGATGGGACGCGAGTGGCTCCTGCGGAAACACCTCATCGAAATACTGGGTCACTTCGAAATGGGTAATATCGATGTAGTCGAATCTCGTATCAGAACTATTGAGCGTAGCTTCGGTGACTTTATGAACAGACCCATGTACCAAAGAGTGCGTTCGTTTATTAAATTCATCAAAGTACTACTTAATGATCCTTCTGTAGGAACTTCCTCCAAATTTCAGGAACTGGTAGAAGGTTCTCTGGAATTCATACCCACAGAATTGGAAGACCTCCAGGCTATGATGTTCTATGGCTGGGTGAAGTCTAAAATGGTGAATGGAGACTACTATCAGGTTCTGTTAGACCTGGTGCAAAATGCTAATCCGTACGCTGAGCGTTCATAGAATAACCACATCTCTCAGGTCTACAGCTAGCTATAATCACATTTTATTGCTCACAAAGAACTATTGATCAACATATTACAATAGCTCTATGGCTAACCTCCCTCGACTCAATTAGCAAAAAACCTTCCGATCCTAAATCCTTCGAGCCTGTGACCTTTCAGATCGTTTTCCGTCAAAGAATAAAACGAAAAATCAACCTTAAACAAATTAGCTATGACACTAGTAAAATACAACTGGCCTAACTTATCCGACTTCTTTGATGATGATTGGTTGAAATCAAGAATTTCGAATTCTGACTGGAGCCCAGCAATCAATGTCGTTGATAATGAACAAAACTATGAAGTAGAAGTTGCGGCCCCCGGACTAAAAAAAGAGGACTTTAAAGTATCCGTTGAAAATAGGGTACTGACGGTTTCCGGTAAAACAGAAAAAGAAGAAGAGGAGAAGAAAAAGAACTACACCCGTAAGGAATTTAGCTCAAAATCCTTTTCCCGATCCTTTACACTTCCTGAGAACATAGAAGAAGACAGTATTGAAGCAAAATATGGCGAAGGAGTATTGAAACTCACTTTGAAGAAAAGTCAAAAAGAACTTCCCCCGAAAAAAGAAGTTGCGATTCAATAAAAAAAGAACTCGAAGGTGGTGTATGGCCACCTTCTTTAAATAAAAAAGCAATGAACCAACTAAGAATCAGACCGAAAAGCGATTTCATGCATACTGCGAGCTACTCGCAGCTCCACGCTCTTACACGCTACTGGCGTTCAGATATGGCTTTCTACAAAGACGAGCTTCGCTTTCTGGCTAACCTGTTAGACAAATACTTTATCTGGTTGCAGGATGAGGCCTTAACACAAAAAGCACTTGAGATAAAATATGAGATTCAGAACAACACCAAGGAAGCCATGCAGTTGGAAGATAAAATCCGAAAACACCTGACTAACCTTGAGTTACTTGTTGAAAATCCTTTTAGTCACGATGAGCAAATCTTTCGCAGTGAGCACGAGGAACTTGAAGATGACATGGCCGAGTTCAGCAAGGCCTTCCGAAGAACCAAGAAGGAAGTGTTTCTAATTACAGAAAAAGTGATGCTTGACGAAAATATGCAAGAGTACTTGTCATAAACGAAACTAAAGACTGTCGCTGAATGAGTGACAGTCTTTTACTTTATTCCTCTATACCAAGTTCCTCTGGGTACTCTACTATTCCGGAGACACCTTTAAGCCCCTCCTCCACCAGTTCTATCAACATGCAATTCTCTTTTGGGACATCAAAGGGTAGCTCAATGCCATATTCATCTGCCCTCACATACCCAAATCTTGGATAGTAATTTTCATGCCCCATAAGTACTATCGAAGTATACCCTAATTCCTGTGCCTTCCGGTGTGTTGCTTCAATCAACTGGCTACCAATTCCTTTCCGCTGAAATTCGGGTAATACGGACACCGGTGCCAGAGCTAATGCCCGAACTCCTGCGGACCAGACTATTTTGATCTTGGTGAGTAGGATATGTCCAACGACTTTGTTGTTTAACTCCGCTACAATTGACAGCTCAGGGATGAAAGACTTAGACTTTCTCAATCGCTCAACAAGGAAATGCTCTTTTTGATCACTGAATTCTTCGTTTTCAAAAGCTTTTTGGATAACCACTGACACAGCTTCATGGTCAAGAGAGGTTTCTTGTCGGAGGATTGGGTGCATTTGGCGTGGTTGATTTTTCTATTTTTAAACTGTCCGATTTTTAGGGTAGGCTACAGAATTTGTACGGCTACACGGTCAGCTTGTTCTTCTGACTATTCATCAACTGTGTAATTCCATATATCTGTCAGGTCATCAACAGCTTTGTTGGTGAATTTATAATCAGCCCTTTTTTTTACGAGTAGCTTTTATGTTTTCTAGGTGTTTATCCGAGTCAAAGTCCTGTGCTATTCCACTATCAATTCCTTCTTGAATTGCACTTCGTAGGACAGCTGCCTTACTTTCCTCGTCTTCTAAAAGTCTTAGTCCTGCCCGAATCACTTCGCTAACGTTTTTGTACCTTCCGTTGGAAACTTGAGCCTGAACAAATTGATCAAAATATTCACCAAGTGATATGGATGTGTTTTTCATAAATTGGATATACCAAATATTGGTAAATATTGTAAAAGGCTTGATGTTCATCTAACGGTCTGTGTATGGTGCGTATCCCGAAGGGTATGCACGATTCTCCTTGTTGCGGTGTCGTTTTTACTTTATCATTTTCCATATTAAAAATCCGAAAATTAGTACTCCAAGCCCAATTCCCAGATACATTAAATTATTTCCTTTCTGACCTTGAGTTCCAGGATTCATATGACTATCTACTATGGTTTTGGTCTCCGTAAATGTCTTTTGAAGTTCGTATGGTTCAGTTATAAATTCTTCTGTTTGAGGGTCGAATCCTTTTAAGTCATTTCTCAGTAACACGTTTGTTATCTGCTTAACTTCTTTATTTATGCCATCATTACTGTTTTCATCCCAATAAGGCAATGAAATAGCTATTTGGTTGTTAAACATTGAAAGTTGGTATGTTGGGAAGTTCAATTCAAAGTAGTCTTCATCTTTTCCTTCGAAAATTTCAAATTCTAATCCGTCTGATTTCAGCTCTTTGATCAGAGACTGCATAAAGTCTTTTGAAATGAATATTTCATTGTCAGAATTTGACTCAGTCGTTTCCAAAATGTCATAAACACTGTCGGGATTCAAGTCCTTTTTCTTAATGAAGTATATATCGTAACTCATGCCCGTATGTTTTTTAATGCACCGCAACGTTCAGTATAAAATACGTTTTAATGCACATTGTTATACAATGTTCTTCTTCCATGCTCCTGATTTTTCAATCCCAATAATTGACATTTTAAAAGCCTCTTCAAAGTCTGTTGTTTCACCCGTTACATAGGCATTATCCCAAGGAGCTTCTTCTTTTGGCATCAGATAGTCAACTCTATAATTTCCTTTTTGTCCAATAATTATTACTGACCATTCACCATGATAAGTTTCAGTAGCCATCAATACAAGTCGATAATGGCTTGTCAATCCCCATATCTTCAATTCAGGTGCTTCAAGTTCTATCCGTTTAACCCATTCCAACATGGTCTTCCCTATTTCCCGCGTAGTGAAATCAGAGTCTTCAGCCGCTTCTGAATAAAATTCTCTTAGGTCCTTTGAATCTTGTGATTTACTTGTAATTATTGGCATTTCAATATTTTATAACGTTCCGACTATGAAGCGTAGGGACGGTTTGGCTGATTAGACCTATGCTTTAGAGCCATTATTGTGTACAGTTTTTATTTGTAATAATAATACCAGTTGCTTTCATAATTTTCATCAAAATTCTGTTTTGAATCAACTCCAACAGCAATATTATCTATGGTGAAGTAATTCTCTTTATCAACTGGTTTAACCATTTCAAAAAATTCCTTCTTTAATTGTTCGATTTTTCCACTTTTTTTGAATTCATCAATTTCTGAATCCTGATAAACAAAGACAATCATTCCAGTCCCTGAGTCATTTATTTGCCAAACGCATTCTTTTGTATTTCTCTTTTTAAATTCAGCAAGCTGTTCAGGAGGTATCTGAGCAACCACGTCAGACTTAGCTACTGGATTATATGCAGAGAAGCAGACAAAATACTTATCTGATTTCTTTTTGAACAAACTATTGATTAATGAATCTTTTTTAACTCCATCAATCTCCTCGAATTTAGAAGAAATCAGACTTTGTTTCTGGCTATCGTAGTTAAAGCTCTTATCTCGGAATGAATCGACATCACTGTATTCTTCTAATACAACATTGAGTCTTGGTTTATTCAAAGTGTCCAAGTAGTCTTTAACTACATACAATACCTTGATTTGAAATTGTTCTTCAATCCAAATTATTAATTTCTTAATGGTTTCATCAATCTCTCGCTCACCACTCAAAACAGCTTTTGTCTCCTTATAATCTGTGTCGTTTGGTGTTATCATTACTGATTATTTTGATTGCACACAACGCCCACCTGCTTGAAGCGTGGTTATTTTAAAGTTATTAAAGTTTTGGTTTACCACCGAGCAATGCAGGATTGAGGGGTTTTCTATGAGACACAACGGCCACGCGATCAACAGGCTAGCCATGATTTTACACGGTATGTTAACATCTTTATTGCTTAATTTTATTCAATTTAAAGTCTGAATTGTCTTTTTTTAGCGTTGCGTGCCTTAAATATTTGTAATCCAGCTTAAAAGGTGTGTGCTTTTCTACTCTTTTAATGAAATTCCAGAATTCTCTACTTGGAGTTTCATAGTCAAAGGTCATATTCGCTGTGATTTTCGAATTTTGTTGAAGCCAAATTAAAAAGCTGCCAGATCCAACTTTATTTCCATTTTCAATAAGATTAAATGAATAACTCAGAACCAGGCTGGGGCTTTCTATTGAATATTTTGTGAAAGGCTGTTTGCTAACCATGAATTCAATAAGCTTATCCGTTTCATCAATTGAAAGTTCAAATTCTCCAAGAGACATTTCAACAGCTTCTCCTGTTTCCATCATTGTTCCTACGGGCTTATTAATTGATTTAGTATTGAATTCTGTCTCAAGTTCCCTCCTTATCTGAATTAATGGTGAAGTATCTTCATATTCATAGAATGGTTTAGCTATCGTAAAACTTATTGCGTTTGGTTTCGAAATCGATACGTCTGTGAATTCATTAAAAAATGAAGAGAGTTTTTTAACCGCATTTTCTATTTTCCTCGAATTCATTGATTGATTGGCTCGAGACCAAGGTGTTGAATATCTAATATGAGGTTTTTCGTTCTGCATTGATTTTCGGTTCCATTTTTTCCGATACTGTTGAAAGATTTATGATTTTTCGGGCTGATAGGATGGGATTGTAGTCTTCCCGAGACTCACTACTCACCAGCCATTATTAACTTCGGTTTGTCCTTGCTGCTTGTTACTAATGATCTACCTTATTTCTTTATTCCATAGCAAAACGCGCGTATTCCAGTTAGAGGGTTGCTCCCATGACGCCATACTTTTACATAAGCTTTATCTACCGAAGCTTCATAAATAAAATAGTAGTAGTAAATACGAGATTCATTCCATTGCAATTCATTACCAAAAAAGCTTTCTAACCAACGGTTGCTTCCTATTTGATCTCTATCAACTAGTTCAGTACTTGGGAAATAGCATAGTCTATACGCATACCTTGCAGAATCAATCTCTCCCTCTATGAGAGCGTAAGGGTAAGGGTAATCTTCCATGGCCAATTTGATTTGGTCATTATATTTGTTGGCGATTTTATTAACCCGATCCATCCGTTTAGCTTGTTTTTTCGTGTATTGTGGACTGATGGGGTACACGTTGTACAACTGAACGGCTAGAGTATCTTGTTTTATGCTTTCTGGAATACTATCAATAACATTTTCCGGTTTTTCACTCATCTGTGCTAAACAGAGTAGAGAATTCAAGCAGAAAAAAATAAAAATGCTGTGTCTTTTCATAGTTGTTTCACTTAAGGACAGTCAAAGTTAAAATGTTTAATCGTATTGAACGTTAAATGTAAAAACTGTAGCGGTTTTGAAACAATATTGTGTCTTTCGACCACTTAGCCAATCCTTTGGAATGGCTTGCAAATTTCTTCCTGCTTGCGAGTCAATCCAAAGGATTGGCGTACTTAACTAGGAGAGGAGTAGCTACAGTTTCACCACTATCCCAGCTATGGTTTTTTTACATAGTGTTGGTAACAGTTTTTTCTTTCGATGTACTATCTGTTTGATGAATTTGATATTGATTGTTTTTGAATATTTACCAATTTCCAACCCTTATGGAGTTCCCTATTCTTCCACTATCTGTTAATACTCCTGTGGAACCCCTTTCTATGTAATTACCGTTTATTACAATGGCAGAATCATCTAAATAATAAGTTGACTTAATCTTGGGTAAACTGTTTTTGTGATAAAGACTTTCGGGTATTTGAGGTTTGATTATTGCTTATCTGAGAACCTTTCGACTAACTATAAGGTCATTTATATATATTCGAACTAAGTAAACTCCAGAAGGTTGGCTTTTTAAATCTATAAGTTCATTTTGTGAAAAGGTTTTTACATATTGACCACGAGTACTGAACACTTCTGCAGCTATATATGGTTCGGAAACTCTATACTCTCCTTGGGTTTCAGTTGAAATCAAATATATGTCGGAATTACTAGTGATTGGCGTAAGAGCAAGGATAGGTGATTTTGAAAGCTCCCAAGTGAAATTTGAATTGTTTACTGCTGTCCATCGTATGAAAAGGGTATCGCTATTGCTAAGCTGATAGGTTAATTCCGATTGATCTTCACATTCGCCCTGGGAGGTAGATATTTGGGTGCTACAATCAGACCATAATTCTAGATGGGTGTCTTCTGTGGTTTGGTCACATGATGAAATAATAAGTGATTCTTCATTTCCACTGGTGTTCACGTAGTAAAACCAATCAAAGTTGTTATTTAATAAAGCTTCATTGAGGCCTTCAGAGGCTAATTTCGGGTTGTTGCAGTCTATGTCTGAATTCATGCAGGTCAAAGTGTCCCAACAAGATCCATTACTAACCCAAACTTGATAAGCACCAGGAACCGTTGGATTGTAAAAATAATTGGTAGCCCCATTGATGACAGAATCGCCACTACAACTGTACCATTGGTGAGCCGTTTGAGTTTGACTTATGTACAGTATACCTGAGCCCCAAGTAAGTATTTCCCCTTCGTAGTCATAGATAGATAAATCGAGAATAACCACACTGTCGCAATTGTATTGGTTGATTAATGTGTGATAAACTAGCGTGTCAGAGGAATATGTTTTACCATCTATCCAGGTCATACTTTCTCCTTGACAAATAACTTGTTCATCCCTAACAGAATCTTTTAAAATGGTTAAATCCAGTGCTAAAATAGAATCACAGCCATATTGGTTGGGTACCGTATCGTAATACATGCCTGTATTCGCATAACTAAGTCCAGTTTGGCTCCATTCATAGGATTCACAAGCCGATTCAGTAAAAGTTGTAATCGTAGGAGGAGAAAGAGTAAGCACGAGTTCTAGTACCGAATCACAGCCAGATGTATTGTAAAACGTATGGTAATATGTTCCAGAAGAAAAATAGGACTGGCCATTTATAGGCCACCTATAGTATTGGTCACAAATTATAGGTTCTATAGTGGTCGTATCAATAGATCCTATCCTTAACTCCAGGGAACTATGAGCTGTACATCCACCATTTACATAAGTGTAAGTGAGAGCAGTATCTTTGGTGTATGTTATGTTGTTTTCTGACCAGGTGAATGAAGAGCTACCACATATAAAAACATTAGTGTCTTTGATGGTAGTGGAACCAATATTAAGAACCAGGTAATAATATTCATTACATCCATACTTGTCTTGAAGAATTACTGTATCTACAGTTGAGCTGGTGTAGGTGCTGTCGTTGAGCGACCAGGTATACGAATCACAGGCAAATACAGTGTCTCTATTTTCTTCCTCTGGGCACCATACATAGGAACGAACAAAATTGGTGTTGTGAGAAGCTACTAAAACCATTCTGCCGTCATTCGAAATATCTAATTGTTGGTCATATCCGGCTGCTCTGGAACTTGCAGTAACAGGTGAGGACCGTGGTATCCAATCAGTTTCATTCCAGTCATAGACCAGCACCTCATTGTTCCACCAATCACCCACAGCCAAAACATTTCCATCGTCAGTTAAAGTAGTGGAAAAGGCAAAATTCTGACTTAAGGGGTTGTGTATGGCTGAACCCCTTTGTGTCCAATTTGTGCCGTCCCAATAATAATTGATAACCGTATCGATGTCATTTGTACCTGTAGCAACGCTTATAATGTTTCCGTCTCCATTCATGTCGTTTGTTTTCAGGTCTTCGGGTAAATCACTTCCTTTTTGAACCCATTCGTTATTAATGAGCTCAAAAACTTGATTGTTCAATATGAAACTGGAACCATCAGAGGAAAGCTCAATACTGCCGTGCCAAAAGCTTTCACTTCCAATTATTAGGGTTTGTCCTACTTGTACCCACTCACTACCGTTCCAATCGAATACATGGGTTCCCGGAAAGTTAGGGTTTGCTGATGTAGCAATTCTATTTCCGTCCTCCGAAATATCCACTGCAAATCCAGATCGTATTATAGGCGAAATGCTCCCCCTTTGTACCCATTCACTGCCGTCCCAGTCATAAATTCTTGTGTACCCCAAGGAAGGAGTTCCTGATGAAGTGTATTGACCTGCTCCAACAATAATGGTGTTGCAGTTATTTGTAATGTTTAAATCCAAACCAAACTGATCGTAGTCATTGTCTCCGCCAGCTACTGAGTCACCTTTTAGTACCCAATCTGAGCCATTCCATTCGAAGGCATAAATAGTTCCCGGGATATTTTTTGATCGAGAATAGCCTGAAGCTACAAGGCAAGTGCCGTCATCGTTCATTTGAGCAGCATCGCCAAATTCAGAATAGTCGCTGAGATTACTACCCCATTCTTTCCAATATTGACCAATTGCGCTTGTAGTCCCTAGGAAAATAAAGAGGGATATAGAAAGGAAAATTCGAGTGTTTAGTTTCATTTGAATATTATCAGCCCGAAAAGTTTTAGGACTAAGTAATACAAGCCTTGTGATAATAACTAAGGATTACATTTTCTCTACTACTTTTTTTGGGCGTATATTGATGTACGGATAAAACAAGTTAGTCCACAAATACCCTAGTATAAAATTAGAAGAATTTCTGTTTTTTGTTTGCGTTTATTCATCTTCAAGAACTAATTCAACTTATTGTTGCCAACTTAAAAATATAGTGAACTGTTCCTTATATCCACTTATAGGATAAAGATAACGATCCCCATTATTTATAAAACCTCAAAACAAAATTTAAGAGAACTCTCTATTCCCTCCAAACCACGATTTATCCGTGTACAAACGTTTGTAAACGTGTACAAACGCATACAAACGTAAGTAAGCGTTTGTTAGACGAATAATCCTTGTGCCCCTCCCTTACTTTGCCAATGTCAAACGACAAATGCTTGATTCATCAGGCACAGAAATTAAATCTTTAACACGTAAAATTTACAATTATGAATCACTTAAGAAATCGCGTACAGTTAATCGGTCACCTGGGTAAAGATCCTGAAATCTTCAAATTTGATAATGGTCAAATCAAAGCGCGTGTCACCATCGCAACCAATGAAATCTATAAAAACAAAAAGGGTGAAAAAGTTAAGGATACCACCTGGCATAATGTGGTCATGTTCGGTAAAACCGCTGAGCTGGCTGAGCGCTTCCTGGTCAAAGGCAATGAAGTGGGTATCGATGGTAAGATTACCTACCGCTCCTATGAGGATAAGGAAAGTAATAAGCGATTTGTCACGGAGATTGTTGCTTCGGAATTGATGTTGATGGGTAAGAAATAGTTATTATTTAACCGCAGAGACGCTGAGTTCGCAGAGTTTTCCTTTGCATCTTGGCGACTTTGCGGTTTCAACAAAGAGATAATAGGAATGAAATCTAACTCGCTTGTCTAATCAATGGAAGCCATTACTTCGGAGTTAATACTAATGGGTAAGAAATAGTTATTATTTAACCGCGGAGACGCTGAGTTCGCAGAGTTTTTCTTTACATCTTGGCGACTTTGCGGTTTCAACAAAGAATAATATGAGTGAAAACGAAATAGCACAAATTGTTATAGGGGAGGCCATTGAAGTACATAGAGCACTTGGCCCTGGCTTACTTGAAAAAATTTATCAGGAGTGTCTGTTTTACAAATTGGACAAGTTCGGTATGAAGGTGGAAAAAGAAAAGCCAATGCCGATTCATTTTGAAGAAACTGTTCTGGACTGTGGGTATAGAATAGATATGCTAGTAGAAGATAAACTATTGTTGGAATTGAAAAGTGTAAAATTCATTGAAGATGTACATCTCGCACAAACTCTCACATATTTAAAACTTGGCGGTTATAAGTTAGGTCTTCTACTGAATTTCAATGTTACGCTTCTAAAGCATGGGATTCAACGTGTCGTAAATAATCTCGAAACCCGCTGATATAAGTGATTTGTTATGGAGATTATTGCTTCAGAGTTGATGTTGATGGGTAAGTAACAGTTATTTAATTAACCGCAGAGACGCTGAGTTCGCAGAGTTTTCCTTTGCATCTTGGCGACTTTACGGTTTCATCAAAGCGATAATAGGAATGAAATCAGCTCCCATACTTAATCCATAGAAATCATTACCTCGGAGTCAATACTGATGGGTAAGAAATAGTTATTAAAATAGAATAACCGCAGAGACGCTAAGTTCGCGGAGTTTCCCTTTGCATCTTGGCGACTTTGCGGTTTCATCAAAGCGATAATAGGAATGAAATCAGCTCCCATACTTAATCCATAGAAATCATTACCTCGGAGTCAGTACTGATGGGTAAGAAATAGTTATTAAAATAGAACAACCGCAGAGACGCTGAGTTCGCAGAGTTTCCCTTTGCATCTTGGCGACTTTGCGGTTTCAATAAAGAATAGTATGAATAAAATCTAACTCGCTTGCTAATCTATGAAAATCGATCCAGGAACTGACAACAGGCGTCCCAATTAACAGATTGCCACGTCCTCCCATCATTGAACCACCCACACCAACAATATATCGTTCATTGGCCTTTACCACTTGAGCGATTATGCTCTCAGCCACATATTCCTTTGAACTAACGCCCTTTGTTCCTATTTTAACACCCGATTAAAGCAAACTCCTACATCATGAAAAAGTTGTTGATCCTACCTCTGGTCATAATGACCTGCATCTCCTTTGCCCAAAAAGAAAAAAAATATTACGACAAAGCTATGGCAAAAGCTGAAGCGAGCGACTACGATGGAGCCATCAAACTCCTCGATAAAGCCATAGAAACTAATTCTGACTACACAGAAGGATACAACGCCCGCGGTGAAATGTACGGACACAAACACGAACACCAAAAAGCAATAGATAATTACTCCTCTTCATTAAAAATCGATGCTAATCAAAAGGAAATTCTCTTCAAAAGAGCCCAGGAAAAAATGAAACTACACCAGCTCAATGCGGCAATACCTGACCTTTCAAAAGTAATAGAGCTTGACAACAAACACGCAAAGGCATACCTCAACAGAGGTGAGTGCTACAGCAAAACAAAGCAGGTCGATAAAGCCTGTGAAGATTGGAACAAGGCCGCAGAACTAGGCAATAGAAATGCAAAGGCACTAGTTGGCATGAAATGTAAGAAGAAATAAGAGTGTTTCCGGAGAAAGAAAATTTTACTGCGATAGCTAAAACAATGGCCGGGCTCGAAGGGGTACTGGCCAATGAATTAAAAGAACTTGGCGCACAAAAAGTTACACCAGGTGTTCGTAATGTACAGTTTGAGACGAACAAAGAACTAATATACAAGGCCAATGTATGTCTGCGCACCTGCGTCAAAGTACTGATCCCAATAAAGCAATTCACCGCACGTAATGAAAACGACCTGTATCGTAACATTCAGGAAATTGACTGGTCCAAGTACATCGACCACCTCAATACTTTAGCAATTGATGCTGCGGTCAGTTCAAACTTCTTTTCGCATTCACAATATGTTTCCTATAAGGTAAAAGATGCCATTGTTGATCAACTTCGGGATAAAACCGGAAAAAGACCCTCTGTGGATGTTGACCGCCCTGACCTGCGACTGAATATTCACATCAACAAAGATCAATGCACGCTTTCTCTTGATAGTAGTGGTGAATCCCTCCATAAAAGGGGATATCGTGTCGGTCGACACAGGGCTCCTATCAACGAAGTACTAGCAGCTGGAATGATATTACTCTCCGGTTGGGACCGGGATTCCGAATTCTGTGACCCTATGTGCGGCTCAGGCACTATACCTATCGAAGCCGGGTTATACGCCTATAATATTGCACCCAATGTCAACCGAGTGCAGTTTGGTTTTTCACGTTGGAAGGATTATGACTATAGCTTGTTGGATAGCATTAAGGAAGAAGCCAGAAGAAATGAACGCAAGTTTGAAGGGGTGATCTGGGGTTCTGATAAAATGGAGCAAGCCGTAAGAAGTGCGAAGGAAAACGTAGTGAGTGCAGGCCTGGGGGGTAAAGTAGATATTTCCAGAGAGCGCTTTCAATATTCTTCTCCACTAACTGATAATGGTGTAATGATCATTAATCCGCCTTACGGAGAAAGGTTAGAGGTAACGGAAATTGATGCCATGTATACTATGATCGGTGATACCCTGAAAAAGAATTATTCGGGATTTGATGCATGGATACTGAGTTCCAATAAAGACGCTATGAAAAGCATAGGATTAAGAACATCTAAAAAACTTACCCTATTTAATGGAAAGCTGGAATGTAAGTTTCATGCGTTCTCTATGTATCAAGGGAGTAAGAAGAAAGGTTAATTACCTATTAGGTACAATTTCACTTGGAGGCCAATCAAGGAGCTTATCGTTCAAAAAATCCCAATCATTATTCTCCGTATTGATCAGTGCCTCTTTTTTTATTCGAGTCCAACCTTTAATTTCTTTCTCCCTTTTAATAGCATCATTGATGTAATCATAATCTTCGAAATGAAGTAAATAGTAACAATGGTACCTACCTGCAAACGTTTTTGGATTACCACGATTAAGGTAGTGTTCAATCAATCTGTTTACCAAATCATTTGTTACTCCAGTGTATAAAACGGTTTTTTTAGGATTTGTTAGAATGTAGACAGAATAATTAGTTTTTGCCATTGTTATAGAGTTACATTATTTCGGTGTCTAAATTATAGAATTCATTAACAACAAAAGCAATTTGTCATCCTGACAAAGGAAGGATCTAAATTGCGGTTCCAGAAACCCTTCCTAGATTCTTCGTTACCTCAGAATGACAGGAAGGTTATGTACAAAGGAAACAATTTGTCACAATAACAGTAAAGAGAACTAGACTGTAGTACCATGATCCCCCTGCCAAATGTTTCGTCTATTCAGGATAACAGCATGGTCGCGTACAACAAAAGCAATTTGTCATCCTGACAAAGGAAGGATCTAAATTGCGGTTCCAGAAACCCTTCCCAGATTCTTCGTTACCTCAGAATGACAGGAAGGTTATGTACAAAGGAAACAATTTGTCACAATAACAGTAAAGAGAACTAGACTGTAGTACCATGATCCCCCTGCCAAATGTTTCGTCTATTCAGGATAACAGCATGGTCGCGTACAACAAAAGCAATTTATCATCCTGACAAAGGAAGGATCTAAATTGCGGTTCCAGAAACCCTTCCCAGATTCTTCGTTACCTCAGAATGACAGGAAGGTTATGTACAAAGGAAACAATTTGCCACAATAACAGTAAAGGAACCTATACTGTGGCTACATAGTCATCCTGCCAAATGTTTCGTCTATTCAGGATAACAGCATGGTGGCGTACGACAAAAGCAATTTGTCATCCTGACAAAGGAAGGATCTAAATTGCGGTTCCAGAAACCCTTCCCAGATTCTTCGTTACCTCAGAATGACAGGAAGGTTATGTACAAAGGAAGCAATTTGTCATCCTGATAAAGAAAGGGCCTACTAAATTGTGGTTCAATAATCCTTTACGAAAATCATAGTCTCTCAGAACAATAGGAAGGCAGTATGAATAATTAAAAGACTATCCCCTGTTTACAAAGTTACTTCCAGATGTATATATACGGTAGTAAGGTATCGAGCAAAAGTCCATAATTTTCTTGAATAATGGCTATATTTGAACCTTACACCACGTAAACCATACTACCGCTTACGACATTATTAAATTGAGGAACCTTATATACATACTGACAATTAGCTGTCTGGTAGTCGTGACTCCTTTGTTTTCGCAAAATTTAGTAGTTAACGGGGGTGCAGAAAATCCTTTAGGAGCCGAATGGGTTGAAGAGATAGGCAACGATTGGCAACAAAGTACCTTCGGTGGATGGGTCGGTACAGCTGAAGGCAATTACCACTTTTTCTCCGGTGGATGTGGTGCTCCAGACCCCGTAGTCAGAAGGTTAGCACAATACGTGGATGTATCCGCCTATGCCACAGAAATTGATGCTGGTATGCGAGCATTCCGCTTTTCAGGTTGGATGGCAACATATCCTGATGTTAATGACGATCAGTCAAGAATTATTGTCGAGTACATGGATAACACGTTAACCGTTCTTTCCACATATAATTCCGGGCTAACAGCATACGACCCATGGCAACAGGTAACCGACACTCGTTTTGCACCCGTTGGTACTCGCTATGTAAAAATCACTCTCGAAGCAGTAAAACTCCATGGTTGCGACAATGACGGCTATTTCGATGATATAGTTCTCGAACCCGCATGTGTCGGAGGCACAACAACAATAAGTACCAACACCATATGTGAAGGCGAAAGTGCCGTACTATCTGTCACCGGGCAATCGGGCCAGGTCAACTGGATATATTCCTATGACGGAGGACTCAACTGGGCTCCGTTTGGTGGTAATGGAACTTCACAAGACGTTAATCCTGCTCTAAACCCTGCTTTTACTGATTCACCGGTTCTGCTACGCCCAATTATGCTGGAAAACGGTGGCTTAACTTGCTGGGATTCCACTTCTAATGATGTTACCCTTACTGTCAATCAAGGTGCGGTCGGGGGTACTCTTTCTGCATCATCAACCGTATTATGCGAAGGTGATGACGTTGATCTAACCCTAAGTGGTGAAAATGGCACCCGACAATGGCAAGAATCTTATTCCGGTGGTGGATTTTCTGACTTTGGAGCTGACGTAGCCACACAAAACATGACGCCTACGGTTGCTCAATCTCCAGCAGTGTACAGAGTCGTAACCACCGTAGGAGGATGTACTGACACCTCTAACACGGTTTCGATCACTATAAATCCAGATGCAGTCGGAGGAACAACCTCAATAGATATCGATCCAATCTGCGAAGGTGAAAGCGCAGTGGTTTCCCTTTCAGGTGAATCTGGTACTATTCAATGGCAGGAATCATTTGCCGGTGGGGCCTTTAATAATTTCGGTACCGGAGCAAATGCAGAAACCGTATCTCCCACTTTTGCCCAAAACCCAGCCGTATTCAGAGCAATCCTGACTTCAGGGTCCTGTACGGACACATCCAGTACCGTATCATTAACCATCAACGAAAGTGCAATTGGTGGAACAGTTACTCCGACCGGTATCTCAATATGCCACGGGGATTCGCTAGACCTTACGCTCAACGGACTTAGAGGAGTAATACAATGGCAACGATCACTAGCCGGAGGACCATTCACAGATTTTAGCACGCCTGATACTACAATTACTGTCAGCCCTACGGGCTCAGATTCTCCTGCATTGTATCGCGCCATAGTAATTCACAATGGCTTATGTGCCGACACATCAGATACTGCTTCCATCCTAATTGACCAACCTCTAGGTGGCCTGACAAGCATTTCAACTGCACAAGTATGTGATGGTGAGAGCGCTACGCTTAGTCTTACCGGACAGTTTGGTTTCATCCAATGGCAGGAAAACCTCAACGGGGGAGGCTGGACTAATTTTAGCACTAATACAACTACTGAAATCGTTACGCCAAACGTGTCTGAGTCCATTGCTGAGTACAGGGTTGTCGCCAGCATAGGTGCTTGTACCGACACATCCAATGTCAGCCAATTACAAATAGACACTGCAGCGGTAGCGGGGACAATTAATATCATCCCTGACACACTTTGCGAAGGAAATTCAACAAATCTTACCAATGTAGGTGCCAATGATGCGATACAATGGCAGCGTTCGTTAGCGGGAGGACCCTTTACCAACTTCGGATCTGGACTTAGTACTGAGTCAATTAATCCTACTGAGGCAAATTCCGAAGCCTTTTACAGGGCTATCGTTACAAAAGGAACTTGCGTAGACACTTCCAATCTGGACTCTCTGACTATAGTTTATGTCAACGGTGGCACAACTTCCATTTCTTCTGGACAAATTTGCGATGGTGAAAGTGTGACATTGAGCCTTACCGGAGATGCCGGTAATGTGCAATGGCAAGAGAATCTTGCGGGTGGAGGATTTACAAATTTTGGATCAGGTGGTGCTGCAGAAGTCGTCACTCCAAATGTATCGGAATCCATTGCCGAATACCGAGTTGTGGCAAGCATAGGTTCTTGTTCGAGTACTTCCAATACTGTACAGGTGCAAATAGACACGGCTGCAATTGCGGGAACGATAGATATCGTACCAGACACCCTGTGTGAAGGCTCTACAACTAATCTTGTGAATACCGGAGCTAATGATGCAATTCAATGGCAACAGTCATTGGCCGGAGGACCGTGGACAGATTTCGGCACCGGACTCACCACAGAATCACTCAACCCTACCGCTTCCAACTCAGAAGCCTTTTATAGAGCAATCATTACTAAAGGAATATGCATTGATACTTCTAACATTGATTCGCTTACCATTATCAATGTCACTCCTGGTACAACCAATATTATGCCTTCAACCATTTGTGATGGTGACAATGCGACCGTTACTATTTCAGGCCAATCGGGAGCACTTCAGTGGCAACAAAACTTAAATGGAGGTGGATGGACGAACTTTGGAGGGGGAGGAACTTCGGAAATCGTAAGTCCCAATGTATCCGAATCCATTGCAGAATACAGGGTACTTGTCAGTGCCGGTGGCTGTACCGACACCTCAACAGTCAGTCAACTGCAGGTCGATACCGCAGCTATAGCCGGTACAGTTGACATTATACCCGACACACTATGTGAAGGAAGTTCGACAACTTTGTCTAACACCGGGGCCAATGGAACCATTCAGTGGCAACATAACCTGAACGGAGCCGGCTGGACAAATTTTGGAACCGGATTGGCCAATGAAACGATAAACCCTGTTTCATCAGAGTCAGAAGCATTTTACAGAGCCATCGTAACCAAAACGATCTGCGTGGATACTTCCACACTGGACTCGCTTACAATCATTAACGTGCTTGGAGGAACCACCTCACTGGGTTCAATAGAAATCTGTGATGGAGAAAGCACTACCGTAGACATTACCGGTGAAAATGGTAGCATACAGTGGCAAGAATCTCTTGCCGGAGGACCATTTACGAATTTCGGAACCGGTGGCTCAACAGAAATCATTGCCCCAACCAATGCACAATCTCCGGCTATTTACCGTGCTCAAATATCTATCGGTTCATGCAGTAATTACAGTGCAACTTCTACGCTAACTATTAACCCAGCAGCAACTGGCGGAACCCCTTCAATTGTGAGTGATTCTATTTGCAACGGTAGTTCAGAAAACCTTACGATTAGTGGTCATAATGGAACCATACAATGGCAGGAATCTTTAGCCGGAGGAGCGTTTACCAACTTTGGTTCGGGACTCAATCCGGAGACCATCTCTCCTACTCCTGCGGATAACATGGCATTATACAGGGCTATCATAACTTTGGGCACCTGTACAGACACGTCAACAATAGACTCACTATTCGTAATTGATGTAGATGCGGGAACGATTACTCCTGGCCAGGCATCTATTTGTGACGGTACCGGTACTACTCTGACCCTGTCTGGAAATTTAGGTACCATACAGTGGCAAGACTCACTTGGCAATTCCAATTTCACAAACTTTGGCACCGGACTGGGAACTGAGAACATTAATCCGATAGGTGCAGACATACCAGCATATTACCGGGCTGTGGTAACTAATTTTGGGTGTACAGACACGACTTCACTCCAGTTCATTAATGTTGAAACTGCCCCGGGTGCACCTGGCACAATTACCGGGAATACGATTGGTTGTGATGGTGACACACTTTCATTTAACGTACCGACCCAATCTGATGCCAGCAGTTTTACATGGACAGCGACAAATGGGACAGTAATATCAGGGCAGGGCACAACAGGTGCTGATATACAAATCAACTCAACAAGCACCACCATAGAAGTATACCCGGTTAACAGTTGTGGAACAGGTACTACTCCATCGACATTGGTGGTGACCGGAGAAATTTATCCGACCCCAATTATTCTGAACAACGACACAACAATCTGTGACGGAGACTCCTATACCATGATCGCTACTGAAACTTCAGGTTTGCCAGCCGGACAACTTACCTACCAATGGTACAATACAAGCGGGATCATCTCAGGAGAAACAAATTCAAGTTTATTGATCAGCTCTCAGGACAGCTATGAAGTTGTTATTACAAATAATGGGTTATGTGCTACTGTTTCAAGCCCTGTAAATACCACCTTGGTCACAGTAGATGTAGATGCTGGCCCCACCCAGTACATCAACCCAGGAGAGGCCGTGACGTTGGCCGCCACATCCAATGGATCATACTCCTATTCATGGAGTCCTGCAACATCTTTATCCAGTGACACAGTACTTAACCCGGTTGCCAGTCCCACCACTGACATGATTTACCAAATAACAGCGACAAGTACTGAAGGCTGTACAGACACCAGCTCTGTGGCGGTAAATGTTCAGGAGTTCATTAGTCCGAGTAATGTCTTCACACCGAATAATGATGGTTCACACGATATTTGGGAACTTACCGGAATTGAAGGATATCCTAATCATAAGGTAGAAATCTTCAACCGATGGGGTAACCGCGTATTTGTATCGACTAATTTTACCGGATGGGATGGCAGGCGCAATGGTGAATTACTGCCAGTAGCAACGTATTACTATATTATAACTCTTGGCGGAGATGAGCCACCGGTAACCGGATCGGTATCTATAGTACGTTAGTTTCTATTTTCCTTTCATAATCACTTCTACAGATACTATATCTCCTCCTTTTTTGCCGATGGTATTAAAGTCTTGAAGATAAGTTTGATACCCGCCCCGAATAACTTTCAATTCGAAATTGGAATCGGAAGGAATTTTAAAATTGAATGCACCGTTAGCGAGTGACATCAACTTTTGGGTTTCCTGAGTGTTCTTGTTTTTAATATAAACCAAAGCAGCTTTTATCGGCTCTCCGGACTCACTGTCTTTCACGACTCCATTGATCTGTGGTAAGGTGTTGATTTCGCCAACAATCAATTTCGAACTTTTGCTAACCAGAATAATTGAATCCGCTGTTTCGGTTCCCGTATGTCGCTTTTCCGTGATATAGAATCGATCTTTACTTGCTTCAATTTCCTCTTCCTGTGCTATCAATCCATCAATCTCTGTGATTTTATCTCGAATTTGATGCTTTTCGGGTTTAAGGGCCAGAGCATCACCAAAGTACTTTTTTGCCTCAACAAAATTACGCTGCAACAAGGCTTCATTACCACTGTTCAGCGCATTTCGGTAATCTTGTTCAAGTTTGCTCTTTCGGTCATCCTCGGCCTTCTGTTTAGCGATAATATCATCGATTTTGGAGGTAGTAGGTCGTGACTGACGAGCCAGTAGTTCCTCTTGCTCCTTTTGCTTGCGCTCATTTGCGTCAGTTTCACGGATTTTTGATTGTGCCTCTGCATCATCTTCCTTGTATGTTAAAGCTTCCTTGAAGAAGGTTCTTGCGTTTTCATAATCGTTTTTTTGCAGATAGGACTCACCTCTTGACATGGCAGACTCGTACTTTTGATTCTGTTCCTTTTGTTCTGCAAGAAGAGCATCTCTTTCAGCAATTTTAGACTTCACCAAATCCAATTTTTCAGTTGCTTCAGTTCCATTTGGAATAATGGTCAAAGCGGTTTCAAAATCAGACTTAGCTTTATCGAGATTACCAGTGGACAAGGCTTTTTCCCCAAATCCGATAAACAAATCATATTTACGCTTCTGTGCTTCCTGTTCCTTACGTTCCTCTTCCAGCTTTGCCAGACGAGCCTCCTCCTCTTTCTTCTTGCGTTCCTCCTCCAACTTGGCCAGACGAGCCTCTTCTTCTTTCTTCTTGCGTTCCTCCTCCAACTTGGCCAGACGGGCCTCCTCTTCTTTCTTCTTACGTTCCTCTTCTAACTTGGCCAGACGAGCTTCTTCTTCTTTCTTCTTACGCTCTTCTTCTAACCTTGCCAAACGAACTTCTTCTTTCTTCTTACGTTCCTCCTCCAACTTTGCTAGTCGAGCTTCCTCTTCTTTCTTCTTGCGTTCCTCCTCCAACTTTGCTAGTCGGGCTTCTTCCTCTTTCTTCTTGCGTTCCTCTTCTAACTTGGCCAGACGGGCCTCCTCTTCTTTCTTCTTACGTTCCTCCTCCAACTTTGCCAGTCGAGCCTCCTCCTCTTTCTTCTTGCGTTCCTCCTCCAACTTGGCCAGACGAGCCTCTTCTTCTTTCTTCTTGCGTTCCTCCTCCAACTTGGCCAGACGGGCCTCCTCTTCTTTCTTCTTACGTTCCTCTTCTAACTTGGCCAGACGAGCTTCTTCTTCTTTCTTCTTACGCTCTTCTTCTAACCTTGCCAAACGAACTTCTTCTTTCTTCTTACGTTCCTCCTCCAACTTTGCTAGTCGAGCTTCCTCTTCTTTCTTCTTGCGTTCCTCCTCCAACTTTGCTAGTCGGGCTTCTTCCTCTTTCTTCTTGCGTTCCTCTTCTAACTTGGCCAGACGGGCCTCCTCTTCTTTCTTCTTACGTTCCTCCTCCAACTTTGCCAGTCGAGCTTCCTCTTCTTTCTTCTTACGTTCTTCTTCCAATCTAGCCAGTCGGACTTCTTCTTCTTTCTTCTTGCGTTCCTCCTCCAACTTTGCTAGTCGGGCTTCTTCCTCTTTCTTCTTGCGTTCCTCTTCTAACTTGGCCAGACGAGCTTCTTCTTCTTTCTTCTTACGCTCTTCTTCTAACCTTGCCAAACGAACTTCTTCTTTCTTCTTACGTTCCTCCTCCAACTTTGCTAGTCGAGCTTCCTCTTCTTTCTTCTTACGTTCCTCTTCCAGCTTTGCCAGACGAGCTTCCTCTTCTTTCTTCTTTCGTTCCTCTTCTAACTTGGCCAGACGACCTTCCTCCTCTTTCTTCTTGCGTTCCTCTTCTAACTTTGCCAGTCGGACTTCCTCCTCTTTCTTCCTGCGTTCTTCTTCCAACTTTGCCAGCCGGGCTTCTTCTTCTTTCTTCCTGCGTTCCTCTTCCAGCTTTGCTAGTCGGGCTTCTTCCTCTTTCTTCTTGCGTTCCTCTTCTAACTTTGCCAGTCGGACTTCCTCCTCTTTCTTCCTGCGTTCTTCTTCCAACTTTGCCAGCCGGGCTTCTTCTTCTTCTTTCTTCCTGCGTTCCTCTTCCAGCTTTGCTAGTCGGGCTTCTTCCTCTTTCTTCTTGCGTTCTTCTTCTAACTTAGCCAGTCGGGCCTCTTCTTCTTTTTTCTTGCGTTCTTCTTCCAACTTAGCCAGACGAGCTTCCTCCTCTTTCTTCTTGCGTTCAAGCTCCGCCACTTCTTCGGCACTATGGCCATGTACAGTTTCTGACTTACTTACTATAATTTCTTCCTGAGGAGTACTCTTCTGCGCGGAATTGACAGAACTATTCTCATCAGGACCTAACAATTCTTTTAATTCATTAAGTTTTTTCTTTGGTATGTGAGCTGCTGGATTCACCTCATGAGCCTTGGAATATGCCACCTGAGCTTTTGAATACTCCTTTTTGCTAAATGAAACATAGCCTTCCTTCATGTACTGTTTGTATAGTTTCTTCTTTTCGGAAGCCGACAATTCATTACTAGGTGCAGTTGAATTTACCTCCCTTTCCTCTGGTTCAACATTTTTGGACAAACTCTCTGACTTGGTTTCTTCTGTTTCTTTCTTTTGTTTCAAGGCCAATGCTTCTACTTCCTTTTGTTCCTCTTCCCTACTCAGCTCGTATCTCTTTTCTTCAAGAGCTTTAATCCTTTCAAAAGCCAGGTAATGGTCCGGACGAAGTTTATTGGCCTGTTCATATTTGGATTGCGCCAATGTCCAATTTTCATCAGCAAAAGCATCATCCCCTTCTTCAAGCAGGTTTTGATACCGTGTCTTTTTCTCTTCGGCTTCGGAGTTCTGTTCAGAGGAAGCTTGTGATGTTCGGGATTGTTCTAAGTAAAAGATTAGGTTAAAGGAGTTGGAGCTATGTGTCCCCGTTGTTGTAAACTCAGATTCATTGACAAAGTATCCTTCCTTCTGCACGCGTACCAAATAATCGGTTTCTGATACCAATACGTGATTAAATTCTCCTTTGCTATTCGGAGCAACTTCTTCGATGACACCGGTTATCTTATTCACTATCTCAACCTTCGCTCCGGCAATAAACTCTCCCGCATTATTTCTGATTCTCCCCCTCAGCTTAGGCAACTTTTTATTGGAGAAAACTAATCTGTTCTTTCTCAAATGAAGAAACAGGTGTTTGTTATAACGGGTTGGCATTAATTCACAAGTATAAATCGCGCTACTATCCGAGTTTGAATTACGAATAAAGATCACCTCATTTTTTGAGTTGATACAAAAACCCGCATCGTTACCCGGTGAATTAACCTGATTTCCTAAATTTTCGGGCTCAGACCAGTGCTCCCAGCTGTTATCCAGTCTCGTCACTTTAAAAATATCTGCATTCCCCATCCCATACCTGCCGTCACTTGAAAAGAAAAGCGTTCTTTTATCTGGAGACAACCATGGAGAAAATTCATTTCCCCGTGTGTTGATCTTAGTTCCAAGGTTGATTAACTCTCCCCATCCCCCAAGTGGTTGCTTTTCACAAACGTATAGATCAAGTTTACCAACATCATGCTTGAGATGCATAGAAAAAATCATAACATCTTCGGTCTCATTGATATAAACCTGTAAATAATGTGGAGGTTTCCGCATTTCAGGTACGTCTACCTTTATTGGATCAGACCAACGACCATTTACAAATCGCCTCATATTTATGCCTTCATAATACCCCTTATCATCATGTGCCTGTAAATAGATCCGATTCTCCATTTCATTGATTCCGACAAACTGATTTTCAAGCTCCAGGTTATAAATATTTTGATCCTTGACTGGGCTCTTCCAGTTGCCGGAAATATCTTTCTCAACTTCCCAAATATCCTGATGGGTTACTTTATGATGCCCATGATCTATTTCTTTGGTTCGGGTAGAGTAGATGATTCGCTCACCATCCGGTGAAAATCTCATTAAATAATGGTTGTGTCCTTCATTTACATGGTCTGGGAGTTTTTGTGGAATTGTGAACTTTAACGGTGCTGCATACCGCCCCCTTTGAGAAAAGGAAGGAGCGGCAATGAAAAGTAACGCGGCTACGCCTATATTTCTGGCTAGAAAATTCACAATAAACTGTACTAATTTCTACGAGTCAATTAGTCAGATAGTTATAGATTTTCAGACGTTAGGGCAATAAATCTGACAAATAAGGCCGTCCCTCTATAACTGGCTATTTACTTTTGAAAGGCTGTAATATTCAACTTATCGGCAGTAACCGAATAAACAGTAAAAATTTGCGTTTTGGTGCTATACAATACACTTACCTGACCGCTACCCGGTATAGACTCTTTCAGCAATTTTGTTCCCTTACTATCGTACAACACAAACTCTCCGGAACCGGCCTTCTTAAACACAAGTACTTGTCCCCATTTCGTAGCAACCGTCTGAATACCCGTAACCCCAGATTCTTTGACTTCATACAGCATTTCCATCTTAATATTCAGCACTCTTACTTTTTGCGAAGAAAGTACGGCAATCACGGGTTCTTTTTCTCCGGGTAAAAGCAATATCTTCGTTCCGGGATCCGGTTTTTTGACAAGCTCGTTAGATTTGATCTGGCCATCGAAATTCACTTTGTAATACTCTCCAGCATCCGTTAGTATGTGCATATAACTCGAGCGAAGACTTGAATTAACTTCCGCAATCACTGGATTTAAGCTACACATCCCCGACAATGGAATTGGAAAATCATCAATCATTTTTCCTCTACGATTGAACAAATTCAATACTCCTTTTTTCTCAAGAGCCACAATAAAGTCTTTTCCTCTTACTCTGATATGGGATACCGGATTGCCTACTTTTGATTTCAATTGATTGGGCTGCCACCCTTTCAGGTTTTCTCCTTCAACATTAAATACGAAAATTCCTCCGGTGGTGTCTGTTGCTACTACCCTGTACTTCCTGGAACCGTCATAATCAATTACAGAGACCGTTTCTATCTTGTTCTTATTGGGCAAAGTATACGGATAATTCTCAACATTCTTCCCTGTTCTGTCAATGCAATAAACTTTCTTAGCTGTTGCAAAAAGATATTGCAGTTTCCCGTTCCTGTACAAATCAATTTGCTCAACATCTGATATCGGCAGGCCGTCAAGTTCAACACTCCATAGGACCTTGCCATTCGCTTTTAACAGATCCATGGTCGAGTCCTGCTTAAAAATTACAAACTCGCTATTCTTATCATTATGATTAATAACATGAAATGGCCCTTTAAAAATATCTACACCTAACTCAACCCTGGTCAGCAATTCCTTTGAAGTGTCCTCCTGTACGCTCTCCAAAGGCCCTTCTTCTTGTTTCAATTTAATGGCCCCGGACGTATAAATTTTATTTTCTATCCCCTCATTGACAAAGGTGAGGCTCAACATTTCCACCCGGTCGAAATCACTTTTTGCCTCTTTAATTTGAGGTAAAGCCTCGTTAGAGCAGTTTTCCAGCACTGAACTCCAGCTTTTACTCATATTGACAAACACACCTATATTGGCTTGCTCAAAAGAATCTTCCAAAAACCCATTTATTGCAACCGACTTACCCCACACGTTATCTACTGAAATATCAGTAATTACTATCTTAATAGCGGCTGAACTATTTGCAATTAATATATAGTCTCCAAGACGGGCATAGTAGCAATCGTTATAACCAATGAAATGACTTCCAAATAGTAACTCAGGAAGTTCAGTTACCGGATGTCTGTGAATTTTAATATTTCCATATTGCTCGTACTCGACAGAATCCTTACCAGATATTTTCAATGAAACCCTGTTCAGCTGCTCTATAAATTCTATGGGTTCAGGACTTTTTACATAAGTAATTTTATCATGATAACCATCCTTCACTTCCAATATGCTCAAAGCGACCTCTCCACCTATCAGGCTATTGAACTGCTCTAAGTCAGCACCATAGAGTTCCTCAAACTCATTCTGCCGTCTTTCCTCATGATTGTCATAGTTACTGTACCAATAACTATCCAGGGACTCATTTAACTTCCGGTAGTTATCAAAACCCCAGTAGTACAACAAAGCTGTCTTAGTTGAAACGTAATCTCTGACTTCCAGGTAACCAGGAGCTTGTCCCTGAAATGAGTTCAGGAGTGAAGGTAGTGTGTCTGCGCTATAACTATAACCGAAAATATTGAATCGGTCATCCTCAACGTGTATATCGACAAACCCGAAATCAGCAATTCCTTTGACCATATTATCATGATCGCCTCGTAACAGGTCACTGTAGTAATCTACCGCAAGTTCATAATTCACGTATATATGCAGGTTATCTGAGATTGCCTCACTTTTCTGTACCTCGGCAAAATCTTGTTGAAATTGGGATTTAGAATTCCCTTTCAGAGCCTGAGCCAGAACATCACCATCAAAAGAAGCAAAAAATATTCCCTCTTTAACACAAAAATGCAATGAACCTGAAAGGGAGTCGTGTTCCAGGATATGTATTAGGGCATCTTTCGAATTAATGTCTTTCTTAGGTGAAGTGGCATTGGCATAAAGGTTTTCTATTAAACTTGCCTGTTCATCAGTAACCTCCAATAGCACCAGAGGCACTAAGCTCGTACTCTTACTTTGTAGAGTAATCATAAGTTGATTATCAGCTCCAAAAAAAGAACCGATTTCCGAGTTATTGTAGCTTAGCGCTTCACCAAAGGCCTCTAAGCCCGACTTAATCTCCTTCGCAAATGATAAATCCAGAAAACTACTCAGTACATCATGAGACTGCGCCTCCTCATACGCCTCAAGTCCACCACAGACTTCAACTACCATGATTGACTTACCGGGCACAAAATCACCTAACTTAGCGCTTTTTGACTGCGAGAAATACCAACGGTAGCCAAAATACCCACCCGCACCAAGGGCTCCAATGAGCAACACTATCCAAATTATTCGACCTGCTTTCAATTCTTCTGATTTTAGCCGTAAAAATACATTATTTTTGAATTCTGAAAATGATGATCACCATTTGATGACGACATTTAAAAGTATATTTCACAATACTTCCGTTTGGCTTTTTTGTGTGGCCTGTATAGCTACCAGCTGTTCGGAAGGCACAGAAGTTTATAACTTCGATGTTTCGACCATGAACGAAGCTAATTCTTTCGAGGAGGAAACAGGTTCTGAGCTAAAGATTCAGGATGATTTCAAACCTGTTCAGGGCTTTTTCCCAATGGATTCGATTTACCAAATTCAGGGAAGAAGAGTTTATTTAAGAAATACGGAATACTTTTTACCCCTCACCACTAAGTATTATAAAGATCAGAACTCTGACTCCATCCGTTACATCATATATGAGTGGAATAAGGCTGTGCCAGGAACAACACCGAAGGAACGGGCAAACATACTTTTTGAAGAAAGCAAAAAGTTTGATGAGTATCACCAGAAGTATGTTAGTCTGGTCAAAACATTCAAAAAACTGTATGGTGATCCGGTAGAAGGGAATGGCAGAGTACAAAAGAGTTTGCATATTTACCCCATATGGAAAGCCCATATTAGATTCAAAAGCAATAAAAAGTACATTGACCTTGATTGGATATGGATACCTTCCAATGATGCCCGGGTTCTGAAAATAATTGCCAAAGCCTACCCATGTAACTAACCTTAAATATGATTGCAGTAGTACAAAGAGTAAGTAGTGCAGGCGTGAGAGTAGATGACCAGGTAAAGGGCCAAATAGAGCTTGGATTACTCATACTGCTTGGAATAGGGAATGAGGATTCTGTTGAAGATGTGGATTGGCTTAGTTCTAAAATTTCCAATATGAGAATTTTTTCTGATGATAATGGTAAAATGAACTTGTCCTTAAAGGATGTAAACGGGAATGCCTTGGTCATCAGTCAATTTACCTTACATGCATTGACAAAAAAGGGGAATCGCCCCTCATTTACCGAAGCAGCTTCCCCGGACATAGCAGTACCACTATACGAGAACTTTAAAAATGCCCTGAGCCTCGAACTCCAAAAACCAGTTGAGTCAGGTGAATTCGGGGCCGACATGAAAGTGAATTTGGTCAATGATGGACCAGTTACAATTGTTATTGACACCAAAAACAAAAAATGATGACTATTGAAGAAGCTCAAAAAATTGTAGACGACTGGATTCAAAATAATGGCGTTCGCTACTTCAATGAACTCACCAATATGGCAATGCTGACAGAAGAAGTTGGAGAAGTAGCCAGAATTATCGCCAGAAAGTATGGTGAACAATCGTTTAAAGACAGTGATAAGGGAAAGGAATTATCTGATGAGCTCGCGGACGTACTTTTTGTATTAATCTGCCTGGCCAATCAAACGAACATCGACCTCACAGATGCACTCAGGAAGAACCTAGAGAAAAAAACATCCAGAGATAAAGACAGACATCAACAAAACCATAAATTGAAGAACTAATGGATTCCGTAAAAGAAGATCATTTCAGAAACCTTGTTGCCGTTGCTTTTGCAGACGGTGTTTTGGACAAGGCCGAAGAAGAATTATTAACGTTAAAGGCCATAGAATACGGCTTGCCTCAACCCACGGTAGATTTTATCATGTCAGAGGCTGAAAACCTTGAGTTTATCATTCCAAGAACAATTATAGATCGGGAGCATCAGATTTCGGAAGCTGTAAACATGGCAACAATTGATGGAGAAATACACAATAAAGAGTATCAGCTCCTGATCAGTCTGGCCTTACGGCTAGGGTTCCAGAATACAGATGTAGATTCCGAAATCGACAAGTTAAGTCTGGAACGCGACATTGTAGTTCATAAATAGTTTCATTTTTGTTACTAGCCGCTTTCTTTATATATTTATTCAAACAGCTTATTTACTCCCCATGAGACTATTCATTTTAGGACTAGCTATAATCCCGTTTATTTGGGCCAATCAATCATGTAAATCGACTAATGAAACTGATCTTTACGCATGTGATACCACATCAGTGACCTTTTCCAATGATATAGTTCCAATTCTGGAAAACAAGTGCTACAAGTGCCATAGTGATGCCAATGCCTCATTATTCGGAGATGGAATTGACCTGGAAGGGTACGATGACTTAATGAATTATGTAACCTATGCACCTACCGGTAAGCCGATCGTGTTAGCTAATGTTCAACATGATACATCTCACCCCGATCATAGCCCAATGCCTAAAGGAGATGATATGCTCCCGCAATGTGAAATAGACAAAATTGAAGCCTGGATTAATAAAGGCAGCAAAAACGACTAGAAATAAAAATTATGACAGCAAAGTTTTATTGCATAATTGCCCTGACTGCTATTTGTATACAGCCTCTTACTGCACAAGACACGGAGTATGCCTGGGGTACCTTCAACTCCGAAAAAATCATTAATAGCCAATCCGTTGAGATGGCAACACCTGGGGAAATGACATTCATCATACAACACCGATTTGGCAGATTGAACGAAGGAATTTACGAGTTATTCGGACTCGATCAATCCAGTATCAGACTTGGACTGGACTACGGTATCAAGAAAAATCTGATGATTGGAGTTGGTCGTAGTTCGTTTAATAAAACTTATGATAGTTACTTCAAACTTCGACTCCTCCAACAAAAAAAAGGAGGTTGTAACTTTCCTGCCACCATTAGTTGGTACTCAGGAATTGCCGCACAAACAATCGATCGAAGTACTGATGATAAGGAAATTCAACTGGCAGACCGGTTATCGTACTATAATCAACTCCTCATCGCCAGAAAATTCAGTGACAATTTCTCACTTCAACTGATGCCTTCACATATACATATCAATGTTGTACCCACAGCTGATGATGATAACGACATTTTAGCTATCGGAGCCGGAGGCAGGTTTCGGATTTCTCACAAAGTTTCACTCAATGCAGAGTACTACTATATACTTTCACAAGCGACTGCAGATACGTATAAAAACTCCCTTTCTTTTGGTCTGGATATTCAAACCGGAGGACATATGTTTCAACTGCATTTCACCAACTCGGCAGGCATGACGGACAATTATTTTATCGGGAGAACCACCGGAGATTTTGCCAAGGGAGATATACAATTTGGCTTCAACATCACCAGAGTTTTTAATATTTGTGGCAAAGAACGAGGATAGCAGTAAACTTTATCCACATTTTCCTTTCCTGATCTAAGTTTGGTAATCTTATTTTCTTAAATTTGCAGCCTTTAAATGATTCTATGGTACGTAATATAGAGGTTGAAAAAGTAAAACAGTCCAGGTTACCTGAAGTTGATTTTGACAATCTGGTCTTTGGAAGAACGTTTGCAGATCACATGTTTATGGCTGATTATGCCAATGGAAAATGGTCTGATGGCAAAATACTTCCATTTCAACCCCTTGAGTTTTACCCTTCTCTGGTAGCCCTTCATTACGGATCAACAATTTTTGAAGGACTTAAGGCATTCAAGCATAGTAATGGAGAAATTAGGGTCTTCCGTCCCGATATGCATGCGGAAAGAATGGAGTCTTCAGCTGAAAGACTTTGTATGGCCAAATTTCCCAAAGAAGACTTTCTTCAAGGGTTAAATTCATTGCTCAATGTAGATAGCGAATGGATTCCAGACCGAAAAGGTTATTCTTTGTACATACGCCCGATCATGTTCTCAACAGAACAATACCTGGGAGTTGCCCCTTCCAATAGCTTTAAATTTCTGATTATTACCTGCCCCGTTGGTAAATATTACTCAGGTGCGGTAAAGGTAAAAGTGGAAACCGAATATACAAGAGCAGCAGAAGGTGGTACCGGTTATATAAAAATGGGTGGCAACTATGCAGCTTCACTCCTTCCGACAAAAAAAGCATTAGACGAAGGATACCAGCAAATCATCTGGACAGACGGCAAGGAACACAAATACATTGAAGAATGCGGAACTATGAATATCATGTTCCAGATCGGTGATACTATTGTAACACCTGAGGTAAGCTCTTCAATTCTTCCTGGTATTACACGTATGTCAATATTGGAACTTGCAAGAAAGTGGGGGTATAAAGTGGAAGAAAGAAAAGTATCTGTAGCTGAAGTAGTAGAGGCTTTTGAAAATGGACAGCTTCTGGATGCATTTGGTACCGGGACAGCTGCTACAATAACGCATATCAGTACAATTCATTTTAATGGCACAGATTACGATATAGCTCCTTCCGCAGAACGAGAATTCAGCAACCGTGTAAGCACCTATATGAATAAGCTTAAGTTCGGTGAAGAAGAAGATTTCATGAATTGGATGACCAAGATCAACTAAGAAGCTTTCTTGCTGCTCACCACTGCGGGTTCATAAGCCACCAACACACCATTCCTTAGTATCGGAAGCACATTATAAACGTCTTCTTTCAAGCAGAATTCAATATCTTTTTGGATGTTCAGTTTTTTCAGCCTTCTGGCATGTGAAGAATTGCTTAAGAAAGTCTTTTTATCGTGCTTCGCAATACTATAAATAGCCTGTGCAGCCATTGATCCATCGTGATTTACCTCAAATTGATCTTTGAGTCTATCGATCAAAGCTCCTGCGAATATTGTGTCTTCCAGATTGACTTTACCTTTCCATCCAGCACAAAGAATAAGAACATCCATTTCATGTTCTCTGATATAGGCTTCAACAGCACTGATATTAAGGAACGAGCCAATTACAATTTCCTGGGCGTTGCTGGCATTTTCTATTGCCACAGTACCATTGGTTGTAGTCATGGCAACTTTTTTCCCTTTCACTTCATCACACATATAACTGAAAGGCGAATTACCAAGGCTAAAGCCTTCTACAATCTCTCCATTTCGTTCTGCCGCACCCAGGTGTCCGTTTTTGGAAAGACGTTCACACTCTTCTAATGCTGCTACCGGTTTTATTTCCTTCACCCCTTGAGCTAAAGCTGTAGTCATACATGATGTAGCTCTGAATATATCTACTACCACTACGATACTTTCTGAGTGATCGTAAAGATGTAGTAATTCAGGTGTCAGACATACGTCAATACTTCTGTCCATCGCGTAAAATTAAGAATAATTTATCATATGAAGGGTAAGGAGACAATTTCTGCCTTTAACTGCCTGTTTCTCACTTGAATCATCACTTCCGTTCCCAGTGTTGAACAATCGGTTTCAACATACCCCAAGCCAATTCCCACTCCTAATGAGGGGGATATTGTTCCACTTGTAACCTTACCTACATGATTATTTGCCGAATCAAGGATTTCATAACCCTGTCTTGGAATACCTTTATCAATCATCTTAAAAGCAACAAGCTTACGACTGGTTCCATTTACTTTTTGATTTTGTAAATACTCTTTATCAATAAAGTCTTTGGAAAATTTTGTTATCCAACCCAACCCGGCTTCAATTGGTGAAGTTGTGTCGTCAATATCGTTACCGTAAAGACAATAGCCCTTTTCCAACCTCAGTGTGTCCCTTGCCCCCAGTCCTATTGGCTTTATATTGTACTCCTTTCCTGCATCAAAAATAGCATTCCACACCTTTTCAATGCTGTCATTTGAAATGTACAACTCAAATCCACCGGATCCGGTATAACCTGTGGCCGATATGATCATTTCGACACCAGTCAGCTCCCCTTTTACAAAAGAATAGTACGGTATCGCACCTAGATCCACTGATGTTAACTTCTGTAAAGTAGCCTCAGCCTTGGGACCTTGTACAGCCAACAATGATGTGTCATCAGAGAGGTTCGATAACTCAGCTCCAAATTTATTGTGGCTTGAAATCCAATCCCAATCCTTATTGATATTAGAGGCGTTCACAACCAGCATATAATCGTTTTCAGCAATTCTGTAAACCAGAAGATCATCAACAATTCCACCTTTTCCATTGGGAAGGCAGGAGTATTGAGCTTTTCCATCCTCAAGTTTAGCAGCATCATTGCTTGTTACCCATTGTATCAAGTCCAGTGCACCTGGACCTTTAACACTAAACTCACCCATATGAGAGACATCAAAAACTCCAACTCCATTTCGGACTGTGTTGTGCTCCTCAATATCAGAACTATACCTGACAGGCATATTAAAACCTGCAAACGGGATCATTTTAGCGCCTAACTCTTGATGTACGTGATCAAGGGCTACTTTTCTTATTTCTGCTTCTAACTCCATATTCTAGAATAACTCAATTTGCGATGGCAATAAGTTAAATGAAAGTCGGTGATGGTCATTTACTCCAAATTTCTTAATAGCCGCTCTGTGCTGCTTTGTGGGATATCCTGCATTTCTTTCCCAACCATAATCAGGAAACTCTTTAGCCAGATTCTTCATCAAATCATCCCGGTAGGTCTTGGCCAATATGGATGCTGCTGCTATTGACAAAAACTTTCCATCACCTTTAATAATACACTCATGTGGTATTCTATCGTGTTTTTTGAATCTATTGCCATCAATGAGCAATAATTCCGGGTCGACATCAAGCTGGTCAATTGCCCTATGCATAGCAAGAAATGAAGCATTTAGAATATTAATTTCATCGATCTCCGTATTACTTGCTTCCGCAACAGCCCAGGCCAATGCGTCCTTCTCAACTATTTCTCTCAATTCGTACCTTTTCGATTCGGATAGCTGTTTAGAGTCATTGAGCAACTCGTGGCTATAATCATCAGGCAAAATCACAGCTGCCGCAACTACAGGCCCTGCAAGACACCCTCTTCCGGCTTCATCTACACCGGCCTCTATGTATTTATCCGAAAACTTACTTTGCAGCAAAATTCAAAAGAGTAGTTTTACGAAAATAACTCAAAAGGTAGTTTTGAGGGCCAAAAACCGGGCTTTAGTTATCAACAATACTAAAATCAGCAAATGAAAGTTTCCCACAGCTCCAGAGAAAACAAAAACCCTTGGAAAACAACGGGTTCCAAAGAAGTTTATACTAATAACTGGATCAAAGTTACTGAACATCAAGTTATATCGCCCGGTAATAAAAATGGTATTTACGGTGTTGTGAGTTTTAAGAATTATGCAATAGGTATCATTCCGATTGATGAAAACTTCAATACCTGGCTGGTTGGTCAGTACCGCTATCCACTTGAAGAATATTCCTGGGAAATCCCGATGGGAGGAGGACCACGGGATGAAGAAATCATGTCATCCGCCAAAAGAGAACTCTTAGAAGAAACCGGAATCACAGCTAATAGCTGGGAGCAAATACTCAAGATACATACCTCTAATTCAGTAACTGATGAAACAGGATTCATTTTTGTTGCCCGGGATTTATCTTTTCAAAAAGCCCAGCCTGAGCATACCGAGCGACTTGAAATAAAAAAACTTCCTTTAGATGAAGCCATTGAAATGGTTCACCGTGGACAAATAACAGACTCACTAAGCATAGCGGGTTTATTAAAGGTCGCTCACCTCTTCAAATAATGTAACATTTCATCTTTTGTGACTTATGGCTAAAAAAGGCCATGAAGTTATTTTTTATTCTTTTCTCGCTTTTTGTATTCTTTCATTGCTCCAAAGTAAAAGACAAAGAGGCTCCGATAATCAATCCTATGCCCACTAAGGCATTTCTTGAGTTTCCTGTTAGTTCGGCTAATTTGGTAGATTCACTCTCACAATCTGCCGATGAGGCTCACTGGTATTTCAAATCGGACTTACACCTTGATCATCCCAGGGAAAGTGCCGTTTATCATTCTAAGTACAGTGAGGTAATCTCTGAAGTTACATCTACAAGAACCCAATTAAAAAGCATTTTAGATGCTGATACTAGCTCCAGGGATAGTATTATCGAAGTGGCTCAGTCTTATTTATTCAATAAACTGACTAACGATGTACTACCATTTTGGTATGGTACACCCTGGGATTTTAATGGGATATCTAATGTACCAGGACAAGGTCAAATTGCCTGTGGTTATTTTATAAGTACTCCGCTGAAGCATATTGGATTCAACCTAAACAGATACCGGGTTGCTCAAAAAGGCGCCACTCAAATTATACATACCATCTCCGGAAAAGAGGAAACCATCACTTTCAAGGACCGGTCAAAACTGGAGGACTACTTGAAAAAACGTCCTGACGGATTATATGTTATCGGATTGAGCAGTCATGTCGGGTTTATCGAAAAAAGAGGTGAACTATTGTACTTTACACATTCCAATTACCTAAGTCCAGCGCAAGTAATCCGGGAGGATTTATCCACCTCGCCAGCCATCAACTCTTCAGGAATCTACGTCTTGGGTTCCCTAACACTGAGTAAAAAAGCTATTCTTACTTGGATCAATGAAACATTGGTCAAAGTTTGAATTCTGGCATCTCACTCTGATATTTGTGTAAAATTCTGATATGAGATTTCTTAGACTGACATCACAGGAGTTAGAGCAAATGGAAAAAGAGTTTATCAATTTCCTGGCCTCTTCTGGTATCACCGCCAGCGATTGGCAACACATCTCAAGCAATGAGCCTGATAAAACAAATGAGCTGGTTGACCTCTTTAGTGATTTGGTATATGAAAAGGTTTTTAGCAATATCTGCTACCTGGATCACCGGAGCAAGAATTCATTAAAGGTGTTTCATTGTATGGACGAGAGTATCAAGGTTATCGCAATTGAATTGGATGATAATCCGGCACATGATTTTACAGATGAAGAGTCTTTCAGTGATTTTTTTAAAAACCCTCCCGAAATCGGTGTTAAGATGTTCTCGGCAGAAAAAGAATACAATAAAAACCGGGAAGAAGAAATTTTTCAAATGATGCAGCAAGGCTGTTGTTCTGTATCAAAGGAATATTTTGAATCCATTGCTCAATTATTAAACTCCAATAAGTGAACCAATTAACAGATAAATTGTTTATTTAGCGGGTAATCATTATTTTTTACTTTTTGCCGGCTTGAACCTTACAAAACAAATATTATCCCTCGTCTTAGGCTTGCTGCTTGTAGCATGCACAAAAAACGATATCCCGGAACCAGAACCAGAGGAGGAGGATATAAATGAATATATTATTAGCTACGAATCGGTTGCATCATACAGTGTTACCCAGCTAAAGACCATAGCATCAATTATTGGGTTCTCCGACATGCAGGACGAGATTAAATATTCCGTAGAGGTATATAGCGTTACCTATCATACTTCTTACAACGATAGTGATGTAGTTGCTTCCGGGCTGATTATTATACCCCTTGATGTTGATGGAGAGTTACCACTGATGTCATTGCACCATGGAACCATTTTTGCTAATGAAGATGCGCCTTCCGACTACGACTTTGTCTCTGAAAAGGAGTTAATAGCAGCGACAGGTTACTTTACCGTCATTCCTGATTATATCGGCTTTGGGACTACTGCTGAAATCCTACACCCATATTACGATAAGGAAAATATTGTTCAACCTGTCATCGATATGATCAATGCCGGAAAAGAATGTGCTGAAGATGAAAGCATTGGTATTAGCAATAAACTATTCTTATTCGGATATTCAGAAGGCGGTTATGTTTCAATGGCTACACATGAATACATAGAATCTTTAAACGACCCAAAATTCCGGGTGACAGCTTCAGCCCTTGGAGCAGGAGGATACGACCTTCTTGGTGTACTGGATGAGTTACTGGAAGAACCTACTTATCCCTACCCAAGCTACCTGGGATATATCGTACATAGCTACAACACTACCAACAACTGGGGACATAGTCTTTCAAATTACTTTCGTGAACCCTACGCCTCACTTATTCCGGACCTTTATGATGGATCCAAAACAGGTAACCAAATTAACGCTGAGTTGACCACCAACCTGGAAGACCTGCTTGACTCCAATTTTATTGATACCCTTGAAAATCAATATCCGTCAAATATTATATCAGAGCTAGGAGAAAACAGTGTGCATGACTGGCAGCCTGGGTTCCCCATTAGAATGTATCATGGAACTAATGATGAAATCGTACCGTACGAAGATAGTCAGGAAACCTATAATGGATTTGTAAGTGGTGGAGCAAATAATGTAGAATTCATTACAATCCCAGGAGGCGACCATAGCTCATCTATTTACGATATGGCCCGAGATGCGATTATTTGGTTTAAAGCATTCCAGATTCCTTAAGACTTAGCCGTTGTAAAAATAACATCCCAACTCTCTGCAAGTTCTCGTACATCGGTCATTTTCATCTCTTCCAAAGCTGCAACTACCTTCTTTTTAAATGCCCAACAGGTATTCCTTCGTAAAGAAACTAATTCCGACATTTGGTCGATTGTCACATCATCTCTTTTAGTAATGGTGAGGTAAAAAATATAAAATGCCTTTTCGATCGGAAATCGAATACCATGGAAAATCGTATTCGCAGTTACAGATTCATTATAGCCACATTTACTACATCTCCGCGCATATTTTTTTGCCCCATTGGAATATTTCAGATTGCCACATTTTGTACAACTAAAACCACGCGCCTGTTTCTTTTCACTCAAGTATTTAAAGCAAGAGTTATCATCGGGAAACACCTTTTTAAACTCTTCAAAGTCCACATTAGGCTTCATAATTCGAGCGACAAGCGTTTCTTTAATATCTTTCTTAAGGTTTCGGTTATCCAGGTCCAACATCATGTTCATCCTATTGATTTCATCTGCCTGACTTTTGAGTTTTTCATTCGCTTCTCTCAACAATCTGTTATTTTCATCAAGCTCTATTGTCCTTAAGGTAACCTGTGCTTCCAGTTCCCGGTTTACTTTATCCTTAAGCTTCTGATTCTTCTCAAGGCTTTGGATAATCTTTTTGTGGGCTCTTTCCTTGTCCAGTCGTATTACAGATATTTTATCAGCGAAGGCAAAAGTTATAAAAAGCATATCAAAACAAAGAGCAATATTCATACTGTAGAAGTTGACTATAAAATCAGAAGGGAATCCTCCAAGTTGAGTGATCGCTTTGATGATAAAACCTATTAATAAAAATCCATAACTCAATACAAAAAACCGAGCCGGTCTGAACCCGGTTACCCAACCTCTGATTCCGGCATACAATCCTAAGCCGATAGGTATCACTTCAATAATTTTGTAAGTAAACAGATCGTTAATAAACAGTGCAAGTAGGAAATAGCCTGTTCTAAACGCTATATATCCTAAAATTATCCGATCGAACGCTGGAAATTGGTTCTTCGTATCAAGAAATTCCCGGGTAAACAACATCGCCCATAACACAACTATGTATAGGAAAAAAGCATTTGACTTTTCATTCAAACCCGGACTATTGGGCCATAAATACTGAAATCCTGTTCCATTATCAGCCATAAAGTAGACCCCAAAAAACACTACATATAGAATATAGTAGAGAAATTGTCGCTCCTTAAGAGCCAGAAACATCAGCAGGTTGTATAGGCTGACGATAACAATCATCCCATAAAAAAAACCAAACATGAGGTATTCGTTGAGAGAATAGCTGACGAATTCCTCCAGGGATCGTAGCAATATGACTATCTCCAGAGAAAGCTGACATTTGACCCGGAAATAATAATAGTGTTCACCTTTAAGGTTAGTAGGTATAACGAGCTCAAAATTTTTATGCTGTAAATAGCGCTTTTCAAACTTAAAATGATCTCCAAATTGTCCCTCCTCGTAACTACCATCTCCTTTTGGAATATAATAATCGACTTCATCCAAAGACTGATTTGTAAACTCGAGCAGCCAAACTTTTTCTGGGTTCGGTGAGTGATTTATACTTATCCGTACCCAATAATAAGTATCCGGATCCCTTGTAGCCGGGACTTTGTACGTGCTAAATTTCTCCTCCCTACTATGGAATTGATCATCATACTTACCCGCAAGTATGTCCTGAAAACTAATTTCACCTCCTATATCATCTAATACTTCAATGTAATTACCTTCAAAATAGTACTCCGTTGCTTCGGGGTCTATTTTATAAACATCAATACCCATGGCAACAGCGGGTAGCAGTATTGATAACACAAGGCAAATTACAGTCGCCCTGTAAGCCTTTATATCACTTAAAAAACTTCTTTTTGTATAATTAAGAGCCATTAGAGCTGTTTTATCACCTTTTATGATCACAAATATCACATTAATAACAAAAAAGTCCGCATAAAAGCCAGTAAAAGAAGTCCATCGCCATTAAAATGGTTATTCTGCTACTAGTCGATTAGGGGGATTACTTATGGAATTTAAACGATTTTCTTACATTGTTTTTATTGTGATATACAAATAGCAAAAAGCGTATATTAAAGGCACAAATCCCTCTTATATAGAAAAATACAGTGATTATAATGTGTTATACAAAACCCATATTTTTCACTATTTCATAACACTTTATCACAAAAAACACTTCAAAAAAGTGAACAAAAGCTTATCAATTCGTAAACTCTATTAAGACGACAAACTAAAACTCACTCGGACACCGAGATACTTTATAACTTAAAATTTGAGCATTATGAAATCAAGATCAGCTATGAAGGTTATTCGAAACAGGAATTTCAAATTCCTCGTTGCGGTAACCTTCCTCGTAGGATATCTGGGGTTTGCTCTGGTTATGCTACTCAACTCCTAAAATATCTAATTAGTTTACTCCTTAATTGTTAACCGGATGTTCCGCGACATCCGGTTTTTTTTAGCCTAGCTTCTTTCTTATTTAAAATAATCCTCACTGAGATACTGATTCCTGGATAATCCTATTAAATTGGTTATCAAAAATTATCGAAGATCATGGGAGTATTAGGACAAGAAGACAAATACTATTTTTCAGAATTCGCTAAATATCAATTGAAATCTTCTGTTGCCTGGATGCGATTAATTACGGTTGTTGCATTCTTTGCTACAGCGGCTCTTTACTTTTTTGCATTCGAATTCGTCCGTCACGAATTCTTTAGGAGCTTTGGACCTCGTGAAGAAGATTTCCTTGTTCTAACCATCTTTATTATCGCGTGTGGTATGCTAACTGCAATCTGCTTCTTCCTTAATGCCACTAGTCGTGCTTTTTCTGATTTCCTGAAGGATGGTAGCCCAATCACCCTTCAACAGGCTCTTACAAGAAAAAAAGTACTCTTAATTCTAGTGGGAGTTTTGGGGTTACTGGTTTCAATTGGCATTCTATTCATTCTTTACCAATATCTCTACTGGACCTTCTTCAGAAGATGGTAATAAAAAAGCTACCCGGGTGGGTAGCTCTACAAATTCACACAAACTATATTTAACTGGCCATTATTTAGAGTTTTTGTACTCAATTGCTCCAAGCATATACACCAAAGGAGCATTCCAGTTAATAGTAATTTCATTGGTCGAATAAGAGCACCACTTGTCAGCATAACAATTTGCTGGTTTAGTTTTTTCATACCCACAATGATCTTGCTGTCCAGGCTGAGGTCCACCACAAACAAAACCAGGCACAGGCTCCACAATACCGTCACTTCTGGATGGCCTATGGTGAATGTCCATTGGGCTTCTTTCACCAAAACCTGTCACAAAACAGTAACCAGTGGCATTTCGACCAAATAGATAGTCTAAATTAGAAAGAGCCGCCTCGTAATAGCTCTCATCATTGGTTAGTTTATAAGCATTCAACAGAATCATCCCCTGATTGGCTGCAACAGAGTTACTTCCCCAAACAAAATCGTAGGACTTAGCACCCATAACTATTCTGTAAGCCGAAGTCTTCATATTATCTCGCTGTTCCCTGGCCATGGCAATTAATTTGGCCTTAGCTGATTCCTGCTTGCTATTCTCATTGTTAGCCAGGCTTATTAAACCCAAGGTTCTTACATTCGACCAAGAAGGTATGCTGAAGCTGGCGCCAAGTTGTAGAAATCCGTAATATTCATCACTTTCAGTCGCCAGAAACAACTCTGCAGCCGCCCAGAACTGTTCGTCATCAAACTTACTATCACCATAAGCACCGGTCACCACCTTTGGCTCAAACTCTTCATTCATTTTATTTTGCTCATAAGGGACATTGTTATTAGCTCCAGCCCATGAAAATGCTGCCTTTGCTGCCTTAAGGCAAGAATCCGCTAATCCTGGCAATTCCTTTTCATATGGTTTAATCACCCTGTAAGCTGCTGCCATAGTACCTGCAAAATCAAGGCTGGCTGCCGTGCCTTTCGGAAGAACATACCGTACTTTATTGGTTTCGTGGGGCATGACCTCTCCAACGAAATTCGCAGTGGTAAGCTTGTGGTATACCCCTCCATCGTTAGGGTCCTGCATCGTGAGCATCCATCGTAGGTTCCACAGGATTTCATCCAACAAATCAGGAACATTGTTGCCTGACTCAGGAATATTCAAATTTAAGCTCTTGTAGTACTCAGGATACTGCTCCATAGCACTTAGAAGCGTATATGTACTTATTCCTGAATTAACGATGTACTTACCATAGTCACCTGCATCATACCATCCACGGGGAGAGCTAATGACCGTACCCGCAGGCCTTTTGTTACTGGCCGCAGCTGGATGTATCACTACCGAATCATCAGGATGTCCCATTGGTCTGTTCCACTTACCTGCATATTTTTCATCCAGCTTCATCGATGCTCTATTGTAGTAATATGCTCTGATCGCTGCTCTTGAAGCCTCATGATAAACCTTCTCCTTTATCTCAAATACGGCTGAAGTACCCATTTCTGGTATAACCAGTTTATACTTACCAGGTGTTTTGAACCTTGAGAAATTGATTAATCTCACGACTTCCTCAGCTGGCTTAAAATACTGCTGCTTTTGGAGTGGTCCACCAAAAACTGTGTCCTTATAGTCGGGTGTTGTAATAAAGAATTGCATTCCCTTTGGATCGGCTACAACAGCAATCTTATCACCGTCAGGGTAAAAGCCGACCTGATTTAGTCTTATATCGTTTGAACGCGCAGTTATTTCAAACGGATCTGTTGGTGTCTTTACTGCCGGAACATATAGCCTGAACTTACCCTCCTTCTCAAAGGCGGTAAAATTGGCCTTGGTAACCATTTTAGAACTTCTTTCACTCTTGATTTCCAAGCTCAACTCACCCTTATATACCGTGTCATTTGATTGTGCATCCAATAGGTAAAAAGCACCTTTTGGCTCATGATTTCTTATTCGGATAGATTTTTGGCCTTTGTAGTAGAAGAGGTCTTGTCTTAACTTTATAAATGGATTCTGAGCAAATCCGCTGGTTGTACAAGCTACTGCTATTACGATAAGGATGGAATTCTTATTAATCAACTTCATATCTTGTTTTCTTTTCCTTTAGATATACAAATACGTTGTTTTGAAACAATTTTCGAAACAATTTATACTTTCAAAGTCATCATTAAATGTGATCTAATTGTAAATAGATCACTTGATAAGGCATATAACCAACACAAAAGGCGTGCCAGTAACTAAGGGGCCGGATTAGGTAATTCTTTGTGCACGGCCTCAATTTCCCCCATTATCTCATCTGAAAGGCTAATTTTAACAGAATCAATATTTTCTTTCAGCTGCTCCAGGGTGGTTGCTCCGATAATGTTGCTGGTAAGAAACGGCCTATTATTCACAAAAGCCAATGACAAGGAAGCCAATGACAGACCGTGCTTCAAGGCAATATCCTGATACTTCTGTGTCGCCTTTGTGGCATTTTCACTGGAATAACGCCTCATCCTGGGGAACAAAACCAACCTGGCTCCTTCTGGCTGCTTTCCTCCAAGGTACTTCCCTGATAGTACTCCCATAGCTAATGGAGAATAGGCAAGTAATCCACATTCTTCTCTAATACTGATTTCTGCCAAGCCAACTTCATATGTCCTATTGAGCAAGCTATATGGATTTTGCACACTCATACATCGTGGTAAACCATGAATTTCTGCTAGTTTTAGAAATTTACTTACCCCCCAGGGAGTTTCATTGGAAAGTCCGAAATACCGGATTTTACCTTCTTTGACGAAGTCCTGTAAAATTTCCAGTACCTCCAGCATATTATCCTTCCACGCATCTTTCTGTTCGTGTTGATAATCACGTTTTCCAAAATAGTTTGTACTTCGCTCCGGCCAATGAAGTTGATAAAGATCGATATAATCCGTTTGTAAACGACTTAAACTACCATTCAGAGCCTCAACCATCTGCTCCCTATTGTATTTAGAACCTCCTCTTATGTATTTAAAATTCGATCCGGGACCTACAATTTTAGAGGCAATCACCAATTTATCGCGATTATCTCTCTGTTTTAGCCACTTTCCTATTATTGCTTCCGTTGCACCAAAAGTCTCCTCCCTGGCCGGTACAGAGTACATTTCAGCCGTATCGATAAAATTAACCCCTTGTTCAACAGCATAATCCAGTTGCTCATGACCCTCTTCCATACTATTCTGTTCTCCAAATGTCATCGTGCCTAAGCATATCTTACTTACTTTCAAATCAGTGTTTCCTAGCGTATCGTAGATCATCTTCGTTATATTGGTTTTGGTTTGCCTAAGATGGATATTCAAAAGAATTATGCAACTAAAGTAGGCTTTTTCACGTAGGTATAGGTAAGTCATGAAACGTATCTATACATATTTGCTGGCTTTCCTTGTAATTTTTTCAATTACTTCCATTGATTTCGTGTACGCCATTCAGGCGGAGGATGTCATTGAGTATGAAGGAGATTTTGAGGAAGACACCATTGAGTTGGAAGCGGTTCATCATTCATTTCAAACTCAAGTAACACAAAAGTCAGGGCGCTACCTCGCAGAATATTCTGAATATTCTGATGCTGACTTTACATTTTACCACGAACGTTTTATTCCTCAAATGCGAAATAAGGCTTTTGTGTTATACCAATCTTTTCTCCACTACAACTAATATTGATCGTTTCCTTTGAAAGGCGTATTTACGTCTGAATATTCTCAAAATCTTCTGAGTGGGTTCTGTTTGTCTCTTTTAATTATTTCTAAAACCTAAAATTCACAGAAGATGAAAGCGATTAAATTAATACTAACTGCCTTAATAGTATTTGGAGGACTTTCAAGTGCTGTAGCGTTTGACAACAAGTCATTCGTAAAAGGCCAAATAACTTTACAAAATGGAGAAATTAAGCACGGTTATATTCTAAAGAAAGATGTAGTATCCAACTGCCAACATGTAACCTTCAAAGATCAAAACGGTGAAGTTCAAACTTACGAAGCAAATGATCTGAGAGGGTATGTGGTAGCCAATGACGTCTACATTAGTCAACAAATCACGAACACCAATAAAAAAAGGGTGTTTATGAAGCAGATACATAATGGTAAGACCGACCTATACGTTCACTACGTTGAGGACAACCGAATCATAAGCAAGAAGCCTGTCGACAAACAGGTCTATTTGCACGAAAATGATTTCCATTATGCTGAAGACAATGTGAAATATGCCTTTTACGTTAAACATGACAGGGATTCCCATTTCCTACGACTTCATAAAAAGAAGTTCAAGTCGCAGCTTGCTGAATACTTTGGGCACCTTGAGTCCTGGGATATGGTTCAATCGGATGATTTTCATTATAACAAAGTAACTCACCTGATTGAGTACTTTAATGACCGTCATGTTCTAAAAGGACCGAAATTCTGATATTAGTCTTATTCTATTTTTTAATCTTGGTTTTTGGCCCCTGCAACTTTTGTTCAGGGGTTTTTTTATTTCTATTTGAAGAAAGATCAGACCGTTCATACGGGATTAGTAATATTGAAGTATCTTTTGGCCATGAGACTACTTATATCAGCTCCACTTATTATTCTATTGTCCTGTCGGACTCAGATTGTACCTGATACTTTGAAAACTAAAAAAGCTGAAAGTACGATCATTGCATTTGGTTCGTGCTTCGATCAAAATAGGTCCTACGATATCCTTGATGAGATCACAGCCCAAAATCCTGCTTTATGGATATGGCTTGGTGATAACATCTATGCAGATTCACGAAATATAGATTCTATCAGGCACCGCTATAACCAATTGAAACAATCGGCCCCATACAAGGGATTAAATGATGTAGCCAACATAATTGGCACCTGGGATGATCATGATTACGGAGAAAATGACGCAGGAAGAGACTTCCCTATAAAGAAGGAAAGCGCTGTGGCATGTCTGGACTTTCTTGATGTGCCTCCTAACAGTTCCAGACGAAAACACAAGGGGATATATGGTTCGTATATAGGTGAATTTGATGGTACCTCTATCCGGTTTATTATGCTTGATTTACGGACCTTTAAAGATGATACTTCAAAACAGAACGGTACAATACTAGGTAAACAACAATGGGAATGGTTAGAAAGTGAAATCACCAACTCAACATCTGATTACACAATTTTGTGTTCCAGCCTTCAGGTGATTCCGAATGAACACAAATGGGAAAGTTGGAATAAATATGGAAAGGAAAGAACCAAGCTACTTTCTTTATTAATGCATAATCAGCCAGAAAAGATTCTTATTCTCAGTGGTGACAGGCACCGAGCCGAAATATCTAAATATGAAAAAGATGGAAAGGAGTTATACGAAATTACATCTAGCAGCATGAACCGACCCGGATCTTGTACAAAAGAAACCAATAGTCACAGAGTAGGTGATGTAATATGCGGTGTGGAAAATTTCGGGATTTTAAAAATTGAAGACTCAGGCAATCAAGTCACAATTGAACTAAGAAACTCCAGTGGCATTCTGAGGTCCTTTCGGTGGAAATAAGCTAAATTTTTGAATAAAATACTTTGAGTTTTAAATCGCCTTTATTTACTTTGAAATTCAAAGTACTTTAAAATGAACAACAACACGCATTTATCCGACCTCAAAGAAATTAGGTCCATCATGGATCGATCAACCCGATTCTTATCACTTAGTGGTTTAGCGGGCATACTTGCCGGTGTATTTGCCTTGATTGGTGGATTTGTAGCTTATGTGTATTTAGGTAAGCTCGGACTTATAACAGACACTTTTCAAAGCTATTCGCACTATTTACCAGTAAGTACATTACCTGAGCCCGCAGAAATTATTAGTTTCATATTTCTTGATGCCGGACTGGTCTTACTATTTGCAATCATAGCCGGATTGTATTTTGGCTTACGCAAATCAAAAAAAGACGGTATTCCGTTCTGGAGCCCGGCATCCAGAAGGCTATTATGGAATCTGGCAATACCTTTAGTTGCGGGTGGTATTTTCTGTGCTATTCTTTACTATCACTACGTATTCTGGTTAATTGCGCCAAGCACATTGATTTTCTACGGGATGGCGCTCCTGAATGCGGGAAAATATACTTTAAATGAAATACGGTATCTTGGAATCAGCGAAATAGTTCTTGGCTTGATATCGGCTTTCTATATTAGTTACGGACTGCTGTTTTGGATGATTGGATTCGGTATCTTGCACATTGTATATGGCGCCATTATGTACTTTAAATACGAACGGTAAACGTGAGGGACGTACTTAACAAATTAAATAAAGCATTTGAAAACAGAATTCGACTGGCCGCTATGTCGCTATTAATGGTCCACGAAAAACTTGAATTCAATACACTGAAAAAAGAGCTACAGGTTACGGATGGTAACCTGGCCAGTCATTTGGCTGCATTGGAGAAAGGTGGCTACATCGCTGTGATTAAGAAATTTGTTGGCAAGAAGCCTAACACCTCTTACTCCATAACAAAGGTAGGTGAGAAAGCTTTTCGGGAGCACCTCGATGCACTGGAATCTTTACTGGGTGGCAATACTTAAAAAAATTTTACGTTTTAACTTTGAAATACAAAGTACTTTATGAAAAACAAAATAATAATATGGTTGGCATTAAGTCTGATTTTTAGTTTTATGTTTTATCAGGAAACAATTGGGATTAATATTCTAATTTTTTCAATATGTCTTATTTTGTCAGTACACCTGCACTACAAGCCCAAAATCACGTTGACCCTAGCATTTACTGAGGTTTTTATTCTTGTTTCTGGTTTCTCATGCTTTTTTATCGGCCACCCTACTGGTCTCATAATGAATATTATTGGCTTAATCACGTTGAGGTACCTGGCTGTAAAGAACAGCTCATTTCTGGTTGCCATAGGACAAGGTCTTCATAGTACAACAGTAGGTAGCCTCGTTAAAATCTCACTAATCTTTCATTCACGAGATAATAATCACCAGAATAAAAGATACAGATTCGGTCAAAAGGTGCTGTACTTAATGATTCCTCTACTCTTAACGGCTCTATTTATAATACTATATTCTATCGCTAATGAAGCCTTTCACAGATTTGTCACAAGTTTCTCATTTGATATTTCTTGGGGGCTTATATTCTTCACCTCTCTAGGAGCCTATCTGGTATTTGGATTTCTCTATGGAGTTACCGATAACAGCCTAGAGCATTGGGAGTCGTCTGTACCAGATATTACCCCAAGACGAAATCGAAATTTCACTCCCTCGCAGCGTCCCTTTTTCAAGTTTAAGATCGAACACCTCTCAGGTATCATATTGTTCTCGCTTTTGAATCTGGTTATTTTAACCGTTGTAATTACCGAAATAGTGTCACTATCAGGAAATCTACCTATATCCGACAACGGTGGTTACTCGAAAAATGTACACGATGGTATTGCTGCACTTATTGTTTCAATATTAGTAGCCATATCTCTCATAATGTATTACTTCAGGGGTAACCTCAATTACTATAGCAAAAACAGAAATATAAAAATACTGGCCATCAGCTGGATAGCACTTAATCTGATACTGGTGCTGTGTACTTTCTACAGAACACTTGACTACATTTATGCATTTGATCTCACTTATAAAAGAATAGGTGTACTTGTTTATTTACTTCTCACAGTTGTTGGACTTTGTATAACCATCTCGAAAATTATTTGGCGAAAATCCAACTGGTTTCTAATTAAGAAGAATCTCTGGCTATTTTTTATAGTTCTAAATGTGTATAGTCTATTTAACTGGGACGCCATCATTACAAGATATAATATCAAACGATCAGATACCCCTGACCTATCGTACTTAACTAAACTTTCGAATAAGAATCTGGATCTATTGCTGACCAATTCCTCGTTACACACTGAAGATTTCGATGGCAATACTTCTCTTCCTGCCGTTATTACTGAAAACCTAATTGACTTTTTAAAATCTCATGACAAAGTCGATTGGCCCTCCTTCAACCTCGTTGATAGCCGTATTCAAAATCTTATTGATAACTCAAACGATAACGGAATATTTCAGTCCGTTATCATCGACTACGCCACTTTTGAAGATTTGGAAGCTTTATCGAGAATTGATAACATACAACATATTACAGCCCGGTCTCTGAACTACCAGAATATTGAGTATTTCCAACAATTCAAACACTTAAAAACTCTGACTATAGTGGAAAATGGCCGGACCTCATATAATCTTACCGGAGTAAAATTACCTGGAGTAGAAATTAAACTTATTAACACTGATGAAGGCTTTATTTACAAATCCAGATAGATTAAAAGTAATTCTACGCACACTCATACCTGCCTCAATAATACTGAGTGCTGTCTTTATCATCCAGCCTATGAACATATACCCCTTGGTTATGCTACAATCAATGGCTATCCATGCGCTTCTTATTTATTTATTGCTTGCCATCGTTTTCCTATTCCGAAAAGCATACCTAATCAGCGGGGCTTCTTTCTTATCATTTACTTTCTTGTTGCTGTTCCTGTGGCCCCATATTTTCATTAACAGGAACCTGGCCCAGAATCCCGAAGTCGATTTAAAAGTAACTCACTTCAATGTCTTACTTTTCAATTCTGACCATAAGTCCACAATTGATGCAGCCTCATCTTCCAATGCTGATATTTTATCATTTCAGGAAGTTGATCAGCGTTGGTATAATTCATTGTATGCGGCACTACACTCCAAGTACCCTTATAGCATTGATTTGTCTGCAAATGATCATTGTTTCGGGTTGACACTTTTCTCTAAATACCCTCTCTCGAATATTAACACCTCCTGGATACTCCAGAAGCCGATTGTAGAAGCAGATGTTGTTGTTAAGGGCCGAAAAATACACATCATTACGTTGCATACCAGCTCACCAATCGGAACCCAACGCTTCCATAAACGAAATCTGATGCTTGCAACACTTCGTGAGAAAGTTCTGAACAATTCTGATTCAAAACTGATTATCGGAGACCTCAATACTGTCCCCTGGGATCAAAACCTAAGTGAAATTATTACCTCGGGTAGCCTAATCGACAGCCGAAGTCACTATGGCGGTACTTACCCAAGCTGGCTTCCCGTGGGACGAATCCCTATTGATTATATTCTTCATACGACAGACTTGAACTGCAGTCACTTTGATATTATCGATAATACCTCATCAGATCATTTAGGTATCACCAGCTCTTTCACCTTTAACACAAACAAAAATGTAGCCTCAAACTAGGCCTAAATTCCCTGTTCTAACTCTTGGTCAGGTTACTCGAGTCGAATTGGCTTCTTAATTTGACTAGCAAGCTAAAACCAAAACTATCCACAAAAGTTTTCCACAGCATTTTAGGCCCTGATATAGTTATTTAAATGATTTTCATACACTTAACCCACTTATTAACATTACCTAAAACACCACATACCCACCTAAATCGTATTAATAAGAAACTAACCGTCCATACGGATAAGCTTATGAAAACGAAAAAGCACATTAAAGATGGAATTATGCTCCAAGCTGGAAGACTCTTTAATCAGCATAAATTAAGCACAGATCAACTGGATATGATCATTTTTAATGCTTATGAATCTATTCGTTCTACAGTCAACAGACACTATCACGAAGATAACCTAAGCGATTTACGAAAACTTTTTATCTCAAAATCGTATAAGGAATATAACGACCCCTTGGTTGAAGAGATGACCGATGAGTGCGTAAGGCGAACCGACAAGAAAATCGGCATTCCCATCATGTTAAACAGAAAAATTACAGAAGCAGTGATTAAAACAGAGCTTAAAGAAATTAACCGACACTTCAAGTGCAACAGTTTCTCAAAACTCTTAAGATACTTCAGCGTTGCTAATTCGTTTATGACAAATGAATTTATACGGCAACGCACTGCGAAAAAGTTCGAAATGGCCACAGCACACAGCCATGCACACACGAACTTTTAGCAAAATCTCATAGTGTGCTAGAGGACCCGGCAACGTCTGGGTAATCTTGACCCTGAAGTTTCGACTTCAGGGTTTTTTTGTTTTCTTTGAAGCTACAGTACATGAGGATTTAAATCAGAGGCCTAGCAAAAAAGTTATTTAACCTGATAATCGGCAGAAATATGAAAAATCGTATCCCCACCTCCTGGCTTCGGTAGCAACATTTTTACATTGAGTCTATAGTTTCCTGCTGATCTCTCTTTAGGAACCGTACTTTTTATAACCGTTCTTTCTGATGAAATATTCAATACCTCACCATCTTCGAATTCAATCCTAGGCTTTATCAAACTCGCATAGGCATTTTCATAGACTGTCCCCTTTATGACCGCTCCTGGCTCATATACCCGTTTATCTAAAACCAGAATAGGGTTAATAATATCATAACAATACTCTCTACCCCCTATCTTAGAAGCTTGATCATTTAAAAATTCGATGGTTACTGCTAAATAATTCAGTTTTAAGTCCAATAAATTACTCAAATGTAACAGCACACCATTCTCCGCACTAACATCCAACAAAGTAAGTTTCTTCTTCATTATAAATGTCAGCGAAGTAGTATCAAAATTTTGATGATTTCTTAAATTGACTATACCCTGAGAGCCAGTCAGAAATTGTGAGATGTCGCGCTTTAATTCATTGAGATCCAAAGCAACCTTAACGCTTGGGTCGACCAACTCACCCAGTTCTTGTTGTTTCCAACCTCCAGCCTTATTGACACAATCATTTATAATTGCTGATATCCTATTGAGTAGGGACTTGCTTTGAATTATTATCTTGTCAAATCCATCGTATTCGTTTCTGTATTTATCCCGGTAAAACGGCTTATAATCATCATATCGAGCTACTTTATCTTCCACCTCCTTTAGTTTGGCCTCATATGCAGAACACAGTCTAAACCTGCTTGCAATACCTGACTCAATTGCCTTTCGCTGTTCTTGCTCACTTGTACAAGAGTACAAGAAAATTACACCTAGAAACAATATTCTATTCATGATTATAATTTTATTGAATCAAATCCTCCTGCTCATCCCCCACCTCAAGGTTGTGGTAAACCTTCTGAACATCATCATTATCTTCCAGCACGTCTACAAGCTTCATCACACTTTGAAAAGCCTCATCATCAAGACTTTTTGTCGTATTGGGAATTCGTTGTAGCTCAGCCTTCTCTGCCTCAATACCCAGTTCTTCCAGCTTCTTCTGAATACTTCCAAAATCTGTCATCCCGGAGGTTACGGTAATCATGCCTTCTTCAATTTCAATTTCCTCGGCCCCGGCATCGATCATTTCCAATTCGAACTCTTCCATATCAAAGCCCTCCGGCTCCGGAATTTCGAATATTCCCTTTCGATCAAAAATAAACTCCAATGACCCATTGGTTCCGAGACTACCGTCATATTTTGAAAACGCAGCACGCACATCCTGTACCGTTCTGTTATTATTATCGGAAAGGCACTCAACAAAAATCGCAATTCCGTGTGGCCCATAACCTTCAAACGTTGACTCCTGATAATTCGCAGAGTCTTGACCGCTAGCCTTCTTTATCGCTCTTTCAATATTATCCTTGGGCATATTAGCCCCCTTGCAATTTTGAATTGCGAGCCTTAATCGTGGGTTTGCATCCGGATCTGCCCCTCCTCCATCTTTAATGGCAACCGTAATTTCCTTGATCAGTTTAGTAAATATTTTACCCCTTTTAGCATCATTGGCGCCTTTCTTCCTCTTGATCGTTGACCATTTACTATGTCCTGACATAATCTGATTTATTCATTATTGACTTCAATTATAATTAAAAACCTAAAATTTTTAAACCTGTATTATCAGCAAGCGTAATTGTAATATATCATGTTCACAATCTGATTTCAACCCATTTTCTTGGGTAATCAATCTGTGATTCATATTTTAGAAAAAACACTTACTAAAAAAGAGTATGGCCAAAACCATTATTGTCTCGAACCGACTTCCAATTAGCATAGTAAAAAATGATGGAGAACTAGAATACAAACCAAGCGCAGGTGGATTAGCCACCGGATTGGGAAGTATTTATAAAGAAGGAGACAATATCTGGCTGGGCTGGCCTGGTATCTATATTAACTCCACCAAAGAAAAAGAGGTCGTAACCAAAGAACTTACAAAGGAAAGTATGCGACCGGTCTTTCTTAAGGAGCAAGACATTAAGCTTTTCTACGAAGGTTTTAGCAATTCTACAATTTGGCCTTTGTTTCACTATTTCCCACAGTATTGCCAGTACAGCGACACTTATTGGGATGCCTATGTGAAAGTCAACAAGATGTTTTGTAAAGAGATACTCAAGTACGCCAAGGAAGATGACATTATATGGGTACATGACTATCAGTTGCTACTCCTTCCCGAAATGATTAGGAAAGAGCTTCCTAACGCAAGCATCGGTTACTTTAATCATATACCGTTTCCTTCCTATGAAGTTTTCAGGCTATTACCATGGAGGAAGCAGTTGCTTGAAGGTGTGCTGGGTGCAGATATGATCGGCTTTCATACCTATGACGATATGCGGCACTTCCTGAGTGCTGTCAGTAGAATTGTCGGTGTTGATCATGAAATGGGACACTTGAAATTTCATGGCCGTATCATTACAGTGGATGCCCTACCTATGGGTATTGATTATGACAAATTTGCCAATGCAGCCGTTTCTAAAGACACTCAAAAAGAAGTCAAACAATTCTACAGGTCTCTAAGATCGCAAAGACTAATACTTTCAATTGACCGACTTGACTACTCTAAAGGTATCCCCCAACGACTTCATGCCTTTGATAAATTTCTAGAACGATACCCTGACTATCAAGGTAAAGTTTCATTGATACTACTTGTCGTTCCATCTCGAGATAATGTTGATACGTATATAAAACTTAAGGAGGAGCTCGAACTATTAGTGGGAAGGATTAATGGTAAGTACAGCATGCTGGACTGGACGCCTATCCATTATTTCTATCGATCTCTTCCGTTCAGTAAACTTACTGCCCTTTACACTATGGCCGATGTGGCCTTGGTGACACCTCTCAGGGATGGAATGAATCTGGTTTGTAAGGAATTTATTGCCAGCAAATTGGACAAAACCGGTGTACTTATCCTTTCTGAAATGGCGGGATCCGCAAAAGAACTCTCAGAAGCGCTTCTAGTGAATCCTAACGACCAAAATCAAATGGTTGAAAGCATTCACCGGGCATTGACTATGCCTGAAGAAGAACAGGAAGCAAGAAATATTGATATGCAATCAAAATTGCAGCGATATAATATCTTCCAGTGGGTTGACAATTTCATGGATCGCCTGAAGTATACGAAGGAACAACAAAAGAAGCATGTTGCGAAGCACATCACTCCCGAAAGTGAGAAAGAAATTATCAAGGCCTATAAGAAGGCTAAGAAAAGATTGTTGCTGCTGGATTACGATGGTACGTTGACCGGATTTCACGTCATTCCAGGAGAAGCGAAGCCTGATGAGGAATTATTAAGCATCATAAAAAAACTCAGTAAAGAAAAAGATACTGAAGTGGTTGTCATCAGCGGGCGGGACAGGCAAACATTGGAAGACTGGCTTGGCCACCTTCCCATCGAGTTTGTTGCTGAACATGGGGTATGGATGAAGGAGAAGAATGGTAACTGGCAGATGACAGAAGATTTAATGCAAAACTGGATGGCCGAGATCAAACCAATTCTTGACCTGTATGTCGACAGAACCCCGGGGTCTTTCATTGAAGAAAAGGACTACTCTTTAGTATGGCACTACCGTAAGGCAGAAGCCGGACTCGGAGATCTTCGAGGAAGAGAACTGATTTCCAACTTGCAATACCTCACATCCAATATGGACATCCATATAATGGAAGGAAACAAAGTTATCGAAATCAAGAACGCAGGAATCCACAAAGGTAAAGCCGCACTTAAATTCATCAACCGAAGTCACCCTGACTTTGTAATTGCATTGGGTGATGATTATACCGATGAAGATACATTCAAGGTAATTCCTGATGACCAATACTCGGTAAAGGTAGGTTTCACAGCAACGGATGCTAAGTATAACATTAAATCACCTGTTGAAGTACGACAACTGCTTGCACAACTCGCGGATGTAAAGAAGAAGGTCAAAGCTTAATTGCCAGAGCTTGGCACTCAGCCGAACATACTCATCTTCGTTAACAAAGGAAGAAATTCTAGGTAGAGCGAACCATTTCATGGGAAAGCGTCACTGGCTCACTGCCACCCTGGGCAACTATTCGTTGGCTTCCAATGCGGACTGGGATTATTTTGGACTCATCAACGAAAACAGATTTCACCTTGTTCAAAACAGAAGCGGCATTAATAACTTCCTGTGCACCGTAGTTTTCTGTAAGGTATATACCAGCAAGAATGGCAAAACGCTAGTTAAAGTGACTCAGATTCCTCATCCAATTCAACTATTGGCTACAATAGTGTTTGGTATGGTATATCTAGGCAAGCTCTTTAACTTTAGGTTCCTAACAACCGGAGGGCACATCAACTTCCTCCAGATAATCTATCTTTGCCTAATTACAACCATGTTCGTCTTTATGGTCCGAGCATACATAGAAGACTCCCGGGTTAACAAGAAGTACCTGACCGATCATCTTCGGTTAAATGAACTAGACTTAACGGACTAGATAAAACTAGGAACATCAATCTTCTTAGCGATACGATATGCAGCATTTACTTGACCAACGTGACTGTAGGCCTGAGGAAAGTTACCCCATTGACTGCCTGACTTAGCATCAACATCCTCACTTAATAAACCTACGTGGTTAGAGTATTTTGATATTTTTTCAAACAACTGGATTGCTTCATCCAGCCTACCCACACAAGCTAAAGCCTCTACATACCAGAAACCACAAATCAAAAAGGTTGACTTCACCTCACCGAAGTCGTCATTATGAACATATCGATAAAATAGACCTTCAGGAGTTCTTAAACCTTTTTCTAATTGCTCAAGGTGGATGCGGGCCTTTTCAGAGTTGGGATCTATGTAGTTCATCGTAATCAACTGTAAGTTACTTGCATCGAGATCATCATAACCAACGGATTGCCCATAAAAACCCCTGTCCTTCACGTAGCAACCTTCTAACTTATCCTTTGATGCTTTAATGAGTGACTCTGCTTTCTTAAGCATTTCCTCATCCTTCATATGCCTTGCGATCTTGTGTGCAGCACATGCACCAGCCCAATGAAATAGGTAAGTATAACTATAAAACCTGCTTCTATCGCGAAACTCCCACAATCCGGCATCCGGTTCATCCATCACATGCTTAATCATATCAAGGCAGTGATTGATCAGTCTATTAGATTTAATTTTCTCCGAACTAATAAAACGATGATCAACATAAAGTGGCATCAATGAAACCAATACCTGACCATATACATCATTTTGAATATGCTCATGAGCTTGATTGCCTACCCTAACCGGCATATTGCTATCCTGATACCCTTTTAATTCCATAGACCTCTCAATGAGTTTCTTTTGCCCCGCAATGCCATATAAGGGCTGAAATCGGTCTTCTTCACTGATTGTTATATTTTCAATGTAATGAAAGTATCTTTCAAGCTCTTCAAAGTGACCAACGTTGTTGAATGCGGTTAAGGTGTAGTAAGAATCCCTCATCCAACAAAATCTATAGTCCCAGTTTCTTCCACTGCCAGGGTGTTCCGGCAAACTTGTAGTCCCCGCTGCTACAATAGCCCCGGTATCTTCATATTGCTGAATTTTCAAAATGAGTGCAGAACGAATTATCTGCTTCTGATAAAAGTGCCCTATACTGGTTGACTTCACCCATTCTCTCCAATAGCTAACCGTTTTTCGTAAAAAGTCTTCAGCGGTTTCTTCAAGCGGTCCTTCCAAAGGAACACCATAAGTCAATATTAAATATACAGGCTCATTAAGTACGAATACTTCCTCCTCCATCACATAGTTTAGAGGAATGTTGGTAGATAACCGAATTTGTTTTCCCAGCCCCATATACCGGATATGGCTACTGCCCTGATATACATCCGGCTCAACATTACCATACTGACCTACGGGATTGCATCGCACTCTGATTCTTGGCGTACCTACCAATGGCTCGATTTTCCTTACCATCATAAGCGGCTTGTAGTACCTTTCATACTGATAAAACCGTGGTGCAAAATCAGTAACCCTGAATTTTGAGAATTCACTCTCAAAATCTGTCCTGAGCACATTCGTATTTTCTATATACTTCTGTGTTGTTTTATAGTAATCAGAATTAGGCTCTACTTTAAAAGTACCTCCTTTTTCGCTATCAAGTAGCCCACCAAAAATAAAAGAGCTGTCAAAACGTGGCCAGCATAACCATTTTACGTCCGTCTGATCATCGATATAGGCCATAAAAGCACAGTTACCGACAACTCCCATATTATATGTATGTCTTTCACTCATAATCTACTGGATATATCTTTTGGGTTTTTGTTCAGAATTGATTGAGCCAAATATAGCCATTAACCAAACAAATTCAACGGAGAAGCCCGCTTAATGAGACGAGGAAGGGAACATTGGTATTTTATTTATAAAATCTTACTTTTTTCTAATCTATAGCCAGGTTTTTTTCGTAAAATTAAAGACAGTCCAGGGTTAACTTTGCTCCTACTTTCGTTCAATGGAACTGCACTATGAAGTTTTTTAACTACCAAAGGGTTATCGTATCGGTAATAATATTGTTTCAAATTGCTTACACGAGCAATGCACAGGACAATTCCGTTTTCTCAAATACTTTGATCGCAAAGTTAAAACCGGAATACAAAAACGCCCGAATTAGCCAATCGCTGTTAAATTCCGCTTTTGATCGATTAAGTGTATCCAGCTATAAACCCATGTTTGGTTTCTCAAATGGAAACAACCCATATCGTAAACGGAACACAGTGGACTTAAGCTTATATTTTGAGTTAAAATATAACTCAGACCTTCCGATCGAAGAGGCTATAGATTTACTGAAATCAACAGGTATTTTCTCATCTGTTGAACCACGGTATCCCGCTATGCCGCTCTACCAACCAAATGACCCCAACTCCGACTCAACAAACTCACCGTCCGGTGGCAATTTTCGGCAGAATCAACTCGTCAGACACAAACTATATCAAGCCTGGGACGTTTCAAAAGGTGACTCATCCATCACAATAGGAATATTGGACACTGGAATCCGGTTTGATCATGAAGACCTTCAAAAAATTTCATTCAACGAGAACGACACTATCAATGGCATAGATGATGATGGAGACATGGCACTGGATTCATTACTTTTGGACAACTACAGGGGTTGGGATGTTGCCGATTGGGATAATGACCCTTCTTTTTCAACCGACCCCCACGGAGTTCAGGTTGCTGGTTGTGCCTCAGGAGAATGTGACAATAATCTTGGGGTATGTGGCACGGGTTTTTATTGCAAATATTTACCCATTAAAGTCTCACACGATACGACTAACAGTATAATTAGTCACGGATATACCGGGGTGGTATATGCAGCAGAACAAGGAGTAGATATTATCAACTTATCCTGGGGAAACGATGGTCCCGGGTCTTGGATGCAGTGGCAGCAAGATGTTATTGACTACGCGGCTATAGATTACGATGCAGTCGTTGTAGCTTCAGCCGGAAATATACAAGGACAGTTCTACTACTACCCCGCTTCTTATGAACATGTAATTTCAGTCGCTGCTATGAAGTACAATAACCAGATTGCTGGAATTACAACATATAGTTATATGGTGGATGTGAATGCTGTGGGTGTTAATGCAAACACGACCTTGGGAACCGCCCCTAATGCTTATGGCCCCTCAACTGGCTCATCCTTCGCTGCCCCTACCGTGTCAGGAGTTGCCGGACTCATAAAATCTCATCGTCCCGAACTCAATGCACTTCAAATCGGTGAACTAATCAGAGTTACCGGAGATCAGATTGACAACTTGCCAGCCAACCTTGTTGCGTTTGAACAACTTGGAAAAAGATTGCACGCCTACCGTGCGCTCATTGATACAACAAGCCCTTCTGTAAGAATAATTGACTGGCGCTTAGAGAAAATGAGTGGCTTGACACCAACTGATGGCGACTCCATAATTTTATCTGTTGATTTTCAAAACTATTTGGCTGGTGTAGATAGCCTAAGCGTTACAATTAGCGATATAGCTGGCAATTTCAGTTCCATTGTTGATAGTGCTTACCTTGGAAATCTTGGCACTCTGGACACAGCAAGCAATAACGCTTTACCTTTTGTCATCACGGTTAACCCAGGGACCAACTACCTTGATTCATTAATTGTCAGATTTCAATTCAATGGTACCAACTACACCGATTATCAATACTTATACATTCCTCTTTGGGACGGATATGTGGACACGGTTACTCAGAAAACAAATTATATTGCTAGCACACTTTCAGCCTGTTCTGGTATTATTTCGGGCACCGGTGACACCTTAGACCTGGTTGTTGAGCTATTTAATAATCTGGTCCCAAGTTCCAATATAAGCGCAGATATCTCAGCTAGTAGCCCCGGGGTATCCATACTTAAAAGCACTTCTGGGTTTGATTCAGTAACCGAATTGGATACCACCGACAATAGTAACGACCCATTCACTCTGGTACTACCGCCTGGTTATGCTCATGGTGACAGTCTCATTTTCGATTTAAGTATTACTGGTGATTCCTATTCTGAGACATACGCATTTGTACATATAATAGACACCACCACCATAGACACTCTTGGATATTCGGTTGTGAACGCTGGCAATATCTTTAGTAATCAATCAGGTATTTTCAATCTTAGTGGTGACACTATTGAAATGGTGAGCGACTTATTCAATGAATCCTGCGACATCGACTCCTTGCACCTCGAGCTAGAAAGCCTGTCACCAGCTGCTACCATTCTCGACAGCACCTCAAATTTTTTAAACTTTAACAGACTCAACACAAGGTCAAACAGCACTGAGCCATTCAGAATCATTCTTGATGGTAGTATCAATACAAATGATACCATTTACCTCCAATTAACACATTCATCCTCCGGTTGGATTGGTACTGATTCAATTCTGTTAATAATTGATGATGCTAATTTGAGTCCTATTGCCGGCATAACTTCAGAGCCAAACGAATTTAATGCTATTGTTTTACCTAATCCGTTTAATGACTATTTCAATATCTCTTTGAACTCAACAACTTCAATCACTTCTTACTACCTGTATGATGAGTTATTCCGAACAGTCAAGCGAGGGAGTATCACAGCTGGAACAAAGTCCTATCAAATTAATACTTCGGATTTACCCAACGCCTGCTATATACTAGTCCTTCAGCAGGGAGAGTATATACAACATTTCAAAATTGTAAAAATCGGACAATAAAAAAGCTGCATACCCAAAGATATGCAGCTTATAATTTAAATTCTGTTAGGACTTATTCTGTCCCCATATTCTCCTTTGTAAATACTTTTTTCAATATAGCTGTAGTACGTGCAGCCGGATTGTCACGAATGTTGGCTTCTTCCTTTTCAATCTTATTAAAAATCCCATCAATTGCCTTATTGGTGGCATAGTCAGGTAAGTCCGCATTTACTTTTTCCACGAAAGGAATCTTATTATAGGTGTTGGCTACATCTTCGTAATACTTAGTAGCATTAACCTTATCAAGCGACTCTTTTACAGTAGGTTTAAATGCGTTGTATAATTCTTCAGAAGTAGTTTTTCTGAGGTAATTAGTAGCAGCATTCTTATCTCCTTTCAGGATATTCCACGCATCACTTACCGTCATTCCTTTTACAGCACTGATAAAAATAGGTTTGGCCGATTTGGCAGCATCTTCGGCAGCTCTATTGAGGCTCAAAATAAAATCATCACATAATTTATCCATCCCTAAGTCCCTTAGCTTTTTTTCAACTTTTTCGAATTCAGGTGGCACTAAAAGCTTAATGGCAGCATCTTTAAAGTATCCATCTACGGAAGATACTTGATCGGAGCCTTTTGTAACTCCCTGAATTAGCGCTTCTTTCAAACCACTAACCACATCACTTTCAGTCGTTTCGTCTTCTGACATTGCACTTCCTATGGTCGACAGCGTATTTCCAACTTGAGTTGAAGTACACGCCATTGTTCCAGCCATTGACGCGTAAATAAAAATCATTCTGAGCTTCTTCATTGTTATTTGGTTAATTTCATTTTCTAATTTAAACAAATCAACTTAATGAGAACTATATCGGCATCGGTAATTACAATTGGCGATGAACTTTTAATTGGTCAACGCATCGATACAAATTCTCAATGGATTTCATACGAGTTAAACAAAATTGGTGCCACTGTTAAAATGCATTTGAGCATAGGTGATGAAAAGCAAGATATTATAACAGCCTTAAATTTTGCGATAGCACACTCAGATATAGTTCTGATAACAGGAGGGCTTGGCCCCACAAAAGATGATGTAACAAAAAAAACGCTTGCTGAGTATTTTGGATCGGGCTATAGCACCAATCAACAGGTGCTTCAGGATGTTAAGTCATATTTTGAGAGAAGAGGAAGAGCAATGGAAAAAGTGCACTATTTCCAAGCCGAAGTTCCGGATAACTGTCAGGTCATTAGAAATACAGTTGGCACGGCCCCTGGAATGTGGTTTGAAAAAGAGAACAGAATAATCATAAGTATGCCGGGAGTACCTCAGGAAATGAAAAAAATGATGGAACTCGATATACTCAAAAGAATACAGTCGACTTTTGGGCTTCATAAAATAACTCATATGAGCTTGAGCACGGCTGGCATAGGTGAAAGTACTATTGCGGAAATATTGAAAGCCGAAGAAGAAAATTTACCGGTTCACATTAAGCTCGCTTACTTGCCATCAGCTGGTGTAGTGAAACTACGTTTATCATCGATTTCAGCTTCCAAAGATGAAATCCAAGGCCATTATAATTTAATAGCAGCTAAACTCGAAAAATATATTTATGCCTTTGAGGATGTGACCTTACAGCAAGTTCTTGCCTCTGAGCTCACCAAACGAAACCAGACCATATCAATCGCAGAAAGCTGTACCGGTGGCTATTTGGCCCACTTGTTCACTCAGATGTCAGGTAGTTCACTATATTTTACTGGTAGTGTCACCGCTTACTCAAATAAAATCAAAAAAGAAGTATTACAGGTTTCTGATGATATACTGAAAAGTAAAGGAGCGGTTAGCCAGGAAACCGTTAAAGCTATGGCAGAAAATATCCGAGAAAAATTCAAAACCACTTATGGTATTTCCACCAGCGGAATCGCGGGTCCCAATGGAGGAACGCGGGAAAAGCCAGTCGGAACGGTATGGATTGCTTGCTCGAGCCCTGAAGCGACCTGCAGCAAACTATTACACTTAACCAATGACCGGATACTGAATATTGAGTTAAGTGCTAATGCTGCACTCAATTTATTAAGACAATCTTTGGTCAAGTAACATTGGGGGAATAGGGAAAAATAATAACTTTGTATGTTAAGCTTCGTTTAACCAGAAAGGGAATATGGCTGTAGTAGAAATATTGATGCCACGTATGGGTGAAAGCGTGATGGAAGGAACTATCCTTTCGTGGCTCAAAGGTGTAGGAGATACCATCGAGGAAGAGGAATCATTATTGGAAGTTGCTACTGACAAGGTAGACACCGAAATCCCATCCCCATATGAAGGAGTAATTAAAGAGATCTTAGTTCAGGAAGGTGATGTAGTTCAGGTTGACAGCCCTATTGCCTTAATCGAAACTAGTCAGGAAGGCGAGGTATCAGCCCCAGTACCAACAGCAGCGCCTGAAACTAATCAAACTGCACCCGCAACACAGGTACAGCAAAACACAGCCCCCGCCCCAAAACCGGAACCACAGTCGGCTCCTCAACATTTCAATGGAGCTGGATTATTACCTGATCCAATCCCAGGAAGATTTTATTCTCCGCTAGTACTTAATATTGCTCGCAAGGAAAACATTCCTCTCAATGCTCTTGAGAGAATACCTGGCACAGGTAAGGAGGGGCGAGTTACCAAAAATGACATTCTTTCCTATGTTAAATCAAGGGAAAATCAACCAAGTCAACCTACTCCAATACAGACCACACCCGTTGAGGAAAAGGCTACAGCTCAACCTGAAGCAACACCTCAGCATGAAACGAAATCAGCAGGAGGTTATCCGACACCAAACCTGCCGGTAGAAGAAACCCCTGACACATATAAAAAACCAGCACCACAGCCAGTTGAGAAGCCTGCATTCAGTGTGAGTGGCAAAGATCAGATTATAGAAATGGATCGAATGCGTAAAATCATAGCTGAACGCATGATCGATTCAAGAAGAATTTCAGCTCATGTAACTTCATTTGTTGAAGCAGATGTCACCAATATAGTGTACTGGAAAAACAGAATGAAGCATGAGTTCAATGACAAAGAAGGGGTTATCCTGACTTATACCCCCATATTCATTGAGGCCGTAATCAAAGCGATTAAGGATTACCCGATGATCAATGTATCCGTATCTGGTGATAAAATTATCGTTAAAAAAGATATACACGTTGGTCTCGCAGTCGCACTTCCTGACAATAACTTAATCGTGCCAGTCATTAAGCATGCTGATCAACTCAACCTGATAGGACTTACCAAACAAGTGAATGATTTAGCAAAACGAGCTAGGGCAGGCAAATTAAAACCCGAAGAACTTGAAGGTGGTACTTTCACGGTATCCAACGTAGGATCATTTGGTAATGTGATGGGGACCCCAATCATCGTACAACCTCAAGTAGCGATACTGGCTCTGGGTGCCGTTGTCAAGAAACCAGCAGTTATAGAGACACCAAAAGGAGACACAGTTGGAATCAGACACATGATGATGCTTTCTCACTCCTATGATCACCGGGTAGTCGATGGTTCACTTGGTGGAATGTTTGTCCGAAGAGTGGCTGATTATCTTGAAAAATTTGACCTTAACCGTCAGGCCTACTAACTAATTCCTTACACAATTTGAATCATACCTGAACTAGGAGTATTTTTAATTCTATGGAATTACAATACCTCTATCACCCAAAAACTTATCAGGAATGTATTGACCGCATCAATCAACTTACCCCGGAAACAAAACCAAAATGGGGGAAAATGGATGTTGGGCAAATGCTAGCTCATTGCTCAGAAATCCAGGAAGTATTTAACGGTAAGGAATTAAAAAAGTCACCCGCCCTATTCAAACTGTTCAAGGGATTCATAAAAAAGGCAATTGTAAACAAAAAGCCTTATAAACACAGCTCCCCAACTCATCCTCAGTATAAACAAACCTCTCCAAAAAAATTTAGTGAACAAAAATCAAGATTACTGAAAGCTCTTGAACAATTCAAAAGTGATTATGATCAAGGCAAAGAGGTGAAGCACACTTTATTTGGAGTAATGCCCGATGAAGAAAGAGGCTGGGGTGCCTATAAACATTTAGATCACCACTTAAAACAGTTTGGAACCTAGATATATCATAATTTCAGTTTTAGTTGTTTAAATCTGCATGCGTAATGCAAGTGTTTTTGGAACAAATTATAACTTCGCTAGAGTATTAAACCACTAATAAATCACCCTTAAAATCACCTATGCAACCTTTGCAAAAAGATAATATCAAAATCAATATTGCTGTTCTTATTGTCTGTTTACTCATATCAGCTCTGAACTTGTTTTTGAAAATTCAAGTGACTTCTTCATGGAACAATGGAATTCTGACAGAAAATCACGAACTCTTAATGAATTTTCAATACACAAATAATGAACAGTCTCGATTGCTTCAATTTCTAATTCCTGAGACGTTCTCCAGGCTATTTGGAGTTAGTATCCCTACCGCATATTCAATACAGAGGGTTTTGTTCATGGCTCTGACCTTTTTCGTCTTTTTTAAATTCTGCAAGAAATGGTTCAACTATTTCGGAACATCGGCTTGTGTACTTTTATTGTCACTACTCATTATTCCTTCAACATATAGAAACCACACTCAGGAAAGTGCCGCCCTACTTGCATTAACATTCATTAGCTCTTTATGGGCCATCAGAGAGCGAAAAGATATAGAGTTTGCTTTTTTACTGCTTATTGGGGGTGTAAATAATGAAACTTCCTTGTTCCTTCCGGCAGTATACGTATTCTATAATTTTAATTATTATTCGTTTCCAAAACTCATCTGGAAAACGGCATTAGTATCCATTATGGCTTTTGTTGCTGTTGGTACCATTCGATATATTACAAGAGATAGGCCACATTTAGGCGGTGCCTGGAACTTCTATGAAAACATGAATCACTTAGATTCTCTTTTTAAGGTTTTACACGTTTTCTGGATACTACCATTCTTTTACTTCAAAAAACTAAATCCATTTTTGAAACGCTCACTTATGACCATACCATTGTTCATAATTCCGCATTTAATAACCGGTAAAATCAATGAGATTCGTCAAATGATTCCAATGGCTTTTCTGGTAATCCCTGCTTCCTGGTTTACAATTCAGGAGCTGGTAGAGAAATATTGGTTAAGAAAAAGGAATAGCAATAACACCGAAGGTGATCTTAAGAGTTAATCAGACCATTTAGATAGCTCTCGAATTAGCATTCAAATGAAAATTTCGTTCAGATATAAGTACATCTTCCTCATAATACTACTCCTTAGTATTCTCTTTCATTGGAAATATATTAACGACTTTCCAGCCCATACACACGCCTGGGCACAATGTGATCGCTACGCTATCGCACAAGGTTTTACCAACAATGGATTGAACTTATTCAAACCGGAAACTTTTATTCACAACCCTGAGTTCCCACATAAATGGAATACTCCGGGACAAACAACCATTACAGCTGTAGACCTTCCAATCCATGAATACATAATTGGAATATTCATGAAACTCACAGGAAGCAAATCCCCATGGATATTTAGAAGCTATATACTCATTTATAGCTGTATAGGCCTGTACTTCTTATATATGTTCTGTTTGCTCCTCACCAGAAGCCATTTAAAATCTATTTTTTCCGTACTAGTCTTTTTTACTTCTCCTGCTTTCATTTTCTATCAGGGAGGATTTCTTCCCACAGCCCCAGCCTTGGCAAATACCTTTATTGCTATTTATTATTACACCCTGTTTCTGAAGACTCAAAAGAACAGGCATTTCAACAAATCAATTATTTTTCAGTGCATTGCTGCTCTAAACCGTACCACTTTTGTAATTCCGCTTGTCGCTATTCTCTCCGTTGAATTTATCCGTGGAATCAGAGGAAAATCTAAATTGAAACCAAAGATTTTACCTGTAGCTCTATCTGTCACCTCAATATTAGGATACTTATTCTACAATATGCACCTAAGGGAGATGTATGGGTCCATTTTTCTGAGCAGCTTACGTCCTGCTAAAAGTTGGGAAGAAGTCAAACTATATTTGTCAAAGGCCATCGAGAACTGGAAGTATGAGTATTTTTCTCCTATCCATTATTGGATAATACTAACCACTTTAGTTACTGCATTAGTACTGATTCTACTACACAAACAAAAAAAACTGGACAAACCTTTGGCGCCAGTTATTTCAATTGTGGCTCTAATGAGTGTTGGATATATACTTTTTGCCATTGCTATGCTTAAGAAATTTCAAAATCATGATTACTACTTTCTCGATAGCATTTTCATTCCTTTGATTCTACTATTTGTGATTAGCATTTCTTTGATTCCGATCGATGAAAAGTTGGTGTTCAGAAGGATATTTCTTGTTGTCTCCGCCTCCTGCTGTGTTTATTTCACCCATTATGGGTTATATATGCAGGACTTCCGTAGAGAAGTGGGGTATTGGGATTCAGTATATCGAAGCAAAATCAATTATACTGGCGCATCCCATTTTCTTGATTCCCTTGGGATTCCTAAAAATGCTAAAATCCTTGCTATAGACACTTATGCCCCCAACTTACCTTTCCTATTAATGGATCGAAAGGGATTCGCAATAATGAAACCATCGAGGAAGGTTTTAGAAAATGCCTTAAACTGGAACTTTGACTATATTACTATCCAGAATGACTTATTTGTAAAGGCTGTCTATCCGGAGTATCCCGACATCATTAATAGAATTGAAAGAATAGCAGATAATGGAAAAATATCAATTTGCAGACTTAGAGATGATAGCTCAAGTGTCAATCTCGATGAGTTCTTAGGTCTTTCAAAAAAGACCCCGGTATTTCATACAAAACTTGATTTTGAGTCAAAAACCGATTCTAACTGGAAGTATGTCAAGTATTCTGACAAACACGCACGCTCCGGTATGTATAGCGGGAAACTGGATCAAAACACCGAAATAGCATTCAGGTATGATAAATGGAACTTGGAATGTCTAAAAGACGAGCCCAGGGTACTAAAGATAGAAGCATATCTTATGAGTGAAAAAAATGGCCAGTGTGATATTACAGCATCTATCTATGCAAACCGGAAGCCTGTTGCTTTTGACAGATTCAATGTAAAACCGTTACTTGAAGATAATCCGGAATTGCATTGGAAGAAAATCGAATTTATCGTGAATCTACCAAAAGTCAACTCTGGTGATTTCGAATTTAGCGTTTATTTGTTCAATGTCGAAAATGCTGAATTGTTAATTGATGACTTCAAAATAAGCATCTATTAACCTCGACTAGTTCTTGTTCCAATTTCTTAATCTCCAATCAGTTTTTGAGTAATCACCCACCTCTATGATCATGCTCCTAACATATTTTAACCAACACATAATCGCTTCCTTAAAGCAACCTTCAATGGATGACAATTTCCATGAAATTCATAAACCATTACAAGAATAGATTTCAAGATTATATTTTATAAAGTTTGGGTATGCAACCCAAATGTATTTATTCAGATGTAGTAAATTAGTTCAGGCAAGAAATGATATGAATATTTCTATTAATCAGTTTTTATCACAGATTCACCCAATAGAAGAAGAATTGCTTACCGAATTTACTTCTTTATGGAAGGATTGTGAAGTTCCCAAAAAGACGATCATGACAGGAGAAGGAGAGATTGAATCCGGGTTCTATTATGTAGTTGAAGGAATACAAAAGGCTTATTTTATGCATGAAGGAAGGGCACACGTGGTCGCTTTCACCTATTCCCCTTCTTTTAGTGGAATTCCTGGTTCATTCGTACAACAACGACCTTCTAAATATTATCTGGAAACCATAACCGCGAGCAAGTTCAAACGAATCTCATACGAGAACTACCAGAGGATGCTCAACATGCACCGTCCAATTGAAACATTGTTCCGCAAAGCAATGGAGCACTTTCTGGTCGGAATGATCGATCGTCATGCTGAACTGATGGCATATGATATTGAAACAAGATTCAGAACTTTTACAAAACGTAGCCCGCACCTCATCCAGATGGTTTCACAAAAAGATCTGGCCTCATACTTAAGGATTGATCCTACCAATTTCAGTAAATTAATTACCAGCGTACGGATTTAATAACATCTTGGTATAAACCAAGAATTATGAATCATTAGCGAGGGAAATTGTAGCTATGAAACATTTTATAGTCACATTAAATCTTCTTGTTATGAGTACGATCACACATGCACAACCATGGTTAGATACAACACTATACCCATTTGAAAACAAGTTCATCAAACTTGAAAACGGAACAATGCACTACATTGATGAAGGTGAGGGAGAAGTAATACTTTTTGTACACGGAACTCCCACATGGTCATTTCTCTATAGGAATTATATTAAGGAGCTGGCTAAAACTAATCGTTGCATTGCCATCGACAACCTGGGGTTCGGACTTTCAGTACCAAAAGAGGGTTTTGCAGGAACTCCAAAAGCTCATTGCCAGGCATTGGTTGAGCTCATAGAAAAACTCAATCTGGAGAATATCACTTTGGTAGTCCATGATTTTGGAGGACCAATAGGTATCGGAGCAGCCTTACAAATTCCACACAGAATCAAAAATATCATACTTTTCAACACCTGGCTTTGGGAAACTAAAAACGAAAAAAGCGTTCAAAAAATTGATAAAATCATCAATAGCTCATTAGGAAAATTCCTATATCTGAAGATGAACTTTTCTCCAAAGGTTCTCCTCAAGAAGGGATTTCATAATAAACGACTATTAAACAAATCAATCCACAGGCATTACATCAAACCTTTTCCTAATAAAGCCTCCCGGCAATCTCTTCTAACAATTGCCAAATCACTTGTTGGTTCTTCGGATTGGTATCAAAAGCAATGGAAGCAGCTAAGTAAATTAGAAAATAAAAAATGGCTCATCTTATGGGGTACCAGAGACCAATTCATCACAACTAAATACCTGGACAAATGGACCAACCGGCTTCCTCAAGCCCAAATTCACCGTTTCGAATGTGGTCATTTTGTTCAAGAGGAGCAACCTGTGGAATCGATTAATGCCATTGTTGATTTCCTGAAAACCGATAAAAATTGACCTTCCGTCAGGTTTGAACAGAATTTAGGCTTACATTTGTACCTAAGTAAAGAAGTGTATATCAAACAAATTTATATTCTCTTCAGCGAGTAATGAATTTAGTTTATTGATTTTCCCACCCTATTATCAGCCTTTTATTAGAAGCTTGGTTAAATCAGAAAGCTTGGCAAATTAAGCTTTGCGCCTGATATGTGGGATTTCTACACTCAATTGACAACCAGACACCGGAGACATTCCTCTTGTGTCTACAAATACAGTTTATCACTTATCAAACCTGTGTTGATTTGTGAACTCGTTTATGGCATTTATCGATAGAATTTTGCAAACCCCCTCTTACGGTTGGGAAGATGAGAATGGAGAATTAATTATTCCGAGTACAAAACAGCTTTTCAAAGAAGCGTTTTCCAGAGTCAATATTTTTAAAAGCAGGAAGAACTGGTTGGCATTTGCCGGTTGGTTCAAAATTCTCTGCATGACCCCATTTTTCTTTCTCTTTGCATTTAAATTTTTTGATTGGTGGCAGTTCGGATTCATTTGGATTTATTCCATGATCATTATGAGTACACATGGCACTATTTGGCTTCATCGCTTTAGTACACACAAGGCCTACACTTTTAGTCATCCAATCTGGAGAATTATAACTCAAAACCTTGTTATAAAAACCGTACCCGAAGAGACCTATTGCGTTTCACACCATGTCCATCATGCAAAATCAGACCTTCCTGGAGACCCATATAATGCACGAGCTGGATTCCTCTATTGTATGCTAGCAGATGTTAACCACCAGGGCATTAATAAGAATCTTAAGGAAAGTGATTATAGAAAAGTATGCAACTATCTTTCTCACACCGGATTGAAGCTCAATAGTTACAAGCAATATTTGAAGTGGGGAACAGCAACCTCCCCCCTCTACTTTATTACGGTCTGGTTATTGAATTGGTCATTCTGGTATACCGCATTCTATTTTATTGGAGGTCATGGCTTATCTTGTGCTATGTTTACCGGGGCCATGTTTTGGTTTATTTTAGTTCGGGCATTCAACTACACCGGACATGGTGGTGGAAAAGAAAAACACAAGGATGGAATCGACTTTGATCGGAGAAATTTATCTATTAATCAAACGAGACCCGGTTATTTTTCGGGAGAATGGCACAACAACCATCACCTTTATCCGGAAGGCGCAAGGGCAGGTTTTTTACCATACCAACTAGACCTTGCCTGGATCTATATCTACATCATGTACAAACTAGGTGCAGTATCATCATATCGAGATTTTAAGCAGGCATTTCTGGAATCTCAAAAATCTAAAGGCAACAAAAAAAAGAGACACTCTCAAGCAGCATAAATTCGTTATCTTCACATAGCAAAGAGGAAAATTTCTAGTGAAAATATGATCAAGTACTCAGTCATTGTACCTGTTTACAACCGACCAAACGAGGTTGACGAATTACTTCAAAGTTTGAAGGAACAGACCTTTAAAAATTTTGAAATAGTACTAATTGAAGACGGTTCATCGGAGAAATGTGATGGTATTGTTGCTAAATACAAAGATGATTTAGATATCAAGTATCATTACAAGGAAAATTCAGGTCCTGGTGACAGTAGGAATATTGGAATGGAAAAGGGTCAGGGTGAATACTTGATATTTTTCGACAGTGACTGTATCATACCTCCGGACTATTTTGAAAATGTAGAGCAATCTCTAACAGATACTCCACTTGATGCCTTTGGGGGGCCAGATAGTGCACACGAGTCCTTTAGCAACATCCAGAAAGCAATAAACTACTCCATGACCTCTATAATCACCACGGGGGGCGTAAGAGGTAAAAAGAATAAATTGGACAAGTACCAACCAAGAAGCTTCAATATGGGAATCAAAAAGGAGGTGTACCAAAAGGTTGGAGGATTTTCAGATATTCATCCAGGCGAGGACCCCGACCTCAGTTACCGGATTATGGATGCTGGGTATAAAGTGGGGTTAATAGAAGAAGCCTATGTCTATCATAAGAGGAGAATAGATTTTTCTAAATTTGCCAAGCAGGTCTATAAGTTTGGTGTTGTAAGGGTTATATTAATAAAGTGGTACCCTGAAAAATTTAAGCCAACCTACCTCTTACCTACCTTGTTCTTACTGTTTTCTGTTATTTCGATAATCTTAGGCGCAGTGGTCACTCCGCTATTCTTAATACCGTTGGCATGCTTTCCTGTGATCGTTTTTACAGACGCAATCCTCCAAACAAAGCATATTGGTATTTCAATAATGGCCATTTATGCCAGCTTCATCCAAATGTACTGCTACGGATGGGGGTTTCTTAAAAGTTTTTTTAAGGTACTTCTATTTAAAATTCCAGAAAGAAAGGCCTTTAGGAAGTTCTTCTTTATTCAATAAACTATCCGACAACGAGGTTTTTAAACTCAAAGCCTGCCAGTTGTAAGTCCTTCCAAAAATCCGGGTACGATTTATTAACAACCTCCTTATCCTCAACCTCAATATCAAAAAGCAGCCCTAATGGGGCAAAAGCCATGGCCATACGATGATCATCATAAGTATTAATTAAGGCCCCTGGCTTCAACTGAAACTGCGCGTCAGTAATCTCAATGGCCTCGTCTCCTTCTACTTTGACAGAAACTCCAAACTTAGCAAGTTCATCTTTAATAGCCTCAATACGGTCTGTTTCCTTAATTCTTAAACTTTCCAGTCCGGTCATTCTGGCATTTATTCCTTTCACAGCACAAATAACTGAAATGGTTTGTGCGATATCAGGACAATGGGTAAAATCCCATTCGATCGAATCTTTGTGCTCTTTCTTGGTAAGAACTACACCTTTATTATTAAAAGTAGACTTAACCCCTAATAGATCCATCAGCTCGACCAATACACTATCCCCTTGATTAGAATCTTTCCTTAACCCGATCAATTCAATCTCTGCATCATCAGCAAGTGCAGCAATACTATACCAATAGCTTGCTCCAGACCAATCAGATTCTATTGTATAGTTATTTTCTGCATACTGTTGTGGAAGAACACTAATTATGTTGTCATTCCAGGTAGAAGAAACCCCAAAATGCTTCATCAAATTCAATGTCATTAATATATAGGGCTTAGAACCAACTTTTCCAGTCAGCTCTAAAGTCAAGCCATTCGGCAGGCAAGGTGCGACCATCAATAGTGCTGAAATATACTGACTACTCACGTCTCCACGAATGGAAAGTTTAGCCGTCCCTTTCGATGAGTCGAACCCATTGATTTGATGAGGTGGATAACCCTCATTCTTGATATAGTCAATATCTGCGCCCAACTCACGTAAAGCGTCAACCAAAATACCGATAGGTCTTTGCTGCATACGTTCTGTTCCTGTCATCAAGACCTTCCTGCCAGTTACTGCCGCGAAAGCTGTACAAAAGCGCATTGTAGTGCCTGCATCCAAGACATCCCACACTTCACCCTTATCTTTCAGCAAGCGTTGCATGGTTTCTGTATCTCTGGCATTGGCCAGCCTGGAAAGTTTCGCTTTTCCACCTGATAGCGCATTTATGATAAGTGCTCGGTTGCTTTCGCTTTTCGAAGAAGCAAGATCTATGGTACATTTTACCTTCTTACTTGCGTGTGATACCTGGATGTTATTGGAAGACATTAGTTGTTATAATAATCTAGTCCTGCGATAATATCTTTTTCGTTTATTTCGATGTCATAATTTGCCTGGCCTACTTTTTCAAGCAATGAAGCTAATACAACACCCCCTTTATTCTTTTTATCCTGAAGCGTCAACTCAACAATTTGTCCGTAATTACTTTGGGCCACCTCAGGTTTTCCATACACAGAAACTATATAATCCTTTATTTCATTGCTTTCATCTATGGAAATAAATCCTTTGTCTGCGGCTAGATAAGCTTCAGCAATCATACCAATTGCAATCGCTTCACCATGCAACAACTTTTTATCCGGATCAGGCAGATAAAAGCTTTCCACCGCATGACCAATTGTGTGACCAAAGTTAAGAATCTTTCTAAGCCCAGACTCATAAGGGTCCTCCTTCGCTATCGCAGACTTAATCTTAACAGAATGAACTGCAATATCCTGCCAATCGAGGTCCTGTAATTGTTTCGCCTTTAGATTGTCCCATTTTTCAGCATCAGCAATTAAGGCGTGTTTGATCACTTCTGCATAACCAGATCTCAATTCTCTTTTGGGAAGAGTCTCAAGAAATCGAGTATTGATTACCACAGCATTTGGTACTCTGAATACACCAATGTGATTCTTATAATGATCGAAATCTATCCCTAACTTCCCGCCAACACTTGCATCAACTTGAGACAACAAAGTTGTAGGAATCTGAATGAAGTCAATCCCACGCTTATAGGTAGATGCACAAAAGCCACCCATATCACCGATAACACCACCACCAAGGTTCAAAACGATCCCTTTTCTGTCAAAGTGTTGGTCAGTTAACTTTTGCCAAATAAAAGAACAAGTGGAGAGGTTTTTATTTTCCTCTCCACTCTTTATTTCTATTATGATAGGTTCTTTTGGAAATACCTTACCAAGAAGAGGTAGGCAATGTTCTTTTGTGTTTTCATCAACGATTACCCCTACATTGGTGTAACCACCTGATGAAATTATTTCAGAGATCTTAGAAGTGTGATCGTTTGTAATGAAAATATTTGCCTCACTGTCGTTAAGCATTCACATTATTCATTATCTCACTTTGCTTCTTAATTGATTCTTTGTGAATAAGTTTATAGATCTCTTTGATGAAATCTTCTTTCAAGTCCTGAGCCACTCCATGCGCTACACGATCCTGCAATAATGCATCCCATCGAGCCACCTGTAACGTTGTAACGTTATTTTCTTTTTTGTACTCTCCTATTTGGCCTACAACTTTGAATCTTTCAGCAAGTGCATCGATCAATTCTTTGTCGATCATATCGATCTTCTCTCTCAAATCCTCTAATGAAGCATTAAATTCGATATTATCCGTGCTTACATTTCTTATCTGTAGATCAGCGAGTATTTTAGTCAAAGCATCAGGAGTAACCTGTTGTGCCGCATCACTCCATGCTTCATCTGGGTTAGGATGGGTTTCTATCATCAACCCGTCAAGTCCCATGTCCATAGCCTTTTGACACACTTCAAAAATCAAATCTCTCTTGCCCGCAATGTGGCTTGGATCATTGATAATTGGAATATTTGGCAGAAGTCTTTTCAACTCAATAGCCATTTGCCACATCGGCTTATTTCTGTATTTTCTTTTCTCGTAGGTCGAAACGCCTCTATGAATGGCTGCCAGGCTTCTGATACCTGCACCATGTATTCTTTCGATCGCCCCAATCCATAGTTGTGTATCCGGATTGATTGGATTCTTAACCAGGACAGGAACATCTACACCTTGAAGTGAATCAGCAATTTCCTGTACTGCAAAAGGGTTAACTGTTGTTCTGGCACCAATCCATAGTGCATCAATTCCATATTTTAAAGAGAGCTCTACGTGCTCTGGGTTCGCCACTTCGGTTCCTACCTTCATACCCAACTCATCCTTCACCATTTTGAGCCATTTCAAACCGTCTTCACCAATCCCCTCAAAACTATTTGGTCTTGTTCTTGGCTTCCAAATACCAGCTCTCATATAGTCAATCCCTTTGCCTTGTAAGGCTTTGGCAACTGTCATAATCTGCTCTTCTGATTCCGCACTACATGGGCCGGCAATAATAAGTGGTCGACCACTTACGCCTGACCAACTTTCTAAGCTATTTAATTTTAAATCAATCATTATCCTCCGAATTTTCGAAAATGGCTACAAATATAGTTCTAATAAATAATAAGTCTATGCAATATGTAATAAAACATACTTAAAAATCAATTTTGTTCCTTCAGCGCAACAAATATTGATTAATTCCTCAAAATTAGTTCTTGGGGAGCTTTTTTCCTTTGGTCGGCCGCTACTTGCTCTTGTCTATTACCTTAAACTCAACCCTTCTGTTCAACCTTCTTGTAGCTTCTTTTAAATTGCTATACTTGGGCATGGTATCACCATAACCCACCACATCAATTCGGTAGGACTTTACACCTTTACGAATTAAATATTCCCGAATAACTTTGGTTCTGTTTTCCGATAAAATCTGATTCTTCCGGGGATCCCCCTGGTTATCAGTATGGCCCATCACCTGAATATATACCTCGGGATAAGCATTCATCATCTTGGCAAGCTTATCCAACTCATCTTCTCCTGAAATCATGTGGGTAGACCCTCTTTCAAAGAGGACATTTTCAAATGTAATAATCTTGTCCGGCTTGGGTGGAGCTTCATGCCACGGTAACTCAATAGTCCATTCCTCAATTATCGTTACATCCTTACCAATATTCACGGTCAAGCGTAGCGTATCGCCTTTAGTAAAAGTTGTCTTTGGTCGCTTAGAGCCATTGGACCACTCGTATGATGCTCCTGGAATCCCCAGATCTCCATTGATTGTAATCGGAAACTTATCTCCAATTTCAATTCCTGGAATTGATTTTACGTTAATTGGTTTTCTTCGAATGATGGTTCTTGTGGCCAGACTATTCTTAATAGAACATGAGTAAGAGCCTTCGTCTTCACTGGAAAAATCAGTAATGGTAAAATCAGCATTGTTTGTAGTATCAACTCTTCTGAAGCCTTTCCTCCATTGATAAATATTTGCCTCACCTCCTATTTTCCCATGAAATATAACTGTAGAGCCTTCGCGTGCAGTGATATCTCTACTGTCATACACGTCTGCCTGATCAGCATAGTGTAACATTGGTATAGCAATATTTCTTTCTATATCGTCAAACTCCAGCAGGTTATTATCGGCACCAAGCTCACGCAATCTTGGTAATACTGGTAACTCATCAACTTCATTGTTGGCAATATAAAATTCATTAAGAGATGTAAGGTTTTTAATGCTTTCCGGAATTTTACCTTTAACACCCGTTGAATCTAAATCCATATAAACCAGATTCTTATTGACCTTGGTAATCTCAGGCATGGTGCCATTAATCACCGTATTATCGAGATCAAGGTTATTCATATTTGGGAAATCCCCAAGTCGCTCCAGGATATTGCGTGTTTGTAATTTTGGGTTATCACTCACATCGAGTCGTGCGATTTTTTTACAATCTGAAAGAGCAACTGCAGGATCCCCTGTAAAGTTATTGTGCCCAATATTCAGTGTTTCTAATTTTCTTAACTCGCCAATAGCAGCCGGCACTTGCCCGGAAAAACTATTGTTGTTGAGAAATAAAAATTTCAAATCTTTACAATTCGAAATATCATTAATCGGATTGCCCTTCATATTATTCATATAAAAACTCAGGGTTTCCAAATTGGTCAGATTGCTTATTGTCGAGGGAACCTCTCCTTTTAGGTTACTATTCTCAATAATTAGAGTCTTCAGGTTAGTAAGATTTCCAATTGATGATGGGAGTTCGGAATCAAAATTCTGATAGGTAAACATCAAATATTCCAAATACTCCAAATTACCCAAAGCAGAAGGAATTTTGCCCTCAATCTTACTAAACAATGTTCCTTTTAATTGCAAGCTGACAACTCTCATCTCACCACCTCTTTTATCCAATCGCACGCCTACCCATCGCTTCATTGGCTTGCCTTCCCAGCTGCGATACCCACTCCAGTATCTTGAATCTTTGGTGCTGTTAAAAAAAGACATTAATGCCAAAGAGTCTTTCATGAGCCCCTTGGTCATTTGTGCTTTTGCCGGAACAGCTATAAATGCAGCCAGGATCAATATTAGAACCTGAATTTTATTGGATAATCTGATCGTACCTACTCTACAAAACATCTTTGCTCTGTTATAATGAAAAAATTCTTGCGCAATTTAGAAATTAATGGTCTTTTATTAAAGCCTTATTACCTCTTAACATCACAAATCCTGTACCAGAATGAATCCGGGAAAAAGTGACAGAATTACAAACAATAACGAATCGTATCACGCCTTTATTTTAAATGATTCAGTTCCTATATAAATTTCACACACCAGGGTTCCTTAATTTGCTTTAAAATGGGCTATATTTGCGTTCCGAAATAAAATTCATCGTCAGAATGCACTTAAGCGAACAAGAATTACTTAGAAGGGAGAAAAGAGAAAATCTTTCAAAATTAGGAATTGAGCCCTATCCAGCTGCCGAATATAGAGTAAATTCCTCCATCAGAGATATTCTGCTAAATTTTGAAAAGAGACCCAATGACTACGGGCGTATTATTGTTGCGGGTAGATTAATGAGCAGAAGAGTCATGGGAAAAGCTTCATTTGCCGAGCTTCAGGATCAGACTGGCCGTATGCAGGTCTATATCGCTAGAGATGAAATTTGTAAAGATGAGGACAAAAGTCTTTACAATGATGTATTCAAAAAAATGCTGGATATCGGTGATATTATCGGAATCAAAGGACATGTATTTACGACAGAAGTAGGTGAGATTTCTATTTGGGCCAGAGAACTCGTTGTGCTAAGCAAATCCCTCCGTCCACTTCCTGTTGTGAAGAAAACTGAGGACCAAGATGGCAAAGAGGTTACTCACGATGCATTCACTGACCCTGAACAAAGATACAGACAGCGTTACGTTGATCTGATCGTCAACCCCGAGAACAGAGATATTTTCCGAAAGAGGTCTATGATGGTTCATGGGATGCGAGACTACCTCAATGGCCGTGGATTTATGGAAGTGGAAACCCCTGTTTTACAACCCATTTATGGTGGTGCATCAGCTCGACCATTCAAAACACATCACAATACATTAGACATGCCCCTCTATTTGAGGATTGCTAATGAGTTATACCTGAAAAGGCTGATTGTAGGTGGTTTTGATAGGGTGTACGAGTTTGCAAAAGACTTCCGAAACGAAGGAATGTCAAGATTTCATAACCCTGAATTCACTCAGGTTGAGCTATATGCGGCTTATAAGGACTACTATTGGATGATGGACCTGGTCGAAGAAATGATCGAACAGGTCGCAATAAAAATAAATGGTTCTACTAAAGTCAAAGTGGGAGAACATACCATCAACTTCGAAAGACCATGGAAGAGATTCACGATGTACGAAGCAATTGAACACTTCACTAAAATCGATATTTCTGAAATGAGCGAAGATGAACTCCGAAAAACAGCCAAAGAACTGAATGTGGAGATCGATGAAACCATGGGCAAAGGCAAAATCATTGATGAAATTTTTGGAGAGAAGTGTGAACCAAACCTTATCCAGCCAACATTCATAACAGACTATCCGTTGGAAATGTCACCGCTTGCAAAAAAGCACAGAGACAAAGAAGGGTTAGTTGAGCGTTTCGAAGCGATCTGTAATGGTAAAGAAATTTGCAATGCCTTCTCTGAGCTAAACGACCCCGTGGATCAAAGAGAAAGGTTTGAGGACCAATTGAGGCTCCGTGACCTTGGTGATGATGAAGCTATGGTGTTGGATGAAGACTTCCTCAGAGCACTTGAGTACGGAATGCCTCCAACTGCCGGTCTTGGAATTGGTATTGACAGGCTCGCCATGATAATGACAAATTCTCCTTCCATTCAGGAGGTTATCTTCTTCCCTCAAATGAGACCAGAAAAGAAACAAGAATTTGCATCAGAAGCTGATTTTCAGAAGCAAGGAGTACCAACAGAATGGGTAGCTGCTCTACAGAAGGCAGGGATTCTTACAATTGATCAATTGAAAGAGGCTAATCCTAATAAGCTTCACAATGACATTTGTGGACTGAGAAAAAAGCTCAAGCTAGACATTCCTGCCCCGAGCAAGGAAGATGTTGCTGAATGGGTAGCTTAAAAGTTTCGGTCTATCCAGTGTCTTTTACGAGATAATTTGAGGTCTTTGAGTATCTGAGATTTGATATTTATGTCAAAAGTATAACTCTGCCGGAATCCGAAAGGAACCCATCGGAAGCTCATTTCCCAACAGTTGAGATCACGCATTACGTTTACCGTGGTGTAGCTTAGTTTCTTGTTGACAAAATCGTAACCTGAGCTGGCCATGATCTTCCACTTTTCCGTCAGACTAATATTTCCGCTGACTGTCAGAGACTGTGTTATTGTGGGATCAGCAAAGCCTGTCTGGCGATAGACAAGGTTATAACCTAACTGCAACTGCCAGGGAGTGTTCCAGTCTACATACAAGTCCTGATTCTCATTGATAAAATCGATCATATCATCATCAACATCCTGAGTCACTTGCTGTTTGGTGTACTTTCTGTCAAAAGAATTTGGGTTTAAATTAGTACTCAGGGCAAAATTCGCATTTGTAAGCTTAGCCAGCCCTTGACCTTCGTCTATAGCAAATCGATCCACCCTAGCCACGCTCCCATTACCAATTGAATCGTAGATATATGGATCAAATGTAGCCCCAAAGTTCATATTTAGCTTAATTTTCCGAATCTCAGCATCTGCCCTTGTTGATAACCTGAATACAGCAAGTCGCAATGAATCGGCTGCAAAATTGTAGCTCGATCCTATGTTAAGGTTATTCAGCAGCTTTTTTGGTTTATCCCTCAAAGGTCTACCGTCCTCATCGAGATGGGCTACGCCCGTACTATCATTGGGGTCTGCCCGTTTGTTTTTTCTTATTTCAAAAACGTTCTGGATAGAAAACCCAACACTCGACTGCTTGCCCCTTGATGGTGTTCCAAACAAAAAGCCATTGTACCTCGAAACAATAGAAGAGTCATAATCTTCATTGATACGAACATTATCATAATAACCGAAGCGATCTTCCCCAAAATCAGGTTTGTATGTATAAGAAATATTAGGTGTAATAATTTGCCTAATAGCCGGTTGCCGTGCCCCTTTCATCTTATATATAGCATAGATTCTTGTGTTGGCGCTCATGCTGGCATTATAGGTATATATGTGATTTAGTCCTGTGTTAGTGGTTACAAATACGGCCGTATCTACTTCGCTATATTGATATGACAATTCCTTCGGATAACCGTAAGCAGTAAGACTAAAGCTTGGATTTAATTTTAAAGGACCAACAGACATTGATGCGGAGATTGGTATGGTATGCTTCATTCCAAAGCGAGCTCGATCCATTAATGCCTGAAAATTATCTTTATTGACTGCCAGGGTATCAAGTTTTGATGAGTCAATATTAGCAACTGTAAAAGGGTAAGAGGTACTCACCGGGGCGTTTGATACTTCATTTCTCACATCATAACGGTAAGAAAAGTTAAGCGTCTTGACCAAACCACTCAACAATGAGTTTTTAATCCTAACCTTTTTAAATGGGTATTGCCGGTTCATGGAAACGTTCACATCTGGAAGAGTGAAATTATAGATGTTGGTCAGAACATTTTGGTTGTGACGCAAATTAATTCCATAGCTAAAAGGTGTCTTATTGATTTTTGAGTAATAGCTTACTGATGATTTAAAATTACTGGCCAGATAATTTGAAGTAAGCATCGAATTACTGGAATTATACGTTGAGGTTCCCGCCTCTACTTCAGCTGAAAACCTTTTACCTCCACGGGTTTTGGGCTTATGTCTCCAGGTAACCCAAAAGTCATTTTGCTCTTCATAGTTGTCTGCTTCATCAATAAAGTTTATCCGTTTGTTATAACTCAAGTCTAAGTTACCATCAAACTTATAGCGGTCTTTATAATGAAAAGCCGAGTTAACACCCCAGCCACCTTTAGTATAAACATCTCCCGTGAGCTTCAAATCCATTTTATTGCTTATGGCCCAGTAATACCCTCCGTTTCGGAGAAAAAAACCGCGATCAACAGACTCTCCATAGTAAGGTATGATGACACCTGATGTTCGTTGTTGACTAATTGGAAATAAACCAAAGGGTAGAAATAAAGGAGTTGGCAAATCGGCTATCCAAAGCTGAAAAGGTCCGGTCACAACTCTTTTGCCAGGAATAACCTTAATTTTCTTTGCTTTTACATAAGTACTTGCGTTAGGGTCCTCACATGGACAAAATTGACCCTCATACACATAAACGTTTTTTGTTGTTCCATCAACCCTCGTCAGATCACCGGTCAAATGTTGATCCTTGGCCTGGTCATTTTTCATTTTCCACACTATACCCTGCTTGGTGACCGTATTGTACTTAATACTATCATTATAAAAAGTCTCATTTTCACCGTTATCAATGTATACTGGTGCCCCCACATAATTTCCCTTTTTATCAAATATCCCTTTGGCCGTAATAACATTTGTCTTCCAGTTAATCTCAATGTAAGCAGCCTCCAGATGAAGCTCACCATAATCTACGCTTGCCATTGGATCACCTTTATCATTCACCCCTCCAAAAAGTTTAACCGTTTGCGTTTTTACATCAAAATAGATTGAGTCTCTGGCATTATATTTGACTGTTGTTTCTATGTCTTTCTTGCCATTTGCGTATTTGGCAGGGTTTGCTGTCAGGGAATCAGATTTGATTCGCTGGCCGGTAGTAGAAACCTGAGCACGTGCTTGAGCAAAAGCTAATACAATGATAAACAGTATAAAAAGTCGTGCTAAAATGTTTGAATCCGGTTTTCAGAATTGTACAAAAATTCGCATTTTTGCGTAAAATTATTGTAATAAACGCTAAACATTACAATAAATTGGGAAAAAGAGCTATAATTTTCGTCCTCGCGTTTACATTTATCCTGAGTTCCTATGCACCTTTAAATGTTCAGGATATCGCGGTAAGAACTATTGTCATTGATGCTGGCCATGGAGGTAAAGACCCTGGCTGCCTGGGTAAGCATGTTGAAGAAGCAGATGTCGCTTTGAACATTGCGCTCAAACTAAAGGACAATATTCAAAAAAATCTCCCCGGAGTAAATGTCATTTTGACAAGGGACTCCGACAAGTTCATCGAACTTCATGAAAGAGCAAAGATCGCCAATGAAAGCGGAGCAGACTTATTTATCTCCATCCATTGCAACTCATCTCCTTCTACCTCTGCCTACGGCACCGAGACATATACCATGGGGCTGCATAAGACTTCCGGCAACTTAATGGTGATGGAAAGAGAGAATTCTGTAATCAAGCAAGAGGATGATTACGAAAAAAACTACGAAGGCTTTGAACACACCGATGAATATTATATCATGCGTGAAATTCTGCAAAGCTCTAACATTAGGAATAGTGTTAAGTTTGCCAGTAAGGTCGAAAAGAAATTTGTAAGCAAATCAAAAAGACGTAGCCGCGGTATCAACCAGGCTGGTTTTCTTGTACTTTGGAAAACGACAATGCCGAGTGTTCTAATTGAAACAGGTTTCTTATCCAACTCAACTGAAGAGTCCTTCCTGAAAACAACTGATGGGCAACAGAAAATCGCAGAAGGAATTTTTGAAGCCGTCAAGGAGTATAAATCTGAGATGGACGAACTGAACAAACAGTAAAAGATTTGAAACTATCTAAGGAATTTAAGGTTGGTACACTAGTATTGACCACCGGGCTTATCCTCTACTTCGGTTTTAACTATCTGAAAACAGGAAACGTATTCTCAAGCGATCAGTTTTTCACATTCAAGTACCCTAATGCACAAGGTCTTCTGCCTACAAATCCCGTTAATATGAAGGATAAGGCAATCGGAAAAGTGAAGAGCGTTGAATTCCTTCACGATGAGGCAGACTCCATTTTAATTACTATAGCCGTTGATGACCACATAAAAGTAAGCCGGGCCTATTCAGCAACTATTTCTTCAATTCCGGTTGTTGGTGTAGTGGTCGATTTACAAGCACCTGATTCAATAAAAAATAATGCGAAAGCTTTAAAAAATGCCGGCTACTATGAAGATGGTGATGAAATGCGTGCTAAAGTAGTGTTAAGTGTTCAGGATGTTTTGACAAGAGAAGCGGTGCCAGCCATTCAAAATGCCATCGAAAAACTGAATGCTCTAGTTGGAAAAATTGATGTTGAATCAGGCAAGGGAGACCTCAAGCAAGTCGCTGTTAACTTTAAGAATATTACAGCGAATCTCGATTCGTTAACCGGCCAGTTAAATGGAATGGTGGCTGAAAATAGAAGAAGTTTAAAAGCTACGATCAATAATACCAACGGACTCATTACAGACATTAGAACTACGATCAAAAAAGCACAACCTACAATCGATAATTTCAATTCAATATCTGATAGTCTCAAGAACTCAAAACTTAAAACTACCATTGCCAGCGCCAATGATATGATCTCCACACTAACTGAACTACTTGATAAGATGCAAAACGGTGATGGAAGTATGAGCAAACTTTTAAATGATCCTACGTTACATGATAATATCAACGAAATGGTCATTGACCTGAATTTCCTGGTAGCCGATATGCAAGCCAATCCTCACCGATATGTTAATATCAATGTATTCGGCAAAAAGCCTGTGGATAGTGATATCATCAAAAGGATTAAGCCTAAGAAAGTTTCTGGAGCAGAAAGCGTGACTCTTGAACTGAAACGAAACGTACCGAATGACTTAGTCATCAAGCTCTATGATATGACCGCAAAAAAAACCTATCCGCTGCAAGCAACCAGTCAAACCAGCAGCACAATTACCATATCAATCCCTGCTGATCTGGATAAAGGAGAGCATGCCATCGGACTTGAATGGAATAGAGGGAAGGATAGCGATTATATCTCAATCGAGAAAAAATAATTTTCCTGACACACGTCTGGAACACAAAACTTCCGTATAAAGATTATGGATTTGGAATTCAACAAAAACGAGGACCGAAACAAAGAACTCGTAAGACAACTTGAAGAAAAGTGGAAAAAAGTTGCTCTGGGTGGTGGACAATCCAGAATCGATAAAGAGCACAAAAAAGGGAAACTCACGGCCAGAGAAAGAATTGACCACCTGATTGATAACGACTCTACTTTCACAGAAATTGCAGCCTTTGCCGGAGACGGTATGTACACCGAGTATGGAGGTTGTCCATCGGGAGGAGTCATCACCGGTATAGGATATATTAAGGGCAGAAAATGTGTCATCGTAGCCAATGACGCTACTGTGAAAGCCGGGGCCTGGTTTCCAATTACTGCCAAGAAAAATCTCCGGGCACAGGAAATCTCTATTGAGAATAAACTCCCCATAATTTACCTCGTAGACAGTGCAGGTGTATTTCTTCCAATGCAAAACGAAATATTCCCAGACAAAGAACATTTTGGGCGAATGTTCAGGAACAATGCGGTTATGTCCTCTATGGGAATCACACAAATTGCAGCCATCATGGGAAGCTGTGTTGCTGGAGGAGCTTACTTGCCAATCATGTCTGATGAAGCCATGATAGTTGATAAAACCGGAACCATTTTCCTGGCGGGATCTTATCTGGTCAAAGCAGCAATTGGTGAAGACATTGACAACGAAACGCTGGGTGGAGCTACAACGCATTGTGAGATTTCAGGGGTAACAGATTACAAATACAAGAGTGATAAGGAGTGCCTGAACGCCATTAAGAAATTAATCTCGAAAATAGGAGATGACCCCAAAGCTGGATTTAACAGAATCGAAGCAAAAGCTCCAGCTAAAGACCCAAAAGAAATCTACGGAATTCTCCCCACCGACAGGACCAAACCCTATGAAATGAGAGAGATACTCGAAAGAATAGTGGATGATTCTGAACTAGATGAATATAAACAAGACTATGGCAAGTCGATTATTTGTGCTTACGCGAGAGTTGATGGGTGGTCAGTAGGAATTGTTGCCAATCAAAGGGAAATAGTAAAGTCAGGCAAGGGAGAAATGAGAATGGGAGGTGTAATTTATTCAGATGCTGCTGATAAAGCTGCCCGGTTTATTATGAACTGCAATCAGAAAAAAATCCCACTGGTATTCTTCCAGGATGTCTCTGGCTTTATGGTAGGTAGCCGAGCCGAACATGGTGGGATCATTAAGGATGGTGCAAAAATGGTAAATGCGGTTTCTAACTCTGTTGTTCCCAAAATCACATTCATCGTTGGCAATTCTTTTGGAGCCGGTAATTATGCGATGTGTGGCAAAGCTTATGACCCCAGGTTCATCTTTGCCTGGCCCTCAGCACAAATTGCGGTTATGAGTGGTAATTCTGCTGCAAAGACTCTGCTACAAATTAAAGTTGCTGCTTTAAAGAAGCAGGGGCAAGAATTATCCAAAGAAGAAGAGGATAAGCTTCTTGATGAAATAAAATCCAAATATGAACAAGAACTTTCCCCTTACTACGCTGCCGCAAGACTTTGGGTCGATGGAATTATCGATCCATTAACCACAAGGAAAGTGATTTCTGAATCTATTGATGCCGCAAACCATGCTCCCATCACTAAACAATTTAATGTCGGAGTCATCCAAACTTAATGAACTAATTTTTCGTTAGTTATTAGTACCCTCTTATGAAGAAACAAGAACTAAAAGCACTTATATCTTTGTTGGATGACGAGGACAGCTACATCGCACGGCATGTAGAGGAAAAAATCATCTCATTGGGAGAATCTGTAATCCCCTTCCTTGAAAATGAATGGGAGAACAATATTGACCCGTTTGTGCAAAGAAGAATAGAAGAACTCATTCACGCACTTCAATTCGACCTTTTAAAAAACAGGCTCACAGAATGGTCAGAGTCAGGCGGTGACGACCTTCTTGAAGGTATGTGGTTATTGGCTACGTACCAATATCCAGACCTTGAACTGGATAAACTGAAACAGGATTTGGAGCAGGTTTATTATGATGTATGGCTGGAATTCAAAAAAGATCTTTCTCCATTGGAACAGGTAAATGTCGTCAATGGTGTATTGTTTCACAAACACAGATTCGGAGCAAATACAAAGAACTTTCATGCGCCAGGCAATTCAATGCTTAATGTAGTACTCGAATCAAAAAGAGGAAACCCGATTTCTCTGTGTGTGATTTATATGCTTATCGCACGAAGATTGAAAATGCCAATTTCGGGTGTAAATCTACCAAACCTGTTCGTACTAATTTACGAAACCGAGGACCCAGAAAAGAACTTTTACATCAACGCCTTCAACAAGGGCTTGATTTTCTCTAAAGAAGATCTGGACAACTACATCGAGCACCTAAAATTAGAGCCAATGGATATCTTCTATACTCCTTGCTCCAACAAGAACATTATAAAGCGCGTGTTGAGAAACCTGATAGTCTGCTTTGAAAAACTGGGTGATGTCGATAAAGTTGAAGAACTCAGACAACTACTTGATGTAATACCAGATGCTGATTAATTATTGATGACGCAACCAAAAGCCTTTTGAGGCTTAATGGTTACCTTTCCAGAAGACCGTAATTGCGTTAAGGCCTGTTCCAGATATTTGTTTCGAACATCCGCAGCGACAAGTGGATTGTCATCAATTGCTCCTTTGTACACGACAAGAGATCTATTAATCACAACCGCCTCAGGAGCCTTGGTAACCTTAAGATATCTGGCTAATTTCAACTCCTGATCACCAATAGTATATTTCAATTGAATATCAGAAGTAGGTTCGGCAGTGACTAATATGAAGGAGAATTCCTTAAAGTCTTTTTGGAGCTTTAAAAGTCGTTCTTTATAAACATCAGCATAGGGACAATTTCCCTTATAGAATATCAAAACCAGCTTATCTCCCAAGGCCTCTAGTCTAATTGTACTATCAGCACCCAACAACTGTACTTCCTGTCCGGAAATATTCTGCTGGGCTCTTCCTGGGTTGAGAAGAAATACGAAAAATGCTATTAGGATATATCTATACACTATATACGACTACGAAATTATCATATAATTTAAACTCCAGTTCAACATCACAGGCGACCTCCTCCTTACAAATTGAAGCTCCAATATGCCCATGTCTGTTCAACTCAAAAGGAGCAATTTTTAAATGATCGACAAAATTAATCCCTTTACGTCCCTGAATCTTATACAATACTTCCTTTGCAGACCAGTAAACCGTACTCTTGACCACATCATCACCTGCATCGGACAGTTCTTCTGGCGAAAATATTCTTCCTCCTAAGTTCATTATCTTGTCTTGAACGATCTGTATATCAATACCAGCCGGTTTCACCGGATCAATAAGAGCAGCAGCGTAATTATCCGAATGGCTTATTGAAAGCTTATATTCAGTACCAACAAGATGAGGCTTATTATTATCGTCTCTTGTTACCCCTTGATAGTTTAAATTGACCTCTTTGAGCAATAGTGAGACCAACAAGCGACTAGCTAAAAACTCACGTTTGGTCTTATCATTTTGCTTCTGATGATATCTTTCCAGGTCAGGGCCTTCAGGGTTCAGATTGCCATATAAATCACTGACCGATTCTTTGATATTCCAAAGTCCCCATAATCCTCCTCGATTTGTCTCTTCTATTTTGGTCAGCGGCATGATTTATCTTAAATATTTGCTAAATTTATGAAAATTTTAACGCTCCCGGATTCTTCAGAATGACAAAAATTCTTGTCGACAAACTAGCCACACTAAGTGGACACAGGGATAGTATTTATACCCTGGAAAGATCCGGCACCCCTTCTCAGTTTTACTCTGCTGCCGGTGATGGTATGATCGTTCAATGGGACCTCCGAAACCCGACAGATGGAAACCTTGTTGTCAAAGTTCCTAACTCTGTGTACGCAATAAAGTATGTTAATGGTACAAATTGCTTGCTAGTAGGCCAAAATTTTAATGGGATACATAAAATTGACCTTCACACCAATCAGGAAATCACTTCCGCAGCAGTCACTAAAGAAGCCATTTTTGACATTGAACTTTCAGGGGATAAAGTGTTAGTCGGAACAGGTGATGGACAGCTAATTGTCCTAAACTATAATGACCTGTCCGTTGTAAGCAAAACTCAACTATCAGGTGACCGAATCAGATCACTTAAGTTACTAAAAGACCAGCAGTCGCTCGTGATTGGTTGTAGTGACAACACGATCAAAATAGTAGATTTACAAAAACTGCAAGTCAAACATGAACTCAAAGAGCATACTAATTCCATTTTTGCGTTATTACCGGTAGATGGTGAAAGCAAACTTATAAGCGCTGGTAGAGATGCACATTTGAAAATATGGAATACCAGTAATTGGAAGCTAGAGCAATCTATTCCTGCTCATATGTATGCCATTAATGACATTGTACAAAGTCCATGTGGCAAGTATTTTGCTACATGCAGTATGGACAAATCAATTAAGGTCTGGGACATCCAAACTTTTAAGCTGCTCAAAGTTATCGACAAATCCAGGCATGCTGGTCATGGTACCAGTGTGAATAAGTTACTTTGGTCAGAGTACAACAATTATATAGTTTCGGGTAGCGATGACAGAACGATATCCGTATGGAATTTAAAATTCAACGAATAATATGAAGGTTACACCACTAGAAATTCGCCAAAAAGCATTTGAAAAGAAGCTTCGCGGCTATGATAAGGATGAAGTCAATGCCTATATGCAATCTTTATCCCAGGAGTGGGAAAGGTTAATTGAGGAAAATAAAGACCTTAAAACACGCCTGGACAACGCAGAAAAAGACGTACAACGCCTTAGAGAAGTTGAAGCATCACTGTTTAAAACGCTAAAAACTGCAGAAGATACAGGGGCAAGCATGATCGATCAGGCCAACAAGGCAGCCGAACTTCATGTGAAAGAATCACAAATACAAGCGGATGCTATCCTGAACGATGCCAAGAATCAAGCAAAAAACATGATAGAGGAGGCTGAAAGTAAGGTTAAGGAACGTCTGGAGTCTGCTCGTGATCAGCTTAGAATCCTAGAAGCGGATTGTAAACTGATCGATAACCATAGAGACAACCTATTGATAGAACTCAAAAGCATCGCTAATGAAACTATATCACGAGTAGAGAAACTACAAGGTAAGCATATCGAAATACCTTCATTGGAAAGTAAGAATTTAGAGTTTGATACCGGTGCTCTAAGCTTTGAAGACCTGGAAGACAGTAATGAATCAGCTGTTGAAGAAGTAGTTTTTGAAATATCGAATTCCAATAAACTAATAGATGAAGATACTGTCGAAAAGATCAACGAGGTGACTCCTACCCAGGATGACCAAAAGGAAACCCCAGAAGTTCACACAGAAACTAAAGAGGATCAAGACCATGACGAGGATATAAAAGAGGATATTCTACCCGAAAATAATGAGGAGAGTAATGATCCTGAAAGCTCAAAAGATAAAGGATCGTTCTTCGACAGTCTGTAATATGCCTACAATTCAGTTGAATGATATGGACTTTTTTGCTTTTCATGGATTATATCCTGAAGAACAAAAAACAGGTAACAAGTTCCGGGTTAATCTGAAAGTAGAGATAGATGATTCATTCGTTTCAGAAGACATCAATACTACAACTGACTATACTAAGCTGTACGAGCTGGTTCAAAATGAAATGAAGGAACCCAGAAAGCTACTTGAAAGCATAGCTCAGTCGATTTTATCTGCAATAGAGACCAACCATAAAACCATTAAATTTGCGGAAGTGACGATTTCTAAACTGAACCCACCCATACAGGGGACAGTGGGTAGCTCTTCCGTCACCTTGAACAGATATTACTTCTGAGTTTTTTCTACATTTTTGAAGGCAAACCCTCTGACTTCACTTGTATTTACGAAGTCAACTTCAACTCCCAACACGTACATCATGTGCTTCTTATCAATGAGTACCTGAATGTCTTCAACACTGTACTCTTCATCATTATCTCCCTTTTCATCAAAACCTAAGAGAAAAGACATTCCCATGGAACCACAGCCACTACCACCTTGCATACCAATTCTTAGAGAATAAGAGTCCGGAATCCCCTTCGATTTACGAATATTTCGTATTTCCTCAAGTGCTTGGTCTGTTATCGTTACGGGACAAAAACTCATAAAATTTGTAACATTTACTCAATAATAACTTATGTGATTACCTAATGGTTTTAAAACACATCGCTTTTTAATAAGTTTGGGCAAAATTAAATAAAATGGAACAGTTCGTATCGCTACTGAATATTATTTTACCTGCTTCAATAGTCCTTTTAGCAATGTATTTAACAATAAAGTCTTTCATAAGCAGGGAATTCAATAAAAAAGCGGTTGATCTCAAAATCAAAAAAATGGAGACTATTCTCCCTATTAGGCTCCAGGCTTATGAACGCATAGTACTATACCTGGAAAGAATCTCTCCACATAATATGGTCATTAGAGTCAATGACCCTTCATATACCGTTGCCGAGCTACGCATGAGATTACTGCACGATATTCGGGAGGAACTAAATCATAACCTATCTCAGCAAATTTATATGAGTGAAGGACTGTGGACACAGGTAAAGACCACCACAGAAGAAGTTATTGCCGCTATCAATCAAACGGCAAGTGGATTGGATCAAGAAGCTAAAGGGGTTGAATTAGCAAAAGCGATTTTCGACCGCATGGCCTCAATGAATCAAGATCCTGTACAACTTGCATTGTCCAAAGCAAAAGAGGAAATTCAAAAAATCTTTTAGCACACGTAATAAAATCGCAAAAACTTGTTACTTTGCGCCATGGATAACCTGTTTTCACGATTCTTCTTGAACATATATTCCTCGTAATTCCAGGGACCAAAAGAATCATGAAAACAAATTAATCTAAGGTCCCATAAGGGGCCTTTTTTTATTGCTTATGAGAGTAGCTATTCAGGGAGGTAAAGCATCATTTCACGAAATTGCCTGCAGACAATATTTCGAAGGAGAAGATATTGAAATTGTTGAATGCAATACATTTCGAAAAGTTTGTGCATTAGTACAGAACGGTGAAGTAGACAATGGAATGATTGCAATTGAAAACTCCATAGCAGGCACTATTCTACCCAATTATGGATTAATTCAAGAATACAAGCTTCGGATAACCGGAGAAATTAAACTCAGGATTAAGCAAAACCTAATGGCGCTACCAGGCCAGAAAGTTTCCGACATAAAAAAGGTAAGCTCCCACTACATGGCATTACAACAATGCTCAGAATACCTTCAGACACTCTCCGAAGACCTCGAACTCGAAGAATTCTACGATACTGCCGATAGTGCCAAAGAGATCAGAGAGTACAACCTGATGGGGGTAGCGGCAATAGCCGGAGAGCTTGCTGCAGAATTATATGATCTTGAAATCCTAGCACCTGGCATCGAAACCATAAAGCTTAATTATACACGCTTTTTAATCCTCAACAAAGAGCAACAAAATATCTTACCAAAAGAGCAACTGGACAAGGCTACTCTTAGTTTTGAACTTCCTCATCGGGTAGGTGCCCTAGCTGAAATCCTAAAACTAATTGTAGACAACAAGTTAAATCTGACTAAAATACAATCTGTCCCAATTATTGGGCAACCTGATGAATACACGTTCTTTGTTGATTGTATGTGGGAGAATTACGGCCAATATGAACGATGTATCGCGGTTCTGAGGAACCTTGTCATTAACCCTAGAATACTTGGAGAATATAAAAACTGGGAAATCAATTATGATCATATCGACAGCTGATAGACTTAAGGACGTAAAAGCATACTACTTCGTAAAAAAGCTCGAAGAAATACGCCAAATGATAGCTGAGGGTAAAGATGTTATCAGCTTTGCAATTGGCAGCCCGGACATGGCACCTTCCGACCAAACGGTAAATGCCCTGATATCCACCGCACAAAACCCTGGAAATCACGGATACCAACCTTATAAAGGCATCCCGCAATTGAGAGAAGCTCTTTCACTGTGGTACAAAAACACCTATGATGTTGAGCTTGACCCCAATACCGAAATTCTGCCTTTAATGGGTTCCAAGGAAGGAATTCTTCACGTTACACTCGCTTTTGTAAATGAAGGAGACAAAATTCTGGTTCCTAACCCTGGATATCCAACCTATAGCGGGCTATCAAAATTGCTGGGAGCAAGAATTGAATACTATGAGTTAACAGAAGAAAATAACTGGTATCCGAATTTCGATAAAATTGAAGATTCCGATTTGTCGGGTGTAAAAATCATGTGGCTCAATTATCCACATATGCCAACAGGTACTCCTCCTAAACTGGAAGTTTTCGAAAAGGCAATTGCTTTTGGCAAAAGGAACAACATCCTCATTTGTCATGACAATCCCTATAGCCTGGTTCTCAATAAAGAAAAACCGATCAGTATTCTAAATGTAGAAGGGGCAAAAGAGGTTGCCCTGGAGTTCAATTCCTTTAGTAAATCTCACAATATGGCCGGCTGGCGGCTCGGTATGCTTATGGGAGGTGAGGAATATATTACGAATGCTCTTCGGGTAAAAAGCAATATAGATTCCGGAATGTTTTTTGGAATCCAGCAAGCAGCTATTCAAGCCATCAATAATGATGAAGACTGGCACCGATCCAGAAATTCAGTTTATGAGGAAAGAAGGAAGTTGGTTTATCAGATTTTGGATAAACTGAACTTTGAGTATGATACTAATCAAGTCGGTATGTTCGTTTGGGCCAGACCTTCTAAAACCAGTAACATCAGCGATGTACAAGAGTTCATCGATAAGCTTTTAAAAGAAAAACATATTTTTTTCACCCCTGGAATGGTGTTCGGTTCTAACGGTAACGGGTATTTGAGGGTTTCCCTATGTGTCCCGAAAGAAAGAATTGAGCAGGCTCTGGACAGATTATAAATACCTAAAAAAATTAGACATTGCTCTTTTCAATCGATAAATTGGAATACATATTTTTAACTATATTCAAACCTATTAACATGAAAAAGATTTTATTATCAGCAGTAGCATTTAGCGCATTATTTCTTACCTCTTGCGGTGGAGGTGGATGGCCGGAAGAAGCAAAGCAACAAATGCTAGACGGCTGTAAACAAGGTGCCTCTGAAGAAGCTTGTAGTTGCTATATTGAAAAAGTAACAACAAAGTACACACCTGAAGACATTCAGAAAGATGAAAATGCAGTTTCTGACATGATGGATATGATGAAAGAATGCATGGGTGCGGAATAAGCCCACTCCGAAAAAATAATTTTTTAAGGCACCTGAAATGGGTGCCTTTTTTTTGATCCTCAGATAAGTTTGAAATAGTGTCAAAATGACTTGGGTGGAGCCAACGTCAGTTCAAGTGACAAATGTTCAGGCATTATCAATGTAAACAAACCCCAGATAGAAAAGCAATCTATTCCAGATTTACTCACAATTCTTTTTTAATAGGTGATATCCATGTACATATCCCAAATCATGCGCTTTTTCTAGATCAGGGCAACCTAAGGCGTATTTTTTAAGATTAAAGTAAGCTTTAGCTCTGTTGTTCCAAACAATAGCCAAGTTTTTATTAACGGATAGCACCTTAGTATAATCTTTGATAGCGCCTTCATAGTCTCCATTGTGAAACCTGCAATCTCCTCTGCGCATATACACGAGATGTTTATCTGGTCGTATTTCTAGGTATGCAGTGTAATCACGCTCAGCCAGCATCCATTTGTTGGTTATTTCATAGGACTCTCCACGGTAAAGCAGTGCCTGCTCATTTTTAGGCTCGAACTCAAGTACTTTAGTAAAATCTTCTATTGCCCTGTATAACCTTTCTGCGCTAAAACTTGTGGCGGCCCGGTTAAAATAGACATCAACCTTAGTCGAATCTAATTCCAGCGCCTTAGTAAAATCATCATAGGCATCATTGTAATTTCTCAATTGGTGATATGCAATTCCCCGCTCTATGTAATGATCTATATCGGTAGAGTCCAGCTTCTCTGCGTGGTTCAAATCTTCTATGGCCTTCTTTAGTTGCCCAAGCTTTGTATAGGAGTGTGCGCGCAAATCATAATATTCAACCCTATCATTGTCGATTTCTATGGCCTTCGTAAGGAAGACAACCGCTTGTTCATGATTATCATTTTTCGATTCGGTAGCTCCCATTTTATAATAAAGATCGGCATTGGGATTAAGCTCCAAAGACTTTTGATAGTCCTCTGCTGCTTGTTCCTTGTTCCCTAGCTCAGCTTGTAATGTACCTCTCTGGTAGTATACTTCGGCATCAAACGGCCTTAACTCTACAATCTTATTATAATCCTTTATCGCATCCTCACTCATCCCGATCTGGGACTTTAATTTGGCGCGAGTCAAATAGATTTCAACATTCTCTGGTTCCAGAATCAAAATACGATCATAATCATGGAGAGCCATCATATAGTCCCCCGAAAGCGCATAGGCATAGGCTCGATTATTATAGGCCTTTGAGTGATCTGGGTTTAGGGAAAGAGACTTTGAGTAGTATATAACTGCTTTTCTGTATTTTTGAGCATTGAGGCTGGCATTACCAACTTTGAAATATCCGAGGTAATTTTCCGGATCTGCATCAATATAATCTAGATAAGCTTCAATCGCCTTCTCAAATTTACCTTTTGTCATCAAGGCATCACCTTTATCCATTAGTTCTTGAGAAGTTTGTCCATAACTAGACATCCCAGCCAGTGCTAGAAATAAAATTACAATAGTTCTGTTAAAAATATCCATGACGAGAATCACTCAATAGCTGTACCATTTTTTTCAGGAAGACAAGGAAGATACAATTTCGATATGAAAAAAGCCACTTAATTATTACTAAGTGGCATACCTTCAATAATCTTTCCGGGCAATGTTAGCGCGTTGTTTTTCGTATAACTTTGAAAAATATTCGGGAGCCTTAAGTATTCTGGAACCAAACCAGGAATACATTTCTCCGTCAACTAGTAATACGGTTGCTTCTGGAAAAAGTTCTTTAATATCAGGAATATGCTTTTCGGAGAATGGATAAGGCTCGCTACTTAATAAAACTAGATCAGGTTTATCCGAAAGGTCTACATTATCCAGCTGAGGATAACTCAAATCTCCCTTTACAATATTTACCAAACCACATTGGTCCATCATAGCAGAAATAAAAGTCCCGTTATTCACGGTCATATAGGGCTTTCTCCAAATCAAATAAAGAGCTGTTTTATTAAAGCTGAAGTTGATTTCGGAAAACCGAGATCGCATTTGAGTGATCAAGTCTATTGCCTTGTCAGTAACTCCGGTGACCTGACCAATTTTATTAATCATATCAAATGCCGTTTCCAGATTATCTACAACACTTACCCATACTGGAAATTTAGACGCTAATTCCAAAATGCCTTCTTTGTAATTTTCTTCCTTATTCCCTAATATCAAATCAGGGTTTAAGGAATCAATAACTTCCATATTGAAGTTTTTAGTTCCTCCGATTTTTGGAAGCCTCTTTACTTTCTCAGGATACTTACAAAACTTCGTAACTCCGACAACATAATCACCCAAACCCAGGTCGAAAAGAAGTTCAGTAATGGATGGAACTAGGGATATGATTCTATTAGGACGATCTTTGATCTCGATAGAACGCCCCATTTGATCAATGTATTTCATTATTTAATATACTTGAAGTCGTGACCCGACTTCAACTGAATCACGAATTCATACATGAGTTTGATCACATTCTCGATATCATCCTTGTGAACCGATTCGACTGTGGTGTGCATATATTTCAGAGGTAATGAAATCAATGCTGAGGCAACTCCATCATTTGAATAGGCAAAAGCGTCAGTGTCTGTACCTGTGGATCGCGAAGCGGCTGATCGCTGGAAAGGAATCTTTTTCTTCTCTGCTACCTTTATTAACATATCAAGCAGGTTATTTTGTACTGCAGGCCCGTACGTCAACACCGGACCACCGCTACATTTTAAGTCCCCACTGGTCTTTTTATCGTACATCGGAGATTGTGTATCATGCGTCACGTCAGTAATAATAGCAACATCAGGATTAATACGTTCCGCAATCATTTGAGCCCCCCTTAGTCCTATTTCTTCCTGCACTGCGTTAACAACGTATAAACCAAATGGTAACTTTTGACCCTTATCTTTTATACGTCTTGCCACTTCAGCGATCATAAAACCACCAATACGGTTATCCAATGCTCTGCCCACATAGTAGCTCTTATTTAACTCCATGAGCTCATCATCAAAAGTAACGACTGTACCAACATGAATACCCATCGCTTCCACTTCTTCCTTTTTGCTTGCTCCTACATCTATAAAAATGTTTTTCATCGAAGGAGCCGCTTCTCTTTCTGATTTTCTCACATGAATAGCAGGCCAGCCAAATATACCTTTGACAACTCCATTCTCAGTATGTAAGTTGACTCTTTTTGATGGAGCGATCTGATGGTCTGACCCTCCGTTACGGATTACATAAATATAGCCGTCACTTGAGATATAATTCACATACCATGATATTTCATCAGCGTGGGCCTCAATTACAACCTTGTAGTCAGCTTCCGGGTTTATTACACCAACAACTGATCCATAAGTATCTGAGATATAATGATCAATATATGGTTTTAGATAATCAAGCCATATTTGCTGCCCGGATGTTTTAGATCCCGGTAATTTTGATTCAAAGCTTGTGGGTGATGGGTTGTTTAAATAGGTCTCTAAAAATTTTTTACTCTTCTTATCCATTGTTGCTATCACTATAAGGGTATATTCCCGTGTTTCTTACGGGGTAAATTATCAACTTTATTTTCAAGCATTGCGAATGCTTTAATTAATTTCAATCTCGTCATTTCAGGCATTATAACTTCATCAATAAAGCCTAATTCAGCGGCTAGGTAGGGGTGGTTAAACTGTGCTTCGTACTCTTGTACCTTCTTTTCAAGAGCTGCTTCAGGGTCCTTTGCATTGGCTATTTCATTTCTGAAGATTATCTCGGCCGCTCCCTTTGGTCCCATAACCGCAATTTCCGCTGTTGGCCAAGCATAATTCACATCCGCTCCGATATGTTTGGAATTCATGACATCATATGCTCCACCGTACGCCTTTCTTGTAATAACCGTTACTCGAGGTACTGTTGCCTCACAAAATGCATACAACAGTTTAGCTCCGTTCTTGATAATTCCGTTCCACTCCTGATCTGTACCAGGAAGAAATCCAGGAACATCGACCAATACTAAAAGAGGAATATTGAAACAATCGCAAAACCGTACGAATCGAGCAGCCTTGTTGCTAGAATTGATATCGAGAACTCCAGCCATCGCTGCTGGTTGATTCCCAACTATTCCTACACTTCTACCCCCTATTCTGGAAAAACCAACTACTATATTCTCTGCAAAATCCTTTTGAACCTCTAAAAATGAGTCTTCATCAACAAGATTCTCTATAACATCCTTCATATCATAAGGCTGACTGGCGTTGTCTGGGATAATTGTTTTTAGTGAATCTCTAATTTCTTCACCAACATCATAGTTTTCGACCGGACTCTGATCTTCACAATTCTGAGGAATATAAGACAGCAATCTTTTAATCGAATCCAGGCAATCTATATCATTGGACTCGGAAAAATGAACAACACCACTCTTAGCGCTATGAGCAGAAGCTCCTCCTAGGTCCTCAGAACTCACTTCTTCATGAGTCACTGTCTTGACTACGTTAGGTCCTGTTACGAACATGTAACTGGTATTCTCCACCATAAAAATAAAATCCGTAATGGCGGGTGAGTATACAGCCCCACCGGCACATGGTCCCATCACGGCCGAAATCTGAGGTACAACGCCAGAAGCCATTGTATTACGATAAAACACATCAGCATAACCACCCAATGACTTCACACCTTCCTGTATTCTTGCGCCACCAGAGTCATTTAAGCCAATAATGGGAGCTCCATTCTTCATAGCCATATCCATTATTTTGCATATTTTCTCTGCATGTGACTTAGAAAGAGATCCACCGAAAACTGTAAAGTCTTGGGAATAAACATAGGTCAACCTACCATCAATAGTGCCGAATCCGGTAATTACACCGTCACCTAAATATCTTTCTTTATCGAGACCAAAGTCTGTGCTTTGGTGTCTTACTAACTTCCCAACCTCTTCAAAGGAGTTTTTGTCTAAAAGATATTCTATTCTTTCCCTCGCTGTAAGCTTTCCCTTCTTATGCTGCGCATCAATTCTTTTCTTTCCTCCACCCTCATTCGCCTTTTCATTCAGCTCAGTTAGTTTTCTTCTCTTATCATTATTCTGGGATGCGTTGTTGCTCATTTCAATCTTAATCTACGTAACCTAAACTAATAATATTCTCGGTCAATTCTGTCATTGCATACACAATTTGAGTCGTTTTTATGAAAAATATTTATGCGTAAGCGTATATTTGGAGCGGTAAAAAAATGGAGATGTCACACAGGAGAGCAGCGATTATTGACCTAGGTACGAATACCTTCCATTTACTCATTGTAGAAAAGGGACAAAATGGCAACTACAAGAAGCTATACAGCCAAAAAGTCCCTGTAAAAATAGGCGAAGGTGGTATTTCTGAGGGATTAATCAGCGATGAGGCGATCGAAAGAGCTCTTCAAGCCCTTGCGCAATTTAGCGAAACCATCAAGTCCTATGAGGTAGATATTATCAGGGCCACAGCCACAAGTGCGTTTCGCAATGCATATAACGGTGTTGCGGTATCCAAACTAATTTATGCTAAAACGGGTATCGAAATTGACATCATTGATGGAAATGAGGAAGCGGGGTTAATTCACAAAGGCGTTAAAAGAGCTTTAGATATTGGACGCGACCGCCCTTCAATCATAATGGATATAGGAGGAGGGAGCGTTGAGTTCATTATATGTGATCAAGAAGAAGTTTTTTGGCAAAGAAGCTTTGAAATCGGTGGACAAAGACTGATGGATCGTTTTCATCAAGTTGACCCTATTTCGGACGAGTCCCGAGCCGAACTCATGCAGTACCTTGACGTTGAACTGACTGAGCTACTTGAAGCAGCCAAAAAATACAGCCCTAAAACCTTAATTGGAAGTAGTGGAACCTTTGATACACTTTGTGAAATTTATCACAAAGAACAAGGTCTTGACTTTTCCCTTGAACAAAAAACCGAGTATACTTTACCCGTAGATACTTTCTACCAGGTTAATGAAGAGGTCATATCAAAAAACAGGGAAGAGAGAATAAACATCCCCGGAATGATCTTAATGCGTGTAGACATGATCGTGGTTGCGTGTTGCCTGATTGAATGGGTAATGGATAATTTACGAATCGAAGAAATCAGAGTTTCTACTTATGCACTGAAAGAGGGAGTTGTTGACACTATATTTTCAGAAGAACAATCAATTTGATTCTTCTATAATATAAACATCCTCGTTTTCTCTTTTCATTCGATACTTTTCCCGAGCAAACCTTTCCATTTCTTTGTAGCTACTCTTCAGAGCCTGATGATCCCTTTGGACTTCCCCAATCTTATTTTCGTAGTACTGAATTTCCTTCTTTAACTTTCTGTTTCTTGATCTCTTAGCAAGCACGGAACTCACATCATTATTATCCAGGAATAACATCCACGCAGCCACAAGCACTGCAAAGATTACATAGAAATTGAATATGTATTTCTTGATGAATGGTTTCAAGGTCAATTCGTTTGGTATAAATTTACGAAAAATATAAAAAAAGCCATCTTGTAATACAAGATGGCTTCAATGTTAGGCTTATTTACATTACATGTTTTTCCCAGGAAAGTAAGCTTGATCCCCAAGCTCTTCCTCGATTCTCAGTAGTTGGTTATACTTTGCCATACGATCGGTTCGTGAAAGAGACCCCGTTTTAATCTGGCCTGTGTTTAGAGCAACCGCTAGATCTGAAATAGTTACATCTTCAGTTTCACCTGATCTGTGGGACATAACAGATTTATACTTGTTCTTCTTTCCTAAGTTCACAGCATCTATCGTTTCAGATAGCGTACCAATCTGATTGAACTTGATCAAAATAGCATTTGCGATATCCTGGTCTATTCCTCTCTGTAGCTTTTCAACATTAGTTACAAATAGATCATCACCTACTAGCTGGCATTTGTCACCAATTTTCTCTGTCAAAAGTTTCCATCCTTCCCAGTCATTTTCATCCATACCATCTTCGATAGAAACAATAGGATATTTTTCAACCCAATCAGCCCATAAGTCCGCTAGTTGTTCTGAAGAAAGTTTTTCTCCAGTCGACCATTTTAGATGATAAACACCTTCCTCTTTATTGTAGAATTCAGAAGCTGCCGCGTCAAAGGCGATCATGATATCTTCTCCAGCTTTATAGCCAGCGTTATCTATTGCCTCAAGAATCACCTCGATACCCTCAACGTTAGATTTTAAATTTGGAGCAAATCCTCCTTCATCACCAACGTTAGTTGAAAGACCTCTTCCTTTTAATACCTTGGCAAGGTGATGAAATACCTCTGTACCCATCTTCAGAGCTTCAGAAAACGAATCCGCACCTACTGGCATAATCATAAATTCTTGAAAATCTATTGAATTATCAGCATGTGAACCACCATTAATGATATTCATCATAGGAACTGGAAGTGTATTCGCAGCAACACCACCGATGTATCGGTATAGTGGTTGACCGGTTTCTTCAGCAGCAGCTTTAGCCACAGCCAATGATACTCCTAAAATTGCGTTGGCACCAAGTTTAGATTTATTCGGAGTACCGTCTAGTTCGATCATCAATTCATCAATTGCCTTTTGTTCAAAAACATCGAATCCGATCAATTCAGGGGCAATTGTATCATTCACATTAGCAACGGCTTTTAAAACACCCTTACCCATGAAGTTCTTTTTGTCGCCATCTCTTAGTTCAACAGCTTCGTATTCTCCAGTTGATGCTCCAGATGGTACCGCAGCCCTTCCAAGGATACCGTTTTCGGTAATCACATCTACCTCAACTGTTGGATTACCTCTGGAATCAAATATTTGTCTTGCACGTATTTCTTCTATAAGACTCATTTCTTAAGATTTTAAAGTGTACTATTTACTTATTAGTTCTATAAAGTTATCAAATAAATATCTCGAATCATGTGGACCTGGTGATGACTCCGGGTGATGCTGTACCGAAAAAGCCTTCTTGCCTTTTATTCGAATACCTTCCACCGTCTGGTCATTGAGGTTCACATGGGTAAGTTCTATATTATCGCTTTTATCAACATCCTCCATACTCACGGCAAAACCATGGTTTTGTGAAGTTACTTCACTAAGCCCGGTTTCGAGATTTTTGACAGGATGATTCAATCCTCTATGTCCGTGATGCATTTTAAATGTCGAAAGTCCGTTAGCCAAAGCAAGAATTTGATGTCCAAGACATATGCCAAATACAGGGGCATCATCGTTCAAAATCTTCTTCACAGTTTCCACTGCATACGTGGTGGCAGCCGGATCACCGGGGCCATTTGAAATAAAATAACCATCAGGGTTCCATTTCTTCATTTCTTCATATGAAGTATCACCGGGAAATACCTGACAGTAGCAATCTCTTTGGGTAAAATTCTTTAAAATGCTCGTTTTCACTCCAAGATCCAGAACAGCTACTTTGTATTTAGCATCCTCCCTCCCGACAAAATATGGTTCTTTGGTGGTGACTTTGGATGATAATTCAAGGCCATTCATCGAAGGAATCTCCTTCACTTCCTTTTTCAATTCATCCACTTCTTTTTCGGAGGATATTATGGCATTCATTGCTCCCGTACTACGGATATGGCGAACAATACTTCTCGTATCAACGTCACTAATACCTACAATACCTGATTCCTCAAAATAATCTTGCAGGGACTCCTCAGCCATATGTCTTGAATACATGGAAGAATAACTTTTGCAAACAAGGCCTGCAAATTTTATAGAGTTGGATTCAACTTCGTCATCCTTAACTCCATAATTTCCAATGTGTGATGTTGTATTTACGATAATCTGTCCAAAGTAGGAAGGGTCTGTATAAATTTCCTGGTACCCGGTCATCCCGGTGTTGAAACAAATCTCTCCTTTTGTTGTTCCTTTTTTTCCAACAGAATATCCTTCATATACTGAACCATCTTCCAGAACTAAATATGCTTTTTGGCGGGAATTATACTTCATCTGTGTTGATTTTGGCTCGGCAAAAATAAAAAAAGGACTGAACTAAAGTCCAATCCTTTTCTTATTATTTATTAACATTCCGTTATTCTTTTTTACCATCCTCATCGGACCCCGACTCACTTTCCTTTTTCGCCTCGGGAGCCTTCTCTTCCTTCTCTTGTTTCTCAGCCGCCTCTTTTGCTTCAGCCTTAGGTTCTTCTGCTGCCTTCTCTTCTACCTTTGGCTCAGTCTTGGCCTCTACTTTTTCCGCCTTCACTTCTTCTGCCTTAGCTTCAACCTTTTTTTCCTCCTTGGTGGCTTCTACTGCTGTTTCTCCCTCACTACTCTTCGAAGAACCTCTTCGACTTCTTCTAGACTTAGACTTTGCAGGTTTGCTTTCCTTAATTAGTAGCTCATTGTAATCTACTAATTCAATTATACACATATCTGCATTATCACCTAGACGGTTACCAGTTTTAATTATTCTTGTGTATCCACCTGGTCGTTCAGAAACTTTCTGTGCAACCTGATTAAAAAGAATAGTAACTGATTCTTTGTCCTGAAGCTTTGAAAACACATTCCTTCTTGAGTGAGTAGTGTCATCTTTTGCTTTCGTAATCAATGGCTCCACATATTTTCTCAACGCTTTCGCCTTCGCTACGGTAGTCGAGATTCTCTTATGAAGAATCAATGAGTTAGCCATATTAGAAAGCATAGCGCTTCTATGTGCGGCCGTTCTACCCAAGTGATTAAATTTCTTCCCGTGTCTCATTTTTACTCTTCGTCTAATTTATATTTGGAAAGGTCCATCCCGAATGTCAACTGCTTATCAGCAACCAGCTGCTCAAGCTCAGCAAGAGATTTCTTTCCAAAGTTTCTAAATTTCATCATATCCGAAACCTCAAGCGCAACAAGCTCTCCTAGTGATTTGATATTCGCTGCTTTGAGGCAATTATACGCTCTTACAGAAAGGTCAAGTTCTGCTATAGGAGTTTTTAGAAGCTTTCTCATATGGAGTACTTCTTCGTCTACTGTCTCCTCCTCTTCCGGCTTAGCTGTCTCAAATGTCATCGTCTGATCTGAGAACAACATAAAATGTTGAATAAGGATATTAGCTGCACCTTTCAAAGCATCTTCCGGATGAATAGAACCATCAGTAGCTATATCAAGTACTAATTTTTCATAATCCGTTTTTTGCTCAACCCTTGTATTCTCAACGTTATACTTAACATTCTTTATCGGAGTGAAAATAGCATCAATCGGAATATACCCGAATATTTGCTCAGATGGCTTGTTTTCCTCTGCAGGAACATACCCTCTGCCTTTTTCAATCGTTAATTCGATTTCAAATTCAATCGATGAATCAATATCACAAATAACTAACTCTGGATTCAGAACTTTGAAAGCCTCAGTATGTTCAGAAATCTCACCAGCCTTAAATTGATCCTTCCCGTTTACAGGAACAATAATTTTAGTCTTGTTTTCTGCAGAGTCCGAAATCTTTTTGAATCTAACCTGCTTTAGATTTAAGATGATCTCCGATACGTCTTGTACTACTCCTTCAATCGATGAGAACTCATGTAAAACACCAGGAATCTTTATCCCGGTAATAGCATAACCCTCAAGAGATGAAAGAAGAATTCTTCTTAGCGCGTTACCTATTGTAACACCGTAGCCTTTTTCAAGTGGCTTAAATTCAAACAGACCATGGAAATCGTCTGCTTTATCCATCACCACTTTCTCTGGCATTTGAAATGCTAAAATTGACATATCTATAATTTTTTAATTAGTTCTAATTATTATTTCGAGTAAAGTTCAACGATTAATTGTTCCTGGATGTTTTCAGGAATTTCCTCTCGTTCTGGGTTATTCATATAAGTTCCGGACAAAGATGAACTATCCCATGTAATCCAGGAATAACCTTTTCCTGCATTTAAGGACAGGCTATCTTTAATTGCAACATTACCTTTACTTGCTTCTCTCACAGAAACCACATCACCTGGTCTCAATGAGTAAGAAGGAATGTTAACCACTTTACCATTTACTTCAATGTGCTTATGAGATACTAACTGTCTCGCTCCTCTTCTGGTAGGTGAGATTCCCATTCTGTAAACTGCATTGTCCAATCTAGCCTCTAGCAGTTGCAGAAGTATGGTACCAGTTACACCACTTTTACGAGATGCTTTTTCAAACAAGTTTGAGAATTGTCTCTCAAGTACTCCATAAGTATACTTAGCCTTTTGCTTCTCCATTAACTGAAGGGCGTACTCAGACTGTTTCTTTCTACGACCTCTTCCATGTGACCCAGGAGGGTAAGGCTTTTTAGCCAATGCCTTAGTGTCACCAAATATAGGTTCGTTGAATTTTCTTGATATTTTCGATTTAGGGCCTGTATATCTAGCCATATCTATAGTTGTTTTCTAATCTAACCTTAAACTCTTCTCCTTTTTGGAGGTCTGCATCCATTATGCGGTAGTGGAGTTACATCTTTTATTGCTGTAATCTCTATACCTGTATTCTGAACCGTTCTAATTGCAGACTCTCTACCTGAACCTGGTCCTTTTACAAAAACCTCAGCTTTTCTCATACCAAGATCGTATGCTTTTTGCGCACAATCCTGAGCAGCTGTCTGTGCCGCATACGGAGTGTTTTTCTTAGATCCTTTGAATCCCATTTTACCAGCAGATGACCATGAGACCACTTGCCCTGTTGAATTCGTTATAGAAATGATGATATTATTAAAAGAAGCTCTGATGTGCACTTGGCCAACAGCTTCTACTACCACCGATCGTTTCTTACCTTTTGTTTTTTGTGCCATAATTAAAGTCTTAATTAGCCTTATTTAACAGCTTTTTTCTTGTTAGCCACAGTTTTTCTCTTACCCTTTCTGGTACGACAGTTATTCTTTGTCCTTTGTCCGCGAACGGGTAATCCTTTTCTATGTCGAAGGCCGCGGTAACATCCAATATCGAGCAAACGCTTAATACTCATTTGCACCTCAGACTTTAATACACCCTCAACTTTGTAAGTTGAACTGATCACATTACGAATCGCATTGGATTCATCATCTGACCAATCTTGAACTTTCTTATTCGGATCCACCCCGGCATCTGCCAAAATTGACTGTGCAGAACTCGTACCTATACCATATATATAGGTGAGGGCTACTACCCCCCTTTTATTATCCGGAATATCTACTCCTGAAACTCTTGCCATAATATCACATTTTTAGCGACAGAAATTATCCCTGACGCTGCTTAAACCTTGGATTCTTTTTGTTAATGACATATACTCTCCCCTTTCTCCTGATCACCTTGCAATCAGCGCTCCTTTTTTTAACTGAAGCTTTTACTTTCATGACTCTTATTATTTATATCTATAAACAATTCTACCTTTTGATAAATCGTATGGCGACATTTCTAACTTAACTTTGTCACCTGGAAGAATCTTGATATAGTGCATTCTCATCTTCCCTGAAATATGTGCAATCACCTCATGCCCGTTCTCCAACTCAACCCTGAACATTGCATTTGACAATGCCTCAGTAATTGTTCCGTCTTGCTCTATAGATGACTGTTTTGCCATATTATACTTTTAATGCTTCTTCTATATATTTAAAGGTGGTCAATATATCTGCCTCTCCCTTTCTCACTGCCACCGTATGTTCAAAATGCGCTGAAGCCTTTCGATCGGCTGTCCTAATTGTCCAGCCATCCGCCTCCTGAACTATATTTCTTTTTCCAAGATTGATCATTGGCTCTATAGCAATGACCATTCCTTCCTTCAGCTTCATTCCTCGACCGCGCTTTCCGTAGTTTGCAACCTCCGGTTTTTCATGAAGATCTTTTCCTACACCATGTCCAACCAACTCACGAACCACAGAATAACCTCTCGATTCGTTATACTCCTGAATCGCATACCCAAGATCCCCAAGTCTCTTTCCTTCGACCGCCATTTCGATTCCTTTATACAAGGACTCCTTGGTTGTTGTCAAAAGCCGCTCGACATCTTTGTCAATTTCACCTACCGCATAGGTGTAGGCACTATCACTATGAAACCCGTTCAGGATGACACCACAATCGATTGAAACGATATCCCCTTCTTTCAATTCATAATTTCCCGGTATTCCATGAACCACCTGTTCATTTACCGACATACATAGTGTTCCGGGAAATCCCCCGTAACCTTTAAATGAAGGTATTCCTCCATTATCTCTTATGTATTCCTCCGCAATCCTATCCAACTCCAAAGTTGTAACCCCAGGTTTCACCCTTTTTGCTACTTCTCCGTGAGCTCTACCTAGTACGTCACCACTCTCGCGGATTATTTCAATTTCTTCTTTTGTCTTAATGACAACCATTATGACTCTGCAGAGGCCATTGCTATATTTCTTGCACGGCCTTTTACCTTACCACTCTTCATCATACCTTCATATCTCCTCATTAGGAGATAACTCTCTATCTGTTGCAAGGTATCCAATACCACACCTACCATGATTAGCAGAGAAGTCCCACCGTAGAACTGTGCAAAACCATCTTGTACTCCAGCGGCTCTTGCAAAGGCAGGTAAAATCGCTACTAGTGCAATAAACAATGCACCTGGTAGTGTAATCTTAGAGATAACATTGTCAATAAATTCTGCTGTCTGTGGCCCCGGTTTAATTCCAGGTATAAATCCACCATTTCTTTTAAGATCATCCGCTATCTGATTCGGGTTCACCGTAATCGCAGTGTAGAAATAAGTAAATACAATTATCAGAAAAGCAAACATTGCATTGTATTGCCAGGTCCACTGATCAGAAAAGTTAGTTGCCAAGTAGTTACCAATAGTACTATCCTTCCACAAGCCTCCTAATAATCCCGGTAGGAACATTAGTGACTGAGCAAAAATAATTGGCATCACACCAGCAGCATTGACTTTTAATGGGATAAATTGTCGTTGACCACCATATACTTTATTACCCACAACCTGCTTTGCATAGTTGACGGGTATTCTTCGAGTAGCCTGTGTCAGCATAACAACAATCATCACAACGAAGAATAAGGCTAGTATTTCAAGAACTATGAACAACAATCCTGAAAATCCTTTTGCGTCAAAATCCTGGAATAATGCTGCAGGCAGTCTTGATATAATACCGATCATAATTAGCAGGGAAATACCATTGCCAATCCCCTTTTCTGTAATTTTTTCACCCAGCCACATGCAGAAAATAGTTCCTGCAGTAAGAGTAATCACAGCAGTAATATTGAAAAGAGAAGGATCTACACCCGCAATCAACCAACTTTCCGGACCAGAAGTATTTACCGTAGCAAGAAATGGTATTGTCTGCGCAAGACAAATACCGATTGTTAAGAACCTTGTTATTTGTGTTAAACGCTTTCGGCCAGATTCACCTTCTTTTTGCAATCTTTGAAAAGTCGGGATTGCTACCTGCATCAATTGAACCACAATAGAAGCAGATATGTAAGGCATAATACCTAAGCCGAATATCGCCTTATTACCGAAAGCTCCACCAAGCATAGTATCCAAAAACCCTAGCATACCCTCAGGACTTTTAGAGTTCTGTGTCATTTTGACAAAATCAAGTCCTGGTAGTATGATAAAAGAGCCTAGTCTATAAATGATAATGAACCCAATCGTGTTTAAGATACGGGTCCGTAGCTCTTCAATAGCAAATATATTTCGTATGGTCTTGAATAACTTCATTCTTGTTAAATGCTGACAGCAGTTCCTTTAGCTTTTTCAATAGCCGCTTTTGCAGACGCTGAAAATGCATGTGCTTTCACTTCTATTGCCGCCTTCAGTTCACCTTTCCCTAAAATTTTAATCTTATCATTCTTTGAAGCCAAACCGTTATTCTTAAGTAATTCAAGATCAACGACTTTAGCTTTAGTTTTATCCACAAGCTCCTGTAAGTCAGCAAGATTAACCGGCTTAAACGCAACTCTATTTGGATTTCTGAACCCAAACTTAGGAACCCTTCTTTGAAGTGGCATTTGACCTCCTTCAAAACCAAGTTTTCTGGAGTAACCTGATCTTGACTTAGCTCCCTTATGTCCTCGTGTTGAGGTACCACCTTTTCCGGAACCTTCTCCTCGACCAATTCTCTTACCACTCTTTACCGAACCTTCTGCGGGCTTTAAAGTATGCAGTTTCATAATTATTTACTTACAGTTACTAAATGACTCACTTTATCAATCATTCCCTGTATCTGAGGAGTTAACTCCACTTCTACAGTTTTGTTGATTTTCCCAAGGCCAAGAGCTTCAATTGTCAGCTTTTGTCGCTTAGGTCTTTTTATCACACTTCGAACCTGAGTAACTTTTACCTTAGCCATTATCTTATCCGTTAAATACTTTTTCTAATTCCACTCCCCTTTGCTCTGCAATTGAATAGGGGTCTCTCATATTAATAAGAGCATCAAAAGTTGCTTTCACAACATTATGTGGGTTTGATGAACCTTGTGACTTTGCTAATACATTTTGAACACCAGCACTATCTAACACGGCTCTCATCGCACCACCTGCAATAACACCAGTACCTGGAGAAGCCGGTTTAACAAGAACTTTACCTCCACCGTACTTACCAATAATTTGATGTGGAACTGTTCCATTAAGAACAGGAACCTTGATTAGGTTCTTTTTCGCATCATCAATACCTTTTGTAATCGCGTCAGTAACTTCATTAGCTTTACCCAATCCATATCCTACTACACCGTTGCCATCTCCAACTACTACAACAGCTGAAAAGCTGAACCTACGTCCACCTTTCACTACTTTAGCTACCCTTTTAATAGCTACGACCTTTTCCTGAAGGTCTATTTCACTTGCTTTGATTTTCTTTACATTAACCTGTGTCATAGCTATTAAATTTTAAGTCCTCCCTCTCTTGCCCCTTCAGCTAAAGCCTTAATTCGACCATGATAAGGATAACCTCCTCTATCAAAAACAGCCGTTTTAATTCCTTTAGAATCTGCGCGCTTCGCAAGTTCCTGGCCTACTTTAGATGATACATCAACTTTATTGCCTTTGGAACTCTTCAACTCCTTCGAGGATACACTACCAAGAGTGACTCCATTGATGTCATCAATCAATTGAGCATAAATTTCTTTATTGCTTCTAAAAACTGACAACCTTGGTCTTTCAGCAGTACCAGCAACTTTCTTTCTGATACCCTTTCTGATTCTTGTTCGTCTGATTAATTTCTTTGTCGGCATCTTGTTACTATTTAGCAGCTGCTTTACCAGCTTTTCTTCTAACATACTCACCCACGAATTTGACACCTTTCCCTTTGTATGGTTCAATCTTCCTAAGTGATTTGATCTTTGCGGCTACCTGACCAATCAATTGTTTGTCAATACTTTCCAAAGTAACAATTGGATTCTTTCCTTTTTCAGTAGCGGCACTTCCCTTTACTTCTTCAGGTAACGCGAAGAAAATGGCATGTGAATAGCCAATATTTAATTCAAGGACATTATTTTGACAAACAGCCTTATAACCTACCCCTACAAATTCTAATTCTTTCTTATATCCCTCATGTACTCCGGTCACAATATTGCTCACTAAAGTACGGTATAATCCATGCTTAGATTTTACTTCTTTTGCTTCCGAAGTACGTGCTACTACAATTGAGCCATCCTCAACTTTTACCGTGATATTCTTGTCAACCTGCTGAGCAAGTTCTCCCTTTGGTCCCTTCACACTTACCAGGTTATCAGCAGAAACATCTACCGTAACGCCTTCAGGAATCGATATAGGTTTATTTCCAATCCTTGACATAATTCATTTATTAATAAACGTAGCAAAGAACTTCACCACCAACATTAAGGCCCTTAGCCTCTTTATCAGTCATAACGCCCTTTGACGTGGACAAAATCGCTACCCCTAAACCGTTTAATACTCGTGGTAAATCCGAAGCATTTACATACTTTCTTAAACCAGGCTTACTTATTCTTTCAATCTTAACGATTGCATTCTTCTTAGAAACCGGGTTATACTTCAAAGCTATCTTGATGTGACCCTGAGGACCCTCATCTTCAAACTTATAATTCTGTATATAACCTTTATCAAACAACACCTTGGTCATTTCTTTTTTGATATTAGAAGCAGGAACTGTAACAACTCTATGTTGAGCGTTAATCCCATTTCTAATTCTGGTTAAGTAGTCCGCTATTGGATCTGAATACATGTTTTACTATTAGCTTTTTAAAAACAATCCGTTTATAAAAACGGAAGCCCCAAAATTCAGGGCTGCAAAGTTAAGAATGTTTTACTTAAAAAGAAATTAAGAAATCTGATTATTTACCAACTTGCCTTAGTAACACCAGGAATCTTACCCTCACTGGCCATTTCTCTGAAAGTAACCCGGCAAATACCGAATTTTCTCATATATCCTTTAGGCCTTCCGGTAATCTTACATCTGTTATGCAATCTCACCTTTGAGGAGTTTCTAGGAAGCTTATCAAGACCTATGTAGTCACCGTCAGCTTTAAGCTGCGCACGTTTTTCTGCATATCGCTGAACAAGCCTTTCTCTCTTTCTCTCTCTTGCTATTAATGATTTTCTAGCCATAATTAGTTATTAGAATTTTTATTTGCGAACGGCATACCGAATGCACTTAAGAGCGCCAAGCCCTCTTCGTCTGTGCTGGCGGTAGTCACAAATGTTATATCCATACCAGATAAATTCTTTACTTTATCGATACTTATTTCAGGAAAAATAATCTGTTCTTTAACACCCAAGGTGTAGTTTCCTCGGCCGTCAAATCCTTTATCATTAATCCCCCTAAAGTCCCGTACTCTAGGCAGAGCTATTGACATCAATCTGTCAAGAAACTCATACATACGATCACCCCTCAACGTAACACGCGCTCCAATTGGCATGTTATCACGAAGCTTAAAGTTGGAAATCGATTTTTTAGAAAGAGTGGGTACAGCTTGCTGCCCTGAAATTTGGGTCAGCTCCTCTACACCAGCATCTACAAGTTTTTTGTCTGCCACAGCATTTCCAATACCTTTATTGATGCAGATCTTAGTGATCTTAGGAACCTGCATAATTGATTTGTATTGAAATTTCTCTCTAAGCTGAGGTACAATTTCTTTTACGTATTTATCTTTTAGTCTTGCCTCCATGATTACTTAATGAACTCTCCTGTTTTCTTAGAGTATCTTTGAAGTTTTTCCTTGTCGTTTAGCTTTCTTCCTACACGGGTCTTCTCACCACTTGCAGGGTCAATCAGCATCAAATTACTAACGTGAATTCCAGCTTCTTTCCTCTCGATTCCGCCATTAGGGTTCTGAGCGCTTGGTTTAACGTGTTTTGCAACAATATTTACACCTTCAACAATTGCTCTATCCTTTTCGGCAACAATCTCCAGAACAGTACCTTTCTTCCCTTTTGAGTTTCCTGCGATCACTTCTACAGTATCGCCTTTCTTGATATGAAACTTCTTTTGTTTGTTACTTTTTCTTTCCATGACTTATAGTACCTCTGGTGCCAATGACACAATTTTCATGAATTCTTTCTCTCTAAGCTCACGAGCTACCGGACCAAAAATCCTTGTTCCTCTTGGCTCATCGTTAGCAGTAAGAAGTACAGCTGCATTCTCTCCAAAACGGATATAAGACCCATCTTTTCTTCTTACTTCTTTTTTTGTTCTTACAACAACTGCTCTTGAGACAGTTCCTTTCTTCAAGCTACTTGAAGAAAGTGCAGATTTAACAGTGACAATAATTTTATCACCTACTGAAGCGTACCTTTTACCAGTCCCTCCAAGTACTCTTATGCAAAGTACTTCTTTTGCTCCGCTATTATCTGCAACGTTTAATCTTGACTCTTGCTGTACCATAATTATTTCGCTTTCTCAACGATTTCAATTAGTCTCCACCTCTTGTTCTTACTTAATGGACGAGTCTCCATAATTTTGACTGTATCGCCTTCACCACACTCGTTCTTTTCGTCATGAGCTGTGAACTTCGTAGTCTTACGCACGAACTTACCATAAATAGGGTGCTTCACTTTACGCTCAACCGCCACTGTGATGGTTTTGTCCATTTTGTTGCTTGTAACCAAGCCAACTCTTTCTTTACGTAAATTTCTTTCAGTACTTGTACTCATCACTATTTATTATTTTTTGATCGAGTGCTTAATTCAGTTTCAAGACGAGCTATGTGCTTTCTTGCCGTTCTAATCTGCATAGGATTCTCAATCTGAGAAATAGCATGTGCAAATTTCAGCTTACTAATAGCATCTTTCTCTTCTGCTATTTTCTCAACGATTTCCTCGTCAGTCAAAGATTGTATTTCTGAGTATTTCATTTTGACTATTCTTCAACGTAATCTCTTCTAACAACAAATTTTGTTTTTATTGGCATTTTCATTTGCGCCAATCTCATAGATTCCTTTGCTACTTCTAAAGGAACACCACCACTTTCAAAAAGTATTCTACCAGGTCTCACGGTAGCTACCCAATATTCTGGAGCACCTTTACCTTTACCCATCCTTACTTCGGCTGGTTTTTTAGTCACAGGCTTATCCGGGAAAATTCTTATCCACAACTGCCCTTGACGCTTCATCTCCCTGGTAATAGCAACCCTACATGCCTCGATTTGTCGAGAAGTAATCCATCCGGGCTCAAGCGCCTTGATAGCAAACGAACCAAAAGATATTTGATGCCCTCTTGAAGCAATACCTTTTACACGACCTTTCTGCTTTTTCCTGAATTTTGTTCTTTTCGGCTGTAACATTTTCTTATACTTTTCTTACAGTTGCTAGCTATAAGTGATTTATCTTCTTTTTCTTCTTGGACCGCTTCCTGATCCACCTTTTCCACCTTTATTAGGCACGCCTATATTAGGTGACAAGTCTCTTTTTCCGTAGACTTCACCATTGAAAATCCATACCTTAATTCCAATCTTTCCATAGACTGTATTAGCTTCAGATATTGCGTAATCAATATCAGCTCTCAATGTATGCAATGGAATACGTCCTTCCTTGTACTGCTCCGATCTCGCCATCTCAGCACCACCAAGTCTACCGGAAACTTTAATTTTTATTCCTAAGGCACCCACTCTCATAGCAGAAGCTATCGCTTGCTTCATTGCCCTACGATATGAAATTCTAGCTTGAAGTTGCTGCGCAATAGACTCGCCAACCAACTTAGCATCTAGTTCTGGACGTTTGATTTCAAAGATGTTTATTTGAACGTCTTTACCGGTTAGTTTTTTAAGTTCTTCCTTAATCTTATCAACTTCAGCTCCACCTTTACCGATCACCACACCAGGACGTGCTGTGTTCACTGTAATAGTGATTCTCTTCAAAGTTCTTTCGATGATGATCTTGGAAATACCTCCTTTTGGAATACGAGCCAGAATATACTTTCTGATTCTGTCGTCTTCCAATAGCTTACTTGCAAAGCTGCTGCCCCCATACCAATTGGAGTCCCAACCTTTTACTATACCAAGTCTTAAACCTACCGGATTAACTTTCTGTCCCATAATTATTTCTTATCAGTCTTTTTGGTCTCTTTCTTTTCTGCTGTCTTAGCAGTTGATTTAGGCTTAGAAGCAGATTTTGTTTTGGCTTCAGCTTTTGGCTTTGATTCCGCCTTCTTCTCTGTTTTCGCCTTTGTAGTTTCTTTTTTAGCCTTTGGAGCTGCTTCCTTCTTCACTTCCTCCTTTTTCTTAGCTTCCTTTTTCGCAGGTTTTTCAGGCGCATCAACTGGATTCAAGCTATCAACAACCATTGTTATATGGTTAGATCTCTTACGAATTCTGTGTGCCCTACCCTGAGGAGCCGGCTGAATCCTTTTTAACATTCTTCCACTATCAACAAACACCGACTTCACATATAAATCAGCATCCTCAATTCTTGCTCCCTCATTCTTAGCTTCCCAGTTAGCAATTGCCGAACGGAGAAGTTTCTCAAGGGCAACTGAACAATGCTTTGGTTCAACCTTCAGCACATTCATAGCATACCCAACTCTTTCTCCTCTGATTACATCAGCAACCAACCTCATTTTTCTTGGTGAGGTAGGAACATTATTCAATTTTGCTACGGCTTCCATAATCAATACTATCTTTTACCTTTATCTTTTTTGGCAATATGCCCTCTGAAATTCCTAGTCGGTGAAAATTCACCAAGCTTATGACCAACCATATTCTCCGTTACAAAAACCGGGATAAATTTATTCCCGTTATGAACAGCAAACGTATGCCCTACAAACTCAGGAGAAATCATAGATCTTCGTGACCAGGTTTTGATCACAGCCTTCTTTCCGGAAGAGTTCATATCTTCCACTTTCTTCTCTAATCTGAAGTCTATATAAGGTCCTTTTTTAAGAGATCTTGCCATTACTTTTTATTCTTACCAATTATCATTTTATCAGAATACTTCTTAGGTTTTCTTGTTTTCAAACCTTTAGTATACAATCCGTTTCTTGAACGTGGGTGTCCTCCTGACGCTCTACCTTCACCACCTCCCATTGGGTGATCAACTGGGTTCATAGCAACACCTCTTGTTCTAGGTCTATTACCAAGCCATCTATTTCTTCCTGCCTTTCCAAGTCTTACGTTCATGTGCTCAGAATTGGATACCGTACCAACGGTTGCCAGACACTTTGATAATACGTTTCTCATTTCACCAGATGGCAATTTGATAGTAGCGTATTTTCCTTCTCTCGCCAAAAGCTGAGCATAAGATCCTGCACTTCGTATCATTGCAGCACCTTTGCCAGGTGTCAATTCTATATTATGTACAATTGTACCGAGTGGGATATCACTAAGATGAAGTGTATTTCCAATCTCTGGTGCAATACCTTTTCCTGAAATCACTGTTTGACCAACCTTTAATCCTTCTGGAGCAATGATATATCTTTTCTCACCGTCTTTATAGAACAGTAGTGCAATTCTTGCCGTTCTATTCGGATCGTACTCTATAGATTTAACCACCGCTGGTATACCAAACTTCTCTCTCTTAAAGTCAATAACCCGATACCTTTGTTTGTGACCTCCACCAATATTTCTGGTAGTCATACGCCCGGTGTTGTTACGTCCACCTGACTTTGTTTTCTTCTTCAGAAGAGACTTTTCTGGTTTTGATGCCGTAATTGCATCAAATACAGGTGCCATTCTGAATCTGGTTCCCGGAGTTATCGGTCTTAATTTCTTAACTGCCATATCTCACTAATTAAATACTACCGTAGAAATCGATGAATTCGCCTTCGGCCAGTTTTACAATTGCTTTCTTATACTTAGGAGTAGTTCCACTAATAATTCTTGATTTAGTGTAACGTGACTTGGGTTTCCCTTTGTAAGTCATGGTCTTTACAGACTCTACATTCACTCCATAAAGTTTTTCAACGGCTTTTTTAATTTCAATTTTGTTGGCCTTATTGTCAACAATGAAACCAAACATACTCTTATCATTAAGAGCTGTCATTTTTTCCGTTACTAATGGTTTTTTTAATACACTCATTTTAGCTCAGAATCTCTTCAATTCTTTTTATTGAATCCTCTGCCAATATCAACTGATCAGCATGCAATAAATCGTAAGTACTTAGTTGATCAGCGGTAGTAACCTTAGAATTCTGAAGGTTTCTGCTTGACAAAAGAACATTTTCATTCTTCTCTGCTAATACAACCAATGTCTTTAAGTCAGTAGCTTTCAGCTGACTTAATAACTTTACAAAATTTTTGGTCTTAGCTTCCTTAAACTCAGGTGCTTCGATCACCTGAATGCTTTTGTCCTTAGCTTTATAGGATAGCGCTGATTTTCTAGCCAACGACTTAACCTTCTTGTTAAGTTTAGTCGAATAATCCCTCGGCTGCGGACCAAAAATCCTACCTCCACCTCTAAATACAGGTGATTTTATACTACCTGCTCTTGCAGTACCTGTTCCTTTTTGCTTTTTCAGCTTTCTAGTTGAACCGGTAATTTCCCACTTCTCTTTGGACTTATGCGTCCCTTGACGCTTATTAGCCAAAAATTGTTTAACATCCAGGTATATGGCATGATCATTTGGTTCAATAGCGAATACGCCATCACTCAAATCAGCCTTTTTTCCTGAATCTTTTCCACTCTTATCTAAAACAGGTACTTTCATTATTTCTCAACAATTACAATTGAATTATTAGCACCAGGTATAGAACCGCTTAAAACAACAACGTTTCTATCACCAATTATCTTAAGAACCTGAAGGTTCTGAATTTTTACTCTCTCATTACCCATTCTGCCAGCCATCTTCAGTCCCTTAAAGACTCTTGAAGGTGTTGAACAAGCTCCGATAGCACCTGGATGTCTTTGTCTATTGTGCTGCCCGTGTGTTGCCTGACCTACTCCACCGAAGTTGTGCCTCTTAACAACACCCTGAAAACCTTTACCTTTAGAGGTACCGACAACATCTACAAACTCCCCTACTTCGAACAGGTCTTCAGCTTTAATTGTATCTCCCAAATTAACCTCTGACAATCCATCAAACTCAACGAGTTTTCTCTTAGGTGTTGTCTTTGCTTTTTTGAAATGACCCATTAGCTGAGCAGAAGTGTTTTTCTCCTTTGCCTCACCGTACGCGAGCTGAACTGCCTCGTACCCATCCTGTTCTTTATTCCTAATCTGTGTTACAACATTAGGACCTAACTCAACCAGCGTACAGGCAAGGTTCTTGCCATCCTCCGTGAAGACGCTTGTCATCCCTATTTTCTTACCAATTAATCCAGGCATTTTCTTAATGTTAATTCTTTTAAAAACTCCTTTAGATCGGATCTCCCCGCAAAAAGGACTGCAAAGTTAATAAAAATAAAATACGCCCCAAAGAAGAGGAATATTTTATTCACCAATACCCTGCGTTAAACACAAAAAAAAGAACCAATACAGAGATTGGCTCTTTTTCTCATTCTTAAATTCAACTTATACCTTAATTTCTACATCCACTCCACTTGGTAATTCAAGCTTCATTAGAGCATCAACTGTTTTGGTACTAGTTGAGTATATATCAACTAATCTCTTATAAGTACAAAGCTGAAATTGCTCTCTTGATTTCTTGTTTACGTGTGGTGAACGAAGAACTGTATATATCTCTTTGTTTGTAGGAAGAGGAATTGGCCCGCTCACTACAGCACCAGTAGATTTTACTGCTCTCACAATTCTCTCACATGACTTGTCTACCAAGTTGTGATCGTAAGACTTAAGTTTTATTCTAATCTTCTGATTCATACTATTAAATAATTAAGCTAGTGCTCCAGCTTCTTTTTCTACAACCGTTTTTGCAATATTCTCAGGTACCTGAGCATAATGAGAGAATGTCAATGTCGCTGAAGCTCTACCCGAAGTAAGTGTTCTCAATGAAGTCACATACCCAAATAGTTCAGCAATTGGCACTTCTGCTTTAATCACCTGCGCACCACCTTTGATTTCCATACCCTGCATAATTCCTCTTCTCTTATTCAAATCACCGGTAACTGCACCAGTATATTCTTCTGGAGAAACTACTTCCACACTCATAATTGGCTCAAGCAACTTAGGCCCAGCTTGTTTTGCAGCTGATTTAAAGCCTAATCTGGCTGCTGTTTCAAATGACAGTGAATCTGAATCCACATCGTGAAACGAACCGTGGAACAATCTAACTTTCATTGAGTCAATAGGGAAACCGGCTAATACACCGTTCACCATAGCAGACTCAAATCCTTTCTGTACAGATGGAATAAATTCTCTTGGAATTGCACCACCTACAATTTCATTAACAAACTCAAGGCCTGATTTCTCATCCTCACGAGGGCCAATTTCAAATGCTATATCAGCAAATTTACCTCTACCACCGGTTTGCTTCTTGTACACTTCTCTGTGCTCCACATTATTGGTGATAGTCTCTTTATATGCTACCTGAGGTGCTCCCTGGTTGATCTCTACCTTAAACTCTCTTTTCAGACGATCGATAATGATTTCTAGGTGAAGCTCACCCATACCTCTAAGGATCGTCTGGCCGGTTTCTTCATTTGAGGAAACCCTAAGTGTAGGATCCTCTTCAACCAACTTCGAAATGGCAACACCTAACTTATCAGCATCACCCTGAGTTTTTGGTTCAATTGCATAACCAATAACAGGATCAGGGAAAGTCATTGACTCGAGGATGATAGGTTTCTTTTCATCGGTCAATGTATCTCCAGTCTTAATATCTTTAAAACCTACAGCCGCACAAATGTCACCTGCCTCTACAGTATTAAGTGGGTTTTGTTTGTTTGAGTGCATCTGCATCAAACGAGAAATTCTTTCCTTGTTCCCACTTCGATTGTTCAATACATAAGAACCGGCATCAAGCTTTCCTGAGTATACCCTCATGAAGCAAAGTCTACCAACGAACGGGTCGGTAGCAATTTTAAATGCCAATGCCGAGAAAGGTTCGTTAATATCCGCGCTTCTTGATTCTTTTTCTTCCGAGTCAGGATTTGTACCCTGAATTGCAGGCAGATCAAGAGGAGAAGGTAAAAATGCAATTACAGCATCAAGCAAAGCCTGAACACCTTTATTCTTAAATGCAGAACCACACATTACCGGAGAGAATGACATATCTATCACAGCACTTCTTATTGCCGCAATCATTTCTTCCTTAGTTATTGAATCCGGATCATCGAAGAATTTCTCCATCAGAGACTCATCATATGATGCAACCGCCTCGATTAATTCCTCTCTGTACTTATTTACGTCATCCTGAATATCAGCCGGGACGTCAACAACTTGGTAAGTTGCTCCTTGATCTTCTTCATTCCAAATGATTGCTTCATTTGTAATCAGGTCAACAACACCTTTAAAATTATCTTCTGCTCCAATTGGAATTTGAATTGGAACTGGTGTGGCTCCAAGTTTTTCTTTTATGTCATTAACAACGTTAAGAAAATCAGCACCCGCTCTATCCATTTTATTTACAAAACAGATACGTGGTACGTTGTACTTATCCGCCTGTCTCCAAACGGTTTCTGACTGAGGTTCAACACCTGACACAGCACAGAAAAGAGCAACTGCACCATCAAGAACTCGAAGAGATCTTTCCACCTCAACGGTAAAATCAACGTGACCAGGAGTATCAATTATATTAACCTTGTATGACTTGGTTTGTCCCTGGATTTGCTTTCCTTGCTCTGTCGGATAGTTCCAGTTGGTAGTAGTCGCAGCTGAAGTAATTGTAATACCTCTTTCTTGCTCCTGCTCCATCCAGTCCATAGTAGCTGCACCGTCATGAACCTCACCAATTTTGTGGGTTAAACCGGTGTAGTACAGAATTCGTTCTGTAGTTGTGGTCTTCCCGGCATCAATGTGAGCCATGATACCGATATTACGTAATAATTTAAGGTCTTGTGCCATGATTTCTTATTAGAACCTAAAGTGAGAAAATGCTTTGTTTGCCTCAGCCATTCTGTGAGTATCATCCTTCTTTTTAACAGCTGCACCTTCACCTTTAGAAGCTGCAATGATTTCACCGGCTAATTTTTCTGTCATTGTTTTTTCGTGACGAAGTCTAGCGTAACGAATCAACCATTTCATTCCTAGAGATATTCTTCTTTCCGGTCTTACCTCTGTAGGAACCTGGAAAGTAGCACCTCCAACTCTTCTACTCTTTACTTCAACAGAAGGATAAACATTGTTTAAAGCTTTTTTCCAAACTTCAAGTCCATCTTCTTTAGTCTTATCAGCCACTATATCAACAGCACCATAGAATACGCTATAAGCAATATTCTTTTTACCGTCAAGCATCAGGTTATTAACGAAACGAGTTACCGTAGTATCCTGAAACTTAGGATCTGGTAACAAATATCTCTTTTTAGGTTTTGCTTTTCTCATAATTCAGAGCAATCTATTTTTTCGGTCTCTTAGCACCGTATTTTGAACGTCCTTGTAATCTGCCTTCTACACCCGCAGTGTCAAGAGCACCTCGAATGATGTGGTAACGAACACCCGGAAGGTCCTTTACTCTTCCTCCTCTAATCAACACAATAGAGTGCTCCTGAAGGTTGTGACCCTCTCCACCAATATATGCGTTAACTTCTTTTCCGTTTGTCAATCTTACCCTGGCAACCTTTCTCATTGCAGAGTTAGGCTTTTTAGGTGTAGTTGTATATACTCTTGTACAAACTCCCCTCCTTTGCGGACATGAGTCCAAAGCAGGTGATTTTGACTTAGATACTAACTTCTTTCTTCCTTTTCTTACTAATTGTTGAATAGTAGGCATTTAATACAATTTTATGTGAACCCTACAAAATTTCGGACTGCAAAGGTAAAGAATACATCTTATCCTACAAAAGAATTTCAGTTATTTTACTCAAATTCTGAAGCAGTCTGTTATTGCAAAGAAAAACCCCTCATCCGAAGACGAGGGGTTGACTATTAATATGTGAAACTTTTAGGCCTCGCCAACGGTGCCGCCAAAGTTCATAGGGAATTTTGGTGCTTCGTTAGACTGTTTTATTGGCCCAAAGGTATCTTCGTATTTATTGATATTATCACTCAGAGCTGAAAGCAATCGCTTAGCATGCTCAGGTGTGATAACAATCCTTGATTTAACTTTTGCCTTGGGTACTCCAGGCATCAATCTGATAAAGTCTATTACAAACTCACTGTTAGAATGAGCGATCATCGCCAGGTTCGCATATACCCCTTCAGCAACTTCCTCTGAAAGCTCAATGTTTATCTGATTTTGATCTTTTTGCTCTTCTGCCATTATGCGTCTGTTTTAGTCTTGTAACTCTTCTTCTTTCTTAGCTTTTGAAGCTTTCTTGGAAGCGACTAACGAATCGTATTCGTCTTTGTTACCAACTACCAAATCCTGATATTCTCTCAGACCGGTACCTGCTGGAATAAGATGCCCCACGATTACGTTTTCTTTCAAACCAAGAAGGTGATCTGCCTTACCTCTAATAGAAGCTTCGCTAAGAACCTTTGTAGTTTCCTGGAACGAAGCCGCTGAGATGAAACTCTGAGTACCTAAAGATGCTTGTGTAATACCCTGCAAGTTAGGTTTTGAAACGGCAGGCTCTGCATCGCGTACTTCTACAAGTTTCATATCTCTACGCTTCAGACTAGAGTTTTCATCTCTAAGTCTTCTTGCAGTCACTATTTGACCTGGTTTCAGGTTTTCAGATTCACCTGCGTCAGTTACTACTTTCTTGTCAAGAATCTCGTCATTTTCTTCTCTGAAGGAGAATTTGTCGATCACCTGACCAGGCAGTAGCGTAGTATCACCAGGGTGAATTATCTCAACTTTCTGCATCATTTGGCGAACAATCACTTCAATGTGCTTATCATTAATTTTCACACCTTGAAGTCTGTAAACCTCCTGAATTTCATTTACAAGGTATTCTTGTACTGCGGTAGGTCCCTTAATTGCCAGAATATCAGCAGGCGTAATCGCACCATCAGATAACGGATTACCCGCCTTTACGAAATCATTATCCTGAACAAGGATGTGCTTTGAAAGAGAAACGAGGTACTTTTTCTTAACACCATCTTTGGACTCGATAAATATTTCCCGGTTACCTCGTTTGATTCCACCGTAAGTTACTGCTCCATCAATCGCAGAAACGACCGCAGGATTTGATGGGTTTCGTGCTTCGAAAAGCTCAGTAACCCTAGGAAGACCACCAGTAATATCTCTGGTTTTACCAGACGACCTTGGAATCTTAACTAGTACCTGACCTGCCTTCACTTTTTCACCTACTTCAACTGCAAGGTGAGCTCCAACAGGTATATTGTATGACTTTTCTTCAGACTTTCCTGCAATCAGGATAGCTGGGTTCTTAGTCTTATCTTTTGTATCGACAATAACCTTTTCCCTGTGTCCTGTCTGTTCGTCTGATTCCTCTCGGAATGTGATTCCTTCTTCAATTGACTCGAAATCAACTTTTCCATCGATTTCAGACAAAATAACCGCGTTGTACGGATCCCAGTAGCATAGACGCTGACCTTTCTCAACTTTGTCTCCTTCCTTAACAATCAAGAAAGATCCGTATGGCACGTTGTTACTGAACAATACCTTCTTCGATTTCGGATCAACAATTCTAAGCTCACCCGAACGAGCCATTGATATACTTACTTTATCACCGTCATCATTTGTAGAATCAATTGTTCTTACATCTTCAAATTCTACAACACCGTCAAACTTGGCAACTATTTGAGCATCGACAGCAATATTTGAAGCAGTACCACCAACGTGGAATGTTCTAAGTGTAAGCTGAGTACCCGGTTCTCCGATAGACTGAGCAGCAATTACTCCAACTGCCTCTCCTTGCTGTACCATATATCCTGTAGAAAGGTTTCTACCATAACATTTAGCACAACAACCACGCTTCGTTTCACAGGTCAGTACTGATCGAATTTCAACCGCATCGATACCAACAGCATCAATCTTCGTTGCTATCTCTTCAGTAATTTCTTCACCTGCCTCTATAATCAGTTGATCATCGATTGGAGATACAACATCATGAACCGTTACTCGTCCGAGAATTCTTTCAGAAATTGGTTCTACTATATCTTCACCATCTTTAAGGGCATTGACCACAACCCCTCTAAGCGTTCCACAATCTTCCTCATTGATGACAACATCCTGCGCAACATCAACCAAACGTCTGGTAAGGTAACCAGCATCTGCTGTTTTAAGTGCTGTATCGGCAAGACCTTTTCGTGCACCGTGAGTAGAAATAAAGTATTCCAATACGTCAAGTCCTTCTTTAAAGTTTGACAGAATTGGGTTTTCAATAATCTCACCAACTGATCCTGCAAGGTTCTTCTGAGGTTTAGCCATTAGCCCCCTCATACCCCCTAGCTGACGAATCTGCTCTCTTGAACCTCTGGCTCCTGAGTGCATCATCATGTAGATAGAGTTGAATCCCTGATCATCATTTTCAAGGTGGTTCATTAGATTCTCAGTGATCATTGTATTGACACGCGTCCAAATATCAATGACCTGATTATATCTCTCGTTATCTGTAATCAGTCCCATTAGGTAGTTATTCCAAACCTGATCAACCTCCTCTTTGGCCTGAGCAACCATCTCTTCTTTCTCTTCCGGGATTTTGACGTCATCAAGACCTATTGATAAACCACCAAGGTATGCTGATTCATACCCAAGTGTTTTGATATCATCAAGGAACTGAGCCGTTCTTGAAATTCCAGTATTCTTATAGATATGAGAAATAATCTGCTGTAGTTTCTTTTTAGTAAGCAGCTCATTTACGTAACCTACTTTCTTCGGAACCATTTGATTGAAAAGCACACGACCGGCAACCGTTTCAATAATTTGTTCCTCCAATTCACCAGATTCACCCATCACAACCGTCTTCACCTTAATAATGGTGTGTTTTTCCAATCTGCCTTCATTGAGGGCTATTATAACCTCCTGCATACTGTAGAAAGTCATTCCCTCTCCTTTTACAGGGTGTTCCTTCGTGGATTTTCTACCTTTCGTCAGGTAGTAAAGTCCTAATACCATATCCTGAGATGGTACGGTGATCGGAGCACCATTTGCTGGGTTCATGATATTATGAGAAGCTAGCATAAGCATACTTGCTTCCAGTACCGCTTCATGTCCAAGCGGAACGTGAACCGCCATTTGGTCCCCATCAAAGTCAGCGTTAAATGCCGTACATACCAGAGGGTGAAGTTGAATTGCCTTTCCTTCAATTAGTTTAGGCTGAAATGCCTGAATTCCTAATCTGTGTAGAGTCGGTGCCCGGTTAAGTAGCACCGGATGACCTTTTAAGACATTCTCAAGAATATCCCAAACAACAGGATCCTTTCTATCAACAATTTTCTTGGCAGATTTTACTGTCTTTACTATTCCACGCTCAATAAGCTTTCTAATAATGAAAGGCTTAAATAGTTCAGCTGCCATATCCTTTGGAAGCCCACATTCGTGAAGCTTCAATTCAGGACCTACAACGATTACTGAACGTCCAGAATAGTCAACCCTTTTTCCAAGTAAGTTCTGACGGAAACGACCTTGCTTACCTTTAAGCATATCACTTAAAGATTTCAGCGCTCTATTTCCTTCAGCTTTTACTGCATTAACCTTTCGCGAGTTATCGAACAATGAATCAACCGCTTCCTGAAGCATTCTTTTCTCATTTCGAAGAATCACCTCAGGTGCTTTAATTTCAATAAGTCTTTTCAGACGGTTATTTCTTATGATGACCCTTCTATAAAGATCATTCAAGTCAGACGTAGCAAATCTACCCCCATCCAAAGGAACAAGTGGACGCAATTCCGGTGGAATTACTGGAACCATCTTGATAATCATCCATTCCGGACGGTTCTCAATTCTGGTTCTTGCTTCTCTGAATGCTTCAACTACCTTCAATCTTTTGAGGGCTTCAGCTTTTCTTTGCTGCGAGGTATCATTTGCAGCCTGATGTCTTAAGCTGTAAGAAAGATCATCGAGATCAATTCGGCTTAACAACATCTCAAGAGCATCTGCTCCCATTTTGGCGATGAACTTATTAGGATCATCATCATCCAACATTTGGTTCTCTCTTGGAAGTTTATCAAGAATATCCAGGTATTCATCTTCAGTAAGAAAATCCAAATAGTTGATTCCATCTTCAGACTTAACACCAGACTGAATCACTACATATCTCTCATAGTAGATAATTTGATCGAGCTTCTTTGTAGGAAGTCCGAGTAGATAACCAATTTTGTTAGGAAGTGATCTAAAGTACCAAATGTGAGCAACTGGAACTACAAGCTCAATGTGTCCCATTCTCTCTCTACGTACTTTTTTCTCAGTTACTTCCACTCCACAACGGTCACAGATAATTCCTTTGTATCGAATTCTCTTGTATTTACCGCAGTGACATTCCCAATCCTTAACAGGTCCAAAAATTCGCTCACAGAACAAACCTCCCATTTCTGGTTTGTAGGTTCTGTAGTTTATAGTTTCTGGCTGGGTAATTTCTCCATGTGAATTCTCCAAAATTGATTCCGGAGAAGCCAGGCTTATCGTCACTTTTGAGAAGTCCTGTTGGATTTTCTTATTTTTTCTAAATGCCATCTATATATGATCATTAAAATCGTTTCGAAATAATACTAACGTAAGAGGGATTAGTCCATTGTAATTTCCAATGCAAGACCTCTCAATTCATGTACAAGTACATTGAATGACTCAGGAATATTAGCTTTAGGAAGATTTTCTCCCTTCACTATAGATTCATAAGTTTTCGCCCTTCCGATTACATCGTCAGACTTAACGGTTAGAATCTCCTGAAGTACGTGCGAAGCTCCGAATGCCTCAAGTGCCCAAACCTCCATCTCACCAAATCGTTGACCACCAAATTGTGCTTTACCACCCAGTGGCTGCTGAGTAATTAATGAGTATGGTCCGATGGATCTAGCGTGCATCTTATCATCAACCAGGTGACCCAGTTTCAGCATGTAGATTACACCAACAGTTGTTGGCTGATCAAACCTTTCCCCAGTCAACCCATCATATAGGTGAGTTCTTCCAAAGTCAGGTAGATTAGCTTCTTTCAGTTCATCAAGAACTTCCTGCTCAGTTGCACCATCGAAAATTGGAGTTGAATACTTTTTGCCCAGTACCAGACCAGCCCAACCAAGAACAGTTTCATAAATCTGTCCGAGGTTCATCCTGGAAGGTACACCAAGAGGGTTCAAAACAATATCAACCGGAGTTCCATCCTCAAGGAATGGCATATCTTCTTCTCTTACGATTCGGGCAACAACCCCTTTGTTACCGTGACGACCTGCCATCTTATCACCTACTTTAAGCTTTCGCTTCTTGGCGATATAAACCTTTGCAAGTTGCACGATACCCGCAGGTAGTTCGTCCCCTACTTCTAAAGTGAATCTTTCTCTTTTGAACTCACCTGAAACTTCGTTTCTAGCTTTGTTGTAGTTATCCACCAGTCTCACAACAAGGTTATTGATTCTGGTGTCACTAGTCCATCCGTCAAGAATAAGGTCAGATATAAAGTTTACTTCTTCCGGAACAGCATAATTCGTCTCGTCTCGGTACACGTTCTTGCTAGGGAAGAGTTTTTCTTTGATCACCTTTCGGTTGAACTTGGTTCCTTTTGCAACGACCTCGTCACCAAATTTATGACCAACACCTTCAGAAGTTTTACCATCGAGAAGTCCCACAAGTTTATCAACCAGTTCATCATGAAGGGCTTGAAGGTCCTTGCTATATTGAGCTTTCAGTACTTCAACCTCTTTCTTAGACTGTGATCTTGAATCCTTGTCTTTTTTCGGTCTGGCGAACAATTTAGTGTCAATTACAACACCTCTCAAAGATGGAGGCGCTTTTAATGACGCGTCTTTCACATCACCGGCTTTATCACCGAAGATTGCCCGAAGCAGTTTTTCTTCAGGAGTAGGATCAGTTTCACCCTTAGGAGTAATTTTACCTATAAGGATATCTCCTTCTTTAATTTCAGCTCCAACGCGAATAATACCGTTTTCGTCAAGGTTTTTAACCGCCTCTTCACTCACGTTAGGAATCTCCGAGGTTAATTCTTCTTCTCCTCTTTTTGTGTCTCTAACCTCCAGCTCATACTCGTCTATATGAATAGAAGTATAAACATCATCGCGAACAACCTTTTCAGAAATAACGATCGCATCCTCGAAGTTATAACCCTTCCAAGGCATGAAAGCGACCATAAGGTTTCTCCCAAGAGCCAACTCACCTGCTTCAGTTGCATACCCTTCAACCAGTACCTCACCCTTGGTCACTCTTTGACCTTTCTTAACAATAGGGGTATGGTTGATACAAGTATCCTGGTTAGTTCTTCTGAACTTAACCAGATTGTAAGATATTTTGTCAGATCCAAACGACACCAATTTATCATCATCGGTCAAGTCATACTGAACAACAATTTGTTTAGCATCTACTGAATCAATAACACCATCTCCCTCTGCATAAATTAATGCTCTGGAGTCAAGTGCTACCATCTTCTCCAGCCCAGTACCAACGATTGGTGCTTGAGGTTTCAAAAGAGGAACTGCTTGACGCTGCATATTGGATCCCATCAAAGCCCTGTTTGCATCATCATGCTCCAGGAATGGAATCAATGAGGCCGCAACAGATACAATCTGATTCGGAGCCACGTCCATGTATGAAAGTTTTTCCGGTTCAACAACAGGAAAATCCCCTTCGTACCTGGCTTTTACTTTATCATTGATAAACTCTCCGTTATCAGTAATAGGTGCATTGGCCTGAGCTATATTGTGAGTGTCCTCCTCTTCAGCAGTTAAGTATTCCACTTCAGATTTGACATTACCATTTTCTACGATTCTATATGGGGTTTCAATGAATCCCATTTTATTCACCTTTGCATGTACGCAAAGTGAAGAAATCAAACCAATATTAGGACCTTCCGGAGTCTCAATAGTACATAGACGACCATAGTGAGTATAATGAACATCTCGAACCTCGAAACCTGCTCTTTCTCTCGAAAGACCACCAGGTCCAAGTGCTGACATTCTCCTCTTGTGAGTGATTTCAGCAAGAGGGTTGGTCTGATCCATAAACTGAGAAAGCTGGTTCGTTCCAAAGAAGGTATTAATCACAGAAGAAAGTGTTCTGGCATTGATCAGGTCAACAGGTTTAAAGTCCTCGTTATCCCGAACATTCATTCTTTCCTTAATTGTTCTGGCCATTCTAGCCAAACCAACACCAAATTGGCTATACAATTGCTCACCAACTGTTCTAACCCTTCTGTTGCTCAAGTGATCAATATCATCTACAACAGCTTTTGAGTTGATCAAACCTATTAGGTACTTAACAATTTGAATAATATCCTCATTGGTAAGCACTCTGATGTCTGTTTCAATGTCAAGCCCCAGTTTCTTGTTGATCCTATAACGACCAACTTCACCAAGATCATAACGTTTATCACTAAAGAATAGATTCTGAATGATTTCACGAGCGGTTGCCTCATCAGGTGCTTCACTATTTCTTAGTTGACGATAAATCTGCTCAACAGCCTCTTTCTCAGAGTTTGAATTATCTTTCTGAAGTGTGTTGTAAATAATTGCGTAATCGGCAATGTTCACATCTTCTTTATGAAGGATAACAGATTTCGATCCAGAATCAATAATGGTTTCGATATCTTCTTCAGTAATTACAGAATCTCTTTCGAGAAGTACCTCGTTTCTGTCAATTGAAACTACTTCGCCAGTATCTTCATCAACAAAATCCTCGGTCCAGGTCTTTAGTACTCTGGCAGCCAATCTTCTTCCAATAACCTTTTTCAGGTCTGTTTTAGTTGCATTAACTTCTTCAGACAAGTCAAAAAGATCGAGGATATCCTTATCGCTTCCGTAACCAATTGCTCTTAGAAGCGTGGTCACAGGAAACTTTTTCTTACGATCGATGTAGGCATACATCACATTGTTGACATCAGTCGCAAATTCAATCCATGAACCCTTGAACGGAATGATTCTGGCAGAATATAATTTTGTTCCGTTGGTGTGTTTACTTTGAGCGAAGAACACACCAGGTGATCTGTGCAACTGAGATACAATTACTCGTTCAGCTCCATTTATGGTAAATGAGCCTCGAGTAGTCATATACGGTATGTTACCAAGGAAAACTTCTTGCTCTATAGTTTCGAAGTCCTCATTCTCTTCATCATTACAAGAAAGTCGAAGCTTAACTTTTAGTGGAACAGAATAAGTAAGCCCTCGATCGATACACTCATCTACATCATACTTTGGAGGATCAACTGTATAGTCAATAAACTCCAAAAGAAAGACCTCTCTGGAATCCGTAATTGGGAAATTTTCCTGAAACACCTTCCAAAGACCTTCGTTATCCCGTCTTTCGGCAGGCGTACCAAGTTGAATAAAATCTCTGAATGATTGTAGCTGAACATCCAGAAAATCCGGATAATCGAGCGTTGCTTTGATAGACGCGAAATTTTTTCGGTCTTTATTAATCTTTGTAGCCAATGCTCTAATACGTTTTGGTTAACAATAAGTTAAAGAAACTGCTGAAGCAGCACAGGTTGCACTAAAGTGCGTACAAACCCGAAAAGACCCCGTTCCAGTTTTAGCCTGGATCGGGGCCTCAAAATGCTTTTTACCTAACTTGTGGTTTCAAGCACTTACTAAGAAACTGATTACGCAAGTTCTACTTCAGCGCCAGCTTCCTCAAGTTGCTTCTTCATACCCTCTGCCTCATCTTTCGCAACACCTTCTTTCACAGGCTTAGGGGCACCGTCAACTAGTTCTTTTGCTTCTTTAAGCCCAAGACCTGTTAACTCTTTAACTAATTTTACGATAGCAAGCTTAGCTCCACCTGGTGATTTAAGAACTACATCAAAAGTAGATTTTTCTTCTCCACCTGCTTCACCGCCTCCTGCAGCACCACCAGCTACCATAACTGGAGCCGCAGCTGCTGCCGGCTCAATACCGTACTCATCTTTCAAAATCTCAGCTAATTCATTAACTTCCTTCACTGTTAAGTTAACCAGCTGCTCAGCGAATGCTTTAAGATCTGCCATTTTTAATATACTTTAAGATTATTGATTACTATTTAAATTAATTTTCTTCTCTTTCCGAAAGAGTTTTTACCAGCCCAGAAAGTGTCTGTCCGCTGCTTTGAAGTGCCGAAATAACATTCTTAGCAGGAGACTGAAGCAATCCAATGATTTCTCCAATCAACTCAGACTTAGATTTCAATGAGCTAAGTTCCTTCAGCTTATCATCACCGATATACACATCGCTATCGATGTAAGCCGCTTTCAAGACTGGCCTTTCACCACCGTCTTTTCTAAATTCTTTAATAACTTTTGCCGGAGCGTTGTTTGACTCTGGAGAAAATAATATTCCTGTGAATCCTTTCAGCTCACTGTCAAGAGCGGAAAAATCACCCTCAACTTTCTCCAAGGCTTTTTTAATCAAGGTGTTCTTCACAACCTTATACTCAACGCCTGCCTTGTAGCACTTTTCCCTAAAATTATCAGTTTGAACTACTGACAACCCCGATGAATCCGCCAGATAGAAAAATTGTGTTTCATTAAATTTCTCTACCAGACCATCGATTACTTGCGCTTTTTCTTGTCTAGTCATGATTAAATACCTTCTAACGTTCCTTTATCAATTTTCACACCTTTGCTCATGGTAGAGGAAATACAAATACTTTTGAAATATGTTCCTTTAGCCGAGCTTGGCTTAAGTTTAGATATCGTCTGGAGAAGCTCACTTGCATTATCCTTGATCTTATCCTTTGTAAAAGATGCTTTTCCAATCGAGGCGTGAATTATTCCAGCTTTATCTACTTTGAAATCAATTTTTCCTTTTTTGATGTCATTAACTGCTTTTCCAATGTCAGTAGTCACTGTCCCTGCTTTAGGGTTTGGCATCAAATTTCTTGGTCCAAGTACTCGTCCAAGCTTACCAACTTTCGCCATTACCGCTGGCATTGTTACTATCACGTCAATGTCTAGCCATCCACTTTCTATCTTGGTGATATAATCATCCAAACCTACGTAATCCGCTCCAGCGTCTTTGGCTTCCTGCTCTTTATCAGGTGTAACCAAAGCAAGTACTTTAAGTTCTTTTCCTGTACCGTGAGGTAGCGCAACTACACCACGAACCATTTGGTCAGCTTTTCTTGGATCAACTCCTAGTCTAACATCCAAATCGATGGATGCATCAAATTTTGTAGTAGTAATATCCAGAACTAATGCTGCTGCCTCCTCGAGAGAATACTCTTTCGAAGCGTCATACTTCTCAGCTGCCAGCTTTTGATTTTTTGTTAACTTTCCCATTTACTTACTGACTTTTTAATTCTGTTCCCAAGGAGCAGTCCCGGTAACTTTTAATCCCATACTTCTTGCTGTTCCGGCAACTACCTTCATAGCAGACTCAATTTTGAAAGCATTGAGATCCGGAAGTTTCGTCTCAGCTATTTCCTTTACCTGATCCCAAGTAACTGATCCTACCTTTACCCGATTAGGCTCTCCTGATCCTTTCTTTTTCTTTGAAGCTTCCAGAAGCAATGCTGCTGCCGGAGGAGTTTTAATCACAAAGTCAAAAGACTTATCAGTAAAGATGGTAACCACTACTGGAAGTAGTTGACCTTGCTTTTCCTGCGTCCTGGCATTAAATGCCTTACAGAAGTCCATTATGTTCAATCCTTTACTACCAAGTGCCGGACCTACTGGTGGTGACGGGTTTGCTGCGCCACCGCGAATCTGCAATTTCAGATATCCTTCTATCTCTTTAGCCATCTTATTATTAGTTCTCCTTTTCTACTTGCATGTAATTCAATTCTACCGGAGTATTACGGCCGAATATTTTTACTTCAACGAAAAGCTTTTTCTTATCTTCATTAACTTCTTGAATCGATCCTGAAAAACCACTGAACGGTCCATCAATTACTTTCACGGACTCACCCACTATATAGGATGTATCCATTCGTGCTTCCAGCTCTTCTTCTTCATCAACCTTTCCTAAAATTCTGTTCACTTCAGACTCTCGAAGTGGGACAGGAACCTTAGAAGCGGAGCCACTATCGTTATTCCCGAGGAATCCCATTACTCCAGGAATACTTCTGATCGTGTGTAAGGCTTCCCCATGACTTAAGTCGGCATGTACAAGAACGTAACCTGGGAAGAAGTTTCTTTCTCTTATCTTCTTTTTCCCATTCCGCATTTCGTAAACCTTTTCTGTAGGAATTAAGACTTCCGGAATAACCTCATCAAACTTCTGTCTGCTGATTTCTGTTTCCAGATAGTTCTTAACTTTTTTCTCCTGACCAGAAACGGTCCTGATCACATACCATTTCAGTTCTGCCACAGCCATACTACATATTATAAATTTCTCCTACACCTAGACTGAAAAGCTTGTCAATTCCTAACACTACCAAAGCAAAGATTACTGAAGCTACAAGCACAAGTATTGTGGTATTCTGTAGTTCACCAAGCTTAGGCCATGATACCTTATGTATCACTTCATCAAATGAGCTCCTTATGTAATTGACAAATTTTTTCATCTATCATTATTTATGCACGGGTGGAGAGACTCGAACTCCCGACACCTGGTTTTGGAGACCAGTGCTCTACCAACTGAGCTACACCCGTAAAAACATCGAGATATACATCTCGGTCTCTAACTTTCCAGGCCTCCACCCCACTAATTTCCAACGTCAATTCCGCATCAAAATTACGGACCCTCCCGAAAAAGGGAGTGCAAAGTTAGGGACAATATTTATAACAAACAAATGCGATCTTGAAAATTAATTTCAAGATCGCATATTTAATTTATCTCGATATAAAATTACTCGATAATCTCAGTTACCTGACCTGCACCAACAGTTCTTCCACCTTCACGAATCGCGAATCGAAGACCTTTTTCCATGGCTACAGTGTTGATAAGATCAACTTCAATAGTAACGTTATCACCTGGCATTACCATTTCAACACCATCAGGAAGTTTAATCTCACCAGTAACGTCAGTTGTTCTTAGGTAGAACTGAGGACGGTACTTGTTAAAGAATGGAGTGTGACGTCCACCTTCTTCTTTTGAAAGAACATAAACCTCAGCTTTGAACTTCTTATGAGGAGTTACAGAACCAGGCTTACAAATTACCATACCTCTTTTAATATCAGTTTTCTCAATACCTCTAAGTAGAAGACCAACATTATCACCAGCTTCACCTCTGTCAAGAATCTTACGGAACATCTCAACACCAGTAACAGTTGAAGTAAGGTTTTCAGCACCCATACCAAGAATATCAACGTTGTCACCAGAGTTAATTACACCTCTTTCGATTCTACCTGTTGCCACCGTACCACGACCAGTAATTGAGAATACGTCCTCAACTGGCATCAAGAAATCAAGGTCAACAAGTCTTTCAGGAAGTGGAATGTGCTCATCAACAGCAGCCATCAATTCCTTAACAGTTTCAACCCACTTGTCTTCACCGTTCAATGCACCAAGTGCAGAACCAGAGATTACAGGGATATTATCACCATCAAATTCGTAGAAGCTAAGTAGCTCTCTAACTTCCATTTCAACAAGCTCAAGAAGCTCTTCGTCATCTACCATATCAACTTTGTTCAGGAAGACTACGATTGCAGGTACACCTACCTGACGAGCAAGTAGAATGTGCTCACGAGTTTGAGGCATAGGACCATCAGTCGCAGCAACAACAAGAATTGCACCGTCCATCTGAGCAGCACCAGTTACCATGTTCTTAACGTAATCCGCGTGACCCGGACAATCAACGTGTGCATAGTGACGAGTTTCAGTTTGGTATTCAACGTGTGAAGTGTTGATAGTAATACCTCTTTCTTTCTCTTCAGGTGCATTGTCAATTGTTGAGAAGTCTCTCGCTTCTGAAAGACCTGCGTCAGACAATACTTTTGTGATTGCCGCAGTTAATGTTGTCTTACCATGGTCAACGTGACCAACGGTACCAATATTCAAGTGCGGTTTGGAACGGTCAAAATTCTCTTTAGCCATGTTTGATAACCCTCTTTAATTTAGTTTTAATTTCTTATTTATTTTCAATTTAACTTACTACTCAGAAAGTTGAGCCAATGACGGGATTTGAACCCGTGACCTCTTCCTTACCAAGGAAGCACTCTACCCCTGAGCTACATCGGCTTATTGAGCACACCTATAACATAAATACGCTCAAACCAATTTGAGCGGGAGACGAGGTTCGAACCCGCGACCTGCAGCTTGGAAGGCTGCCGCTCTACCAGCTGAGCTACTCCCGCTTATAGTTTTCGGATTTCCTTTGAATTGACTATCAAAAAAAATTCGAACTACAATAATACCACGTTCATCTTATAAATAAAAAGGAACTTGTGGACTTGTGGGGAGAGCAGGATTCGAACCTGCGTAGCCGAAGCAACGGATTTACAGTCCGTCCCATTTGACCGCTCTGGTATCTCCCCAACACAATTTTTTAAAGAACAACCTCAATCAAAAAGTCCCGTAAAACGGGACTCTTTCGACAAAGGAGTTGCAAAATTAAATGCTTTTTCAAATTATTCAAACTTTTCCCAAATAATTTAAAAGCGCCTAATTTAACCTCTTTTCAAGTCGGTCATATGCAGACAAAAGCCTTTTGTTTTTCTCCCCTTCACGAATCTCTTTTCTTATAGCCGCAACACCGGACACGCTATTCAAAATCCATAGTCCTTTATATCCTCCAAATCTTGCATACAGGTTATCATGATTCGTTGCTATATCTCGTAATAACTCAATCCCTTCCTTTTGCTTAACACTATCGACCAAAAGATATTGCGCAAAAAATTCTCCAAACCTTAGTTTCTCAATTGGGTCGCCCTGACTAAATTTTGAATAAAACCAATCATATTTACCAGTGATTTTCTTTCCTATATAGTATCCGGCAACACTCTTTGTGATATTAAGATTATCGATATCCCTAAGTTCCTTTATTTTTTCATCAGCCTTCGGGCCATCTACATCCAGATATGCAACTAATGAAGAACTTACAACCGTGTAGGAACTATCATCCAATCCTGACTCAAATATTGAGGTGAAATTCTTCTTGGAAGAAGAGGCTCCGAGTAATTCCATCGCTTTTGATCGGACTATGGATGCGGAATCGTTTTGTGCTAAATTCCTGGCCTTCATGAGAATAGTTTCTTGATCTGGGCCTTCATATCCTTTCAAAGTATCCAGAGCTAAAACACGTAACATATAAAATTCATCATCCAATGCCGATATCAATATAGACCGAACAGCTTCATCGTTGAGGGCCGGATTAAACTTACTTAAATCGGACTTTGGTTTAAGCTTCACTCCATCCGTTGTATGAATTGTATCATACTCGACTTCTGTTAGGCCCAATAATGCAGTTTTTCTAGCGAGGTATAAATCAGACTTTTGGTACTGCGCTACATATTCAACTTTCGCCTTTTCTTCATATAATTCCCCCAGGATCACCTGTTCGCCATCAAACAATACCAATTCCGGTTTACTTGCCACCTCAATCTCAAAAGTCTCTACTGTGTCTTCAATTACAAAGCTTTTAGATTTTTTTATCCCTGATACCCAATAATCAATTCGCAGCGGGATTTTGTAAAGCGGGGTATATTTGAGGTTCTGAAACTGTTCTACTTTGACGGTAACTTTACCGAGAGAATAATCAGAACGAATTTTGAGTTTTGGGTGACCTGGTGCTAAAAACCACTGATTAAAAAACCAATTCAAATCCTCGCCTGTGACTTCCTCAAATACGAGTCGCAAATGGTGAATTTCCACCGGTTGGTATTCATACCTTTCCAAAAACAACTTCAAGGATGCAAAAAAGGCCTCATCTCCTACATATTTTCTTAACATATGAAGAACTCTGCCTCCTTTATTGTAGGAGTGCCGATCAAACATATCATCTCGGTAATCATAGTGATACCTGATAATTGGCTCTTGCTTATACGTTGCTTCATCCAGGTATTCCAAAAGTTCTTTCTCCGCATGAAAATCTGCATCATCTCTACCGTACTTATACTCCATCCAGAGATATTCAGAATAATTAGCAAACGACTCGTTCAAAGCAAGGTTCGACCAGGATTCACAAGTGGTTAAGTCACCAAACCAATGGTGGAAAAGCTCATGTGCGATAATATAATCCCAGTTCTTGTCCAACACCTCTCTGTCATTCAACTGAATCTGCTCAAGAAAAATTGAAGCCGAGGTATTTTCCATAGCTCCTGAAACATAATCCCTAACCGCTATCTGAGAGTACTTTGCCCATGGATATGCATATCCTAATTTATTTGAGAAAAACTCCATCATTTCAGGTGTATTCCCAAATACCAATTTAGCATAGGGCTCATATTCCTTCTCCACATAATAATCTACATCTATATCTCTCCATTTGTCCTCAACCTTAGCAAACTCACCAATTGCCATCATAAAAAGGTATGGTGCATGGGGTTTATCCATCCTCCAGTAATCGACCCTTGTATTATCGGTATTATACTTCGAGGAAATCAACTTGCCATTGGAAAGCGTGACTAAAGAAGTATCCACCGTAATGTAAATCTCTTGCGTTGTTTTTTCATTAGGAGCATCAATTGTTGGAAACCAACAGGAACTCGCTTCAGTTTCGCCCTGGGTCCAGATTTGACGAGGCTTATCCTTTTCTTTTCCTAGTGGATTTATAAAGTACAATCCTTTATCGCTTGTAATTGCATCACTTCCTCCTTCCAATAATTCATTGGGTTTTGCGGTATACTTAATCTGAACAACAAACTCCTCATCGCGGGTATATTCCCGACCAAGATCAATTCTCAACTTGAGTGGATATTGAGGGAGTTTTGAATTCTTTACAGATTCAGGATCCTTCAAGTAAGTATATGAGAGCTTTTTGGATGACTCTCCTTGAATCAGATTTACTGAATGAATCACAAAGCCTTTGGCATCTAATTCCACAAACTGTTGGTTATAGAAATAGGGCTTCAAAGTCAGTGTAGCCAATCCGTTTAAGTATTGTTTCTCCCAGTCAAAACTAACTTCAAGCTTTGTATGAATCAGATCATGCACCCGCTGGCGCGATGGTTGATAATCATATTGATCCGCCTTACTTACCCATATTGGTTTATCATCTTGAGCCTTCCCTAAAGTATTGCTATTGGGATCATTTTTGGTTGTGATGGTAGAAGCTGGTTTACAGCTCCATAGCAAGCCGAAAAGACCAACAAAACAGATTTTGCAAACGAACTTAGTGGTCTCCATTTATAATATTGTTATTTTGTTGTGTGCGTTTATAAAAATCAAGAACGCAAAACAACCAACAATAATGTTAAAAATCAAAATAAACGGTAATAATAGCATCAACATTAGTTTGACTGAAGAAACCTGTATTATTGATTCCAATCGTGTCCACCTGGACCTAGTTACTCATAGTAATACATCCTATCATTTAATAATTGACAATCAGTCTATTCCAGTAGATGTGGTAAAATACCGGGAAGAGGACCAGTCTCTGACTCTGAGAATTGGTAACCAATTGATCAACCTTCAGATTGAAGACCAAAGAGATATTCTTCTTGAACAGTTAGGTATAGAAGCTTCAATGCTCAAAAATGACAACCTAATAAAAGCTCCGATGCCAGGGCTAATACTTGACATTGTTGTGAAAGAAGGGGCCAAGGTTAATAAAGGAGATAAACTTTTGGTTTTGGAGGCAATGAAAATGGAGAATATTATTACTGCTCCTCATGATGGAGTGATCAAAAAAATTAATGTCGATGTAAAAGACAATGTCGAAAAACATCAGAAGCTAATCGATTTAGGTTAAAATCCCTGCAGCCTACTTTTTTTAGTTTGAATTGTTAAACCTATATTTGTCCAATTTGAATTTAATTACCCATGAAGTATAAAAGAGTACTGCTGAAATTGAGCGGAGAGGCGTTGTTAGGCTCGCAGAGCTATGGCATTGACCCTGAGAGATTAATGCAATATGCAAAGGAAATAAAAACGGCTCACGAAAGTGGAGTTGAGATTGCAATAGTTATAGGAGGCGGAAATATTTTCAGAGGAGTGCAGGCTGCTGCAACAGGTATAGACCGGGTTCAAGGAGATTACATGGGCATGCTTGCTACGGTGATTAATGGAATGGCACTCCAAAGTGCTCTCGAAAAAACCGGATTAACTACTCGCTTGATGTCTGGCATCAAAATCGAACAGGTTTGTGAAGTTTTCATAAGAAGAAGAGCGATCCGACACCTTGAAAAAGGTCGAGTAGTTATATTTGGGGCAGGAACAGGTAACCCTTATTTTACAACAGATTCTGCAGCTAGCTTAAGAGCCATTGAAATTGAAGCAGACGTTGTTCTGAAAGGAACGAGAGTCGATGGTATCTACACTGCAGACCCGGAAAAAGATCCTTCAGCAACACGATATACAATGCTCTCTTTTAAAGAAGCGATAGAAAAAGGATTGAAAATAATGGACATGACGGCCTTTACTTTATGTGAAGAAAACCAGTTACCTATAATAGTATTTGATATGAACAAGCCGGGTAATCTGGATAGCCTTATTGCCGGTGAAGAAGTAGGCACACTCGTAACTATATAACTATGGAAGAAATTGAATTATACCTGGATGACGCGAAGGAATCCATGTCGAAGTCGGTAAGTCACACTGAAAATGAACTAACCAAGATACGTGCAGGAAAGGCAAACCCTGGTATGCTAAAAGGTATCCAGGTAGAGTATTACGGAACGATGACGCCATTGGATCAGGTTGCATCAGTAAGTACCCCGGACGCACGGACAATCAATATAAAGCCATGGGAAAAGCCGATGCTTGATATTATTGAAACTGCCATTATGAATAGTGACCTTGGTTTTAATCCTATGAACAATGGCGAATTCATCATCATAAGTGTACCTCAACTTACCGAAGAGCGCAGAAAAGAGCTCGTCAAACAGGCCAAAAATGAAGCAGAGAACGGAAAAATCAGTATTCGTAACGTAAGAAAAGACACTAACTCTGCTCTTAAAGCTTTACAAAAAGATGGTGTAAGCGAAGATGCTATCAAAAAAGCTGAAGAAGATGTACAGAAACTAACTGATCAATTTTCGAAGGCCATTGATGACTTACTCGTCAAAAAAGAAGAGGACATTATGACCATCTAATCAGAGGTAGTAACCTTTGAGTTCAATAAGCTTAGCTACTGATTCAGGGACCAGATATCTTATCGAGTGTCCCTTTTTTATTGATTGTCGGATAAAAGTGGCTGAGATATCAAGCATTGGGGCTTCGACAAATTTAATGTTGTTGTGATGATTTTGAAGTTCTCCTTTGCTTCCAGGTCGAGGATAAACATATATCCCATGATATTCCAGGATTTGTTCGTAGTTTTTCCATCGGGTAAAGCTTTCCAAATTATCCTCCCCAAGTATTAAAATAAATTCATGATTCGAATATTTTTCCTTAATGTAGGTAAGCGTATCAATGGTATAACTTGGCTTAGGTAGATGAAATTCGATATCAGTAGCGTTGAGTAATGAGTTATCAGCAATTGCCCTTTCTACTAGTTCCAACCTATCAAATTCATGAAGAAGGTTCTTATTCTTCTTAAAGGGGTTCTGGGGCGTAACAACATACCACACCTGATCAATATCTGTCTGCTCCGCCATTGTATTACCAATGATCAGATGACCAATGTGAATTGGATTGAAAGAACCAAAGAATAAACCGATTTTCATTATTGACCGATGAAATTTGAAACTAGCTGTTGTGCTTCCGCAAATGACTGCTCCAAATTATCATTGATGAGTGTTACATCAAAGTGTTCCTCGAAAGACATTTCAAATCGCACTTTATAAAGTCTTGTTTTGACGCTTTCCTCTGTTTCAGTGCCTCGATTTATTAATCGCTGCCGAAGAGTATCTTCATCCGGCACTCTTACAAAAATTGCGAGTGCCCTGTCCCCATAGTATTCTTTAATTTTGAGCCCTCCTTTGACATCAACATCAAAAACTACATGCTTTCCCAGAGACCATAGTCTTTCAATTTCCTCTTTAAGTGTTCCGTAAAAACACCCTTGATACACCTCTTCCCATTCAACGAATTCATCGTTATCGATGCGAGCTTTAAAATCTTCAGGACTTAGGAAATAATAATCCTTGCCATCCTCTTCAATTTTCTCTCTTTTAGGGCGAGTACATGCGGAAATTGAAAATCCGAGATTTGGATTAGTAGCCAGTAGGTGTTTTACGATAGTAGTTTTTCCGGAGCCGGAAGGTGCGGAAAAAATGATCAACTTCCCTTCTTGCATTTATTACTGAGTTGAAATTTGTTGTTTTTGGATTTGAGCTTTGATCTGGCTTTTGATCTTTTCTGGACATGGTTTTTTATTGAGCTTGGACCTTATGGATGTGAGTAGAGCCTTCTCAACCTGATACTTATCAAAACAGGGCTGGCAGTCATCCATATGCTTTTTAAAATAGGCTTTTTCTTCTTCAGTCACCTCATCATCAATGATAGCGTTGAGGCTGGCTATCATTTTCTCACAGTCGGGTTTGGTACACCCAACACTGGGAGCTGGTCGAAATAAATTGGTCAGTCGTTTAAACATTGTTTTAGCTTTGTTTCCCTAAGTCTAATTGTAACCTCTCTTTTTTGCGTATTCCAGAAGTTTGTCTTTTAATAAATTTCTTGCTCGGTGTAATCTTGAACGAACCGTCCCTATCGGTATATCCAAAATTTTTGCGAGCTCTTCGTAAGTAAATCCTTCAAAATCTGCCAGTACGATAATGGTCCTAAAGTCAACTGCCAAAGCATTCAAAGCATTGGCAACTTCATCGCCTATCATATCCTGAACGGTTTCCGCTCTCAGGTCTGTAGTAATATTCTTATCTGTGTCCTCCGAGTTATAGAAGGACTCAACTTCCTGATAATCAACCTTAGAAGGCTGCTTACTTTTCTTACGGAAGTCATTGATAAAGCTATTTTTCAGTATTCTAAACAACCATGCTTTCGCATTAGTTCCCCGTTGATAAGAATCAAAGAACCTGTACGCCTTCATAAAGGTTTCCTGAACGAGGTCATTAGCATCATCTTCATCAAAAGATAACCTATAGGCAAAGTTGTAAAGTGCATCCAAATGTGGCATGAACTCTGCTTCGAACTCTTTGTCCTTTTTAAGTTTATCTTCCTTTGATATGTTTTCTCCCTCGCTCATCAATTACCGTTTGTACACTTTGACTTTTGGTTATAATATCTAATATAAGAATTTCTATCGCGTGAATGCGGAGAAACTACTTTCCTTTTAGCAGATTGTAGTTTCTAAAACCTCCTATCATCCCTCCATTTAACAAATTTTGTTCGATAAAGGTTATGAGGCGGTACTTCAATTTTTCATGTTTAAACTTTGGCCTGCTGCTAGGAATAGGACCACTCTCCCTCAACTTATCTCCCCAATCAAACGCATCGATCCATCGCTTCATGACCTCCGGATGTGTCCCATCAAACTTTTTTGCCAACCTTAAGGGGCCATAATCGAACTCTGCTTCGAGTTTATCATATATACTATCAGCCTTTTCAGCCCCTTTATGAATGGTATCCAGAGCCTTTTTCTTTGTTTGCATATACCTGGGAGGTCGTACCCATCCATAGTGATAGATGTACGCATCCACTTCTGCTACTCTTAATTTAAATGTGCCTTGTTGCTGCCGGTAGTTGACATAATCAAAACCAGGGATTTTCCGGAAAGACTGAGCTGACTCCCAGGAATGAATCTCCGGCAGGTTTCTTACAATTCTAATCTCTTTCGGATACCATCCATGGGCCACATGATAATGATCGTAGTCTCCCCAAAAATGCCGATAATTAAAAAGCAGGCCTTCTACATCTTCATCATTCAGCAGCTCCTCACACCTTTTTTTGATAACCGGTAGATACTTTTCATGCACTACTTCATCAGCTTGTACATAAAACAGCCAATCTCCGGAGCAAGCTTCCTTAGCGATATCCGTTTGGTGAGCATTCTCTGTTCCATTCGGATATTTCTTCAGGTCCCAAACCGTATCAATGATTTTTACTTTTGGTGAGTTGATGGCCTCAATTTCTTTTCTGGTAGAATCGTCTTCATCACAATCACCAAGTGCTATAACGAATTCGTCACATATTGGCAGTATAGATTCAATGGACTCCCGGATTGGGTAGTACAACTTCGTTGCATTTTTCACCATTGAAAATCCACTTATCTTCATGGCCCCGAATTTAACGGGATATTCGTGAACCAACTAACCATTTAGTCGAAATTCGTACTAAAGTCACTAAAACAACTATTTTTGCACTGCTATGCTCAAACTATCGGCTGTCATCATTACCTACAACGAAGAAAAAAACATAGGTCGCTGTATTGATTCACTCAAAGGTGTTGCTGATGAAATCATTGTTGTGGATTCATTTTCCAACGACAAGACCAAGGAGATTTGTTTGGCTAAGAGCGTAACTTTCATTGAGCATAATTTTGAAGGACACATCGAGCAAAAAAACTACGCTCTCACCCAGGCTTCTCATAATCACTGCCTCTCTCTCGATGCCGATGAAGCGTTAAGTAATGAACTGAAACAAGAAATTATTCGCATCAAAGCAAACTGGGAACTTGAGGGATACTATTTGAATCGATTAACGAATTATTGTGGGAAATGGATCAAGCACTGCGGCTGGTATCCCGATTGGAAACTCAGACTATTTGATCGTACGAAAGGCCATTGGACCGGAAAAAATCCTCATGATGAGTATGTATTGAAAAAAGGCCGGGCGCAAAAAATAAAAGGAGACCTGTATCACTACTCCTTCTATACCATTGACCAACACCTGAAACAGATCGAATTCTTCACCGACATAGGTGCCCAAGTTGAATATCAAAAAGGCACAAAGGCCTCTGGGTTTAAGATTTGGTACAAGTCCAGGTTTAAATTTATCAGAGACTACATTTTCAAGCTCGGTTTCCTTGATGGAAAGTATGGGTACATTGTTTGTAAAAACTCCGCAATGGCAACTGCCTTAAAGTACAAGAAACTTCAAACTTTGTGGAATAACAGTAAGGCAAAAAAATGAAGAGCAAATACCTTTTCATCTTCATACTACTATCAGCAAGCTTTTATCACACAAGAGCTCAGGTGAGATTCTATAATCAATTCAAGTCAATTCCTTTTATTAAAGGTAACAGTAGCAGTTTTGATGTATTGGTAGGAGCAAAAATCGACCCTAACAAAGAAATTGTGCTGGGGCTAGGGCTAGCTGGTTCATACAACACGAAGTCTGCTATCGAAGACATTTCGTTTAATCAAAAATCTGCCAACGTCAGTTTTAATTACTACACCAGCCGTAGATTTTATCTTAATTTTCTTGTGAATTTTAATCTACTAAAAAACAGCCTGGATGACATCCAAAACAACTCCGTTAAAGATGCCGCTGGTAAAATATTCAATCGCTTTTTTGTGAACTATGAGATCACAGGAAACTATATTTTTCTCCGTAGGCTACATCTGTCGGCAGGTATGGGAATTGCCGATTTTGCTTCGGTTGTAAGAAGCACATCAAGTACAATACTTGCTGGAGATATTCCCTCTCTTGACTTTATAGGCACGGTTTCATTGAAACTTTATTTATTCCAGATTAAGTATTGATGAGAGGTCTGCTAATTCTGTCCGCTTTCTTAATAATATGGGTTCACAGTAGCCTTGGCCAAAAAACTCATGTAACCAGATTACTTCGATCAGAAAATTTTGAAAGAGCCATTAGCTACGGAGAGTCAAGAATTAAAGAACTTGAGGAAGATGGTGATGAAAGTAGAAGGATATTAAAGTATTACCACTCAACCGCTAAAGTTTACTATCTCCAGGATGACTTCATCAAAGCTGAAGAGCTCCTCGAGCGAGGGTTGAAACTAGTATATGAAAGAAAATCTCGTGGCAAATGGCTTACCATCGATGACTATAACATTATTGATGAACTCTCCCTTTTAGAACTGCAAAACGGGAATTATGTACGAGCTAAGTTTCTTATCGATCAGTCACTTGAGTATAGAAGCAATAGAGTTGACAAGAAAAACCCAACCAATTTCAGACCATACTATGCTCTTGGCCTCTATCACTACCGCAACAACAATCCGGATTCAGCACGTTACTACATTAAAACCTATCAGAAAAACATCAGAAACTCTAATCACACCGGGAGTCTCGAAATAAACAGATACGCGGATAATTTCGATCTTCTTGCTACCATTGAACTTGAACAAGGCAGAATTTTTCAGGCTTTTCATTTTGCCAAAAAGAACAGAAGATTACAAAACCACTTATGGACACATATCGAATCAGGCAAGAATACGCGAAAAAGAATACTTGCAAATGAAAAAATTGCATTCCTGAGTGCCCATCTAGGCAACATCAAAAAAGCCAGAAAAAGAAACCGGATTGCTCTTAGAAAAACCAAGAGAAAATTCCCAAAAGACCCACTCCTGCATTATAAAACCAACCTCAACTACGCGATAATCAACTTTGCGGAGGGCCAAATAGATTCTTGCCTCGGTAACTTGAGTCAGGCTTCAATTCTGATATGGCAACATCTGGATAATGGCCTTTCAACATTGAGTGAATATGAAAAGGAAAATTTCCTGCAACAACTGGAACGCGACCTTGCACTTATCAACTCAATCACAACCACCCTATTGCTCCAGAAGAAAACAGATTCCAATAATCCCGAAGTAAAAGAGGTCCTGAACTTAATGATTAATACCCGGTCCGTGATTCTGAACGAAACGAGCAGAATAGTGCGGATGTTGCATAAAACTCAATCAGACTCCATTTCGCCCTTGTTCAATAACTGGAAACACATAAAGAATCAGATCAACTATTATAGTACCAGAAATAAATCCGAAGACCGCGATAAAATTGATGAATTGCAACTTGAGCTTAATCGGCTTGAAAAAGAATTGGCAAGGTCAAGCATTATAGACAATGCGGAAAAATTACTTCAAGTGGATTCCATACCCAAGTACTTGGATTCAGGAGCAATCGCTATTCAGGTTGTTCGATCAAGGAAATTTTCATCCCAAAAATATTTGGACAAACCTTGGTGGTATTTCAGAAAAATGAAAAATAACTACCATATGTCTGATACTGTGCTGTACACATTCATCATCATTGACAAAAAAGACTCAACGATAAGTACCCTGACTTTGGAGAATGGCATTGAATTAGAAACCACTGCATACAGAAATTACTTCAATTCTATCAAATACAAGGTACAAGACGACAAAAGCTACGAGCGATACCTTTCCCCACTTAAAAAAATTATCAAAAACAGAACCCATATTTACCTATCCCCTGATGGAATATACAATTTGGTCAATTTAAATGCCCTTTCAGATTCATCTGGTAAGTATGCTATTGATCAATACAAAATTATTAACCTGACGAGTTTGAAAGATTTGGTTTCAGGTAGCCACGACCTGGATTCGATTAGTAGTGCTCTTCTTGTTGGCAACCCGGACTTTAACGGATACAAAATTCCATTTCCGCAACTACCTGGTGCCGAAAACGAGGTAAAGATGTTATCAGAGATTTTAGACTCTAATGGGGTTCAAACGAAGGTACTTTTACATGAAGAAGCTAAAAAATCAACATTGATGGAAGCAGGAAACTTCCAGGTTCTTCATATTGCCACTCACGGATATTTTGACAACGAACAATACCGGAATCCGATGTTAAACTCAGGATTGGTATTTTCAAAAGCTACCAGGGACAAGAATGAAACAAGCGGATTTATGACTGCTTATGAGATGGCCACCCTCTCGCTAGATAAAACGAATATGGCAATACTCTCAGCTTGCGAAACCGGACTGGGTAAAATCAAGGGAGGAGAAGGCATTTACGGGTTGCAACGAAGCTTACAAATTGCCGGTGTTGAGTTTATCGTCATGAGTTTCTGGAAAATTGACGATGCCGCGACAGAAAAATTGATGCTGCTTTTTTATCGAAATCTATTGCGATCAAAAGAGCCCGTTGAGTCATTCATAAGAGCGCAACTTGAGTTAAGAAAAACTTATCCGGAGCCTTATTACTGGAGTAGTTTTAAGTTGATTGGGTATTGACCTCAGCTGTTCAGATTTCTTTTAAAACAGACTAAATATTTATCTCACAATAGAGACTTTCTTGTAAAAAATATCATCGCAAAAAATATAATAGATGTCGGTTGGAAGCAATTCATTTGAATCGGTGGTACCATCCCAAAAAGCCGGACCTTGAATAGTTCTAACTAACCTACTTGACCTATTGTAAATTTTGAAAAGAGCCTCCTTATCTAAATAAAACTCATCACTCACACCATCGCCATCTGGACTAAATGCCAATGGTGATTCCGTTCTTACATCCATAATCACTTTGACATTGATGATTTTGGTAAAAACAGTCAGGTCTGGAAACATTGGATTATATACTCGAACCAAATAAGCTCCCTCGTTGTCTAAACTTAAAGAGGCCATAGTGAAACTATTTGAAACTCCCGAATCAAGAAGTACACCATCCTTATACCAAGCGTAGCTATTATTTGTTAGGGTTTGATCAAAAGAAACCTGAAACTGCACCTCTTCACCATTATAGTAAACACTATCCCAAGGAACCGATATTGCTTTCTGACTATCATATTCGAATGCCGCAATATTGTTCAAGACGGAAGTATCGGCAAGTTCATCCAAGTCTTCAAAGGTTAAATAATTATTCTGAACCCGCAGTTCAACTGTAGGATTCAAATCTATGATTGGCAAAACCTCCAAATTATTATCTATCAAGCTAACAATGTTCAGTTGAGGTTTATTAGTTAGACTATCAATCCGAGTGATTTGATTGTGATTAAGTCTCAAAACTCTCAGATTCATACAATTTTGAAGCCCAGTAATCTGAGACAATCTGTTCTTAATTGCCTGAAACTTCTCTAATTCCAATAGTTGTCCTAATCCTACTATTTCAATGATATCGTTGTGGTTTAGGAACAAGGCTTCAAGTTTGTTATACATACTAATATCAACTGTCCCACTTATTTGATTCGTATTTAAAGCGAGCGTTGTAATTTCCGTATTAAAATTTGGAATGCTTGATATATTATTTCCTGATAAATAAACATTTCTTAGACTATCATTTAATTCGAGAGCTTCTACATTTGATATATTATTCTCTCGTAAAAAAACAGTATGCAAATTTTCCAAGTTTCCCAATGGAGTGAGGTTGCTAATATTATTACTATCAAAGTCAATTTGTCCCAAGGAGGAAAAATACTCGATACCGCTTAAATTTTCGATATCATAGCTATCACAAGTCATTGTTGTCAAAGAAGGAGAATTATTAGTATCTATCTTTGAGTCCCCTGTCATGTACATATCGTAATTATCTATTAGGCATTGACGAAAACCGTCATCAGGAACATCAACTTGCGCAATAGCAAGAGGTGATAAAAGAATAAGCAATATTTGGAATATTATTTTCACTATTTCACTATTATGACTTTACCACGTTCAATTTGTCCGTTTGGATGTACAATTTCAATAAAATACCGACCAACGGATAACTCATTACCATTGAATGATGTCCCATTCCAAGTATGATAACGAGAGGTTTTCTGATAATGTACGGTACCATTTCGGTCATAAATTTTTAGGCTCGTTTCTTCATCAAAATTCAATTTAAAATCATTCTGAGAAGGAGTAAATGCCTGAGGTATATCTGTACAGTAAACGTTTCCAATTTGAATATTGAAAATAGTATCAGAATTACACCCCATTTTGTTTTGAAAATACAAATTGTATTTCCCACTACCAAGCCCAACTATTTCATTTTCAATTACTTCAAAATCCATCCCTTCAACCACCACAATAAGATCAGAGTCATATGATTCAAGAATTATTGATCCTGTGTTTTTATTATAACAGGAGTTAATTAATTGAGCCACTGTTGGTGCAGCAAAAGATGGACACCCGATTGATTCAGACGTCTGCGCAACAGATTTTATTGAATCCAATCGTGTTATATTTATAGCATCCAAAGTATCCACAACCGATTTTGTAGAATCACTTACTATGTTTTTATGTATTACTGAATCATCAATACCTCGTACGTTTAAGGCGTGGATACTATCAAATTTCAAACTCAATGGTTTTGTTTCCTTTTTCCCAATTATACTTTCTTCAACTATATTAAGGGTGTCGCTTTGTTTAGCAAGGCTCTTTTCATTTACCTGAGGTTTCGGAGTATTTTTATCCATACTCGTTTGAAGATTTGTTCTAGACTCCTTATCATTCCAGCTTAAATATAGTGCCAAATTTATCGCACACAGAACAATAAGACCTACAAACCATCTTCTATATGCTTTAGAATTCCTTTTATTTTGTTGTTTTTTAACCTCCGTAAAATCTTCACGCACCTCCAGATACAAGCTTCGAAGGCCCTGTAAATCAATCAATCCCCTAGCATCCTTGTGGACCTGTACGTTCTGCTCGAATGCATCGTCATTTTCAAAATGCCCTTTTAATAGTGATAGCTCCTTCCCAGAAATCTCATCATCGAGGTACTTTTCAATTAATTCGGTTATATGTTCTTCACTTAGTCTCAAAATCTAAGATCAATGGCTAGTTCCGGGTTCTCAATAATTATTTTTTTTAATTTATTCATGCAGCGATACTTACTTGATTTGGTTACGTTATCATTACTGAAATTCATGATGGATGTGATTTCATTGATTCTTCGCTTCTCGTACAGAAAATACACTAACAAATCTTTACATGTACTGCCAAGGGAAGACAACAGGACATCAATTATTCGACTTTTTTCATTATCCAAAATAATATCCATTCCATCTGATAATTGATAGTCCGCATTTTCCAAATCCGTTTCCCTGCTAATGACACGTTTCACTCTACGATACCAACGAAACTTTGCTACCTGAAATAGATAGTCATACACACTTATTTCTACATCAGGTTCATTACGTACTTTTTGAATTAAAACAGTTAGAGCATCCTGAAAACAGTCTTCAGCCTCAATTGTGGTGCCATTGTTCCGTTTTACAAAGGCTGCAAATTTTGGAAATAATTTTTTGTACATATTTGTAATGACCAAAGAATTATTATTCTTTTTAAGGGCTTTTAACAAAAGATTATTTTCGTCCATCTAATAAATAGTGCCAGTTATCACAAAATTGTAAACAACCGTTTACGAATTTTCTACAGCCGCAATATACCATTCGTTCTTCTGGCTTATGCACTTTTTTTGCCTTCGGTTTCCATTTGTCAATCTCTGAATTCCCAGTTCAAATCTTCAATTATTAACCGCACTACAGATGTTGATAATATGATACTCAATGAAGAAACTAGTTTAATCCTTGGACATCAGTCCTTAACTGGGTTACAATCCGATGTCAGTTTCTCCTATTTAGCGGTGAAGACGCAAACAGATTTCATGAATATTCAGAGGGGCCAACTAGGCTTTATCGTCACTTCAAACAGCATTGGCGATGTAATCAATAAGAATACTGCACAATTTCACTTTTCTAAAAGAATCAAAATTAAGGATAATTTAGATTTAGGCATAGGAACAGATGTTGGGCTCCTCAATCTCTTTTTTAAAAGCACCGCATTGACATCTGGTGGTTCCGATTTTGGGTTAAATCTCGACATCATGGCTCGAATCAAGTGGAACAATCTGGTGATCGGAATAAGCAATAACCGGATAACCAAACCAAGACTATTGGTTTTGAATACAATTCTTTTTGCTGACCCTTATTACTCTACTATTTCATCCTATAAAGCGTTATTGACTCCAGAGCTTACCCTTTGGACACATATGCAATTGCTTTACGGAAGGGCTATAAATGGATTGAGTCTTTCTTATAAAAACACTTTAGTAATCAATAATCAATATGAAGCAGGAGTTGGAGTCAACGAGACCCGTCTAAATTTACACCTAGGCCTTACGAACATCAGCTTCATCAAATTTAATTATGGTATCGATTTTTTATTAGCATATGAATTTCCAATGCTTACCGGCCTAGTAATACCTCAAGATCGATTCCAGATACACATTCAGATTCGTCCCGGTAAATAATTTTTTTTGACCTGTTTACATTTTCGTAAATACAGGCACTCCTAAGTAACATTACCTTACTACTAGTCCAGATAGTAGTCATGATTAATAGCCTTACAAAAACTAAAGACAATGTTGACTTTTAAGAGTAACCGATTACTGTTGTTGTATTTTTTAATCGCTGTAACACTTAGTATTAATCCTTGTTATGGCTTGATTTATGTTGATCAAAACGCTACTGGTGCTAATAATGGCACATCTTGGGTAAATGCGTACAACGAGTTACAAGATGCTTTCGAAGAAGTCAACACAAGTGGCATAGCAAATGAAATTTGGGTAGCTCAGGGAACTTACACTCCTGATTGGGATGCGACCACCAGCACCCACAATGGTAATCAATCAACATATTTTGAACTTCAGATAGACGGAACAGAAGTTTATGGTGGGTTTTTAGGTGGTGAGACCACGCGTTCAGCACGGAATTACAATGCAAATACAACAACTTTATCAGGTGACTTATCTGGTGATGATGTGATTACTTACCCCAATTTTGTAAATACAGGGGATAATACGAACAATTTATTGATTCGTGTTTCTTGCAGGAATGCAATTATTGACGGCTTTTCCATTACAGGATTGGCTTCTGCCCTAGGTTGGGGAGGAGCTGTCGTATTTATCCCTCAAACGAATCAATCAAAACTCCTAAATTGCAGGTTATATCACAACCAACATAATGTTCTTCAGGATAATGGAGGTGGTGCAATAATTGAGAACTGCCTTATCTTTAAAAACAACTTACCTAATTCCAATACCGCAGTATTATATTCTCATGGGTTCCCTGATGGTACCCTCGTCACCAACTGTACCTTTGCTGATAACCATACAACAGGATCACTCTGCGAAGGAATGGCCTCAGAATTTTATAACAATATTTTTTGGGGAAACACAAGTGATGATATGGTTACATCAACTGAAGAATTACAACTCAACACCTGGTCGCCAATGGTTGCATTCGAAAACAACATTCTGGAAGGTCACACCGGAACGCTCACAGGAAGAACAAGCACCAGCAATTCTGGAAGTGATCCCTTGTTCACAAACGCTGCAATCGATGATTACACATTGTCTTCGGGATCTCCTGCAATCAACGCTGGAAATCAAGCCTATTCTACCCAACAATTTGACATTCAATTTCAGTCGAGAGTTGAAGATTGTGAAATCGATATCGGAGCACATGAAACATCTGGCAGTTTAGGTGTTGTTACACCCTTAGTTATCACAACGTCTCCGGCATACGAATGCACCCCAAATACAGTTGACCTTACCTTGAACTGGAATGACATGAATTCTACCGGTGGAATTGTCACATATTATGACAGTGATCCCTCCGCGGGAGGCGCTTCTGTTGTTACAAATCCTACCACAATTAGCAACAATGGGGACTATTTTATAGAAGTAGATAATGGAGGATGCACCGGAATAGGAAAAATAGAGGTAATAATTACCCAATCCTCAGATTTACAAGTTCCTGACTCCGTAGTGCTATGTTCTGGAGAAAGCTCCAACCTTACGACACTGTGGGTCGACAACAATTCTACGGGAGGATCAATGGACTACTACTCTGCAAAACCGTATGTTTCTTCAAACGAAATCTTCAATTGTTGTGGCCCGGGATCAGCAAGGGAAATTACTGTTCCTGGCACGTATTATTTCTACTTAGATAATGGAAATGGGTGTGTTTCCATTGATTCAGTAGAAATATTAAATGCTACAACCCTTACGGTCAATTCCAATCCTGTAGACCTAGTTAATGTTTGCGATGGCAGCAATGAATTTTTTAGTATAGATGTTTCAGGCCAAGGCACTTTAAATTATAAATGGAAATTCGGCTCACCAGGAAGTATTGTTGGCACAAATAATGACACCCTATTTTTTCAACCAATCACATTAGCAGATGATGGAATTTATGAAGTAGAGGTTTGGGATGCGTGTGATACTATAACTGTGTCTGGCTCTACTGCCAGTGTGATAAGTTGCTCTACCTGTAACAGTCCAGCTAGTACATCAATCACTTCCTCCGGGCCAATTGAAATTTGTGAAGGAGCCAATGTCTCCATTTCAGGAAACTATATAGATGGTGGTGGAACTACTCTTAATGGAATGCACTATGTGTGGTATAAATCGGGTAACACTCCTATTGCAACAGATTATTCGCCAATAACTGGTACTATTCCTGATGAAAACTTGGTTTCTATCAGCAGTTCAGATGCGGGATATTATATACTTAGAGTTGAAGACGGCACAAATAGTTCATCTTCATGCTACCAGGAGGATTCAATTCAAGTAATTGTTAATGAATATCCTTCACTAAACGTGGTTCATCCAACAACAGCATGTCCAGGTGAAACTGTAAATATTACGACATCTTGGATCGATGGAGCTGCAACTGGTGGAACTGTTACTTATTATGATCCTACGCTTTCAGTTATTTCATCGGGATCGGCATCAATGGTTAGTAGTGCTGGCACTTATTCAGTTGCTATCGACAACGCTGGTTGCATCGATCAGAAAAATATAAACGTAACTTTTTACGATTCGATTAATATAGATAATGATTTAGCAAATCTTACTGCTTGCGAAGGAGATACAGAAACCCTTAGTATAACCGCTTCTGGGGGTAGTGGGATACTAAATTACCAGTGGTACTTTGGAAACGGGTCAGGTTTTACGACCATCGGTTCAAATAACAATACGCATACCATCAGCCCTATATCTTCTTCTAACGGGGGGCAATATTATGTTGAAATATCAGATGGTTGCACAGGCACTACCGGAGTAACCAAAACGAGTGACACTACCAATATAACCGTAGATGATACTGTGAGATTCGTTGCACAACCCACGAACCTCAATCTGTGTATTGGAAGTAATGGTTCTTTCGCAACATCTGCGACAGGTTCAGGAACTTTAAGCTACCAGTGGCACAAAAATGGTTTACCAATCACAGGAGCAACGGGCCCCACTTTGAATTTTGCAAGTGTTTCTAGTGGGGACGCAGGTTCTTACTTTGTGGAAGTTACTAACCTTTGCGGTACGGTGGCCAGCGATGATGCTAGTCTAAATATAAACTCGACCATAACCCCATCAGTATCAATATCATCCGATTTATATAATATATGCAATGGGGCCACTGTTAACCTGACAGCGACACCATTTGGAGGAGGAACAAATCCAACTTATACCTTTAGAAATCTGACTACTTCTAATATCGAGGGAACCTCAGGGCAAACGGCCAACACCCAGTCCAGTTCAGCATTGATCAATACAAGCAGTGACTCTACCAAATACGAGCTAATGGTAGAAATGATATCAAATACAACCTGCCTGGCACCTGGTGCATCAGCAACCGTTTATGACACGATAACCATTGTTGTGGATGCTGATGCAGATAAGGCCGATATAATTGAATCAGACACTATTATTTGCTCTTCTGGTTTAGCCTTATCTTCCAACCCTATTGACACAAGTCAGAGTGGTAATTGGGCAGTTGTTTCAAGTACATCAGGTGTTATTAATTCTGTAGGAACAGTAAGTAATATGATTGTAAATGAGACAGCGCAATATAGCTATACAGTAACTTCCCCACTCGGAATCTGTCCTGTAAACAGTGATACAATTACAGTCACACGAGCAGGTACGCTCACCAATCCGGTTGCAATAGCTGATACAGTTTGTGAGGGGAATAATATTAGCCTGACTGGTAATACACCCGCAATAGGGGAAAACTCCTATTGGTTAGATACTGATGGTGTAACCTTGCTGTCAACCAACACGAGTACTACTGTTTCTTCACTTCTGCCAGGGAGCTACACTTATACTTATGTAATGAGCAATGGAATCTGCCCTGATGCTTCTGTTACCACAACAGCCCAGGTATTATCTGGTGTGTTACCAATAATTAACGTAATACCAACGGATTCCAGTATCTGCTCAGGAGGTACCACTACCTTAATTGCAGATCCAATTAGTGGATTCAACGGATCACAAACCTATCAATGGTACATAAACGGAGCAATACAGCCTGGTGAAACCGGACCAACTTTTACACCTACCAGCATAGTCTCCTCCGATAACATCACGATCGAAATGACTAGTGATCACCCTTGTCCATCTTCTCCTACAGTTAGCTCTTCCGCTCCGCTAATCAACTTTGTCTCACCTCCAGTGTCAATAATTGACCCTGCAACAGATCAAAGAATATGTGAAACCGATCTACCTGTCACGCTAACAGCGATTGGATCCTCAGACAACAATATTCATTGGTATCAGGATGGGGTAGTGCAAACTTCCTCAGATACAATATTTAGCGCTTACGATCCAGCCACCTACGTTCTGGAAACCTCTAATACTTGCGGGGCACAGTATGATACCATAAACATTCAGGTGGATTACTTGCCAAAAGTTACGGCTAATGTGACGAGTTCTTCGATATTTCCTTCTCAATCAACTACTCTTATAGGAACTGTAACCGGAAGTAGTTATGATTCAATTCTCTGGACCGGACCAGGTACTCTAAGTAACAACAATTCCCTTTTCGCATCCTTTACACCAAGTTCCAGTATTGGAGGAATACAAACATTTACACTAAACGTTTACAATGGTACCTGTGATCCCGTAACTGCTTCAACCGTTGTTCTAGTGAAAACTCCAATAGAAATACCCAATGCCTTTACACCTAACAATGATGGATTGAATGACACCTGGGCAATTGAAGGATTAGAAGCATACCCAAATTGCAGTATTGAAATACTCAACAGGTATGGTTCACCTGTTTATAAAAGTGAGGGCTATCCAGAACCCTGGAATGGCACAAGAAATGGAAAGGAAATGCCTATAGCCACCTATTACTATATTATTAAGCTCAATATTTCAGGGAATATAGCTACTGAAAATGAAGTTTATGTTGGATCCGTCACCATAGTAAAGTAGAACTGATACAATTATTTCTCAATTATGATGGTACGTTCATTAAAGCTCGTTTTAGTACTGGTTTAGAATCTCTTCCAACATCATTCTGGAAATATAATCGATACAGACAATTCTGCTTGAAAAATTTTAACAACGGTGTTTACCTATTGATGCATAACTGGCACTCTAATACAGCCAGTGATAAGGTTTAGTCAGTCTTAGGATTGATAAATCAGAAAAGAGACTTTCACCAAGGACTGAGACAACGCTTATCTCCATAGGAAAAATTAATATTCATGATCAACGTGTCATGCGAACCTACCATTCTAAACCAAAGATTGTATGAAACTCAATATAAATAAGTTACATCGAATTATTTTTCTAATTACATTCCTGTGCTCGTCTATTTGTACTTACAGCCAACTGACTGCTTGGCAGGCAATAGACTCTATGGGTGTAGGAATAAATATGGGTAATACCCTTGACGCACCTAATGAAGGTGACTGGTCAGAACCCGCAAAGCAATATTATTTTGAAGATTATAAAAATGCAGGCTTTCAGACTGTAAGGATTCCGGTTACATGGCAGAATCATTTCATTAACATTAACAATCCTCCATATACGATTGACTCGGATTGGATGGAAAGAGTTGAGGAAGTAATCGATTGGGCCCTTGCAGAAGACCTATGGGTAATAATGAATATACACCATGAGAATTTATTTCATAACAATTACAGTCAATACGAAGCTGCATATTTATCAGTATGGGACCAAATTATAGCACGCTTTAGTTCGAAATCCAAAAAATTAGTATTTGAGATCATTAACGAACCACAGGCAATAAGTGAAACTAACGTGAATTCTTTTAATGTTCAAGTTTATAACAAAATAAGAGCGGTTAGCTCCGATCGAATTGTGGTCTTCGGTGGTGATCAATGGAGTAATTCTAAAGATTTGATAGACAATGACCTGATTATCCCAGACCCTTCTGACCAATATTTAATCGGCTATTACCACTCTTATGATCCCTGGGACTGGGGGGTTACCGGAGATGGACTTTGGGGAGGAACTCAGGATAAACAGGACAGAACTGATCAATTTCAAGATGTTGTTGATTGGTCAACGACACATAATATACCGGTTTGCCTGGGAGAATTTGGTGCTAAGGTTGAATGGGATGAAAACTCAGTTTACCGATATCATGCGCATATAATAGATCAATGTAAAGAAAGAGGTATTGCCGGTATGGTGTGGGACGTTGGTAATGACAAATACAATGTATATACAAGAAATACACGAACATTCAATGAACTGAAGGACATTTTAATACATTATACGCCTGAAAGTGTAGAAGACTTCGAAATAACTACAAGTACAGGTCAGGTAGACCTAAGCTGGAGCAATCGTGCAACCAATGCCGAAGAAATTATCCTGCAAAGAAGAACAGAGTCTGATGGATACGGTAATTATACCACCATTGCAACCATGGACCCCAATTCAACACAATATACCGACTATGGATTATCAACCGATGACTATTTATATAGGGTCATCACCTTTACCACTTCCGGCAATGCACTGTATGGTTACCCACAAATCATCAGTGTAACCGCAGGTGGTTCTTCCTGTTCCCCTCCTGATCTTGGTCCAGATCAATCCATTGATGGATTAGCCTCAATTCAGCTAAACACAACCCTTTCAGCCTCAGGAAGAACTTTTATATGGGTAAAGGATGGAGCACAAATAGCTGGCGCAACACAGCCAGACTATACTGTGACAGAGTCCGGTACCTATATGGTAACTGTTGACAACGGTGGCTGTATCAGAACAGATGCAATAGAAATTACTGGCACCCCAGATAATGATTGTGTATATCCTGACCTGGGTGACGACAAAAGCCTGTGTGGACTTTCAAATATTACTCTTCAGTCTGGTCTTTCATCCAATGGGAAAACATTTACATGGAAAGATGGGGCTGGAAATATAATTAGTAACTCAACATCAGTAACCATTTCAACAGCCGATACCTATACATTAGATGTTGATAGCAATGGTTGTGTAGCTTCTGATGCGATCGTGATTACAAATTTTATTCCAACGTTTTCTTTAGGAAGCGATGTCAATCTTTGTACAAGTAACATGATTGAACTAGGCGTTGGAAATACTGACCCTCAAGTTGCTATATCATGGACGAAGGATGGGGCTGCATATTCTACAAATGATACCATCGATATTTTTGAGGCTGGAGTCTATGAAGCAACAAAAAGTGCTACTGGTTGCTCTGATGTGTCGGATGATATAATAGTCACTTCTGATTTAGTAGACGTCACCGGTGACACAGTTTGTAGTTCCGGACAAACCGCGTATCTCAGTATTAACGATCCTGGAAATTTTGAATGGTTCGATGCAGAAACCGATGGGAACTCTTTATCTACTTCATTAACTTACACCCCAACAGTAACCGCGTCTACCACTTACTACATAGAAGACGCAAATGGAGCTACATTCAATTTTGGCAAAACCGCGCAAGATGGAGACGTATGGGCCAATCCAACGACTGCACACTACAGTAATTGGGGACGTTCAATGGAATTTGATGTCCAAACCAATTTAACGATTGAGTCTTTTGATATATTCATCAACACCACCTCGGCTGACGTTATTATTAACATTTATGACGCGACTAATTCCTATGTATTAAACTATACTGGATTATCTAATGGACAAAATACCCTACCTGTCAATTTATTTCTTACAACCGGAATCTATACAGTAGATCTTGTCGGAAGCGACCCGGGGGTTGATTTACAAGCCACAAACAATAGCGATAACACACTTACCGGATATCTATCATTTAGCGTGCCTGATGCAAACGCACAATGGGATTTGTATGGGTATTTTTATAACTGGGAAATATCAGTTGGTAATACATGTGCGAGAACTCCTGTCCATGCAATTATTGATGCCAATCATTCTTCATGTGGGGGGACAACAGATTGTAATGGAGATGCTAATGGGTCAGCTTCAATAGACGTTTGTGGAATATGTTCGGGGGGTAATACCGGAATCACTCCAGGTTCTAGTTGTTCAGCTGATACATTAGTAATGAGAAGTGAATACGAGGCTACTGGTGATTTAATTGTTAACCTCGACTTTATAGATGAGGGCAGTGGAACTTATACAATCACCGGAGGTAATAACAATAATTACTATTCAATTAATGGTAGTACGGGAGAAATAAGAATAAATAATACAATTGCTGACGTAATGGGTGTGGTTCATTACGATTCATTAGATGTACAACTCAACAGCGATATAAAAACAATTGTTATCGTTGATGCATATGACTATTTCATAGAAACCAATCCACACTTCATAGTACTTGATCAACACCAACAAACTGATTCAATACAAGGTAATCCATATACAGCTTATAACAACCTTTGGGGTAAAGGAAGCGCTGATGAAAATATTGACTTCAGAATGGCTACACTTTTCCATCCCGATTTTGAAGATTCGACTGTTTTCATTTGGGACACTCCTTCCAAGGCAAATGTTTATGGTGGAGGTTCAGTTTGGTCTTATGTCAATTTAATCTACGGAAATAGAAAGGGACAAAGAGAAGACCTTTCAGGGTTCCCTTTCCGAATAGGAGATTTGACTCAATTGGATTATGAATTCGACTTCGAGAAACTATTTGGTACCGAAACGTACAAAATTGCACTGAATCATTTTATGACGGATGAAAGTGGTATCGAGCCTTTTTCAGCTAATGATGGTGATTTCTTCATGGTATTTGATCAAATTGGCACTTGGGTGCCTCCATACCCCGTGGACCTAGGAGATACAGTAATTGATGGCAAATCATTTGCCCGACTGTATAATACTGACGGTGACTATGAATGGCGAAGAGTCATTATACGAAACAATGAGCAGCTTTTGAGCGGAAATCTCAGCATTCTAGATCTATATAACCAATTCATTTCCCGCGGCTATATAGACCCGAATCAATACGTTCCGAATATTCAAGTAGGTATTGAGGTAACTGAAGGCTGGGGTGCCATACGGTTTAATAAATCTCAATTCACTTTGTCTACAAATACTTCACCTGATTGTAATGGAGATCCAGGTGGTTCAGCGTCAGTAGATGCTTGTGGAACTTGCTCAGGTGGTAATACGGGTATCACTCCTAACTCTACTTGCACTGACTGTAACGGTGATGTAAATGGAACAGCTTCAGTAGATGCTTGCGGAACTTGCTCGGGTGGTAATACGGGTATCACTCCTAACTCTACCTGTACTGACTGTAACGGTGACCTAAATGGAACAGCTTCAGTAGATGCTTGCGGAACTTGCTCGGGTGGTAATACGGGTATCACTCCTAACTCCACTTGTACTGACTGTAACGGTGATCTAAATGGAACCGCTTCAGTAGATGCTTGCGGAACTTGCTCGGGTGGTAATACGGGTATCACTCCTAACTCCACTTGTACTGACTGTAACGGTGATCTAAATGGAACCGCTTCAGTAGACGCTTGCGGAACTTGCTCGGGTGGTAATACGGGTATCACTCCTAACTCCACTTGTACTGACTGTAACGGTGATGTAAATGGAACCGCTTCAGTAGATGCCTGTGGAACATGTTCAGGTGGCAACACAGGTATCACTCCTAACTCTACCTGTACTGACTGTAACGGTGATCTAAATGGAACTGCTTCAATAGATGCTTGCGGAACTTGCTCGGGTGGTAATACGGGTATCACTCCTAACTCCACTTGTACTGACTGTAACGGTGATCTAAATGGAACCGCTTCAGTAGATGCCTGTGGAACATGTTCAGGTGGCAACACAGGTATCACTCCTAACTCCACTTGTACTGACTGTAACGGTGATCTAAATGGAACTGCTTCAATAGATGCTTGCGGAACTTGCTCGGGTGGCAACACAGGTATCACTCCTAACTCAACTTGTACTGACTGTAACGGTGATCTAAATGGAACCGCTTCAGTAGACGCTTGCGGAACATGTTCAGGTGGTAACACGGGTATAACTCCGGTAACAGATGTTAACAATTGTGTTACTGCAATAGATGATGGTGACATCCTTGAGATTACCTTGTACCCCAATCCAACAACGGGTATTACGTATTTATCAGAAATCACAGACTGGGTCTTATTTGATGCCACAGGAAAGAAATTAATGGTTGGAAAATCCCATAGCATTGATCTATCTAACTATAAATCAGGAATGTATTTACTTAAAATAAATAACCATATGATTAAACTAAACAAGGAATAATTAGTCAGTGCGATTAATTACTCTATTTATTGGATAATCATATGGCCTTCAGTTAAACCTATTTGGGTCCAATCTTTTTGATGGATTGGGCTCAAATAGTGCAAACCAAAATTGCCACGAAGCTAGTACTAACAAGAGTCTTGGACATATTAAAAACAAAACAAAGTATTTAAACACCAAATCATCATGAAAAGGGAACTACTTGCATTCATACTTTTGCTACAACATTTATATAGCTTTGCACAAACCAACATTTCGGTCACAGACCCTAATATTTGCTGGGAAGGAGTTACAGAAACAGAGGTGGTCTCTGGTGGTGAGCTTAGAACATGGCGCTTCCCAAAAAGTTATGCCGAAATAGATGTTTCAGGGTATTATACTTCTAAAAGGGCTGCTTCATCTGCCGGCATTGTTATGAAAATAAAAACGGCTAGTCCTGCACTTGATGTAGAGTTTGCCGATGACCAAACATATACCGGACAACATTTTTTTTACCATAATATTGCTGTATTTAAGAATGACGTTTTTCAGTTTACAACCAATGATTATGACATCCCCTTAACAAATTCTGGAGGCACATCTGTTGAATGGAAATTCGTCATGCCGGTGTACACACAAATGAACCTAAAAAGTATTGAGCTTACCTCGGGATATTCTTTGGAAACTATTGATTGTAATAACAAACCAATTTACCTGGCTATCGGAAATTCAATTACTATGGGGGTTGGTGTTACCCAGAATGGATCACACAATACGTATTCACGATTAATCGCGGATAGTGAAGGTTATGAACTTTACAACTGGGCCATAGGAGGTTCTAAAGTATATGATGGGATATTGGATAACTTATCATCGGGAATAGAACCTGATCTTGTTACAATTCTATGGGGATACAATGATGTACATTACTCAGGAAATGATAATTACTTCAATAACAATACCTTCCCTCAATACGAAGCCATATTAGACACTATTTGCCGAAAGTTCCCATCAGCAAAAGTTATGGCCATTCTTCCAACATATACCACAAACCCAACGAATACTGCGGCAAGAACGGTACCCATATTAAGTGATGGCCAACTTAGTATTATTAGTGACTTGATGAACACCTACTCTAACCTTTGTTATATCGATGGTTGGGACTATACCGACAACTCTGGTTTGCAGGATAATGTTCATCTAAATGACAATGGAAACGCTTCACTTGCATCAGGAGTTGTATCTAATCTTAACACATGTGGTCATTATTGTACCAACGCAAACCTTGGCAATGACAAAACTCTTTGTGGTGTCGGGTCAATTACTCTAGATTGCGGGCTGGATGGTTCGGGAGGAAGGACGTTTAGTTGGACACTGGATGGAGTGACTATTGGAGGTGCAAGTTCAGGGTCTTATGTTGCATCAAATGCTGGCACCTATGAAGTAATAGCTGACTCTGCAGGTTGCATACAAACCGATCAGATTTATATTTCCGGAACCCTACCAACAATAGATCTGGGTTCTGATCAAGATTTATGCACTCAATCTCAGGTAACCCTTGATGCCGGCATTACAGGAACTGGAATTTCCTATGCATGGACCAAAGATGGATATCCCATTTCAGGAGCGACTAATCAAACCTACAATGCTTTGGAAGCAGGCTTATTTGAAGTAACGGTTACTGCGACAGGCTGTAGTCCCGTAAGTGATGATATCACAATTTCATCTGGTTTACTTGATGTTACACATGACACAATTTGTACATCCGGTCCTGCCAACTTGTTTGTATCTGGAAATAGCACCTATGACTGGTATGATGCCCCGACTGGAGGCAACTTCATAGCAACAGGTAATTCTATCACGCCTAATATCTCATCCACGACAAGCTACTATGTAGAAGATGCCGCTGGAGTGAGCACTCTAGTGGGTATCCCTGAACCAGATTTCACAAATAATCGGGCATGGAATCAGAACAACTGGACATTTAGAAACCGGTTCAATGTTTTGACAGATCTAACAATTGATTCAATAAGTGTTTGGCCACAAGTCACTGGGGATGTGATGATCCAAATACTTGCTAGTGATAATAGCTCCGTGGTTGCAACGAAAAGCTTCAGTAATGCTATTGGTGGTATTGAAAATAGATTTGCTACTGATTTCAATCTTACACCCGGCACTTACTATATGGACTTTACCGGTACTACCGTCAAACTTGCGTACTCAAATGAAAATGACCCACAGGTAAGTTATCCTTATACTGTTGCTGATGTTATTACAATAGATGGAGCAGAACCTGAATGGTTTCAAGACGAACCCAGGTATGCCTATTCTTACAATTGGAGGGTAACAGCCGGTAATACCTGTAATAGGACACCCGTTCATGCAGTAATAGATGCAAACCACACATCATGTGCGGGAAACACAGATTGTAACGGAGATATGAACGGAACCGCTTCAATAGATGCCTGTGGAACATGTTCGGGTGGCAACACTGGAATCACTCCTAACTCCACTTGTACTGACTGTAACGGTGATGTAAATGGAACAGCTTCTGTTGATGCTTGCGGAACATGCTCAGGTGGTAACACGGGCATCACTCCTAACTCAACTTGTACTGATTGTAATGGTGATGCAAATGGAACAGCTTCTGTTGATGCTTGCGGAATATGCTCGGGCGGTAACACGGGCATCACTCCTAATTCTACTTGTACAGATTGTAACGGAGACCTAAATGGAACAGCTTCAGTGGATGCTTGTGGAATATGCTCGGGTGGTAACACGGGCATCACTCCTAACTCTACTTGTACAGATTGTAACGGAGACCTAAATGGAACAGCTTCTGTTGATGCCTGTGGAACATGCTCAGGTGGTAACACTGGAATCATTCCGGAAACAGACGCAAACAATTGTATTACCGCAATTGACGGTAACGCTGTTGGGGAGATTACACTATACCCGAACCCGACAACCTGTATAATTCATTTGTCTCAATCTGCCGAATGGACTCTGTTTGATATTTCGGGCCGAAAACTAATGTCTGGAAAATCCAACAAAATCGACATATCAATTTATAAATCAGGAGTTTATTTCATTAAAACCAATGATCACATGATCAAACTTAGCAAAGAATAATTCCTCGGGGTTAGTAGGATCAATGTCTCTTGGTAATTCAGAATCTGCATTTCGAATGACAAAATGGAAACTCAGATTACATCTGAAAGTTCAAAACGATAAAACTTAATTAAGACCAAATGAAAAACTATATAACAATTATTTTTTCACTCCTATTATCTATTTCGTCCCAGGCTCAAACTGTAGACATTAATAATAGAGCTGACTGGTCAATGACCGGTGTGGAAGGAGGTATTCCATGTTGGGAAAATATTGTAGACTTCCTTTCTAATGGAGGAATCGCAGATGGATCAACTGATAACACGACTGCATTACAAAATCTCATCGATGCAAATGCAGGCGATGATGTGGTAATTTATCTTGGTCCCGGTGATTATTACTTTGAATCAGAGATCGAGATTCCAAGAGCTGGTCATGTTGTAATCAGAGGTGCTGGAGCAGACCTTACCAAACTATATTTTAATACTGGAGGTACAGGTGGTGGAGACTTTGAAATCCTTAAAGGCTACGATGGTACTGAAACCGATGTTACTGGAGGTACAAACCAGAATGAAACGGTTATCTCCGTGGCCGATATATCCGGTTTTAGTGTTGGTGATTGGGTTGAAATAGAAGAAGATAACAACGCCAACATAATGTATACCGACCCCAAGTGGAATACAACCGGAGGACAGGACGCTAAGGGTCAAATAATGAAAATTATATCTATCAATGGAAACAATCTAACGGTTGACCGAGGCCTCAGAATGGACTATGACATTTCTTACAACACAAGAATCAAGCGATTGGTGACAACTGAGTGGGTTGGTTTCGAAAATTTCTATATTGAAAACCTTCAGGATGGTAGTAAAACTACAATTTTCTTCAAAAGAACTGCAAATTGTTGGGTTAGGGGTATTCACAGTCATTTAGGTGTAAACATTCATATTTCTGTTGCTCACTCAGCCCGAAATGAGATTAGGGGCTGCTATTTTGAAGATGCATGGAATCATGGAGGAGGAGGAAATGGATATGGTGTGGTACATAGTAAGCACTCATCTGATTGTTTACTGGAAAACTGCGTTTTCAGAAGACTGCGACATTCGATGATGTCTAAAACAGGAGCAAACGGTAACGTTATGGCTTATAACTATTCATTTGAATATCATTGGCAATACTCAAGCGTACCAAATGATCTAAGCCTGCACGGACATTGGCCACATATGAATTTATATGAGGGAAATATAGTCAACAGAGTTGGTTCTGGAGATTTTTGGGGACCATCAGGACCAGGAAATACATTCTTCCGAAACCGGGTGAATTTGGGGGACATATATATAGAAGATGATTCTCACGACCAAAATCTGGTAGGAAATGAACTAATCACAGATATATTATCATAGATAATGATATTACAGGAACCTTCTTGCATGGAAATAACGAGCAAGGGACTATTTCCTGGGATGGCGGATCGGGTAGCAACAATCTGATAAATTCGTACTACTTGACGAGCAAACCCTCCTGGTGGGGGTCTGGAAATTGGCCAAGTATTGGGCCAGAATTCAATTTGGGCAATGGAACGAACCCTGCATATGAAAGAGTTCAAGCTAATGCTAATTATTTTTTGACTTACAGTTGCGGCCCAGATTGCTCAGCACCAAACCTGGGGGGTGATCAGTCACTGTGTGGTCTTGGAAACATTACTTTGGACGCTGGTATCAACCCTGATGGAGTGAAAACTTTTGAATGGTTTCTAGACGGTGTTTCACAAAACAATCCTTCAACTACAGATAACACCCAATCTGTTTCTCAAGGTGGAATCTGGAGTGTACAAATCGATTCAGCAGGAGAATGTTCAAGCTCAGATCAAGTAAATATTATTGCTGAAATAGAGTCCTTTGACCTGGGTCCTGATATAGATTTGTGCGCTGATGTTTCTCAGAACCTGGTGGCTGGGAATTATAATAGCAACTATACTTACTCATGGTATCAGGATGGCACAAACTTGGGGCTTTCAACCAACTCCATATCTATAAATGAAGCTGGCGTTTATGAAGCCACTATTTCTGCCAGCGGCTGCTCAGACAAAACAGATCAAATAACCGTCACATCTTCTCTACCAACCGTAGTTGGTGACACCGTCTGTTCAAGTGGTGATCAGGCCACCCTAGTCGTAACCCAAGGGACTCCTGTTTCCTGGTACGATGCCGCAAACAATGGCAATTTACTCTCTTCAAGTACCACATACTCTCCTGTTATCACAACCAACACTACATTTTATGTTGAAAGCGGAAGTATGCAAGGATATACTTTTGGCAAATCGGAGCAAACCGGAGCAACCTACGGAAATACTGCTGGCACCTCATATCTTGATTACGGACGGGTTTCAACACTCACAATCGATCAAAACTTAACTCTTGTCTCAATCGATATTTTCACTCAGCAGGCCAACATAAATGCAACAGTTAATATTGTCAATGCTGCTAACTCAGCCGAGAGTTATCAGTTGAATTTTTCTAATCTCTCTTTGGGGCGGAATACCCTTAATATAAACTTACCTCTGAGTCCGGGAGATTATACACTCGATTTTGATGGGAGCGATGGTTATATTCAAACAGAATATGAGTACGGTGTTGTACAAAATGAATTAACTGGTATCATCTCGTTCACAAACTCAAGTAATGACAATTGGTATGGAATGCTCTATAATATTGTTGTACAAGTTGGAGAAGTGTGTGAAAGGGTTCCTGTATGGGCTATTATAGATCAGTCGAATCCGTCATGTAGCGGACCAACTGACTGTAACGGAGACGTAAATGGAACAGCTTCAGTGGATGCTTGCGGAACTTGCTCGGGTGGAAATACGGGTATCACTCCTAACTCTACCTGTACAGATTGCAACGGTGATATAAATGGAACAGCTTCAATAGATGCTTGCGGAACTTGCTCGGGTGGAAATACGGGTATCACTCCTAACTCTACCTGTACAGATTGTAACGGTGATATAAATGGAACAGCTTCAATAGATGCTTGCGGAACTTGCTCGGGTGGAAATACGGGTATCACTCCTAACTCTACCTGTACAGATTGCAACGGTGATGTAAACGGAACCGCTTCTGTTGATGCATGCGGTACATGCTCAGGTGGTAACACGGGTATCACTCCTAACTCTACTTGTACTGACTGTAACGGTGACCTAAATGGAACAGCTTCAATAGATGCTTGTGGAACATGTTCGGGTGGTAATACGGGTATCACTCCTAACTCTACTTGCACTGACTGTAACGGTGATCTAAATGGAACAGCTTCAATAGATGCTTGCGGAACTTGCTCGGGCGGTAATACTGGAATCACTCCTAACTCTACCTGTACTGACTGTAACGGTGACCTAAATGGAACAGCTTCAATAGATGCTTGTGGAACATGTTCGGGTGGTAATACGGGTATCACTCCTAACTCTACTTGCACTGACTGTAACGGTGATCTAAATGGAACAGCTTCAATAGATGCTTGTGGAACATGTTCGGGTGGTAACACAGGTATCACTCCTAACTCTACTTGTACAGATTGTAATGGTGATGTAAACGGAACAGCGACAGTAGATGCTTGTGGAACATGTTCGGGTGGTAACACAGGTATCACTCCTAATTCTACTTGTACAGATTGTAACAGTGATGTGAACGGAACAGCGACAGTAGATGCTTGTGGAACATGTTCGGGTGGTAACACAGGTATCACTCCTAATTCTACTTGTACAGATTGTAACAGTGATGTGAACGGAACCGCTTCCGTTGATGCATGCGGGACATGCTCAGGTGGTAACACGGGTATCACTCCGATAACTAATATTAACAATTGTGTTACTGCAATAGAGGATGAAAATGTCGAGCAGATTATCCTTTACCCAAACCCTACTGAAAGTATCCTTCACATTTCTGAAGCATTACCATTCAAAATATACAATCAGCTAGGAATTCTGGTAAGATCGGGATCATCGAACAAAATTGATTTGAGTAATTTACCAAGTGGAATATATACTGTAAAAATCAAGGATATTACATATAGAATAACAAAAAACTAGCAGCTACTATCATATTAAAGCATTCTAGCATACATCGAATTCGAATGACTTGCAACATCTAAACTCAATACAATATCATCTTGTAGCTGTCATTAAAAAAATAAATAAATCTATGTTTGCTTGTTTTCTGCCCGCAACACCGCCTTCCAAATCGAAAGCTTCCCAACAATGAAGTTTATCCGCATTTGGCATTCAAACCCCGCTCCTTAAGTAAGGGAGGAGTGGGGTTAAGCGGGCCCAAACTTTTATGTATTCAGAAGGCCAATAGTAAATACCAAACTGAGTTTGCTATTTAAAAAATGCTGTCAGAGAATATTTCTGCGCTACGAGTAGCAGAAATTGAATTAGTTAGATTTGTCAATTTATAGCCCATATTAAGGCTCACATGAAACCATCTCTATCTTTTCTCATCAAAAAACCCCAACATCCTGAGACATTGGGGTTTGAATATGATTAGTCCGAATAACTATTAATATCTGTAATGTTCAGGCTTGTAAGGGCCTTCAACTTGAACACCGATATAATCTGCCTGATCTTTAGAGAGTACGTCTAACTCAACACCAATTTTTGCAAGGTGTAATCTCGCTACCTTTTCATCAAGATGTTTAGGAAGCGTATATACTTTATTCTCGTATTTATCAGAGTTCTTCCAAAGCTCGAGTTGAGCAAGAGTTTGATTAGTAAATGAGTTTGACATCACGAACGATGGGTGTCCTGTAGCACAGCCAAGGTTAACCAATCTACCCTCCGCAAGGATAATAATGTCGTTGCCATTTACTGTATACTTATCAACCTGTGGCTTGATATTTACTTTTGTACTTCCATGGTTACCGTTTAGCCATGCCATGTCAATTTCATTATCGAAGTGACCAATGTTACAAACGATAGCCTTATCCTTCATATTTTCGAAATGACGACCAACGATAATGTCTTTATTACCTGTAGTTGTCACAACGATGTCAGCTTCTTTTACGGCATCATCCATTTTCTTCACTTCAAAGCCTTCCATAGCTGCTTGTAGCGCACAAATAGGATCAATCTCCGTTACAATTACTCTGGCTCCTGCACCTCTTAGTGATTCCGCTGAACCTTTTCCAACATCACCAAAACCAGCGACAACAGCAACTTTACCTGCCATCATAACGTCCGTTGCTCTTCTGATACCGTCAACAAGTGATTCTCTACAACCGTATTTATTGTCAAACTTGGATTTAGTAACAGAGTCATTCACATTAATTGCTGGTAAAGCAAGTGTTCCGTTCTTTTGTCTTTCATAAAGTCGATGAACACCAGTCGTTGTCTCTTCGGATAATCCTCTGATTTCATTCACAAACTCAGGATATTGATCCAGCACCATATTGGTTAGGTCACCTCCATCGTCAAGAATCATGTTCAGGGGCTTGTTGCCTTCAAATGCAGTCAGTGTTTGCTCGATACACCAGTCAAACTCTTCATCTGTCATTCCTTTCCAGGCAAAAACCGGAATTCCCGCAGCAGCAATTGCAGCGGCAGCATGATCTTGAGTTGAGAAGATGTTACATGATGACCAGGTAACTTCGGCACCAAGTTCAACCAGTGTTTCAATCAACACTGCCGTTTGAATAGTCATATGAAGACATCCAGCGATGCGTGCTCCTTTTAAAGGTTTTGTAGCTCCGTATTCTTCACGGAGAGACATAAGCCCGGGCATTTCGGCCTCAGCCAACTCAATTTCCTTCCTACCCCACTCAGCCAGTGAGATATCTTTAACTTTGTAATTTTCAGCTGCTTCTATCATTGTGTTTTATTATTTCAATTTTCAAAAGGACTGCAAATTTACTTAAAACTTTAGTAAAATCGACAAAAAACCAACGGTTTATAATTCAACCCAAGAGACACGTTATTAGATATAATTGTATTACTTTTGATGGCGAAAATTGAAATAATGTCAGTATCAAAATCTGAAATCAAAAAGGTCACCACTCACCGTATTCAGGAAATGAAAGAGCGCGGAGAAAAAATTTCCATGCTTACTGCCTATGATTTTACTATGGCAAAAATTCTGGATGCTGCTGGAATTGATATCATGTTGGTAGGTGACTCTGCCTCTAATGTTATGGCAGGACACGAAACAACCTTACCCATTACTCTTGATCAAATGATTTACCACGCCTCTTCAGTTGTAAGAGCTGTAGACAGAGCATTGGTGGTGGTTGATTTACCTTTCGGTAGCTACCAGGGTAATTCGGAAGAGGCACTGCGCTCAGCAATTCGAATTATGAAAGAAGCTGGTGCACACACAGTGAAGCTTGAGGGTGGTAAGGAAATCAGGAATTCAGTCCATCGAATAATCAGTGCAGGCGTTCCCGTTATGGGACACCTGGGGCTAACCCCTCAAAGTATCTATAAATTCGGCACCTACACAGTGAGAGCAACTGAAGACGAAGAAGCTCAAAAACTCATCGAAGATGCTCACATACTTCAGGATGCGGGATGTTATGCCCTTGTACTGGAAAAAATTCCCGCTGATCTGGCTTCAAAAATTGCAAAAGAACTTACCATACCGGTAATTGGTATTGGTGCGGGGGGCGAAGTTGATGGACAGGTATTAGTAACTCACGATATGCTGGGTATCAATATAGAGTTTCAGCCAAGGTTCCTTAGAACTTATGCCAACTTACACGATGTAATGACTAATTCTGTTCAAAATTATATTAAAGACGTCAAGTCACAAAGCTTCCCAAGTGAGGACGAAAGCTATTGAAAAAACTTCCTTTTGACATATTACATGAAGACAATCATCTCATTGTTGTCAACAAACCTGCCGGGGTGTTGGTCCAAGGAGATAAGACAGGCGATAAATGTCTGATCGACATGGTCAAAGACTACATCAAGGAAAGATATAACAAGCCCGGAAATGTATATTTAGGTTCCCCACACCGACTTGATCGACCCGTATCTGGTGTGGTAATTTTTACCCGTACATCAAAAGCTCTTGACAGAATGAACGAGCTTTTCCGAAACAAAGACATCATTAAAACCTATTGGGCGGTCGTCAAAAATAAGCCGCAGAAAAAACATCAGAAGCTAACCGACTATTTGGTAAAAGACGCCAAGGCAAACAAGACAACTGCGTATGATGAACCCAGCCCGGACAGGAAAAAATCAGAATTATACTATACCTACCTTGGAACCTTGAACGATCATCATCTGTTGGAAGTAAAACCGATCACAGGCAGGCCGCATCAAATTAGAGTTCAGCTATCAAAAATGGGATGTCCGATAAGAGGCGATATTAAGTATAGGTTCAAAAAATCAAATCCTGATGGTAATATAAACCTTCATGCCAGAAAAATAGAATTCATCCATCCGGTGAAAAAAGAGCCCATTCTTATTGTAGCACCCCTGCCCACGGAAGAGTTCTGGGAACAGTTCCTGGTATTTGATAAGAAGATCACTGACAGAGACTTAAATAAAATATTATAATTCTTTATTACCTTTGCACAATGGAAAAACTCAAACAAAGATGGAACCTTAAGAGCAACCAACAAGTAGTCCTTGTACTGATTGTCTTTGCCCTTGCGGGGAGCTCTGTTGTTTTTGTCAGAAGGCCACTTTTTGAATTGATCGGCATTTCACAGGAAACGAGTCTTTGGGTAGTAGTTCCTTTGTACATCCTTATCGTAGTTCCATGCTACCAGTTACTACTTCTATTTTGGGGCTTTCTTTTAGGGCAATGGGAGTTTGTTGTCCGGTTTGAAAAGAAAATGCTCCGGAGAATGCGAATAATAAGGGGATAATTTTTAGTCCACCTTATTAAATTAATTTCTTAACTTCCCTGTCTGGAATGAATTTTGAGAGAATTTTTGGACTATGATTCGCAGACTCCTATCGGCTATTACTTTAATGATTTGTTTCTCAAACGGTTACTCACAAAGTAGTATTTATCTTGGTGCTTCATTGGATGGAGGGGTACCAGTAGCTAACACTTACGGGCAGAACAAGAGTATTATCAAGCAACACCCTTTAGCTTATCACCTTGGTGGTAATTTTTCTGTTCAATGGCGGTTTAAGGACCGATTTGCCATAGAGGCAGGGGTTGGACAAGCTTATGACTCCTGGAGACTGAAAGATGCCAACTTTGAAAGCCGATACCCGGGGTTCATAGTTAAGCTAGCTAACCGAAGCTACACCTGGAGTTATTTTGCCAACGTCTCTTATGTTCAAGAGATTGACCCCAATAATGTTTATTTGTATGCGCAGGTCGGATACTCATTTAACAACTCGGCCAGCAATACACTAACACAAGAAAAGGAGTTTAACAAAGTACAGCAAGGGATTAAAGAAAGGCTGACAGCTACAACTACCTACTTCGCCCAAAACAACTCAATCATTCCTGAAATAGGCATTCAAAAATATGTAGGAGACAAACACATGATCAGTGCGGGCATAAAGCTAAATCTTGGTTCATCGGCCATTGCTTCAGGCAATTATGAAGTGTATAATATGGTCGACTCAACAACGATTCATAATGATACATATAATTCAAAGGGATCATTTCTTGGTTTTACAATAAAGTATAGCTACCTACTTCATCATATACCGAAGAAAGAAAAGCCTCCAAAGAAACCGAAAGAAAAACCTATCGAACAGCCTGATACCACAACAGTGGTCGTTAATGATCCTCCGGTAGACACTACAAGTACCCAACCTGTTGACACAACTCAGTACAACGAACGGGAAATTGACGTAACACATAAAGTCAAAGTTCACAGCCCAACAGTAAAAGTTCGGGTATGGGATCATCAAATGGTGGATGGTGACAGGGTGTCATTGAACCTGAACGGTGAGTATGTACTGGAGAATTACACACTTCAGAAAAAGGTTTATGAGTTTGAAATTAATCTAAACGAAGGGCTCAATCAATTCGTTTTACACGCACTCAATCTGGGAAGGTTTGAACCAAACACAGCTGCCATAATTATCGTAGATGGAGATAAGGAGCATAAAATAGTCCTGGAATCTACCCTGGAAAAAAGTGGTACTATTGAAATTACCTATAAGCCTAAGAAGGATAAAGATGATGATGATTGAGGCAATTAATTTTTAGCGTTATGAAAAAGTTATTTTATATCATACTTATCGGATTACCTGTATTGTTCAACGGATGTACTAAGCAATCCATTGAATTAGAGGTCATAGAAAAAGCCTGTAGGAACTTTAAAATCAGTGAACCGAGTTATGTACGTATATCGGAAACTTGTAGTGGAGCCACTACAGCATCGTTTGAAGTGACCTTCAAGTTTAATAATTCAGACAAGGATTGTATTCATCTCATCGAAAATCAGCCTACATTTTATGATGAATTTGACAATGAAATCAGTAATGTGACCTTCAAAGATCAAATCCTTAAATCCGATGCAGAAGTTACAGAAGGAACAGGAACCATCACTTACTTATTTGAGGTTGAATTTGCGAATGCTTCAGATGCGGATGATTTCAACCATATGGTTTTGAAGTTTCATACGGAAAATGAAAATGAGGACGAGAGTAATGCCTTGGAGATTAGACTTAACCTTTCTTGTACGGTAGTGAATAGTACCTCATATAATGTAAATCCAGAAACCGTGAATGTTCCTGCGACCTCATTTTTCACTATAACACTATGGGATAATGCCGCGGAAGATGGTGACATTGTTTCAGTATACCTGAATGGGACCTGGATTATAGAAAACCATACTTTGACAAATGCTGGCACAAACTTCAACGTACCCACCTCAATGTTAAACTCAGGAGCCAATGACCTCGTTGTATTCGCCCTGAATGAGGGGTCTTCAGGTCCTAACACCGTGAGTATTTCTATTAACGGTGAGGAAATTGATAATTTTTCACCAGGATTACTAACTGGCGAAGCCGTACAAATCAATTTCTAAAGTCCGTAATAAGTACAGCAAAACAATCATTATTGCTAATGATAATTGTTTTGAACTGGATTTATTAAGTACGCAAATTCTGTTAATTGGTCATTATTGGAAGAATGAATTCCCAATCTTTATGCATCAACAAATTATTGATGCAATGGAAAAGAATATCATTACACAAAACACCAATGCCTGGAGATTTCAGGTATGGGCTGCATTTAGTATTGCTTTAACAATCACATCTATCGGGATTTATCATTTACCCGTCAACCTTTGGGTGAAAGGGTTCTTTATCATGAGTGAAGTTTTTCTGGTTAGTTCGTGCTTTGCATTGGCCAAAACTATACGTGACGATTTGGAATTTGAAAGAATCAACACTGAGATAGCGAGTAAAAAACACCTTAAAAAAATCAGGACAAACTCAGATGAAGATTAGATCCCAATTCCAGGATTGGGTGTAAACAAAAAAGCCCGACTTAAATAAGTCGGGCTTTATATATTTAAGATGTGGTTATGCTATTATTCAACTAAACTCTCTGCTAAAACGATTACTTTATCGTTCATCACCTCAACCACTCCTCCGCTGATATTATAAGCTTCAGAACCTGAATCTGTTTTCACGGTTACAGGACCTTTGCCCAATGAACTAATTAATGGAGCGTGATCTTTCAGAACCTGGAAAGAACCATCGGTTCCTGGAAATGTTGTAGAGACAGCATCTCCTTCGAACACTTTCTTATCTGGTGTAATTATCTCTACGTACATAATCGATTATTTAGCGGCTTCAGCCAATAGTTTTTGTCCTTTAGCTACAGCTTCTTCAATTGTTCCTACAAGGTTAAAAGCTGCTTCCGGAAGGTCATCATGCTTACCATCTAAGATTTCATTGAATCCTTTGATTGTATCTTTGATGTCTACCAGCTTTCCTTCAAGACCTGTAAACTGCTCGGCAACGTGGAACGGCTGAGAAAGGAATCTTGCAACCCTTCTTGCTCTGTGAACAACCAATTTATCTTCATCACTAAGCTCATCCATACCAAGAATAGCGATGATATCCTGAAGCTCATTGTATCGTTGAAGAATTTCTTTCACTTTTTGTGCTGTGTCGTAATGCTCATCACCAACAACTTCAGCCGTCATGATTCTTGAAGTAGAATCAAGTGGATCCACCGCTGGGTAAATACCAAGCTCTGCAATCTTTCTTGAAAGTACGGTTGTAGCATCAAGGTGTGAGAAAGTAGTTGCCGGAGCAGGGTCAGTCAAGTCATCCGCAGGAACGTATACCGCTTGTACTGATGTAATAGACCCTCTCTTTGTTGAGGTAATTCTTTCCTGCATTGCTCCCATTTCAGTTGCAAGTGTAGGTTGGTAACCTACCGCAGAAGGCATACGACCAAGAAGTGCCGACACTTCAGATCCTGCTTGAGTAAATCGGAAAATATTGTCGATAAAGAAAAGAATATCTCTACCTTCTCCTTCGCCATCTCCATCACGGAAGTACTCAGCGACTGTAAGTCCTGAAAGCGCCACTCTTGCACGTGCCCCAGGAGGCTCATTCATTTGTCCGAATACAAGTGTCGCCTGCGATTGAGCAAGTTCTTTCTTATCAACTTTAGAAAGGTCCCATCCTCCTTCTTCCATAGACTCCTCAAATCCTTTACCGTATTTGATTACGCCTGATTCGATCATCTCACGAAGAAGATCATTACCTTCTCTTGTTCTCTCTCCAACACCTGCAAATACAGAAAGTCCTTCATAGGCCTTAGCAATGTTGTTGATTAGCTCCATAATCAATACGGTCTTACCAACACCGGCACCACCGAAAAGTCCAATCTTTCCACCCTTTGCATAAGGCTCTAGGAGGTCAATTACTTTTATACCTGTGAAAAGTACATCCGTTGAAGTACTTAAATCTTCAAATTTCGGAGCAGGTCTGTGAATAGGAAGTCCCTTATCTGACTTAGGTTGATCAATACCATCAATAGCCTCTCCTACCACATTGAAGAGTCTACCTTTGATTTCATCACCGGTAGGCATTGAAATAGCCATTCCTGTGTCAATAACTTCCATCCCTCTTTGAAGCCCTTCGGTACCATCCATTGCAATAGTACGTACTCTGTCTTCACCAAGATGATTCTGCACCTCAAGGATAATCTTTTGTCCGTTTTCCTTAACTACCTCAAGAGCGTCAAGAATGTTTGGTAATTTAGCTCCTTCTTGTTCAAAGCTTACATCCACAACCGGCCCGATTACCTGAGAAATTTTGCCTTTATTAGCCATGTTTTTAGATATGAATATTAATGTCAGATTACTGTTTTCAAATGCGACTGCAAAATTAGTTTATTAATAACCTTAATCAAAGTGATTCCAAATTCTATTTTTGCACAATTGCACGATGGTCCTAAGGCTTCAGGATGATTCTGAAGGTCGTGCCGGTTTCAGCCGAGGATTTCTTCACAAATATCTGTCCCTGATGGTAAATTTCAATGATTCTCTTCACTAACGTTAGTCCAAGACCCCACCCCCTTTTTTTAGAAGTAAATCCAGGCTTGAAGATTTTTTTAAATTTATTCTTTGGAATTCCTTTGCCACTATCAGAGATATCAACAATCACTTTGTCATTTTCTTTGGAAATATGATAAACTACCTTTCCTTCTCCTGACATAGCATCTACCGCATTTTTTGTCAGGTTCTCTATAACCCATTCAAAAAGAGGCACATTAATTTTTGCAGATACATCTTCTTTACAATCAATATTCAACTCGACCCTATTGGATATTCGTTTACGGAGATAGTCTATCGACCCTTCAACTACATTTCTCACATTGAGTTGTTGTAATTCAGGAACAGAGCCTATTTTGGAGAACCGGTCAGTGATTGTTTCGAGTCTTTTAATATCCTTTCCGATTTCTTTTATCGCCTCCTCATCCACAGATTTCAATTTCAGCATCTCCAACCATGCCATTAATGAAGAAAGTGGAGTACCCAACTGATGAGCAGTTTCTTTAGCCATTCCTACCCAAACCTGATTCTGTTCTGCCTTTCTCGAAGTACTAAACATTAAGTAGGAGATGAACAGAAAAACTCCGATTATGAAGAATTGCACGTATGGGTAATACCTTAGCTGCGTAAGTAGAAATGACTCCTCATAGTATACAAACCGAACATCGGACTCACTGAGTTGAACCTTAATTGGTTGGTAACTCTCTTTCATTTCAAGGTATTTTTTCTGCAAGGCGACCGAGTCCTTTTCGATTTCAGCACCGAGATTTCCAAACGCGATTATGGCCCCCGTAGCGCTATCGGCATAAATCACCGGTACATGAGCAGAGTTCTTAATAATATCATCCGTAAACGAACTAATCAGATCATCACGTGCCGTTTTGAGTTGTGAAAAAATATAGGAGTCTTTGTAGAATAAAAAGTTCTTGCGGTTTCCGGTAATCTGAATCTCAATAGGCGGGTATAAGGCCCTCATTTGTTCAATCTCCCGGCTTAATATTTTTTCATTGATTAGTTGGATAGAGTCAGCAGTCGTTGAACTAAACGGTACTTTATAAAACAAAGTATCACCTCCTGATCTGGCAGTGAGTTTCAAGGAATCGCCTCCCGCTGTCAGCCCCGCCCAATGAAGAGTAGAATCAACATTCCGGTCAGAAATGGGCTTAAAATTTTGATCAGCTAGTATTACAGGGACTGTCTCATTATTTCGAACCACTTCAAAAATAAAACTAAGATTACAATTGTCAGTGCTGGTAATCAAACTCTTGGAAGCTCTAGCCCAAAGTTCACCGTTCTTTCTTTCTTCAGCTTCAATCTGATCAAAGAGATTGTTGGTAAAATGGACAAACTCAGATTTTTCCTCTATAGACTCCGCCCACAATCTGGCATTTCGCTCTTCTTCCTTAGACAGTTTTTTTACCAAACCATTAGTATATAGAAGGGAAATTGCAACAATACTAGCTGCTGCTAGCATGAGTATAACTTTCCAGCGTTGTTTTCTGTTATAAATATTCATTGACGAACATTCTTATTTAAATTAATTCTAAATAACAAAAGCTAACAAATATCATTTTTCGATTAACGTTTTAGCGACTATTTTTGTATGACTTGAAAGTGTTATGTTAGACCAATTCAAAGCAGTAAGTATCTCATGGAAAAATGTCTCTCTCGACTTGAGGGAAGCTATTTCCCTTAATGAGCAGGAAGTAAGGACTTTACTCGTTAAGATTAAAGATATTCTTGCCCCATCTGACTTATTGATATTATCCACTTGCAATCGTACTGAAGTATATTATACTTCAAATAAAGATTTTAGTAAGGACATTATCAAACTGCTGTGTTTGGAAAAAGGTCTTACCAATCCTGACACCTATCTTGAAATTGCGGAATCATACAACAACCCAAACGAAGCTGTCAAACATTTATTTGATGTTTCTATAGGTTTGGACGCTCAAGTGGTTGGTGATATGCAAATTTCCAATCAGGTAAAAAATGCTTATCAGTGGAGTGCAGATGAGGATTTGGCTGGTCCTTTTCTTCATCGGTTAATGCACACCATCTTCTTTACTAACAAAAGAGTCGTACAGGAGACATGCTTCAGAGACGGGGCTGCATCTGTTTCGTATGCTACGGTAGAGCTAATTGAAGAATTAAGCATTGCGCTGGCTGATCCGAAAATATTAATTATCGGGCTTGGTGAGATGGGCAGGGACGTAACGGTTAACCTGGCAAGTACCAAGTTAAATAATGTAACCATTACAAACAGGACTCATTCTACTTCTTTAGAGCTCGCAGCTGCTCATGACTTTAAGGCAGTTCCGTTTGAAGATTTGTGGGATGCTATAAAAGAAGCTGATATTATTCTTTCTTCTGTCGCTGCACCACAACCTGTTATCACGAAAGAGAAGCTGTCTAACTTGGAGATTCTTACCTACAAGTATTTTATTGATATTTCGGTACCAAGAAGTATAGAGAAAGAGGTTGAGAGTATACAAGGTGCGCTGGTCTACAACATTGACCATATTCAGAACAAGGCCACAGAAGCTTTGGAAAAAAGAAAAGCAGCAATACCTCAGGTTGAAAGCATCATAGAGTCTGGTATTAATGACATCCAAAACTGGAGTCAGGAAATGGAAGTTTCCCCAACCATCCAAAAACTAAAAGGGGCTCTCGAAAATATCAGGCAGGAGGAAATCGCACGCTATGTCAAGAACCTTGACGAAACGGAGGCTCAAAAGGTTGATCAAATTACTAAAAGCATCACACAAAAAATTCTGAAACTACCTGTACTCCAATTGAAAGCTGCCTGCAAGCGAGGCGAAGCCGAAACACTCATTGATGTTCTCAATGACCTTTTCAACCTGGAAAAGGAACAGGTTAAAAAATAATCTCCCCTTTTATGGAATAGGCTCCAGGCCTGCATCTCATAATTGTAAACTCTGCAATTATGAACAAAATAAACACTTGTCTAATCGTTTGTGTATCACTATTTGTCATATCAAGCTGTTCTCAGCCGATACCTATAAATAAGTTTGATGGCATAGGTAAAACTGAACCTCGTGCAAAAAAATTGAAGAAAATAACAAGCGATAAGAAACGACTTAAAAATTACAACTACTAATTAACAATCATGATCAAATTAATTTCCAAATCATTACTCGGAATCAGCACTATTCTTCTCTTAAATAGTTGCTTTTTTACAGGACCTCATTGTGACAGTTATGCTGGTGTAAAGGCAAAAAAGAAAAAAATTCGGCCCGTTAAAAGTCCGGAAAAGAAAAAATAAAGAGGTCTAATAAGTTCAAATTCAAATAATTAAACATTTGAATAAAACTTACGTATAAACTCATACTACAATCACATTATTATGAAGAAATTACTACTAAAATCCAGTGTATTAATTTTTGTAGCAGGAATATTCGCAAGTTGTGCAGGACATCATCTTTGTCCGGCCTATTTAAAGAATGACCAACCTTCTATTGAGAAACATGCTCAATTTGAAGAAGTTGAATTCGCCTCAGCAAAAAAATAATCAACTTACATATTGCTCTGTTGATGAAGTCAAAGTATTTGACTTTAATGGAACTAGTATGCCTTCGCGAACAGGACTCTTCCTTTAGAAGGTTTACCGGAGTAAATACAGTTACCTGACTCTCCGGTAGCGTCAAGTGGAATACATCTTATTGTGGCCTTGGTTTCTTCTTTGATCTTATCTTCGGTCTCTGGAGTTCCATCCCAATGAGCCGACACGAAGCCTCCTTTCGTTTCAAGAATTTCTTTTAACTCATCATAGGTGGAAGCCTCTCTGATGTTTTCATCTCTGTAGGTACGGGCTTTATTGTAAATATTGGATTGAATTTCCTGCAAGAGATTCTCCACGGTTTCCGCTATGCCGTCCAAGCCATAAGTTTGCTTTTCCTTAGTGTCTCTTCGAGCAACTTCTACTGTGTTGTTCTCAAGGTCCCTGGGACCCATAGCGATTCTCACTGGTACCCCTTTAAGTTCATATTCAGCAAATTTCCACCCTGGCTTATGCGTATCCCTATCATCAAATTTCACCGAAATCCCCTTCTCTCTGAGCATTCCACTAATTGCATTGGCTTTTTCAGCAATTTTAGCTTTATCCTCATCAGATCTAAAAATAGGTACAATAACCACCTGAATAGGAGCTAATCCTGGAGGCAATACTAGTCCGTCATCATCGGAATGGGCCATGATAAGCGCCCCCATAAGTCGGGTACTCACGCCCCAGCTTGTTCCCCATACATACTCCATTCCGCCTCCATCCGCAGTGGCAAACCTCACATCAAATGCTTTTGCAAAATTCTGTCCTAAAAAGTGAGAAGTCCCAGCCTGTAGTGCCTTCCCATCCTGCATCAATGCCTCAATACAATAAGTATCTACCGCACCGGCAAATTTTTCACTCTCGGTTTTGACCCCTTTAATCACCGGTACACACATAAATTTTTCAGCAAACTCGGCATAAACATCCAACATTTGTCTGGTCTCTTGTATTGCCTCCTCCTTTGTCGCATGAGCCGTATGTCCCTCCTGCCACAAAAACTCTGCGGTTCTCAAAAACAAACGGGTTCTCATTTCCCAACGCACTACATTGGCCCATTGATTTACCAACAATGGTAGATCGCGATAAGACTGAATCCAATTACGATAGGTGCTCCAGATAACGGTTTCTGAAGTAGGTCGTACTATGAGTTCATCTTCCAACCTGGCTTCAGGGTCGACAACAACTCCACTGCCGTCTTCCGCATTTTTCAATCTATAATGCGTAACCACTGCACATTCCTTTGCAAAGCCCTCCACGTGGTCCGCTTCTTTACTCAAGTAAGACTTAGGTATGAAAAGTGGGAAATATGCATTCGTATGCCCTGTTTCTTTAAACATCCTATCTAATTCTGCCTGCATCTTTTCCCATATAGAAAAACCATAGGGCTTAATCACCATACAGCCCCTGACATCAGAATTTTCTGCCAAATCGGCTTTCTTAACCAAATCATTATACCACTGTGAATAATCTTCCTCCCTTGATGTAAGTGCTTTTGCCATCTTTTATAAATATGCGATCCGAATTAAAATAAGAATTGAACGAAACCGTTGCTAATATTGTATTTAATTAAAGCGGCAAAGTTATTTCATTTTGGCTTGAAAAAAACGGAATTGAGCTTTTTTGTCTTGCGTTCAATAAGAAATGGCATCGATTATTGGCTCAACGGTCTCGTTAAATAACTCTGTCTGTTTCTTTAAATAAATATTCATAAATTGTATGAATCCACGAAAACCTTCAACCATGAAAACACTTAGATACAAGGTCATTTTTTCTGTTATTTTCTCTGCCCTCTTGGTGTCGACCTCTGCTTTTACTCAATCTTTTGAGTATGATGATATGTACTTCACACCTTCCGATAGAGTGAAGCCGAAAAAAGATAAGACAGGGAAGCTTAGTGTTAATGAGAATGATTTGAGCGGATATGCAGGCTCAACGGAAGTTTCAAGTGATTTCACTGACGAGTACAACTACTCAGGAAATTCAAATTATAACTATAACCCAAACCTTTATTCCAATAATTATTACTCATATAATTATTACGATCCCTACTACAATACATTCAACGATCCATGGAATAATGGTTTTAACTATGGATACACAAACTATTACGGTACCTCGTTTAACAACTTTTACGGAGGTAACGGCATATGCCCGACACCTGGTTATTCTAATTCGTTTGGTACAGGAGTGACAGTAGTGTACGGAAACCCTTACAATCCGTACTACGGATATAATGGATTTAACGGTTACTATGGTTACAATAACCCATATTATGGTTATAACACCTACAATAATTACTATGGAAATAACGGGGCTTTCTACTCAAATAATAACAACAATAGCGGAAGTTCAAATAACACTTCAGGGTCAAACAAGACCTATTATGGGCCGGCTCGGGCTACCAACAGCACGAATAATTACTACTCTAATAAGTACAAATCAACAACCAATCCGAAATATGCTAATAGTTCAGGAAAGTATAATACAACTAAGTCTAAATCATATTATACAAATGCTTCCTCACAGTACAGCAATCCGAAATACAGCAATAAGTCAGGTAATTCCGGAGTAGGAGGATCGACCTATACCAAACCTAAAGCCTACTCAAAACCTAAAATCAATAAGAACTACAATACTGGAATCAATAATTCAAACAGCTCAGGAACCAAGTCTCAAACTTATTACTCTAAACCTAAGATGAATAGTAATACAGGATCCGGAAGCTCTAACTACTCAGGATATTCATCGGGGTCCTCGGGAAGCAGTAATTCCAACAATTCGTACACAAGGCCAAGTGGGTCTCGGTCTGGTGGTAGCAACGGCTCTACAAAATCAAATTCAAACAGGTACAAAAAGAAATAGGTATTTAGCCGTATATTGAAAGAGGCGTGAGAAATTTATTACTTGTTTGCACTATTATCCCTCAATTAGCTTTGGGACAGGTATCTGATGATGCACTTGGTTACTTTGAAGATGTGGCCCGGTTCAGTTACACTCAAATTGGAGGTAGCGCAAGAGCGATGGGAATGGGAGGTGTACAAACCGCATTAGGCGCAGACGTTACGGCTGCGAATATTAATCCTGCCGGATTGGCTATGTACAATCGATCAGAGTTTAGCATAAGCCCCGGACTACAATTCCTCAACACGAAATCGGCTTTTACCAACCCCACAGAATCTGGTATAGCCACAAACAAACGAGCTAACTTTAATATCGGTAATTTCGGAGTTGTCCTTTCGGGAATTACTCCTGAAGACACCGAATCAAAGAACAAGGGAAGTGTTTTCGCTATCACCTACAACCGCATTAACAATTTTCAAAACATACAAGGATATAATGCTGAGAACAATGACAATTCTATGCGAAACCATTTTTTGGAAACCATGGAAGGGACACCCTGGTACGTATATGCTGATCAGTTTGCGGACTACGATGGTATTATCGACTTAGAAGGGTTGGCTTATTGGAGTTGGTTGGCTAATGAGTACCCCGCAGATGATGACTCATATTATACCTTTGATGATGGTACACCGGTTAGTCAAAAGGAATCCGTTATCACAAGAGGTGCACAATATCAATGGGACCTTTCATATGGAACGAATATCAATGATAAGTTCTACCTCGGGTTCGGATTAGGAGTCGTCAGATCAAGATACAACGAGAGGAGAATATATGAAGAAGAAAACTTGGCTACACCAGTAGATGGTTTTTTGAGCTTCCAGCTTACCGAAGAGTACAAAGTGAGAGGCACTGGAGTAAATTTTAGTGCAGGAATCATCGGAAGACCAGCGGATGCGTTACGGCTAGGATTATCCTATCAAAGTCCTACTTTCAATTCAATTAAAGAAACATGGTCGGCTGGTATAGATGGTTACTATACTGAATCCGCTCCACCTGATGAGACGGTAGAATCAGCAGAAACACTTGAGTTACAATTTGACTATAACATGACTACCCCTCACAGAGTAAATACGGGTATTGCTTATTTTTTCGGTAAAAATGGTTTCGTATCGGCTGATCTGGAGTATGTAATTAATAAAAGTGCCTCACTCAGCAATAAGAGTAAAAATGAACTTGACTTCTTTGGACTATTTGATGGCGATAATGAAACCATACTTAATACTTTCAAGAACGTGATCAATGTTAAAATTGGCGGAGAGCTTCGGGCCGACATTTTCAGGTTTAGAACTGGATTTGCCTATTTCACTCATCCGTTAGCTGGCATTGATGATGTCAATCGAAATAAAAGATTTATCACATTTGGTGCTGGCATGAAATTACCTGAATACTACATTGATGCTGCCATAGTTCATTCCGGACACAATAGTTATTATTCCCCATATAGTCTTAACTCAGGACAAGAGCCCACTGTAGATAACAAACATTCTGCTTTAGCCTTTCATTTTACCTGGGGTACATATTTCTAAAACTGGCACGTTTTTTATATTCTAATAAGTATATTGCGAAACTTATCATGAAGAGAATATCAAAATTAGCGTCTGTACTTATACTGACTCTACCGCTACTTTTTATACCCTACCATAGCGGCAAGTCAAGCACCAAAACCATTGGTCTGAATGTTGGTGATTTTGCCCCTGATTTTGAAATCAAAACTATAGATGGTAAAACTGTTAAACTCTCTGATTTTAGAGGTAAAGTTGTTTTACTTGACTTCTGGGCTTCATGGTGTGGCTATTGTAGACTAGCCAACCCGGAAATTGTTACATGCTACAAAAAATACAAGGATTACGGTTTTGACATTATCAGCATTTCCCTGGACAAAAACCATGATGAATGGAAAGCCGCCATTGAAGAAGATGGCCTGGAGTGGAGCACTCATCATTGTGACTACAAAATCTATGACTCCAAAGTAGCTCAAAAATATAGCGTTAAGGAAATTCCCTTTTCTTTTCTTATCAATGAAGACGGTATTATTGTCGGTAAAGACATTAATACTTATAAGCTCAACAGGAAACTGAAGTGGTTATTCATTGATCAGGTATACCTCTATCCCAAAAAAGCAGTTGACAAAATATACTTCTCGGATAAGACCAAGTTTGCCATTATCAACCTGAAAGGAGATATAGTCATGAAAGGTAAAGATGATGAAGTTGATATTAGTTCTCTGAAAAAGGGCTACTACTTTGTGGAGTATGATGGTAAGAAGGAAAGTTTGATCAAGAAAGACCCTGACAACAAAAAAATCACGTTCTATCCCAAAAGCGTTTCGAAGAAAATTATTCTTTCCGAAGAAGCTTCCTACGAGCTATACAATGCCAGAGGTAAATTTGTCAAAAAAGGCAAAGCAAAAGAGATTGATGTTTCCGGGCTGGACCTTAAGTCAGGAAAGATTAATTATATTTCAATTAACGGAAGGGTACAAGAGTTTTTGAAAAAGTAATTATTGTATTTTTTTCAACTCCTCAAGTACATTTTCATAAGATAACTTATCCCCTTCAACGATAACCTGAGCCTGACGATAGTATTTATCCCTTTGTGCTAGTTTAGCTCCAAGCTCCTCCACTAAATCCTCATAATTATCACTCGCAATAAGTGGTCTCTTGTCCAGTCTTCGTGCTTTCTGCAACATCCGTTCAGCAATAGCATTTACGGAAACCTTCAGATAAATACTTATTCCACTGCTGTTGATAACATCCATATTATCAAAAAAACAAGGTGCCCCTCCACCAGTCGAAATCAGTTGCTCATCACCCTTAATAGATCGGTGTAAGGCTTCTCTTTCTTTTTCTCGGAAATAATCCTCACCCTTTGAGGCAAAAATATCTTTTATTGCAGCACCTTCAGAAACCTCAATTTCATGATCCAGATCGACATATTGAAGATGAAGAGCCTTTGCTAATTCTTTACCAAGTGAAGATTTACCGCTACCGGGCATTCCGATTAAAAAGTAATTCATAGTTTTATTTAAGTCTCACCCGCGGATCAGTAATGGCATATAGGATATCAACCAGAATATTGACGATAATAAAGATCACGGCTACCACAATCACAACACCCATTACCACAGGGAAATCCTGGGTATCAACAGCCTGATAGGTTATCCACCCGATGCCTTTGTAGTCAAAGATTATTTCCACGAAAAATGCTCCGGCCATAAGAGCCGCTACCCAACCTGAAACAGCTGTGATCACTGGATTGAGTGCATTTTTCAATGCATGCTTCATGATAACTTTGCGGTAAGATAGGCCTTTTGCTTTTGCTGTTCTGATATAGTCAGAGTTGAGCACATCCAGCATAGAGCTTCTTGTTAGCATCACAATGATTGAAAGTGGCCTAAGGCCTAAGGTGACAGCCGGAAGTATAAGATTGGCGATAACTACCTGAGGTCCGTCATAAGTGTATTCAATCAGACCTCCGGTGGCATTCAGCCCAAAGACATCGAAGAGCAGCACAGCAAATACCAGCTGAATCAGGGCTCCTGCTACAAAAGAGGGCATACTTATCCCCAGGACTGACATAATCACCATGAAATGGTCGGTAAAGGTGTTTTGGTTGACAGCAGCCACCACACCCATCAAGATACCAAGGACTGTTGCTATAACCATGGCCGTTAGGGTCAGCCAGAACGTACTCATGATTTTATCACCAATCATTTCGGAAACTTTCTTATTCGATCGCTGAGAACGCCTCAAATAGGGACTTTTAAGCACCAAGCCCGAGTTTTCATTAAACTCCACCAGAACCGTGTAGTCATATTCCTTCTGGTTCTCCTCACTAAGCTCCATCGTAGAAATAGGGGACAGGTCCCGTAGGTAGGACACCAGTTGTGAACCAACACCTTTATCAAGTCCCAAATTACGTTTAATTGTCTCTATTTGTTCTGGGTCTGCATTTTGTGGAATCAAGTTAGTGGCGGGGTCACCGGGAAGTACCTGAAAAATAAAGAACGTGACAACTACCGCACCGATAAGTACGAAGAAGCCAAAAACTATTCTTTTTACTAAAAACTTAAGCATTCTACAAAAGTGCCTTTATTTCCTCAATCTCAGGTATATCATTAATATGCCACTTTCCTTTCACAATTCCATCAACAATAAGAAGGAATCCGGAACGTGCACGTATTACAGCTTTGGACTCATCTTTGTCAATCATGTGATAGAGTCCGTCTAATTTTACAACCCTATTAAACTCCTCAAACTTGGATCGGAAGTCAGCACAGGCGATCCATACTTCTCCGTCAAGTTTATTCATTCCCAGTTCCAGAGCTTTAATTTGCTCACCAAATTCTTCTGAATCCTTGTCTTTTAGCTCATTTACAACGAAAAGCAATTTCTTACCTTCAAGTAAACCTTTGGTCACATCTATATCAGCACCACTGGAATCTGAACGATATAAAGCAAAATTATTAACCTCCTTATCGGAACCCGATCCCATCGGAACGGTACCAATCCACTCGTAGGGCTCCTGAAAATGAGCCATATCCGGCTTGGTATAGTCATCATAAATTAACACTTCCCAGCCATCCTTCAAAACGGCATAGCCTACTTTTTGTTTCGAATCTGCCTTTTCTTTATCGGATTTATCATATCCCAACACTTTTTTCAGGTCATTATTCACCTTATAGGGCCTGAAATCTATCACAGGTAAGTGATTTAAATTATAATTCGCAAAGAACACCCAAAACACTCCGTTGGCCAAATTGAATACCGCTCCTTTAAGGTTATTGGTCTTTGAATTGAACTTATCCCTTTGAATAAATATCACCACAATCATCACCAACAAAATGATGTCTTTACCAAATGATGTCCATGGATTAAGCTTCATAAAGTCTCCAAAACAGCCACAGTCCTTGGGTTGGCCAGTCAATGCCGTAAAAAGAGTTAACCAGGTAAAGAATAAAATCAACCCTAACAACATCCAGGATGTTTGTTTGATCCTATAAAGGGTCAATAAGGCTACTCCAAGGCAGATTTCCAGTGTTGTGAGCAGAACGGATAAAAAGAGAGAGGCACCCGAGAGATAGGAATAATTAATAGATTCTCCATTGTTAAACTGACTGCTATCAAAGGCGAAATACGATACAACAGGCGCGACTCCCATGATCAGCAACCCAACCCATTTGATCCAATGTCCTTCCAAGAAGAACGTCAGATTAGTAAGAAACAGTGCAACACAAGCCAGAGGAATAATTAGTGTCAAAAGTAAAGGAAGAGGTAATAACTTTTCATCAAAGACATGATAGTACTTCTCCAGCTTGATGGACATACCTACAGGGTCAACGATCTTGACAAAGCCGGAAAAAACAAATAACCCTCCGACCAGAAACCTACAGATATTTCTAAGTATCTCCATTAATTTTGTCCTTCGCGAAGCTTGATCAGGCAAAAAACAGAATAATTAATCATATCCTGATAGTTTGCATCTACTCCTTCTGAAATCAATGTGGCTCCTTGATTATCTTCAATCTGTTTTACCCGGAGCAACTTCATCAATATGATATCTGTGATAGAAGAAACTCTCATCTCACGCCAGGCTTCCCCGTAATCATGATTTTTATTCTGAAAAAGATCAATCGTCTCTTCAATATGCTTGGTATAAAGTTCCTTAACGCGATCGACTGGTAATTCCATTTCTTCATCCCCTTCCAACTCAATTTGAATGAGCGCCATAACGCAATAGTTCACAATCCCTATGAATTCAGAGGAAATATCCTCCTGGACTTTCATCTCGCCTTTATCCTGAATGGAGCGTATTCTTTGTGCTTTTATGAAGATTTGATCTGTAATCGATGGTAGCCTTAAAATTCTCCAGGCCGTACCATAGTCAACAGTTTTCTTTTCAAATACTTCTCTACAAGAGGCAATTACTTCTCTGTACTGATCTATTGTTTGACTTATCAACTTTATATCTTAATATTTGTGCTTCTAAAAAACCCGAATTGGACGCGAAATATACGGCTTTTTCATCAAAAAATTCATTTGAATATCAAGGTAAAACCCTCCACCTTGAGGAGCCCGAAGTTATGGGTATTCTGAACGTTACTCCTGACTCTTTTTTTGATGGTGGACAGTTCAGTTCGGAAAAAGATATCCTTCAACAAGCTGAACAAATATTGACTGAGGGCGCGAAAATAATCGATATTGGAGGCTATTCTTCCCGACCTGGAGCCGATGATGTCCCTCCCGAGACGGAGTTGAAAAGAACCTTGGTTGCCGTCAGAGCCATTTCAAAAGAATTCCCTGATGCGCTAATCTCTGTTGATACGTTCCGATCTCTAGTCGCTAAACAGGCTTTGGACAACGGAGCTTTCATGATCAATGACATTTCATCCGGTACAGCGGACCCTGCCATCCTTGATACAGTAGCCTCTTATGGTTGTCCTTATATTCTTATGCACATGAGAGGAACTCCTCAAAACATGACCCAAAACACTAATTATGATAACCTAGTGGAGGATGTTTACTCTGAGCTTGCTGACAAGGTAAATGACATACTAGAGAAAGGGGTTAATCAAATAATCGTTGATCCGGGATTTGGGTTTGCTAAAACCCTTGAACAGAACTATGAATTGCTGAGGAAATTGGAGAAATTTACTGAGTTCAATCTCCCGATACTGGTGGGGTTATCGCGAAAGTCGATGATTTATAAAAAGCTAAGCATCACACCACAGGAAGCATTGAATGGAACTACTGCCTTAAATATGATTGCCTTACAAAAGGGAGCGAAAATATTGCGGGTACACGATGTAAAGGAAGCGATGCAAACAATTGAACTTTTTAAAATGATAAAATGAGTCTGCTGTTTCACATAGGATTTTTAGAAATCAGATTCATTGATATTCTCGATATATTGCTTGTCAGCATTCTTCTCTACCAATTGTATAAGTTGCTCAAAGGCAGTGTAGCGGTAAAAATTTTCCTGGGCTTGATGTCCATATACCTGTTTTACCTACTTGTAAACGCATCAGGAATGCATTTGTTAAGTGATATCCTGGGGCAATTCATTGGAGTGGGAGTTTTGGCGGCTATTATACTTTTTCAACAGGAAATTCGAAGGTTTCTCCTGCTAGTGGGAAAATCAACCAGTGTCAACAATGAAAGAATCTACAAATTTCTGCATCTGGGTAAGAATCAAGATGATAAAGTAGACTTTAATCACATCCTGGATGCCGTAGATGAGCTATCAAAAACCCAAACAGGTGCTCTTATTGCGCTGACCCAAGATTCCGACCTAAAAGAATATGCTGATACAGGTGATCATTTGAATGCCAATCTTTCCATGAGGCTCTTGCTTTCGATATTCAACAAACACAGTCCGATGCATGATGGAGCAGTAATCATTTCGGGTAATACAGTTGTCGCAGCCCGATGTCTGGTACCAGTCTCCGACCGGGGAGATATTCCCGCAAAATATGGTATGCGCCACAGAGCCGGATTGGGACTGTCAGAAGTAACGGATAGTTTTGTAATTATAGTCAGTGAGGAATCTGGTGAGATTTCCATGACCTATCAGGGTAAGATGAAGGCTGGGCTAGATAAAGCTGCGCTTAGGAGAAACCTGAATAGGGTATTTCAGCCCGTAAAGAAGGGAAAGCGTAAGAAGGCGACAAGTTAAGAATTAGGCTTGTTTCAAAGCTAGAACTTCTATCTCAGACTTTCCATTGGGTTTACTAACTACCTCTACAACACAATGGTAATTCCTTGTTCGGTGTTCGACATTCTTATTCATTTGAGAACAAAAATCTTATTTCTTAGGTCTTAAATCTTAAGTCTTATCTCCTATTTCTTCCCAATCTTCACCCCCAGGCTCTTCCTTCCTATCTTCACTTTGGGTGTGGCTTTCTTTTCAGGTTCTTTAGATTCCACTTTTTCAACAAGCGGGTACTGTCTGCGAACTTTGTTAATCAGAAACAGTTTTTGTTGAGTAAAACTTTTGGGGCTCACCTGATCAAAAATATTCTTCCATTCCTGAAATGTTGATTGGTCAGCCTGAAAGAACGATTTAGGGTCTATCTTCTTTGATTCCAGATACTCTTTGAATGTCATTTTTTACCTCCTTTTCCTGCTAATTGTCCGCAAGCCGCATCTATGTCCTTACCCCGGCTACGCCTCACATTCACAATTACGTTCTTTTGCTCAAGATAATCCACAAATTGATCTAACTCGTCCTTCTCTGCATTTCTAAAATTGGCCTGCGCTATGGGGTTATATTCAATGATATTGATCTTGCTGGGTACTTTTTTCCAAAAGGAGTACAACTCTTTCGCGTCCTGAATAGTATCATTCACTCCATTGAAAACGATATACTCAAAAGTTACCCGCGTCCCGGTCTTGTCATAGAAATAATTCAGAGCCTCTGCCAGTACATCCAGATTGTTGGACTCATTAATCGGCATTATTTCATTTCTTTTTACATCATTTGCTGCATGAAGCGATAGTGCCAGATTAAATTTCACTTCATCATCACCAAGCTTCTTGATCATCTTAGCAATGCCAGCGGTAGAAACCGTAATTCTTTTTGGAGACATACCAAGCCCTTCCTCAGAAGTGATTTTATCTATTGACTTCAAGGTATTGGCATAATTTAAGAGAGGTTCACCCATCCCCATATATACAATATTGGTCAGGTTCTGTCCGTAATTTGTCTGCGCCTCATTTCTGATGTGTACTACCTGATCGTAAATTTCCGCTGCATCCAGGTTTCTCATTCTTTCAAGATAGCCGGTCGCACAAAACTTACAGGACAAAGAACATCCAACCTGGCTGGAGATACAGGCTGTCGCTCTATCAGTAGTCGGTATCAGTACACCTTCCACCAGATTTCCATCATGAAGTGCAAATGAATATTTGATTGTTCGATCAGAGCTTGTTTGCCGTGAGTCGATTCTAACGTTTTTGATTTCGAATTGCTTGCTCAACTCCTCGCGTGTAGCAATTGAAAGATTGGTCATCTCATCAAATGTCAATGCGGACTTCTTCCATAGCCACTCGTAGACCTGCTTAGCCTTGAACGGTTTTTCATTGATAGAAACAAAAAACTCCTTCAGCTCCTTCAACTCTAATGTCCGTATGTCCTTTTTATTACTCACGATGCAAAGTTACAACAAATTATGCGCTTAATTTGGTTTTAGCTGCTTCAGGTAACCGGGCTACTTTTCTTTTTTCATAATCAAAACAAACGATCCCTGTTTTTCCTATGGCAACTTCTTTTTCACTTTCTTTATCAGACAGCCGATATACCAAATCAAAACCCACAGCTGAAAAGTCCTGAGCGGCAACCTCAATCTCAACCCTGTCACCATGAAATAACTCATTCTTATAAACTATAGCCGCATCATTCATGATAATGCCTACTCCCTCCATATTAAGCTCCTCATATCCGTGATGTTTTAAGAAACGAACACGTGCTTCATGCATCAACCCCAAGATGGTATCGTTGCCAACGTGTCCCCCATAGTTCAGATCAGTAACACGGATATAAGTTTTTGTAGAAAAAGTAAATTTCTCAGGAATCTCAATGGTGACTTTAGCCATAATTAGTAGTCTTAAACAGTGATTGAAATCAGACAAAAGTAGTGCTTAATTTTATAAAAACAGCTCTAAATCTGCCAAAATGACTGTTTTTGATATTTGAAAGAAATGAATTTCTGCCATTATTTCCAGATTTTCAAAATGGACCATGGTTTGATCAGCTAATAATGAATTTGAAAACTAAAAGGAAGGACTAAGATGAATTTTGAAAACTACACAATAAAAGCTCAGGAGGTAATCAAAAAATCTACTGAACTCGCTGCTAACAATCAGCAGCAAATTATAGATACAGGGCATTTGCTTCAAGGGATAATGTCATCCGATGAAAATGTCATCTCGTTTATCATCAAAAAACTGAATGTAAACAGAGGACATTTCACAGAAAAGCTGAACGACATAGTAAACAACTACCCGAAAAGCGATGCAACAAGCCCCTATCTATCTAATGCGGCTAATGCGGCATTACAATCGGCTAACAAATACCTTAAAAAACTAAAGGATGAATATGTGGCCGTGGAGCACTTAATATTGGGAATCCTGGACGGCAAGGACAATGTAGCGAGCCTGATGAAAGAAGTTGGGTTTAATGAGAAAGACCTTAGCGAGGCAATCATGCAGCTAAGAGGAGGCAGAAATGTGCAGGACCAAAATGCGGAAGCAAAGTACCGATCGCTGGAAAGGTATTCCAAAAACCTGAATCAACTGGCTAAGGATGGAAAGATTGATCCTGTTATTGGCCGGGATGAGGAAATCAGACGTGTACTACAAATTCTATCAAGGAGAACAAAAAACAACCCGGTTCTAATTGGAGAACCAGGGGTTGGTAAAACCGCCATCGCAGAGGGGCTGGCTCAAAGAATAGTACAAGGTGATGTACCAGAAAACCTAAAATCAAAAACGCTGGTGTCACTAGATATGGGACTTCTTGTAGCCGGTGCCAAATACAAAGGTGAATTTGAAGAGCGACTGAAAGCAGTAATCAAAGAAGTGACTGATAGCGATGGGGAGATTGTGCTTTTCATAGATGAAATTCACACCTTGATCGGTGCCGGTGGCGGAGGAGATGGTGCGATGGATGCAGCCAACCTATTAAAACCTGCTCTTGCCCGAGGTGAGTTACACGCCATCGGAGCAACTACACTGGATGAATATCAAAAATACATAGAGAAAGATAAGGCGCTGGAGAGACGTTTTCAATCTGTGATCGTTGATGAGCCCAGCAAGGAAGATGCAATATCCATACTACGGGGAATTAAAGAGAAGTATGAAGTACACCATGGTGTGCGGGTTCAGGATGATGCAGTAATTGCAGCAGTCGAACTTTCAGACCGATACATCGCAGACCGGTTTCTACCAGACAAAGCTATTGACCTGATGGATGAAGCAGCCTCTAAACTTCGAATTGTTATTGACTCGCTTCCAGAAGAACTGGATGAAGTACAACGTCAGATAATGAAACTGGAGATTGAGCGCGAGGCCATTCGCAGGGAGAAGAATAAAACAAAAGAGTCACAATTATCTAAGGATATAGCAGAGCTAACTGAGAAAAGAGATAGTCTTAGAGCTAAGTGGCAGAGTGAAAAAGAGGTCATTGAAAACATTCAGAAGGAGAAGGAAAACATAGACCGATATAAAGTAGAGGCCGAAAATGCTGAGCGTTCAGGAGACTTTGGAAAGGTCGCTGAGCTACGCTATGGTAAAATCAAGGAAAGCGAAGAGCGACTGGCAGGACTCCAGGAGCAAATGAAGGAAATGCAAAGTAGTGGCGCAATGCTCACTGAGGAAGTAACTCCTGAGCACATCGGAGAGGTTGTTGCAAAATGGACTGGAATTCCAGTGTCCAAAATGCTGGAAAGTGAAAAACACAAGTTGCTTCACTTAGAAGAGGAATTGCACAAAAGAGTGGCAGGGCAATCGGAAGCTATTCAGGCAGTGTCTGATGCAGTTAGAAGAAGCAGAGCTGGACTTCAGGACCCGAAACGACCTATTGGCTCATTCATCTTTCTTGGTACAACGGGAGTTGGTAAGACAGAACTTGCCAAGGCTCTGGCTGAGTATTTGTTCAATGACGAAAACTCAATGGTACGCATCGATATGTCGGAGTATCAGGAGCGTCATGCCGTGAGCCGACTAATTGGTGCCCCTCCGGGATATGTTGGTTATGACGAGGGAGGTCAGCTTACTGAGGCAGTAAGAAGAAAGCCATATAGCGTTATTCTGTTAGATGAAATAGAAAAAGCCCACCCTGATGTATTCAACATATTACTTCAGGTGTTGGAAGATGGCCGTTTGACTGACAATAAGGGCCGTACGGCAAACTTCAAGAACACAATTGTCATAATGACATCGAATATTGGCTCGGACGTAATTCAAAACAACTTAGCCGGAAAAGGTGCTCCGGCCATTGAAGTAATGGAAGAGACCAAACGCGAGGTACTTGAAATTCTGAAACGATCCGTGCGTCCCGAATTCCTGAACCGTATTGATGAAACAATCATGTTTACTCCATTATCTAAAACGGAGATTCGCAAAATTGTGGAAATACAGTTCAAGATAATCCAGGACCGTTTGGAGGATTCGAACATACATATTGAAGCTTCCGATGAAGTCTTGGACAAACTGGGGGAACTTGGGTTCGAGCCTCAATATGGGGCAAGACCACTGAAACGTGTAATGCAGCGTGAAATTCTTAACGAACTATCGAAAAAGATCATCGCTGGTGAAGTGACTGCCGACAATGTAATCGGCATCACACTGGAAGATGGAAATATTAGCTTCCTGAATCTGGATAAAGTCGAAATTTAGAAATAGCAAGATGCCGTCTCAATTGTATTTTTTGAGACGGCATATCTTTTTACAGTATTCTCCGTATACTTTTTTATAATAATAGTCAGTTAACGTCAGTTCGTTAGCTCAATCTGAAACTAAAGTTTACTCAATTGGAGAATACCAGTTTATTCTCATATGGATTTCTTGAGACCGCAACCAAGAACAACTACGAGCAAGTACTGTTTATCATCGCGTTGTGCGGTATCTTTTCTACCAAAGATTGGAAAAGAGCGGTAGCTCTGTTATTGACCCTGATCGCGGGCTACTTATCTACAATGGCGGTAATGAGCTGGAAAAGTATGAGCTATAGCCTCGACTTGGCCGCACTGGTAACACCAATCGCCATTCTGATCATTGCTTTTGGAAACTTCTCTTACCGAAAAAACCTGTTTAGTAATACGCATCCAACCCAAAAATACAGGTACTATTTATCACTGATATTCGGAATTCTCTTTGGAATATTATTCTTCCAAAGAGGTGTTCATAAAATAGGAAACGAATCGGTATTCCTTGGTACTCTAGAATATGGTTGTGGTATAATACTAGCTCACTTTACCGTCTTGATCTGTATTTTGACATTATCGACCACGGTTATTGGATTGCTTCGGGTAAAAAGTAGGGAATGGTTATTGATAATTACCGGAGCTGTGACAGGAGTTGCAATCATCAACTTAATACACCCCTAGTATTTTCTGTTCTGGCTTTTTTCTTCCTCCTTCTTTCTCTTGTGTTCTTTTAAGTCCTTAATAAACCTGCTCCAAGCAAAAGGATCTGCCAAAGTGATTACTGGAGCCATATTTCTATTCTCCAGTTGATTGACTTGTTGCTGCATATAGTAGGCACTGGTCTCGCTACCATCTAATTCAAGATCAACCAATAGTCTTGACATGATCTGATCATTCAGGTTTTTGTACATATTATCAAGCTCTTCTTCAGGTATATCCTGAGCCAAAAAGGCCTGTTTGAACTCTCTTTCTGAAGGAAAGGCGGTTATCGTAATTGCAGGATAGGTAATGGTATCCTGAACAAGCTCTATGATTACCGAAAGCTTTTCCTCGGGCTCTTCAGGTATCATGAATATCTTTCTTTTATAGCCCAGAGCCCTTATTTCTAATGTGTCAGACTTCTTCACCGCGATCGAAAAATACCCCACATGATTCGACATTGTTCCCTGCCCTGTTTTAGGCAGGTATAAGAACACACCAGGCACACCATAGGCACTATCGCCTGATACAACTATACCTGACAACTGAATAATATCTGAATAATGATCCAGCTTATCCTCCTGGGCGTATGATGGTAATCCATATGCCAGAAGTAAAGTAAAGGTCAGTATTTGCAAAATTCTTCTCAAAACAAATGATATAACTAAGACAGGCTTCAAATATTGTACCGAGTTATATTCATTTCGAAGTTAATGAATTAATTGAACTTCCCATTTTAGAAACGTATATTCGGGTAAACAAATTTACAATGAAGTTAAAGTCGTTTAGTTTATACTTCGGAGAACAAATATTCAAGGCCCTGAGTGATGAGTCAAGAATAAGAATTATTCATCTCCTGTTCAAAAATGGGGAAATGTGCATTTCAGACATTGAACAAATTCTTGACTTCACCCAGACCAAAACCTCCAGACACGTGGGATATTTAAAAAATGCCGGACTACTCAACCAAAAGAAGATAGATCAATGGATTTACTATTCGGTTCGGGAAGAAGTAAGTGGGGTTATCTCACAAATGCTTTCTTTTATTGAAAAGGACGAAGCTCTGGTAGAGGATCAGAAAAATTATAATACACTTTATGCCAACAATATTCTAGCCGTAAGAAAGCTTCATAACCGCCAGAATAAATACCGAGCAGGATATGCCTAAATCTTATATACATATCCTTTTTGACCTGGATCATACGCTGTGGGATTTCGAAAAAAACTCGGCAGAAATGTTGAAGGAACTATTTGAAGCCTATGACCTCGGTGAATTGCTCAATACCACAAGCAAGCATTTTATTGAAGAGTATCAGGTGATCAACCAACAAATGTGGTTGCGATATAACAAGGGTAAAATCACCAAAGACGATATGCGTCACATTAGATTTGACAGTCTCCTCAGAAAATTCGGCTTGCGTGATCCAGACCTGGCCTTAAAAATCAATGATGATTACATTGAGAACTGCCCAACAAAAGGGCATGTGGTTGATGGTGCCGAGGAAGTACTGAAGCACTTGAGAGGAGACTATTGTATTCATGTGATCAGTAATGGATTTGAAGAAACAACAACTAAAAAGATCAAAAACAGTATCATCGGTGATTACATCGACCACTTCATTACTTCCGAAGGAGCAAAAAGTATCAAACCGGACAAAGAAATTTTCTTGCAGCTTTTAAAGAAAATCAGTGGAAGAAACACCGACTGCATTATGATTGGTGATAACTATGCTACTGATATAGTTGGTGCCAAACGCATGAATATGGATCATGTACTCTATAACTCAACTGGCTGGAAGCACGACTATCGAGTGCAGCATGAGATATCGAAGCTCAATGACCTACTCACCCTACTCTAATCATCAACTTCGGGCTCGCTCTCGATCAGGTTCACAATCTTCGTTGACATCAGGACGGTAAACATCAATCCACCAAATACAAAACAAATCTCTTCGAAAGGTATACTTAAGTATTCATACGGGTTGGAGATATGGAACCCTTGCATCTCATTTTCCACCACACAAAATACATGAATAAAAAAAGTGGTTAACCAGAAAAAGAATACCACCCATGTCAATTTAAATACTTGTTTAAATAGAGTTATGATGCCAACAACAACTGGAATAAGGTAGAACCAAAAGAAAGGTGGAATAGATTGTATTGACTCATGAGCTTTTCGACCAATGACCATAGGAAAATCGATATCGCCATAAAGGCTCAATATCAAGAAACCCAGTATAGGAAATACCAGAACTCCAACCCCAATTATATGCAGTCGGTGTTGATATCCATTACTCAAACTCAGAAACAGCATAACAACAACCAAACCAATAGGTAACGCAATCAAAACCTTAGTCAACCGAAGCACCCAAAAGTCAGGTAGGCCTGAATGTCCACCGATTGAAAGTTGTATATTTTCCTGCAGCCAAAAATAACCTATACACAGCAATACCAATCCAAGTGCTATGTGTAAGCCGTACAGAACCGTTTTACGAGAGGTCGATATATTCGGAAATCGCACATAACTCAATGTGCCTGAGAGTTTGGCAACAAGCCATAAGAAAATAGAAGTTATAAATCCCGTGGGTGAACTATAGACGAGTTGAAACCACGAATAACCTGACTCAGGTATTGGCAACGACCAATATGAACCATCAAAGGTATTTTTCGGGGCCAGTATCATAATAACCAACAAAGAAAACAAGGCCAATCCGGAAAATTGAAAAAGAAGTGCTTTCCGACTCTCCTGTGAAACAACAAGTAAAATTAAGGGTGAGGCCAAGAAAACGCCAAATACCGCCCTGGGTATATTTAGAATGAGGCCAGTCGTCACCCAGCCCAAGGTTTTATTTAAGCCCCACTCGCCAATACCGTCTAATTTCGTCTGGTAATAGAATATTAGCCCAAATAAGGCGGTTAAAAAACTGAGTATGACTAGCGTAATCCAAATTCCTTTTGTGGAAATAGATCGGTGCATTCCGTTTCCCATAAAACAAAAATAACATTGTTATTCCTAAACAAGAAACTACTTGAGAGTGGCTAACACACCTAGGGATTAATGTTCAGCGAGCCACCACCGGGAGTATCTAAGGTAAGTAAAGCACCGGCTGAAGAGTTAATCTGTATACTATTACAATAGGCCGCTGCTCCTGTTATTGTTGGCTCGAAAGGAGTTCCCCCCGGTATCACTACATCAGCGTTGGACCCAGGCAAGGTACCTACTGCTGCGGCTGGGGCGGTCCAGTTACCACAGTCAAACCAATCAATGCTCACCGAACCGTTCCAGGTCCAGGTTCCTACTACTGTTGAGGTATCACATACAAAGCTCGGCATTTTATAAACGGGGTTAGAAAATTCGGAGCTATTTCCTCCAGATTCCTGTATTGCTGTAACGCTATCAATACCATTTGCAATTTGGGCGTTGTATCCATTAATATTAAGCGACCAGCTTCCATCACCTGCAGCAACAGTGGAACCAAGATAAATTTGTCCTTCGTGAGTTGAATCACAGTAGAGATACACATTAGCTCCATTATCTGCTGTACCTTCAGCAATGGTATCAGTACCTGACATATAAATCGAATTTATCACAGGAGGAGTAACGCTGCCCTGAACTCCTGCTGCGGTAAAGTCGACACCATTCAGCACATTGGAATATATCGAGTTAATGTTGAACATATTTCCATTGGAAGTACTTCGAACATCAATACCTGACCAATTGTTATATGCTATTACATTATCAGAAATGGTATAATTGTTACCTGCATCAAGCATTACACCGGCCCTGTTATTGGGTAAGGGTGTCACCCCATCAATGCCTACTCCGATATAGTTATTTTGAATAGTTACCGTATTAAAACCTCCATTGGATTCAATTCCGCTATGGAAATTACCCGAAACTACATTTGGTGTAACACCAGCAGCACCAATAATATTTCCCGTGCTGGCATTCACCCCTCTTATTCCTCTCCAACTATTCATCAAGGGTGCAAGACCTGTTGCATCGGTACCTATTAGGTTGCCGTACACCTCATTATCATTAGCTATATTGAACTGAATACCACAGGCATTGTTCCCGGAAATCAGGTTTCCTGTCGTCCCTGTATTGTCCCCTACCAGGTTGTTATCCGAGCCATCAATAGTAATACCATGACTAGAGTTCCCTATATCAATCATCCCTGTTACATCGGTACCAACATAGTTATTCAGAATTTGACAGAAATCGGAACCATTGAGATAAATCCCATAATTACTATTGCCGGAAATAATATTCCTTCCAGCAACACTACCGTCCCCTATGAAATTATTATCAGCATTGTCAATTTCAATTCCATTATCCCCGTTTCCAAACCCGGCAAAACTACCCGTAATCTCTAAACCTATATAGTTACCAAGAATCTGATTGTTTACTGATCCCCCGATATAGATTCCATTCAATGTACTTCCCATGACAACATTACCTGTTCCTGGGTTTGTTCCACCAATGATGTTGTTATCGGCACTTGTCAATAGCATAATGCCATCCCCAGTATTACCAAGGAAATTATTACCCGTAATATCACCACCGATTATATTACCCGAGATATAGTTATTACTAGCTCCTTGAACCAAGACAGCTTCTTCAAGGTTACCACTAATTACATTACCCATAGTCCCGTCTGTTGTATCACCAATTATATTCCCAAATCCTCCATTGCTAATAGAAACACCAAAGTCATTTCCAAATGCTGTTGCCGTACCTCCCAGATTGGTTCCCAGGTGATTACAGGTAATAAAATTGTAGTCACCTCCATTGATAAATATTCCCGAGTTACTATTACCAGTGCAGTTCTGAATATTCAAGCCATGAATAGTATTGGAATCGCTTTGAATCTCAAAACCGTCATAAGCTCCTCCTATTCCATCTATGATCACCTCTGGAACACAATCTCCATCAGAATCTCCATCGATAACCGTATGGTCATCCGTTATAACCGGAAGGGTTGAAAATATTTGAATGGTATTGGACCCCATAACTGCCGTATTGAAGGTAATCGTATCCGGCCCGATATTAAGATTCGCATAATTAATTGCTCCCCTCAAACTTCCACAGGAGCCATCATCCAACGTATTGCTTACCGTCAAATAATCACAGCCAGCAAAATTATTTTCATCAGCACCAAACCAGGGAATGGCTCCCCGAACGTCACCATCAACATCATCCGGCACTTGTGCTATCAAATTCAGCCCAGACTGTAATGAGATGGGTGTGGCAGCAGTTAGATGGGGATCTGTTGCAGAGGCAAAATTTGGATTGATCGCGAGAGAATTTGCGTCCTGACCTGTTGCAGCCTGCCAATCTGCTATGGTATTGGGAACACTCCCTCCTCCCCAACTGCCTATATTGGCCCCGGTAGTGAAATAATCGTTATAATCGATGCCACCTGTGAAATTCCCATTTGTCCGCACATAGATTGCTTCTCCACCTCCTCCATTGGCGAATATGTTATTGAATAGTGCATCTCCCTGACCTGTACTACCACTATGTTCATGAAAAGCCTCACCAGCAGCGGCTCCAGCTCCGATCAGATTAACCGAGTTATGGTAGATTTGAAACGCTCCATTGTTGTACACATAAATTCCGTACGAGGTATTTGCTTCGTTGACAACAACCATATTATTGGCCACTATTTGGGTCGGGCTGCCAGTGGAACTACAGTTGTTTATATCTATGCCTATTGCACCATTTGAGTTTTGTGTCAATACTCCATTTCCAACGACATATAATGAATTGTAGCCCTGCGATATGTAAATCCCTTTTACATTAGATACAGATGTAGTAGTAGCAATGATATTATTGTCCACTCGTAAATCCCTCGGGCCCACAAAATGAATTGCTGTCAATTCTGCATTTATTATGTTATTGCCTTGTATAAAGTTATTCTCCGCTCTGGCACCACTCAGCATATAAGCTCTCCAATAAATTCCGTAGGCTCCATCAGTGAAAGTGTTATTTAAAATTCTGTTCGTATCACAATTGAATTCAACTCCTATTGCGTTCTGATCGTGAAAAACCAAGGCCGCATCAGTAGTTGTGGCACCCGCAGCACCTAAAAAATTATTCCCTATCAGGTTGTTGTTACTTGCCTTGTTGCTTAATACCACTCCACGAGCAAATACCGGATCCTGTGTTACGAAGGACACATTCTGAAAAGTAATGTAATCAGCCGAGTCAAGCCAAAGTATATAATTATCTCCGGCTCCACCAGGTAGCCAAGTTAACTGTACATCAGCTGCATTACCAGTCTGAGATTGAAATATGATCGTATCAGTTGAAGAGACACCAACAACTTCAGTAATCCTTACCTGTTCGTTATACGCACCTGGAACAATGTCAAAAACCACATTAGCACTAATACCCGGGCCATTTGGTGGTCCGGCATCAGATCGAACACCCGTTAGTAAATCTGAAACGGCATCCCCTATTGTAACATAGTTGGTAGCTGTAGGAACCCCAGAACCAATCGTATAATTTCCATTCAACTGCCCGTAAGAAGTTGCTACCGACAAAAGAGTCAGGGATATTATCAGTGATATTTTAAAAATTCTTGTCATGGGATAATTCAACAAGTTAATACCAGATTTTTCAAATTAAAACCTGATCCTAGGGATCTATTTCCAGAGTACCTCCTCCGGGAGTATCCAATGTCAAAAGAGCTCCACCAGGCACATTAATTTGTATCGTATTACAATAGGCAGACTGCCCGGTAATCCTTGGTTCATTAGGAGTACCTCCAGGTATAATCACATCACATTGACCACAAGGGAGTGTACCGGTATCCCAATTAGCGCAATCAAACCAGTCATTACTCACAGCTCCCGTCCAGGTATGTACACTGGCCACGGCTGCTGTATCGCATATCGCACCACTATATTCATAAGCTCCCATATCTATACCAGAATTTTGTGGTCTGGAAGTTCCGATAATATCTACTGATGGTGCTCCAGCAGCTTGTCCTTTATCAATTACCTGAGATGAGGCACCTAAACTATAATCATCAAGTGCTGGATTATTAAAGCCCGGATTGACGTTCAAATTATTATTATCAATACCACCGTGATTGCTGGAACTATAATCTGAATATATAACATTGATTGTACCAGCATCCTCAGTTATATCGCGATCCGCATGACCATAGATCACTGAGTTATTTACATTGATGAAGCCCCCATTTCTCAGTAAAAGGCCTTGCTTTTCTGCACCCGTATTATCGACAATAGTAGAGTTTATGATGTTTAAAGTGGTTCCTCCGTCCATCACCACGGCACCTCGATCGTTGGTATTGTTCTTGGCTACTACACAGTTAATTATAAAACCTACTTCCTCTAAATAAATTGCACTACCATCGTTGTCACAATTATTTCTAAAAAAATACGAAGACATCAAAGTAATATTGGTGCCACCTTTTGCTACAATAGCACCTCCATTACCATTCGAAGTATTATTATCAAAGGTTGAATTAGAGACATAGCCGTCAGTACTGGCATCAAATAATATGGCGCCACCGGCATCTCCCCCCTGCGTAGCTATATTATCAGTAAAGGAGCTACTATCAACATAAACAGAGTCTCCTTCATAGAAAATGGCCCCTCCATAATCTGCCGTATTACCATTGCCTGTTGAGCCAAATACGCATTTATCAATAATCAGGTTCACATTACCCATTTCCTTATCGGCAAATATTGCTCCCCCACTATTAGATACATTATTGTTGAGAAAGGTACAGCTATCGAGATATACCCAGGAATCTGCAGCGATCCCATTTTGTCTTAATCTCATTGCTCCGCCATCAGGGGCACTATTTCCTACAAACTTCACATGATTTAAACGTGCAGTTCCATCTATATTTTGTATTCTTATACCTCCTCCATCATCATTTGGCAGGGAAGCCGAATTGTAGTTTGAGATGGTCAGGTCGTTGACCACTACTCCCGGAACGGTGATGAACATCCACCTTCCATTTGCACCGAAGGCGGTTCCATCAAATATAGTTTGAGTGTTTCCGGCCCCTTGAAAAACGGCCGTATCTCCTGGTGCCACATCAATATTCGCTTCGTTTGTATAATATCCAACATCAATAAATACTGTATCACTCGCTTCTAGGGCATTATTATCCACCACATACTTTACGGTAGCACAAGGATTTGCCACAGTACCGCAACCCACAACATCATTACCCGCAGCAGTTGTATATATCTCAGAGCCATCAAAAATGTCATTCACATAATAGTTGTTTACCGAAACCGATGCTCCTTCATAAGCACCTGGCCAAGGTGCGGTATCTCTAGCATTTTCTTCTTTATCATCCACAACCAGAGTGGGTGTAAATAAATCCGCACCTCCATCAGCCATTGCGAAACCTGCTGTAGCCTTACCATCGACATCTAATATTTCTGTTCCTACCTGCGAAGCTCCGTTTGTTCCGCTGACCCCCTGAAATGTAGGAAGATCGTAATCTGTGCCTCCCCAATTTATTAATGCTGAGTTGTCAATATTCTCTAGAAAGTTATTATCCCCATTCCATGTTCCAGCTATAGAAGGAATGAGCATAGTATAATGAGGCCCAGACCCTCCTGTTCTGTTATTCTGAAAAATATTATTAACTACTTGATCTGTGGCATCACCATTTCTGTTGTAACAAGTTGACATACTTCCTCCTACTCCTGTACCTTCGATAGATACAGTGTTATGGAAAACTCTCACCGTTCCTGTATTGTCAGCATCTTCAATACCGACCAGTGTGACCGAGTTGACCGTTCCACTATTTTCTAGAAGTGCTACGTTATTTCGAATTACTGATGGACCGAAGGCATTATGAATTCCTCTTATAAAAGCCGTGCCCGTTGCTGCTGTGTTCTCCAGACCTCTCACCATATTTCTTTCAATCGTAGAACTATTGGCAGACACATATATCCCCTCAATTGAGGTAGACAAAACTGAAACACCGTTATCAACCTCTACACTCTCTACTACATTATCACTTATCACATGATCGGCACCCGAAGCAGAACAGTAGATCCCATAAAATGCCGTAAGACCAGAGGTGGAAAGGATATAACCATTGGTTACCGTATTATCATCAGCCGTCATTGGCCCACCTGTATTGTAGATACCATAAAAACGTGCATTTGCCCCTCCGTTATTCATTCTCATCCCTTGAATTGTGTTTCGCTCACAGATAAACGAACCATTTCCCGCTTTGTAAATACCATATGAAGCATCATCTCCGTTTATAGATATATTTCCCAGTGTAGTGTTACCATAAATATTATCGGTTACTGTGACCTGAGAATTACTATTGGCATATATTCCAACCAGAGCTGATGAAGTGCCGTTTGAAGCTGCAATAATTGTCTCGAAATTATTGTTGGTAATGGCAGCAGAAGTTCCAAGATGATCAATAATCCGATGCTCTACATTTCCAAGTGAAGTCAGGCTGTAGAAATTGTTCCCATCCACATTAAGAATCCCGTCAAGATTATAAATGCCATACAAAGGCTCAGATCCTGCTGCGTGCTCAACATTCCTGAATATACTATTAGATACGTCAAGGCCTGAGCTAGATGAATTACTGACCATCTCAAATCTTGAGTCGGAGGCAATACTTAAACTGGAAGCATCTGTACCACCAAAAGTACATTGATCAATCGACATATCACCAGAGAGATTATCCACCAATATAGTTGTAGCACCATTGCGGCTGCCATCAACCAAAATGCTACCGAAGAAATTATGATTGAGGGCCATATAGCCTGAACCGTTATTTGTAATTCCACTAATACCCGTACTACCGCTGGCAGCATTGTTGACAAGTCTCACTGCTCCAGCTGTAGCCTGGTCACCAAAATAATTGGGAGCATCAGGAGTACCAATAGTAAAATCCGAGCTTCCTTCGTTGTAAAGAAACGTCACTGCAGGAAAATTTAGGGTTGTCTGAGTGGTGTAACGGAAGTTTGTGATGGTATTTCCTGCATATCTGTTCTCTGAGCCACCACTTGTTGCCAAAAAATAAATGGCGTCAAAAGGTGCTAATCCTGAGGATATGACAAAGGGAGACCCTCCTGCGGACAGTGCTTGCCCTCCGAAATAGTTACCAATAATATCGTAGCCGCCACCATCACCAACTTGAATAAATCCTGAGTTGAAATCACAAGCTCCATAATTTAAAGTTTGATAGAAATGATTACCGTAGATATTCCAGCTATCGGTACCAGTAGAGAGTTGTATGCACCAGCTATCAAAATTTGCTCCATCCCAAATATCTACGATTTCATTACCTTCAATAGTGTTACTTATATTCGGATTCGCACCGGTTCCTAAAGAATAAATTGCAACTCCCGGAGTCTTTGCTGAACCTCCCACCTGGATGTCTGTGATATAGTTATTCGAAATGGTGTTGAAACTATTGCCTGAACCACCGCCTGCAAATTCAAAATCAATTAAACCAGTCAGAGAAGTTTCGGCTTCACCTTCAATTTCCAGATAATCTAATTTATTGTAGGTCGCTCCGTTTGTAAACTGAAAAACAGCAAAAGCATTACCTCCGTTATTAAAGTTTACCACTCTAAATTCTCGTGAAGTACCGGTACTTGCCGGACGACCATCCATTGTGACATAATCCGCCCCATTAAATTCAATAAGAGGAAGACTAGGTCCTGGGTTGCCTCCAATTCTTATGTTGGATTGTCCGGCAGCTGGTCTGATTAAGATCTCAAATCCGTTATAGCCTGTTTTCTGGGCAAAACTTACCGGAAAAGTTTCCAGCCCATCATTATAATCATTGTAAAGTTCAATGATATAGTTATCTGCCATATTGTTGGGGACGGCATCATATGCTGCTTGAAGAGTGGTAAACATTCTGGAGTTACCAACTGTAAATACCGTACCTGTAAAAGCGGTAATGTTTCTTACACCTGCGGGAACACCATTGTAGTCTAGTCCATCAGAACGTATGACCATACCTCCATTGTCATCATATTGATATTGCATCAAATCCAGATCAACCTGATTACCAGGTGTGGCGGTAAATGGAACATCTACAACTACCCAAAAGTAGTTGACTCCAGAGACGAGATCCTGACTTCCGTTAATCGTCATGGTTATTCCCGGAGAGTTAGCGCTTCCAAATAAAATATCCGTTGATGGGTTAAAAACGGGGTTATTACCACTGTAATAAATTTTTACTGCTGTGATATCATTATTTACATCTGTTCCGGTATAATTTAAGTCGAATGACTCCATCGTAAATGGACAACCAGAACCAGCAACCTCGATTGGTACTTGAAGAACCTCACCATTGGCTGTATTCTGTGAAATATTGGCTACATTCTGAATAGGATCAGTGGTTGACACATAGGTCATTTGGTCGGAAGCCAGGGTAACAAGAGATGTTGCAGTTGGAGGATTAGCAGCACCGTTTATAAGAAATGACCCTCCATTTCTTCTGATATTACCATTCCCAGTGCCTGTGGCAACAACGTCTACAGATAAAGTAATCTGGTCAAATGCATTTGATCCTCCGCCCCCGTTATTCGTACCAAGCCCACCAATCGTGATCTGTGAAGCATTTATTGCCGATATAAATGGAGCTCCACCATCATTGATGTCACCTGTGCCCGGATCTAAAACTTCCGTACCTGGGACAAATTGAAATAGGGCAGGATTATCAATATCAATTACAATGGTTTCCGCATAAGAATTTTGTCCATTATCAAAACAGCCCAGGGCATCTTCAGAAATATCAATTGTAACATTTTGGGCAGGACCAAAAGGACATAATACGGCTGCATCAGTGACTATAGTGGGACACTGAGCTTTAGAGTTTTGTGTGAAAAATAAAACTAAGCTGGCTAGTAGTAGTCTCCTCATATAATCTGTTACTTCTTAGCTTCTACTTCGATACCTGTCTTTTCTTTGACCGTTTCGAGCTCCGCTTTCAAGTAATCAATTTGTTGTTGCTGGTTTTCAATTAGTTTTTGTTGCTCTTTCATTGCCTCTGTCAGCACAGAAACAAGCTTTGAATATTCTACTGATTTATAACCATTGGCATCTTCGTCTACCAGTTCGGGAAGTACTTTTTCAACCTCCTGAGCGATAAATCCTATCTGCCTTGAAGATTCGAAATTTCTTTCCGGAAATTCTTTTGTCCTCCAATCATAAGTCACTCCCTGTAGCTGCATTACTTTCTGAAGAGCACCATTGAACGGTTTAATATTCTTCTTCCATCGTGCATCGGACATTTCATTGATACCAGCTGTACCGATATTTCCAGCTATTTCAATCTTGTAAGTTCCTGAAGGAATGGTTCCCACACCTACATTACCCGCATTATCCACCATGAAGAGTGAATCAGGTGTTCCATCATTATCAACGGATACATGAAAAGGACCCAATGGTGTGCTTCCACCAAAGATCGTGCTTCCGTCTTTTAGCATGACCATACCGTCAGATTCAGAACCTGCCCCTGATCCGTTTCCTATTACAAATAATCGGTCGTTAGCATCATAGCCAAAAACGCTATTGGGAACGTAAGCGGTATTAAACATTCCAAATACATTTTCTCCATAAGAATGTGCTGTTGTATTATTTCCGGCTGCAATGGACCCATCACCATCGGCCACATTATTCTGTCCAAATGTTGTAGAACCAAAACCATTTGAGTTATTAAAAAAGCCTAATGCCACACTTTCACTCCCGTTCGCATAAGCAAAGTGTCCCATTGCTATCGCAGGACCCCCATTAGCTTCTGACATTCTTCCCATCGCTACTGAATTAAAGCCATTTGCTACGCACATATCACCCATAGCGAACGAGCTACCACCTCTTGCGATACTATTTGTACCCATTGCCACATCACCATACCCAGTCGCTCTGGTGTTTTCACCGCTAGCAAAGGAAGCCACACCTAGACTATCTGAATCCCATGATTGATCAAAGACATACCCGGCACGAAACGCATAATTCGATTTGTCAAACATTACGCGTGAATAATGATTAAAATCACCATCACCATCAAGTTGAGGTGCCCCAAACACAAAATCGTCACTTGAGTAAGTTCCATTTCCGTTGGATATGGTTCCTGCAAACTCTGTAAATGGCGAATTACTACTTCCTCCTTCATCACAAGTGGACCAGGCAGCACCATCCCAAATTCTTACACAACCACTGTCAAGGTCATAAACCAACATACCTTGCTGCGCTGCACCGATGGACCCTGCGAGTGTTGTTACATTTGGCCCATGCATTCTAGGTAATAACAAGCCTTGCGGGTTTCCTGTAGTATCAGGCACCGTCACGTCCAGTATTGCTGTCGGATCGGGAGTTGTCGTTCCAATCCCAACTGACTGAGCGTTAATATTTAATGAGAAAATTGACAGAGCAGAAAAAAGTACTCCTTTCCTAAGTCCGGAATGTATGAAAGTCATAGCTTATCTTTTTTTATAAAATGTACATTATTGATCACTGGATGATCAGTTGTATAATACGTATCTGGTAAGAAAAAGATTACGAAATTTGATGTTTTCTTACACTGGTCGCGTATTTATACTAAAATTGGAGAAAAAGTAACTTAAAAACAGAATATAACCGTATTTTCTCTTAGTTATCGGAATAGGCAGTTTGCATCCATTTACCTAAAGCAGTGCTCCAAATAAAAGTCACAGAATCATTAGCATCAAACGTTATTACAGTTCCATTAACATCAATATTAGTTGATGAAGCCTCATCCAACGTCACCGAACCAGGCCCATAGTTGACCAAAATTAGCTGATGACCTGCTGTTAAACCATCTGTAATACGAATAGTAGCATTATTACCTTCCAAACCAATAAATGATCGGTCTCCAACAGTCAAAGTTGCTCCATCTGCTATTGCTGAGCCAGACTCTGCAGTGGCAAAACCTCCTGCAACATGCAAGTCCACAGCAGGAGCCGAAATTCCAATACCAAAATCACCATCTGAATCCAATGTTGCTCTGGTAGCACTTCCTGTATAAAGCATTACACTACCTGTTGAGCCAATTGCGGTTCCAAAAATCATATCATCGCTAAATGACTGGATGTACCCGGAATAAACGTTAGTGTTATAAAACTGGATCATCGGATTTGTAGCATCAAAGCGGGCCACAAGTGGTCCGGTATCTGAGACATGTAATCTGGCAGAGGGAACATTTAGCCCAATACCAACATTTCCACTGTTGTCAATATGAAAAATATTATCTTCGGCTGACGCCAATCCTATAAAGAAGTCAGTGTTTCCGGCAGATCCTTCATTTTGCACTCCAATATACCAGCTATCACTTTGTCCTTCTATTTGAATGAACTCTGCATCTCCATCGTGGAGAGCCGTTCCCCCTCCAAAAATAACATCATCAGCTACGTCAAGCTTTTGCGTAGGATTGGAGCGGCCTATACCAACATTACCACCTGCTTCGAAATACACACCCTGATCAGCCGTAAGATCTTTATCACAGAAGAATCGATAACCATTTTGAAAGCGTGCTGTAAACTGATCTGAAGTTGAAGAAGATGTTGCTGCAGGTGTACTTCCACTCCAGTCTCCTAAAACGAAGGAACCCAGATCATCAGCAGATACCTGACTACCAAGTGCTACGGATCGGTTTCCAGAAGCATTAACGGCACTTCCCAATGCCAGAGCACCAAAACCAGTCGCATTTGCCCCAGAACCAAAGGCAACTCCATCATTCTGATAGAGATGGCCTATCTGACTTCCATCGACATATAAGAATAAGTCTTCTGCATTGTTGGTACCAATATATTCTCCTGCTGCTATATCATTCCCCGTTGTGGACCAGTATGTACCACCGCCACCTCCTGATGAACCACAGCCTTCCCAGGAATTGCCTTTCCAGGTATATACACAACTATCATTCAGGTCATAAACAATCATACCGGCATGCGAAGCGTTTAGTGATGGTGTCATTGTAGCTCGATTCGTAGTCCACATTCTGGGTAATATCATCCCTTGCGGATTTCCGGTAGTATCAGGTACTACAATGTCCAAAATCGCCATAGGATCGGGAGCGGTGGTCCCTACTCCAACTGACTGAGCATTAATATTATTGACACAAAAAAGAGCAAAAAGTAATGCGATGCCGTACTGGCGGTAGTTACAAAAATGACACATTTCACCTTAAATTTTTCGCAACAAATGTATTGATAATTAACTACTTAATCAATTTAAAAGAATATTAAAGATATTCCACAATCTTCTCAAGACCAATACCTCTTGAGCCCTTAACTAAAATCAACGCTTCTGCAGGTGGATGATTTTCCAATTCCTCCTCCATTGATTCACGGCTTTCAAAGAACTTGATGTTATTCTCTGCCTTACCATTTTTACAAAAATTCTTCCCACAGAAAAGCCCTTTAAGATTCAGGCTTTTGGTTAACGCTATGATTTCCTGGTGATCCCGGTCGCTCTCTGCCCCTAACTCAAACATATCACCAAGAATAACGAGTTTGTCATCTCCTTCCATTTCTGCAAAGTTTCTAATTGCAGCGCTCATACTTGTCGGATTAGCATTATAGGCATCCAAAATAATTTTCCGCCCTTCTTTCTCCACAACCTGTGATCGGTTATTCTCTGACACATACTCTGTGATCGCCTGATTTGCATCATCTTCGGGCACTTGAAAATACTTCCCTATACACAAGGCGGCTGCAATATTCTCAAAATTATACGCTCCAATTAATTGAGTTTGTACCTCATTTCCTGACTCGTCTCTGTAACGAACGAATGGATTGGCATCGATTAATTCAACATTGAGAAATGAGCCCTCCGATAAAAACTTAATAGGATTTTTAAATCTGGATGTCATCCTGGCCAAGTGCTCATTGGTACCATTGACAAACACTGTTCCGCTATTCTGTAGTAAATGTAGATACAACTCACTTTTGGTTCGGGCTACACCCTCAAAACTCCCAAAACCTTCGATATGTGCCCGGCCAATATTTGTTATTATTCCATAATTCGGATTAGCTATGTCACAAAGTTCTTTAATGTCACCAGGCTTATTGGCTCCCATTTCAATAATCGCGATATCAATATCTGGCTCAATTGAAAGTAAAGTCAACGGAACACCGATGTGGTTATTGAAATTCCCTTTCGTGGAATGAACCCTGTATTTTTTGGAAAGCACCTGTGTGATTAGTTCTTTGGTTGTAGTCTTTCCATTGGACCCCGTAATGCCGATAAATGGTATTGTGAAACGTTCGCGATGATAATTAGCAAGCTCCTGAAGGGTAGTCAATACATCGTCTACAAGTATACAGTTGTCTGTGACATATTCTTTTTCGTCAATCACACAGTAATCAGCTCCGGATTCAGTTGCTTGTTGCACAAACTGATTTCCGTTGAAGTTTGCACCCTTTAGAGCAAAGTAAATATTTCCCTTTTTGATGCTTCGGGTATCAGTACTTACGCCCGTTGAAGAAAGAAATTTTTGATACAGGTCTTCTATCATTACTTTTCTTGCTTAAGCTTCCAATCATTGTATTCTTTGACAATTAAGTCAAGTGAAGTTCTTTTATACCTTTCAAAAAGTATATTCTTCGATAAATCTTCGTAGTCTTCAAAGTAACCAGCCAATTGACCAGTGGTATTTTTTTGCTGAACTTTCTTTAGCGTTAGTTCTTCGTCCCTGAATGCTTCAAAGTATGGGTCTTCTCCTCTTTTTAGGAAATAAATTTTGGGACACCGCTCCTTAAATACTCTGTTCTGTCGATCGTTTATTGTTTTTTTGCCAAAGCAATATCCTACCCTGTACAAGCTAACAGGACCATTCATGAGCCTTTGGACAAAGACATTTCCATTATTCTTAAAATCGTCCGTGAGTTTCAAATGGTCTACAGGCACCGACACATAATACTCAACATCGACTTTGAAAGCCGATATTTCACCTGGCACCAGCCTCATCTTTGAGCCATCTTTTCCAAAAAACTTGGTTCCTCTTAGATCGGAGAAGTTAGATTTTAAAATTCTTCCGTGGAGGGTATCTCCATCCAAAGTCACAACATAGCCTGGCAGACCTTTAGCCGCAAAACTTGCTTGAATACTAATAATTAACAGAACGGTAAGAACCCCTATTTTTTTCATATCATATGTTTATTTCAAAATTATCAGCCTCCTGGTGAAATGGAAAGTTCTTTCTGAACTGAATTAAATCTTCTGCAGAAAGCTTTGCTGTAATCACCCTCGCTCGATCCTCCAGGTCCTCAATAACCTTGCCTTTATAATCAACGGCAGCGGAATGCCCATTGTACTCCACCTCATTTCCATCGACACCAACCCGGTTAACACCTACAACATAACTAAGGTTTTCAATCGCTCGGGCCTTCAATAAACAGTCCCAGGCATCAATTCTCAGTTGTGGCCAATTGGCTATATAGAGGTATAAATCTATTGTATTGTCTACATTTCGTGACCACACCGGAAATCTTAGGTCGTAGCAGATTAGTGGCATTATATTCCACCCTTTTATAGTAAACCCAAGTCGTTCCACACCTGCTGTATAAACTGTTTCTTCTCGAGCATAGGAAAAAAGGTGCCTTTTATCGTAGTATCCCGCCAAGCCGTTTGAGTTGACTACGCATAATCTGTTATAGTACTGCTTACCATCTTTGATCGCAATACTGCCCACAATAGTAGCATTATACAATTGTGCCTGTTGGTGCATCCATTTGATAGAATGAAAATTCATCGGTTCGGCAACTGCAGCAGCATTCATTGTAAAACCCGTGGTAAACATTTCCGGTAAAACAATCAGGTCGCCAAGTTGGTTTTGCCCCGCAAGTAACTCTTCGAGGTGGTTCCGGTTGGCCTCCGGATTTTCCCAAAAAATATCAGATTGAACAAGTGTGACACTAAGATCCTCCATGATCAGGCCTGAGGAAATTTCATTCTGTAGTCCACGCTTACTTTGCCTTTGGAAATGTTTTGAAGTCGCTTTTTGAGGAGGCTTTTCTTTAACCCAGAAAGATGATCCGTAAATAGTATACCTTCGATATGATCGTACTCATGCTGAATGATACGTGCCTTGATATCATCGAATTCCTCTTCGTGCTCATTCCAATTCTCATCGTAGTAACGGATTCTCACAACCTCAGGTCGCTTTACATCCTCTCTTACGGTCGGAATACTCAGGCATCCCTCTTCATAGGTCCATGGTTCACCATCTTCCTCAATTATTTCGGGATTGATGAAAGCTATCTTGAAGGAATCGTTTTTATCTTCTAACACAGGACCTCCGTCCACAACAAATACTCTTAGGCTTTTTCCAATCTGAGGTGCTGCAAGACCTACACCATGCGCCTGGTACATGGTTTCAAACATATTTTCAACAAGTTCTTTTACGGACTCATCGCCCACTTCAACATCCTGCGCTTTTCGCTTTAATACCGGATCTCCGTATGCTACTATTGGATAAATCATCTTCCTTTACTTTCCATATAAGACTGCAGAATCAAGGTTGCACTAAGCTTATCAATATTCTCCTTCTGCCGTCTTTGCTTCTTTTTTACACCACTATCGATCATAGCCTGAACCGCCATTTTCGATGTGAACCTTTCATCCTCCAAATATACAGGTATTGTAGGAAATTCCTTTTTTAGCTTCTCCACAAATTCACGCACCAAGGGTGTAGCGTGGGTATCTTCATTGTCCTCCCGCGTGGGATACCCCACCACGAACTCCTCAACTTCCTCATTTTTCAGATAGTTTTTGAGATACTCCAGCAGTGTTTCGGAAGCAACTGTATCAAGTGCAGAAGCTATAATTTGTAGGGGATCAGTTACTGCCAGGCCGGTTCTTTTCCCTCCGTAGTCGATTGCCAGGATTCGTGCCATCTAGTTCTCTCGCGAAATTTCCCGTATGATCTGGTTGACTTTGGACTCCAGCTCCAATGCTTTAGGAAAAAGAATATCATCCTCAATGGTAGCGTGCAGCCTAAAATCGGAGTCGAGCATTTTCAATTCTGTGATTAATTGTCGCTCATAGAAGTTAGCTCCTTCTACAATTTCGAAACTATTGGTCAAATCGCGAATGCCCTTCATTTCATCTTCATCCTCGTGATCACAGGCAAAATCAGCAATCGAGTGCTTCTTCATTGCATAAAAGGCTTTAGCCACTTCTGAAGGGTTATTTTTTACTCTTAAAAGTGACTCTATGTAGCTAAAAACCGTTTCCTCCTCCTCATGGATATGTTTGATAAAATCTTCAACGAAAAGTGGGAATATTAGCTTAAGATCGTTTGCCTGATGGCGGTTCTGAAATTTTTCAACTTCAATATTGGCCACCATATCAACCAACAAGGGTAGCCGTTCATTCACAAAGTAATGGTGAGTGTGAATCAAGTAGGCCAGCACAATATCAACCGGCAGTTGATGAATTGATTTGGAAAACTTACCTCGCTCAGCGGCTTGCTCGAGCTTCTTAATCACAAACTCTTCCCGTAATCCCTTCATAGCACAAGCCTCCGCCAGGGACTGATCAGAGTAATCGTAAAAGTGAATTCCGTAGAAATGCAGAACAGAAGCGTATAAATAATTCTGTCTTACCAGTTCCTTAATGGTAGATTGTGATGAGTGATTACTTTTCATTTAACTATGTTAGGTAGAGGCTATTAAACAAATATAAAAAATCAGTATCTCAATTGCTGAAAAATATTAAGCAACATTACATCCTGGTTTTTCGTCTAAATGGTGTACTACAAATTTTAGCTATGTCAGAAGATAAATACAAACTCAGCCCTGAGCTTAACTCGCAAATTGATGAAACTATTGCAAAACTTGAAGTCCTTCGTAAGGAGATCAAGAAGTCAATGTTGACTGTTTATATCACCACCATACCTATCTTTCTCGTGCTTGCCAATGCCATTTTCTTTAGCATATTCGGTGAAATCAGCGGTCGCGGCAGTGGAAAAATGTTTTTATATGCCAACGGTGGAGCAATATTACTAAGCATAGGAATTGCCCAAATGATCACTTCCACAAAGAGAAAAAAATTCCTTAAAGACTATAAGCTAAAGGTCATCAACGAAATCGTAATGGCAGTGTTTCCTGACTTCCATTATGACCACACAACAGCCATTTCATGGGATCAGCTAAAAGAGTCTCAGTTGTTTTTGAAACACGTAAAGAGAATGAAATATAAGGGTGATGACTACTTCCGGGGAAGCATTGGAGAAACCAATTTTGAAATGTGTGATGCGGAAGTGGAGATAGGCAGTGGTAATAACACTCAGTCAGTATTTAAGGGACTGATCTTTATCATGAACTTCAACAAGAACTTCAAAACCTCTACTCAGGTGTGGCCGGAAAAATTCAAATATGGAGCTAAAGCCAATGTACACCTCGAGGACCAGCGGTTCGAAAAAAACTTTAAAGTACGCGGTGATGACCAGGTAGAAGCAAGATTTATACTGAGCACATCTCTCATGGAAAGGATTAACAACTTTTATGAACAGCATAAAGTACCGGTCCTGATATCTTTTTATCAAAACCATATGTTCCTGGGCATGAACTTCAAAAAGGAACACTTCGAACCCAAAATATGGGGACAAAACAGAACGAAAGACTCAGTAAAAGAAACCGTTGATGCGGTAAACCTGGCGCAGCATATTGTGGAAGAGTTGAATCTGAATCTAAGAATCTGGGGGGCTTAAGAAACTAAGAAGTTTAAACTCTTCTACCGAAGGCAACTTTTGGGTCTTTTTTAGTATCTATTGAATGACTTATATTCATAACTAAATGGATCAGGCCAAAATAGAAGCTCAAATAAAAGAATCTGTAAAAGAAATTGAGGCGAGCCGCAAACAGTTCTTAAAAACCTGGATATCAACCCATATTCAACTTATACTGTTCGTGGTGGGTTGGTTCGCATTCATGTTCGTGGCTCTGATAGTAATAGGGTCTGAAGCCGATATCATCAGGGATATTGCATTTTACACCCTCCTCATTTTTGGACTTTTCATTGGTCGTAAAACATATCTAGAGGTTGAAAAAGCCAGGCACGAATACATCTCTGACTATAAGCTCAAAATCATTTTAACTATTACTAATCAAATTTTTCCTGGTCTGCGATATTTTGGAACCACAGGCATGTTAAGCGAAGAGTGCTATCAAGCTAAAATCATGGGAAAAAAATTTCTCGATATGGAGTATTTTAGCGATGACCTATTTCAGGGAAAGGTTGATGATATTGATATCCAGATGGCTGATGTGAGATTAATCTATGGTCATCATGTCCCATTTTCAGGGCTTATTGTGCGGGCAACTTTCAATAAGAACTTTGAATGGAAAACTCAGGTCTATCCAAAGAAATTCAAATACTCAGGAAAATCCAATGTTCAAATGGATGACCTGCGGTTCAATCAAAAATTTCAGGTGTGTTCTGAAAACCAAACAGAAGCCCGTTATTTACTTAGCCCAACTTTGATGGAACGGTTGATTAACTTTAGCAACAGAACCAAACATAAGGTCATAGTGTCGTTCTACAATCAGAATATCTATATCGCAGTGAATACCAGAAAAAAGCATTTTGAACCACGTTTTCTTAAGAAAAACCGAACAAAAAAGATTATTCAGGAAACAGTTGATGCAGTGAAGCTAAGCGAGGAAATAGTGAAAGATTTGAATTTAAATTTTAGAATCTGGGGGGTTTAGGTATCTTTCTGATTACACGTTGCATGCTAAATACAGCCTAATTATTTCCTTTTTGAACAATGGCTAAGCCCAATACCACATACCAAGCCAATCTCGACCCAGAACTTATAGGCAAAATCCGGAAAGTAGTCGGAGAACTTGAAATACTGAGAAAGAAAATCAAAAAATCAATTATTATCTTGTCTTGTATCTGTGTGCCTCCATTACTCATATTAGCAAACTACGTTTGGTATAGTTATGATAGTGGCTATGCTGCTCAATACGATGATGATGGTTTCGGAATGCGAATCCTAATTTTTGGCAACTTCATTGCTGTAATTACTGGGATAGGTATTGCTCAGGTGGCAAATAGTATTAGAAAAAAAGAGTTCCGAAAAAAATACAAGCTGGAAATTGTTCATGAGCTTATTACTAAACTATATCCATCATTTCGCTATTACCCAACTCGTTCATTGCACCTCCCACAAATAGCTGCCTCGAGGTTATTCGGAAGAAAGTTTATTATGGAAGGTGATGACTACATAAAAGGCGTTATTGGTGCCACCTCCTTTGAAATGAGTGATGTCCAAATTTCAGTTTATGAAGACCGGTCTTCACGTACCATATTTCATGGATTAGTTTTCATTATGAACTTCAACAAAAAGTTTTCTTCGTCTACACAAGTATGGCCAAAAAAATATAAACATGGTCAAAAGGGGAATCTACAGCTCGAAGACCCCCGATTCATGGACGAATTTAAGGTTCGCAGTGATGATCAGGTTGACGGTAGATATGTGCTAAGCACTTCGCTCATGGAAAGAATTACTCTCTTTCAAAAAGAACATAGTGATCATATCCTCCTTTCTTTTCGACACAACAGAATGTATCTTTTTATTGACTACAGAAAACCTCATTTTGAACCCAAGATATGGTCAAAAAATAAAACTGAAGAAGCGATCAACCATACAATTAGTTCAATTCAAATGGCCGAAAAAATTGTAGAAGACCTAAACCTCAACCGAAGAATCTGGGGGGCTTAAAGATTTTTGATTTTTTGATTGGTGAATTCTGAATTTCAAGTCGCAGTGCCCAATCAAAAATTTCAAAACACCAATCACAAATAAAGCACCTGTGCATAACTGTTCACTTTTTCCATTGACTAAATCAAAGAATTCAGGCAAGTTTGGGACTATTGTAATTTAAGCGGCAAGCATGAGGAGTCATATTCAACAAATCGCCTCAGAGCTCGATATTCCCGAGTCAGGCGTAATAGCAACCATAAGTTTATTAGATGAAGGAGCAACCGTTCCATTCATATCCCGATACCGAAAAGAAAAAACGGGTAGTCTTGATGAGGTACAAATCACCAATATCACAGACCTGATCACCAAACTTCGTGAACTGGACAAGAGAAGGGAAGCCATTCTAAAATCCATCAAAGAACAGGAAAAGCTAACTCCTGAACTGGAGAAAAAAATCAAAGAAGCCGCTACGCTCGCTGAACTGGAAGATCTTTACCTTCCGTATAAGCCAAAGCGCAGGACCAAGGCTACCGTAGCCAGGGAAAAAGGACTTGAACCTTTGGCCAAACTCATTTTCGAACAGGGCAAAATCGACATCGATGCCGAAGCAAAAAAATACATCAGCAAGGAAAAAGAGGTGTCCAACGAAGAGGAAGCTCTCCAGGGAGCCAGGGATATTATTGCTGAGTGGATTAGTGAAGACAAAGAAGTTCGGGAGAAGGTAAGAAGCATTTTCAAAGAAAAAGCCACCATCAGCACCAAAGTACTCAAGGGAAAAGAAAAAGAAGGAGAAAAATTCAAAGATTACTTCGATTGGCAGGAAAGCCTTAAAAAAGCACCTTCACACAGAATTTTGGCGATGAGAAGAGGGGAAAAGGAGCTCATACTTTCAATGGACATTAGCCCTGACCAGGATGAGGTTATCTACGCGCTTAACAAACAAGTCCTAAAAGGATATGGTGCTGCAGCCGAACAGGTAAAGACAGCTCTCGAAGATTCATACAAAAGATTAATCAAGCCCTCTATAGAAACGGAGTTCCGACTGGAATCCAAAAAGAGAGCTGATGAAGAAGCCATAAAAGTATTTGCCGACAACCTCAGGGAGCTGCTACTGGCCGCTCCCCTCGGACAAAAGTCAATGCTGGCCATCGACCCCGGATTCCGTACCGGTTGTAAGGTTGTGGCCCTGGATAAACAAGGAAAGCTCTTGGAAAACACCACCATTTTCCCAAATGAACCACAAAAACAAACCCAACAAGCCGAAGCGATTGTAAGAGCACTGGTAGAAACACACAACCTTGAAGCCATCGCCATTGGTAATGGGACGGCCAGCCGGGAAACTGAAAGCTTTGTCCGCAAACTGGGACTTGACTCTTCTATTCAAATTGTAGTTGTCAATGAAAGTGGAGCTTCCATCTACTCAGCCTCAGAAGTTGCCAGAGAAGAATTCCCCGATCATGATGTGACTGTAAGAGGAGCCGTATCAATTGGTAGACGACTATCTGACCCTTTGGCTGAATTAGTGAAAATTGACCCTAAATCAATAGGAGTCGGACAGTATCAGCATGATGTGGACCAAACGGCATTAAAAAACTCACTGGACGACATTGTCAGTAGCTGTGTCAATGCGGTAGGGGTAGAAATGAACACAGCCAGCAAACAGCTCCTGACTTATGTATCAGGGCTGGGGCCTCAACTTGCAGAAAACATTGTTAAGTACCGAAACGACAACGGGGCCTTTACCAGTAGAAAAGAACTACTCAAGGTAGCAAGAATGGGAGACAAGGTCTTTGAACAGGCCGCTGGTTTCCTGCGAATCAGTAAAGCAAAAAATCCGCTGGATAGAAGTGCCGTACACCCCGAAAGTTATCACATTGTTGAAAAAATGGCTTCTGACCTGAATTGTTCGGTCGAGGAGTTAATGGCAAACAAAGAAAAACGTAACCAGATTAAGTTACAGGATTATGTGACCGACAAAGTTGGGCTACCCACACTTCAGGACATACTCTCTGAGTTGGACAAACCTGGTCGCGACCCCAGAAAGGGCTTTGAGGCATTCCAGTTTATGGATGGTATCAATGAGGTAAGCGACCTGAGACCAGGGATGAAGCTACCGGGCATAGTGACCAACGTAACTAAATTCGGGGCATTTGTTGATATCGGTGTACACCAGGATGGACTTGTACATATCAGCCAGTTGGCCAATAAATTTGTCAGCGACCCCAACGAAGTCGTAAAAGTACAGCAAAAAGTAAATGTAACCGTGGTGGAAGTAGACGTAGAGCGTAAACGTATATCTTTGTCTATGAAGTCAGATGCGCAAGCTACTCCAACAAAAAAACCAGACACACAAAGAAAGGCTAAACGAGAAGAAAAACCTGCCGAAGGTGATCTTCAAGCCAAACTTGGACAACTAAAAGGCATGTGGGAATAAATGAATATTAAAGAAGCATTTTCCAAAACAGCAACGGCATACTCAACCTATAGACCCACCTACCCTCAGGAGTTGATAGACTTCGTCCTGAATCAGGTAAAAAAGAAGGAAAACGCCTGGGACTGCGCTACCGGCAACGGACAAGTAGCTAAAGTACTGGCCGGACACTTCAAAAACGTATGGGCCTCAGACATCAGCCAACAACAGCTAGAAGCTGCTGTGCAGGTAGAAAATATAACCTATCAAGAATGTCCGGCTGAAAAAACACCTTTTGCAAACAATACTTTTGACCTCATCACCATCGCCCAGGCCATTCACTGGTTCAACTTTGGCGAGTTTTATGAAGAGGTCCACCGCGTAGCAAAACCGGGATGTCGTATCGCTATGTGGGGCTATGGGCTCATCAGGGTGGGTAATGAAATCAACGCAATTGTAGATGACTTCTACCACAATACAGTCGGTAAGTATTGGGATGAGGCTCGAAAGCATATTGAAACCCAATACCGCAGCATACCTTTTCCCTTCGATGATCTGAAGTCTGCCTCTTTTGAGAACAAAAAGATATGGACGGTAGATCACTTCCTGGGATATTTAGGAACCTGGACTAGTGTGAATCAATACAAGGAACTCAGAGGAGAGGACCCGGTAGAGCTTATTGCAGACAAGGTGAGAGCGATATGGACCGGGGAAAGGGAAATTACTTTCCCAATATTCCTCAAAAGCGGCAAGGTAAAGTAAGGGCTTATTTCCGCAATTGATCAAAAACTCATATTTTCATAGAAAACATAGAACAACCATGCTACGCTTTTTTCTAATTTGCTTGCCACTCGCATTCTTTTCCTGTTCATCAGAGAGTGATGATAAATCAAAAAACGAAACTGAAATTTCGGAGAGTGATCAGCTTCCCTATGACGAAAATACTCCGGACTCAGTCATTGCTGAAACTTCAGATGCCGACTCTCAGGCAGAAATACTTCCTGGAGGAAAGAAAGTATATGAATTTGACTATATCGTAGTGGCCAATACCTTAAGAGGTAGAGACAAACCTTCAACCAATGGTACACCCACCAATAGCTTTGCCTTTGGTACCTTGCTCAAATTCAAAGATCAATCTGAGGAACGAGACGTACTCAACCTGGGTAGTGTATCCGGAGCCTGTGATGACTATGGCTATCACTGGGTAAAAGTTGAGGACAAGGACGGCAACCAGGCCTGGGGCTATGGTCAGTTTTTGTTCAAAATAAATTGGAATGAATCGGAGGACCCTTTTCAATACGATGGAGAAACCTATTACTTCGGCTCACAAGCAACGGCAATTTCGTATGGTCCCTCAGACCAGGACGGGCTCACAGGTTGTGATGATCTCGAAATGCCTTTTTTCTACAAAAAGAATAGTGACAAGGTGTACCCGGTTATTGCTAACCAAAAAATGGAATACAGCGGTATGAACCATTTCATTACGGGATTTGATGCCAATGTATTGCTATTGATGTCAGGCGAAGGTGGTGGCTCAGACCTCATTACTGCCAAGCAGCTTGAAGACGGCCGGTTTTACATAAAATATATGAACGGTTATCAAGAAGGCTCCAACGAAAGCGAAGTATGGCTGAAGTTTGACGGAAAGCAATTTACCATCGATAATATCAAAAACTCAGAAAGGGATTATTGATGACCAGAGAGGAAGCATTTAACCAAATAGGAGTAAAAAAAGGTGCTTCCAAAGCTGAGGTAAAAAAAGCGTTTCGAAAGAAGGCCAAGAACGTACATCCAGACGTCAATGACTCAAAAGACGCACATCACAAGTTTATCAAACTCACAGAGGCTTACGATGTCCTGATTAATAACAAAGCGACACCTCCACAAGCGGGACATACCAGCCCTACAAAGCAAACGCAACCAGCAAATCCTTTCGTAAAATACGCCAATGTATATACCGCTCCTACTGATCCGCAAGAATACAAAGAATGGCTCAAGGTAGCCAAAGAACGAGCGAAACAGGTAGCCAAGGAGGAATACAGACGTATTGAGCAGGAAATCATTACCTTTCGTAAAATTGGCAACTGGCTGGCAATCATTGGTGGTATCAGTCTGGTAATCGGATTATTCTGCGGGTATGACCTCTTCTTTACCGACATCCGACATACTGAGTACATCGAAACAATTGATGTAGATATCGATGGATATATGATTACCACAGACACTCGAAATTATCGAATCGGATTAGACGATTTGCAAAGCGTACAACAGTTTGATGACAGTGTTCATATCTCACAATCGGAGATATTAGGAGTGTATAAGAAGATTAACTTTTATGCAGATGGTGACCGCCTTGAGTACCTGTACTACAACGATATTTATTACTCACATTTTGTTGGAATTATCTTCGGCACGCTGATAGGCATATGCGCACTTCTCTTTCGTAAGAAAATGAATGCCACGATAGTATCCATTTCCATATTCGGGATTTTGGCCCAGTATGGTTCACTAATAGCTGTTTTAGCAGTAAGTTGACAACTACATCAGGTTATCGATAATGTAGATACCCAACCAGAAAACAGCATTGGCAATACCTAGAATTAAAGTAACTCTTCTAATACTTAACATACCAACCATATAGACGTTGGCAGGCTGAAAATGGTTGCATGGCATTACTGCCTTCCTATTGAGATTTTTTGTATCTTAAACATTTGCCAGTCAGTACGCCATGAAGAAACTATTAATCTTACTTACGACATTTTACAGTCTTACGGGCTATACACAACTTTATGTAGGAGTTGATGCCGGAGCCAAGTGGAGCTACAATTCACTATCAGGTGATAAATCCAATGTAAAGTCTAACCCCGACCTTAAGCCTAGAGGTGGGGTAAAGTTGGGCTACAACCTCAGTGAAAAGATACAGATGGAAACGGGGCTTTTTTATAATCCCTTTTCTGTAGCCTTTCAGTTCAACGATCCTTCAGCCAGATTTACTCACATAGCTCTTTCCACCATGCAGGTACCAATCAGGATAAAACCGGTGGTTTACGATAACGACCTTTTTAAGGTTTATGCTGTGGCAGGTGTGGTTCCCACCTTCATCACGAGCCGCCAAAGTAGCCTCCCCTGGGACAGCGCAATTGTAGCAGATGGTACGGGAGACACGCTTACTCTCACAAGCACGGCAAACTATAATCTTAAGAATAGCTTTATCGCTGTTGAGTTAGGCATATCGCTCGATTATCAGCTTAATGACAAAGTGACCTTTACTGCCAACCTGATAGCACAGACATCATTCAGCGATATTATGCATACCGACTTGGAGTATACCATCAACGGTGGCACTCCGGTTAACTCCCGACTTACTTCCAAGGGGCTGAATACTTATTTTGAAGCGGGGGTAGCTTATTATTTGGGAGATTAAGATTTATAATTTCTCAACAACCACTAGTATATTGGTTGGTAGATAGTCGCACGTATATTTTATCACTTTTATTTTTTAACACGGAAACCGAATGAGCAATAAAGTAAAGGTGCAAATTAAAGTACTTCACAGAGCTACTAAAAAGGCTACGGCATCAAAAGCAGCTTCATTGAAATTTTTAAAAGAGGCTGGAATTATTGTGACTAAAAAGTCAACAAATTTTGTGGAGACCAAGGAGATTTTGGACTAGATGATGGTTTTAGTCCCAATAAGTAATCTCTCTTCTCGAAACTGAAATCGGAATAGGATTATCGTCCTCATATTCTTCTTTCAGTATCCAGTTATTATGATCGTCATACTTGTATTTATAAGTGAGTATCCTTCCAACTAAATCACTATCTGGCCTATTATCATGCCAGATGACATTTCCATAATCATCGTATTTAAAGAGTTCACGATGCCCCCCTTGATTGCCATATCCGATATACTTTTCTATATAGTTTCCCTTGCTATCAAATTTATGACGCATAGTATTATCTGGAATATTGCTCTCCAAACTTTTCTTAGTAAAATAAATTTGAATTTCTTCAGGCCAATCCCACTTTCCACATATGAGTTTTGATTTAAATTTTAAGTTACCTTCAGAGTCATAATTATATCCTTCCCAAATTTCTTTTTTCCTTTTATGAATTGTCTTACCATCATAAGAACCATCTCCGAGATAAAATTTAGCCTCCGTAATCTGACCTTTTTTGTTATACTGATTAACCGTTCGTTTAGTGATATTCCCCGCACTATCTAAGCCTTGAATTTCAGTACAAAGATTATCCTGATACAAATAATAATCGTGACTTTTAAGTTCTCCCGTCTCATTGAACTTCTTTGACTGAACAAAATTTCCACTTTTATTAAATGAGTATTTAAAGTTTAATCTATAATCCCTACACTGATAATCAATCGAATCTATTTTTCCAATATTCTTACAGTTCCATTCTGATAATGAAGAAACAGGGCCTTTTAATTTCAAATCAGCCAGGTCATTACGCCCCACACTTTGAATAAGTCCTAATCCCTGGAAGGCTACCAGACAAATTAAGAGGAACAATCTAAAACTTCTCATGTTGTCAATTTTGGTAATTCTCACAATTTATAAATGTGTATCATTATTTGAATCTTAAGATTGAAATAAAATCGGTGGATTTCATATTTGGCTTACCTGCCAACCATTCATACCCAATTCTTAACTACCCCCCACACTCAACAAAATTTGAGAAGACCTACCTTCACTCTATTCTAATGTTTTTTAACCTAACAACTATTTGATGCTATTACCGACTTTATTCTTCTCTAAAGAAGCAGTCCAATACTTAACATCATCTTCTTTTTTAATTTTAACCCAAGCGGATCGATCTAAATCCTTAATGTATATCGCATCCTTTTCCGCTATACTGTACAAAATCAAATTTGTCGTATAATCAGATTTTGCATCAGTTAAACAGCACCTCCAACAAAGAACTTTCAAAGGGAAATAGCGGCTATTACAACTACGATGTCTCCGATGAATTGACTTACAAGTTCAGTGAGCTTGCCCGTGATTTTGCAGGGGTTGATAAATTGTCATTGGAAAACTATAAACTAGGGAGGTCCAGGAAATAGTATTTACTAATCAACAGTGGAAAACTATTTGGGTAGTTTTTACCTAATTACTTGAACTATTACAGCCACAATGCGTTATTTGAATATAGAGTAACACATGCTCATTAAATGAAGTAGTAACATGAGTGATAAAACAAAACGCCAAATCGAAATCTTAGACAAAGCAGGTAAGAAGATTAGTTCTTCTAAAAAAGCTTCTTTGGCCTTCCTTCAAAAGATTGGTATTGTTACTGCTAACGGTAAGCTCTCCCCTAAATACAAGTAATGTCTACTGCATTTTCCAATGTAGTTTTAGCCTATCACGGTTGTGATAAAGAAGTTGCTATGAAGGTTCTTTCTGGAAAGGATCACATTAAGCTTAGCAAAAACAAATACGACTGGTTGGGGTATGGAGCCTACTATTGGGAACAAGACCCTACCAGGGCCTTACAGTATGCTAAAGCGGTAGCCGATGGAAAACAGTATGCCAAAACAAACATCAAAACCCCGTTTGTGATCGGTGCTATTATTGATCTGGGTAACTGCTTAAACCTAACCACTCCCGAAGGAATAGTATTACTGAAAAAGGGGTACAACAGACTCAAATCTTATTTTGAGGCCATTGAACTACCTATGCCTGAAAATGATGGTGACAAAAGAAACCTGGACAGAGCTGTAATTGAATCCATTGTCGGTTTATTGGATGAAGAGGGAGAAACCGTTGCAACCGTAAAGGGAGCTTTTCAAGAAGGAAACCCTGCTTATGAAGGAACCTCTATTACTGAAAAGAACCACATCCAAATTAGTGTCCGAACACTTAGTGCGATTAAGGGTTACTTCCTGCCTCAACCCATTAAGAAGTTCAATCCATTTATAGACAAGTAGTATTACTGCCGTGCAGGTACAAACTCCGTTCCTTTCGTGTGAACCACTAGTCTAAATGTTGTTGGCTCTGAGCTGATATGATTATAAGTAAAACCTCTTATACCTCCCGTTACCTCATCCAACTTTTTCATTAGGTCTTCTCTAAACTTATGCTCCTGCTGATCTGAATACTCAGTCTGTTCAAAGAACCTGTGAATCCATGTTAAGTACTTCTGATGATTTTCGTCTTTTTCTAAGACGAGACCATACTTGTGATGAACATTGTCATCTCCTTTGTGTAAAATTTCAATGTTTTCCATATGTTTTATAGTATTTGTGGGATTACAAATATCTCCATTAAAACAATGGTTTGGAATGCACAGAAAATGTAAAGAGGTATAATTAAAAGCTTTTATTAGCTAAAATTGTTTAAACACATATTTGGTGTCAAAATTAGAGTTAAAGATTTCGTGCAAGTCTCCGACTAAATCTACCTACACTTCATGGAATAGCACCTTATAATTATTAAACTCAACTAAGTAAGGCTAAAGAAATAAATCTTCTTTTCGATTCTTAATAAAAACACCGATAATAAATAGTTAAGAGTGATTTAAGTCGTTCAAATTAGCGAGACCCAAATATTTGGTTATCTCAGATATTTTACCTCATCGGATGAACCCACATAACCACACCTTTTTAAACCTTACACCCCCTTCAAGTCTTTCTCCAATTTCAAATTAACACCGATTTTGATACCTATAATCTCTACCCTACCCGCCAGTTCACCACGGACATAAGCCGCTGCTGAAGTATTTTCATATTCTGCCAATCCTTTGAAATAAACTGCTGCCAGGTTCCAGACACCGGACTTATTCTTTTTCCTCCACTCAGCACCGACCCCAGCAAAAATTTCCAGATGAAATTTTGCCTTTTCCAGTTTGAGTTGAGGTTGAAAAGCCAGACGAGTTGCAATCTCAAAGTGTAACATGAACCCGGCATATGGACGAACCTCCGTTCCGAACACTTTAAACCATGGGCTTCTGGCAAATGCCTCAAAATGTGCTCTTATACCAACATCCAGGAAATATTTGGAGATGTGGAGCCAAAAGTCAACTTTTAGAAAATCAATACAAAGGATTTCAACAGTCAGTGGATTGGCCTCCTTACCAACATATACTTCCCAGTATTCCGGGTTAATTTCAAAACCTAATTCGCCACTGGCACATACAATAGGTCGTGTATTGAGATTAACCTGGAAATTACCCACAAAACTCAGGTCTTTACTGCTAAAAGCAACATATCCACTCCCATTGATTACCGATTTATTGAAATTGGTTTCTCTCTTATCTTGAAATCCCACACCTACATCGCCCCTGATCTCCATAGTGAAATAATCTTCATAGACAGTAAGTTCAGCGGTCGCCCTGAGTTTCATTACTGAGCCGGAAGTAGGGATATCTATCAGATACATTTCCAGACCAGCGCCTAAACACAAATGAATTCAGGCTCACTTTTATTAGAAAAAGAGGGGTACAGACACCTTATCTCAAGGTAACAAATTCTCAAAAATCAACCTTCAGCTTATAAAACTTCACCCCACAAATAAATCCTAATTGTATTCTCAAGCATATCCTGTTTTCTGGAATAACATATTGTCTTCCTATTCAATCGTTTGATATGCGTCCGAAGAGTCAAATGGAAACGTTCCAAGTGATTAATACCAAACCTAGTAACACAATGAATCTCTTTAGGTATAAGTGATTTATATACTTTTAGGCCATCTGTATAAATCCGTTTTGGGTTTAAAGCCAGAAGCTTATCTACTACAACTTTCAAATGAACTTTTGTTCTGCGACCCACTTTCATTTCTATTATCCTTCCTGTTGTTCTAGATTTTGCACAGATCACCCAACGTTCTCTTCTCTTTTTACCAACATGGGTTTTTAGCTCATCTAATTCATAAATATCCCCCTGCTTAAAATGATGACATGGTTTCGTAGATCGACCGTACTTGCGAATCCAACTAATGACAGTGGGCTCACTTATTTTAAGTATAAATGATAGTTCACTTATCCCATTAGCTCGTTTCACCTGACGCTTAAATCTAATTTTTGTTTCCTGAGAGCAAGCCTCATATGAGTATGACTTTTGCTGGTACTTTTTGCAATCACCGCACTGGTATTTCTGCTTTCCATTACTTTGTTTTCCTGCTCTGTTACATTTAGAGCCACAATATTGACAATTCATAGTTTATCTGTTTTATCACCTGATAATTTTAAATTTGAACCTGAAAATTTTGATTTTTTGAGCTCTTTAGGAGCCGAACTTGTGAAGAAATGACCAGTAACCTGGTCTGAAAAAATAAAAAAGACCGATGTGATCGGCCTTCATTTACATTGTTGTAATATTTTCTGTGTTACCTGATAATTTTAAGCTTCACCCCCACATAATTTTAAGGATTACCTTCTGCGATTTTAAGAGTATTTAAGAACTCATCATAGTATTCATCAACATTTTCGGTTGTAGTATATAATAAAAGCTGTAGTGTCTTATCATCATAGTCAATTAAAATTCCTTTAAAATCTTCTCCTGTATGATTGCCCGTAAACTCTTGAGCATCCCACCCCTGAAAACTTATTTTTTGAGACCAGTTTATTTTATCAAAATATTCGTTGTTCTCTCTAAAAAAAGAATCATAGGATTCATTTTTTGCTAAAACATAAGTCACACCACAATTAATGGTATCTAAATTGCAAAAAATTACATTTGATCCATTTCTCTCTAGGTTATTCACTGTATACGTTGCTTTTGCTGGCAATGAAAAAGTTATACTATTAACCGAATCACTGACTGCATGTGTGAAAACTTTTGAAGTCTCTGGTGCTTTTTGATTACAAGAGCTTATTAAGAATGCTCCAAAAAAAAGAGAAATAAGATTATTTTTGAATTTATGGTTGATCATATTTTTTTACACGACCTCTATCTTGGTCTTTTTTAAACTGCTCTGGACTAACTTTTCCACCCCACGACACTCCACCACCAGAATGCTTATAATAATTTGAAGTATCCAGGTTACTACCATCTCCATCATTATCATTATATATATCGGACTCCTTATGTATATAACTACCCCACCTTTTCTTGTTCTTATCAGGCTCAGGCGATGGCCCTGGTTTTAGGTTTTCTTGCTCATCTTCAGTATCATCTCCTTCTCGGTCATCTTCACCTTCTTGTTCCTCTGGGTCTTTTGATGTGTCTTGAAATGCCCACCTATCAATAGTTTTAATTGTTATATGCTTAACACTTTCTCCCCAAGCTAATAATTCTCCCTGAGAATTACCACGATATTCAATCCTAACAACTAGAGGATGGTAATAGGTTGTCCTAGATATGGCCCCATTCCAAACTAATTCTGTCTTACTATGTACGTAATCAGGTTCAGTATATTTTATTTCTTTTCTTACAACGGGCAATTTGTCAAGATCAGATTGCATGAGTACTTTATTGTCGCTATAACCTTCTACATAATACGTAACTGTGTAGGAGTTCTGTGTCTCTATTGTTTTACCCTGATATTCCAGTACTTTACTTGTAGGTTTTCCTTCTATTAATAACTCTGGCTCCGCACTTTCGAGCCCCTCCAATTCAATTCTGTCAATTACCCTATTCTCACTAAAAGCATAAGGACTATTATGTGGATAATCAGGCGCAAGCGGATCAAGACTCAAAAACCTCCCCACTCTTGGGTCATGCATTCTATACTTATAATTCACACTATTCCCCTCACCCTTCAGTTCAGGATCACCTTCCTGTCCCTGGAAGCCGAAACGATAATTCCCAGGACTACTATTCCTACCAGGCATATTCATACCAAAAGGATAATAGTTGTATAGTGAGACAATATCGGCTGTGTAGTTAGCTGGCAGGCTGTCTACAATGTCGGAGAATTTCCGGTCAGTGACAACCACTCGAACATTTCCAAGGTGGTCGTTCAGCTCGTAGGAAAACAGTTATGCAATTTGATAGCCTATGGATAAATAGTTTATCTACTAACTGACCTGGGGTATGTTACGTTGTTTCAAAGTACGTCTTACTATATATATTAAAGTAGAAGGCGAAATGCTGCTTAGGAATTAGAGTATTTTGTTCAATTTGGAGAAATCAGTAATATTATGGTCGGGCTATCCTTATAATCAGATGAATGAGTTATTTAAACTACTTGGAAACATAAAATTTTTCGCTTACCAAACTGTTGTCCAATTTTTGATTTCAGTTCTAATTCCTGGCACTCTAACATTACTATACTTCTTTCCAGCAAAGTTTGATACGTTAGATATTTTTAGACTTATCATAACAATCATTAGTGCTGGTGGAGCATTTTTAGTGTTTACTCACATCTTAGTTATTCTCACGATTGGAGTATTGAAAAGTATTAATATGCTAATATTTATGACGGATGATGACATTCAGGAGCAGTCACAGAAAAGGCTTCAAGCAAGTACATATATTTGTCAAGGTGTATTTTTTTCAGTATTTCTATTCTATTACATATTTGAAAAACATGACTTTAAACAATTCTTAATCTGCTACGTTACCACTGGATTAGTATTACCCTTAATGCTTCTAATCTTCATTGTATTAAAATGGTTATTGGGCAAAAGGAAGAAGAAAGAGAAAACAAAAACTACTTTCTCAGATGATTCTGTTAATGAGCCCAATAAGAAAAAGCTTAGTGATCTGGAACGTAAAAAATTACAAAACGAGTTATTATCCATGCAAGGTTCTGTTGCTGCCGTTAGACAATTAATATCATATTTCAATCATGAATTTGGCAGTAGAAGTACGTTTCAACTTGGTAGAACAGCAGCAGAGAAAAAAGCTGAATTAGATTCAATTCAGTCAACTCTAAATAATCTGTTGAAAATTAAAAATGATTATTTGGCAGCGATTAGAAGAATCAATATAAAGCTGAATCAAGATTGACACTGAATCTCAAACATATCAATAGGCTACGCTTAAGATTACCGTATATCAAATCCATTTTGTATCTTTATTTAACCCAACGGACAAAGTACATATTGCTATAAGTTCATTTTATACGTAACTATGTACTTAATAATTGAGTAAGAATATTTAGGAATTGGGTTCGTTACTCAATTAAGAAACCACTCAAAAACGCTGTATGGAGAAAGTAAATTTTAAAGAAGCTCTTGCACCACTCAATGATGTAGAGCTAAAATTTGCACCAGACAATCTATTCTATCTTGGTAATTTTGATCTTCTCACTCAGGGAAGGAGAGTTTCAGTTGTTGGTTCCAGAAAAGTCTCCAATAACGGAATTGAGAGAGCCAAGTTGATTACAAAAGGCTTAGTAAAACAAGGAATCATAGTTGTTAGCGGACTTGCCGAAGGTGTTGATACAATAGCTCATCAAACGGCTATTGAATTAGGAGGAACGACTGTTTCGGTACTTGGAACACCTCTCTCTAAACCGTACCCCAAATCAAACATTGACCTATTCAATAAGATTTGCGATGAACATTTAGCCATTTCTCAATTTGATGAAGGACAAACTGTTTTCAAGAGTAACTTCCCAATGAGAAACAGAACAATGGCTTTGATCAGTGACGCAACCATTATAGTCGAAGCCTCAGAACAAAGTGGAACAAAACATCAAGGTTGGGAAGCTTTGAGATTAGGCAGAGAACTATATCTACTACAAAGCATAGTCGAAGACCCTTCTCTTACCTGGCCTCAGAAAATGCTTGATTATGGAGCTAAGATATTGACCAGAAAGAATTTTCAAGAGGTATTAGATAACATCCCGTTCCATACTGAGAAGAATGAGCTTGTCTTTTAATCTGCAATACTTGTCAATAGGAAATTATTCAGCAAAATATAAGTTTCCGTACAGAGATAGGGCGATTAGAGTTCGAGACCATATAAAGTCGGGACGATTACCACTTATTAATTCAGCCCTTGATTTCCTGGATACGGCCTCTCCTAAAATTCTTGAAGATTTTTTTTCAAATGATAGAGTCCTGATACCTGTGCCTAGAAGCTCTCTTTTACAATCAGATTCAATGTGGCCAGGTCGAGTAATAAGTAGTGAGCTCATTAATAGAGGGTATGGCGGTCATACAGCGAATTATTTACAAAGAATCAAAGCGGTCAGAAAAGCATCTTTACAGGCATCAGCTGATGAGCGCCCAATGGTCACCGAACATATGGAAAGTATCGGTATCAACGGAATAATTACAGAATCGAAAGTTACATTAATTGATGACATTGTCACGCAAGGAAGAACATCATACGCATGTGCTAAAAAGCTTTCAGAGGCGTTTCCTCATATCAAAGACATCAAGTTATTTACGATACTCAGAACTGTAAGAGAGCCTGAAGACCACCCAGAATTTAGGGCTATTAGCCGAGGCTACATTTCCTATAACCCTGGGACCGATAAAACTTGGCGACACGATTAACCCATCGGATGAAACCTAACCACCGCATCTTTTAGATTCTCCAAGTCCTGATTCTTATATCTCTCCAATGAACTCACATACCTAAATCCAGTTAGATACAATACCTTTCTTATATCATGCTCTCTAAGCCATATAGTAATGCGTGAGGCTCTTATTTGCTGAAATGACACCTGAGTGTCAATCATCTTTTTAAGTGGCTCTAAAACGGGTTGTCGTAGGTCCTCTATTCGGTTGTCATAGAACTTTCCTTTGGTTATTTCCAGGTACTGAACCAGTGGTAATATCTGTCTTGATTCCAGTTTTAACTTACGCCTATTGGCTCGAACTGTTTCGTGAATCTCAATAGTCCCTTCATGAAGATTAAAATCCTCACATCGTAAGTTATCAAGCTCTTTGGACCGGAGTCCCTGGTAAATAATCAGCCCGAACATATTGAGGTATTTCACATGTGTTTTCCATTGATCTTTTAGGTACATAGGTCTTCTACGGTAAGTTTCAAACAGGTTATCGAGTTCTTCGTTTGTCAACGTTTGATAGACCTTCTTACTGGCTCCTTTAATCTTAATATGAAAAGCTGGATTGTCTGTTCTCTTTCCTTGCTCCACCTGATAGGCGAAGTAATGCTTAAGTCGGTTGATGGTGACATTTTTGGTGTGCGGCTGATAAGTCAATTGATTGATGTAAGCTAATACATCGTTATAGTTGGGTTCCTCAACATTTTCATTCAAGAGCCAATCATTAAACCGTTCTATGGTTAATAGGGTGTCTTTTATTGTCCTTCGGGACATTCCTTTATCGATGAGGTAATCTTCAAACATAGTGGGTATATATCATGGTGGAATCAAGTGATGAGTGTCCGAGTAGTTGAGCAATGTCTTCCAATTTCATTCCCGATTGTAGCAAGTGTGTAGCAAGGGTATGACGGAAGGTATGGAGGGTAATGTGTTTGTCTAACTCGGATCGCTGGATTAGTTTCTTAAGCCACTGGTCATAACTCCAAGGACTCATTCTCTTTCCTGTTATCTCGATAAACAGATAGTCTTCTGTGTACTCACTCGCATCTTCGAATATATCACGACACTCAGTGATATAGGTTTTGATGATTCGGATAACACTTTCTGGTACGGGTACGATTCTATCTTTATTCCCTTTGGCCTGGTTGATAAAGAGTTGATTCCTGTCAAAAGAAACATCATGTACTTTCAGGTTTTCAACTTCACTTCTCCTGAGTCCTGCACCGTAGAAAATGGATAGTATTGCCTGGGATCGCTTGTCTATCGGATGATCTCCAATAGTAGCTTCAAAGAGTCGTTCCATTTCTTCTCTGGTTAGGATTTGGATTTCCTTTTGTTCTACCTTTTCTCTTTTTAGGCTCGGTTCCAATAGGATTCCTTTGGTTAATCTCAGGTATTCACAAAAGCGGTTGATTGACTTGATCGTGTAATTGATAGACTGATTACTGAGTCCTCCTCCTTTGGTTTGGTTGGGTCTTTGTTTTATAGATTCAATGAAGTCTTCGATTTGTTTAGACGTGATCTCTTCGGGTCTTGTGGTTTGATGCTGTTCCAGGTAGTGCAATAGTTCCTTGATCTTAGCAGTGTAGTTTTTTACCGCACTTTCTGAATAGTTCTGGTATTCCAGCCATTCGGAGAAACTGATCTCGATGATCTGGAATTGTGGGGCAAACAGTCTAAGTGATTTCATCAGACTTCGTCTGTTTTATTAATTACTTCTTCCATTATGTCGATCAGCCATTCCTCAAACTGATCTGGTGGACATTCTTCAATCGTGAGATACACCTCAACTAAGGTTTCAAAAAGCACGTGTTCGGCTTTATCTCGATCTCCAATAATTCGATAGGCTGCTCCATTGATTTTAGGGGCGTATAGATCATATAATGCTCGTCTGGATGCTCTGTCTTTTTTGATACATCCTTCTATAATTTTTGATAGGTCTGTGTTTTTCATGGTCTACTGGTCCAGACACTTCGTGTCGGTTAATAATCAGTTAGTTAAGTGGTCCATTTTATGACTGGACTACCAGTGGGCTAGTGAACTGCTCGATCTCACTTTTCACTTCCTCATAATCATCTTCCAGTAACTTATATTCATAACCTGTGTATCGGTTACCCTTCACTTTAATGTTTCCGTTCCCTTCAAGCTCTTTTAAATACCTTTTAAGGGTAGTTGGAGCTATCCTGAGAGCCTTACGCACCTCTTTGCTTGTGAATCCCCGTTTGGAACCGATCGTTGATTTAAGCTTATCTAAAAAGCTTCTGACAGCTCCTGGTAAATCATCAGATTTTCGGAGTAATACTTCTTTTAAAAGCAAATTAGCCCATTCAATATCTTCGATCTCCGTCTTGACAATTAGGTTGCCGTGTTCGTCCTTGGTTTGCGGTCTTTGGTACTGGTTGTAGAAGGTGATTACCTCGATCAATGACAGGTAAATAGACATCGTTCTACGAGGGTTATAAACACTATTGGGGAGCTTTAAATCCTTGGCTAGTGGATTTACTACTTTCACTGGTTTCAAAGCTCTTTGGGTGTTTTTTAATAAATCCTTGTGGTGATCTTGGGGTTCTCTACTTATTGAACCATGAGCCAACTCCTTTTGATAATTCATAATCCTTTCGTCTTGTTCTTTGGAGGTGTCTATATGGATCAGGATGGATCGGTTGGAGTTGTCGTTATAGACTTTCTCTTTGGTTGTGGTAGCGGCAACAGATACAATGGCTTTGACCAGGACGGTTTCGGTTTTGGTATTCCCTTTACTGTCCTTGACGGCTACTGTTTTGGAGAGTTGCTTTCGGGATTGTAGCTCACGGATAGCGTATAGTGATTCTTCTGTTGCTCCGTCTAAATCTTCAATAGCTATGATAGCGTGATTGAGTTGATCTGAGTCGAAATAGTACAGAGAGTTCTTGGTCAGGCTGGTGATATGGATGACATCTTCTTCGGGGATCAGTTCTGCTACTGTGTTTTGAAGGTGGCTCTTACCCACACCGGACGGACCGAGTGAAATAACATGCAGTGGATTGTTGAGTTTCCGGGAGGTAAAGACCAGGTACATTAGTAGTCTATTGATCTCTTCTCCGATAACTCCGGCTTTTCCAATGTCCTTCATCGTTCGTTGCAGTAGGTCTTTTTGTTTCAAGTACTTGACGGCTTCTTTTTCTTCTTCCGGGGTTAACTCTTTGGCTTGTCGTTTGGGCTTATAGTATTCCTGATTCTTTTCGACTCTGTACTTTTCCAATTCTTCAATCAGGTTCATTATGATCTTTCTGACTGTCTGTACTTCCAAGTCAAAGTGATCGGCAGCTCTTCTTATGAGTTTCTCTGTCTGGTCGGTGTTGTACAAATCGACCGAGTAACGTAGTGGAAAAGCTTTCACTCCTTTGATGACAAGTTTAAGGGTAGTTCTTAATCTATCGAGTCCGGTGAGCTTGATTCCTCCAAGGACATAGATTCTTAATTCTTCTGTGGTTAGTTCTAATAGTTCGGGGTTAGGTATGTTGAGTTTCATTTTTTCTAAATGTTAGGTTTTTGTTAGGTTGGACCAAATAATCGGACGTTTGTTTGGTATTGATTTTACAGGGGAGGTTGAACCTCTGATCTTGATTTAAAATCAAGTTTTTTCAAGTGTGTAATTATTTGAGGGGAGGATTATTTGATTCCCTCTTCAAAGCCTCTCTTCTGAGATACCCTTCGTTTTTCCGGGGTTTTGAGTCTTTACTTCCTGTTGGTCGTCCGACTCTCTTACCTTCTTTCTTAGCTCGCCTGATTCCTTCTTTGGTTCGTTCAGAGATTAGGCTTCTTTCAAACTCAGCGAAAGCCGACAATATTTGAAAATGCAGTTTTCCGGTAGCGGTTGAAAAGTCCAGACTTTCCGAGTAAGAGATAAAAGCAATTCCCTTATCCACTAGTTCTTGTATTTCAAGGATTAGTTCTGTGGATGATCTGGCCCAGCGTGATAGGGAGTAAACAATAACTCCGTCAAACTCTTTATTTCTAAGTCTGGTTAGTAGTTCTTGCTTAACTGGTCTCGTCTTACGAGTGGACTCTTTTTCTTTAAAGGTCACAAAACTGTATTTGTGCTTTTCACAGTATTCTGTTAATCGGATAAGTTGATTTTCGACTGTTTGCTCTTGTGTCGATACACGAGCATATATGGCTAGTTTCATTGTTGTGGCTGTTTTAATGTTTGAAAATATCGGAGAGAGTACCCTTCTAGCTCAGGTAACAGCCACGAAACCCTCGTTTCAAAGGGATACTCCTCCTTTAACTGTACTCACGGGAAACTGAATGTGTGGCTGTTTTCGAGCTACCGTGAGTGTGTTATTTTTACTTCATGTGGGTTTTAAGACACTTGATGGTTTGAAGAAGGTCATTACCTTTCTCTTTGAAGTCTTCCTGTATAAATCCTCTGGACGTTGAAATACGAATGGTTTCAAGCTCCTTGGTCGATAAAAGTTCGAGGAGTGTTTTATTTCCAAAACCACCTCCTGAATAGATCGGTACACTTCCTTTACAATTGAAGTTGGAAGATGCTATTACTTCTTTTCTGGTTCCGTCTTTGAATAAAAGATTGACCTTGGCGTTATCATCAATACATCCTTCTCCAATTGCTTTACAAGACATAATAAACGTCTTTTGAGACTTATCCAGCATACAATAGATGGTTATGCCTTTTGTGCTGTTTTCGGTTAAGATGATCTTCTTAATGGCCCCTACATTGGATTCACCTGTCATCTTATCGGTGTATACTTCGATATAATCCTCACAGGCCCCAGTTTGCTTTGAGGTGTCTGTTTTGGCATACTCCCAGGTTCCATCGTCTTTCAGAAGGACTTTCTTTCCGTCACTGGTAGTGGCTTCTGTTTGTGAAAAGGTAATTGTGCTATAAAGAATAGCGGAGAAAAATAAAATAGCTTTCATGGCTGTTAGTTTAGGGCCATGAGGTCCGAATGGCGGTTTATAAAATCAAAAAGGGCGTGAACCTCTACTAATCAGCTCACTTAGGTACCGCCAAGCACCCGACCTCACTGAAAAGCATAACGATCACACCCTTTCAGGTGTGCGCTAGCTCAATCAGATTCCAGAGGTCTTAAAGATTTGGCGGTTTTAAGTGATGGAAACGATTAGCAACGCGCTAATATCTATGTCTATTAAATTCTAATCTATATTCATTCGTTTTGTTATTCTACAAATTTACAAATCTTTCCATTCATAACTTACGCTTTATCTGATGAATGGTTTATATATAATAAAACGGTTCAATATCTATACCAGACACATATTCCAAAAGCTCACGTTGTTTCAAAGCGATCTTAGTAGGCTTCCCTTTATAAGTCTTTTTATAACCTCTCTTCCATATTTCATGGAGCTCTTGTTCCTTATCAAAGTACTTAAACGGAAAACGATACTTCTTACCACACACCTGTGATGGATAATAAATACGATGTTTGTAAGCATCTCTTGATTTGAAATGATAGCTACCATAAGCCATATAGAGAATCCTTGCTCGCTTCTTTGTTTCCGGGCATACGAAATACAATACTTCTCCTTTTCCAAGGTTTGAGGGTACAGAGGTCACTTCAAAAAGGTCGTTGATTTTTGTTGTACCACTGTCGTTTGTAATGGTATAGCTTAATGTCATAATGATTTGACTACTGCTTCGGATCGTTTTTATTGAAATAGAAGAACCATCCGTCCATTTGATTACTCCTTTTGCGATGGAACCCTTTCGAAAAAATCCTTTTTCCAGTAAATACTTTAATTCAAGTCTGGTTGAAGCTTCTGTTGTTTCTGATCCTGTTGAATATCTTCCCATCTTCCTGAAATAACCGTAATCCCTAGGGATAGACACATAAGTTGTGCGTTTCCTCCCTATAATTTAATCATTATTCGTGTTTAATTAAACTGAAAATGAGTATCTTACACATACATTCAACAGTCGTCAATTAAGGCTCTGGCAGGTTCCCAACCCACCAGAGCTTTTTTATTGATTCGTACTTCGTACCAGGTACGATTCAGCGTTTTCTATAAATCGTACTTTCGTACCTAGTACGATGGTACGATCAACCCGTTTTCAACCACTTACGAACTGCACCCTCACTAACTCCAAAACGATCTCCAATTTCAGCGTGAGTCCAACCTGAATCCCTTAGTTGTTTAGCTTCCGTGAACTTATCTCCGACATGGGACTCTTTACTCATACTCCCTCTAACTTTCAGGGCCATGAACTTGAAGTATTCAATTAGTTTAATCGTTTCTTCAACCGTTCCTTTACTAATTTCCAATCCTTCGGAATGGTAAAAAGCCTTTTTGATTAGTTCCAAGATTAAGGCAAGCCTCGAAAAGTAAATTTCAAGCTTTGAATAAATATTAATCTCAGTATCAGAAGCTGATTTTTTGAGTTGGTTGATTTGATTAAACCATTGAACGAAAATATCTCTTCCCTCTTTTGAATAGGTTATAGTAGTCGGGTTTACTTTTCCATATTCATCAAACTCAACTTCCTTTTTTATAAGGGCACAAAAAAGATGGTCCAGGTAGTTTTCTACCTGATCCGTTAGTTCTCGTTCACACCATGAATTTCCACTTTCAATTTCCGGATAACTGAATAATATCCGATCAATAAATCCATTGGAGTTACGATTCCCTTTTCCAAGCTCCTTTAAGACGGAGGGTTGGATAGTCCCTATAACCGAAATACAAGGATTATTGAGCATAATAACATCGGAAGATTTACGGTTGACTTTATTTGATTTCCCACTCCACGTAGAAAGCCAAAACTCTTCATCACTTCCTTTTCTGTATTTATTAAAGTCGTTGAACCAACCTACTAACTCGTCCTTTACCACCCCTATACCTCTTGGGTTATTGATATGAATAGAGCTAATTGATTCCGGGGTAAAATCATTTACCAGAAACTGTTTAAACCTGGGCTTCTCCATGTAATAACCTTCGTTCTTGGCTTCTTCATATTGTAACAAATCGTTCTTGTATTTACTGTACTCTTCTTGTTCCAATCTTTCAAAGGGAGAAAATGCATAGGATAACGGATGACTTTTATTCGTTCCGGGCCTTCCTACTAATGCTAAGAAAAGAGAAGGGTTTTCATACCATCCTCGTTTAACCTGAATCCTGTATGTATTTCCTATTGCTATTGCCGAGGATACCAAGATTGAAGAAGCAAAGAAATCTATTGGAAACCCTAATGTTTCATTAGCCTCGGTAATTAGTTTTTGAAGTTGATCCGGAAAGATTTCTACCGGAAACGTACGATCGTACTCGGTACGATTTACGATTTGTTCGTCCTCATCGTACTTTCGTACCTGGTACGATTGGTACGGTTTTGTTATGATGTCGCTTAAATTATCGAAAGTAAACCCATCAGTCTCCAATTGAATTTGACGAGCATAGTCCGAAACGTCCTTACCATAAGGTTTAAGAATTTCAGGTAACACAATCCGGTTAACTCCATATTGGTTAGACCATTTGGTTGATTGGACCATACCTGTATTATCTATATCGTACAGTATGGACACATGGTCAAACCGTTCTTCTAATTGGCTGACGAGTTCTTCTTTTAGGGTTGAAGTTTCACTATTCAAACAAATTGCGTTATATCCCAACTGTGAGAGAACAATTGTATCTTTTTCCCCGGCACAAATAATGAGTCCTTCGCCTTTATCAGGAAGTTGATCTATTCCAAAAACATAGTCTTCCGGTTTTGCTCCTAGCCAAACAAACTTAAACCGATCGTTAAGTGGACGATAGAGTTTAATACAGTCCTCATTAATGACATAAGCGAAAATGGGATCGTCATCTGTGGCTGTAATAGTATATTCTTGATCTCCCTTTTCAATGATATAACTGATTACAGATTTAACATTGAATCGTTTGATTGTTTCTCCACTGATTCCATATTGCTTCCAATAGGCAGCTTCACTTGTAGTAAACCTTTCCCTAAATTGAATACCGAACTTATCCATGAGCCCACCTCCTTTCTTGAAGCTCCAAACCCAGGTCGTAATTAATCTTTCTCAGAGCTTCCATAAAGTCGAGTTCAAAGTATTGCATTACAAAGTCAATTGCGTTGTAATGTTCCCCTGTGGCAAAGTCATGGTAGTACCAAAGGGCGTTATTCTTGTTCTTATAAATGTTTGCAGAAGGATTTGATTCCTTCCTTAGTGGAGAGAGAAACCTTTTGCCGGGTTTTACTTCTCCCAGATAGTTAGTAAATACTGAAAGTCCGTTTGCAGACCATTCCAGTACATTAGACTTATTTAAAGTCATCGTATTAAAATTTGGAAATGTAACATTCCCGCGGGTTGAGCTGAATGCCCGATGGTTAGATACTATTCAACTGTCCTGCCATCAATCGATATGCTGCAAGGAGTTGAAAAAAAAGAAGTATTAGGAGTTAATTGGATGCACAAGATGCACACCTAATCTTAAATGTGCATGATGTGCATGGAAGTAGTATTATGGTTTAAACTCTTTGAATTGCTTTAAAAAATCTTCTTTATCTGATTCCCAAGAATTAGAACCTTTAATTGGTTTTTTCACATCTCTTATGTGCCTTTCGATCGTTTCCCTTTTGGGCAAACCTTCAAGTAAACCATCAAACTCTTTACGGATTTGAGTACCACTTTTTGTATGTGCAAGTTCTCCCCCCTCCATAAGGGCTACTAAAATCACTATAAAGTCTTTACCCTGATTCTTAGGGATTGCTCCATTCCACGTTTTAACCTTATTAGTGAAGGAAACTACCTTTTGCTTTATTGATTCATCCCAAAGCGATTCCTGATTCCTATTAGTTTTTTGTTTTTGAGATTTATTTACACTCAATTTTGTTTGAATGCCTTCAATTAACATCAGCTTGTTAAGCTGTTCAGATTCTAACCACTTGATGTAATCTTCAAGCACGTATACTTTCAGACATACTTTGTCTTGATCTGTTTCAACGAACCTTGATAACTCGTGATGGATTCCTTTTACAATGGTCTTCTTTTCAATATATCGTCCCTGATCATACTTCTCATCAGCTTTCTTTTTGTTTTTATAGTTGGTTGCCTGATTCAAGAGATATTCAAATAGTTGTGAACGATACTTAAGTGGAGTTGCTTCAAAAATATTCTGGGTCATATCTTTATAGGCACCAATATTCATATTTATTGGTAAGTCAGAATACATCATTTCATCTAAATCAAAAATTCTGGTCATCAAGTCTTGGCTAACTTTACCAAATAAAAAAACAGGAGCATCTATAGTTCTTGCAACAGTAGATGCAGATATAATGGTTTTGTCAACTTTTTGGCGATCTTCTACTTCAAATTGAATTGTATTATTACTACGTGCAATCCCCAAAGTTCTCACGGCTTTTTCATCAGTTCTTTCCTTTTTTAAGGCCCTTATTCTTCTAACTAACTCCTTCTCAAAAAGTATCGCAGACTTTAAATAAACAGCGTTCTGCCGAATTGTTGTATCAACTTCTGGTCCCATATGTGTTTTAATAACTCTTTGAGTTCGATCTAATTCTCTGGAATAAAACTTTTCTTTCATAACACCATCATCATAAAACGAGACCTTTTCATCAAGCCAGGCAATATTTTCTAAGTACATTTTCTTAACCAAAGGATTTATTGTGTCTTCTTGTAATTGATATTCTAGTTTAGAAATCTTAGGATTTTTATCTGAAACAAATAAATGAGTCAATTCTGGAAAGAACTTAGCTTGTTTCCAAGCTTTATATAAATAACCATCTACTTCCCCCGCTTCCCTAAAAGTCTTAGTTGATGTCACAAATGAAAATTGTTTGCTCTTCCACTCTGGAATCAAAATCATTAGAGCTTTAATTTTATTCGCATCTGATTTCTCAGCAATACCAATTTTTTCATTTACTATTTGATCGAAGGATTCCTGCGCCCTGTCATATCCAAGGAAATAGTTCCTTTGCAGCTCATTAATTTGATTTATTGGCACCACTCTTCCCTCCATATTCAAAATGGGTTTGTGGTTGAAAAAGTGAGCCATATCTAGGTTCGTAATAAAGTAATTCTTATTAAAGTGAGACAACTTAACTTCTTGCCCCATAGGTCGATCAGAATACTCTCTTTTCATTGCTCGAATCAATACAGGATCAATCTCAGAATACTCCCAACGTTTAAGTCTTATTTTGGGACCTTCCGGATAGTTCCGTTTCGTCAATTCAAAAAATTTCTTGTATCCATCGTTGTTGAAGTTGAAAAAGGCCAGTATAAATTCCTCAAATTCATAAGGCTTCTGAATCACTTTTTCTGGATAATAGTCCAGTAAATCAGTTAAAAGGTGTGGTATAACATCATCGAAAACATGAAGCACACTAAGAGTATAATCGAATCTAAGACAGATCATATCAAACTTTTCCCCTTTTGTAATTCGTTGGTCTTCTTTCTCTTTTTGAAACCCCCTAAACAGGTTTAATACCTTACTATACTGTTTCCTAATATTAGAATACCTTGCATACAAAACATTCTTCCCGTTCCCTGAGTTGTTGGTAAGGACAACATAAATGTGAGCTTTGAGTTCGTCCCACTTCTTATGTAACTGGTCATGAATATCATCATTGGGAGTCTGGTATTGAATTGTATCAATAACCCTTTGGGTGGCTATCTCGAAATCGGAAACCATAATACTAGAATTTTATTCAACAAAAAGTAATCGTCAGCAACAAATATAAAGAATACCTAATAAGAAGGCTTGGTTACATATAAACACCTTTTCCACATTGAAAAATTTGATTTATTTCAATTCCCAACAACTCCCTATCTTTACCCTATGGACTACTGTGGAGTATATGACGAATGGGAAGACTTAGAGCCTTTTGAAAGGGAATTGGTCGAATATGGAATTGAATACCATAAACACCTGCTGAATCAGTTTACAGTAAGAACAGCTGAAGATCATAGTATAGTCATTCGTGATTTCATATTCTTCGTGATCCATTACAAGGAAGTAGAAGGTTTTGAGGGCATCACCGTAGGAATGAGTAACTCCGAATTTTTGAGACATTACAACTCAGAAGCTACGGACCCAATCCAGAAACAAACCTGCAAAAATGTCCTGAAGAAGTTCTTCCTATTCATTCAAGACAAATACCAGATAAGAAACCCCATCTTGATTCAGGGATTTGAGAAAAAGTAGATTTAGTACTTTATGCCATCATTCAGCTTTGTTCCTATATAATACCTTCTAACACTGATACGATTGCAAATTCATTAGCTTGTAGGTTCTGAGCCCCTGACATTCCTGTCGCAATGTAATTTGTCACTGCCTCTTCACTTTCAAAATAGACTGCCTTATTACGATCCACGGTCCAATTGGTATGTTCCAAATCAACCGTAAACAATAAACCTGTCTGGACATGCTTGACAAAAAACTGAACTAGGTAATACACTTCCTCTCCTTGATCATTCTCTTCGATGGAAATAATATTCTCCTGCTCTAAGTCTCGGGATGGATCATGAAGGTTACCCAAAGAAATACCGGGAGCCTGTATCTTTAACAGGTCAACAATTGAAGCTGCTGTTTTGCCTCTAATGGTACCCTGACACTCTTCCTTTAGTATTCGGTGAATTTCATTCTTTATTTGTTCTCTGGTCATTTTTTCATGTTTAATGCTTTGCCGGATGAAGATAAAAACAAAAATGAGTGACATAGCAGTCCACTTAAAATTTAAGAAATTCCTCTACTCATTTTAGGCCACCCCGAACTTGAAAAATTTTGATTCCTTTCACTTCTTTATCTGCTTCACTAATTTCGTTAAGACTAGAACAAATCCACTAATCAAAATAATCTTTAATGATGACTGAGCAGCAACAGCAATAATTAACGTTGGGTAAACAATTGTTTTCATGATATAAGCTTTCTATTTGGAACCAAGGTATATAAGCCAAATTGCTATTACTGTTACTAGATAACACCCACACCAAAAAATACACTGAGATTACTACCTTTACCCCATGAAGAGATTCTTCACCAACCTGGGCTTTTACTTGTCATTACTATTCGTACACCCGTACAAGTGGGAATATGAGATCAGGAAATACAAACAAAAAAGAAATAGATATTGACCCAACAAGAATACGATAAACTCCCGTTCTCAACCAAAGGAGCCTTTTTATTCGAGAGTCCCGAAAACTACCTGTGCAGCATTGATTACTACAACCAAACAGTAGCCCTGTATAAGCTTCATAACTTCTATGTAGAGGTTTATTACGACAAACAGACCAATGACATCATTGAGATCAAAAGTTGCTCTGAGAAGGATTTAAATAAGTTTGTGAGTAGGGTTAAGATTGAGTTTTAATTCTAATGTTTTTTAACCTAACAACTATTTGATGCTATTACCGATCTCTCTCTGGGGATTAGCTGAGACCGATGTGATCGGCCTTCATTTACATTGTTGTAATATTTTCTGTGTTACCTGATAATTTTAAGCTTCACCGAGACCGATGTGATCGGCCTTCATTTACGTTATTGTAATACTTTCTGTGTTGCCTGATAATTTTAAGGATTACCATACTTTCTGTGTTACCTGATAATTTTAAGGATTACCCTAGATAGGATGCTGTTTTCCGAATTCCATTCCTAAAGGTTTGACTTGATCGTACCCAGGAACTGAGTGATGCAAAAACTCGTATATCCGTTCTATTTTTTTTTCAACAGGTGTATTTTCAAAAGTTTTATATCCTGACATACCAAGGTCAACCGTTGATCTTAGTATTCTTTCATTGATCATAATGGGCTCTTTTTCCAGTTCTTTTTTTAACAGGGTTAAAACTTTTTTAGCATTGATAATAGGAGCACTATCCGCAGTATAAACTTTAGATACCTTGATCAAATTATCAATCTCAGACAAGCAGCTTGTTATAAGATTGTCTAAATTTTTAGTATTCATTATCAGTTATCCTTGACTTTGACTTTGTTTTTAAGATCAGTACTAAAATATTGAGTACCTCCTCCAACTTGACCTTGAAAATCAGCAGCTGTGCTTTTCAATACCTTAACATCCTCTGTAAGTGTAAATTGTTTTAAAGTTCTTCCCTCATAACTTATACCCAAATTTCGAGAAACACCATTATCCAAAGTAGTAAAATAGTTACCAACTCCACTCTCTCCTACCCACTGTTGAACAACCGTTCCTTTTTTCAAGGTAGTAGTTTGGACACCTTTTTCAAAATTAATGCCTCTCATATGTTGCGCTGCACTTGCTTCAGAAAAACCTGCTTTTTTGTAAAACTCTGTTGCTAAACCCTTCCGAACCCCAATTCTTTCGGTAAGTGACATTGATTTAGTAATTACATAGTTTGAACTTTTTCCCAAATAAGGTGCAGTTCCTGCTCCTTCGATAATTAATGACCCAACTGTAAACTCAGTAATTCCTTTTGTTTTTTCATAAGTAGAGGTATTATTCCACCAATCCTTTACCGCGTCCATGTCATCATGAAAATTTTCCCAATCTGTCTTCGAAAGTCTATCAGCCATATAAGATGGAATGTTCTTTATACCTTCCCATGTATCACTCCAAAACTCCGCTGTCCAAACTTTATCGCATATAAATTCGCCAGCAGATATGAACCCGTCTCGAATTCCTGTTAATATCGGGCTTTCCTCTTGTTCCCTTCTCATGGATGATTCGGCAATTAGAGAATGATAATTACCATCTGCATCAACAAACTCAAGCCCCTCTAATTCAACACCATCAATCACTCTATTCTCACTAAAAGCATACGGACTATTGTAGGGGTACTTAGCCGCCAACGGATCACGACTCAAAAACCTCCCCACCCTCGGATCATGCATCCTATAAGTATAATTCACACTATTCCCTTCCCCTTTAATCTCAGGATCACCTTCCTGTCCCTGGAAGCCGAAACGATAATTCCCAGGACTACTATTCCTACCAGGCATATTCATACCAAAAGGATAATAGTTGTATAGTGAGACAATATCGGCTGTGTAGTTAGCTGGCAGGCTGTCTACAATGTCGGAGAATTTCCGGTCAGTGACAACCACTCGAACATTTCCAAGGTGGTCATTCAACTCATAGTTTTTCTCTCCAAGTACTCTTGTCCGCTTTGTAAGCACTTCCGGTTCAAAGCCATTGTATTCGAAAGCATCACTGTAAATACTACAATCCCCTGCCTCCCAGTTAGCGACTTTATAGCTGGTATTCGTAGAGTGATATTTTATCCTATGCAGCGATTGTTGAACTGCAGGGGTGTCACACGGGCTGCTGTCATAACTGTTTAACGCAGGAATATAACTAGAAGGAGAGTATCTACTCCATCTCGCCCCATCAATATAGCTGGAGCTACCGTTCGGTAAATACTGTCTGATGGAAATTAGCCCAGTATTAAAATTGAGTTCCAGACTATCTCCCCATAAAAACTTCACTTTATCATCATCCAATAGATCAGACGGAAGGTTATTAATCTCAAGGAACTTATCTATTATATCCGTACTCCCACAGCTTGGTGGTTCATAGTCTGAACCTCCGGTGGTGTCCCTGGCTACAATTAGGTACTCGCCAGGGAATAAATAGCCTACTTCGTCCAAATCCTGGTACCTCGTTATTCCAGAACCTCCTAGTCTTTGACATTTGATGGTAACATCTTCCAAAGAGATGGCCTTCTCTGTAACATTTCTGATACAAACAAAATTTCCAAAGGTTTCGCCATAGTCTGAAGACCCATTATACCTTTTGGTGTCATGCACAACCTCGGTAATCACCAAATCTGTTACGGCAATTTCTGATTCGGATTTATTGATTTCATCATTGGATTGCAATGACCCCACTCTACTGCTCCCATAAATTGGCTGGTCGGCCAGTCGATAGTCCAACGTACCATTGGTATTTTCAGTAGTTTCATAAATACTCATCACGTTGCCTTGGGCATCTCTCACATAATAGGTCAATGTCTGGATACCACTCATAATCACATCTTTCTTGATTCTGTTACCAAGAGGGTCATAGGTGAAAGTGATGGTGTCACCGGATGATCGAATGACCTGTCGCACTTTTCCATTGACATGCCAGATGATGGTATCAATGGTTTCTGCATTGTCCCCAATCAGGTTGCCTATGGAGTCATAAGTGTAATTTCCCGCGCTTTGGTCTTCCAGGTCGGTGCTAATACCGCTGGTTGTCACTGAATCATCTACCCATTCCAGTTTGTTGGTTCCGCTCATATAATGGTACACGAGATTATCCATCAGGTTGGCCGGAGAGCCAGTTCCTATGGAGCCTTTGGCATATCGTTTCAGGGTTTGCAGATTACCATTGCCATCATAACTATAGGTGGTGCTAAAATCACTGTTAGTCGGGTCATCCCATTCTACATTGGTGCTGTCCCAGGTTTTGAAATTACTGGCTACAATACGGTTAAGGTAATCATATTCAAATGTCCTTCCGCTCAGATAAGCGTAATCTGTTCCGGCATGGTCTTCAATTTGAGATGTCCAACTTGAAATATTGCCATTGTACAAACTCTTATTGCTTACCAAACTGGCCGATGCACTTGTATTGAACGGTGAACCGGTTCGGTTAAAGTCCCCGTCATAATAGGTCAGCATCATACCGAAGGCATCACGCCCTACATTACTGGTATGAATACCATCGAGACCAGGATCATTCACTGTGTCCAACTCCTGGTAGTTAATTGCCTTGAGCCAGCCCTGAGTGGTATATAGATAATCTATCCCCTGCACTTGGTCTTCACCGAGTGTGGTTCTGGACAGTGGACCATGCGCATAATATTCATAACGAGCATCTGCATCCCATATTTTACCATCACGCGAAGTCTGGACGGTGGTAATTCTGTTATCAGTATCATAAGTGTACTTGTGGTAGAGCTGGTCATCCAGCCCTTCGTTGAAGGCGACCTGTTTGACATTACCGCTTATGAGATCATAGGTATAGGCTATGTAGTTTCTGCCCAGTCCCGGTATGTCCTGAATCATCCACTCTACGTTGCCATGTGGGTCGTAGCTGTAATAGGTATGAATGCGGTCTTCAAGGGTGTTATCCTGCCCGTCTTCATCATTGAAGACATAGCTGATACGATTCTCCAGAAATCTCTGGGGACTGTTGTCCAGGAAGGTTACTCCCGAGTTGGTATTGTATATAGTCACAACCCTGTCATTCAAACTATGTGTATCCAGCGGGAAAGATTCCGGGCCATACTCATCAAAATTACCAGGCAGGAATGAGCTGCTATAGTTTTCCAAACTGTCAAATGGAACCCAACTGCTTTCACCAACCTCTATAGTCCTTCCCAGGGCATCATACTTGGTATAAGAAAATCTAGGCGTACTTGCTGATCGCTGACGGGCATCTTCTCTAAAGCGCAAGAGTCCTTTACCATCGTAGATAAACTTAGTCTCACCCCCATCAGGAGTTGTCTGGCTTATCAGTTGTCCGTAAGTGTTGTATTTATAAGTAGTATTCAAAGAGTGGTTGGGAGAAACTTCTCTTTCCATCACCCCATTGGCGGTCAGGTCGAGTATATCGACTCCAGCCGGAGGTACGGTTTGCCAGAGTTGTCCGGCACGGTCGTAGTAGTACAAAGTATAGTGATGGTACCTGAGATCATAATCAAGACTTAAGGTATCAAGTAAAGTACTATCGGCCATACAATGGCTCACATAAGCATCTCCAACCATGAGTTCGGTATTGAGCAGACAACGATTGACAGATAGCTCAATTTGACGCCTGATGTCCTGGGCATATTCCGAATCCACATCACTGTTTCGAGGTGGATCATAGACCACTGTGGTACCGGTTGAGGCTGGTGGGTACCATTTGAGGCCAACGGTGTCGGGGGTGCAGGAAGGAGTCTGTATTATTTGAACCAACCATGTATCAGCTGAACCATATAGGGTGTCGGTTTTCTCTCCACTAGGCGATGAGTTAGTATTACCCCCCACTACATAATTATTGTCTGGAGTCTTTGTAATAACTATAGGGTAGGTTTCGCTACTTAAGCCCCCTACGCTTTCATCTAAAACAATTTCTCCCTTCTCATTATATATAACAACCCAATAATCATCAAGGCCGTTTAACGGATCTTGTTTGTCAGCGTTTATATTAACATTGGAGCCTCCACTTACCACCAAAGTACCATCTTCGTTTTCTATTGCAGAAAATCCATAAAACCCACCATCACTTGTATCTGCCCATACCACAGTTCCATTTTCGTCCAGCTTGCTTACAAACATATTAGTGCCAGAAGACACTCCACCAATCAAATACATACCATTATCCTTAGAAGGTACTAAATCTAATACAGTTTCACCGGACTGGTTTATACTTCGATCCCAGATTTTATTTCCGTTACGATCAACCTTAATCAACCAAATTTCCATATCCCCAGGTGTTTCAGGATCATTAGTTTTTTGATTGCCTTTGCCTGCGTTCGAAGTTCCCATCATAACTACATCCCCGTCAATAGTTTCTATTAAATCATAGAACAAACATGTTCCCGAACCGGCCCCACCAAATGAGCTGTCCCAAAGTACCTCTCCTTCATTGTCTAACCTAATAAGCCAATAGTCATTCCCAAATCCACTATAATCGGAAGTTTTATCGTAACCAGATGGCGAATTACTGAGCGCTCCAAGCCAATATCCACCAAACTGTGATTCAATTATACTTGGGTGTGCCTCTCCATAAATGGACTCAATAGTATTATCTCTAGTTACGTGACCACTATCCTTGTCTAATTCAACAAACCAAAATTCAGTGCCGTTTGGAACAGATATATCCTCTGTCTTGTCATATAATGAATCTGAACTGCTGTGGACAACAGTTACATAGTTTCCTCTTTTGTTTTGAATAATATTGCTCAAGTTTCCGTAATCATCATCTTCCCCTATCACCGAATTTTCCCAAATTATATTTCCCTCACCATTAAGTTTTACTACCCAAACATCTTTACTTATCGCAAATTCTGACTTGACTTCATTGGTATCAGATTCACTATTTGCCAATACTATTATATTTCCATCATTATCACACATGACATACTGAAAGTCATCAGTTGCAGTCCCACCTAACGATTGATCCCATCCCGGAGCTAGTGTTATATAATCCACATAAACCGAATCATCAGCCGGATCCATACAATAAGGTGGGGCATTCACTCCACCAGTATCCGGCTCAATATAATAGTATCCCGACCTTACCGTATCATCAGCCACATACTCGCTGTAAACTGTGGCAGCAGTGTCATCTGCTGTAAAGTAGATTTCAGGTCCCTGGTGATAATTACTATATGTACCATCCAGGAGCAGCAAGCTCACTGTAATTTTTGTCGTATCACTGGCATGCAGTACCAAGCTGTCTATTCCTTCCAGCTCAGATAAAGTTTCAGTGGCCAGTATATCGTCCATCAGAAAATCAAAGCTGTGGCCATTGCTGCCATAGTTGCTCAGAGTAATTTCTCCGTCATTAGCAATGCTGATGGTATTGTAGTTCAAAAAGATGTCCTTGTAGTCACCATAAGCCTGATAACTTCTGAAGTTGTACTCGGTGTTCAAGGCTAAATCATTAGTAGCCCCATCGGCTATTTGCCCCGCTATCAATTCATCCAACAGAGCTACTAAGGCCTCTGTTGTGCGTGATGGCTCATTAATCTGCGCCCCGGTTGACTTGAGCGTGGCATCAAAGCTGCCATACTGTACGTTGTGCAGGTACTCCAGTTCGTCCTGGTTACCGATTGATACCAATACCGAATCACCCCCTGAACAGCCTACCCATTGTAAGGTAAAACTGCACCGGTTCCGGCAGTCTTCCACCATACTTTCTGCTGTACAACAAATATCCTCGAAAGCCATGCTGTTGCCGTCTTCATCGTAATAGCTTCCGTTGTCATCCGGGTCATATAAAGCCACCAGGGCGTTCAAAAAGTCCTCGTAACGTTCCGAACAGGCACTTCGGCACTCGTTCTCCATCTGATCAGCCTGATCCTGTGCATCATCCACTATATCATCCTGGGTGACATTACCACTCAGGTCTCCCCATTTCACGCATTGCTCCAGCGACCAGTATTCCATGTGACCCCAGTCAATAGTATCTCTGGCAATGGTGAGATAATCTTCAGAGTCATGATCATCTGTTTCCCCTGTCCATGTATAGCTGCACATCGGCACCTGGCAAGGGTCATTGTACCCCGCAGCAGCCGTATCAGGTAACTCCATCACCGTAGAATCGCTTAAATCAATTTGTGCCAGATTACAGAAAGCATCTTCACACAATTGGTAGATGTTAGTATCCGGGCTGGTTTGCGCCCAACTGCTGTCATAGTGTATGTAGAAATAGGGTTTATACTTCAGGAGCCAGTCATCCTCGGTCACACCCCGGTAGTTTCTTCCCGAGCAATTCAGAAAATTCTCCAAAAACACCACATCGGAGTCCGCACTACTCACACTGGTTGGGGACCAGTCGGGTAATTGAGAAGCATTTTCTTCCAAGCCATCATTGACCATTTCAGCCACATCAATGGTATCAATCTCATCTATCGCTTGCTTCCCCATCATATTGCTCAGCGCACATTGCCATAGGCTTTGACAGGTATACAGATCATTGCCATTGGTATCCTGGGCTTGCAACATAGTTTCAACCACCAGATTAAAAGAATCTACCGGATAGGTATAGGCAGAAGAAAATGAAGTGATGTTGGTAATGTTCTGAGTACTATAATCATCTCCAAAATAGGCTTGGACCAAAGGAGTTTCAAAATCAGGATAGTCGGGACTCATATCCTCCGGGTCATATACGCTACAAGGGTCGGGTTCGGGCTCAATGAGTGAGATGTCTATTTCACAACAGCCGGTCACGATCTTCAATTCGTAACTTCCTGAAATGGTACCTACCGTATCCCCAATACCATCCGTGGCACTATTGAACAACTCTGTTCTTGTTGAAGTGGTGGTATCTATATCGTAGATCACCAGGTCATAATCATTTGAACTGATCGCATTTACCTGTAAGGTGTCTTCCAGGTAGGTAAAGAAACCGGATAATGTGATCGTCTCATCTTGTACCCAATCGAGTCGTGTATATACGGGTGACATGATAGCATCCAGGTCACTTTCGATTTTGGAACGCGCACTATCAATTACTTCCTGGCGATCAGCATCACTCAGCGATACATATTTTTCTACGACATATTTTCCACTGGACAGATTGAGTACAATAGGAAAAGAAGTGGAAACCGAATCGCCTAAGCCATCTTCATAAACGGTGGGAGTTTGTTCACTGGTTGTGCAGGTCGATTCAGTCAGACTTCCTGCAGCGATGCTTCCCACATACATTCGTAAGCTATCCGGGTAGTCTGCGTTGTGAACCAATATTTTGATGTCATACCCGCATGTAGCACAATACTTATCACATACATCTTCTATGGTATTGGGTGTAATATCATATCCTATGGTAAGTTGTGTGGCTTCTGTGAATTGAACGCTTCTGGAAGAAAACATTCGCATCCGTTCACGATCAATGGTAGAAGCAGGTAAATAATCGGTTACGCTAAAATCGGCACTATCAACAGAGGGTAGTTCTGTCAGGTTGCTTGTAGAATCATTCTCCGCAATGCTGGTAATGATTGTTTGACCCGCATTATTGACATAATTGACTGTGGTGATATAGTTTTCATCAGTCGTAAATTGCTTGATGACACTCGCACCGGCAGGAGCCTCATCACCCAGCACTCTGATCAATTCTGCGTCACTAGCTGTGGCATACCGGAAGTTTACGGTATGGTGGCCGATACTGTGTTCGACACCCACACCACTGACCACATCCGTTCTCCCTGACCCGTCTCCGTGGTACAGGGTTCTTGTGAACGCATAACCTTCTGCATTGGGTATTCGGGCATCCGGGTTATTGTTAGAATAGTAATCAAAAACAGGACCGTTGTCCACGTCTATTTCATTCCCACTTGAGTTGTCATAATTGTCATCAGTATCAAAATCAGCGGCTGTATAGATGTCACTACCTTTCTGTAATAGTGTATCGATGAATCCAAACTGACTTACCCCTCCGATAGGTGCCGGTAAACTCTGAATAGCGGGACGACCCGAGTAATCATATACTGTTCCGGTAGCGATAATGTTCATGGTATCGTTGCTGGAAATGTAGGTTTGCGTCTGTTTCACCCGTTGCAATCCGTCTGCATAGGTCATCGCTTCGCCTACACGACCTCCTTCGGTAAAAGTTCGGCTGTAAATAAAGTTTTTCTCCTCGTCAAACTGGTTGAAATAAAACATTTCATTGCCCACAGAAGTTGTTAAAGACAATTCTTCTCCCTGTTCAGGGGCATTCGTCCAGGCTCCGAAATTCCGGGCATCGCTGATCGTACCCCCGTAATAATCTCCGATTGGTCGCACCCGCCAGACGTAATAACCGGTACCCTCGACCATTGTTAAGTCTGTTTCATTGGTTTCGGTAATCATAGAAAGGGCGCGGCTCCAGTCTACTTCGGCTGTGATGATTGCATCGCTGGCCAGCTTCGCTGTATCCTTATTGTACAACTTGAGCAGTTGTAATTCGTAATAAGGAGCATCACAATAGTTGTCGTTCCATTCAAAATGAATTCGGTTGGTGCCGGATGCCGTATCACTGATGGACAGGAAAGAATGATGCGTCAGAGGAACACTCACCCGTTGATCCAGTTCAATCGTTGCTTTCAGTTGTAAGTATTCATCTATTTTGTTCGTTGCATCGGAAACCGAATGGGTAAACCCGGTTATATCCACATAGATGGTCTTCACTTCATCTAAATCACTGGTGAAGTCATAACTGTAAAGCTGCTCTACGTTGTGCTCATCCAGGGTTAAAGTCACTCCTTGTTTACTGAATACAGTGTCACCTCCGCTAAAAGCATCAAAGGCCGTAATATCCACTGTTACTTCGCTATCAAACTCATTCTGACCCCAGTTGTACTCATCCCCGGTAGTAAAATGAATCGTAATATTCGCCTCATCAGTAGTTCGTGGGCATGGGTTTTGATAAACCATATTGTCGTTGGGGTCCAGGTATAGGGTTATACTGTCTCCGTCAGTGAGTTCTGTGTTCGATTCAAGAAAAGTATAAGTCAGGAGTTGGGCATTGGTAGTCGATAAAGTACCTTTTCCTATGGTAAAGAAGGCGCTATCGGGAAGGGTGATGTCATGAACCGTGAAGTATTCATCACTCGTCTCAAACATGGAATAAACTGTGGCATCAGAAAAATCGGTATCATCTTCATCTACCAGTAGTACATAATAATCCGATCCGGGGTCAGTGGCATTGTTGTAGCTAACATCTATGGTTCCAATATTATTGTAATGATCCACCCGCCAGATACGATTCATCCGGGTGATATTACTGGCATCGGGAGTGTTGGTACTGGAAGTGACCGTAGTGCTACTACCATTGTGACCAATGATCATGTAATCATCTATATCTAACGAAGAAGGAACCGATAGACTAACAATATTGGATGTATCGGTGGTTTCTTCATAGTTCATCCAGGCTTTGCCGATGGATGCAATGTGATTACCGTAGGAACCATCAAATTCAAAGTCATGCAAGTAGCCCAAGCAGACATACTGGCTATCGCTTAAAGGCACTTCTCCTATTTCCCAGGTATTTGATACTGAACTATCATTCAATACGATCACATAGGGATCGCCTGTAGTAAAATCTCCGTCTCCGTCACTGTCCAGGAATACAGCCCGGTACTGATAATCGGAATTAATCGAAGGAGAGGAAGGAAAGTCGTTATCTGCGATGGAAATACCTATGCGTTCCTCATTACTGCTGTGCATACGAATGCACCACTCTCTGGCAGCCCTTACACTATTTTCCCTTGCTTCCGTACTGACAAGGCTGTTGTTGTTGCCATTGTTATTAGATAGTGTGGCGTAATTGCCAGGCCCTATCGGTGAACTTGTGTAAGCTTCACTGGTTTGAGTTAGTGTCAATTCATCTCCATCTACTTCCGCATAACTACCTGTACTTTTTCCAAAACCGATAATCTTTTTGTCATAAGTATAACATTCAAAGGTTGTCACTCCCAGGCTTATATAAGAACTATCCGATACCGGTACATCACTGGCCGTATAGTTTCCATCTCCATTGCTCTCAAGCAAATAAGTCAGCACACCTGCATCATAATCTCCGTCTGAGTCAATCAGCAAAAGGTATTCTTCTCCTGCTGATTTGGAGGGAATACTATCTCCCGACAAAGTAAAATCAGCGGTTAATGTTCCTGAGGCATCTCGTGTGGAAACCCTGGCAAACCATTCTCCTTTCATTCGGGAGAAATTCTCTGTTGGATGGTTGTCGTAGGTCAGGCTATCGTAATTGTTACCATCAAAATGCACAAACATAAAGTCTCCCGGAGACATGGCTGCGCTGTCCATATCTACCGTAAGAACAAACTCATCATAGATTCCTGTGTAACCGGTGGTATCCGCTGTATACAGATCATCCATCGCCAATGTTGCTACCTGTGTCCAGGGAGAAATATAAGTTGCGGGAATCGGGTCATTCTCTGAGGTGTCAGGTTTTTTCCATTTTAAATGTACAGCATCTCCACCGCCTGCTTCTTTCATCAGAACTTCAAAATAGTAGACGGCTCCCGAATCCAAATTGATCGCACTACTTGTTTGTTGAGAGAAATCGCTGTAAGTAGTAGATGAAGCCGGACTATATGCTTTTAGACTTATATTCTCCGGGTTTGTTCCGGTGCTTAGCCAAAACTCTGAAGCATCATCCGATTTAATGTAAAAAGTATAACTACCCGTATCCTGGGGGTAAAGGTACCCTTGCAGATAGCGACCAAAATTGTCACCATTATCATTCGGGTCTGATTCTGCCTTGGTATAATATCCCGTAGAATCAGGGGATAAAGGAAAATTCATTTCAGTACGAAGTTCAGCAACGTTAATGGTAGAACCGCTACTATACTTTCTTTGCAATACCGTGCCGGTAGCAGCATCTGCCACTTCCGGGACATAAGAGTCAGGTAAGATATATCCCCAATTCAAATATTGACGGCCCGGGTGCATTTCAACTCCGGTTACCTCATAGCACGTATCACTATGATAGGAAGCCTTATCCATTAAATAAACCTTCGCATCTGTCATATCCCAATAGTCGCTCACTAATAATACAAAGGACACGTAATCCGAAGTAGGAATATCCATTTGATAGCTAGTAGTAAGCTGATTGGAACCATGAAAACGGAAATCGAAAAGCTTCTCATTTTCTTGCGTTCTGAACTCACCACACCAGCGCTCTGAAAGCATATGTATAAAATCAGGAGACTCATCTGAGGATTCATTGAACGAGGGACTCGGTGAACCATTCGAACTATTAGCAAATAATAGTAGCTCGTTATCGGCAAATGTGGTGGAACTATTCTTTTTAAACTCAAAATACCCGCTACAAAATGCTGAATCCTGATTAAATTGTCCGTCTATCCTTCCGATGGCTGATTGGTCACCATGATAGTTATCAAAACATTCGTTTACATTTTGTACACCTATGCTGATATAGTCTCCATCTTCGACCCGTACACCACTTACTGTTGCTATGCCATTCGCATCGGGCACCGAAAATTCAAATTCTAGTCGATCTCCAATGTCGCTCCAGTCTTGATTGGAACTGACGAGTAACACAAAATCCTGGAAGTCCTCTTTCGGGTACAAGTTATGTGTATCAATGGCTACATCAATTAATTTATAGGGAGAGCTGGAAGTCAGGTTGACACGCCAAATGCGATTCATCGTCTTTACGTTTATACCTCCTTCACCGGAATATTCATCTGAATTTGCACTCGATTTGTCATGACCCAATGTCAGATATTCCCCGCTAACAAATGGTGTAGTATTGTTCTCAGAAATTTCCAACACCCTGGAGGTAGCTGTTAAATGTTCATCGCTGCCGTTAATTCCGATACCTGCTACCTGAAATTCGTGTCCTACCTCATTACCATGTAAGTCATTATCTAAACTTACTAAATGATGGTACCCCAGCCCGTTTTCGATCAGGTCTACTTGTAGATCATTTAAGGTTTCTGTATATATAGCTAGTTCTCCGATATAGCCCTCCAGGTACACGGCTGCATCCGTATTCTTTACTCCCAGTGTAAACTGCTCCAAATCATAGTCTGAACCAATAGTTATGGAGCCTGCCATGAGTTCCTCGGTGCCATTGATCCGTACGTTGTCTACCGTCACGCTAGGACCTCCTTCATCGACTGTCGCCTTAAATGATAATACATAAAACTCATCCTGCTGAATCGTACCCGTGTCGCCAACCAGTACCGAATCCGTAGAGCTCCCCCCATATAAACTTTGGAACATCACTCGCCCCGAATCCGTTACTGATACTCCAAAAGCACAGTCGGTAGAATCAAATGTGATCAGACCTTGTTCAGTGCTTCGGTCTGATATGCGAAACGTTAAAAAAACATGAAAGGTCCCTTCATGAAATTCGTTCCTTAGCGCACTTTCCGCTACAGATTCGGTATTCGAAGCATCGAACAACAGTGCTTTTTTGCCACTGATCGTGGTAATAGTGGGCTTGTTACTGCCACTGATCACATCTAATGAATCTGTCCCATTGACGTTGAGCCAGTTCCCGGTAGCGCTGGGGTATTTTAACCCAAAATAGTCGTACCAGACAAAAGGGCTGGTGTCTTCATCACCAACACCACCGGGACCAATCGAACCGATCTGTCCGTAAGTAGGTGATAGGTGGAGATAACCTGTCAATAATATTAGGGTCAATAAGATGCGTTTCATATCGATGGTTATTTAGAAGCTATGTTTTGCAGGTTGATTAACTGGAAGCCTTTTTGTTTCCAAAGGCTTTTTAATTGTCCGTTGGATTCCAGAAACAAAGAGGTAATACTTCCTTTAAAGGGTTCTTCTGCGTAATTTTTGATTAGGGTATTGAAGGAAATCTCTGCCTTTTTAACTGCATATTGATCGTCATAATAGACAATGCTTTTCTTTACCTTACCTGTGGCTGGTTCCAAATGAAAGCGGAGCTTGTGATAAGGTAGTAGCTCCGACAGCTCTGCGGATAGGGTTACGTCTAACTGAACCATGCCATGATCCAACGTTTTGTATTGACTCACCTCAGCACCTTTGAAAAAGGCTTCTCTAAACAAGCCGATTTGTTTTTCGCGTTCAGCTCCAAGCTCCAGCTGTGACTTCCCCAGATATATAGTCTTTTTGTTCTGAATAATAGCCGCACAGTGGACCGCATCTTGAAAGGTTTCTCCGTGGTCGGTCTTGATATAGGACTTGATTCCATTAGAGGCTATGGTGATGCTACTTTTTACCGCTTCCATCTCCGGGTCCCGGTAATAACTGGTGATCACATAGCTCAGTTTATACGATCCTTCAAATGAATTCACGCTTTTATAAAACGCCTTGACCTGCTCAAATGCCTGATTAGCTTTATTTTGAGCTTGTAGATTCCCTGTACTCATCAATACAATGAGTAAAATATAACGTACCTGAGTATTCATAATTAAGGGTTTCTTTGGGTTAACGGTGCATTGTATTGGGTTTCGGTAATGGTTTTCATCCCCCGTTCGGTCTCAATGAGTTTTCTGACCAGTTGCCCTTCCGCATTGTATTGGTAAAAGAGTCCAAAATGCTGGTCATTGAAGCTAGCGAGCAATCGTAAATTTTCCCGGTCATAGACATAAGTGATCATCTGTGCTTCAGGGGGCTGTACCCTTATATCATCCAGGTAGATTTCACTGGTTCCCGTATTTTTGATAGATACTACATATTCAATACCAGGACCCCGTCCATTAGCTTCTGTGTTGGCCGGTTGATTAATCTGATTGAAGCTTTGCTGATCATAATAGTTGTCCTGGTGTTGCAATCCCGCTACCTCAGTTTGAAACAATACCCATTCCCCAACTGTGGCAACTCTTTGTAAGCTGGCGTAAATTGGTATGACTACGGACCCTGTATCAGTAGCATCCAAATCTTCTGAGGTCATGTATACAGATAAATTATTCGCCAGGTCATCGATTTCCCTTTCCCTTGTATTCACCCAAAACTTGATCTTCATCGTGGCACTATCCAAAATGTCGGTCTCGGCCTCCAAAGCATCCATCGTATAAGTGGCATTTCTATCTAGTTTGTATGAGTATGAACCGGAGTGTGACTTTTCTGAAGTGATATTGCTTCCTGTATCATCTTCAAACCCATCGAATTCCACCGCATAGTAAGGGGCATTGTTGGCTACCAGTACGGGCACATTGTCTGAGTAACCAAACTTCGCAGTGCTATGTACACCCAGGATGTCAGATTCTTCCAAAGGTTCCCCATTAGGTGAGTACATGGTTATCTTGTTCGTCCTTACCCAAGGAGTACCATTTTCCGGTTCATTCATGTATTCCCCTACCGAAGACGTATAGCAACAGTAATGTGAATAGAACTCAGGATTATGGCTATCAATAAAATCAAATGAAGTGAGGTAGGTATCCTGAATCCGTCCTCCACTGTATGATTTATTATCCGCAGCGTGTACCCGTTCATCTTCGTAAACATAACTGGCACGTGGCCGCCATTTGCCTCTGGCTCCGGTTTCAAAAACATTGGCATTCTGGCAGTGGTAGCCAACATTTTCATAGTCCCTGGTCAATGCATAGTTATACCAGTCATCACTATAGGTTTGTATACTGGCATTGATGACACTTTCCAGGCTGTCTCCCAGTTGGACCGCCCCGCCTGAACTTCTGGAGAACAACCGGGTCGTATCCGCACCATAAGTGGTCACCTGGGCTGTAGCAAGTTTCAGCTCGTTGGTGTGACCACTTCTGATGACTTCCAAACGGGTGAATTTAGGGTTATGACAGTTAGTGATTAAATCATTGGCCACAAATGAAAGTGGTTGTATATAAATTCGCTGATAATAGAAATCATCAATTTCATTAATGAAGAAAAGCGCTTTATTGCCGGAACCATCGGTAAGCAAAATCAAATCACCGATACCCACTTTTTCATCTTGTATGGCACTTAACAAGCTGGCTCGCTCCTCAAAAATCGGACGGTTGGCCTCACCATCCAATGGGTGATTGCCACTGCCCGCAAATTGTCCGGCCAGTTCATTATCTCTCAGGTTATCCAAATCCTGGATATTGATAAATGAGTTTCTCACGTGACAATTGTCTCCATCGCTTAACCATTCTTCTTTGGCTCCCAGGTAATCATCGTATAGGAAGAACTCTCCTTCCAGGACATAGCGCTCACCGGTGGCTTTTTGGCCCATCTGACGGTAGACTTTCGCAGCCGGGAGGGTGTAGTTAATGTATTTGCCATTGTGGGCGGAACCACCACCCGCCAAAGTCAGGGCATCGTATCCATCTCCGGTACGGGTAATAACCGGTTGTCCGGTATTGCCATCAAAGACCAGATTCTCGGTAATGGTTCTGACATTGTCCTGCGTAGTTTCTATCTTTTTGACGAATGTGGCATAACGGACAACCTTGCTGGTCACATGGCGGTTATACTCCTTATCGTTGTAATTTAAGTAGGGAAGAAACGATACACTGGGAATGGGAAAGGGGCCCAGCAATCCCAAACTCGGATCTGCCTGTATCCCGAAGTTGAAGGTCTCATCCTTGACCTGTTTCATTTCCATTGCAACCTGCTCCTGCCGTCCCAGGTATTGATTGGTGATATTCCCAGTATTGTCCATCACATCCACCTTCTCACCGATAGCGGTATACTCATATTTTTGTTGTGAGCTGATCGGGTAGTCGGAATAGTTGGTTCCTTCCGTGTAATCTCCAATGTAGGTGGTCGTGGACGCCATTTTCCCATGCATATCATTGAGTACAAAGCGGTACCCCTGTGCTTGCCAGCGGTTGTCATGTCCATAACTAAGAATCCCTAATGGAAGCATGATCAAATCCCTGTCCTGTGCTATATCTGTTACATCTGTCCCTTTCCACATCGGAAAGTCTCGGCACGTGTGGTATTTGCTTTCGGTGAATCCCGTGGTCGTTTTTCCACTATGGATATTTTTGACCACTACCCTGGAATACCCCACACTGGCCGTAGGTAGCAGTGATTCGCCTAGAGGCCCTTCAAACCGGTCTTTGTCCTGCCCGGAAATAATTTTATCTGCGATGGTTTGGGTCGTTCTTTTTTTCATAAACGTGATGAGTGCATTTTCTTCCCGGATTCCTGCCGGTTCATTGGTGGCCACACCGCTGCTTTCTCCATCTTGTTCGTAGAAATATTCACTACCGACCAGGCTTTCATCCCCACTTTCTATCCCGGAGTCATACATGAGTAACCGCTTCACACGTATACCACTTCCCTTTTTAGAACGCATGACAGGTAACCGGAAATAGGAATGCGGTAGTGAGATTTCTTTACAATGGCCTGATTCGTCAGACTCGTCATCATTTTCATGATTGCGTTTAATGGACTTGGCTACATCTACCGCATCATTACCTTCCGTCTCATCAGTTATTCCATTCGAACAGGTGCTGTTCAGACTTAATCCTCTGGCATTTTTCTTATAAAAATCTTTACATACCTGGCGGGGTTTGGCATATCTCTTATCCTCAAATTCAATATAAATATTATCTCCATCCCGTACCGCTGTTGCTCCGGCATACCCGGTTATGTATTCACTGGTACAAACGTCCAGGTCGGGATCAGTGCTTCCTTCCAATTGGTATAAGAACTTGAAATAAACTTTTTCATTACTAAAGTATTTGTTCAATACCTCTGTATAAGCAGTGACCTCTGCGGTACTGACCGATCCGTTTTCATCGGTATCCAGATCAGCATCATCCAGACTCAAGTAATACTTATTGTCGCTGTTTCTTTCATCTTTGGTAACGATCGAAGACGTGTTTTTGTCTTTCAATGAGATCATTTGACAAGCGGTTTTATCTTGTACATAGCGATAATCATTTTGTTCGTATTGCACCAAAATTTCACCCCCGGTCGGTAAGGTGATGCCTTTAAGATTCCAGGCTGCCGGGTCATAACTGGTATCCACACCGGTCTGTTGTACCCAGGGTTTCATATGCTCGTACAGGGAATCGCCATCGCTTCGGTAGTTGCCCCAACCGTCAATGGCATAAGGACTATAATCAGGGTTTTCATTGAGACCATCTCCATAATCCACCAGGTCAGGATACTTGGTGGAAAGGGCTGTGGAAGCACTCAGGTCTTTGTAGGCATAGCTGAATTCGTAGGGACGAATCCGGCTGTGGGCGATATTCTCGTATTCAAACCACACTCTTTTTAGGGTTAGTTTACCTCCGTTGGCGACTGAACTGTTTGGGATGTCCTGGCAAAGGGCGCTGGTCGGAGTTTCATACTCAAAGTTGGATGTTTTCAAGGGGTTACCGATTATCTCACGGTCAGCATTAACGGCATACAGGACGATCTTTTCCAGTCTTCTTAGTTTACCGTTTCCCTTTGCGGTACTAGAGTTCGCAGCGGTAACATCATCCGCTGCTTCCAGTCCATCGGAACGATCAGTTCCTGAGCCAACTAAGTTAATGATCGTACCATCTTCTTTGGTAATAGTCGTATCGGTATCATTGGTAATGAAAAAGGCTACGTGGGTTTTGGTTTCGATACTACTGAGGTAGTAAATTTCTTTATTTCCGGCTTGAACAACACCCAGATCATCTCTCGGGTCAAACATCGTACCCCGTTGATAACTCAATCCAGTATAAGGGAACCTCCAATGGTACCAATTTGATCTTTCGTTGTTGTCTTCTTTGTCATTTGAACCAAAAGCCCGGTCGTAATTAAACTTGGTCCAGCCCCCGAAATCGTCAGCAGTTGGCCCGTCATAGGTGCGATCGATGTAATCGGGTGTCGTAATGGATGTAATCAGAAATGAAGTAGCTTCGGGAGCTGTTCTTTCTTCCCCAAGAATGGTATGCATGTTATGGTTTGCACTAATATCTCTATACACCAGGTATTGATTAATAGGGGTAATCCCTTCCACATCATAGCTCAAGGACTTTTCATCAGCACCATAGACTGGAAGTCCGTAGTTATAATAATTACCGTCTTCATTCACAATACTGAATTCCCCCAGGCTGGCTCCAAAACCCGCTGACATACTGCTGCGATCAACAAAATTCCGCGATGACGCTGATTTGTTATAGGCCCGGTAGAATACTCCATCGGTCGCATCATCCAGCAAGAGGATACTATCATTCATCTCATTTTGTGTACTGTATCCTACATATGAAGAACGTTGGCTTCGTTGTCCGGAGTTGGCAGTAGAAGGAATCAGGTCGTCAATCAACCAGGGTATCCGGCCCATCACAAGTTTGGCTCGTACTGCTGAATCGGTTCCGGTCACTTCAACATTTCCTCCCATATCGCTATTGAAACGGAAATAGGTGCTTTCGTCAAGCGCACTCCCGAATTGATAGTCTCCGGTATTTCCGCGCTTATCACTGTCCCAATTACCTACGCTAACTTCATTATAACCAATACTGGCCGTAGGGCCGATGGGTTCCAGGTTGGCTCCCAAAGAAAGATCTAGGTTGCCGTTGACAATATCAGTACGGCTGGTTACTGACTTGGGCAGATAATGGCCTACGTAGTTGTTGAATAGGTTAAATCCCCCGCCAACGCCTTCACCACTGATACTGAAAACATCCGGGTTATTGTATGGAATTGGTAAGAACTGGTCACGGCTATTGAAGGTAGTTTCCTTTTCCACACCATAGTCCATTTTAGAAACAGAATTCCCACCATTGATTGCATTTTCACTGTACATACTTCCAAATTGTAAAGCACTATCGAGTTCAATATTTCGCTGAGAGCTATAGGAAGCATTAATTCCTCCTTCAAACCCCAAATGGAGGGCAGAGAAATTCAATTGTCCTTTTAAGCTGAAATAGGTTTGAACCCCTTCATACTGTGCCACGATGATGTTTCGTGCTTCTGATTGAATCAGGGAAAGGCCATAGGAGCTTCCCCAGTTACTCAATGCTGATCCCTGTGAAGCACCTGCTGATGTATGCTTCAATTTTTGAGTTAAGGCTTTGACATCCTTTCCGCATTGATCTTCTTCTTCACAGGAAGCTGCTTCTAGTTTCTCCTTGGCTTTCTCTAATTCCTGCTTATCTTTTTCTATCATTCCCGAAAAGTTGATGCTGGCAGAAAAGCTCACGGGTTCTCCATCAGCGATACTAGCCGAAACAGTACCTATTCCGGTATTGACGCCAATATTCAACGTGCGTGACAAGCCCCGGTAATTGTTATATCTCAGACCAGCGCCTAAGTTCAGCGCGGAGAGGTCGTAACTGTAGGCTTCTATTTCTCCGGCACTGACTCCAATACCCACTGTGCGGTTAGGGCGTGCTTTGTTCCAGGTCTTTACCCAAGTGCCATTTGCATCATCCGCCACTCCTTGTTTGCCTCTCATGATCGCACCAGGGTTTAGCGTCCAGCCAAGTCCCACCCAGGATGCTTCCTGCTCAGGTTGTACTCCGCTGTGATAGGATAAGGAAACAGCATACCCACCACCACTGGGGCCGGGAATTTCCATCACCGGCAGGTTGTAGGTAAAACTACCACTGAAAGGATCAACCATATTGGTTGTAGTCACTGGCTCAAAGCTTGAAAACTCCGGTTGAGCCGGTCCTGAGGTCAGTGCCCAGGCGATGGCCGGGGAACCTATTTCTACAAGCATATTCACCGCCAGGAAAGCTGCGGTATATTTCAATACTTTTCTTTTGGTTCTTTTTCGAAATATCATGGTTGTAAAGAGGGTATCTGGTTTAGGTCATCTTTTTTGAATCGAAAATGATGAATGCCTGTCTCGTACAGGTCATCGTAGTAGATCAATTCAAGGTCTTCTGTGAACTCCTTCGGAGTATTCTCTTGGTCGGGGAATACGATGTATAAGTCCCGGTCTTTTGTCAGGTCATAGGTGTTGACCATTTCGACCACTGATGGACTGAGTGTACGATCACCGATTCTTAACTGAAAGCGTTCACCCATCCTGAAGTTCATCTCAATAGAGCGTTGTTTGTACTCATGCCTGTTGCTCACTCCGAGATTCATCACTGATCCTGAAAGATTTTCTTTTTTCGGTTCCAGGTTCAGGATGAAAGTGTGTGAACTGCTATAAAGCACCTTGATACTGTCCGTATTGGTTGCCTGTGTCCGCTTGACTTCCTGATAAGCCAATAAATCAACAGGCATATACTTGCACTGGAAACGCAGCAGGTTCGTCTCTTTTTCTTTCGTAATCCCATGAGTTGGGGCTGATAAGTACTGGTTCAATTCTTCAATAGAAACACTTCGGTCAAATGAGCACTGACTTATACTGAATACTAAAAAGGGTAGTATAATAACGCTAGCGTTCAATTTTGGTCTAGGTAGTGTTTGTTGAGTGCAGTGAGTATTTCTTCGGTGACATCGTGTGGCTGGTCTCCATACAGGATGTTGCCTGATTCGGTAATTCCCAGGATCAGGGTATAGCCATGTTCCTTCCCGTAGTCTTCAATGAACTCATTGATCTGTTTGATCACTCCGGCTGTTAGTCTCGCATCTTCTTCGGCTGCCTTTTCATCCAACAAAGCGGCATACTGAGTCAAATTCTTTTGCTGGTGCTGTAGGGTCAGGTAGGCATTCTGTTTCAACCCCGGATCGGTCTGTTCATTGACCAGGGAGACCGTTTTGTTTAAATCCATTTTCAAGCTATCGAGGTTCGCTGTCCAGTTTTCCTTTTTTTGATCATAAATGAGCCGGGCTTCTTCCAGGCCTTTGAAGTTTTCGAGCAGGTCACGAGTACGTACGTAACCCACCTTTTCAGGTGGGGTTCTGCGTATCACATCATAGGCGATAAAGCAGGTGGCCAAAACAATAATTTGAACAATCAATACTTTTCCTTTCATCTGACATTTTTTAGGGTGCTTCCTACTATTATTTAGTCTGAAAGGCGTCCCCGTGCTGCAATACATTTTGAAAAAAAAATCGGAGCTAAGAGCCGGGAGAGAAAAAGAATTGTTTTATAAATAACTATTTTTGAGTATGTTAGTTCCATTTACTTCAACTCAAATAAATGAATAACTTATAAGAATTTAGGTAATACTCTTATGCTTTAATGATAAAGGATTCCTGTATTTTTTAAGGATGTCAGGCCAGTTAGTTGGCAAAGGATATGACTTACGTATTTTTTTAATTATGATTGAAATTCACACTTCAACTGACACCAAAGTGGATACTACTCAAGAACAACTAATTGCGGGCTGCAAAGTTGGCAACCGCGATGCCCGCAAAGCCCTATATAAGTTATTTGCTCCTAAAATGTTTGCCGTTGCAAAAAGGTTTATGGTCGATAAAAAAGATGCCGAAGATGTACTGCATGATGCTTTCATAAGTATTTTATTGAATTTTCATCAATATGATGCCCAGAAGGCAGGTCTTCAGGGATGGATATACAAAATTGTAGTGCATGAAGCCATCCGGCACATAAAAAAGAAACATCGGATGGAATTAATAGAATTTAATGATGAAATTGAAGACGAACTTAGTTTTGTCCCAATAGCAGATCAGTTAACTTTGAATGAACTGAAGTCTTTGATCGGGAAGTTGCCGATAAGACAACGAACGGTATTTAACCTGGCTGCTATTGATGGTTATAGTCATATTGAAATTGCGGAGCTATTAGCAATCACCCCCAGTACCAGCAGATCGCAATTTTACCGTGCAAGAGAGTTCCTGATAAGTGAATATAGCAAACGGAATAAAGAAAGTGCATACACCTAAAAAGAAAGGGCAGATCAGTGAAAAGCTCAAAAGGGAATTAATGGATGATGAAGAATCACCCAGGGAAGATTTGTTTGATGAGATTATAGAAGAAGTGGAGAAAATAGAAGAAGAAAAGGGAGTGGCAAAGACAAAAAAAGGGAAATGAGTATGAAAGGGCTTTGTTTTTTCATCAGCTTTCATATTCACTTCCCATGTTTCCGTTATTCTTTCAGCGCTTGCAGATCAGCTAACACACTTTGGGCTTCCGCTTTATCTTTCACTTCGTAGAACCTTTCCCGTAACCTGATCTTGCGGTTACTTTTCAAGTCTGTTACAATAATATCTTTTTCGGTGGAAGTAACTTTTACAAACCAGCTTTCCAGTTCTTCGTTGTAGAAATAGCTGATCTGCTTGCCGGACAAATCCATGCTCACCTTGTACTTCTTATTGCAGGACTCTATTTTACTGCCACCTCTCAGCTCAAAATGTTGGGCATGGGAAATTTTTCTGGCGTTGATATTATCAATCGCAGTCTGTTTATTGCTCTGGGCAAAGACACCTATTCCTGAAAATAGCATCAGCGTAAATATGATGATAGTTCTCATTAGTCTAAAGTTTTGTGATACTCTGTATGTACTAGCCACTATCGGAATGAAACGCTGCAAAAAGAGAAGAAATAAATTTCAATTTAAGCTAAAAACAAAAAATTGGTTTAAAAGATTAACAACACGATTAATTAGTTATGATTGATACACCAAGATTCTTAGTTTTTGTAAAAAAATTGGAATATGAACCTAACCGAGACACCCTGAAAGTATTAAGAGATTAGTAAAAAAATGCATCTTACAATCCAGCAACCCCTATCCCTATGCACGGTACCGATACCTCAATGATATCTGTAGCAGCTGAAAAACAATTTCACACTTTTGTGCCTGCACAAATGTGATAATTGAAACACTAAATAGCCCTATTAAGTAATACTTCACGCTGATGAAAAATAATTGTACTTAATCCATAATTCAAATGGAAGCGCAAGGTAATCAAAGAGTTACAATGTGTCAATAGCGTAAGTTCACGGGTATTTTAGTTAAATTTAGATCTAAAAAGTGAAATGAATTTTAAAATTTCTATTGTACTTTTTTAATATTCAATTGTTTGAATTTGAGTTGCAAAAGACTGTTCATTTAGCTACCTGATCTTAAAAAGAATGTTTCTACATTACTAATACCTATTTTTTCATGGCAACAAATCCAGTTAACGGAGTCATAAAAGAAGTGCTCCCAAAAAAGTCATTTTTTTAACAGTCCAGAGCCAAATAAGATATGTAAGGTTTTTGAGATATTTAAACCTGGATTCTGATTAGCAAAGGTTAGAATAGTCAATTCATTACATATATCATCGTATCATAACTTATTCACAGTACTAATATTGAAGCTCAATATTCACTATCTTTATAGATGTCTATGAAATCAGCAATCGATTTATATAGTGGAATAGGCGGTTGGACACTTGGAATGAAACTTTCCGGGATAAAAAATGTAGCTTCATACGAGTGGTGGCATGAGGCTAACCACACGCACAATTTAAATTTCGGCACGAATCACCAGGAAATTAATATTCGAAATCTAAAAGTTTCAGAAGACCTTAAGTTCAAACAAAAAATTGATTTCATAGTAGGAAGTCCACCTTGTACTCAGTTTTCATTTTCCAATCGCGGAGGCAATGGTGACATACAAGATGGGTTGGTAGACATATATAAGTTTCTAGAAATTGTAGACTACTTAAAGCCTAAATACTGGGCTATGGAAAATGTACCCAGAGTTGCTGGTATTCTTGAAAAAGAACTTGAAAAAGGCGCCTTACAGAAATTTAAAAAATTAGTTACAGTAATAAAAGTTGTTGATTCTGCAGACTATGGAACTCCCCAGAACAGAAAAAGAATGATCGCGGGTAACTTCCCAATAGAGTTATTCGAGGCCTATAAGAGTAACATTAAACCAATTACCCTCGGAACAGTACTCTCCGCTTTAGACAAGGACCAAATCACTGACCCTAACTATGGATACTCATTGCCCAGAGAAGAAGTTTCCGAACTAGAAAATGAAGTTGATCTTACTCCTGACGAAGAACGGATAAATAAAGACGCTAAAACCTTTCATCCTATTTATAACAAGATGGCATTTCCTGATCGACTGGATCGCCCTAGTCGCACAGTTACTGCTACTTGCACCAGAGTATCGAGGGAAAGTATAATCGTTGGCTCCAAAACTGGGTTTAGACGCTTAAACGTCAGAGAAAGAGGAGTCATTCAAGGCTTTCCAATCACCTATCAATTTTATGGAAGAACGCTCAATTCAAAATTTAAAATGATAGGTAATGCAGTTCCTCCTACTCTTACTTACTATATATTTCAAAGTATGCTGGAGATTTCGCCAAGCAAAGTACAATCCCCAAAAAACTCAACATACTATCATCATAAACCACAGCTAAAAGCCTATCCCTCTTACTTGGGATTACCAAAAAGAAAGTATCCAGCCAACAGAAAATTTCAATTTGCCATACCCCACCTAAGGTATGGAAGTGGTGTACGTTTTGAACTATCTAATAACCCGAAGTCTAAATCACCTGAATGGTCATTTAAGTTTTACTACGGAAACTCCAAATCAATAAAAGAAATCCCCTTAAATCAAGGGATTAAAGAATTACTCTCTCCAACCTTAAATACTTCCAGAAATGAAATATTCACTGAGCAAGTATCAATCCTTAGCCAGAAGTATCAAAGTTTTACCTCAGAAAAACTTCAACAACTATGGACTTCCACAACGGGTGCCGAAAGTGTATTTAAATTTCTAGATGAAATTGGTCTTAGCATTGAGTCGATTTTAAATAATGCTGATTTTTCTGGATTTGACGAACCGCTTATCCAGAAAGCAACCCGAGATAACAATACCAAACTGCTTGAAAACAAAGAAAGCATTCTTGCTGGGATGTATTTCCTTTCAACCTTGAATAAGAACCTTTTTAAACTATGAAAATTGGCGCGATGTATTCCCACTTAAATGGGTTTGAATGGATTCAATACCATCAAAAAGATATGTGGAATGAAATAATTGGTATCATCAACGGTATCAACGCGGATGATTTCCGCACAAAGATTAGCAAGGAAAAAACAATGAAAGGGAAAGAACTTTTCAGTCCCTCGCACATAAATAAACGGATCAAGGAAGATTTTGAAAGCCTTGGTTGGTATGAAAGCAGAACTGATTATTGGGTAACTGACGACTATGATCTCATCAGTAGGACTATGAATTTGAATGAAGTTGAGCAAAAGAAAATTATCGAAGAGTCAGGAAAGGTTCCCATTAAGTCTTATAATCAAACTGATTTTGTTAAAAACCGCATAGCTGTTGAAGTACAATTTGGGAAATATAGTTTCATAGCATACGATTTATTCGTCAAGCATCTCGCATTTTATGTAGGTGATGCTATCGATGTAGGCATAGAAATTCTTCCTATGAAAGTAATGCAATCACAAATGTCATCAGGACCTGGCTATTATGAGGCAGCATTGTATGATTTGGCCAGACAAGGCCGAGGGGTACCGGCAGTACCCTTAGTGATGATTGGTATTGAACCCTGAGAGAGCTCGTTGATATACTTAAATTTGCCCCACTCCTACACTATGATCAGGCAACTGGTAAATAATGAAATTGACCCCACTAGGTGGGATGACTGCATCCTGCAATCCAGCTATCCCTATCCCTATGCCCGATACCGATACCTCAGTGACATCTGTACCAGCTGGAAAGCCCTGGTATGGGAGGAGGACAATAAGTACCTGGCTGTTTTACCCGTTCCTACAAGGGTTAAATACGGACTTAAGTACGTGTATATGCCTTATTACGCTCATCAACTTGGACTGATCAGTACACCTGAGTTCAGGGAAGAGGAAAAGTTTATGCATGAGGCCATTAGAGTCATTGATAAATTCATCAAAGTAGATTACACGCTCAACTTCCTCAACAAGGAAGTTCCTGCACTCAAAAACCTTAAATCAGAGGTACGGTGTACTTATCAGCTGCCCCTCAACAAGGAATACGAGCTGATCAGAAAAAAATATAACCGGGGGAAAAAAAATGACCTTAACAAGGCCCGGGACGCTGGCCTGACCATCGAAAAAGTCGAAAATCCGGATAACATCATTGACCTTTTCATCCAACAAAAAGGAGACGGCATCAAAGGCCTCACAAAAGAGCTAAACCACTTCAGGAAGGTGATTGGCAGCGGTGATTGGAACTTTGAAATTCTTGAGGCAAAATCAGACTCAGGTAAATTTGTAGGAGGATCAATATTCCTGGTATATGAAAACTTTATCCTCTACCTCATGGGGATATCAACCGAAGAAGGCAAAAAGGGAGGTGCCAGCACATTTTTACTGGATCACATGATTCAGCAATATTCCAACTCCGATATGACACTGGATTTTGAAGGAGGTTCCTTACCTACAGTAGGTAGTTATTTCGAAAGTTTCGGAAGTCACAAAGTAGAATTCACCTTTCTCTACAAAAAACCATTACAGAAGGTCAAAAAGCTAATCAAAAGGTAAAACCTTAAGTCTTATTTCTTACTTCTTATTTCTTAAATCTTAAGTCTTATATCTTAAGTCTTACTTCTTAATCACCAGCTTCTCCCCCACATCGATCCCTGCATCCGGCTTATCATTCCAGTCCATTATCTCCTGTACGGACACTTTGTACTTCCGTGAAATTGAGTACATCGTTTCTCCGGGCTGTACTATATGTACCTGTGCACCTTCGTAATTATCTGATTGATTGTCGGGAGTATTGCTTGTAGAGCTGTCGGTGGTAGTTAAAGGAGCCGAACGGTCGTCCGGCTCCTCCCTTCCTAAATACTTCACCGGCACGTCAGAGGGACGCTTTCTTCGAAGCCACAGTACTCTGCCAACTTCAAGCGCCTCACCCTTGTACATACGGTTGTACTTGAGGATTTTTGATTTCTTCATTCCGTACTTCTGAGATATGGACCAGAGGTCTTCTCCTTCCCGTACGGTATGGTAATTTACGAGTCCTTTGCTTTTCTTCCTAGTGATAAAGTAATGTTGACCCACAATTGGGTCATGAAAGGTCTCAATTTCGTTAAATTTTGCTAATTTTTCTCTGGTCAACCCGGCATAGGCTGCCAATTTTACCAACTCATCGCCTTCTGCGGCTCTCACCGCACGCAGTCCGTTTACGATAAGAAACACCGGTGGATTGTCAGGATCATAGTCTGTCAACTCTGCTACGACAGGTTCTGATCGGGGCTTAACCTTCTTCGGTTCCCGAACCGGCTTTTCCTTGATTACCGATTTCTTCGTATCATTCTGTGCCAGTACCGGCTCCGATGTTTGGATACCTACTCCAGGAACGGCAACAACATAGGTTTTATCCGAAGGTATTTTTCTGCTTGATGATATCCATCTGTTATAGGCTTCCAGCTCTTCCAGTGGTACATTGGTTTTTTTGGAAATACTTTTCAGGGTTTGTCCGCTGGTTTTGGTGTAAGTTCCTAATTGATTTTTAGCTCTTTCTTTACCTACCGCACCTTCAAAAGCTATTTTATGCGCAAGAAATTTTAAAAAATACCAATGTGTATTTCCGGTAATTTCCATCTTGTCAGCACCAATGTATTTTTTATCGACATACTTTTGTACTCCACCCAATCCGGTATTGTAGGCAGTAAGGGCATACACCCAGTTGTCCAGCTTTTCATTATTTTTCTTGATGTACAGAGCAGCTCCTCTGCTGGCTGAAACAATATTTTTGCGTTCATCAATAGCTCCATCTACTCTAAGTCCCACCTCCTGAGCTGTTCCTTTTTTGAATTGCCAGTATCCTACGGCATTACTACTTGATACTGCATCTGCCCTGAAGGCACTTTCCTGAATGATCAGGTACTTTACATCATCGGGAAACCCTTCTTCTTTGAAAACCTGCTCGATTAGTGGGAAGTAGATATTGGCTTTATCTACGTAGGATTGGAAAAACTTGGGGCTACGTCTGAGGCGATCTACGTCTGCCTGTACTTTTTTGCGCGCTGCTGAGTTCAGGGTCAGCTTCATACCGGCAAAATCAACCTTGGCCGGAACGACCACCGATTGTGCCTTGCCCGCACCAATCCCAATTAGAATGAATAATATTAACGATAAAACTCTCTTTAACATAGCACTACAAAAGTACTACTTTTTTCTTACCAACATGATGCCATCTCTTACAGGAAGCAATACATTTTCAACTTTATCATCCTGATGAACAAAATCATTGAATTCCATAATTGCCCTGGTTTGCTTGTCTGAAGCTTTCACTTCCTCTGCCACTACCTTCCCACTCCAGAGCACGTTATCAGTCAAAATAAAACCTCCGGGACGAAGTTTTTGCATTACAAGGTGGTAGTAGTTCAGGTAATTTTGCTTGTCAGCATCGATAAATACGAGATCAAGGCTGCGGTTAATTTTGGGAATGATGTCCAGTGCGTTTCCGATACGGAAATCTATTTGTCCGGCATAACCACTTTTTTCAAAGCTAGCTCTTACCCTGCTTTCTAACTCCTCGTTGATATCAATGGTTATCAGCTGACCGTCTTCAGCCAGCCCTTCGGCCATACACAGGGCAGAATAACCAGTGTATGTTCCAATTTCCAGTATACATTCCGGACGTATCATCTTACTGATCATACTCAACAACCTACCCTGAAAATGCCCTGATAGCATCCTTGGGCTAAGTACATTGGCATGAGTATCCCGGTTGATCTCACGTAACAATTCAGATTCCGCATCGGAATGATTATTACAGTATTCTTGGATGTTAGGGTCTATGAACTCCATTTTGAGGAATATATTTTAATATACTGAGCTGATCTTCTACATAAATTTCATTGGCCACCTCCTGCAAATCTTTCGCGGAGAGCGCATCAATTTTATCAAATAAGGTCTGTACAGAGTCAATTCTCCCAAGGTCAAGTATACTCTTTCCCATCATCTGCATCATTCCTGAATTACTCTCATCAGCCATTGCCAGCTGTCCTTTGATCTGCTCTTTCAGGTTATGAAGCTGCACAGTACCTAAAGGAACTTCCCGGAGTCTGGCCATTTCCTTCTTAATAATTTTAATACTATGATTGAGGTGTCGCTTTTCAGTTCCGAAATAGATTCCCATCAGGCCCGTATCGGTGAATGAACTATAGTTTGCTTCTACAGTATAAACATAGCCTTTCTTTTCCCTTAGAATCATATTTAATCTGGAACTGAATACTGGACCACCCAAGAGGTGATTCAGCATAAAGAACGGAACTCGTTTATCATCATTTATAGAGTAGGCGGTCCTGCCGATTATACAGTGTGCCTGACTAATCGCTTTTTGTTCTTCCAGCAGGCGGGGATGATATGAGGTTACCGGCTGGCGCTCACGATGAGCTGAGTACTTCGGAATGTCGCTAAGGTATTTCTCCGCCAGTTTTTTCACCTTTTCAAAACTAATATTTCCTATGGAAGCAAAGATCAGTCGCTCGGTGTTCAGGTTGGCTTCCAGGAACTTTTTAAAGTCCGTATGTTTAAATGATTTTACGCTTTTTTCTGTCCCTAATATATTATTTCCTAGCGGGTGTCCATCAAATATAAGTCCGTCAAATTCGTCATTTATTGCATCTTCCGGTGTATCCCGGTACATCGCCATCTCTTCCAGGATGACTCCTTTTTCCCTTTCTATTTCTTTTGCAGGAAAAGTAGAATTGAAAGTGATATCGTGCAGTAGTTCGAGAGACTTTTCGTAGTGCTTATCCAGAGCTGAAGCGTAGAAATAGATTTTTTCTTTGGTCGTATAAGCATTCAGCTCACCTCCTACTGACTCAAGTCGGTTGAGAATATGAAAGGATTTTCTTCGGTTGGTCCCTTTGAAGGCCATGTGTTCCCAGAAGTGGGCCAACCCAACCTCATGCTCCAATTCATCCCGGCTACCAATGTCCAGCACAAAGCCACAGTGGGCAACCTGGGTATTGGTCACTTCCTTGTGAACAACACGAATACCATTGGCCAGCTCGTATATTTTAAAATCAGACATTTAAACTTTCATAAACCTCATGAAGTTGAGGGATTGTTTTCTCGGCTCTAAAACGCATTACATTGACCTTCCCTTCATTTGCCCTTTCAATATTGCCCATCTCATCAATGAGTAGGTCCTTCATTGCTGCAGCCAAAGCTTCAGTATCCATAGGATCAACATAGGTAGCTGCATTGCCACCTGTCTCCGAGAAGCAACTTCCGGTAGATGTAATTACAGGCACCCCCATATTTTGGGCCTCAATGATTGGTATGCCAAACCCCTCAAATAAAGATGGATATACAAATATAGAAGCTGCAAAGTAAATTACCGGCAAATCCTGCGACTCCACATTTTCGAGGATCCTTACTTTATGCTCCAGGTTATTCTTTTTTATGTAGTCTTCCAGTTCACGACTATACGCTGTTTTCTTACCTACTAGCACAAGTCCTTCTTTGGGGGCCAACTGATGAAAGGCTTTAACCAGGCGTAATTGATTTTTCCTTTCCTGGATAGTGCCAACACAAAGTATATATCGGTCTGGTAGGGCATACTTCTCCTTTACTTCAGTGGCTTGTTCATTGCTTACACTTAAGTGATAAGCTGGATCACAATCCTGATAAACAACCTCAATCTTTTCGGCAGGAATATCATAAAATTCAGTTATATCGCTCTTCGTCTGCTCGCTAATCGCAACGACTTTCTCTGCCACCTCACAGGCAAATCTGAATTTCTTATCATAAATTTTTCTGTCAACCGCCTTATACTGTTCCGGAAACCGTTTAAAAATCAAATCATGGATAGTAACAACTGATTTGACCCTGGACTTGTGAATCTTGGCCGGCAATTCGTTGCTAAGTCCGTGAAAGACATCAAGCCTTCTGCTTTCAGCTATATTGGCCCATGCGAGACTTCTCCAAATTGAGTGAAATGAACGGGTGAGGGCATCACCTGGTTCCTGAAGAATTAATTTTTTAGACACCCGCTTTGAGAGTTCTTCATTCCTTTTGGGAGTAAATGCAAACATCACATCCTCGGGGTACATTGCGACCATATTATTCAACACATAGCGGCTGTAGTTTCCTAAACCACTAAAGTTGTTATATGCTCGCTTTGCATCAAACCCTATTCTCATTCCTGCTATTCCCAAATCAATTCGTAAACTCCGTCTCCGGTATGTACTGTGGTGAATTTAGCACCATTCATACGACTCACACGAATCATATTATATTTTTCGGCTACATATTTACCTTCTTTCTTCAGTCTTTTCCGTTCTGCCTTCATTTCTTTTCTCTTTTCTTTAGAGTAGTTCTTGTTTTTACGTTTTCTGGATTCCACAGAGAGCTCTTCCTGCTTAATTACGTGAATTTCATCTTTTTTATAGAAACACACGGGTCGTAATTCGGGCAAGCTTTCATAGGTATACAACCACTCTTTTGAGCGTACAGACACGCGTGTAGTAGCGTTTCCGGCAATTTTGTCTCCTTTTACATACTGCATAGCCTTTCTGGCATCAGGCACACCATAGCCTATATAATTATTTGGAAACGGGTAGAGATGACAAGACTGATATATCGCTTCTTTCAATTGAAGATTAGTGATACCAGGATTCTGTTGAATCAAACAAGCAACAAAGCCCGCCATACTTGGTGCGGAATAAGATGTTCCATTGGTACTAAAGCATACTGCATCTGGTTTTACATAATCAATATAATCAGGCCCGATGCTACTATACCCCTTTTTCTTATAAGTATTGAATCCGCAGGCCCCGACTGCAAATGCTGATTTCGCATCTGCGGGTGTACTTAAGGTTTCCCACTCCAGGTTACCTTCATTACCCGCTGCAACTACCACGAATATACCCTTTTCGGTTGCTGCAATTTCTGCTGCTTGTGCCACTCTACTTGTTTGTCCATCCATTTGAGTGCTTTTGTAATTCTCTTTGGGATCATCAAAAGAATCGGTATACCCCAATGATGTAGTCACCAATCGCACTCCGAGGCTATCCATCCATTCGATTGCAGCCACCCATGCATCTTCTTCTACTCTATACTCCTTGATGCCGTCTTCTGTTCGGGCTAGGTAGAAATCTGCATTTGTTGCCAGTCCATACTTTAGTTGTGAGGTATCGTTGTATCCAGCCACCAGACGCCAAACCTTGGTCCCGTGTCTGTCAGCTCTTGTTACTTGCCGGTAAAAATCATCCCTGCCTGGGCTTAGAAAATCTCTGGTCACTTTTACAGATCTGTTTTTGAATACATGATTTAATTCAGGCAAGCTATCCGCATCAGCAAAGCCCGCATCTATAATTCCTATAGACACACCCTTTCCATTCAAGCCAGCCTTATCGAAAAATTCTGCCCCCAACTGAGAAAGCACCGAGGAATGCTGACCACTGCCTAACCCTGTAGGTCTCAGCTCAGGTCCAAGAGGTACAATAGATTGTACAAAGGGAAGTTCTTTTAGGTTGGCAATTCTTTCGTCCGTTAGTACAGCAGATACAGAGTTAAACCACCTTGAAACAATAATAGGTTCAATATCATTAGCTCTTAACGCCTGAATATATTCTTTTCTGACGGGTACATCTGAATATTGCCAAAGAGCTGCACCCTCCCTTAGCCTGTTCATACGAGTCCCTTCAGTCAAAAATTTCGTATGATCGTAATTCTCTATATCTTTATCGGTGAAGTCTATCCAGTATTTGGCTTGAGCAAAAGCGGCTGAAGACAGACAACAACTAGTAAAGACAAAAAGTAAAAAAGCACGGCCCAATGTAAGAAATATGCGCATAGCGGCTGCAAAATTAATTTAAAATGAGATACTTCCCTATTGACAATTCTCTTTTTACCTCCAACCGAAAGAATTTCATAAAAGAGCTCAAACCTAAGTCAATGGCAATTTTCAATTCTAACGATATCATGCCTACCAATGCTGATGGTGTCATGCCCTTTCGTCAGAATAACGACCTCTTTTACCTTAGTGGCATTGATCAGGAAGATACATTTCTGATATTATTCCCTGACCATCCGGATAGCGACAAAAGAGAAATCCTTTTTGTGAAGGAAACCAGTCCTTCGATTGCTATATGGGAAGGCAAAAAGCACTCCAAAGAAGACGCTACTAAGGTTTCAGGTATTACTACGGTATATTGGGAAAGCGATTTCGAACAGGTGGTAAAGTCATTGATTCCCAAGGCAGAAAATATCTACCTCAACTCCAACGAACACTCGCGAGCTACTTCTAATGTAGAAACTAGGGACGATCGCTTCAAGAAATGGATTCAAGGTGAGTTTCCCAAAGTCAACTACGAAAAGTCGGCTCCTATTTTGCATAACCTGCGCATGGTAAAGTCCGGCATTGAAATTCAGCTAATGAAGGAGGCCTGTAAGATTACTGAAAGTGCCTTCAAGCGAGTTCTCGACAAAACAAGACCAGGCATCTACGAATACCAGCTGGAGGCCGAAATCACACATGAGTTTATAAGAAGTGGATCGAGAGGTCATGCCTACAGCCCGATAATAGCTTCTGGTGCCAATGCCTGTGTACTTCATTATATCGCCAACGAATCCATAATTAAAGAAGACGAGCTTATCCTAATGGACTTTGGTGCTGAATATGCTAACTACAACGCAGACCTCACCAGGTGTGTGCCTTCTTCAGGCAAGTTTACTCCACGGCAAAAGGAAATCTATAATGCCGTACTTAGAGCACAAAGGTTTGCAATCTCATTACTCAACCCGGGCATTCTGATTGCAGACTACACCAAAGAAGTATGCTCATTTATTGAGAAGGAGCTGATAGGACTGGGGCTGCTCACTCAAAACGAAATTGACAACCAAGACCCTAAAAACCCAGCTTACCGCAAATACTTCATGCACGGAGTCTCACATTCCATAGGTCTTGACGTTCATGATGTGGACAATCGTGAGAGGCCGTTGGAAGCAGGAATGGTATACACTTGTGAACCGGGAATATACGTCCTGGAAGAGGGCATAGGTGTGAGAATAGAAAATGATATACTGATCACTAACGATGGTCCGGTAGACCTTATGAAAAGTATTCCTATTGAGGTGGAAGAAATTGAAGACATTATGGCTGCGCAAAACAAATAATCAGCCCTAAAACTGGTGAATATTGCACAATTTTCAAGTTTGGTAGAATTTTTGCAATAATAAATTAAACTTTTCTAAGGGAGTGCCGTATATGTAAACGGGTATTTATGTCCAAACCTCAACAGCATGAAAAAACTAGTAACCTTATTAATACTACTATCATCGACAATATTCTCAGGTTATAAGCTTCCTGATGCTGATGCTTATTACAAAAGCGGGCTCGCAAAACTAAAGAGTAAGCAGTATATGGATGCGATCGGGGATTTCACCAATGCCATTAGCCTGAGAGCTGATTTCTCCAGTGCCTATTACCAACGAGCGCGTGCAAAGGACTTATTAGCCAAGCAATATGGTTTCGAGAATTCCGAATTATGCTTTGATTTATCTCAGGCACTGCGATTGGGTAATATGAAAGCAGCGAGAATGCTTGAAAGCAGCTGTATGGGAGAATGTTACGGTCCTGAAAGTGATGTTTTTAAAAACGAGCCTGAAATTATTTTCTGTGCCGACTTCAGTTTCAAGAGATTGACCAATTTACCCTCTACTTCTTACAAGATGACAAATCTTGTCAAGCTCAATTTCATGGGTAATAAGGCTACACAGTTATCAAGCAGTCTGGGCAAGTTAAATAACCTGATCATTCTGGACTTAAGCAGTAACGGATTAACATCCCTTAACCCTGCCATCGGAAGGCTCAGTAAACTGAAAGATCTGACGCTCAATAAAAACAATCTAAGCAACTTACCTGCTGAGTTTGGTAATCTTAAAAATTTAAAAAACTTATATATCCGCCAGAACAAGCTCCAGACCCTTCCAACTTCAATAGCCAAGTTGAAGAACCTGGAGACTCTGGATCTTTCTATGAACCAATTAACATCATTACCATTACACATAAGTGGGTTGAAAAACCTGAAAACTCTTATGCTGGCAGGTAATGATATTAAGAAAAAAGAAAGGCAAAATATCCAGGCGCTACTACCCAATACAAAGATTTACTTTGAGTAAAAACAAAAAACCCCCGAGACTTCTCTCAGGGTTTTCTTTTTTAATAAGATGTATATAAGACTTATCCGATTGAGATTCTTTTGAACTCAGAAACGGTTAAATCATTATTCACTTCTTTCAGTACCTGCTGGATAGTTTTGTTATTATCCTTCACAAATGCCTGGTTAAGAAGTGTGTTTTCCTTGTAGAACTTGTTCAGCTTACCTAGAGCGATTTTTTCAACTAAATCTTCCGGCTTACCTTCCTGAAGAGCCTGCTCTTTTCCGATCGCAATTTCTCTGTCGATAATATCCTGCGAAACACCGTCTTTATCTACAGCAACAGGATTCATTGCAGCAATTTGCATAGCAACATCTTTTCCTATTTCAGTAACAGCATCTCCATTCGCTCCTTTTAAAGCAACCATTACACCAAGCTTAGCATTGGAGTGAATGTAAGGCACAACAGTTTCACCTTCCATTACCTCGTAAGAGCTTACTTCAATTTTCTCACCTATCTTACCCATGAAATCGGTAAGGTGATCAGCGATAGAACGTCCATCACTCATAGCTTCAGAAAGAAGTTGATCGTGACTCGCAGGAGTTTTTGAAGTAGCAATGTCAAGAATAGACTTACCAAGACCAAGGAAGTCATCATTCTTTGCTACAAAGTCAGTTTCGCAGTTAAGTGCTACTAAAATACCTTTTGTACTATCTGGTGTTGTCGATACAAAAACAGCTCCTTCAGAAGCCTCTCTATCTGCACGTTTTGCAGATATTTTTTGTCCTTTTTTTCTAAGGATGTCAATCGCTCCATCAAAATCTCCACCAGCTTCTTCGAGCGCCTTTTTACAATCCATCATACCAGCTCCGGTTTCTTTTCGGAGCTTATTTACGTCTTGTGCAGATATAGCCATTTTCGTTATTTTTTATTTATACAAAAAAATTGAACATCAAATCTGGTTCGATGTTCAATTTCATATGATCAAATTTTTCTACTTAATTACTTATCAGCTGCTACTTCTTCAGACTTCTTAGTTGCCTTCGTAGTAGTTGTTTTCTTTTTAGCAGCAGGTTTTTCATCAGTCTCCTCTTTAGCGTCCGCTGAAGCTTTTTCTTCCTTCTTAGCCTCTACTTTTTTTGCGGGAGCCTTCTTTGGAGCAGCATCTTTCTCTTCTTTCTTAGCCTCAGGCTTTTCTTCCTTTTTGGCTGCTGCTTTTTTTGCTTCTGCTACTTCTGCCTCTTCAGATTCTTCCTGATCTTTCATCTCATCCTTCATCTTCTTTCTTTCTTCTAAAGCCTCTTCAATAGCTTTTCCAATTTCAGAAGTGATCAATGCAACTGATTTGAAAGCATCATCATTTGATGGAATTGCATAATCAACAGCATCAGGGTTTGAGTTCGTATCAACCATTGCAAAAACAGGAATGTTAAGCTTGTGTGCTTCAGCAATTGCAATGTGTTCTTTCTTAATATCAATTACGAAAAGAGCTGCCGGTAGTCTTGTAAGGTCAGTGATACCTCCCAATACTCTTTGAAGCTTTTCTTTTTCACGATGCTTCATCAGTCGCTCTCTCTTAGCAAGGTTCTCAAAAGCTTCATCTTTCATCAGCTTATCGATCGATGCCATTTTCTTAAGGGACTTTCTTACTGTAGTAAAGTTAGTCAACATACCACCAAGCCATCTTTCAGTAACGTAAGGCATTTTGAGCCTTCTCGCCTCATCAGCAACGATACCTTGAGCTTGTTTCTTTGTTGCGACAAACATCACCTTTCTTCCCGACTTCACAATATTCTTAATAGCGCTTTTCGCTTCTTCCAGGTTATGTAAAGTTTTGTGCAGGTCAATGATGTGGATACCATTTTTCTCCATGAAAATGTATGGAGCCATTCTAGGATCCCACTTACGTGTTAGGTGTCCGAAATGTACACCGGCATCTAACAACTCTTTATGACTAATTTTTTTGCTCATTCTACAAATTTTGCCTTAAAATATCTTAACGTTTACTGAACTGGAATCTTCTTCTCGCTTTTCTTCTACCGTATTTCTTACGCTCAACCATACGAGGGTCTCTGGTAAGGAGTCCTTCTTGCTTCAATGCAGGACGGTAATCCGGATTAACCTCACAAAGTGCACGTGCGATAGCCATACGAGTAGCCTCAGCCTGACCTTTAAAACCTCCACCTGATACGTTTACATTCAGGTCGACTTTACCAGCCTCCTCAACAACTTCAAGTGGGTACTTAACTATATTTTGAAGAACTTCGGTAGTAAAGTATTCCTTAATATCTCTACCGTTTACAGAAACCTGCCCCTTGCCTGACGACATATAAATTCTCGCCACAGACGTTTTTCTTCTTCCAATTGTGTTGATAACTTCCATTAACAGTTATTATAGTTTTATTGCTTCAGGCTTTTGTGCATCGTGAGGATGCTCAGCACCGTTATATACATGTAGATTTTTGAAGATAGCTCTTCCAAGACGATTCTTAGGTAGCATACCTCTTACTGCTGCTTCTACCAATCTTGTAGGATCTTTTCTGTAAACCTCTTCAGCAGTTTTAATTTTTTGACCTCCTGGATAACCTGAGTGAGAGATATATTGCTTCTTCACCCACTTTTCTCCGGTAAGTTTGATTTTGTCAGCGTTGATAACAATAACGAAATCACCGCAATCCGCATTAGGAGTAAAACTCGCTTTATGCTTTCCTCTTATTCTTTTGGCCACTTCACTTGCCATTCTCCCAAGTACCTGACCCTCAGCGTCAATCACTAACCATTTTTTGTTAGCTCCTGCTTTATTAACGACTGCAGTTTTATAACTTATTGCATCCACTTTCTATACTGTTTTATCAATCAAATTACCCATCTTCTGCAAAATGGGACACAAAAATAGAAGCTTCATAATTCAAATGCAAAACAATGAGCAATAATTCTTTAAAATAAATTTTCAAGAATCAGCGTGCGTACTTTTCCAAAAGCTTAATCAGCACCATAAAGTCTTTTGGATAGGGCGCTTCAAACTTTAAATCTTTACCATTCATATCGGTAAAAATGATTGACCATGCGTGTAAAGCTACTCTTTGTATTGAAGGTCGCTCTTCTTCATCTTTCTTCAGATTGTAATTTCTTTTTAGTGATGACAAATAGAAATCCTTACCTCCATAGCTACTATCTCCAATAATAGGGCAACCAATATGACGTAGGTGCGCACGTATTTGGTGAGTACGACCTGTAACTGGCTTACATGCCAGGACAGTATAATTCCTAAATGCTTTTAATAAGGTAACATAAGTAAGGGCTGGTTTCCCTTTTTGGTAATCGACACTTACGCTGCCCCTTCTTATTTCGCCTAATGGTTCATCAATCCAGGTATCCCTGATTTCGTGCACCCCACCAACTACAGTATGGTATTCCTTTTCAACCTTACGTTCTTCAAACTGGATGGCTATATTTCTATAAGACTCAGCATCCTTGGCAAGCACAAGCACTCCGGAAGTTTCTTTATCGAGCCGATGACACAGAGTAAGCGACTCATTATACTCCCTGGCCAGGCTTTTTATGTTCCATGCGTCTACTCGGTCATCTAGAGAAGAGATAAAAGGGGGCTTGTTGATGACCACATAGTCATCATCTTCGTGAATAATAAAATCTTTAAACTGAGGTTTTTTCAACTGACTTTTCCTTTGGAAGCCTAAAGGTAAACCTTGTTCCTTTACCTTCCTTGGAATTTAGCTTAATTTCTGATTTATGGGCTTCAACAATGTGCTTTACAATTGCCAGCCCCAGACCTGTACCCCCCTTCTCTCTGGAACGGCTTTTATCAACGCGATAGAATCTCCTGAAAATTTTAGGCTGATGCTCCAGTGGTATTCCAGGACCATCATCAGAAACATTTACCTCTACGGAGTCTTTCTTTGCTGACAGCGTGACAATCACTCTCCCTCCATCTTTTCCGTACTTAATTGCGTTATCGACAAGATTGGTGATCACCTGCATGATTCTGAAATAGTCAGCAACGACTCTTGCATCACCCTTGTAATCTTTTTTCAGTCTTAGGTCTGTATTCCTGTTTCCTGCTTTGACCTCCATTTTTTCAAAAACCTCATTTACCAGCGTCCCCAGTTCGAAGGTCTCCTCCTGGAGGATGATTTCCCCGGTCTCAACCTGTGAAATTGTAATAAGGTCCTGGACAAGGTTATTGAGGTCATCGAGACTCTTCGCTGATTTTTTTAAAAAACGGGTCCTTACACTCACATCATCAATAGCACCATCCATTAAGGTATGAATAAATCCCTGTGCCGCGAATACCGGAGTCTTAAGTTCGTGAGAAATATCTGCAAGAAACTCCCTTCGGAAATTTTCGATCCTCCTTAGAGTTTCAATCTCTTCCTCCTTCATCTTGGCAAATGCCGATAGTTCCTTACCAATTTTTTTTACAGAAATCTCAGACGGTGAGGTCGTGGTGGTTTTCTTTCCGCTTAGCTGATCGAAAATTCTAAAAATCTTTCTCAACTCCCGGTACACCAGTAGCTCAAGGGTAAGGAAGAATAAAATAAAAGAACTGATAAAGGCCAGAGCAAAAACCAGAAATAAATCTGTTGCTGTCATGGTGCTTATCAATGACAAAAATGCCACTGAGATGACCGCAACTCCCAGAGAAATAGCAAGTGAAATTAAACGAGCGTTAAACATACCCTAGTTTTATAACCACGCAAGTTATCGCTTTTTCTAAGGTCAGCCAGAATTTGATGTTAATTTTAGGTTAAGAGATGCAAAAGTAAGCCTACGCTGATCTACTCTTCGGCAAGCAGCTTTTCAAGAGCCTGCTCCAGGGCCGCTCCCCGCAGGTTTTTTGCTACTATGGTACCTTCTCTATCAATCAGAAAGGCAGAAGGAATCCCGCGCACACTGTAGGTCTGCGCTGCTGCTGACTGCCACCCCTTTAAGTCAGAGATATGATTGGGCCATACCAACCCATCGGCTTCTATCGCTCCAACCCATCGATCCTTTGACTTGTCCAGAGAAACACTTAGAATCGTAAAGCCTTTATCTTTGAATTTGTGATATGCTCTTACAACATTCGGATTCTCAGCCCGGCAAGGTCTACACCATGAAGCCCAAAAATCAACCAAAACTACTTGCCCTTTTAAGGAGCTTAAGCTTATCGTCTTTCCGTTAGGATCCTGAAAACTTAGATCTGGTGCCGTATCTCCTATTTCAGGTGGAGGGGCCGGAACACCTTTTAAAAACCGAAGTGCGTGAGGAGAATCAGGGTATTCTTTTTTATACTGCTTGCTCAATCTCCAGCCTTCATTTTTATCTACATTGAAGGCTATTCTAATCAAAGTAGTGTAAACGACTTCCCTTCCATCTGATCCTTCAGGACTTTTCGATAAAACTTCGTTGTTCAATCTGGCAATATTGTTCTGATCAATTCGACCAATAAATCGAATAAAATAGAAGTTAATCTTGTTGGCCAGTACGTCTCCCCGAATCAAAGTACTATTGTTGAATTCATCTGCATTTAGATAATTACTTTGATTAGTGGTCTTGTCAATGAGTAGTGCCTTGGCAAATACCCCCATCAATGATTCAGGATTTTCCTCTACTAGTTTGGCATGATAAGCATCCAAGCCTTTATGAATGGAATCCAGACGTTGTGACAGCTCACTACTTTTTTCGCTGTACAACTCCGGGTTTTGCCTTTGCAAGGGTTGTATTTTATAGAAAGCCGAATTGATATCCTGAAATTCTTGATAATAACCGTTCAGGGCTTTGGAATAATCTTCAAACAGCTGGTTTTCCTTGGAGTCCGCCACTTTCAAAGATTCCTTCGGTTCCACAAAATCAAATTCAACTTCAACTGATTTCTCTTTAAGAACAAGAGCAGCCGAACCGGTTTCACTAGCTCCTATTTGATACAGACCATCAGGGTATCCTTTTTTGGATTTGAGTTTGAACTCACCTGATTTTACCTGAGCAGAATCGACCACCTCCAGATCAGCACCAAAGTACTCATACAGATAAATCCATTCACCATCATCACAGTTACTCACTTTACCTGTAACTACCTCCGTATCTGCGTCTGCCAAAAAGGGGACGACCCCTAAAAATAGTATTGCTAGAACTTTCTTCACGACTTCAGTATAACATTAAAATATTAATAAGTGTTCAGTGCATGCCCCAAACCCCTATGAGATTTAAGATCCAGTTGTACCGCACCAACGAACATATCGGCCTCTACCCTTACTGCTACTCTGTTAGCATCATCGGATAGCCAGAATCTCACAGAACCACTTCCATCAAACAGCTCGTTATCGGGCATTTCAGGCACTAACTTAATACAATTAAACTTACCACCCCTTACTTTTACCTTTTCCTTTCCTTTATAAATGACTTTCAAGTCATAGTTAGTATCCTCAAAAAACACTTTAATACTTACACTTTCCCCTTCCTTCATCTTGGAGTAATCCACATTTCTCAGGTAGTAATATGCACTTACAATGTCTAACGACTTTTTAGGCATCTCGAAGTTCTTGGTTTGTATGTCCTTAGACTTCTTTTGAGACTTAACCGTCACCGCGCCTGCGGCCTGATTAAATAGTGTTGTTTCTTTCAATCTGTACCTACCTTCTGTAATATCACGATATGCTTTCTCAGGGTACAATGAAGTGGTATCTATATAAGACCTCCAGGTATCCTTTACTTTGAGGATCGCAGCAAAGGCTCCTACTGATCTTCCTGATACATCCAGCTTATAGCAGGCCTTGCCATTGACGCTATAGAGCTTGGGAAAGACCTGCACGATTCCGACTCCTGCATTGAAAACTCCATAGTGAAGTCGGTATTCAAGATATTCTCCTTGAGTAAAACTTGTGTTACGCACGTTATACTTTAAGGCGCTATTATCCTTTGTGAAGGACAGGCAAAAAAATGCCGAAATGAGTATAATGGTGAACTTTTTCATGATTTCTAATAATTATTTACATAAGGTATTACAAAAGGTGTACCAATTTAAATATTTAATGAAGAGGGTGTACTTTTTTTAATGAATCAAGATAATTTTTAAAGTCGCCTTTGTGTACTTCATCAAAATCTTTGCTAAAGTCATTTTGCTTAGCGTGATATGTTATTAACGCAGCAAAATTTGTGTTGTTTAAATTTTCGGCAGATTTATAAACATATCTGCCATCAGAGTTTAAAAAATTGATCGTATCCGTACTAAGAGCGATTTTTTCTATCAAGTCATACTTTAAACGATCTTTCTCTGCATTTAATATTTTTTCATCAAAACTTTTGAATAGGGTGTCCAGCAACATAGCTCCATGAAGCATGTGATCAATAAATTTTTTCTGGTCTTGCAGGTCTCCGCTATAGTACTTCAATACATCCGAGTCCTGACCATACTTCTGAGATAAGAATCTTTTTGCTCCATATTCACCTATAAAAGTGGCAAGATTCTCGTTGTACTCAATATCCGAATAAACAAAAATAGTACTATGTGTCATCTCGTGTATGATCGTTTCTGCTAGCTCCCCCTCAGACCAATACAGCATATTTGATAGAATGGGATCTTCAAAATATCCCAGGGTAGACCAGGCTCTTACAGGTCTTATACCCACATCATATCCAAAGCGGGCAAATTTTGCCGAATCAGCAATAACTTTTTCTCTATCGAAGTGTCCTTTGTAAGGAAAAGAACCAGCAAATGGAAAAGTCCATTCAAAAGGGCGCAATTCATAAGGCTTACAGGCACGAATGATCCACAAGACATCTTCTCCTTTCTGATCGTATATTTTTTTATAGTTGTCGGCATTGTACAACTCAAGTGAGTCGATTGCAAACTGTCTGATTTCTCTTACCAGTTTAATCCTCTCCTTTAATGAGTCTGGATACGTATCTTCGTTCAGGTAGAAGTCTATGGACTTTGCATTATCGATGAGGTTATTCTGACCAAGGTATTGATTTATCCCATAAATCAGTTCATTGAAAAACACGATCAAAAAAGTCGCTAAGAGTAAGCCAAAGAGGGCCAGAATACGCTTAATATTTTTCCAATTGATGTGTTTCATAAAAAAGTATCAATATTGGCCTAATATGTTGATAATTCGTGAATTAAAATAATGCACATCTCTTAATGAATGCTTAACTTCACATTACATCTCTGCAGTTAAAAATAAGAAAAGAAAATGAGTGATAATTCTGAAAAACTCAAAGCCCTCAAGTTAACCATCGACACCATAGAAAAAGCCTATGGTAAAGGGGCCGTCATGAAATTGAGTGACGATAAAGTGATGGATATGCCGGCTATTTCTACCGGATCACTGGGGCTTGATATCGCTCTTGGGATCGGAGGTATACCTCGCGGTAGAGTTGTAGAAATATACGGACCTGAATCTTCGGGTAAGACCACCCTTTCGATGCACTGCATTGCAGAAGCACAAAAGAAAGGTGGTATAGCAGCATTCATTGATGCTGAACACGCATTTGACAAGTCATACGCTGAAAAGCTTGGCATTGATACTGAAAACTTATTGATCGCCCAACCTGACAATGGTGAGCAGGCTCTTGAAATTGCCGAACACCTTATTCGCTCGGGAGCAATCGACATCATCGTTATCGATTCTGTAGCCGCTCTTGTTCCTAAAGGTGAACTTGAAGGCGAGATGGGTGAAAGTAAAATGGGTCTTCAGGCAAGGCTCATGTCACAGGCACTAAGAAAACTTACCGGTACCATCAACAAGACCGGTTGCTCATGTATCTTCATCAACCAGCTTCGTGAGAAAATCGGTGTGATGTTCGGTAATCCTGAAACAACTACCGGTGGTAATGCATTGAAGTTTTATGCTTCAGTTCGTCTTGACATTCGTAGAATCGGGCAGATCAAAGAAGGACCGGATAGCATTACCGGAAACCGTGTTAGAGTAAAAGTCGTGAAAAACAAAGTTGCTCCTCCGTTCAAAGTAGTTGAATTTGAAATCATGTATGGTGAAGGAATTTCCAAAGTAGGCGAAGTACTTGACCTGGCTGTTGATCTTGATATTGTTGAAAAAGCAGGGTCATGGTTTTCATATGGCGGCAACAAATTAGGACAGGGTCGTGACAGCGTGAAAGGTGTGCTTCATGACAATCCTGAATTGATGGATGAGATCGAAAAGAAAATTCGAGACAAGGTAAATGGTATTGAGCCTCAACCTGTCGAAGAGAAAGAAGCTAAATAATAATAGCACCCAAACTACTTATGAAGCCCCGTAGCGAAAGCTATGGGGTTTTTTGTTTTTCAACCCATGATAATCGGAAATATCCATTCATTGAAATGAAAGTGTGTAAAGGTTAAAAATCTTTTTCTCGGACCCTGATTGCAAACGAGGACGATTAAAGAATAACCGCCAAGATGCTGAGAGCGCTGAGAAAATTCTGATATGGAGAGTACATCCCGATTTTTTAAAACCCAATAATTTAGATGGGCGCAAAGAGTTGCCGTCCCTACCACCCATTTAACAATGGGCATAACAAGGTTACAAACCTTTTCTTCGAACATCCTCGTTGCGAACGAGGACGATTTAAGACAATAAAAGAATAACCGCTAAGATGCAAAGAGCGCTGAGAAAATTCTGATATGGAGAGTGCATCCCGATTTATTAAAAACCAATAATTTAGATGGGCACAAAGAGTTGCCGTCCCTACAATCCATTTAACAAAGTGCATAAAAAGGTTACAAACCTTTTCTTCGAACATCCTCGTTGCAAACGAGGACGATTAAAGATACAAAGAGCGCTGAGAAAATTCTGATGTGGAGAGATTATCCTGATTTATTAAAAACCTATAATTTAAATGGACGCAAAGAATAACTTGGCGAACTCTGCGTCTCCGCGGTTGAATATTTAATAATTAAAGCCCATCCAATAATGTCGTCAGATCACCATCTGAAATCTCAGTTAACTCAACCTTGTAGTCATTGGTAGCTCCAACTGTAGTCTCATCATAATAGTGGTACAACTCACCCTTACTATTGATTGCCATTAATATGACTTTGGCAGACTGGCCAACCGGCAGTGCAATTGTCGAATTACCACTGGCTTTTACCAAAGCATCCAGGTCTGGTAAGTACACATATTTCACTACATTATCGAGGTTGTCAGTATCAGAAGAAAAGGTAAACCCACCTGTTGACCCGCCAACAGCAGGGTCTTCGGCACATGACACCCAGGAAAGTTGAGTTACATCACCATCGTAGCCGTAGGCGGTAACCGCAAAAGACTGTCCTGAAGTAGTCCAATTACTACCACCGGAACTATAGTAAATACTTTTACCAGCCGTAGGCGTTGCATTAGGTTGCTCAACATCCCAATAACCGGCAGCCCGCATTGACAGGTCATCGCCATCCTTAGTTGCACGAAGTCTGATTATACCGTGGTTACTGATGACATTACTTCCTCCAAAATTGGAGAGTTGATAGTAGATAATGTCTTTAGGAGTGTATAATTCGATCAGATGCATATTAAAAGGAAAGTAAACACTGTCCCCTCCACTGGTTTGTAAGCTAACCTTAATCGGGCACACACGGGTGCCCTGATTTCCTACTACAGGACAAGTGCCTCCGGTGTCGATAACAAAATCCTGCTCTTCCTGTTTTTTGGAATCAAAGTAGTCATTCATTGACTCATACTCATTTTTCTCTTCTTCCTGAATTCTTTCCTTGCTACAATTAGTAAGAACAATAATGGTCACAAGAGGTAAAAGGTATATTAATTTCTTCATAGCTCTATCGGTTTAGATATAAGTTTGACAAATGTGGCCACCACAATTGAAGGTGTAAATTATTCCAATACGCACATTGGCTTCATCCCACTTCACACTATAGCGGTACTCTGCATAAGGTCTTAAACATTGTTTTAAAGTGATACCCACTCCTGGCTCAAGACTCCAATTGGAAAATTTTGCATCAGGGTCCGGGGCACTTTCATGACTTATCCACCCATTGTAGCCACCAAACAAAAGTGCGTAAGGCAGCACCTTACCCATTCTTACCGGAAGCAAATAATGTACCGCACCCCCGACATTGAATTCTGTAATAGGACCTATCCCGGGAAATATTGCGGCTTGTGGTGCGAATACGAATTGCCTTTTGGGATATTCATAGCGGATATCGAAGCCTATATTGTTCGTAGGTAGATTATAAATCACTCCTCCACCTATTCCCTGGGCCTTTAACTGAGTTCCCAGGCATAAAAAGGAGAATAGTATTATTCCTGAAAGATTATGGCACACAGATGATTTAAAAAGTTTCATGAATGGTAATTCTGTGAGTACTAGGTGTAAGTTAAGAATATTTGACAAGTTATTTTAAATTATTGTTCACAGTGATATTCTTAAATCAGAAGGCTCAAAGTGCAGGGTAAGCGAAGTATAGAAATTCTTATCGTAACCAATTATTTAAAAAGATTCAAAATCATTTACTAGCTTTAGTTATACTCAGTACCCAAATCTCTGTTCAAAATATGCTTAAAAAAGCTATTCCCCGTCTACTTCTCCTAACGATTCTTGGGGTTCTTTTATCAAAACAAATCGCTAACCCAATTATAACCTGGGATGGATTGGGTTATATGGCATGCATTCTTAAGCTCGATGGCGAAACAGACACAGAAAAAATACATCAGACGGTATATTCAGAAATTGAAAAAAACACACCGGGATATCGTTATGAACATCTGACAATTGGTTCCTATTATTCTCCACATGAGTATAGAGAGGCCATGATAAATGATTACAATGCCTTCAACGAACAGCTGCCGTTCTATTCCATCAAGTTTCTTTATGTTCTATCCTGTTATGGTTTGTACAAAAGTGGGGTTTCCTTGTCTTTAGCAACAATAATACCTTCTGTCATTTCATACTTTGTTCTCGCATTATTTTTCTTCAATTCCATAAAGATCAATCTCAAATTCACTTATGTGGCTTTAGGCTTGACCCTACTCGTCTTCATAATGCCTTCATTTACAGATGTAGGAATAATTTCGACACCAGATGCCCTTGCTTCAATGCTGATGTTTTTAAGCTCTTATTTATTCTTGTTTTACAACTCTAAAATAATTTTAATCTCAGTACTCGTGCTTGCATCACTGGCTCGACCAGATAATGCCATTTTTGGGATCTGCTTACTGAGTCTTGATTTTTTAATGAGTGAGAAAAAATTATTGCATATTCTTCGCTATTGTCTAGCAGTCACACTACTTGTTTCTGTGGCACTCGTTCTCAAAAGTTCATTCGAAAATCCTGGATGGAAAGTTTGGTTTCACCATTCATTTATAAAGCATCTTACACATCCTCTAACCGAAGAAACGCCAGATTTTGGAATCTTTCAGTATCTAAAAATTTTATTGAAAGGAATTATCTCAACCGTACTCAGATTAAAATTCCCGATATTGTTACTGGCCTTTTTTACGTACATACTTTTCCGCACAAAAAGAATAACCTTTAACATAAGGGCTTTAAAAAGAGATAAGACAACCATTCTTTTAATTAGTATTCTAACCACACTTGTATTTAGGTTTTTATTGTATCCGAGCCTACCTGAAAGAATGTTCTTTCCTTATTTTTTGATGCTTCTAGTCATCCTATCGAGTATTTTTACACAATCACCAAAAGGAATAAAGTCAGTAGAACTTTAGTTTAATACCTTTGTTTACAATGACAAATCAATCAGGGCGTATACTCGACTACTTAGCAGAATCACATGCCACCCATATTCATGCAAAAGGTAAGACTGCAACAAACACTCTGATTCAGTTGTTGGAGTGCAAGCCCGGGGAGGACATCCTGGAAATTGGTTTTGGCACTGGAGCAACTATTATAGAACTAGCATCTAAGTATAAGACAACAAACTTTTACGGGGTTGAAGCCTCCGAGCTCATGCATAAAATGGCGCTGAAGCGGCTGAAGTTCTGTGGATTGTCAAAGAAGATCAACCTTATCTATAAAGGCCAGGAAAAAAATATGCCTTATCCTGATAATATGTTTGACAAAATATATGCCGAGTCGATTTTTGCCATACAGGAAGGAAAGGAATTGGAAAAATCCCTGCAAGATTGCTATCGCATACTTAAGCCCGGAGGTATGTTGCTTTTTAATGAAAGTATCTGGCTGGACTCAACCGACCAGCAGACAGCAGATCAAATCAACAAACTTTGCAAAAAGTCTTTCGGCATCATTCAGGCTAACTCGACTTTATTGCACCTCAAAGACTGGAAAGCACAACTTAACAGAGTCGGTTTCATTTTTGATAATGACACGAAAGTTGATCAGCTTTTAAAAAAGAAAAGAGGCAGCTTTTCGAAACAAGTTTTCCTTTCTGAACTTTTTACCGCAATTGGAAAATCAAAATCGAAACTGAGCCTAAAAAAACGTAAGCAATGGAATAAGTATCAGCAGGAGATGCGTTCGATAATGAATTTTGGCCGGCCCTTACTACAAGGAGTGATTGTAAGAGTGTATAAGCCCTAAAACCTCTTTCGACTCCACATCTCCCTTTTATTCTCAATAGGAATAACAACATCCGTCACCACCTTCTCAGGATCATCGGTATCCTTATCACTATACCTCGGATCTTCTATCAAAGGAATACGTTTCATCTTCATCACTTCAATGGTCAAAAAGCCAAACTCCTCTACTACTTTACCATAGATACCATAAACTCCTCTACCCCTGAATGGATACTGAGCTGCCACTTGGGGAAAGTGTACCGTATCAATAAAGGCACCTTCCCTATCGAGAAAAGTACCAAAGTTCATTCCCTCACCTTTAGAAGTCGCTGTATTCTTAACCGTTACCAGGTAACCATAAATTAACATCTCTTTATTCAGGTAACGGCTCATGTCTTTAGCCAGCAGATTATTCTTCAACTCTTCCGCCACTAGCAAAAACGGGCTACACAAGGGAAAACCCAATAATTCCATCTGATCAAAAGCATTTTCCATTTCTGTAATGTGTAACTGAGGAATGACAAACTGCTTCACTTCTCTTTTGAATAATGACTGTGTTGTCGGTTGTTTTTCCGCACCCATCATATAAATACTAGCCTCCCATAATAAAGTCCTTTTGCTTTTACCTGTAAAACGAAAAGCATCAATACGAATCAGGATACTCAACTGCTCAAGTGACAGATGCACACGATCAATAAAGTCGATCATACTTTCGAAAAGTCCCTCCTGTTCTCTTTCTCGCTCAATATGCACCGCACTTTCAGTGTCAAAGCTATTGAGTAGGTAAAACCCCAGATAAATTTCCTTGCCTTGCAGTACATTTTCGTAATTACTTCTATTGACACAGGGAGGGTGTATGGTTGCTCCCGACATACGGGCCTCATGAATATAAAATTCAGCTGAATAAAAGCCTCCACCATTATTCAACACACTTACCATAAACTCAATCGGATAGTGCGCTTTCAAATAAAGGTTTTGATAGCTTTCCACGGCATAAGAAGCTGAGTGACCCTTAGCAAAGGCGTAGCCGGCAAAACTTTCTACCTGTCGCCATACGTCCAGTGTAAGCTTTCTGGAATACCCTTTAGCCAAACAATTATTGATAAACTTATTCTTAGCCTTAGCAAACTCATCCCGCGAACGATACTTGCCCGACATCCCCCTTCTCATTACATCGGCCTCACCTAATGACAACCCGGCAAAGTAATGCGCTACCTTAATTACATCTTCCTGATACACCATTACACCATAGGTCTCCGGCATAAGGTCAAGTAATACTTGAGGGGCATCGTTTCGTTTCTCAGGATATCTGTATCTCAATATATACTCCCTCATCATTCCCGACTTTGCTACCCCGGGCCTGATTACCGAACTGGCTGCGACTAACCCCAGGTAGTTATCTACTTCCAGTTTTTTCAACAACATACGCATGGCTGGTGACTCTACATAAAAGCAACCGATAGCCTCTGCATTTCTGAGTATGTGTTTTACCTTTTCGTCTTTCTTGAACTTGTTGATGTCGTGAATATCAATTTCAGGGTCCTTAGGGTTGTTTTGTCTAATGATTGCTAAAGAATCTTTTACCTTTCCCAACCCTCTTTGGCTAAGAATATCGAATTTGAAAAGTCCAACATCCTCAGCAGTTACCATATCATACTGTGTAGTCGGAAAACCTTTCGGGGGCATAAAGGTGGCCGAAAAGTGCTCCAGGGGTTTATCAGCGATAATGATCCCACTGGCATGAATACTGAGATGACTGGGAATTTCTTTTTCTTCGAGGTATAAAGCCAATTTTACCAAATACTCACTTTTTTTATCAAGTTGCTCCGGCTGAATATCCCCACTACTAAGCACATCCATTTCATGCTTTGGCAGACCATACACTTTGCCTAACTCACGGACAATAGACTTATACTTAAAGCTATTGTAAGCTCCTAATAGTGCTGTGTTAGGATACTTTTTAAAAAGATACTCCGTAATATCATCTCTGTCACGCCAGGAAAAGTCTATATCAAAGTCCGGTGGATTTTGTCGATATAGATTCATAAAACGCTCGAAGTATAAGTCCAGTTCTATCGGATCCACATCAGTAATGCGTAGCAGGTAAGCAACTATACTATTGGCACCACTTCCCCTTCCTACATAGAAATAATTTTTATGCCGTGCATAGTTGATCAGATCCCAATTGATTAAAAAGTAAGACACAAAACCTTTTGACTCGATCAAACTCAATTCATTATTAAGCCTTTCTTTAATCTTGCCAGTCACCTGAGGAAAACGGTAGGACAAGCCATTATAGCACAGTTTTCTAAGCATACTCACATCTTCAGCTTCAGAACCCGTAAATGTTCTGAGGTTCATATGTTCTGCCTGTTCGCCAAATCCAAAACTGACATGACAGCCATCCAATAATTTCTGTGTGTTTTCAATAAGCTGAGGCCAGTCTTTGTAGAGGCGTAGTAGTCGTTCTTTGGAGAGCATCACCTCCCAATAATTTGCTACTTCGCTTCGATCCAATTTACTGAGCAAAGTATTATTGTCAACTGCCCTAAGTAACACATGCGCGTTATGCTCTGCTTTATTTTTAAAGGAGACAGTATGAAGTATAACTAATTTAGAGAGCTGCTTCTTCAGAGGAGAGACTACTAACTTATTTAAATCCATAGGACTAACACCGATAAATTCATAGTCTTTCAGGACCATGTTCTCCTTCCAAACCGAAAAAGGGTATACGATATACACATCGCTTATTTCATCTGGAAACTCAGGGACTTCAATATCGTTATGGAGGCAATGTGTTAAGAGTCGGTTCAGGTTATAATATCCTTGATTGTTTCGAGCGATGCCCACAAAACATTGTCGCATCCGCCTCCTGAAGTCTATACCAACTACCGGTTTTATTTTCGACTCAACCGCCTTACGGATAAAATCCAGGCAGCCAGAAGTATTGTTGACATCAGTAAGAGCAATAGTATCATAGCCTTTTTCTGCTGCCATTCGAATTAGCTCCTTATGACTGATGGTACCATACCTGAGGCTGAAATATGAATGAGTATTGATATACATATTTCATCTCTTCCTGTTAGCTAATAATAATGGAGCATTCCCATTGAAGGGATTCGGACGCTCAAGGGTTTTTGCTTCCATACCATAAGCTCTTACAACCGATCGACCGCCATACTTTAGCCGGAGTTTATCCATGGCTTCATAGAGCTTAACTGTTTCATTGACGTCCTCAAAAAGATCAACCTGGTAGCCACCATCAGCAATTTTGCTATACTCTACTCCCACGAGTCTTACCAGAAGACGTTTGTTGTAAAGTTTTTCAAAAAGCTGCATCACTTTAGGAATGAGAATATGATCGGCAGAAGTGTATGATATCCTATTCTGCATAGTATAGGTGTTAAAGTCTGAATACCGGACCTTCACAGCAACGCAAGCGGCCAGTTTATTAGCCCTGCGAAGCTGGAAAGCCAGGTTTTCTGCCATAGCCAGGATAATTCCCCTGAGTTTATGAATATCAATTGTGTCTTTTTCAAAAGTCCTTTCCGTAGAAATGGACTTTCGCTCTACATATGGATACAAGGGACTGTTATCAATCCCATTGGCCTTTTTCCACATGCTAATTCCATTTTTACCAAACACACTTTGCATCAACTCCAAAGGCATTTCCTGAAGTGTTTTGATCTTTTTGACCCCGAGGTTCCGTAGTTGCTGATAGGTTTTGTCTCCTATCATAGGAATCTTTTTTACAGAAAGAGGAGCCAGAAAAGCTTTTTCAAACCCAACTTCTATGTGTTTCTGGTTGTCAGGTTTTGCTTCACCGGTAGCTACTTTGGATACTATTTTATTCGTTGAAAGACCAAAGGAAATAGGAAGTCCGGTTTCTTTTTTAATCTTATTTCTCAGCTCACCCGCCAGTTTATAACATCCAAAAAACTTATCCATCCCCGTGAGATCCACATAGAATTCATCGATAGATGTTTTTTCAAAAAGAGGAACACCTTCACTAATTATTTCCGTAACCATATCGGAGTACTCGAGGTAATTCATTGAGTTACCTCTTACCACTATCGCCTCCGGACAGAGCTGACGGGCCATTTTCATTGGCATAGCCGAGTGTACCCCAAACATCCGGGCTTCGTAACTACAGGAAGCCACTACGCCCCGATCACTGGTGCTACCAATGAGTACGGGCTTTCCCACCAACTCCGGATTGAGTAACCGCTCTACTGATACAAAAAACGTATCCAGGTCCATATGTAGAATTGAACGCAAGCTATTTTACTAATTTTAATAGTTTTTTAGCTAACAAATTTAGTAAAATACATTATGGTTTTCAAAGGAGAGGAAGAGAAAAGATTCTCGAGTTGGAAATGAATGTAAGTAGACGGGTGACCTTCAAGTATTCTTAGGTACTCAAAGGTAGAATTATGAATTTCTTCAAAGTTATATTTTTTCTCCTGCCATTTGTCGTGAGCTCTATGCAAGTCAAAGCTAATATGGCTTCACCGATCACTGAAGGCACCTATTTTACCCGACCTTTTGTTAATGAGTATGTTGACATTACCCACGAAGACCTGGAAATAATACTGGATCAGGATTTTAAAACTGCTCGGTATAACATTACATATCATATCAACTCAAAAAAAGATAGCATCAACATTCCTCTACTATTCTATGCTGAAGGTATAACAGGTGATGATTTCAACGTTTTTGTTGATGGAGAAAAAGTTGAAATAGAGGATATTCCAGATGAAATAAAAGTCCCTGAGGGGACTCAATTTGATGACTTTTCATATTTTTTTGAACCTCCTACTAATACTGCATATAATGACCGAAGCAGTGTCACAGTATATGAATACGAAAGAGGTGGTCCAAGCATCTATCTTTCATACATGAGATACTTTGAAACAGACATATCTAAGGGAAAGCATACCATAAATGTATCCTATTCCGGAACAAGCTGGGAGGACAGGGGCGGCTGGGTCAAACAATACAGCTTTAAATATGCTTTATCTCCTGCCAGATACTGGAAGTCTTTTGGAACTTTAAAAATAAAATTAGATGCCAGGGCATGTAACTACCCCATCGAGCTGAACATAGGTCCACCCGATGAAGGTAGCACAGATTCTATAGCTGTATGGAATAAACAAGGGATTCCTGTGAATATGTTAAGTATTGATTACACTCCGGAAATCGGTGCACTTCCTTCTTCACTAATAGCAGTAAGTCCTTTGACTGTTGCTTTGTTATTAACTTCAATCATATTTTTCCTCTATATAGTTTTATTGTATAACCAACGTAAGAAGAAACTAAAGAGAAAATTTTTCCTAATTCCGGTGCTTGGAGGGATTATTCTACCTTTCGTATTTTTCTTTTCCTGGGGTGGCACCTATGAATTAATTGACATCCTTATTGGGAACGAAGCCGGGCGAATGCATGGTTATGTCTATATCATTGCTTATGGCTTTCATCTATTCTTTATTATATCAATAGGGCTTTCTTACCTAGCTGATTATATCATAAAAAAAAGACTATCTAAATAGAGTTAAGCTTCTAGAGCTAGAAAAGGTAAAATTTGAAAGTAAAACACAACCAATATTCTTATCTTTAAATTATAGTCGTATTATCGAAGCTGTTATACCATGCGTCCATCATTCAAAGATATATCTATACAAGTCCTGCATAACTTACCTGACAATTCTTCAATGGAGGAAATCATGTACCGGCTCAATCTAGCTGCTCAGGTTATGGATGGTCTGGATGACGAACAGAGTGGTAATACAATTTCTACTACAGAATTATTGAAAAAAGTAGATTCGTGCGAACAGAGATAAAGTGGGCAAACAAAGCTGTTCATAATCTAAAAGTGACCCGAAAGTACATAGCTGAAGACTCTACTTACTATGCAAGTAGATTTATTAGATCACTCATCCTTGAAACCGAGAAACACCTGAGTCAACACCCATTAAGTGGTCGTACTGTCCCCGAACTTCAGGATACTCCTCTGAGTTTTTTAAAAGAAGTCATTTATAAAGGTTATCGCATCATTTATAACCCTACATCCTCCCCCGAATATGTTACTGTAATTACAGTCATTAGCGGTAGAATGGATTTATTAAAAGATTTATCTGGAAATTGGGTTATTGAATAACCTATTTAACTACCTTTGCACTCCATTTTATTTACCGAGTATTTAATACCGTAATATTAGATATATATGAAATTATCAGAATTTAAATTTGACTTGCCGGCAGATCGTCTGGCACTTTACCCTGCAGAAAACAGAGATGAATCACGCCTGATGGTTGTAAACAGAGAAGCTGGCACCATTGAGCACAAAATATTCAAAGACGTTGTTGACTATTTCGATGACGGAGATGTTTTCGTAATTAACAACACAAAGGTTTTTCCTGCACGTCTTTATGGCAACAAAGAAAAGACCGGTGCCAAAATCGAAGTTTTTCTTCTTAGAGAACTCAACAAAGAAGCTCACTTATGGGACGTACTTGTTGATCCCGCGAGAAAAATAAGAGTAGGCAACAAGCTTTACTTTGGAAACGGTGACCTGGTAGCTGAAGTGATTGATAACACTACTTCCAGAGGACGTACAATCCGATTCCTTTTTGACGGAGAAGACGAAGAGTTCTATAATACAATTGATTCTCTTGGAGAGACACCTCTTCCGAAATACATCAAGCGTGATGCTGAACCTTCAGACAAGGACAGGTATCAAACAATCTACGCTGAGCACGTTGGTGCAGTCGCTGCTCCTACTGCTGGTCTTCACTTTACACCACAAGTACTGAAACGACTTGAGATCAAAGGCGTTGAAATCGCTCCTATCACATTACACGTTGGTTTAGGAACTTTCCGCCCGGTAGACGTAGAAGATCTTACAAAGCACAAAATGGACTCGGAAAACTTCATTATCGGTGCTGATACCGCAGACAAAGTGAATACAGCTCTTGACGAGAAGAAAAGAATTGTTTCCGTAGGAACAACTTCGATGCGTTCAATTGAGTCTTCAGTATCGGCCAACGGAAGGTTAAAAGAGTACGAGGGATGGACAGATAAATTTATCTTCCCTCCATACGAATTTAAAATAGCCAATTCATTGATTACCAACTTCCATATGCCAGAGTCAACCCTATTGATGCTGACGTGTGCTTTTGGTGGCTATGACCTTATTATGCAAGCCTACGAAGAAGCTGTAAAAGAAAAGTATAAGTTCTTCAGCTATGGTGACGCTATGTTAATTATCTAAAACAGTACCTGTTTAGAAGGATAATTCAGATTTTATTATTTATTTTAAAGCCTCTGAGGTACTCTCCTCGGAGGCTTTATTGTTACTTGAAATGAAGAAATACGCGATCATTGTGGCTGGTGGGAAGGGAACCCGTATGAATGCAGATATCCCAAAGCAGTTCTTAAAAATTGGTGGTACTCCTATATTGATGAAAACATTGCAGACTTTTCATCAGGCTGACCCTGACATTGAACTGATTGTAGTACTACCACAAACAGATCATGAATATTGGCAAAAGCTAATAGCGGATATTTCTTTTACTGTCCCGCACCAACTGATTGCTGGTGGAAGCACCCGTTTCGATTCTGTAAAAAATGGCCTAAATGCCATTGAAGATAACGAATCTCTTGTTGCCATTCACGATGGAGTAAGACCTTTTATTACTGAGTCAATTATACTCAATTCCTTTATCATCGCAGAAAAACGGGGTTCAGCAGTAGCCACTGTTCCAGTCAAAAACTCATTACGAATGGTAGGGAGTGGAATAAATAAGTCGGTATTCAGAAGTAATTACGTAACCGTACAAACACCGCAGACATTTATGACTAGCAGACTCAAGCATTGTTTTAACCAGGACTACAGGGAGAATTTTACTGATGATGCTACGGTATATGAGTCACTTGGAAATGTTGTGCACCTTATTGATGGAGACGAACAAAACATTAAAATCACAACACCACAGGATTTACTGCTCGCAGAAGCTATAGTTAACAGCAAAAAATAACCCTGACCACAGGCCAGGGTTAACAATGGTAATTCTTTTTATTTTAACTAGTTAGGTAAACGAGGTCAATATTCGTCTTCATTAAACATAAAGTCTTCTTTGGTAGGATAGTCCGGCCAAATTTCTTCTATTGTTTCAAATGGGTGCCCATCATCTTCGATCTGCTGTAAATTTTCTACAACTTCACTTGGCGCTCCAGATCTAATTGCAAAGTCAATTAACTCATCCTTAGTAGCAGGCCAAGGGGCATCTTCCAGATATGAAGCTAGTTCTAGTGTCCAATACATATCTTTTCGAGTTTTAAATTATGCCGCGAATATAAAATAAATTGCTTAGTTTCCTTTACGTTTATCAATCTCTTTAAGTTTTATTTTCCCACAACATTTTTTTCTTGGGAAAACCCTCTTAAAGCAATCAATTACTACGTTCCATCTCTACCCGTTCAAGAATCATTTTCTTCGCGGTCAACTTTCTTTTTTGATTCCTAAACCTTGAATCAATCACGTTGTTCAGCCTATTCCGACCGTTACCAGAGAATTTTTCAGCATTTTCTTCAAAAAGTTGTAATTCATCCTGGTCTCTGCGGATGAGCTCTTTCAAAGTATCTTTCTTGAGCTTATGTTGCTCAACATCCTCTTTTTCGGTGAAATTGGGGTATTTCTTGTTTAACACCCGAAACAGATAATTAGTTTCAAAAATATAATCACATGTCAACCAGAACTGCTCAGAGATATCTCTTGCCTCTTCCTGAGGCGTTGGGCCAACTGATTTAAACTCCTTTTGTAAAAACTTGGCCTTTTCAATCGCATTGTCCAAATCCATTGATAAGAGTGATTGGGCCTCCTTTAACAATGCCTCCTTCTGTGCCAAATTGGCCTTAATGTCATTGCGTGGAACGGGCTGCTTCTTCAAGCTATTATAGCGTTTGTAGAATTCATCAGAATATGCCTTAAACTCTTTCCATAGTTCTATTAGCTTATCTCTTTGAACGTTTCCTACCTTTTTCCAATCATCATGTAATTGATTAAAGGATTTGGATGCTTTCTCTAAATCAGAGCTTTTAGAGAGATCAGAAGCTTTATTAATTATCTCCCTGTATTGATTCAACCGATCTTCGAATACCAGCTTTTTTGTTTCATAATACTGGTTTCTTCTATTAAAAAAATAATCTACAATCTCTTTAAATCGCGCGGCTACTTCATTCTCTTCATCATCCTTTGCGCGCCCTATTTTTACCCACCTACGCTGCAGCTCTTTGAACTTCTCAGTAGTTACCTTCCAATCCATGCTATCCTTCATGGACTCCGCTTTTTCTACTATCTCTTTCTTCTGACTGAGGTTTTTCTCACGGTTTCCGGAAATAACCTTATTCAGGTCTTCTTCAACCTCCTCCAACTCACTCATTAGAGCATTAAAGTCTCCGATTGCTTTATATTGAGTTAAATACTCTTTCAGGTGCAACAACTTCATCAGGTACGAACCTTTATTAGTTGCACTCTTTACAGAACGAATTAACTCTTTTACTTTGTTTTCAGCTAGTTCGAATTTATCCAGGAAATACTGGAGAGATTTTTCATCTGATTCTCTGACTTCACCTATCTCGCGGTCTTCAAATTCCCTATAAGCCTTAAGAAAAACCTTTCCATCCTTCACATAGCCGTATTTATGTTCAAGGAAGGCCATAACACACAACAATTGTATTAATCATAAACCTGCATTGCTCAATGCATTGTTTAAATATAGTAATTTTTGTCGATTCTATTGACATTATACAGCATTCAAAGCGCTTTAATTGGTATTTTATTGTGTATTCGCAAAAATATTTTGTCTGTCTTTGCCAATAGACAAAAATAGTCTTACATTTGCAGTCCGTTTTTGATTAAGGATAAAGTTCAATGGCAAATCATAAGTCAGCATTAAAAAGAATAAGATCTAGCGAAAGCAGAAGACTTCGCAATAGATATCAGCATACAACCACAAGAACATTTGTAAAAAGGTTGAGAGCTACCACTGATAAAAAGGAAGCGGAAGAGCTTCTGAAAAAGGTAACCGGCATGCTGGATAAGCTTGCAAAAAAGAATATTATCCACAAAAATAAGGCATCAAATCAAAAAGCTAAATTAACCAAGTACGTTAATAGTCTTTAAGCCTTATTAGCAAAAGAATTTAAGTCCCGCAGGTTCAATGAATCTGCGGGATTTTTTATTTTTAGTGTATGGCTATCGAAAAATTATCTCGGAAGGAATTGTCAATAGCGGAACTGGCACTTGAAGACAGGCCAAGAGAAAAGCTATTAAACAAAGGGATCACCGCACTAACTGAAGCTGAACTGATTGCTATACTGATTGGTTCAGGCACTGCAGAAATGAATGCCATTGACCTTTCTAAGGTTATTTTATCAAGTGTTGGTAATGACCTCAATGAAATAGCGAAACTGGGCGTAAAAGATTTGATGAAATTCAAAGGAATCGGGGAAGCCAAAGCAATTAATATTATTAGTGCCCTGGAGCTAGGCAGGAGAAGAAAAGATAGTTCTACTCCAAGGCGAGAAAAAATAACTTCTTCTGAAGATGTTTATAAGCTTATTAAGCCACTTCTGATGGACCTAAGACATGAAGAGTTTTGGATATTATTACTGAATCGGGCCAACGTGGTAATCAAAAAAAATCAAATCAGTCAGGGTGGTGTTTCGGGTACACTGGTAGATCCGAAACTAGTATTTAAGAGTGCATTGGAGCACCTGGCGTCTAGTATCATACTGGTTCATAATCACCCTTCAGGGAATCTGAGCGCGAGCCAGGCCGACATTAAACTGACCGAAAAGATATCCAATGCCGGAAAATTACTTGAAATACCCGTGTTGGACCATGTTATTGTAAGTGATCAGGGATATTTTAGCTTTGCAGATCAAGGATTATTATGAAAGGTAAAGGACTAATTTTCTTTTTTGGGGTACTGGCCACCACGGCAGTAATTATTTATACCATGGTCAATTCAGGTAGTAAACTTGATTACTACCAACAAATGAAAAAAGAACGTAGCGATTATAAAAATTATCTCGCGGCAGACACCTCATTGATACCCGATGGAGATACAACGGGCATTTCGTTTTTTCCTATTGACAGGAAGTATCTGGTTTCAGCTAAGGTGGTTCCATTAGAAAAGACCGACATCATTCACATTCGAACAAGCGGAGAAGAACATCAAAAATTCATTAAGCACGCAAAGCTAAAATTTGAAATTGATAAAAAAGAATTAGAACTGACCTTATTGAGAAGTACTGAGCAGGGACATTTTTTCCTTCCTTTTTCTGATGCAACCAGTGGTAAGGAAACTTATGGGGCAGGCCGATACTTACCTGTACACTTTGTTGATGGTGAAGACCTGGTTCTGGATTTCAATCTCGCATTCAATCCGAAGTGTGCCTATAACCACCACTACATTTGTCCTGTGCCACCACAGGAAAACCATCTTGACTTTCCCATAAAAGCCGGAGAAAAGACTTATTCAAAAAACTAAGCATCGCAGCCATCTATTCCTTAATTTTATAGGCTAATTTGAGATGGGATGAAAATATCATTTGACTGGTTAAAGCAGTACATTAATATCAATAAGGATGTAGAAACGGTAAGCGACATTCTTACACAATCAGGACTGGAAGTAGAAGGTATAGAAAAATTTGAAACTGTACCAGGAGGACTTGAAGGCCTTGTTGTTGGAGAAGTTAAAACTTGCGAAAAACACCCTGATGCTGACAAGTTAAAGGTTACCACAGTAGATATTGGCAACGGAGCCGCCCGACCAATCGTTTGTGGAGCCCCGAATGTTGCCTCAGGTCAAAAGGTTGTGGTTGCAACTGTAGGCTCAACACTTTATCCTGCCGGTCACGAACCTTTCAAAATTAAAAAAGCCAAAATCAGAGGAGAAGTTTCGGAAGGAATGATCTGTGCAGAAGATGAAATTGGACTTGGAGAAAGCCATGATGGTATTATCGTCCTGAACACAAATGTACCCAATGGTACTCCTGCAGCAGAAGTATTTAATATTCAAAATGACAATATTTTCGAAATTGGCCTTACCCCCAATCGAGCTGATGCCACTTCACATATTGGTGTTGCACGCGAATTAAAGGTATTACTCAATGAGGAATTGAATAAACCAGAATCAGCTCTTCCGAAGAAAACCGCGGACCTACCGATCAGTATTTCCATTGAGAACGATGAAGGCTGCCCAAGATACGCTGGTATTACGATTGCTGACATCAAAGTTGAACCATCTCCTCAATGGCTTCAAAATCGTTTAAAATCAATTGGATTAGCACCGATTAACAATGTTGTGGATATTACAAATTTTGTACTACACGAATACGGACAACCCCTACACGCATTCGACTATGATAAGATAAGAGGGGGGAAAGTCTCCATCAAAACCTTAAAGGAAGGAACAAAATTTACCACACTTGATGAGGTTGAAAGAAAGTTGTTAGCTACAGACCTGATGATTTGTGATAGCAATGAGCCAATGTGTATAGCTGGCGTTTTCGGAGGCATTGATAGTGGAGTCAAAGATTCTACAAAAAACATATTTCTTGAAAGTGCCTATTTCTCACCAGACTATATCCGAAAAACAGCTCAAAATCATGGATTAAAAACCGATGCTTCCTTCAGGTTTGAAAGAGGTGTGGACCCAAATGCTACAGTAGATGCCCTTATTAGGGCTACAGCACTCATCTGCGAAATCTGTGGAGGAAAAGTAGCCAGTGACATCCAGGACCTATATAAGAGCCCGATCAAAGGATTCGAGGTATCTGTAAAATACAAAAACATCCATCGGCTCATTGGGATAGAAATTGACAAAGACACGATCAAAGAGCTCCTGAGGAATCTGGAAATTGAAATAAAAAAGGAAACCGAAGAGGGACTTGAGCTAATAGTTCCCCCTTATAGAGTGGATGTACAAAGGGAGGCAGATATTGTTGAAGAAATCTTAAGGCTTTACGGTTACGAAAACATTGACATCAGTCATCAATTGTCAAGTGGTTTTATTGCACCTTCAGAAGTCAAGGATAAAGAAAAGACCCAAAAGTTGATCTCCGAGGTATTGATCTCTTTTGGCTACAATGAAATTATTACTAATTCACTAACCAAAGCTTCATATAGTGAACAGGTAGGAGACATTGATGAATCACAGAACGTAGAAATACTAAATAAGCTAAGTGAGGACCTTGGTGTAATGCGTCAAACGCTCCTGTTTTCGGGCCTGGAGGTTGTTGCACACAACATTAATAGGAGACAGAAGAACCTTAAGTTCTTTGAGATTGGCAAAACCTACCACTCAATCAATGGTAAGTATTCGGAAAAAGAGTATCTCGCACTGTTCCTGAGCGGAAACAAAAGTGATGAGAGCTGGAAGAGCCATGATAGAGCTGTTAATCTACATGATCTGTCGGAACATTTGTCTGGCATCTTCTCGAAACTCAATATTGGAAACACCAAACTCGAGAAAATAAAGAGTGACATATTTTCGGAAGGTTACCAGATTGCTCTTAATAAAAAGGTGGTTTCCAACTTCGGAAACGTAAATAAAAAAATCTGTAAATCCTGTGAAGTAAGCCAGCCTGTGCTTGCGGCCTTAATCGACATCACAGCATTACACGCTGCCTATAATACCGAAATAGAATATAAATCGATAAGTAAATTCCCAGAGGTACGAAGAGATTTATCATTAGTACTGGACAAAAAAACATCTTTTGCCCAGGTACAGGAAGTTGCCCGAAAGTACAGTAATAACCTCATTAAGGACATCAATGTGTTTGATGTCTATGAGGGAGAGAATCTGGGACAGGGAAAAAAATCCTATAGCGTAAACTTTACGCTACAGGACGAGTATAAGACTCTAACAGATAAAGTCATTGACAAAACAATGAATAAGCTTATTCATGCATTTGAAAAAGAACTTAATGCGCTCATTCGTAAATAATTGAACAATTCTAAAACTATACAATCACTCGAGACCATTGAAGAGAAGCTGAAAATTCTCCTTCAGAATTATGCTCAGAAAGTGGCTGAAATACAGGAATTGGAGGCAGAGAACAAGCAGCTTCATTTGATTATTGAAGAGCAAAAACGTGATTTGAAAAACTTTCAAAATCAAGATAAAATTAGTAAGATTGTAACAAGCGTGACGGTTGGTGAGCAAGGCCGGAATACAGAGTTGAAACTAAAAATCAACGAGTATATTAAGGAAATAGACAAGTGTATTGCTCACCTAAAGGGATAGTGCGGAGTGACAAGGAATTCAAGTATTAAATGTCAGAGCTTTCCATAAAAATAAAAATCGGAGACAGAGAATATCCGATGCGTGTTGATGCAAGTGAAGAAGAGATGCTTCGGATTGCTGGAAGGAAGATTAATGAAAAGCTCAAAGCATATAGAAGTCAATTTGGTATTGACGACAAACAAGATTTATTAGCAATGGTCGCATTTGATGCAGTTGTATCAAAGATGAGGAGTGAATCAGGTTCCTCCGACTTTGAAAATGAACTAGACCAGAAGCTAAAAAACATCGACTCAATCCTTTCAACTCACATTAAAGAATCTTAGTATTCTTCCCATTCCTTTGATCTGGTACGTCACAGTACTTATTATTAACTTTTAATTACTTACCCTAATGTTATATTATGTTATCGCAGGAGTTGGCGGGTTAGTTTTAGGAATCATCATTGGAAGAATCCTACTTCAAAGCGTTTTCAAAAAATCTGAAAACGATGCCAAAGAAAAAGCCCAATTAATTATTAAAGAAGCCGAGCTTAAGCAGGAATCCATTAAGAAAGAAAAAATAATGGAAGCCAAAGAACGATACATCAAACTGAAGGAGGAGTTTGATGAGAATGTTGGTCAGAGAAAAAGAAATATTGAAGAGCAAGAGAAGAAAATCAAAAACAAGGATCAGCAACTAAGTAAACTGATCGCGGAAAATAACCGTAAAGAGGCGGAGCTCGATAGCATGAAAGAAAATGTACAGGCTCAACTGGACATTGTAAATAAGAGGAAAGAAGAGCTTGACAAACTAAAAGCAGAGCAGGCCGCTCGACTTGAGAAAGTGGCAAACCTAACGGCTGAAGAAGCTACGCAGCAGATGATGGAAGTTGTAAAGCAGGAAGCCCAAACGCGAGCCTCATCAATAATTAAGAACATTGAAGACGAAGCCAAACTCACAGCAACTAAGAATGCTAAGAAAGTTGTTATCGAAACTATTCAAAGAACTGCAGCCGAGCATGCCATTGAAAACTGCGTTTCTATTTTCAATATAGAAAACGATGAAATTAAAGGAAAAGTAATCGGACGAGAAGGACGAAACATCCGTACCCTTGAAGCTGCCACAGGAGTTGAAATAATTGTAGATGATACACCGGAAGCGATTATTATATCCGGTTACGACCCTGTTAGGAGGGAAATAGCGCGACTATCTCTTCACAGATTAGTAAAAGACGGTAGAATTCACCCAGCCAGGATTGAAGAGGTTGTTGCTAAAACAGCAAAAGATATCAATGAAGAAATAGTTGAAATTGGTGAGCGAACCGTTATTGATCTGGGTATTCACGGACTACACCCTGAGTTAATTAAGATGGTGGGCCGAATGAGATTCAGATCATCATATGGACAGAATTTATTGCAACACTCTCGGGAAGTTGCAAAACTGGCTTCAACTATGGCTGCCGAGCTTGGAATCAGCACCAAACTGGCCAAAAGAGCCGGTCTACTACATGATATTGGAAAAGTCACTGAAGACCAATTGGATGTTCCTCATGCCATAGCTGGTATGGAATTGGCAAAAAAATATAATGAAAATACAGAGGTATGTAATGCGATCGGGGCACACCATGATGAAATAGAAATGACTTCTATGTTGTCTCCAATTGTTCAGGCCTGCGATGCCATCTCCGGATCACGACCTGGAGCGCGAAGAGAGGTAATGGAATCTTATATTAAACGATTGAAAGATCTGGAAAATACCGCACTTGCTTTTGATGGTGTTCAAAAATGTTATGCCATACAGGCCGGTAGAGAGTTACGTGTTATGGTTGATGCAGAATCCGTATCTGATGAGCAAGCCGGGAAATTATCATACGACATCTCGAATAAAATCGAAACAGAAATGCAGTATCCGGGACAAATTAAAGTGACTGTGATCCGTGAAATGAGATCTGTTGCTTTCGCAAAATAGATTGACACCGCATTATTACAGAAGCGTTTCTGAGTTGTCAGAAACGCTTTTTTTATTTTTTTATAAGTAGTAGGTTACTTTTTAATATACTTATCCGGTATCTCTATACAGAACCTACTCACTTTAAGTGAGCAAACATTAAAAAACCTCTTGGTAATTGATTTTTGGACTTTCTGTCGACTTCGGTTGACAGAAAGTCTTTTTTTTTGCGCATAAAAAAACCTGGAACCAATTGGTCCCAGGTTATATTCTTATTGATTTCTGCTTTCGACTAAGCTGAAACGGTTTTCATTGCCTCTGCAACTTTATCCCCTATTTCGGCAGGAGACTCTGCTACTATAATGCCGCACTCAGCCATAATTTTCATCTTGGCCTCAGCCGTATCATCAGCACCGCCAATGATTGCTCCGGCATGCCCCATTCTCTTTCCTTTCGGAGCTGTTTGTCCGGCAATAAATCCAACTACAGGTTTCTTGTTTCCGGTTTCCTGAATCCATTTAGCAGCCTGTGCTTCATAATTTCCACCAATCTCTCCAATCATTACGATCCCATCGGTATCTGGATCATTCATCAATAGCTCTACAGCATCTTTTGTCGGAGTTCCGATAATTGGATCTCCTCCGATACCAATAGCCGTAGACACACCAAATCCAGCTTTTACTACCTGATCCGCTGCTTCATAAGTAAGTGTTCCTGATTTTGAAACAATTCCTATACGACCAGACTTAAAGATAAATCCCGGCATGATACCAACCTTAGCTTCACCTGGTGTAATTACTCCTGGACAGTTAGGTCCGATAAGTATGCAATCTCTTTTCTTGATATAATTTTTTGCAGTGACCATATCACGGGTAGGAATACCTTCAGTAATGGCTACTATCACCTTTATACCTGCGTCAGCTGCTTCCATAATAGCATCAGCTGCAAATGCTGGTGGAACGAATATAATGGATACATCAGCTCCCGTTTTTGCGACAGCATCAACAACCGTATTAAATACCGGCTTACCTAAATGCTCCTGCCCACCTTTTCCAGGTGTTACACCACCGACAACATTGGTTCCATATTCAATCATTTGTTCAGCGTGGAAAGTTCCTTCAGAACCTGTAAATCCCTGAACTATTACTTTTGAGTCTTTATTTACTAGTACGCTCATATTCCTACATTGATTAGCCCTACAAAATTAGGTGTTTTTAATCCAGAAGCAAGAGTCAATTTTGGTTTCCTTAGTTAAGGCCTGAACCGGTGATATTTGGGATAAAAAATATTAAAAAGGTCGAGAGTATTTCTTACACACATTGTCGATTTGTACTAAATCAACTTACACCTAAGCCACTGTGGACAAAAAAAGGGCGATGAGTCAAGGGAATTGACTACACCGCCCGCAAACGTAATCAGGGTACTAAGAGCTTTAATATTATCGCATAATGGTCAACGGACCAGTATAATCTTTCGGCTTTTCTCCGTCCAGACTTACTTCAATAACATAGTAGTAAACTGCTACCGGCATTGGTTGTCCATTTCTGTATCCATCCCAGGGAATATAAATTACGTTATTTGCCGAGTTTTTGAATTGCTCCCAAACGAGACTTCCATATCGGTTATATACTCGTACTGTCCATTGATCCCAGCAATCAAGCCCTTGAACAAACCATGCATCATTTGCATTGTCGTTGTTAGGTGAAATCGCAGTTGGAATAAACAGCTCACAACCGCATTTTACTATTTCCGGGAATACGTGATTCGATTCTACAGGTCCGGGAGAGCATACTTCGCTTGAGTTGAGTACCGCAAAAATTTCGTCACCATCAAGCACTCCAAGGAGTTGTACAATTGTATCGTTGCCTCCTACAGTAGCTCCATTCAGGAACCATGAGTATACCGGATTAGGACCCTGATCTTCCACATTAGTAACATAAGCCACTAACGTATCATCCTCACAAACCTGGCCATCTTCATCATCAATTTCAATAATTGGTGCAATTGGAACAGGTTCCTGAACAGTACCTGAGTTATCCATTGTACACCCATTACCATCAGTTATGGTGACATCATATTTACCAGCAGGAATATTTACCAGGTCTTCAATGATATCACCGGTTGACCATGAGAATCCATATGGAAGGGTACCCCCTGAAACTGTTAAGTCAGTTGCTCCATCACTAAATCCGTTACAGGAAGCATGAACAACACTTACCGTTGAGGCAAGAGCAGTAGGCTGATTTACGGTTACCGTTGTGCTAGCGGTACAGCTATTGGCATCAGTCACCGTGACCGAGTATGATCCGCTAGTCACATTACTTATATTTTGTGAGCTCACACCAGTGTTCCAATTAAAGGTATAACCACTTGTTCCTCCGGACACAGTTAAGTTTACAGAACCTGTAGCGTCACCGTTGCAAAGTACATCTGTTACAGAAGTTGACAATACTATAGCTGTTGGTTCGTTTACGGTTGCACTGGTATTAGCCGTACACCCATTTCCATCTGTTACCATGACACTGTAGCTTCCGAAACTTAATCCTGTAATGTCTTCTGTACTCGCTCCATTGCTCCATGCATAAGCATATGGTAATGTACCTCCTTGCACATCTAAATCAACTGCTCCGGTAGACCCTCCATTACAAAGTACATCTGTCGCTGTTGTTGATAAAGCTAGTACTTCTGGCTCAGCTATTGTCACATTTGAAGTAGCTGTGTTAGGTGATGCGCAAGTAGCATTACTTGTCATCACCACACTAACTACATCACCATCATTGAGCGTTGTTGAAGTGAATATCGCATTATCAGAACCCGCTGGCACTCCATTTACTGTCCACGAGAACATTGGGTCCGGGCCTCCTCCAGTGGAATCTTGAACCGTAACTGTTCCGGCATCTCCAAAACACAATGGATCAGTCTTAGTTATAGTTACAGCAGGAGTCTCAGTGGGAATCACTGTGATTATTACATCATCCGTGTCAGTACAACCATTGCCGTCAGTGACCATCACTGTATAAGTTGTAGTTGATGCTGGAGCTACAGTATGGCTGGCTCCAGCTCCTAATCCGTTGTCCCAGAAATAAGTGCTACCTCCTGTGGCCATTAGAGTTGCATTCCCCAACCCATCACAGAAGCTGTCGTCTGTACCTGCATCTGCTGTCGGTAGTGGATCAACTGTGATAATTACATCGTCTGTATCCGTACATCCATTGCCGTCTGTTACCGTTACTACGTAGGTCGTGGTAGCGGCCGGAGTTACTGTATGACTTGCTCCAGCTCCCAAGCCATTGTCCCATGAATAGGTTCCACCTCCAGTGGCAGTAATAGTCGCATTGCCCTGCCCATCACAGAAGCTGTCGTCTGTACCTGCATCTGCTGTCGGTAGCGGATCAACCGTAATGATTACATCGTCTGTATCCGTACATCCGTTACCGTCTGTTACGGTCACTACGTAAGTTGTCGTTGTTGCCGGGGTCACCGTATGACTTGCTCCCGCTCCCAGACCATTGTCCCATGAATAGGTTCCACCTCCTGTGGCAGTAATTGTCGCATTACCTTGGCCATCACAGAAGCTGTCGTCTGTACCTGCATCTGCTGTCGGTAGCGGATCAACCGTAATGATTACATCGTCTGTATCTGTACAGCCATTGCCATCTGTTACAGTTACTATGTATGTCGTTGTTGCGACTGGGGTCACTGTATGACTTGCTCCTGCTCCAAGACCATTGTCCCAGCTGTAGGTTCCACCTCCAGTGGCCGTAATTGTTGCATTGCCTTGGCCGTCACAGAAGCTGTCGTCTGTACCCGCATCTGCTATAGGGAGTGCATTAACCGTAATTGTAACATCATCCGTTGCGAAACAACCATTCCCATCGTCACCAGTTACAGTATAAGTTGTAGTTGAAACTGGAGTCACGGTATGACTCGCACCTGCTCCTAGACCATTGTCCCAGGTATAAGAAACCGCACCGGTCACGCTAACAGTCGTGGATTCTCCATCGCATAACTCTTGATCAACACCGGCATCTATTGCAAATACAGCATTAACGGTGACTGTTACATCATCGGTATCTGTACAGCCATTGCCATCGGTTGCTGTTACTATATAAGTTGTAGTAGCGGCTGGTGACACCGTGTGACTCGCTCCTGCCCCAAGACCGTTATCCCAGTTATAGGTAGTCGCTCCACTGGCGGTCAGTGTTGTTGAGCCGGCCGGACAAATCGATACATCTGCTCCTGCGTCAGCTGTCGGTAGTGGATCAACCGTAATGATTACATCGTCTGTATCTGTACAGCCGTTACCATCCGTTACCGTTACTACATATGTCGTTGTTGCCACTGGCGTCACCGTATGACTTGCTCCCGCTCCAAGACCATTGTCCCAGCTGTATGTTCCTCCGCCTGTGGCAGTAATTGTTGCATTGCCTTGACCATCACAGAAGCTGTCATCAGTTCCTGCGTTTGCTGTCGGTAGCGGATCAACAGTAATGATTACATCGTCTGTATCCGTACATCCGTTACCATCTGTTACTGTTACTACATAAGTGGTTGTTGCCGCTGGTGTTACCGTATGGCTCGCGCCTGCGCCTAGACCATTGTCCCATGAATAGGTTCCTCCGCCTGTGGCAGTAATTGTTGCATTTCCTTGTCCATCACAGAAACTATCATCAGTTCCTGCGTCTGCGGTTGGGAGTGGATCAACTGTAATGATTACATCGTCTGTATCCGTACAGCCATTGCCATCTGTTACAGTTACTACATATGTCGTTGTTGCCGCTGGTGTTACTGTATGGCTTGCTCCTGCTCCAAGACCGTTGTCCCAGTTGTACGTTCCTCCACCTGTCGCGGTAATTGTTGCATTGCCTTGGCCGTCACAGAAGCTGTCGTCTGTGCCTGCGTCTGCTGTCGGTAGTGGATCAACTGTAATGATCACATCATCAGTATCGGTACATCCATTGCCGTCTGTTACAGTCACTACATAAGTGGTTGTTGCGGCAGGAGTCACTGTATGGCTCGCGCCAGCTCCTAGTCCATTGTCCCATGAATAGGTTCCTCCGCCTGTGGCAGTAATGGTCGCATTGCCTTGGCCGTCACAGAAGCTGTCATCTGTGCCTGCGTCTGCAGTTGGGAGTGCATTGACTGTAATTGTTATATCATCAGTTGCCGAACAACCTGCTCCATCGTCTCCGGTTACTACATAGGTAGTGGTAGTGACTGGTGATACGGTGTGACTTGCTCCTGCTCCAAGACCATTGTCCCAGGTGTAGTTCACTGCTCCTGTACCTGTCAGGGTCACTGATGCACCAACACATATCGCAGTATCGGTTCCAGCGCTTACCGGTAGAGCTGCATTAACAGTGACCGTTACATCATCGGTATCTGTACAGCCATTACCATCCGTTGCGGTAACTATATAAGTTGTAGTAGCGGCTGGTGACACCGTGTGACTGGCTCCTGCCCCAAGACCGTTATCCCAGTTATAGGTAGTCGCTCCACTGGCGGTCAGTGTTGTTGAGCCGGCCGGACAAATCGATACATCTGCTCCTGCGTCAGCTGTCGGTAGCGGATCAACTGTAATGATTACATCGTCTGTATCAGTACAGCCGTTACCATCCGTTACAGTCACTACGTAAGTGGTTGTTGCAGCTGGGGTTACCGTATGGCTTGCACCTGCGCCTAGACCATTGTCCCATGAATAGGTTCCTCCACCTGTTGCGGTGATCGTTGCATTGCCCTGACCGTCACAGAAACTGTCGTCTGTACCTGCGTCTGCGGTTGGAAGTGGGTCAACCGTAATGATTACATCGTCTGTGTCAGTACATCCGTTACCATCCGTTACAGTCACTACGTAGGTCGTTGTTGCAGCTGGTGTTACCGTATGGCTGGCTCCTGCTCCAAGACCATTGTCCCATGAATAGGTTCCTCCGCCTGTGGCAGTAATGGTTGCATTGCCTTGACCATCACAGAAGCTGTCATCAGTTCCTGCATCTGCGGTTGGGAGTGGGTCAACTGTAATAATTACATCATCTGTGTCAGTACATCCGTTACCGTCTGTTACAGTTACTACGTAAGTGGTTGTTGCGGCTGGTGTTACTGTATGGCTGGCTCCTGCTCCAAGACCATTGTCCCATGAATAGGTTCCACCTCCAGTGGCAGTGATCGTTGCATTGCCCTGACCGTCACAGAAACTGTCGTCTGTGCCTGCGTCCGCTGTTGGAAGTGCATTGACTGTAATTGTTATATCATCAGTTGCCGAACAACCTGCTCCATCATCTCCGGTTACTACATAGGTAGTGGTAGTGACTGGTGATACGGTGTGGCTTGCTCCTGCTCCAAGACCATTGTCCCAGGTGTAGTTCACTGCTCCTGTACCTGTCAGGGTCACTGATGCACCAACACATATCGCAGTATCGGTTCCAGCACTTACTGGTAGAGCTGCATTAACAGTGACTGTTACATCATCGGTATCTGTACAGCCATTGCCATCTGTCGCTGTTACTATATAAGTTGTAGTAGCGGCTGGTGACACCGTGTGACTCGCTCCTGCTCCAAGACCGTTATCCCAGTTATAGGTAGTCGCTCCACTGGCTGTCAGTGTCGTTGAGCCGGCCGGACAAATCGATACATCTGCTCCTGCGTCTGCTGTTGGTAGTGGATCAACTGTAATGATTACATCATCTGTATCCGTACAGCCATTGCCATCTGTTACTGTTACTACGTAAGTTGTCGTTGCGGCAGGGGTTACTGTATGACTCGCGCCTGCTCCTAATCCATTGTCCCATGAATAGGTTCCTCCGCCTGTCGCGGTAATCGTTGCATTGCCCTGACCGTCACAGAAACTATCATCAGTTCCTGCGTCTGCTGTTGGGAGTGGATCAACTGTAATGATTACATCGTCTGTATCCGTACATCCGTTACCGTCTGTTACAGTCACTACGTAAGTGGTTGTTGCCGCTGGCGTTACTGTATGACTTGCTCCTGCACCTAATCCATTATCCCAGCTGTAGGTTCCTCCGCCTGTCGCGGTAATCGTTGCATTGCCTTGACCATCACAGAAGCTATCATCAGTTCCTGCATCTGCAGTTGGGAGTGGGTCAACCGTAATGATTACATCATCTGTATCAGTACAGCCGTTACCGTCTGTTACCGTTACTACGTAAGTTGTCGTTGCGGCTGGTGTTACTGTATGACTCGCGCCTGCTCCCAGACCATTGTCCCAGCTGTATGTTCCTCCGCCTGTGGCAGTAATAGTCGCATTACCCTGTCCATCACAGAAGCTATCGTCTGTACCCGCGTCTGCTGTCGGTAGCGGATCAACCGTAATGATTACATCGTCTGTGTCCGTACAGCCGTTACCGTCTGTTACTGTTACTACGTAAGTGGTTGTTGCGGCTGGTGTTACTGTATGGCTCGCGCCTGCTCCAAGACCATTGTCCCAGTTGTATGTTCCACCGCCTGTGGCAGTAATTGTTGCATTACCTTGTCCATCACAGAAACTATCATCAGTTCCTGCGTCTGCTGTTGGAAGTGCATTGACTGTAATTGTTATATCATCAGTTGCCGAACAACCTGCTCCATCATCTCCGGTTACTACATAGGTAGTGGTAGTGACTGGTGATACGGTGTGGCTTGCTCCTGCTCCAAGACCATTGTCCCAGGTGTAGTTCACTGCTCCTGTACCTGTCAGGGTCACTGATGCACCAACACATATCGCAGTATCGGTTCCAGCACTTACTGGTAGAGCTGCATTAACAGTGACTGTTACATCATCGGTATCTGTACAGCCATTGCCATCTGTCGCTGTTACTATATAAGTTGTAGTAGCGGCTGGTGACACCGTGTGACTCGCTCCTGCTCCAAGACCGTTATCCCAGTTATAGGTAGTCGCTCCACTGGCTGTCAGTGTCGTTGAGCCGGCCGGACAAATCGATACATCTGCTCCTGCGTCTGCTGTTGGTAGTGGATCAACTGTAATGATTACATCATCTGTATCCGTACAGCCATTGCCATCTGTTACCGTTACTACGTAAGTGGTTGTTGCTGCTGGTGTTACTGTATGGCTGGCTCCTGCTCCTAGTCCATTATCCCAACTGTAGGTTCCTCCGCCTGTGGCAGTGATCGTTGCATTGCCTTGACCGTCACAGAAGCTGTCGTCTGTACCTGCGTCCGCTGTGGGCAGTGGATCAACTGTAATGATTACATCATCTGTATCCGTACAGCCATTGCCATCTGTTACCGTTACTACGTAAGTGGTTGTTGCTGCTGGTGTTACTGTATGGCTGGCTCCTGCTCCTAGTCCATTATCCCAACTGTAGGTTCCTCCGCCTGTCGCGGTGATCGTTGCATTGCCTTGTCCATCACAGAAGCTATCGTCTGTACCTGCATCTGCGGTTGGGAGTGGATCAACTGTAATGATTACATCGTCAGTATCAGTACAGCCATTGCCGTCTGTTACAGTCACTACGTAAGTGGTTGTTGCAGCTGGTGTTACTGTATGGCTCGCGCCTGCTCCAAGACCATTGTCCCAGTTGTATGTTCCTCCGCCTGTGGCAGTAATAGTCGCATTGCCTTGACCATCACAGAAACTGTCGTCTGTACCTGCGTCAGCTGTCGGTAGTGGATCAACTGTAATGATTACATCGTCTGTATCGGTACAGCCATTGCCGTCTGTTACAGTCACTACGTAAGTGGTTGTTGCCGCTGGTGTTACTGTATGGCTGGCTCCTGCGCCTAATCCATTATCCCAGCTGTAGGTTCCTCCACCTGTCGCGGTAATAGTCGCATTGCCCTGCCCATCACAGAAGCTATCATCTGTACCTGCGTCTGCTGTTGGAAGTGCATTGACTGTAATTGTTATATCATCAGTTGCCGAACAACCTGCTCCATCATCTCCGGTTACTACATAGGTAGTGGTAGTGACTGGTGATACGGTGTGGCTTGCTCCTGCTCCAAGACCATTGTCCCAGGTGTAGTTCACTGCTCCTGTACCTGTCAGGGTCACTGATGCACCAACACATATCGCAGTATCGGTTCCAGCACTTACTGGTAGAGCTGCATTAACAGTGACTGTTACATCATCGGTATCTGTACAGCCATTGCCATCTGTCGCTGTTACTATATAAGTTGTAGTAGCGGCTGGTGACACCGTGTGACTCGCTCCTGCTCCAAGACCGTTATCCCAGTTATAGGTAGTCGCTCCACTGGCTGTCAGTGTCGTTGAGCCGGCCGGACAAATCGATACATCTGCTCCTGCGTCTGCTGTTGGTAGTGGATCAACTGTAATGATTACATCATCTGTATCCGTACAGCCATTGCCATCTGTTACCGTTACTACGTAAGTGGTTGTTGCTGCTGGTGTTACTGTATGGCTGGCTCCTGCTCCTAGTCCATTATCCCAACTGTAGGTTCCTCCGCCTGTGGCAGTGATCGTTGCATTGCCTTGACCGTCACAGAAGCTGTCGTCTGTACCTGCGTCCGCTGTGGGCAGTGGATCAACTGTAATGATTACATCATCTGTATCCGTACAGCCATTGCCATCTGTTACCGTTACTACGTAAGTGGTTGTTGCTGCTGGTGTTACTGTATGGCTGGCTCCTGCTCCTAGTCCATTATCCCAACTGTAGGTTCCTCCGCCTGTCGCGGTGATCGTTGCATTGCCTTGTCCATCACAGAAGCTATCGTCTGTACCTGCATCTGCGGTTGGGAGTGGATCAACTGTAATGATTACATCGTCAGTATCAGTACAGCCATTGCCGTCTGTTACAGTCACTACGTAAGTGGTTGTTGCAGCTGGTGTTACTGTATGGCTCGCGCCTGCTCCAAGACCATTGTCCCAGTTGTATGTTCCTCCGCCTGTGGCAGTAATAGTCGCATTGCCTTGACCATCACAGAAACTGTCGTCTGTACCTGCGTCAGCTGTCGGTAGTGGATCAACTGTAATGATTACATCGTCTGTATCGGTACAGCCATTGCCGTCTGTTACAGTCACTACGTAAGTGGTTGTTGCCGTACAGGTCACGTAAGTGGTTGTTGCCGCTGGTGTTACTGTATGGCTGGCTCCTGCGCCTAATCCATTATCCCAGCTGTAGGTTCCTCCACCTGTCGCGGTAATAGTCGCATTGCCCTGCCCATCACAGAAGCTATCATCTGTACCTGCGTCTGCGGTTGGGAGTGGATCAACCGTAATGATTACATCATCTGTATCGGTACATCATACAGTAATGATTGCCGTCTGTTACAGTTACTACGTAAGTGGTTGTTGCGGCTGGTGTTACTGTATGGCTGGCTCCTGCGCCTAATCCATTATCCCAGCTGTAGGTTCCTCCACCTGTCGCGGTAATAGTCGCATTGCCCTGCCCATCACAGAAGCTATCATCTGTACCTGCGTCTGCGGTTGGGAGTGGATCAACCGTAATGATTACATCATCTGTATCGGTACAGCCATTGCCGTCTGTTACAGTTACTACGTAAGTGGTTGTTGCGGCTGGTGTTACTGTATGGCTGGCTCCTGCGCCTAATCCATTATCCCAGCTGTATGTTCCTCCACCTGTCGCGGTAATAATCGCATTGCCCTGCCCATCACAGAAGCTATCATCTGTACCTGCGTCTGCGGTTGGGAGTGGATCAACCGTAATGATTACATCATCTGTATCCGTACAGCCATTGCCATCTGTTACAGTTACTACGTAAGTGGTTGTTGCGGCAGGTGTTACTGTATGGCTCGCGCCTGCGCCTAGACCATTGTCCCAGCTGTATGTTCCTCCGCCTGTCGCGGTAATCGTTGCATTTCCTTGGCCGTCACAGAAGCTATCGTCTGTGCCTGCGTCTGCGGTTGGCAGTGGATCAACCGTAATGATTACATCATCTGTGTCAGTACATCCGTTACCGTCTGTTACCGTTACTACATATGTCGTTGTTGCGGCTGGCGTCACCGTATGACTTGCTCCTGCTCCGAGACCATTGTCCCAGCTGTAGGTTCCACCTCCAGTGGCAGTAATTGTTGCATTGCCCTGACCGTCACAGAAGCTATCATCAGTTCCCGCGTCTGCGGTTGGTAGTGGATCAACCGTGATCGTTACATCATCAGTATCAGTACAGCCGTTGCCATCTGTTACCGTTACTACGTAAGTTGTGGTCGCAGCTGGTGTTACTGTATGACTTGCTCCTGCTCCGAGACCATTGTCCCAGGTGTACGTTCCACCTCCAGTGGCAGTAATTGTTGCATTGCCTTGTCCATCACAGAAGCTGTCGTCTGTACCCGCGTCTGCTGTCGGTAGTGGATCAACCGTGATCGTTACATCATCAGTATCAGTACAGCCGTTGCCATCTGTTACCGTTACTACGTAAGTTGTGGTCGCAGCTGGTGTTACTGTATGACTTGCTCCTGCTCCGAGACCATTGTCCCAGGTGTACGTTCCACCTCCAGTGGCAGTAATTGTTGCATTGCCTTGTCCATCACAGAAGCTGTCGTCTGTACCCGCGTCTGCTGTCGGTAGCGGATCAACTGTAATGATTACATCATCTGTATCCGTACAGCCATTGCCATCTGTTACCGTTACTACATATGTGGTTGTTGCGGCAGGTGTTACTGTATGGCTCGCGCCTGCGCCTAGACCATTGTCCCAGCTGTATGTTCCTCCGCCTGTCGCGGTAATCGTTGCATTTCCTTGGCCGTCACAGAAGCTATCGTCTGTGCCTGCGTCTGCGGTTGGCAGTGGATCAACCGTAATGATTACATCATCTGTGTCAGTACATCCGTTACCGTCTGTGACTGTTACTACGTAAGTTGTCGTTGCAGCTGGTGTTACTGTATGGCTGGCTCCTGCTCCTAATCCATTGTCCCAGCTATAAGTACCACCGCCTGTAGCAGTGATCGTTGCATTTCCTTGTCCATCGCAGAAGCTGTCGTCTGTGCCCGCGTCTGCTGTCGGGAGTGGATCAACCGTGATCGTTACATCGTCTGTATCCGTACAGCCGTTACCATCCGTTACAGTCACTACGTAAGTTGTCGTTGCGGCTGGTGTTACTGTATGGCTTGCTCCTGCTCCAAGACCATTGTCCCAGCTGTAAGTACCACCGCCTGTAGCCGTAATTGTTGCATTGCCTTGACCATCACAGAAGCTGTCGTCTGTGCCCGCGTCTGCTGTCGGGAGTGGATCAACCGTGATCGTTACATCGTCTGTATCCGTACAGCCGTTACCATCCGTTACAGTCACTACGTAAGTTGTCGTTGCGGCTGGTGTTACTGTATGGCTTGCTCCTGCTCCAAGACCATTGTCCCATGAATAGGTTCCTCCGCCTGTCGCAGTGATCGTTGCATTGCCTTGGCCGTCACAGAAACTGTCATCTGTGCCTGCGTTTGCGGTAGCTGAATTAATAGTTGGAGTGACAACATTTGATTCTAAATAACATGATGCGTTATTGGGATCAGATGGATCAGCTATTCTAACTCGGTAGCTTCCTGTTGTTGAAATGATTAATGAATCTAAATCTGCAGTCGGACCGGCAACTACTGTTCCACCATCATACCAGGTGTATAGATAACCGGCTGGCGCATCAGTTGTTACCCTAAGTGTATCCCCTGTTCCTGAGCAAAAAGTTGATGCTGGTAAAGTTGCGGTAGTGGGTGGAGTACAAGCTGCGGGACAGTATTCAGCGGCAACGACAGGCGTTCTATCACATGGAGAGCCAGAAGAATAATTCCAATTGAAGAACGCTCCTGATCTATTATTCGTCCCTCCGCTACCATTCAATGTAACAACACCAGGGTCAGTTGTCGGACCTGCATCTGTAGATGTATAGACGTGCCCACCTCCAACTCCAGCAATCCTAAGCTCGTAGCCAACTCCAGCTGTAATATTAAATCCAACGTTTAATGTTTGTAAAGAAGCTGCACAGCTCATTGCAGGTTCAGTAAATGTTTGGCCTGTGGCCACACCTCCCTGCCATAACTCAATGGTAATAGAACGGGTTGATGAGGTGTTGCCACATCCTCCTTGCCACACTTGTGCCTGAACATCTACTGAATTTAGAGTGAATGAAGTAAATGCATCAAATCTTTGGGGTGTACTGGTGGCATCCCAGTGATTAGTAAAACCACCCATACCTGGAGAAAGAGATCCGGCAATTGAAGCTGCATCCTCCACCCAGTAGGTAGTTGTCCCAGTAATAGCAGGGTTATAAGTTGCTCCAGTGTTTATCGGTGCTCCTCCAGTTGATGCTGCATACCAATTATAGGTTCCGGAACCTCCTGAAATTGATAAGTTTGCGACTCCCGGAACCGGACAAATCGTATCATTGCCTGGTGTCAACCCAGATGCATCAATGGTAACCACAGCATCATCAGTATACACTCCACAAGGAGTGGTCATATCTACAGAATAAGTACCCGTTTGATTAACAAATTGAGTTTGACCGGTGGCTCCACCAATAGCTGCTCCGTCTCTGTACCACTGATAGGTTATAGGACCTGGAGTTGGTGCTCCCGCGTCCAAAGTTACATTTCCAGGTGAACAAAGGGTGTATGGTCCGCCCAAGTCCACGCTGTAATCAATTTCATTAATAGTAACACTTGCATCCAAGTAACAGGTTGGATCAGATGGGTCCAAGGCTCTAACAAAGTAAGTGCCCGCCTGAGTAGCCAAATAAGTATTTGTGGTGCTTTGAGCTTGCACCACATTTCCCGCTCCGATACCATTGAAGTACCAGATGTATTCATACGAAGTTGGACCAGCAGCTGTCGCTGTTAAAAGTTGATTGGAACCTGCACAAATATCAATAGGACCTGCAGGTGCAATATTAAGAGATGTTGGCTGATTGGGGCAACATTGTAAAATTGCATTAACTGGAGTTCTCTCACATGGAAGAGTGTAATCTATGTCCCAGTTAAAGAAAATACCTGTTGTACTTCCTAGGCCTTCATCGATTCTAATAATATCGGGAACTTCGATTGGCCAATTCGTTGTTGTTGAATGATTGAAAACAGAAGCACCGTCTCCATCGTCCAGAATATAATTACCCGGTTGGATATCTGTAAAACCCAGATTAAGCGTTTGAGCCGTAGTTGTATTCTGACAATCGATTGTAATGTTTGCACTTTGTACTAATGCATTTCCATTATCCGCATCCAATAATCTTATAGTTCTTGAGTAATTGGTAGTGTTATTGCACCCCTCCCAATTGGTTGCGTTCAAAATTTGCACAGAATTAAGGTCCATTGGCCAGTATACCGTAAAGCTAGTCCCTCTACAGTCCGCATTTCTACATTCTGCGGTAGCCTGAGTCTGATTGGTGGGGCCAGTGGTAGACACCAAGTCTCGTGAGTCCTCAACATAATAAGTGGTCGAAGCCGAAATTGCCGGGGTTATAAATGTATTGGTATTGGTTCCTCCGGCCAGAATAGTTCCTCCGGTTGATACATCATACCAGTCATACTCCCCTCCAAGATCTTCAATTCCCAAAGTGACATTTTGTGCCGGTGGTGCACAGAAATATGCATCTATGGGTTCGGGAGCACTCATGGTTACCACGGCTTCATCAGAGCGGATACCACAACTTGCATCATCAACATCTACCCGATAAGTACCGGGGCCTGTCGCAGTATAAGTCGGTCCCGTTTCTCCTGGAATTGCAACTCCATCAAGATACCACTGATATGTAACAAAATTTCCTGAGTGATTATCACTTAGGGAAGCTGTAAACGTATGAGTTACAGGGTTACATAAGTCCACATCCGGTCCGATATCTACGGAAAAATCATTGATTACCGCGGTTACTGCTGAGCGTACGCATGAACCATTCTGTGAAACACATAAAGTCACAGGATCAATTGCACTGTTAATGGTTATGGCACAAGTAGTTTCACCAGTACTCCATGTAAAATCCAGAGTAGGATCAGAGCAATCCAATCCAAAATCCTGAAGTGAAATGGAGCCTGTAGTTCCACAAAGAGTTATCGATTCGTCTAATTCTGGTTGAGGGCCTGGTGAACCAAAACGACAGCCTGGTGTAAAATGTAATTCATCAATTGCCCAATCGTTACCGTTACCAAAATTACCCCCAAGCTCATTTCTGATCTCGAGTGTAACATATCCAGCCGGACCGGTATAATACACAGAGTCTATATAAGTATCCCAGGTACCTGCAGTAGCAGGAACCGTTAGGTTTGGACTAAAGCTGGTTCCATCCAGATAAAAACCAAAATTAGCCAAATCTGATGGATCACTGGTAAACATCGTTAAAGCACTGATTTCAAAGTAGTACCATTGATTTGGTTCCACATAAACCTGCTGTCTCCAGAAAGTGTTGGGAAGGTTAGTAGCCCCATCAATCATATAAAAATTATTACCAGCAGCAGCCGTTCCTGTAAAGGCTCCTGGATTCATATAATCGGCATCATCACCAATGTATACAGTATGAGGTGATGAGAATCCATCCCCTGTATTACAAGTAAAAGGTCCTCCGTTGGAGGCAGTTTGTCCACTCTGGAACACACAATACTCCGTAGAGTCCCACCCAAATCCGTAATATGGGGTATTATAATAGGGACTGGTAGGATCCGGGTCCGTTAACTCGAACCCTCCATTAATAACCTGATCGACACCTAACTCAATATTTCCTGAGCAGGTTTGTCCATAGGACTTTGCTGGTAGAATGGCCGTCAAAAATAAGGACAGGCCTAAATAAAAGTTCCTCATACGCTCAATTTGGTTTAGAGAATGCCTCATGATGTCATGAACCACTCAATAAGTAAACAATCTCATAATGTGCGCTATCCCGCAATGCGGAATGAACTTTCCCTCGTAAGTATTAATCGTGATAAGGCTGTGCTGATTGAATCAACACTACAAGTAATACATTGATCAAATAATTAATCAAATATTACAATACTTTTTTCCTCAATTATAGATAAGAAACGTACAGGATGGGTAACAGTTATATCGTATAAATAACGATTTAGGTTGCATTAATTTGATAAAAAATAGTCTTTTTTTGTATTTGTTAAGAGAATCCCCTAAAACTTACATCCCTTTTAAAGGACAAAAGCACTTTATTTTCTTCGTAACGCCCATTTTTCATACATGAAAACACCTATATATTGTCCTTCTTGTACCCCTATGCCGATTTTCCGGATACGATTTGACGTTTTAATAACTATCACTTTAAAAACCTGATAGTTAAACAAAAAACCCGTACTAAAAATAGCACGGGTTTCCTGATTTTGGACTATAATCTATCTCATAATAGTTAACGGACCTGTAAAGGTTGATGGCTCTTGCCCATCAATTGAAACCTCAACCACATAGTAATAAACTGCTACTGGCATTGGTTGACCATTTCTATAACCGTCCCATGGTATGGTATAATCGTTTGATTGGTATACCAAACTACCATATCTGTTGTAAATTCTAATTACGTTTCGATCGTAGCATTCAAGTCCTTCAATTACCCAATTGTCATTGGCATTGTCTTCATTTGGCGAAATTGCGTTAGGTATGAATAGTGGACAGGCACACTTTATTATTTCTGCTTTTACCTGGTCAGTATTTACGCAACCATTCAAATCGGTTCCTGTTACTGTATATACAGTGGTCGCAGCTGGTATATCTGAATGAGAAGCTCCTGAACCTAGCCCCTGATCCCAATTATAAGAAACCGCACCAGAAGCATTCAAAAACACCTCTGTCCCTACACATATTTCAACATCTGAACCAGCATCAACTGAAGGTATGGGATTAACTGTAATGATCACATCGTCTGTATCCGTACATCCGTTACCGTCTGTTACCGTTACTATGTAAGTTGTGGTTGCAGCTGGTGTTACTGTATGGCTTGCTCCTGACCCCAAGCCATTGTCCCAATTGTAGGTTCCACCTCCTGTGGCCGTAATAATCGCATTACCTTGGCCTTCACAGAAGCTGTCGTCTGTGCCTGCATCTGCTGTTGGGAGTGCATTGACTGTAATTGTTATATCATCGGTCGCTGAACAACCTGCTCCATCATCTCCGGTTACTACATAGGTAGTGGTAGTGATTGGTGATACAGTGTGACTTGCTCCTGCTCCTAAACCATTGTCCCAGGTGTAGTTCACTGCACCGCTTGCACTTATACTAGCTGATTCTCCTTCACAGATAGAAACATCCAATCCAGCATCAACTGGTAAGACACTATTTACTGTTACAGTTACATCATCGGTATCCGTACAGCCATTGCCATCTGTTGCTGTTACTATATAAGTTGTAGTAGCAGCTGGTGACACCGTGTGACTGGCTCCTGCTCCAAGACCGTTATCCCAGTTATAGGTTGTCGCTCCACTGGCGGTCAGTGTTGTTGAGCCGGCCGGACAAATCGATACATCTGCTCCTGCGTCTGCGGTTGGGAGTGGATCAACTGTAATGATTACATCGTCAGTATCCGTACATCCGTTACCGTCTGTTACAGTCACTACGTAAGTGGTTGTTGCGGCTGGTGTTACTGTATGGCTTGCTCCTGCGCCTAAACCATTGTCCCATGAATAGGTTCCTCCACCTGTCGCGGTAATAGTCGCATTGCCTTGTCCATCACAGAAGCTATCATCAGTTCCTGCATCTGCTGTTGGGAGTGCATTGACTGTAATTGTTATATCATCAGTTGCCGAACAACCTGCTCCATCATCTCCGGTTACTACATAGGTAGTGGTAGTGACTGGTGATACGGTGTGACTTGCTCCTGCTCCCAGGCCATTGTCCCAGGTGTAGTTCACTGCACCGCTTGCACTTATGCTAGCTGATTCTCCTTCACAGATAGAAACATCCAATCCAGCATCAACTGGTAAGACACTATTTACTGTTACAGTTACATCATCGGTATCTGTACAGCCATTGCCATCTGTTGCTGTTACTATATAAGTTGTAGTAGCGGCTGGTGACACCGTGTGACTGGCTCCTCCTCCAAGACCGTTATCCCAGTTATAGGTAGTCGCTCCACTGGCTGTCAATGTTGTTGAGCCGGCCGGACAAATCGATACATCTGCTCCTGCATCTGCTGTCGGTAGTGGATCAACTGTAATAATTACATCGTCTGTGTCAGTACATCCGTTGCCATCTGTTACAGTCACTACGTAAGTGGTTGTTGCGGCTGGTGTTACTGTATGGCTGGCTCCTGCTCCTAGTCCATTGTCCCAGCTGTATGTTCCTCCGCCTGTAGCGGTAATAGTCGCATTACCTTGGCCGTCACAGAAGCTGTCATCTGTGCCTGCGTCTGCGGTTGGGAGTGCATTGACTGTAATTGTTATATCATCAGTTGCTGAACAACCTGCTCCATCGTCTCCGGTTACTACATAGGTAGTGGTAGTGACTGGTGATACGGTGTGACTTGCTCCTGCTCCTAAGCCATTGTCCCAGGTGTAGTTCACTGCTCCTGTACCTGTCAGGGTCACTGATGCACCAACACATATCGCAGTATCAGTTCCAGCGCTTACCGGTAGAGCTGCATTAACAGTGACTGTTACATTATCGGTATCTGTACAGCCATTGCCATCGGTTGCTGTTACTATATAAGTTGTAGTAGCGGCTGGTGACACCGTGTGACTCGCTCCTGCCCCAAGACCGTTATCCCAGTTATAGGTTGTCGCTCCACTGGCGGTTAGTGTTGTTGAGCCGGCCGGACAAATCGATACATCTGCTCCTGCGTCTGCTGTCGGTAGTGGATCAACTGTAATGATTACATCATCTGTGTCAGTACATCCGTTACCGTCTGTTACCGTCACTACGTAGGTCGTTGTTGCGGCTGGTGTTACCGTATGGCTTGCTCCTGCTCCAAGACCATTGTCCCATGAATAGGTACCACCGCCTGTCGCGGTGATCGTTGCATTGCCTTGGCCGTCACAGAAACTGTCGTCTGTGCCTGCATCTGCTGTTGGGAGTGCATTGACTGTAATTGTTATATCATCAGTTGCCGAACAACCTGCTCCATCATCTCCGGTTACTACATAGGTAGTGGTAGTAACTGGTGATACGGTGTGACTTGCTCCTGCTCCAAGACCATTGTCCCAGGTGTAGTTCACTGCTCCTGTACCTGTCAGGGTCACTGATGCGCCAACACATATCGCAGTATCGGTTCCAGCGCTTACCGGTAGAGCTGCATTAACAGTGACCGTCACATCATCGGTATCTGTACAACCATTGCCATCTGTTGCTGTTACTATATAAGTTGTAGTAGCGGCTGGTGACACCGTGTGACTCGCTCCTGCCCCAAGACCGTTATCCCAGTTATAGGTAGTCGCTCCACTGGCTGTCAGTGTCGTTGAGCCGGCCGGACAAATCGATACATCTGCTCCTGCGTCTGCTGTTGGTAGTGGATCAACTGTAATGATTACATTATCTGTATCCGTACAGCCATTGCCATCTGTTACCGTTACTACGTAAGTGGTTGTTGCGGCTGGTGTTACTGTATGGCTGGCTCCTGCACCGAGACCATTGTCCCATGAATAGGTTCCACCGCCTGTGGCTGTAATCGTTGCATTTCCTTGGCCGTCACAGAAGCTGTCGTCTGTGCCCGCGTCCGCTGTGGGCAGTGGATCAACTGTAATGATTACATCGTCTGTATCCGTACAGCCGTTACCGTCTGTTACAGTCACTACATAAGTGGTTGTTGCGGCAGGTGTTACTGTATGACTTGCGCCTGCTCCAAGACCATTGTCCCATGAATAGGTTCCACCTCCAGTGGCAGTAATCGTTGCATTGCCCTGACCGTCACAGAAGCTGTCGTCTGTACCTGCGTCCGCTGTGGGTAGTGGGTCAACCGTAATGATTACATCGTCTGTGTCAGTACAGCCGTTGCCATCTGTTACCGTTACTACGTAAGTTGTGGTCGCAGCTGGCGTTACTGTATGACTCGCGCCTGCTCCCAGACCATTGTCCCAGCTGTATGTTCCTCCGCCTGTGGCAGTAATAGTCGCATTACCCTGTCCATCACAGAAGCTATCGTCTGTACCTGCGTCTGCTGTCGGTAGTGGATCAACTGTAATGATTACATCGTCTGTGTCAGTACATCCGTTACCGTCTGTTACCGTCACTACGTAAGTTGTCGTTGCCGCTGGCGTTACCGTATGGCTTGCTCCTGCTCCGAGACCATTGTCCCAGCTGTAGGTTCCACCTCCAGTGGCCGTAATTGTTGCATTGCCTTGTCCATCACAGAAGCTATCGTCTGTGCCTGCGTTTGCAACAGGATCAGGATTAACATTCACATCAAATGTCACCTCATCATAGCAAGACGCATCTCCATTATTTCCATCTTCTATTCTTACCGTCCAGGTACCATCATGACTGAGTTGTGCATTATTCAAAGTATAGTCCTCCGCTCCTGAAGTGCTCTCAGCGGTCGGCCCCTGAGTTGTTGAAGCGGAATTATCGACCCATGTGATATAATACTCGTCAAGAGTCGCAGTACCACTCCACGAAACGGTAAAACCCTGATTATCACCAATACAAAGATTTGCAGGGTCTGGAGTCACAGACAAGCCTGTTGGTGGCGTACACCCTCCACAACTATTTACCACAATATCAATTGTGTCATCAACTGAACATCTTTGAAAAATAATCTGATGAGTTCCCGGGCCGGCAGTACCAGGGTCAAAAACTCCGTTGAATGCATCAGTGATACCAGTACCTGAATAGGTAGCAATTGAGGGATCCTCCGCATCACCACCATCACAAAGCCATACAGTACTTAAATCGACCGGTGCATCACTATCGCAAAATGGACCAACCTCTATAATGTCGGGCTCTTCTGCAGGTGGAATAAACATTGTGGTCATGCCCAATGAAGATTGTCCTGATGTACCAGCCACATTACTGGTCGAAAAACTAGTCGCTGTATTTATATTCTGGTTAACTCTTCGCATAAAACCAGCTGCCGGGACACCACTTGATAAATATAAGCTCCCATCCGGACCAAGTTCCATAGCAGCATAAGTTGTACTTATTCCAGTAGAAGTATATGAAGCTAACATGGTGGCCGCATTCCAACTGGAAATATCGAGATAATCCAATGTGCCATTTTGATTTGAAACGAAAACTCGCTGATTGTCAGGAGAGAAAATAACATCGTACGGTGCATTCGCCAATGATAAATGTCTGGGGTCATATACTTGCCCGGTCAGCTTGTTAAAACGATAAATTGAAACTCTACTATCAGGCCAGGAAACAGGATGTGCTTGCGCAAAATAATTACCATCCCAGGAGAACGCCAAACCACCTCGTCCTTGTTGTCCTGTTGCACTTGGTGCCATACCGGCCGAAATAACAGGAGTTGTATTGACACCATTGCAGGTCACCAAATATGAATAAAAGTCGTTACTGCCTTGCCTCATAACGGTAACCCATATATCGACTCCGTTTTCGTGAAAGGTCGCTGCAATACCTTCGGAAGGCCTGTATGTTCCAAGTCGGGTTGGACCTGAAAGATTATTACCTGCCGCATCAAAAGTAAAATGATTTAATCCAATGTTTGTACTCTGCACATCATCAGTAGTAAAAATATGAAACACATCCGGTTCCAGAGGATGCTTTACAACGATAATTCCCTGTGAAGCACTACCATTATTTCCCGTTGACCCATTTTCGTTTCCTTCCAACAGCCCAGTGTACATTTGTGTGGCTCCGGCTCCTGTACCCGTCCATAGTATTCTTCCGTTGGTATAAAAAAGGAGATTCCCATTGTCATCACTCGCGGCAGCAACTCCCTCATAACTTGTAACCGCATTTCCTACGGCTCCAACTGTAGTTACCACACCACTCGACATATCAATCACACTACCGGTCCATAAGTTTGGTGCCATAAACCAATTGTTATGTCCCGGCCATTCATAAGGTATTCTTGAAGGAAACACACAGGTTTGTGCCTTTGCCGTGTCCGGAGTGCTAAAAAGAATTAAAAATGACATAAGTGAAAAAATCACTGACGTCACCGTTCGGGTAAAGTAAGTTCGAGGTTTCATTTCTCAGGTCGTTAAGTGTAACTAGTTTCGTTTTCATACAATTGAGTAATAGAGTGAGATATTTGGATACAGTCCTACACCAAGGTCAGGCGCATAGACCCCAGTATATTTAATCCCGATAATTTTTCACTCAATATGCCTCCGCTCAAGAGGCAACTTTTTAACTAAAAGCACTCATAAAGTGCTAAACCTCATTAAAGTTCCGTGTAAGTCTGGTAACTATACGTTAAGTTATTTTTATGAAAGGTGATTGCTAAGAGTCAGAATTGTAAGGCGTTCTGAAACCATTTTAGGGACCATGACTGACTATTTGTCCCATATGAGTACCAAAAAAGGCCGGATTATGAGGTAAAAAAAGTGCACAAACTCCGGACATTTTCCACAAAATATAGCATTCATGCGCAGAAAAAGCAGTTTCAGAGATAATGATGCCACATCGCTTTCTTGGGTTCCTTCCCGGACAATATTTTCACCTTCTTGTCTTCTTAATACCATTTGCAAAAAAACAGAAAAAAGTACTCTACCTAAATAGAGTTTTTACAAGAAACATCCCAGTTACTTGAAATTCACAAACGGATAGAGGCTAGATTTTCAATCAGTTACATTTCACTAAAAATATACAGGGACAAGTTATGTATTGGATTCAGAAAGGCATTCTTACATATGAATCCAGCTACATTGTAATTAGGTGTAGAAAATGTAGGAAACAATAATGGCAGCTACAATTCCAGCAAAGTCAGCCAGAAGACCAGCCCACATAGCATACCTGATTTTTTTAATCCCCACCGAACCGAAATAAACCGCAAGGATATAAAACGTAGTATCTGTTGTTCCCTGCACGGTGCTGGCGAGCTTACCCGCAAATGTATCGCAACACTTACAGGCAGCAGCAACATTATCGGGAGTCACATTATATTGTATGGGTATCATGGTAGAGTCCCCGGCAAACAATCCACTGTAAGACATACCCACCGAATCTCGCATTTGATTAAACAATAATCCATCATTCACTGATACAGCAAAATGCGTTAGCTGAACAGTATCTTTGGTACCTATGGGTAGGTAGTAACCTGAAAAATATTGTACCGTGTCCTGAACAGCTCCTTCCACCCCACCACAGGCGCGGCAGTGATTAAAGACTTCCAATACCATTCCCTGTGCAGCCTTTCCATTTACCGGTTTGAGCAGAGCTACCGGAACTGCCTCAACAAAACCAGTATCTGCACCAGAACTACCCACCAAACCCCGCAATCCATCCATTATTAAATCCATGGTCCCGGATGAAACCAAAACTCCGGCAGCTACCATAAACCCTATGAGGTAAGGAAGGATTTTGACACAGACATTGAATGCATCAACTGCACCATCAATAAATGCATCGAAGAGATTGGTCTTTTTTATGGCGCCAAAAAGCAAAAACAACGCAATAAAGCCCATATACAAGGAATCACCGATAAGCGCAGCCAGACTTTTTGCTTCCTCGCTTTCCAAACCCGAGAAATACCACATAATGAAAATAACAAGACCAAGTGTCCCGAGGATGTAGGCTAAAACTACTTTATCAAACAGGTTAATTTTTTGAATGATACTGACTGTTATCAAAGCGACAAGTGAGGCGAAGTATGTCGCAATCAAAACGGGTACGAATACACCGGTAATATCTGCCGATTCGGCTTGGGCTCGTAAAGTAAAGACACCTACAGGAATAATTGATAACCCTGAGGTATTCAGGACCAAAAACATAATTTGAGCATTAGACGCGACTTTTGGGTTTGGATTAATCTCTTGTAACTGTCCTATCGCCCTTAACCCAACTGGTGTTGCGGCATTATCTAGTCCCAACATATTGGCGGCATAATTCATAATGATTGAACCTCGTGCTGGATGGTCTTTGGGCACTTCGGGAAACAGCTTACTGAAAAACGGATTTATGAACCATGAAACAACCTTAATCGCTCCACTTTTTTCAGCAATGTTCAATAGTCCCATCCAAAGGATGGTCATCGGCAACATGAAAAATAAAATTAACTTCACTCCTTTCACTCCCCATGTAAAAGTCGCTTCCATCATATTGTGGAAGACCAGGGCGGCATCTGGATCCAAAAAATATCTCCCGGTACCGATACCGATAGGAATTAAGAATAATATGATAAAGAGATAGTGAAGTGCCATCTTATGCGCCCAAAGATAGTATTATTTCATACAGCCCTTGCAAAAATTCTCTAAAAGACGGACTCCATTCGTTCCTGAGACCTCGGGATGAAATTGAACACCAAACATAGGTTTACTCCGATGTTGCATACCTTCTACCTCACAAATTTCTGAGGTTGCCGTATGTAAAAATTCTTCAGGGAGAGAAATACACTCACAGTGATCTTCCATAAATTCTGCTTCGACATCTATCCCTTCAAACAAGGTACTCGGAGTTACTTGTCTTATATTTTGCCATGATCTATCCTCCTTGCACCGATCAACTTCAGCTCCATGAAGCATTCCAAGAATCTGATGGCCAAAACAGACACCAAGTACTGGAATGCTTATTTCTTTCAAAAAAGACAACCGGTCCAGATAAGGTTGCTGATCCACTTCTGTAAGCAAAATCGGGGCTCCACTCACAATAACACCATTGCTATTACTAACTTGCCCAATATTGATATTGTCGAGTTTAACTATTTCACATTCGAGGTCAAAGCCTGAAACTATCTCCTCGAAAAAGGGAGTTTTAGAGCTACCACAGTTGATTATCACGATCATTTCGGAAGTTAACCAATCTTCGGCACAAATTTTGTCTCTTACCAAACCACAATGGCGAAATTTCGTTGTAAACATAGAATTCAGATATTTTCAAGCTGAATTACATCACCAGATAATAATACGTAATTCAGCGTTAACCCAAATGATTATGAAAAAACAACTACTACTGATTATTACATCTTTCCTCGTTATCGGGAATCTTCAGGCCCAAAACGTTAAAAAGGAAAGAACTACCTACACTTATATTCGAAAACCATTAAAGCCCTTGGACAAATCCATTGATGGGGTTGATCCTAAAGTTGTATTTACCTACGAAGCTGAGGTTGATGCAAAGAAAAAAGCTCAAATGAATGCACTATTGGATTCTCTTGCCAGCTACCAAAGAGCTCTTGACGACCATCACAGAGCTACGGCAAAATCAACGTCTGCTGCCAGTTTACTTCTATCCGGAGCACCCAAACAGCCCACAATGGCATCAGGAGGATATATCCAGAAATTATATGATGCAGAAGAATTTGCGAGCTCATATATTAAACTCACAGGCTATGAGACCGGTGGATCAAACCCGGTAACTATTACAGCCAGCGTAGGTGGATTCCAGAGTCAGGCTCCTGTATTACAAACAAAAAAGACTTATGTAAAAAACTCTGATGGAACCCGAGTGCCTGTAAACAAATATTACTATCAGGTAAAATATAGAGTACCCATAAGCATCAAACTGGAAAACAAAGGCACCGTAATTGACGAGCAGGATCTTGCCGAATTCAGTACTTACAGCAATGCCAATACGATAGAATTTGACAATACTACTGCCCTCACACAGTATTGGGAGTTGTACGAAAATTCATTCCTGGCTCAACTGGACGAAAATGCTGTCAGAGGAGCCATGTCAAGACTCGGAGGTGTTCTGGACAACAACTATGGTTTTACCAGAATCACCAGAAACTCTGAAATCTTCACGGTCAAACCGAAGAAATTTGACTATCCTGAATATGAGGAGGCGTATGTGCTTGCAATTGCCGGATTCAGCGCCTTGTCTGATGAAGCTAATAGAGCTACAGCCAACGACAAATTAAATAAAGCGATAGAGTGGTGGGAAAAAGCTTTAAAAGATTCACAGCCAGACAATAAAAAGGCAAGAATCGATGGTAAAGTAACTGCAGCAACCTATGTAAATATTGCAGAATGCGCGATCTTTGCACAAGATTACACCAAAGCTCAAACATATATTTCCAAAGCGAAACTTATGAAATACAACAAATACGAAAGAGAAGCGAATGCTTTGAAAGTATTGTTGGATGACGAGAAAAAACGATACGAAGCAAATAAATGATAAAGAGACTTATAATCTTTTTCTTGATTTCGATAACCGGTCTTGGCTCCTATGGCCAGTCCGGTTATCGCTTTTCAATTGACACCCTTCTCCCACATACACCGGTAAAAAATCAATATCGATCCAGCACCTGTTGGTGTTTTTCTACCATCTCCTTTATTGAATCTGAAATCATTAGAACAAAGAATGACACAATAGACCTATCTGAACGTTACATCGTACGAAATTTATACCCCAGGAAAATCACAAAATACCTGAGCTCTGATGGCACAAGTACTCTTAGCGGGGGTAGCCTCGCTCATGATGTAATGAATACCATTGCACTGGTCGGCATCATTCCTGAAAAGGACAGCACCAATATTTGGCAATTAGTCAAGGGTGGAGAAAATACCGAAAGGATCAAATCACTATTGGACTCCGCTATTGCAAATGAAGCTTATCAAAAAATATACCTTGATACTGTCTACCAATTACTAGATGCCCAATATGGTGCTATGGGACATGATTCCATAGTTGACACAGGTATTGAATATTGTGATCAATATCTTCAGTTGAACCCTATAGACTATGTGGAGATCACTTCATTTACTCACCATCCATTCTACTCTAAGTTCTCTCTGGAAATTCCTGACAATTTTTCTCATGACGAATATTATAATGTACCACTTGACGAATTTGAACAAATAGTTGATAGTTCCATTGACAAGGGCTATACCATCAGCTGGGACGGAGATGTAAGTGAAAAAACATTTGTAGCCCGGTTTGGTTTGGCCGTACTTCCTGATCCTGAGAATCCACCGAAAAAAGTAGCCGGTTTTTTAACCAGGCCTTACCCCGAATTAGAACCCACTCAGGAACTAAGACAAGAAGGTTTTGATAATAAAACAACCGAGGATGATCATCTGATGCACATTGTAGGAATGGCTCATGACAAAAACGGAACTAAATACTATATCATCAAAAACTCTTGGGGTGAATTAGGGCCCTACCAAGGCTATATTTATATGTCACGATCTTATTTTTTGATGAAAACTATAGCCATAATGGTACACAAAGAGGTTATACCGAAAGGAATAAAGGAGAAATTAAAAGTGAAAAATTAAGATTGAAAAAAACGAAGTTAAGGTTTTTGTTCTACACGCTCCTTTGATTCTATTTCTCGTGCTCTTGACAAGGCCGAAGAGGTCAGACCTGCGGGATAGCTATTACAAGAATTGAACGAATAAATCAAATATACGTCCAGCTCTGGTCGTATTGCTTTCAATTACAATTCTTAACTTTTCAATATTCATTCTGAATTCATTTCAGTATCCATACTTCTCCCCCCACAAAGCCCTTAACTTTTTCCTTAGTTCCTCCTCTCTGGCATTCTTACCTGGGTCATATAATTTGCGTCCGGCAATATCATCTGGCATATATTCCTGACCACTGAAGCTATTCTCAAAATCGTGGGAGTACTTGTAATTTTTTCCATAACCCAAATCCTTATTCAACTTGGTATAAGCTCCTCTTAAATCCAGTGGTACAGGTAAGTCTCCATGCTCTCTTACCAATGACACCGCTTGATTAATGGCCATATACGCAGCATTACTTTTGGCACTTGCAGCCAGGTAGGTCGTACATTGAGACAGAATAATCCTTGCTTCAGGGTAACCGATGACATTTACAGCCTGAAAACAATTATTGGCCATTACAATAGCAGTCGGGTTGGCATTACCAATATCTTCTGAGGCAAGAATAAGCAACCTCCGCGCTATAAACTTAGGATCCTCCCCTCCTTCAATCATCCGGGCTAACCAGTACACTGCAGCATTGGGATCACTGCCCCGGATAGATTTAATAAAGGCAGAGACTATATCATAATGCATTTCTCCTCCTTTATCATACCGAGCCGCCTTAGATTGAGCAACATCCTTTACTAACTGATCGGTAATCGTGATACCTTCACCAACCACAGAGTCTGTTACTAATTCCAATAAATTCATCAGCTTTCTGGCATCACCCCCACTGAGTTTCAGCAAGGCATCTGATTCCTTCAATTTTATTTTCCTTTTCTTAAGATCTGCATCTTCTCGAATAGCAGAATCCAGAAGGTTTTCTAAGTCTTCATCACTCAAGGGTTTCAAAACATAGACCTGGCATCTGGACAAAAGAGCTTGATTCACCTCGAAAGAAGGATTTTCTGTTGTTGCTCCAATGAGTGTAATCGTTCCCCTTTCAACCGCTCCCAGTAAAGCGTCTTGTTGCGATTTGCTAAAACGATGGATCTCATCAATAAACAGTATGGTTTTCTGAAGGCCGGCCGCCTTATGAATGACTTCTCTCACTTCTTTGACTCCCGAGCTAATGGCACTTAGCGTAAAAAAAGAAGCTTTAACACTTTGAGAGATTATATTGGCCAATGTAGTTTTTCCTACACCTGGAGGCCCCCAGAGTATCATTGATGGCACGCTTCCTGTTTCGATAACTTTGCGTAACACCCCGTCTTTTCCTACCAGATGCTCCTGACCTGATATCTGATCTAATGTGGTGGGCCTTGTGCGTTCTGCCAGCGGTATGTGTCTTCCAAGCATTTGGTCTGAAAATTGCGACTAGATTATAAAACAATTTTTTATTTTAACAGTATATAAACTCAAGGTCAATGCTGAAATTTATGAATTTTAAAATACTTTCTTTCCTATTAATGTGTGTGCCAACCTTTTTCTGTAACGCACAAAGCAATGAAGCCAAAATTAAGTATAACGAGGCAAACGCTAAATTTCGTGAAGGTGAAGTTGCAGCGGCCATCGATCTTTATACGGAAGCAATAGCTTTGGAACCAAAGTTTGTTCAGGCCTATGAGAATCGGGGACAGTGCTACTTTTACAAAGAAAGTTTTGAACTAGCAATTGGTGATTACAAGGAAGCTATAAGATTAAAACCAAATGAAGTTGACCTGAAAGTCAAACTCGCAAGTGCAATGCACCAGCGATACCAATTTATTGAGGCCTTCATCGAATTGGAAAAAGCAAAAAAGATTGACCCTGGATACTCAGAAATTTATCGGGTCAGCGGATACATGAAGCACGAACTGGATGCATACGATCAGGCATTGGCAGACTTTGATAAAGCAATCACCTTAGATAAAGACAATGATAAGGCGTATTACCTGAGAGGCCTAACCAAAGAGAAACTATCCGATATCGGAGGTGCTTGTCTTGATTGGGAGAAAGCAGCCAGACTTGGTCATGACCTGGCTCCGGGTATGGTATCTACCTACTGCGAGTAAAAGCTTACCACTCCAAAAATTTATCTCTGAAATAATTATTCACTATTTATTGCGGACTTACATCTGTTTTAGCAAGTGTAAATCGCATTAGTACATAAAAAGTATTACCTTTATGCTCCCTTTTGGGATAGAAGACTTGAAATACAAAAGTAATTAGAAATGAGTGAGATAATGAATAAGATTGAACCTGGAGTTGCTACTGGAGACAAAGTTCAGGAAATTTTCAATCTGGCAAAAGAAAATGAATTTGCACTACCAGCTGTTAACGTAATTGGTTCAAACAGCATGAATGCAGTTATGGAAACTGCAAGAGACATCAACGCACCGGTAATACTTCAATTTTCGAATGGAGGAGCCCAGTTTAATGCGGGTAAAGGCCTTGGAAACGAAGGACAATTAGGAGCTATCAAAGGAGCTGTTTCCGGAGCACACCACGTGTGGCAAATGGCTGAAGAATATGGAGCTACTGTCATTCTTCACACTGACCACTGCGCAAAAAAACTTCTTCCTTGGATTGATGGTATGTTGGACGCAAGTGAAGATTTTTATAAAGTTCATGGCACTCCTCTTTTCAGCTCTCACATGATTGACCTTTCAGAAGAGTCACTCGAAGAAAACATTGAAACTTGTAAACGTTACCTTGAAAGAATGTCTAAAATGGACATGACTTTGGAGATCGAACTGGGTGTTACAGGTGGAGAAGAAGATGGGGTTGACAACACAGACATCGACAGCTCCAAGCTATACACTCAACCGGAAGAGGTTGCGTACGCTTATGAGGAATTAAACAAGGTAAGCCCTAAGTTTACCATTGCTGCTGCATTTGGTAACGTTCATGGTGTATATAAGCCAGGAAACGTAAAACTCACTCCTAAGATTCTTGATAATTCTCAAAAGTACATAGAAGAAAAATTCGGTACAGGTCCTAAACCTGTTGACTTCGTATTCCATGGTGGTTCAGGTTCAACAGTACAGGAAATCAGAGAAGGTATCTCGTACGGTGTTATTAAAATGAACATCGACACTGACCTTCAGTGGGCTTTCTGGGAAGGTGTTAAGAATTACTACGAAGCAAACAAAGGATATCTTCAAGGCCAAATTGGTAACCCTGAAGCTGATGACTCACCTAACAAGAAATACTATGACCCTCGTGTATGGTTGAGAAAAGGAGAAGAATCATTCAAAGAAAGATTGAAAGCTGCTTTTGAAGATTTGAATAATATCAATACACTATAATAAGGTAACTCTTCTTTAACAGAATTAAAGGCCCTTCACTATGGAGGGCTTTTTTTGTGCGTAGACCAATAAGAGATTTACCTATCAACCCCATCATATATGTAAGGTAATCACTTAAATTATTGGGGCCTCTTTCGTTGGTCACCGATTGCACCTTAAAAACAAAGTCAGCAAAAACCTTCTTATTTCAATTTAAATCCATTATTTCGTTGCCCAGACAGCAAAAACACATCCCTGATTGGCTACAACAGCTCATTTATTTACACCAACCCGACCAAACTAATTGATGTAAGATTCGTACAAGTTATTACAAAGCAGAACTTAGAGAGTTTTTCGTTTTGTGTACAATTGAGGAGTAAAACTGGAAGCTGACTATTGAACAAATGGTCAGCTTCTTTGTTATAATACTTCCCACACCATATTAGCGTACCATTCCGATTACTTCAATCTGACAATTCATTAGAAAATTTCCGTAACCATCATTGGCAAAAATATTTGGCCCTCAGCTTCTATTCGTTTTCAAACCATAGAATAGCCATGTCATTTTATTATCATAGTGGGGCTCGTGCATTTATCAGGCAAAGCTTGTCATTCACCTAATGAAATAAGAAACTCATAGAAGTGGGATATGAAAGCTCATCAAAGGGATATATGTTTGTATATCACGAAGAACAAAGCAAGACTCAGAGAGTTTTCGTTTTGTGTACAATTGAGGAGTAAAACTGAAGCCAGTCATTAATTAATGATTGGCTTCTCTTTTTTATAGTAATTCGTTGGCAATATCTGCAAGTTCCGAACGCTCTCCTTTTTCCAGCGTAATATGAGAATGAATTGGATGATCTTTCATCTTATCAATCAAATATGAAAGTCCGTTACTTTGTGAATCCAGGTAGGGAGTATCAATTTGGTAAATATCACCGGTGAAAATAAACTTAGAATTCTCCCCTGCTCTGGTGATAATGGTCTTCACTTCATGTGGAGTAAGGTTCTGTGCCTCATCTACTATAAAACAGATATTTGACAAGCTTCGGCCCCGAATATAAGCCAGCGGACTGATCATTAGCTTTTCCTGCTCTACCATTTCTGTGATCTTCTTATAATCCCTGTCTGTCTCCTTGAATTGGTTTTGGATCAGCTTAAGATTGTCCCAAAGCGGTTCCATATAAGGATTAAGCTTTGACTTAATATCTCCGGGCAGATAGCCAATATCTTTATTACTCAACGGGACAATTGGTCTGGCAAGGTAGATTTGACGATACTGCTTTTTCTGCTCAATCGATCCGGATAATGCCAATAACGTTTTTCCCGTTCCGGCAACACCCGACAATGAAACCAACTTTATATCATCATTCATAATTGCGTGCAATGCAAAAACTTGCTCCGCATTTCTGGGAGTAATTCCATACGCACTCCTCTTCTCAACCCTTTCAATACGCCCTAATATCGGGTTATAGTAGGTAAGAATAGATGATTTCCCATTCTTAAGAATATAGTAGTGGTTACCCTTTGGCAATTCATCAAGTACTTCGGAGGCCTCACAGTAACCATTCTCATATATATTATCAATCAATGACTTGTCAATTCCCTGAATGGTCGACCTTCCTGTAAACAGGGTATCAACATCCTTTACTTTACCAGCCTCATAATCTTCAGCTGATATTTCAAGAGACTTTGCCTTAATCCTTAGATTAATGTCTTTGGAGATCAATTTCACCTCACGATCCGGATATTCATTTTTCATCCGGATGGCAACATTCAGAATCCGATGATCTGCTTTATTTTCACCAAAAATTTCACAGGCATTTGGGGAACTTTCCTCATTCATGATCACTTTGAGCTTCCCTCTTGTTGGTCCGTTAAGGTCCACCCAATCATTTAGGGTTGATCCTTTTGACAACTCATCAAGTTTTCTTGTAAAACTCCTGGCCTCAAAATTAATGTTGTCATTTCCCTTCTTAAACATATCAAGCTCTTCCAATACCGAAATCGGAATTGCTACATCGTTTTTTTCAAAGGTATTGATGGAATTGTGATCGTGAAGTATTACTGATGTATCTAGTACAAATATCTTGCTTGCGGACTTCTTCTTTGCCATACTAAATCCTCTTCCGTGCGTTTAATTTAGCTCAAAAATAAATTTTGACAAGTGTAAGTAAATTACCTGAAAAACAGGAAGAAAATACCAAAAAGTAATTCACAATTGGATTCCTTGACCATTAACTAAGGCACTATGGTATGATAGAAATAGTACCTGTTATCACCCGACCGTTAGTAGTTTTCAATAGATATGTATAGCCCCCTGCAGACAAGACTTGCCCATTGTTAGTACCATCCCAGGTTTCTCCGTGTTCCGCAATCTTATCCACAATTACTTTTCCTTCTTGATTAAAGATCTGTAGTCTACCAGCATCCCCTTCCTCAAGCGGAATACTCCATTCTTCACCAACGGACGGAGAAATTTTGGCATCCTTTGTTATAGGGCAATTTTCAGCTTCAACTGCTACATGGATAACTTCTGATTTACATTGGTTGACATCCTGTATAATTATTTCATTTGCCCCGGGAGGAAGAGACTCAAATCTGTCTTTCTTAAAAATATTTCCATTCAGAATGTAGCTATAAGGGGCTTTTCCGCCACTAATTTTGCTAACCGGAAAAATTACTCCTGTTTTACGGCTTAAACAACTTGCCTTGGAGCCAAATGCTCCTTTAATAACCACTCCTTCACAAGGGTCAGTAGTAGTATCCTTCTTTCCTGTATCACTACTTTTATCCTCGTTATTCAGGACACTTACCTTTGATTCTTCAATGGTCTCGTTACTAGGTATGGAATCTTCTTCAGCTAATTCCTCTTCGAAAAACTCCTGCTGCTGGTTATCGGAGAATTTAATTTTTTCTTCTTTTCGTGTACCTGATTCAACAGTGTCTTGGCCTTCTATATTCAGCTCCGGTTCTATAGCGGGAACTATATCTTTAGTCTGATCAGGCCTGACTACTTCCGTTAAACTCTCTTCTTTTTCTCCTATGGAGTTATAAACTAAAATTCCAGTTCCTATGAGTGTAAGACCAAGCCCTAAGGCATACCAATACTTACGCGCCCGGCTCTTTGCTTTATGTTGGTGCAATGCTTCTCCTATCTCATCCTTCAGAGCTATTTCACCCCGACCTTCAATTAATTCATGTAATTGCTTTTGTTCGGCAAAAAGCACTTGAAACCCATCGTCATTCCAAAGCATTTCAAACTCTTTCAGCTCCGTTTCAGATAAATGACCTGATAACTTTTTTTCGATTAGTTCAATATGTTTTTCCTGATCATGCACTTTTAAGCACTTTTATAAACCACGGATGCCTTTTAGCCAGCTCCAGTAATTTCTGTTTGCATTTGTACTGTTGTGTTTTTACTGAGTCTTCATTCTTAAAGCCCAAGTTCTCTACAATATCCTTCATTTTCATCCCATGATAAAATCTGGCAATCAACAATTCTTCACAACGCGCTCCAAGCTGAGCAAAAACCGCTCTAATATTTTTCTCCTTTTCCTCTGAAATTAATTGAGAATAAGGAGTCTCCTCAACGGTTTCCTCTGTGACCAAATTGTCATACGATATTGATTTATTATCTCTTTGCATTTTGTTAACCCACAAATTTTTCGTCACAGTATATAAATAGCTTCCGACATCTGAATTATTGTCCAGATCACCTTTCAATGCTTTCTTGTAAAAGATAAACACAGCGTCCTGAAACATATCTTCAATGTCTTCAGCTTTACCTCCCCGCTTCTTCAATAAACGAGAAACTGTCGGAAAATAATTCCTGAATACTAGTTTGAGAGCGCGATTCTGCTCACCAATACTAATCAACTCTAATATTTCGTTGTCCTTATTCTTTTTCACACGAATAAGCTTGTCAATAGATTAACAAATACGTATTCAAAAATGTAACTATTCTTTCAAAGTCTTTTTTTATCTCTAAATTTATTCGCAACTCGTTTACTTTTTACGGTTGGTCTTACAGCGCAATATACTATCCCTAATGATCATCTATCTTTCGTGTAACATATCAATTGCACAAGATGGAAATAGTAACTGGGTTCCTGCTCAGTTTCAGCAGTACGATGCTACACCGTTTCTTTTCAACCCAAGTGAAAGTTTTCGAAATAGCCACACCGAGCTTTCTCTAGCTTATAAAATGTACACCAACTTCAGACGAAGAAACAACGAGTTCTATGCCGGAATTTTGCTAAATCCCAATCACCTCCCCCCTGAAAAGGATAGCCTGAACCGCAAAGCCATTGGTCTTTTCATTCAAAGTGAAAATGAAGCCGGCATACTGCATTTCAATAGATTAAATGCACTATACGCCTATAAAATCCAACTCAATAAAGATATGAAACTGGCAGCCGGTGGTAGTCTCAAACTATTCAACTATGTAGTTGATGCGACCCCAATGGACCCTGGAGGCAGTGACATGACCTTGTCGGGCAACCTTGGAGTCAATTTTGTATATAAAAAGACCAGTATCGGGATATCATCCGGATCCATATTTAATTCGACATTACGTCCAACTCGAGAAGAAAGAAGATTAGTTCGTCATTATTTCTTACATGCGAATCAAAAAATAAAAATTGATCACTTGCGCAAGATTGACTTAAGCCTATTTTACCTTCCCGGACAAGCCTTAGGTTACAATGTTATTGCCGGGACCGGACTTTTCGTCTATAAAAATATGTATCAAATAGGCGCTTCATATAGGCATTTGGAATCTTTTTTGCTTATAGCAGGTTTGAAAAGTATTAACTTCAACAACCAAACCATCCGATTATCAGTTTCATATACTGTACCGTACAGTGCTGGTAGGTTGAGAAATTCAAATATTTGGGAATTTCAAATAGGTTACCTTTTGTGATACTTATCTGTTAATAATATTAAGTGATTCAAAAAATCATACATATCGTTTTTACCATTGCTATATCAACCAGTTTGATCAATGCTCAAACCGTGTATACAGCAAGTACCACACCACTTGGACTTACAAATTCCGGAGGAGGCACCTCATGGGATGCTAATTCCGATAGTGTGCAGACCTCTGATGGAAACTCGAGTACAATCTTTATTGACTATTTTGCTGATAGCACAGTTGCGACACTCCGATGCTTATTATACACTTTTTCAATCCCCGATTCCGCGGACATTATAGGGCTTTCCCTCAGAGTTAATAGAAAAGCTGATAGTCTGGGTACTACTTCAAAGTTGGTAGATGTGAGTGTCAGGGTAGGTATTAACTCCTCTCCTATGGGCGACAACAAAGCCTCACCAAGTGCATGGCCATCCTCATTTACATGGCAAACATATGGAGATACCACTGATACCTGGGGGATCAATTGGACACCGTCCGACTTCAATGGCGGTATGTTTGAAACTTATATTCAGGCCAATTTTAGTGATAGCGACCCAAAAGACTCCATCATCGGACTAATTGATCATATTGTCCTGGATGTATATTATACAATAGACACCAGCTCGGTTCCACCTAACATCGGCTCAAGCTATATTGAAGAAGAATTAAATTACCTTTATCCCTTACAAACCGGATTTTCAAATCACCAGATTCAAGAACAAGGCACCGCCAAAATTTACAATAAGGAAGGTCGGGTTGTGAACGAATTGGTGACCCCTTCATACTGGGCCGGCACAGACCAAAATGGCCAACTCCTACCGATGGGTATATATTATATCATCGTTAACGAGGAGAAACTATATCCGGTGATGCTGGTCAAATAACTTTCTCTCTCTCAATAGTTACCTTTTAATCTTCCCATCTGTTTAGGTTCTGAATTGATCTTATAACCAAAAATCAAATTTTTAGAACCATGAAAAAACTTTGGCTATTATTACTCCTTATCACATTTTTTAGAGCAGAAGTGAATGCTCAATTCTGTGATGTGTTTTTCAATTATGAGCAGGAAAACGATACACTGAACCTAACCGGCATACCTCTGGATTCATGCGAATCATGTACCTACACCTGGATAGTAGGTGCTAATTACTTCAACACAAGAGAACTACACACTTCCGTTGATGCCAACATAATGCATGAGGTAACGCTGGTTGTTACGGATGCCGATTCGAATTTTAGTTGTACCTGGACGGATACCATTGTCCCCGCATCTAATGATTGTCCCACGTTGGACCTAGGACCAGATATGAGCATAGAAAAAGACAGTGCTCAATCAGGCTTTTTCGTTTCTGCGATAACAACAAATAACCCCACGGTCAACTGGCAGGTGATCTATGGTTCAGGGACTATAGCACTAAGTACTTCATCAGGTGCATTTTTTATACCTGACTCTTCGGATTTGGACAACGGTTTTGTAGAAATTCTTGCCTATGTAATCGACCCATTGTGCGATTTTATTGAAGATACTATACGAATAAACTTTATTGATTCTCCCAATCAATGTCCTTCCCTAAGTTTAGGCCCTGATGTATCAATTGCAAAAGGTACCGCCTCCAATGGCATTATGCTAATGGCCTCATCTAATATGGACCCGGAAATTTTCTGGCAGGCTCTGGGTAGTGGTACATTAACCGAGACAGGAAATAATCAGGCCGTATACTATCCAAGCCCTGGTGACTTAAACTTCGGCTATGTTGATATTATGGCTGGTACAGTTGACACTCTTTGTGACTTTGCCCTGGATACGGTAAGGATCAACTTTATAGATGATTCCACTGGTACCGACTGCAGCTTCATGGTCAATTGTGATCGTATCGGTAATAATATTGAATTTATAGTGTACAACCCCAACCAGTCTGGGTTGACATATTTCATTGACTTAGGTGATGGAACAAGTGGAACATTTACTGAATCATCCGCTTTTTGGCACGAGTACAACACTCCGGGCGAGTATATTGTGACCGTAATCTCTTCCGACTCATCATGCAATTATACGTGGGTGGACACTGTGGCTATAAAAGAATGCGAGGAATTTGTGACAAGTGCAACAGTGGTAGATTACACAGTATATGTACACAGCAATGCCGACTCCATTGGAGGCTTTATCACCTGGGATTTCGGAGATGGTTCATTTGGCTATGACAACTATGACGGACATACCTACCAGTTTGCAGGCACATACTATATCATTGCTACGTTCCAGAGTTATGATTCTACGTGTTTCACAATGGATACAATTCCCGTTACCATTGAGGGCCCTGCGTCTGGCTGTGACTTTAATGTGTACTACACCTTCGGGGACAATACTCTCATTGCAAACACTGATGCAGACCCATCAAAAGGTTTCATTTCCTGGAACCTCGGTGATGGAACCAGCCAATTTGGAAATCAAATTCAACACACCTATACAAGTCCTGGGTACTACACAGTTGTAGCAAGCTATCAAAGTCATGACTCATCATGCCAATCAGCGTATACATTTTATGTAACCGTAGATTCGGTTGACACTGGGGATTCTAGTTGCAGCGTTAGTATTGAGCTACTCAACCAATCGGACAACCATATCGAAGTTCAAGCCATCACCTCCGGTAATACAGCGGAGACAGGCAATTATACTTGGTATTACGGAGACGAGTCCATAGGTTTTGGAAAAATAAGCACTCACAGCTATTCTGAAACAGGCCAATATACCGTAACTGTTGCCTACAGCGACCAGGGTGGTTGCGAAACCGGTAATCATATAACCGTTGATATATCAACGATTAGTGTCCCCACATCCAATATCAATGGAACCGTATGGGCAGGTGAATACCCGTTGGACAAGGGGGTCGTAGCACTTTTCGAAATTGACAATGGCTCTTACAATTATGTATCGGAGCAATCAATTGTACCAGAAGATTCAGGCTATTATAACTTCCTTAGTTTGGAAGCGGGTGATTACATTTTATTCTCCTATCCCGATCCGAATTCTTCTTTTATGTTTAATTACTTACCTACTTATTATGACTATGTGACCGATTGGGCATATGCCTCTCCGATTAGCTTATCCGGTACAGATCAGCTTATTGACATTGACCTTGTTCCATATCAGGGAGACACCTTACTTACAGGAATTGACCAGGTCACTGGCTACGTATTTCAGCTTGATGGTGATGTTGGAATGCCGATTGCAGGTGCTACTGTTGAATTCTATGATGAGTCAGATAACTTTGTTGGCTATACGGTAACCGATGCCTACGGTTGGTTTAATATGTTCGGATTGTCAGCTGGAAATTATAGAGTTACTGTTTCTGCCATGGGAATTGAACCCATATCTCAATGGACACAAGTTGATGGTGAACCGTTTTCTGTTGAAACCATGGAATTTGAAGTGAAGACTGTGGCTGGAAATGATCCGGCTATTGATTTGACTATTGAAGTAACGGTCTTTCCAAATCCAGCAATTAATACTATAAATGTACAATCCGATCTTACCATAATGAATATAAGCATCATTGATGTTTATGGTATCGAGGTCAAAGCAAAAGGACAAGAAATAAGCGATATTGATGTTAGCAACCTGAAACCTGGAATTTACACGGTCGTTGCCGAAACCCAATATGGCATTACCACAGAGAGATTCACTAAGCAATAGTCCTGGTTTGCTGATTCACTCCTGATCTGGTTCACTAGCTAGATTTCTGCAATAAAGTGAACCAGGCCCTTAAACAAAAAGCCACTAAGGAATTCCTTAGTGGCTTTCTTATATCTATACAAACTTTTTTTATAAGTGAATCACCTCATCATAAGCAGCTGCAGCAGCTTCCATCACTGCCTCAGACATTGTTGGGTGAGGGTGAACTGATTTGATAATTTCATGTCCAGTGGTCTCTAAATTTCTGGCTACGACCACTTCAGCAATCATTTCCGTAACGTTGGCACCAATCATGTGTGCACCAAGCCACTCACCGTACTTGGCGTCAAAAACAAGTTTAATAAACCCATCTTTATGTCCTGCAGCACTTGCCTTTCCTGAAGCCGAGAACGGAAATTTACCAACCTTAACTTCGTAGCCAGCTTCTTTTGCAGCTGATTCAGTATACCCTACTGATGCTATTTCAGGTGAGCAATAGGTACACCCTGGAATATTGTTGTAATTCAACGGATGTACATCCATTCCTTTTATTTTCTCTACGCAGATTATTGCTTCGGCTGAGGCAACGTGGGCTAATGCTGGACCTTCAATTATATCACCTATCGCATAAACTCCTGGAATATTAGTACGATAGTAATCGTCTACTACCACTCTTCCTTTATCTGTGGCTACACCTACTTCTTCCAGACCAATACCCTCAATATTTGTTGAGATACCTACAGCTGATAGTACGACATCACACTTAAGCTCTTCTTCCCCTTTTTTAGTCTTAACTTTTACAGTGCACCCTTTACCTTTTGTATCAACTGATTCAACTGCTGCATCAGTCATTACAGTCATGCCCTGCTTTTTGAAGTTACTTAATAATGCTTTTGATACTTCCTCGTCCTCATTAGGTACAATTCTGGAAGCATATTCAACAATCGTTACATCACAACCCAAAGAATTATAAAAGTAGGCGAACTCAACTCCGATAGCACCGGAACCCATAATCACCATTGATTTTGGCTGCTTGTCAAGTATCAAGGCTTCACGATAGCCAATAATTTTCTTACCATCAATTGGAATATTGGGTAGTTCACGGCTTCTTCCTCCAGTTGCCAAAATGATATGATCAGCAGAGTATTCTGTGGTAGTGCCTTTATCATCTGTGACGTTAACTTTCTTTCCGCTCGCTATTTTACCGAAACCTGCGATGTGGTCAATTTTGTTTTTCTTGAATAGGAAGTTGATCCCTTTGCTCATTCCGTTTGCAACTTCACGACTTCTTTTTACCATCGCCTTAATGTCGGCTTTAGGGTCTTTCACGCTGATTCCATAGTCCTCAGCATGTTTCAGGTATTCAAAAACCTGAGCGCTTTTAAGCAATGCTTTCGTTGGAATACACCCCCAGTTGAGGCAAATGCCACCAATTTCAGCTTTCTCTACAACCCCTACTTTCATTCCCAACTGAGAAGCCCTGATTGCGGCTACATAACCACCGGGACCACTTCCAATTACAATAACATCATATTTTGCTGCCATATCTTAATAATTATTTGGTCTGATTTTGTCCGTGCAAAGTTAAGTGAATTATACTCATAACAAAATGAGAAACCCGCCCTTAAACCCATATAAGAGATAACCAATAAATGATTTTTAAGGTTCTATTATCAGACTGATTTTGTGCTTTGCTCTTGTTAGTGAAAATGATATTTTTGGACCATGAAATTGCTAGAAGGAAAAAACACGATAATCACCGGTGCCTCCAAAGGGATTGGACGCATGATTGCAAAGAGATTTGCAGAGGCTGGAGCTAATATCGCATTCACATATTTATCCAGTGTAGAGCAAGGTGAAGCTCTCGAAAAGGAACTCGCAGAATACGGTATAAAAGCCAAAGGTTACAGATCAGATGCCTCAGACTTTAGCGCAGCGCAGGAACTTGTTGCAGCTGTTCTGGAAGATTTTGGAAGCATTGATGCTGTTGTAAATAATGCAGGGATCACCAAAGATGGTCTCTTAATGAGAATGACTGAGGCACAATGGGATGATGTCATTCGAATCAATCTAAAATCAGCATTTAACCTCACTCAAGCTTGTGTTAAACCAATGATGAAACAAAAATCTGGGTCTATCATTAATATGAGTTCTATTGTGGGAGCAAGAGGTAATGCGGGTCAGGTAAACTATTCCGCTTCAAAAGCAGGGATGATTGGACTGACAAAATCGGTAGCCCTCGAACTCGGGTCCCGAAACATCAGATGTAATGCTATTGCTCCTGGGTTCATTGCAACAGAGATGACCGAAGTGTTAGACGAAAAAGTACTTGATGAATGGATCGCAGGAATTCCTATGAAAAGAATTGGAACTACTGATGACATAGCAGATGCCACAATTTTCCTTGCATCCGATATGTCTACCTACATCACTGGCCAAGTTCTTCATGTAAACGGAGGGATGTATACGTAAAGAAATTCCTGAAAGTGGGGGCATAATGTAATTTGTGACCCCACTTTTCGTTACTTTTAGATATGGATGGCACCTCATCAATCACCACAAATTATTCTTTATGGTTTATTCTTGTTTGCATAGCCGTAGGTGCACTCTATGCTTATCTGCTCTACTCAGCCAAAGCTCCATGGAGTAAGAGAGTCAATTACCTCCTCTCCTTTTTTAGATTTGCTTTGGTTACTATTATATGCCTACTCCTGCTTGACTGGATCACAAACCGAACCAAAAACCGGGTAGAAAAACCTGTGGTTATTTTTGCTCTGGATAATTCAGAGTCAATCAACCTCAATGGCACAGAAGAACAAAGACTACTGACGACCAAAAATTTAAAAAAGCTCAGAGCTGATTTGGAATCAGACGGCAAACAAGTTTTTGTCAGATCACTTTCTGAATTACTTGTTGAAATAGACAGCATTAAAAATACGCACCCGGAAACAGATCTGAACAGCATACTTTCCCGAAGTATTGATAATTTCTTAAATAAAAATCTTGCAGGTATCGTACTGGTTTCTGATGGCATCTACAATCAGGGAATCTCTCCGGAATATGTCACTTATCCTTCACCCGTTTTTACGGTCGGAGTTGGTGATACAACAAGAAAAAGAGATATCAAAATACAGTCTCTGGGACACAATAAAATCGCTTATAAGGGTAATTTATTCCCATTAAAAGTAGAAGTGAAAAACCAGGAATTTGTAGGTAACAAAACCAAAGTTCAAGTACTCCAAAATGGAAAAGTACTGGACTCCAAAGAAATTACCTTCAAACGTAATTACGGACTACAGGAAATAAATTTTCAACTGAGTTCCGAAAAAGAAGGTATCCAACATTACGTGGTCCGTGTCGTTCCGCTTGACGGTGAGTTTACAGAATCCAATAATATTAGTCATGCATACATTGAGATTTTAAACAGTAAAGAGAAAGTCCTATGTGTAGCTCTCACACCTCACCCGGATATTAAAGCGCTCAAATCTGCGGTAGAAATGAGTTCGAATATTGAATTCCATACTCATATTACAGAAAGGGGTGATAAACTCAACCTTCAGGAAGAGTATGATCTGATCGTCTTCCATCAAATTCCCAATAAACTGAATAGAGGCAATGATATCATAGATCAATTTGAGAAGAAAAAGAAACCAATGCTCTTCGTTATTGGTAATCAAAGTAATCTTTCCGAACTCAATAAAAGAAATAGCTCTCTACGAATCACACAAAGAAGAAACCAGGTTGATCAGATTAAACCGAGCTTCAATAATAAATTTGATCTGTTTTCATACGAGCCCGATTTGCAAACCAAGCTTTCAGACTACCCACCACTTGAAGTGCCATTTGGTGATTATAGCCTGAAGGGTGGTGCTAAGGTATTGCTTTACCAGAAAGTAGGGAGTGTGGAAACGGAGAAACCAGCTCTGATCTTAAATGGCGAAGGAGAACGAAAAGAAGGCATCATTTGCGGAGAAGGGGTATGGCGATGGAGATTAGGTGAATATCAGGAACACCAGAGTACTGATGCATTTGATCAATTAATCCAGAAAAGTGTGCAGCTACTCTCTGCAAAATCTGATAAGCGTAAATTCAGAGTATATACTACACGCAACGAATACAACGAAACCGAGCCAGTTGTGTTTATGACAGAAAGTTACAATGAAATATACGAACCTGTTTACGGCAACGAGGTGAGTATTAAGCTTGTCAATGAAAAGGGGAAAACTAAAAAATACTCATATACACCTACTGAAGCTAATCCGAGATATAAAATTAATGACCTGGAAGAAGGATTATACAGTTATACCGCCACTTCAAAATTCACGGGACAAGTACTCTCTTCTTCGGGTGCATTTGTTGTTAAGGAACGAAAGCTAGAAGAATTGAACCTCGTGGCTGATCATAGGATGCTTGAGCAATTGTCAAAAAATACCGGGGGTCAGTTCGTATATCCCAGTGAGATAAGTAAGCTCGCGGAATACCTAAATCATGATAACATCACTAGTGTGATCCACTCCGAAACGACTCGTGACGCACTCATAAATCATAAGTGGATATTCTTTGTACTACTTGCTCTCGCTACGCTTGAGTGGGGACTGCGAAAAAACCAGGGAGGATACTAATAGTATATCTTGATCAAAAAAAAGCCCATGGTATCAACCACAGGCTTCATATCATAAATTAAAATAATATTCTACTTTCCTGAATCTTCTTTCTTCTCCTCAGGGGTTTCTTTGTCATCCTTCTTATTGCCAGACGACTTCGTACCCTTCGAGCTTCCTGAAGCAGTAGGAGGCTTTATCTTTATCTTCAGCTCCTCTGACTTACCATCATGATCAGCCTGAATTGTGCTACCCTCTTTCAGACCCTGGTTCAGAATTTCTTCAGCAATAGGATCTTCAAGGTACTTCTGAATCGCTCGGTTCAGTGGACGAGCACCATACTGAGGATCATATCCTTTCTCCGCTAAAAAGTCTTTTGCTTTATTTGTCAATTCAACTTTGTAGCCAATGTTATTGATTCGCTCCAATACACTTTTCAAAGAGATATCAATAATTTGATGAATATCTTCTCTCTCAAGTGAATTAAATACAATGACATCATCCAGCCTGTTCAGGAATTCCGGAGAAAACGCCTTCTTAAGTGCGCTCTGGATTGTGCTCTTCATGATGTCATCGATATTAGACATCTTGGCCTCCGTATTGAAACCTATTCCGGTTCCAAAATCCTTAAGGTCCCTGACACCAATATTGGACGTCATGATAATGATCGTATTTCTAAAGTCAACCCGTCTGCCAAGTCCATCTGTCAGGATTCCATCATCCAACACTTGTAACAAAATGTTGAAAACATCAGGATGCGCTTTTTCAATTTCATCGAGCAAGACTACACTGTAAGGTTTCCTTCTTACTTTTTCCGTAAGCTGACCACCTTCTTCGTAACCTACGTATCCCGGAGGTGCTCCAACAAGTCGGGAAACCGAGAATTTCTCCATGTATTCACTCATATCCATTCTGATCAAAGAATCCTCTTTGTCGAACAAATATGTTGCGAGCACTTTGGCCAGTTCTGTTTTACCGACACCGGTAGGTCCAAGGAAAACAAAAGAACCAATAGGTTTCTTGGGGTCTTTCAGACCAACCCGTGTCCTCTGAATTGCTTTCGCAAGCTTTTTGATAGCTTCATCCTGACCAATCACACGACCGGTAAGATCTTCAACCATTCCTTTCAGTTTATTGCTTTCTTTCTCAGCAATTCGCTTCACAGGAATACCAGTTGTCATCGCAATTACGTCAGCTACATTCTCTTCGGACACTTTATACCTTTTCTTCTTGGTATCTTCTTCCCACTTGAGTTTTGCTGCATCAAGTTGTTCGAGCAGTTTCTTTTCACTGTCTCTTAACTGAGCAGCTTCTTCGTATTTCTGGCTCTTGACAACTTTGTTCTTTTCCTTCTTCACATCTTCGATCTGCTCTTCAAGCTTCACGATATGATCAGGAACATGAATATTATTGATATGAACACGTGCTCCGGCTTCATCCATTATATCAATCGCCTTGTCTGGAAGGAAACGATCGCTGATATAACGGTCTGAAAGCTTTACACAAGCTTCAATTGCTTCATCTGTATAATTTACATGATGGTGATCCTCGTATTTTTCCTTGATGTTATTCAGTATCTCCTTGGTCTCTTCTGGAGTTGTAGGATCAACCATAACAATCTGGAATCTACGAGCCAATGCACCATCCTTTTCAATATACTGACGGTACTCATCAAGAGTTGTTGCACCAATACATTGAATGTCACCTCTTGCAAGAGCCGGCTTAAACATATTCGAGGCATCAAGTGAACCTGATGCACCCCCGGCACCGACAATGGTGTGAATTTCATCTATGAATAATATTACCTCAGGAGATTTTTCAAGCTCATTCATTACAGCTTTCATTCTCTCCTCGAATTGTCCGCGGTATTTTGTACCAGCCACTAAAGAGGCCAGATCAAGGGTAATTACCCTTTTACCAAACAATACTCTGGAAACTTTTTTCTGAATAATCCTTAGGGCCAGTCCTTCAGCAATCGCTGTTTTACCGACTCCAGGCTCACCAATCAGAATAGGGTTATTTTTCTTTCTTCTACTCAATACCTGAGCAACCCGTTCGATTTCTTTTTCCCGACCAACGATAGGGTCTAGCTTATTGTCCTCAGCCAGTTTTGTTAAATCTCTTCCAAAATTGTCAAGAACAGGGGTTCTGGACTTCTCTCCTTTTCCTGATTCTTTACCCGTTCCACCGGAGCCTGAACTACTGAACAATTTCGAGCTGTCATCGTCATCTCCGTCATCTGTATCAGAAGAAGCCGTTGGGTTTTGTGTGTGGTACTCCAACAGTTCTTTGATCACATCATAATTTACATCGTACTTATCCAAAATCTGTGTCGCTATATTATCTTCATCTCTAAGTATAGACAAGAGCAAATGCTCCGTCCCAATCAATTCACTTTTGAATATTTTGGCCTCCAGGTAAGTAATTTTCAGTACTTTTTCTGATTGCCTCGTCAACGGAATGCTTGCTAAATTTTTAACATTATTAGTAGCAGTACCCTTGGTAGCCTGTTCTAAAGAAAGTTTTAACTCATCCAACGAGAGGCCCAGCTTCTTAAGCAGACCAACGGCCACACCTTCTCCCTCACGAATCATTCCCAGCATAAGGTGCTCAGCACCAATATAATCGTGCCCTAGCCTTAGTGCCTCCTCTCGGCTCAGAGAAATCACTTCTTTAACTCTATTTGAAAATCTAGCTTCCATTCAATCTATCTAAAATATAAGACAGCTATAGGTAAATATAGCCCTAACTGTAGTAAATATCTATTATTAACAACGAAAATTTGGTTTAACCAGTTATAGTACAAACACCGAATTACTTTGTTTTGTTCGGATGTGACCAATTAGATGCGCTAACAATGCTGCCGGCCTCCGGACCCGCACAAAAAATCAAATCAATTACACTTAAGTCAGACTCAAATTCTTTGCCAAAAATTTGTTGATACACTGGTATGTCAATGTCATGGACTGGTTTTTTTTTATCCAAAAACCATCTGTAATCTATAACGTCAGAACTATATGTTTCCGTATACTTTTTAGTTAATTCCACTTGCAGGTCAAATTGTAAACACTTCAAACAAAATTTTATAAGTGACAAGTTAAACTCCACAAGGCTCTGAGGCTTTTGTTTAAACAATGCTTCCAGCTCCGGATAGTAGTACTCGAAATAAGGTGCCTTTCCATAAGCAGACCTGATGGCATGTAAATGCACCGAATTCCACTTTTGCCGATAGTCTATCCGTACATTCTGTATTTCGCGACCTTGATCCACCTTTACCGGAATGACTAGCTGCTCAACAGGCTTGTTCGCAGACTTGATATGGCATCTATTTCTGAAGGTTTGTTTCTGAAAATTTTCCCAAATATCAAATAAAACACTCTCTCCCTCCGATAAGGCTTTGAAGTATGAGATTTTGGGAAGGTAATGAAGTTCTATTACTACCTTCATATCACTCCTTCCAATTCACCCATCCCTTCCCGGATCACCTCAAGGCTACCTGAAGTACAATCAATTACTGTTGATGGAACAACATTACCATAACCACCGTCAATAACTATATCTACTTTATCCTTAAATCGCTCATAGATCATTTCAGGGTCAGTAGTATACTCCAGAAATTCATCATCATCTTTAATGGAAGTCGTAATTATCGGATTGCCTAAACCTTTTACGAGATTTCTTGGGATTTCATTGTCAGGAACCCTTATCCCCACGGTTTTTTTGTTGGTCAAAAGTAGCTTAGGAACCTTACTACTTGCATTCAGAATAAAAGTATACGGACCCGGTGTAGCTCTCTTCATCGCCTTGAATACAACATTATCCAACTGCTTGGAATATTCAGCGATATGACTCAAATCGTAACAAATAAAGGCAAAGTGGGCCTGATTTCTTTTTAAGCCTTTAATATTGCAGATTTTCTCAATTGCCCTGGGCTTAGTAATATCACACCCCAACCCATAAACAGTATCCGTTGGATAAATCACCAAGCCACCGGCCTTAAGCACGTCTACTACCTGATTCATCTGTCTTGTATCAGGGTGTTCGGGATTAATATGTAAATATTGTGCTGCCATTTATTTTGCAATATTAGAAACATTTCAGATTGCGAACCTAATTCTTATTTTTGTTTGCCATGAAAAAAAGAAAAAGATTAGGTCTGTTCATCATAGGAGGTACTACGCTTCTGACGATGTTAGGTTTTTATATTTATCAGATGTTTACTTCACCAAACTTCCTTGTTTCGTATGTAGACACCACTGGTAAAGAACATAAGAAAGATTCTGTATGGGTTGTTATTCCTGATGATACAAGTTACAAATTTCGAGACCTTACCAACTCTCTAGTCAAAAAGAAAATACTTCATGATGCTACCTCTTTTTCGTTTGTTGCTAAAGTGATGGGGTATCAGGATAATGTAAAACCAGGACTGTTTTTATTCCGAACCAATTGGAGTAACCTGGATGCAGTCAGACACTTAAGAGTCAGAAGAAGATGGGAAACACAGATCACATTTAATTCTGTACGACTAAAGGAGCAATTACCACCATTGCTAGCGAAAAATTTATACAAACCTCGTGAAGTAGAAAAAGTGCTACAGGCTGTGTTAAATGACTCTGCCAGCTGTGCAGAGTTCGGATTTACAACAACCACAATTCCTTGTATGTTTATTCCGAATACATATAACGTCTATAAAGATACCGATGCCCGGGCAGTGATGGACAAGATGAAAAAGGAGTATGACACTTTCTGGACTGATGAGCGCAAGTCAAAGGCTGAAAGAATCGGATTGTCCCAGGTAGAAGTTTCGATCCTGGCATCTATTGTGAATGCAGAAACAAACAAGAATGATGAAAAGCCAAGGGTAGCTGGGGTATACATTAATCGATTGAACAAAGGAATGTTACTTCAGGCGGATCCCACTGTAAAATTTGCTGTAGGGGACTTTTCCATAAAACGAGTATTGAACAAACACCTGGAAGTAGACTCTCCTTACAATACTTATAAATACGCAGGTCTACCTCCTGGCCCAATCAACATACCCGACACCAAATCAATAGATGCAGTACTCAACTTTGAGCCACATGACTACATTTATTTTTGTGCCAAAGAAGATTTTTCCGGCTATCACAATTTTGCAAAAACACTATCAGAGCATAACCGGAATGCAAGAATATACCAGCAAGCACTTAATGCGAAAGGCATAAGATGATTGAGCACGAAATACAACTTCGCGTCCGCTATGCCGAAACGGACAAAATGGGCTATGTCTATTACGGGAATTTTGCCTCCTATTTTGAAGTGGCACGGGTTGAAACATTCCGACACCTAGGCATCAGCTATAAAGAAATGGAAGATCAGGGAGTAATGATGCCTGTCGTTGAATACAAGTCAAAATTTCGCAAACCTGCACTTTACGATGACCTGCTGACAATCAAAGTCATTATTAAAAACAAACCCGCTGTCAGGATATTGTTTGAGTATGAGGTGTATAACGAACAAAAAACTCTGCTTACCACTGGCGAAACAACCCTTGTTTTTATAGATTTAGAGACAAATAAACCCGCTAAAGCTCCGGATTACTTTCTCAAAATAATGGAGCCTTACTTTCAAGCATGAAGAAATTCAAGCAATTCCTAGCGAATAGTTGGCCTGTACAAGCTGTTGTAAAGCTTCTCTCTGCTATTCCAGTGAGCAAAAATCTTGGGATTTCACTTTATGACACCTTCTCTATTTTCTTCAAAGAACTTAAGGATAAAGATCTCCAATCAGAGGCCAATGCAGTAGCCTTCAACTTTACGTTGGCTATCTTTCCTGGTTTGCTATTCCTGTTTACCCTTATTCCATATTTACCAATAGAGGAAGGGCAAATTATGGGATTTATGAGATCTCAGCTTCCAAAAGAAATATTCGAAGCGATGGAATCCACCATAAAAGAACTCGCTACCAATAGAGAAGGCGCCCTACTAATAATAGGGGTCTTACTGGCTCTTTTTCTTTCTACAAATGGCGTGGTTGGAATAATTGATGCCTTCAACCGAATGTATCATACAAAAGAAAAACGCAAATTTCTTAGGAAGCGATTGGTAGCGCTAGCGCTTACAGTAATCATTCTGGCCGTTTTCTGCTTCAGTGTTACATTGATTACGGTAAGTAAAATTTACTTAAAGCAACTTGTTATTGCTGATTATCAAAAAGTATTAATCACAACTGTAGAATACATGGTAGTCACTATCTTGTTCTTTTTGACGGTCTCCTTCATCTATTACTTTGCCCCTACGGTGCACAAACGATTCAAGTTTTTCTCACTCGGTTCAGTGATCGCCACTATTCTTGGAATGTTAGCAACTTCACTATTTTTCGCTTATCTCAATAGCCCCTATGCTACTTATAACAAAGTGTATGGGTCCATCGGCACCTTAATTGCTGTCATGATTTGGATCAAATTCCTTTCTCTGGATTTATTGATAGGTTTTGAAATCAACGCTAGCTTGCACCGATTCAAGCGGGCACAAACAATTTTAACCAAAGGAGTCAAAAAAAAGTAAAAAAACTACTAATTGGTTGCTCAAATGAACAAAGCCACTTATTTTTGCAGTCCTTAAAATTCAGGGTTCGGCCTAATTTTAATACAGAGAGATGGCAGAGTGGTTCCCGATGAATCGGGATAAACTTCTCCCACTCTGAGAAAAATATTAAATGACCTTTTAGTTAGCCAATAGTAGGTTAATTAAAGAAACAGAGAGATGGCAGAGTGGTCGAATGCGGTGGTCTTGAAAACCATTGTCCTTTACGGGACCGGGGGTTCGAATCCCTCTCTCTCTGCTTAATTTAAGAGTAAGTTCATAACGGGCTTACTCTTTTTTTATGCGCTTTTTGAGGGAGGAGAACCCCAGGGGGTTCCCCGTCTGGCCAAGGCACAGCCGGACAGGGAATCCCTCTCTCTGCAAACGAAAAGCTCGCACATAGTGCGAGCTTTTGTTGTTTAAAGTGAGCGATGCTTCGCATGGGTGAAACGTTAAACAACAAAAGCATAACGAACGAAGAGAGTTACAGCTTTTCGTTTGACAGTCCCAAAAAACGGGATCAGCGAAGCTAATCCCTCTGACAATTCAATAGTTCCCTTTTAAAGAATAATAATCAAGGTCCTTTGCAAAGGACTCCCGATAGTTTTACTGTATGTTTGCTCCTGATAATTTTAAACTGAACGACAAAATCATTTATAAATGACCAAAGAATCCATATTTATTGTAGCACTCACCTCTGCCTTGATTGTCGCATATGCATTTAGTTCCGGGTTTAAAAACAACCTTGCAACAAGTTGTATAACCTCAACTATAGTTTTTTCAGCTCTGTATTTTATCCTTTGGAAAACAAAATAACATGGCGTCTCAGTATAACTTTTGACAAAGCAACGTGCCTTTTGATCCACTAGAATCTGAGGATATCAGCAAAGCTAATCCCTATACATTGTATCGAAAAACTGAATTTGGAGCCTATATAAATTATTCCAATTGGCTATTTACTATAACTCTAATCATTCAGAACTACTTCCTTTACTTCTTATTCTTCCGCCAATAACGCCACTCCTCAAAAATGTAGGTCTTTCTGGAAAAATATAACAAGACAAGCCCCAGAGCTGTACAAAAAACTGCCATTGACAAATACCTTTCAAACTCTTGTTCGCCCAAACCATAACTATCAAAATTGATCACCATATACCATGGTACCACCAAGGAAAGAATACCAGCTACAATAATCCCAAGAGATAAAAGACCACTCATGAAAATCGCTGCCCAATATCCTGATGTCTTTCTGAAAGCCTCTGCCTCCTTTTTCATCTGCTCATAACGGATACGGCTATAGTGCCTCGCTTTCTCCTGGGCGACATTATACCAATCCTGATATTCCCTTTTATCCCTGGGTGGTGTAGTTCTATTCCAGTACTTCTCTTTTGCCGTCTTGGTTCTGGATGCTGAACGAACTCTTCTTTTTGGAATCTTCCCCTCCACAAGGGCATCATATGCTATAGTGGCCTTACGAAATCGCTCATGAGCTGCAGGGTCATCAGTCCTATCCGGATGGCTCTGCATCGCTATTCTCCGGTAAGCTTTTTTTATTCTTTCCTTACCAGCACCCGGAGGAACCCCTAAAATCTGATGATAATTCATTGACTATAAAAGTAAATATCTGGAATTACCACTACAAATTTCACTTCCTACTTGACGAAAAAAATTCTGACTTATAATTTAGGGGATTAAATCTCGTTCTCAATTTTACTGGTTAACAAAAGGATAGACGATATGGAGGAAACAGCAACTATCGACATTAAAGAAATTAATGAAAAGATCGCTAAGGGAAGCACGTTTATCGATCTGTTAAAAATGGAAATGAGTAAAGTCATCGTTGGTCAGGAAAAGCTTTCTGAAAGACTGATGATCGCACTACTCGCCAATGGTCATATACTGCTGGAAGGTGTACCCGGATTAGCAAAGACACTTGCTATTAACACACTTGCCACATCCATAGATGCCGGCTTCAGCAGAATACAATTCACCCCCGACCTGCTACCCGCTGACCTTATTGGAACCATGATCTACAGCCAGAAGAAAGAGGAGTTTTCAATAAAGAAAGGACCCATATTTTCAAATTTTATACTTGCTGATGAAATTAACCGTGCTCCGGCCAAAGTGCAAAGTGCATTACTCGAAGTCATGCAGGAGCGACAGGTCACCATCGGAGACGAAACTCATAAATTACCCGAACCCTTCCTTGTAATGGCTACACAAAACCCGGTCGAGCAGGAAGGCACCTATCCCCTCCCGGAAGCCCAGGTCGACAGGTTCATGATGAAAACGGTAATTGATTACCCGAAAAAAGAGGAAGAAAAACTCATTATCCGACAAAACATTAAAAAGGACAAACCGAAAGTCAAATCAGTAGTTAAGCCAGCCGAAATACTAAAGGCCAGAGAACTGGTAACCGAAATCTATATAGACGAGAAAATTGAAAACTACATCGTTGATCTTGTTTTCGCTACGCGTCAGCCAAAGGAATTCGGATTGAGCGAAATTGCTAACTACATAGAATTCGGAGGATCGCCTCGGGCAAGTATAAGTATGGCAATCGCAGCAAGAGCCTATGCTTTCATTCACCATAGAGGGTATGTCATTCCCGAGGATATCAGAGAGGTCTGCCATGATGTGATGAGACACCGAATAGGTTTAAGCTATGAAGCTGAAGCTGAGAATATTTCCACTGATCAAATTATTACCGAAATCTTAAACCGAATCGAAGTACCTTAATAGGGCTATTTAATTATTTCGATAATTAAAAAGAGCATCCATGGAGACAGCTGAGCTACTAAAAAAGGTAAGAACGATAGAGATCAAAACAAAAGGACTTTCCGCCAACATATTTGCGGGTGAATATCAAAGTGCTTTTAAGGGAAGAGGTATGGCCTTTAGCGAGGTCAGAGAATATCAACCCGGAGATGACATCCGAACTATTGATTGGAAAGTTACCGCGCGTTTCAACCATCCTTATATCAAAATATTTGAAGAGGAACGTGAACTGACTTTGATGCTCCTTATTGATGTCAGTGGCTCAGAAAATTATGGAAGTGGAAAAACACTCAAACGTGAAATAATCACAGAAATAGCAGCGGTATTAGCCTTTTCCGCCATACAAAACAATGATAAAATCGGAGTAATACTCTTCAGTGATAAAGTCGAAAAATTTATTCCTCCGAAGAAAGGAAGAAGTCACGTACTTATGATTATTCGGGAATTATTAAACTTCCAACCCACCTCAACAGGAACAAACATAAGTGAGGCACTTCAATACTTTTCTAATGTAATCAAAAAGAAATGCACTGCCTTCCTCATCTCCGACTTCATGGATACCGGCTTTACCGATTCACTAAAGTCTGTTCGCAATAAACATGATATTATTGGGCTAAGACTATACGATCCGATTGAAATCAACTTCCCTTCGGTTGGACTCATAAACATACGTGACGCAGAGACTGGCAGGGTTCTTACGGTTGATACAGGTAGTCGCAAATTCAAGAAAGAGTATTATAACATTCGAAGAAAACATAGTGATCATCTACGTGATGTGTTCAAAAAATCTGGTATCGACTATGCCGCTATAAGCACCAATGAATCTTATGTTACACCACTCATAAATTTGTTCAAAAGCAGATGAAAAAATTGCTCATACATATTACCATGAGTTTGGTGGTGTCAATCGACCTATATGCCCAAAAGGTTGATGCCCGTTTCGATACTACGGCTATAAGACTTGGGGAACAATTCCAACTCAGTTTATATGCCAAGTCAGAATCTGGTGATAAAATTACGTTCCCTGAATTAAACGATACCATTATCACTGAAATTGAAATTCTGGATGTCAGCGAGGTTGATACTAACACCACTGATTCAGGAAAGTACCTTACCCAGAGTTATAAACTGACCTCATTTGACAGTGGCTACTATGCTATACCGCCCTTCAAATTTGTAATAAACAATGACACTCAGGAGACCCGCGCTCTGCTTATCCATGTCAAGGATGTTCCTGTAGATACCACACAAGCCATAAAAGACATCAAAACCATCGAAGAAGCACCACCAGCTCCTTCAAGCTTGCTTTGGCTATGGATTACACTTGCCATTCTTGCCCTCGCTGGAGCACTGTACTACTTCCTAAGCAAGCGCAAAAAAGAAGTAGTTGTCAACCAAAAGCCAGAACCACAAATCCCAGCTCATATTCTGGCCTTAAAAGCACTGGATGCATTAAAAGAAAAAAAATTATGGCAGTCGGATAAGTTCAAGGAATATCATTCAGAACTCACCGATATTATCCGAACCTATATTGAAAACAGGTTCGGGATTCCTGCGCTGGAACAGACTTCAGACGAAGTGCTGATGAGTATTAGCCGTTCAGGGTTAGTGGATTCCACGCTTAATGAAAAACTTAAACAAACGTTAAAACTTGCCGATATGGCGAAGTTTGCAAAGGCGAAGCCAATTGCTTCAGAAAACGAACTCAGCCTGGCAAATGCTTATGAATTTGTAAATCAAACTAAACAGGAAGACCAGATTTAGAAAAATGGGTAGCGAAGTGACATTCAAAAATCCGGAATACTTCTATCTGCTGATAGGTCTTGCGCCATTCATCACATGGTATGTCCTACGCGAAAAAACACTTTACCCAAGCTATACGGTTTCGGATTCTACAACATTCCAAAAAAGCGGATCTTCATTCAGAGTACCACTTCGGCATCTCCCCTTTATTTTAAGGTGTAGTACAATTTCATTGCTTATCATTGCCCTGGCCAGACCTCAGTCCTTTGATAGCTGGGAAGACGCCTCGGTCAACGGTATTGACATTGTAATTGCTAATGATGTTTCAGGAAGTATGCTTGCCAATGACTTTGAACCAAATCGGTTAGAGGTTTCAAAAGAAGTTGCAGCTAAATTTATAGAATCAAGACCTTACGATCGTATTGGCCTGGTGATCTTTGCGGGCGAAAGCCTTACCCAATGTCCGTTGACTATCGATCACAAAAATGTTCTTCAGCTCTTATCAAAAATCGAATCAGGCAATATGAAGGACGGAACAGCAATCGGAATGGGGCTTGCGACCGCAATCAACCGCCTAAGAAAGAGTGATGCTAAGAGTAAAATCATCATATTACTGACTGATGGGGTAAACAACCAGGGAACCATTTCACCTAAAACTGCTGCAGAAGCAGCACTTACTCAGGATGTAAAAGTGTATACTATAGGTGTAGGCTCTGACCGAAAGAGGGTGATGACCCCTTATGGCCCCGCTAATGCAGAACTAGATGAAGAGGTACTCAAGGATATTGCCAAATCAACCGGGGGAAAATACTACAGAGCCAAAGATGAAAATGCGCTTGAGGAGATTTATAAGGAAATCGACCAACTGGAAAAAACAGAAATTGATACCACTAAATTTCAGAATTCTAAGGAGGAATTTCACTGGTGGGTAATTTTCGCGTTGATAACTTTTGGAACCGAACAAATTTTAAGAAACACCATACTCAGAGTACTGGCATGATATGAACTTGTTTCAATTTGAAAATATCGATTGGTTATGGGGACTGGCAGCGATTCCGGTGCTGTCAATCCTGTTTTTCATATCTATGAAACTGAGAAAAAGTGCTGTTAAGAAACTTGGGAACAATCAGCTCATGAGTCAGCTTTTTGGAATGTCTTCAGGAGCCAGATTGATTTGGAAATTTGTGCTGTATATGCTCGCCTATGCGGCAATTATCGTTGCTTTAGCCAATCCGCAACATGGTTCGAAACTGGAAAAAGTAAAAGTCAGAGGTGCTGAAATTATTATTGCGTTGGATATTTCAAACAGTATGATGGCCGATGACATTTCCCCCAACCGGCTGGAAAAAGCCAAACTTGAGATCAATCAATTACTGAAAAATCTGGGAAATGACCGAATAGGACTCATTGTATTCGCAGGAAGATCATTTATGCCCATACCACTTACGACTGACTATGCTATGGTAAAAATGTATATGAGAGCTATTGATACTGAAATTATCAGTACGCAAGGTACGGACATTGGGGAAGCCATCGACCTGGCCTCCGAATCATTCTCTGATGACAAAAAGCGAAGTAAAGCCCTAATTATAATTACCGATGGAGAGCATCATGAAGATGATATAATCGATAAGGTTGAGGCTTTGTCCGAAAAGGAAATTGTAGTACATACCGTTGGACTAGGAGATCCCAATGGAGTCCCAATCCCATTCTTCGATCGATATGGAAGAAAAACGTTTAGAAAAGACAAAGAGGGAAATGTTGTGGTCACTAAGCTGAATGAAGCTATGCTCAATGAAATAGCTTCAGTTGGCCAGGGTAAATACATCAGGGCAAGCAACTCCGGACTGGGATTAAAACAGTTATACAGAGAACTGAAAGGCCTGGACAAAACTGACATTGAAGAAAAAGTAGTAACAGATTATGAAGACCAATTCCAATTATATCTTTGGATAGCAATAGCTTTATTATTTCTTAACGAAGCGATATTGCCGAGAAAAAATAAACACTTTGCCAGGATCAAAATTGAAGAAATCAAAATATGAGATTCATACTGATCAGCATACTGTCCACTTTGGCTTTCTTTTCCTTGGCTCAGGAACAAGAAAAAGACCCTTATAAAAATCTGCGCGAAGGAAACGAGAGCTATAGAAAGAAAGATTATACATCAGCCGCAGAAAAATATCAGGAACAATTGTCCAAAGGCGGTGATTCCTATTTGAGTACATACAACTTAGGCAATGCCCTCTACAGGCAAGAAAACTACGAAGAAGCGGAAGAGCAGTTCAATGCTGCAGCACACCTGAGTCAAGACCAAATGAAACAAGCACAGGCCTATCATAACCTAGGCAACGCTCAACTGAAACAAGAAAAGTATGAGAAAAGCATTTCATCATACAAGGAAGCATTAAGGCGCAACCCCAAAGATGAAGAGTCGAGATACAACTTATCCTATGCCATTCGTAAATTGAAAGAGAAGCAACAGCAACAACAGAACCAAGATCAACAACAAAATCAGGATCAGAAGAAAGATCAACAGGAGGACCAAAACAAGGACAAAAAAGGACAAGATAAAAAGGATAAGGACTCCGAAGGCTCTGAAGACAAAAACCAAGACGATAAAAAGGAGGGAGACAAAGGCAAAGGTGATAAGGATAAAGAAGAAAATGGTGATCAATCAAAAGGCGATAAAAAACAGGAAGGTGAAGAGAAAAAAGGCCAGCCACAAAAAGGTACGATGACCAAAGAAGAGGCTGAAAAATTACTGAATGCCATAGATGGTGAAGAGGAAGAGTTAAGAAAATCCTTAAAATTGAAAGAAGATAAATCAGAACCGAAGATCATTGAAAAGGACTGGTAAAGTGAAAAGAACGACAACCATATTGCTTATACTGCTAACTGTGAAACTAATTGGTGCAGCACAGTCGGTGAGTTTCACGGCCAAGGCACCAAAAGTGGTTAAGGTGGGTGAGCGTTTTCGGTTAACGTATGAAGTTAACGCCCAAGGAAGTAACTTCAAGGGAGGAGATATTAGCGCATTTCAACATTTAGGGGGGCCTTCTTCTGGGTCAAGCACGCAGGTAAGTATCGTCAATGGAAAAATGACGCAGTCTATATCCACTTCATATACCTATGTCCTGGCTGCTGGAAAAGAAGGGAAATTCACCATTTCACCAGCCAAAGTAACCGTTAAAGGGCAGGAATACAGCTCTAATCAGTTAACTATTGAAGTGGTCAAAGGAGATGCCTCAACGCAGCAACAAACCATTGCCGGAATCAGTAATAGTGACCTATTCGTTCGGATCGTACCTAATAAAACTAAGGTTTACAAGAACGAGCCCATCACAGCTTCGGTGAAGCTATATACAAGAGTCCAGCTAAGAGAGCTTAGCGATTTCCAAATACCTCAATTTGATGGATTTTGGAGAGAAGATATTGCTGATGCCTCTCGTACCGTAGACTGGCAACGGGAGAATGTCAATGGCGAAATATATAGTACTGCTATTTTAAAAAGATTCGTCCTTGTACCTCAAAAAGCCGGTAAACTTAGCATAGACCCCGTAGATCTTGAACTTATCGCGCTGCAAGAAGTAAAACAGCAAAGGAGAAGAGGGAGAAACCCCTTCAACGATCCCTTTTTCGATGATTTTTTTGATAACCGAAGATATCAGCCAGTTAAGAAAAAAATTAGCAGTGCGGCTGTTCCGATAGATGTTAAAAGTGTTCCAACAGGTACCATCCTTGTAGGGTCAGTCAAGTTGAAGTCGGAAATCAGTGCCACCGAAGTAAAAGCGAATGAATCGGTTAGCTTAAAAATTACAGTTTCAGGAGATGCTAACCTTAAACTCCTGGAACCTTTCGACATCAAATTTCCAGCTGACTTTGATGTATTTGATCCTAAAACAGATCAGAACATTAAGGTAAACACCAATGGTATATCCGGTCAAAAGACTTTTGAATACCTCATTATTCCCCGCCATGCTGGCACCTACTCTATTCCTAAAGTAGAATTAACTTATTTCAACCCACGCACCGGCAAGTCAACTAAATTGGAAACAGAGTCTTATGAAATAAAGGTAGCCAAAGGTGATGGAACAAATGATGTAACGTCTATCGACCATACTGGTACTAATAAAGAAGATATCAAGTTCCTGGGTAAAGATATTCGTTATCTCAAAACCAATGATTTCACACCATCAAAACCAGGAGACACCTGGTTTGGAAGCACTTCATTTTATATGAGTTACGCTGCGGGACTCGGAGGTTTTTTAATACTCTTCTTCCTACTCAGAAAAAAGAGGAAATCAAGCGAAGATGTAGTAGGAACAAAAAACCGTAAAGCCGCACAACTGGCCAGAAAAAAACTTAAAGAGGCGGAAAACTATGTTTCCAGCAATGATAAAAATAAATACTACGAAACCCTTCTAAATGCACTTTGGGGCTACATCGGTGATAAATTAAACATTCCTCTAAGTGAACTTACTAAAGAAAAAATTACTGATTCCCTGGCTAAAAAGTCTATTTCCGAAGACAATATAACGGCCCTTGTCTCTTTGGTAGAAAAATGTGAAATGGCGCGCTACGCTCCGGTTTCCGATAGTAGTAGCCTGGAAAATGAACACGCACAGGCTGTTGAGGTTATTTCAAATATTGAACTCCAATTCAGACAGTCCGGCTCGGGCAACAAGATCGCTACCACAGTACTAATTTTATTCTGTATCGGTTCAATTAGCTTTGCCGGAACCTCAACAACCGACATCTCAAAAGCCCGCAACTTGTACGATAAGGGTGACTACAAAGGAGCGCTTGAAATTTATGAGCGTATAGAAAAGCAAGGACTGGAAGCCTTTGAATTATACTATAATATGGGAAATGCTCACTACAAACTAAATAATGTTGCCGGAGCAATCCTCTACTACGAACGGGCAAAACAAATCAACCCTTCAGATGAAGATCTTCTATTCAATCTGGAATTTGCCCAATCAAAAATCACTGATCGAATAAAGTCCCTACCTGATTGGGGTTTCTACAAATCTTTTCTTGGCTTGTTTTCAACAGATTCATGGGCCGTAGTGAGTGTTGTTTTGTTTTTTGTAGCATTATCAGGTTTATTTCTTTTCTTTTATCTGAGTTCGGTAAGTCAGAAAAAAATTGGACTGTCTATGGCAATCATAGCCTTGATCCTTTCAGGGTTAACACTACTATTTGCTTCACAAAGAAAAAGTTTAATTGACAACTCCGAATACGCCATTGTCTTCCAGCCAAGTGTGACGGTTAACAGTACTCCCGGAGATTCTGGCACCGAACTATTCGTGATACATGAAGGACTTAGGGTAGAAGTTCTCGAAACTTCAGGAAGCTATATCAAGATTAAACTGGCCGATGGAAATGTTGGTTGGGTGAAGAGCGATACAGTCAAGAAGATTTAAATACGAACTGTGACTCCGGGGTCAGGCAGACATCCAAAGGCTGATCATGCTCATTAACATCTTCAATCTCATCAACTCCATCAAATAAAGATAGACCGATTTTCTCCGCAGACGGAAATCTCTGTAAAAACCTATCGTAAAACCCCTTTCCATAGCCGACACGATGACCTTTTTTGTCAAATGTCAATAATGGAATTAAAATGTGATCGGGTACTTCAAAGGAACTTACAGCCTCATGGGGTTCGGGAATACCCCAATTATTTGAAATAATCTCAACATCAGGCTCGAGTATATAATTCTTCATCTCATAAGTGGAAAAATCACTTACAGAAGTAATAACTTCTACCTTTTTTTCCCAAAGTTTATTGATGATCAACCAGGTGTCAACCTCACCTTTTCCAGGAATCGGAAGGAAGCAGTGTACTCGCTCTACTTGTTCATTAAAAATCTCATCAAAGTATCGTTCTGTAATCAAACGACTTCTTTCCTCAACATCCTGAGAGGAAATTTCCTTTCTTAGGTCTTTAATCTTATTTCTAAGTTCCTCCTTCTTCACTCGGTAAGTAAATAATATTCCTGACTAAAAGGATCAAATACTGACAGTAACTGATCAATGTAATCCTCTTTGTTGGACATAATATTCAAAATATTCCAGACTCTTTCCTGTGGTATTCCTTGCGGAAAGAACTTCTCTTTCAATTTCTCCAGTTGACTAAGCTCTGTGTCGTGTTTCTGTTTGGTAGCCTTCACTAATTTCCCGGAAATCCTTTCCAACTGCTTACTCAACAAAGCCTTTTCTTTCTCAACGAAGCCTGAAAAGCTTTTGTCTGCTTCAACCAGCTTCTGAGAAATTACTTCATAAACTTCAAAGATATCTCTGGACTCTTTCTCGATATCCGGGTGATCAAGAGTGTCCAGGTATCTCGATTTAAGACTCTCGGTGGTATCAAACAGGTCTTTCACCTCAAAACCCATATTGATCATTTTTTGAGCCGATTTGTCATCTACATATAATGCCGCGTTTCTTGGCACCAGGATCGGAAAAGTAATTTTATACGTTTCGAAAGCTTCTTTCAGCTGCAGCCAATAAGCGATCTCACCAGGACCACCGACATAGGCCAGATTTGGTAATATGGCCTGCTGGTATAATGGCCTGGTAATGACATTCGGACTGAAGCGTTCAGGATGAGAACTAAGTTCTTCAATATTAATCTGCTTATCCGTATTCAATGATTTGTACTGGCCGCCCTCGCGAATGATTCTATTTCGCGAATTACCCTCGAGATAAAACAGGTTTATTTCTCTGGGATTGACCTGAATTGAATATCCCTTCTCCTCCAACCTGCTGTTTGATTCAGAGACTGCCTCAAAACTTTTAAATGCCTCGAGTTCCTGCTTCATTGCATCTACAAAGTGACCTTTCAAAGTCCCGTCATCAGCATCTAAAATAATCAGTCCATGATCCTTAAATAATTCATTTACCAGAATTCTGGTCGCTTGAGAAAGATTCCTCCCGGGTTTATAGATGTTCTTAAATACATCGGGAATACCATTGAAATTTTCTATCAAGCGGTCAATTCCAGAGGTGTCAAAGTGGCCCACAGCACCACTTTGCCCGTGCTCCCATTGTAGCTTTTTATTGAATATATGGACATGATCTATCTCGTCAGCATCATGATCTTCACTAGCCATCCAGTACACAGGCACAAAAGAATAATCCGGGTATTCTTCCTTTAACTTTCTACATAAATTAATGGTACTGACAATCTTGTAGATAAAGAACAATGGGCCGGTAAAAATATTAAGCTGATGACCTGTTGTTACGGTAAAGGTCTTCTGATTGGCAAGTAAATCAACAGTAGCTTTGGGGTACTCGATAATCTCACAATCAGCATATTGACCGTGAAGTACCTTTACAAGGTCTTCCCTGATTGAATTATCGTAAGAATACTCTTGAGCAAGCTGCTTGTAGTTTTGAATTCGGTGCTTGTAACCATAAAAATTTTCCAAATCCGGATGACCATTGACATAGTCCAAAAATATTTTTGAATAGAGTCCGGTGTCTTGATATGATAGCGGGATTTTATTCACTTAAATCGCGACTAATTTTCGATTAGAAAAATTATGACACCACTTCACCATAAAGATCGAAATGATCTGACTTAGTGATTTTTGTATCCACAAATGATCCGATGGGCAAGTATATATCTTTTGCATTGATCAAAACCTCGTTATCTACTTCAGGAGAGTCATATTCGGTACGTCCGATGAAGTAGTCCCCCTCCTTCCGTTCTATCAATGTTTTATAAACATTTCCTACTTTCTTTTGGTTTAGCTCATAGGAAATATCCTGCTGTATATCCATAATGTGTGCCGCTCTCTCTTCCTTTATTTCATCAGGAACATCATCTTCCATTGTGTGGGAGTGCGTATTTTCTTCATGTGAGTAGGTGAAAATCCCCAATCTATCGAACTTCATTCGTTCTACGAAGTCCACCATTTCCTGAAAGTCCTCTTCCGTTTCTCCGGGATGACCAGCAATCAAGGTTGTACGAATAGCAATGTCAGGTACTTTCTCTCTTATTTGTTGAACCAGAGCTTCAGTTTTTGGTCTGTCGATGCCCCTTCTCATCAACTTTAATATATTGGAGCTTCCGTGCTGAAGAGGAATATCAAGGTAATTACAGACATTATCTCTACTAGCCATCACGTCAAGTACATCCATAGGAAAACCTGAAGGATAAGCATAATGAAGCCTAATCCATTCGATGCCTTCCACATCCGCCAGTTTATCAACCAAAGTAGCCAGTTCTCTTTTCTTATAAATATCAAGACCGTAATACGTTAAATCCTGTGCGATAAGAATAAGCTCTTTAGTGCCTCTTTTGGCCAGATTTTCAGCTTCTTTAACCAATTCCTCCATTGGTCGCGACACGTGTTTCCCTCTCATTAGTGGTATTGCACAAAAAGAACACGGACGATCACAGCCTTCTGCGATCTTGAGGTATGAATAATGTTGAAGAGTTGTCGTTACCCTTTCACCTACCAGTTCATGTTTATAATCGGCATTAAATTTTTTGAGAAGTAAGGGTAGCTCTAGGGTACCAAAAAAAGCATCAACCTCAGGAATTTCATCTTCAAGGTCATCCTTATATCGCTGTGATAGACAACCGGTCACATATAGTTTTTCAATCTGGCCATCTTTCTTAGCATCGGCATAGCGAAGTATGGTTTCGATAGATTCCTGCTTCGCGTTGTCTATGAAACCACATGTATTGACAATAATTATATTGGAATCATCAGTTTCTAGTTCATGGTTGGCATCAATTCCATTTCCCTGGAGCTGAGTCAACATATTCTCTGAGTCTACGAGGTTCTTCGCACAACCCAAAGTGACAACATTGACTTTGTCCTTTTTTAGGGATTTGGTTTTCATGAATTAGTCCTTTTTGAATAGGGAATCAACAAACTCTCTTTTATTGAAGACCTGTAAATCTTCCATTCCCTCTCCTACACCTATGAATTTTACAGGAATTTGGAATTTGTCCGAGATACCGATTACAACGCCACCTTTGGCCGTACCATCCAACTTTGTAATGGCCAGCGCTGAAACTTCTGTAGCCTTAGTAAATTCAGTTGCTTGAATAATCGCGTTTTGACCTGTACTACCATCGAGTACTAATAATGTTTCGTGTGGAGCTCCTTCAAGGTTCTTACCACATGATCTTTTTATTTTGCCCAGCTCATTCATCAGATTGACTTTGGTATGGAGTCGGCCAGCCGTGTCGATAATGACGATGTCCGCATTTTCCTCAATGCCTCTTTGAACTGCATCAAAAGCTACTGAACTGGGGTCGGCATTCATGCCTTTCTCAACTACAGGCACACCTACTCTTTCTCCCCAAAGCTTGATTTGGTCAACTGCTGCTGCCCTAAAAGTGTCCGCTGCTCCAAGAATTACCTTTTTTCCAGCCTGCTTAAACTGATGTGCCATTTTACCAATGGTTGTGGTCTTCCCTACTCCATTCACGCCTACAACGAGCATGATATAAGGTCCGCCACCTTCTGGTAATTTAAAGTCTTCGTAATCACTGGTCTCATTGTCGATGAGTAATTCTGTAATCTCCTCTCTTAGAATATTATCTAATTCATCAGCATTGGTGTATTTGTCTCGTGCAGCCCGATCCTCAATTCGCTCAATAATCTTAAGGGTGGTTTCTACCCCAACATCAGAAGTGATCAGTACTTCTTCCAGTTCATCAAGTACCTCATCATCTACCTTCGACTTTCCGACAACTGCTTTGCTCAGCTTTTGGAAGAAGCTTTGTTTAGTCTTCTCAAGGCCCTTGTCGAGGGTCTCCTTCTTTTCTTTTGAAAAAAGTCCGAATAGTGCCATACCTGCAATTTATAACAAAAAAGTCCCAAAATGGGACTTTAAGTACTTTAATGATATTTAGAACTGCCTACTAGTTCTGACCTAACGCTTCTTTTACGCCATCAAGAGTAACGATCTCCTCTTTAAACGTGTAAGCTCCTGTCTTAGGTGACTTTACAGATCTGATAACTTTGGCGTAGTTCTTACCACCTTTCTGTAACGTTGCAACAACCTTCTTAGCCATAATTACTTAATTTCTTTGTGAATAGTATATTTATTCAGAATAGGATTGTACTTTTTAAGTTCAATTCTATCCGGAGTGTTTTTTCTGTTCTTGGTAGTAACGTAACGCGAAGTACCTGGTTTACCACTGTCCTTGTGCTCCGTACATTCTAAGATTACCTGAATTCTATTTCCTTTCTTTGCCATGACTCTAAGTCTTAGATCAATTTGTTACCGTTAGCTCTAGCCTTTTTCAAAACGGCACTGATTCCATTCTTATTGATGGTTCTCAATGCTGCTGATGATACCTTCAAAGTAATCCACTTATCCTCTTCTGGAATGTAGAATCTTTTCTTGTGAAGGTTCGGTAAGAACTTTCTTTTCGTCTTAATATTTGAGTGAGAAACGTTGTTTCCGACTCTAGGTCTTTTACCTGTTATTTGACAAACTCTCGACATTTTTCTCCGCTTAAATAAAATCGGACCGCAAAGATGATAAAATATATAATAAATAGCAAAAGGTAAGGGAGGTAAAAAATAGATTTATTTCAATATGCTTTGGTTTAAAACAGATTTAAGGATTAAGTCAAAAAATAATTGAATAACGATATGAACAAATATCTTTGTCAGTGACATGAAAAAAGGTGATTTACTTCTTGTATTGATCTTCCTGATATTCTGCGCCACGATAGGTCTCAGAATTAAAGGAAATAATAATAAGTACATCACTCCTGACTCCAAAGCTTATTTGCGTTCGGCAAAAAATTTCATGAATGGCAAAGGGCTGATTGCTCCGGAAGTTTATCCCTTTAGTATTGCCAAGGAAGAAGTTCGTCTTGCTATGTGGCCCGTTGGCTATCCAGTTTGTATTGCTGGTACGGCTTACGTTACCGGGCTTTCCGTTCGTTGGGCTTCCAAAATTACCAACCTTTTGTTCTTTGGGCTTACCCTACTTCTTTTTCGAAAATTATTCAATGAAAAGGCCTGGTTCGTTGCGCTGGCTTTTTTCAGCTTTACAGCATTGGAAATATTTTCCTTCACCTGGTCAGAGGGTGCATTTATATTTACCTCGATCTGGTTTGCTTATCTTTTAATTCATTGGGAAAGATTAACCTTCAGGTGGTTACTCCTCGCACTGTGTTTAATAACAGCCTTTTTGTTCCGCTACGCTGCGGTTATTTACTTTTTTCAGATTGGAGCCATTTGTTTATACTTCCTCATTAAAAAGCAGCGACAAAACCTACCAGCCTTTATCCTGGCAGGCCTGATTGCCTCCTTTTTTGTTCTTGGTTACCTATGGTACAACAAAACCCACAACGGCCACATTACCGGAATGGATCGCTTCCAAATGGAAATGGAAACTCCCGGTGAATTTGTAATTATGCTCGGAAAAGGATTGTTCAACGAACTATTGATCATACGAAACTATTATTTCCAGGGTGAACCGATCGGCTTATTTCTGGGTTGTGTATTGCTGCAAGTGTCTGTGATCGTTTTTTTGTGGCTCTCAAGAAATTCGGGAAAGAAAGTATCACTGAAGAATATTACGGATCGGCCAGGCCTTATCTTTATTGGAACAGGAATATTTTATCTTATTATGATGATCATCATCCGATCGATAATTTATTTCGACCCGATCAATTACAGAATTATATCCCCATTTACTTTACTTGTACTTATAGGTTTACTGAGCTTAGTTGCTGTAAGAGAAGAGTATTTTAAAAAAGTTAAGTGGCCTTTGATTGGTTTCTTTGCAATATCAATGTTGTTAAATATGCCAAAGTCCTACTTATTAGGATTATTTGACTAACAAACTATCCAGCGATTTTACCCAAAACATACATTTCCTCCAAGGTTGGGGTTGGACTTCCTCCTTTTTGCTCCAGGGTTATGGCAAATACTTGAGCCCCTTTGAGTCCTTTCATTAGTTGCAACGAATCCGCATCCTTCATATCAAACACACCCATATCAACGGGCTGTCCGTCAACCAATCCCCAAAGTTGATATTGTTTATCTGACGGTGGTTCAGGAAGATTGAGAACCTGTACATAGGCATCTCCGCTGGATTGGTTCCAGTATACCATAACTGATGAAGTCGAATCTCGTCCTTCCACCGCGCCCAGCCTTACATCTATCACATCAGCATTTTTAATAAAAGCTAATTGTGTATTCAAGGTGTCATTAGTTGAATAAGCAATAGCCATTTGTGTTTTTAGGCTATCCACATTCTCCTTGAGTACTTCAATTTCATTTTGTGCCGCTACAAACCTGTCCTCTGAAACACTTTGTTGCATGAAAAGAGTAATCGTTGTTCCGCACGCTACCAACAAGGCAATAACGGCCGCTATTCGCCATCCCTTACCAGATGGGTTTTTTGATTGAGTTTGTTGACTCAGTGAGACAACAGGTGCACTATCATCTTCTTTAGCTTCATCAATAGCCACCATCACCTTTGATTTCAAAAACTCTGGTGGCGTTACAGCACTCTCTTGAGCCACAATAAACATATCATCCTCAATTTCATGCAAGGCCGTAGAAATCTCAGGGTAGATATGAGACATACACTCTACCTCTTGTCTTTCCTGATCAGAAAGTCCGCCAAGAACGTATTCTTCTAAGATTCCGGACGATATGTATTCTTTTACATTCAATTCACAATTTTTCGCAATTCACGAATTCCTATTCTTGCTCTTGACTTAACAGTACCAAGAGGTATATCTAGATGTTCGGCTATTTCAACGTGAGTAAACCCCTCAAAATAAGCCAGGACTATAATCTGTCTATATTCTTCATCGAGCTGATCAACGAATTTACTAATCCCGATCGTCTCAATGTTTTGTGTCGTACTGCCAGCTTTTTGGGCCGGTATTCCATCGATATCTTCAGAATCGACACTTCTGTTACTTTTTCTCAAAGCATCTATCGCAGTATTTCTGGCAATGTTAAGCATCCACGTGAAGGGCCTACCCTTCTCTTTATTATACTTTGACGCATTCTTCCAAATCTTCACAAATGCATCCTGCAATATATCCTGAGCCTTTTCCTCTTTTTTGACAATTTTTAGAATAATACCGTATAGGGACGGGCCAAACATGTCATAAAGCCTTTCAATTGCTTTTTTGTCATGTTGTTTTACCAGCTCCATGAGCCTTTCTACATCGATATTTGAAACTGTTGTCGTCAGTTTTGTTCCGGTTGAAGAAATAAAACTATGAAATTTTCTAACCTTTTAATAAGAAAGCAGAGTCGGAGACGTCAAATTCCCCTGACCCCACTTTCTTCAATCGGCTCTAACTTTCATAATCCTGAATTGTCCGGATATTTAATTGATTCTCCGAACTGAATCCTATTGGCTTGTTTGTTGAACAAGAAGTCAATTTGTGATCCCAGGTTCCGGCAACGAAATCAGATTGAAAACCAGTGCGTAAAATGGTTATTCGATAGGTACTTTCAAGGGTAGACTGACCAGGAACACCCTCAAAAAATCCCTTTGTCAGAATGGGATCACAAACTAATTTCCTATTAGTCATTTTTTTCTTGCTCTCCTTAGATCTCCCCTCAAAATTAGAACAGTTGGGTATTCCGCAGAAAGCCACGATTACCATATATGGTATTAATTTTTTCATCGTGCCATACCTACGCGGGGATGAGAGAATCGGATTTCGGAATGTTCACTTTTTTCATTAATTACCACTGATAGGTAAATTTGAGCGTTTAAACTTTATCTTTAAGATCAATAAAATTGAAGAAGGTGAGCCAAACAGAAAAGTACATCCAACTGGAAAATGATTATGGAGCACACAACTACCACCCCATCCCCGTAGTTCTTGAGAAAGGTGAGGGCGTTTTTGTTTGGGACGTGGAAGGGAAAAAGTACTTTGATTTCTTGTCTGCCTATTCAGCAGTAAATCAAGGGCATTGCCATCCCGCTATCATCACAGCCTTATCAAACCAGGCCTCAAAACTCACATTGACTTCCAGAGCCTTTTATAGTGACCAGCTTGGCCTGGCAGAGAAATACCTCTCTGATTATTTCGGCTACCAAAAATCTTTATTGATGAACACAGGAGCTGAGGCCAATGAAACGGCCATCAAGCTCGCAAGAAGATGGGGTTACGAGATAAAGGGTATAGCGGAAAATGAGGCAAAAATAATCGCGGTAGAAAATAACTTTCACGGCAGAACCACCGGGATAATTTCCGCATCGACCGACCCGGATTCAAGACGAGGTTTCGGACCTTTTCTACCGGGCTTTGAGATTATTCCTTACAACGATCTATCAGCCTTAGACCAGGCTTTATCCGATCCTAATGTCTGTGCCTTTTGGGTAGAACCCATCCAGGGAGAAGCGGGGGTATATGTTCCGGAAGATGGGTACCTGAAAAAGGCAGCAGAACTCTGCAAAAAACACAATGTACTTTTCATGGTAGACGAAGTACAGACGGGCATTGCACGTACGGGAAAAAGGCTCGCCTGCGACCATGAGAACGTCAGGCCCGATGTTCTAATTCTTGGCAAGGCATTATCTGGTGGCGTGTACCCGGTATCGGCAGTACTTGCCGATGACAATATTATGTTAGTTATCAAACCAGGTGAACATGGCTCAACTTATGGAGGTAACCCCCTCGCATGTGCCGTCATGACAGCAGCCCTGGAAGTGGTAAAAAATGAAGATCTAGCTGAACGAGCCGCTACGCTTGGGGAACTCTTTAGGAAACGGATGACAGAAATTAAAGAAAAGTCACAAGTGATTAAGACCGTACGAGGCAAAGGACTTCTAAATGCAATCGTCATAAATGAAATTGACGGGAAAACAGCCTGGGACATTTGCCTGGAATTAAAAGACAATGGTTTACTGGCCAAACCGACTCATGGGGATAAAATTCGTTTTGCTCCACCGTTAGTAATTACCGAGGAGCAACTAAACGAATGTTGTGATATCATTGAAAATACCATTCTAGGCCCAGTCTAATTCCCACAACTACTTTAATGAAAAACAGAGCCATACTCATACTGATTTCACTTTTGCTACTAGCTGGCGGAATTTACTTCTACCAAAAAGAGAATCTGTCTGAGGAGTATGAAGACTGGAAAATCGAAAGAGGACGAGAAAATCCGAAACATAAGAAAGTTGCTATAAATAACGTTACCAAGCACATTGATACTACGAGTCAATTTAACCTTTGGGTGACTGGTTGTGCCCACCTGCCTCATGACCTCAGTATTGGACGCGCCCCAATTTCAGAAGCAATCTTTCATAGTGAAAGAGGACCAAAACCATTCAACTGGGATATTATGTTGTTTCTTGGTGATTTCTGTTCTCACCCTAGCTTACCCAATGATTTTGTTGGAGAACTAGCCAAAACACAGCTTTCAGCCGGCAAGCATCACCGTAGGGAACAAATCTATTCGCTGATGGGAAATCATGATGCGATCACAGGTGATAGTTCATCTGAAAATCACTGGTTCCGAACCTGGATCGATCCTTTTGGGAAAAGTAATCGATCAGGTGTTAACACTGATCTAAGACCATTTCCAGTTTACGGTACTTATGAGCGCTATTCATTTGAAGTGGGAAACCTGCTTTTTCTGATGCTTGGAGACAGAAACGATGGGCCTGAACCAGCCGGTCGCGACACCTCAGCAAAAGGACATCCCGCAGGTAGAGTATCCAAAAAAACATTTTTCTGGTGGAAGCATATGGTTGAAAGTAATCGAAATAAAATCATTATCACTTGTGCTCATCACATGCTAAAGAACACAACTATCGCCACAGAACCTTACACTGGGATAAAAAACGGATTTCACGGACATAGTACAGAACACGATTTCAAAGGTTCCTCATATTTATACTTTGTTGATGATGAGCCCGATGCCAACTATTTCAATAGCTATATCGAAGAACACCCAGGATGCATCGATTTATGGTTAGGTGCCCATACTCATATTTCACCTTACGATACTTTGAACGGAAAAACCTTTATAGCCCAAAAGAATGGTGTCACTTTTATCAATGCTGCCCTGCTCGGACACATCAAAAAAGGGACTCCCTCATCATCTCGATTGATTACTTTTCAGGCAAATCAACCAAGTGCCAAACTTCAAGTATATTTGCATGACACGTTGGGTGGTCCATTTGGATTTCAGCCCGATCTGGAACAACAAATTGAGTTAAGTAAAAAATTTCAAACTCCGGAAGATGTTAAGAAGACCAAGAAGAAATAGAAAGTCCGCAGCAATTCGCGATCTCGTACAGGAAACAACCCTTTCGGTAAATGATCTGATATATCCCGTTTTCTTAATAGAAGGAGAAAACAAAAAAGAGGAAGTATCCTCAATGCCAGGGATATACCGATATTCACTTGACCTCCTTCTTACAGAAATTAAAGAATGTACAGATCTGGGGCTAAAGGCATTTTGCGTATTCCCATCGCTCCCTGAAAGCAAAAAAGATAAGTACGCAACGGAGGGCCATAATCCGGATGGATTGTACATAAAAGCGCTAAGAGAAATCAAAAATCAGTTTCCGGACATTGCCTTAATGACCGATGTGGCCATGGACCCTTATTCTTCCGATGGCCACGATGGTATTGTCGAAAATGGGGAGATTTTGAATGATGAAACTTTGGAAGTACTAGGCAAAATGGCGGTGGCTCAAGCTCAGGCTGGTGCTGATATCATTGGCCCTTCTGATATGATGGATGGCCGTGTAGGGTATATCAGAGAGACACTGGATGAAGCTGGTTTTAGCAATGTTTCTATCATGTCATATACCGCCAAGTATGCAAGTGCGTTCTATGGACCTTTTAGGGATGCATTAGATTCGGCCCCTAAGTTCGGTGATAAAAAAACTTATCAGATGAATCCGGCCAATAGCAGCGAGGCATTAATTGAAGCCGAATTAGATATCATTGAAGGAGCTGATATGATCATGGTAAAACCCGCCCTGGCCTATCTGGATATCATTAAGCTCCTAAAAGATAATTTTGAAGTACCCGTAACTGCCTATAATGTCAGTGGAGAATATGCCATGATAAAAGCTGCAGCGGAAAAGGGTTGGCTAGACGGTGAGAAAACTATGATGGAAAGCCTGCTAAGTATTAAACGAGCTGGTGCAGATGCGATATTGACTTATTTTGCGAAGGAGGTGGCAAAAATATTAAAAAATTAATCCAACAACTCATCATCCCTCACCAACATCAAAATAGCAGACTGAGGTACTATTAAATACTTTTCTCCGCTATACTCAATTTCATAGGCACTATTTTGTAGAAATACCGCCAGGTCACCTTCCTTGGCTTGAAGGGGAAGGTACTTTACTTTCTCCTCTGCATTCTTCCAGGGTTCTTCATCTTCACTAACGAATGGAATGGGATACCCAGGACCAGCCTTCACGATATATCCACTCTGAACTTTCTCTTTCTCCTGAACTCCCGGAGGTAGATACAATCCGGACTTGGTCTTTTGTGATTGGGTTTTTGGCTTGACCAATACTCGATCACCGACTACGATGATTTCCTTTAGCTTGTTGTCCTCGTCTATGATTTGCATTCGGCAAATTTAAAACTGAAAATATATTTATTACAAGGGAAATTATCAGAAGAGATGGACTGGTCTTGATTGTTGAGTTGTTAAATAATATAGCAATTGAACAATTCAATAATTTATCTAGTTTTCTCTATCAAGTCCTTAAAGTCCTCCTGCACTTTTCTCTGCTGTTCCTCCCTTTCATCAAACTCGTGATAGGTCAGCTTCTTATCATCGATATACCTGATCAACTTATTATCGGCACCAAAGTAATACCGGTATTCTAATACTTTAGTTTTTGAGTCATCGAATGGTTCAGCTCCCATTTCCTCTGCCGTCTGCTCGTCCCAATAAATATGACTGTTGTATTGATATTTGCGGATATAGGCAAAAAACAACTCTCCATCCTTTACATAATATTCCTCTACTAACTTCCCCGTCTCACCGTAATAAAAAGCGATCAACTTCCTCACATTCCCACCTACATCCTTATAAATCTTTAACTCCCCACCTTCGGTTGATTGGCCTTCCAGTTCAATGACTTTCAGTGTCTGCTTTTCAGAATTCACTTTAGCATATTCCGCTCTTATCCATTTGATTCGTTCATCTAATGATTGAGAGAAAGCAGTATTCAAAACCAACAAGAGACCAAATAGTAATATCGTTTTCATTTTATTTTATTTTTTACCCACCCCTTAATCCCCTCCCAGGAGGGGATTCAGTTTTGGTTGCCCGAAATTATTCCTTCCCTGGGGAAGGTGCCCGCCATCTGGCGGGTGGAAGGGGTTAAACTCAAATGTTTCAACTACAACTTCCTCGCCACTACCATTTCCCGCTTACCCGGAGGACCGGGAATCTTCTCCACTTGAAACTTCACTTTTTCCAAATCTCTTCGAAACTGCCCCTGACTACAATAAGTAACGAGCAGCCCTCCTTTCTTCAAAGCAGCATAGCATTTTTTCAAATTTCTTCTGCTCCACACCTCTTCCTGCTTAGCAGGTGCAAAGGCATCATAGTACACCACATCAAAGTACTGAGGAGTGACAACAAACTTCTCTAACGGAGCTCTCACCTTACTCATCGAAAAGTGATCCGAAAAAAACACCTCCTCATGCCAAACACTCTCGTGCATTTTGACAAAGACTTCCTGATGTTCTTCTGCCCCTAGTTCCTTGCTGTAATTTAATTTCTCATAGATATCAGCTTCCAATGGAAAGGGCTCCATCGTTTGGAAATATACCTTTTGACCTGACCCATTGGTATCCAAATAAGTAAGAAAAGCGTTCAACCCGGTTCCGAATCCAACCTCCAGTACATTGAGTTTTTCTTTGTCCTTAAACGCATGAAGGCCTTTCTCTATAAAGACGTACTTCGACTCGGTAATCGCACCTTTGGTTGAGTGGTACGTCTCATCCATATCCTTTCTCAATAAGGTATGAGACCCATCTCCGGACACTATGATTTCAATATTACTCACCCGCTTTTCTTTTGACAATATAGGATGGCTTTTGCTCAGCAAGACTGATTGTTCGCGCCAGATACTCACCTAACACTCCGATAGACAGCATGATCAATCCGCTCGAAAATAGGATTACAATAATTGTAGTGGTAAACCCTGATACCACATCGTCTATCATCAACTTTCTAATAAAATAGTAAATACCAGCTCCAAAGCTCACCAAAGACAAAGTAAAGCCAATAACAGTAATCATTTTGAGTAATGCTGAAGAGTTGTTGAATATAAGGTTCCAGAAGCTATTGAATCTTTTGCCGGTTGTAAATTGAGACTTACCCCCTATCCGCTCATGATGATCGACATCTACATTCACTACGTTTCTTGTGACGAAAAACAGAAGGGCCGCGATAAAAGGATTGACCGTTCGTATTTCGGTCATTGCCTGAACAATCGGTTTTCGATATAACTTAAACGGACCATTCTTAATTCCCCTAGGCCGACCTATTAGTTTTCGGTCGAGCCAACTTTTGAACGAACTGGAAAGTTTTTTGAAGAAACCATGCTTCTTATTTCTGAACCGGGCAATGACTACATCATGGTCGCCCAATGACTCAAAGAGCACCTTTATATCTTCCGGTGCATGCTGTAAATCATCGTCCATGGTAACAACATAATCCCCGGTACTCTCTTTCAGCCCGCACAATACCGCCCCAGCCTTACCAAAGTTCCTCGAAAGCTGCAATGCAAACACTCCTTCCTTCTGTGCCGTTTTCTCACACAGTGGCCAGGTTTTTGGGTTCTCCGATCCATCATCAACTAATATGATTTCATGACTGGCCTTCATTGAGTCAATCGTGGTAATACAGCGATCAACCAATGGTGGAATTGATTCATCAGAGTTAAAGACCGGTATGACGACTGAAATTTTCAGATTTCTACTTTTTGCATCCTGAGTTTTTCAAAAACAGACGGAAAGATAAACCATTTTCTTGCTTCTTCCTCGCTTAATCCTTCTATCCATAGCTTTTGAAGGCGCTCTTTTTCAATGTCAATATTTTTTTCGGAAAAGCTATAGTCTTTTTCAAACCCCTGACTCATCACCTCAGCTGGCTCTGTCAGGTTTTCCATTTTCCTAAAGTTTGTTCGATTTGGACCTGTTTGATATCCTAAAAACTTCAACTCCGGTTCGCAAACCGTTTCTATGAAAGTCACCTGCTCGGGCTTAAGCACTGACCGATGGATCCCGATAGATGAACTATCAATATTCGCTTTCATTCCAAAAGATGAGTTCCCTCCCCAATTCATACCATATTGATCTTCTATGCCATAAACAAATGCATCTTCTGGAAATTCATCCAACTCCAGAAACTTAGTCACCTTACGTAGTGTAGCGGTTGGCTTGGTAACCAGGTCTTCGTACTTCACCATCATGAAATCGGGATTGGTCTCACTAGCAATAGCAAAGGCAACACTTTTTCTCCAGAGCCTTAGTGAATATAACATAGGCCGGTAATCACCGGTATACACACGAGCCTTGCCAAATGAAAGGGATGATATAACATCCTTTGGGTCACGAATAACCAGTATGGCTTTATTTCCTTCTCTCGCCATATACGGAATATACTCTTCACAAATTATTTCTTTGGAACCGGTATAACTGAGGTCAGACCTTTTATAAACCTTCGACAGAAGATTAATTAATTGCCGGTGGATTGTAAAAAAGTCCCCCTTTCGGGTGATTTCCTTCAAGTTGTACTTACTCCAGTTAGGTTCTTCATTTGTATTATTTGCTACTTCATCCTGTACATCCTGAAGGAAATCATCATCGATAGTTGTGTTAACAAGATATCCTAAAAATTCCTTGAGAGTGTACTCTTCTTCTAGAAGCATGGAATCCATGGGATAATGTTTCTTTATACCCTTTGACTCTAAAAATGCTCTCTTGGTTGAATAATATAGCTCAGGATATGGCTGAGAAGCAACAAATACTTTCTCATGGTTATTGAGCAGCTTATCGAGCAATGTCGTGCCTGAACGATATATCCCTGTGATAAATATATTCTTCATTGTACCTGATTGCGTTTGATTATCCTGTCCAACACCGCTAATCGTTCGTTGCGTATGGACAATTCCTCTGGGTTCATTTTCTTCTTCACAACCTCCTTATCTCCAGATATCTGATCAGCATCATACCCCTCATACCCAAGAATCTGCATAGCTTCCATACATAGCATCTCGACTTGAACGACCTGTTGTTTCCCCAGTTCCTTTTTGTATTTCCCTGCATTATCTGATAAGACTTTAGCTGAAAGGTTGCTCCAATCTGCTATTCGATGGGCATTCTCGGATGTTAACTTTTTCTGATTGAACTCAAGCATCGAAGGCTCATATTCAAGTCCAAGAAAATTGCAGATTCTTGCCAATTGTTCCTCCGGATGTGCTATCAGTTCCTCGTATTTGATTAAAAGTATATTATCATCGTCTTCATTATAAAGCTTCATGAACTCTTGTTGCTCTTTGTTCCACAAATCAGCTGCTTCTTCAAGAGTCAGAAAGTGGTTTGGTGACTTTAAAAAACTCAAAACCACATCCCTGGGATCCCGAACGAGGTAAATAAATTTAGTGCCAGTAAAAGTCGTTTTAATCTGATCATAGAACTGATAACACTTATTCTCCTTGATAAAGCGTAGCGGTTTGTTATCGGCTTCCTTGGAATAGACGTACTCAACTATTCCAGCTACGCCTCTGGATTTTATATTTTTTAGTAGTTCTTCTTTTGTAATTTTCGATTGCCATATACCCAGTTTGTGATTGAAAAGGTCGACAATATCATTGATTAAAACTTCCCAGTTCGTTTCAGTATTAAGGTCTCCGTATTTTTGAATATTGTTAAAAAGAGTTCTGACAAGATGTAAAGGAGCAGGCCCGGAAATCATAGAATGACTATCCAACAATCGGGTCAACAGGTTTCCTCCGGAGCGCTCGGAGCCTAAATAAAAAATGAATCTTTCCTCCACAACCTTCTAATATAAGGTTTTTGTATCAGAAAGTCCCACGGTTAAATATCATATCCAACACACTCACACCATGCTCAAAACGATCTCCTCGCTGAAGATATAAAGGATAATCCGGATACTCGAAATAGGTGAGTTGAATGTCGGCTTTGTCAAACTGGTCTTCATCCAGGTAGCCTCCGGCCGAAGGTCCGGTGATATATTCAGTAGCATTAACCTGGCTCAGTAAGTCAATCAACCGCTCAGTCTTTCCGGAGCGCAAATCATAATTTTCTACTTTGTCAAAGAAAGTATCAATCCCTAAATACAAACTGATTGTCTTAATGGCCCTTTGATTAAACTCTGACAAAGACATGATGTCGTTATCATAAATGTTATTGAGGAGCTGTTGGTCGTAGCCCGGTCGGTCTTTGTAATTGTCTTCAATTAGCTGCTTGTGTTCTTTCTTCCAGCTTTGATCGGAAAACAGGACCTCGTTGATTTTTCGGTTATTATCACGACCAACGGGTATTGTCAGCCACTTCAGTCCGTCTTTTGTGACAATCTTATTGCGATTGCGCCAGTCATCATGGGTGTACTGTACATCATCATAAAAGATAAAGAGGTCACATGACCTTATCAGATCGAAATAACCTTTCCAGGGAATATAATTGGATTGTAATATGACTACCCTTTTATGAGGCATAGTCTAAATATAAGGACACAAACTAATTAAGTTAAGCAATTGGAGGCCTCATTTTCTCATTTTGAGTTTAAAAAGGAATGCCTCAAAACGATTAGCAAATAAATTTCTCTCTACACTACGTTTCGTTCGAAACACCAAATTGGGCTTAACTTAAGTAGTACAGGAAAGGATTAGAACCCCTTCACCAAAAAACTACCATTCAGCAAATTCTCCTTGTTATATCTGAAAGGTTGTCCTTCTTCATCTAACACAACACCACCTGCAGCCTCAACTACCGCCTGACCTGAAGCTGTATCCCACTCCATAGTTGGTCCGTGTCTGTAATAGATATCAGCCTTTCCTTCTGCTACCATACAGAATTTAAGCGAGCTACCCACAGAGATTGTATCCTTAATATCGTACTGCTTGAACAGCTCGTCTTCAGCCTCAGAAGCATGAGATTTGCTTTTTACTGCAATTAGGTTTTCCAGCCTTCTATTCACCATAATTTGTCTTACCGAACCATTATTAATTAAGAAGGCTCCCTGACCGATAAGGCCATAGTACATATTCTTCAAAACGGGTGCATAAACAACACCAAACACGGGCCTGCCACAATGTATTAGAGCGATATTGACCGTAAACTCACCATTTTTATTGATAAACTCTTTGGTACCATCCAAAGGATCCACGCACCAGAAATAATCCCAGTTTTCCCGTTCACTATATTCAATTGATCTTCCTTCTTCTGAAAGTAATGGAATACCGGCATCCAGGGCCTCAATTCCTTTTGCGATAATATTGTGCGATTCTTTATCTGCTATGGTCAATGGAGAGTCGTCTGCCTTGAAATCTATAGTCTTCGAAAAGTCTTCATTCTCATAGATATCTAATATCTTTTTACCGGCCTCCTCTGCAATTTTCACAGATGCCTCTAATAATTTTCCTGTCTCTATCATTGTATTATAATCCATACCAGTACACTAACATTGTTACACAAACTGCAAGGTATATCACCGTTAACGGGAAACCTACCCTGAAGTAATCTTTAAATCTATATCCACCGGGTCCATACACCATCAGGTTGGTCTGATAACCAATTGGTGTTACAAAATTGGCCGCTCCGGCAAAGGCCACAATTAGAATAAATGGTTCGATGGGTATCCCTATGGATTCACTAAATGCTGTCCCCAGTTGCAACGACACGGGTAGCGTAAGAGCAACAGCTGCCTGAGTGGTCACAATAGCACTCAATAGGTTGGTTACCACAAAAAGGATGATGAGAATTCCCCACACTCCAAAATTGCTGGACACCCGTAAAATCCCCTCTGCAATCCAATCATCCGCTCCAGAGTTAGTCATAGCCTTACCTAATGATAAACCCATTGCGATTACCAGAACCAGGTGAAAGTCTATACCGCTTAATATTTCCTTGGGTTCGGTCACTTTCAGAAGTAAGGCCAGCGCAACGAGGACAGATAGTGAAGTAAACAAAGGAACAAGATTCAATGCACTTAGGGTGATTGCGGACAACATTCCGAATAACAGTATGATCATTCGCTTGAAATCAATCTCTCTGGACTGCTCCTGCTTTGATAGCACATAAAAGGCCGGATTATTTCGTGCCCTTTTCATAAAGTCATTACCCGCCATCACAAGAAGCACATCTCCTGATTTTAGCTCAATCTGCCCAAGCTGCCCCCATAATTTTTCACCATTTCTGTGAATCGCTAAAATAGCCCCATCATGCATACCTCTGAAGTCAGTATCTCGAACCCTTTGCCCATTTAGCTTAGAGTTATGTGAAATAACTACCTCTACGATATCTGAAGACACTATTTGGTGCAAGTCGGCATCCTCAGGGGATTTGAGACCTAAATCACCATTGGTAATCTCTGCAATTGAGTCGGCTTTACCAGCAAAAAACAAGGAATCACCCTTACGGATTATTTCTTTTGAGGATACCGGCCGTATATATCGGCCATCCCTGTAAATTTCAACTAGGAATAAGTTATCAAGATTTCTTAACCCGGCTTCTTCTATAGACTGACCAATCAGCCTGGACTTTTTAGTGACCACCGTTTCAAAAAAGAACTTTCTGGATGAACTGACCATCTCCTCTAGCATATCTCCTCTTGACGGTAGCAGCTTACCACTTACAAACACTAAATACAAAGTACCAATTACCAGCATGGGTAAGCCAATCACCGTAAAATCAAAGATCCCAAGTGACTCCTGACCTTTCTCCACAGCCAGACCATTTACTATTAAATTAGTGGAGGTTCCAATAAGTGTAATACAGCCCCCCAGAATAGAAGCATATGAAAGTGGTATCAAAAACTTAGAAACCGATAGTTTCTTTTCCCTACACCATGTAAAGATATAAGGCATCATCATGGCAACCAGAGGAGTATTGTTGAAAAAAGCTGATAAAGAACCTACCCCAATACTCATTTAAAAATAAATGAACGGGGCGAATCCTTAGTATTCAGAAGCATTCTGAATCCGGAATCAACGATTGAAGACTTTTTGAAGATATTCCCAATAACCAATAGCAATACAATCACGGCCAGTTGCTCATTAGCAAAACCGTGTAAAGCTTCATCCGGACTGATCACCTTTGTACTAATCAATACAACTGTTCCCAGGAAGAGAGTTAGAGCCGGTCTGAAAACTTCAAGATACAGCAACACAATGGTTACTGCTATAATCCCTATTACTATTCCAATTTCTGTGGTCATATTCCCATTAGGAATCTGCGAATATCCTATTTTTTTCCATTAAAAACGAAACTTACCCCATTCAGATCACCCATCAGACCAAATAATCCTTATTCCTGGTAAAGGGTTCTGTCTCTATTGTATTTTCTTCATTATTTATTCTAAATTTGCACACTCAAATTTAAAGCATGTCAGTTCAGGACAACATATTCCCTGTTTTTGATAAAATTCTTTCCCGCGCAGATAAGGAAAAGCTATTGAATCAAAAATCTTTGGTCATTTGGATGACCGGATTATCAGGCTCTGGTAAGACCACCATTGCCATAGCCCTGGAGCGTATGCTTAATGATGAAAAGTTTCTTACTCAGGTTCTGGATGGCGATAATATCCGCTCCGGAATTAACAACAACCTTGGTTTTTCTGAGGAGGACAGAGTAGAAAATATTAGAAGAATCTCTGAAGTTTCTAAACTATTTGTGAATTGTGGAATCATAACAATCAATTGTTTTGTTAGTCCAACTGAAGAGATTCGCAAACAGGCTAAGGAAATTATTGGCAAGGAAAATCTAGTGGAAGTATTTGTGAATACCCCATTAGAGATTTGTGAGCAAAGAGATGTAAAGGGCTTATACAAAAAAGCCCGTAAAGGTGAGATCAAAAACTTTACAGGAATTGATGCACCTTTTGAAGCACCTACGAATCCTGATCTGGAAGTTAAGACAGCGGATAGATCAGTTGAAGAATGTGCTAAAGAAATTTTAGAATATATATTACCTAAAATCAGGTAGAGAATAATGTCACAATCGTACAATCTTACACACTTAAAACAACTGGAAGCTGAGTCTATATTCATCTTCCGTGAGACTGTTGCACAAATGGAAAACCCTGTACTTCTTTTTTCAGGAGGAAAAGATTCCATCACAATGGCTTACTTGGCAAAGAAAGCTTTTGCACCGGCAAAAATTCCTTTTAAGTTCCTTCACGTTGATACCGGGCATAACTTTCCGGAGTCACTTGAGTATCGGGACAATCTTGTTAAAGAACTGGGGGTAACATTAGATGTTGGATTAGTACAGGATTCAATTGACAGAGGAACCGCAGTGGAAGAAAAAGGGCTGAACCCAAGTCGAAATGGCCTACAGTCAGTGACCCTTTTGGAAAAACTTGAAGAAGGAAAATACGATGCTGCCTTCGGTGGTGGCCGTAGAGATGAAGAAAAGGCCAGAGCAAAAGAACGGTTTTTCTCGCACAGAAATGAATTTGGTGAGTGGGACCCAAGAAACCAACGCCCGGAGCTGTGGCACCTTTACAACGGACATAAAGGAATGGGGGAATCATTCAGAATTTTCCCAATCAGTAACTGGACTGAAATGGATGTTTGGCAGTATATCAAACAAGAAAACATTTCACTACCATCAATATACTACAGTCATCAACGAAAGGTAGTAAACAGAGATGGTGTCCTGTTGGCTGAGAACCAATTTAACACACTCCTGGATGGAGAAAAATATGAGGAAATGACCGTTCGATACAGAACATTAGGTGACATGACCTGTACAGGCGCAGTACTTTCCGGTGCAACCACTATTGATGAAATTATTCAAGAGGTGGCTTCATCTACGCAAACCGAACGTGGCAACAGGGCTGATGATAAAAGATCGGAAGCAGCCATGGAAGAAAGAAAAAAACAAGGATACTTCTAAACGAAGAATACAACAATGTCAGAAATAGACGCAGGATATTTGAATATGGATCTTCTCCGCTTTACTACAGCGGGAAGTGTTGATGATGGAAAAAGTACGCTGATCGGAAGATTGATGTACGACACCAAGCAAATTTTTGAAGATCAACTTGAGGCAATAGAAAAGTCAAGTAAGCAAAAAGGTGATGAACACGTGAACCTCGCCCTCCTTACTGACGGATTAAAGGCTGAAAGGGAGCAGGGAATCACGATAGACGTAGCTTACCGATACTTTGCTACACCAAAACGAAAGTTTATTATCGCTGATACTCCAGGCCACATTCAGTATACAAGAAATATGGTGACGGGTGCGTCCACTGCCAACCTCGCAATCATTTTGGTTGATGCGCGAAAAGGAGTTATTGAGCAAACTTGCCGTCACTCCATTATCGCTTCATTGCTACAAATCAAGCACGTGGTCGTCTGTATCAACAAAATGGATCTTGTGGATTACGCTGAAGAGACATTTGAAAACATTAAGAAGCAGTACAACGATTTTGCATCGAAACTGGATATACCGGACATTCGATTTATTCCTATATCAGCGCTCCACGGAGACAACGTGGTAGACAAATCTGAAAATATGGATTGGTACAAAGGATCGACCCTACTTTATACATTAGAAAATGTTAAGATAGGCTCCGACCTTAACCACATAGACTCAAGGCTTCCGGTTCAATGGGTAATCCGACCTCAATCCGATGAATACCATGATTATCGTGGCTACGCAGGTATGATTGAAGGTGGTGTATTCAAGCCAGGTGACGAAGTTGTAGCTCTTCCATCAGGATTTACAACCAAAGTTAAGTCCATTGAAGCTTTCGGTGCACCTGTTGAAGAGGCTTTCTCTCCAATGTCGGTCACAATGACCCTGGAAGATGAAATTGACATCGCCCGTGGTGATATGATTGCAAAACCTAACAATCAGCCAAAAGTCGGTCAGGATATCGATATGATGATCTGCTGGCTCAATGAAAAGGCAATTGTTCCAGGAGGTAAATATCTGATCAAACATACCACTAATGAAACCAGATGTATGATCCGAGAGGTGAAGTACAAGTTAGATATCAATACCCTCCATAAAATTGAAGACGATAAGAACATCGGGCTCAACGACATTGGTAGAATCACCGTAAAAACAGCGCGCCCCCTATTCTTTGACTCTTACAAGAAAAACAGAAATACGGGTAGCGCCATTATCATAGATGAGTTTACCAACGAAACTGTTGGTGCGGGTATGATTCTGGACTAGGTTATCTAATAATAGCCTATTCTAAAATTCATATCGTCAAGGTATGCATCTAATCCATGAGTGACGAAATGGACTGAGATTGAATATTTATTACCTTTCTTCAGTCCGGCAGATTCCAGGTTAAATGACTCTCCGGTATTGATGTCGCACCACTGACCGGTGTCTATGTTATCATAGTTAATGTTTTCAGTATCGCGATAGACCTCTTTGCCTTCTTCGTCATATACATTGACTACGAGCTCTATTTTCTTTCTCTGACTAACATCTTCCTCACAGTAATATTTGAACTGAGCTGAAATGACTACGGAACGAAAGGCTTGAGGTAAGTCTACTTGGACCGAATCGCTATACTTATGATCAGGTTTCAGCGACATTGAGTGGCGACCTCTAAAAGCAATATTGTCACTTGGGAAAGTCAGGAAAGGATTTGGCTTTTCCATATCAAAAAAACCAGAAAAAACTTCATTTGATAAGTCCCCCGGGTAAAGAGCATTATTCCTCTGGACATACTCATTGATCACTTTATATGACCTGACCAAATCGGAGGTTCCGGATTTTATAGGCGTAAACTCCCCATTAACAAACATTCCAGAAACATCTCCTGATAAGTCTTGAAAGAAAAGTACTCTTTCATTACTGTCAGCTACGCTACCTAAAAAAGGTACTCGCTTCGGAACATTCAAGTCAATCGATTTTTCCAGCCAACCGAGAATCATTGGGGTAATGTCAAGATGGCTGATTAATTTATTACTCATACTACCGACAGCCATATTCGGCTTATAAACCAACAAAGGCACCTTGAACTTGTCTTCTTCACTTTTCTGGAAAGGGACTCCGATATTATGATCTCCGGTAATTATGAAAATTGTATTGTCATATTCAGGCAATTCTTTCATTCGATTGAAAAAATCGCGGAGTGCATCATCGGTGTAGAGTACAGACCTGAGCTCTGATTCTCTTCTCTTGTAATAGTCCTGATTTAGATCACTAAGGTGACTGATTCTATTCTTGAACTTGGTTCGGTATTCCTTAGTATCTCCAGATACGTAAGGAGTATGCATACTTAAGGTCAGGAACACATCACATCTTGGTTGTACGGTACTATCCACAAGATCAAAGAACTTATTGAATAGATCTTTATCACCGTAGCCCCAACTCTTCACTCCATTCTCACCCATTAACTTGTAATCCTTACCAAACTTTGTTTTATCTAGCACGAAATCCATGGGCATACGATTGAAGAATTGTTCCATCTGATCAAAGCCTATCCAGCCTGCGAAAAAGAACTTATTGGAATAGCCTTCTTTTTTTAAAATATGTTGTAGAGATAAAAATTGAGGGATTCTATCTCCGTAGTTTATAAAGCCACGCTCCTGTCCCGCAGGTGCTGAGGCAAAAATTGATGGCAGCGCACCAAAAGTTCGTTCAGCTGTGCTATAGCAGTTGGTCCAATACAAACCATGATTCGCCAGAGAATCTAAGAATGGAGTAAAACTAAGTTTTACTGTACTATCTGGCCCTGAAAAAGTTCGGCTCAAACTTTCGACCACAATGAAAACCAAATTTGGTTTTTTATCGGACTCTCCCAGGTATTCTGATAATACATCTCTTCCATCCCACTCCTTCATGAAAGGAAATAAAGAATCTCTATACTCAGGAAAATTCTTTTTCCATATAGCAAGTTCTTCATTGGGATAGCCGTCTTCGGGAAAGGAAACATCAATTCGGTTGTGACACTTAGAAATCAGGTAAACTGTTTTATTACAGGCAAACCCTTTATCCATATCTGTATAACCAAAAGAGTCCCTAAATGAAAAGTGATACAATAAGGCAATAATCGAAAAAGCCAGGAATGCTGTGGCCTTCCATCTTTTGAATTCCGGTAAGCTTTTGGACCATCTCCAGATAATTAATCCGATTCCTACCACCATCAATGACCAGATAAGCCAGGGCACCCTGGAAATTTCAGGACCTACAATCTGGCTCAGGTCATTTCCTGAAAACAATAGTATTTCATTCCCCAATGGTTGAAAACTAATGGTGAAGTAGTAAGACAAAGAAAATTCAATCAAAAGCACCAGCAACGCCAATACCAGCATAAACATATTGGCAGCTTTCTTGGAATACTTTTCTAACAAAAGAACTATCGGTAGACTAAAAAAAAGAACGATCAGTAAATAGAAAACATCTTCGGCCAGTCCATGAAAATGTAAACTCATAATATCCTGAGGCATTTCCAGGCGAGATTCCGCCAGAATATGAAAGGCAATTCGAATGACAATCATGCCCAGCATTAGTGCATTTAGTGCTCGCAAACACAAACGAAACCCTGACCGTACCGATTCAAATGTATCTCTCATGTCAGATTTTGTTTATCAGAGCTACAGCTTGCGCAACCACACCTTCCTCTTTACCAACAAAACCAAGTTTTTCTGTAGTAGTAGCTTTTACAGAAACATCCTCTACGGGAATATCCATAACATCTGCCAGACATTGTTTCATTTCTTCAATATGCGGACTTAGCTTGGGCTGCTGAAGACAGACAGTACTATCAATATTTCCTATCTGGTAACCGGAATCATGAAGCATTTCAACGACACGCTTGAGTAAAATCTTACTATCTATCCCCTTAAATTCTTCCGAAGTGTCTGAAAAATGAAAGCCAATATCACGCATATTTGCCGCACCGAGCAATGCATCACAAATGGCGTGAATCAACACATCAGCATCGGAATGACCAACGGTACCCTGATGATGCGGAATTTTAATTCCACCTAACCAAAACTCTGCTCCTTTTTCAAATTTATGGACATCGTAGCCAAAACCTACCCGTACTCCCATAACTAATCATTTATTGTTTTTGCGAATCTAGCAGATAATAATGAATAAATTAAGCGAATGTAAGGTACCCTTTCTTGGAAGTATAATTGAAATAATCCATCTTAGGAGTTGGAAATTGTGGTTTATTCGTCCCGTTAGCCGATTTTATGAAATTCAACAGAAAAAAATATTCTGATAAACTCTTACTCAGCCTGTATAAAGGACTGCTTAAACCCAGACTTATAGAGGAAAAAATGCTGGTGCTTTTGCGGCAAGGCAAGATAACCAAGTGGTTTTCCGGTATCGGACAAGAAGCAATCGCTGTTGGAGCTACAATGGCTCTGAAAGATGACGAGTATATTTTACCGATGCATAGAAATTTAGGTGTTTTTACATCGAGAGATATCCCTTTAAACCGGCTTTTTGCTCAATTTCAAGGAAAATTATCTGGGTTCACAAAGGGACGCGACCGTTCTTTCCACTTTGGGTCCAATGAGCATCACATTGTTGGAATGATCTCGCACCTAGGCCCTCAGCTTGCGGTAGCGGATGGTATCTCACTGGCTGAAAAATTAGATGAATCAAAAAAAGTCTCACTTGTATTTACCGGTGACGGAGGAGCCAGTGAGGGGGACTTCCACGAAGCCTTGAATGTAGCCGCTGTGTGGAACCTGCCAGTCATTTTTCTGGTGGAGAATAATGCCTACGGATTATCAACTCCGACATCAGAGCAGTATAAAATGAACAGTTTTACTGACAAAGGACCTGCATACGGCATTCAAACCGATCAGGTTGATGGTAATAACATCCTGGAGGTGTATACTACGATTAAAAAGCATGCTACATCAATAAGAAGAAGTCCAAAACCAGTCCTTATCGAAGCTAACACATTCCGAATGCGAGGACATGAAGAGGCTTCCGGTACAAAGTACGTCCCTACAGAGTTATTCGAAAAATGGGCAAAGAAAGATCCATTGGAGAATTTTGAGAACTACCTGCTCAAACAAAAAGTCCTTACAGAAGACGATATAGTAGAACTAACCGAAGAAATTCAGAAAGAAATCAATGAAGCTTTAAAGCTCGCTGATGATGAAGAATTACCTGAGGCAGATACAGATCGAGAACTTGGTGATATGTACTTTCCGTTTGATCAAAAGGCGATTGAACCAAAAACTAAATCTACTACCGAGCGTAGATTTGTTGATGCGCTCTCAGACGGGTTGAAACAAAGTCTTGAGAGGCATGATGAGTTAGTAATCATGGGTCAGGATATTGCTGAATATGGAGGGGTATTCAAAGTAACAGAAGGCTTCGTAGACCAGTTTGGAAAGGAGAGAATCAGAAACACTCCACTTTGTGAATCGGCTATCATTGGTATCGGTCTTGGAATGAGCATAAAGGAAAAGAAGTCAGTCATTGAAATGCAATTTGCTGATTTCGTAACCTGTGGGTTCAATCAGATTGTAAATAACCTGGCAAAATCACATTACCGTTGGGGACAAAAAGCTGATGTTGTCGTAAGAATGCCTACAGGAGCCGGTGTAGGAGCCGGGCCTTATCATTCTCAATCCAACGAAGCCTGGTTTACACATACTCCTGGTCTTAAGGTTGTCTATCCATCCAACCCGATCGATGCAAAGGGGTTGATATGTGCTAGTATCGAGGACCCTAATCCAGTCATGTATTTTGAGCATAAAGCCCTCTACCGATCTAAAACTGAATTAGTTCCAAATGACTTTTACACAACCGAAATAGGTAAAGCCTCGTTAGTAAAAGAAGGGGATGACGTAAGTATCATTACCTACGGTATGGGGGTGTATTGGGCTTTGGAAGCCGTTGAGAATCTTAACTTGTCTGCTGATATAGTGGACTTAAGGACCCTGTTACCCTGGGACAAGGACACTGTTAAAAATTCAATCGAAAAAACCGGCAGGGTCATTGTACTCAATGAAGACTCGATTACCGGTAGTATTAGTGCCGAAATTGCCGCTTGGATTGCAGAAAACTGTTTCCAGATGCTAGATGCACCAATAATGCGTTGCGGAAGTCTCGATACAGCCGTACCATTTAGTAAAAACCTTGAAGATAACTATCTGGCCAAGAGCCGATTTGAGAGTCAATTAGAGAAATTAAGTTCTTTCTAATTTGACATTTTATGGAAAATTTGGCACTAATACATCTAATAATCAGTTATATATATAGAATTGGATAGCTAATTCTAAAATAGTATTTTTGCTTATGGACGTTTTGAAAAAAGTCATATTCTCGACCTTACTTACTGCTCTGATAATTATTTGTTCAGGGGGGATGACCTCATGCAGTAAAAGTTATCCTTGCCCAGGAAATGGCCAGATGTCCGCAGCTGACCTCAGCCTCTTCGATGAAGATGGTAATCCCATTGGAAACAGTAAGAAAAAGAAAAAAGGCAATGGACTAGTCAATAAAAAATCACCTAAGAAAATTCGTAGGAAAACGAATTTAAAACTTGAATAAGTCTCTATTATCAGCTTAAAAAAGCAAATAACACAAACTTTTCTCCGTCTCCTTACTATCGTATTCTTAATTACGTTGGTAGGTGTCTGTCCTTCCTATGCTCAAAAAAAAGACAAACACCATAAAAGTGGTGCTGCAATAAAGGGACGAAATCATAAAAAGGAGAAAAAGACGTCTAAACGAATTGCCAAAAAAGAAGAAGGTGAATTAAAATCCAGTGGCAAGAAAAAGAAAGGAAAAGGAACTGAATCTGTAAACAATAGCCAGGCTGATGTTGCCAAAGAAAATGCTAAATCAAACTCAGAGAAAATGAGTAAGCTGGCAAGCGGGCAGATGAAAGCCAACAACCAAAAAGTCAAATCCAAGGGTACAAACGAAGAAGTCAATGCTGTGCAAAAACGAGGAATCGACAAGAAAGCGCAGCAACGAGCCAATCAACATAGCGGTAATTTAGGGACTGTTAAACGTGATGAAATTAGAGCTTCAAAAAGTCAACAAAACTCCAGCTATCAGGGCAAAGCAGATGGTAATACTCTCGAGAAAAGAGACGAATTGCGTAAAAGTAAAAACCAACAAGCCTCATCCAATCAAGGCGACCGACCTGGTAATACCCTTGAAAAAAGGGACAAACTCCGAAAAGACAAGAATGAACAAGCCACCGGGCATAGTGGCAATCTCACTGGGCTTGCACAAAGAGATAAACTAAGGAAAGAAAAGAGCCAACAGGCTACTTCAAGTGAAGGTGATCGTGATGGAAAAACGTTAGAAAAAAGAGACAAATTAAGGAAGGATAAAAATGCCGAAGCCTCAGGCCATCAGGGAAATATGACTGGCCTCGCCCAACGTGAAAAAATTCGAAAAGAGAAAAACCAGGAAGTATCATCTAATTCAGGCGATATAGGAGGCAATTATCTCGAAAACAGAGATAAGATGCGTAAGGACAAAAGTCAGGAGGCGTCCGGTCATCAGGGGAATCTTACCGGTTTGGAGCAACGCGATAAAATGCGTCAGGCCAAGAATAAGGAAATTAGTACCAACTCCGGTGATATTGCTGGTAACTATCTCGAAAACCGGGATAAAATGAGGAAAGAGAAGAGCCAGGAAGCCTCCGGGTATCAAGGAAACCTCACAGGACTTGAGCAGCGCGAAAATATGCGCAAAGCCAAGAATAAAGAAATTTCAGAAAACTCAGGAGACATCGCTGGCAATTATCTCGAAAAACGCGAGAAAATGCGTGAGGAGAAAAACGCTCAGGTAAGCTCATACCAGGGAAGAATACCAGGGAACTACCTGGAAAACCGAGCTAAAATGAGAAAAGAAAAGAATAAAGAAATTTCTGAAAACTCTGGAGACATCGCTGGCAATTATCTCGAGAATCGAGCCAAAATGCGAAAAGAGAAAAATGCTGAAGTCAGTTCTTACTCCGGACGAATTCCAGGCAACTACCTCGAAAAAAGAGCTCAGATGCAAAAAGAAAAAAGTCAGGAGCTTCAGAAATATTCGGGTGATATCGCGCACAATTTCCTTGAGAAGAGAGCTAAAATGCGTCAGAAGAAAAATCGAGAAGTATCAAGCTATAGTGGTGATATCCTAGTAAGAACCCTCCAAAAAAGAGCTAAGCGAATCCGTAAAAAATCGAAAGAAGCCGCGAACTACCAAGGCGACATTATTGTTAGAAGAGTCAAGAAAGGAATGCATCCAAGCGCAGCCTACAGAGGTGGAAAAATCAGAAATTCCTATGCAGCCAAGGAGAGATATAGAAAAAGAATGCTGAAGAAATACAGAAGCAACAATGACATAGAAACTCCGGAAGCAGTAAAGAGACGAAGGAAAAACAGAGAGAAGCCTAAGTATGATAAGCGTGAGGCAGAAATTTGGTATTAAATGTTTTTCAAAAAGAAAGAAGCTTCAGAACTCAAATGGAACAAATTAAGTTCCATTGAACAACTCCAATCACTGATTGAGGAAAGTAAAGATCACCCTGTACTAATATTTAAACATAGTACAAGGTGCTCCATTAGCTCTACCGCCCTTTCCCGACTTGAACATTCCTGGAAAGCTACCGAGAGTAATAATATCAGCCCTTATTATTTGGATTTACTTAGCCATAGAGATGTTTCTAATGCAATTGAAGCAGAACTTGGAGTAATGCACCAATCCCCTCAGGCAATCTTGATGAAAGATGGAAAAGTCGTGCATAACAGCTCGCACTTCGACATCTCTTATGACCAGATAATCAGTCAAGCATCCCCTGATTAATATGCTACTGAGGCTCTTAATAGTGACAATAGTTTTTTCCTGCTCCAGTCTATCGAGTAATGCACAAGATGAAGACAGTCCCTATTCCTATGAATTAAATGCAGGAATAAACTTCAATACAAACGGAGGTGTAATAGGTGGAATTTCTGGTCGATTTGGTCGAAAAATGGGCAAAAACAGTATTCAAACCTTCTCTCTCGACATTGTAGAGGTCAAACACCTCAAAGAGCAGCGCACCTCAAGTATTCAAACCGGACAAGCATTCATCTACGGAAAGCAAAACCACCTTTTCGTTGTTAGACCTCAATACGGAAGAGAGTTTATACTCTTCAAAAAATACCCGGAAGAAGGTATAAGACTAAGTGCCATTGTGGCTGGAGGCCCTTCTTTTGGTTTAGTCAAGCCATATTACGTTGAGTATGATGCATCCACAAATGACAGTACGACCAATATTCAGGTTGTACCTTACTCTGAAGAATTATTTATTGACAGAGTACTCAGCGGGGGATTTCCGCTAAAGGGTTTTGGAGAAACCAAAGTAAACGTTGGCTTTAACTTTAAAGTAGGTCTAAACTTTGAATTCGGAAGAAAATCTACCTTTGAATCAGATGAAGTAAGAGTGTCGCAAAACATTTCAGGTATTGAAGCAGGGTTTAGTTTCGAAAAATATGGACAAGATATTCCTTTACTCGCCTTTGCTCAGAACAAAAGCACTTTCACCGCGGTTTATGTAATACTTTATTACGGTAAGCGGTGGTAGTAGTCAACCCGTTAGAATTTTCTCTTAATTTACCCTAATTTTGTAGTTATGATTGAATTACCCGTTGTATCATCCGATGATAACAGAAGAAAGAAGCCCGATTGGCTTCGGGTGAAGTTGCCCATTGGGGAGAACTACAAAAAAGTACGTGCTTTAGTCGATGAACATAAGCTACATACGATCTGCCAAAGTGGTAACTGCCCTAATATGGGTGAATGCTGGGGCGAGGGTACGGCAACATTTATGATACTAGGAAATGTATGCACCAGAAGCTGTACATTCTGTGCTGTAGCAACCGGCCGCCCTCCTGAATATGATGATGAGGAACCAAAGCGTGTTGCGGAAGCGATAATGCTAATGCAGGTAAAACATGCTGTAATAACTTCAGTAAACAGAGATGAACTTAAGGACCGTGGCGCACAGATTTGGCATGATACAGTAAAATTAACCAAGAAGCTATCACCGGAAACAACTATTGAAACCCTCATCCCCGATGTAAAGGGTACATGGGACGCTCTCATCACAATGATCAATCCTGGACAAGAAGTGGTTTCTCATAATATGGAAACCGTTAAGAGATTGTACCGAAGAGTGCGTCCTCAAGCAAAGTACGAGCGAAGTCTTGAGCAGATCAAGAGAACAAAAGAATTCGGAAAGCGCACAAAAACCGGTGTCATGCTGGGCCTTGGGGAAACAGATGATGAGATTTACGAAATCATGGACCACCTGGTAGAGCATGGTTGTGACGTACTCACACTTGGTCAGTATCTACAGCCAACCAAACTCCATCATGAGGTTATTGAGTATATCCATCCTGATAAATTTGCCAAACTGAAAGAGGTGGGTCTTTCCAAAGGATTTGATTATGTAGAATCAGGACCACTGGTGCGATCGTCTTACCATGCAGAGAGGCATATTTAAATTAAGCATATGGCTTAATACACCCGCCCGGAATTGAACATAATTCTTAAAGGCAATGTCCACGAATACTGCACGAAACACCCAATTCATCAAATCCAAAGCCAGAGAACTCGGGTTTATGCACTGTGGTATTTCCAAAGCAGAATTTCTTGAAGAAGAAGCCCCTAAACTAGACGCCTGGCTGAAAAAAAACTACCATGGTTCTATGTCCTGGATGGCCAACCACTTTGATAAACGCCTTGATCCAAGAAAACTGGTTCCTGGAGCAAAATCCGTTATATCCTTTATACTGAACTACTATCCAGAGGAAAAACATCACACCGATGAGTTTAAAATCTCCAAATACGCATACGGTCGGGATTATCATAAAGTCATCAAGAAGAAGCTTAAAAAACTGACTAAAGCCATTGAAGAAGAAATCGGACAAGTGAATGGTCGGGCGTTTGTAGACTCTGCCCCCGTCATGGATAAAGTATGGGCCCAGAAAAGTGGATTGGGGTGGATAGGAAAGAACAGCAATCTGATCAACAAACAGACCGGTAGTTTTTTTTTCATTGCTGAGCTCATTACCGATTTAGAGCTGGAATACGATGGACCAATTGAAGACTACTGTGGGGATTGTACTAAATGTATTGATGCTTGCCCGACAGATGCAATCACTGATCCCTACGTAGTAGATGGAAGCAAATGCATATCTTATCTTACCATTGAGCTTAAAGAAGCCATTCCACAGGAGTTTAAAGGTAAAATGGACAATTGGATCTTTGGTTGCGATATCTGTCAGGATGTTTGTCCGTGGAACCGCTTTTCACAAGGACATAAAATCACCGAATTTGAGCCCAATGAAGCATTCAAATCTTTGTCTAAATCGGACTGGCTTGAAATTACTGAAGATATATTTGAAAAAGCATTTGAAGGGTCTGCTGTAAAAAGAACGAAACTGGAGGGGTTAAAACGAAATATTCAGTTTTCTATGGAGCAAAAAAAAGCCTGACATTGGTCAGGCAAATAATTTATCGAGAATATGCTTGTGCTCCCCATGAAATTTGGAGTAACACCACATTCTCAGTTGTTCAACATCTTCTTTAATAAGCCATTTCTGGGCCTTCTGCAATTCTTTCTCGAAAAGGCGTAGGTCGAAACTCACTTTTTCAAGAATGTTCTTTTTGAATTCCAACATATCAAATAACTGGTTAAATCACTTTACACACATCTATTAATATAACAAAAAACCTCAAAAAAAGAAGCAAAATCGACCCAAAATTATCCACATTTAGGTGTTCCTTTTAGTTTCAATTGGAGTTTTACATATAAAGGAAATAGGAACTAACATCTACCTAACATTAGAGGTCAAATCATATTTAATGCGAAAACTTGGAAACGCATTAATTTATGGAGATTTTTGTACTCTGAACTTGAAATAATTAAAGCCTGAAATAGAGAATTTGATCTTAAATTCAGGTTCAAAGAGCTGATAAATGGATAATACCTACGGTCATACTTTTAGAATAACAACCTTCGGAGAATCTCACGGTAAAGGTATAGGAGTAACAATTGATGGCTGCCCTGCTGGAATCGACATAGATACTGATTTCATACAATCAGAACTCACCAGGAGGAAACCCGGACAGTCAAAAATCACAACTCAGCGTAAGGAGGATGACGAGTTTGAAATAATTTCCGGAGAATTTGAAGGTAAGACTACGGGTACTCCCTTGACTATGGTCATTTGGAACACCGACCAAAAAAGTAAGGATTATTCCCATATAGCAGATAAATACCGCCCTTCACACGCAGATTATACCTATTCAAAAAAATACGGTGTGCGAGATTATAGAGGTGGGGGTCGGAGTTCAGCACGCGAAACGGCAGCCAGAGTTGCTGCAGGTGCAATCGCAAAGCTCTATCTCAAAAAGCTAGGCATAGATTTCAAAGCCTATGTTAGTCAGGTGGGGGCACTGCAACTAGGAAAAACTTATGAGGAACTAGATTTGAATAATATTGAGAGCAATATTGTTCGTTGCCCAGACAATGAAGTTGCGGAACAAATGATCTCGCTTATTGATGAAACCCGAAAAAACAGGGATACAATTGGTGGAGTTGTCACAGGAGTCATTACTGGTTTGCCCGTAGGGCTAGGAGAACCAGCATTCGATAAATTGCACGCTGAATTGGGAAAAGCCATGCTAAGCATCAATGCGGTAAAGGGCTTTGAATATGGTAGCGGCTTTGAAGGAGTAAAGATGAATGGGTCTCAGCACAATGATGAATTTTTCATGGAGGGGGATAAAGTACGAACTAAGACCAATTACTCAGGAGGTATTCAGGGAGGTATCAGCAACGGAGAAACAGTATATTTCAATGTAGCTTTCAAGCCAGTCGCCACCATTATGGATGATCAGCAGAGTATTGATGAAAAAGGTGATGAAGTTACTGTTTCTGGTAAAGGGCGTCACGATCCATGTGTAGTACCAAGGGCGGTTCCCATTGTTGAAGCAATGTCCGCACTGGTAATAATGGACTTCTATCTTAGGAATAAAGCAAGACAAAACTAAAACTCAACTGTTATGGCCGAAGAGAAAACAGGAAAATCACTTCCCCTAACCGTTCAAATATTAATCGGGTTACTGGCCGGTATGGTGGTTGCCGTTATCTTCATTAATTCAGGTAATTCCTGGATTCTGGTTGATTACGTGAAGCCCATTGGTAAAATATTTATCCGCATACTCACCTTTATCGCTGTTCCATTAGTCCTGTTCTCCATGATTAAGGGCATTACCAGTTTATCGGGTGCCACAAGGTTGGGGAGACTAGCTGGTAAAACAATAGCTCTATACCTCATTACAACTGTTATTGCGATCAGTGTGGGGCTGGTTTTGGTCAACATTGTCAAGCCAGGTAATTTTATTGATGAAGATCAAAGGATTGCTAACCGAGTCAGATATGAAAATTGGGTAGCATCCAATGAGGGTAAAAAAGTTGAAGACAACTGGTCAATCTTTACAGATGAGCGTTACCAAAAGGAAGCTATATTGATTCAGGCTAAGCTCAAAGAAGGGTATGATCCTACGAAAGACAGTGATCTGGAAAAATTTCAAAAACTAGCACAAACTGCAGAAGAGCAAAAGCAGCGGGGTCCCCTTGGCTTTTTAGAAGACTTTGTTCCGGAAAACGCTTTCCAGGCATTAGGAAACAATAAATTCATGCTGCAGGTAATTTTCATAGCTATTTTCTTTGGGATAGCAGCGTTGCAAGTGGCTCCCGAAAAGTCAGCAGCTGCGCTTAATTTTATTGACAGTGCCAACGAAATATTTTTGTCAATGATCAATATTATCATGAAGGGAGCTCCATTCTTTGTATTCGCCTTGATGGCGGGTTCCCTGGGAGAAGCAGCAGCCTCAAGCTCTGATTCTGATGTGATTGGTGAACTCTTAAAGGGAATTCTGGCTTACGGACTCACGGTAATGGCAGGTTTATTAGTAATGGCCTATATAGTGTACCCTGTTCTGATTTCTATGTTTGCTAAAATTGGTTTAAAAAAATTCTTTAAAAGTATGGGAAAGGCCCAATCTGTGGCTTTTTCAACCAGCTCCAGCGCAGCAACCCTTCCTGTTACTATTGAAACCGTGGAGAATAAACTCGGTGCCTCGAAGGAGATCAGTAATTTCGTTCTTCCCATTGGAGCAACAGTAAATATGGATGGAACCAGCTTATATCAAGCCGTGGCTGTTGTCTTTCTTGCTCAAATGCACATGGTAGAACTTGATCTCACCCATCAACTAATGATTATGGTGACCGCTGTTATTGCTTCAGTAGGTTCTGCTGCCGTACCTAGCGCAGGTCTTGTTATGTTGATAATAGTATTGGAATCTGTCGGACTCAATCCCGCCTGGATTATGGTTATATACCCCATTGATCGCTTGTTGGATATGTGTCGCACAGTTGTCAATGTTACTGGTGATGCTGCTGTAACAACTATGGTAGCCAGATCAGAAGGTCAGCTAAAAAGCGAAACCAAATCTTAATAATTGATGTTATAATTACATTATGGAAAATCAGGAAAAGAAATTTATTAACGTTTATCAGGAATCTAACCCCAATCCTAATTCATTGAAGTTTGTCTTGAATTTCAATATCCTGGAAAATGTCCAGATTGAATATCCTGATGTAAAAAGCGCCAAGAATTCACCACTGGCTGTTGCTTTATTTGAACAATTTGGTTTTGTACAAAATGTCTTCATGGCAAGTAATTTCATTACTCTGACAAAAGACGATGCTACTGACTGGTTCGAAGTTCAAGGACATATAAGAGAGTTTATTCGAAACTGGTTTATGGAAGAAAAACCGGTATTTCTCGAAGGAGTCAAAGAAGATGTAACAGACACAGCTCCTCAAGTTGAGGATTCAGAAATTGTTGCCAGAATAAAAACTGTTCTTGAGGATTACGTGAAACCTGCAGTGGAACAGGATGGCGGTGCCATAAATTTTCATTCCTTTGATGATGGGGTGGTGAAGGTACTTTTACAAGGGGCCTGTAGTGGATGCCCATCCTCTACCCAAACCCTAAAATCAGGGATTGAGAATCTCCTAACACGGATGGTTCCTGAAGTAAAAGAAGTAGTTGCTGAAGGAGCCTAATTATTAGTTGATAATAACCCGTTCGGTTTTTACATAGCTACCGACAGTAACTTTCACAAAGTATACCCCTGACTTTACAGAGCCCATTTGAATTTTGTAGGTGTTTGACTCAACCTCTTCTATAGTATACCCGGTTACAGGTGCTCCCAGCGCATCAAAAACTGTCACTTCTGCTTTCACTTCGCTTCCATACCAACTCACAAAAAGATTGTTATGAGCAGGATTGGGATACACTGAAATATTAATTCTACCCGTAACTTCAATACCTGAATTGCTACCCGATGATGATGCCACCAACATGGTAAAAGGAGTCAATAACAGCAATAAAAATAGAATTGTAGTCGTTCTTTTCATATACACAAATTTTCCAGTTTAACGGGGACATTAAATCCCTGAATAAAAATTAAGCTTGTTCCCGGCAGAATCAGCTTATTGACATAACACAACTAATAACTTATACGTGAGAGAGTTAGTTAAGTTTACGATCAAGTTGTAAAAGCACAAAAATCATACCTCAACAGCGGTATAATGCTCCAAAACTTTACTTAAAATTTCTCTAATCTCATCAACTTCAAGAGATTCAACAAGTTGGGTTCTGAACGGCTTGAAATTATGAAACCCTCTAAAATAGTTGGTATAGTGCCTTCTCATTTCCAAAACACCTTGTCGATCACCTTTCCAATCAATAGAAAAGTCGAAATGCTTCAGACATACGTTGACTCTTTCATGAATATCAGGAGCAGCTAAGTGTTCCCCTGTCTTCATAAAGTGCTTTATCTCATTGAAAATCCAGGGATATCCGATGGCCGCCCTTCCGATCATAATCCCATCAATACCATATTTATCGCGATACTCTACGGCTTTTTCGGGAGAGTCAATGTCACCGTTCCCAAATATGGGTATTTCTATATCGGGGTGATTCTTTACCTCGGCAATATGATCCCAGTTAGCGACACCCTTGTACATTTGCTTTCTGGTACGCCCGTGAATGGTTAGGGCTTTAATTCCTGCATCCTGCAAACGTAGTGCTGCCTCAACAATTTTGATAGTATTCTCATCCCAACCCAGCCTTGTTTTCACAGTGACAGGTAAGTCTACCTGCTTAACAATCTCCGTGGTCATTTCCTGCATTTTGGGAAGGTCTTGTAAAATACCCGCTCCGGCCCCTTTGCAAGCTACTTTTTTGACCGGACACCCATAATTAATGTCAATTAGTTCTGGTCCGGCTTTTTCTGCAATGGCTGCGGCCTGACGCATAGAGTCTATTTTATCGCCAAAAATTTGAATACCAATCGGCCTTTCATAGTCATAGATATCCAACTTCTGTACACTTTTTTCGGCATCCCGTATGAGTCCTTCTGAAGAGATAAACTCTGTGTACATCATATCAGCACCATTGTCTTTGCACACCGCACGAAAAGGTGGATCACTTACATCCTCCATGGGAGCAAGTAAAAGGGGGAAGTCCCCAAGTTCTATGTTTCCGATCTTAACCAAGGAAAAACTGAATTTTGATGTAAATTTACAACAATATGTACAAATTCGAACATAAAGAGCTCGGACCTGAAGAGATTAGTCCATTTGCATCGTTCGTATATTTTATACTTCTGGTTATTGCGGGTGGTTTTGTCGGAGGATTTTTAGGCATGGGACTCCTGGTTGCTCTAATAGATGCAGGTGTCGAACAACTGCAAGATATAGCGACCAATATTACGAACTATCCTGAATATCGAATGCCCTATCTAATGATGCAAGGAATAGCCAGCATGGGGACTTTTTTACTAGGCCCTTGGGTGTTTCTCAAGTTCATTGCTAAAAAGAATTTATCAGATTTGAAAAGAGAGGGTGCCAAACTCTATCCATTCGGAGCAATACTTGTCTTTATGATAGCAATAGTTTCAGCTCCTTTTCTTTCATACTTGTATGAAGTCAACCGGGAAATGTATTTCGGAGAATGGGCACAACAATTTTCTAAAGATGCAGGTGTCATTTCAAATTACCTGACAAACTTCGATTCAACCGGACAGTTCCTTGTCGGTGTCGTAATCATGGCTATTATTCCAGCATTTTGTGAAGAATTTGCGTTTAGAGGAATATTACAAAATTTAATCTTTCGAAACACCAGAAATATTTCAACTGCCGTCTGGCTTTCTGCAGTACTCTTCAGCTTTATTCATCTACAGTTTGATGGCTTCTTTGTAAGACTGTTGCTTGCCGCTTCGTTTGGCTATATCTACTACTGGACCGGTAGTCTTTGGTACCCAATTCTGGGACACTTTATTAATAACTTGCTGGCACTTGTCAGTATTTATTTAGCAAAACAAGGTATGATTGAAGGAGATCCGGAAACCTTTGGTAGCATGGGACTGCTACCTGCCTTGGTTTCACTCTTCATTACCATCGGCTTGCACTTAGTCATACTCCGGAATCGGGCTAAATTCAACTCAACACCACAACCATGACAGAAGAAAAGAAAAACATATCTAATCTGGCTCAGAGAGTGATTGTAGGGATCCTGGGAGCGACTCTGATCATTGGTGGCATTTTATGGAATCAATGGTCCATGATTGCGGTTTTCGGTATCATTGCACTGATTAGCCTATGGGAGTTTTACAGTCTTTTCTCCAAAACAGAAAATTATTCCCCCCAGCAATCCAGTGGACTCTTACTGGCAGCCTTAATTTATTTTATGTTTATCCGGTTTCTGGTTGAAAAAGGCTACCTGGCTAACTTACTTCTGTACGGATCGGTTTTGCTCCTTTGTTTTGTTCCAGCAATATTAATTCTTGAGTTATTCCGTAAGACAAAAACTCCATTCCAAAACGTTGCAATCACATGGTTCGGAATGTTCTATGTCATCGTCCCTGTTTTATTGGTCACCATAATAGGTCTGAGTTATGGTAGTTATATGGTTCTTTTCATTGTACTCATTACATGGGCCAATGATACCGGAGCCTATTTCACGGGTAAAGCTTTAGGAAAAACTAAGTTCTTTGAACGCATCTCACCTAACAAAACCTGGGAAGGAACATTTGGCGGGGTTGCACTATCCATTGGAATCAGTGTACTTCTATATTACTCACTTGACTATGCTCCCGAGCCATTGTGGAAATTCATTGTACTAGGAATTATTATTTCGGTTTTTACAACATTAGGGGATTTATGTGAGTCGATGCTTAAGAGAAGCCTAACTATCAAAGACTCAGGAAGTATTCTACCCGGCCATGGTGGCTTTCTAGATCGGTTTGACGGCTTATTTGTAAGCGCTCCATTTATTTTTAGTTTTTTGAGCTTATTTTTTTAAACTTCCTTACAAATTCATACGTTATTATTGCATCACATTTTTGTCGAACTAACCATATTTTAATTACATATGTCATCATATCAGGAACCCGCCCCTATAGTAGATCATAACAATCCTTTTGAGTCAATGATGTCCCGTTTTCACATTGCTGCTGAAAAGCTTGGGTTGGATGAAGAGACTTACAATGTACTGAAAAACCCCGCTAAGCAGGTTATTGTCTCTATGCCTGTTATGATGGATGAAGGAAAACTGGAGGTATTCGAAGGATATCGGGTAATACATTCAACGATATTAGGCCCTTCAAAAGGTGGTATCCGTTATGATATGGGAGTCAATATTGATGAGGTGAAGGCACTAGCCGCCTGGATGACATGGAAATGTGCAGTAGTTGACATCCCTTACGGTGGTGCAAAAGGAGGAATTAAATGTAATCCGAGGGCAATGTCCAAAGCAGAACTGGAAAGACTTACCCGGGCGTACACGGAAAAAATGAGAGATATATTCGGAGAGGACCGGGATATTCCGGCCCCGGATATGGGCACAGGCCCCAATGAAATGGCCTGGTTGATGGATGAATATTCCAGAGGAATTGGTCGTACGGAACATGCCGTGGTTACCGGTAAGCCCTTGGTACTGGGAGGATCCTTGGGCCGTGTTGCCGCAACAGGACGCGGTGTAATGACTGCTGCAATGGCTGCCATGGAAAAGTTCAATATGAAGCCCGCGGATACAACCTGTGCGGTTCAGGGTTTCGGAAACGTAGGATCACATGCTGCGCGGTTACTCAATCTAAGGAGAGTAAAAATTGTTGCGATAAGTGATATATCAGGAGCATATCACAACAGCAATGGAATTGACATTCAGGAAGCTATTGACTACCGTGATAAAAATAACGGCACACTTGAAGGTTTTACCGGGGCGGAAGTGATACCCCATGAAGATTTGTTGACCTTAAAAGTGGATTTACTAGTCCCTGCGGCAATGGAAAATGTAATCACATCCAAGAATGCCCACAAAATACAGGCTAAGTTAATTGTAGAAGGAGCCAACGGGCCTATGTCTGCCGAAGCTGATGAAATTATCAAAAGTAATGGCACAACAACTGTACCTGATATTCTAGCCAATGCCGGAGGGGTTACAGTATCGTATTTTGAGTGGGTACAAAACCGCTTGGGTTACAAATGGACCAGGGAACGCATTGAAAGAAGAAGCGACAGAATTATGAATGACGCCTTTGAGCATGTATTCGAGGTGAGAAAAAAGTATGATGTTTCGATGCGGATTGCAGCTTATATGGTAGCTATTGATAAAGTGGCTCAGACTTTCCGATACAGGGGAGGATACTAGTTGCAGAAAAACATTCAAGTAGATTTCCTTTTTTGATATATTGCGGCCAAACTTTATGACATGCGAATACATAAAGAAGGCCCCAAATTATTAATCATATTTTTCATTCTGCTGACATCAGTCAATGTAGCCTTCTGGAGTCTCCTGGAAGGATATATGGTTGTCAAAGTGGTTATCCTGATTGCTTCGATTGGAGGTTTTGGATTCTACTTCCAGTTTTTCAAGGACCCTGAACGTCAAATTAGCATTAATGAAAATCAGATTCTTTCTCCTGCCGATGGAAAAATTGTTGTCATCGAAGAGACCCAGGAACCTGAATATTTTGAAAATAAACCCTTTCGTCAGATTTCTATTTTCATGTCTCCACTCAATGTGCATGTCAACAGAAATCCAGTGTCGGGCAAGCTAAAATATTTCAAATACCATCCTGGTAAATATTTGGTTGCATGGCATCCTAAATCAAGTGTGCTCAATGAAAGAACTACGTTGGTATATGAAACAAAAGACCAACAACAAATTCTGATCAGACAAATTGCCGGTGCGATGGCAAAGAGAATTAAATGTTATATCAACCCAGGTGATCAAATTACACAAGGAGACCGATTTGGGTTTATTACCTTCGGATCTCGGGTAGATGTATTCGTGCCTCTTGATGCCACCATAAAAGTTAATATCGGAGATAAATCGGTTGGTGGAAAGACGGTGTTAGCAGAATTCAAATCTTAAACAGCGCCATTTTGTTACGACATACTTCCCATGTACTGCATAGGGATCGACAATTATTAAACTACCGGAAGGACTTACAACTCAAGCTTACAGATTCTTCTTCCAACCCTTCTTATCAATATCCTCAACAGAATCAAGGACTTTAGTTTTCAGGTCCTCTTTAAACTTTCGGAGATTAGCACCAATTTTTTCATCAAAGGCACCAATAATATTCGCTGCGAGTATACCTGCATTTTTGGCCCCATCAAGTGCTACTGTTGCTACAGGAATTCCACCAGGCATTTGTAGGATTGATAAAACGGAGTCCCATCCGTCAATAGAATTACTGGACTTCACCGGAACACCAATGACAGGTAACGTAGTGAGAGATGCCACCATACCAGGAAGGTGAGCTGCTCCACCAGCCCCGGCAATGATAACTTTAAGACCCTTATCAACGGCCGACTCAGCATATTCCACCATACGATGGGGTGTGCGGTGTGCAGAAACCACAGTAAGTTCATACTCGACTCCCAACTCTTCCAATACTTCTGCGGCTGCCGACATTACCTTTAGATCGGACTTGCTCCCCATTATAATACCTACTTGTGGCGTACTCATGCTATTATTTTTATCGTTGACTTGACAAAATCGACTTTTTCCCGAAGTTTATCAATATTCTGGTCTATTATCGTTATGTGGCCCATTTTACGGTGCGGCTTGGTCAGAGCTTTTCCGTACAAATATATTTTCACACCTTCTGTCTTGAGTGCTTCTTCAATTCCCTGGTATCTAGCTGGCCCTGTATATCCCTCTTCTCCAAGTAAATTAACCATTGCTGATGGTATAGTAACGTCAGTATTTCCCAATGGTAGTCCAAGAATAGATCGGAGGTGTTGTTCGTACTGAGAAGTCACATTAGCATCAATTGTTTGATGACCACTGTTGTGCGGCCTTGGTGCAACTTCATTGACTAAAATTTCACCGGACTTATCAAGGAACATCTCAACGGCCAAAATACCAACAATACCAAGCGCGTTAGCCACATCTTTAGCTATTTGCTTCGCTTGTTCTTTTTGTTCTTCTGTTAATCTGGCTGGTGACAATAAATAATCAACCAGGTTATACTCGGGGTGAAACACCAGTTCTACCGGAGGAAAAACATTGAGCTCTCCCTGTTCATTTCGCGCTACGATGACCGAAATTTCTTTCTCAAAGTCCACTAGCTTTTCCAATAGCCCCGGTCCATCTAATGCGGCCGTAATGTCTGAAGATTCAGCAAGCCTTTGCACTCCTCCTCCATCATATCCTCCCTTACTAATTTTCTGAAAGGCAGGCAAAAAGTCCAAATGATCATTTATTTCTGACTTCCCTCCAATTAATACAAAGTCAGCTGTCGGAATGTTGTTTTCTTTATAAAATTGTTTTTGTAAGGATTTGTCCTGAATAAGTTCAATCACTTCCGGCTGAGGAAAAATCTTTTTCCCCTCTTCCTGCAGTTTTTTCAAGGCCTCTACATTGACATTTTCAATTTCAATCGTAATAAGGTCCTTATCTTTGCCAAAATTATAAACGGACTCAAAATCAGTTATTGATCCTTGCTGAAAATTAGTACACCGTCCTTTACAAGGTGCCTGATCGTCTGGATCGATCACGTAGGTTTCAACGTTGAAATTGGCACAAGGCTGCATGAGCATCCTGCCCAGTTGCCCCCCTCCTAAGATTCCCAGCTTGAAATTTTGATAGAAATATTGACTCATTGGATAATTTTGGTCACAAATTTAATCTTCAATTTATGAAATGGAAAGTGATTATTGAGACATTACTATCCCTACACTTTTCATCAGTTCGGTCGCATTAAAACTTTTGCATGCTCCCTCCTTAATTTTATAATCAAATAATAGCTTACCATGCTCAAACTCACTGGTAAAGGAATAATTAATCACATCCAAATCCTCATCCTTATCCAAGTCAGTTAATTCCAGGTCATGAGTCGAAATAAAACCCGTCTGAGCATGTTTCTTTAACTGCCTAATAAGAGATTCAGCACCTTTATGTCTATCGCTGGAGTTGGTCCCCTTCAGTATTTCATCAAGCAGATAGAGTACTTTTTTGTCAGAAGCAGTTAGCTCAATGAGTCGTTTGATTCTTTTTAACTCCGCATAGAAGGAAGAGGTATTTTCTTCGAGAGAATCTTCTGTGCGCATACTGGTAAATAAATGCATGATAGTACACTCAAAAGATTTGGCACAAACCGGAGCACCGATGTTGGTTAATACCAAATTAATTCCGACTGTCCTCAGGAATGTACTCTTTCCAGACATATTGGAACCTGTAATCAATAATGTCTTGCCATTTCCTTCAAAATCTAAGGTATTTGATACTCTTTGACTTGCAGGAATCAGCGGATGCCCAATTTCAACAACGTTGAAGTAATAATCACCTTGAACAATTTGAGGGTAATTAAATGATTCTTGTGCATAAGCATAGCCTGAAATACTGTTTAATGCATCTATCCTTTGTACGGCACTCACCCATTCTTCAATTTTATGAGCATGGTTTTTTTTCCACCCTTCCAGTATTTTTAAGAGTTGAAAATCCCAGAGCAGGGTGAAGTGTGTTAGAAAATAGAAAAACGCATTATCGGTACCTTCCATCCATGTCAGGATATTCTTTAGTCTCTTTATCGACTGACTTGCTTTTCCATTTTCAATTAAGTTTTGTCTAATTTCCTTGAGCTGAGGATTCATAAACTCCCGCTCTTCGATTAACATGATGAGATGATAGTATTTGCTGAGGTCAGCAAGTCTTTTTGATGTTTGCTCTTTGATGTCCATTATTACTTTTCGTTGGGCACTAAAAAGTCCTCCAAGAATCGGTATTCCGAAAAAAGCAAACATTGGATTCAAGCCATATATACAACTAATTATTATCGCTAACGGAGCAAGAGGGTACAATGCTGTTAGCCAATACAATATTTTCCTGGATTCATAGAAGGAAGGATTACTGGCCCAGGAAATCAATTTTTCTGCATTTCCGGTTTTTGAGTAATTGACACTATTCGCTGATTGAAATCGTTGTCTCCAATCAATATCCTTCTCGAGTTCTTTGATGATAGTCTGACGAGACTGAGCTTCCTGAATGGATGGAACAGACTTCAGCATTTCTGCAAGATGCTCTTCTCCTTCTTTGGTTGTACATCTATTGATGAGTTGAAACAAGGAGTGTTCCCCAAATATGTCCAGGTCAGAGCTAAAGGAGTGTTCGCGGTCATCGTAGTCGGAGCCATCATACTGATCCTCTAGTTGCAGGTCTAGAAGTTGAATTTCGGTCTGATTAATTTGTTGTAGATTCTTAGCAATTTGAACTCTTGCCTTAATTCTATCATGGAACTGAAGTAACGACCCAAAGAAAACAACACCGAGGGCAGTTGTGATGGCACCTAAAAGATATTTATCCTGAGCCATCCATACGGAACCAAGAATGATGACCGCAAAGGCAAATAGCCTGGTGAATGCAATGCGCCCTGAAATGATATTCTCTTTTTTCTCCAGTGTCTTATATAACTCAATGCGTTGTTTAAATTCTTCTTTTTTCATTATGCTCCCTTATGGAGTTGCAAAGATACTGTTTTAAAGGCGAATAGCGTGCTAGAGAATTTAGGACATAAAAAAACCCCCGATCCTTGACCGGGGGCCTCTTTTAACCAAGTTTTAACCAAATTAAAAAACGAGAAAGGTTAAATGAGTTTTATAATGTCAGATTCTAGAATGCATACACTGCAGCAAGTCCAACAGACATTAAGCTTGAAGTTCCTTCACCATCTTTATCGGTGAATGCATCATAATCCGTACCTCCCATGCTGTTTGTTGGTACCATATCAACTCTGAATTCAGGAATCAAAGTAAGGTCTCCAACTTTATAGTTTGCAGAAAGCGTGAAGTCCATTACACTTGCGCTTCCGTCAGCATCATAGATGTTCGCATTGTACTGTCCAAGGATTCCGTAACCACCGTTGCTTTCACCCAGGTACTCACCTCTAACTCCTATAGATAAGTCGTCAGATAATGCATACTGCACATAAAGGCCAGCCGCTAGGTATGAGTTTGCATCTACAGAATCAACTCCTGATGAAGTACCGTTCCAAGTAAGGTTCAAACCAACGTAAAGCTCGTCAGTAAGGTCCCATCCAGTAGTTAGGTCAATCTGAGTAAGAATCTGATCTGCTCCATCAACAAATGTCTGGTTACCATGTACAAGGTTCAACCATGCTCCTCCTTGATCGTTGGAGTAACCCAATTGAGCACCTAAGGTCATGTTGTTGGCAGGGTTGAAGTCAGTTAAATCTGTTGGGTTCATTGCAGCTAACATAAAGCTTAACTCATCTGATAATGCTATGTCTGCTTTGATACCAGTGTGAGAGAATGGACCATATGAAAACGCATATGAAGTAGAGTAGTTAAAGTTACCTGTTGGTGAAATCACTTCGTAACCAAGGAAGGTGTTGAAGTTACCAATAGTTATTGTCAACTGATCCATAGGTTTCCACCATGCATATAACTGGTTAACAGCAGCCGCATTGGAAGGATCACCAGAACCATTAACAGCAGCGAATACCGCCTGATCACCTCTTTCACCAAATACAAGGTCGGCAACGAAACCAGATTTTTCACCTTCTTTGGAAGCAACTAGGTTGATCATACCTAATGCAAAACCTGTTTGATTTGCAAAAGACGAAACCGGAGCAGCTGAAGGACCCTTGTCAGAAGTATTTAAAGTAGTTCTGTAGTAAGTGTCTACTGAACCTGAAAGGCTTAATGGAGCCTCTTGAGTGTCATCCATATCAGCAACTTCTTCTGTATCCTGAGCTTTTAGCGCAGTCGCAGAAAAAAGCATCCCTCCTATTAAAAACAATGTAAGCTTTCTCATAATAATAGTATTTAATTGTTAATATTTAGTTTTTTGATGTTCAATTTATCTCATTTATAAATGAGAATATTAATATCTCTGTATTCTGTAAACATAAGTAAAGAATATTACATCACAAATATTTCTATAAAAAATATACAACGTATTATTGATTTTAGGTTATTTTTTATATCAGTACTTAGAATAATACAATTTATAATGCAATAAACCAGAAGTGACATGTGTGTATTTACTTATATTTTTCTTAGAAAAGTATAACAAAAAAGAGGGGTGGAATACAATTGAACATTATTAATATTTTTCTAAGGGGCTGAACAGTAATTTTATAAGCAGTACGGATCGTTAAATAAATGAAGGGGGCATGTGATCATATTTTTACCTTACTTACAGGTACTTGAAAGAATTTTTTAAACTGAATTATTATGAAACGATTATTTTTTGCACTTGCCTTATTCACGGGATCAATAACAATGCAATCATGCAGCTATGTATTAAGCGCTATGCTAGACTCGGAGAATAATTATGACTCATCGAGCTACAGTAGAAGTCGTAGTATCAACTATGAATCAAATAATAATAGAAGGAGTGGCAGTAGTAATAATAGAGAAAGAACGTCAAACACAGGGAGTAACCCCATGTGTCCATAAAAAAAGAGAGGCTGTCTCAAAACTCAAAAAGAATACTGTTATTCCGCCAAAGGTCGGACAAGTGCGAATGGAGCTTCGCGGAATGTGGCAATCTGTTGAATTTTGGAGGTTTCAGTTTTTACAGATCGCTTCGTTTCCTCGCGATGACGACTTTTGAGACAGCCCCTTTCTTAAATATTACTTCTTTGCTTTCGGATGTTCCGTGGTTATTTCTTCATCCTCGTTAGGATAATACATGGTGTCTGAGAGGCTTGTTCCTGTAGGAACCATAGGAAAAACGTTTTCTTCCCGTGGGACACAAGCATGTATCAACACCGGACCTTGGTGTCTCTTAGCAACATCCACAGCTTCTTGCAGTTCTTTGGTTGATTCAGCCCTGATCCCTCTCACACCACAAGCTTCGGCAAGCTTTACAAAATCCGGGTTGAGCAACGAAACACCAGAATAGTTTCTGGAGAAAAACTGCTCTTGCCACTGACGCACCATACCCAGATAAGAGTTATCAAGAACTAATATTTTAATAGGCCAGTTCTCCTGAACACAGGTAACCAATTCCTGTGAGTTCATTTGAAATGAACCGTCACCGGTAATGCACCAAACTTCTTTTTTGGGCTCTGCTGCCTGGGCACCCATTGCTGCCGGAAGGCCAAACCCCATGGTACCAAGACCACCGGAGGTTACAAAATGATTAGGTTTCATCCGGTTCATATACTGAGCAGCCCACATTTGATGTTGTCCTACATCGGTACAAATAATGGCATCATCAGGTAACTTCTCTTCAACAACACTAAGTGCGGTGATTTCTGTGAATTTTTCTTTTTCAGCAGATTTTTTCGGATAAAGCTCTTTTAATTCATTTAGTGTTGCGATCCAATCTGCTCTTTCAATTTTGTTAAACTCATTCCTTGTATCGGGACATTCTTTTAACAACCTTTTTAAATCTGCATGCAAAAAGACATTTGCCCTTACGTTCTTACTGTTCTCACTAGGATCAATATCGACATGAATCACTTTAGCCTTCGGTGCAAAGGTATCCAGTTTCCCAGTAATACGGTCGTCAAACCGAATTCCCAATGCAATAATCAAATCTGACTTCTGTACAGCAAGGTTGGCATACTTCATACCATGCATTCCGAGCCATGAAAAATACAATGGATGGTCATATGGCAATGATCCTATACCCAGTATTGTTGAAATTACAGGTATATTTTCTCTATCTACAAATTCTTGTAATTCTTCCCAGGCTTCCGCCATCAGGACACCATGTCCGGCTATGATCAATGGCTTTTTTGCATCAGCCACCATATCACGAGCTTCGTGCAATTGAGCTGTCGTGACGGAAAATGGTTGATTTTTTATCGGTGGTGTAACCCGCTCCTCCCAGTTGTCCGGTAATTCAATGAATGAATTTTGAACATCTTTTGGGATGTCGATAAGAACAGGACCTGGTCGGTCATGGATTGCTACTCGATAAGCGTCTAAAAATATTTTTTCAGCATCCTCAATATCTCTTATCAAGTATGTTTTCTTCGTGATCGGTGCACAGATTCCGGTAATATCCGTTTCCTGAAAGGCATCGGTACCTATTAGTTCGGTAGCCACCTGACCTGTTATAGCTAATAATGGAACAGAATCGGCATATGCATCAGCAATACCTGTAACTAGGTTAGTAGCACCAGGACCAGAGGTTCCTAAACAAAAGCCTGGTCTATTTTTTAATCTCGCATAACCATTTGCAGCTAAAGACGCTCCCTGCTCATGCCTCACCAATACATTATTAAGCTTTGTTCCGACTAACGCATCATAAATAGGGAGAATAGCTCCTCCCGGGTACGCAAAAAGTGTTTCGGCTTCTAACAACTCGATTATTCTAACAATGTAATCAGCTCCTCTAAGTTTCATATAACCACCAGTTTAGTTTGCAATATACGCATATTTGCGCAGTGCATTGATTATTTAGTATATAAAAGTAGTAAACGTAATAACCTAAAGCTTAGTTCTAATTAATCCGTAACGCAACCTTCGGATGCCGACTGTACCGACTTAACGAACTTTCCCAACACTCCTTTCTTATGCTTATACTCGGGTTTCTGCCACTTTGCTCTTCTTGCAGCTAACTCTTCATCCGACAGTTTTACTTCAATCTTATTGTTCACCGCATCGATCCTGATAATATCACCATTTTCGATCAAGGCTATATTTCCACCTTCCTGTGCTTCAGGAGTAATATGACCAACAACAAAGCCATGCGATCCACCAGAAAACCTTCCATCTGTAATAAGCGCTACATCCTTACCCAATCCTGCTCCAATTACCGCACCCGTAGGCTTTAGCATCTCAGGCATTCCAGGCCCACCCGTAGGACCCGAATAACGAATGACAATAACTTCTCCCTTTTGAACCTCTTTACCAATACCTTCAATGGCCTCATATTCATCATTATATACTCTGGCGGGCCCTTCAAAAGTCTCTCCTTCTTTACCGGTAATCTTGGCCACAGCCCCTTCTGTTGCCAGGTTGCCATATAAAATTTGAAGATGACCTTCCGGCTTAATCGGATTACTTACAGGTCTTACAACATCCTGTCCTTCTTTCAATCCCGGAAGGTCGGCAAGGTTCTCAGCAACCGTTTTACCAGTAACAGTCAGACAGTCACCGTGTAAAAACCCTTCCTCTAACAACATCTTCATGACAGCTGGTACTCCACCAACGTAGTGAAGGTCTTCCATCAGGTATTTACCACTTGGTTTTAGATCCGCCAAGAAAGGAACTTTATCACTTATTCTCTGGAAATCGTCAATAGTCAGGTCCACATCAACTGATTTAGCCATGGCTATTTGATGTAATACTGCATTGGTAGAGCCTCCTAACGCCATAATGATTGTCAGCGCGTTTTCGAAGGCTTTCTTCGTCATAATATCTCTGGGGCGAATGTCTTTTTCCAGCAGATTCTTGATAGCATCACCCAACTTCATACACTCAATCTTCTTATCATCAGAAACTGCAGGATTTGACGAACTATACGGCAAGCTCATCCCTAAAGCCTCTATTGATGAAGACATAGTATTGGCCGTATACATACCACCGCATGCTCCGGGACCAGGGATTGAATTCTTAATTATGCCTTTATAATCCTCCTCACTTATTTCACCTTTCATTTTGGCTCCATAAGCTTCAAAAGCTGAAACAATATTAAGAGCTTCTCCTTTCCATTGACCGGCCTTAATCGTACCACCATAAACCAATATTCCAGGTCTGTTTAACCTTCCCATCGCAATCATTGCACCTGGCATATTCTTATCACATCCTACAATAGGAACAACCGCATCATAAAATTGTGCGTTGACCACAGTTTCAATAGAGTCGGCAATTATTTCTCTTGAAACTAATGAATACTTCATCCCCTCAGTGCCGTTTGATATTCCGTCACTCACACCAATTGTATTAAAAATCAGTCCGACCAAACCTGTATCCTGCACACTTTTCTTAATATGTTCCGCCAGTCCGTTTAGGTGCATATTACAAGGATTGCCCTCATAGCCTGTACTAACAATACCGACCTGAGCCTTGCTCATATCTTCTTCCTCGAGTCCAACCGCATAAAGCATTGCTTGAGATGCAGGTTGAGACTCATCCTGTGTGATGGTCTTACTATATTTATTCAGTTGCTCGGACATGATATCTACTATTTTGTTAAAGAGAGGCAAAAGTACTAATTTTTCACTTTTAGGAGTGGTTATTGTGGTTCTTGATTTAAAAAATTTTAACGAAATGAAAAACTATGTTTGCTTTAGTCTATTGTTCTTACTCCTAGCGTCAACGGGTCTTGTGAGAGCACAATATTATATAGAGTACTCAATTCACACAATGAATGGAGACAAAGCTTTCAGAATGGAATCTGATGACGGATTCAATGCCAGCATCATTGACTCAGGAGAAGGAGAGCTGGAAGTACAAATCGTTGATGAAGATGACGATCAGCGAATCATTCAACTAAAAATAAAAGGAAGCCTATCTATCGGTGAAAAAGAAATTTTAGAAGCAAACTACTTCACTGATGACTTCAAAAACACATACAAGCATCACTCCAACACTAGGTTTATTATTGATCAAATCGAAGGAGAGACAATTACAGGAAAAATTGAAGGCTTCTGTTATGACACAAAAGTGAGCCATAACTACAAGATGAAAGTTTCAGGAAAATTCAGGTTGATGATATTGCAATAACATCAACCTGAATCCAATATCTATTCCGGAACCTTATTTACTGCCTCCAGATACGCTTTTGCTGAGGCAAGGACAATGTCAGTATCTTTTCCATAACCATAGAAGAAGACACCATTTTTAGAAATTTGATAATGAACCTGACCGTAGTCATCACTACCACCGGTTATTAGTTGAACTAAGTATTCTTCAACGACAATATCCTTCTTACCAATGATCTTATTGATAGCCTTCAGTGTAGCGTCAACAGGACCATTACCCTCACCTTCAGCCGTAATTAATTGCCCATTCTTATTAATGGTAATTTTGGCTGTCCTAACTTCCTGAGTTCCACACTCTACTTTGAGGTCGGTAATTTCAAGTATGTGCGAAACCTCTGAAGCTTGCTTACCGACAATAGACAAAAGATCATCGTTTGTAAAATCTTTTTTAGTATCAGCTAATACAAGAAATTTCTCATACGCCACATCTAATTCTTCCTTTTCAAGATTAACACCAAGCTTTTCCAAATTATGTTTAAGGGCAGCTCTTCCACTTCTGGCAGTCAGGATAATCGCAGAATCAGGAACACCCACATCCTTTGGATCGATTATCTCATAGTTTTCTCTGTTCTTGATAAACCCATCCTGATGGATTCCTGAAGAATGGGCAAAGGCATTTCTGCCCACAATGGCCTTATTGGGCTGCACAGGCATACTCATCAAACGAGTGATCAAACGGCTAACACCATATATCTTTTTGACATCAATATTCGTGTGTAAGTTGAGATCTTTATGACTTCTCAATACCATGGTTGCCTCTTCCAACGAAGTATTTCCTGCCCGCTCGCCAATTCCATTAACAGTAACTTCCATTTGACGAGCACCATTCCTTAAACCAGCGATTGTGTTTGCTGTTGCTAAACCCAAATCATTGTGGCAGTGAACTGAAATTATTGCCTGATCAATATTGGGGACGTTGTCGAAAAGATATTTGATCTTAGCTCCATACTGATCTGGCAAACAATAACCTGTTGTATCAGGAATGTTAACCACGGTGGCTCCGTTTGCAATCACCGCTTCTACAAGGCGAGCCAGGAATTCATTATCTGCCCGCCCAGCATCCTCACAATAAAACTCTACGTCATCGATCAAGTTACGAGCAAACTTCGCTGCCTTAGCCGCTCTTTCAATGATATCATCTCTGGTAGACTTAAATTTATGCTCAATATGAATGTCAGAACTACCGATCCCTGTATGAATCCTCCCCTTAGCAGCAAACTTCAAAGCCTCTGCTGCCACCTCAATATCTTTTTCAACTGCTCTTGTCAGCGCACAAATTGTAGGCTTCCTGACCGCTTTAGAAATTTCTACCACAGAATTAAAGTCTCCCGGGCTTGATACAGGAAATCCAGCCTCCAGGATATCGACACCCAGTTCTTCAAGTACTTGCGCAACTTGAATTTTTTCGACTGTGTTTAACTGACAGCCGGGAACCTGTTCCCCGTCTCTTAATGTGGTGTCAAATACGTAGACCTTGTCGTCCATTTCTATTCAGCTTTTAATACTATTATTACCCTTTCCATCAGAAAAATGGAGTGCAAATTTATCCATTTTAGTTAACAGAAGATACTTTTTACATGAATTTACCTTTCTATAAACACAAAAAAGCCATTCGGAGTTTGAATGGCTTCATTTATTTTTAGAACTAAATACCATTCTCACTACGAGGCAAGTGCCAGCAGAAGTACTAGATTGGTTTTTAGTTTAGGAAATTTCATATTCCAAAAGTACTAAAATTCAGGTCACCAAACAAGATATCCACAATCCTCTCATATTGGAAACCAGTGTCATATATTTTCGTACATTTACCCACCATTTATTCTAATACCAGACATGAGTAGTAACAATAAAATCCTCGATTTTTCAAACATCAAAGGAGATGTTTTCGGAGGAATCAACGCAGGTATAGTAGCACTCCCAGCAGCTTTAGGTTTTGGAGCCTTAGCAGGTCTATCTCCGGTTGAAGGTCTAAATTGCGCCATATTCGTTGGTTTTTTCGCAGCATTACTTGGTGGCTCCAAAACATTAATTAGTAACCCTACCGGTCCTATGGCTGTTGTCACACTGGGAATAGTGATGGATTATTCACAGCAATTAGGTCTGAAAGAAAACGCAAGTTACGCGACTAAAATGGAGATGTTATGGCCCTTCCTATTTTATACGTTCCTTACAGCGGCCATCTTCCTGGTATTATTCGGCCTGGCAAAACTCGGGAAGTACATTAATTACATACCAACTCCGGTAATCTCGGGATTTATGAGTGGAATTGGTGTCATCATCATTATATCCCAATTGCCAAAAGCATTAGGATTTGATAAGGCTCCAAAATCTGCCTGGGGCAAATTGGAAGCACTACCTAATATGGTCGCTAACGCTGACATAACTTCTGTTATTATCGCTTTTTCGACTATAGCGATAATTCTTGGATTTAAAAAAATTACCAAAGTTGTACCAAGCCAATTGGTGGCAATCGTAACGATAACTGCTGTCGCCTACTTTTTACAACTTGATCAAGAGAAATACCTTATTGAAGCTATTCCAAGTACGTTACCAACGGTAACCAATCAAATTAATTTAATCACCAATATAGGAACGCATTTAGGTGGGGAACAATCCATATCATTTCTAACGATTATTGAGTATGGTTTTCTACTGGCGGCAATTGGTATGATTGACACACTATTGACCGCTGTAGTTGCTGATCAATTAACCAAAGAAAAGCATAACAGTGACAGAGAATTAATCGGTCAGGGTATCGGAAATGGGGTCGCTGCCTTATTTGGCGGGATGATGGGCGCAGGCACCACTCCAGCGACTGTACTCAATATTGATTCAGGAGCAAGGACCAGACTTGCTGCACTAATTCATGCGGTATTCTTGATTGTAGTTTTACTGGTAGCTGCGCCAATCGCATCACTGATTCCAAAAGCTGCACTTGCGGGATTACTAATCACTGTTGGAATTTCAATTTTAGATTTTGAAGTCTTTCGGGTAATTCGAAAAATCCCTAAACTCGACAACCTCGTCATGATTATCGTATTGGTATTGACTCCATTCTGGGGATTAATGGAGGCTGTTGCAGTTGGTCTTATTTTATCTGCGCTCATATTCATGAAAAAGATGTCCGATACGGTTGAAAAGGAATCAATGGACACGAAAATTGCCAGGGTCGTAGAACAGCTTATCAGTACCTTCCCGAATAAAAAAGAATTTAGAGAACAGGTTTACATTAAAAACCTTCATGGTCCGATGTTTTTTGGATTTGCCTCCCGTTTTCAGGACGAAATCGATAATCTAAAAGACGTCAAAGCTGTACTCATAAATATGGGAGATGTACCCTATATGGATCAATCAGGTATGTATACCCTGGTTGAGGCCGTAACAAGATTAAAAGATCGCGGAATCAACGTTGTGCTTAGCGAGGTACGGGAAGAAAACCTCGAGCTCTTACGAGGTATAAAAATGATTCCGGATTTAGTTGATGAAGACCACGTATTCTCGTCAGTTGAAGGAAGTATTATGTGGCTCAATGAACCGGGCCACCTAGACAATGTTTTCTCTGCCGATGGTGAACTTTATATTCCATCTGCCTACACTCCAAATGGAGACGGTATTAACGATGAGTGGGAAATTCGTAACATAGATAAATATCCAAATGCTCATATCGTCATTACCACCCGAGAAGGGAAGGTTGTTTACGATAAGGTTGGCTACGATGAGCCTTGGGAAGGTTTCTATGAAGGAGAAACATTACCTTCGGATACTTATCTATATAAAATAGACCTTCACAATGACGGAAAGGACGTGAGGGAAGGAAAAGTTTCAATATTCAGATAATCAATTATGTTTGCTCATATAGTTTGCTGGAAAGTCAAGGATGAAGTTGAAGGAATGTCGAAACCAGACATTGTTTCAAAAATGAAGTCAATGCTTGAAGAACTTCCTGACAAAATTGAAGAAATCGTTCAATTTGAAGTCGGTAAGGATATCTTTCAAAGCGAACGTTCATATGACCTATCACTTTACTCGACCTTCAATAGTGAGGATGATTTTCGGGTTTATCAACAGCATCCTGATCATCAAATCGTTGTGGAATTTTTCAAAAAAGTTGTTGATAAAGCTGTTGCAGTTGACTATCGGAAACGGCTAGTTGATTAATTGCACATTGTGAATAGTTACTTGAAATCCCCTTTGTAGTACACCCTGTTCCGACTCTGGTTCTGCATAAAACCTAACTTCATCAAGCTTACTTAAATTAGGATATTTTATCTGCCGTGATGTCGTGCATCTATGCCATTCACTTATGCGATCATTAGGTGGCCGTGTTGCATCACTTGACCAACCTAAATTTTTTCCTGTAGCATCCTTACCGTGCACAATAAAATAAGCCTTATCCCCATTATCCTCAGCCTTTATGTCGAGATCAAGCTGAAAGTACGTATCTACAAATGTCCTGATATTTTCAAATTGAACATCATATATCTGCGTTGTACCTAAAGCCCCCTTTTTGATGATGTATTCTCTTTCCTTCTGCAAGTGTTCTATGCTCAACCCTATTCGCTTCGGGTCAATTTGTTTTCCACCATAGGTTACGGTAGAATCCGAAATTACTATATCGTAAACTTTACCTGTATCAGGGTTATTATTCTCAAAAACATAAAAATTAATCTTTTCAAAGGCTGTATCCTCAATACATTCAAAGTGATCGTTTAGCGCTTTCATCAATGTTTGTTTGGGGTCTTCGATTTGCTCATAAGCTTGAAACAACAAGATCCTGTTGAAGCGCCTGAAATGCTCTGGATTTAAATTTCTTCCCGTTGTGATCGGACAAATATCATTCTCCAGGTGGTATGTCGAAAATCTTGCATAGTTACGAAACCACTGCCTATCATAATAGTAAGCGAATACATTGATCAGTGATGAAGTTTGAACCAGAATCAGATCATTCTCTTTCCTTATTTCTTTGATATAATCTGTTGCCTCTCTTACCAACTGCCCCTTGGATTTTCCCGGTGTCCAAGCGACCCATTGTGTTATCACTATTATAACCAAGGCTCCCCAACCAAGGATTTTGGGGCTTACATAAACAATAATAACCCCAATGAATATGATATACGAAAGAACTGAAAATATCAGATACCTGGATAAATAGATTGGTGCACTGAAAGAAATGAAACCTGCTAATATTGGTGGCAATAAAGAACAGACCAGCAGTAAAATAATTTTATTCTTATACGATTGATCCGGTTTGCTAAACAGCCATAGTCCCCCACCTAATAAAACTAAACTTGCTAATCCGATGTACCAAAACTCACCGAAAAAGATTTGTTTCAACGGAATCAGTATATCTGAAAAACCGTGATACTTCAACCAAAACGTTCCCTCTGCTTTACTCGCATAACTGGCCAGAAGATAGGGCAACCAAAAAGCATACAGAGCAACTGAAACCAACAAACCAGCAAAATAGCGCAGCAAGATTCTCCATTCCCTGCAATAATAAATTGTAATGTAACCGACTAAACAAGTAAGAAGCAACGAAATAGCGAAGTGAGTGTACATTCCTACCGCAAACACAATTCCAATCAGCAGTACGTTTTTCCAATTCGGATTATTCAAAACATTCATATGCAAATGCAAAACAATAACCGTTATCAGGACTACAAGCATATAACTCCTTGTCTCTTGTGAGTAGCGAAGCAGAAAATCCGAACCAATAAATAATAAGCTGACAACAGTTGCTGCTTCCCAATTGAAATGTTTTCTGATCGAATAGTAGAGCACCACGGCAGCTAGTGATGCAAAAAGTACGCTCAAGAAGCGAACCGAGAATTCAGAGTCACCAAAAAGTGACATATGCATGGAAATGAGAATATTGTATAAAGGTGGGTTATTATCCCACTGTCCGACCTCCCACACGTGTTCAATCCCTTGTTGAGCATGGTAGACAGTAAATGATTCATCATACCATAACCCGGGTTCGCCAAGATTTATAGATCTTAAAGCAAGGTTGAGCACCGCAATTAACAGCAGAGGATACCAAGAGCGATCAAAAAAATTCCGTAATCCCAACATCATTTTTGAAAAATCAAATTTACACCTTTACTCTCCTAAAGTCGATGACCTGTAGGATATTTTATAAGTACTTAGAGATACAACGGTTCGCTCAAATAATTAAAGAAATTTCTTTGAGCTCATATCTACCATAATGCCTCTTTCATTATTGTTCAGCAAACTTTATCTTTAGTAACGCTGTTATATCAGCTAGACAGTTCCCAATGAAAGGGATTAAATTCACAAGATATATCGCCCCCGTTTCCGACCAGGCATCTTTTGAGTACTTCAAAAAGATATTTTTTGAGCTACTTAATTATACGTCCGGTGATGTTGCCGAAGCACTTGAGTGGATGAATGAATTGGACAACCAACATGGCTTGAGCTCTCCAAAGTATGGCATGGGTGATTTTATTAACGATCTTCAGGAACAAGGATATGTCTCCGACAGAACACCCGATGGTTCTTTTGAAATTACTGCGAAAAGCGAGCAAACGATCAGAAAAAATGCATTAGAGGAAATCTTCGGAAAGCTCAAGAAAACTAATAGAGGAAATCATAAGACTCCACACACCGGATCCGGAGATGAAAGTTCACCAGATATACGACCCTTCGAATTTGGGGATTCACTGGATTCAATCAACTTTGAACGATCGATACACAATGCACACATCAATCATGGTATAGATAACTTTCGTCTCACGCATGATGATCTTGAAGTAAACGAGAGCGAACATCAATCACTCTGTTCAACAGTACTCATGATTGACATTTCCCATTCAATGATACTATATGGTGAAGATAGAATTACACCTGCCAAAAAAGTAGCCATGGCCCTGGCTGAACTCATCACAAAAAAATATCCTAAGGACACCCTTGATATTATTGTCTTTGGTAACGATGCCTGGCCCGTTGAAATCAAAGACTTACCTTACCTCAAGGTTGGCCCCTATCACACAAATACCACAGCTGGTCTTGAGTTGGCACTGGACATCCTCAAAAGGAGAAAGACTGGCAACAAACAAATATTTATGATTACCGATGGTAAGCCTACTTGCCTGAAAGTGGGTAACAGATATTATAAAAACTCTTTTGGGCTAGATAAGAAAGTAATCGGAAGAACCATGAACATGGCAGCCCAGTGTCGAAGACTAAATATTCCGATTACCACTTTCATGATTGCCAAAGACCCCTATTTACAAAAGTTCGTTAGAGAATTTACGGAAGTTAATAATGGAAGGGCCTATTACAGTTCGCTCAATGGTTTGGGTGAGTATATATTTGAAGATTTTATAAGAAATAGAAAAAAGAATATTCGTTGATGAACTCAGTTATCGTAATTGTACTAGCATTTCTGATTATACAAGTCATCAAATACGGATTCATTAGAAAGAATGACAACAAAGACTCAAATAAAGACGCTCGGTGAACTCAAGAAAAGTGGGTACGAAGACCGCACCATAAAAGATGAGCTAAGAGAAAACTTAATTGCTGCGCTACAAAGCAAATCAGACTATCTTGAAGGCATTAGAGGCTATGAAGACTCTGTCATTCCTCAATTGGAATCCGCCATTTTATCCAAGCATAACATTATCTTCCTGGGGTTGAGGGGACAGGCGAAAACCAAGATGGCCAGATTAATGACCAATTTATTGGATGAATATGTACCTGCCATCGAGGGTACAGATTTAAATGAGAACCCATTTCAACCTCTATCGATCCAAGGAAGAGAGATTCTTGAAAAATACGGTGACAAAACTCCGATCAAGTGGATACACCGGAACGAACGGTATAGTGAAAAATTGGCAACACCGGATGTCTCAGTGGCAGACCTCATTGGTGACCTTGATCCAATCAAGGCTGCAACTCAAAAACTAACATACGCTGATGAAAAGGTGATTCATTACGGAATGATCCCTCGTGCCAACCGTGGAATTTTCGTCATCAATGAGTTACCGGACCTTCAGGCCCGAATTCAGGTAGGGCTCTTCAATATTCTGGAAGAAGGTGATATCCAGATTCGTGGATTCAAACTTAGAATGCCCCTGGACATTCAATTCGTCTTCACCGCCAACCCTGAAGATTACACCAATAGAGGATCAATAGTTACTCCTCTCAAAGACAGAATAGAAAGTCAAATCCTGACTCATTACCCCCAAACTCTTGAACTCAGTCAAGAAATCACTCAACAGGAAGCTAGTATTTCGGAATTCCAAAAATCATCTATTAATGCCCCACAGCTAATACTTGATCTGTTAGAAACTATATCTTTTGAAGCCAGGGAAAGTGAGTATGTTGATCAAAAAAGTGGCGTATCGGCACGATTAACAATTTCGGCCTACGAAAACCTATTTAGCGTGGCGGAAAGGAGGATGCTCAAGAACAAAGAAAAAGAAACGACTTTACGGATTTCAGACCTCTTTGGAATTATCCCGTCCATCACCGGTAAAATTGAGTTGGTTTACGAAGGTGAACTGGAAGGCATAAGCAATGTAGCGATGTACCTGATCGGGAAATCGATCAGAAAATTGTATACAAAGTATTTTCCCGACCCCGAGAAACTCAAAAAATTGAAAGAATCCGGAGACATTTATCAACCCGTTATTGATTGGTTCAGAAAGGGCAAGGAAATGGATATTCTACAGGATTTTTCAAGAAAAGAGTACCAGAGAACCTTAAATGAAGTACCCAACCTGGCCTCTATCGTAAAAGATCAGTTTCCAAAAATTTCGGCTGATGAACAGTTTCTATTGATGGAATTTGTACTTCATGGTCTAGCCGAATATTCTCAGATTAGTAAACACAAACTTTCCAATGGTTCGCAATTTAAGGACCTGATGAGTGGAATGCTGGATATTGAAAACATGAACTTCGAAGAGGAAGACGGATATTAGGACGGAAGACACTGATCCCTTTTCCTTAGTCCACCCAGTTTCATAAACCAAATTCAAACCGTTATCTTTGGCCAGTATAATTGCCGGCTTCAATTAAAAGAAAACTATTCATATTACTTTTTTGCTGGGGAGTCATCATGGGTGCTTCCTACAACACCTATGTCCATTTTGATTTCTCTCACTCTATTGATACCAAAAGCTATATCAAAGTATCAAATGGTGATTTCAGTGTAAACCCGGTCCATAGATACAGAGTCATTGTGCCTCTGTTGGCAAAGGCAGTTTCCCTTCCATTTGAAAAAGTATATACAAAAATATGGTCGGGCCGTACATCATCCACCTGGCCCCTGCAATTAGGCTATTATATCATCAATTCCATATTATGTGCCGTAGCAGGATTGATGTTATACTTGTTATGTACTGCGTATAAGGTCAACCCAATATGGGCAATTATCGCGGTGACCGCGATTCTTACCAGTCGATGGAGTTGCTATATGGCAGGGCTACCTTTGACTGACAGTTTGTATCTTTTAGTAATAGCAGCTTCCTTTCTTGCTCTTAAAACAAAAAATGATGTTCTTCTTTTGTTCGCGATTTTGATCGGTCCCTTTGCGAAAGAGTCCTTTATATTCATTGCACCAATTTTATTCTTTTACGGACACCTCTCCTGGCTCAAAAAGATAGCCGCTTTTGTAATAGCCGGAGCTCTGGTTTTTGGAGTAAGGTACTGGATCGACACATCAAACGGACTTGAAACAAGCTCCGGTTTTGACAAAGCATTTGATACACTGAACACCATCAAATATTCCTTACTAAGAATTTTCAGCTTTAAAGGTGCCGGGGAAATTTTCTCAGTCATCAATGTGTTTTGGATAATTATTTTGCTCGGCTTTTTCAATGGGAAAAAGGGTATCAAATCCTGGGGTAGAGAACTCGATATATGGCTACTTTGGTTGATTCCTTCAATATTGATACATGCCCTTCTTTCAGGCGATATTGCGCGAATGCTCCTATTTGGAGCACCGGTAATTGTTGTTGTACTCGGGTTGATTTTGGAAAAACATCCTAAGTTCGAAAGTTTACGTAGTGCTTTATATAAGAACGTAACTGGTGAATAGTAAGAAAGGGATCAAAATAGCCATCTATATTTTTTTTGTCGCACTTGGTGCGGGACTCTTTTTCTTTGTCATCCGCAACAAGAGCTTTGGAAACATTATCGACATTATAAGTGGTGCTGACCCTTTCTGGATAACTATGGTTGCTCTGGTTTCTTTTAGTTGTCATGTAATCCGGGCGTTACGTTGGCATCTATTGTTGGAAGCCAATCGATCCAAACCATCAAAGGTGTACACCTATCACTGTATGATGTTTGGTTACCTGGTCAATATGGTAGCTCCAAGAGTAGGTGAGCTTACGCGCTGTGCTGCATTAAGAAAAAGAAATAAAATCTCCTTCAACGTAACATTTGGCACGGTCATAATGGACAAACTACTGGATGTAATTGTTCTAATATTAATCATTGGCTCCGTGCTCGCAGTGTATTTTAACGACATTTGGCTAATCATAAGCAAGGACATCCCTGCACAGTTTCCGAATAACCATAGTAGCAACCTTAAATTTTGGCTCTTAGGTGCGGTGATTGTACTTTTCCTCCTTTGGATACTCCTTCGCAGGAGGCTCGACAAAACTGGGATGAGAATCAACAATTTTATTAGACAGGTTTATCGGGGTATAGTTTCCATAAAGGATGTGAAAAGAAAATGGATGCTCATTCTTTACACTATACTTATATGGTTTTGCTATTTCTTGATGAGTTACCTGTGCTTCTTTAGTCTCGATGAAACCAAAAGTTTTTCACCGAACATTGCTTTGATTATTCTAGCCCTTGGAGGTATCGCCCGAGCAGTTCCTATTCCTGCGGGTAGTATGGGTGCCTATCATATTATTATAAGCGCTGCTCTGGTCAGGTTTACCGTGTTGCCTAATGACATCAACGGTTGGGAGATTGCATTTGGACTAGCTACAATTATCCATGGCATGCAAATGTTATTCTACCTGTGTTTTGGAGGAATTAGTTCATTGGTGGTATGGAAACAAAAGGTATTGAGATAAATTCAAGCTTTCCGTATTTCCATACTATGAGTACATGAAAATGTACCTCCTTTCGATAGTTTTTGAATTCCTTTTTTGTTTCTATAGTCTAAGTTCGCATTCAATGTATCAGTAATTCCAAACCAGGGTTCAAGGCACACAAAAGGCGCTTGCTTCCCTGGAGGACTCCAAATAGCGAAGAAGGGAAATCCCTCAAAATAAAATCTGAGGAATTGCGAATCTTGATCACATTTCAGATCGACAAACCTGGAATTCAAATTCTCGAAAATCAAGGCATCTTCCTCAAACAATTTAGAGCTCAACCTTATCTGCTTTTGATTTTTTAAGAAAGGCTTCGATGTACCACTTAACAACCCACTTGCAAATTCAAGTTTATCTGATGTTTCCGCCTGTTCGAACTCAATATAGTAATCACTAAAATTTCGATCTGTAAACAAAGGGCAGTTGAACCCTGGATGCGCACCTATGGAAAACCAGATTGTATCTTCATCCAGATTGATTACCTCATAGGTAACATCTACTCTACTTCCGATTATCTCATACCCAATCCTCAATTCGAACTCATAAGGATATTTTTTACGAGTGTCCTCATTCGAAGTCAATGATAAAATCAGCCTTGTCTCGGATGCTTCAACGAGTTCAAATTCCATATCTCTGGCAAACCCATGTTGCGAAAGCTCGTAAGCCTTGCCATCAATTTCATATTTACCGTCCTGCACCTGCCCAACGATCGGAAAAAGAACAGGGGCATGTCTTCCCCAATAGTTCTTATCTGCTGTCCATAAAAAATGGGTTTCATCGGATTTAGACATTAACTCGCACATTTCGGCTCCCTTTTTGTTAACCTTTATTCGGATGGCATCATTTTCTATGGAATACTGACTCATTCTTGACTCTTTTTTGGGAAATTAATAGAATTATTTCATCCTTGAAATGCAGACTTTTAAATTTACGTAATCTACAAGCTGAAAATTATGAGACCCTTATTTTTGATTTTTATTCTTACGCTTACTTTTTCACAAACTATTCACGCACAATTTGGTGGAGCTCTAAAAACACTAAAAGACAAAGCGACAAAAGAAGCCAAAGACAAAGCGAATGAAAAAGCTAACGATAAAATTGACAAGTCTGCTGAAGAGGGCCTGGCAGAAGCCGAAAAGGACTATGATCCGGCCAGCTTTAAATTTGCTATCTCGTTTGTTGACAACTCCGGATTATTTGAGGCACGAGAAAAATACGATAAACACAAAAAGGTATTGCTTGCCGGAATCAAAGATGCCGATATTGATGTCTTTCACCTTGGACGTGAAAAGGACAAACTAAAGAACTCTCTTTCCAATGCAAAAGATGATGCAAAACCAGATGCGGATGATGCCATCGACAAAGGCACGGATGCTGTGACTCATCTTCGTACAGGTGAATTACTATATGCTTCCAGCAAGTACGATGTTGCAGAATTTGAATTTGATCGGGCCAAGAATTTAATGGGGAATAAACCTTCAGACCCAAACTACGCGCGCTTGGAAAGTGATTACGGACTACTTTATCAAACCCAGGGACGATATACCGAAGCAGCCGAACATACAGATAAAGCCCTTGAATTAAGGCAAAAATATGCTCCTAATTCTCCGGAATACGCGGTTTCCCTAAACAACAAAGGGGTTTTGCTAAAAGAGCTCAGCGAGTACCTGGAAGCAGAGAAATACCTCAAAGAATCCAAGAAGATCAATGCAGAGCAAGTCGGAAAAGAATCTCTCGCTTACGCAATCAACCTCAACAACATTGCAATGTTATATCATGAATTAGGAAGATATTCAGAGGCAGAAGATCTTATGGACGAGTGCCTAAGCGTAGCAGAAAAGTCACTTGGAAACAAATCTTCGAATTTTATCAGACTACGTATCAATAAGGCAATAATTCTGAGAGACAATAATAAATACAGTGAGGCTGAGCAAATCTATTTGGAAGCTATCAAAGTAAAGGAAGCACGTCTTGGAAAAAAGCACCCGGACTATGCCCAATTAAAATCTGGACTTGCCGCTCTATACATGGAAATGGGTAAAATGGATCAGGTTGAGGAAAATCTAAAAACAGCTGCAGAAATATTCGAGAAAAAATTCGGGGAAAATCACCCAAGTTATGCCACAACCATGTTTGAACTTGGCCACTTTTATCGTATACAGGGAGACTTGAATCAGTCGGAGAGTAAGCTAACAAAGGCCTTAGAGATTAGGAAAAAGGTATTAGGTGAAAATCACCCTGAATATCTCAATACCCAGGAAGAGCTCGCTATACTAAAATGGCAAAAAGGAGATATCTCTACAGCATCCAGAGATTATGATATGGTTATTGACCGTACTATGGAATATGTCAACGCCTATTTTTCATCGATGAGTGAAAAAGAAAAAACCAGGTTATGGGATAAGCTAAGGGAACGACTATTCAGGTATTATTCGTTTTCTATCGCGACAAGAGCTGATAATTCTGCCTCTCTGGAAAAAATGCTCAATCTCCACATTAGTACTAAAGGACTATTGCTTAACTCTACAAACAAAATTAAAAATGCAATACTGAACTCTGATGACAATACACTAAAAGCAAAATACCTAAGCTGGCTACGGAGAAAAGAAAATCTCGCTCGACTTTATACCTACTCGAAGGAAGAGCTAAAAGAAGAAAAAATTGATCTTCCTGCTATGGAAGTCGAAACCAATGATCTGGAGCGGGAGCTAACTCAAATGTCATCTGAATTTTCAGAAGCTTATAAAATTCAAACCACTGATTATAAAACCATTCAAAAGTTACTAGGCTCTTCAGAAGCACTTGTAGAAATTGTAGAGTTTCATAAGTATGACAAAAAATTTGTGGACGAAAACACCTATGCAATTTTCGTGATCAAAAATACAGGCTCACCCTCCCTGGTTTTGAAGGAAAATGGTAAGTATATGGATACCAAGGGTAGTAAATTTTATAAGAATGCAGTAAAATTCGGACTATCCGATAGTAAATCATACAATACCTATTGGTCAGGCATCGACACCGAGATTGCTGATAAAAGTGATGTTTACGTCTCACTAGACGGTGTGTACAACCAAATTAACCCCAACACTCTCAAAACTCCTTCGGGAAGCTTTCTGATTGATGAAAAGAAATTGATTTTCATTAATAGCTCCAAGGATATCATCAACCTGAAAGAAAACCAGACAAGTGCTACTCAAAAAACGGCAACTCTTATCGGCAATCCTCATTTTGGCTCAGAAGGAAGAATCACCAAGTTGCCCGGCACAAAAACTGAGGTAGAAAGCATTGAAAAGTTGATCGGCAGCAAATACAAAACCACAACCTATGTTGAGAAAAATGCTACTGAAGCAAACCTAAAAAAGTCAAACCCGACTATTCTTCATATTGCTACCCACGGATTTTTCTTAAGCGATGTAGATATTTCCAAGTCTTCAAGGACACTTGGCGTTGAAAGTTCAAAAGCAAAAGAAAATCCGCTATTAAGATCCGGACTCATGCTGGCAAATGCCGAATCGGTTTTTGATACCAACAATGTAAATCATTCATCAACCAATAACGGTATCCTCACCGCCTATGAAGCCATGAATATGGACCTGAGTAATACTGACCTGGTCGTAATTAGTGCATGTGAAACCGGACTTGGCGATATCAAAGTTGGTGAAGGAGTCTACGGTCTACAGCGCTCGTTTCAGGTAGCCGGAGCCAATTCTCTGATCATGAGTTTGTGGAAGGTCGATGATAACAGCACCCAACAACTAATGTCTCAATTCTATTCCAACCTAAGAAATGGGATGTCTAAGTCTGATGCTTTCAGAAAAGCTCAAATGTCGATCAAAGAAAAATTCCCGGAAGTTAAGTATTGGGGAGCGTTGATATTGTTGGAAAGTGAATAAACTTGAGAAATAAGAATTAAGATGCCAGATTAAAGAATATCTTATTTCTTCAATCTACTTAGAATACCATTTTTCTTTATGAATTGAAGACTCCAATTCCTTCTCAATTTTATTCGGTAAGTCAGGATAAAAATCGAGCCCGGTAACCTTTTCAATAGAATCAACAGGTACTACATAACTGTCTAGCGGGTTGTTACACTTTTCGTTGGGCATCAGGAAACCAATCATTCTTAAATTATCTGTGTTGGGGTCGAGAGCTATTTTATAATAACATTTGGGGACAGTCACTTCATTGGCTCCAATCTTACCATCCTCTTCTGTGAAAACCGGCCCGGTAACCACAAACAAAGTATCTGCATCCAACGCCCATTTGCGAAACTGTTCTTCCAATAACCTCCAAGCAACTCTATTAAAAGCGGGGACCTGTGGAGACATATTGCTCATAAAAAATGACTCCGACATGGATTCCTTACAGTACTTCATATCTCCTGCAGGACAAAGATGTCCACGATCATAACCTGATTTTTTATAGTCAGACAACTCAGCTGAACCGGTCGTTACATCAGGGTCTGTCCGAAATTCATCTTTTCTTTTGGTTGATCCTTCAATACTTGCTTTTGATAAAATATAGGCTACCCATTCGGCTTGTTCATCTTTTTCAGAATATGAAAGCGTATAGTATTGATGTTTGACAATTTGATTTCCTGAACCCTTAGGAAGATAAGAGGTGCTTGGCTTGAGAGTCGCACAAGCCGATACTACAATGACCTGCACAAATAACAGGGCTATATTCATTTGAGTAGATTAGTGGATTTTACGTTTCATCCTACTATGAGGATCGTTTTTTACTTCCTTACCATCTTCGATAATCAGGTGCCCTTTGTCATCCCATTCCTTAACAATCACGGGTTCCACATCTTCATCAAAAGCCCTTTTCTTGTATTGAATAATGCTCTTTCTGCGCACCCGGGTTGGTCCCTTCTGGTATAAATACCATCTGCCAATTTTTTCACCGAAGGCATATTCACCATATTCCTTTTTATGACCATTCTTAAAATAGGATACATAATAACCATGTTTCTCATGATCTTCGTTGTAAGGCGTAGCTTCCTTTAATAATTCACGATCAAGATCGTAATACTCTAGTTCCGTTGTAGTCAACCAACCCTTATAGTAGTATTCCTTGTTCAGTAACACCTGGTACTCAATTACTTTTTCTCTTGCGCTATCACCTTTATGGTAGGTATGTTCATGAGACTTACCGTACTTTTCCCAGCGCCCATGCTTGGTTCCTTTGTAGTAATAGCCTTTTTCAATTACTACTCCTCCTATTGACTTTTCATAGGGCCCATGGAGCACCCTTCTTGCTTCTTCGTCCACTTTAGTGTGTCTGACTATTTTTTGTTTTTCAACATCGTAACTATAGTTGTAACGGGCATAAGGATCAGGAGCCTGGTACTCTTTCAGGTATCTGAACGTTTCCACAACTCTTCTATCACCAAAGCCATTGGCTACATATCCGGCCCTGGTTTTGTAACCGTAAAAAACATTCTTCTTTTTCTTCTTCTTTTTCCTGCGAGCCCCCTGATCATCTTCCTCAGAATCCAATGTCAATAACATAGGGTCATCATCCCGAAAGAAAGAAATGTACTTACTCTCTCCCTTGGAAGTATCCTGTACAGTATCCTGAGCCCAGGCTGTCGCAAAAAAAGACACCGAGGCTGTAACAACCAATATGACATTTGATAGTCGAGTCATCTTATAATAACGTAAAGATGCCACTTTTTATTATGATGATCAATGCTGTTGAGGTATCGTAAACGGACACCTTATTGCTTCTGAAGGACCAGGACTATTTTATTGAAATCTGCTGCCGCATTAATAACTTTTCTGTAGGCCTCAAAATCAGAAATTGGATATTCAATTTTTTCATACCATTCATTTACCTCAACGGTGACACTGGACCCATCCACCGAATATTCAGAAATAAAAGCGCATGTCTTCTTGCCTTCTTCTTCATGATAAATACTCATTTTAAGATCATCCAGGTTCTTTACTGAATAACCCTCGGGAATATCAAATTTTATAGTACGTTTATAAGCCCTATTGAAGTCATTTTCGACTGGTAATTTTCTTTCTTTGTCCTGATACATTTCCGCCTGTGGACCAATCACATCACCAATCTTAAAAAGATAGTTAGGGCCAGCTTTGCTAATGAACTGGGAACCATCAAAGACAGCCGTGTGTACTAGTGGTTTCTTAGCAAAGTTTCCGAGTCCTGTGTTTTCTACTTTAAGCTCAAAAAGCTCTGCATCATTAGAAACATATGAAATAATCTGCTCATTAAGTTTCTCCGCTTGTTCTTCTGAAATGAAATCATAATAAACCTGATAGTTCTGTGCATAATAGCCTGATTTTTCAGTCTTCAGGTGCAACTTAGAGTTAGTGAAGTCCCCAAAATCCATTTTTATGTCCATGACATCTCTGGTCAATTGAGCGCCAAGAGCCGGAATGAACTTAACTTTTCCGGTGGCAGCCTTGTAGTCTGATATTTGTACTGTGCTTACAAACAAGCCGTAGTTGTGTGTCCATTGAGCTGGAATGATACCAAGTCGGGAAAGAGCGGCTCCAGGGGCCATATATTTATCAATTCCAGGAAAATAGAAAACAACTTCGTCAATTGGAATGTAAGAGGCAAAGTCTTTGTCAAACTTCGTCTTGAATCTGTTGGAGGTCATGACGATTTGAAAATCAATTTCCAGGTAATTGAAAATCGCAATGAACAGCTTGGATACTCCGCTTTCATTTCCTTGCTTTCTTTCGAGGATAGTGGCAATATCATCCATTCCCTCAAGTCTTGCATTTGAGACCGGGTAGTTAGCTTTTACTGAGTCTTCAATGGCTCTTATTTTATCTTCTTCCTTGGTTGGTAAGTCCCACGATTTAATAAGCTTCTTGATGGTCTTCTTTTCTTTCTTATCTAACTCATCTACAAGTGTTTGATATATCCTCCCAGCGATACCATCATAGGTAGTAAGTTCCCTATCACCTCTGTAATCATTCTTACTGAGTTTGTAAGCTACACTCATCATATTTGCTTCATAGTTAGCGAAATCCTCATCTTCAATACCTTCAATTTTTTCTATTTCCGCCCTAATACAATTTTTCTTTTTACTAGCAAACGAAGTATCCTCCGTCATTTCAGGGAAACCATTGTAGCTTTTGGCAGCGAACTCCAAATTACTTGGAGAAATGATCTCAAAAGACACATTCCTTTTTTCGGTCTCATCCTGAAAAGTCTTAACCCGACCACTCGTGCTAGCATTTGACTTAAGTAAGTAGATGTATTCAATTTCACTTCCGGCATCGATTCCTTCGATTGCATAGTACTTAAAACTGAAACGCATTTCTTCATCAACAGCTTCTTTGATATTACTTTCATCCAGCTCTTTTACTTTTCCGCTGCTGGTAATTACCCGTGCTCTGTTTATAAGAATATTTTCGACTTTATATAAAGGCAGGTATACGCGGTTATTTCGCTCAATTGCATCGTTTGTATTGACCTTAATTATTTTGTGAACCAATTCGTATTCATAGAGATTACCATAATCATCATAGGCATACTCCAAGGCATTTTTATCCATGATCACCACCTCCCCTAGTTCGCTATCTTCAGGAGCCAGTGTGTGTAAGGTACCCGTTGAATCCCAGGTATAGCCTTTAAACTCTAAGTCCTGAGCAAAAGTCGTTACACATAATATTAAATTTGCGAATAGCAGTGTGCAGGTACGTATCATTTAGTTTTCTTTCTTCTTTAGTATTACGGATTCATTATAAGCCTTTTTCATTTCCTTGATCATTGTGTTCCAGGAATTGAAGTCTTTTTTCTTTAGGAGGTTATAGTCGTTGACAATTTTCGTAGTCAATGTGATAGTTCCATCACCTTTTTCATAATCAGTTGTAAACGAAAATAATTCATGGTCAAACTTAATATCTTCAGGAAGATAACTAGCCTCATAACCCTTTGGTATATTTAATGTTACAACATAATTCAATGAATTACGGAATTTTCGTGCTATTTCAAGTTCTCTATCTTCTTTAATAGATTCGTTGATATAGGACTTTTCCATATTCATATTGATGTAAATTTCATCTCCTGCTTTGGTAATGTAATCTGAAATATTGAATTGGTAATCAATTTCTATGGGAACATCCCTGTTCTTGATATTTTTGACTTCGACCTCATCAATCAGGAATTTATTACTTCCTTTCCGAAGATATCCGATCATATAATTCTCTATTTCTTCTTGTGAAGACCCATCAATATCATACGCAAGATTCACTTTATAATATCCTGCGACTTTTGCAGTTGCTTTACCTTTCAGCACCTGATCTTCGATACTGAGTTCGATATCTTCGCTCATATAACTTACCTCTGGCCCCATCTCTGGAACAGGTATGATTTTGTACTCTCCTTCCCCCAAATTAACCATTGCTTCCTTACCCTGAATAAATCCGGTGGGCAAACCAAAAGGTTGATGACTGCTTGTTGCATCAAGAAATACAAATTTTCCATCAGGAAGCTGATATGCTCCTATCATATGATTGTCGACCGCAGGAGTCGGCACTTCCTCATACTTATAAGGAATATCTGTAGTACCAATCCAGGTAAGGTATCCATTGATACCAACTAGTTTCAACATTGTGGTTGTGATATTGGACATATCTTTGCAATCACCAAATCGCTTATCACAGACAGCCGTAGCGTTTCTGGGAATAAATCCTCCCAACCCATCTTCAAATGCGACATACTTAATATTGTCCTGAACCCAGTAGTAGATGCGTTTTACTTTCTCTGTTTCGTCATCGATACCAGCCACCAACGAGTCAGCGATTCTTTTTAATTCAGTATCGTCATCCTGATTGATATCCTTGATCAACGAAGCGTACCAACCGTATAAGTCATCGGTTGTAGCAAGTAAATTTTGCTTTTCTCCTCCTATGGTATAGTCCGTGATTCTTACTATGATATGAGGAATATAATAAAGTAAACCTCGGGCTCCAGACTCATACTTGAGTTTGGGCACATTACTCAACTCCCAGGTATAAATTTTATACCCATCCTTCTTTTGTTCTGAAAATTTTAGATCAATGTCTTCAGTGTTCTTGAGGACGTAGGCAATATTTACATTTTTATGCACCTTGACTGTATACTTGAGCTTTTCTATAGGAACATGCTCGCAGAAATAAAATGCAGATAAAAACCTGGGTTCTTTGAACTGCTTACGATAGGACAATCTTTTTTTCACCCCTGGAGCTAAACCCTCGTAGTGGAAACTCACTTCCTTAATGTCGTTGTGAAAAATTGCCCCTTCAAGGACGTCTTTTGTTTTAAAGTCTTCGACCCGAACCGCTTTGTATTTTTTACCCTTCGGCACAAGTGTTGCTGCCTCAATTTGATCTATCGTTGTAAAACTAGAGTACTCCAATGACTCAGAACCGACACCTCCAATTTTTTTGTCTAGAATAAACTGCTCCTCGTAATTTCTTGAGCTAACAGCTAACTCACCTGTTGATGTAATATCAATCAGTACATTTTGACTTTTTTCCAGTATGATTACGGATTCATCAGGGTACTTCGAAGTGTACCTCGCCAAGTCCTCCTCCGGACGTTGAGCCACCAGTTGAGCTGAAAATAGTAATATTAAAACCGGTACCAATATTCGTTTCATTCGTTGAATTAGATTAATTATTGAAAAAAGTGCAATTAACAAGCCAAGTTTTAAACTTAACCAGAGTAAGAAAATAAAATTCTTTTCTAGACAAAGGACTCAGAATATTAACGACAATATTCCAGAATGGTTCATTCTTTAAGTTCAACGCCATAAAACTTAATTATTGTAAATCTTCAATTGAACAGAATAGAATCAATGACTTAGGTGGGCGATACTTCAGCCAATCACAAATCAAAGACCTCAAATAGGTTTTCAAGACTTTTAAAAAGGAGTAAATTAGTTCTCACTTAAATTGACAGTCTTATGAAGATTCATGTTCTCTTGCTTTGTACCACACTGTTTTTCTCCTGCTCTCAGGTTGTTGAAGAAAAAGCCGATATCATTGAGGATAATGAAGCTGAAGAATTGATTGAACTAGATTCACTTCCTGAGCCCGAAGAAGGAATAAATCTGGATAATAGAATTCGGTTGGAAACGGGAACTACGAATAACTTTATAGACTTCGAGTCCAAATCGAACCCACACCTTATTACGATCTCTGTAATTGGTGATAGTATTACGGGAAGCTACTATATGCCAGATGGAGACTATGCGCTGGACTTGAATGGAAATTACGACACTTCTCAAAAATCTTATACATCAAAACTGACGGCAGGAAACCTTGAAATCGAAGAGTTAAACTTTCATATTCTGAAATCTGGTATCATGAAAGGTGTTCATGTACAGAAAAAAGGCATAGGGTCATTACCGTTTACTGCCCAGATTGTAAATATTTCTAATAAGTCCTTCGGACGTTCTCCTGAGAAAATTGAAGGAGTATATATTATGAAAGGCTCCAACTACGAAGAGGGACGTCCGGTAATTAAAGTAGAACAATTAGGCTCAGCAACCTTTTTCGTACAATACAAAATGGATGGGCCACTTGAGAAAAGGGATATACTAGCTGGAGGAGTAGGCGACCTTATATCGAAAGACTCAATGATTGTCAAAAACGATGAGTTTACGATCGGTTGGCTAATCTTCAACGCAAAAAACAACCTCTCATTTCATAAGAAAGATGAATCCAACGTCCCTTTCGGAGCTTCGGGAGACTATGTAAAAGAACCATATTAAGAAATATGAGTGCTCTTTATTATCTTGCGTCCAGCTATTCCTCATAGCTACCTAAAAAGAGCTCTATGACTTATACAATAAACATCAGGAATACTTTGCTAGTAGTATACCTGACAATCTCAGGTTTTTCCTTCACCAACGCACAGAACCTTGATAACTATGTCTGGGAAGTGTACAATGATGATAACTCTTACTTCAAGGAAAACTTCATTAAGGACATTGCCTTTGATGATAATTGGGGTTCATGGATAATTACTACCGGAGACAAGCTTATCAACTGGGATAATAGAAAATGGAAGACCGTTCAATTCACTGATATGGACTCCACGGGTTTATCTCATATAGCATTCGACCCCAAAGGACGGTTGTACATAGCCAACAACAGTAAGATTATTCACTACAACCCAAGGTCAGGAAAAACCAAGTATATACAGATGCCTAACGGTGCGGACGCACAAAAAGTTTATTGTAACGATAAAGGCATCTTGTTGATCGGATGCAGTCTAACCAGTAAAGAAGGGTTTTTATATCAGTATCAAAAGGGGGAATTCAAGATGTTTCAAGCCGAGTATGAAGATGTGTTTGATGTAAATTTTGATGATAATCAGAATGCCATAGTTGCCTACCGTCATGCATTATGCCGATATCCTGTTAATACTGATGGAACCTATAAAGATTCTTTGACTAAACTATCAGATAAAGGATTTTACAAAACCATATATGACCGTGAAGGAATACTCTGGGCGGCCGGTTTTCAGCAGACCCACCTGTTCAGATTTGATGGTAAAAAATGGGAGTCTTTCCCGGATGCACCACGTAGCATGTTTTATAAGAATGGCATTGAGATGACTTATGCGATCCATGACCTCTGTGTACTAAGAAGTGGTAAAATAGCGATCGCAACCCAGGTCGGGTGCCATGTTGGAGTTTTTGATCCAGTAAAGAAAACATGGGAGGCATTTGACATTCCTGTTAAGCATAAAAAGGATGGTATTCAGGAAATAGCCTGGTCAGCACGGGGAGAGATATGGTGTGGAACCTGGCAAAATGGTATCGGAATCTTTACACCCAAAGTAGAAAAAGAACAAGCTTTTGTGAAAGAAGGGGAAAAGATACCCTATATACCGGACCCGGAGCGGACTGTAGAAACTAAAGAAGAAATTAAGGTAAAACGCAATCGTATCTTGTTATACTTCAGAGATTCAAAAAAATATGATGGTGATACACTCTCATTGTACCTCAACGGCCAACCTGTTCTTGATAACGAAGCTCTGGAACCGGAGTTTAAGATGATTCAAATTGAATTAAAGAAGGGAAGAAACGAATTGGTGCTTTTTGCTCACAATCTGGGCAAGATACCTCCGAACACGGTGGACATACGTATTTCCATGGGTAGAAAGAGTCAAGACATAATCCTAGAATCAGATCTCACCAAGTGTGAAAGACTGATTTTCAATAGATTAAGGTAAAACTCTCTTAATCTTCATCCTTTTTAGTCGATCCATCTAAGGATTTGGGGCATTCATCGAAATAGTGTCAGATTTACAATATCATTTCGTAATATGGTATACTAGTTAATCCAGTATTTAACTCTAAAGCAAGCGAAATGATTACTGACTTCTTTTATATTGACGAGGGTCATAAGGAATCAAATTCTGACAACCACTCGAGCGAAAACACTCCTCAAAAGAAGGTACACGAATCGAAATCAAAAAAACAAACTGGTTTTTTCTGGAGACTGTTTAAAGGTAAGTAGGGTTTTTAAAACTCATATACAAGAAAAGCCCTGTGATGTAGAATCACAGGGCTTTTTATTTATACTATTGTTTTTATTCTGCTGCTAATTCAACACTTCTATTGATAAATTTTGTCAAGTCAGCCCCTGTTAGTAAACCTTGTGACAGCAAAGCCAAATCAAAAGACTGCTTGGCAAGAGCTTCCTTCTTCTCTTCGCTCCTGGCCTTTAGGATTTTTTGAATGATAGAGTGGTTTGCATTTACCACAACATTATAGCTATCTCCCATATCTCCCATCATAAAAGGACCACCCGAAGCTGCTGCCATATCTTTCATCCTTCTCATGAACTCAGGAACTGTTACTGAAACAGGAAAATCGTCAGGAGACAGTGACTCGATTTCAATCTTATACTTTTCATCATTGATAACCTTTTTGAAAAGCTCCTGAACCTTCTCATTTTCCTTCTCTGACAGCACGCTCTCTCTTGATTCTCCAGAGTCAATTAATTTATCCACCGAATCGGAATCCACCCGCTTAAGAGTAAACTTCTCATCGGCTTGCTCCAGCTGACCTATAAAGTGGCTGTCAATAATGGTATCAAATACCAATACATCATAGCCTTTTCTTTTTGCAGCCTGGATATATGAATCTTGAGTTCCTTTGTCACTTGCGTAAAGAGCAACAACTTTTTCGTCTTTATCAGTTTGGTTGGCCTTGATTTTTTCTTTGTATTCTTCCAGAGTGAAGAACTCATCATCAACGTTTTTGAATAGGCAGATTGATTTGGCTTTTTCATTGAACTTATCTTCAGTAAGCATACCATACTTTACGAAAACTCCTATATCATCCCACTTAGCTTCAAAAGCTTTTCTATCTGCCTTGAATAGTTCGTTTAGCTTATCAGCAACTTTCTTTGTAATGTGGGCATTGATCTTTCTTACGTTACCATCGGTTTGCAAAAATGATCTTGAAACGTTCAACGGTATATCCGGTGAGTCGATGACACCATGAAGCAGCATTAAAAACTCTGGAACTACATCTTTTACCTCATCGGTAATGAAGACCTGTCTTGAATAAAGTTGAATTTTATTTTTCTGTGGCTCAATATCTCTTTTCAGCTTAGGGAAATAAAGAATACCGGTCAGGTTGAACGGATAATCAACATTCAAGTGAATCCAGAATAATGGATCTTCCTGCATCGGATACAACTCTTTGTAAAAGTTGATATAGTCCTCATCCTTAAGGTCACTTGGTTGTTTTGTCCAAAGTGGTTCCGGGTTATTGATTACTTCGCCATCAAACTCAATTTCTACAGGAAGGAATTTACCGTACTTTTTGAGAATACCTTGCAATCTGAATTTGTCTAAGAACTCTTTTCCCTCTTCTGAAATGTGAAGAATGATATCCGTTCCTCTTTCAGTTCTGTCACCATCAACTATTGTAAACTCTGTGGAACCATCACAGGACCATTTAGCAGGCTTTGCGTCTTTTTGGTATGAAAGTGTGTGAATTTCAACCAAATCAGCGACCATGTAAGCGGAATAAAACCCAAGGCCAAAGTGGCCAATGATATCTTTGGTATCCGCTTCAGACTTATCCTTGTACTTTTCAACGAACTCTGTAGCTCCACTGAATGCAATCTGGTTGATGTATTTTTTGATCTCCTCTGCTGTCATACCAATACCACGATCACTGATGGTTATGGTTTTCGCCTCAGAGTCCAGAGTAACTTTTATTTTCAAATCTCCGAGGTCACCATCATACTCACCCATTGATACCAGGTGAGACAACTTTTGGGTAGCATCTATTGCGTTGGATACGAGCTCTCGAAGAAATATTTCATTATCTGAATAGAGGAATTTTTTGATGATCGGAAATATATTTTCCGAGTGAATCGAAATTGTACCTTTTTCTTCCATTTCTACTTCTATTTTTTTCGGTTTCAATGCTCTTGGGGCAAATGTAGTACCATCTGTCGATTTACTGACATTATTACCGGATTACTGTAAAAGTGTCTTGATTATCGAGTTCCAGGACCATATATTGAGAGCAATGTCACTAAAACTCCTCTTTGTATATAATGCTGATAGTGGTTTGTTTAATTCCTTGAGTGACTATGTACACAAGGTATTTTCACCCAAAACATATAGCTGCAACCTATGTAAACTCACCTATGGACATATTGGTATGAAGAAGAAATGGAAGGACTTGATCAGCTCACTGGATGTTGAAGTCAGTTTTTACCATAAAGACCAGTTTCAAAAAAAATTTCCTGGCCAGACAGAAAGCTATCCATGCCTATATAAACTCAGCGGAGAAAGTTTAAATCTTCTCTTAAGTTCAGATGAAATAGCTGAAGCAAAGGATTTAGATGAATTGACTGAGGTTGTGAGAGCTACTCATTCTTCCAATATCTGAAATTCCGTTCTTCGGTTTTTCTGGCGCCCCTCTGCGGTTGTATTGGGAGCTACGGGCTTGGTACTCCCATAGCCCACAGCTGTCAGGCGGGATTCGGAGATTCCCTTTTCTACTAAAAACTTAACCACAGATTGGGCCCGGCTTTCGGAAAGAGTTTGGTTGAGCTCAGCATTACCCACATTATCGGTATGCCCGGATATTTCAATTTTTAATGTAGGTTGTTTGTTCATAATGTCCACCAGACGATTTAATTCGGCTGATGACTCCGGCCTTAAATCAGACTTACCCACATCAAAGAAGATGTTGTTCAATACAACTTTGGCTCCTTTTTTAACATTGACGAGTTTGATATCCTTTTTAAGTTCTTTAAACCCATCTTTATAAGATAAATACACATTTTCAGAATGAAAGAGGTGTCCGGCCTTTTCAATGGCTACACCATAATTCTTTCCTGAAGGAAGAGAGATCAAATATTCTCCGGTTTTAGCGTTGGACTTATACTTTCCTACCACTTCATTAGACTTGTTGTCCGTAATAGTAATCTCAGCTTCTACAGGCTTATCTGTAAATTCTTCTGTGACCTTTCCTTTTAGTAAAGCCAGTTGAGGTTTTCTTTTTGGCGGAGGCATTCTTATAGTATACAAATCCATCTGCCCGTAGCCCCCTTCTTTGGCTGAGGCATAGTACCCAAATTGACCATTGGCACCCAACACGAAGCCCCAATCATCACCAGCGGTATTAATCGGATATCCCAGGTTGATTGGCTTAGACCAACCCTTCGATGTCTTCACAGACTTAAAAATATCATAACCCCCCATTGAAGTATGTCCTTTTGAGCTAAAGTAAAGTGTCTTTCCGTCTGCATGCATATAGGGTGACTCCACATCGTAGATGTCATTAATAGTCCTACTGAGGGCTACAGGCTTAGACCACCTTCCACTACTAGTCCTTCGAACCTGGTATATCCTACTTCGGCCACCAGCTTTTCTTACAAAGTACAATGTTTTGCCATCCGGAGATAAACTGGCTGAAGTCTCTCTATATTCAGTATTAAATGGTAGTGGCTGTGGCTTACTCCACTTGTCTCCCTTTAATTCTGACATATATATATCACCATTGTTGGAGCCTTTGAAAAGAAACATCGTTTGTCCATCATTTGAGATTCCAATACAAGCATCATTATTCTCAGTATTCAGTGGTGCACCCGCATTTGCCGGAGGCAACCAGGCTCCACCTTTATTATAGCTCACATAAATGTCTTCCGGATTAGCACTCCCACCAATTGAACCAGGTCTGTGTGAAGTAAAATAAAGATGCATCATGTCCGCAGTAATCTGTGGCAGCACCTCATGATACTTGGTGTTAATTTGATTACCCATATTAGTGATTTTCACTTTTACCGGTTTCGAAATGTATTTGAGCCCATAGTCACACTCCCGAACCTTTTTATCAATTTCTTTATGATTTGTTCTACCAGGGTCTGACTTTATGTATAGTTGCCTGGCAATAGTAAACTTATGTGTAAGGTGGTAAGCCCGTGCCAAGGTGTAATACATTTCCTTGGTGGTGTCCTTACTGGATTTTACCGTTTTGTTGATGTGAAAGAGGCACTTTTTCCCATTGGACCTGTGGGCATAGCAGTTGGCTATTTTGTGATTGAGTGAAGCATCATCCTGAAAATCAGGGTAGGCGAGTTCATAGAAATGGAGGGCCTCATTATATCTTTCCGCTTCATAGAATTCGTCTCCGGTCTTGATATTCTTCTTACTACTCTGAGCCGAAGAGTAACCTGCTACTAGTACTAACAATATGATGACACAATACCTCATACAAAGGTTTTATATGTCAATATACAAAAATGATACCCAAAGAGATTATCGTATACGATCAACCGAACGGATCAGGTTCTCATCTTTCTTAATGAATCGGAATGCCGCTACATGAAAAAGCAGAGCAACGATAGGCAAATAAAATGCAACATTGTAAAGTTCAGTGATCTTGGTTCCTTCAATTTGCTCAGAAAGATTTTTTACATTCAATAGCATAAAAGCCACAGAAAGAGCAATAAGGAATACATTAATTGCGACCACCTTCATTTGAACGGGGCGCTTTTTGAAAAGGACTATTGCTACAGCGCACAGAAGAATATTAGTTGTACTGATTGCCAAGATCACAATACTGTCGATTGATAATCCTTTTACAAACACATCATAGACTGGATATATTGTCTCATTATCGACCTGAAATGTTCCCTTCCATACAGGAAATACAAAAACCAGACATAGACAAATTAGTGCTCCTAACAGAAACAAGGTTTGGATCCTTTGTAACATACTTTCTTCCGTTTAAATTGTGTCGGCAAAACTACGAAAAAACAAATACATTACCACTTGAGATATTTTCTTGAAATAGCATATAAAGGCTCGAACTACCATGGTTGGCAAATTCAGCCTAATGCCAACACGGTACAGGCTGAACTGGAAAAAGCTCTTTCAACCTATTTTAAAACGAAAATAGAAACCACAGGAAGCGGCCGCACCGATACTGGAGTCCATGCATCTCAGCAATTTGTTCATTTCGATTCACCCATAAAACTCGACCCTCCTTCCTTTGTGAATAGCATGAATGGTATCCTTCCAAAAGACATTTGTGCATTAGATTTAAAAAAAGTAAGAGATGATGCCCATGCCAGATTTGATGCTACAAAACGCGGGTACATCTATAAAATCAAATACAAAAACACCCCGTTTTCCATCGGTGAGTACTATCTCTTCAAGAGGGAACTGGATGTTGATCAGATGAACGAGGCTGCCAAAATCCTTTTGCATCACTCTGATTTTGAATCATTCAGCAAAGTTCACACTGAAGTCAAAACCTTCATTTGTAATATTACCCGAGCAGAGTGGGTCAAAACACATGACGGCATCAACTTTCACATCGAAGCAGACCGTTTTCTGAGAGGAATGGTAAGAGCACTTGTAGGTACGCTAAAAGAAATAGGACTCGGTAAGGTGAGTGTAAATGATTTTGAGGAAATCATACTCGCAAAAGACCGACAAAAAGCCGGTGCAGCAGCACCAGCCCAAGGTCTGTTCCTTTGTAAGGTTGAGTATCCTAAAGAAATTTTTGTCGATTAGATTATTCCTTCCCCGAATGAATTAATTCCGCTTCCTTCTTCAGGTCTGCAGCAAACTGCTCAAATGACTCATCGAATGACGGAATGAACTTAGCATACATCGGAAACATTAGCCCACCAATTCTTTCTTCCATTCGAAATCGAATAATCCCGTTACCGAGCTCTTCAAGAATAAAAGCCCGGTTGCCTTTCCCATCTCCCCAAACCATTCTTTTTTCCGGCTCAAACTCTTTTACTTTCAATTTGAATGTCCTTTTTTCATCCAATGTCGACTTCAACCTAATCTTTTCTTTCTCTTGGATTTTACCTTCTATGGAGATAATCGTGGAGTTCCATCGAGGATAGTCTTCGGCATTAGTCAATAATGCCCAGATGATCGAGGCATCTGAGTTAATTTCGATAGCCACCTTAGTTTCTCTGTAAAACGTTTTCTTTACGGTGTTTGCTTTTCCGTCCTGTGCAAAAGTGCTGATACTTGTCATAATGATAATTAATGTTAAAAGTTTCATTTCGATTGTGTTTTAGCTCTTGGACGGTAGTGACAATCGAAACGATAGGATTCTTTTAACTTTTTTCTAAAAATTTTTCCATCACGCCATTATTATGTTCTAAATGGTGCAACTGGAGTTCTGAAGCATCAGAACTGAAAGGATCCAAATCCTCCAATATTTTCATGCGAAGGTTGAATAGTTCTTCTTTGTCTTTAGAATCAGCTGCCTTTACCATAGCAATTTTCATCTTTTCTTCCTGCTCATCTTGCTTCGGATTGTAGATACCGTTGAGTTCGGAGCACTGATGACATACACCTTCTTTGTTTATCAACGAACATCTTCTATCGAATACTTCAATCATTTTACTGCGGCCTGTATGCAGGTAATACTTAATCATGGCTTCTGTCTCCGCCAATATTTCAGCAATTTCCTTTACCTGGAATTGATAAACCTCTTTAAGAAAGACACACAATTGTTGTTCAATCGGCAATGATTTGGAAACACAGGTAAAACAAAAGGCGATATGTTCTTTCATCTCAAAGTTTCCCTGTGGTGATGTTTGTCGAATCTGCATAGACTCCTGAAAAAAGTCCGGATTACTCATTGCCGCATCCTTGCAGATATCGGTTACATTCTCTGGCCACCTTTTCCTTGATCTTAGTAAATCCATTGCAAGGTTAGATGCAATTTTAAAGACCCAGGTCTTCAAGGATGACTCTCCTTTAAATTGTGTAAGTTTAGAACTCCCTTTAATATAAGTTTCTTGAACAATGTCTTCAGCATCCTGAACGTTTGTCATTATCCGCAAAATGTAGGATTTCAGCTGATCTCTAAAAGACTCAAATTCCCTTGAAAAGTCCTCGATGGTCATCATTAACAATTTTATATTGAATCCATATTAAATACCTACACCTCCTCTGTCATCCAAAGGCAGAAATGGGTTATAGGCAATCTCCCACAGATTATCGTCCGGGTCAGCAATATAACTACTGTATCCTCCCCAAAATACATCCTGCGGTTCTTTTACGATTTTGACCCCTTTGGCCCTCAACTCTTCGATCAGTTCATCAACCGCCTCTTTTGTTCTGGTGTTGAAAGCAAGTGAAAAAGATTTGAACCCGGTCCCTTGATGTGGCACCCCAGCATCCTCAGCTAATTTCTCTCTGGAGTATAGTGACAAAAGAATCCCATTTAACTTGAAAAAAGTAATGTTTTCATTACTGCTCTCCATTTTGCTCCAGCCAAATTTGTTTTCATAAAAGTCATTTGATGCGCTCAGGTCGTTTACACCTAACCCAACAATTGTTAGTCTTTGGTCCATAAATTTTCTCCTTGTCTATACCTAATTCAACATACATCAAAAGTTAACTATATTTTCTTTCAAGGATCGTAAGACTTCATCTTAATCTCTTTTTTCTTCCTTTTATAAGCTTTGCCTGTTATTTTGAGATTGAATTTCGGCAACCATGGGTTCATTTTTGGCTTAATAATTGCCTGAATATTCCACAAGCGAAAAACTAAATTGTTAGTAAATGAAAAAATTCAACTGGCTATTCATTCTTTATTTGTCTATTTCTTGTACTTGCTATGGACAGAAGGACAAAATCTACAAGTCTCTTGAAGAGGCAATGAAAAACAAAAATCAGGTATTCAAACTTGATCTATCACTGAAGAAATTGGATGCACTACCCAAGGATTTTGGGAGTCTCAAAAACCTGGAAGCACTTGCCCTAGGCGGCAATAATCTTACTGAGCTCCCGGCTTCATTTTCGAAATTAACCAAGCTCAAAAAACTTTGGCTCGACAATAACAAATTGACAGAACTACCAGAATTCATTGGTGAATTCAGTGAATTAGAAATTCTTCACATCGGCTACAATTCTCTGACTCACCTGCCTGATGAGATAACAAACTGTACTAAACTTAAGGAAATCACCCTTTATGAAAATTCCATAACTGAATTGCCGGAAAATATTGGAAACCTGAAAGAACTTGAAAAATTTAGTGCCTACAATAACAAACTGAACAATTTACCGGAGTCATTGTGTAACCTAACGCAATTGAAAAGTCTTTCTCTTTCCGGCAACAAGCTCAGCAACCTTCCAATACTAATTGGCAACCTGACGAGCCTTACTTATCTTTCCTTGTCATCCAATGAATTAAAGACATTACCCGCTTCCATAAATAAACTATCAGCTCTTAAGAAACTAGATCTCCATAGAAATAACCTCTCTAAACTTCCGGAAATGAGTGGAATGACATCACTCTCTGAACTTGGTCTGGCGCGGAACAATCTTTCTGGCCCTTTCCCCGAAGTATTAACAACCGTAAAGTCTCTGACCTATATAGACCTATCCTGGAATGCCATAACAAAAGTAAATCTGTCTATAAAAAAGTTAAAAAAGCTAACCTACCTCAACCTTGGCCACAATCAAATTCCTGAGTTGGAGGAGGAAAAAATACAAAGTATGTTACCTAACTGTCAGGTCATGTTTGTAGACCACTAAACCACAAGTACATGAATAGAATATTACCAATACTCCTGATAGGCCTCGCGGCTATAAATCCTTCTTTTTCCCAGTTAAAAACAGTTATTGATGAGGACTTCAGTGGATCAGGAAGTTATATATGGTCAACCGGTAGTTGGGACAATATCTCATCAGAAGTAAAGAATGGTGAGTATATAATGACCAGAACCAAAGAAACAGGCTATAATTATTTCGAGACTTCGAAGCCAATAGACCCTAAAGAGCCCTTTGAAATTATCATCAACATACAACATGTATCAGGAGACAATAATGCCTACGGCTTAGCATGGGGGTGCCATTCGGAGAAAACTTATTACAACCTGTTTGCCCTAAGCAGAAGTGGTTATTACAGGATTTCATATAAAGACAAAGATGACTTTGTAAACCTGGTGGAGTGGACAAAGTCTGATGCCATTATTTCCAAAGGAGAGTACAATGAAGTGAAGGTTATTGGAGATGGCAAAAAGGTAAGTTTTTATATCAATGGAACACAAGTTGAAAAACTGAATATGCCCAAGATTTACGGACAGAATCATGGCCCATATGTAAAAGCACAACAGGTAATCAAAGTTAAAGACTTCAAACTCAAAAAAGAGGAAGGTGAAATACAACTGACCGAACACCCCTTTGTTGATGTACCAAGAGTTAACCTTGGCGAAGCTATCAATTCTCCGACTCATGAAGTCCTACCTGTAATATCACCTGATGGTACTGAAATTTATTTTAACCGACCTGGTGGTAAAAATAATGAAGGCACCGGTAACTACGATGGTTGGAAGTCGACCAAAGACGAAAACGGAGTTTGGCAAAAAGCCGTTCATCTGCCATCACCCATTAATACCCCTAGCAATAATAGTATCGTAGGTGTTTCAGCCGGAGGTAACTCACTTATCGTGGCCCATGTATATGATGAAAATCTTGAATTCAAGGAAAAAGGCTACTCCATCATCAGAAAAGAAGGGTCAGGCTGGGGGATGCCTCAAAAGCTTGACATACCAAACTACTACAATGATGACTCTAAGTTCACTGCGAGCGTTTCCGCAAACCAAAAAGTACTCATCTTTAGTGGAATCAGAGATGACAGCCAGGAAGAAGATATTTATGTTTCGCTCCATCAATATGGCAACAAATGGAGTGAGCCAATCAATATTGGTAGAGACGTCAATGGTGCAGGAGATGAATTTGCCCCATTCCTGGCGTCTGATAACAGAACTCTATACTTCAGCTCTAATACGCATCCGGGATACGGTTCAGCAGATATTTTCATGTCTAAAAGAATAGGTGACGGCTGGACAAAATGGACCAAGCCTAAAAATCTGGGCAATAAAATCAATACTAAAAAATGGGACTCCTATTTTGTAATCGAGGCCAGTGGAAAAAAAGCTTATATGTCATCTTCGGAATCAGGATTTGGCAAAACGGATTTGTTTGAACTCACGATACCGGAGGAACTAGCTCCAGACCCGGTTATTATGATGAAAGGAAGAGTTCTGAACGAAAACAGCAAGAAACCGGTTGAGTCGGAGATTATACTTCAGTATGTAACAAATAACAATGAAGAAGTAGGCCATCTGATCTCAGACCCAATCAATGGTAACTACGAAGCCATACTACCAGACACCGGATATTATGAGATATTTGCCAAGGCTCACGGTTACTATGCTTACAAGCACATATTGCATACCGAACAACAAAATGATTTCAGTGTGGTCGAACATGACCTTTACCTTGTTCCTCTGGAGAAAGGTCAGAAAATTGAATTGAAAAATATTCATTTTGTACGCTCCAAAGCTGAGATACTTCCCAGCTCTAATCACGCATTGGACTATCTTGTAGAAATCATGAAAGAAAACCCTGAATTAGAGATTTTGATCGGTGGACACACAGACAACACGGGAAGTGAAAAACTCAACCTGATGCTCAGCCAGAACAGAGCAGAAAAAATCCGCGACTACCTGATCAGGAACGGCATTAGTAAAAAAAGGCTGAAAGCGGAAGGGTACGGAGGTAGCAAGCCCATCGCAAGTAACCTAAAGGAGGAGACTAGGAAGTTAAATAGAAGGGTGGAGTTTACGATATTGTAATACATAAAATTTAAGATTAAAGAAGCAGATAAATTTTTACAACCATGGTTAAATCAATATTACTGATTTTAAGAATCATATACTTTTTGCTATTTCCTGTATTGGCAAACGCTCAGAATAAGAACGTTAAATATCAATTAACTCCTGAGGAAGCGATTATTTTAGAGGACGGACAACCCCAATACAAAGAACCATATGGAGTAAAAATTAATTTTAAGAACACAGACCAACTAGAGGTATATTATCAAGGATATAAACCATACAGAGTACAACTATCACCAGATTCAATTTTCAAATCACTAAATGTTACCCTTGAAAAGCTAACGTTACAACCCTACTTAGAGAGCAAGTATATAGATTTCCTAAAATATTCCTCCAATACAAAAGATAGTTACCCATATGTATTCTTCCCAGATGATAATACAACAATTGATATAATTGCGACTGCATTTCAAAATACAAACATTCCTATTTATACCAGAAATTCTGCATTCCTGGAAAAAAAGAAAAAACCTACTGAAATTCAACTAGCTACAAACGTATCGTTTTACAAAACTCAAAAATTAAGCACTAAAGTGTTTCATTGTCAAATTCAATGGACATTGTTTGACGAAAAGAAACAAGAAATATTAACTGAAGTCACAACAACTGGCAGATATATAATGGAAAAAAAGGATACTACAGATGGTTTCAGGACAGCAATAAAGTATGCAGTAGATCTTTTCTTAGTGGATGCTGACGTAAAAAAAATAATAGAAAAAGGAACTGAAGAAAGTTTAAGTACAGAATTAAGTACTGAAGAGCTCAATATAAAAAAGATACCCCCATCTAAAAATCCTACTTTCTCCGAAACTATTAAACAAGCTGCAAGGTCGACAGTTACTATCAAAACCGACTTTGGTCATGGAAGCGGTTTTTTTATTTCTGCTGATGGATACTTCCTATCAAATAATCATGTGATTGAGGGAACTGAAAAAATTAGCTTAATACTTCAGGGGGGTATAGAACTACCCGCTAGATTAGAAAGGAGTAACGCTGATAAAGATGTGGCTCTTTTGAAGGTGGAACTCGGCACCGGGTTTCAACCTTTTCCTCTAAAATTGGATACAGAACCCGGTTTAGGAGAAGAAGTCATAGCAATTGGCACCCCACAAGATATTTCCCTGGGGCAAACAGTAACGAAAGGAATAATAAGTGGCCAGCGAGAAAAAGAAGGCAACGTATATCTCCAAACCGATGTAAGTATAAGCCCTGGAAATAGTGGAGGTCCACTAATTACTATGAGTGGTGAAGTAGTAGGGATTGTCTCCGCAAAATACATTGGTAATGGCAGTGAAGGTCTGGGTTTTGCAATTCCAATTGCTGAGGCATTGAAAGCATTAAATATTGTAGTTGAATAATAAAATATCTGGAACTGTCATCGCGATGACTGAAAGGAAGAAGCGATCTTTAAATATTTACTCTACAAATTCAACAGATCACTTCGGTCATACTTCCCTCGTGATGACGACTTCTGATGAGATCAAGGCACAAAACTCTCCAACATCTCAAACCCCTCTTTCGTCTCGTAAGTAGCCTGATCAATACAAGCAGGTATAAGGATAGCCTCCCCCTTTTTCACAGGCAGATCGCCATTGGCTGTACTCACGACATAGCTTCCCTCCAGACAAACATTGATCACAAAAGAATCAAGCTCACTATAATCCTTAACCGTAGTGTGGTCAAAGTCCAACTTATTGGTTTGGAAGTACTGGCAACCTGCAAGAGAAGTTGTACCATTCTTCTTCGGCACGTATTTTGTTTTGTAATCTTCGTAGAAACTATAGTCGATCGCATCCAGCGCTTCTTCTACGTGCAACTCTCTTGTGTTGCCCTGGGCATCTTTTCGGTCGAAGTCATAAATACGATAAGTGATATCAGAAGTCTGTTGTATTTCAGCGAGAAGCAACCCTTTTCCAATCGTATGAACACGACCTGCGGGTAAAAAAAATACATCACCGGCCTCAGCATCTTCCTGGTTCAGGATTTCCATCAACCTTCCTGAATTAAAATATTCCTGATACTCCTCCTTTGTTAGCTGTCGGTTAAAGCCTGAAATCAACTTTGCTCCCTCATCGGCCTGAATGATGTACCACATCTCGGTCTTACCGAAAGAGTTATGTCTTTGTTTTGCCAACTCATCATCCGGATGAACCTGAATAGACAAGTCATCATTGGCGTCAATATATTTTACCAACAGTGGGAATTCATTTCCAAACTTTTCATAAACTGAGTTTCCAACCAGTTCAGCTTGATATTCACCAATAAGCTCTTTCAGGTTTTTGCCAGCTAGTTCTCCATTGTCAACAACAGAAATATTTCCTTCCACTCCGGAAATCTCCCATGTTTCTCCACAATTGGGCAAAGGGGCATAGTCCTTACCTAGTATGGTATGGATTTTATTACCTCCCCATATTTTGTCTTTAAAAATGGTTTTGAACTTGAGCGGATATAAATTCATAGGTCATTCAGGATTCCTTCCTAGACCCTTCGTTCCTCAGGGTGACAGGAAGGTAGATGACGAAAAAAGTAATCTGTCATTCTGAGGAACGAAGAATCTAGATTACGGTTTATTTTAGCTTCTCATCTTTTTATAAGCATTGATCAATCCATTGGTAGAAGCATCATGGCTACTCACTTGTTCGCTTCCGTCCAACTCGGGAAGAATCTTCTTAGCCAATTGCTTACCTAACTCAACACCCCACTGATCAAAACTAAATACATTCCAGATAATTCCCTGAACGAAAATTTTATGTTCGTACATGGCTATTAACGCACCCAGTGTTCTAGGATCAAGTTTCTTAAACAGGAAAGAGTTGGTTGGTCTGTTTCCTTCAAATACTTTAAACGGTGTCAGTTCGTCAATTTCTTCCTGTGACTTTCCTGAACCTTCAAACTCAGCGCGTACTTCAGCTTCCGTTTTACCATTCATCAAAGCTTCTGTTTGTGCAAAGAAGTTGGAAAGTAATTTCGGGTGATGATCACTGATCGGGTTATGTGAAACAGCCGGAGCCAGAAAATCACATGGAATTAGTTTGGTCCCCTGATGGATCAGCTGGTAAAAGGCATGCTGCCCGTTGGTGCCTGGTTCTCCCCAAATGATAGGACCGGTTTCATAATTAACCTTCTTACCATCACGACCGACATATTTTCCATTACTTTCCATATTTCCTTGCTGGAAGTAGGCTGCAAATCTGTGCATATACTGGTCATAAGGAAGGATTGCTTCAGACTCCGCTTCAAAGAAGTTATTGTACCAAAGCCCTATAAGAGCAATTAACACAGGAATATTTTGTGAGAAGTCTGCTGTCCTGAAGTGATTATCCATGGCATGAGCACCATCAAGTAGCTCAACATAGTTGTCATAACCGATCGCACAGGCAATGGACAAGCCAATAGACGACCACAATGAGTAACGTCCCCCTACCCAGTCCCAGAATTCAAACATATTGGCCGGGTCGATTCCGAATGAGGTAACTCCTTCCTTATTAGTTGAGATAGCCACGAAATGACTTTTTACATCATTATCAGAACCGCTTTTCAGAAACCAGTCTCTGGCACTATGTGCATTAGTCATTGTTTCCTGAGTGGTAAATGTTTTTGAAGCGATCATGAAAAGTGTAGTTTCAGGATCAACTTTTTTTAGCGTCTCAGCGATATGGGTACCATCAACATTAGACACAAAGTGGACATTGATATGATCATGCTGATAAGACTTTAGTGCTTCTGTTACCATTACAGGACCAAGGTCTGAACCACCAATACCAATATTCACAATATCAGTGATGGACTTCCCTGTGTAACCTTTCCACTCTCCCGATGATACTTTGTCCGAAAATTCTTTTACCTGATTGAGTACCGCATTGACCTTAGGCATCACATCTTCACCATCAACAATGACAGGAGTGTTGGATCGGTTCCTTAAGGCTACATGGAGTACAGCTCTATCTTCAGTTACATTGATCTTTTCTCCGCTGAACATACTATTGATTGCACCTTCAAGATCAACTTCATTTGCTAATTCGATCAATAGGTTTTTAGTCTCTTCGGAGATAATATTTTTTGAATAATCAAGAAGGATATTTTCAAAAGTGATCGAGAATTTATTGAATCTCTGATCGTCTTCTTCAAACATATCTTTCATATGTTTGCCCTTCATGAAGTTGTAGTGTTCTTCAAGCTTTTTCCAGGCTTGGGTAGTGGTTGGATTAATTGCTCTCAATGTTGCTTCTGTATGTACCATAATGATTGCGAATTTATAATAAATTAGAGAAGAATTCTGTCCTTTTTCAATTATGTCGACAACTAAAAATATCGGTGACCGGTCGGAGCTTTATGCAGCCAATTTTTTAAAACAAAAAGGCTATAAATTAATCGACAAAAATTATCGATATAAACGTGGTGAGATCGACCTGATCATGCAACATGGCAAGACACTGGTATTTGTGGAAGTCAAATCACGGAAGTCCGTTAAGTTCGGCTATCCGGAAGAGTTTGTTGATGGCAAGAAAGAAAATCTGATCAAAGATGTCGCTGACTTCTACACTTATGAAAATGAATGGAACGGAATGATCCGTTTTGATATTGTATCAATCATTCATGATAAGGATGGTGTGAAGGAAGTAGAACATTTTGAGGATGCTTTTTGAAATTCACTGACCAATAATTTTCAGTTTGGCCTCAGTATGCTCTTCAAATGCATTACTCCGTTCAAGAACACTTTGCATATATTTTACATTTTCGCCTACTACTGTAGCACTGAATTCGTGCGCTCTCTCCAGCATCCTGATAAATGCATCAGGCTCTCTTCTTCTTGTTAACTTGCGCAAAGCCCCCATATAGTCATCCCTGTATACTGTAGGGATGATAATCTTGCTTTGCTTACCTTTCGTTAGTTCAGCATTCATCATCACTCTAGCCACCCTTCCGTTTCCATCTAAAAAAGGATGAACCTCACTAACTAAGAACATCATGTAAGAAGCTCTGGCAAACGGGTGCTGAAGGGCGTTGTATAATTCCAGACCTTTTATCAATGTTCCTGTGACTAACCGAAAATCAACGAAAGCGGTTTGACCGGCATAGTTATTTACTTCCTTAAAAAGCCCGGGATTTTTATCCTTACGGGCCGAAAGTAGAACTTGATGACGATATTTTAATAATTCAATAAGCTCTTCTGGTGACTGCGGTGTACGACTCATTTCCTGCAGACTTGACACAAGCTGGTATGTTCCTAATACATCATGAGAGTCATCATTCCTCGCTGGCAAAGGTTGCTGAGTCTGTATGATTTGTTTGGCCTCTTCGACCTCAAATATCGTCCCTTCTATATAATTTGAAAAGTAACTCTCGAATAGGGCAAAGTTTCGATACGATTTTGTTGTGGTGTTTTTTTCTGGTCTATTCCTAAATTCCCTATGACTCAATTCATGAAACAGCACTTCAAATAATTGAATTCTGTCAGGGTCAAATGGTAATCCGGTTGCTCTCGCTTTTGCAACTCCAGAAGTCAATATAGCTGATGAATGCGTAGTCAAGAGCGCACTTATAATTTTATTAAGCTTTTCAAACTCTCTTTGCATCCCAAGCTTTTCAGCTATTTCTCTAGCCCTATCCCTGACTTTATTTAATTCATCCTCTCCATTTACTCGTATAATTTGCTCAAGACGATCCTCGATTTCAGGGTATGTCAGTGTCTTTGAATCTGGCCCTGGTTTTCTTGAAACCTGAAGGTTCTCAAGTAAGGCTCTCTCCTTCTGTGAAACGTATAGGCCACCTGAAATTGGATGATCATCCTCAATAGGCCCCATTCCTTCCAGGAATCGTATGGTTACTCCTGGTAGTTCTGTTTTCCGGGTATATTTATAAGTAACAAACAGCTGATCTGTTTCGGTAGGTTTAAACTCAAGCGCTGATCGATGACTAAGAATTGCCTCGGGGTATAGATTCCCTAGAATGAAAAAAATATTTCGCCTTACAATTTGCTCCGGAGTATCATCAAAATTCGATGTATATACCCTGGCAGCTATTTTTCTGATCTTTCCTTCGTTCTCCAGCTTTGAGATACGCCTTGACTCAGAGGGATTTGATGAACTAAATACTATTTCAGGTAAAATATTTTTCACTTAGTTGGTTACTTTCATCTAAAATGATAAATATTTTCCATTATAAATATATTTATGTTAAATTTTTTCTATTAAATATTGGGGTTATTAAAAAAATCCTCAGAATCTTTTGCGAGACATCCCTGATGGGTAGGTAACATCAATAAAAGAATGGAGTGAGAGAAGTGAATCATTTAAAGATTACCTTTTATTTCCAATAAATGGCAACCACGGGAATCAAATCTGTAAAACTTAAAAATCAAGGAAAGCAAGAAGGACAAATTATAGTTTCAAAGCAATAATTACCCTTTAACCCCCTTAACAAACCCTTCAATATCCCCCTTCAAATCCTTACTCTCCTGTAAAACTTTTATAAACGCACTTCCAATAATTGCTCCGTTACTAAACTCACAGGCGTGAGTAAAAGTCTTATTGTCCTTGATATTGAACCCAATCAGAGTCGGGTTGTTTAAGTTGGCTGCCTTAATCCTCTCGAAATACGCATCTTGCTCTTCCAAAGCTTTGGCCTCGTTACCCGTAGTACTATTGGTGCTTACCACATAAATAAATCCACTCGATGCCTCATCAATAAACTTTAATCGGTCATCAGAAGTCTGTGGAGTTACCAAAAAGATGTTACTCAGGTTATTTTTTTCAAACAGGTCTCTGTATAACTCATTGTACTCAACAAATGGCAAATCGGGAAGAATGACTCCATCCACACCAACCTCTGCACATTTCTTTACAAAATTTTTCACTCCGTAGTTCATCACCGGATTAATATAACCCATCAGTAGCACAGGAATCGAAACGTTCTTTCGAAGATTAGCCAGTTGTTCAAAAAGCAACTTCATCGTCATTCCATTCTCCAAGGCTTGCTCCGAACTTCGTTGAATCACCGGTCCATCAGCCAAAGGATCAGAGAAAGGCATCCCAATCTCAATGATATCAGCCCCGGCCTTTTCCAGTTCTTCAGCTATTGTCAGAGTGTCATTAACTCCGGGAAAGCCAGCGGTGTAGTACACATTAAGTACTCCGTTTTTCTTACTGGCAAAAAGTTCTGTAATTCTGTTTTTCATTGAATTATTATAAATGCTTTATATATGCTGTTAAGCTAAACATCATGACTATAATTCCTTCTAATATTTAGCTCTTGCGATGTAAGTCGCCAAATCCTTATCTCCCCTACCGGATAAATTTAGCACTGTAATCTCATCAGGTTGCAAATCCATCACCTTCAGTGCCGCAATAGCATGAGCTGATTCCAATGCCGGAATAATTCCTTCCAGTTGACTCAACAACACTCCGGCTTCAAGTGCTTCCTCATCGGTCACACTAAAGAACTTCCCTCTGCCACTATCAAACAAATGCGCGTGAATAGGACCAATACCGGGATAATCTAACCCAGCAGATATTGAATGTGGTTCAATTACCTGCCCATCATCACTCTGCATCAATAAGGTCTTGCTCCCATGCAAAACACCTTCCCGGCCCAAATAAGTTGTGGCAGCGCTTTTACCACTTGATACTCCCATACCTGCAGCTTCTACCGCTACCAGATTTACTTCAGGGTCATCCAGATAATGATAAAATGCTCCTGCTGCATTACTGCCTCCACCTACACATGCCACTACGTTATGTGGTGCTGCTGATCCTGTTTGCGCCTCCAATTGCCACATAATTTCCTCACTGATTACTGACTGAAACTTCGCCACCATATCGGGATAGGGGTGCGGCCCAACCACCGAACCAATAATATAATGTGTGTCTACAGGATTATTAATCCAATCCCGAATCGCTTCGTTTGTCGCGTCTTTCAAAGTCCGACTTCCTGAAGTAGCCGGCCTCACCTCAGCACCCAACATCTTCATTCGCTCTACATTGGGTTTCTGGCGCTCCATATCAACTTCTCCCATGTATACAATACAATCCATTCCCTTCAGTGCACAAACGGTTGCTGTTGCTACACCATGCTGACCAGCCCCGGTTTCAGCAATAATTCTATTCTTGCCAAGCTTTCGTGCCAATAAAATCTGACCGACCGTATTATTGATTTTATGGGCTCCTGTGTGATTAAGATCTTCTCTTTTCAGATATATATTGGAATTGTAATGTTCACTCAGTCTCTGAGCTAAAAATAGCGGTGAAGGTCGCCCCACATAATCTCTCAGCAGGTCAGCAAACTCTTCCTGAAACTCATCATCATTAATAATTTTCAGGTAATTGTCCTCCAACTCCTTCACGTTCGGATAGAGCATTTCAGGAATATAGGCCCCACCAAAAGAGCCATAGTACCCACGTTCGTTTACATTATAATTTTCTTCCATTATCGGACTAATTTATGTCGAACACGATCAAAATCTATTGACCGCAGCATATTCAAATTTTTTAATCCCGGAGCATCTTCAAAACAACTATTCAAGTCTACAGCTGCCAGGTTCATCTCTGAAAGACCTTCAACTTCATCAATATTTTCAGGGCTCAATCCCCCACTGATAAAGAATGGCTTTTCATTGTCATACTTCTTTAAAACCGACCAATCAAAAGTTACCCCATTGCCCCCATAGTCTTTTCCTTTGGTATCGAATAAGAAATAGTCACTGTAGGGTTTGTAAGGCTCCAGTATTTCAAAATCGAAATCACTGTCTACTGAAAAAACTTTGATGACTCCTACCCCTTCTTCTTTCAGCTGCTCACAAAGTTGGGGACTTTCATCCCCATGGAGCTGCACGAAGTCAAGACCATAAGTAGTTACTTTATCCTTGATTTCCTCAAATGTGGAGTTGACAAAAACACCCACCTTCTTGATGTGCTTTGGAATCGCATTAATAACTCCGTCATTGATTTGGTCAACAAAGCGTTTGGATTTAGCATAGAATATGAACCCGATAAAGTCAGGCGCAAGATTTAGCAGCCCCAGTATATTTACCGGGTCTTTCATACCACAAACCTTTATTTTAATCTCCCTGGCCAACTTTATAAGTTTCTATTTCTTCAATAAACTGTTTAAGTGCCTGTGCCGGGTTCTCAGTCTTCATGAATGTTTCCCCAATCAAAAAGCCTTCGTAACCCGCATCCTTCAACTCGTGTATGGTCGCAGCATCTTTCAACCCACTTTCAGATATTTTTACAAAATCAATGGGGATCAAGTCCGCCAATCTCAAAGAAGTCTCAATTGAAACATCAAATGTTTTTAGGTTTCTGTTATTGACTCCTACCACATCCAGGTCATCACATAAGCTTCTGTTCAGCTCCTCTTCATCATGAACTTCCATCAGTACACTAAGGCCAAGGTCCTTCGCTTTTTTTGCTAAGGCAAACAGATGATCAGGTTCCAAAGCTGCAGCAATGAGTAGAATAATATCTGCCCCAATCGCCCTGGCTTCGTATAACTGATATTCATCAATCATAAAGTCTTTACGCAGGATTGGAATACCTACTTTTTCACGCACCTGAGTAAGATATTCACTTCTTCCACCGAAATATTTAAAGTCCGTTAATACAGATATTGCTGAAGCTCCTGAGGCTTCATATCCCTCACCGACCTCCGTAACAGACACCTTATCATTTATAACACCTTTTGAAGGCGATTGTTTTTTGATCTCAGCAATAATGCCTGACTTGTCCTCCCTTCTGATAAAGTCTGCAAGTGAAAGTAATCTTCTGTCAAACAAAGGAGCCTTTTCAAGATCAGCAATGCTTACTGCTTTCTTCCGTTCCTCAACCTCTTTTGCTGTGTTCGCTATGATTTCATCCAGAATTGTCATGTAGTCAGATTTTTAAGTACCTGATATGCTTTTCCTGAGTCGATAGACTCTTTTGCCAAACCAATGCCTTCGTCCAGACTTACTCCTTTAGCTACCTTGATCGCCATTCCTGCATTTGCCAGGACTACACTCTGTTGTGCTTCTGTCCCCTTTCCTTGCAACACATTATGAAATATTTCAGCTGCAGACTCTACCGTGCTACCGCCATGTAAATCTTGCTGGGAAAACTTCTTCATTCCAAAATCCTTTGGTTCATAAAGCTCCTCTCCTGTGTTGCTCACAACCTTTACAGCACTGGTCAATGAAATTTCATCGTAACCGTCCATTGAGTGTACAATAGCAAAGTCCGCATCAGAATCCTGATACACGTATCCATAGAGACGCCCGACTTCAAGATCATATACCCCCAGAAACTGTTTTTTAGGAAATGAAGGATTAATCATAGGACCAAGAATATTGAAGAAGGTTCGCACCTGTAATTCTTTTCGGATAGGCACTACGTGCTTCATGGCTGGATGAAACAGTGGTGCATGCAACATACAAAAACCGGCCTTATCCAACATTGACTTAAGCTTTCCCTCGTCATTGGTAAACTCAACTCCCAGAAACTCCAACACATTGGATGACCCGACACTTGAGCTTACTCCGTAATTGCCGTGCTTAGTTACGTTGATACCAGCACCAGCAACGACAAACGAAGATATCGTAGAAATATTGAACGCATCCTTACCGTCACCACCGGTTCCCACGATATCAATACCGTCATAAGCAGAAAAATCCAATGGAAGACAAAGCTTCAACATTGCGTCTCTGAAACCCTGAAGCTCCTCCACGGTAATTTTTCGCATAACAAACACCGTAAGAAAAGATGATATCTGACTCGTATTATGCTTTCCTTCACCAATTTCAATCAAAACATCTCGTGCTTCTTCCCTGGTCAGCGTATTATGCTCGAATAAATAGTTAAGTAGTTCCTTCATTTGCTATCTATTTATGCTCCAACCAGTTTTTTATGATTTGTTTTCCTCCTTCGGTCAAAACAGACTCCGGGTGAAACTGCACACCACGCACATCATATTCATTATGCTTAATAGCCATCACCCTTCCGTCCTCACCAATCGCTGTTACGGAAATATCCCCTTTCACAGTATCTCCATCAACAACCCAGCTATGATACCTTCCTGTTGTCATTTCTTCAGCTACTCCCTCAAAAATGTAGTCAGACTTGTCGGTAATTGTGGTTTTCATTCCAAAGCCATGAAGTACTACATCCATATTGATAAGGTCTGCTCCAAAGGACTCACCTATTCCCTGATGTCCCAGGCATACCCCAAAAATACTTTTGGTAGGCGCATAAGTTTTGATCAGATCCATCATAATCCCTGCTTCTTCAGGGATTCCGGGACCTGGTGACAATAATATCTTATCGTACTTTGCCACATCTTCGATGGTTAATTTATCATTTCTAATGACGTCCATATCCTTTTCGTAACCCAGTTCTTTAATAATATGAACCAGGTTGTAGGTAAAGGAATCGTAATTATCGAATACTAAAATTTTCATACCTCCCTAGTTTATATTATTAGCTTCCTGAATCGCTTTTCTTAATGCAGCAATCTTGTTGTAGATCTCATCTTTCTCCGACTCAACCACAGACTTCGCAACCACACCGGCTCCCGCCTGATAGTAGAGGTTTCCTCCTTTACTCATCAGCGTTCTGATCATTATTGCCTGATTGAAGTCTCCATTAAACCCTAAGTATCCGATAGCACCTCCATAAAAACCACGATTGATACCTTCATACTTATTGATGAGCTTCATTGCATTATGCTTGGGTGCACCTGAAAGCGTGCCAGCAGGAAATGTATCCGCTACCAACTGCAACGAATATCCAGGGTCATCCATCGAACCTGTCACTTTTGACACCATATGAATGACATGACTGTAATATTGAATTTCTTTAAAGGTTTCTACTTCTACCCCAGAACCGTGCCGACTCAAGTCATTTCTGGCCAGGTCCACCAACATCACATGCTCTGAATTTTCTTTTGGATCATCAAAGAGTTTCTTAGCGAGGTCATAGTCATTCTTGTCATTGCCCGTTCTCTTAAATGTACCTGCTATCGGATAAATTGTTGCTTTTTCACCCTTGATCACAATCTGTGCCTCCGGTGAAGAGCCCATGATCTTGTAATTACCGTAGTCAAAGTAAAACAAGTATGGAGAAGGATTTATCGATCTTAATGCCCTGTATATGTTGAATTCGTCTCCGGTAAATGACTGCTTAAACTTCCTGCTGAGTACAATCTGAAATACATCACCACGCTGACAGTGATCCTTTCCCTTTTGCACAATCTGCATAAACTCCTCATCCGTAAAATTTGAAGTTTCGTCATCACCTGACTTGAAAGAGTACGAGGCAAATTCCTTATTATGTAACAGGACTTCCACATCATCAAGGACACTTTTGGTTCCCACCTGATGTTCATATACATAAACCCTGTCCTTAAAGTGATCAAATACGATCACAATCCCGAAAAACTGATAACATACATCAGGAATCTTTCTTTCTGGATCAGGGTAGGTATCAATTTCAATGTCTTCAAAATAGCGAACGGCATCGTAGGAAATATAACCGTATAACCCACTACTTACGTGTTCCTGGGTAATCACACTTTCTTCAAAGCAATCACGATAGCTTTTCAGTTCCTCAATGACCTGTGAGCGATCTGTTATTTCTACTGATTTATCGCTTCCATCTGGATATTCGATTCGAATATTCCCGTCCTCGACCAGATATTTTGAAAGTGGATTGCAACAGATGTATGAAAAACTGTGCTCGTCCCCGTGATAATCAGAGCTCTCAAGCAACAGACAATTGGGAAACCGATCACGCATTCGCAAATAAATTCCCACCGGAGTAAGGGTATCCGCGAGGATCGATTTTGATTTAGTTTCTATCTTAAATTTTTTCATGGCCTTAAAACAAAAAAGGCTTACTGTGATCAGTAAGCCCCGAATTTAGTTGAATATTTTTGAAATAACTATAACGGTGTCGAACACAGAAAATCCAGCTGGATATTGTGCCACCATCGCCAAATGTTATTTGTAGTTTTCGTCATCATTGGTTCAAAGTTATAAACTTCATGTGAATTTCAAAACGCAAAGTCTTTCGGAATAATTCCACAAACATTGGGAAATCTATCAAAGCGATAATTACCTTTGGGAAATTTTCGAATGAGATGCTGGAATTGAACAACGGACGATATGAAATTCAAGGAGTTGCACTGGAAGATATAGCTTCAGAGCATGGCACTCCTGTGTACGTATATGATGCAGAAAAAATTGAAGAGCAATATAAACGCCTTACCTCTGCCTTTTCGGAACTAAACGTGAAGGTGAAATTTGCTGCCAAGGCCTTGACCAATATCAGCATTCTTAAATTGGTGCATTCATTTGGCGCTGGCCTGGACCTGGTATCAATTAATGAAGTAAAATTGGGGCTTCAAGCCGGTGTCCCTCCGGAAGAAATATTTTTCACGTCCAATAGTGTTGCCTTTGAAGAAATTGAGGAAGCTATCAAGCTCGGTGTCACCATCAATATTGACAATCTGGCTTTTTTGGAAGAGTTCGGGAAAAAATATGGTGATTCATTACCTATATGCCTTCGAATCAATCCACACATTGTGGCAGGCGGTAATGAAAAAATTCAAACGGGTCACGTAGGTTCCAAATTCGGAATATCTATTTTCCAGGAAGACCATATTCATGAAATTATTGGGCAATACAATATCAAGGTAAAAGGACTACATATACATACAGGTTCCGATGTTTTAAGTGCTGATGTTTTTCTTCAAGGAGCAGAAATTGTTTTCGACATCGCCAGAAAATTTGAAGGGCTAGAATTTCTTGACTTTGGTAGCGGATTCAAAGTAGCATATAAAGAAGGCGACATCACTACCAATATCGAACGTGTTGGTGAGAAGATGACAGCAGCGTTCAAGGAATTCTGTAAGGAGTATGGTAGAGAACTCGAAATTTGGTTTGAGCCAGGTAAATTTTTGGTCAGTGAATCCGGCTATTTCCTTGTCAAAACCAATGTAGTAAAACCTACACCGGCTTGTACATTTGTTGGTGTTGGCTCCGGGCAAAACCATTTGCTACGCCCGATGATGTATGGTGCTCACCATGATATATTTAACGTTTCGAATCCAAAAGGTGATGAACATGTGTATTCGGTTGTTGGGTATATCTGTGAAACAGACACTTTCGGCTCCGACCGCAAACTAAATGAGGTAAGAGTTGGGGATATTCTTGCACTGAAAAATGCAGGAGCGTATTGTTTTAGCATGAGTAATAACTATAACTCAAGACTACGACCCGCAGAAGTATTGGTATACAAGGGCAAAGCCCACCTTATTCGTGAACGCGAAACATTTGAAGACCTAACGAGGCATCAGGTTGAGATAGATATTTAATCTTCACGAAGGTCCTTACCGTCCTTTTCGAAGTGGACACTATCTTCTCGCCTGAATCGATAGCCAAATAGCCCATAGAATACTATGGCCATATAGCAAACAAATGGCACCCATAACGCCCCATCGTAATTGGTATGATGGTAAGCATCACTACCTAATTCATGGATCTTTTCCATTCTATCGTGATACATGGTGAAAAGGAATGGCACAAGCGCTCCTCCGCTAATCGCCATAATGAGTATCGAAGAACCTTCTTCGGAGTGTTTACCAAGCCCTCTGATTCCCAATGCAAAAATACTCGGAAAGAGGATCGAATTAAAAATACCCACAGAAGTCAGGCAATATACTGCAATCAAATTATGTCCTGAAAAAGCAACAAACACCAACATAGCCGCCAATACAGCAAATAAGACGACCAGGTTATGGGTCTCATTAACTTTAAGTAAGTAAGAACCGATCAGACGACCGAGAATCGCTCCGCCAAAATAAATATAGACAAGATACTGGGTCGAGAACGGCAAAACTTCTCCGGTGACCTCATTAACCTCCTGATAATAGTTCACCAAATTGGCACTAATCGCCACCTCAGCACCCACGTAGGCAAAAATAGCTAAGGCTGCGAATATTAAATGGGGATATTGCCAAGCCGATTTCTTATTATCCTCATTGGGCTCTCCCTCCAAATGGACTGCACTCGCTTCCGGAAGATTAGAAATGTTAACCAGCAATGCTCCAAGAACAAGCAACCCGCCTAAAAACAAATAGGGAAAAATAATTTCATGTGCATTAGATTGTCGCATCACTTCTGACTGTTCCATTATATCCTGGCAGCCAAGCATACCTCCAATTGAATTAAAGGCAAAAAAAGCAACAATTGCTGGAGCTATAAAAGTACCAAGCGAATTAAACGCTTGTACGAAAGTCAACCTACTCGCAGCAGTTTCCGGGTCACTCACAAATAAAACATAAGGATTTGCAGCAACCTGCAACATAGTAATTCCAACTCCCAAAAATGAAACTGCAATAACTATGGCGGTAAAATTACCAAGCAAAGCAGTCCCAATAATGGCTATACAACCTGTCGCCAGTATTGCAAGGCCAGAAATTATTCCCTTCTTGTAACCTATTAATTTGATAATTCGGCCAGCGGGATAAGCAAAGACCAAATAAACCCCAAAAAAGACAAAAGACAATAGTGACCTTCGAAACGAAATCATATTAGCCTGACGTTCCTGAAGTGAGGGTCCCAGTGCCGCAATTTCTTCTTTGTCACCTCGCTCGATAATCCTCTTCCTCTCTTCAATATCATTTTCAATTCCGTGCGGATCCCGAAATTCCACTGGTACTTTTGCAGAATTCACTAAATCTTGAGTCATCACACCATTTAATACAGTGACCAATCCCCACAGTAGAAAAACCAACGTTACAACAGTAAGTGAAATGGCGTTTTTCTTCCATGTAAGTCTTTGATTATTAGAATCTGCTGGACTCATAGTATGCTTTGTTAATCAAAAAAACTTCGTTAATTCCAATTCTGGTTAGCGATAAAATACCAACAAACCATGAAAAATACTAATTTCTCTTTAAGAATACGGGAACGAACAAATTAGGTTTTTAGGCCTTAAAAAGTGTTTTCTTGAGGATTTCGAGTTCTTCTGAAGTGCATCTACCTGAATCACACATGAATCGATAGATGAATTTGTATAAATATTCATCCAATTTAGGCATCCTCATTCTTCGAGCCGAATCAACAATAAATTCTTTATCTTCAGTCAGCTCTTTACTCATCCCGAGCAAACCTGGTAAATGGTGTTGTATTGAAAACCTCAAAAACCTGATTTCTACGTTATTGGGTTCCATCTCTACTGCTTTCGAGATAAGCTTTCGTGATTCTTGTATGAAAACATACCGCTGCAATACGTTTTTCCCCTCCCTTGCCAACAGTGCCTTTGTTGCACCTTTATAAGCCAGGAACAATGCAGAGCTATCTTTTACGTTAGAGAGTTGAGTATCAAGTTCGGCTGCTTTTTGAGTGTCCATTACGCCCTCGTAAAAAGAACTACGAACCTCATTTATGTCCTCTGAAAAGGAACTTAATGGGCTTATTATCAGTATAATAAACAGTAACCTGTTATGAAAAATCATTTGAATCACAGTACTTCTATATCAAAGAAAAATTATTTATTAATTTAGATTTGTCAATCGCACTACATTTTTAGTACTCCTTTACATCCGGATGAAAACCTTAAGATACCTCCTACATATTGTGCCACTGTTCTTTGTCTTTCAAACAAGGGCTCAGATTGCCGTGTCTGATACCATGGCCTTAAATGATCTAATTCAGTCACTTGTCGGAGATGGAATAACCATCAGCAATATTACAACAAATGGTGGTAGTTACGGAGAATTTTCAAATGGAGATGGAAGCATAGGAATTTCAGATGGATTAATCATGACTTCCGGTGATATACAGACCGCCTTGGGGCCCAATAATATTGGGAGCGCCACTTCATTTGCAGGAACTCCAGGTGATGCGGATCTGGAAGCACAGATTGGGAGCACGACATTTGATGCCACTGTAATAGAATTTGACCTTACTCCCAATGCAGACATTATTAGTTTCAATTACGTTTTTGCCTCTGAAGAATACCCGGAATTCGTTTGTTCCAGTTTCAATGACGCTTTTGCCTTTTTTGTAAGTGGGCCAGGAATTGCAGGAATGAAAAATATTGCCTTATTACCCGGTACGGGAGTACCCGTCACAATTAACAATGTGAACTCCGGCAATCCGAATGATCCAGGTTGCATACCACAAAACTTCAAAAAATTTGTTGCTAACTACAGCTCAGGGGGAGGTGCAAATTTTGATCCAGACATACAGTACGATGGATATACAGTTCCTTTAACAGCTGAAATCGCGGTTACACCTTGTCAGACTTACCACTTCAAACTTGTTATTGCTGATGTTGGGGACTCAAACTATGACTCTGGTGTATTCATCGAACGAGGGAGTATCAAAAGTTTTAAAGCCCAAATTGTACCTGTTTCATTCTATGATCGATGGATATACGGAATAGAAGGTTGTAATGATGGTGGCTTCGTTTTTACCAGAGACTATGCGATGAGTGATACCATTGTGCTAAAGTTTCTTATCACGGGATCGGCTGAAAACGGGGTTGATTACACTGAAATTGTTGACAGTGTAGTAGTTCCGGCATTTGAAGATACTGTCATCATTGATATTCATCCAGTAGCCGATACTGTAGACGATCCGTTTGAAACTGTAGTCATCTACCTGATTGATCAATGTACAGGCCTGCCGGATTACTCTGACTCAGCCGTTTTTGAAATCAGAGAAAAGTTTGTCCATGATGTGCCTGATGAAAAAGTGTGTATCGGAAACGCTGTACAACTAAACACTTCATATGATCTCAACGTGGATATTTTTACCTGGTCGCCTTCAGACTTCCTTACATGCACTGACTGTGTCATGCCTTTCTCAAGTCCGGATAGCACTTTTCAATATTATGTAGAAATGGTTGATACACTTGCTGGTTGTGAAGGCTATGATACGATGACTGTAGAGGTTTACGAGTACCCTGAATCTGATATGGAACTCATTTCCGACACGCTGAATACGATTTGCCTGGGTGACACTCATCAACTAAACGTAACCGGCACTGTCAATATTGGTTCGGTGAGTTATGAATGGGTTCCAGATAGCGAGTTGATTCCTATCACTGATAGTAGTGCTTCCATTTTCCCAGACACCTCGAAATATTTTTATGCACTCATTTTTAATGAAATTGGCTGTAGTACTCTTGATTCGCATTATGTAAATGTTTCCCGACAAGCCTATTTCGAAATGACTGACCCACCCATATTATGTTATGGTGACAGCGCATGGATAGGCCCGGATGTCTTACCTATCGGAGATTATATTTACTCATGGACAGGTACTGGCAGTATTCTTTACCCCGACAGCAGTTACACCTTTGTAACCCCACCTGTAGAAGGAACCCACGTGTATACTTTGCTTGCAGAGTCCGGAATTGATTTTTGTAGCTACAGCAATACGGTGAATGTAACAATGGACCCACTACTCGAGGCTGGCTTTATATTCAGCTGTGAGGATGTAATCGCACCACTTCCGATTGATTTTGAAAATACTACAATCGCTGGACACGAATATCAGTGGTCATTTATGACTTCTGACTCCACTGTACTTGGCAATTCCACTGATCAACATGCCCATTACACATTCGATGATATTGGTGATTTCATCATCAAGCTACATGTAGTGGGTGCAGACTCAAGCTGTCAGGACTCTGCTTTTTCAACGGTAAACACCTCTAATTTTGAGATTTACAACATATTTACTCCTAATGGAGATGGTGTCAATGATGTTTTTTATATCAAGGGAATCAAACCAGGGTTCACCTATTTGGAGGTATATAACCGTTGGGGGGAACGCGTCTATTTTTCTGATGGTTATAATAATGACTGGGATGGTTCAGGAGTTTCGGAGGGAGTGTATTATTATTACTTCTGGAATCCAAACAGAGACAAAAAGGTAAAGGGATGGGTAACGATAATGAGGTAATCCTCAATGTAACTTGTATAGTTGATCATAGCCTGATTAATAAGTGGAAAGGTTTTATGGATGAGTGGTTGGAAAATGTGAAGCTACCGCTCTATTCATATTATAAAATTTACAAGGTTATGGTATACGAGGTACAGCCTCCCTCCTATTGCGTGCAATTCATGTTTGACGGATTATCAATACTCGATGAATTTTACAAAACTCAACTTCCCGGATTAGAAGCTGATTTGAGCGATGCATTTGCACAGGACTGCCTGGTTGTGAAGACCATTCTAAGACCTGAATAGGACTCTCTTCCTACGCAATAATTGAAAGTCCTTAGTTAATAATATCAAATCCGGTAAATGGCCTCAGCACTTCTGGTATCACGATACCATCTTTTGTTTGATTATTTTCTATAATAGCCGCTACGATCCGCGGTAGTGCAAGTGCGCTTCCATTCAATGTGTGCAAAAGATGAGTTTTCTTATCCTCACCCTTGTATCGTAATTTTAGTCGGTTGGCCTGGTATGTTTCAAAATTACTTACTGAGCTTACCTCGAGCCAGCGCCCCTGTGCAGCTGAATACACTTCCATATCATAAGTCATTGCCGCTGTAAAACTCAAATCTCCTCCACATAGATTCAATACACGATATGGCAAACCAAGTGCTGAAATCAATCCTTCAATATAGGCGCGCATTTCCTCAAGAACCTGATAAGAGTTTTCAGGAAGGCTTACCTGCACGATTTCTACCTTATCAAATTGATGTAACCGATTCAGACCACGAACATCTGCCCCCCAGCTACCAGCCTCCCTTCTAAAACATGGGGTAAACCCAGCATTCTTTATCGGAAGGTCGCCAGGCTGCAAAATCACATCTCTGTATATATTGGTAATAGGTACCTCAGCAGTTGGTATCAAATAGAGCCCATCTTTCTCGGCCTGGTACATTTGTCCGTCTTTATCAGGCAACTGCCCGGTGCCGTATCCTGAATCTTCGTTGATAAGAATGGGTGGCTGTACTTCAGTATATCCGGCTTTCTCTGCTTCATTCAGAAAGAAATTGACCAAAGCCCGTTGCAGTTTAGCTCCCTTGCCCTTGTATACCGGAAAACCTGCTCCAGCTATTTTATTCCCTAATTCAAAATCAATAATGTCATACTTTTTGATGAGTTCCCAATGTGGCTCCGGTTCACCGTCAAACTGAGGGATGGTCCCATGCTCACTGATCACTGCATTATCTTCAGAGCTTTTCCCCGCAGGCACCAGGTCCTTTGGTGTGTTGGGTAGGTTATACAGAAGTTCAGTCAGCTGCGTAGCAGCCTTATCCATCTCTTCCTTTTTGGCGTTGATGGTAGCCTTCATGGCACTCGTCTCAGCCTTAATAGCCTCCGCCTCATCCTTTTTGCCATTTCTCATGAACTCCCCGATCATTTTAGCCTTGGCATTGGAGTCTGCTAAAAGACTGTCCACCTCTGTCTGTGCATCTCTTCGGGCCTTATCCATCTCAAGGATACGCTTCACCGCCTCTTCCGCATCTGCAAAATTCTTTTTTTGAAGTCCTTTTATTACCTCCTCCGGCTTTTCTCTGATTACTGCGAGTTCTAGCATTATTTATTGATTTATAACGGAGAGCAAAATAAATCAAATTCTATTAATTGTGGAACAGATCAATTTCAATTGTGGCAGAAACAATAAAAAATGTCAAAACTTGTATATTTCAGCTAATTAGTATAATATTGCATTACATTCCTACGTTGAAAGCCTAGGATTCGAGGAAACTCAAATTTCTTTTAACAAATCAATCATTACTGGATCGGTTCTAATCTTTTAAATTTCTTTCATATTTAATTATTCAGGTATTGTGGTTACCGAGGCGAGAGCGCAACGAGGAATTTTCCATCTACAAATTTTATTGGATTAAGAAAAGAGGATGAACATACAATATATCTTTTTATGTACAGCATAGATGAACTAGAGAAAAAGGTGGTCACAGAACTACAGGAGATAGCTGACCACATGGAGTTGAAGAAAGTAAAAAAATTATCAAAGACAGATCTTATTTATAAAATACTCGATCAACAAGCAATTACCCCCCAAAAGAAAACAATGAAGAAAGAAAACGAAAAGGTTGACGAATCAACCGAAGAAAAAGCAGCTGCAGGCGCAGATAAGCCAAAAAAACGCACGAGAATAAAGCGTGAAAACGTTAAGGCCGAATCTACACCAACGCCAGCGCCTGCGCCAGCCCCAACACCGGCACCTGCCGAACCGGCTGCAGAAAGCACTCCTTCAGAGCCAGCCAAACCGGCTCCCAAAGAAAGAGAAAACGTAAAAGAAAGCTCTTCTCAACCGCAAACCAATATCCGCGATTTTGACGGTATCATTTCTAATGATGGTGTGCTTGAGATAATGCAGGATGGTTATGGATTTTTGAGATCTGCCGACTATAACTATCTGGCTAGCCCTGATGACATTTATGTATCACCTTCTCAAATCAAATTGTTTGGTTTGAAAACGGGGGATACCGTTAAAGGTCAAATCCGACCACCAAAAGAAGGTGAGAAGTACTTCGCTCTACTAAGAGTTGAAAGTGTAAACGGAAGATCGACCGAGGAAATCAGAGACAGAGTATCATTTGAATACCTGACACCTCTTTTCCCTGAAGAAAGATTAAACCTAAGTACGAAGCCATCTCTAATGTCAACCCGTATCCTTGATTTGTTTGCACCTATCGGTAAAGGACAAAGGGGTATGATCGTTGCACAGCCTAAGACTGGTAAAACCGTACTTTTGAAAGAAGTTGCTAACGCAATCGCTGAAAATCATCCTGAAGTATATCTGATGATCCTTCTTGTAGATGAAAGACCTGAAGAGGTTACTGATATGGCAAGAAGCGTTAAAGCAGAAGTTATTTCATCGACTTTCGATGAGCAAGCTGACCGACACGTTAAAGTATCGACTATGGTACTTGAGAAAGCCAAAAGAATGGTAGAGTGTGGTCACGATGTTGTTATCCTACTTGATTCAATCACACGATTGGCGAGAGCTTACAACACGGTTGTGCCATCATCCGGTAAGATTCTTTCAGGTGGTGTGGATGCCAATGCGCTACACAAACCAAAAAGATTCTTTGGTGCGGCCAGGAATGTTGAGAACGGAGGTTCATTAACAATTCTTGCTACGGCACTTATCGAGACAGGGTCTAAAATGGATGAAGTTATCTTTGAGGAATTCAAGGGTACGGGTAATATGGAACTTCAGTTGGACAGAAAACTTTCCAACAGAAGAGTTTATCCTGCTATTGATGTTCCTGCTTCAGGCACACGTAGAGAAGACCTTCTTATGGATAAGGATACATTACAACGTATCTGGATTCTACGTAAGTTCATGTCTGACATGAATTCGGTAGAAGCGATGGAATTCCTATTATCGAAAATCAAAGGAACAAAAGACAACGAAGAGTTCCTTATCTCAATGAATGGATAAGACTTAGTTTAGTTGTTTTAATAAATATTCAGGCTGTCTCGTAAGGGATGGCCTTTTTTATTCATTCTACTGAAACGGAATGTTGTGCGTACTCAAGCTACGGTCAGTGAAGTGCTAAAGTTCTGGTGAGAAAAGTGCGAACTTGTACTAATAGGAATTCCTATATCTACTCCAATACTCCTTTACTTTTCTTTGGCTTCATATTCAAGCCATAAAGTGATATTTCTTTTGTTGTTTCTTCCGTCTCGAACTTCAAATATTTGGCCATTGGACGTAAAAGGCTATAATTCATTTCTACACTCCTAATATCGCTCCAACTTATGAAAGAATTAGAATCCCATGTGATACCGTGGTTGTTTAAAACTATTTCCTCATTTCTTTTGAAAAAATCCACTGTCAACTGCACAGAAAAGAAAAAAGACACAAGACTTATCAAACCAAATATTACGTCTACATCATTCGATACAGAAGCTATAATGCCTATTACAGAAACAATAAAAAAAAGAAAAATATCTATTAAACTATGTAGTCCTTTAACAATTTTAATTTCCTTCGTTTCATTCATTCCAGTAGCTTTTCTGTCTGATTAGTGAACAGTAAAGGTAAATACAAAAGCTATATCTTTTTTGAAATAACCCCCAAGAGCGTACGAATACAACAGATACGCATTCAAGTAACATATGCTATCTTGTCCTAAGATAGATTTACTCATCAACAGAATTTATGCCAAAGAATACCTAACTTTTAGGAGTGAGAACATTCTTTTTGCTCATATCAACAACCTTGCTCATCAACTCATGCTCAGAGCCCGGTGATAAACAAAATATAGCGAAGCCCATCGAATTAACCATAGAAAGTAATGAGTGGAGTTCCTTACTTCTAAAAAGAGCTGAGCATCTCAAAAAGGATGTCATACTATCCTCAAAAAAAGACTTCGTCCAAGCAAAACTCACCTATAACAATACTACTCACAACGTAAAAATCCGACTCAAAGGTGACTGGACTGATCACATCACCGGAAAATATTGGTCATACCGGGTACATAGCAAGGACACCGTCCTGGGTATGCGCAGGTTTAACCTACACGATCCAAAACTTAAAGGATATACTTATCAGTGGCTCTTCTTCCAGGCTTGTAAAAGAGAAGGTATAATCACACCTCATACAGAGTACGTCTGGCTTTCTATAAACGGAGACACCTCCCTTTACCAACTGGAAGAACATTTTGATTTTTTGATGCTTCACAGAAATAAGCTACCATCATGGCCTATAGTACGCTTTGATGAGTCCATGCCGTGGAAAAATCTTTCCGAAGGAGTAAAATGGACCAACACCCAGGACTCAATTTACTTTTTCAATGCCCCAATAGATGCTTTTAGGTCAGGTACCGTTGATAAAGACTCACTCCTAAACCGGCAGTTTCAAATTGCGAAAAAGAAATTATCGGATTTCCGAAAAGGAATACTGAGTACACATGAAGTTTTTCATACCCCAACACTAGCAAGATATGTAGCTCTATGTGATCTTTTTGGAGGTACACATGGACTGAGGTGGCACAATGTGCGCTACTACTTCAATGCAAACGATCAACTTCTCTACCCCATCGCTTTTGATAATTCGGCTGGAAATTCCAATATGACTTTTACTTTTGAACTCAAAGGGAAGAATCGGTACTTTATGAGGTTATTTTTTCAGGATAAAATATTCAAAACAAATTATCACAGTGTAATGGCTCGCATCTGCAGTGAGCAATACATTAAAAAGACTCTGAACAAAACACATGAATTACATAGCGAATACTGTAACCTTATTCAAATCAAATCCCCCAATTATTCTTTCTCAGAGAGCTTTCTATATGAAAACGCTGCCAGGTATAGATTTATGAAGCAGATATAAATTAACTAAATTGCACGCTCTCTGAACCTAAAAATGATAGGGAATGCTTAATAGAATTTATTTCTCCATTTTTCTACCTCTTTTATTGAGTTGTGGCAAAATAGAAGAGTTTAAAGAGGTAACAATCACATTCGAAGAACAGCACTGGTCACAAATAAGCGAACTCAGAGAAAAATTTCTTCGAAGAGGAACCATAAATGCCGGAAAAAAAGATTTTGTACCTGCACAAATTGCGGTTAACGATTCCATCTACAACGTCAAAGTACGACTAAAAGGTGACTGGATTGACCACCTTAAAACGAAAAACTGGTCATATAGAGTGAAATCAAAGAAACCCATTCTAGGTATGACTACTTTTAATTTTCACTATCCAAACACAAAAAGTTATGCCAATCAATGGCTTTTCATGCAAGCATGCAAAAAGGAGGGTATAATAACTCCACAGCACTTTTTTATCAAACTAATTCACCCTTTGGATACTTCAGTTTATCAGGTCATGGAACACTTTGATATGCTCATGCTCGATAAAAACAAAGTACTAAGAAGTCCTATTATCCGATTTGATGAATCAGAACCGTGGAACCAAATTAGAAAAGGTATTTCCTGGTCTGTGGAACGAGACTCTTTATATTTCTTTAGAGCGAAAATTGATGCATATCAAAGTAAACTAATCAAAAAGAACCCTCAACTCAAAATACTATATAAAAACGCTAAGAAGAAACTGCAAAAGTTCAGATCAGGAAAATTACCAACCTCTGAAGTATTTGATAAGGTGCTTTTTGCAAGATATTTTGTGCTATCTGATTTATTTGGAGCAGAGCATGGATTGAGATGGCACAATTTAAGATTCTACTACAACCCTAACACCGGTAAATTATGCCCTGTGGCATTCGATAATGCACCAGGACATAAAATTAAACTATTCTCTTTTCAGGATCCAGGCAATGAACTTAACAAAAACCTTGTACGCCTTTTCTTTTCGGACCAAAGCTTTCTAGATCAATACTTTACAGAAGCAAATCGCATACTACACCCTGATTATTATTCAACGCTGCTGACAGAATCAAAAACAGAACACGAAAAAATCATTAAATTTCTAAAAGAAGAGTTTCCGGACTATAATTTTTCTGAATACTTCTTCAAACATAATACAGATAAATATCAAACTATCAAGATCCCATAAATGTCCCTGAGACAAAAGCTATATCACATAGTATTTGGCACTGACACCAAAGCAGGCAGGCGCTTCGACATGGCCCTCCTGTGGACGATCGTCCTGAGTGTCATCATTGTAATGATAGAAAGCGTTCCGGAATATAGTCTTCGGTTCGAAGATTACTTTTTTTATGCCGAATGGTTCTTTACAATCGTTTTCAGCATAGAATACTTACTCAGAATATATATAAGCCCGAAACCGGCAAAGTACATCTTTAGCTTCTGGGGAATTATTGATTTTATGGCAACACTACCTGCTTACCTGAGTTTCTTCCTGGTAGGAAGCAAATATTTTATCATGGTACGGATTGTAAGGGTGCTTCGAATATTCAGGATCATGAAGCTGGTACGATTTACATCCGAAGCCCAGACTCTTGGTTCTGCACTTATGATGAGTATGCATAAAATACTGGTATTCCTCTCGGCAGTGTTGGCTATTATTGTATTGCTGGGTACACTAATGTATTTGGTTGAGGGAGGAGAGAAAGGATTTACAAGTATCCCTCAGAGTATTTATTGGGCTATAGTTACTGTGACAACAGTTGGTTATGGAGACATTATTCCAACAACTGTACTGGGGAAAATCATTTCTTCACTGGCCATGATCACCGGTTACGCAATCATTGCGGTACCAACTGGAATTGTTACTGCTGAAATTACCAAAGCCAATGTGCAGGCAGAAAAAGAATGCAGCGAGTGCAAGGCAACCAACTCACCAACGGCAAAGTACTGTAATCAATGTGGTAATCAGTTATAAAAAAAGCCCCGCAAACAAATTGCAAGGCCTTAAATGTTTTGAACTGAGACTCCTCCGAGCAATTAAGCTACCGGATCAACAGTAACGTAAGATCTTCCTTTCGATCCTTTGTAAAACTTCACAGTACCATCAGTAAGAGCAAAAAGAGTATGATCTCTTCCAAGACCTACATTTTTACCTGGGTGATGAGCTGTACCTCTTTGACGAACAAGGATGTTACCAGCGATACACTGCTGACCACCAAAAATCTTAACTCCTAATCGTTTACTGTGTGATTCTCTACCGTTTTTGGAACTACCGGCTCCTTTTTTGTGTGCCATGGCTTCTTAGATTTTTTCGATTAACACTTTAGTATACTGCTGTCTGTGACCATTGCTCTTCTGGTACCCTTTTCTTCTTTTCTTCTTGAAAACGATCACTTTATCAGCTTTATCCTGCGAAAGGATCTTTCCGCTCACCTTCGCACCACTAAGAGTAGGAGTACCTACTTCTACTTTACCACTGTTATCCTTCAACAATACCTTGTCGAATTCTACTTTATCACCTTCCTTGCCTTCAAGCTTGTCAACGAAAACATACTTGTCTTTCTCAACTTTATACTGCTTTCCGGCTATTTCTACAACTGCATACATTTCTTATAGTTTTTGCAAAATCGGACCGCAAATTTAGAACTTACTATTAAAAAAACCAAGAAATGTTGATTTTTAAATCCTTATTGAAAAATTAATTTTTTGGTCAAAAAATTACATCTCGATACCTCTTCGTATGGGTATAAGTTCTTATTGAATTTTAAGTTATAATTTTACTGTTTATCAAAAAGTTAACTGAGTTTTAATTTAGTTATTCACAAACAAATAAGGTACTCTCTGTGGATAAATTGTTCTTTGAGAAACCGACCTCATTTGTGATATTTGTTGAACGCTTCTTGCATTAGCAACAGCTAATCTGATTGTCTGTATAACTAGCCAGACATCGGGTCAAAACACCAAACTTTAAAAACATTAATAATACTTTCAAAAACGGTACCTTTTGGGAACACCGGAAAGGAATTATTTGTTCTTAATACTCTGAAAAACAACAAAGATGAGCACAGCAGTCGAGCCCTTATTACAAGATGATCCTAATCGATTTGTTATCTTTCCTATAAAGCATAACGACATCTGGGAGTTTTACAAGAAAGCAGAAGCCAGCTTTTGGACAGCTGAGGAAATTGATCTCAGCCAGGACCTGAAAGACTGGGAAAAGCTTAATGATGGGGAAAGGCATTTTATTTCGCACGTGCTCGCATTTTTCGCTGCCAGTGATGGTATCGTTAATGAGAATCTTGCAGAGAATTTTGTAAAAGAAGTACAGTATGCTGAGGCAAAGTTTTTCTATGGTTTCCAGATCATGATGGAAAACATTCACTCAGAAACTTACTCACTTCTTATTGATACATATATAAATGACCCAAAAGAGAAAGATCACCTTTTTAATGCACTCGAAACGGTTGAGTGTGTGAAGAAAAAGGGTAAGTGGGCCCTTAAATGGATCGAAAGTGAAAGCTTTATTGACAGGCTTATTGCTTTTGCTGCAGTTGAGGGAATATTTTTCTCAGGTAGCTTCTGCGCTTTATTCTGGTTGAAAAAGCGTGGCATTATGCCGGGACTTACTTTTTCCAACGAGCTCATTTCACGAGATGAAGGACTACATTGTGACTTCGCTTGTCACCTCTACCGTGAGCACATTGTAAATAAAGTTGACCCGGAACACGTTACAAAAATCATTACCAATGCTGTAGAAATAGAACAGGAATTTATAGTCGATGCACTACCTGTTGATCTTATCGGAATGAACTCTAAGCTGATGTCTCAGTACATAGAGTTTGTTGCGGATCGTCTTTTAGTTGAATTGGGGTGTTCCAAATACTATAACTCTACCAACCCATTTGACTTTATGGAGATGATTTCACTCCAGGGAAAGACCAATTTCTTCGAAAAAAGAGTGGCCGAATACCAAAAAGCAGGGGTAATGTCAGAATCAGATCAAAATAAATTTACTTTAGACGAAGATTTTTAGTAGATTATATGCAGTATACTAAATATATCTTTGTGTTTAACCCATAACTCTATCCACCTATGCTAGTTATTAAAAGAGACGGGAGACGCGAAACAGTTAAGTTCGACAAGATCACAGCGCGTATTGAAAAGCTGTGTTACGGACTGGAAACTGACTTTGTCGATCCAATTGAGGTATCAAAAAAGGTAATTGACGGGCTCTATGATGGTGTTACTACCGTTGAGCTAGATAAATTAGCCGCTGAAACCGCAGCATCTATGACAACTTCTCACCCGGATTATGCTATCCTGGCTGCGAGAATTGCTATTTCCAACCTTCACAAGGAGACAAGTAAGTCCTTTTCGAATACAATGAAGAGACTATATACTTACGTTGATCCAAAAACGGAGGCTAACGCGCCTTTGCTATCAAAGGAAACTTACGGTGTTATTAAAAAGAATGCCGCTCAACTTGATTCAGCTATTATCTATGACCGTGACTTCAACTATGACTTCTTTGGTTTCAAAACACTAGAGAGATCATATTTGATGAAAATTGACGGCCGCATAATCGAGCGTCCTCAGCACATGCTTATGAGAGTTGCTGTTGGTATTCATGGAGAAGACATTGAAAAAGCAATAGAGACCTACCACCTTCTTTCTGAAAAGTGGTTCACTCATGCTACTCCTACCCTTTTCAATGCGGGTACTCCTAAGCCACAGCTTTCGTCATGCTTCCTCCTTACTATGAAGGATGATAGCATTGATGGTATTTATGATACTTTGAAGCAATGTGCTAAAATTTCACAGTCTGCAGGTGGAATTGGCTTAAGTATACATAATATACGTGCAACAGGCTCATATATTCGCGGTACAAACGGTGTATCCAATGGTATTGTTCCTATGCTGCGTAATTTCGATATGACAGCTCGCTACGTTGATCAAGGTGGAGGTAAACGTAAAGGTAGTTTTGCTGTATATCTGGAGCCATGGCATGCCGATATTTTCGAATTCCTCGAATTGAAGAAAAACCACGGTAAGGAAGAACTTCGTGCAAGAGACTTGTTCTACGCACTTTGGACTCCTGACCTGTTCATGAAGCGTGTAGAAGAAAACGGTATGTGGTCTCTTTTCTGTCCTAACGAAGCTCCAGGATTGGCTGACTGTTATGGAGAAGAGTTTGAAAAACTATACGAAAAATACGAAAAAGAAGGTCGATACAGAAAGCAGGTAAAAGCTCAGGACCTTTGGTTTGCAGTGCTTGAATCTCAAACGGAGACAGGTACGCCTTATATGCTATATAAAGATGCGTGTAACAACAAGTCAAACCAGAAAAACCTGGGAACTATACGCTCTAGTAACCTATGTACAGAAATCGTTGAATACACTGCTCCTGATGAAGTAGCTGTATGTAACCTGGCTTCTATTGCGTTACCTAAGTTTGTTATCGATGGTAAGTTCGATCATCAAAAGCTTTATGAGGTGACTAAAGTAGTTACCAAGAACCTGAATAAGGTGATCGATATCAACTATTACCCTGTTCCTGAAGCAGAAAACTCGAACATGAGACACAGACCTATTGGCCTGGGGGTTCAGGGACTTGCTGATACTTTCATCAAACTAAGAATGCCTTTTGACTCTGAAGAAGCTCAAGGACTGAACAAGGACATTTTCGAGACAATCTATTTCGCTGCTATGACAGCTTCAATGGAGCAAGCTCAGGCAGATGGTCCATACCAGACCTACAAAGGATCACCGGTTTCGAAAGGTATCTTCCAATTCGACATGTGGGGTGTAACTCCTAACTCAGGAAGATGGGACTGGACAGCGTTGAAGAAAGAAGTGAAAAAGCACGGTGTGAGAAATTCACTGTTACTTGCTCCTATGCCTACAGCTTCAACTTCACAAATACTTGGAAACAACGAGTGTTTTGAGCCATACACTTCTAATATTTATACCAGACGTGTACTTTCAGGTGAGTTTGTGGTTGTAAATAAGCACTTACTCAAAGACCTGATCGAGCTAGGTCTATGGAATGATGAGATGAAGAATAAGCTGATTTCAGCTAACGGATCGGTACAAAACATTCCTAACATTCCTGATAACATTAAGGATCTTTATAAGACTGTTTGGGAAATCAAACAGAAAACGCTTATCGATATGGCTGCTGACAGGGGGGCCTACATCGATCAAAGTCAGAGCTTTAATGTACATATTCAGGATCCTAATTTCGGAAAACTTACTTCTATGCACTTCTATGCCTGGAAGAAGGGACTTAAAACCGGAATGTATTATCTGAGAACTAAAGCTGCAGCTGATGCGATTAAGTTCACCGTAAGTAAAGAACAAAACGCAGAAGGAGCTACTGAAAAAAAGAAGGTAGCGGCAACAGTAGCCGCGACAGCAGGTGGTAACGCAGCTCAAGTTCAACAAGCTGATCAAAACGTAAGCGATATGCAATGTTCTCTGGATAATCCAGATGACTGCTTAGCTTGTGGTAGTTGATATAACGCAAATTTCCTATAAAAAAACCTCCGGATGTGAATTCGGAGGTTTTTTGTTTTCATGATATGTAATTAGTCTCAAAACCCTGTAGGTAGTAACTTAATTTTATAATCGCACTTGCTGGTTATAACCATTCACCTCCACAGGTTTTCTAATCAAAGCAGACACCGACTTATATTTTGACTCGTCCTTAAAGAATTCCTGCAACTCTCTTAATTCCTTTTCCTCCATAAAATCTATCAATGGCTGAAAAACTCTATTCAGTTTCTTTAATGACTTTTTGATTTTCATATCCCACACATCACAGTACTTATATACATCGTCTGGTGACACCATTTTTCGACAACCAGGCTTACGACATGATATGGCCATAGGCTCTGATAGATTAAACAGTGCGTACTCATCAGTAATCTGTTCACCGGGATTTATATCTTTGATAGCCATCTCAAAGCCATAGCCAGTACTGATAGTATTGGGGTCACAGCAGTGATTCACATACTTGGCGATATCCCAGCTCAGTACACGGCTACCGTCAGCTTGCACATAGGAATACTTTTCAATTACATCTTGCTGAGAAATGGAATAATCTTCCAGGTTATCTTCATTTATTATAATCTCCAGTGAGTCTTTTATGTAGGTGATAGTTCCTTCTGGAATAAATTCTGTGGCATAAACACCGTATCCAATACGATCATTGACCACCTTTACGCGAGCATCAGGATGAAACATTCTAGCGGGTTATATTTTTATGTTTTGGACGTTGAGCAAAGAATTTGTCACCCACTTTTGAACAAATAATTCTGTAAGACTTCCTCTGTTTTTTGTAAATTGTTGGATAATATTACACGGCTATCAACTAAGTATACTTCCTACGGTGGGTTTATTCGGAAAAAAAGATCACAACATAAGTAATGAAACAGAGGCTTTCTTTGCTGTAATATTTGCCTGTATCGCAGTTGATGGTAAAATTACTGTGGAAGAAATGCATGATGTGACCAGCATTTTTCAAAAAAGCCACATTTTTGGTGATATCGACCTTAATGCTCACTACGATAAAATAAAAAAACTGTATAAAGAGTGTGACAACTGTGAACTCCTTATAGAGTTAGCTGCACCACACTTATCGGAAAGTATTAAACCTACAGTCTACGCCAATGTCATGGACATGGTTTTTGCAGATGGTATATTCGACAAACCGGAGCAGGCATTGGTTGAAAAGCTTAAAAAAGAATTAGAAATATCTGAAGAATTAGATAAGAGGATTACTGAAGTTATTCTGATTAAGAATAAGTGGGAACAGTAACCATTATTTCAATATCACACCATCCGACATTTCGATAATTCTATCCGTCTTTTTTGCAAAATCATCATCATGAGTCACGACAATTATCGATTGATCAAACTCTCTGGTAAGCTCCTTCAGAAGATCAAATACCCGCATCGCATTGGTACTATCCAGGTTTCCCGTTGGTTCATCTCCCATTATTATCAACGGATCATTGATTAACGCTCTGGCAATAGCAACCCGCTGCTGTTGTCCTCCTGATAACTTATTGGATTTTTTTAGCGCCTGATCTTCAATGTCCAATAACTTCAGTTTTTCATAGGCATGTTCCTCAATTTCAGCCGATGATTTCTTTCCCAACTTCTTTGCTGGCAACATTACATTCTGTAGCACTGTAAACTCTGGTAACAGATAATGAAACTGAAAAACGAAACCTATCTTTTCATTTCTGATCCTGGAAAGTTTATTCTGATGAAGGTTTGATATCAATTCACCATCTAGATATAATTCTCCTTCAAAATCAGTATCAAGTGTAGACAAGGTATACAATAAGGTAGACTTACCGCAACCTGACTTACCCATTATAGAAATAAATTCCCCATGATCAACCTGAAATGAAATGTCTTTTAGTACATGAAATTTCTTAGGATCGTAAAAATACTTGTTGATATTTTTGGCTTCCAGAACTACAGACATCACTTACCTCTTATGATAGTTACAGGGTCTAACTTACTGGCTTTTCTGGCAGGCAAATAGCCGGCAAAGAATGTGGTTACTAATGCGAATATAATTCCTATCATATAATAATAGGGATCGAAATTGACCGGTAGCCCATCCATGGAAATCATAGTATCTGATTTAAATGGAACGCTTGCTATACCATAAGACATCAGAAACCCAAATAGTAGCCCTAAACTCCCTCCGAAAAGACCAATAATCATCGCCTCTGAGATAAATATTCTTTTGATGTCCTTTCCGGAAAATCCGGTTGCCTTCAGAATCGCGATATCGTTCATCTTTTCATAAATCATCATTGTCAGAATATTATAAATTCCGAATCCCGCAACTATTAAAAGGGCCATAGCAACTGCATAGGTCATTATATTTCTCATTTTATTGCCTACCTGAAACTGGGCATTTGCCGTATCATAATCTACTGCTCTGGCCTCAAACTGTCGCTCGCATTCTGAAGCTAATTCAGCTGCTTCATCCAACTCCCAGAGTTTTACCTTGATATCCGTAATATAACTGTTGCCTTTTTGTATGATCCTTTGAGCTGTTTTTATTGTTGAATACGATTGGCCTTCGTCCAGAGCCTGAATGCCGGTCTTAAATAGCCCTACTACAGTGAGTTGAAAAGTACCACCTGCGGGTGAAGTAATCGTAACCCGGTCATTGACATCTATTCCCAGCTTCTTTGCCAGGCCTGCCCCCATTATTAAAGCATTGTTGAGTGTAAGTAAATCAGTGATATTCCCTTCTTGCATATTATCACTTAATTTGAATAGTTTTTCTTCTTCCAATATTTCCACTCCAATAATATTTGCGCTGATTTCATTAGAGCCAGATGTATAAAATACCTGGGTGGTAATACTTGGAGCAACGCCTAGCACCTTTTTATCCTTTCTCAATAGCCGTATTATCTGTTCGGCATGACGAATATTCCTCTTGACACTACTAGGTTTTATGTGATGAACCACATTCATATGATCAGAATAATCCGGATGCTTGCCAATAATTGATTCCTTTTCGTTTTTGATGTCGTTATAAATGTGGATATGTGGAGTATTATCCAACATCAAGTCATCCATAAACTTATTTACACCGGTCATAAAACTGACCATTGCTATAAACATACTGATCCCAAATGTCACTCCAAGGGAGGCTATAATTGACTGCTTCAACCTGGAAACCAGGTGAGTCTTGGCAATCTGTATGACAATACCCAGATTCATTTGAAGATTGGGGTTTCTTTTGTCAGTCCTTCCAGAATTTCAACGTATTCCAGATTCTTTAATCCAGGAACAACTTTTACAAACTTATCCTCACCAATGCATACGCTATCACCTGGCCTCAAAAATGATCTTGGAATTACAAGAGCACTATCTTTGGTACTAACAATAAGATTTGCCTCAGCTGTTAATCCAGGATAAAGAACTTCCGGTGAGTTCGTTAATATGGCTTCCACCTTAAATGTCTGTGTTTTGGAATCAAGCACCGGATATATTTTAGAGATCGTGCCCTCAAATACTTCTTCACCATACATATCAAAGGTCAAAACTACCTTTTGTCCTAAACTGACCCGGTTCATATCAAGTTCATCGATGACCAACTGAGCAATAAACTGATTTTGACTTCCAATCATAGCTAATCGTTCCTGAGGGTGTACAATCTCTCCGTTTTCTTTATAAACAGCATACACCTTACCATCCATGAAGCTTCTTATACTAAAATCCTCACTTTGGCTAGTTGAAATTTTGTATTGATTTCGGGCGGTTTGAACCTCATTTGCTAGTTGTCTCTTTCTGAGTTTTAGTCTTTGTACAGCAGCCAGATAGTTGTTCCTTGAGGTCTCCAACTGTAATTCCATATTGTCATAATCGACCTGGGGTATTACTTTCTGATCCAATAGAATCTTGTATCTGGACAGGTGACTGGAATCGTTATGGTATTTAAATTTCGCACTCGAGACGGCACTTTCCAACTCTGATAAAATCGGTGAATTTTGAGATGCATTTGCTTCAGCCAGCTGAAGTCCTAATCTTGAAGTGCTTGCCTGCAAGTCCGATTTACTGGATTCAATTTGGAATAATGTAGTACCAGGAAGCACCGTATCACCCTCTTCAACATACCGTTTTTTTAAAATCCCCGATACGGTTGAATAAACATAATATTGCTCTTTGGGGCGTATATCTCCTGATGCATATACTGCTTCAGTTATTGACTTCACTTCAGGCATAGACTGTTCTTTGTCTTCTGAACAACCTGAAAGTATAACGACACCTAATGGAATAAGAAAGAGACTCTTCTTCAACATATTAGACAACTTTTGTTTACCAATGTAAGCAACAATTATCTTACAACCCATGACATAAGTCATTAATAGTGTTATTTCGACAACACAATAATTTCAAGAAAATGTACAAAAAAAGAGAAAAGCTAAACCATTAGGGATTAAAAATCGTATTTTGCTTTAAATTATTACACGAGAGCAAGCAGCACCACCAGATATTAAATACACCAATTCGTAAGTAAGTGATCAAATCTATTTTTATATTTCTAAGCATCATCACACTATATTCTTGTGCCTCATCCAAATTCAAAAAAATGATGATGGACGAACTCAATAGTACCGAAGAATATATGACTCCTCAATTTTTAGTTGGCGAATGGAAATTGGATTCCATCATAGGAGATAGTGATTTAATAGAAGAATGGGTATACTTTACCAAGGAAGGAAAATTTTGGAGGTATTCGTTTCGGAAGAGGTCTTATCTGGTGGAAGGTGATTTGAAATACAAATTCAACTTCGTTATGCACAACAAACGGGATATTGGCTACAGACTCCAAAAAGTTGATACTAATCACATCATAATGATCGACTCCACTTTCAAGAAATTTCAATTGACCAGATGGTCTTACTTCGACCCTTCTCTACTTGAAACCTATCGCATCGGTGATTCTTTGAAAAAAGAAATTACTGGTCTTTGGAAATTAGATTCAATGGAATTAAGTCCTGCTACCTTTCCTACAACACTTTACAAAAACTTTTGTTACGACCTCAAGCCAGGGAGTAAACTTCTCTTCTCCGATGAAGGAGAGGCCATAGTTTTTAACGGGGCCACCCATACTCCTTGTAAGCAGTATATGTACAAGGTATATGATGGTTATGTGAGTTTTGAAGAATTCAACCTGGATTATGGTTATGATATCCTGGAAATCGACCAGAATCATCTCGTGTTGGCTGAAGAATTTGGCGACCAGAATATATTCTACTTCACCTTTGAATCTGAATAGCCTTGTTAAAGGAAAAAATCACTGAACTCACAACATTAGTATCCTCATTTCCTATTCAGGCCATGGAAATAGACGATCAGGTTTTTTCTGACAAACCCTCCGAACAGAAGTGGAGTAAAAAAGAAATTACCGGACATCTCATTGATTCTGCACTTAATAATCTCCAAAGATTTATCAGAAGTCAATATGAATTTGATTTTGTATTCGGATATGATCAAAATCGATGGGTCACAATTCAAAACTATCAGAGTTACCAAAAAATTGATCTTCTGGACTTGTGGAGTATTATTAATCGGCAAATCATTACTGTTCTAAATAATACCCCTGAATCAGCACTAACCACAACATCAAAAACAGCTCCTGGAGAAGCCCCGGTAACCCTGAAGTTCCTTATTGAGGACTATATTGATCATATGAAACATCATATTTCACAGATACTCAGCTAGTAATTTAATGCTTGGTAAGAGTATTTTTATTCGTGTCAGTTATCCGCAAATTTTAAATTTAATCAACAGCTTATTCCTTCATTTTTTGATCAAAAACCACTCCTAAACTCTCAAAACGGCTTGTTTCCGAAGTGGATAATTTCAAGTTTCCTTATTGTTATTTAGAGACAAATTCTTCCGAATTGACAAAAGAATAGTTGATACACCCTGATTTTTTGGTTTTCCTTATTCTCACGGGAACAAACAACGCCTATGAAAATCAAAATTGTGTTGTCTTCCCCTTAACCACGAAAACCTAAACAACCTAGACATGAAAAGATACGCGCATATTGTGCTTATGTTTTTTGCTTTTGAGAGCTATGCACAGACTGATTTGTTCACTCTTCCTTATACCATTGTATCCAACAATGCTACTCCCGGCCAAACCGTTGATAATGGTAATGGGGTAGTTCAACTTACACAGGATATTGGTGAAGACCCTACTAACCCATGGCAAGCCAGCGCTCTTTGGGGGACAAATACTATTGATTTGAATCAACCTTTTGTTGTAGAAACGGACTTATTCTTTGGTTGTAACTCAGGTGAATGGGGTGGTGATGGGATGACCTTTACGCTGCACAACGACCCTAGAGGTACTGCTTCAATTGGTGGCGGTGGTGGTTTCCTTGGGTATGGTGGTAACGAATCAGAAAGAATTCACAATTCAATCGCTATTGAATTTGACACATATGACGGCACCGTATGGGGCGGAACCGATATTCCGGAAGACCATATCACAGTACTACAAAATGGGTGGGTTGCCAATAATCATGATGGAGGATCTGAACCAGTAGATAGTAGTATTTGGGGACCACAAGCTATTAGAAACAGCAGAGATTTGGAAGCTTGCCTGCCAAATGGCAATGACTATTATACAATACGCGTTGAGTGGACTCCACCCAATACCCTCACTTTGTATGAAGATGGTACGCTTACTTTTTCTATAAATATAGACCTGGCAGTATTTGGTACTTCCAATGTTTACTGGGGATTTACTGCAGGTAGTGCCAATGCCTCTAATGAACAATGGGTTGCACCGACCGGATCAACTATCCCCTGGGAATGTTCAATAGGAAACTGTTGTGTTCCCTTTGATTTTAATATTACTGGTAATGATTTTTGCCAGGGAGATAATACTACTCTCAATGTTGATGGCGGTTACTTGACCTACAGCTGGTCTGATGGCCCGACCGGACAGAATCGAACAATTAACTCCCCCGGAACATATGAAGTTACCGTCACCGAAGATCAGGGTGGAAGAACTTGCAGCAGTGTCGATAGTATTACGGTTAGCGAATTGGAATTACCCAATCTCTCTACTTCTACCATAGATGCTTCCTGCAACGGAAGTAGCAACGGGAGCATTGATCTTACCGTAACCGGAGGATTATCACCTTATTCATACACCTGGAATACCTCCGCTACGAGCGAAGACCTGACAGGTATTGGTAGTGGAAACTACAATGTAACTGTAGTAGATGATAACGGTTGTAGTAATAGTACCAGCGCTTCGATAAATGAGCCAACAGCTATCAATGTGTTGGCAACCTCAACAGATGCCTTGTGCAATGGAGCCTCTGATGGGACAGTAACACTGACAGTAAGTGGTGGTACTCCACCATATGGTTTTCTATGGAATAATGGTGCCACTACACAAGATTTGACTGCCGTAGGGTCCGGCACTTATTCGGTGACTGTCACGGACGATAACGGCTGTACGTCCTTTGCAAGTACTACGGTGAACGAGCCTCTGGCGCTATCAGCCAATACTACCTCGACCGATGCTACCTGTGGAGCCGCAAACGGATCAGTAACTCTTTCCGTCAACGGAGGAACGACTCCATACAATTTCATTTGGAATAATGGAGCAACAACACAGAACCTGTCAGCAGTTACATCAGGCACCTATAATGTTACCATTACTGATGATAACAACTGTAGCACCACTGCAAATGCTACTGTAAACGTACCTTCAGCACTTTCGGCCAGCACAACGGCTACTGATGTACAATGCAATGGAGCAACTGACGGCACAGTAAATTTAACCGTAAGTGGAGGCACCACTCCGTATGACTTCCTATGGGACAATGGAGCAACTACTCAGAACCTGGCAGCAGTTGCAGCTGGAACCTACAATGTAACTGTAACAGATGATGACGGTTGTGCCATAAACGCTAGTGCCATAGTTAACACACCAACGAGTATTACAACTAATGCGGTCGCTACAGATGCTTTATGCAACGGAGCCACAGATGGAACAATAACTTTAACTACTAGTGGTGGTACTCCACCATATAGTTTTCTATGGAATAGTGGTGCCACTACACAAAATTTGCCTGCCGTAGGGTCCGGCACTTATTCGGTGACTGTCACTGATGATCATGGTTGTACTGCTTTTGCCAATGCTACTGTAAACGAACCAAGTGCACTTTCAGCAAGCACAACAACAGTAGATGCTACGTGTGGACAAACAAACGGATCAGTAACCCTCTCAGTCAATGGAGGAACTGCTCCTTACAACTTTAGTTGGGATAATGGAGCAACAACGCAGAACCTGGCAGCAGTTGCTGCTGGAACTTACAATGTTACAATAACCGATGATCATAATTGTATCACGATCGCAAGTGCCAACGTAAATGTTCCATCGTCATTAACTGCAACTGTCACATCAACAGACGCACTTTGCAATGGTGCAAGTGACGGCAATGTAACCTTGACCGTAAATGGAGGAACCGCTCCTTACAATTTCTCCTGGAACACTGGGGCCAACACACAAAACCTCACTTCAGTAGTAGCTGGCAGCTATAATGTCATAATTACGGACGATGATGGCTGTATTATAAATGCAAGTACCACAGTTAATGAACCTACGGCCATAACTGCCAGCGCCACCTCGACCGATGCTTTATGTAACGGCTCTATGGATGGAACAGTGACCTTGGTGGTAAGTGGAGGCACCGAGCCCTATAACTTACTGTGGAACAATGGTGTAACTACACAAAACCTCATTGGAGTAGGTGCTGGCACATATACTGTCTCAATTACAGACAATAATGGATGCAGTGCCACGACCAGTGCCTCTGTCAATGAACCAACAGAACTATCAACGAATACGGTACCAACTGATGAGCTATGCAACGGCTCAAATGATGGTGCAGTCGACCTCACCGTAACCGGAGGTACCGAGCCCTGCACCTATGCATGGAATAATGGTAATTCGACACAGGACCTGATCAATGTGGGAGCAGGTGATTACAACGTCACGGTAACTGATGGCCATGGGTGTATCGCACAAGATGGTGCCACTGTTGGAACCCCAACTCCTCTATCCGTAAGTACATTGACTAGTGATGTACTATGTAATGAAGGCGAGGACGGTACAGTAACAGTGTCCGTAAGTGGTGGTACCGGAAACTATAGTTTCAATTGGTCCAATGGAGCAACAACACAAAACTTAACCGCAACGGGAGCCGGCAACTATTCTGTAAACATTACTGATGACAATGGATGTAGCATTTCAGCTTCTGCCAGTGTTAACGAGCCTACGGCTCTGACTACTTCAATAAACGCCATCCCGGAATTATGTAAGGATACTGAAGAAGGTTGGGTAAATGTAACAGTCAATGGAGGAACGTCACCTTATAACTACCTCTGGAGTAATGGCAGTGAATCCGCTAGTCTGGATAGCATACCAGCAGGCATCTATTATGTGACCGTTTCGGACGCCCATGGCTGTAGCATCCAGGATGATATAGAAATCGCTTCCATCAAATGCGCCTGTCCATTAACCATTCCTACAGCAATTTCTCCCAATAGTGATGGAGCGAATGATGTTTGGGAGATCGAAGGAATCGACTGTTATGACATTGACATGGTGAGGGTGTATAATCGATATGGTAATTTAATTTATGAGTCAACAGACTACATTACTCCATGGGATGGAAACAGAAACGGAGAACCAATGCCCGTAGCAGTTTACTACTATGTTGTAGAAGTTTCTATTGAAGGACAAAAGCCATCAACCTTTACGGGGCCTCTTACCATTATGAGATAAACTAGAACAAACTATTCTGTTGCGCAGGAGGAGGGACATTCAAATGCTTGTAAGCTGCTTCCGTAGCTTCCCTTCCTCTTGATGTACGCTTAATGTACCCTTCCTGAATTAGAAATGGTTCATAAACCTCCTCTATTGTTTCGGCCTCTTCAGAACAAGCGGTAGCAATAGTTGATAAACCTACGGGGCCACCTTTAAACTTCTCTATAATAGTCGACAAGATTTTATTGTCCATCTCGTCAAGGCCATTATGATCTACATTAAGTGCAGTCAATGCCATACGAGCAATGTCGATGGTAATCGTTCCTTCACCCTTTACTTGAGCAAAATCTCTGGTTCGCCTGAGTAAATTATTCGCAATTCTGGGGGTCCCCCTACTTCTTCTGGCAATTTCATAAGATGCGTCTTCATCTATAGGTGTATTCAAGATACCCGAAGATCTACGTATGATCCCTGAAAGCAAGTCCGCATCGTAGTACTCCAACCTGGAATTGATACCAAACCTGGCTCTTAAAGGAGAGGTCAATAAACCGGAACGTGTAGTAGCCCCTATTAACGTAAATGGATTTAGCGCTATTTGTACTGATCGAGCATTAGGACCAGAATCAAGCATGATATCTATCTGATAATCCTCCATCGCTGAATAGAGATACTCCTCTACGATTGGATTCAACCGATGAATTTCATCAATAAACAACACATCATTATCCTCCAGGTTAGTCAAAAGCCCTGCAAGATCTCCGGGTTTATCCAATACCGGACCGGAAGTAATTTTAATATTTGAGTTTAACTCATTGGCTATGATATGCGCCAGGGTAGTTTTACCAAGGCCAGGAGGGCCATTGAGCAATACATGATCTAGCGCTTCACCCCTGGTTGAAGCAGCTTCTACAAAAATCTTAAGATTCTCAACCACTTGGTTTTGACCACTGAAGTCTCCGAATGAAAGTGGTCTCAGAGCCTTTTCAATTTCTTTTTCAGTCGAACTAAAGTGTTCGTCCTCACCGCTTAAATAATCTTCGCGCATAGACAAATTTACAAATTACTCGTTAAGATTTCTGTTTCTTAATATGTTTCAAGTTTAATGAAGAGCCTTACCTTTGCGACATGGACAGACCCCGGATTAATAAATATTCTCTGTTTACATTCCTTTTCTTTTTGGGTGGAGTGGTCTATTACCGCTATTACAACAGCCAAATACAACATGAACAGGCTGTAGAACTACTAGCAGCGCGCACAAATCAAGTTTTTAGTGAATCAAAATTGATGCACCTATATGGAAAAACTATGGGTGGAATTGGTTGGAATGTAAAATACATCGATGCGGAGCAAAAGAATCATCAAGCAGAATTGGAAAGTCTTTTGGTCAAGTGTAATCGCATTTTTTCCACTTACGATAAAAACTCTGATATATCTCTATTCAATCAAACATCTGAGTTGGATTCACTTGACCCCTGGTTTTATGAAGTCCTTAAACTTTCCCAAATAATCCACAAAAACTCGAATGGAGCATTTGATCCAACAGTGATGCCTTTGGTAAATATCTGGGGATTTGGCCCTGATAAGAGCAAAAACAAACCGAATCAATCACAAATCGATTCTATTCTTCCATTTATTGGTTTCGACAAAATTCAATTTGATAGCCTCAGAGTATTTAGCTCCAGTGGGATGCAGCTTGACTTCAGCGCAGTAGCCAAAGGTTATGCTGTTGACAAACTGGCTGAATTCCTTCAGGAACGAGGATATGAAAACTACCTGGTAGAAATAGGTGGTGAGGTCAGATGTAAGGGAAAAAACGAACTTGGACAAAAATGGGGTATACAAATTATAAACCCTCACCGTGGTTACAAGAATCTGGATGTGCTGTTACTGGATAACGGAGCACTCGCAACTTCCGGAAACTATCTTCAGTACAAAATGATTGATGGTAGAAAATACTCACACTCGATTAATCCCAAGACCGGATCAGCACAGGAATCGAACCTGCTAAGTGCTTCCGTGTTCACCACAAATTGTGCAGCAGCTGATGGCTATGCAACAGCCTGTATGGTTATGGGGTATGAGGAAGCCAAAAAAATGATCGAAGAAAATGAACTTCTAGAAGCTTACTTTGTGTTTTTTGATGGCAAACAGGACCAAATTTGGTTTTCAGAGGGTATGAAAAAAATGATTGCAAAATAATGGGTGCAGATTGGTTTAGTACTTGGTTCAACTCTCATTACTATCATCTCTTATACAGCAATAGGGATCAAAATGAGGCGAACCGTTTTATTGACAACCTGCTTTCCAAATTGTCCCCTAACCAAACTGATAAGATTCTTGATTTGGCCTGTGGAAAAGGGCGGCACTCCATTTACCTAAACAAAAAAGGGTATAATGTCACTGGCGTAGACCTTTCTGAAGAGAGTATTCGCTATGCCAAGCAGTTTGAAAATGAAAACCTAAAGTTTAAGACAGGTGACATGAGAGAACCTTTAGACGAAAGGTTTTACTACATTTTCAACCTTTTCACGAGCTTTGGTTATTTCGAAAATAAAGAAGACGACCTCAAAACTTTAGGAGCAGTAAAAACTATGCTCAAAGAAGGAGGAACCTTTATTCTGGACTTTTTTAATACTGAAAAGGTGGTTAAAAACCTGGTAAGCTCAGAAACCAAAACCGAAGGAGGCATTGAGTTTCAACTTTCCCGCAAGGTGGAGAATGGTAAGATTATAAAAGACATTCGTTTTCGCGATAATGGTCAGAATTATCATTTCAGCGAACAAGTAAGCGCTATTTATAAAAACACATTTTTGGAATACTTTGATAAAATCGGGTTCGAAATAATCAACATATGGGGTAGCTATGACCTTGATGATTATGACCCTGCAAACTCCGACCGAATGGTATTTCACCTCAGAAATAGCTAAGCCATACCTTTTCTGGGTGATTTCTTTTATAGCGATTAAAGAAATAACAAGGAATGTACAGGAAGGCCACGATTGAAATCCAGGCTATATAAACACCTAGTAGCCCGAAACCAAATCCACCTGGAATTAAGCCAAATTTAGAGGTACTCCAATCAGATTCCGGATAATAGTGTGCTACAACAAAGGCTGAAAGATGAATCACAAAAATATGAATGATATAGAAGAAAAAAGGCACCCTACCAAAAACGATCAGCGGCTTTAATCTTAGCCTAATCTTTTCGAATAGCCAAAGCGTAAGCAATAACGGACCTATGGTCATTAATAAGTAACACAGTGAAGGTGGATACTTTGTACAATTGAGCACTTCCAGAAAGTCATATAATCCTCCCCGTCCATGCTGTACAAGCACCTTAGGTTCACCATAAAAAGCAGTTAGCCTGAAGAAAAAGAACAAAGCTATGCTGCCGAGGCCAATAATCACTAACCATTTATGCCGCTCTTTACGCTCAAAATCTGTGTAGAGCTTTCCAAAACAATACCCTACGGACATCAAGCCGATCCACGGTATAATGGGGTACAATACACTAATGCTTCCTTCATTGTATGGCCCGAAAAAGTTTTTTTGATGTAGAATCGACCAAAGATACTGAACCGGCTTTGAGGCACCATCTATTGATACCCCATCAAGCAGATTATGTAGAAAAACTACAACCAATCCAAAGGTTAAAATTGCATAATAGGGTAACCTTATAATCCCAGCCAATAACACCATGCACAGTCCTATGCACCAAAGCACACCAAAAGTAAAATGGCCGTAGGATGGATTGAGTCTCCAGGCCAGGTTAATTATGAATAATTCAACGAATATTAACCATAGGCCTCTTGTTAATAAAAAAGTAGACAACTGATTTTTCGTTCTTCTCTTACCTGCTAAAAAGGCTGAAGTGCCGGCAAGGAAAATAAATCCCGGAGCACAATAGTGAGTAACCCATCTTGTTATGAAAAGAAAGGCCGGTACTTTTGAGAGGTCGGTTGCATCACCATATTTACTAAAGTCATAGTAATAATCACGGGTATGATCCAGGGCCATTACAACTATGATCAACCCCCGAAGTATGTCCAGCGAAGCTATTCTCGTTTTTTTTTGTAAAGAGTCGGTCAATATCCTAGAGTTCTCTTAGTCGAATTTTCCAGCGCTCCGTTTCCGAATTCATTTTCGCATACCCAATCGCTCCTCCTGCGACTCCCGCCATTATTTTTTTATTGAGAGTTAGAGAAACGTTATCACCGTCCTGTTCTACGACAACCCCGAATACGTATCTTTTGACAAACGCCCCAAACAAAACTCTCATCGCAGCACTGCCAATACCGTATATAGCGTCATATTTATCACCTTTTTCAAGTTTATACCCATGTTCCCCAAATAATTCCTTCACGGCTTGCGCGACTTCTTCTCGGGTCCCCCCGGAATAGGTAAAAACTTCACTCTTCTTACTTTGAGAGTCTACTGACACAAGATTGAACTGACCCATTTTAGAAATTTTGATTAGTCGAAAAAAGTAAAAAATAGGGAAAAAAAGAAATCTGCAAGGTAACCAGAGTGTCTCTGTTATTTAATATTCTTTGAAAGCTGAATAATTCTGTTTACCCATTCCGCATCAAAAGAAAACAATACCCCTTCTTTGTTCATAAAGGTCGTACCATCATTTCGGTTTAATTTCAAGGGATTTCCATACACATCGGAAACATAACCACCAAGTTCATTATAGATACAAGCTGTAGCCGCAAAGTCCCAGATACTTCCACCACCATTAGTCTGCTTAGGAAGTTTGAAATAAATGGCCGGTTGATTTTCCAGAGCATAGATCGCTGTCAACACAGAACCCCCATTGACCACAACTTTCAAATCAGCGAGTCCTATCTCTTTAGCTATGTTGTTTAGGCAATCACAGACTACATCAAACTGTGGGTGATCAGGGAAACTCCGGTCTACAAAAAAAGACAGATCAGTTGACCTATTGTTTATTTCCCAGTCAATTCCATTGCGCTTGGCACCTTCTCCGGAGATTGCTTCATATAAATTACCTTCCACCGGATCATATACGACTCCAATTACTGAAACACCCGACTTCGCTATAAGGGCTATTGATACAGAATACCCACTAACTCCCTCCGAAAATGGCCATGTCCCATCCAGTGGATCAATGCACCAGAAGTAATCTTTTTCAAAACGACTCCCATCATCGTGTTCTTCTTCCGCCAGCAGTCCTAAATCATATTTTTTGGTCAGAGGTTCCAGACAACGAAGAATAGTTTTCTGACTCATTCGATCTACTTCGGTAACAATCTGTGAAGCCATTCCTCCTCCCTCTTTCTTCATTTCAATTTTGAAATCGGTTCCTTGCGAAGATCGAATAACTTTCCCTGCTTCTTTTGCAGCTTCCACAGCTCCCTTACATAGTATTTGAAGTATTTCTCTGGAAAGATTCATAATTTTTGATCAACCAGATCTTTAGCGACCTGGCGTGAAATTTTTTCACTATAGGTGTTTATTTTCCAGTGACCGGGACTCCATCCTTTCAGAAACCTATGAAAATCTGCCCAAGCCACTCTGTACATTTGATACCATTCTTCTTTAAGGTTTTCATAGTCAATGATCTTATTTTGCAGCGCCCCTTCCAATTCGGTAAAGTATGTTTGCAGAATACTTTCCTCATACTTTTCAGCATCATGTTCATTCAAACAACTTCCAATAAAATAAGCTACATCTTTCATCCCACAGCCACCTCCCACGTACTGGAAATCAACTGCCGCCACCTTCTTACAATCAGCCGCAAAACAAAAATTTGCCAGTTTTGCATCTCCGTGAACGAAGGTTTGATATTTGCAACTATTCAATTTCTCATCAATCGAAGAAGCTGCCCTTTTCAAAATCGGATCTTCCAGTGCTTCTAATTCATCAGGTCGGGTTTCGAGGTGCCAATAAGTTCCTTTTGGCCATAAACCGTCTGGTTTTCTGTTCATAAACTTTGCATGGAAATTGGCTAACCATTTCAAACACACTTCTATTCCTTCCCATTCCAGTTGCTGTTTTCTTGCGGGATAACCGGCCTCGTCCAAATCTTCCAATAGAATCAACACCTCATCACCTAACTTATCCATAACTATGCAAGTCGGTACTTTACATCTCTCATCACACTCATTTGCATAATTTGTATACCAATTGGTTTCAACCTGGTAGGACCTCACTTTGCGTTGGTGTGATAGGTTGGAATTCCAGCCTCTTGGGTGATTCCCTTCCTGAGGAAGTTGTACCAACTTAACGACAACTGTTTTGTAATTACCGCCCTCCAACCCAATGCGAACAATTTTTCCGTAACCGCTCCACAGACTTTGGATGACCTCAACCTCGTACAGTTGATGGGCTCCGGTGGCTCTTAGAATGGTTTGTTCAAATTGTTCATTCACGACATCAAAGATAATATATGATTGAGAGGGAGCAATATCACCCAGTGTCAATTGGTTTCTTATGACGTTTAAAACCATTCTTGACTTATATCAATCAACCTATTCCACTAGAGTCCTCATATTGGTGCTATGAAAATCATACTGATACTTTCGATCATATTGAGTTTATTCTCGTGTCAGTGGCTATGTGCTAAAGGTAGCTCGGGAGGAGCTCTTTCAACAACTGATAAACAGAAGCTCACAACAACAAAAAAGGTCAATAGCAATTACATTAATCATAAAGGCTCCGGAAGAAAAGTTCGAAGACAGGTTGATGGTCTCGGTACCTTGATGTTTGTTATGGGGTTAACTTTCTTTATTGGGGTTTTTGGCCATCCAGGTTTTATGATTATATCTGCAATAATCTTCTTTTGCCTGGTTACAGGTATTTTTGAATGAGCATAAGAAAACAGCTAGATTCCTGCCAATCTCCTGGAAATGGCCTCATCAATCTTCCGGAAAACCTGTTCTGGCTTTAACGTACGCCAGTTAAGCAAATCCAATTGCCCGCCAATATTAATATAAGTATCAATATTGTACTGTTGCCAGTCGTTCATTACATGCTCCTGAAAGCCCATGGCCACAATCCATCCGTCTTCTACGTCTTCAAACCACTCTTCGTAATAGCTGTCATCAGAATGATGGTAGAGATAGACATTCTCGCCAATCAGTATATACTTATTCACCCCTTGTATGACCAGGTCATCAATTAAATTTCTTTTGAGGTGCATGATATCATTGTGAAGAGCGTCATTCCACTCACCGATGAATTCAATGATTGCTGTCCCCAATTCATAGTTGACATACAGGACTTTGAGGTACAAGGATTCAGAACCTATATAATCCCATTGCGGATGAATACAATAACCGTAAATATTGTCAGTAAATTCAAACTCACTATGCTCCTTTCCATAAAACGGGGATAATTCGTCATCTACTGAATTGTAGTACTTTAACCAACCAAAATAGGGTTCTATTTCGTGCATAATTTCCGAGATGTAAGATTCAAGATGTCAATCTTAAGTCTTCCATCTTAAATCTAATGCTTTTGAGAGTCCACCGCCTTCCTTACACTACCATACTTCTCAAGCAATGCCCTGGCTTTATCCTCTCCTATACCTAACTCTTCCATAACCATTCTGGTTCCGCGATCGACCAACTTATTGTTGCTGAGCTGCATATCAACCATTTTATTACCTTTCACTCTACCTAACTGTATCATCACGGAGGTAGAAATCATATTCAATACAAGCTTTTGAGCTGTTCCCGACTTCATTCTTGTGCTGCCGGTCACAAATTCAGGTCCAACAACAACCTCAATCGGATGCTCCACTTCTGAAGCCAGCTTACTTCCTTCGTTGCAAGTAATACATCCGGTTAGGAGTCCGTTTTTGCGGGCTTTTTTCACACCTCCTATGACATATGGGGTCCTTCCACTAGCCGCAATACCAATTACCGTGTCCTGCTCATTGATATTATATTCCAGTAAATCTTTCCAACATTGCTCCTGGTCATCCTCAGCAAATTCAACCGCTTTACGAATCGCATTATCACCTCCAGCGATAAGTCCAACGACCAAACCATGATCAACCCCGAAAGTTGGCGGGCATTCTGACGCGTCTACAATACCTAGTCGGCCGCTCGTTCCGGCCCCAACATAAAACAACCTCCCCCCTCTTGACATCCGGGAAACAATTTCTGTAACCAGCGCCTCAATATGCGGAATTACCTTCTCCACAGCTAATGGTACAGTTTGATCCTCCTTGTTGATGGAAGTCAGCAGCTCTCTGACTGACATTTTATCCAGGTGGTTATAGTTGGATGTTGATTCTGTTGTGCTCATTTTTATCTGTGGTATTCAATCAATCCCTTAATCGGGTTTTGTTCTATTTTTAGAATATTGATGCCTACTGCATCGGCTAGGTATTTTAGCTCATCCTTAAAGTGATAGGCTATGGAACCGGTTAAAACCACTTCATTACTCTCAGAGTAACCTAAAATATGTTGGTTGATATAATCACTCAGACACCTCCTCACTACCTCCTTACAATAATCCTGATCGATATATTGCTTCAGAAATTTAGTGTACCCAGCCAAATACCGGTTTGGTAATTCTGAATCGTAAACATTTTTCAGTATTTCATTTTTGTTCAGACCCGTATTAGTCAATTCACGATACAGGTGTTCCGGTATCCGATTTCTTAGGAAGTCTCGTAAAAGCATCTTACCCATTTGAGCTCCGCTACCTTCATCCCCGAGAATAAAACCTCCGGCAGCAACATTTTTGACAATTTGGTTACCATCATAATAACAGGAATTGGACCCCGTCCCCAAAATTCCGGCTATCCCGGAACTTGTTCCTAACAACCCTCGAGCGGCTCCGAGCATATCTCCCTCTACAGAAACCGCAACGGGGTTCAGTGTTTCAGATATCACATGTCTTACAACATCTCTCCGAACCTCATCCGTATTTCCGGCACCATAGAAATAACAGGCTTCGATTTCACTTAACTTGTCGATTGGTAATTGGACTTTAAGAACAGCCCTTATCTGCTCCTGACTTTGGTAGTAAGGATTAAGGCCTTCAGTACTGAACGCCTCAACGTGACCATTGTCAACAAGCCTCCATTCTGTTTTCGTGGACCCGCTATCTGCTATTAATATTCTCATTTCAGCTTACCTACTACCTTGAATTTATCAAAAACAAAGTTGGTGTGAGGGGCATCTTTAAACTCTTTTGTTAAATCCTGACCAGCCCAATGTTCATAATGTTTGCCATTCTTCCAGAGTCTGGACTTGGTTACGTCATAGATCAACCCTTTGTAAGCGCACCATACCTCCTCACGATCTATACCATTACGTAATGCCAATTGAGAAGCCGTATATTCAGGAAGTTCAGACTTTTTCATGCTGCCTGATTGGCCAGGTAGTTATAGTCTTTGAGAATTGTTTTTAGAAAACTCGTAGCCGGAACCTTCTTTTCAATCTTCAGATGCTTTTTAACCTGAATCGCGAGTTCCTTGGCATACTTGTAATTATTGTATCGCTCAGCAAGCATGATTGCTTCCTTTATGGCTCTGATATCGTAATCACTCAACATGAGAACGTTGGTATATACCGGTTTGTAATCTGCTTCTACATTATGAAAAACCGTGTCCTTCAAGGTTGCTCGCTTTCGCAGCTTAACGAGTACTGTCCCTGCTGCCATATCTCCTATCCGTTGTTCCCTTTTGCTGAAAGCGATAAATAGTACCCCGATAATTGCTATTGGCAAATGGTTAAGGAAAAAACCTCGTAGTTCAATGCTAAAGAAAACCAATAGCATCCATTTTACACCCCATTCATCAATCAGACGAAACATGGTTCTTACGAAAACCTGTCCGATCGTCAAAGGACCTCCATCTAATGAAACGACTTGTATTTTCAGAGCTAGTTTTCCCAATGACTTGCCATCCATATAGTACTCGAAGACGATGAAGTACAGCAAATAGGGGATGAACGCAACAATATAAAACAGAAACTGTGCAGAGCTTTCATGATAACGGCCACTACTATCAAAATAACCCCCACCAATATCCTCGAAAATAGTAGCTACCAAAGTAAAGTAAACCACTATCAAGGCATAGTCAATTAATGCCGCAACAACCCTGTCACCAAGTGATGCCAATTCCGCCTGTAATACGACATTTTGAGTGGTTTCTATTTTTATTCTCGGCACGGAAACTTATTTTTATAGACTTACAAATTATAAATTTTTTGAATGCGCGAGGTTGTCTTTCTAAAAAATAATCAGAAAAAATGGCGGGGAATTGAACAGTTGATGAACAGCAAATCATCCGCTACCGCTGACCAACTCGCAGAAGTTTTTATTGAACTCACAGATGATCTGGCCTACGCACAGACATACTATCCCGATAGTAAACTTACACTCTACCTCAACGATCTGACTGCGGAGCTATACAGATACATATATAAAAATAAAAAAGAAAAAGGTCGAAGAATAATCACTTTCTGGACGCGTGAGCTGCCTTTGGAGTTTTACAAAGCCAGGAAGGTTGCGTTACTTGCTTTTAGTATCTTCTTCGCCTGTGTAATCATTGGTGCGGTATCCAGCGCTCAAAACCCTGATTTCCCACGTTACATTCTGGGTGACCGTTACGTTGATAACACCATCGATAACATCGCTAATGGAGATCCCATTGCCGTGTATGCCAATCAGGACGAAGGAATTATGTTTGCCCGTATTGCCTGGAACAACCTAAGGGTGTCTTTTTTGACTTTTATTTTCGGGATATTCCTCGGGGCCGGAACTATCTTTTTCCTATGGCATAACGGAATAATGCTTGGCGCGTTTCAATATTTTTTTGTTGCTTACGGGGTTTTTTGGCAGTCTTTTCTGGGTATATGGATTCATGGTATCATCGAAATATCCTGTATAATCATAGCCGGAACAGCCGGACTTTTGATAGGTAACAGTATATTTTTCCCTGGCACCTATAAAAGAAGTCATTCGCTCCAAATTGGTGTCAAACGCGGAGTTAAAATTTTTCTAGGTATCATTCCACTGATTATTTTGGCGGCATTCCTGGAAAGCTTTATAACCAATCCCAGAGAATATGAACTCCACTGGATAGCAAGAGCCGTCATCATCGTAGCTTCCAGTGCTTTTGTAATCTGGTACTTCTTATTATACCCAACCGAATTGAGTAAGAAAATGGGACATACCAAAGAGGATAAAGAAGGGCACATAGTATATGGCTCGATCTTTTGTATCATTGGAGGTATACTAATAACCATAATATTCTTTGCTTCGGAAGAACTTAATGTTAACACGGACATCGTATTTTTTGCCGTTCCGTTAATTGCCTACGGGGTTTACCGCATTCTAAAAGGCACCCGAAAGCCTAAGTCAAACGAAAAAATGGTTTTTACAAATTGAGGTCTTCACGAAAAATAGTAGCCACTATAACACTTTCGTTGTTATGTCAGTTTGTAATCGCTGGAAGTGTAAACGTTCAGGTACGTAGCTTTGACGACAAGAAGCTTGAGGAATTGCGTGACTACTACAATTACGACTCTGAGAAGCGCGATAAGAAAAAAGACCCAAACAATTCGAACAACAACAATAACGGAAACAACAATGGCCGCAATGGAGGTGGTGGTAACCGCAATAACGGTGGTGAATCATCCGGAGCAGATGGTGCTTCAACTGAAGGTGGAAACTTTCTCATCTACATACTTTTTGGGGTTGCTATAGTTGGACTCTCCGTTGTGTTCCTGAGTTCCCAATCCGGTGGCCTTGTTTGGAGTAACAAACGGAATGTGGTAGAAGCCACTGAAGAGGATATTATCGAAGACATCCACAAAATGGATATCGACAGTATTGTTAAGGAAGCAATTGCAAAAAAAGAATACCGCAGAGCAACAAGATTGATGTATTTGAATCTATTAAAAAGACTGTCTACAAAAAAAATGATCTCCTGGGAAGAGAATAAAACAAACCGTGATTATCTATATGAAATAAAGGACCGTTCTCTACGAAGCGAATTTGAAGGCACTACTTTGATGTACGAATATGTTTGGTATGGAGATGCTGAAATTGACGAATCCAGCTTTTCAATTGTTAGAAGTTCATTTCAAAAATTAATGAAGAAAGTCGGTTGAAAAAACTCATCCCCATCATATTGATTCTGTTAGTGATTGTGATGCTCTTCCTGTTTGTGTCAGATAAAGACCAATACCGGTGGAATAGTTCGTTTAATATCTCAGATGACAACCCATATGGCTGTAAGGTTACCTACCAATTGCTCCCCAACCTTTTCACCAAAGACATAGAAACACTGAAAGAAAAAACTATTGCCAAGTATGAAGAATACGAAGCATATGAACTTGATGAGATATCTGATAATCGCTGGGAAGATGATGAGCTTTATCATACGGAAGAAGAGCCTTATGATGAGGACGAATACGTGATCGACTATAGTGATGAAACAGCAGAAGAAGTTCTTGATGATCCCAACAAACACAACTATATCATTGTCACTGATGCCTTTCAGCCTGGAATTTTTGAATCAAAATCACTGCTGTACCATGTAAGAAAAGGAAATGATGTACTGTTAGCTACCAGAGACATAGCCCCTCTAATCAGTGAGCACCTACAGTTCTCGCTTAATCAAAGGTTTCCAGAGCGTAAAGATTCTCTTTCATTAAACTTCATAGGTAATAAACTTAAACGTGATCTACCTTACAAGTTTAGAAAGGGTACTACTGACCATTACCTCGAAATATTTAATTCGGATGATATGGAAGTTCTTGCCAGGAACAGTCTTGGCGATGCAACATTTGCACGATTCAAATATGGTGAAGGTAATTTCTACATCAGTACCACACCACACGTCTTTACGAATTATAATGTAATAGATGAAAGGAATCATGACTATGCGGAGGCCTGCCTCAGCTTTATTGATGATGAAGACCTTGTGTGGTTAAGTACGAGTTCCTATCGCAGGTACAATCCGGATATGCAAAGAGACTCTTTTGATATGGACCGTGATCCCTTCGAATTTGAAGATAAGCGATCGCAGTTCGAATTGATTTTTGAAAACCCTCCTTTGACCTGGGCCTTCTGGATGACTATCGGTTTTGGAATCATTTACTTGTTGTTCAAAGCAAAAAGGAGGCAACGTCCTGTACCTATTATTCCGCCAGCCAAAAACTCTACGATAGAATTTGTCAAAATTATTTCAGAACTATACTTCCATAAGGGAGATCACATGAATTTGGCTCAGAAGAAAATAGCCTATTTCCTGGAGTATATTCGCTCAGGTTTTTACGTCAGAACAAACGATTTTAATGAAGTCCTTTTCGAAAAAGTATCCGAAAGATCAGGAGTCGACATAGAAAAGGTCAGACAATTGTTCAATAATATATCCGCCATTAGGTCCAAAACCCGATTGACTCAGGCAGAACTATTGAACATCACCAATCTAATTGAAGAATTTAAAAAGGAAAGTAAGATATGATGGAAGAAAATATCACCGACAACGAAAATGAAAATGCAGGGGGTACTCCACCGGAGAACAACCCTGCACAACCAACATCTTCTGAAAACACGGAACCGACTGTACCTCCCGTCAGTAATTCTTTGGGAACATCAGGCAGCCCTTTCACAAACCGCACCGATATTTCTGAGCTCAAGAATGCGGTCGAATCCATCAGAGCTGAAGTAAGCAAACTTATCGTAGGTCAAGATCGAATGGTTGACCTGATCATTGCTGCTATACTTTCCGGTGGACACATCATCATTGAGGGGGTTCCAGGTGTAGCTAAGACACTTTCTTCCAAAATTGTGTCAAAAACACTTTCCGTGGATTTTTCCAGAATTCAATTCACGCCTGACCTTATGCCTGCTGATGTGCTCGGAACAAGCATATTTAACGTCAAAACACATGAGTTTGAGTTTAAACGGGGACCAATATTCTCAAATGTTGTCCTAATTGATGAAATCAACCGGGCTCCGGCAAAAACCCAAGCTGCTCTTTTCGAAGTAATGGAAGAGCAACAGGTCACCATGGACGGCACTTCATATAAAATGGAAAGTCCTTTTATGGTTTTGGCTACACAGAACCCAATTGAACAGGAAGGCACCTACCGACTTCCTGAAGGGCAACTAGACCGATTTCTTTTTAAAATTGAGGTAGAATACCCTAGTGCAGAAGAGGAAATTGAAATTTTAACCGGGTTTCATAATCGAAAAAATGCGAACGACCTTTCTATCATCAATAGTATTATATCTGCCGAACAGATTAAAAAATATCGCGAACAAGTACGTTCTCTACACATTGAGAAAAATCTGATCCAATACATTGCTCAGATTGTGAATAACACGAGAAACAACAGCGCCTTGTATCTGGGTGGCTCACCTCGTGCTTCAATTGCTATTCTCACAGCTTCGAAAGCGATCGCTGCGATGCGGGGAAGGGATTTCGTGACACCTGAAGATATCAAGGAGGTTACTCCTAATATTTTAGTCCACCGAATATCAGTGACTCCTGAAAAAGAAATGGAGGGGATAGGCCCCAAACAAGTAATTAATGAGATTTTGGAAAAAATTGAAGTTCCGAGATAATTAAAACGGATTGTAATTGGAATCACTCTATCTCACATCTCGGTTTGCCTTATTGATATCCTGTAATATCCTATTGTTTATATTAGGATATCCGTATCCGGAACTCTTTATGCCTGCAAAACTCACTTTTGTAGGTATACTTTCACTGGTATTCATCGACTACCTGTTGCTGTACTTAACTCGAAAGGGCATAGCGGTCAGGAGAGAACATGCTGAGAAATTATCCAATGGCGATGAAAATCCTTTTTTCATTCATATTGAAAGTCGGTTTCGATTACCTATAAAAGCCACAGTTATTGATGAACTCCCTTTTCAGCTACAGGTTCGAAATTTTGAAAAGTCTGTAAATCTTAAGCCAGGTGAACGAAAAATGTTTTCGTATATGATCAAACCGAATCAAAGGGGTGAGTACAAATTCGGCTTTGTCAATGTTTTCGTAAGAACCGTTTTTGGCCTTTGTGAAAGGCGATATAAGTTGCTGAAACCAAAAACAGTTCCTGTGTTCCCGTCATACATGCAACTTCGAAAATATGAGTTCCTCGCAATTTCAAACAGGTTGGAAGATGTGGGCATCAAAAAATTAAGAAGGGTGGGGCAAAACACTGAATTTGACCAAATAAGGGAATATGTGCGTGGGGATGATATTAGAAACATCAATTGGAAAGCAACTGCCAGAAAAGGGTCTCCAATGGTTAATCAATACCAGGATGAAAAATCTCAGCAAATCATTTGTGCTGTAGATAAAGGCCGCACCATGAAGATGCCCTTTAATGAACTATCGCTTCTTGATCACGCAATCAACTCAAGTTTGGTATTTTCCAACATTGCAATACGGAAAGATGACCGGGCAGGACTAATAACCTTTTCAAACAGACTAGACACCTTCCTGCATCCTTCAAAAAGGAATAACCAAATGCAGCGAATTCAAAACGCCTTATACAAGCAAGAAACGAGTTATAAGGAATCTGACTATCTTAAGCTCTATCAAAGTATAAACTGGCATCTCACACAAAGAAGTCTAATTGTCCTTTTTACCAATTTCGAATCTCTGGCAGGGCTCAACAGGCAGTTGAAGTACCTAAAAAGAATATCCCAGGACCATCTTTTGTTAACGGTATTTTTTGAAAATACTGAGCTCAAAAAACTCACTAAACAACGTCCGGAAAGCACATTAGATGTGTATACTCAAACTATTGCGGAAAAGTTTGATTTTGAAAAACGATTAATCGCAAAAGAACTTCGAAAAAATGGCATTCACAGTATCCTTACTACTCCGGAAAATCTGACAGTGAATGTGATCAATAAGTACCTGGAATTTAAGTCAAGGAGTATGATTTAGGCTAGCCTTGCGTTGGCCAGCAACCACCTGTTAGGTATCTCTCCTGAATTGGCATTTTGGAAGTCCGAATAACTACAAGGAGTAACTTCTGTTAGTATTTTTTTGGAGGTCCGATCAAAGAACTGCACTTCCATCCACCACTTTTCAGTACTCTTATGCTTATAGAAAATAAGCTCTCCCGGTTCAGTTGACATATCCACAACATACTTGGTATATTCGCTGCTCTTAAAGCTTAACGAACCCTTTCTATTGTAGAATCCTTCCACAAAGTACCAAACCATTGTAGCTAATATCTTTGCTGAACTTCCTTCTTCATCCAAGTCCGGGTTATAATCATAAAACCCTATGCTACTCATGGAGTGATTGAGACCTGCGTACCAACATAACCGGCAAGCTTCTTCCGCGGTGAGTCCAAACGGTTGGGGATTAGTGTTAGCGGGAAAATCTGATTTCCTTATTGCCCCCAAATCAAATGACAAAAGGTCCAAACTTCGAATGACAGGCTCTATCTCTTCAAACTGGTCTCGAAGAATGCCAAGCCGATACACCTCGAAATTGAGTTTCTCAAGGCTCTCAAGGGCACTTTTCTGAACCAAAAAACTCTGATGAGCTATATGGTAGTATCCCAATATAATATTCGGTTCATGGAGCAAAACTTTTCTCAGATGCGACCTGTTTGTTGTTTCGCTTTCTTCAGCCATATCTATCAGTGCATCAATTGCACCTGGTCGCACATAGTCACGAATACCATCAAAAGCGAGAAACTGCCCTTCGAATAAATCATGCGAGCCTCCAATAATTATTGGCACCACATTCTGTTCGATCAATGCTGCACATACTTCCTTAATCCTTAAAGAGGTCTCATTTCTACTAGGGCCTAATCTTAACTGCCCTAGGTCAGCAATGTTAAGAGGCGCTCCTGATTGGGTTAATTGATAAAACTCATTTCTAAACTGAGTTCCTGGATCTTTATCTACGACATAATCCTTTATCCCACGAAATTCATTCACTGAAAAAATAGCAAGATCAGCACCTTTCCAGTCGGGTATATTATCGCCAAAGTACGAGGAAAGCGACTCTCCTACCGATTCAGAACTTATATGATCGGCAATAAACTCCTCCGGAACAGGATCAAAGAAAAGCTCGGGTTTCATTAAGATAAAGCTAAAAAAAAGCCCTGAAGTATCATACTTCAGGGCTTGATATTGTAAGTGAGGTTAATTAACCTCCAAAATCATCAAATGCAACATTTTCATCTGGCACTCCAAAATCATCAACCATTTTCAATACAGCCTGGTTCATCATTGGAGGACCGCAGAAGTAGAATTCAATCTCTTCCGGCTCTTCATGCTTGCTTAGATAGTTATCGATAAGTGCCTGGTGCACAAACCCAACAAATCCATCTCCTTCTCCATCCAATCCGTCTTTCTCCTTCCAGTTATCCTCCGGTAGAGGCTCGGAAAGCACCATATAAAATTTGAAATTTGGAAACTCCTTCTCAATCTTTCTAAAGTCCTCAATGTAGAATAACTCTCTTCTTGATCTACCACCATACCAGTAAGAAACTTTTCTACCTGATTTCAAAGTGTGGAACAAGTGGAACAGATGCGATCTCATTGGAGCCATACCTGCACCTCCACCAACATATACCATTTCAGCATCTGTATCTTTAATGAAGAATTCGCCATAAGGCCCGGAAATAGTCACTTTATCACCTGGTTTACAACCAAAAACATAAGATGAGCAAATTCCAGGATTTACATCCATCCAGGTATTGCGTGCGCGATCCCATGGTGGAGTAGCTATACGAATATTCAACATTACAATATTACCTTCAGCCGGGTGGTTAGCCATTGAGTAAGCTCTGAAAATTGGCTCATCATTCACCATCTTCAAGTCCCAAAGCCCGAACTGATCCCATTCTTTCTGATATTCATCAGGAGCCTTACCCATTCTTGGGTGGGCTGTGATATCCATGTCTTTAAAGTCTACTTCACAGACAGGAACATCAATTTGGATATATCCACCTGCTTGAAAGTCCAAGTTCTCTCCCTCAGGAAGTTTAACAACAAATTCTTTAATAAATGAAGCTACGTTGTAGTTTGATATCACTTCGCATTCCCACTTCTTAATACCGAAAATCTCGTCATGGACTTTGATCTCCATATCTTCTTTCACTTTCACCTGACAAGAAAGTCTTACGTTAGTTTCCTTTTCAGTACGAGAAAGATGACCTTCTTCCGTAGGAAGCACATCCCCGCCACCAGAAAGCACCTGACACTTGCACATTGCGCAAGTACCACCACCACCACAGGCGGAAGGAAGAAACACGGATTGTGAAGAAAGGGTATTCAGAAGAGTAGTTCCAGCAGGAACTGTTAATTTTTTCTCACCATTGATAGTAATGGTAACGTCTCCACTGTTGACTAATTTAGACTGAGCAAAAAGTAGTATCACCACTAGGGCAAGAATCACTACTGTAAAAGCTATAATCGAGGCTACAATAACACCTGTTTCCATCTATGAATATTTTTTAATTAAATCTTCCCTTTGCAGGGCTACAAATATATTTACTTTCGGCATTTTAACCCAAAAATGCCCATACAATTTGCCCTAAATTAAAATTTGTGGGCCTCCTAACAGTTAACGATTATCTCAATTTTTTGTTCGCTTATGAATAGCCTCAATCTCATCCCTCACAACAAACTGATTGTCAGCAATTTATTTTTTAACTCTATGACTCAAATTGATTCCGGCTTTTTCGAAATAATTTTTTCCAGGTTCCCTTCATCATGTTGTACTTGAGTGTACTCGGTAGAGCTTTTCTCCAGTATTTGTTGTATTCCACTGAGAAAGATGGCTGCATATAACAGTTGATAGTACATCCTTCACACTCGGGAAGTCGACCTTCTGACTTTATCTGCGCCTGTACTTCATCAGACTGATAGAGTGTAAACAAATCCTCCTGAATGGGAAACGATTTGACACCTAAGTGATAGCATGGCAACACAAGATTGTTATCCGGAGAGATGACTATGGTTGAACTTGCTGCCTTGCATACCGGATTGTCTATATGATTGCCCCCATCTTTTCGTAACTCTATGAAAGCATTATTGAGATAAACATTCTTCTTCTTACCCCAGGAAGTCAGGATTTTCAGTGATCGTTCAGACAAGGATTTACCTGTTTCCACATTATTGTAATCAAATACAGGATTCAGAATCAGAATCAGATCGTTTGGGAGAATTACTTCTTTATATACCTGTTCTATTTCTGCAACATTATCCTCAAATACGGTAAAAAGAATATCAGGTCGTTCTCCAAGTTCCTTGGCCTGTTGAATTGAACTCATAACGAAGTCATAACATGCCACCCCCCTACCTTCATCGTGCTTCTCTTTACTAATGGAATCAAGAGAAAAATGGAGCATATCTACTTTCCCTCTAATTTTCTCAGCCCATTTTGGATACAGTAAACAGTTTGTTGTAACAGTGGTAATAAAGTCCATATCCTGAGCTAGAGTCAACAAAAGGTCAAGCTCACGGTGTAGCAGTGGCTCTCCGCCCGTAAAATCGATTACCTTAACTCCTAATTTTTTGAGTGCCCGCAGGTTTTTCTTTGCAGAATCTAACGTTACATAGGGCGATGGTTTTTCCCATATATCACAAAAACCGCACTTGGCGTTACAACGATAAGTAAGATAGTAGTTGCACAATACGGGCTTTGAGATAAGGCGCATTGGATAGAGAAAATGTTAACTATTAAAGTTTATATTCTAAATATTAATTTATAACCTATTTAATACTAGTAATTTACACTTTTTACCCCAACTATTCATTGATTATAAAAAGGGATTACAGAAAAGAGGCCTTGGCTAAAATTAAAGCCCTTTAATATTTAGAATTTAAACTTCGAAAGATCTGGCTACTTGGCAAGTATTCCAATAAGATCAGAAAGCGTTTCTTTCATTTCTTTTCTATCGACAATAAAGTCCAGAAATCCGTGCTCGAGAACAAACTCTGAGCTCTGGAACCCATCAGGAAGTCCCATGCCAATGGTCTCCCGGATTACTCGTGGACCGGCAAAACCAATTAATGCACCGGGTTCGGCTATATTAAAATCACCTAACATAGCGTATGATGCTGTCACTCCACCCGTTGTTGGATCCGTTAGAATTGAAATATATGGTACTTTTTCCTCTGCCAGCAGGGCGAGTTTTGCGGAAGTCTTAGCCATTTGCATCAAAGAAAATCCAGCCTCCATCATCCTGGCACCTCCTGATTTGGATATCATGATGAACGGATATTTTTTCTCTCTGGCAAAGTCAATTGCTCGTGCAATTTTTTCACCAACTACGGAACCCATTGAGCCTCCGATAAAAGCAAAGTCCATACAGGCCACCACCACATTACTTCCGTTCATTTTACCATGTCCGGTCCTTACGGCATCTTTAAGGTCAGTTTTTGACTGAGTAGACTTTATTCTTTCCGGATATGATTTTGTATCAATAAACTTCAAGGGATCCCCCGAAGTCAATTCCTTATTGAGTTCTGTATATTTGCCTTTATCAAAAAGAATCTCAAAATACTCTCTTGAGCCTATCCTTGCATGATGGTTACATTCAACACAAGTATACGAATGTGCTGCATGCTCTTTTGTTTGAGATACTTTTTTACACTCTGGACACTGATACCACAACCCATCCGGGGCTTCTTTTTTCAGTTCAGTTGGAGTTACAATCCCTTTTTCTTTCCTGGTAAACCAAGGCATAACATTTCAGATTTAATGTGACTGCAAATATACCAATTTTTTTTGCGGGTGCTTTTTTTGTTCGACTAATCTACCTCCTCGTAGTCAACATACTCACCTCCTTTGTAATTAGTTGGTGCCTTTTTATTTTTTCTGGGTTGATAGTCAATATTCAATTTCCCCCTCTTTCTTCTTCGAGGTTCATTATCGTAATCCCTTCTCGTATTGTCCGATTGATTGCTACTGGAAAATCCAGCTGCTATTTGCCCGAGTACGCGTAGCAGGTACAATACAACAATCGATATGACAATAATTTTGAAAATAACTTATCTACTTAAGTATAAATTCCTTTCGTTATAAATTTTCACAAAGAACTCATCCTGAAGGTCATCGATAAAGTAAATCGCCTCACCGGTTGACTTCATTTCAGGTCCTAATTCTTTGTTCACATTCGGGAACTTATCAAATGAGAACACAGGAATCTTTATTGCATAACCCTTTTTAACCGGTTTAAATTCAAAATCTGTTACTTTTTTTTCACCGAGCATCACTTTAGTAGCATAATTTACATATGGCTCCTGGTATGCTTTACATATAAAAGGCACCGTACGTGATGCGCGCGGGTTGGCTTCAATAATATAAACTTTGTCATCTTTGACCGCAAATTGAATATTAATCAGACCAACTGTATTCAGTGCTTTGGCGATCTTCTCAGTATAGGCTTCAATTTGCTGCATGACAAGATCTCCCAAATTATATGGAGGCAATACCGCATAAGAGTCTCCCGAATGGATTCCGGCTGGCTCAATGTGCTGCATGATACCTATTATATAAACATTCTCGCCATCACATATTGCATCTGCTTCCGCTTCAATTGCACCATCAAGGAAATGATCAAGGAGAACTTTATTATCAGGTATATCTCTTAAGGTATCGATAACATGTTTTTCCAGCTCTTCTTCATTAATCACGATCTTCATGCTCTGGCCACCAAGCACATAACTAGGTCTTACCAACATCGGGAAGCCAATTTCTTTACACACTTCAAGTGCTTCATCTGCCGTTTCGATCGCGCCATATTCAGGATAAGGAATATCGTTGTCCTTCAAAAGATCAGAAAAACGACCTCTGTCCTCCGCAAGATCAAGAGCATCATAACTGGTTCCCATAATCTTTATACCATATCTTTCCAGTTTTTCAGCAAGCTTCAAAGCGGTTTGTCCGCCAAGCTGAACGATAACTCCTTCTGGTTTTTCATGAAGGATGATGTCATAGATATGTTCCCAGAAAACAGGTTCGAAGTATAGTTTATCCGCAACATCAAAATCTGTTGATACAGTTTCAGGGTTACAGTTGATCATGATCGTTTCGTAGCCACACTCTTTTGCGGCCAATACTCCATGAACACAAGAGTAGTCGAACTCAATTCCCTGACCGATTCGGTTAGGTCCTGAACCTAGTACAACGATTTTCTTTTTATCTGTTACGATTGACTCGTTCTCATCATCAAATGTAGAATAGTAATAAGGTGTCTGAGCTTCAAATTCTGCAGCACAAGTATCTACCAGTTTATACACCCGCTTGATCCCTAACTCATGTCGCTTAGAGTAAACCTCACTCTCCAAACAGTTCATCAGATGCGCTATTTGTCTATCGGCAAATCCTTTTTGCTTTGCCTCAAGCATCATATCATAGGTGATGTTTTCAACCGTATATTTAGCTATTTCCCTTTCCAGGATCACAAGCTCCTCGAGTTGGTTCAGGAACCATGGATCGATTTTAGTAATATCAAAGACTCTTTTCTTTGGAATACCAAGAGCCATGGCATCACGTAAATGGAACAAACGATTCCATGATGGATTAGCAAGACTTTCTAAAATCTGCTCTTGATTGGTCAGCTCCTTTCCATCAGCACCCAGGCCATTTCTTTTGATTTCAAGTGACTGACAAGCTTTTTGAAGGGCTTCCTGGAAGTTACGGCCAATACCCATCACTTCACCAACAGCCTTCATTTGAAGACCTAATCTTCGGTCAGACCCTTTGAATTTGTCGAAGTTCCATCTTGGAATTTTTACAATCACGTAATCCAGCGAAGGCTCAAAATATGCACTTGTATGTCCTGTGATTTGATTCTTCAGTTCATCAAGCGTATAACCTATAGCTAGTTTTGCTGCGATTTTTGCAATCGGATATCCGGTGGCTTTAGAAGCAAGAGCAGACGACCTTGATACCCGAGGATTGATCTCGATGACAATGATTGACTCATCAACCGGGTTGACCGAGAACTGAATATTACAACCCCCGGCAAACTCACCTACCGAGTTTACAATCTTGATGGCTTGATCACGCATTTCCTGGAAACAGGTGTCGGACAAGGTCATAGCAGGTGCAACTGTAATTGAATCACCTGTATGTATACCCATGGGATCGAAATTCTCCACGGTACAAACGATTATGAAATTCCCAAGATCATCTCGCATTAATTCGAATTCGTATTCCTTCCATCCTAGAATACTTTGCTCGATCAATACTTCATGTACAGGTGATCTGTGCAGACCATTATTTAGTGCTTTATCAAACTCCTCAGGGGTATTAACGAAACCTCCTCCTGATCCTCCAAGTGTATAGGAAGGTCTAATAACTAAAGGAAATCCGATTTCCTGAGCAATTTCTTTTCCTTGTAAGAATGAAGTGGCTGTTTTTCCTTTACAAACCCCAAGTCCCTTCTCAATCATGAGCTGACGAAAAACCTCTCTATCTTCTGCGGTTTCGATTGCATTGACATCGACACCAATCATCTTCACATTATACTTCTTCCAAAGGCCAGCCTTATCGCATTCCATAGCAAGGTTCAACGCTGTTTGTCCACCCATAGTGGGTAACACAGCATCAATATCATGCTTCTGCAGAATCTCCTCGATGTACTTTTTTTCAAGTGGCCTTAAGTAGATATTATCAGCGGTAACCTTATCCGTCATAATTGTAGCCGGATTGGAATTAATAAGTGTTACCTCGATTCCTTCTTCTCTTAATGACTTTGATGCCTGTGATCCTGAGTAATCAAACTCACACGCCTGGCCAATTACAATTGGGCCACTTCCTATTATCAGTACCGATTTTATGCTTTTATCTCTGGGCATTATTTCTACCTAAGTGCTTGAGTGTTGAACAAAATTGCACAAAGGTATTGTGAAAAGAGTTATATAAAAAACCCCTTGTGGAAATTAAATTCCACATCACAAAAAAGTTATCAACAATTTAGTCTTTACTAGATTTGATCACGCTAAATTCTTGTGTCTTACTAATCTTGAATTCACCTTCCCCTTTCACTTCTAAAGTCAACTCATATTCACCTTTGGGGATTTTTTTACCAAAATACTTGATGAGGTCTACATCGTTATATGCTCCGGTTCTCCATTCTCCAATTTTACTTTTTTTGTAGCCCTTACCTGAGTTTTTCTTTTTTTTAATAGTAATACGGTAGGCCTTCTCCGTCTTCAAAGATCTCCAGAATCCGTTCAGAATTATTGCTGAATTTCTTGTGAAATCATCATTCATCGCAAATAATGCCTGTGGAGGCGGATTTCCCGCTGGCGATCTGATGAAGCGATTTTTATGTTCGTTATGTATTTTCTTATTGACAATTTCTAACTGACAACTGGTCATCGCACTAGGGTTACAGTTGTAACTCATCATATTATTATCAACATAAATACCTTTTTCGGGATCATGTCCGCACCATGCTCGCTTGTGTTCCGGGGTATCATCACAACCATCACGTCCCCAATTATGTGCCAGTCCAAGAAGGTGGCCCATCTCATGGTTAATTACGGTACTAAATACAGGGCCGAGCCAGTTGAGATTGCCATAACTCTGATACTCATCCCAGGCATCAACCATCAGAATAACCGGAAATTGGCCACAACCAAGACAACCCGCTACCCCTCCATCTTTTCTTTTGTTTTCCGGCATATCGGGTGGCCATTGTAAAAAGAAAATATTAAACTCCGTATCTGAATTCACACCGTACTTCTTCAGAATAATTTTCGGATAGTTATGATCATAGTAACAAAGCACTGAGTCCCGGTGATAATATACACCTGTCAATAAATATCTAAAATTGATCTTGGGGGGATTCTGATTAGAAGAGTCAGAATTGATCAGATTCATTGGTTTATTATGTGCGAGCAAGTGATTATTGTGATTAATAATTCTTTCGGCATATGCATATCCATTAACTATAGAATCCGATTTAGGATTGAATGATCCTTCTTTCGAGAAATTCTCAATAGAATCGGGATGCAGGATATAGTGGATATTGACTTTCAAGTAGTCAATTGAATCCTGTGCCAGGAGGCAACCCAGAGAACGAAATAAAAAATACCCTATAGCAACGAACTTTTTCATCTTCTCTTGATTATAATAAGTATCGTGCCAAATTTAATAGGAAAAACGCCCGAACAACAAGGGGATTGATCGGGCAAACAGATTTCACTGTTCAATTATCACTTCCTCTATACTGGTATTGACATGGATGAAGGACTCTCTACACCTTAATGCTTTAAACGGAAAAAACTACCGTGAATATTACAGCTACTATACTAAGTACCAGAACCTTCAAAAAATTACTTACTGCTCTATTTGTGATTAAATTCTTCATAAGTTGTATTGCTGGTGTCTATAATTATTGACTAGACGTTTTTAAAAATGGTTGCACTGTTGCAAAAAAAGTTTCTAAAGTGGCTTTAACCGTACTTTTAAGTTAAAGTTTTGTTAAATCAAAAGTCCTGCCATAAGATTGTGACCCTCCTTGAATCGACCGGAAGTTTCAAAAAAAGAAGTTTAGCCATGAAACAAGCTTCCAAACCAAAGAAAAGCCGTGAATCTGTTGATCCACGGCCAGGTTAGCGTTGGTAGTTTAGACTTTACAACGATTGTTGTAAGAGTCCAGACTAATGCAAAGATAATAATTCTTTATTCAACAGCCTGATGAAAAATTGACACGGAATAATTCGATAACAAAAAAGCCCAGCTGAAATCAACCGGGCTCTTAAAGTTCAAAATTGTTCTCTATCTTGGAATAAATGCCTTCAAATAGTTTTGATCATTGTACTCTATTCTCAAAATATAGGATTGAACTACATCCAGCTTGGTAGATAGATAAGTACCTTCCGGACGCAAATCAACATCATCGAATAAGTACAACAGCTTACCATTCAAAGTATAGACCATAACATTTGCTGACTCAAGATACTTTGATGAGAATACTTTCAATTTTTCCTGATCGGCATAAATCTTAATAATAGTGGTTCCTGACAGATCTCCCGCAATAGAGGTCGATAATGTCACATTCACAATCGATGTATCCGTAGATATATTTCCACTGGCATCTTCAATGGTAAGAATGATTGCGTTATCTCCTAAATCCGATGATGTGAACAAGGTCTGTGAAATCGTTGCTGTGAAATCACAATTGTCTGTGCTGCCATTGTCAAGATTACCTGCACTTAAAACGACATCCCCATCTGCCACGCTTATCGATGTATCCAAAGCAATTGCGGTAGGTGAAATAGTATCCATAACAGTAATCGTGATGGTGGTATCATCTGTGTTACCTCCAAAATCAGTAACTGTAAAGGTTATATTGTTATCTCCTACTTCTGTACAATTAAATGTCGATTGACTCAATGAATATTCGGCAATACTACATTCGTCAAAGCTTCCATTGTCAATAGAGTCTGCTGGAACAGTTACCTGACCAGTATTATCCAAATATGCAGTGTAACTCTGAGCCATTGCAACTGGTGGGGTTCCATCCGTAATCGTCAAGTCAACCTCCGCGGTAGCACTTGAGGTATTACCGTATAGATCTACCACTGTTAATGTCACTATGGTTATACCGGCATCCTGACAAGTAAACTCCGTTTTATCCAAATACATGGAATCGATGCCACAATTATCTGAACTACCATTATTAATATCGGTAGTGCTGATTGTTGAGGTTCCGGATACATCAAGAGTTAAGGCCAGGTTTTGTGTTACAACAACCGGACCAGTACTATCTGCTATATTAATTGACAGCGACCCACTGGATGTATTTCCTGATTGGTCTGTAACTGTCATAGAAACCACATTGGCACCTATATCAGAACAATCAAAATCAGTAATATCCAGCGATGAAGATGCTATTGAACAATTATCAGAGCCTCCCAAATCTGTTGCTGTTACCGTCACTTGTCCATTCGCATCGAGATAAACTGTCGTATCTGGTGTACCTGCAACTGGTGCAATTGTATCTAGAACCGTAATCACGGCATTTGCCGATGCCGAATTACCACTTCCGTCACTTACTGTCAGCACCACATTATTTGTTCCTAAATTCGAGCAATCGAATGTAGAATCATCTAATGCATAATTTGTTATTCCACAATTATCTGTACTTCCGTTATCAACATCAATTGCTGATACCGTGACCAAACCGTCTACATCAAGGTACACTGAAATGTCCTGTGTCATCGCTACCGGACCTACAAATTCAAGAACATCTACATTAGCAGTTGCTGAATCTACATTCCCATTCACATCCGTTACAATAAGGTAAATTGTATTTGTACCGGCATCTGCACAGCTAAAATCAGTTTGACTTAGACTTGTTGTAGCAATACCACAGTTATCGTTACTACCATTATCAATATCACTGACAGTTATTGAGACATTTCCACTACCATCCAGATTTGCTGTAAAATTCTGAGTGACTACAGTTGGTTTTAATGTATCAGCAACCGTAACTGTCGCTGTACCTGAGTTGATATTTCCATTTACATCGGTGACTGTTAAGGTCACTGTGTTGGAGCCTATCCCAGAACAGGTGAACGTACTTACGTCTATTGTGCTACTAGCTATTCCACAATTGTCTGTGCTGCCATTGTCTACATCTGATGCCGCGATCGTGACACTGCCGGTACCATCAACATAAATAGTAATGTCCTGAGTCATCACTGATGGGCTAGACGTATCTGAAACTGTCACCGTTGCTGTTGCAGTAGAAGTATTTCCGCTTCCATCAGTAGCTGTAAGCGTTACCGTATTGGCGCCCACATGAGAACAATCAAAATCTGTCTGATCTATGCTCAATGTTGGGGAACCACAGTTGTCGGCACTACCATTATCAATATCTGATGCTGTAATCGTTGCGCTTCCTGTGCCATCCAGGAATACCGTGATGTCCTGAGCAACTGCTGTTGGAGCCTCCGACTCGAGTACCGTTACTGTTGCTGTTGCACTGGAGGTATTGCCACTTGCATCCACCGCAGTCAGGGTTACTGTATTGGTGCCTGTTTCTGTACAGGTAAATGAACTCACATCAAGACTTAGAGAGGCAATACTACAATTATCATTGCTGCCATTGTCTATGTCTCCGGTTGTGATTGTCGCATTTCCGCTGCCGTCCAGATTGACGGTAATATCTTGTGTTACTACTGTCGGACTTGTGGTATCAGCAACGGTAACTGTCGCTGTACCTGAGCTGATATTACCATTTACATCGGTGACTGTTAAGGTCACTGTGTTGGAGCCTATCTCAGAACAGGTGAACGTACTTACGTCTATTGTGCTACTGGCTATTCCACAATTGTCTGTGCTGCCATTGTCTACATCTGATGCCACGATCGTGACACTGCCGGTACCATCAACATAAACGGTAATGTCCTGGGTCATCACTGATGGGCTCGATGTATCTGAAACTGTCACTGTTGCTGTTGCAGTAGAAGTATTTCCGCTTCCATCAGTAGCAGTAAGCGTTACCGTATTGGCGCCTTCATGAGAACAATCAAAATCTGTCTGATCTATGCTCAATGTTGGGGAACCACAGTTATCGGCACTACCATTATCAATATCTGATGCTGTAATCGTTGCGCTTCCTGTTCCATCCAGGAATACGGTGATGTCCTGGGCAACTGCTGTTGGAGCCTCTGACTCGAGTACCGTTACTGTTGCCGTTGCACTGGAGGTATTGCCACTTGCATCCACCGCAGTCAGGGTTACTGTATTGGTGCCTGTTTCTGTACAGGTAAATGAACTCACATCAAGACTTAGAGAGGCAATGCTACAATTATCATTGCTGCCATTGTCTATGTCTCCGGTTGTGATTGTCGCATTTCCACTGCCATCCAGATTGACGGTAATATCTTGTGTTACCACTGTCGGACTGGTTGTATCAGCAACTGTAACTGTCGCTGTACCTGAGCTGATATTTCCATTTACATCGGTGACTGTTAAGGTCACTGTGTTGGAGCCTATCTCAGAACAGGTGAACGTACTTACGTCTATTGCACTACTGGCTATCCCACAATTATCTGTGCTTCCATTATCTATATCTGATGCTGCAATCGTTACACTGCCGGTACCATCAACATAAACGGTAATGTCCTGAGTCGTCACTGATGGGCTGGACGTATCTGAAACTGTCACTGTTGCTGTTGCACTAGAAGTATTTCCGCTTCCATCAGTAGCTGTAAGCGTTACCGTATTGGCACCCACATGAGAACAATCAAAATCTGTCTGATCTGTGCTCAATGTTGGGGAACCACAGTTGTCGGCACTACCATTATCAATATCTGATGCTGTAATCGTTGCGCTTCCTGTTCCATCCAGGAATACCGTGATGTCCTGGGCAACTGCTGTTGGAGCCTCTGACTCGAGTACCGTTACTGTTGCCGTTGCACTGGAGGTATTGCCACTTGCATCTACCGCAGTCAGGGTTACTGTATTGGCGCCTGTTTCCGTACAGGTAAATGAACTCACATCAAGACTTAGAGAGGCAATGCTACAATTATCACTGCTGCCATTGTCTATGTCTCCGGTTGTGATTGTCGCATTTCCACTGCCGTCCAAATTGACGGTAATGTCTTGTGTCACCACTGTCGGACTTGTAGTATCAGCAACCGTAACTGTCGCTGTACCTGAGCTGATATTTCCATTTACATCGGTGACTGTTAAGGTCACTGTGTTAGAGCCTATCTCAGAACAGGTGAACGTACTTAAGTCTATAGTACTACTGGCTATTCCACAATTGTCTGTGCTTCCATTGTCTACATCTGATGCCAAGATCGTGACACTACCTGTACCATCAACATAAACGGTAATGTCCTGAGTCATCACTGATGGGCTCGATGTATCTGAAACTGTCACTGTTGCTGTTGCAGTAGAAGTATTTCCGCTTCCATCAGTAGCAGTAAGCGTTACCGTATTGGCACCCACATGAGAACAATCAAAATCTGTCTGATCTACGCTCAATGTTGGGGAACCACAGTTGTCGGCACTACCATTATCAATATCTGATGCTGTAATCGTTGCGCTTCCTGTTCCATCCAGGAATACGGTGATGTCCTGAGCAACTGCAGTAGTTGTAACCGAATCTACAACGGTAACTGTAGCGGTACCTGAAACAGAATTACCACTACCATCAGTAACTGTTAAAGTCACTGTGTTAGAGCCAACATCAGCACAGCTAAAAGAGCTCACATCTAATGAATATGAGGCAATACTACAATTGTCCGTACTACCATTATCTACATCAGCACCTAGAATAGTTGCCGAACCACTACCGTCCAGGTAGACAGTCAGATCCTGAGTAACAACGGAAGGATGAATTGTATCAAGTACCGTTACAGTCGAAGTACCAGAAGCGCTATTACCTCCCGCATCAGTAACCGTAAGAGTTACCGTATTTGTCCCTATATCAGCACAAGTAAACGATGTAATGTCGGCCGAGTATGAATTTATCCCACAAATATCCGAACTACCATTATCCAAATCACTTGCTAAAATTGTAGCTGAACCCGAGCCATCCAAATACACTATAAGGTCCTGAGTAGCCACAGTTGGGCTGATTGAGTCAATGACTGTCACCGTTGCAGTATTGCTTGTGTAATTATTGCTTGGATCTCGAGCAACTACATTTACCGTATTATCTCCAATATCTGAACAAGAAAATGATGTAACATCTACGCTATCAACTATAACTCCACAATCATCGGTAGCTGTTCCACTTTGATATACATCACTCACGGAAATTGTCGCTGAGCCAGAAGCATCCAGGTAAACTGTAGCCGACTTAGTGGAAAAAGAGGGATAGTTAACATCATAAACGGTGATTGTAGCTACACAGGAGGATTGATTTCCAGCTGAATCCGTAACCGTTAGAGTGGTATTCTTCGTAAGTACATCTCCACAATCAAAATTGTATTTAGATAAAGAATACGAGGCAATACCATCATTGTCAGTACTCCCGTTCTCCACCATATCTACTGTAATACTTGCGTCACCGACTGCATTAAGTTCTACAGATGTATCCTTACAAACTGCCACCGGATTTATTAGGTCTCCAACTTGATATCTTTGAAAATATACTCCGTAATCATCCCCATCATGAGATGATGTTGAGGAATAGTAACCATCTTGCCAAGCAATAACAGCTAATCCCTCATCCGCACTGAAAGCTACAGCCGGTATTTGTTGATAGCCACTTGTATAAGTATTAACCTGGGTTTCGGATTGCTCAACGCTACCAGATTCATCATATAGCTCATAGTATACACCAACCGTATCACCCCCGGAATGATAAAAACTTGTCCATGAGATTAAGTAATTGCCTCCTTCTGACATGGCTATATCCGGATCTGTTTGATCACTTGTCTGGTAATCATTTACCCGAAATTCGGAACCGTTGGTGGATCCATCACTATTGTATTTCTGAGCGTAAATACCGAATCCTTCACTGTCTTGGCCATAGCTTTCCCAAACTATTATAAAGTTACCGGAAGAATCGCATGCTATTGATGGAGATTGCTGGTTGTCCGATGTAGTGGAGTTAACCCGAAATTCGGAACCATTAGCTGTCCCAGTATTGTCATAGCGCTGTGCATAGACTCCCTGCCCACTCCCATCGTTGCCTATACTTTGCCAGGTAATTATAAAAGAACCATCATCAATGGTAGCCACTTTGGGATTAGTTTGCAGGCTATCTGTTGTAGTATTCACGAGAAACTCAGTCCCACTTGATACTCCGGCAGAGCTGTAACGCTTTGCTTTGATATTACCATCACTCGCCCAGGTAATAACATAAGAGCCGTCAGGGGAAAGTGATATATCCGGAAAAGTTTGCTCTCCTGAAGTAGTGTCATTTACCAGAGTTTCTGATACCACACCTGTCCCAGCACTGGAAATCACCCTCTGATAAATTCCCCAACTCTTGATAGCATCGTCTTGATCTAAACTCATCCAGACAAAGTGCATATTATCACTTTCATCCAACTCAACAGCAGGAAACCTTTGTGAGTTTGAAGTAGTTGTATTTACTTGAAATTCTGATAGAATTACAGAACCAGAGCTATCATATAATGAAGCATAAATCCCATAGTCATCACCATCCTGATCATGACTTTCCCAAACAACCACAAAATTTCCACTTCCATTGGAAGCCACATCAACCTGCTGTTGACTGTTTGCAGTAGTTACGTTTGTGCGCGTTTCACTACCACTGACATCCATTTGGGCCATTACCGGAGTAACCGGCATCAGTAGTAGCAAAATTAGTTTAATATAGTTATTGAATTTCATCTCTTATTGGAATATGAAAATGTAGTGAACAAACTTTTACTTTCTAGACATTACTTTATGCCTTCGGTCTGTCACGCCTTTCATTTCTTCCTGCAAAACTTCTACGGATTGTTGAAGTTCTTTTAGAGTAGATTCATAAACATCTAATTTAGTCTCAAGATTATCAATGTACTGATCCTGAGTTTGAATAACATCATTCAATTCCTGAACGGATTTCACTAATGGTACAACAAACTCTGCGTATCTAATACCGTAACTCTGGGTACTTTTATTCTCCGGTACTTTAATACCACTAAAGTTGTAACCTATCGAATTGGCAATGCTATCAACTTCCTGAGCAATGAACCCTGTGTATACTTGATCTTTTGTGTTTCCAAACTCCTCAAGCAACGCTGATTGACCATCGAAATCTGCAAGTCTATCCATGTCAAAATTATAGGTTACAGGTCTCAGTTTTTCAATAAAAGCCAATCCTGGCACATTCTCTTGAACGTTTTCCTTAAATCTACCATCCGAAAGAGCAGTCCAGTTTACTGCTCCACCTATAGATGTAGTGAGGCTATTACCGATATATACCTCGTTGTCTCCACTTACCGAAGTTCCATATCCCAGAGCGATGGAATTAGCACCCGTAACATTGGTTGTTGAACCGATAGCAATAGAATTATCTCCTTGTACAGTAGTCGTGTAGCCAATACCAATTGCACCAGTATTATCAATGTCACTTTGATAACCAATGCCAATTGCATAGGAAGCCGCACTAGGCATATTTGATTGATATCCCATTGCTATGGAACCGGTGCTTCGAGTATCGTTTTCGTGTCCAATACTTATTGAATACTGACCATCACTAAATGATAAATTACCCATCATAATTACATTATTATTACTCGGTGTGCAGTCGTAGCCCAAAAATATACAGCTACTTCTCGTGGTGTTATCAAAATTAGCAAGCGAACCCATACCTACATTATATTGTCCTTCTCTGTTAGAAAAACCACAGTAGTATCCAACATACGTATTGTGATTGGCATTAGTAGTACTATTCGTTCTGTTGTTGTCCCAACCTGACATAGCCCCTATGAAGGTATTAAAATCAGCATATTCAGTAGCTACACCTGAGGCAGCTCCTAAAAATGTATTGTAAGTTCCATCACCGACATCTATACCAGAGGAATCACCGCATGCGGTATTATGGTGCCCTTCATCTACATCAGAAAGTGCCTCATCACCGATACCAGTATTTCTATATCCTACATCAGAGCTAATTCCTGCTTCGTTACCAACGAAAGTGTTTCTATAACCCGTAGTGTTACCAAAACCTGCATCCTCACCAATAAATACATTTTCAAAACCAGTCGTGTTATTTGTTCCTGATTCCTCACCAACAAATGTGTTGTCATATCCTGAAATATTGTTTTCTCCTGACTCTGCCCCTATAAATGTATTATCTCCGGCCGTCACGTTATAATATCCTGCCTGCCAGCCAATGAATGTATTATCAAACCCGGTAGTGTTACTGTAACCAGCCTGATATCCAATAGCTATGAATTCAGACGTTGTGCAGCTCCTACCTGCCTGATAACCAAACATTGTTGTCTGACTTCCTGAAGTAAGATTAGAACCAGTACTATCTCCATACATTGTATTGAAATCCCCTGAAGTAATCGAAACCCCAGAACCTGTTCCGGAAGTTTCATTCAATGTTTGTGCTTTTGAAAAGTTAAATAGCCCTATTAGTGCCGCAGTAAAAATTACTTGTAGTCTTTTTGAATTCATAACGATCCTGTTAGTGATTGATTAAACCTTAAAGGTATGGTATTTAATTGAGTATATAACCGGTAGCTTTCTGTTTTCCCTACCTGCAAATGAAAATTTAATCAAGAGATAATATTCTGTTTTATTTCTGACACAAAAAAAGACCGACAATTTGCCGGCCTTTCGATGATTTTTTGCGTACACTCACGTTAAATATGCAAAGCCCTATTCTCTGTAGCAGCCAAACAAGCTTCTTTAATGGCCTCTGTAAACGTAGGGTGTGCATGAGACATTCTCGAAATATCTTCCGCTGAAGCACGATACTCCATAGCAACCACAGCCTCAGCTATCATATCCGCGGCTCTCGGGCCGATCATATGCACCCCAAGAATTTCATCTGTTGCTTTATCAGCTAGCACTTTTACCAAACCATCCTCATCCATACTGGCTCTCGCACGACCTGATGCCTTAAACGGAAAGGAACCTGTTTTATAGGCGCGACCCTGAGCTTTCAAATCTTCCTCTGTATATCCAACAGCGGCCACCTCCGGCCAGGTGTAAACAACTCCCGGAATGAGATTATAATTAATGTGTGGTTTCTGTCCAGCAAGTTGCTCTGCAACCAATACTCCTTCTTCCTCAGCCTTATGGGCTAACATAGCTCCTTTCACTACATCACCAATCGCATAAATTCCCTGTACATTGGTTTGCAGATGATCATCCACCTCTATTCTCCCTCTGTCATCTACTTTTACACCAGCGTTCTCCAGACCAAGCCCCTCAGTGTATGGCTTACGCCCTATTGATACCAAGCAGTAATCTCCTTTAAACTCAACCGTTTCACCTTTCGGGTTTTCAGCTGTCACTGTAACTGTTTTTCCTTTTACGGATACTCCTGTCACTTTATGCTTAAAGTTGAATTCGAACCCTTCTTTCTTCAAAACTTTCTGTAGCTCCTTACCCAAAGTCTTGTCCATTGTAGGAATAATAGAATCTGCGTATTCAATAACCTGAACCTTAGCACCAATTCTTGCATATACCGATCCGAGCTCCATTCCGATTACTCCACCACCGATTACAATCAGGTTCTTGGGTACTTCGGGAAGATTCAATGCCTCAGTTGACGTGATCACTCTCTCCTTATCAATAGGAATCGGAGGAATACTCATTGGCTTTGAACCTGTCGCAATGATCGTATTCTTGGTCTTGATTTCCGTGGCTTTTCCTTTGGCCGGTGTTATTTTAATCGTATTCTTATCTACAAATGAACCTACTCCCGTATGAACATCAATTTTGTTCTTTTTCATCAAATAGGCGACACCATCACATGTCTGTTTCACGACATCGTCCTTCCTCTTGATCATTTGTTTTAGGTTGACCTTGAGTTCTTTCAGATCAATTCCATGTGTTTTAAAAGTATGCTTCGCATTGTGATAGTGTTCTGAACTATCCAATAATGCCTTTGAAGGTATACAGCCTACATTAAGGCAGGTGCCTCCCAATGTGTTATATTTTTCAATAATCGCGGTTTTAAAGCCCAGTTGAGCACATCTGATTGCCGCTACGTATCCACCAGGCCCGGAGCCTATTACTGTTATGTCGTATTCCATAGTTTTGTAGTATTAAGAAGTAAGATGGAAGATTTAAGAAGCAAAAGCTTCAGTTGCTTGAAAATACTTCTAATGAGTTATCCAACTTTTTCATAAACCCAAACAACATGTTCTGAATTTCAATCAACTCATCGCATAGGGATTCGAAATCCTCCTTATTTATGAATTTTAATTTTTCTGATATAATTAATTGCGTCTCTAGTTCAAAGGCTGAACCTCTGGCAATGCTCAAGAAATTTAAAAAGTCCTTATTAGATCTACGTCCTGCGCCTTCCGCAATATTGGAAGAAATTGAAACTGAACACCTTCTAATCTGACTGATAAGACCATACTTTTCTGCTTCTGGAAATTCTCTTGTCACAGAATACACTCTCACGGAAAACTCAACGGATCGTTGCCAAATTTTTAAATCTCGAAAATTGTGCATTGTCTTAGTGTCTTCAATCTTATTTCTTAAATCTCTAATAAAAGCCTAGCAGGGTCCTCCAACAACTCCTTTACTCTTACCAAGAAACTTACCGACTCTCTTCCATCAATCACCCTATGATCATAAGACAATGCAACATACATAACCGGGCGGATGACAACTTCACCGTTTACAGCAATTGGTCGCTCCACTATGTTATGCATTCCAAGTATGGCTGATTGTGGTGCATTAATTATTGGCGTAGAGAGCATGGAACCAAATACTCCTCCGTTGGTGATGGTAAACGTACCACCTTCCATCTCTGGAATTGTTAATTTCCCATCTCTTGCTTTTAGAGCCAATCTTCTTATTTCTTTCTCAACGCCAGCAAAGCTCAAATCCTCAGCGTTTCTGATCACGGGAACCACAAGACCTTTTGGAGTTGATACTGCTATTGAAATATCACAATAGTCATTATACACCATCTCACCGGCCTCTTCATCAATAAATGCATTTACTGCTGGCCACTCCTGGAGTGCTACGCATACTGCTTTTGTGAAGAACGACATAAACCCGAGTCCAATCTCATTCTTTTCTTTGAACTGTTCCTTATACTTAGCTCTAAGGTCCATAACAGGCTTCATATCTACCTCATTGAATGTGGTAAGCATAGCTGTTTCATTCTTAACAGCCACAAGCCTTCTGGAAATCGTTTTACGTAGATTGGAAAGTCGTTCCCTGTTCTGATTCCTGTTTCCTGTCTTAGGTGCCGGTTCAGATAAATCTTTTTTGGACCCACTTCCGTTAGAAGCTGCTGGTGCTCCAGGCTGAGCATTCAATGCATCTTCTTTTGTAATTCTTCCACCTACTCCTGTACCTTTTACATTGGCTGGGTCAATACCTTTTTCATCCAATATCTTCTTAGCCACAGGTGAAGGATGACCTTCTGCATAACTACCTTCTTTGGCTGGTACCGAAGTGGCTGCCGGTGCAGATTCAGCTGATGCGGAAGAGGAAGTCGTTTCAGCTACAGCACCCTCCATCACTTCTATTTTACAGAGAACCGCACCAATTGGAATTGTTTCTCCCTCTTGTGCTATTATCTTAATCTTACCCTGAGCCTCTGCATTCAATTCAAATGTGGCTTTATCCGACTCCAATTCACATATCACCTCTTCGAATTCTACGATATCTCCATCAGATTTCGTCCATCCGGCTACAGTTACTTCCGCAATCGACTCACCAACCGGAGGGACGACCATTTCCAAAACTTCTCCCGTTGATTTCGGTCCACCATTAGATGAGGCTTGCTCCGGCTCGGCAGCTTTCTCAGCTGGTGCCGCGGGCTTCGATGAAGCTTCACCCTCCTCGATTTCACATATTGTGGCTCCAATTTCAAGAACATCTCCTTCCTGTGCTTTGATTCTAAGAATCCCTGCTGCCTCAGCATTCAGCTCAAAAGTAGCCTTGTCGGACTCCAGTTCACAAATCACTTCATCCATCTCGACAAAGTCACCATCTTGTTTACTCCATTGGCCTACAGTTACTTCTGTTATTGATTCACCAACTGCTGGTATTTTCATTTGAATAGCCATGATATATATTTGTGTTCTTTAGTTCTATTATTTTGTTTTTAACGCTGTTTCTATAAGCTGCGCCTGACGCTCTTTGTGGATATTGGCATAACCAACTGCAGGAGAAGGTGAATCCTCTCTAACCACACAATCCAGATCAGGGTAAATCTTATAAAGAGATCTAAGTATATAGCCCCAGGCTCCCATGTTACCTGGCTCTTCTTGTACCCAGGCAAGCTCAAATCCCTTTTTGAACTTCGCCAGTTCAGCTTCAAGTTGTTTAAAGGGCAATGGATACAATTGTTCTAATCTAATAATTGCGACATCTTTCTTTTTCTGCTTCTCCTGTTCCTCCTGCAAGTCATAATAAACCTTACCCGAACATAAGAGTACTTTTTTGACCTTCGATGTGTCAGCATATGCGTCTGGAATCAATTCCTTGAAAGATCCTTTTGTAAATTCTGATATTTTGGAAACTACTTTTGGATGCCTCAATAAAGATTTTGGTGACATTACTATCATAGGCTTTCTAAAAGGCCAGACCATTTGTCTTCTCAAAGAATGAAAGAAGTTTGCAGGTGTAGTAATGTTGCAGACAGTCATATTATAACCTGCACATGATTTTAAAAACCTTTCCAGACGTGCACTTGAATGCTCTGGCCCCTGCCCTTCCTGTCCATGGGGAAGAAGCATAACCAATCCTGTCTGTTTGTTCCATTTTGTTTCCGAAGAAACTACAAACTGATCCGTCATAACCTGTGCACCGTTTGCAAAATCACCGAACTGAGCTTCCCATATCGTCAATGAATTCGGGTTAGCCATTGCATAACCAAATTCGAAACCCAGCACCCCATATTCCGATAAGAGAGAGTTATAGATGTAGAATTTGCCTTTCGATGACTTCGCCTGAGCCAAACTATTATAAGGTTCATTGGTCTCAGCATCCTTCAAAACAGCATGTCTATGTGAAAAGGTGCCCCTTTGCACATCTTGCCCCGTCAATCTGACCGTATAACCTTCTCCTAATAATGACCCATATGCCAGAAGTTCTGCAGCAGCCCAGTCAAGTTCTTTTTTCTCAAAAAACATTTCCTGTCTGGACTTCAACAATTTTTCAATTTGTTTGATCGGCTTAAAGCCATCCGGAATGCCGGAGAGTGCTTCTCCTACTTCCTTTATCACTTCAGCTTTTACACCGGTTGATGGTGATTTTTCAAAATCTTTTGGTGTCGACTTTCTCAGTTTCTGCCACTCTTTTTCGGTGGGTTGGAAATGATATGGCAAACTTTTTTGTTTTACCATATTCAGTCGATCCTGAAGCAAAGCTCTGAATTCTTTGTCCATAGTCTTTGCAACTTCTGCACCCATATCACCACGCATGATCAACTGCTCCATATATACCTCTCTAGGGTTAGGGTGTTTGGAAATTATATTGTAGAGAGCTGGTTGGGTGAACTTAGGTTCGTCACTTTCGTTATGACCATGTCTACGATAGCATACCATATCAACGAAAACATCGCGCTCAAACCTTTGTCTATACTCTATCGCCAATTTCATACAGAAGACAACGGCTTCCGGATCATCACCATTCACATGAAATACAGGAGCATCAATTACTTTTGCCACATCGGTACAGTAGATACTTGATCTTGCATCCTCAAAGTCGGTGGTGAAACCAACCTGATTGTTGATCACAAAATGTATTGTCCCTCCATTGCTGTAGCCTTCCAATTTGTTCATTTGAGCGACTTCATACACAATCCCCTGACCGGCAACCGCTGCATCACCATGAATTAGAATTGGAACTATTTTCTTCTTGTCACCTCCATAAAGTTCATCTCCTTTAGCGCGAACAAACCCCTCAACTACGGGATTGACAGCCTCCAGGTGAGATGGGTTAGGTGCCAGTTTCAGATAAACCTTCTTACCTGCTGTGGTATCGACTTCACTGGAGAAACCAAGGTGGTACTTCACATCACCATCTCCCATAGTGGTATCGGTAACGGTTCCTCCTTCAAACTCATTGAATATGTCCTCATAGGTTTTACCCATGATGTTGGCCAGCACATTCAGACGACCCCTGTGTGCCATTCCTATCACAAATTCTTCTGCTCCCAATTCGGCCCCTTTCTGCACCAATGCATCGAGTGCAGGGATGGTAGTTTCTCCCCCTTCCAGTGAAAATCTCTTTTGTCCTATATATTTGGTATGCAAAAAGCTTTCAAATACAACGGCTTCATTGAGTTTGCTTAATATTCTTTTTATATCCTCTGCTTCGGGTTTATAGTTCAGCGAGGCCTTTTCAATTTTATCTCTGAACCAATCCAACCGATCCCTGTGGCGGATGTACATATACTCGAAGCCAATTGTACCTTCGTAAATTTTCTTGAGTGCCTTGATTATATCCTTTAAAGTGGCAGGACCAATTCCTATCTCGTTTCCGGCATTAAAAACTGTATCCAAATCATCATTGCCCAAATCAAAGTCTTCCAGGTCCAGTCGTGGGCCTCTGTCCTTTCTGTGCCTTACCGGGTTTGTTTTTGACCGTAAGTGCGCTCGGCTACGGTAAGCATGTATCAGATAGTGTACTTTGATCTCCTTTTCATTGATCCCTCCTGAGGTTGAGGCTCCATTTTCACCATATTTGGTTTGTGAAAATTCAAACCCTTCGAAAAACTTCTGCCAGGTCTCATCAACGTTGGCCGGATCACTTTTATAATCAGCATACAACTCATCAATATAGTTTCCGTGTGCGTTAGCTATGTAGGAATACTTATCCATAGGAATTATTCTTTAATCGGAGGATAAAAGTAAGTAAAGGCTGAAGATATGCAAAACCGTATATTTGCATATACAAATATTCTACTTGATGTAATCAGATAGATATTGAAAATGTTCTGTCAAACCACCTTTATCTGCTATAGTAGCTTTGGAGATCATTCCACGATCTTCGATCAGTAACTGCTCCATCACATGGTCGATTAGCATTTCACCAAAGGCTTGACTTGAATCTCTGGGAAGTTCACAAGGAAGATTATCAATGGCCATTACTGTGATATTATCTTGATCAGAGAAGGCTTCTTGTTCAGAACAGTCCCTTCTTCTTATGTCGTAGAATGGATCGGCTATCGTGGTCGCCCTGAGTGTAGTAGGAATCGATCCTTCAATATCGCAGGTAATATCTGCAACGATCTTGATTTTAAAATCATTGTGTGCAATATCTTCTCTGCTAAAAAGTTTCGGTGCTTTAGGGTCCCAGTATGCTCCGGCTATCAATAAATCCGTATGTCCTGTATACTGGGCGAAAGTAGACTTAAAGCGCTCAGGGCTATTATAAAACTCATTGAAGTCAAACGGCTTACCGTCCTTATGCTCATTGTAAGCATCAGAATCTAATTGGATATACACTGGCTCGTTCCAGACCTGATTTAGGTAACCTTCCCGTTCGACATTCCTGATTTCGACAAAATCCAATATTTCCTGTGCTCCCCTGGCTACGCGCCCCCCACCTGTCAGTAATATTCTAATGGGCCCAAGCTTTACCTTAGTTAGCTCACTCCTGACCTCATCCATATCAAAGCATTCATGAGCAGGCTTTAATTCAAAAGAAGAATATTTTAACCCGTAAGTGCGCAGTGCATTGTAAGCTCCAACGATCCCTGCCCATCTTCCAAAAGCCACAACCCGTTGCCCTATATGATTCTTCAGACATTCATAGTCTATCAGACGAATATTTTTAGCCAAAATAGACTGCAGCAATTTCCTGTTATATGTCTGTTTCTTAATGGTATGAGAAAAAAATAAATAAGTTTTGTTAGGGATCAGTTTATCAATTGGCACCTCCTTAACACCCATCAGGATATCACATGAACTCAAATCATCACTAAGGGCAATACCTTCTGCGATATATTCCTCGTCTTTAAAGCATCGAATCGGACTTGGTTCTATATAAATCTCAACGCCCGGATATTTTTCAATAATTGACTTACACTGTTTTGGGGTAAGGGGTACCCGATGGTCTACAGGGACTTTTTCTTCTTTGATTATTCCTATTCTCAAATATTAAGGTAGTTTGGTAAGACCCGGGCACAGTGCATTGCCCGGGTTCTTTAAATTTTTGGTTCTAATTCATTTCTCTCCACAAGTACAGGAAGAGCAATATTAGTATGGCAACAATTAATAATGTAACTAACGGAAAGCCTAGTAAAATCAACAACAAGGCTACAAGTATCACAGCAATCATCAGTGGTATTTGGACATCACCACCACGGCTTTTCTTCTTTGCCACTTTCCTTTCAAGCTTCTCCATTATCTTACTAATCTTCCTAGACTTTTTAGTATCAACTTTAATGGAAGAAACACCCTGATCATTAGAACTTTTGGCAGCATACAATGTTCCAAGAGAGATGAACAGGCTCATTAGAATCAGACTCAATAAACGTTTCATTTTTTATGTTTTAAGGTTATTAAAATTGTAAGGTTCATTCTATTCTTTTGCTACGACTACTGAAAATGGTGTACCAACATTATTAGCGTACCTTTTCCAGATCTATCTACATAGAGATCGTAGTCATGTTCATTAAAGTCCATAGCGATCCCGTCTTCATCTTGTTCTGACGTAAATTTCTTTTCATCATGTATTTCCTGAAGGTGTTCCGGGTCGAAGCCACGCACATGCTCGGCAATCCACATCGCTTGTTCAAACCAGTACTCTACATTACTAAACTCCTCTGTGTTGTTGTATCGAATTAACCTTACCTGAACATAAAAATCTCGACAACCGGTCACGTGAACATACAGACTATCTCCGTTTTTCAATGACACCCATGCTTCTTTGGTCTCATTGTCCCACTTAACCTCATTAAAATCAGGTGAGTTCTTAATGGTATTTTTTTGCGTGATATTATTGATATCTACGAGGCACTCAATTTTATTACCATGTATATCTTCAATGGTACGTGTCTCCGTATTTTTCCTGTTCTGTATGGAGTCCTTATCTTTTTTCTTTAGCGATTCATTGCACGCAGTCAAAAGCAGCAAAGACAGACAGGATATTACAAAACCTCGAAGCATAGGAGCAATATAACCAGTTTTTGATAAATAACTATCACTCCTCACCACTATCCTTTTTTCTTTCAGGCTTATGTTTCAGTTTTTTATCCTCTACATTGTCATCAAGGAACTTATTGATTTTATCAATATCATAGTTGGACTTGATTTCCCCAAACGAGTCAACGTTCACATCAAAACCTTCAAGGTCTTTATGTACCTCCGGTTTTTTCTCTTCTTCTTTCTTTTTCTTTTTTGCCATAGCTATTGGGTTTGTTTTACTTTATCAGAAAGGGACTCAAGTGCTGTAGTCAATCGTTTCACCACTTCTTCCTTTCCTAATATTTCCATGGTAAGCATCAAGTCCGGACCTGAGCCAAGACCTGTAACTGATACCCTCAGGGCTTGCATTACTCTACCCATCTGAATTCCTTTTGCCTCAAGAACCTCATTAAGAGAGCTATGGATGGTTTCCGCATCAAAAACATCCAGATTGGACAGAACTTCAGATAGAGCACCAATTACATCTACAGCTTCCTCTGTCCATCGTTTCTTAATCACTTTATCATCATACTCGTTGGGAGGCTGAAATAAAAACGATGCCTTCTGTGGGATTTCGTTAATAAACGAAATCCTTTCTTTCATGAGTTGAATAACTTTTTCCAAATCCAATCCCTTAGAATCTATACTATTCAACTTGCAGTAGTTATCCAGTAATTGCGAGAGCTCTGTATTTGTCTTCATTCGCAAATACTGTTCATTGAACCAGTTCGCTTTTTCAATATCAAACTTGGCTCCTCCTTTCTGGATTTTTTCCAGATCAAACTCTGAAATTAGTTCCTCAACTGTATACAATTCCTTTTCACCCCCGGGATTCCAACCAAGAAAGGCCATAAAGTTGATAAAAGCCTCTGGCAAGAACCCAAGTTCCCTGAAACCTCGATACTTTTCCATGTTTCCTTCACTATCCGGGAACTCTCCATCAATAGGAAATACGGGTATTCCAAGCTTATCACCAGCTCTCTTACTCAACTTCCCCTGACCTTCGGGCTTCATGATCAATGGTAAGTGAGCAAAACTCGGCATAGTATCTTCCCAGCCTAAAAATCTATAGAGTAAGACATGTAACGGAGCACTAGGTAGCCATTCTTCACCTCTGATCACATGAGTTATTTTCATCAAATGATCATCTACCACATTAGCCAGGTGATACGTTGGCATTCCATCTGATTTCATCAATACTTTATCATCAATCGCTGATGAATGGACGACAACCCATCCCCTTACCAAATCATTCAGTCTTACTTCTTCTTTGAGGGGAACCTTCAACCGCACTACATAGGGATCACCGGCCTCTAATTTTGCTTTCACCTCATCCTCAGACATCGTAATGGAGTTCTTCATCTGCATGCGGCTGATTGCATTGTATTGCAAATTATCGACTTTAGCTTCCTTAAGTCTCTCACGCATTGCATCAAGCTCCTCTGCTGTATCAAAAGCATAGTAAGCATTGCCATCATCCAATAACTTCTGTACGAATTTTGAGTAAATTTCTTTTCGCTCTGATTGCCTATATGGACCAAAATCACCTCCTATACCCGGACCTTCATCGAATTCTATCCCTGACCATTTCAATGCTTCAGCAATGTACTCCTCAGCCCCTTCTACATACCTTGATTGATCAGTATCTTCAATACGCAGAATTATTTTACCATTATTCTTCTTAGCGTATAAATAATTAAACAGGGCGGTCCTCACTCCTCCTATGTGCAGGGCACCTGTTGGTGACGGTGCAAATCTTACTCTCACAGAATTTTCCATTTCATTAATGAATCAATACCAGTAAAATTAACAAATGTAAGTCATAATTCAGGGGGCTATAACTCAAATACTTCCTGCAATAACTTTTTGCTGTCTTTGGTGTGAATATTAAAATTGGCAATCGCTACCACGTAGTTGAGCAGGAAGAATATGATTGCAAGTGATGCATAAAGATAATTTGGCTTGTAAAACAAAAACACCAGCGCTATGACAATCGTTAAAAAGCTCCATAGGTAGAATAAAAACTTTGTGCCGGGAAACAGACTATATTCAACAAATACGACACATCCGGATTTTGTTGGCTCAAAGTTACCCTTGATTAAAGGCAAATAATTTTGTGGATAGTACACCTTCTTGGAAATCTTAAAGGTGCCATTCTTTACCACTCCCTGGAATTTCTCTAATGAAACACTACGTCTTGTTCGGATGAACTCATGATAGTTCTCCGTTTTTGTTGTGGTAAGCTTAAGTAAATTTTCTGCAGTCTCAGCATCAAGTGCCAGAGGAATCACACTTTTTGTATAAGGGAACAGAGGCATTACTTTACAGCGATGCAGGAAATCTCAACGTTAACATTCTTCGGAAGTTTGCTTACCTCCACAGTCTCTCTGGCAGGCGCCATATCCTGAAAATAACTTCCATAGACCTCATTGATCTCAGTAAAATTATTCATGTTCGAAATGAAAATGCTACACTTGACCACATTTGCAAAATCCATTCCCGCTTCCTTGAGAATAGCCTTGAGGTTCTCCATTACTTGAGTAGTCTCATCAACAATATTACTGGTAATCAAATCCCCTGAAAATGCTTCCAGGGCTATTTGGCCTGACACGTATAATGTATTACCAGCTAAAATCCCCTGATTATATGGGCCGATAGGTTCCGGTGCTTTGGAAGTATTAATTACTTTCTTTGACATATGCATTGAGTTTGGACGAATATAGTCCGAATAAATGTAATATGTCCAACCAGATTCAGAATTACTCTACAGTAACTGACTTGGCAAGGTTTCGTGGTTGATCCACATTACACCCTCTCAAAACCGCAATATGATATGACAACAACTGAAGTGGAATCACAGAAACCAATGGGGTCAACGCCTCATGTGTATGTGGGACAGGAATGACGTAGTCAGCCATCGAAGGAATAATCTTATCCCCTTCGGTTACGATAGCTATCACCCTTCCCTTTCTTGCTTTGACCTCCTGAATATTAGAAACTATTTTCTCATAAGAACTGTCCTTGGTGGCAATAACAACCACGGGCATTTCTTCATCAATCAATGCAATCGGACCGTGCTTCATTTCCGCAGCCGGATATCCTTCAGCGTGGATATATGAAATTTCCTTTAGTTTTAGGGCTCCTTCCAGGGCCACCGGAAAATTATATCCTCTACCGAGATACAGAAAGTTTCTTGCGTTCTTAAACTCCTCAGCAATCTTTACGATTTGGTCATTTGTCTGGAGTACCTTTTCAATTTTAGAAGGGATATTCTCCAGTTCTACCAGCAGCTCTCTGTATTTACTCTCGGTAACGGTTCCTTTTTTGTAGGCAATCCTTAGCATCATCATAGTCAAAACAGTCAGTTGACCTGTAAATGCTTTTGTACTTGCCACACCGATTTCAGGCCCCGCATGTAGATAAGCTCCTTCGTGCGACTCTCGTGCAATTGATGAACCCACTGCATTACAAACCCCGAATATTATCGCACCTTTTGATTTGGCAAGTTCAATTGCTGCCAGTGTATCAGCAGTCTCTCCAGATTGGGAAATAGCTATTACGACATCGTTCTCTTTAATTATTGGGTTTCGGTATCGAAACTCTGAAGCATACTCTACTTCCACCGGAATTCTTGCAAACTCTTCAAACAAGTACTCCGCAACCAAACCCGCATGCCATGAAGTTCCACAAGCCACAATGACAATTCTATCTGCAGCTACCAATCTGTTGATGTACTCTTTGATACCTCCTAATCGAAGCATTCCGCTTGCTGAATTAAGTCTGCCTCGCATACAGTTGCTCACAGAGATTGGCTGCTCCATAATCTCTTTCAGCATGAAATAGTCGTAGCCACTTTTTTCTATGGCATCCAACTCCATCTCCAGTGCCTGAACCTCAGGTGTCCTTTCAACGTTCTCTGTGTTCTTTATTGTTAAAGAGTCTTTTGTAATTACCGCAATCTCGTAATCATCCAGGTACACTACCTCGTTAGTATACTCAATAATCGGTGTCGCATCGGAAGCTAAAAAATGCTCATTGTCACCAACTCCAATTACCAGCGGACTTCCTTTTCTGGCAGCTATCAACTGCCCCGGATTATCCTTGGAAAGAATTACGATCGCATAGGCACCAATAACCTGATTCAATGCCAGCCTCACTGACTCTTCAAGGGAGCAATTATTTTTTTTCTGAATGTCTTCTATGAAATTGATTAGGACTTCAGTGTCAGTGTCTGAGTGAAACTCATATCCTTTATTCTCCAGATCCTTTCGCAAAGAACCATAGTTTTCAATAATTCCGTTGTGTATGATTGCTAGTTTGCGGTCTGATGAGTAGTGGGGATGCGCATTTACATCATTAGGTTCACCGTGTGTTGCCCACCTTGTATGTCCGATGCCTATTGTGCTCTTTACTTCTTTATCACTGATGTAATCTACAAGCTCCTGAACTTTACCCTTCTTTTTATAAACTTCAAGGTTACCGTTCAGCAAGGCAATACCTGCACTATCGTAACCTCTGTATTCAAGTCTTTGTAATCCTTTGATTAATATTCCTGCTGCCTCTCGATCTCCTACATATCCTACAATTCCGCACATATCTTTAATATTAAAGTGGTAGTTATATTAGATGACCTGCATTTGCAGACCATGGTTGCATAAAAATAGTCAACTTTCTTATTCTGAATCCAGTTTTGTGAAGTAAAGAAGCAACTTCATAGCCTTTGCCGGATTGGATAAGTTAGCATTATCATAGAAAGTAAAACGGGTAACTCTGGTTGAGTTTATTGTTGGTACTAGCAACATTCCCCCATTTGTTTCATTCTCCAGAATTAAGTCTTGTATGTACTGCGTCAAACGTAATTTATATACATTTTCATCCTCATCGTAGTTAAATTCTTGTATCCCACTTCCGTAAACTGTATGAAAGTCATTTGGAATTACTTCAGCATCACCGTTCGCATCTTCAAGGATAAGATTGGTATTATCGGTCTTATACATGGTTAGGAATAGAGGTGGTTCATTATGCTCACCAGTCACAGATCCATCAACAGGGTAGATAACAATTTCAGCCCTATTTATAGCAACCGTTCCGACAGAGTCCCTGAATTGTTGTAGGTTCGGGAGAAATATTTTGGTCGCCAGACCAGTACCCGCCTGTAAGAAGCCTTGATTTGAGGTAGTCGCTGTAGATAGCGCATCTCCTTCACTTGATAAGGAACTTAATGATGTAGACGACCGGTCTGCAACTATATTATTGAACCTCATAGATGAACTAGAAATACTTAAATCAAATGTTGAAGTATCAGTATCATTGTGATAGTACAGTACAACTTTCGAATCTCCACCTGCGAAAAAGCCTACCACCGCCCCATTGAAATCACCAGAGGTGGGCCTTACAGATAAGCCAAATATACTTTGAACAAAAAGATCATTTGTTGTATTACCTGCTGCTATAATTTCATCACCGTAAGTAGCATTAAGTGAAATTTCAACTATGCTATCACTTATGGTTGGAGAAACTGAAAATCCCGGATAAGTTGATCCAATGGCCGTTGGGTCAACATTTAGAGTACTATTTATTGTATAACTCGAATCATCCTGAATTTCCTCAGTCAATTTATATACTTCTAAAGTTTGAGTTTCAGACGTATCCCCATAATAATAGCCATTATAATCCAGGAACAGCTTTATTGAATCACACATCGGATTGCTCCCGAAGTCCGGATTTTCTGAACTCAGCAATACCTGAAAATAAGTGTTGGCTGATATATCACCGACATAGGGGTCATCATATGCACCTGTCAGCAGAACAGTAACGGTCGATGTATTGATATCGTTGAGCAATACCGTCTCTGTTTCAATAGTCAGAGTATCAACCAGTTTAGCATTGAGAATATCATCCTGTTCCTGCAAGTTGAGTCCAATATCATCGGGATCATCGCATGAGGCAACAAAAAAGGCTGATATCGCTATGGATATCAGCCGGAGGTATTTTATAGTTTTTGAAGTCAATTTAGCCTACTAGTTCGTTGTATAGATTATAATAGTTGTCTAACGACTCATCATTGTTTTCTATTGTGTCTACTTTTTTCGGACTCGCTTCGCTTACCAGTTTAGTAGACTCTTCATCAGCATTGATTACTACGTCAGAATAAGCAGCACCAATTTTGATGAAGCCATTGTAGTCTGCAGATTTCAATGTGTCCAACATTTCATCTTCAACATCCATCATTTTCACTTTCTCCAACAAGTCTTTTCCAAACTTATGATCAAACCTATTGTCATAAACTGTAAAAACAGTTTTTGAATCCTTAAATATCGGATCGTTTTTATAAGATGTTTTTAGGTATAGTGGCACAAGACTAGTCATCCAGTCGTTGCAATGTACAACATCAGGAATCCATCCTAATTTTTTTACTGTCTCAAGTACACCTTTACAGAAGAAAATTGCTCTCTCGTGATTATCCTCGTAAAAATTACCGTCTTTGTCACTAAATACTGACTTCCTGTGGAAGTAGTCTTCGTTATCTATAAAATAAACCTGAAGTTTGGCATTTGGTATTGATGCAACCTTGATGATCAAAGGCTTTTCTTCATCACCAATCGGAATATTGATTCCTGAAAGTCTAACAACTTCGTGAAGTCTGTTTTTTCTTTCATTGATCAAACCGAACCTGGGGACCAGAATCCTGATCTCCATCCCTTTTTCCTGCATAGCTTGAGGTAGTTTCCTTACGAAATCTGCCACTTTAGTTGTTTGAAGAAAAGGACTGATCTCGCTGGATACATAAAGAATTCTTAGATTCGACATATATGGAAAAATTTGGTTTTCGTCTTTCAATTAGCTTGCAAAGATACACAAATATTCCCTTCTTTCATAGGAATTTTACTTTCAAATGCCCCATAACCAATAAAATAGCTAATTTCGCGAGCCTTGAAACGTTTCGATACCATAGTAGATTTGCGTAGCTATTTGCTTCCATTAAGGGGCCAGAACCTATCAATTGGGCTTGTTCCTACAATGGGTGCCCTGCATCAGGGGCATGTCTCTTTGATCGAAAAATCGAGGAACGAAAATGATATTACAATTTGCTCCATTTTTGTTAATCCTACTCAGTTCAACGACCCGAAGGACCTTGAAAAGTACCCGAGAACTTTAGAAGGTGACCTCAGTTTGTTGAAGACTAACGGTGTTGAGATAGTCTTTCATCCCTCCGTTCAGGAGATTTACCCACACCCCGCAAAGACAAAACTCCATTTTGGTGAAATCGAAAATATTCTTGAAGGCGCACACAGGCCCGGTCATTTTAATGGTGTAGGTCAAGTTGTCAGTAAATTGTTCAATATCACACAGCCAGACAGGGCCTACTTTGGACAAAAAGATTTACAGCAGGTTGCTTTGATAAAACAGTTGGTCCGGGACTTTTCTTTTCCTATACAAGTAATTACATGCCCGATCATTCGGGAGGAAAATGGCCTTGCAATGTCCTCGCGCAACGAACTTCTAAGTGATGTCAATCGTGCACAAGCGGGTTTTATTCATGAAACACTGTCAAAGTGCGCAGAATTAGTCCATCAATACAGTATTACAGATATTTTAGAAACAGAAAAGCAAAACCTGATCTCTAAAGGAATTGAGTTGGAATATCTTGATTGTGTTCACTCTGATACCTTGGATAGCTTACTGGAATATACACCATGTAAAACAGCATTCTGTATTGCTTTAAAGTTTGGTGGGGTCCGATTGATTGATAATGTCATTGTATAATCATTTTGTAGAAGAAAATTTATTTAATTTCCATAGTTTTGCAGGACAACTGAAAGGGAGTGATGGAAATTGAAATACTGAAATCGAAAATCCACCGTGTAACTGTCACAGAAGCCAACCTTCATTACACAGGAAGCATAACCATAGATGAAGATTTACTGGATGCCGCAAATATGATTGCTGGCGAAAAAGTACAGGTTCTGAATATTGAGAACGGGGAAAGACTGGAAACCTATGTTATCGTTGGTGAAAGAGGAAGTGGTATGATTTGTATGAACGGGCCCGCAGCACGCAAAGTACAGGTCGGAGATACATTAATCGTTATATCGTATGCCAGAATGGACTTTGATGAAGCGAAGTCTTTCAAACCTTTTTTAGTTTATCCCGGTGAAGGGAACAGGCTGAATTGAAATGAATAAAAACCTTAAAAATTTATTATTCTACACGATCACCTTCGGAGCCTCGTTTTTTCTCCTATGGGTTGTCTACAACAGTATAGATGTAAAGGATGAAAATGGCAATCCTGTACCTCGCATGGAGTTTATCATCGATACTTTCAAGCAAGGTGACCTGAGCCTTCTCATGATATCTGTTGTCTGCGCACTACTCGCACACGTAGTCCGGGCTGAAAGATGGAAATTACTACTTGATCCTTTGGGGCATAAAATCACATTAAAGGAAGGGTTCTTAGGAGTTATGATTGGCTATTATGTCAATTTGCTAATCCCAAGAGGAGGCGAAGTATCCCGGAGCGTATCTGTCCATAGAATGAATAAAAAAATACCTGTGGATTCAGCTTTAGGTACTATAGTAGCCGAAAGAATAATTGACGTCATCTTTTTGCTAGTCTGTATTGGAGTAGGATTTATTATAGAATTCGACAATCTCACCTATTTTTTTGAAAACGAACTCTCAAAAAATCCGAAAGAAACAGGGGGCATAAGCTGGATATTAATAGCTGGAATCGCTGGAATTAGTTTGTTGATATTAGCAATCATTTTGGTAAAGACAATTCGAAAAATTAATATCTGGTTCAGAAGAAAAGTCCTGGGCTTCCTCAAAGGATTAAAAGAGGGGCTTCTTTCAGTGTTCAAGTTGAAGAGATCAGGATTATTCATTTTTTACTCTCTGTTGATATGGGTGCTATATTATTTCATGACTTACACGGTACTTAAAGCGTTTCCGACCACATCACATCTTGGTTTGTTGCCTGCACTAAGCATTTTCGCAATCGGTGGAGTTGCCATGGCCATTCCCCTCCCGGGCGGAACAGGGAGTTATCATAGTATTGTACCCCACGGTATGACATTGCTTTACGCAATAAACGATAATCAAGCGGTTGCCTTTGCATTTATCTTTCACGGCTGGCAAACAATAGTCGTAATTATAGTAGGTGCTATATCGATGCTGATTTCAAACAAAATTGCCAAAAAACACAAACTGGAACTTGAGGCCCGCAAAAAACAAAATATTGTTGCCTGATGAGGCTGAAAAGCTAGTTCGTCAATGGAAGGAATCTGATGAAACTGTTGTATTCACCAACGGATGCTTCGATATTCTTCACATCGGTCATGTTGATTATCTGGAAAAAGCACGTCAGCTTGGCTCCAAGCTTATTGTAGCCGTAAATACTGACCAATCAATACAATCCATCAAAGGACCAAGTCGACCTATTGTGAATGAAGAAAGTCGCCTGAGAGTCATCGCAGCGCTGGAGTGTGTTGACCTCGTTATCCCTTTCCCGGACGAAACCCCAAAAAACATCATTTCTGTCATTCTTCCAGACATTTTAGTTAAAGGAAATGACTATTTGGCAGAGTGCACCGACCCCAATGACCCCCGATTCATCGTTGGATCAAATCTTGTTAGAGCAAATGGAGGGAGAGTTGAAACTATCGAATTGGTAGAAGGATACTCGACAACCAATATTATCGACAAGATTAAAAAAGGAGGTTAATATGCATTTCGGTTTTTATGGAGATCCTACCTATTGGATAATAATGATAGGTATGATGGTTGTGGGAGGTTATGTGGCCGCAACACTCAAATCAAAGTTTAGAAAGTACTCTAAAATTGCGCTTCAGAACGGTATGTCGGGAAAAGAAGCCGCAGAAACCATGTTGGCCGACTATGGTATTTATAATGTAAAAGTGGTATCTGTAAAAGGACAACTAACCGACCACTATAATCCGGCCACCCGAACCGTGAACCTCAGCGGTGAGGTATATAATGGACGATCAGCAGCAGCCGTGGCGGTAGCTGCTCATGAATGTGGGCATGCCGTACAACACGCCAAGAACTACAATATGCTACAATTGCGAACTTCCCTGGTACCGCTACAGCAAGTAAGTGGTATGATCATGAACTTCATTATGATGGGTATGTTCTTTTTCGCAGGCTTTATGTACCATGGAGTTAGCAATGGAATGCTACTCATCATAATTGGATGTACGGCTGTTTTTGCTTTGTTTAGTCTGGTTACATTACCAGTGGAGTTTGATGCCAGTAAGCGAGCACTGACCTGGATGGAGCAACGAGGGATAGTTAACTCCAGCGAACACGGTATGGCAAAAGATGCTCTTAAATGGGCAGCCATGACCTACGTAGTAGCCGCGGTAGGTGCAGTGGTCCAGCTAGTATATTTCTTATCCCTGTTATCTGGTAGGGACGAATAATCTCTGCCAGACCTCAACAATTTCTGGCATATTTCGTTAATTAGTGGAAATGCACGACTATGAATTTTACACTTAGCGAGGAACAGATTGCGGTAAGAGATGCGGCCAGGGATTTTGCGAATACCGAACTACTTCCAGGCGTAATAGAAAGAGACGAAAAACAAGAATTCCCGAAAGAGCAAATCAAGAAACTTGGAGAGCTGGGATTCATGGGTATGATGGTCAACCCTGAATATGGTGGCAGTGGAATGTCAACAGTGGCGTATGTACTAGCCATGGAAGAAATATCAAAGATTGATGCTTCCACTGCTGTTGTGCTTTCGGTGAATAATTCACTGGTTTGTTGGGGATTGGAGAAATTTGGCACTGAAGAACAAAAACAGAAATACCTTACTCCACTCGCTAAAGGTGAAAAAATAGGAGCCTTTTGTTTATCTGAACCCGAAGCAGGATCAGATGCTACCTCTCAACGTACCACAGCCATAGATAAAGGCGATCACTACCTGCTCAACGGCACTAAAAATTGGATTACCAACGGCAACTCAGCCTCCACTTATATTGTTATCGCTCAAACCAATCCGGAACTCGGGTACAAGGGGATCAATGCACTCATAGTAGACAGAAACTCCGAAGGCTTGTCCGTAGGACCAAAAGAGAATAAACTCGGTATCAGAGCTTCAGACACACACTCTTTGATGTTTCAGGATGTAAAAGTTCCCAAAGAAAACCGCCTCGGTGAAGATGGATTCGGTTTCAAATTCGCCATGGGTGTGCTAAACGGGGGACGAATTGGAATTGCCTCACAAGCCCTTGGCATTGCATCAGGTGCTTATGAATTCTCTCTGAAATACGCGAAGGAACGAAAAGCCTTTGGCACTGAAATAGCCAACCACCAGGCTATCCGCTTTAAACTGGCCGATATGGCTACCGAAATTGATGCGGCTCGACTCATGTGTATACAGGCCGCATGGCTTAAAGATCAAGGAAAAGATTTTGCAAAGGAGAGCGCAATGGCCAAAGTTTATGCTTCAAAAGTTGCTATGGATACGACCGTGGAAGCAGTACAAATACACGGTGGATATGGCTACGTAAAAGAATATCACGTAGAAAGACTCATGCGTGATGCCAAAATCACCCAAATCTATGAAGGCACATCTGAGATTCAGAAAATTGTAATTTCCCGAGAATTATTAAAATAATTTAAGTAACTCAGGATTTTTTCATTCTTTGTTTAATATAATATTATACTATTTTTTTGTCAAAATTCATACAAAGCATTAGATTTGTACAAATGTAAGAGCGATATAATTTTTTAGTGATTAACACCAGCCAATAATGGAAGATTATAATAAAATCATAGAATCACTTGGGGTTAAGTTCGTAAAGGACAGCCACATTAGTATTCTACACCCTGTACAGAATGACAGTTACTACAACGTAGAAAACAGCCTTATTCTTCTTGAGAAGGGTAATATCTCATTCCGACAGGGAAAAAATGAAGGTACTCTTAAGCCAGGTGACCTATTATTTATACCAAGTGGGAAGTTAACCAGTGTCAAATACGGAACTGGTGATCCTGACAAGCTCAACAATGATGAGCTTTCCCAAAATATGGACAAGTACTTTGCACCGGTAAACGAAGGAGATACTCCGAATGAAAGTTTTCTTTACCTTACCTTTAAGGCCAATGTATTTGATTCCGTTAATTTCTTTCAGTCACTGGATGTACCCACATTCATCATCAACAAGCATGATAAGCTGAATGAAATTATCTGGGAGGTAATAGCAGAAGGTGACACCAACCACGCAGGTAAGGATAGAATCATCAAACTGAATACTGAAAGAATTGTAATTGAAATTATCCGTTATATTCTTGATAACAAACTGTTTGTTGAGCAGTTAGCCACAAACGTAACTTATTTCAAGGACCCCCGTCTTTTGGATATTTTTCAATTTATCAATGACAACCTTGAAGGTGACCTTTCGAATAAAGTATTGGCCAATGTTGCCAATGTTTCGGAGGACTATGTAGGTCAATACTTCAAAATGCTAACAGGGATCAACCCTCAGGACTATATAGAGTACCAACGAATGGAACGAGCCGTTCACCTATTGAGAACCTCCAAGAAGAGTATTCGAGAAATTGGTAGGGATGTGGGCTACAAGGACACAGCCTACTTCTGTAGAAGATTTAAAATGATGTTTGGTATCCCGGCCGGTAAAATGAGAAGGCGGGAATCATTGATGAACATTTAAAGCATTTATTTTCTGAATTGCATCAGCGGCCCTGGCTAAAAAGTCAGGGTCTTTTTCTATCCCGGTACCTATCACCACAAGATCAGCCCCGGCATTACATGCCGACTCAACTTTCTCTAATGTATTAATACCACCTCCTACAATTACCGGTGCTTCAACTGACTGGGAAACAGCGCCTATTACTTCTTCACTGATTGCTTCCCGGGCACCACTTCCTCCGTCCAAATACATAAGTTTCATTCCCAGCATTTCGGAGGCCAAAGCCGTACAGGCCGCAATTTCGGGTTTATCTGCAGGAATGGGTGTAGTCCCACTGATATATGAAACAGTGGTAGAATTACCTCCATCAATCAGTATATAAGCAGTAGACATCACCTCCAACTTGGATTTCTTTAAAATAGGAGCAGCAACCACGTGCTGGCCTATTAACAATTCCGGATTTCGTCCAGATACTAAGGACAACAGTAAAATAGCATCTGCCTGAGCATCAATATGCAAGTTGCTTCCCGGAAAAATAACCACAGGAATACTTGAAGAGGTATTCTTGATAATTTTTACCGTCTCAGAGAGCTGTCCGGTAGTGATAAGACTACCCCCAACAAACAGAAAATCTACCTTGCTTTCAATCGCATAGTTCACAAGTCTGGTACAGGATTCTGCATCCACCTTATCAGGGTCAATGAGTACGGCCATTGATTTTATACCTGACTTTTTTCTTTCCAGAAGCTCGTTGTAAATCATAGTTCTAGTAAAAATACTGATCACTAGTTAAATAAAGAAACGTATACCTTTCTTAATACGACTCAAGAATTCGGAGAAAAGTTACATCTCAATCGATTACAAGAAAACAAGCTATATTTGACGAACTATCAGTTAGTTCAAATTATGGATAAGAAACTGGAAAGAATCACCAGGGCATTACACGATAAAGCAGGCATCAAGCAAACTGTCTATCAGAATACAGTCGAATTATTTACTCAGCTGAGAAACACTTGTAATGAAGTTTCGGATCAGCTCAACAAGGACAAAAGCTTTGGTCAGGAAAATATTGACATCAGTGTAACTGAAATAAATGAATTTGAATTTCATTTCAAGCTGGGAGGAGATCTTCTTGTTTTCATGATGCAGACCAACATTTTTGCTTTTCCGGGCTATCATCATATTTATAAGAGTAAATATATGAAGGCCGACCCCAAACGATCTTTTTTTGGTCAGGTCCTGGTTTATAATTTCCTGGCCGATTCTGTGAAATATGATCGCCAAAATGATATGGGGTATCTTATCGAAAGAATTTTCATCAATAATGATAAGCACTTTTTTATCGAGGGTATGAGAAAACTAAACTTTACATATCCCGACATCAGCAGAAATAAAATCACTAAAAAAGTACTAAAGGAGTTTGTCAGTGATGCTATCATTATTTCTATAGAGACAGACCTGGTAATGTCTTCTTTTGAAGAAAACTTTATGCTATCAATTGAACAAAAAATTCAAAATCGATCAGCAAAAATCGGCAGCAAACTCGGGTTTCGGCTCAACGCAAGAAAGGAATAGTTACTGCATCAGGTAACGATACTTACGAGACTCCTGATCATCCTTACAGGGTTTAATAACTATTAATCCCAGCCCCAGGACGGGCACAGAGCTATTCAAATTCTCTTCCGGACTGGTAGCTGAAATGAGGAAATAATCGGTGTCTTTCATACCAAAAGCAGAAACAATAATTCTGTCCGTAATACCCCAATTCACCTGTAGCCTCAACCGGGATTTATCAACGAAGCGTTGAGCATAAATATCATCTGCTTGTCCGAATTCATTAATGAATATGAACCTGGAGGAAAAGATAAACTCAAGAAATAGTTTATCAGTTTCTATTCTTTTTAACAGTCCGAAGGTCAAACTCAACCGGCCCAGATCATTTCTGACAATGTTTGCGTTTGGATGTTTGCCTCTTACCAAATATTCAACAGAAAAACACTGAGAGAACTCAAGATTATCTGCCAGATTTCCGATATGAATTGCGTAAGGCCTTGTATATACATCGGCATAATCTGGGTAAAACGTGGGTTTGGCATTCAACCCGTAGCTCCAGTGAACTGTTGATTTTTCATAGCCTAACAAGAGATGACTTCGGTATAATTTACTCAGGATACCTTGTGTAGAATAGTTGTTGGAAATAGTCCCAAACCGCAAACCGGCTTGAGCATAAAGGAGCTCCTGACCTGAAATATTGGCATTGAATTCATAATTATTCCAAACCGTTAATGCTGACCAGGTCCTTCTGGTTTCCTGGGCATAGATATTGAAAAACGAACAGGCAATTATGTATATAATCAAGACAACTCGACACATAGTAAGGTCACTAGGCGGAAGCCGAGTTAATTGCCGATAGTTGTTTATGTGCCGAATAGATGGATTCATATAGTCGGTCAAGTAGCATTAGTATGTCCCTGTAGATAATTCCAATTGGTATACTGTCTTCCTTCTTTCCAATACGGCTAAGGTGCTCCATACTCAATGTTTCTTTCAATTCTCTCAATTTACGCATCCTCATCACCAGTTGTTCGTGATTAACCTCAGAGTCGATATCTTCCAGATCATTGAGAAAAGCATCAAGAGCAGCCTGCAACATGGTACTGTACTCCTTCAATCCTCTGTCCATCTTGGATTTGAACTTAAGGTCATTATCATCCTTTTGTTCAATTCGCTTGGCAATCAACTGACAGGTATCAGACATTTGCTCTATCTCACTGGTTATTGCTAAAAGTTTAATGATTTCGTTGGATGTCTCTGCGCTGATGTCACTTTGTGAAGCTTCACTAAGGTAGGCAGTAATCTCTACCTCCATATCATCAGCAGTCAACTCACCCTTCTCTATTTTAGCCATTAATTTTGACTTCTTTTTCGTGTTGTCATCCATTATTCTGAAAGTATTATCCAGAATTTTCGCGGTCTTATGACCCAAAACTGCAATTTCCTTACGTGCCTCCAATACCATTACTTCCGGAGCATCTACCACATTACGACCAAGCATCTTTGACATTCCTTTATCACCTTTTTGGCTCCTTACCAATCGATTGACCAACCGTTCTATTTGAGGCACAAACCAAATCATTATCAAGGTATTAGCAATATTGAAGAGAGAATGAAAAACAGATATCCCAAATTGTACGGCTGACCCTTTGGCTTCTAAAAATTTAGTGTCGGACAAATCTGTTGGGACTGCATTCAGAGAACATTTTGCATTAAAAAACTCAAGGTTGACCCAATCAACCAGCTGAATAAAAAAGGGGAAGATGCAAAGTATCCAGAATACACCGATCAGGTTAAATATTAAATGGGCTCTGGCCGCCCTTTTGGCATTTGTATTCCCAACAACAGCAGCAATATTAGCAGTAATGGTTGTTCCAATGTTCTCGCCTAAAATCATAGCGGCAGCTACTTCAAACGGAATTAACCCTCCACTGACCAAGGCTAGTGTAATTCCCATAGCAGCACTGGATGATTGAACGATAATTGTTATCACCGTACCTATAAGCACAAACAAAAGTACTGTAGCCAAACCAGAGTCTGCCATACTCTGAAGCCAGTCAATCACTTCAGGGCTCCCTTTGAGGTCTGGAACAGAATGTTTTAGCAAACCCAAACCTAGAAATAAGATACAAAAACCGATAAAAAACTCGCCCAAAGCCCTGTTTCTCCTGGAATTCGAGAACAAAAGAGGAATTCCTGCTATCACCAATGGCATAGCGATATAATCCATTTTCATCTTAAAACCGACTATGGTAATTATCCAGGCAGTGATTGTGGTACCAATGTTAGCCCCCATAATAACGCTGATTGCCTGGCGTACCGTCAATAAACCCGCATTGACAAAACTAACCACCATTACCGTTGTTGAAGATGAGGATTGGATAACTGCAGTAATTGAAAAGCCTGATAACACCCCAAAAAACCTATTTTTGGTAATGGAATGAAGTACTCTTTTGAGCTTACCTCCGGCAACCTTCTGGATACCGTCACTCATTACTTTCATTCCGTATATAAATATCCCAAGTGCTCCTAGTAGCTTGATAACATCCCAAAAACCGTATTCCATCTATATCCTGTTTTGTAAAATGGCGTGAATATTAAGTATTAATAATGATATCTAATAATCATTAAGGTAAGATTAGCTAAATATAATCTCTTTATTATCAGAAAACTGACATTTAAGACAAAAAAGTAGTCTTGTGATTATCTAGAAAAAAGCGTGCCCGCTAATGAGAATCAAGACGAATGGCAAAAGAAAAAAAGTACAAATGATATAAACGAATCCATAGGCTTGATTCCTCTCCACAACACTCCCCAAACGCTCCGCTAAGACCAACGGAATTCTTCTAAGCCTACGAACGGGAAAAAACAGTAAAACCCCAATCAAGTTAAATAGAAAATGGGCAACAGCCGCGGCAATAGCAATCTTCGATACGGTAATCGCTGCCAGAAATGCAGTAATGGTAGTCCCAATATTTGCCCCCATCAGAAACGGAAAAACCCTCTTGATAGATGTTCTTTTCGTTGCTACCAAAGGAACGGCAAAAGAAGTTGTAACCGAACTGGATTGAAGAAGAGCCGTTAGGCCCAACCCAAAAATAAAACTGCGCATAGGACTTCTGAACACGACTTTATTGAAATATTTTTTATCCTCCTTGAATAACCTGCCTTTCAAAATGAACATAAAGAGCTGGAGAGAGCCGAATAAGAGCAATATAGATAAGGGAATCAAAACAATCGCATTAGCCTGAAAAAGGTCAATAATCCCATTCACAATTGGCTTGAGTGAGAGAGAAAATGATGTAGCTGTACTTGCTGAAACATCACCAAATAAACCAACAATTGCGATAGAAGCTTTTGAAAGTATTCCAAAAAAGTATTCAAGAGGGAAAAGTATTATCGTCAAGAGAATATTGAAGAAGTCATGAACAGAAGCAGCTGCAATCGCTCTTTTATACTTCTTAGGTTTGGTTATATGCCCAAAAGCTACAATAGTGCTGGTAACGGAGGTACCAATATTGGCTCCCATTATAGCTGGTACAGCTTCATTAATACTATAATGACCTGAAGCAACCAAAGCCACTATGATTGAAGTAGTTGTAGAACTACTTTGTACAATTGCGGTCGAAAGCATGCCCACAAACAGCGCTACAAACGGATTGCGGGCAACTCTCAGAAATTCATGAGCTGATGATTCTCCAATAAGCCCAAAAGACTTACTTATTAGGGATATCGACACAAAAAACACAAATAACGAAAGTAAAATCAAAAGGATACGCCCTCCTACTTCCACTACCGGTTGCTTATTTATGTTTCCCGACACCATCACCCAATTTATTTGGAAGCGGCTTTTTTGTTTTTGTGTTTAAGTACCTTCGCATCGAGGTAGTAAATTGTTTCCTCTGCGAGGTTCTTTGTCATGTCACCAGTTCGTTCAAGCTTTCTTATGACTGACAGATAAAATAAATAATCCTTTCCGTTGGCCTGATCTTTACTGAGGTAGTCAACAGTAATCTCTGAGGCCGCACTATTGATTTCGTTCAACTTTTTGTCCTTTTTGAAAAGTTTCCTGGCCAATTCTGAATCTTCATTGTTGAACGAGGTAATTGCGAGTTGGATCATTTCTTCCACCTGATCGAACATTTTTTCTATCCGAATATCAGACAAAAACTTATTATTGGCCTTCGCTTTAAACTCATGAACATAAGCGGCTATCGCTTTTGCATTGTCACCAACTCTTTCCAAAAAAGTATTGATTTGTAAGCAAGCCATTATAAATCTTAGGTCAACGGCCACAGGATTATAAAGTGCCAACAATCTTTCTGCTTGCTTATCAATGGTCAAATCTGCAGCATTCACCTTTTTATCTTTGGCAAACACCTCCTCGGCCAGATCCGCATCCCTTGCTAAGAGAGCCTTTCTGGAGTTGCTCACTTGAGACTGGACAAGATTCATCATGTCCAGAACATCATCTTTCAGTTCTTTTAATTCAATTTCCAATTTTGTCATAGTTACTACTACTTTTTACCCAAAGCGCCCAGTAATATAGTTCTGAGTTCTTTCGTCTTTCGGGTTTGTGAAAATTTTGGCTGTTTTCCCGTATTCGACAAGGTCTCCCATGTAAAAAAATGCTGTTTTATCACTAATTCGACCAGCTTGCTGCATATTGTGGGTTACTATAACAATGGTATAGTCTTCTTTAAGCTGAGTAATCAGCTCCTCCAGCTTAGCGGTTGAAATCGGATCGAGCGCAGATGCCGGCTCATCCATTAAAATTACGGAAGGTTCTACTGCAAGGGTCCTTGCAATACAAAGTCTTTGTTGCTGCCCGCCCGATAGAGCAAGGGCAGATTTCTTAAGATCATCTTTCACTTCATCCCAGAGAGCCGCTTGTTTTAACGAACGCTCTACGGCTTCCTGAAGTACTGTTTTATTTTTTTCTCCTTGAATTTTTAAGCCATAGGCTACATTTTCAAATATTGACTTAGGAAAAGGATTTGGCTTTTGGAATACCATTCCAACTTCCTTCCTCAACTGTTCGACCTGGACTTTTTTCTTATAAATGTTGCTATCATTAATAAGAATCTTCCCATCCATTCTAAACGAGTCGATATAGTCATTCATCCTGTTAAAACACCTTAAAAAAGTTGATTTACCACACCCAGATGGACCAATAAAAGCCGTTACGGAGTTAGCTTTAATATCCAGACTCACATCTTTAATCACATGGTTATCACCATAAAAAACATTTACTTTTTTAGCTACCAGCTTCTGTTTTTCATTGACCGAACTCTGAACTTCTTCTTGTGAAATGTCTTTCACTACTTTTTTCTCCTTAGATACTTTTTCAGCTTCCATCGTGATTACCAGTTTATTTTTTTCTGCCACCTGTTTCTAAAGTAGATAGCAATACCATTTAACAGGAATGTAATAAGCAACAACACAATTATGGCTGCAGCTGCGTTTATTTGAAAATTATTCTTCATTGTGACTGGCCTTGTTGCCCAATCATAAATCTGCATTGGTAACACACTATATTCATCCGTTGGAGTACTTGGTACAAATCTTACAGATGCCGCAGCCCCAACTAAGATCAGTGGCGCAGTCTCTCCGACAACTCTGGACAATGCCAGAATGGATCCTGTCAATATTCCTCCAATAGATGCCGGCAACACTTGAGTCCATATAGTTTGCCACTTTGAAGCTCCCATTCCATAAGCTGCTTGTTTAATAGAGGAAGGCACAGCCCTAATTGCTTCTCTGGTAGCAACAATAATAATTGGCAGAATCAGCAAAGCCAACGTAAAGGCTGCGGCTAAAAGAGATTGTCCCATCAAGGGTACGAATACTGCCATCCCTAATAGCCCGTAAATCACTGAAGGAACACCTGCTAAATTTGATACATTCACCTCCAGAAAGTTAGCTAATCGGCCTTTCTTCATATACTCCTCCATATATATTCCAGCCGAAACGCCAAGCGGAATTCCAATAATTGCAGTTAAACCAAAAATCCAGATAGTACCATACATAGCAGCTTTGATACCCGCTTTAGCAGACTTACGAGATTGGAAACTATCGAGAAAGTCGAAGTTTAGTTTTTCATACCCAATTTGAAATATTTTGAATATAAAAATGGCAAGAATGACCAAACCTATAAGCGTGCATACAAGTCCCCATACCTGAAAAACTTTATCTTTCCTCAGGTTTCTTCTACTTACTTTGGATGCCGAGAACTTACTCATACTTTTCCTGGAATTTCTTCTTGACATAAAAACTTACGATGTTGAGACCCAGAGTAAACAAAAAGAGGGTCACACCCGCAGCAAATATTGCATTATAAGCGGTAGAGCCAACTTGCACATCACTCTTACTTGTGCTCACCATATATGCGGTAATCGTTTCAACTTCATTCAGTGGATTGAAAGTAACTCTTGCCAATGCACCACCGGCTACTGCTACAATCATTGTTTCACCTATCGCCCTTGATACTGCAAGAATTATGGATACAATAATCCCTGAAGAAGCTGACGGTACAATCACTTTAAAAGCCGTTTGAAACTTCGTGGCTCCCATTCCATAGGATGCTTCACGTAGAGATTTTGGCACAGATCTCATTGCATCTTCACTCAAAGAGGCAACCATTGGTAAAATCATTACTGCCATTACAATACCTGCTGAAAGGGCATTTCTGGTTTCTATTGTTGGAAATATTTCACCCAGAAACGGTGTCACAATCGTTAAGGCAAAATACCCATAGACGACCGTAGGAACAGCGGCCAAGACTTCCAATGCCGGCTTAATTGTGCGTCTTACTTTTTCCGGAGCATACTCACTGAGGTATATTGAAATACTCACCCCCACCGGAACTGCAATACCTACCGCAATAAAAGTCACAAGTAACGTTCCTGTGAGCAACGGTAAAATTCCGTAATTTTTTTCTGAAAAAGTTGGTGTCCATTCGAGGTTGGTAAGGAACTCACCAATTGATACCTCTGAAAAAAAACTGACCGTCTGGGAAAACAGAATAATGATAATCCCAAGAGTTACTAGAATGGTTATACCAGCACTTCCTCCCAGAAGAATCTGAATAATTGTTTCCTTGTTTTTTCTTGAATTACCCACGGTCAGTAGAAATAGAAAAGGCCTGCTTCATATCAAGCAAGCCTATTATTACTATTTTGAAAATTTATTCATCATTACCAATGAATGACTCAAATGAAGCTTTTTGCTTGGAGTACTCTTCCTCGGGAAGTGGGATATAACCAACGTCAGCAGAAAGTTCGGCTGCATTCTCCAGGTAATATTTCACAAAATCAACAACTTCAGCCTTAGCCGCAGCAGATTTACTCACGTAAATAAACAAAGGACGTGAAAGGGGAGCATATGAACCATTTTTAACGGTTTCCATGCTAGGCTTCACAGCACCCTCACCATTGTCTACAGCCACTAAGTTTAGTTTATCACTATTTTCTTCATAGTAAGCTAAGCCAAAGAAACCCAGTGCATATTTGTTTCCAGCAACTCCAGTAACTAGTACATTGTCATCCTCACTTGGTGAGAAGTCACTTCGACAAGCTCCACTTTCTCCAACAATCGCTTCAGTAAAGTAATCAAACGTTCCGGAAGCAGTACCCGGGCCAAAAAGCTTGATTTCATCGTCAGGCCATCCTTCTCTAATATCACTCCACTTTGTAATAACACCTTTTGCATCGGGCTCCCATAGCTTCTTCAGCTCTTCCACTGTCATTTCACCTGCCCAATCATTTTCTTTGTTAATTACAACCGCAAGCCCATCATAAGCTACTGTGAGCTCAACATATTCCACATTGTTTTCTTCACAAAGCTTGATCTCTTTATCCTTAATTGGTCGAGATGCATCATTTATATCCGTTTCGCCAGCAGTAAATTTCTTAAATCCACCACCAGTTCCTGAGTAGTTCACAATTACCTCAACGCCAGATCGTTCTGCATCATACTCTTCAGCAACTGCCTCTGTAATCGGGAAAACCGTACTTGATCCATCCACTCTGATTTTTCCTGACAACTCCTGAGATTCACAAGAAGAACAATCTCCATCCTGAGATTCCTTTGAACCACCGCAAGATACGGCAACGAGACCAACCAAAAGGATCACTATATAATTATAAAACTTTGTCATTTTTTGAATAATATTTGGGTTTAGATTATAGCTTACGAAGATAGGTAAACCATTATATTTATATTTTTCCAGTTACATTAAATGTATGTTAAATATTAAAATTGCATCTCTGTCTGGAATCTGAATCTGTAAGTAGGATCACTTACTCCTTCGATATCAAGCATAGAAATATCTGTCTGAATCTTTAGGCTATGGCCTACTACATATCTAGAAAAGCCTAAAGTATACTCAGTTGTCTCTGTAATGGCAGAATATGCTTCATCATCAGGACTTACCGTAGTATATCTAACTGCAAATTCACTCTTCTCTGAAATGAATTGCCCAGCCTCAATTGTAAAACCTGAGCCAGTATTGTAGTTTTTGCTTAAACCGTCAATCTTACTACCCGCTGATGTCGTTGCAAACTCAGATGCCAGTGAAAATCCTTTGTACTTAAACATTAAGTCAGCCTGAATGGCTGATAAATCGTTCATTGCGTATGCCGTTCCGGTAGAATCATAGATAAAGTTACCCAGTTGGCCTTGTTGTCTTACTGCATCATCATTGAAGTTATAAGTGAATCCAAGAGCAAGCTTAGGAGTTTCTTCTCGAACGATTGAGGCTGCAATATAGTCTCCTTTCTTAGCAAACTCTCCCATAGGAAGTATATCCACTCTACCTGTGTAGTTAAATCCCCCTTGATTACCGGAAGTAATATCTCTACCCTCTCCCATTGTCCACGCAAGCTTCGGTTTTATTATAAAATTATTACCGAACTTATACTTACCGTGAAGTTGGATTCCAACATCACGATCAATATTGAATTTACTGTTCACATTGGATCGATCAACAAAATGAAGGTTGGCACTCGAGATTACTCGCTCACGGTTGCCTGGTAGCTTTGTTTGCCCGGCCCAAACTGCCCAATTCTTACAGAACTTGTATTTCAAGACCGCATCTAACACCAATCTAGACGCTCCACTACCATTTCCGTCTTCCTTGCTTACACTGATGTCTCTATTGGTTAATCCGATTTCCGCTTTGTATTTCAATTTCTCAGTAAAGGCAAATCCACTAAACTTTAGCCTCGACCTTCTTACCAGATAACCTGATGACCAGCTATCCGAAGCGGCATCGTATGAAGCATGAAATAAATTTTGAAATCTGAAGTGGAACTTCATCGACATTGAGCTATCTGCTGCCATAAAGTTAATCCCCTTGCCGAAAGATGATGACTTAATCGACTGTCCTCTTCCCGTTAACACTCCAGTAATGATTAGTCCTAATACTAATACACACGACCTTAGTTTCATTTTTTTTGAGTTAAGAATTTGTTAATAAATTATTATGCCGCAAAGAATGCGATTAAATCCAGTAGGATAAAATTCGGAGAAGAGATATAAAGAATTTTTAAATTCGAGTTAACATTGATGTAACATTACGATGAAATTGTAATAATCTTAAATTAACATTTCCGTCCTGTTCCTGGTTTTTTGATTTGAAACATTTCACAAGTATTAATTCATTATTATTAAATTGTGACATTAACCAAGATACTTCAGCACTAAACAATGCCTGACAAGAACATCAAAATCCTCATCGCTGATGATGAAGCGGACATTCTGGAACTCCTTCACTACAACTTGAGCAAGGAAGGTTACGAAGTTCATACCGCAAGTGATGGCAAACAAGCCATTCAATTGGCCAAAGAAGTTACCCCCGACCTGATTATTCTTGACATAATGATGCCGGAGATGGATGGTGTTAGTGTATGTGAAGAGCTGAGGAACATCGAAGAATTCAAAAGCACTCTAATTGCTTTTTTAACGGCACGGGGTGAAGATTTTACCCAAATATCATGCTATGAAGCCGGTGGTGATGACTTTATTGTAAAGCCCATCAAACCGAAAGTATTCATCAGTCGAGTCAAGGCATTATTAAAAAGAAGAACGGGAAAAATAGAGGAAGACAACGCTCATATACAAAGCTTTGGAGAACTAACTATCGATCGGGAAAAAGTAAAAGTATTTGTTGCCGAAAAGGAGGTCAATCTGGTAAAGAAAGAATATGAATTACTACTTCTATTAACCTCAAAGCCCGGGAAAGTTTTTACACGTAAAGAAATTTTTAGCAGAATATGGGATATGGACGTAATCGTTGGTGACCGCACAATTGACGTTCATGTTAGAAGACTACGCGAAAAGATTGGTGAAGAACTCATCAAAACGGTAAAAGGAATGGGATATAAATTTGAGTTCTAAGGACCTATTGTGCTAACTGCTTAGCTGCAAGGTATGCCATAAGTCCAGCCCCTATTTCCAAAGCTGACTCGTCTATATCAAATGTTGGTGTGTGAAGCCCTGAAGTTATCCCCTTTTCCTCATTTCGAATTCCCAATCTGTAGAAACATGATGTAAGTTCCTGCGAATAATAGGCAAAATCTTCTGCCGCCATCCATAAATCCAAATCTTCTACATTTTCAGCTCCCAGGTAGTCTTCAGCATAAGTCCTGAGTTGCGCGGTTAAGTCAGGATCATTTTTCAGGAAAGGATATCCTACGACAACATTGAAATCACATGAGCCTCCCATTCCTTCAGCAATGCTTTCTGCCATTTTTTTCATTTTCTGGTGGGCCTCTTTTCTCCACTCCTCATTCATTGTCCTGAAGGTTCCTTCAATTTTTACTTCATTGGGGATCACATTGGTAGCTCCTTCAGCGGTAACCTTTCCAAATGAGAGTACGCTTGGTACCTTCGGAGAGGCGTTTCTACTAACAATTTGTTGTAGAGCCACAATGATATGACTAGCAATCAACACAGGATCAATATTCATCTCAGGCATAGCGGCATGGCCTCCCTTACCCTTAACAGTCACATATATTTCATCGGCACTTGCCATATACATTCCCGACCTGAATCCAACTTTACCAGCCGGTATTAATGGCATTACGTGTTGACCAGTAATGTTTGCCGGGATCGGATTCTCGAGTGCTCCTTCCTTTATCATAATCGAAGCTCCACCGGGTAATTTTTCTTCTCCTGGCTGAAACAATACTTTTACAGTACCTTGGAATTCATCTTTAATCGTATTGAGAATTCTTATTGCTCCCAACATTGATGAAGTGTGCACATCATGTCCACAAGCATGCATCACTCCCTCATTCTTGGACTTATATTCAACGTCATTAGCTTCAACAATCGGCAAAGCATCAATATCTGCTCTCAAAGCAATCACTTTAGACTCCGGTGAGTTTCCTCGTACGTACGCAATCAGCCCTGTATCAGCAATATGCTCATAGTCTACACCAATCTTTTCCAGTTCCTGGGCAATAAACTTTGATGTTTCTTTTTCCTGAAATGAAAGCTCGGGATGCATATGCAGATGCCTTCTTAAGCTTACAATATCCTGAAAGTACTCCTTTGAAAGTTGATGAACTTTTTCTTTAAGCGTCATAGATATTAAGTCTGTGGATAGGGTAAAATTACTCAGTTGATCGACTAAATAAAACTATAGCACCCAAAATACCCCTAATGATTGTTCTATTGACAGTCTCTGTTAGGCACAAGTAAAAGTTGCGGAAAGCTGTCACGAATTTTTTCAAGTAGACGAAGTCCATCTAATCGGGAATAAAAAATACCGACTTTTGCTGAATAATTCGGTGGACAGGCATTCAATCGCGCCCTCTCCAAATCCGGATATTTTTCATGATAAGCTGTAATCAAACTATCTGCTTTCATAGCATCAGGACCATTATATAACAGCACTGAAAACGTTTGCACAGGCATAGGCTGGATCTCCTCAATAGCCTCCTCAACCTGCTCTGTTTGATCAGTTTGCGCATGAACCACTCCCGCGCAAACCATAAATAGCGATATGGCCAGTATTCTAATTGACATTAGATAGTTTTACTTTTTGTTCCGGCACCAAAAGTGCTCTCGGGAAGTGTTTTTTGAGCTCCACTAACCACCGATAGGCCGTTAGTTTGTCAACAAAATCCCCGGCTTTCACTTTGAAATTTGGTAACTCATACTTCATTTCCAGTGGAAGTTCTTCAGGGGAATAATATGAGCGGGCTATGCTCCTTACACTTTGTGCTGACCCTTCACTAGTACCGGAATATATTTGAATTCTATAACCAGGAACATAGTCGTATTCTCCATTCCTTTCAGCCAGTATATCCAGTGCGCCTTCTACCTTTTTAGTATCATCATTACTTGGCTCAACATACTCTTCAACTACAGTTGAACTATCATTGATTGTAACATTGACTTCTTGAACTTCAAATACCGGTCTGAATTGAGACACATCCTCAGTATACTGGGCTCTTGCGCACCGAAATGAAGTAGTTAATACCAGAAAAAGTAATATAATAAATTGTCTATTCATCTTCGATTAGTACACATTTGTTATGAGCAATGTCTTCCTCTACAGTCTTAAATTTGACATCCTCTTTTATTGAACCATCCAAATATTGTACCGAAACTCTATCATTTCTGCCGTAAACCTTACTGCTCTGCATCGGCCTTGGGGGTACAGGTGGCCTATTTTGGCCCTGAGGCTGCGCTTGTGGGGCACCACCACCTGATAATAACGACTGCGCTTCATCTTTATTTTCATTTAGCGCTGGTGCTGCAGATGTCTGCCGGGCCTCACGAATTTCGCTCGGATCATTAGTTTTTATCTCTGCCTTGAACAAGAAACTTACAATGTCTCTGTTAATTTTTGAAACCAGGCTTTCAAACAATTCAAATGCTTCAAACTTATAGATCAACAAAGGATCTTTTTGCTCGTGCACTGCATTCTGAACTGATTGCTTCAAGTCATCCATCGCTCTCAAGTGCTCTTTCCACTCATCGTCTATAAGATCAAGCGTTGTCATCTTTTGGAGTGAAAGTGGTAGCGGTCTACCTTCTCTTTCTACCAATTCTTTCAAGTTGAGAACAACAGGGACCTGTCTTCTCCCGCTGATGAATGGCACCACAATATTTTCAACTGTTGCTCCCCGCTCATCAAATATATTCCTCATAGAAGGCAAAGTTCCTTCAATGAGCTTTTGGTTGGACTCTTTAAACTTGGAATTTGCTTCCTTAAATAATTTCTGCGTTAATGAATCCGGGTCTTGTTTGTCAAGCTCTTCAGCAGACAATGATGAATCAAATCCGAAGACCCCGATCACGTTGAGCCTGAAGTTTTCCAATTGCTCCTGAGGATCCTGAGCTTTGGACTTGGCCTCGTTTACAATATCTTCACAGGTATCATAAATCATATTCAGCACATCGATCGCGAGACGATCACCATACAGTGCATTTCTACGCTTACTGTAAATCACTTCCCTCTGATGATTCATTACATCATCATACTCAAGCAACCTCTTACGGATTGAGAAGTTATTTTCCTCAACTTTCCTTTGTGCTCTGGTTATGGACTTAGTGATCATAGAGTGCTGAATTACTTCTCCCTCTTTGAGTCCTAACCTGTCCATAATCTTAGCAATACGCTCTGAACCGAAGAGTCTCATTAAGTTATCCTCCAGAGAAACAAAGAACTGAGATGACCCCGGGTCTCCCTGTCTACCTGAACGACCTCTCAACTGTCTGTCGACCCTACGTGACTCGTGACGTTCCGTACCAATAATGGCAAGTCCACCTGCTGCTTTCGACTCCGGTGTTAACTTAATATCGGTACCTCTACCGGCCATGTTGGTCGCGATAGTTACCTTACCGGGCTGACCTGCTTCGGCCACAATATCTGCTTCCCGAGCATGTTGCTTGGCATTAAGAACATTGTGGTCAATATTTCTCATTTGAAGCATACGGCTCAGTACCTCTGAGATTTCTACAGAAGTTGTACCAACCAACACCGGACGCCCCTCTTTTGTAAGTTCAACTATCTCCTCGCTTACGGCATTAAATTTTTCCCTTACCGTCTTGAATACTTTGTCATTGTGATCCTTCCTGGCAATTGGCCGGTTGGTTGGAATGACTACAACATCCAATTTATAGATTTCCCAAAACTCACCTGCCTCCGTTTCAGCAGTACCAGTCATACCCGCGAGCTTATGGTACATCCTAAAGTAGTTCTGTAAAGTAACGGTAGCGTAAGTTTGAGTGGCATCCTCAATTTTTACATTTTCCTTTGCTTCAATTGCCTGATGTAACCCATCAGAATACCTTCTTCCATCAAGCACCCTACCGGTCTGCTCATCAACTATTAATACTTTGCCATCTGCCACTATATAATCTACATCCTTTTCAAAAAGGGTATAAGCTTTCAATAGCTGATTGATTGAATGAATTCGTTGAGACCTTTCAGAATAACCTTTGATCAGCTCCTCTTTCTTTTCCAGCTTCTGTGATTCCGAAAGACCTTCTTCCTTTTCAATGCCATCTAATTCTACACCGATATCAGGAAGCATAAAAGCATCCTTATCAACATCATTGGAAAGCAGGTCAATACCTTTCTCCGTAAGTTCGATGTTGTTATTTTTTTCATCTATTGTGAAAAACAGAGGCTCATCAGCCTCGGGCATTCGTTTATTATTCTCGGCAATGTAAATATTCTCTGTTTTTTGAAGAACCGTCTTCATTCCGGTTTCTCCTAAAAACTTAATTAGTGGCTTTGCCTTCGGCATCGATCGATATGCCCTGAAAAGAGGTAGACCAGCTTCAGATTCTTTACCTTCTTTAATTAATTTTTTGGCCTCTTGAAGGTAGGCCGTTGACATTCTTCTCTGCTCATCAACCAATTTATGAATCAAAGGTTTTAGTTCGTTGAATTCATGTTCATCCCCTTTCGGAATTGGCCCTGAAATAATCAGTGGTGTCCGAGCGTCATCAACTAGTACTGAGTCCACCTCATCTACCATTGCGTAGTGATGGTGTCTTGGCTGTACTAATTCGTCCGGAGACTTAGCCATGTTATCACGCAGATAATCAAACCCGAACTCATTGTTAGTTCCGTAAGTGATATCAGCCTCATAAGCAGATTTTCTTTCTTCACTATGTGGTCTATGCAAATCAATGCAATCCACTCGTAAACCATGGAATTCAAATAGAGGTGCCATCCATTCCATATCCCTTCTGGCCAGGTAGTCGTTTACAGTTACAATATGAACTCCTCTTTCGGCCAGAGCATTGAGGTAGGCTGGTAGAGTAGCCACTAAGGTTTTACCTTCACCAGTAGCCATCTCAGCAATCTTACCTTGATGAAGAACGGCTCCTCCTATCAACTGCACGTCATAGTGGAGCATATCCCAGGTAACTTCAGTTCCTGCTGCCAGCCACTTGTTATGCCAAATTGCTGTTTCTCCTACTATTTCAACATTAGATTTTTTAGCGGCTATTGTCTTATCGTGCATGGTGGCCGACACCTCAAGCTTTTCGTTCTCCTTGAACCTTCTTGCTGTTTCCTTAACCACCGCAAACGCTTTTGGCAACACTTCTAAAAGTACTTTTTCGAGGTCTTTATTTCGAGCCTCCTCCAATTTGTCGATTTCGTCAAAAAGGTCTTCCTTCTCATGAACCGGTATGTCCTCCTTTTTGGTCTTTTCGGTCAACTGCTCAATCTTGTCATCGATCGATTTCAGTTCTTTCTTAATCTCGTCCTTTATCTCCTGAGTTCTGTTACGTAACTGCTCATCTGTAATTGAAGCCAGCTTTTCATACTCGGAATTAACCTGGCCAACTAAGGGTTTCAGCTCCTTAAGGTCCTTATCTGACTTGGACCCCATTATCTTTTTAAGAATGCCAATCATATGCTGAAAAATATTATCTCAATGAAATATAAATTTATCTTCTTTTTGTGAAAACAGCAGGATTTTACTCCTTTATTTCACATAGACTACCGGATTGTTCAATTGCAGTGCCAGAAATACGAAGTTGGGTATAGGATTTTGGAAATTTTAAAAATTTATCTCCCCATCGAACACATGAGTCGCGGGGCCAATCAGAAACACATTTTCAAATGATTGATCTCCGGATCGATCGGCCTTTATTTCAAGATTACCTCCTAAAGTGTTTATCGAAATTATACCCCTCTTACCCTTCAGAAGTGCGGTTAAGGCACATGCTGTCACCCCGGTACCACAAGACAAAGTCTCGTCTTCAACTCCTCTTTCATAGGTGCGCACAGCTAGTCTATGGTCATCCTGAATTTCCACAAAATTGACGTTGGTGCCTGCAGATTTAAAGCGATCATTGTAGCGTATTTTACGACCTTCAACAACCACATCAAACTCTGCCAGATTGTCTACATACCTGACAAAATGAGGGGAACCAGTATCAAGGAAAAAATAATCCTGCCCAATCTCTACCTTGCTGACATCATTCATTTTGAGGCTGATGTTTTCATTATCAACGGTGGCTTCATGCTCCCCGTCCACAGCAATGAACTTACATTGTCCGGATATGATACCAAGGTCTGAGGCGAATCGTACTATGCTTCGACCTCCATTACCGCACATGGAGCCCTCGCGGCCATCTGCATTATAATAGATCATCCTAAAATCATAGCCTTCCTGCTCTTCCAGTAAAATGAACCCATCAGCTCCTATTCCGAACCTGCGATCGCATAAGTGAGCAATCAGTTCATGGTTGTTGTGTTCGGTAAACACCTTACTACGATTATCAACCATAATAAAGTCATTACCTGTACCCTGATATTTCTGGAATTGGAGTGTCATATTTTTTTACCCATAAAAAAAGCTGATCCCGACCAAATCGAAATCAGCTTTGTAATACTTTTGGCCAGAGACTACATCTGCTTCTCTTTAATTTTCGCTTTTTTACCTACAGCAGATCTCAGGTAGAATAGTCTAGATCTTCTTACCTTTCCTTTTCTGATTACCTCGATCTTCTCAATGCTAGGTGATAAAAACGGGAATATTCTTTCGACACCTACGCCACCAGAAACTTTTCTTACTGTGAATGTTTCACCGTTGGTGCTTTGATTTTTTCTCTGTATAACTACGCCCTGAAACTGCTGAATCCTTTCTTTGTTTCCCTCTTTAATCTTCACGTGTACATTAACTGTATCACCTGAGTTAAATTCTGGGAGATTAGCTCTACGTGCGCTGTCTTCTTGCTCTACAAGTTTGATCAATTCGTTACTCATGATTCCATCCTTAAAAAACGGACTGCAAATATAGGATTAATTTTTAATTAAAAACGCAGACGGAGCTAAATATTTCTACAAACCTTCCTTTAATTTTCTCGCAAGGTCTGGTCTTCTTTCTTCGGTTCTCTTGAGTGCTTGCTCATATCTCCATTTTTCAATGGCCCCGGCATCACCTGAAAGCAGGATTTCCGGAACTTTCATTCCTTCGAAATCAGCTGGCCTCGTATAAACAGGAGGAGCAAGCAAGTTATCCTGAAAAGAGTCTGATAACGCAGATGTTTCATCGGACATAACCCCTGGAATTAATCGAATAATTGCATCCGAAAGAACTGCTGCGGCTATTTCTCCTCCAGATAGTACATAATCACCGATACTGATTTCATGGGTTATATAATGATCTCGCACACGCTGGTCTACGCCTTTATAATGACCGCAAAGTATCATTATGTTCTTTAGTAAAGAAAACTTGTTGCAGACTGACTGTTCCAGTCGTTCTCCGTCAGGGGTCATATATATAATAGCCTCATATTCGCGTTCAGCCTGTAGTTTTTTAATACACCCAGCAATAGGCTCTATTTTCATAACCATTCCGGCACCGCCTCCAAAGGAGTAGTCATCAATTCTTTGCCTTTTGTCATTAGAGTATTGTCGAAGATCGTTTATAACAACTTCAACTAAACCAGCATCAATTGCTCTTCGCAATATCGAGTGACTGAACGGACCCTCAAGGAGTCCAGGCAAGCAGGTGATTATATCTATTCTCATTGGAATTTGGAATTACGCTAACCGAAATTAAAATTCTCTGGCGTAAAAGTCAGGGCATGGAATCATTCTTCCTTCTCTTTATATATTTCGACCAGACCTTCAGGTAGTTCAAGTTCTAGAATTCCTTCATCCTTATTGAGGTTATAAATGAATTGATCGTTTATCGGCACCAGAACTTCTGCACCATTATAGTCTATCGCTAGTAAATCCTGTCCACTCCCTTCATATACCGAAACTACCGTGCCCAAATCTCCCAGGTTCTTGTCTATGACTTTATATCCCACAATCTCGTGATAATAGAACTGTGAATTGCCCAGTTCAGGCAGTAAATCCAGAGGTAGCCATAATTTGGAACCTTTGAGGTTATTCGCTTCATCGATGCTGTTGACATCTTCCAGGCTTATCACAAAATGCTTCGCTTTCTGTTGCTGTAGTGTACTAATAAAAAAAGGAACCAGCTTATTGTTGATCTCAACAAAAACTGATTCCAATTCTAAATAATCTTCGGGATAATCTACATCCAGATAAATCTGCACGTCTCCGGCTAATCCATGGGACTTTTCTATATATCCCAGCTCAAAGCACTTCCCTTTATCCATCCAATCGGATAGTTATTATTCCTTTTCAGATGAAGCCTCTTCCTTTTCGGCTTTTGGCTCTTCTTTAGCTTCAGCAGCAGGGGCTTCGGCCTTAGGCTCCTCTGTTTTTTCTTCTGGAGCAGCTTCAGCTTTAGGCTCTTCCTTTGCTTCTGGAGCAGCTTCCTCAGCAGCAGGGGCCTCTTCTTTTGCTTCAGCAGCAGGAGCTTCCTCTGTAGCAGTTTCAGCAACCGCTTCTTCCGCAGGAGCTTCTTCTGCAGCCTCAGCAGCTTTGGCTTCGGCCTCAGCAGCGGCAGCAGCTTCAGCAGCAGCCTTAGCAGCAGCTTCTTCCTTCTCCTTAGCTTTGGCAGCTTCAGCTTCTTTCTTAGCTTTTAATTCAGCAGCTTTCTTTTTCTCTGCATCTGCAGCTTTCTTCTCAAGATTCTTTTCCTTGTCCTTCTTCCATGCTTCAAATTTCTTATCCGCTTCCTCTTGAGTGATTGCTTTCTTAATTACACCTAACTGTAGATGTCTTCTTAGCATAATTCCACGGCCTGAAAGTAAGCTTCTAGCTTTATCAGTAGGATCTGCTCCTTTCATTACCCATTCAAATGCTTTTTCCTCATCCAACTCCAATGTAGAAGGCTGAGTGTTCGGATTAAACTGTCCGATTTTTTCAATGTACTTGCCATCTCGTGGCGCCCGCGTATCAGCAACGACAACATCATATATTGCCAATGCTTTTCTCCCTCTTCTTGCTAATCTAATTTTAGTAGCCATTTTTTAACTTTTAAGTTTAGTCGATGGAACCCGTCCATCTAAAATTTTCGGACTGCAAAGGTAATACTATTCACAAAAACAACAAAGCTATTTGCAATTAAGAATTAAATACAAAAAAAGCTCTGATCCAGCAAGATAGGACCAGAGCATATTACTCTTTTAATTATCGTTTATCGACCTTTTGTTTTTAAAAATGCGTTCAGACTTTTCACCTCATCATCAAATGTAAACTCATCGTTCAATGTGTAATAATTCTTTTGATCACTGGTATAATCATATGCATACTTCGCAATACTCAGTTTGTCTTTATCAAAGTCAAAGGTTTTCATTATACCTCGTACCTGTTCCGTACTCAAACAATTATTTCTGATAACCTGCTTGGCAACAATCATCTTCTCGTCATCAAAAGACCTAGCCTTAATCGATTGAATCCCTCTGCCATACTCAGAAGTAGTCATGGGACTAAGGCATCCGGTGTTGTGATTGACAACAGGTTCTGAAGTAGATACAGCTGTTTCTTCAACCGTAGTATTCGTAGTTGTAGTAGTGGTTGTGGTAGAAGTTGAAGTCTCCTCAACATCCATGTTCCCCGCCATACCACTCATATCAATATTGACATTTACGCTATTCTCACCGTCTGATGCCGAGAAGTTCATTTTTCCTGACTCCGAAGCATTCATATTCACATTGACATTTTCACCATCTCCAGAGGCCTTCATAGATATATTTGAACTGGCATCATTTGCTACATTGGTTTCATTTGTTTCCGTTGTAGTTGTTACTGTAGTGGTAGTGGTGGATGTTGTTTCTGCCTTTTCTGGTAGTGGTGTGCTGTGATAAACCACCACATCTTGTCCACTAGTTTCAGTTGCTGAAGCAACCGGATTAGAACTATATCCTCTCAACACATACTCTCCCTTTTTGTTCTTTTTGATAATGTATGTCACTTCATTTCCTTTTTCCAGCATCAGATTCTTAGTAATCTCGCCCAGCTCCGGATTGCTAAAAGCCACTCTGGCAGACATATACTCTGCGTTTAAGTCAGTGACTTTGATGTTAGATTTAGGTTCTGAATTCTGAACAACCCCGTTTAGTGCTATATTAAATAATTCACCATTCTGAGAAAATATCACCAGATTGGAAGTTTGGGCTTTGCAAAAAATAGCCCCAGCTGATAGTAAAAATGTTAGGTATATATTTTTCATTTCAATTTTTTTTAGAAAGTTCGTGAAGTATCTGACAATTAGTGTACCAAAAAATTACCAGGAGAAAATGAAGATTTGTTTTGCTACTAATAACAAAAATAAACTGGAGGAAATCAGTAAAATCCTTGGCGAATCCTACTCTGTACAAGGACTTGAAGAAGTAGGATGCCATGAAGAACTTCCGGAGAACCAAACAACCCTGGAAGGCAACTCCATGGAAAAAGCCCAATATGTAGCAGAGCACTACCAAACTGATTGTTTCGCGGATGACTCCGGGTTAGAGGTTGATGCATTGGATGGCGCTCCGGGTGTGTACTCCGCCCGCTACGCGGGGCCGGGATGTACACCTGAAGATAATATCAACCTCCTGCTGGAAGAACTAAGGGGTATTGATAACAGAACCGCCACTTTTAAAACCATTATTACTGTAATCATTAATGGTGAACGTCATCAATTCAGTGGAGAAGTAAAGGGAAAAATACTGAAAGAAAGAAAAGGTGACAAGGGATTCGGTTATGACCCAATATTTCAACCCGATGGATTTGATGTCTCGTTTGCAGAAATGTCTATCGAAGAAAAAAATAAAATAAGTCACCGAGCAAAGGCTACATCGCAGCTTGTTGAATTTTTAAAAACAATCGAATAAGTCTATATTGCTCCGCTGATTGAAGTTGTAATAAAAGCATGAAAGATAAGTTTGCAGTTATTGGACTGGGGTACCTGGGTAAAGCCATCGCGGCAACCCTGTCGGAAAGAGGTGCTGAAGTCCTCGCCATTGATGCTGATGCTGAAAAGGTCGAAAATATCAAAGATGAAGTAGCACACGCGGTTGCCCTTGATTCAACCGATATCAGGGCCTTGAAGGCCCAAAATATACACGAATACGACAGTGTGGTGGTAGCAATGGGACACAACTTTGAAGCACAGGTGTTGACCACAGTTCTTCTCAAAGAGCTGAATGTCAAAAGAATTGTTGCAAGAGCTGCAAACAACCATCAAAAAATGATCCTTGAAAAAGTAGGTATCAAAGAAATATTTCTTCCCGATGATGAAGTTGGAAAAACGGTAGCCGAAATTGTACTACACTCCAACGTAAAAGGCTTCCTTCTGCTTCCTGACGATTTCGAGATTATAGAGATCAATACTCCCCGAAAAATCGTTAACAAAAGCATTAATGAAATTCAACTTCGCGAAAAGTATGACCTGAACCTAATTACGATTAAACGAAAGTTTCCGGAGATTCGCGATGGGGAAAAAGTATTCGTGGAGCACGTTGTAGGTGTACCTAAAGGTGATACCGTCCTTCTCGAAAGTGATGTCATTATACTACTCGGAAAAACTTATGATGTAGATAAATTCATAGAAATCAACGGATAAGTATATACATTCCTGCTCAAATTAGTTATTATTGCATCCGCTTTGGATAAGAAACAAAGAACATACAGAGTATTTAGTGTTATTTTTCTGCTGCTGATCATTTTCAATTCAGCACCAGCTAATGCTATTAATGCATTTGAAAAGTGTAGTGATATACACAAGTCAAAGGATGCTACATCAACAGATAATTCTGATGAGACTGACGGCCAACAAATTGTAAAAGCTGTTAAGCAACCTGCCGTTATCACTACTTCTGTAGATGTGCAAAAGGACTCTTATGTTATTGAGGAAATCAACCTTTTCGTAATACTCGAAGAAGAGTACTTCGAATATTCCGGTTTTCAACTCCTCAATTCCTACTATTCCAATCTATTTTCTTCAACAATCAGGGTTAACGCCCCATAGAATACATTTCGATTTTCTGGAATAATGCCTCTCATCATGATGTAGATGTATTGTGACCAATCAATTATTTAATTTTCGAAACACACTATTTAACAATTATAAAAATGAGAAATAAAGGAGCAATTTTATTCCTAACCGTACTTATTACAGGCATATGCCTGTTTTATCTATCGTTTTCCTGGAAAAAAATGGGGCTTGAAACCGAAATCAACGAATACGTTGAGCAAGGTGCCAAAGACTCCATTAGTAAGAATCCAAAACTCTATGAAACTTCAATTCAGCAAGCAGCACTTAGAAAAAGACTAAGAAGAGTTAAGCAAGCCGAGTTTGACTCTACTGCGACTCACCTTGGATTCAATTACAATGAAATCAACGAATATTCCCTGAACCTTGGACTTGATTTGCAAGGTGGTGTTCATGTGACGCTTGTTGTTTCAGCTGTAGATATGATAGAAAAACTGGCTCCGGGAAGTTCCAAGCCAGAGTTCAAAAAGGCTTTACAGGAAACCCGAAAGAGAAAAAGAACTGACAACCGTACGTTCAGTACCGTGTTTAGTGAAACCTGGACAGACCTTGGAAACGAAAAAGAAGATTTATTGAAATATTTCCTTGGGCCTGATGCAAGTAATGAATTCGATGCACAAACCAAGTTTGAAGACATCATAGATTATATTGACACGGAACTGGAAAGCGGACTAGACAGGGCTGTTGAAATCCTAAGAAACAGGGTTGATGAATTTGGAACCACCCAACCTATCATCACAGCAAACTACAGTGCCGGCAGAATAGAAGTAGAAGTACCTGGAGCTGATGAAGAAGAAAGTATCAAAAGGAAGATACAATCGGTTGCACAACTTCAGTTTTGCGAGGTTTGGGAACGAGGATATGATTCGGAATATGACCGATTCCTTAGGGACCTGACCAACTATATGAAAGAAGAAAGAAAAAGTTCAAGCACAGATTCAAAAGTAGAAGAGGACTCAACGGGTGTTGAAGAGCAAGAGCTATTCGGTGATCCGGAAGACCAGACCAACCTGGTTGACCTTGAAAACCCAGAAGACACCACCGCGTCTGTAGACGAAGATACCAGTACCTCCTCAGATCAACTTTTTGTTGATGACCAAGAGGATGAGAAAGACAAAGAAGAAAACGTGGCCAATCAGGAACGCAGAACGATCAACCCTTATTTCTATCAAAGTCAACAAGATGGAAACTTCTATGCCTACAACAAAGATTCGCTGATTGCTTTCTTTCAAAGAACTGCGGTAAAAAAACTGATGCCGAAAAACATGACTATCCTTTGGGACAGAGGAAGAAACTCAGATGGCAAAGTTGATAAGAATACTCAGAACAGATTCTATTTTGTAAAGAGGGGACCTGGTTACCCACCGGCCTTGACAGGAGATGCTATAAAAGATGCCAGTCAGGGTTACGATGAGCGAGGAAATGCTGCCGTAGATATGGCTATGAAGCCAAAAGGTGCTGCTGATTGGGCTGAAATAACTCGCGAGAATCAAAAACAGAGAATTGCAGTCATTCTGGATGACAAGGTTTATTCTGCACCCGTAGTACAAAATGAAATCACCGGAGGACGCTCACAAATCACCGGTAATTTCAGTACCAAAGAGGCAAAAGACCTGGCTAATATCTTAAGAGCTGGTGAGTTACCTGCTCCAACGGAGATAGAGCAAATGGTATTCGTAGGACCAACTCTTGGTAAAGAGGCTATTGACAGAGGTCTGATGAGCTTACTTTGTGGACTTGGACTAGTGATCGTGTTTATGATCGCTTATTATAACAAGGGTGGTCTGGTTGCCAACCTAGCTCTTTTCTTCAATATCCTGTTCATTCTTGGAGTACTTTCAGTTCCTGATCTTGGAGCTACCTTAACACTCCCAGGTATTGCGGGTATTGTACTAACAATTGGTATGGCAATTGACGCCAACGTACTGATTTTTGAAAGAATCCGGGAAGAACTGCGACTAGGAAAACAAATGAACAATGCTGTTGCCATCGGTTACCAGAAAGCATTCTGGACGATTGTCGATTCCAACGTTACAACTCTTATAACAGCCGTATTACTTGCATCTGCTGGTACGGGCCTTGTAAAAGGTTTCGGAATCACGTTGATTATTGGTATTTGTTGTTCATTCTTTTCGTCTGTATATATCACCAGGCTCTTTGTCGAGGCAATGATAAAGAACAGGGACAAACCAAAAATTTCATTTACTACGGTAATTTCTAAGAAGCTTTTCCAGAACGCTAATTTTGGAATCATCAAGCATAGAAAGAAAGCATACCTTTTCTCTTTGGCCGTTATCATAGCAGGAATTTCTATCATCTCCACATCTGGACTCAACCTGGGAGTTGAGTTTACTGGAGGTCGCTCTTATGTAATTAAATTCAACAAGGATGTGGCCGCTTCAGAAGTTAAGTCAAACCTGATCGATGAGTTTGAAGGTGCGAGTATGATCGTAAAAACTTTTGATGGTAATGACCGGGTCAGATTAACTACTAGTTATATGGCCGATGCTGATATGAGCACCGAAGAAATAGATGCTATCATTACTAAAAAGCTGAATACAGCCTTAAAGAAAACATATGATGATGCTAACCCTATTATAGAGCAAAGCTCATCAACAGCGCCTACCATGGCATATGAGATTAGGATTACGGCCTTATGGTCTATGATTTATGCCTTGATAGCGATCTTCTTTTATATACTCATACGATTCAACAAGTGGCAGTTTAGTGTTGGTGCAATCTTCGCACTCTTCCATGATGTAATGTTCGTACTTGCTATGTTCGCCATTGTAGGTGTCATGGGTATTACTTATGAGCTTGATGAGGTATTCGTAGCCGCTGTACTTACAATCATTGGTTACTCAATTAACGATACGGTGGTTGTTTTTGATAGAGTCAGGGAATTTCTGCGACTGAACCCTAAAACCGGGCTCGCGCAAACACTTAATAACTCTATCAACAGTACAATGAGCCGTACCTTAATGACCTCACTAACTACCATGTTAGTAGTTGCTGTACTACTGATATTCGGTGGAGAGGCTTTAAGAGGTTTCTCATTCGCACTATTCATTGGTGTATTGGTGGGTACCTACTCTTCTATATTCATCGCTACCCCTATCGTATTGGACACTACCAATGCAGGTAAGGATGGCAAGCAACTATTTGAAGAGAAAAAACAACCGGAACCGGAGACGGTTTAATCAAGTTATTTACAAAAAAAGGGGACCTAGGTCCCCTTTTTTTATTATGAATACTTTCTCAGAATTAGAGTAGAAGTCCGATTCCGAATCTTACTCCAAATCCTCTGTTTATTAAGTGGTAATCTAAATTGACTTCTGTAAAAAAGGAATCATTCATGTAAAAATCATATCCTCCTCCCAGCATAAAATCATTCACTCCATTAAAGCTGGTATTTAAATTTGTTTTATACCTTAAGAAGAAGTACTCCGTAGGATAAATTCGGGAACCAATACCAATGGAAGGAGTATTCCCGCCACCGTTAATAAAATAGTGATCATACCCTATTGTAAAGGAGAATTGGTCTTCAATAAAAAAATTGGTTTCCAGTCCCAAAAGAAAATCCACTGTTGTAGCTTCAGTAGTATTGTTCGTTGATTTTCTGACAAGGCCTCCTGAATACGCGTTAATCAGTACATTTCCTTCACTCGCTTGAGCAAATAATTCAGTCGATGTAGTGGCCAACATAATAAGTGCCAGTACAGATAGTTTAAGTAATTTCATAGGATTTAAATAAAGGTTAAATTTTCGCTCTGGTCTTAATATAATCCTATTATTTCTATTTATTGTCAAAAGACAACAAATATTACACCCTTATGATTTTTCATTGAGCAGCTTTACCAGATCAAAATATTCGTCCCGTAACTGTGCCGCCTTCATAAAATCAAGGTCCTTTGCAGCCTTTTCCATTTCTTTCTTCGTCTTCTCTGCAAGCTTAGTAAGCTCCTCAGCATTCATATAACCAACTACAGGATCTGCTGCTAAACTTGGTTTTTCATCCGGTAACACATACTCCTTTGGAGCCTTTCTGGAATCCGCAACTTTGGTCTGTCCAAGAATTGCTTCTTTACTCTTTATTACACTGGTCGGTGTGATATTGTGTTTTTCGTTGTAAGCTATTTGTATTGCTCTTCTTCGGTTCGTTTCGTCAATGGCTTTTTGCATTGACCCCGTCATTTTGTCTGCATACATGATGACCTTCCCCTTTTCATTTCTTGCCGCCCGGCCTATGGTTTGAATCATCGATCTTTCATTTCTCAAAAAGCCTTCCTTGTCGGCATCAAAGATTACCACCAAAGATACCTCTGGTAAATCGAGACCTTCCCGTAGTAAATTTACTCCTACAAGTACATCAAAAACGCCTAATCTGAGCTCACGGAGAATTTCTACTCTGTCAAGAACATTTACTTCGGAATGAATGTATTTAGATTTAATATTCAGGTCATCAAGGTAGCGGCTCAGCTCTTCGGCCATCCGCTTAGTCAGCGTTGTGATCAGTACCCTTTCATCGCTTTGAATCCTCTTGTCTATTTCTTCTAGCAGGTCATCTATTTGATTGACGGTTGGCCTTACTTCAATTTCAGGGTCCAGGAGACCTGTTGGCCTGATTATTTGCTCAACAACGACACCATCTGTCTGCATCAATTCAAATTCTCCTGGTGTAGCGCTCACAAAGATCATTTGATTAATCATTCCCTCAAACTCCTGAAATGTAAGGGGTCGATTATCAAGGGCTGCAGGAAGTCTGAATCCGTAGTCAACAAGGTTAACCTTTCTTGACCTGTCACCACCCCACATAGCCCTTATTTGAGGTATTGTGACGTGACTCTCATCAACCACCATCAGAAAATCATCCGGAAAGTAGTCTATTAAACAGAAGGGTCTCTGTCCCGCACTTCTCCTGTCGAAATATCGGGAGTAGTTTTCAATGCCTGAACAATAACCTAGTTCCCGCATCATCTCAATATCAAACTCTGTCCTTTCCTGGAGCCTTTTGGCTTCTGCAAACTTTCCTTCTTTCTCAAAGGCCGCCATCTGCTTGACAAGATCATCCTGTATTTCTTTAATACAGACCTGGAGTTGATCCTTTCCTGTTACAAATAAATTAGCCGGATATACAGTTATGAATTCCTCCTCTCCTAACTTCTTTCCGGTTGTGGGATCGATCCTTTGAATCGTTTCTACATCATCTCCCCAGAACATTATTCTAAAGGCAAAGTCAGCATATGCCGGAAAAATATCGACTGTATCTCCTTTGACCCGGAAAGTTCCCCGTTTAAACTCTGCTTCCGTTCGTGCGTACAGAATCTCTATCAGCAAATACAAAAACTGATTTCTGGGGACTGAATCACCCACTTTTACATTGACTACATTCTTCTTAAACTCAACTGGATTACCAATACCGTATATGCAAGAAACTGAAGCTACTACTATGATATCCCTACGACCACTCATTAGTGATGATGTAGCAGCCAGTCTTAATTTTTCGATCTCCTCATTAACCGAAAGGTCTTTCTCTATATACAACCCTGTGGCAGGTAAAAATGCTTCAGGTTGATAATAATCGTAGTACGATATAAAATACTCAACTGCATTTTCCGGAAAAAACTGCTTAAACTCACCGTATAACTGGGCTGCCAAGGTCTTATTGTGACTCAAAATCAGAGTTGGTCTATTCACCTTTTCGATCAAATTGGCAATAGTAAATGTCTTGCCTGAACCCGTGACACCCAATAGATTCTGAAATTTTTCACCTTGTTCCACTTGATTTGCCAACTCTTCAATGGCTTTTGGTTGATCACCGGTCGGTTGATATGGAGCCTGTAGCTTAAAATTCATAAAAGTGAATATAGTCGATTTATCAGTGGATTGTTAGTTCTCTTTTCCTGAAATTCAACAATATGAAAGTCAAAGAAGTTCTGGAGGAATTGGGTGCTTTAAAAAACCCGGAATACACCAAAAAACTAGATTATTATAAGATTGAAACTACTGAGGCCTATGGCATCAGAACTCCAGACCTCAAAAAAATCGCTAAAAAACACAAACCTGATCACAAGCTGGCAATTGAACTATGGCAAACCAACATTCATGAAGCTAAGCTCCTATCCTTATTCTTAGATGATCCGAAGCAAGTTGACGACATCAGAATTGAAAGTATAATAACATCTAGTTATTCATGGGATTTAGTAGATCAGGCCTGTATCAATATCTTTTGTAAGTTACCTAATGCATTTGCATTAGCGGAGGAGTGGGTAACACGGGAACCTGAGTTCGAAAGGAGGGCAGGTTTCTCACAAATGGCTGCACTTGCCATTCATGCCAAGAAGGCCCCGGATGATGCCTTTCATCCTTTCTTTACATTAATTCAGACTTATGCTTTTGATGACAGGAATTTTGTTAAAAAGGCAGTGAATTGGGCCTTAAGAGGGATTGGTAAAAGAAGCCTGAAATTAAATAAACTTGCCATCCAATGTGCCCTGGAAATCCAAAATCAGAATCATAGCAGCTCAAAATGGATAGCCTCGGATGCTTTGCGTGAATTACAGTCTGCAAAAATCATTAGTCGCTTAGAAAAGAAGAATTAGGGCTAACTAAGAGTTCCAGATTTCCCAAGCTCTTTCAGCTTGCAAATGTAGCATCTCCAAGCCATTAGAAACCTTAGCCCCGGCATCCTTACCTTTTTTCATGAAAAGGGTTTCTAATGGATTGTATACCAAATCATAAAGATAATGTTCATTGGTCAAAGCCTCATATGGTATATCCGGACAAGTATCTGTGTTGGGAGACATTCCCAACGGAGAGGTATTGATGAGAACCTGATTGGAAAGGACAAATTCCGGAGTAATTTCATCATAGGTAATCACACCGTCAGTTTTAGTTCTTGAAACTTTAGTGTATTCAATGCCTATATCCTCCAATGCCACGACAACTGCTTTACTGGCACCACCTGTACCAAATACCAAGGCTTTTAATCCCTTCACCTCCTTAGGCAATAATTTGAGCAGTGAGTTCTTAAATCCTACGTAATCGGAATTATGTCCGGTAAGTGTTCCATCCTTTTCGAACTTAATCACATTGACAGCACCAATTTTTTCTGCAGCAGGATCCAATCTATCCAAATATGGCATAATTGACTGCTTATGAGGAATGGTCACATTTAATCCCAATAGGTCCGGATTGGACTCGATTAATTTAGGGAAGTGATCGATCTTGGAGAGCTCATAGTTTTCATAAACACATCCGTGAATACCCTCTTTCTCAAACTTCTCCGTGAAATACTTTTTGGAAAAAGAATGTGATAACGGAAATCCGATGAGTCCGTATCTTTTCATTCAGCAGCTTCCTTTGTAGTGTACCGGCTGCCAATCTTTTCGATACCCCATACGAGAAGGACACCAGCTAAAATCAAAGCCAGAGCATAATAGGTATCGTTGTTACTAAAGTCAGGTCCGTGCCATAAATAAGAAACATCCTTAAGTTCTCCATCACGCCCAACAATCTGTGTTGCAGGATCTGAAACCTTCCAAGGCCAAATCACCAACAGTGAACCAACAATAAAACCCGTTAAAAGCCCCATCGTTTGATCATGAAATTTCTTCAATACATATGCAATACCATGAGATAGTACAAGAAAACCGATAACAGCACCTAAAGCAACGGGTAATAATATTTTCCAATGTTCAACAGGGTTTCCGGCTGCCTTCATCATGATTAACTGATAATTTCCCATAATAATTAATACGTACGAGCCTGATAAACCAGGCAGTATCATACTCGCAATTGCTACTATACCACACACAAACAGATACCATGATGCTGCATTTTCATTGGCTGGTTTCAGAAATGCTAATCCGGCAGCAATAGCTACCCCAATGATGAGAGCAGCAATACTGGAAGCACTCCATTTTTTAATATACTTGCCGACATAGTAAATAGTGGCTAAAATCAGCCCAAAAAAGAAGGACAACAGCAGAAATTCATTCTTCTCACGCAAAAAGTCGAGTAACCTGGCAAGACTGACAATACTGACTCCAATACCAACAAACAGGATAACGAGAAACCTTAGATTTACGTGTTCAGCGAATTTGCCAAACTTGCCGGAAAAGAATAGCTTGATTGCCTTGAAATCAAAGGATTTGAGAGAGTTAATAAACTCCTCGTATATTCCAGTTACAAGGGCAATTGTTCCCCCGGAAACACCAGGTATGACATTGGCAGCTCCCATCGCTACCCCTTTGAGAAACAACAAAATGGCGTTCATTACCTACTTATTTATCTAAAAAGAAATCGAAGGTATCACTTCTCAGCCCGATGCGAATCGTTTCCAAAGGAATCAATTCCTTGGGTGCAATATTGCCAAGGTTGACATTGGTACCACAAAGCTTGATGAACCAAACTTGCTGATCTTTTTGGGGTGCTTCCCAAATAATTTTTTCGAACGGTATTTTCGTAAGAATTTCCTGAACCAGACCAGACCTTACCTCACCTCCAGATCGGAACAGTCCTACATTACCACCTTCACGAGCTTCTCCGATAACCTTCCAAGAACCGGCATCCAACTCTGCCTGCATCAGTTCAATCCATTTATAAGGAGGAATGATTTTATCCGCATCTTTTGAGCCTACTTCTGAAAGAACCGTAACATGCTGTGATAATTTGGAAATATATTCACATTTTTCTCCATGTTCCAGAGATATCGACCCATCAGAAACTTCCGCGAACTTCATGTCATAATCTTCAAGAACTCTCAGGTAATCTTCAAATTGGTCTCTGATGAGAAAAGCTTCAAACAGTGTTCCACCAAAATAGGTGGGAATACCTGCATCAGCATATATTTTGAGCTTCTCCCGAAGATTAGGAGTTACAAAGGATGTTGCCCATCCAAGCTTTACAATATCAACATACTCTCCAGATACTTCGAGGAAGTCCTCAACCTCTCGTAGACTCATTCCCTTGTCCATGACCATAGTGTAGCCTGACTCCCTGGGCTTCTGTTCTCTCTTTGGAATCTGATTCAGTGAATAGTTATCGTACATTTACTTTCGGAATTGTTCGATGATTTTATACAATGCCTTTTGCTTTTCGATATCAGGAAAGAAATCAAATAGCAACTTATGGCTTTCAAAGTCCAAAATTAACGCATTTTCTAAATAAAGAAAGGCTTCCTTGTATTTACCTGAGGAGATCAGGTATGCAGTAAGTCGGTATAGCATGGCCGGATTGTCAGGAAGCTCATCCAAACCAACATTTAACAGGTCAATTGCAGAATCGTATTCTCCTTGTTCATAAAAAACATAAGACCATTCCAGCCAAATTTCTTCATTTTCAGGATCTATAATACTTGCTTTTTCAAAGGCCTCCAGGCAAGACATCAAATTACCTGTTGAGTACTCTGCTTTCGCTAAGCCCAGTAAATAGTCTGGATTAGTTTCATCCAGGTTGAGTGCTTTCTTATAGAAGTGTATCGCCTCAAGCCATTTCTCCTGAGCATTTAAGCATTCCGCAATTCCAAACCAGGCTTCGTCATATAGCGAGTCTATCAAAACAACTTTTTTGTAGTAAAAAATTGCTTTGTCATATGAGTATAGCTTTTCGAGACAGAGTCCAATATTAAAGTAAACCTCGCAGTCAGGACCATCAATCCTTTCTGTTTCTTTAAAAGCCTCTATTGCTTCTGAATACTTCTTCTCACTCATCAATGTATTTCCTTTATTAAAATACGCTGAGGAGAAATTTTCATCGATAAGCAGTGCGTAGTCATAAGCTTCCAATGCTTTTTCAGTCATATCGAGCTTATCGTACACAATTCCCATATTATACCATGCATAGGCGGAGTATGGGTCTACGTCTATAAATTTTTGGTAGAAGTCTACACTCTCTTCAAGTTTTCCGGTCATATCCAGGCAGAACGCCAGCTCGTACAATGCATTTTCGTTGTTTACATTGAGCTTTAGTGCTTCTTTTAGCACTTGTATGGCCTTTTCATATTTGCCCCAGGCCTGATAAACCAACCCAAGTTGATAAAGAGAGTCATCTTTATTTTCAGCCATAGGCAAGGCCACCTCAATACACGCGATGGCATCTTCAAACCTTTCCAATCTGGAGTATATTGCCCCTTTCACTGAAAGAACTTCATAGTCATTTGGCTGTATACTTTCAGCTTTTTCGATCACTTCCAATGCTTGTTCCCCTCTTCCTATTTCCATAAGAAGTTGAGCTTTGTTTAGCAACAATTCAGAAGAATATGGGTATTGTTCTATGCCAATATTGCACGCTTTCAGTGCTTTCTCAGGCTTTCCCGCTTCAAAATAGTGAGTAACTATCGCTTCATAGGTGCTGAGGTCAAAAAAGTAAATCTCCTTTTTACGAAGCATTTCCTCGAATCTTCTGATAGACTCCTTTTCCTCTCCCGTATTTTCAAAATATCTTTCCAAGATGGCTATACTACATTGAGTAGTTGTATATTAATTTATTCTAAATACGGCTATTTTCCTACAAGTTTCGGTCTAAAATTAGAGTAATCTTTCCACATTAGCTCAGGTTATTCTTTTTCTGCAATTCTGACACACTCCAGTCTAAAGTCTCGTGTAAAGGCCGGAAGCTATAGCTCAGAGTAGACACAACCTTTGCATTATCAAAAAAATGTGATTTTCTCAGTGTTTTGATAATCTCATTATTGATAAAAGGGCGTTTTCCTGTAAAAACCCACCGGAGCCAAAGTAGCCACACCCCAATTTTTGCCATTCGGTAGGTTATTTTAATCTTTGGGCGTCTCACACCAAACCTTGATGCCACTTCTTTATAAAAATCATACACAGGTATTCTGTCTGCATTAATAATCAAGCGCTCCCCGGTAATATCTTTTTTCAGTAATTCATAGGTAATATCGGCAACATCCCTTACATCCACATAGTTCATAAAACCCGTGCTGTAAAACTTACTGTTCTTATAGACCTGCCTAAAGACTTCAGTGCTGGACCGGCTCCAATCCCCGGGCCCCAAAACGACCGATGGATTTAGTATCACAGCATTAAGCCCTTCTTCAACGCCTCTCCATACCTCCAGCTCAGAAAGGTACTTTGATCTACCATAGTAGGTATTGTCTTTGGATGACTCCCAAGGGGTATTTTCATCCAGCGTTCCGCTTGGTTTACTTCTACCGATGGCAGCCACTGAGCTGATATGAATGAGTTTCCTCTCTTTATTATTCAAGCAAAGATTGACTACATTCGCTGTTCCCTCAACATTTATTTTGAATAGTCTTTCGAGATCTTTTTTATCAAAACTCACAATAGCAGCACAATGTATCACGACACCTGCCTTATCAATCCCTTTCTTCAAGCTATTGACATCCAGCACATCACCAGTAATCCAGTCAATTTTATGCGCAATATCTTCAATAAGTGATAAGTCCGAATCCTCCCGTTTGAGAGCCAGTACGGATTCCCCTTCAGACAATAATTTTCTGGCAATATAGCTCCCTATCAGGCCGGTAACACCAGTAATAAAAATCATGAGAACAAGGTGTCATTTAGAATTTCCAGTTCACCCAGCCTACGATATGCTTTTGTCTTCATCGAATTTTTAAGTGCCTCAATATGTCGCGGACCATGAAGATCTGTACCAATAAAATGCACCATCCTCTTCTTAATTAGTTCCTGGCTGATTTTTTTCGCAGCCTTAGAATAATAACCTGATAGAGAATTAATATTGAGCTGAAAATATACTCCCGTATCAAAAAGTTTAGTATAATTTTCAAAGTCATTGTACATATAGGTATAGCGTTCAGGGTGGGCCAAAATTGGTTTATAGCCTGAGGTTTTAAGATCAAATAAGACTTGTTCTAGCTGCTGTGGTCGATTGATATAGGATGTTTCAACTAAGACAAAATTATCTCCCATAGTCATGATGGGTTCATTCTTTGATAATTTTTTAACAAACCATTCATCAAGGTAGTATTCTGCCGCTGCCTCAATTTCTACGTCAAGCCCATTCTCAACTAGTTTTGATCGCAATTTTTCCAGCCTGGGTAATATAGTATCAGGCGAATTCTTGTAAAAATCACCCATAATGTGTGGGGTTGTAACAAATTTGGAATAGCCCAGTTCGAGCATCTGACGGATCATTTCGATCGCCTCCTCGTAGGAGTCGACCCCATCGTCAATTTCAGGTATGAGGTGCGAGTGCATATCAACCCGGACTCTACAAGGTTGTATTTTAGGTTTGAACCAATTTGCAAACATAGTTTATTTCTTCCTTCCCAGAATTTTAGAAATAATTTTACGAGGCCTGGATTCCTCTTCGTGGTAATAGCCGTAGCCATATCCGTAGCCATATCCACCATATCCATAATGTTTGGAAGCATATTGCGGAACGGAGTTGAGAATCACGGAAAGGTTTTCGACTTTATGAAAGTTGATCAACTTATTAATACTTTTTTCCACACCCTTTCTTGTGTAATTGGACCTGACCGTATAAATCGTTGCATCAACTTTTTTCAATAAAACGACCCCGTCAGTTACAAGACCAACAGGCGGTGTATCCAGAAATACGATATCATAGTCATTCGATAAATCTTTCATTAATTTATCAAATGAAGGTCTCATCATAAGCTCTGCTGGGTTTGGAGGATTGGGACCTGCTGTTATATAGTCCAATCCATCAATGCTGGATTTACGAATACACGATTTATAGTCTGACTTTTCTATTAGAATATTACTGATCCCGTCCGTGTTCTCTCCACCAAAACCTAAATGAATTTTTGGTTTACGCATATCGAAATCCAAAATAATAACCTTAAGTCCTGACATCGCCATTACACCTCCAAGATTCAATGTTAAAAAGGTTTTTCCTTCACCACCAATCGTAGAAGTCACAGATATATACTTGGTATCTTTTTTTGGCAGAACAAAATCAAGGTTCGTTCTCAATGACCTAAAAGCCTCACTAATAACAGATTTAGGGTTTACTCCAACTACTATCTGCGAAAAGTCCATCTTGGACGTACTGTACTTCGGAACGCTTCCTAATAATGGAGCAGCCAAATTACGCTCCAGGTCTTCTTGATTAATGATCGTATTCTGTGCCAAATACCTGAAAACAATCCAACCAATGCTCAAAAATAGCCATGCCGCAAGAGCTATACCATAGACTTGAAACCGGATCGGGTAAATGGCGGCTTTCGGAACGCTAGGTGCGGTAAGAGTATCAAATTCCTGAACGGTACCAGCTTTCATAATTTCATACTCAATCCGTTTTGTATAAAAAAGGACATAAAATTTTTCATATAGATTATAATCACGCTCAAGTTTATGCTGTTCAGAGTCTCTTGATGGGATACCGAAAGTCTCACTTTCGACCCTGGAAATTTGTTCTTTTAAGCGAATTACTTTGTCGAGTAAAATATTACGCTCATTCACAATAAACTGCAATACGTTATTTCTGAGGTGTAAGAGTTCAACTTCTTTCTTTTGATAAGCAAAGGTATTGGGTTTGGAGGTAAGCTTAAGACTCTCAAATTCAGAATATAGCTTATCCAGTTCAGTAACTAGATTTAGCACCTTGGGGTTGTTATAATTTCTGACATTGGAAATAAAAGTGCTTAGACTATCTTCATTCTCAACAGATTGGTAAAGCTTTTCCAATAAATTCATACTATTCTGATATTCCCTTAATTGTTCTTCAAGCTTTGATTTTTGCTCACGAAGTCTTGGGAATTCGCTCTTCGCATCGAAAGTGGAAGAATTCTGAATAAAATTTCTAAGGAGCTCATCGGCTTCATCTAGCTTAGATTTTGTTTTTCCAATTTGCTTGTTAATGTATTCCAGGGTCTTGCGATGCGACTCCTGCTTCTTCTCAAGAGTTTTGTTGAGGTAAACGTTTACGACTGTAGCAACCACATCCCTGGCCTTGTACCGGTTTTTATCTTTAAAAGTAATTTTTACCGTACTTGCTTCAGTATTTTCAATTTGAACCGATAAATTGGAGCTAATATAATTCTGCAAATACCCGGGGCTATTAATCTGAAAATAGAAATTCTTGCCAACGGCATTCTGATCAAAGTACTTCGTTCTTACTACTTTAAACTTAAAACCGTTCAGGTCAATCCACTTGCCAAAAGTTGAATTCACAGTTGTCTGATCCTCGAGATTCACCTGAAATTTATTCCCTCCATTCATTGTTAAATAAATTTTGGTGTCGTACAAAAGGTTCGGCTGTTTCTGATCATAAATCACTTTGAATGGTACAATTCGATATTTTTCCTCCGAAAGAATTTGTCCTTCCACATAATAGCTCACCCCCATATCCATCTTGCGGATTACTTCTTGAAATATTAAGGATGACCGGATAATTTCTATTTCTCCCTGCAGTGTGCTAATCTTCTGAGCAGGTGAGTTGCTACTACTTTGTATCCCGAGAATACTAGATTCACTTTTGAAATTGATCTTAAGCCTTGCACTCGACTCATAGACGTTAGGCGTGTAGCGCAAAAACAGATAACCAGCTGTAAGAGAAATAAAGAGGAGAGCAAGAATTAGTATTCTGCTTTGCCGAAGCACATGTTGAAGACGCAAAGAATCGAACCGTTGTCCGGTTGGAGGCCCCTCTACATCAGTCAGAGAATTGATAGTATCAAAATCTAGCTTCGTTTCTGACATATTATCTTGTAATCACAATGACTAAAGTAACTAAGCTCGTTGCTATACTTATTAAGGGTGTAATATCCCGAACTGACTCGGTTACTACCTTACGTACCGGCTCTATATAGACAATATCATTTGTTTTTATATCCAATTGTGCCTCCTTCATCCCTTTTATGGTCGATAAATCAACAATTCTCACTTCAGGATTCTGAAGATCCCCTCTAATTAGTCTGATATTGTGTGCCTTGGAATTATTGTCAAGGCCTCCATACAGAGCCAACACCTCGATTAGGTTCATGTTTTCATTAGTTAGAGGAATTACCATCCCTCCCTTAGGGCCCAACACTACAACTCTTCGGTTGGATACACTGCTAATGACAAAAACCTCTTCATAGTACTCTTCATACAATTCGGCAAGCATACTATCAGCTTGTAACAAGGTCAACCCCTGAAGTTCTACCAAACCGATCATGGGTAGCTTTACGTTGCCATCGGCTTGCACGCGATAGTTGGGATTCCATGCCTTCCGGTTATTCCCCTGTTGGGAACCTAGCCCCTTTCGGAGTTCCATATTGGGATCCACTATAAGCTCGCCCTTATTGGTATAGACCTCGATTTGCAAATAATCATCGGGTTGTATCTGATAGTTCATTTTGGCCCCAGATATCGCAGCATCTAAGCCTTCTTTGTCGAAGCTCCCGTCTGTTCTGAACATAACATTTTGCTTGTAGGCACCGCAAGAAAAGAGGAGAAAACTTGAAGCAATCACAAAAACTGCTCTTTGACTCATAGCATAAAGCATATAAAAAACACCTTGTTTGATGCAAATTAACACTTTTTTCCTGTTTATAATTAAAATCAGACTTTTAACTGTTCTCTCAATTCCCGAAACCCGGGTAACAGTGTATCTTTTTCTGAAATTATAGGGTTACTCGTGCCCCATTCAATACCTAAGTCTGGGTCGTTCCAAATAATTCCACTTTCGGCTTCCTTGTTGTAAAAATTAGTACACTTATATGTAAAAATTGTTTCTTCAAGTGCCAGAAAGCCATGTGCCATGGTGGGAGGCAGAAAAATCATATCATAGCTATCGCTGTCAAGTAAAAACTTTTCGTGCTGACCAAAAGTTGGTGAGGACGGATCAATATCAACTACTACATCAATTACTTTACCCTTTACTACACGTACTAATTTTCCTTGTGCGTATGGCGATTTCTGAAAGTGCAACCCTCTAAGTACACCCTTATGGGAAAAAGAATGGTTATCCTGGACAAATTGGTACTGGCCCAACCAGGGTCGGAGAGCTTGTTCATTGAAAGATTCGATAAAATGTCCCCTTTGATCACTGAATTTTTTAGGAGTGATTTTCAGTACTCCGTTGAGCTTCGATTCTTCTATTTTAATACTCATTTTTCAACTAACCTCTTAATCGCCTTTTTATACCTGTCAATAACGATTTTCTCGTCAAACCTGGTTTCAGCTAATTTTCGACTCTGAATTCCCATTTTTGATAATTCATCAGCCGACAAGTTAATCATTCTTTCCATCTTATCAGCCAAATCAGAAGAGCTGCGTACCTTGCATAAAAATCCATTAACTTGATCTTCAACAACTTCACGACATCCAGGAACATCTGTGGTAATTATTGGTTTAGCCATGGCAATCGCTTCAAGTAGTGATTTGGGCGTACCTTCACGGTATGATGGCAATACTACAGCATTGGAACTGGAAAGAAGTTCTCTGATGTCTTCCAACACACCATAATATTCAATAAGACCTTCCTCGACCCATGAATCTACGGTTTGTCTTGGCACTCCCAAATTATTCCCATCCTCAATAAACCCCACCAGACCACAGGTTATATTCAGCCCTCGACCTTTCAAAATCTTAATAGCTTCAATTAATTCAACAATTCCTTTGTCATAAATAACTCTGGACACCATTAAAAAACGAAAATTATCCTCCACCTTCTGATGTGTCGGAGCAAATTTTTCTAAATCTACTCCAGAACCTGGTAGTAATTCCGTTTTATCAATATCAAGTAGCTTAGCTCGTGTAAAATCTCTTCGGTCATCATCATTTTGAAAAAACACGAGTTCAGATTTTTTGAGGGCCTTTTTGTAGAGGAGTTTAGCGATTCTTGATGTAATACCTGAGCGAATAAATACGGTTCCGAGTCCTGAAATATTATTTATGACAGGAATACCTAGTTGGGCTGCGGCAAGTGTACCATAAATATTTGGTTTAATTGTATACAGCAGCAAGATATCAGGCTTTACTTTTCTAAGCACTTTGGTTATTCTTGCTTTCAGCTTCCAGTCTTCAATTGGATTGGATCCTTTTTGTTGCATAGAAACTTCCACGTAATCACAACCCAACCCGATCAGTTTTTCAGAGTAATCATCCCTTGGCGCAATTGCTGTGACCTGATTACCATCTTTCTTGAGAGCATGAATGAGTCCACTCCGAAAGTTGTAGATGTTCCAAGAAGTATTAATGAGAATTGCAATATGCATACTCAAAGTTATCAATTGAAATTATTATTGGTTATTATTTGTTGCGTAACTTTGCGTTTATTTTGGCTCAATACGTAGAAGCTGAGATGAAATTAAAAGGTAGATAAGTCAATGATTGAAGTTGAGAAATTAAGACAAAAGAGAGAGAAAGCGGTCCTTGTAGCAATATCCAATCAATTGCAATCCAAGGAAAAAACCTTGGAATATCTTGATGAACTGGAATTTCTTGCTTCGACAATTAAAATTGACACCGTACGGAAGTTTCATCAAAATTTGGAGCAACCTGACAAAAGGACTTTTATCGGTAAAGGAAAACTTGACGAGATAAAAGACTTCATCCAAGAGGAAGAAATAGAAGTAGTAATTTTTGACGATGACCTATCACCCTCTCAGGTGCGAAACCTGGAGAACGAACTAAAAATAAAAATTTACGACAGAAGCCTACTGATACTGGATATTTTTCTGTTTAGGGCCAAAACAGCTCAAGCAAGAACACAAGTAGAACTAGCTCGGTCACAATATTTGCTACCCCGATTAACCCGAATGTGGACTCACCTGGAAAGACAAAGAGGTGGAACATCGACAAGGGGCGGAGCCGGTGAAAAAGAAATCGAGACCGATCGAAGAATCATCAGAGACAAAATCAGCAGACTAAAAAAACAACTTGAAAAAATTGATAAGCAAAGCGTAACACAGAGAAAAAACAGAAACCAGATGGTTAGGGTAGCTTTGGTTGGGTACACTAACGTGGGCAAATCAACCATAATGCAACTTTTGTCGAAGTCAGATGTTTTTGCGGAGAACAAGTTATTTGCCACCGTGGACTCGACTGTGAGAAAAGTTGTCATCAGTAAAATTCCCTTTCTACTCACTGATACAGTAGGCTTCATCCGAAAGTTGCCACACACACTCGTTGAATGCTTTAAATCCACCCTTGATGAAATCAGGGAAGCTGACATACTGCTTCACGTTGTAGATGTGTCGCACCCCGGTTTTGAAGAACACATAGAAATTGTAAATAATACTTTGGGCGAAATCCAAGCCTCAGACAAACCTACTATACTGGTACTCAATAAAATAGATCAATACAAGGACGAAGAAGGGGATTCAATAGAAATGAGCCATTGGTCAAATCAACCTGATACCGTTTTGATTTCTGCCAAACAAAAATTAAATATAGATGAGTTAAAAAGAAAAGTATTTACCAAAGTGTCTAAAAAGCACTATACTATATTTCCAAATTTTGTCAAAACCGAGTACTTCGGATAACTAAACACAATCAACTATGTCGACACAAAAAGCAACAGCACAATGGAAGGGCACCCTCAAAGAAGGAGCCGGAACAATGCAATTCACAGGTTTCAATGGTTCATTTAACTTCGCTTCAAGATTTGAAGACGGTAAAGAAACCAACCCGGAAGAACTAGTAGGAGCAGCACACGCAGGTTGTTACTCTATGTTTTTATCGGCTTTAATTAGTGGGGAAGATTTGACACCAGAAAGCATCGACACTACAGCATCTGTAACGCTGGATAAAGATGATACCGGTCCCGTCATCTCTGAAATAACACTTAAATGCGAGGTACGATGTCCTGATCTTAGCCAAGAAAAATTCGATGAACTAACAAAAGCTGCGAAAGAGAAATGTCCAATCTCACGACTTTATGCCGGAACCCAAATTAAATTGGAAGCAAACCTGGTGGCCACCGCTTAGTTCATTTGAAATAATAGGGTAAAATAAATAATTTTGCTGCCCGTTATTGGCCCCGTAGTTCAATGGATAGAATAGAAGTTTCCTAAACTTTAGATGCAAGTTCGATTCTTGCCGGGGCTACAAAAGAAAGGGCGAAAGGAGTCATAATAACTCTCTTTCACCCATGTACAAATTACCAGCTTTGCATTACTTTCGAATATCTATACGCTCCGGACATTCGTATGTTCTGGCTTCCATGAGTTATTTTGAAAATTTAAGAGGACCCTGTATTAGGATAAATTAAACCCTAAGGGATTTGCTTACAAAGAATTAAAAATGTGGAAACGGATCAGGTAAGCTTATTAAAATCAGTGAGCTGACAAATACCTTCGAAGACCTTTTTTTCTTTACCCAGCATATCTCGTAAGGTCAACTTACTGAGTACATCATCGACACTGCATTGTATGATTTTCCAGAGCGACCGAATAGAACAATCCGTGGAATTCGAGCAGATTTTATTCTCTCCGGTGAATCGCTCACAATAGTTCTCACAATACAATGGACCACCTAAGCTGTAAAGCAGGTCTTTCAGATTGATTTCCTCTGGTTTATGAGCAAGCTCATAACCTCCCTGATGTCCTCGGGTACTTTTTATAAACCCTTCAAGTCGCAGAATTCTACATATCTTGCCCGCGTTAGCAGTTGTTATGCCTTCGTTTTCACTGATTTCAGCAATAGTCATACCTCCCCTCCTTGCAATTTCAATGAGGATACGTAATCCATGTTCTTCTTGTGCTGAAATTTTCATATCAGTTTACCCTACTATACGCATAAGTTTTCAAGCTGGTTTTCAATTGTTGTCTTGCTTTGAAAAGCCAGGACTTCACAGTACCCAACGGTATATCCATTATTTTGGCAATTTCGTGGTACTTAAAACCTTCCAAGTCCTTCAGTATAACAATTCTGCGCAACTCCGGAGAAAGATCATTCAGTGCACCATTCACCTCATCACCTACCCCATTATCAAGTACTTCCACGAGAAAACCATCGGTTGACATTTGATTACCTTTTACCTTGATAGCTTCGTCAACATCCTCGTGATAAGGAATTTTTGAGTTTCTTCGATAGTCGTTAACAAATGTGTTATACAAAATTCTAAATAACCATGCTTTGCTATTCGTACCCTCCTCGAAATGATACATATACTTGTATGCTTTCAAATAGGTTTCCTGAAGTAAATCCTCTGCTTTATGAGTATCCTTACACAAACTTAACGCATAATTGTATGCTGCGTCAGAATGCTGCATAAACTCCGACTCAAAAAACAAGTCCTTATCAAAACCTATACGGTTCTTTAGATTATTTGCTTCGTTTGTGATCATAATTTACCTCCTTTTCAAAATAATATTGAAGCAAGTAAATCATATCATACATTAAAGTCAAGTTTAATGTATACTTTTTTATACAGTATAAAAGTTCCTGCTAAACCGAAGCCATAAGGTGTGAAATCGAAGTTTGTAAATAACCTGCAATCGCAACAGCACCCACAAAAATACCAATACCTATCACTGTGTTTACCAACGGATTCTGATATGTTTTGTAAAAAGATTTTCTAGAACTTAAGTCTCTAATTGTCTTAATCTTGGATGCTACCAACTGTAAATTCAATAGATAAGTCAAAGTCGAATGGATAAGTGCTATTATGAAAAGCACATAGGTCCAATTGGCATCTGGTTCGAAGAGCAATTTGCAATTATCCAAATCCCTATCCAGAAGCTTCGATATATGAAGTATAGTAAAAAACAAGAAGGTGCCAAGTATCAGGGCCATATTCAAATAATGAAGCGGCATATGATTTTGTGTTCTGGCCAGAAATTCTCGTACCACCAAAAACTGCCATAAAAAGGCAATAAATAGTGACAAACTGATACCTACATTCAGTAGTTCAATAATAGCGCCATCTGCAATCTGGTCCTGCGGCATGAACAGATAGGCAATTGATACAAGGAGTAAACCAACAATGTGCAGGACGAGTACTCCCCAAAACGAAGTTTTAAGGGACTTTTCCATAGTTACTTATACGTAACTTGTTGATAAAAAGATACCTTATAGCTAAATATTAAAAAAACCTATCTCAAAAGTCATCACTCGCTTGGGGATGACGACTTTTGAGACAGCGCCTTCATCTACTCTTCTTCAGGATGTGGGAGATGATGTGGTCTTTTACCAGAATCTTTATTTCTTTTCCTTCTTTCCTCCTTCATTTCCGCATACTTGATCTGCTGCTCTTGAGTAAGCACGGACTGAATTTTACTGTCATAGGCATCACGTTCAGCTTTCATTTCCTCCTTAAGAGCCTTCATACGACTCTTCATTTCTTTCATACTTTTAAAGTGGTCTATAGTGGCCACACTGACCTGTGACTTTTGTTCCTCATTAAGTGAAAGCTTTTCCGTTAACTTATCCGTTCTATGAGCAGCCCTTTCTTCGGGTGTTTTTTTGTCCTTATCACCTTTTTCATCCTGCGCTAGACCTACTCCTGCGCATACAACGAAACAGAAGATAATAATTGCAAACTTTTTCATTCCTAAAAAATTATAGTTGAACATTGATTTGCATCTTTGACAACTAATAATTTAAAAGGTTTAATTGAATCTGACCGTACTTAAAATATCACTGACTGTGTGCAACTCTTCTCTGGCAGCTGAGTCGTTTGCCATGAACTTGTCAACGGTATAAGTACAAAATAGCTTTATCTGCTTCCACTCAGTAATCCAGAAGTGTAAATCACACTGCTTGTCTTTAGACTCTTTCGCGAAGTACACGCTATTTTCAAGGCTTTTTTCGGTAGGGGGAGGTGTACATTGCTCTTTTAAATCTGTCTCCAGGATTCTTTCCTCATCGGAGGCAACAAATGATGAAATTTTGAGAACACCAATTCCCATGTTGGGATTGTAAAAATTATATCGACCCTCCGGATCAACTTCAAATTGCCAGTCTTCCGGATACATAAGTTTGTACCAGCCAGACAAAGCTTCAAAATGCTTGGACATAATTGCTTGCTTTAGATTACCAATATTATATACCTCTAGTGTGCGAAGATTGGTACCCTGATTAGGTTATCATACGAGCTTTTCAAGCAAGTGGTTGCCAAAAAGTTACATTTTAAAGTGGGGATTCTTTTTTAGTGATTTCATCTTTTTCTTTTTCTCAGTTTTTGTACCACAAGCTGATTTGCTACAGGACATATGAGAAACAGAAAAGCTTATCAGTAATGATAGTATTATGGTGGTTTTAATAAATTTTGCGTTCATCATAGCTTAGGTTAACGTACAACTGTTATGCTACCCTCTTGGGAATAAGGTCCTTTAAATTCTTCTTCATCACCTTCATAGGTAACAATATAAGCATATACTCCAGACGGCATGGGTTCCCCAAGGTAATATCCGTCCCATACTTCATGAGGGTCAGTACTATGGAAGATAACTTCTCCCCATCGATTAAATATAGTCAAATTATAATTAACAAAATGAGCCCCTGTAACCCCCATACCATGTGTAGTTCCACCATTTACAATCATTCCATCAGGCACAAAAAGTCTTGGGGGGCAAACATCTCTTACTTCAATACTATCTGATGACTGGCAACCATTTGTACTAGTGTGAGTCAAATAATACATCCCTGCCGTATCCGCCTGTTGGCTTACCTGAGAACTAAAAAAGCCTGACCAGAATATAGTATATGAAGGATCTCCACTAATTGTTACTGTGTTGTCTGTCTCATCACAGTACTTCACTTCTCTTTCTATTTGAGGCGTTGGTGCAGGAATATGGGCGATTACCGATGTATCATTTACTGAACACTCACCAAGCTCATAAGTGATCACATAAGTACCTGGTACATCTGCTATCACAATTGAGCTGCTATCATGAAGTAAGACCCCATCGCGGTACCAGATAAATGTTGATGCAGCCGAATCGATAACATTATTTGGATTACCATTAATAATCAATGTGATATTTGAACATACTGTCGTATCAAATGTATTAAAATCGGGTGGTGGAACTGGTATCACATAAAATGAGTCTGAACCGACACACCCCAAAGTATCAGTAGCTTGTACAATCACCGTATCAGTGCTCGTTACGGAAAATACGAATGTGTTCTGTGAGCCGGATTGAAGAACAACACCCTGATTGATCCAATCATAAACTGCCCCTTCAATCGTATCTGTCTCTAATGTCGTATTGGCACCTTCACAAGTAAATATACTATCACCCCTCACTATCGGTAGAGGCACAACTTCAGTAGTATCCGTCACATTACAATTAGCAAATGAGTATGAAACAACATGAATACCCGCAACATCTGCCAGCAAAGTGCTATCTGTTTCTCCAGAAATTAATGTATCATTTCTGAACCACTGGAACCCTCCAATTACGGGGGGTATGTTCGAAACAATTGAATTAATTATCAAAGAGTCTTCAAAACACTGATAGTCTGCCATATTGAACTCTGGCCGATCTTCTACTCTGACTAACACTGTATCGTAGGTAGTACAACCTATTCCATCGGTAACAGAAAGCACGAAAAGTGTGTCGGTATTGGCTGTAACGGTTGTCAATGAGTTACTTGAGAACGGCACCCCATCGGTGGTGAACCAATTATAAGATACATTTGCCTGAGAAGTCGCTAGTAAGTTCGTTGAAGTTCCTGTACATATTAGCTGATCAGATCCTGCATCAGCCACGGGCTCTGGATTGAATACTATGTTGAAATTGTCACTTTCTGCAAGACAATTTCCATTACTCATTGAACTAAGAACGACAGAAACAAATCCGTTAGCGTAGTCGGTCGAAGTAGGGAAGTAACTGGCACCCAACGATGAAGTTGAAGGTGAAAATGCACCGGCCCCGGTTGAAGACCAGAGTCCTCCCCCCGCATTGATAACGGTTCCGTTTAGCTGCACTTCTATTGCTTCTCCACAAACTCCTGTTGAGTCAATTGTCACTACTGGAGCCGGGGTAAATACTATTTGCATACTATCAGACTGAGCCTTACAAGTACCATTTCCTGTACTTGTTAGTGTTAGGTATAAAGAGTCTCCTGATATTTCAGAAGTAGTAGGCGTATAGGCTACATTCAGTTGATTAGCTCCACCGGTAAAAACTCCCGACCCACCAGACCATATTCCTCCGGTAGCTACAGAAACTGTTCCATTGAGGTTAGTTTGTGGATTATTTGAACAGACTTCTAAATCCGGGCCTGCGTCAACTGTCGGTGCCGGTGTAAATGTAATAAAGAGATCATCGGTGACTGGATTGCACAACCCATTTCCAGTACTTGTAAGTGAGAAACTCAGAAAACCATTTGATCTGTCAGAATTGTCCGGAATATAAAATGCATTCAAAGTAGAAACTGAAGGGCTAAACGTACCCCCGCCTGGACTAGACCAATCAGCTCCCGTTGCGACAGTTACCTGACCTGCTAAATATATGGTATCTACATCTTCACAAATTGAATAGTCTGACCCGGCATTAGTTGTAGGCTCCGGAGTAAAAGTAATTACCACGGACTCTTCTTCAGCGAGGCAAGTTCCGTTTGCTGTGGATTCCAAGGTCAAAATGATTGTACCTTGTGACTTATCCGTAGCGGTAGGAAAATAGCTGGAGTTTAGATCATTAATATTAGAAAAACCACCAGTTCCTGAAGAGGACCACTCTCCTCCGCCTGCATTCATAACGGATCCGGCCAATGACAAAGATGTTATATCAGAACAGTATGTCTCATCAGGGCCTGGATTCACAACTGGTCTCGGCATTATAAATAGCTGCATAGTATCCCTATCAGCTGCACACACCCCATTTGCCATGGAGGTCAGATATAATTCAACCACCCCTGCACTGACATCTGCAGATGATGGAATATAATCTGTACTCAGGGTAGTATTAGATGGATCAAAGGTACCAGAACCGCTCGTTGTCCAAGATCCTACCCCCACAACGTTTACACTTCCATTCAATTCCACTACCGAATCATTGGCACAAACTGTGTTGTCGGGTCCTGCATTTGCAGTCGGTGCTGGTGTAACATCTATTGTCATAAAATCAGTTACCGATCCACAGGCGCCATTCGTATTGCTGGTACCTGTTAGCGTTAAGAAGCCACTGGCAAGATCTGCAGTTGAAAGGTTGTATGTAGTCGTACTATTAGTTAATGAGCCAAAATTCCCACTTCCTGAAGTACTCCAAGTCATTCCTGTAGTATTACCAAATGAAGCGGATAAATTGACTGTATTACTAGTACTGCAAATCTCCTGGTCGGGCCCGACATTGATTGTTGGAACCTCATCAATATTAATTTCAATGGTATCAACAGCAGAAGAGCACACTCCGTTACCGGTAGTTTCTATTCTAATACGGGCAAAGCCATTTGCTGTATCAGATACCGATAGCTCATAGCTCGCAGCTGGATCAGTACTCCCTGGCGTGAACACTCCTCCACCCGTGCTACTCAACAAAACTCCTGATGAATTACTAAAACTATAAGTAAGGGGTACCGCAGAGGTATCTTCACAAACCGATAGAGGAGACGTTATCGATACTTCCGGAACGCTTTGATAATCAATAACGATTGTATCATAAACAGTTCTACAAAGTCCATTTCCTGTGCTCTCCCCGATAATTTCTATACTTCCGGCAGTTGTATCGGCACCCGTGACATTATAGTTTGTTGCAGTCATTGTATTATTGTCAAAAGAACCTGTTCCTGTTGACGTCCACAAAATACCTCCAGCATTGTTCACCTGACCGCTTACACCAATAGTGGGAACATCCGCGCATAATAACTGGTCTGCCCCCACACTAATTGTCGGAGCTGGGTTTATATAAAGGATTAATTGATCGAAATCACTGGAGCAACTTCCATTGCCCGTTGTTTCTACTCGAATTGTCACCACACTATCAGAGATATCCTGGGCCGATGGCACATATATAGCATTTGCTGTTGCCGTATCTGGTGTAAATATTCCTGATCCTGCAGAGGTCCAACCTAATCCCGAAGCATTAGAAAACACTGGTGATAGCTGAATACCAGAAGTATCCGCACATATTGTGATATCAGCTCCTGCATCGACTTCTGGACCGTTCTGTATATTGACTCTTACCGTATCACTTACTACCGGACAGGTTCCATCATCAAACGATGTATAAATAAGGTCAACAAAACCTGCTGCTTCCTCAGCTCCTGAAGGAGTATAGTGTGCATTTTGTGCCAAGGTATCCGGACTATATGTTCCACTACCATTATGCCAATAACCTACAGACCCATTTGCTCCCAATATGGCAGGATAGTCGTTTGTACAAACGATTTGGTCAACTCCCGCATTGACAAATGATGAGTCAACAAAGTAAATGGTTACTCTATCTTCAATAGGATTACAAGCACCTGTTCCTGTTGTAACCAGACTCATCAATAAAGAATCTCCAGCTATATCCGCAGCAGAGGGAACATATTGAACCGCTGCTGAATTATTATCAGGAACAAAAGTACCTGAACCAAAAACATCCCAAAAACCTCCTCCTGCATTAGTTATTACGCCAGTAAGATTTATTGTATCAGCACTTGTGCATACCAACTTGTCATCACCGGCATCTACTGTTGGTTCTGTGTCTATTGTTATTCGCATCACATCGGTGACAGCACTGCAAGAGCCATTGCCGGTTGATGTTAACGTAAGGTTCACTGCCCCAAATATTAAATCGCTCGCACTAGCATTGTAGATAGCATCTATGGTTGTAGAGTCTGCCACAAAGTTACCTCCACCGGAAGAACTCCAGTAAGCCCCACCTGCATTAGTAATTGTACCGTCCAGCTGAGCTCCGTCAAAATCTGAACATAAGGTCTGATCAGGCCCGGCACTAACTACTGGTTCTTCATCAATAAAAATAACAATAGTATCCGAAGCTATCGGACAAGTCCCATTTCCTGTAGTACTTATCGTTAAAACAACTGAGTCTGACTGCAATGCAGCTGGTGAGGGAAAATAACTTATTACTGAAGAGGTTATTGAAGGAGAAAAAGATCCCGAATCTGAAGTGGTCCATACTATTCCACCTGCGTTTCCAAAAGTACCAGACACGCTTATATTACTCTGATTGTCGCACATACTAGTGTCCGCCCCTGCCAAAACCTCCGGAATTGCATCGAAGTTTAGTGAAACAGTATCCGACTCCATAGGACAAATACCATTACCTCCAGTGCTACTCAAGATCAAATTCACTAAACCGGAAGTTTTTTCGGCTGTTGTTGGATAGTAATCCGGGCTCGCATTCGTTGAGTTACTAAAAAAGGTCCCGGACCCTCCCGACCAGGAATAACCATAACCCGGATTAATAGATCCGTTCAGGCTTACAAAACTATTGGAAGCACATACTGTTTGATCAGAACCAGCATCAGTTTCCGGAGCTTCGGTAATCGAAATACTCATCTGATTTGTAACAGCATTACATAAACCGTTTCCGGTTGTTGTAAGAGTCAACACAACAAAACCAACATTATCATCAACGGTACTGGGAATATATACCGCGTTTGTATCTGTATCCGATGGGGAAAAAGTTCCTGTTCCGCTGGTTGTCCATTGGACTCCCCCAGAAATCGTATAACTTCCATCCAGTTGAAGACTATCTGCATTGGAACATACAAATTGATTTAGACCTGCATCAACGGAAGGTGCAGGATTGATTGTAATGACCATACTATCGATTACAGGGGAACAAGCTCCGTTTCCAGTGGACTCAAGATAAATCACAACACTTCCCGAATCAATGTCAGAAGCTGATGGGGTATAAGTAGCGTTCAGATCATTAATGGAAGGACTAAAAACTCCACTCCCAGCTGACCTCCACTCGGAGCCAGTAGCATTTGTCACTGTTCCTGAGAGTTGTACAGCGGAGGTATCTTCGCATACGGTTTGGTCGGGTCCTGCATCAACTACAGGAAGCGGTGTAAAGGTGATATTCAATGTATCTACAGCTGGATTACAGAGGCCGTTATTCGTAGTTTCTAAATAAAGGTCGACTGATAATGATGACTTATCAGCTACGGATGGTACATACGATGTAAGCAAACTCAAGCTATCCGGATCAAAAACACCGGAACCACTTGAAAACCACCTCGCTCCCGGAGCAATGGTTATTTGACCGAATATATTCGTTGTGTCTATGTCATCACAAATAACCTGGTCAATACCCGCATCTGCTGTCGGTGCCGGGGTAATCGTCAGGATAATATTATCATCGTAAGTCTGGCAATCACCATTTCCGGTAGTTTCAAGATTTAGTCCGACTACACCATTATTAATATCTAAAGCTGAAGGTGTATAAGTAGCATTTAAATCGTTTGGATTAGAAAATGTACCCGTACCTGTCGTAGACCATACACCCCCTGTTGCAATACTTATCAACCCGGTCAGGTTCAAACTACCGGCATCTTCACAAATTGTTACATCATTCCCGGCTGAAACTTCAGGTATTGGAGTAAATGATATCTCAAGGCTATCTATGTCGGCTGCACATTGTCCGTTACCAGTGGATACTAAGTAAATAGTTACCGATCCCGCATTCGTATCAGCGGAGGATGGAAAATATGATGTATTTAACGTACTGGCATTTGGGGCAAAATATCCAGTTCCATTGGATGACCAATCTCCACCCAATGCATTGGTAATAGTACCACTGAGGGGTATATTGTTAGTGTCCTTACATACCACATGATCCGTTCCTGGGTCAGCAACAGGTTCCGGTTGAAAGGTAAATGTCACTGTATCACGCTGCACAGTACAAATTCCATTGCCTGTAGACTCCAGAACAATCCTTACCTGTCCTGCAGTAATATCTGCTCCAGAAAATGCATACTTACCAGATAAATCTGTATTGGATGGATCAAAAACTCCGCTACCAAGTGAGGTCCATTGGCCTCCTGTGGCATTTACAACTATTCCGGAAAGATTGGCACTATCAGCACTAGCACAAAAGGTTTGATCAGGACCGGCATTTACTAAAACTCCTGGAGTTATGCTTATATCGACAGTATCCTTTTCTGCTTCACAAGAACCGTTTCCAGTAGTAGTTATAATCAGTCGTATGCTCCCATTGTTGATATCTGCGTTGGAATAATCGTAAGTGGCATTTTCATCGAACAAGTCTGAAAAAGAACCAGAACCTTGTGTTGCCCATTGAATTCCTGTTGCATTACTAAATGTGGCTGCGAGGTTAATACTTTGGCCCTCCGCACACACGTTTTGATCCGGGCCAGCATTAACAGACGGACCTGTAGGTATCGTAAAAGAAACGTCATCACAGATTGAGGGGCAACCCGGACTCACAAAGGTACAATATGACAATGGCCCAACTGTACCTGCCGTAATCTCAGCTGCACTTGGCTGATAGGTGGCGTTTAGTGTAAACTGGTTTGGAGTAAAAGTACCACTACCACCAGACCATTGTCCGGCTCCTCCGGAAGCATCCAATTGGATCGGAAATGAATTGGTACACACAATTTCGTCAGAACCAGCATCTACCTGAGGTATTGGAGTAAATGTGATAGTCATTTGATCTGTAACAGGATTACAAAGTCCATTTCCTGTACTTGTTAAGGTCAAAGTGACTGAACCCGAAGCAATATCAGCTGACGTTGCCATGTATTGTGCATTTAATGTAGAATCATTTGCGGAAAAAGTCCCGGTACCGGATGTAGTCCATACACCTCCAGTCGCATTAGAAACTGACCCATTCAGGTTTATTATAGTTGTAGCACCACAGACCGATTGATTGGGCCCAGCATTGACCTCAGGTCTTGGAGTAATTGTGATCAATATATTATCATCCTCTGCATTACAGTCACCGTTTCCGGTAGATGTAAGCGTCAGTGTTGCAAATCCATTATCGATTTCTGTTCCAGTAGGTATATAGGCTGTTGAGAGAGTTGTATCATTTGGATTAAATGTACCGTTTCCTCCAGTCCATATACCTCCTGTGGACACTGTAACCGTTCCATTTAAATTGGCTTGAGGGTTATCTTCACATACCGATTGATCTGGTCCGGCATCAACTCCGGGAGCCGTGGTATAAGAGAGCGTCACGGAATCAGTTTCAGGAAGACAATTACCATTTCCGGTAGTTTCAAGAATCAAGATAACGGAACCGGCACCTGTATCAGCCTGTGATGGCACATAGTTGGCATTAAGATCGGAAGCACTAGGTGTAAAAGTACCCGTCCCTGTTGTGGACCATACCCCACCAGAAGCAGCAATGATAGTCCCATCCAACAAAGTACCATTCAAAAATAAGTTGGCATTATTGGCACACAAAACTTCGTCAGCACCCGCATCGGCAGTGGGTGCAGAAGAAAAAGAAGCCACCATCTGATCGGTTTCAGCACCACAATTACCATTACCGGTAGTTGTTAGGGTAAAAGTTACGGAACCCGAATTGATCTCAGCTTGGGTTGGTGTATACGTTGCCCCCAGGTCTGTAGCTCCTGGTGCGAATGTACCTGCTCCTGCTGACCAGGTTCCTCCTGTTGCATTCTGCACCAAGCCCGCCAATGTTATTTCAGGGTTGTTCTCACAAACTACCTGGTCGGGACCTGCATTGGCTTCCGGATCAGGGTCTACGGTAATAGTCACCTGATCCGTCTCGGCATTGCAATCCGCATTTCCAGTGCTGGTCAGGGTCAAATTCACAATTCCAGCTGAAAGCTCAGTTGAAGAAAGCGTATATGATTCATTAAGGTCATTTATATCGCTATGAGTTCCATTACCACCGGACCATTGGCCTCCCGTTGCAATCGTAACACTACCCGACAAAGTAGCAGTCGGAGCATTGGAGCACACCACCCTATCGGGTCCGGCATCAACAACAGGTGCAGGGGAGAATGTAATATTGATTGTATCCCGCTCTCTTCTACAACCCTGTTCATTGTGACTCTGCATGACTAGATACATACTGCCTGCTGCAATTTCAGTGGCAGATGGAACATATTGAGGAGTCAGGCTCCTACGATTGGGAATGAAACTGCCATCCGATGATTGCCAACGAATATCCGTCCAATTGGTCGTACCATTCAACTGCACCGTAGCATTATTTTCACATACAGTTTGATCAACACCAGCATCAACAACCGGTGCTTCTCTAAAAGAGTAAACCAAGGAATCACTAACAGCATTACATATTCCGTTACCAGTAGTGGTTGCCGTGATTATTACATCTGTACCCAGAATACCCTGAGCAATATCATCATCGGAAGGTCGATAAGTAGGATTATCACGATTAGGATTATTAAAGGTACCTGTCCCTGAAGTCGTCCAGGTGATGCCGGTGGCTACGGTATAACTTGCATCATCAATTCTATAATCAGGTCTGTTTTCACATCGATTAACATCTGCTCCAGCATAAACCGTAGGTGCTGGAGTAACTGTTAATATCATATTATCAGTAACTGGGTTACACCCTGCTAAAGTACCTGTTAGTGTCAGTGTGACCGAACCTGATGAAATATCATTTGATCCTGGGGTATAGGTAGGATTAATAACATTAGCCCCGGGACTAAAGCTACCATCTCCACCAGTCCACATGACGTTTGATGCTGTTCCACCATTAGCTCCGGTTATCAATATTTCTCCATTCGCACAAACAATTTGGTCTGCACCCGCATCAACAACTGGTGCCGGAGTAATTAACCCTAATACTGTATCACAACTTTGAGGGCAACTGCTATGTCCCTGCGCACAAAGAGTTAAAAAGGTTATTCCGGCTGATATCTCGTTGGCAGAAGGAGTGTATGTAATATTCAAATTCGTATTGTTCGGAGCAAATACCCCTCCTTGTCCTGACCAGGATGAACTCAATCCCCCACTCATAGAACCGTTAAAGTTCATGTTTGCATTATTGGCACAAACAAAATCATCTGGCCCAGCATTTACAGTTGGAACCGGAGCCAGGGTCACAACCATGGTATCTCGATCCAAGGGACAATCGCCATTTCCTGTTGTTGTCAATATAAGAGTAGCCTCTCCAGCACTTATCTCACCGGCTGAAAAAGTATATGTTGTTGTTAAGGAAGTATCGTTATCGAATGCCCCTCCGGAACCTGTCCACTCACCTCCGGTGGCATTAACCACACCTCCATTGAGATCAATGGAAGTGGCTCCATCACAGAGGACGGTATCATTACTACCTGAAGATCCGTTCAATACATTGGCATCAGCAACATTGGCGCTATCATATTCAAAAAAGGCAGAGTCACGTACTACATTAGCATACCACCAGGTATTAATGGTTCTGTCATTTCCAAAATTTCCAGATGGCCAAAGGTGACAGCCTGTTGAATCCAAACAGCCATTATTAATCTCTTGCGTCCCACCAGGCAATTGTGAGTCATCCCAAAAAACAGGAGGCCTTGGGCCAGCAGGTCTGATTTGCCTAACTATATATCCTCTGTCATTATTCTCAATATCAAACAGCGGAATATGTGTTAGCCCGTTGAAATAATTTACCTCCATCGAAATAAACTGTTGATTAGCCACCGGAGTTCCTAAGCCATTTCTACCATTCCATGGCACGCAGTTCAAGCCCACGACTACATCCGCAGTTATTATTACATCTTCGGTTCCTGGTTGATAGCCTTGGGTACCGTTCAAATCGAGCATGATTTCAACCGTGCCCGTTTTGTCTACTTCGATATTTATACATAAGGACTCTCCACAACCCGTCACAAAACTAGGTGCAGTTAACTCACCGAAGGTTCCGGTAGGGTAACAATTAGAATCGGGGTCATTAAGAAAAATCTTGTACTGAGGGAAGTTAATATTCCCATTTTGTGATTGACGGTCAACATCTATGTTACCGGTATTCATAAGCCCATTTTCATTAGCCGCAACCGTAAAACCATATGGTTGAAGTCCGTTTAGGTCTACAGATGTGACGATACCATCATCGGCATAAATAAAAAATGTTCCTCTAAATCTATTGGCCCCTCCATTACACTGAACATCCCATTCCCTAGACCACAACCTTCCATTGATTGGTATATCAGACGCATCGGTAACGGTAATATCAAAAAACTTAAATACCCTTTTAACATTGTTAATATTGACCGAATCTCTGGGATTAAACTCAATATAATAATCCCCAACCATGGTGGGCGTATATAATAATGCGTCATAGCCACCTGCCCCGGCAACCTGCAGTGGACCGGTGACGGCTTCATTGTAAGTATCGATAAAACCTTGTTCTCCAACCTGAGGTACTGGCAACCCAGCCCCAGCCCCATTGTCTACTACAATATTACCCAACGGGTCACGAATGCGATAGTAGACATCGTTATTGTCTTGCCTGAACCCGTAATAGATTTTTTCTCCCAGTTGACAGACGTGAATATGCAAGCGATCCTCTTCAGCACAACCATAAGTCATGAATGGTCTTCCACGATCGAAAATCTGAAGATCACCCCAGTCAGCTGCATCAGGACGTAACTGTTTGGTTCCTTCTGCGAATGAATGATTAATTCCGGCAACTAGTCCAATAACCGCGACTAGCAACCCACGAATAATTTTCCGCATGTTTGCTTACCTTATTTTAAAAATCGCTCAATTTGTTAGCAAGCCGCTAACAAGGAATAACTTCCTCCTTTTTTCATCTTCGTGGTAAGACCCTGAAAGGTGAACCTAATAGTACGTCTATTCTGAGTTTCAGTCAATTCCTTATTATTTTTTTAATGCCTTGCAGCAAAAATTAAGAAATAACCCTAGGCCAATATGTCTCGCTTTAAAAACAGAATTTACAGGGTAAGTTTCTGATATAAAGTATTTTCCTACGTAAATAGGAAATTCCGTTACGGCTTAGTAACAGGTTGAAGACCTATATTTCTGTTTATCTCTTCAAAAGTCCTGGAATCGCTAAGATCAAACTCAATTTTTTCCTCTACGTAATCGGCACTTTTTACGTTAACATGATACTTTTTACCTTGCTTCAGCACAATGAGATATTTTCCGGTCTCCGAATTGGCCACATACTTCCCAACCAATTCATTATTGGAGGTGACGGTGATTTCAGCCGAAATAGGAGCATGAGTGGAGGAATTAATTACAAAACCCTTTACTACAGTAAGGTTTGCTTCATTCTTCTCTACTTCCGCAGAGTATAAATCCAAACCACCATAGCTTTCTTCTCTTACTGAAGCGAAATAAATTCTTCTACCATCAGCTGACAATTGAAAATGGAGGTCATCATGCGCTGTATTTATGGGATACCCCAAATTTTCGGGCTCACTCCATGTTTTACTATCTTCATCATACACTGATTTAAAAATATCGTACCCACCCATTGTCCTATGGCCATTGGAACTGAAATACAATGTTCTCCCATCCGGATGTATAAAAGGGGACTCCTCATCATATTGTGTATTTATTACATTTCCAAGATTTTCGGGTTCAGCCCAGATACCTGACATAAATTTTCGTACCACATAAATGTCTGTTCCTCCCTGTCCCCCTTTTCTATCGCTGGTAAAGAAAATCTGGTTTTCATCTGCCGAAAAACTTGCGCTGGATTCCCAGGAAGGACTGTTGATAAAATCACCTAATTTTTGCGCTTCCGACCAACTAGATCCATCCAGTTCTGACATAAAGATATCACCTGATTGATGAAGGAAATTGTTGTGGGCGTAGCGATATATCAAAAGTTTCTGCCCATCTGCAGAGAGAGAAATACTTGCATCATGATCTGTCGTATTCACCTTTGAATCCATCCTTACAGGATCTGTCCATTGCCCATTTTCCTTCTTAAAGCAAATAAATAAATCTTCATCGTGAGAAGCATCATCACTATTCTCCTTGGGTCGACCAGAGGTAAAAATGAGAACCTTTTCATCCACGGCCAGGACTGGAGCATACTCATTGTATTTGGAATTAATATTGCCCCCAAGATTATTAATTTCTATCTCATCTTTATTCCTCATCAATTCTTTACCAATCTCACAAGCTGAAATTTGTCTCTGAAGTTCATAGATTTCTGCACGGATTTTTTTGTTCTGTTTTCGTTCTTTAAGCTTTTGTTCATATTGATGAAAGTATTTGAGGGCACTGTCCATTTCATGGTGACGGTGATAAGCTTCTCCTACATAAGCCAGGAGTCGGTCTGGTAATTTTAGTGTGTCTTTTAAGCAGTTTCTGAAAAATTTCAAAGATCGGCCTTTGTCGTATTCTAAAAGGCACACACCTAAAGGATACATGAATTCGCTCTGGCCTGGCTTAGCCATATTGAGCTTTTCATAAATCGGCAAAGCTCTGGAAAAATCATGCTCAGCAAAATACTCTCTCGCCTCTTTTTCCATTTCGAGTAATTGCGATTTGCTCTGGGCATATACGTCAGTGGTTACCAATCCAATTGATAAAAGGCCCCAAAGGAGTAATAAATTTCTGTGTAACATTATTGTTCTTTTTTATCGCTCGGTGCACCAAAGGTCACCAACTTTCAAGGAGAGATTTTGTAATTATGATTAAAAGTATTGACTTTTACAAGACCACGTGAGTCCTGAGAGCGATGTAGTGAGGACTAATTTAATATCTGATGAGCGATAATCAGTTTGTTTTTTTTTCTAAAAGGTGGAGTAGGTCATGGTTCGGAATAATAGGTCTTTCTATTCTTCTGCAAGGTAGACTTTATGCGCAAGATCCGCAGTTTTCGCAGTTCTATGGTGCTACCTTATATGAAAACCCTGCATTTGCGGGTAGTGGTTTCTACCCACGGATCATACTGCATCAACGGCTCCAATGGCCGGGGATAGATGCCAAATATCTGACCACTCTGTTGTCTTTCGATAAATACTTCAGTAAGTATCATAATGGCATTAGTGTCATGTTTTTACATGATGTTCAGGGGCATAACAGGATTTCAAGTTCTGAATTATACGGACAATATTCACATGATATTGCTTTGAATGATGAATTTTCACTAAGAGGCGGATTGCAGGCGGGGCTAGTCTCAAGGACTACAAACTATGCCTCCTTGAGTTTTCTATATCAATATAATGACTTTGGCTTTATTGATGGCTCCAGCAATATGCTAGAAAACGACAGAAAACTATATATGGATTTCGGTGCCGGAGGGCTTCTCTATTCCAATGAGTTTTGGTTTGGTTTTTCTACCCATCACCTTAATCGACCGGATCAGTCTGTCTTGAATGAACGAAGCTTGCTCCCTATCAAATATTCGGTAATTACAGGTTTCAAATTCCGTTTAAATAAAGCTAAAAAACTAACCTTTGAGGGCTATCAAAAAGATGTTAGCCTGGCCCCCACCCTTCACTATAAGACCCAGGGCAAGTCGGATCAATTTGACATTGGGATTTATGGAGTCTATGATCATATCATATACGGCATCTGGTATCGAGGAATTCCGGTAAAGAAGTTTGAAGGCATTCAAAACAATGAATCGATGGTATTTATGGTGGGCTGGAAAAAACTTAAAAGCTTTGAGTTCCGCTATAGTTTTGATGCCACAGTTTCAACTCTTCGGCCTGCGGGAACAGCCGGATCTCATGAATTTAGTATTTCAATGCTATTGCATAAAAGTGGCAAACACAAACCGTTAAAGAGACTGCCCTGCCCATCACACCAACAGATTAAAATGTTTCAGTTGCAGGAAATGTAATTCACGTGAATTCTTTAGTGGGCTAATTTTTTATGATTACGATGTCGTGTGGAATGACTTCTTTTAGCCTTGGCCCTTTGTTTTGCTACTTTCTGACTTTTCCGGATATCCTTATCAATACAACTTTGTAGACTACCTACAGCGAACAAAGCCGTTAAAATAAAAGTTAGGGTTCTTAATTTCATGTGTAATGTGCCAGCTTGCTCCCACAAATATGTTCATTTTTTTTAAATGCGTCAAACGGCCTCCTCTTCACTTATCTTCATCTTATACAAATAAGCTATAAACAACACAAAGAGGCCTATAAAAGTAAAAAGAACTCCTTTTCCAACTTGGCCAAAATTGAGGTCTGCAAATCGAAATAACAGAAACAAACCCAGTACAGAAACACCGAAAATAGTTTTGCCTAGCTTCTCTGCATTAATCCCACTAAAGAGATAGGACATTGAGAAGAACAGAAAATAGTAGGTAAGTATTAACCATCCAAACCAATATGCTCCAGACCAAACTGCATTAAAAAGTGCCGCAGGTATTAGTGCTATGATAACCCAAAGCGGAAAATTAGCTACAAACCAATTACGGCTAATGTTAAAAGACTTCAGAGTTTTTGATAACATAATGTTCAATACGGCCAGCCCTACGATCAATACATAATCTAGCACTAAATTGGAAACAGGTATGCCCTCTTTCAGTGCGCTAAAGCCTTCATCAAATTCAAATTGACACGCAATCTCAAAAATTTTAATATTAACATCATCGAAGAGTAGAGTACTATATGCAATTTCAGGCACTGGTCCACTCAAAACACCAACTAGTGCTCCAAGGTCTGTAGTTAAGACTATAAGGTATCCTAGAATCATCAAAACAGCAGTCACTTGCAAGGGTTTATAAAAGATAGATGACACTCCAGACAGATATAGTTTACCAAGTAAATACATTACTGTAAAAACCAATGGCATAACCAGTAGTTGAAAGTGACTCACTAGTGCCATCATACCGATTGGTAGAGTAAAAGCAAGACACCAAAATAGCAGCACAGCTTTCAACGAGGGAGTATCTACTTTTATCTGCCTTAACAAAACGAACATGGATAATCCAAAACCCAATAGGTAAACAGCTTTAGTTAAAAATAAACTCTCAGACCACCTGGACCCCACACCTGTAATTAGGAACAGCAAAATGGCCAATAAAGCAAAGGCTGTAGCGAAACCGGACTTGAATAAGAAAGAAACAACCACCGAAACCGAAAATACCAACAGGAAAAAAGTGGCAAATTCATATCTGTAACTCAAAGTCCAACAATACAACAAGAAAGAAATTGAAATAAATACCACAGCACCAGCTGATCCTATTTCCCTGAAAGCAGTAGTTTTCGTCTTCTTAATGAGCATAAATACCGGCAAGCCAATACCCATCAAGCCAGTAAAAGTGGAGACAACAAGTTTTAAAGTTCTGGATAAACCAAACCAATGATCACCAAACATCAATAAAAACGCACCACCAAGCACGCTGAAGCCTAATAAAACAATACTGATCAAAGTAGCATCCTCAAGTGCGGCCTTAGTTATGAGAGTCGGTCGCTGCGATTTGTTGTTATCATCCATGGGTTATGATTTTATAAAAGCTGGGTTAATTAATTAAACAGACAAGGTTGATGAATCAACTGCCTGTCTCAATTTATCTAAATCTCTGACCAAAAGTCGTCTCCTATCAAAGTTTATTAAATTATGTTCTCTGAGTTCATTAAGTATGGTAGTTACTGTTTGCCGGGATGTGGCTGTCATATTAGCAATATCCTGATGTGTAAAAAAGCTTTTCACCAAAATTTCAAACCCTACCTTCTGACCTTTTTCCTGGGCCAGGTCACTAAGATATTCAATAATGCGAGTCCTGGCATCTTTGAATACTAAGGACTCAATTTTTCTCTCGGCTTTTTGCAATCTGAGTCCGACAAGCTTCCTCATCTTAATACTAAGTTCCTTGTTCTCCTTCATCAACTCCTCCATATCCTCAATACTCATAGGACAAATACTAGTATCATTATCCATGGCTTGCGCAAAATCGGTTCTTTTTTCCTGTCCGAGAATAGCCATCTCTCCAAAGATCTCTCCACGTTGTAACACAGCCTTGATAATCTCTTTACCGTCATCAGAATAGCTTCCAATTTTCACTCTTCCACTGGCCACCAAATACACATGACTGGATGGTTCGTCAGAAAAGTAAATAAACTGATCTTTCTTATATGACTGAAAAACGTGGTCATCCTTTTTCTCTTTCACTACATGAGGGCAAAAAATTTTGTAGAGATCAATATTCTCGAAATACCATATACTGCTTTCGTCAACCATAGCTTTACAAATTGGGTATAATAAGTTAACAAAAAAAAAGCACCAGAAAGTTTATTCCTGGTGCGAAAAAGTTGAGAAAACGAGGTTTATCTGGCCAAAGGTATGTTGAATATCGTAGAGGGTACATTTACGATTTCCCATCCACCACGATAAGTTCTTCGTTTAACTTCCTTAACCTCAACCATTAACCGGTCTCCATCTTTTGCCTCATTCAATAAATTCCTTAGCTCGCCCCCGCTGTCCCCATTTACTACCTTTCTTCTTATTGATCGGTTATTTCGTATAAGAAAAGCCTCATACTTGGTTACGTATACGGATGCATCACTTGGATTAAGTTCTCTAAAGCTCTGGGGCATTTTTGCAGTGATTTTCATGTTTTTGACTCTTACCGGATGCACGGGTCGCTTTTGAGAAAGATTAACTTCCAAGGTTGGTGTAGGAACCAACTTTACTCGAAATTTTTTCTCACCTATCAATGTGCCATTATTAGAAACGCGCACGGTAATATTTGGTGAAGAAGGAACAATCACCACATCTCCTGGTTGTGATCCTCGGATGACGGTAGCACCAGTTGCGGTAATCGTAGGACTGTAATCGGCACCTAGAGCCGGAACCTGAAAACTCAACTTATTGCCACAATTCCTGTATAAAGCTTGTACAGAGGCAGCTTGTACTGTTATTGCAGGCCGCACAACATAATAGTCTTGTTCAAAATTATAAGTCGTATCACCTCCACTGGCTTTTGGGAACGTAATGCTTCCCTTCCAGGTTTTTTTGACCCTTCCATCAGCATCATAAGCACCTCCTGAGGCCTTAAATTTTATAGAACCGACACCCTCACCGTTGACTTCTACATCATCACCATTGAACGTCATTTTGGGAGTAATTTTAGATGAGTAAGCAGCCATGAACATTTCTGCTTCATAATCGGTACCTGCCACAATATATTTCGCATTTTGGCGCACCACAGGCCGTACATTGTCAACTTTAAGAATTGTTTCTACCAATTCTCTACCAAGCTCATCCAACAGCTCCGATTCCATATTCATTATCCTGGTTTCCATTTCGCTTATTATTGCCAGGGCGGCAACCATTGGAGTACTTTCAAAGTTCAAATGAGCAAAATCCTTATTTCTTTGTTCCGCGTCATCCTTGAACCTTGGATCATCCTTAGCGTCTATGGCGATATTGGAAAATGCCAACTCGGACTCGATATCCCTGGCGAGCTCATTAACATACCTCACATAGTCGTTCAATTTAGCCTTCATATTATAGGCTTCGCCATTTTTCCTGTCACCTGAACCAAGCATATAATTCATTACGGGCTCCTCTTCTTTGGCTCCTATAAAATTACCTTCATCATCAATACCGCCACATAACTCGATCAACTTTTCTTTTTGACCATCCATGTATACCCGAATCTCCTGAGTCTTTGCTCTTAATTCCTGAGCCTTTGTCAGAACCGCTAAATCTGCTTTATTATTCTGTGCTTCTTTCACAGCTACTGAAATATCAGAAAGTGCTTCTGCATTACGCTCTTCGGAACCAACCAGGCCTACTTCCAGGCTGTGATTGATATCTTGAAACTTGTTGATAATGGCTGAACTCACCTGTAGTGCTAACAGAGCTGTAAGCACCAGGTACATCATACCGATCATTTTTTGTCTTGGGGATTCTTTTCCTCCTGCCATAGTTATAAAATTTAAAAGTTGAACATTGAGGAAGGTTTGTTCAGTTGTCGGTATCATAATGTACCAACCGAAAAAAAGTTACAAGTACCCGATTTTTCATTATCTTGAATCGACTCGCATCATAATTTTGGAGAGGCAAAGAGTCAAAATATTTGAAAAAGATTAAATATTGTATAAATTCATAATCCGGTGAGGGCTATATTAATATATTTGTAAGGCCGGAGTGAAGAATTCTATATAGCAAAGATGAAGTCAATTTCAATTTCCAGTACGAAAATAACCCCCGAAGTAGATTTTAACGCTGATACTGGTGTGTTGACTGTAAAAGGAAGGTCTCTGCCTGAGCAAGCGTACGGACTCTATAAGCCAATTATAGAATGGCTGGACAACTACGTAGAAGCACCAAAATCTAAGACGGTTTTCAATATCAATCTGGAGTACTTTAATAGTAGTTCTAATAAGTACATTCTTCTTATGCTCAAGAAACTGGATAACCTATTTTTGGGAGGTAATTCAGTTGAAGTTAATTGGTTCTATGATGAAGACGATGAGGATTCTTATGAAACCGTGAGCGAATACAAAGAGGTGCTAAACTTGCCCATCAACATCATAGCACAGGAATAAAATCTCTTTTAGGATTTCTTTCATCATCTGGGTGACCAGATTATCTTCCACGTGAATATTCACTAGTTTTCAATTAATATCTTTTTAACTCCTGAGACCTTATTATTGGTCAGAGTTCTTAGATAATAAACTCCGTTGGGTAGTCCGGAAAGATCAAGTGCAGCGAAATCATCTCCTTTTCCTAGTTCATCGGTGAAAACAGATTGTCCAATGCTGTTATAAATATCAATAGTAACAGCACTTTTCAAACTCTCCTTAAATACCAGATTCAAATCTCCTTGAGTTGGGTTTGGATACGCGATGAAATCCAGTCCAATTTCCTCAGAGATATAATCAGGCAACCCAGTAATTAATCCCTCTACTTCCTTATAAGATGCCTGATAAACTTCTTTTGTCTGTTCATTCTGAATAAAGGCAACAACCGCCAGTTGATTTACAGGATCATCAAAATTAAACATATTATGGGTCAGGCTGGTCACGAGCGTATCTGACTGAGGAATCCAATCAGACTGTATCGATGTTCCGGCAGCAGATGGCAGCAACTTTCTAAGAACGTTACGAAATTCAGTGTCACCGTTGGTTCCTGAAGCAAACACCTGCTTTTCAATCAAAGCTACTCTCAGCACTAAATCTTCGTTGGTGATAGTATCATTGGCGACCATCTCAACTTCTACATCAACCGTATTACCGTCAATCTCATAGCCAACCCTTATATCAAACTGTGGATCAATTAGAGTTCTTAACCTTAGATACAGGCTATCATTTGCCCAAGTAGTTGATTCTCCTGAATATTGATTCCCATCCATCCTCAAGGAAGGCACAGATTGTACAGAATAATAAACTACTCTAGAGTTAGGATCTGCAGTATTGGCTTGATACAATGGATCAACGCCAGGTGTATTGGTATGATACTGAATGTCGATGACATCACGAGGAGAGCTATTCTTACTAATCAATGTATCCACCTCATCATCTATTGTCATACACTCCGGGCATGCGCTGGAGTTATTAGTAAAGTGTTCTGCAAGGACAATTCTTGATCGATTTCCTACCCAAATATCATCGAAGGCAAACCCAGGCCCCTCGGAAGAGTTGTCACTGGCAAACGCGACCCTGAATCGAATGTTGGTTATCCCTGAAATATTCTTCAAAAAATCAAGGTGATGTCTCGCTTCCAGCCAAACCGTATCTCCTGCTTCATCCACTGACACACCAGTCCAACCCCTTGTAAAAATTTCTCCCGGTTTTGCATCAATTGAAGCTGAATTGTACCAATTGATACCAGTTGTTGCGCCATTATCAAAATCACCCAAATTGGTCCATGCAATGGTGGAATCATTAGCAGTAATAGTATACTGATATTGTATCACCGCGCCATCATCATTGTCAAAGATGCCGGACTTGTATTTAATCTTAATCATGGGCTTCGATATAGCTGTGAAGTCATAACAAGGCCCAGACACCCATGAATTTTCATTACTAGCGTAGGTCGAATCATTTCTGGTAACATAAGCAAAGCTTCCGGATGCCGCATCATTTATAATATATGCAGTATCAGCAATGGCTGCGAGCTCCCACGAGCTCAGTGAATCGTCAGGAATCCATCCATCAGGACCACTTTCGAAATCATGAAATCTAAAATCATCTACAGTAAAATCGATAAATTCACGTACGTTAACGGTATTTTCAAGCGTATCCGTACAACCATCAATGGATTCCACCACCAATTCAACAGTATAAGCATTTGCTACGGTGTACTGATGCAACACATCACCCAGGGATCCGTTCACGGTATCTTGTTCTCCATCGCCATAATGCCAGTACCAGTTTTCAATACTTGAATTCGTTGTTGTTTCAAAGCTAGTGACATCACCTTCACATTCGTTTGTCCAGGTAAAGTTAGCTTCCGGATTACTTTCAAATGTTAAGGTTTTAACTGTAGAATCAATACAGCCATTATCACTTTCAACGCGCAGCGATATAACCTTATCACCATCGGTTCCATATTTATATCTTGGATTCTGATCACTAGAGGTATCAGCAGCAGTACTAAGGTCACCAAAATCCCAGCTCCACATCACTACACTTCCGGTTGAAATAGTAGTCAAATCATTAAACTGAGTGGTATCTGCTATACAAACGCCATTCACATCAAAATCTGCGCTTGGTGCTGCAAATACAGTAAATGTATCAACATAATACGCTTCACACTGGGTATTGGAACTCAAGTGAAAGAACTCTACGATGGTCTGACCAATTCCAGCCGTTTGAGGGTTAAATTCGCTCGTAGATGTTCTGGCACCACCGTTGTATGAAAAAAGTGAACTTCCTGGCTCACCACCTGCATCGGTGTTAAAGTTTACTTTAGCTTGGTTAGAACAATATAGATTTGCCGAATCTTCTGTAACAAAACTAATTGAATGTAGTGGTTTGACATCAATTACAAATGATGCCGTGTCACTACATAGGTGAGAATTCTGATAAATGTATTGGATGAGATAATCATCGCCAGGAGTAGCTAGGTTTGCTGACAAGAGTGCCTCACCATCGGTAGTATCCGGCTGAATTATACCTGGCCCGGTAAAGAAAGATGGATAACCATCAACCGCTTCATCACCACCAACCAATCCTTCAAGTTCTAATGTATCCTCCTGACATATTTGATTGGTTGCCCCAACGATTGAGGCTGTCGGAATGGAGTCAATGGTAAGAATTCGCATATAAGTATTAATACAGCCATTTATATCCTCAACAGTGTAAGAGATAGTATCTATTGTGTTGGAAAGACTCGGAGAAGGATCAAATACTCTAACCGTAGGTGTTATGAATGTAAGTCCGGCACCGGTCCAAAACCTATTCACCCCAGAAGGTGTAGCGACCAGCGTATCCGATTCATCATTTGCACAATATTGATCATCTGCCTGGAACCCTGTTATTACTGGGGTTGGTAGTGGGTCCAACTGAATCGGTTCGGCATGCTCAGATACACAAGTTGCCGGACCATGAGTTTCACTCAAAGTAAACCTCAGTGTATCAACTCCTCCAACATTTCCATTGCCAGGAACAAAAATAGTATCATTGGATGGGTCAGCATCAGAAAAAGCATCTACTATTCCTGCACTGCCTGTGAAGCTCCACAGACCACTTGATGGTTTATTTATATGATCAAACACATAAATAGAATCTGCGTCTTCGCATCTCTGGTCAGGGAAAAAACTAATTATCTGTATGTTGGGAAGATCATGAACATCAAAAGCAAATACTGCTGAGGTCAGATTGGTTGCTCCATCTCCAAAATCAAAGTATATCTCATATCGATCCTCTGTCAAGGTGGTGAGGTCCACAAATGCCGTATCAAGGTCCCCACTTAAGTAACTAAATGAAGCTCCATTATCGATGTACCACGCTGTTGTCGGGTATACTACTGTTGGCTTGTTGACTGTCAATCTCAACACACCGTGATCAATACAATAATCCGTCTGCAGTGCAGGATCAGGAGATACATTGACTACCGTGGCGAGATTGTCACTCACAATAAATGTTTTCTTCGCAACATTAGTACATCCGGTAGTTGGATCCGTGTAAGTATAGTACACCGTATCTGTTTGATCTTCTACAATATTTGGCCAAGCCGGGTTGAAAATATTTGTTCCCGGCTCAATCCCATTACCGGAAAACGTACCTCCGGTTGTAGTAACTGCTGGTATGAGCGTGTCTTTATCACTGGACGGAGAATATGACGACTGTAGACCAGAGAAGTCAGGTGTAGGCAAATCATTCACCGTGAAGCTATCAATGACCTGACTTGTACAATTGAATTCATTAGTTACAAAGTATTCCACTGGGTATGTGCCTGCAGCCAACGAACTCGGGTTAAGGTCTGCAAAACCATTCCCCAAATCTGTAATCCCGGGCAGTGCAGTAAATACGCTTGAAGCATCTTTATCGGTTGCTTCCAGGCTTACTGATGTCTCATCTATACAGAACTGATCATTGGTGGACAAAGGCTCTATTTCAGGGGTTAAAGTATCTTTATACTCAAATATTACAGGGTCTGTACATTTAGTTTGAGGATTATCTGTCACACACCTTCTTACAAAAACTAAGGTATAACTATTGAATGCGGTATCTGGATCGAAAGCGATAGCATCTACAGAATTTGGGAAATTCGCCCATGTAAAGCTATTTGTGGAGAATTGCCAATAATACGAATAACTAGCTCCTCCTGATGCTCCTCCTGATGGGCTTGTAAGGTTGGTCACTAAGCCTAATTTTTCAGCTCTACACAAGGTGTCAAACTGTTCACCAGTGCTATTGATATCTATGGACCCTGCTAGAAGATCTGCAGGTGCTGTAATTGTAACATTATCATTCTCGGTACATCCATTAGCATCTGTAACTGTCAATGTAAACAAGCCATCTTCAAGTTCTCCGATAGTATCGTTCCCAATTCCATCTATTGTGCCGCTTGGATATCCGATTTTGGCTTCGGGCTCCCAATTATAATCATATGGACCAACACCGCCAGCTACAGTCGCCTTTGCTGCTCCATCATTTGCCCCGAAAGCAGAGAGGTCATAGCCAACAATTGAAACAGACAGCGCACTTCCCGGCTCGGTGAGAGCAAAAGTCGTTGTATCCCTGCAGTTCTGACCGTCCGTAACAATTACTCCATATGAACCAGCTCCCAGTGCCGTAACTGTATCGTTATCAGGTTTTCCAATGGATGTATAAGAAGCATTTGTCCAGTTATAGCTATACCCTCCATCACCGGAAGTCGTGCTGACCATTGCTTGGCCAGTAAGCTCTCCGTAGCAAGCCACATCAACCGTATTATCAAGAGTAATGATAGGTTTTGCATTGACTATATATTGATAGTATGCAGTATCCTTATTGATACCTTCTGTAATAATCAATCTGGCTGTCAATGTCTCAGTTGTAGCAGAACTAAATGTTAGCACGTGTGGACCTTCAGCAGTAGAGGTGCTTGAAGGACTAATGGACACTCCTGTCCCGGTATTATCAAAATCCCACTCATATGTAGTTGACCCCGTTACCCCCGAACTTGCATTAGTGAAGGTTAAGGTCTGTTCAGAGCAAATTGTCGTGTCATTAATTCCACCACCGCTGATTGTAAAATCTGCAGCAATCCCGCAACCTAATAGGTTGATTCCAAGTGCCTGAATTTTATCAATTGGGGATTCGGTACCCCCCACATATCCTCTTGATGGCTCTGCTCCTCCTGCTCCAAGAGCACCATTGTTCCCATTTCCGGATGAGTCTGCAACAACTGACCCTGTACCTTCTTCAAACTGGTGATTAGCCAAAAGCTCTGCTGCGATAGAGCTACCTACAGGTGAGCTTGCTGAATTATAAAGAGCCCGAATTTCTGAAACTGTCAGCATTCTATCCCATGAACTAACCTCATCAATATCTCCTGTATAATATTTCGAGTTTGCCCCAGGCCTCCCCAATCTCATCACCTGATCAAAAGCATCTCTGGTATCAGAATAATAATCCGTTTTACTATCAACCTGGTTTCCATCAACATACATATAGGCCAACGACTGGTCTACATCCCATGCAGCCACTACATGGTGCCAATTTCCATCGGCATAAGAAGAACTGGTTTGAAAGTTTACATTGTTGGAGCCTGTTCCTTCACCATCCATAAAAAACTCTAACTGCTCGCTACTATTAAAGTTAAGGTGCATTTCAGTAGCCCCTCCATTTCCATCTCCATCTTCATTTGTGCCTGTATGTGACCCATAGTATACCATAGCATCCCCGGTGAAATCTGTAGAAGTTCTTATCCAAAGGGCTATCGTACCATCATAGTTATCTAAATCGACACCTCCTCCAATATCAGCATAGTCGTTTCCATCGAAACTTAGGTAACCAGAAAAATAACCTTCAGCTGTACAACCATTGGCATCGGTCTCTACCACTTTGATAAAGCCATTGGCATCAGCAAAATTTACAAGGATCGAGTTGGTACCCTGGCCTGACACAATATTCGCACCAGCTGCAGAAACCGTCCAATTGTAAGTTGAGCCAGCAGTATTAGTTACAGAATAGGCCACTCCAAGTTCATTACACGATGGGTTTGCAGGACCATCAATAGTATCTGTAAATGGTGCGGTACCCACATTAATATATCCGTTCTTAGTTTCGACATCTGTAGCTCCATCCGTAACGGTCAAAGAAATATTTTGTGCTCCGGTTGTTGTAAAATACACATCATGAGGACCAATTCCGGTTGCATTAGCGGGTTCGGCATTTGCACCAAAATCCCAGCTATAGGTTGCTCCCCCACTGGCTCCGGTAGCATCAGTAAACGTTACGATATTCCCCAAACATGGGGTTGTTGTACTGGCTGTAAAATCGGCATCCAAACCACATCCAACCTGAGAAAAATTCAAAGTTTCTACTATTTCACATCCATTCGCATCAGTTTCAACCATAGTAATTACACTATCTGTAACTGTTGTGCCAAAATTGAAGTTCACTACTTGCAGCGTTTGCCCTGTTACACCTGAAACATCACTTGGTAGAATCCAGTTATATGAACTTCCTCCTCTGAGTACCACTGAATATGATTGATTCGAACCACAAGAAGGAGTTGTATTACCAGAAATGGGGTTAGGCGAAGAAGGAGTGTGCACTGTAATCGTTTGCGTTCTTACCGGACTGGTGCCACAAGTGTTTGAACCTGTTACCTCTACATTGCCTCCAGTAGCACTGCCAGAATAATCTATCGTAATTGCATTACCTGTTCCGTTTACTGTGCCGCCCGCTCCAGTATAATTCCAGTTGTAAGTATCTACATTGGCATCATTTGTTACGCTGTAATCAATTCCTGTTTCTCCTTGACAGACCGTATTATCCCCTGTAATTGATGCTGGCTGTGATGGAATTGTTTCGATCGTAACCCCTAATGTACGAGCAGGTCCGGTACCACAAGTATTGGTACCCGTAACCTGAATATTACCCGAAGTAGCCGCTGCGGCAAAATCATAGGTCACTGAATTTCCGATTCCGGAAATAGTTTCGCCAGAACCGGTATAACTCCAATTATATGTAACAACATTTACATCGTTGGTCACACTGTAGGTATGTCCAGAAGTATTCTCACATTGCTCAGTTCCACCAGTGATAGAACCCGGTTGAGCCGGAACATCATTCACTGTAACAAAAACTGTATCTCTGACAAGGTTGGGAACTGCGCATATAGAAGAGCTAGTCATCTCTACAATGACTGTGTCACCTTCCTGAAGAGTTGTTGTGCTATAACTATTTGAAGCACCAGGGCCTTGCACGCTACCGGTCCTTAATATGAAAAATTCGTAAGAAGGAGTCCCTCCACCATTTGTTGGAGTCGCAGTAAAGTTTGCATTGTCTCCTGAACAAATTGTAATCGTTGATGTACCGAGAGATACTGATGGTGTTGTTGCGTTTTCACTGGTGACTCTTCCATGGGACAGAAGACCTAATCCGCCCCCATCATATCCATTCCCATTCATATTAATAACATTGGGGCCATTTACGGCTCTTATAGTATCCAAGGCAACTGGCGCAGTAATGGCTCTAATTTGCAGGCCTGTAATAATAATTGAATCTACACCACCTCCGGTAGTAACATCCATCGTAAGCGTAAGTGTATCATTGGTTGGAGAAAGCACATATGAAAAATTAGACAGGTCGGAAGTTAAATACACCGAAAGAGTCGCATCACTAAATTCAAAATTATTGGGCGCCTTCAGATAGTAGTTACCACCTGATATTGGGTTAAAATCACCATCTCCCCCTTCAAAAATCAAAATTGAGTCCAGAGTAGCATAACCTGACCCTATACATAGAGTGGTATCCTTAGCTGGGGTAACGGTTGTCAAACAATACGCTTGGGTGCCCAATAGCAGCAAAAGGGCTGAAATACACTGAATTAGCCTCTTCATATATCGCAGAAGGTAAAAATGAGTAGCAAATATAGTAATTAATACTGATTTTCAGGACATTGTAACCTACATATCAATATTTGCCACCCAATTCTTTACCTCTGAACCACAAACCGCTTAATGCCAGCCACTTTGTTGTCACTGAGAATTCTAATAAAATAAACCCCAGCAGGAAGGTCTGAAACATCAAAACTGAGTGAATCAATTCCCTTATTCATTTCCAGTTCCTGCATCACAATACCAACACTGTTGTAAATCTGGATAGTCCCTTCATGTTCGATTGATTCTTTGAAAACCAAGTGCGTTAAACCTCCAGTTGGATTAGGATACAATAAAAAGTCCAGCCCGATTTCCTCATCAATATAACTTGGTAAACCTGTAATGGTTCCGGTAAACTCCCTAAATGCGGCCTGATATACTTCTTTGGTACTATTGTCTTGTACGTATGCTACTACACCCAATTCGTTCGGGTCATCAAAGTTAAAGAAAGTGTGACTGAGCGAATCAACTATGGTGTCACCTGGAACCCAAGTCCCATAGAACTGATCCAAATTTGTCCCTGCTGCTGATGGTAGCATCTTTCTTAAGATATTATGATACTCAGTATCTCCATTGCCACCAGTAGGAGTATATACATTCCTTTCTACAAGAGCCACTCTGAGGACCACATCCTCGGCATCTACTGTATCTAAGGCTTCAATTCTTGCTTGAATATCTACTGAATTACTGTTAATCTGGAATCCAAGGTCAATATTAAACAATGGATCTTCAAGCGACCTCAAACGCATATAACTGCTATCAGCCGCCCAGGTAGATGAATTTCCAGTGAACTGATTTCCGTCCATAACTAACCATGGGACACTATTAATTGAATAATAAACACTTGTAGAATTAGGGTCAGCAGTATTAGCCAGGTACAACGGATCCGTACCAGGATTGTTAATATGATATTGAATATCAATCACGTCCCTTGGACTTGAATAATCTGATACGAGCTGATCTACTTCATCGTCAGCAGTTAAACACTGTGGACATAGGGCCGAATTATTGGTAAAATGTTCAGCTAGTACTACTCTGGTTCTGTCACCAACCCAAATATCATCAAATGCAAATCCTTCCCCATTTGAGCCATTATCAGAAGCAAATGCCACCCTGAATCTTATATTTTGAATATTTGGATCACCTACAAGGAAATCAAGGTGATGCCTTCCTTCAACCCAACCTGGTGCGCCTTCATTGTAGGAATAACCAGTCCACCCCCTGGATTTACCTCCCGGGTTTGCATCAATGGTAGCTGAATTGTACCAGTTAATCCCTGTGCCACTGCTGTTAATATAATCTCCCACATTAGTCCATGGAATCTGAACACCGGAACTTACATCCGTGTACTGATATTGCAACACTATTCCATCATCTGCATCAGAAAAGGCACTTTGGTAATTGAGATGAATCATTGGTCTTTCAATACTAGAAAAGTCAAAACAAGGCCCTTCCACATAACTCATTTCCCCATCACTATAATTCCCTGTTGCATTAAGTACAAAGGCATCCGATCCTGAAGCTGCGTTGCTGATAATGAAGCCAGACGGAGTAGCCAGTTCCCAGGAATTTAAAGTGTCTCCTACCTCATTCTCCGGATACCAATTTCCATTTCCTGATTCGAAATCCTCTAAATAAGGAAAAGAGCTGACCACTGGTCTTACGTTTATGGTTTTGGTAGTTGAGTCCGTACAACCACTTTTAGATGTCAATTTAAGTGTAACAGGATACGATGCGAGTGTACTAAATAGATGTTGAGGATCAGAAAGCATTGATGTATCCCCATCTCCAAAATCCCATTCCCACTGCACTATATCATTATTATGTGCAGATAGGTCGTCATAAAACTGAGTAATCTGACCGAGACAAACATTGTCCCAGGTAATCTCAGCGACCGGTGGTTCACCTATTGTATCCAACACTTGTACCGTATTTACACAACCATAATTAGTTGTCGTAGTAAGAGTTATCTGATAACTCCCCGGTGAATTGTAGAAATGTTTCGGGTGTTGAAGTGTTGAAGTATTGTTTGCTCCTGAAGTCACATCGCCAAAATTCCAGTACCATTGATTAATAGTACTAGGTAATGGTGAGACGGTTGAAGAATCAGCAAATGAAATTGAATCATTATTACAGTGATTCAGAACATCAATTTCTGCAACAGGATTTGGATAAACAACTACTTCCTGTGTATCCCGATTGACACAACCATTTCCATCAATATACTGATACACTAGGGTATCAACTCCAATTATAGTAGGAGAAGGAGAAAAAACAGGACCTGCTGTTCCCGGACCAGTATAGAAACTAGTAATTCCAAGGGTCCCCACAGGAGAACCGATTAGATTTACCGAAGGGTCATCTTCACAAAATGAGGTGTCCGGCTCACTAGCCACAGTAAGAGTCACCACTGGTAAACTGTGTACCGTGATGTGTTCTTCGGCTGTATCGGTACAGTAATTCGCGTCAACATAAGAATAAGTCATCCTATAGGTACTGTCTGGAATAACAGCACCAGGATCAAAAGTAGCTGTACCATTCCCATTATCAGTAATCCCTGCTCCTGTGAAAGAACCATATGATCGATTCCCGTTAATTGCATCTATCGCAGCATCCTCACAATACTCATCTGATTGGAATCCGCTTAATACAACTGTTGGCAACGCATCAACACGTACAGATCGCTGAGCTGTATCAACACAATTGTTAGCATCTTCATAAATATACTTTACTAAATGGGTCCCCACCCCGGCATTGTTTGGAGCAAATTGTGCGGTACTATTACCGAAATCTGTTATACCATTACCTGTAAAGTAACCATTCCCTACAGGTGAACCCTGTATAGTATCAAGTGCAGCATCAATACAATATTGATTCGCAATTGGGGATGAGGGCAAACCAGATATGGATACAACTGGAGGATTATACACAATAGCGGACCTAGTGTCCGAGTTAGTACATCCAGTGACTGTATTGGTATATGTATAAGTAATTGGGTGTGTACCAACACCTGCTATATTTGGAAAGAGTTTTGAACCGGAAACACCATTACCACTAAAGGAGGCGTTCGTTCCAAGACTTCCAACCGGAGAACCATATAGCTGCACTTCAGTGCCGTTCGTACAATAAACTGTATCAGGATCTGGCCCGAAGATTAAATCGACCTCAGGTAATGAATTAATATAAACGGTTGTAGTTGTTGAATTTGTACAATAATTAGCATCCGTGTAGGTATATGTCGCAGATGCGTATGTCTCTGGCGTTATTGTGGTGGGAGCAAATGCAGCCGTTCCATCTGAGTTATCAGTTACTCCAGTTCCTGTGAAAGTACCCACAACAGGATTTCCGGTTATTGTAAATGTTGCTGCATCCTCACAGTATTCTGACTGTGAGAACCCTGAAATAGATACTACAGGTAAAGCATCCACCCTAACAGATTGGCTTGCTGTATCAACACAGTTATTTGCATCTTCATAGATGTATTTTATCTGATGAGTTCCTGTCCCAGCACCTCCAGGATTGAATTGGGCAGTATTGTCTCCGAAATCAGTAATACCCGTACCTGTAAAGTATCCATTTCCTGTCGGAAAGCCTTGTACCGTATCTAAAGCAGCATCGATACAATATTGATTGACTATCGGAGCTGCTGGCAACCCAGAAATTGATGCCACAGGGGGGTTATAAACTATTGCTGTTCTGGTATCAGAATTAGAACATCCTGTAATAGGACTAGTATAGTTGTAGGTAATTGGATGATTTCCAACACCGGCAATATTCGGAAAAAACTGATCACTTGTGACTCCGGTTCCTGAAAATGATGAATTGAATCCTAAAGAACCAACCGGTGAACCATAGAGTTGAATTTGATCACCATTGGTACAGAAAACCGTATCCGGATCTGTACTAAATATCATATCGACATCTGGCAGCGCATAAATATAGACATTGGAAACCGTACTGGAATTAGTACAATAGTTATTATCGGTATAAGTGTATGTTACAGAAATGTAAGACTCAGGCGTAACAGATGAAGGATCAAATTGAGCTGTTCCATCTAAGTTGTCACTTGCCCCTACTCCAGAAAATGACCCATTTGGTTGGTGATTACCTGTTATGGTAAATGCTGCATCATCTTCACAATAGGTGGATTGGGAAAACCCTGTAATAAATACATTTGGTAATTCATCTACTTCCACATTTTCTGTTACAGTCTCTGTACAGCCATTTCCATCGATATAAACATAAGAAACTTGATGGGTCCCAAAAGCAACATTCCCAGGATCAAAATTAGCGGTCCCAGTACCTGTATTTGTGATTCCGTTTCCTGTAAAATAAGATGCTGCGGTGGCTGGACTTCCTGTAAGAACATCAATACCCGCATCTTCACAATATTGGTTTGCTATTGGCGCAATTGGTAATCCAGAAATTGATGGCGTTGTTACTCCGTAAACAGTAGTGGATTCTACGTCACTATTGGCACATCCAGTTGATGGATCTGTATATGAGTATGAAATATTATTGTGAGTCCCAGGGCCAAGTGTTGACGGAGATACCAAAGCTGACGATACATCTCCTGACCAGCTTCCACCGGATGGGCTTCCATATATTACATCATCAGGGTCATTTTCACAGTAGGTTGCTTCAACCCCTGTAATCGTGACATTAGGTAAGGGATTAACATAGGTATATCCGGTTATTGGAATGGTCATGGTTCCAAATGGACCTAAATTAATTTGCCAGTAAAAGACAATGGTATGTGGGCCAATACCTGCTGATGGCGGATCAAAAATACCATTACCTCCTCCAAGGTCAGTGACTCCAGGATGGCTTCCGAAATAACCGTTTCCAGGCCCAGAGATGTTTGAAGAGGCTGAATTTATACAGTATTGAGACTGTAATCCGTTAATTATTTGCGTACTGGAACCTACAACAGTGATGTTTTTGACATGAGTATTGGTACAACCTGTAGAGCCATCCGTATATGTATAGGTAATTGGGTATGGCCCACCAACATCCGCAATCTCCGGATAAAATACATCTCCGGCCACTCCTGTCCCGCTGAAAGTTCCACCTGAAGGGCTTCCTGTTAAGGGAATTGGTGGATCATTTGAATTAACAGAAGCACCATCCGTAAACCCGCTATAAGTTACAGAAGGCAGTAAATTTATAGTTGTGGTCGAATTATCTGAGCTTGAACAGCCATAGCTATCCATATAACTGTAAGTGACGGTATGAGAACCACTTCCAGCGGTCGAAGGATCAAGAGTAGCTGTTCCGTTACCATTGTCTACTAATCCTGCCCCGGTAGATGAAAATGAGCCGTTGCTGTTTGTCGGGAAGCCCGTTATAGAGATAGTACCATCATCCACACAGTACTTTGTAGCTAATGGCGTAATGCCAACAGAAGGTGTTTCATGATAATTAATCACAAGGATATTTGTATATGCGCTGTCTCCATTCGAGTAAACTTTTCTTCTGTAGTACTTGGTTTGAGCTATTGGTGGAGGTGAATAATTCACACTATTATTTGTTCCAAATGCATTCGACCAGTTCGACAAATCGGTAGACTCCTCCCATAAATAAGTATAACTTCCGTTACCTCCAGAAGGAGCAACAGATTGTGTCAAAGATGTAGGGGTTGCTCCTTGACAGACATCCTGACTTCCAGAAATAGACCCTGCATCTACTGGAGGCAAGGGTTCTGTTATTGTTATAACATCCTGATCTGTACACCCATTATCATCCGTTACTGTAACTGTATAGTCTCTCGCTGACATACCAGTAGCAGTGGCTGAAGTGCTGGAATATCCGGCCGGAGTACTTGACCAACTGTATGTATAGTTTGATGCGACAGTTCCTCCACTAGCAGCTACAGTTGCGTAACCATCTGAACCTCCATTAACAGATACATTTCCGGAAGCTGAAATAGCCGCGGAAATCGCTGGACCGGCAGGCTCAGTAATCGTCACGGTATCGCTGGCCACACAAGTACCATCAAAATTCACGAGGGCAACATAGGTACCTGCGGGCAAGCCTGTTGCTGTTGCTGATGTTTGCGCTGCTAAATCATCCCAAAGGTAACCACTAACTGTCCCTCCTGACATTGAAACAGTCGCGGAGCCTGTCGATTCACCAAAACAAAGCACATTACTCACAACCGAGGCGCTCGCGGTTTCTGTAGTAGTAAGAGTTCCATGGTTAATTGCATCAGCAACCTCATCCCCATAAATATTTGCCGTACTGGCAGTCATTAGAATATTTCCCGTAGTCACTCCAGTGTCTGCCAAAACCTGAATATTATAGATATATATGGAATCTTGAATCAATGCACTTGCGGAACCAAGAGTATAATCAAATCTTATTGTCGATGCGGTAACTGTCAAACTTTGACCTGAAAAGGCACTTGCTACCGATGTTCCCCAGTTTCCTACTCCAGGATTAAAAGAAAAACCAGTTGGTGCACTTAGTTCAAAGTACCTTGCTATACCACCGTCAGCAATATCGCCATTAACGGAAGTCTCATAAATAATAATAGAATCCGTTAGGGTTGTATAACCTGACGTATTTCCCGGGCATAAAGATGTTCCACTAGCAAATGGAGTTACTCCTACAATAGTAGGTTCAGTGATTTTAATGGTTTCATCATCGGTGCAGCCATTATCATCGGTAATAGTAACAGTATAATCCCTGGCCGTCATACCGGTTGCAGCCGCCACATTCGAAGTATACCCAACTGGGGTGCTTGTCCAGCTATAAACATAATCTGTGGCTACTGTTCCTCCGGTACCGGTGACCGTTGCATATCCATCAGAGCCACCATTTACCGACACATTACCTGAAGCCGTAATCGTTGCTGATACAGCAGGTCCTGCAGGTTGAGAAATTGTAATTGTATCACTGGCTACGCAAGTGCCATTAAAATCCACCAGTACTACATAGGTTCCGGCTTGTAAATTCGTTGCTGTTGCAGTTGTTTGAGAAGAAATATCGTTCCATTGATATCCAATAATGGTACCTCCAGACATAGATACTGTAGCTGAACCAGTTGCTTCGCCAAAACACAAAACATCTGTTGAAGCGGATATACTAGCTGTTTCTGAAGTTGTCAAAGTGCCGTGGTTAATAGCATCTCCTACTTCGTTACCATTTATATTGGCATTTTCAGCGGTCATTAATATATCCCCAGTGGTCACTCCTGTATCCGCAAGCACCTCGATTCCATATATGTATATGGAATCTTGTGTAATAGCACTTCCAGCCGTCAAAGTATAATCAAATCTTATAGTAGACGCTGTGACTGTGATACTTTGTGCCGCAAAAGGACTCAATCCTGAAGTACCCCAATTACCCACTCCCGGATTAAAAGAGAACCCATCAGGAGCACTTAGTTCAAAATAACGTGACGTTACTCCGAAAGCCATATCCCCATTGGCTGCAGTTTCGTAAATAATAATTGAATCCAACAATGCAGTATAGCCTGCTGAATTTCCAGGGCATAGTCCTGATCCACTATTAAAGGGTTTTACTGCCACCTGAGACAGCGCAGGAAAGGCCAAAAATGATAGTAGTATTAAAGTAATCCTCTTCATTTGGTAGTATATGTAAAAATTAACCGGTAATAAATTGTTCTGTTTCTATATAAACAGTTAAGGGTACAAATACCCTAATGTACACATTTTAGGCAGGTAACAGGCAAGTTAGGTAATTCTGTCAAATTTTAAAAGCTAAATGATTAGTTTCCAAGCTCTCCACGGTCATTTGTTTTGGTAACCGCGATCATGGTTGTACTGGCGAATCGGGAGATTCCCACAGTAATATAGCCCCCTTCAGATGTTCTGGCCACTGAATTCACCGAACCTTCCATTTGTTGAGCAATACTTCCAAAAGTCTTGAACCAATAGTCCTCATTACTTGTGAGCCTTGTAGCATTCAAGTGACAGAAATCCTTATGGGTAATGTCAGACTGAGAACCATCGCAATCAACTATATGTACGCGACCATCATAATCAGTTTTAATTAGCATACTTTCAGGGCCTCTTTGTCCTCCGATCACAAAACCATCTCCTATATCTATGATATGATTAGCGACATCTTGACCAGCTATACCATACTTTGCTGTCCATAATGTGTCTGAAAAACCTACCTGATTTCGGGTAAACTTAGTAAGATAGGCATCGAAACCTCCCAAACTTGGAGACAACGCATTACTGGACCCTACGAGATAATAAGTAGAGTCGTTTGTATGAATAGCCGAATATCCATTAGTTAAACCTGACGGAGAACCTATTCCAACGGCATCCTTACCACCAAGGTTTTCCCCTAGCAAGAGAATTGCTCCCAATTGATCTCCTCCATTTGATAAAATCACATCGGCCGAACCAATTGTGGCCGCAACAACAAACTCATAACTTTCCCCGGTTTCAACAACACCAAACTTTTGATATACCTGGAAAGCCTCGTCATCATAAAGAGCATCTCCAAAGGGATAATTTCCAATTTGAATTGACCCAGTCGGATCTACCCGAAACACTTCTCCGTTCTTAACGGCTGAGGTGTTGGCACGAGAATATCCTGCAATAACCAAATCACCATTATCACACTCAGATATATAATTGGCACTGTAAATTGGATTTGCACTACCCACAAAGTTCTCCCAAAGTACTGTTCCGTCAGTAGAGATTTTAGTAATGTAAATTCGCGAAGAATCACTAGTAGGGGTAATCGTTCCACAAGCAACAAAGTTTCCATCATTGGTTTGGATTACACTTTTTGCTTCATCATTTAATGAATCTCCAATGGTCACTGTCCACTCTTCATTCCCAAATCGATCCGTCTTTATTACATAAAAATCATAATCATCAGCATCTCCATTGCTATTTATACCTTGTCTTCTGCCAGCAATTATATAACCATCAGAAGTCTCTTTTATATCAAAAGCTTCGTTTTCAAAAGGTCCACCAAAAAACTTAACAAAAGTTTTGGTGTCTCCGGGAACCACACCACCGTCTCCACATGATAGAAGAACCAACAGCGGCAAGGTAAGTACGATTAACTTGAATAACCTATTCATTGTCCACCTCCGTTTCTTCTGTTTTTTTCTTGGTTTTCTTTTTTAGTTTCACACTGTGATCTAGTTTTTTGGGTTTGTAAAGTGAGCGAACAAGGCCAACTGTGAAATTGAACCCATGCATTGCAAAATCATCATCTACATAATAATATTCATAAATAAGTTCGGGATTTGAGTATCGGTTTGTTGTATTCACAGCATTCAAAAACCCATAATTATATCTTAAATCAGCAAATAGGTAACCCCTCTTTACCTTATATTTTACGCCCGTTCCAATTACTCCCCAAAGATATATTGCCTTTCGCTGGTCTTTCAGATCAACGGCAGGTCCTGACACACCCCCTTGCAATACTTCAACCCCATCCACTTGATCATAATCTCTCGTCATTGTTGTTTGTGCCGAAAGTCTTATTCCGGTTCCTATTCCCAAACGAGCGTAAGGCCAGACCTTCTTCTTTACCTTAGAATCTCGGAAGTCGTATGTAACGGTCAAAGGCATATACAGCCATGATTGGCTTTCTTTGGAACGCACGGTTGCAAAATCCAACATTTTGGTGCCTTCAAATTCAAACCTGTTAGCTCGAAACATAATATCCAGGTTTAATTCCATTCTTGGGGACAAGTAGCGGTTTGCTTTGAGGCCTCCTATAAACCCAAACCGATCGAGATACTTTGAAAAGTTCGGATCTCCTGAGTTTAAGTCCGTTGATATTGGCTCAACACCATACCTGGCAATTCTATCAATGATAGTGAAATTAGAACCAGCCTGAAGACCAAATGAATATACTGGTAACGTACGGTACGAATTAAACAATTCAATAAACTCGATTGGATCCACGGCAGGATTTACTTCAAGTTCAGGATCCAATTTCAACAATTCGAGCATTGATTTATCTGCCTCCCCTTGCTTGTCGTCATATAGGTAGGTCAAAGTCAGGAGTTTGTATGCCTCTATCTTTTGAGATTTACTGAACCCTTTATCACTATTAAGGCAGCCTTCCAGAATTTGAGGTACGGCCTCAAGTAATCCTTGCTCATAAGTATCCTTTGCTTCAGCCAAAGTGTTGGCGCAATCCTGCCCCAATACAGAAAACTGAAAAGTTACTATTCCGATAATTGTTAAGAAGCTATTCCTCATCCTCATTGGTTGCTTCGTTGTCCGACTGTTCTTTCTTAATTTTTTCAATGTAGGCCTTTGTATCTTTCTCTTCTATTCCTTCGCCATAGCTATAATTTTCACAGACCTTTTCATATGGAATATCATCAACATCTGATACGTATTTAGTCCATTCGGCCTTACTCAGGTTGCGATCTATCATACCACAAATTTCCTCGGCCATATCACTGGCATAGATGGGATAAATTCTCACGATACTATCCTGGCATCCTACCACGATCGACCGGCTATCAGGGCTAAAACTAGAAGTCCTTACCCAAGTTTTGTGGTGCTCAAGAATGATAGGATCCTTTTCAAAATCGGAAGTCTTAAAAATCATTGTATTACCAGACTTTTTACCAAAACCAGCCCAAGTTGACGAAGCGAGTAATTTACCATCTGGGCTGAAATCCAGTTTACTAATACGTGCTTTCTGAACATATAAGGTCGTAAGCAAACCCTCAGTGCCCGTGTTTAATATCCTGATATGCCCTGAAGCATCACCCACCGCAAGCCTATTCCCATTTGGAGAAAGTGCCATTGAGGTGATTTTCCTTGTTCCGGAGAAGATCGTAGAAACAACCTTTTGTGCTGAGATATCAATTGCAGAAACATTTCCCGCATCATCTCCGGCATATAGAATTCCATTGTTTTGATTATAAATCAAGGCTTTTATTTGTGACCCATTTTTTACTAGCTGGGTGCTGGATCCGTCAACCAGATTCCAAATAACTACCGAACTATCAGTGCCGGTAGTAACCACTTTATCATTAGCAACATACTGACCTGCCCAAACCATACCATCAAAACCTTCGAGGTATTGAATATCAGACGGGTCTTTGTCATTGATTATTGAAACTGCTGACTTACCAAACGAGTTGTTACTAATTACCAGGACTTTGTTATTATCAGGGCTTACTTGTACTTCGCGAGGTACATAGCCAGGGACTGAGTAAAATTCATTGGGATAAGCTCCTGGTGTCCTGATATCCCAGGTCAGAACTTTACCATCACTCGAACTGGTATATAACTTACCTGAAGAAGAATTAAACGCCAACGACTGTAAATTACCTTTATGTCCTTTAAGCTGGTTATAATCATCACCTTTTAGATAGTAGGTTGCCTCGTATAAAGCTCTATGAACATCCGGTGTGTTCGTTCCCTCTTTTCCTGCATATTCCAAATGGAAATTATAGGCTCCCATGGCTACCAAAGCTTTCTGAGTAGTATCCCTTCGAATAGTTGTGGATCGAACGGCCATAGATTGAGCGACAGAGAGCATTCGTTGTGTTTGTGCTTCTGCTTTTGCATTGTTTGCCTTAATGGTCTGTTGCTTAGCACGTTCCCTTTCCTCCTGCGCCAAGGCCGTTTGTTGCTCAGCAATTTTCCGTGCTATATCCGCTTCCTCTTTTTCTTTCTTAGCTTGTGCCTCTGCTTTTTCTGCTCTATCCAGTGCTGCGAGGGCTTCCTTTCTTGCTTTATCCGCTGCTTCTTTTTCAGCAATTGCCTTTTCTCGATCTTCTTGAGCTGCTTTTTCAGCATCAACCGCTTTTTGTCTCAGTTCATCGGACTTCGCTTTCGCATCCAATGCTTCTTGTTTTGCTTTAACCGCATCTTGAGTGATTTTATCCAGTCTCTGGTTTTGTACAACAGCGTATAAGAATGCCGCAAGAGATAGTATTGTCAAAGTACCCAAAATAATAGCAAAAACTCTGGATCTCTTAAGTGCTCTCTTCTGTAGCCTGATTTTATTTTGCTCTTCGGTTTCGTGCGCTTTTTGGCTCGTATCCAGAAAAACCATGGCCCGTTCAAATGCCGGTTCATATCTTTTGGCCCAAGTCAGAGTTGGTTTTTGCTTTTCCTTCCAGTTAACTGCTAATTGCAAATCCGGTGGACGCCATAATCCGGTCTTACCAAGCTGGTACATTGCTGCGGCTTCAGAAAGACGTAAATACATTTGAACAGAATTAGCCTCTTCTTCCACCCAGGCCTTCAGTCGGTCCCAGATACGCATAAGACTTTCATGCGAGATATCAATGACGCTATTCTTGTCAATATCATGTTCATATGAGGGAGCCAGGAATGATCTACCCGCTTTTCTGAAATTATCAACAATCTCAATTACTTCAGGCTCTGTCGCTCTGGAAATTTGGGCGAGATCATCAACGCTTGTTGGGTGTCGAATCCCCCGGTTATCTGCACCTTTTTCCGTTAATGCTTTAAACAAACTCTCACAAACTTCTCGTTGACGCTCATTGAGTTCATCATAGCATTCGTTGGCATGAAGTGAAAGTGCTTTTTCTAGTCTGCCAATTGCTTCATAGTGATGTAAATCCAAAGATTCTGCACCCTCACGATTGTTGGCCCAGAAGTCCCAGGTACGCATCATAGCGTGCTGAAGGATTGGTAGCTGATCCTGATTGTCTCCAACGTCATTGAGAAGTTGCTGAACAAGTTGACTGGAAATTTCTCCACCACCAACAGCCACCGGCCCCACGATTGCATCCTTCATGTCTTCACGAGTCATCTGAGGGATGAGATAATGGGAGTCATTAATCAGTTTTGTAAGACTTGGGAATTGTGCACAATCCCCAATAAAATCTGAACGCATTGTCAGCACCACATAAATTGGCACTTCAGTCTGTTGAATTGCTTCCAGTAATAACTTAACAAAGGCTACAGATTCATTGACAGTTGAACTGTCAGTTTTACTTCTTTTATATCGAAATAGTTCCTCAAATTGATCGACAAGGAGCAAAACATTCTCATCACTTTTCTTATTCAGCTGTTTTACTGCTTCAATTAGACCTAATGAGCTACTTCTGAGAATAGTTGATGTAATTGCTGACTTTACATTTATATCTTCTTTAGATGTATTTTCTTCCACATCGGATTCAACCAATGCCTTTGCCAGGTTGTCGACCGGACCTCTTCCCGGTCGGGTGGTAACCACCTTCCATTTTGATCCCGCATCTGCGATAAATCCTCCGTATAGAACCGGAATAAGACCACAATACATGAGCGATGACTTACCACTTCCTGAGGCTCCAATCACTCCTACGAACCGGTTTTCACTAAGCTTCCTGAGCACTTCATCACTTTGCCCTTCCCGACCAAAAAACAAATGACTTTCATCGATTGAAAATGGCCTTAACCCGGGAAAAGGATTGAAGAACACATCTGTCTTAACGTTTTTAGTCGTTGCGGTATTTGTGATTACATCTGACATATCTATTTAATCTTGTCCAGAAAGGTATCAACTGACTCTGCAGAAAACGATCCAGGAGTTTCAATGATGGTAAGATCATTTACTTTCACATTCACTCCAACGGTACTATCCTTCACACTTGAGAGCACTCCCTTTGCCAACATAGGCTTTTTTCTTCCAAAACCCGGAGCCTTGACCAGGTCAATAAGTTTCATTTTGATCCACTGTTGGTTATCCTCACCATAGTAAATCAAGGCAGCGTCACAATCAGCAAGGTTTCTTCGGTGAGATGATATGATGGTGGAACTAGCTTCATCGTAATCTATTTTGCTGACTCCAAAACCCTTACTTTCGATATAAGATTGGATTTTTTTCACTTCATCTGAAAACTTACTTTCTGCTACCAGGTAAATACTTTTATTACCCTTCTTAGCACTTTTTTTCTGAGTTTTCAGGAATTCCTCGTAATCAAGCTGCATTAGCTTGTTTTGCGCTATGGTTTTCAAAAATTCTAACGGAGTCTGAACTATCTCTGCGCCAGTTAGTGCGTTTTTGTCTTGCTTAAGTTCTTCAAGGAAAATTTGCTGCTTTTCGTTAAAAAGTTTCAAATCCGGTGAAATCCAGATGACCCTGGGAAACGAATCTTTGCTTGTCTCAAACCGTTCACTGTAAACCGCAGCTATTTTATTTTGCTCCTCAACAATGGAAACCTCTGAGTTTTGGAGAATTTCACCATAGTTTTCACCCAGTATGTGAATTGACATATCTGAATTACTCAATAACTCGATCATTCTATCCTCAAGAGCTGCGGGCTCCTTTGGTAACGGCTTATCAGGCACTACTTTATGACCATGTCTTTCTAGTTCCCTCTTTATGATATCTCGATGTCTGCGTTGGTCCGAACTCACTTCGGCAAGAAAAATAGTTCGGGAGCTCGTTTTTATATTCTGTGCCTTGCCATCCGATTCAAACAACCTAAGTAATTTGTATATATCGTAGGCCAGATCAATCAGCCTTAACCAAAACATTCGATCGGATTCCGAGTTGAATATCTGTAAAAGAGCTACTTCCTGAGTTGCCTCATCGAAATCATAAAAATCGTAACTAAAAAGTCCATGTAACGTGGCAGGCTGTTGAGCTTCTTTTACATTCGTTTTAGCTACTTTAAAAATTCTTGAGTTTTCGGCATAGAAAAGTCCTGCATTACCTTCTGCCGCAGAAATAAAACTTCTGAGTTCCTGGTGGCAATTTTCAGAGTCACAGAAATCTTCAGACACAATAGTAACCAACGCTGCAGCTTTGGGATAAATTTCTCCTGGTGCTACACTGGATAAATTGCCACTGGTAATATCATCACTGGTAATAATCTTGGGGTCTCGGTCTAACAGTTGACCTAAAAAAATATTCAGAAAATACTTCAGGTTGTCAACCCAGCCTTTTTTGTCACCATCCCTAAGATTATCTGGCTTAGAATGACTTATTATAACGTCATATTCAAATTCCATGTTTAAGGCTTTGGTTGGGTAAAATTAAATATTTTACCCATCAATAATAGTTTTTCCAATAAAAATATGAGCTTAACTCAATGGGAAACAGCAAAAAGGAGCATGAATGCGTTGATATTTTACTTGATCTTAATTCCGACCACTAATATATCATCTATCTGTCGAGAATTAACCATCCAATTCTCTATGGTGTTATCCAGCCTTTCTTTTTGCTCTGAGCTATCGTCTGCAGCAATTTCGGTTAACAATCTTTTGAAGTTTTTGGTCATGAATTTACGGTCATAATCTCCGCCAAACTGATCCTGATAACCATCAGTGAACATATAAATCTGATCGCCTTTTTGTAACTTGATGTGATTGTTAGTAAAGGGTCTGATGCCGGCAATAAAATAACCCACAGGTTGTTTATCACCCTTGTAAACAATAAGTTCTCCGTTTCTTACCAGGAATATAGGGTTATTAGCTCCCGCAAAATCAAGTGTCATTTTCTTTTGATCAAAAGCGCAATAAACGATATCCATTCCATCTTTGCTTTCGTGATCACTGCCCTTCTGGTTGAGTGACTTAATTACCTCATCCCTTAAATTATCTAACACTTCATTTGGTTTGATAATATTATTGGTACTAACAATCTTGTTGAGCAACGTATTGCCAATCATACTCATAAATGCTCCAGGAACACCATGCCCTGTACAATCAGCAACAACAAAAATGTCCTTACCACCTTTCCTGGTTGCCCAATAGAAGTCTCCACTGACTATATCTTTGGGTTTATATAGAACAAAGTGATCCTTAAAAGACTCATAAATCTGCTTACCGGTAGGTAATATGGCAGTCTGTATTCTCTTTGCATAGTGAATACTATCTTCAATATTGGACTTCTGTTCCTCAATATTCTTATAAGCGGATTCGAGTTCTTTGTTGCTTTTAGCAAGATTATCTCTTTGTGATTCGATTTGATCCCTTTGTGCTTCTATTTCCTCTTTCTGTTGTGAGATTTCCGCAGTTCTTTCAATTACCTTTTGCTCCAAAGTGTTATAAGACTCTTCGAGGTCATCCAACATAGAGTTAAAATGCTTGGCCAGCGTATAAATTTCTTTTGAGCCTTTTTCTTCAGCACGTTCATTCAAATTACCAGCCGATATACTGTTGACCTTTGCTACAAGCTTGTTTAGTGGATTGGTAATTGACCTGGTAACAAAAAGTATAATTAAGATAAGCGCAATGATAATAACACCGAAAATAACCGAGTACCGTATGATAGCCCCGGTAATAATCGCATCTAGTTCGCTATAGTCCGTTACTATTCGAATAACTGAATCCTTATAAAGATTGGTATTCTCTCTTGGCATATAAGAAAACAAGTATTGGAGCTTTTTCCCATCCTTGTAGACGATGGCATTTACTGCATCGGTATAGCCTTTAGTCCCGTTGGGGTCAGATAAAATACTGTTGCGATAAAGTAACACTTCTCTGAATTTCTCCATGTGGACAGAGTCAATTTTGGCCGAACGATTATTCAGGGAGACAGGATTCTCTTCGCCAACGAACAAGTCTACGGATACAATACTTTGTTGCTTTAAGGCCATTTTGTTGAGCTTCTCATTTGTTCGATCTACAATTCCATTTGCCTTTGTAGATCGAATTCCAAGCTCAATGATATACTTACCATCTTTAGTCGCGTGGTAGGAATATTTTCGAAGCTTACCGGTTTCCTTTTCAGGAGTAGCCTTTGGAGAATCAAAGTCTTTATTATCAAACCTTCTCTCCAGGTACTTTCTAAATTTCTCTCCAAATTTGAAGGTGTTCAGCCCTCTATCAGCATCATAGGTTGTGTTGACTATTATGCCTTTCCTGTCAATAATATAGATATCCTCTAGTTCGGCTTTAAGCCCTATGAGCTCTGCTATACTATCCAGATCAACTGTTTCTATACTATCCGTATTGCGGAAGTGTTTTTCTACAAGAAGCTTACTCTTTTCTTCGATTCTGTTGTTAAGAATAATATTCTCAATCAATTCAAGCTCCTCATCCTGACTTTGAAGGATGTTGTAGATGTTTTCTGCAATGGCTTTATTCTTATCTTCATGACGGAGCTGGAAGTTCTTAATTTCGTTACTTACAATCATGTAAGCAGAGATCATAAAAACAGCTATTACGGGTAGAATTACCTTTAATAGCAGTTGACGAAAAATTGTAGCTCGTTTCAAAGAAGTGTATTTGGCTAATTTTAGCTTGTAAAGATATAAACTAACTGGACTTTACAATGAATTCATTTAAGATTAAACTACTTCGGAAGTCTTTTTTCGGCCTAATCGCTTATTCACAAGCTTAATTAAGGATTCAGCGAATTCTGTGTGCTCATAAACCAACATATTCAGTTCATCTTCTGGAAGAAAATAAATCACCGATTTAGTTTCAGTACGCACCGAGGTTTCAGGCAGGTCGGAGTCCAGTATAAACATCGCTCCTAAGACATCCTCGGGGCCGAAACGCATTAATTCTTCCTGACCTTGTGATAAAATCAATGAGCCTTCACGAACAACCACAAGCGCCCCATACGTGTTTTGGTCTTTTGTTAGTATCAGTTCATTTTGATCCAATGCTACTTGTTGCAGGTGATCCACTATGGAACAAACAACATTACCAGGTAATCCTTTGAATGGTTCAACATTCAGAAGATACTGAATCTCATCATACATCAGATCACGTTTCTTCTTATCCTCTGACAAAAACAATTTCTCCAGCTCAGCCCTTCTTGCCGGAGGTATTCTTTCCGCAATGCTGTAATACTGGTCTTTATCCAGTGTATAGATCAACTTCGCGGCAGCCTGATAGAGTAGTCTATCTGGGTTAAACATATTGGCAATAATCGCTGGTTCGGGTTTGGCTTTTTTGTGTTTCAAAATAGACATCATTGAACAAACCTTGGTCCAGCGGCTACAATAGTTATAGTCTCTATTCAGAATTTCAATCAATACTTGATAAGAGTCAAAGTCTTCTCTTGGATAGTGCACCCTTAATTGGTTAAGCTTTTCTGTCATACCATTATCTTCCAGGAGAGGGAATAGCTTAGGTTTGAGATCTTCAATAATCACCAAATCCAGTAGCTCAATGGCATAACTAATACTTTCAGAAGTACCTCCTTCAATATTCTCCCGAATATTACTAATTGTCTGTGCATCGTAGGCCAGGGACAACAGCAGGTATAAGGAATTCAAGCTATTCTGTATCTCGGACTCGATACTGGTAAGGAGTTCAGGTATAACTTTCGAGTGATTTATTTCTTGTTGAGCAGCGTAGTACCAGGCGACATTAGCAATATGTGTCTCAATGATTTGATGTAATCTGTTCCGGTTGGTTTCATCGGCCTTGTAGTTACAGGCTCGAAGCGATAATAAAGTCTGATTAACGACACCGCGGTCCGGATACGTTATTTTGTTGGTCAAATTGGAGACTGATTTAGGTCCACCAATTATACCTAAAATTTTTACGATTCTCGTCAGTGCAGGAGTTGAGTATCCGGATTTGTAAAAAGCTTGATCCAGAGCATCAATAACTTCTTCTCCGAGGTCAATTAATACGGAGGATGCTGCTGCTCGATACTTAGGAATATCTAGTTGATCAATAAGAAACGGATAAAGTTCGGTTAACTTTAACTCGCCTACGGCTTTAATCAATGCAAGCCTGACATTTGGATTTAAATCTCTCGACAAATCGGATAGTACATTCTCAAAAATCGGTTCTTTGGCTTCCACTATAAGTTTAACCGCAAGTTCTTTATCCTGAGCATTACGTGACTTGCTGAGCTTTTGTATGTCAATCGGCTTAGAAGCTGCCCCCTTTTTATTGGAAAGGCTATCAATAACATTTTGAGCCTTTTGTTTCAATTGGGTATCACCCTCCTGAGCGATTAACTCCTTTAATATCTCTGATGCTGCAAAAATATTATTCTCATCAATCTGCTTTAGTATATATTCTTTTGTTGGAGTATCTGCTGAGAGGAGCAGAGAAAACAAAGATTTTTCAAACAATAGTGGTTGAATGTTTTTAGATAGATTTAAAGTGTAGATAACCTCATCAGGGTTGCTATCACTAATATTTTCTTGAATCATCTTACTGACACCATCATCTGAAAAAGTCGCATCTGTCAATTTATCCTGTAACTTAGTTAGTGATGACCTTAGTGTATTCTGGTACTCACTATACAATTTAAATCCGGTAATCATCCAAAGGATTAGAATTCCTATCAAAATGACCATAGCTTGAATAACACCCAGATAAGTAAATATTACTATGAGCAGTAACCCTGCAACTATACCTGCCGCTTCGTTGACAACCCCTTCAATTTTTGCCTGAGCGTCATATCTATAGCTTCGATCCAGCGGTTGGAAAAATATCTTCTGAGCCGGATTCTCAATACCTAACTTCAGTGATTGAGAGAACATACGTATCAAGCTTATAACCAGGAAGAACAGCACAAAATTAGTTGCAGTCCCTTTTTCAGAACCAAATGTAAAACCAACCAAAACAGCAGCACCCACCAAGATTACCATCAATGCAATAATTGACAACAAAGTAATTTTAACTCCGTAGGTTTTCATCACCCGACTATACAGAGTTGTCTTAATAACAAGGGTAAACGTCAGAGTGATCGCATTGAAAACGCCAAAAAAGTTGGTCAGTTCGACTTCTTCGTTTTTGTAATTAGAATTTGCTACATCCAGGAAACTAAGCCATATAAAGAAGGCCGAAACCATTGAGAGCGTTACAAAGAGTGAAAAATTACGAGTGAATTTATCCTTGAATAGTTGTCCCCACTTTATTTTATTAGAAGTGGTTGAGACTTCTTCTTCTTTTTCCTGTTGTCCCTCGAAAATCAATTGTTCACGAAAGCGTGATGAGATGATGAACTGTATAATGGCTGCTGCCGCAACACTTGCCACACTGATAAAAAGTATATCCCGAATATCATCAAACAACCATTGGAGTAGTGGCATAAGTGAACTTACAAGGATCATTCCAATGATCATTCCTGAGTCCACCAAACCGTTCAATCGCTTTCCTTGTCTTAGTGTAAAGAGCCTACCGGCAGAACCCCAGAAACCAAGTACTAAAACAACAGCAAAGGGGCCAATCATCAGAAAAATAGTGAATATCAGCGCATTGGAAGCATTACCCATAAATTCAAAGGCGAGACGCAGAAAAAGCGCAAGAACAGTCACAAAGAAAATGTTAATGACACTTAAGCTAGTAAATCGGATTTTACGTTGCAGAGTCGAATAAAGTGACACCAAAATTATCCCGGCAATTCCTGAAATTACCATAGCCAAAGCAGTATCCTCTTTTTCGAAAATCTGCACGAACAAACTACATGCAATCACCTCATAGCTCGCGATAAATATCCCGATAAAAAATGACTGAAGAAGAAGGAGGGAAACCCTGCTCTCTTCACCTTTCTCAATACTAAAAGCTCTGAGTATCTTTGCATTCATAACAAAATGGGGGCTAGAAGCCCCGTCATCGTTGTTGGCCTTGGTAAAAATAGGTAAACTTTTCCAAAAGCATGAAATTAAAGCGTTTTTACCTTTTTTTCAGGCATTATTCAATATAAATCCTTTTATTGCACACATATATGTCCTTTGGACTACTAAAGTTAATAGTTTGCGCTGTTCTATTTTGTAGTCCTGCTAATTAAGGAAATCTAGTTAAGATGCTCGGGTTCAACGATAACGTGCCGGAAAAAATCAAAAGGAGGAGAGAGTTTACATTCTTGGTCTTCTCAGGAATATTTCTTGGCTCCCTGACCATGCTTAACATACTAGGCCTCACTAAGGTAATTGAGTTTCAGCTTTTTACCGTAGATGTAAAAATACCAATCGGTGTCTTACCTTACCCGGTAACTTTCTTGTGTACTGATTTTATCAGCGAAATTTACGGTAGAAGAAGAGCAAATAATGTGGTTTGGGTCGGTTTATTACTCAACCTTTGGGTGCTTTTCATTCTTTGGCTAGGAGGTACCCTGCCTCCAGAAACTACCGCGGAAGCATTTGCTGACAGGACCAACACTTCGAACGGCTGGATTTTCTATGAGATTCAAAAAATGACCTTTTCTGCGACTTTTGCTTCAATGATCGCATACTTAACGGCACAATTCGTAGATGTACACGTGTTCCACTTCCTGAAAAAGAAGACAAAAGGAAAACACCTTTGGTTGAGAAACAACGGCTCTACATTAGTAAGCCAGCTTGTAGATTCATTTGCCGTAATTCTTATTGCTCATTATTATGCCGATGCTTTTCGTGATGTCATAGACAAGAATCCAGGCACGAGTGAATTCTCAATAATCCTGACTATTATCTTCTCTAGCTATATATTCAAATTTATCTCTGCTCTTTTAGATACTATACCATTCTATCTCGGCACCAAATGGTTTTCTTCATACTTGATGATTGACCCTAATCATGGCTACTCGGAAGATGTAGCAAACAAGGAAGAAGACTAATTTCCCAACATACTTTATTGTTTTGACTTGTTCTACTGAGGAATAGGTATGCGCTCTATTTAAGTCAATTAATATAACTATTCAAAGTTTTTAAAATTCACAATCATGAATTTTATAGTTCACCCGTATATAAAAACACAAATAATATGTCATATTATGATATAAACATGATTTTTTACCTTAAATATTAATATTCTAATCATCTAGTGTATTTATCTAATAAATAATCAATTATTGAATTATTTTAATAGCATTTATATATAAAATTTAATAAGTTAGAAGAACATTCATAATTTGAAGAGACATGAATACTCATCCGACAACAAAAATTGTAGTGGTTGGTAACGGAATGGTTAGTTACAAATTTTGTGAACGACTCCGTGCACACGAAAACTCAGCTAATTTTGAAATTGTGGTTTTTGGCGAAGAACCAAGACCTGCCTACGACAGAGTTCATCTTTCGGAATACTTCACCAATCAGAGTGATGATCATCTGACCATGGCTCCAGTTAGTTGGTATGAAGAGAATAATATCAAGCTTCATCTTGGTGACCTGGTCACTGAAATAGATCGAACCAACAAAACAGTCAAATCCTATAAGGGAATAACTGAAGAGTATGACAAACTTGTGCTTGCAACAGGATCTGCAGCCTTTGTACCGCCCATCAATGGAGTTGAAAATGGTGGTGTATTCGTATATAGAACGATTGAAGACCTCGACAACATTATGGACTTTGCGAGAAAGTGCAAATCAGGGGCTGTAATCGGAGGTGGTCTTTTAGGACTTGAGGCAGCTAAGGCACTACTTGATCTTAACCTTGAAACTCATGTAGTTGAATTTGCTACCAGGCTTATGCCTAGGCAGCTTGACGATCAGGGCGCAGCTAACCTGACCGAAAAAATTGAAAGTCTTGGTGTCAAAGTACATACCTCCAAAAACACCACGCTCATCAGTGGCCAGGACAAAGTTGAGCAAATGCAATTTTCGGATGGCACAGCCATCGATGTGGATATGGTAGTCATATCTGCTGGAATATCACCACGTGATGAACTAGCAAAAGAATGTGGACTTGAAGTAGGAACTCGAGGTGGTGTCGTTGTTAACAATCATATGCAGACAGGTGACACCGACATATATGCTATAGGAGAAGCTGCCTTACATGATGGCATGATTTACGGCCTTGTAGCACCTGGTTATGAAATGGCCGATGTTGTTATCTCACATATAAATGATGAAGACAAACAGTTCACTGGTTTCGACATGAGTACCAAACTCAAATTAATAGGTGTTGATGTCGCTAGTTTCGGAGACGCTTTTGGTGCAACGGATGGCTCTCAATCAATCGTATACGAAGACAAATTAAAAGGTGTATACAAAAGAATTAACATATCAGAAGACGGAAGTTACCTTCTAGGTGGCCAATTAATTGGTGATGCAGGGGATTATAATATTCTGCTTCAAATGGTAAATAATAAAATGAAGATTCCGGAGAACCCCGAATCTTTAATACTACCAAATACGGGAGACTCCGGAGGTGTAGCCGTTGGTGTAGATGCTCTTCCTGACGAGGCATTGGTGTGTTCCTGCGAAAACGTGACCAAAGGTGATATTTGTTCCGCGATCAAGGAAAATGAACTTGAAAATTTCAGTGATATAAAAGCATGCACTAAGGCAGGAAGTGGTTGCGGGGGCTGCGTACCTATGGTGAAGGACCTCCTTACAGATACCCTAAAAAAATCTGGTAAAGTCGTACAAAAGGTTATTTGTGAACACTTTCAGCACTCCAGAGATGAATTATTTGACATTATCAAAATAACAGGAATAACAAGCTATGACGAACTACTTGACCAACATGGTCACGGTGATGGCTGTGAAGTGTGTAAACCTGCTGTGGCCTCATTGCTGGCTAGTATTTGGGGCAAACCTATTCTGGAACAAGACACTATACAGGATTCCAACGACAGATTCCTAGCTAACATTCAACGAGGCGGAACCTACTCAGTCGTTCCAAGGGTTCCGGCCGGAGAGATTACTGCTGAAAAATTGATCGTTCTTGGAGAAGTTGCTAAGGAGTTTGATCTGTACTGCAAAATTACCGGTGGACAACGAATTGATTTATTTGGAGCTCAACTACACGAACTTCCTGCTATATGGGAGAAGCTCGTTGATGCTGGGTTCGAAAGCGGGCATGCCTACGGCAAAGCATTGAGAACGGTCAAGAGCTGTGTTGGTTCCACATGGTGCCGCTATGGCGTCCAGGATTCTGTAAAATTTGCCATTGAGGTAGAAGAAAGGTATAAAGGAATCCGAGCACCACACAAAATCAAGTCGGCCGTATCAGGGTGTGTTCGTGAATGTGCCGAAGCACAGTGTAAGGACTTCGGAATAATCGCGACCGAAAAGGGATGGAACCTTTATGTAGGCGGCAATGGTGGGGCCAAACCTCGACATGGAGACCTATTGGCTTCAGATATTGACTCCGATACGGTATTGAAATATGTAGACCGGTTCTTAATGTTCTATATGCGAACCGCTGACCCTCTGACCAGAACCTCAACCTGGCTTGACAAACTGGAAGGAGGAATAGACTACCTGAAGGAAGTTGTCATTGAGGATAAATTAGGTCTTTGCGAATTGCTTGAATCCGATATGCAAAAACTCGTTGACAGCTACGAATGTGAGTGGGCCAATGCAATTAAAGACCCAGAAAAACGCAAAAGATTCCAGCACTTCATCAATGATGAAACCGGAGACAAAACATTAGAATTTGTCAATGAGAGAGGACAAAAAGTACCAGCTCCCTGGTGATAAACTATAAACAGAACGATTATGGAATTACTAGAAATAGAACCTGAAGTATGGTATAAAACTGTAAAAGTTGAAGACTTCCCTAAGAACGGAGGTGCCTGTGTGAAATACAAGGACTTGCAAATCGCTGTATTTAACTTTAGCAGAAGAAACGAGTGGTATGCGGTACAAAATCTTTGTCCGCACAAAATGCAAATGGTATTGTCCAGAGGAATGATTGGGACTCTAAAAGATATACCCAAAGTCGCTTGCCCGTTACACAAAAAGACTTTTTCGCTTGAAACCGGAGAAAATCTTGACGGTGAAGACTACTCTATCGAAACCTATCCGGTCAAAATTGAAGACGGATATGTGTACATAGGAGTACCTAACTAAAGGCTGCCGCGGAATTCTAATCTATATACATTAAATTTACCACCATGGATAGCCTGTTTGTGGAGTATGCCATGGTGGTGGCACTCTTTTTCATTATTGCATTGATATACTCTTCGGTTGGATTTGGGGGAGGATCCAGCTATTTGTCAATTCTTGCCGTATTCAGTTTTGAAAAAATAGAATTAAAACCGACTGCTTTAGTCTGTAATATTATTGTTGTTGGATTGGCTACCTTGTTTTACATTCAGAATACTCACTTAAAGTTTAAGAAGACTCTGCCACTCATCCTGACAAGTGTACCGATGGCATTTCTCGGTGGTATGGTCAGGCTGGAAAAGCCACTGTATTTCTTCATTTTAGCCATCTGCCTAATAATTGTCTCCATATTGCTTTTTGCAGATAGTTCACGAAAAACAAAAATAGAAACCCTCACTGCTAAAGATGTTTTAGTACCTAATCTGATTATCGGTGCCTTAATTGGTTTTGTTTCTGGGTTGGTGGGAATTGGCGGAGGTGTCTTTCTGGCACCAATTTTATATTTCACTCGCTGGGACCGCACGAAATACATTACCGCTACAGCAAGTTTTTTTATTCTGATCAACTCATTGGCTGCTCTGGGTGGGTATTATTTTAACCAAGGTGAGTTAAATATCAATATTGGTTTTGTGGCACCTCTTGCTATAGCCGTACTATTTGGCAGTCTGATCGGCACACACCTCAACCTGAAAATGCTTTCGACAAGAATTATCAAGAGGACAACATCCATTTTGATCTTCCTTGTTAGCGTAAAAATATTATCAGAGCTATTGTTACCTTATTTTGTAGAATGATAGCATTTAGTGACGCCCTAAAACTAGTGCTGGATTCCGCACTTGAATTAAGATCAGAAAATATTGCACTGGAGAACTCTACAAAAAGAGTCCTGGCAAATGACGTTAAATCTGACAGAGACTACCCTCCATTCAATCGGTCAGCTATGGATGGCATTGCGATTCGATACCAAGACTGGGAAAACGATAAGCTGAGAGATTTTAGGATTACCCAAAGTGTTTACGCAGGCGATAGTTATTATAGCAAACCTTTACCTTGGGATTGTGTAAAAATAATGACTGGTGCTTCTGTACCCCTAAATTTTGATACAGTAGTTCGTGTGGAAGACCTGGACATCAAAAATGACAAAGTCTCCATTCAGACAAATAAGATCACAAAGGGGATGAATATAGCCTTGCGTGGGGAAGACACCCGCACCGGTCAAGTATTAATCAACAAAGGAACACTCATTACGCCTAGAGTCGTTGGGCTTCTAGCCACCATTGGACAAGACCCTGTATTGGTTCATAAGCAACCAACGGTACACATTATCTCTACCGGAAATGAAATCAAGGACCCTACAGAAAGCGTTGGGCCTACAGAAATTCGTGATAGCAATGGTCCATTCCTTCTGTCCGCACTGAAAAAGTTAGGATTAGAATCGGTATCCTTAAGTCGATGTGAAGATTCGAAAGACAAATTAACGCAGGCTATTCAACATGGGCTAAATCACGACCTCCTCATCCTCACTGGTGGGGTCTCCATGGGTGATGCCGATTACGTCCCGGAATTGCTTCAAAAAAAAGGAGTACAACAGATTTTTCATAAAGTGGCTCAAAAACCCGGAAAACCAATTTGGTTTGGAAGTAATGCGGAAACCGTTGTATTTGGATTACCGGGAAACCCTGTATCCGTTCAGGTAATGTTCAAAGTGTTTATAGAACCCTTCATACACAAAAGTATGGGGTTACTTCTCAATAGTCCTAAAAAATTGAAAACAGTCGATGCCTTTTCAAAGAAAAATAGTTTCAGGCAATTCGTCCCTGTTCAACTTACGGAGAGCGGAGAAATTACAAGACTTAAATATAATGGCAGTGGAGATATTTTAGCACCTGCTTTATCGGACGGTCTATTGGTTATACCAGAAGAGATTATGGAAATCAACCAAGGAGAAATGATTGAGTTCATTCCCTGGTAGACTTCTCTTGCATTGCACTCACATCTTTGTAATCGGGGTGCAACCTTACTACTTCACCAATCACAATCACGGCCGGTGAAGAAATCTTTGATTTCATTGCCTTTTCTTCTATGTCATCAATAGTGCCCAATACGATTTTTTCGGTACTATATGTGCCGTCCTGAATTATGGCTATAGGTAGGTCGCTTTTAGATTCCGACCTGTAAACTTTACAAATTTCCTTCAACTTCCTTGTCCCCATTAAAACAACAACTGTAGCCTCTGACCTGGCAGCTGCACTAATATCCTTAGAAAGCTCATGTTTTTTTGTTGTGGCGGTAATTACCCAAAAACTTTCGTTGATCCCCCTTCTGGTTATTGGAATGTGTTGTAACTCCGGAACAGCAATCGAACTGCTTACCCCTGGTATGATATCTACCTTAATTCCATTTGCCTTTGAATACTCCAGTTCTTCATGCCCTCGACCAAAAACAAAGGGATCGCCACCTTTTAGCCTAACAACATTACCATACGTAAGTGCAGATGCGACTAAGGTTTCGTTAATCTTTTCCTGACTCATCTGGCAGACCCCAACTCTCTTCCCAACAAATATTTTCAACGAATCCTCGGGAGCATGATCGAGTAAATCTTCATGAACCAGGGCATCGTATAAAACAACTTTAGCCTGATTGAGTGCTTTTATGCCTTTCATTGTAATTAATTCCGGGTCTCCAGGCCCCGCCCCTACCAAAGTAATCCTTGGTTCAATGTTTTCTTCAAGCGGTGGTAAAATCATGATCAATCAATTTTAATAGTGAAAGTGAGTGATTAAAATAATCATTGGCCTCAGATGAATTTGGATTTAGCTTCTTGTAAGTAAGGACATACTTTTTATAGTCTTTGAGCTCGTTCGGAAGAGAATCTTTAAACTCCAGCTCAAATTCTTCAAGAAGTCGCATTTGGGTTCCGCACTGGATATCTTTTTCAAGCAATAATATTTTGGCTATTCGCACAAAAATAGTGTAAGCATGATAGAGAGCATCCTCATAGGCCTTGTGCTTAATACACTCTTGTAACAATTCGCGTTTTTCTTCCACTTGTATTTTAAGGATGCCAGGTAGGTCCTTCAAGGGCATTAATTGTTCTGGTCGATGGACTACAAACTCATCATTTGAATCCCAGTCAAAAGCCAGTGTTTCAGCGAGATCATCAGCAACAGAAAGAGGAAGTAGTTGTTGAAAAAAATACATTTTTTCCTGTCTCCGGTAGTAATCATTGAAATATTCGCCCGGGAATCCATTTTCCTCAAAATCTTGTAAAATACGTCTGAGTGCGTCAGGGACTCTCTTGGTAGGCAGTACAATTAGTTTTTCGGCAATGTTTGCTGTACCATCTTCATGGACACCACCGCCAAGCAAAATTTGCATTGCCGGAATAACCTTGGTCCCTGCCTTCATGGTGGTGGCTTGTAAGCCAATATTAGCCACAGTATGATGACCACAGGCATTCATACAACCACTGATTTTTATTTTCAGGTCATTATTGAGTAAGAGGTTTTCAAATTGCTCTTCTACCAATTTTTCAATTTCCTGAGCCAATGTAGTTGTATTAGCTATACCCAAATTACACGTATCTGTACCCGGACAAGCTGTGACATCGGCTGTACTATTAAAACCAGGTTCGGCCAAACCAATTTTATTCAACTCGAAATATATTTCTGGCAAACCACTTTTAGGAACATATGCCAATTGTATGCCTTGATTCGGTGTAATCCTTAAGTGTTCACTAGCAAATCGGCTCGCGATATCGGCCAAAGCCTTAGCCTTCTGACTGGTGATATTTCCTAACCTGAGCCTTATATAAACTGCCGAGAACCCTTTCTGTTTTTGAGAAAACGTATTTGTCAACAACCATTTTTGGTATTTATCATTATCCCCTAGCCCTACAACTCCGACTTTTTTATCAGCAATCAGGGGAACGTTCATTTCATTATTATCCAATTTATATGGTCTTTCCCCAATAACAGCTTGTTCCTCCATCACCAAGCTTATAAAAGCTTCTGTACCCAGTTTCTCGACCAGGTATTTAAGTCTGCCTTTATTCCTGTTTACCAGTTCTCCATTTTGAGCAAAGACCCTAAGGACTGCTTCGATAAATGAAATCAGGCCTTTTTCCGGAAGAAATGGTACAGCATATTTACCCTTCATGGACCGGCCAGCCATACCTCCACCTAACAGCACTTTGAAACCCCTCTGGTTGTCTACCAAACAAGGAATAAATCCTATATCATTCATGAAAGCATAGGCAGAATCTCTCTCATTTGAGGAAAAAGCTATTTTGACCTTTCTTCCCAAATCCTGGTTTAACTCATTGTTTCTGAAGTAACGGTCGACAGCCATGGCGTATGGAGTGACATCAAAAAGTTCCTCAGGATCAATTCCTGCTTTGGCAGAAGCGGTGATATTTCTCACCGTATTTCCGAAAGTTTCACGTCCGTCTACACCAGAATTGACCAGCTCCCTCCAAAGCGACTCAACCTTGTCCGAAGAAATATAATGAAGTTGTATATCCTGTCGTGTGGTCGTGTGCAAATTTCCATTACTGTACTTGTCAGCAATGTCAGCAATACAAACCAATTGCTTTGGAGTCAAACTACCGAAAGGTAATTTTATCCTAACCATTTGGACCCCCAGCTGACGTTGTGGCTTTGAATAAGTACTAACCATGTTGTTCCAGAAATTGTAGTGAATATTAATATAACATTTAATAAATAATTAAAATAAACTTTGAATATTTATATTTTTATATTGTTTCCTGAATTCAATTATCCCTTTGTTTAATCCTATTTTAGATGAATAATTAGTATTTAATTCATTAATAATTTTTTATACTCTTATTTTAGTGATATATTAAGCTATGATTAAAAGTTGGGTTTGATGCCGGAGCAACATTATCACATCAATGAAATTCTAATCAGGAAGTACCATTCTCTTTATTGGTTATCGCTGATTACCAGAATTCCTTATACACAATTGGAACAATATAACTCAGGAACCAAAACACCTTCCATTGATGAGGTTGAGAAGATTGCCGCGGCTCTAAAGATGACAACAGATGAGCTTACTAATTTCAAATAAAGCTTTGTTAGCTACAGAGAATTAATAGTTTAGTAGTCAAATTTCCGTTATGGCCATAAATACAAAAGACGAAAAGTATCTTAAAATCTTCGGAGATAATGTCAAGAGACTAAGACTGGAGAATAATTTCACTATAGAGAGATTGGCCATCGCAGCTAATATATCATACAGCCAGATCAGCAGAATAGAGGCAGGGCAGATCAACCCAACGATTTGCACCATTCAGGTAATTGCCAACGCCATGAAAGTTCACCCAATGGAATTTTTCAATTTTGAATATGGCGGCACATACGAGAACATGATCAAGAACAATCTTAGAAAGGTCGGGGAAGAAAAAAAATTCTATTAAGAGCTTTCCAAATTGTACTCACTCCTAATAGAATAAACTATCTGCATTAACAATTAACTCTTAAAAAAGCTTGGGTTGATATTAATCATTAGCCATGCCCAGTTATTCAGACTTGACCTATCACCTCCCTTAAGAATCTCCATTGAATCAGTTCCCAAAAGCTGAGAATATCCCAATTTGAATGTTATATTCTGAGCATATTTATATACAAAAACTAAATCCAACTCAGCACCCAAACCTGCACTGACTTCCGCCCCTGACGCATCAGTGATAGAACCGTTGGACATAAAATAATGCAAATGCGATAATAGTACGGTTTTTTCACCGGTCTTTGTTTTCGCTTTTAGATAGAAGTCATTTAACCCTACATCTTTGTGTGGATTACCAACATAGAAATAGTCCATCAACCCATAGAATTTGTGATGTGTACCATACATAACATCAAACGAATTATCATCAGAGTTGGTGTTGGTACCAGATTGAGCATCCCAATCATTACCTGAAACAAAGTCAGCACCCAGGGTAAGGCCGACCGTTTTCGATGGAGTTATACCCAGGTTAATACTACCTAAATATGCTGCAACATCAGCGTCCCCGGCATTCTTTCCGAGCTGGTAGTAAAAGCTACCAAACAATTTAAGTTTGTCATTGATCTTGTAGGATGGATTAATCCCAAAAGTCATTTGATACTTTACTGAACTATCGGCAGCCTGATTCCCAACATTCATCGCTAGTATACTAGTTTGGAATGCTCCGGTTTTTTTATTCCACCAGGCAAATTGCATATTCTTCGGATTACCCAAGGAAAACCCAACCAAATTGGTACCAGGCGAATAATAGGTAGTCGTTAACCTTGCTGGCTCAGGTATATCTGCACTTTGGTTATGAACAAGACCAAGGTGCAAATCCCACGTTGAATCCTGCACAATCAAACGAGCACCATCATGGCTACGCCCTTGAGCAGCCCAGTTAAGGCTACCCAGAACCCGCTGGTCGTCATATACCAACTCTTGTCTTCCTAATTTTAATGAAGTTTTGGGAGAAAACTTAATAGAGCCCCAGGCTTCATGAACAGATAGCAAACCATCTGATTTATTGATTTGACCAATCTCTCCCCATATACGTACATCCTGAATAGTAAGACCAACATCAATTTTATCGCTCTTATAAGTTCCATACAACCTAGATCGCTGTTCCGTAAAGAGCGCGTAGTCCGCATCACTGGCTGGCTGGAGTTTTTTGAATCCGTTTCGAAATTCAGTTCTGGGTCTTATTTCCCCTTTTAATTCAAATTGAGCTTTAGCAACCTGACCCGTTGCCAAAAGCAAAACTACAAGAGTAAGTCTTCTTGCGTGTGTGCGTCTGAATGAATACATAATTACATTATTTTTTTGTGTTTTAATTTCCCTTACACAAGCAATATTACAAATGATTTGCATATATGCTATATTCTATAATGCAATTATTAAAAATTCTTAATAGTTTAATTTTAATTATATGAATATTTATATTTTTATGTTTATAAATATATTTTTTAAGAGATTTTATGATTTTATTAATATTATAACATCACACATATAAACACAATTATTCATACATTTCTTTATATAATACTATTAATACATTAATAGTTGTAGTTGGAAAATCCAGAAATAAGTTGGTTGGGAATAGGCAGGATGTCCGAATCATATTTTTGAAAAAGTTTTCTTGGCCCATATTCAATTTTGACACCCAAAGCAGCCTCAGAAGTCATCACCGATTGCAGCACCTTGGAGGGATAGATTGAACACAATGGCTGTACTTCATCCTGATATTTCCAGGCTGTAAGTTTTCCGGAATTGATATAATTATGAATAAGAGGTTGGAGATGAGCGATTATCAGGTCAGGCATATCCGTTGCAATAATGAACAGGTCTCTGGCAGGAAATGCATGATGACAAGAAAGTATTCCATTCAGCGGACCAAGAGCAAAGTCTTTGTCGATTACCAGATCCTTGGATGAATACAGTTCTCCATATGGAGTACTTTGAGCTTCATTAATGCTAATAACAGAAGGGATTTCCAGGTCACGGAAAAGATCACGTACCTTCTCTGACCAATATTTATGATCTTTTAACAGTAGCCCTTTGTCTCGACCCATTCGAGAACTTCTTCCTCCACATAGCACCACTCCAAGAAGATTCTCTCTTTGCATCAAGTCAATTTGATAGGTTCAGGATGTATGTGACAACTACAATTGTGCGCCCACTCTGAAGTACCATCTTCAAAAAATTCCTTCTTCCAAATTGGAGCTTCATGCTTTACCCGATCAATAATGTATTGATTGCCATCATAGGCATTTTTTCGGTGAGCCGAGGCAGTAGCTACTACAACAGCCGCCTCACCAATTCCTACTTCACCAACACGATGCACACATATCGCCTGATATAATTCAAATTTCTTAATTGCCTCGTTAACTATTTCGCCAATCAGCCTTGAGGCCATTGCATCATAAGCCTCATAACTTAAATGAGTCACTTCCCTTCCCGCACTATGATTTCGTACATTTCCACTAAACAATACAAGGGCACCAGCCCGATCATCAAATGCATTTTGAATCAGGTTGAAATCGATTGGGTCAGACGATATGTTCTGTAACTTATCCGCCACTGGAAGGTGGTATTATAAAAACCTCTGTGTCGTCACTAATTATACTGTCAGAGCTCACGAACTCCTCATTAATTGCAAACCGGCAATTGTCCATCACATCCATCTCAGGATACTCTTTTTTTAACCTTTCCTGTACCTCACTTATTGTACATTGTTGTTGAAACTCAAGAACAAGTCCATCTGGAATTCTGTCTTTTAAAACGGCAAAGGTGTGTATGGAAATATGAATCATCCTCCGATATCTATCATTGAAATGTTACTGCCACTGAATCTTACTGGCTGCTTTTGCCTGAGAGCTTTTTTCAGTTTTCTTTTCAGATCAAATTCATCATCGGTTGCTTCCAAAGCAATCCCATTCTCATTGCTTAAACACCCGTACAGCCTTCCCTTCTCGTCCATTCTTAAGCGATTGCAGTCATGACAAAAAGGGCTGGATTCGTTTGCTATAATTCCAAAGATTTGGCCCGTGTTTGTTTTCCAGTAGTTAGCTGTAGATGATGCCTTCCGGGGAAGTTTATGAATCCGAAATTGCCTGCTTATTTCTGTCAGTATTTCATCTTGCGTAACGAGTGTATCATCTTCTGTTTCGTACAAATGCCCCATTTGCATTACTTCCAAGAAACGAATTATCAATCCCTTCTTACGGGCATAACTCAACAATGGAAGAATCTGTGAATCGTTCTCCCCTTTCTTTATCACAGCATTCAGCTTCACTTTTATACCAACCCTTCCTGCCTCATCTATTCCTTCCAGCACCCTTTTCAAAGCATACCTTTTGGTCACAGCGGCAAACACATCCTCATCAATAGCATCAAGTGAGATGTTGATTTCGCTTAGTCCAGCTGACCTGAGTTCGAACGCTTTTTGCTTGAGTAAAAAAGCATTACTAGTCATCTTGATGTTTTGAATGCCCATAGCATTTAGCCCTTGTATGACTTCTTCCAAGCCGTTATACAGCAAAGGCTCTCCACCGGTTAACCGCACACTTTCGAGTGGTGTTTCTTTATGGATTCTTTGTACATGATCCAGGATTTGGGAAATGCTCAAAGCAGCTGCGGAATCATCAATAACATTCTTATGATTCTCAGGCACACAATATGTACATGCAAAATTGCATACACTTGTAAGACTAAGCCTCAATGTACTGAAAGTCCGACCATACTTATCTTTAAGCATAACTTGAAACTACATTAATAATAACGGAAGATCAATTCGTAGAAGACGGTTCTTCCTGATCTATGATATGTCTAGGCTGATAAGTTGTTTTTTCTGCTTCACAAACCGAACAGCACCAACCATCAGGAAGCTTATGAAATGGCGTACCTGCCTCAATCCCATTAACCGGATCTCCCTGATCGGGGTCATAAATGGTAAAGCACTCCTCACATTCATAAATTGATTTATAATTTTGATTTGGTATCTCAATAGGTACTCCCTTCCGCTCTGGCATCTGAACTTCTCCTGACTTTTCATCCAACAAGCTTCTATTATAGGCCTTGCACAGCTCAACCAACACCTTGGGCAATTGCCTTTTACTAAAAAAGCCACCAAATTGTTTAAAGTCACTATTGTTTGGGTTAAAGGATTCGGAATAAATCACAGTATAATTTCTCCCCAATAAACTTCTTCTGGACTTTCGTATAATTACTGAAGTACTAATAAATACGGGCCTGGTTCGAATCCCAAAAGTCAGTCCATAAGTCCGCACATCATATTTGTTAAGGATACCTGTAATATACTTTTTTAGTTTATTCGCCTTTTTATCCAAGCTAGGCACTTGCCAATTTAACTCCACAGATGAGTGCTGGACATTGACCCCATACTTACCTAGCAATTTTTCCCACTCAGCTACCGCACCCTCTGTAATTTCTTTGATAAGAATTGAATTCCACGGTGTGATAAATATATTACCTGCCTTTGTTTGGGAGGCAACCCACGAAAGCTCCTCTATAAATCGAGCGCTGAAACTATTATTTCTATTGAATAGGCCCAACCAATACCGATCCCCATATTTATGAAATCCGTCATAATTTGGAAACCGTTTTTTTGGAAACTCAGGCCGTGCCGGAATCTTTGGGAAAGCATTTTTTAACTGTGGTAATACTTCTGCAATGATCCCTTTGATTTTTTCCTTTTTCTGCAAAGCATCGGAACCTTCTATCAGCTTTACCAACCTGGCAATATCTTCGCTACCAACATAATCTGGCCAAAAAACTCTTTTTCTTGCCCATGAAAATTCTAAACTCAAGTACCACAGCCCCGGTATATCAGAGGCAATGAAATTTAGATTCCCTTTGAATAAGGCAACCAACCCTTGCTCTGGATCTGTGATATTCACTTTCAGAGAAGGCGTTTCCCCGATTGATTCCAGAATATCAAAATATACATCAGATTTTAACCATACCGTTCCGGGAAACAAATCGAGTGTTACGAGTGACGAACCTATGTTTCTTGAATTGAAGTCGGTAGAAATTTCATAATCAATATTAACTGACTTGAGCGATCTGTTGATCTCGCGCTCTGAAACTCCTGAATCCACTTCTACCATTACATCCTGTCGTATACCAAAGTGCACAATGCCGTCACCGTTTCTATAAGAGAAATGAGCTATACTTCTTAAATCTCCTGGTGACACGATACCGCCATGGCTGAAAAACCTTACTATTTTATTTCCTCTCTTGCTCATACTAACTCTAACATTGATTCAAGAATTGTTTTCACCTCTGGCTTACAACTTCCACAGCCTGTACCCGCAGCGGTACGTTTACAAAGCTCCTTAAAGTCACTACATCCAGCCTGGATTTCTTCCTCGATATTACCCTTACCAACGCTATTACAAGAACACACCAACTCACCCTTCACTTGCTTAACCTCACCGCTACCCGTAACAATGAGCGACCCTCGTTTATCTGCCAGTTCCATACTATTCTTTATTAATTCACGGAATTCGGCAAACTCAGATTTATCTCCAATCAGGATAGCCCCAACCAATTTATCTTCCTTGACAATACATTTCTTATAATACCTTCTGGCCTTATCAATATAAAGCACCTCTTCATAACTATCATCACCTTCGGGAGCTTCCGCAATACCCAACGAGCATAAACTGAGGTCTGCAAATTTCAAAATATTCATTAGGACAGAACCCTGATACATATCTGCACCATGACCACTGATCATACGTGCAACGATCTCAGCCTGTTCTTCTGCAGCAGCAGTAATACCATATAGCATTCCTTTGAACTCAGCGACTTCTCCAACCGCAAAAACATCGGGGTCAGAAGTTTGCAAATACTCATTTACCTCTACCCCTCTGTTACATTCAATTCCGGACTCCCTTACAAACTCGATATTTGGAATGGTTCCTATAGAATACACAAGAATATCACACTCCAGGTATTTTCCACTATTGAGCATGATCCCTTCAACTTTATCCTTACCTACATGGCGTATTACTTCATCATTATAATAAACCTCGATTCCTTTTTCTGAGACATCTTCATGGAGAAGGGCACTACCTATTTCATCGAGTTGCCGTTCCATCAATCTCGGTGTTCTTTGTATGATGTTGGGATAGATACCAATATCGCTAAGAGCGGCAGCAAGCTCAAGGCCTAGTAGTCCCCCTCCAACTACAACAACCTTACTTGTAGGCTTTAACATGGAAGTTAGTTTATCCGCATCCTCCCTGTTTCTCAGGGTCAGTATACCTTCCATTCCTTCAGGGATATTGTTTGGCCTTCTAGCCCGACTACCGGTCGCAATCAAAAGCTTGTCATAAGAATGTATCTCTCCCTTTTCATCAGTTACTGTTTTTTGCTCTCTGTTGATGTTCACAATTCCATTTCCATCATAGAGCTTAAGATTAAGGCCACTTTCTTCACCATCATTAAACTTCAGCAACTTATCCCAACCGTGGTGACCGCTAATATATTCCGGAAGGAGTACCCGGTTGTAGAACAAGTTTTTCTCTTTGCTAAACACCTTAATTTCATCTTCTACATTAAGTTCTCGATAGGTATTCACAAACCTAAAGGCTGCAGCACCGGCTCCGATGATGACAATTTTTTCTTTTTGTTTGACCGGTTTCATGACTTGTACTGCGGAGAATTTAAAATCCGGCTCTTTAGAGACAGGGTCTACCAGGTTATTGGTGACATTGTTAGCCCGTCCAGTGTCCCGATTCAACATTTTACCCCAATGCATTGGAAGGAAAACAACCCCTTTCTTAATATCTGAAGTAATCTTAGCAGTTACTTGCACCTCTCCTCTCTTTGACTTCACCTCAACATTCTGTCCATTCTCAATACCACGTTCTTTTGCATCCTCAGGATGAATTTCAAGGAAAGGCTTCTCAATATGTTGCTTGAGCTTATTTACCTTACCGGTCTTGGTCATGGTATGCCATTGATCACGGATGCGGCCGGTAGTTAATATCAAAGGGAAGTCAGGGTTTGTAGGTTCCGATTGATTAATATCATCGGCAACCGTAATAATTTGCGCCTTCTTATTTGGAGTAAAAAACTGTTTGTCTTCAAATAAACGCTCCGTACCAGAGTGCAGCTTATTCGGAACAGGCCATTGAAAGCTTCCTCCGGACCTTAGTCTCATATGATCCAGGCCGCTTACATCCAAATTGGTTCCTTTGGTAAGACCAGCATGTTCTTTGTAAATATCAGCATAAGAGTTATAGTCGAAGGATTCTTTAAACCCCATTTTGCTGGCAAACCTCCAAAGTATTTCCGCATCGGGAAGAGCTTCACCTGGAGCATCAATAACTTTACTGAGGTAATTGATCCTTCGATCACTATTGGTCATGGTTCCATCTTTTTCCAACCAACCCGCAGCCGGCAAAAGCAGATCCGCATATTTAGAAGTATCTGACCGATTAGAAATATCCTGTACAACAACAAAATTCGCTTTCTCCAATGCTTTATCTACTAGTCTGGCATCAGGCAAACTAACGGAAGGATTGGTACAGATCACCCAAATTGCTTTCATTTTACCACTTTCGAGTGCTTCGAACATCTCCGTTGCACTCATCCCAGGTGTCTGTGGAACCGAAGGAACACCCCAATAGTCTGCCACCTGTTTCCGATGCTCCGGATTAGTGTATTCCTTGTGTACCGCGAGCATATTGGCCAAACCTCCAACTTCCCTGCCACCCATAGCATTGGGTTGCCCGGTGAGGGAAAAAGGACCCGACCCAGGCTTTCCTATCTGACCAGTAATCAGACTAAGATTGAGCAGAGCACTATTCTTATTCACTCCTATTACGCTTTGGTTTAATCCCATAGCCCACATTGAGATAAAACCATTTGCCTCTCCTATATACTTTGCCGCAAGGCGAATATCATTTGCCGGCACCTCACATATCACTGCCGCTTCCTCAACTGTCTTTTGAGATACTTTTTCCACGAAAGCTTGGTAGCCATCCGTATGATCAAGGATGAAATTTTCATCCACCCAACCGTTTTCTATAATTTCCCTGGCAATGGCATGATACAAGGTGATATCTGTTCCAGGCTTGAGTTGTAGATGCAAGTCAGCCAGTGCGCATGTTTGGGTTTTCCTTGGATCAGCCACCACAATTTTCACATCAGGATTGGCTTCTTTATGGGCTTCAATCCTTCTGAAAATGATCGGATGGCACCAGGCCGGATTGGCTCCGGTTATAAAAAAACAATCTGCTAACTCAATATCTTCATAACTCACAGGTACTGAATCTTCACCTAAAGCTTTTTTGTAACCGACCACGGCTGAACTCATGCATAAGCGGCTATTGGTATCAATATTATTGGTTTGTAGAAAGCCCTTGGTAAGTTTATTGACAATATAATACTCCTCGGTCAGTAATTGCCCCGATACATAGAAACCAACACTATCGGGACCAAATCTTTTGATTAAAGAAGTAAAAACTGCAGCGGCTCGATTCAGCGCTTTGTCCCAGCTCACCTTCTCATGAGGCAAGTGCTTCGCAGAACGCATCATAGGATAGAGTAACCGATCAGTTTTGTCCTGCACCGTGTAATGCAGGTTCATTCCTTTAGAGCACAACATCCCCTTGTTGGTCGGGTGAGTCTTATCACCTTCAACAGTGACTTTGCCTTTGTGGTCTTTGTTAACAATAATACCACATCCAGTCCCACAATAACAACAAGTAGATTTGTAACTTTCCGCGCTCATGAAGCAAATTTATTTTGAATGTTAATAACCAATATAAACAATTTATTTGTCTCTATAAAGCTTTTTAAATACTATTTTATTAGAATATTACAATTTTATGATTGGTTAATAAAATACATTTGAATAGTACAATCCTTGGAGCATATACAATAAAAAAACCCTGGAGATGGATTCCCTCCCCAGGGTAATCGAACAGCAGTACGTTTAGAAATCTGACATTACACTAAACGCCATACAGAGATAGTAGACTCCATATATTTTATGCCACAGCAGAGGAAAGTTTTCCATTTGTTGCTAGTTGAGGCTCTACCGACTCATCCATTTCAGCTTTGGCTACTTTCTCATCAGCCACGGAGAACTTAATCAAAAACGCAGTAATTGAAACACTAACAACAATCACCCCGACCAAAAGAAGCGCACTTTGATAAGTAAAGGCATCAGACTTGAATAAGAAACCTGCAGCAACTGCACCTGCATTCCCTCCAGCCCCTACAATTCCTGAAACACTACCGATGGCCTTTTTATTAATGAAAGGCACCACCGAAAAAGTTGCTCCTTCACTCATTTGAGTAAACAGGCTAAATAATATCATTGTACTGACAGCTAAAACTAATGAGCCCATCTGCGAAAACAACATCAGCGCCAGCCCCTCTATCATCAGGACAAGTGCAAGAAAAGCCACCCGACCTTTCAGCCCCCATTTAATTCCCGCTTTATCACCAAACATTCCACCCAACGTCCGGGCAAAAATATTCATCAATCCAAACAACATAGCAATCGCTCCTGCAGTAGTTACATCTAACTGAAACTCATCAACATAGTACATCGCAGCAATATTATTGATCGTAAGCTCCACCCCGAAACAGGCCCCGTATATTAAAAACAAAATCCATACCCTATAGTCCTTACAAGCTTTGAGAAAGGCTCCTCTTTCTTCCTTGGCCTTCATCTTATACTCGGGATTATTTTTTTTCAAGTCACCAATATTTCCTTCCGGGGTATCCTGAGTGTATTTATAGTACAAAAATGCCAGCAACAACATAAAAATGCCCGGAACTATCATAGCCAACCTCCATGCTTCGGTAGGCAGGAACCCAAGACCAACAAAACCCGCGAATATTAATGGCATCACCAACTGAGTAACACCTCCTCCGAGATTACCCCAGCCTGCAGATGTAGCATTAGCGGTACCCACTACATTGGGTGCAAACATTACCGAAGTATGGTATTGAGTGATGACAAAGGAAGCTCCAATGACCCCAATTAGAAGTCTGTAAATCAAAAAGCTTTCATAACTATTGGACAAACCAATCATCATTACAGGAATAGAGCCAAAGATCAGCAGGCCAGTATATGAAAATCTTGGACCGATCCTATCACACAACCAACCGATGAACAATCGAGCAGCAACAGTGATTGCCACCGAAGCAATGATTACATTTCCAATTTCAGCCTTCGACAAACCCAACTCATCTCGGATAATCGGCATCAATGGGGCTATGCCAAACCAACCAAAGAAGCAAAGAAAAAATGATATCCAAGTAATGTGAAAGGCCTTCATGTGCGGCCCTTTTAAACTCAGTATGTTCAGCTTAGTCGCTTTACCGGAAGTTTCCATATGTGTAGTGTTTTAAGTGTAGTGAATACTTTAACTGCAACAAACATAGGAAGCGATATAGCATATATGCAATTCTAAGTTTAATATTTTTGTTATGTTCTTACATAAATACCAAACCTTCTTAAAAAACTGCAATAAATAGATTACTATAAAATATTATTAATTGTATTTTTCTAATTAATAATATAGATTAACTGCTCATTATAGTGAATAGATAATATTTTTTGAATTGCATAAAAATATTATTCTCTCAAAAATCATCTATATTTCCATTCGGATATTCCGTAATATTATAATTATAAAATTAAAATAGTTATATAAATAGCCCCAGCCATAGGCCGGGGCTTTCACTACACCCAGACACTCACAACAAAGCGAGTGCAAACTGGAACTTAACTTCTTCAATCGTTTTAGTGCCCCAAAAAATCGAGGAGATGTCCTCTTAACTTATAATAATCCGGGTGCTCCAATACTTCTTTTCTTAATCTTGGTCTTTCCAGATGAATCTTTAATTCATCACCTACTTTAGCGAAAGGGCCGCTAGTCATCATAATCACTCTATCAGACAGCAAAATTGCTTCATCTACATCATGGGTGATCATCACAGCAGTAATTTTTTCTTTCGACCATACTTCCATCAAAACGTCTTGTAGCTGACCACGAGTCAAGGAATCCAACATTCCGAATGGCTCATCCAGTAACAACACTTTGGGTTTTAAGGCAAATGCCCTTGCAATACCAACTCTCTGCTGCATTCCTTGGGAAAGGTCTTTTGCTTTTTTATTGAATGAGTCAGCAAGCCCAACTTTCGATAAATAATACTTACAAATATCCTCGCGGTCTTTCTTGTTCCCATGTTTGTAGACCTGATTGGCACCCAACATTACGTTTTCCATGACCGTCATCCATGGAAAAAGACTTGGAGACTGAAACACTACACCTCGATCAGGACCAGGTCCTGTGATGACACTGTCTGAGACGATAACATCTCCCTTTGAAATTTCATTGAGGCCGGCAATCATAGAAAGCACTGTAGTCTTTCCACAGCCTGAATGACCTATGATAGAAATAAACTCCTCCTCCTTAACCTGAAGATTCAATCCTTCAAGTACCGTGTATGGCCCTTTTGGAGTTTCATAAATCTTTGACAATTCAACACACCGAAGCACTGGCTTTACCGGATGACTAGCAATTCCTCCAACTTCTTCAGGAGGCGACACATACTTGAGAGGTTTTTGGCTCTTCTTTAAATTTTTGAATAGTCTCATTATATATATATTCTAGTCTTTCTTAAATCAGCAGGCTTCAAATCTGGTAGCTCAAGCTCCAGTTCCTCACTTGTCTTTTCGGTACCAACATCAATCAGATAATTGGTTATTTGATTTCGGAGTTTGATAAATTCTTGATCATCGTTTAATTCCGATTTATCCCTTGGCCGCGTCAGATTCACTTTAAACTCAGGCCCCAATGTTGCACCTGGTCCCGGATTGAGCGGTATAATTCGATCAGCCAACAATATGGCCTCATCTACATCATTGGTTATCATGAGCACCGTCTTTTTATCCATCGACCAAATTCTGTCTATCTCATCTTGCAGTGTTCCTCGAGTCAAAGCATCCAAAGCACTCAACGGCTCATCGAGCAATAGAACTTTTGGATTCATGGCAAGCGCTCTGGCAACAGACACCCTTTGTCGCATACCTCCAGATAATTCTGATGGCTTTTTGTAAAGTGCGTGGCTCAAACCTACCATCTCCACAAACTTCTTCACATACCCATCGTGTTCACTTTTTGACATTTTGGGAAACACCGTCTTAACTGCCATACTCACATTCCCATAAACGGTGAGCCAGGGTAGAAGCGAGTAATTTTGAAAGACGATCCCGCGATCTGGCCCAGGCCCCTTTATTGGCTCGCCACCCATTAAAATCTCCCCAGCGTCCGGCTCCAGAAGTCCGGCCACAAGCTTAACCAATGTGGTTTTACCGCTACCTGAGAATCCTATGATGCACAGAAACTCACCTTCCTCTATTTTCAGGTTAATCTCCTTGAGAACATTCAATTCCTTGTGTCCGTCCAGAAATGACTTGCTTACATTCTTAAATTCCAAAAATGACATAGGCTATACTTTTAATAGTACTTTATAAAACAAGACCACTACAACGAATATTTTCGCTACCATTAGGAGTAAATCCCATTTTGTCTTTTTACCTGTGATCACATCCTGGAGGTATGCCATCGAACGATCAAGTAAGAATCCGATAAACCCGATCACAATCATTGCCACGATAATCTTTGAATTGGATGCTGAAGAACCATTCTGAAACTCTTCCCAGACAAAGGTTCCTAATCCAGGACTTTGCGCTAATAGCTCAATGGCAATAACAACCATCCAGGCAACTGATAGGGTGATCCTAAGACCAGTAAATATCAATGGAATGGAAGATGGCAGGATTACTTTAAAAATTCTTTTACCTACTCCTAACTTCAATACTTTGGCCACATTGACTATATCGGGGTCCACCGATGATACCCCAAGACTGGTATTGACCAGGGTAGCCCACATGGCGCACAGCCCAACGCTGATAAATGAAATCTTAAATGCATTATCTGCTTTAAGCGGGGGTGGATCCTGAAGGCCCATCGCTATGTCCAGGGCCTGGTCGGGAGTGATAATAAGTTTTGCTACCGTTACTACCACCATAGTGACTAATAACAACCATACCACTGGAGATACAGGCCTCAATAATTGTACAATCCAGGTTACAGCCCCTCTTAATGTTTCGCTTAAGCCCAGCATTATACCTGCCGGCACGGCAATAAAAAGCGCCAGAAGAAATCCTGACAGTACCGTGACTAAACTGGTAAGGATTTGATCGAGAAATGATGGTCGACCTGTGTATTCTATTTTAGGTTTGCCTTGCTCCGCTCTTTTCGCATTAATTTTAGCCGTCTTTTTGGAAAAGGCTTCTTTTTTTGCTCGCACATCTTTGATGTCATTCCAAAGCCATACAGCTTGCTCCCACACTTCGGATGGCCTCGGCAGTGTTTCTACTTTACTTTGCCCATTCTTAATACGCTCATACTCCTTCTTCATGGCAGCTTGTCCTGCTTTGTCCAAATATTCTCTGAGGGCTTTATCTTTTTCGGCCGGTTTCGGAATTTCTCCCGCACTCAACTTTCGATTGAATTCTGATTTGGCTGCTTTAAGGGCCTTGCGATACTCACCTGTAGTTTTGAATTCTACCTCTTTGTCATATAAAGTGCTGGCACCAAGAGACCAAAGTCCAATAAAGGCGAAAACTGATATGACCGGTATTATTGTTTTCTTAAAAAAGGATATCAGGTTAGCCCGAGCTTCTTCTTTGGTTGCCGCCTTCACCAAAGGCACCATAAAGCCCAAGCTAATAAATCTCAGCCCCCAGAACAGCTTATCCCTTGGGGACAATTTCTTCTTTTCTTCCATAATGAATCCAGTTTATTGTAGTGAAATAGAACTTTGAAAACCCCGGAGCACTTATAATGCTCCGAGGGGTAATAATTGCTGAACTACTCTTCGTCTTTATTACCTATTGAGAAGCTATTGATATAACCGATTGGATCTTTCGCATCATAAGTTGTACCATCTATAAAGTCAGATGTTGCCGGTTTATAACCATCCGTCTCCGGTATATCTGAGGACTCCAGGTGCCCTTCAGCTACAAGAAGTTCTGCGGCTTTCTTCCATATATCCGGACGATATACTTCTTTAATTTTTTCATGATACCAATCAGCAGGTTTAGGCTCATCGATTTGCCCCCATCTTCTCATTTGTGTCAAAAACCAAATACCATCGGAAAAGTAAGGATAGGTAGCATTGTATTTAAAGAACACATTGAAATCAGGCATTTTCCTCTTGTCACCTTTTTCAAATTCAAAGGTACCCGTCATTGAATTGGCGATTACGTTCGAGTCAGCCCCAACATACTCAGGTCGAGAAAGGATGCCCACAGCCTCAGGTCTGTTAGCAGGATCATCCAACCACTTACCCGCCCTGATTAATGCTTTAGTCACGGCTATGGCAGTATTCGGGTTTCTATCCATAAAGTCCTTCGTCATCACAAATACTTTTTCAGGATTGTTCTTCCAAACATCGTAGTTGGTAGTAACCGGAACACCAATTCCTTCGAATACTGCCTTTTGATTCCAAGGCTCACCTACACAGTAGCCATAAATTGTACCGGCCTTGAGTGTGGCGGGCATTTGAGGCGGAGGAGTTACGGAAAGCAATACATCTGCATCTACCTGACCTTGGATATTATCTTCGGTATACATTCCCGGATGAATTCCAGCAGCAGCCAACCAATACCTGATTTCATAGTTATGAGTGGAAACAGGAAATACCATCCCCATTTTAAAGGGCTTCCCTGCGTTCTTGTACTCCTCAATTACTGGTTTCAGTCCGTCAGCCTTGATAGGATGAACTGGCTTACCATCTTCCATTGGAACATTAGGCTTCATTTTCATCCACACATCATTTGATACGGTGATTCCGTTTCCGTTGAGATCCATGGAGAATGGAGTTTGCAATTCGGCCTGCCGACCAAACCCGGCATTGGCAGCAATTGGCTGACCCGCCAACATATGAGAGCCATCAAGTTCCCCATCTATTACTCTATCGAGCACATTCTTCCAGTTGGCCTGAGCTTCAATGGTCACAAACAATCCTTCATCTTCAAAAAATCCTTTCTCTTTTGCTATAGCCAAAGGAGCCATATCCGTAAGTTTTATAAAGCCAAATGTGAGTTCCGGCTTTTCTATATCAAGTTGCTCTGTAGTTGACTCAGTGTCTGTACCAGGAGCTTCCTCAGTTTCTTCAGTACCCGAAGATTCCGAACCTCCACATGAGATTAAGAGGAATATACTCGCCAACATTAGAGAGTGCAGTAAATACTTTTTCATTTTATTTCTTTTAAGGGTTTTACAATCAATCAACACCTCAAAACTATAGAATGAATTTCATGTTATTTGCATATATGCAATATTATTTTTCATAAATAATTAATATTCTTTAAATAATGAAACAAAGCCGAAAAATAATTATATAACGGAATCACCTTTATTGTACTTTACAATGTTTATTTACTTTTATAAAGTATTTTATATCTATTTTATATAATTATTTAATATGCATACTATTTATGCTTTGGTTAATTAAACTCACTATAAGGTAATTTATAATCATTATTTTCTTTGTATTATTATATTTTATTGATTTACAACGTTCGTGTAAAAGAGGAAAAAAATATAAATTCTTGTTTTTGGTTGAACCTTATTTGTTCTATGTTGTACAGAAGGCTAATAAGGAATGAAAAAGCTTTTTTCCATATCTGTTTTGATTTCTATCGTTTACCTGGCGGTCGGCCAGGATAACGGGATACAAAAAACACCTAGATACCAACATCAGGAGTCTCAGGTCTCACTATTTGTGGCTGAAGGTATTGATGATCTCCATATTGTACGGAACGAGTCTTCATACTACAAAGAACAAGCTCTCGCGTGGAAGATTGAAGTCAAAAAGAATCCGGATGACCCAGCTATCTGGTATAATTACTATAAGGCTACCCGCTACGCTCATACCAATCAGGCCACCGGACTTTTATCAAGTGAAGGCCGTGAACTACTGGATGCAATCGTGAAGGACATGGCAGAAAAAGTGTCTGAAAGCTATGAATACAATTACATCCTTTACTGGAATAGCAATTACGACAACCGGTCATATGGAAAGAACTTGTTGTCGGCATACGAGCTTGCCCCAAAAAAGACAGAAATATATGATGACCTTGTTGCTTATTACGAAATAGAAGGTAATCAAAAGAAAAAGAAGGAAATATGCTCTCTTTGGTATAACTCAGGCATGATTGACCAGTCGGTACTTGATTACAACTATAATGTCCTAATGTCACTAAAGGAAGACGCCATCCTTTTTACCAATGGAATTAATGACACTTACCCAATATGGATGTTACAGCTCCTGCAAGGAGTACGCACAGATGTAAAAGTGGTATCCATCCCCTTGCTTGAAAACCGGGAATACAAAAATCGGCTCTTTGCATCTTTGGGTATTAAAAATCCACCAGTTGTCACGATGAAGTTTGCATCAAGTCATTCAGACAATGATATTCCTAAGATCATTCAAAACAACGGAGATAAACCCATTTATTTGGGGCTTACAGTAAACCCTGAATGGATAAAACCATTAAAAAAAGATCTTTATGTCACTGGGCTCGCCATGCGCTATAGTGAGGTAGCATTTGATAACCTTTCCGAAATCCAACAGAACTGGGGAAGGAAGTTCAAGCTCCATGAACTCAAACGTGTCGAAAACGGACACCTGCAAAGTAATCTTGCTTCGCGCCAACTGGACGCGAACTACCTTATTCCAATGTTGCTTCTTTATGATTCTTATAACAAAAGTGGGCTCTCAGCTAACGCGCTTGAGCTGAGCACACTTGCCAACAGAATCGCTAAGGGAAGCTCAAGGGAAGCTACCGTCAGTGAATATCTGGCGAAAAAATAATCGTGTGAGCGATCCATGCGCTTATTTCAGAAAAACTATAGTGACACCAGTGACGAGGATCTGATGCGTCTCTGCGCGCAGGGTGATAGTCGTGCGTTCAACGAAATCTATGAGCGATATAGCTCCAGATTGTTGAACTACTTCTACCGTATGCTCTGGAAAGACAGGGAAAAAGCAGAAGACTTCGTACATGACTTGTTTACAAAAATAGTTAACAAGCCTGAGCTGTTTAACCCGGAACGGACTTTCAAGACCTGGGTATTTAGTGTGGCGAACAATATGTGTAAAAACGAATACAAAAAGCAGGAAGTCCGCAAGAACACAAGTAATGGCCTTGAGAATCATCAGGTTGTTGGACAGACCGATGAAGACCTGGTAGGTGGAATTGATAAAAAGAAATTTAACGAAGTACTGGACAAAGAACTGGAGTCTCTGGATGAAAAGCACAAGTCTACTTTCATCATGAGATACAGAGACGAGATGTCCATTAAAGAAATTAGTGATATACTGGATATATCTGAAGGGACTGTTAAGTCGAGAATTTTTTATACAATAAAGAAACTCGCACCTAAGCTTCAGATGTTTGATCCTAAGAAAAGTGAAATTGCTTATGAGTGATAGTTACACATACGACCCTCAAGATCTGGAGTCGATACTTCTACACAAGGAGTATGTAGAACTCACTCCGGATGAAAAAATCATAGTCGATGAACATATATCTGATGAAAAAGAATATTCGGAAATGCGCATCGCACTTGGTGCTATTGTAGCTCATGCTGATAATAATCTGGACATCGCTCCCAGGGCTGAAACCAGGGAAAGTCTGATGAGTGCTTTCAATCAGAAGCATAAGGGAACATCTTCCGGTAGCAGTTGGTTTTCACTTTCCAACATCAGTTTTAGGTACACACTCATAGCTGGTTTGGCCTCGGTGGCTGCTTTGATTTTCTTCTTTTATCCCAAAGACACAAAAGTACCACAGGCAGAAGTTACCATAACAGAAACTATAGAAACACCAGAAACCATTGTAGATGAATCACACAAAACAACCGTTACCGACTCAGAAGTTACACCTGAAATCTATGAAGACTCTAGAGAAACAGAAGGAGGTTCCTACACGGTAGCCATTGAGGACCAAGCCACTCCTACGAGTGATTCGGAAGATGTTACTTTTAGTTGGACCACCAGTAATTCACCAAATCCTGACCTGAGAGCCAATTCATTTGACAATAATGAATTGAGTGTGGAAATGAGTCTCGACAGTTCCTATGGAATCGCCAATAGCTATCATGCTACGGACCTAAATAGGAATGCGACCGATTCGACCGGAGGCATAGTAAGCCAAGGTTATCTTAATGGCCAGAGTATGCTCAACGCACAATCTGCCAATTTTCTTACCAGAGATGGAAGGGAGTTCAATGATCAGGCAGGAGCTTTTGGCAATGTCCCATTACCTGCACAAGAGCCTCAAAGGGTATCGGATGAGCCTGACCTGCTCAATTTACTCCATACGGCAACGGATCGGTAATAATTAGTATCTAATACTCAGAGAGGAAAACCCAATCATTTTTTAGCTAACTTATTGACCAATTAAGAATTAGATATGCCTGGTACCAGGAACTCAGATTTACAGGAAAATTACAAGCGTGCCACAGAAAAAGAGCTGGTTCATATAATTATGAATCCGCATGAGTACGAGCGGGAAGCTAAATCTCTTGCTGAACGCGAAATCAAGAATCGTAACATTCCTGATGAACGAATCCAGGAACTCAAGGGTTTGTTAATCAGAGAAGAGGAAGATAGGGCTGAGAAACAAGAGAAGCATAGATCAAGGCTGAAGGTGGTTGTGGACAAATTCAATAAATTCTACGATCTCATTGGGCCAACAAAAGAATCCAAGCCAGTAGAAAAAGTAATATTTATCATCGCCATTTTCTACCTGGTCACCTTTCTTCGGTATTTTTATTATAACCTTTCATTCTTCTTCTACCATATAAAGGATGCCCCTATTGATATTACTTTATTCATGATGCTCGGGGCATTGGTTGTCGACATCGCAATAATCTATGGCCTACTGCTAAAGAAAAAAATTGGGTGGCTTCTTACAACGAGTTACTTTTGTTACTCTATTTTGTTCCTATTGTCGCTATGGTTCAATGAACTACAACAAGAAAGACTCAATTCCTCCGGAGGAATTCTTGACTTCGTAGATAGGATTGTCATAAGAGGTAATGCCTACTATATCACCAACTTAATTTTTTATATCGCACTAATCTCCTATTTCCTTTCCGATAGCGTAAGAAACTTATTTAAAATAAAATCTTTACATATTGCATATTCTTTGATCCTTGGATCGTGTCTAGCTGTATCTCAATTACTTTTCGTCTTCCTTAACTAAAAACTCATGCCAACCTACATCGCACTTCTAAGAGGTATCAACGTAAGCGGCCAAAAGAAAATCAAAATGGCTGATCTGAAATCTCACCTGGAAGAAATCGGTTTTGAAAATGTCCAAACCTACATACAAAGCGGGAACGTACTGTTTGAGTCCGATGAGTCTTCCATCGACAAACTTGAAAACCGGATCATTGATAAGATTAAGGAAAAATATGGCTGGGATGTACCTACACTTGTAAAAACAGCCACTGACTTCCAACGGGCTCTGGATAATAACCCCTATGTCAATGACAAAGAGGACCAAAAAGTTTATTTTGTCTTTCTCAAAGAAGAGCCAGCACCTGAACACGTTGATAAGCTGGCACAAACTGACTACAGCCCGGAACTATACACCATTGACGGTAAGAATATTTATTTATATCCAGCCAACGGCTTTGGGAAAGCTAAGTTGAATAACAACTTGTTTGAGGCTAAGCTTAAAGTGCAAGCGACAACAAGAAACCTGAAAACGGTAAGGACTTTACTGGAGATGGCAGGAAACTGAATTTGGTTTTCAACTACAAAGTTGTTCTGACTGACTGGGTGCTTGAACATTTTATACAACATCATCCCAAAATACTCAGCCATATTTACTAGTTATCACTCTTAATGACATGATTATTATAGAACAACGAACTGTCACCCGCAATTAATCTATAAACGTCAACACCTCGGTCTCTGATCAACAAATCATCGGCATAGAAACTAGCTTTTGAGTTCTCTTTACCGATCGTTTTTATAGTGATTTTATTTCCTGTATTCTGAACCTCAAAAACACCTTCCACTAGTGACCAATCACCATTAATAGTTTCAGCATGTTCGGGAAAAATTGTTGTCGTGTACCAACGGTCTTCCCTTCGATCATATTCCTCAACAATCAGACGAAACCATAAATTCAGCGCATCTTTCTCTCCATTATGCATCCAGATACTCAAATCATATTCTTTTTTCGAATCAAAGGAACCTGGTTCGAATTCTGCAATAACAGTTTCTCCTTCCTTCACGGATTCTATTGCTCCTATGCCTCGATAAGTGACTTTGCTCGCTTGATCTTCAAAGTCATCATAATACAACACGGAACAGCTATCGGTTGCGTAATTATTATCCTGCTTGACCAATTGCCTTGATTGAAATCGAAATGATTTCCAAACTTTAGGTCTATCATCACTAAATAGCTCACCTTTCTCAATGCTCAACAATTCCACATCACCGCGCTTTACCAAACTTTTAGCCTTCTCCAATATTATAGCCTCGTTTCGGGTAAAGTTACTGCCTGTTTTCACGATGAGAAAAGGGCGATCATCCGTAATGTCATTAGCAATATCTTTATTGTAATAGTTCGGTGACATAACTTGTACAATATTCTTACTTTCAGGTACCGAAACCCTTGTCAGATCGGCATTCATACAAGGAATTCCAGTGTGATAGGAGATGATAATTTGATTACTCACGGCATTCTGGTTACGAAGGCGGGTATAACTCTCCGATCCATAGTGATAGAAGGGAAAGCAGATAATCGCCTGATATTTTTCCGGATTTACTTTAGCAATTACTCCACTTAAATCCGTAGGTAATAATTCTTTTTTGAATACATTGGGCTTCCCTCCTATCCTTTCATATACTCTGCTGTGGCTATACAATCCCTCTGTAAAGAGCAAACCAAAGGTGGCTATCAAAACCGAATAGCTCAGGACTATACTTTGAGCGGATAATCTTTGGACCACCTTTTGGATAACATAGGCTCCGAATACTGAAAAAGCAAAGTAAAATGGCCACACAAACCTGCCTGTTGCTCTAAACTGTTTAATTATAGGAAACCAATCCAATAGTGCTGGAAACTGTTTAAATGGCATCCCAAATGCAAAAAGGAGGAGGACAAAAGCAGCTAGCAGGGCAATGTTTATTCTTCGGTTATCAAATAACCGTCTGAGATGTGCACGCGCCTTTTTATGAGCAAGACTTAACACCGAGAGCAATATCAGCGCAACAAAAATTAAGCTATTAGTAATACCCACATAACCTCGTGCTTCCCATTGCAACCGGATAATACCACCTGATAGTTGATCAAACAATGGAAAAAATGGCTTCTGATAAGGAACGAGTACATCATCCAACTCCGCGTTGCTCAGGAAAAAACCGGATGGATTATCTGTTCTTCCTGTATGTACATCTACAGACTTGGCATAAACATAAAACAAGATGACTGGCAATACGACAGCTCCAAGAATTTTTAAATATCTCATTTTTTTAGCCTGCCGTTGCTTATCCATAACGGCATTTACAATAATTAGCAACAACTGAAACGCGATAATAATTATACCCAGGTAGGCATGAATCAGCATCCAGAACATTGCATTGATAAAAATCAAAATCAGGTATTTCCTTTGCCTATTTTCATTATTCAGAAACTTAAGAATGAGCAGCCAGGCCAGCGGCAGTGCGACACTATATGAAAGTGCGAAGTGACAATCTAATCGCAGCGCTTGAGGAGCAAGTAACACGATTGTCAGGCTAAAAAGAACACTGAACCAGTTTCGTATACCTAACTCTACAAGTAGATAATAGGTGACAATAAATGACACGAAAATGGATACAATCATCAAAAAATTTAATATTCCTACGGAATGGGAGTCAAAAAAAGGAAGGACATTCGATGAAAACTTAAATGTGCTGGCAAGTATTGGATGACAGTCGGTATAAAGAAATGACTCCCCGTAGGGATAGTTCATTCCTTCAAAGTTGGTATAACTATCGTTGTGCGAAATATAGTAAGCGTATGTGTAGTAGTTTTTTATGGCATCTCCTGTAGTACCGAACATATTTTGATTTGGAGACAACAGAATTCTACCATAGAAAAAAGCCACAATCAATAGCGAAACGCTAATGAGCACAAATTCAGGTGATTTAACTTTCTGTATGTTCAACACTCTGGCACGGCTTTGGCTAATTCTATCTAAAGGTAAAACCTTTGTTTTGAATTAGAAATCCAAAAATTAACCTATATTGGTCCCCCATGAAAAGTCGTTTTTTATTCCTGTCCGTTGTTGTAATATTAAGTAGTTGCGCAGAATTCATTCAACCATCGCATGGTCCGTTGGAGGATGTCGAGTTTAACAGCTCAGACGGCAGGGAATTTAACATTATCGGATCTGTATTTGTCGAAAACCAGAACAAGTACGGTTTCAGAGTTAAGGCAAAAAGAATCACTGTCATGGCAAATGGAAAAGAATTCGCCAAGGTGAGACTCTCCAATAAAGTTAAAATCAAAAAGAGTTCAGCAGAAGACAAACCATTCGAAGTAAGTATTAAGCTAGTAGAAGGTGCTTCAATTATGAAACTGGGTGCTCGCAGTCTCCTGACCCGAAGACCTATCAAGGTGAAGGTGACCGGCAAGGTCAAAGGCTGCAGATGTATTTTTTGTAAGTCTGTGCCTATCGAGTACGAAAAAGACATTGACCCCAACCAGCTTCAGCAACTAATTGGAAATTAATTTTGTTTTTGGTTCGTGGAATCCAATGAGGTCATACGCAAGATCATTCATGTGGATATGGATGCTTTTTACGCTTCTGTCGAGCAACGTGACAATCCGGAACTACGAGGAAAACCTCTGGCTGTAGGAGGTTCACGGGAACGCGGTGTCGTTGCTGCAGCAAGCTATGAAGCACGGCAATTCGGTGTGCGCTCTGCTCTGCCTTCCATCACAGCAGCTAAGAAGTGCCCTGATTTGATCTTTGTACCACCAAGATTTGAAGTGTATAAACAAGTTTCTATGCAAATCAGGGCGGTCTTCGAGGAATACACGGATTTGATAGAACCCTTGGCTCTGGATGAAGCCTACCTGGATGTTACACATAATAAAAAAGGAATTCCATTAGCTACTGATGTTGCCAGAGAAATCAAAGTTCGGATAAAAGAGGAAACAGAGCTCACTGCTTCTGCAGGAGTTTCTATGAATAAATTCCTGGCGAAGATTGCCAGTGATTATGATAAGCCTGACGGACTTTTTGTGATCACGCCCAAAATGGCCGAGAAGTTTGTTGAGAAGTTACCCATTGAGAAGTTCCATGGCGTAGGAAAAGTCACTGCTAAGAAAATGCATAAGATAGGTATTCACTATGGAGTTGACTTAAAAAGATACTCACAGGAAAGCTTGCACTATCACTTTGGTAAAGCAGGAGGTTATTATTATAACATCGCAAGGGCTATTGACAATCGTCCTGTAAATCCTAACAGAGAGCGAAAATCTATAGGGGCAGAGGCAACATTTGAGACTGACATCTACAAAAAGGACGAGCTCAAAAGCAAGATTGATAGAATATCGGAGCGGGTATACAATCGAATGCAAAGCACCAGAAAATCGGGACGTACTTTGACGCGCAAGATCAAGTATGCTGATTTCACCCAAATAACCCGAAGTAAAACAGCCTTTCAGGACTATGAAGAGTTGGAAGAAATTCGCGAAGTGGCCTACCAACTACTCGATGAAGTTGATAACCTTGAGAAAGGTATTCGCCTGTTAGGAGTGTCTGTTTCTAACTTTGAATCAGAGCCTCCGGTAGTTACTCAGCTTACTATTGACTTTTGATTCAATCCAGGTTTACCAAAATTTTCTTCAAATCGTATCTGATAAGTATTGTTTATATTCACACTTACTTTTTTAGATTTGCCAAAGTGAGATTTTTTCTTTTGTTATCGTGTTTTACTGTTCTTAGTTACAATATTCGCTCACAAAGTGATGGCTTTTTGCGTGTCGACAGACGGGCGCAAAATGTGCCTAAAAGTGTGACCAGAGACTACAAGTTATTGGCACATTACTTGATCAAACCTGCCCATACTGATATTGAGAAAGCAAGGGTATTATATAAATGGGTGACGAACTACTTTCAATATGACGTGGTCAGATGGAAAAAGATTGGTTCCTTCAAAGAATATTCGGTCCAGGAAATTATAAGTAGAAAAAAGGGAGTTTGCCGAGATCTGGCCATGGTGTACAAGGCACTCTGTGACGAGGTAGGACTTGATTGTCATTATGTTACGGGTAGTGTTCCCAGAAAGAAGTTTGGTTTATTTGCCTCTTTTGAAGGACATGCGTGGAATATTGTAAAAATTGATGACAAGTGGCATCACGTTGATCCTACTTGGGGAACTGGCTTTGTCGTGAAAAAGAGCTTCATGAAAAAGAAAATAGACAAGGGGAAGTTGTGGAGGATGTATAAGAAGAATACGACTATATCCCATAATGGGAAATGGTACTTCTGGAAGAAGCCAAATAACAATTACCTGTGCCCCTCACAATCTTTTTTTAATCAGACACATTGTGCGGATTTAGCATTTATGCAATTACAGAATGATGTCATGCATAGGTTTGAATTTCTCCGTGGTAAGCACAAAACTCTTTCCAGGTATAAGGATTACAATTATCTTGATTCCCTTGATAAGTACGAAAACCGTCAGTATGAAAACAAAGAACTGTTTGAGCTTCACAACACATTACCCGTAATAACCAGAAAGAGGTATGACTTATCCATAAAGTATAGAGAACTGGCAGATTCTTTTATGAGTCGTTTTGATACGGTCACATCAGTTGATACTGTAAAGAAATATAGAACCTATTATAAACGAGCAATAAAGTACCACTTTGGAAATGGTTTGTTTTCCTTGACAAGACACGCTTTCTTCTTAGGGTTTGGAGTAAAATCTTATATGGCTGCGCTAAACATCAAAAGTAACTTCTTACAGGATGTTACACTTGCCGCTATCGCAGGAGGTAGCATTTATTACATAAGCCGGGATTTTTACATACACGAATTGAAGAATATAATCCGCCTTAATAATCGAATCCGTAAGTTGAAGAAAAAGTAAATCTATTACTTAATATCCCTGATCACATGAATTGCCTCATTGATATAGGAATCCTTACGGATATTTTTTGACCAATCCTCAAAGCTCACTCTTTTCGTTGAGTCAGAGGTGATCCGATCCTGGTCTTTTTGAAGGATACTTACCTCCAATGCCTCGATGGTCTTTTCAATATCATCATACTTCTTGCTTTCTTTGTCCAGTCGATCTTCGTAAGCCTTATACTTTTCAAGGTTCAACGTTACCTTTGTCTTATCTCTTTGCGATCTGAGCTTTCGAGCTTTTTCATCAATCATGGCAAAAGTTTCATTGTCTTTGGTGCGCTCAGCACTTTTTTTCTTGATTTCATCAAGGTTCGATACTCTACCAATTTCTGTACTATAATCTACTTTACTGATTTCATCCCAGGGCATACTATATTCCACTTCACGTTCTCCAATATCAATGTAGCTATACTCATCGGGTAGGATAATATCCGGTACTACTCCTTTTAATTGTGTCGCTCCGCCATTGACTCTGTAGAATTTTTGAGTCGTCAGCTTCAGTGAACCCAACGGTTTGTACTTGCTACCTTCAGGGCTAAGCATCCGATCAAGGCCTAGCAATCTCTGTACAGTACCCTTTCCGTATGTTGATGCGCTGCCAATGATCACACCTCTTTCATAATCCTGAATACAAGCAGCCATAATCTCTGAAGCGGATGCGCTCAATGTGTTGGTAAGAATAACCAAAGGCCCATCATAAATTACGCCTGGGTCCTCGTCCTTCAGAACATATGGACTTCCTGTTCTGGCTTTGACCTGAACCACCGGACCACTCGGGAAGAAGAGGCCAGCCATATCGACTACATCCTGCAGCGATCCACCTCCGTTGTCACGAAGGTCAAGAATGACACCATCAACTTCTTCTGATTTCAACTTAAGAAGTTCAGTTCTTACATCACCGGAACAGCTTCTACCCCCGGCCCCACTAAAATCAGCATAAAACTTAGGGAGCTTGATGTAGCCTACTTTTTGCCCGATTTCTTTGTGCTTTATAACGGCCGATTTTGCGTAGGTTTCTTCGAGAATTACAATATCTCTGATGATAGGAATGACCTGTTGCGAACCATCAACCTTCTTTACCGTAAGTTTAACAACTGTTCCTTTCGGTCCTCTGATTAGTCTAACAGCATTATCGAGCCTCATATCCACGATATCTACCGGCTCTTCATCTCCCTGACCAACCATTAAGATTATATCTCCTGCTTTCAGCTGTCCCTGTCTCCATGACGCACTTCCGGGAACAATTCTCACAACCTTGATATAGCCGTCTTTCTCCTGGAGCGTAGCTCCGATGCCTTCCAGTTTTCCGGAAATACCAATATCAAAATCTTCCTTTTCCTTTGGTGGGTAGAATGTTGTGTGAGGATCGTAGGCGCTGGTAATCGCCTTCATATAAGTATTGAATCGGTCCTCTTCCTCGATTTTAGACATTCTTTTGAACCAGTCGTCATTGGACTTCAATACCTTTTCCCTAGCCTCTTTTTCAAGTTCAGCAAAAGTCTTTTCTGTTTTTGTTGAATCTTCTTTCTGACGCTTCTGCAATTCTCTTATGCGGAGCAAGGTTTGGTATTTGGTGGCTTTTCGCCACATTTCCCTTAATTCCTTTTTATTGGCAGCATAGTCATACTTTTCTGCATCAAGTTCTATTTCTTCATCGATGGTGAAGTCAAAAGGTTCTTTAAGGATTTCTGTATAATACTCTTTGGCTTCCTCTATCCTTTGATTGAGGATTTTGTATGATAACTTAAAGAATTCAAACTCCCCGTCATTGATCTGGTTATCAATTTTAGTTTCGTACTTGCTGAACTTTTCTATATCGTCCTGTATGAGGAATTTCTTATTTACATCAATAAAGTCAAGGTAGAGTCCATAAACTCTTTTGGAGAAGTCATCATTGATTTTGAAATCAATATAATGACCTTGCTTCAGACTCGTAATCATGGTCTGCTGAAGCACACTACGCTTGCTAAGGTCTTTGGTACTTTTGGGTAGACAAAACCCGAAAAGTAGTACGATTAATAATAGGGATGAGTATTTAATAACTTTCACTCTCATTACAAAAATTAGCTTTATGCATAAGGAACGAATATATAAAAAATGTCGCATAATATTGCCGTTAATAATGGATATCAGGGGTAATTTGAAAAATCTGATAGGTATATATCAACAATCAGGCCATAGATATGACGGGCTAGTTGGAACATTATTGTCTTTTTCCGATCTTCTGGATTCAAAGGCATCAAAATCATGAAATTTTACCTTCATTACATATTGATTTTTAGTTGTATCGCTCTTGCTTCCTGCTCCGGAACTACAGAACAAACCGATAACATCAAGCCTACCAAGGAGATGAAAGGTTTTATGGAAATGCTGGATGGCTCCTACAAAGGAATCACTGCCGCTATGGAAAAATATGCTGAGAAAGAAATTGTTGACGATGACATCACCCGCCTTGATCTTGAGAAACCCAAATTAGTCAAGCTACAAGAAAGTGGCCGGCAAAGGTGCTATACAATGGAGGCTAGCATTGGTATCACTCAAAAGGTCTTTGTGATATGCTGGGAAGGTAAGAAGATATTTTCTATTGAGGATAAGGGATTTAAAGAGTAGTTACTCCTCCAACACTTCTTCCTGTAAGTCTAATTCTTCACTATTAAAATTACTCTCTACAAAATTACACCACTGACAGTCCTCTTTGCCGCAACCGGTTTCAAATTCATGATCCATTATTTTTTGGTATACTTCTTTGATGAGTTTGGTAACATAATCGACATCATCCGATGATACTACTATCTTTTCTTTAACAAACTTTTCCTGTTTGTCCCGCTGTATGAAGTCCATTTCACCCGAAATCATCCTCCAACTGTTTGAAGGATCATTATCCAAGAGAATTTTATAGAACACAATTTGTCGCCAGTACTCCCCACCATGTTCTTCATTTTCTCCTGGCTTTTTGAGCGCGTGGTATTTTCTCATATTTTCAGGGGTTCCGGTTTTATAATCCACCACATTCACCGAGTCCCCATCAAACTCCAGTTTGTCCAATGCTCCGGCTATAGGAATGCCGTTGACCTGAGTATTATCAATAGAATATTCAACGCGCACATTTTTGTTCCATCGGTCAACATATTCGTCATAATACACTGGTAATATTTCCTTAGCTAATAAAGACCTACGCTCAAATTCTTCATCTGTAAAGTGAGACCGGAAGATTTCCATCCCTTCCATAAAGATTCCCATAAACGCTTCCGAAGAGGGAAATTCCTTGTCAGGATGATTCTGCATCTGCCGGAACAAAGTCTCCAGAGCATAGTGTATAGCATTACCAAAACCCATGGAGTCACTTCTGGCACTAGGAACCCTGATAACATTTTCAAAGTAATAGCGAATCGGACAGTCAAGGTATTTATTCATTGCAGTAACGGACAACCTAAACTTTTGTAGGGCCTGGTCCAACAGGTCTTTATCAATAAGTTTGATTGTCGGTTGCCGATCTCCGGAAAGTATTTCCAGATTATAAGCCAACATTGCATCATCAGGCACCTTACCAAAAGATAATAATTCCGGATACTGAGCGAGTATGTCGACTATGAATCTTGATTTTTCCCTGGGCTTTCCGTCATTTGTTTCAGATGAATAAAATATTTTTAACTCCTGACGCGCACGTGTCATTCCCACATAAAAAAGTCTTCTTTCATCTTCCACCTGTTGATCTTTGTCAGAGGACTTCATGCTATCCGGAAAAGTGAAATTCGACCGGTTACTCTTGGATTCCCAGGTTTTGGCATTGCAACCAATCAGATAGACTTTATCAAACTCAAGTCCTTTGGATGAATGAGCCGTCACAAAATTTACTCCTTCAGTACTATGGAGTATTTTATTTAAATCCATGCTAATATTATTCCGTTCCATGCGGTCCAGAATATTGAGCAGTCCCTTTAATTTCAACTTAGGGTTCTTGGCCGTTTCGTCTTTTATAAAATTAAAGAAGGTCGTGAGCACTTGCATATGCCAGGGACGGTCATCAGAATTCATGATATACTGAATGACTTTACCCTGGGTGAGTATCTTCTCAAAAAGTACCTGGATGGTTATGTTTTCGATTTGACCGACCCAGTGATTCAGGTTATTGTGAAGTGTTTCAATATTCTTCTGACTGGAAAGTTCTAGTTTCGAAACGAGGTCTTCTTTACTTAGAAATTCGTTCCATTTATAGTCCTTCCCGTTCTTCCTGAAGTCATAAATTGTTCTGCTAATGGTGGCTATATCTCTGTGATCAATACCAAAGAAGCCAAAATGCATCAGTCGGTACAATAGATATTCAGCACTGTCCGGTTGCTCATACTCCAGTTGTACAAACCTTAGTATATCGATCAGTTGAGTTACTAGTGGCAACGTCAGTATATCTACCTTTCGCTTGACGTTGATCGGTATCTTTCTTTTTTCCAGTACCTTAATAAGATTCTCTACCTGAGAGTGGTTTCTGTAAATAACAGCTACCTCATTAAGTGCTTTACCGGAGTCATAAATTTTCTCTATTTCGTTAAGTAGCGCAACCTCTTCCTGAATTTGATTTTGGTATTCAATTATTTGAGGTACTACCGGGTGTTTGGCGTTGATGCCCTGTGCCTGGAGGTCTTTACTCAGCCCGGGAATGTAGTTGATAAGTCTCTCCTGATTATTATCGATTAAGGATTTAGATATGTTCAGAATATCTTGAGATGACCTGTAGTTATCCGTTAGTACAATTCGTTTGATTGTGTCTTTGTAGGTATCATCAAAATCCTTGATGTTGGTAACACTTGCTCCCTGAAACCTGTATATAGATTGATCGTCATCTCCAACCACGAATACATTGGGCTGCTCCCAGTAGTTGCTTAAGTAATTGAGGATTTCATTTTGAGCCCCATTGGTATCCTGGTACTCATCAACTAAGAAATAATGATATCGTTCCTGATACTGCAATAGCATATAATCACTCTTTTCAAACGCTTCCAGTACCCATAGAATCATGTCCTGGTAATCGTAGCGGCTTTTAGAAAGTAGTTTTTGCTGGTAGTTATCAAATTGATTGACTGCAGCTCTGAGGCGGTTCATCTTGCGGGCCACCTCATCAATTTGTTTTTGCTTGAGGTCTCCTTTCTTGTAGTCTTTGCCATTTCTTTGATAAATGAATTTATCGTTGAATGGAAGACTCTCAATATGTTTGTCAATTTCTTCGGAAATAAACGAAGGGGTCCAGTGTTCTCTCTTCATTTCGTCAAAGAGGGAGAGCAAGGGCTTTGCATCATAATAAATATCACCTTTCAGCCGCTTGAGGGGGTCATCGGGTTTGAGTTCATCAATTACTTCCTGAATGATTTCAATTCTTTCAAGGTCTGTTACAGGTTGTAGATTACGAAGGCCGAAGTAGTCCAGGTTTTCCTGAATTACCTGATTGCAAAAAGCGTGAAAAGTATAAATATGTACATTGTAAGATTCGGGACCAATGAAGTCCAGGAGTCTTTTTCTCATGGCAATGGCTCCCGCATCTGTGTAAGTCAGGCATAATATATTATTGGGACCTGAATCTGTATTCTTAAGAATATTGCCTATTCTAGCCGAAAGGATTTGTGTCTTGCCGGTTCCTGGCCCTGCAAGTACTAATACTGGACCTTCTATCGTATCAACTGCTTCCTTTTGGGAAGTGTTAAGTTTATTTAGCTCAGCCTGAAAATTTTCTTCGTAATCGGTGATCATACTTCTGATTAAAAATTACTCAGAAACACAGAATAAAAAAAGAGACTGTCTCATTATAGAAACAGTCTCTTGAATTGAGTTAGGTATTTTCTAGAACTGGTTGTATCGGAAGTCCTCGATTTCAGTTTTGTACTTCACTGCTTGTCCGGCAGCGCTCATCACTTTAGTTCCGGTTTGTCCACTCTGTGGATTGCTTCCTAGAATTTCGTTAAGGATTTGTTCTTGTTCTGCGGAGTAATCTGCATCAGCATCTTCTTCACCAACTTCTTTTTCCAGTACCTCAACGATAAATACGCCTCTCTGACCTTTGAAAGGCTCGCTTCTGGCCATACCGTTAGGGTCCAAACCGAAAATTTTACCAACTACGCCTGGCTCCGAAAGTCTACCGGAAATTTTACCTTCACCATCAATCATGTTATTAGAAAGCAGATGGTCTTTGTTCCATACTTTCACAGCCATCTGATCTTTTGTAGTTAAAGAAAATTTCTCATTGTACTTCTGAGCTATATCTACAATATCACCATCGTTGATCTGACTCAATTGGTCAATAATGATCTCAGCCTTTTTATCCTGTAGTGCCTTATACCTCAGCTGCATATTTTCAATAGCATTTGCTCTAAGCTCTCCCTTCTTGTCTTTCGAAGAAATTACTGCAACTACGTAAGCATTCGGTAACTGGAAAAACTCAGGAGCCGCATCAACCTCATTTCTCCATCCCCATCTGAATATCTTTCTATTGGGATCCTCTACCCCCTGAATTTCCGTGCCGTAGGTCGGTAATTGCTGCATCGTTTGTGGATCACGCGTGTATCCGATTGGACCAAAGTCCATTCTTATATTGATTTTCTGATCCAACAGAGAATCTTCCTTCAACGTTTTGTAGAAGCCTTCTTTTGTTTCTGCCCTTCCCTGGAAATCAATTGCCGCTGAATAAAGGTCATTTCTTGTTTCACTGCTTGCTTCAAGGGTTTTATCTAGATCAGAAAGTAGAAACAAGTTTTGCTCACTTTTGAAAGTCTTCGTTTTATGAACATACACAATGTACTTCAGGTTACCTGATGTAATTGGTTCTTTGATCCAACCCGTATCTTCTATTGCAAACAGCTTATCACGATATTCAGTATCTTCATTAAACATCTCGGCCTCATCGGTAAGATTGATAATCTTGCCTGAGTCACTTACATATTGAGAATAGTCTTTCTTGAAGAATCCTAATTCGTTTCTATAAAGCCTAAGTTTGTTCGTTGCTATTGCGCCAAAATCGGCTCCTTTTTCCAGCGTATCAATTACACCATCAACCTCGCTTTGAAAACCAGGATCGTTGGGGAATGCTATTTGACTCACTTCCATTTCCCAAACAGTGTCTCTTTTGATTTCTGACACCTTGTACATATGGTATGCACTTTCTCTCGGAAAGAATTCAGGTTCATAGAAATTTGCAACTCGCCCATACTCAACTTCACCCAGTTGCGGAGAGTATGTCGAATCAGCTCTTACTACAGCCGGTAGCTGCATATACTTTTTGTAGGTAGGAACAGCTCTTCTCGCATCTGCAAATTCCTGAAGATAAGCCGTGTCATTTGTAGCAGACTTCCAATTGTCGAAGATAGTATCAACAGCTGCAGCCAGATTGGCAGTATCCTCAGCAGAAGGAATAATTCTAAAAGCATACATATCAATGGTTACCGCATCCGTCTCAGAAATGTACTGTGCTTTATTCTTTTGTAAGTACTCCTGAAGGTTTAGTTCTTCGTCCTTAATGGTAGAATCAGCAATTACTGTAAACGGTACGTACAGAAGGTTGAATGTTGCTTTGGTATTCTTTTCCATAAACCTCCTTTTGGCCATAAATGTTGGCACATAAGTACTTTTGACCATGAAATCCATGTATTTTCTACGAGCCCGGTACTTGATCTCGCTCTCCTTGTACATCTGGTATTGTTGTTTTACCAATCTTTGGCTGTAGCTCTCTTTTTCTGAAATAGGTGCTTCAATTGCGGCTTTTTGTTTGGCGTAAAGCTCACGATCGAAAGTTCCATCCTGGCCTCTGAAATACTGCTGCACAAAGTCAGGAACTGTAACCCCATCCGGATCATACATATCTCTGGTTTCTGATCGTCTTCCTTCACTGGTCACTGTGATGCCCAGTTTTTCGAGTTCTAAATCCATGGCTTTGCTATCGAGCAATTGATCCATAGCATAGTTTTGGTATTGGAGCTTCATCTCAGATGGAAGGGCCTCTTCTCTCTCAAGCTCATACCTACGAACGATTTCGTAGAACTCAGCTTCATATTCGTTTAGCGACACCGTTTCACCTTCTACTTTGGCTACGGTATTTCGTTCCTCCTCGGTCATTTGGTTGTTGCCTGAAAAAAGTCCCTGAAGTACGAAAAGAGCAAGCGCCCCTGCCACCATCACAACGAGTAGGCCTCCTCGTTTTCTAATACTGCCTATTACTGCCATTTCTTAATCTATATCTAATTTAAAATAGACGCCAAAATAAGGACATTCAGAGTTAAAATCAAAATTTTGAGGGAAAGGGAAAATTAGTTGTCCTCGGGGTCAAAAATTTCCAGACGTACACGGTCTATTCTTGTGCCTATCATGGACTTAACTGTAAAGCTGAATTCTCCTTTTCTGATGACTTCATTTACCTTGGGTATATCTTCATTAATGCTGAGAATATACCCTCCCAATGTATCATAATCACCACCTGGAATATTTATTTTATACTTTTCGTTGAGGTAATCAATCTCATGGCGAGCGCTGAAGATAAATGTGGTGTCATTGAGCTTTTGCTCTATATGATCCTCTTCATCGTGTTCATCCCTGATCTCACCGAAAATTTCTTCGATTACATCTTCTATGGTTACTATCCCTGAGGTGCCGCCAAATTCATCTACTACAAGAGCCACACTTTTATGCTCATCAATAAAATCAATCATAAGTTCGTTGGCCAATTTGGTTTCCGGGACTATCATGATAGGAGTAATGATATCATCTATTTTTTCAGGCTTCTTAAAAAGTGTTAATGAGTGACAATAACCAATAATATTATCAATTGACTTATTGTATATCAATACCTTAGAGTGCCCACTTTTGATAAACTGCTTTTTTAACTCACTGATATCTTCTTCTACATCAACGGCAATAATTTCGATTCGTGGTATCATACACTCCCTTACACGAACCGACTTAAACTCGAGCGCATTGGTAAATATTTTTGTGTCTATTTCTACTTTCTTTTTAGCAGCCTTACTCTTATTAATGATTCGCTCGATGTAATTATTGAGATCGGTAATTTGAAAGGCAGGCTGCTCATCAGAATAGTCCCACTTGAATACTCTTGTAATGAAGAATTTTGAAAAAGTAACAATGACCCAGACAAAGGGAAACAATATGTAATAGATAACAGAAACAGGAACGGCAAAGATAGACAGCATCCTGTTAGGGTTAATTAGGAACAAACTTTTAGGCAGGTACTCCGCGATGAAAAGTACAATCAATGTTGAAATAACCGTCTGTACCGTCATCAGCAGTGCCAAGTTTGGAATACTTTCCTGAAGTGGCTGTAGGAATATGGTCATCAACTGGCTATAAAGGACCAAAGTTGCAGTGTTACCAATCAAAAGGGCACTAATGAATAAAGTCGGTTTCTTGGTGAATACCGAAAGAATTCGACCAATGAGCTTACCTTTTTTCTTTTGTACTTCAATGTGCAGTTTATCAGAAGAAATAAAGGCTATTTCTGTCCCTGAAAACAGAGCTGAAAGAACGAGGGAGATACTAATTCCTAATATGATTGCCGCTTCCGGACTCATTTTCTCTTTTTCTTCCTTTTAGATTTTAAACGTTGTTTACGTTGGGTTTCATGATGATGTTTTTTCTCGGCTTCTTCTTGCTGAACTTCTTTGCCTCTTCGGTACAGCCTGCCAAAGAATAAAACGATCATGATCATAAATGCCCAGTAGGAATTGGCAAACCCGACCGTCATCAATTGATGAATACCAATGAGGAAGAAGCCCACCGCCCCTGATATCATCAGCGTATCAATTAGTTTCATCCTTCAGATATATTTTCCCTTGCACTTGTTTTAACTGTTTCTCGGTAATTTTTTCTCCTTTCTTAGGATTCATTCCATGACGTATGCCCACCCCCCTCAAAAGAAACTTTGGTGTAATTACCTCTACAAATTTATCATTATAAATAACCTCTGCCTTAGTATCCCAATAAAGTTCCTCCGTAAGAAGCTTTTCTTTCGTATTTACGTTCTGCAGCACCACATTGCCCTGAAACAACCAAAGCTGGGTTTTGGGAAATACCTTCGCTGAATCTGACTTCAGGGTTGAGGCGATATTCCCCTGACTATCGAAACTCTCCGCATAAAAACCATTGCTAAACTCCTGATTTTGGTTCTGCAGGACACGGTGTTCTCCGGCCTTTACTCTGATCTTCAATTTGGTAGAATCCCTGAATTCAGATACAATATTATATTCGACAAAGATAGGACCAGAATAAGACTCTTTATCTTCCATCCCTTTGTCACGTGAACAGGAAAAACTGAAGGCAATAAATGTAAGCAAGAGAAGTCTCACGGGATAAAGTTACTGTATTTTCCTTGTTTTGAGGCTAATAGAAGAAATTATCGGCTTTGTAATTTGACGGTTTCGTTGATCCAACAATCAATTTTGATATCGTCACCTTCCTCTTTATTCATATTGAATATGTCCTGCACACTCGGAAATTGTTGCCTGGCATTTTGCATTGACTCCTTGGCTCCTGCTCTTTCATACATATTGTATGCAGCAATAAACACGGCCCGATCCTCCAATACATTACCGGTTTTGCAAACACTGTAACTATTGAAATATAAATCACCTACCAACTTATAAGCTGAACTGACATCATAGTTGACATGAATGGCTTTGTAAGCATATTCCCTGGCTTTGACATATTCTGCTTTGGCCTGGTATGTTTTGGCTAACTCAAGATATATCTCTCCTTGTTGTTGAGGTATTTGGGCCAGTTGCTCCGCCTTAAGATAATAGCTCAGCGCGGTATCCAGATACCCCATTTCAGGATTTTCGATGTGTTTGGCCCGGAATATTTTCCCTAACCCCATACTTCCACCAGAACTTGGCTCATTTTGTTCTATGACCACCATTGCATCAATAAGCTGTGGGTTGTCAAGACATTTGAGCTTGGCAAGCATATTCTTCAGTCTTTTTGCCCTTGCAACGGTTGGGTCTTCCTTAAATTTTTTACCGAAAATCTCCTCTACATCTTCACAAGTCAGGTCAGCACATGAAATGAATTTTTTCTCGATAATGTCGGTGTACTTGTCAATACTTTTTTCATTCTCGGCAGCCTCTCTTTGCTTGTGGAGGGATTCGCTTATGTTGATGAAAATGTTTTGGTGTTGCTGCTTAGTCAACCGTTCAGCCCGATACTCATCACAGGCTAAAAAAACATAGGCAGTAGCATTGATTGGAAATATCTCATCCTTGTTGAGATCATATATTCTTTGATAGAGAGCGAATAGTTTTTGTTCGTTGCCGGGCCGATCTCGAAGGTACTTCCAGGCCACTTTACCCTTGTAGTTAAGTACCTTTGCTTCATCACCGAAATACTCAATGCGCTTATCATAAACCCAAAGTACTGAATCCTGCAGCTCTTGTTTCTTGGTAAGGTTCTCCTCTTCTTCGGCTCTGCTCTCATAGATTTTTTCAGCCCTGATATACAGGTTGACATTAAGTTTTGGGGCATTCTTAAGCAACCATAGCACCGGACCACTTGCCAATTCATAATTTCCGGCATTCATTTCTGTCTTCAGGACCAGATACTTACCCTTGGCGGTAACTATATCATCTCCCCAATCATAGTCATCATCCTGTGAAAAAACTGTGAGCGGTGCAATTATTATAAATAATACGATTATTATCTGTTTCAACTTCATAAAAATTATAAACCACGTTTATAGGTTTGAAACCATTTGCTGTTTATAGTGTAGTTGACAGTTGCTTTCAGGTAATTCTCTCTGATCAGGTTATTGTTAATTGTTCCTCTTTGACCAAATGAAAAACCTAAATCAAGGTACCTAGGGTCTGCAGCACTACCTGTTTTAAACAGCGGTAATGATACTCCAAAATTTATACCAAAATCATTAATGTTAGTTGTGTTTACCACATAAGGTGTTTTTTCATAATGAAGGCCACCTCTGAAAATCATATGTGGCAACAGGCTTCCGGTACGACTTAAGATGTTTGGAATGATTTCTCCTCCAAGTACTATGCGGTAGCTGTCGCTTAATTGATCGGTCGCAACAAAAGACTGATATTGACTCCAATTGGAGTAACTAAAATCAAGCCCTATCGCCCATACCGATTTTCTTATTTTTCCGCATTGATCTTTTCCTGCGGGGACTGGTCTTTCGAGTCCTATTCCAAATTTGATTATTGAAGGTAATACTACGTTGCCATTCCCCATTTCAGTAAGGTTGAGAGTATCGGTACTTACTACCTGATCATCCGTAAGCCTTCTTTCAAGAACTTGCAAATTACTTGCTCTGATGTCTGTCTTGAATTCATAGGTGGAACCAAAATTGAAAAATATACCTGAACCTTGTTTTACATGATTCTTCAAATGCACCGAACTTACCTTATCCGCGCCTTGCTTGTCTTTGAGCTTTTTCACCACTGAATCCAGATCTTCTTTGAGTTTTGTGGGTTCTACCCCTTGTGCACTTGCTTTAATGACAACTGAAGTTCCTTTTGGTTTCGTATTGGAGAAAAAAGTCGTCAGACGCTTTACTTCATCCGCATCTTTGATTTTACCTGAAACAGAAACCTCATCATCGGAAGCAATCAGAACGATATACTTACCATCATACGCCTTTTCAGCGGCTCGTTTTATGCTTTTTCCACTAAATAATTTATTACCGATATAAGAAGTGTCCTTTTGTACAAAAACTTTATTTCCCACATAAAAGGAGTTCTTCTTGCTATTTTTTTCATCCAATTCTGCTAAAGCGGCTTTACAATGCCCTTCCTTGACAACCCTGTTTTTTTCTCTTTCCTCGATCATTCTTTTCCTGTCTTCTTTCATAATTCTGTTCTGCTCCTTTAACGGCAAGGTATCCAAAGAAAGCTCAGCTGGTTTTGGTTCGGTAAGGTTAAGTCGCTCGTTAGATACGGTGTCAATACAAAGTTCAAGACGCTGGCTGAACTTCATATATTGACTGTTGTTACATCTAACCGTTCCGTGTACTGTATCTCTACTTACTCTTATTTCCTTGCGAATAGCAAAACCTGGTTTGATACTGAAGTCTGAAAAGTTGGTCTGATTGGCAAATACCGATTTCGTAAAATCCAATACTTCATTGAACTCAAGCTGCGATTCTGATTCCTTCCTGATATTTCCAAAAACATAAGAAGACTCAAGTCCTAAATAAATTCCTCTAGATACTGAAAAACCATTGGTCCAATAGAACTTGTTTAAGCCTCCAGTACCTGTATATAGGTAGTTAACGTTAGTTGTATCATTCAAAATTTGTGTGGAAGAAATATCGTAATCAACTCGGCTGTAGGGATAGAGGCCAATACCGGAAGTCCATTTTTTACTCAATGGGAAGGACATATTGAGCGTTGACAAATTGACATTACTTGAATTCTGGGATTGGGTGGAAGTTTTGAGGAATTTACTGTCACTGGTAAATCCAATATTGAAGATCACATTATTGCTCCGTGCAGCTAAAGCCGGGTTGACATTGTTGATAAAGAGGGCATTGGAAGTACTTACACCTAGACCACCCATCATCTGGTTTCTACCTACACCGAAAGAGTTGATATCACCAATACCAAACCTGGAGTATGGAGAACTGGTATTGATTTGCGCTGCCACCTCTCCTGTTACAACAATTGCGAAAACCGCGAAATAATACTTAAGCCTCCTCTTCAACATTATATTCCAATATTCTATTTAAGCCGATCAGTACAATTTTAGGCTGTGCAAAGATGGTGGCTTTTAATTTAGATTCAAAGAATTGAGCGTCACCTCCTGTAAGGACCACTACAAGATTGTCAAATTTGTTTTGATAGGACAGTATCATTTGATCAATTTCGGCTACCGTACCATTGATTACTCCGCTCTGAATACTTTCTTCTGTTGTCTTACCAATCAAGTCAACTTCATTTTTATGTTCAACTAACGGAAGTGCATCAGTAAAATTGTTAAGCGCTTTGAATTTCATTTCCAGTCCGGGGGAGATACTCCCACCCTGATAGGTTGCAGCACTGTCAATAAAGTCGAAGGTAATACAGGTCCCACAATCGATTAAAAGGCAGTTGGCATCCGGATAAAGATAATTGCAACCGACCACACCTGCCAACCTGTCCATACCCAGTGTTTGTGGGCTTCCGTACGCATTAACAATGGGTAAGGAAGTCTTATGACTCAGAACAATGGTATTAGCCGGATAACTGGATTTCAATTTTCTGACTGAGGAAATAATACAGGCTTTATGTTTCTTGATTGACTCATTAAGCTGATCTTCTGACTCCAGAATTTGTACTGCGCCCGGTACATTTTTCTCAAAAGTGCAGGTTTTGATCCTTGTGTTCCCTATGTCGACTATCAGGTTCATCGATTTTCCAGCATCGAAATTAAGAAAATTTAAACCTATATTTATCGTATGCCATTTGATGAAATGAAAGTGATTGGATTGATGTCAGGAACATCAGTAGATGGGCTTGATATTGCGTATTGCGAATTCAAAAAATTAGAGGAGGGTTACTCATATACAATTGGCGCCTCTTCCACTATCGATTACCCGGAAGGTTTAAGGGATTCATTAAAGAATATTCTCCACGCTGATCCCGATGAAATTGAAAAACTTGATCAGGCACTGGGTGTTTTTTTTGGAAAAGCAGTAAGCCGTTTTATTAGCAACAATGAGTTAAAACCAGATTTGATTGCCTCCCATGGGCATACTGTCTTTCATCAGCCAGAAAAAGGTATTACGCTCCAGATCGGTGATGGAAAGAGGATTTATGAGCTGACAAACATACCAGTGGCATATGACTTTCGGTCAAAAGATGTTTCACTGGGAGGTCAGGGAGCGCCACTGGTTCCAATTGGGGACCGCTACTTATTCGGTGAATATGACTATTGTCTCAACCTGGGAGGGATCGCCAACATTTCGTTAGAAAAGAATGGGGAACGCATAGCCTGGGATATCTGCCCGATGAATCTAATATTAAACCGCTTAGCCCAAAGGAAAGGTTTAGAGTATGACAGAAGAGGTGAATTGGCCAAGGCAGGTAAAATAGATCAAACGCTACTGGACAAACTTAATGCTCTTGATTACTACGAACAGACACCCCCAAAGTCATTGGGGCTGGAATGGATTAAAGAAAAGGTATTTCCGTTGCTTGATGAGTGTCAGTCAACCGAAAATGCGTTGGCAACCTGTGTCGAACATATAGTTACACAAATCAGTCAGGTGGTTGATGCAGATAAAAAAATACTTGTTACTGGTGGTGGCGCACATAACTCTTATTTGATATCCTGTTTGAGAAAGAAGGTGCAAGTGGTAGTACCGGACTCAAAGCTGGTCAATTACAAGGAAGCCCTGATTTTTGCGTTCCTTGGTTTTCTTCGGGTAAGAGGTGAGGTCAATGTGCTAAAATCGGTCACCGGAGCAAAAGAAGATAGTGTAAGCGGAGAGATTGTTGGATACTTCTAAAAATTCTTTTTAGCAATTGTCCATTACTCCTCTATATTTGTAGTCACAAAATCTAATGGACTCTGTCAAATGTCCTATGGTTGTGTACTGAGACACCAGATTAGAAAACGAGAAAGTGGTGACCATCCTCAGTAGGGAATACAAAATCACATATCCAAATGAAGAAAATTTTAATCTTACTTATTCCTGTGTTTGTGTTGCTAGGGGCAGTGAATACGGGTTATTCACAGGATCCTGATCAGGATAGTACCAAAACAGAAAACGTTGATGACCACAACAAAGGTGAACATGAAGCTGGTGCTCATGAAGAGGGCGCCCATGCAAACCATGGCGATCACCATTTACCTCCAGGTTATATTGCGATTCCGTTTGTATTATTGTTATTACTTATAGCGACCGGACCGCTTTTCTTCGAACACTTCTGGCACAAAAATTATCCTTTGATTGCAATTGCTTTGGGAGCGGGTGTTGTTGGTTATTATATGTGGGTAATGCATGATGTCGATACGATAATCCATACCCTGGCGGAGTACATTCAATTTATCGCCTTGCTTACAGGTCTATTCTGTGCGGCAGGTGGAATTATGATCAAGGTTGACAAGAAAGGTAAGCCAATGACCAATGCTGTTCTACTAGCCATTGGCGCTGTACTGGCAAATATTATTGGAACGACCGGTGCTTCCATGCTTTTGATTCGTCCATTCATCAGATTGAATAAAGACAGAATCAAAGCTTATCATATCGTATTCTTCATCTTTATTGTGAGTAATGTCGGTGGTTCTTTGACACCAATTGGTGACCCTCCATTGTTTCTGGGTTTCCTGAAAGGGGTTCCATTTGAGTGGACAATGACACATGATTTAGTGCCTTGGGTATTTGGCGTTATTATGCTTCTGATCATCTTTATTATGATTGATTCCAGAAACAAGTCAGGCGAAGAAACAGAAGTTGAATACACAGGAAAGACCAAAATAGTAGGTACCAAAAATTTCTTTTGGATTATCATCATCATCGGTGCGGTATTCCTAGATCCAAACGTATTCTCTTGGGTTCCTGGAATCAAAATGACACTTCATGGACAGGATGTAACCATTTCATTCCTTAGGGAGTGCATTATGTTATCAGCTGCCTTCCTCTCATATTACTTCTCAAGTGAAAAAGCACTTAAGGGTAATGAATTTGAATTTGAACCAATCAAAGAAGTGGCCTTCCTCTTCGTAGGGATTTTCTTTACTATGATGCCAGCATTAGCAATTGTTGGGGACTACGCTACGAATAATCCGGATTTGATCAGTAAACACTCATTGTATTGGGCGACCGGAGCACTTTCCGGTGTATTAGACAATGCCCCAACTTATGTCAACTTCCTGACAGCTGCTATGGCTGCTCAAGGTGGCGATGTCGGAGTATTCGCAGAAGTACAAGCCTTCTCAACATTCCATATCACGGTGGACAATGCAGCAGGCCAACCATTCCCTGGTCCGCATATGCATGATGATCACATGACTGCAGCTGTTAGACTTACCGCTATTTCAGTGGCATCGGTATTCTTTGGGGCCATGACATACATTGGTAATGCACCAAACTTTATGGTAAAAGCTATTGCAGAGCAGGCGGGTGTAAAAATGCCTTCGTTCTTTGCTTATGTCGTGAAGTACTCCATGGTCTACTTATTACCGGTATTAGCTCTAACCTGGTTGATTTTCTTCCAATTTGATTTGGTAGAGATCATAATCGACTTCTTTCATATACCATAAGGAGTAGCAGAATTTTAAAAAATGAAATCCCACTTTCGAGTGGGATTTTTTTATGAAATCAGACCTCGTTCTTTCATTCCATCAATACCTTGAAGTCCACCGGTATGGATGGCAACAATTGAACTATTCATAGGAAAGTAATCTTTATCAATCAGGTCCATAATTCCAAAGAACATTTTGCCTGTATAAACAGGATCCAGAGGAATGTTAAATTGATTCTGGAAGTCCTGAATGAAGTCTATTAATTCAGGCTTTAGCTTAGCATAGCCACCGAAGTGGTAATCGGTAATCAACTGCCAATTAGTATCACTGCTTCCAATTAATTTTTGGATATCTTCCTTCAGAAAATCACCACCTTTCAATACCGGAAATCCAAGTACTTGTTTATCCGAAGCTGAAATGACTCCGGCTATTGTTCCTCCGGTACCACAAGCGCAACATATGTGCGTGTAGTCAACATCAATTTCGGAAACGATTTCGGCACAACCTTTTACAGCCAGTTGATTGGTCCCTCCTTCAGGAAGGGTATAAAAATTACCAAACTTTGTAATTAGTTCCTGATGAAATTCAGCCGTGTCTTTCTTTCTGAACTTTTCTCTGGAAACATACTCCAAGCGCATTCCGCAACTTTTGGCAAAATCCAAAGTGGGGTTCAAGGGATGATGCTCCTCTCCCCTAATGATCCCTATTGTATTGAAATTATATTTCTTCCCTGCAGCGGCAACCGCATAAATATGATTGGAATAAGCTCCCCCAAAAGTCAGTAATGTATCATGCCCTTGTTCATTAGCCGCCAGCAAATTGTATTTCAGCTTCCGATATTTGTTTCCTGAAATCTCGGGATCAATAAGATCGTCCCGCTTGATGTAAAGGCGTACTCCTTTTTCAGAAAGCAACTCTGACTGCAGTTCAATTGTAGGGGTTGGGTCTTTTGAGAGGTTCATTGGAGGCAAATATAGGACTAAAATAAAGCCGCTTTTCTTAAACCCAAGCTAGATTCTACTCCCACGGTACAGAATCCGGATGACAAACGTTTTGGGGTTTTAATTTTAAACACTATCGCAGAATCAAGACTGTAACCTCAAAAACCTTACTTTTGTACTTAATGAGTGATGAGGAAAACATTGAGCCCCACCTATCTGAGGGGCAGGAAGAAGAAAACGAAGAGCTATTTGAGCACTATCGTATTGTCGCTGATAAGGGGCAAACACTGCTACGGGTGGACAAGTACCTGATGGATCGTATTCAGAATGCGACCCGTAATAAAATTCAGAATGCTGTAAAGGACGGGTTTATAAAAGTTAATGATAAAACCATCAAGTCTAATTACAAGGTTCATCCTGGTGATGTAATTACAGTATCTCTTCCTAATCCGCCCCGGGATGAAGAGTTGGTTCCTGAAGATTTACCAATCAATATTGTTTACGAAGACGATGATTTACTCATAGTCAATAAAGAAGCTGGGATGGTCGTGCACCCTGCCTATCAGAACTGGACGGGTACTTTAGTCAATGCATTAGTTTATCATTTTCAAAATTTGCCGACATCTCAAAACGGTGAGATCAGACCAGGGTTAGTTCACAGAATCGACAAGGATACCTCCGGACTTTTGGTCATTGCAAAAACCGAAGCGGCCATGAATGGACTCGCCAAACAATTTTACGACCACTCAATAGAAAGAACCTATATTGCCCTGGTTTGGGGTAATGTTAAAGAAGATCAAGGGACGATAGATGCCCATATCGGGCGTAGCCTGAAAGATCGCAAAGTAATGTCCGTGTTTCCCGAAGGTGAATATGGTAAGCACGCAGTGACACATTACAAAGTCCTCAAAAGATTTTCCTTCGTCACACTCATCCAGTGTAATTTGGAGACCGGAAGAACCCATCAGATACGAGCCCACCTTAAGTACCTTGGGCATCCGCTATTCAATGATGCCACCTACGGTGGTGACAAAGTGCTCAGCGGTAACGTCTACACCAAGTACAAGCAGTTTGTCCAGAACGGATTTAAAATTTTACCTCGCCAAGCCTTACACGCCAAGACTTTAGGATTTATACACCCGGTTACCAAGAAGGAGGTCCAGTTCGATTCGGAATTGCCCGAAGACTTTCAGGAGTTGATCAAGAAGTGGGAGGACTATACTGAGGTGATGGGGCTTGAATAATTATTCAATTGCTAAGTTGTTGTATTGTCTTTTGCAGACCTGTATAATTCTAAAATCTTTTTTCCTTGTTCAGTATTCGAAATTGAAAGGATTTTATCGTTGTATTAGATGTTCAAGCATTGTTAAGGCTTGTCCCATTATCGCATCCTGCTCATCGGAGAGCTGAAGGGAACGAAGCAGTTGGGCGACATGGGTTAATTATTATTCTATTGTTGAATTGTTTTATTATTTAATCGATTCTATTTAGTACTGAAGTAACAAACCAAATAATTAAACAATAGGATAATTTGGCAATCAACCGCCAAACTGCTTCGGCTTCTTATTCTCACCCGCCTGTTTCGCAACCTCAGTAATTCTTTTCAATCTGGTGTCCGGTCGCTTTGCAGATTTTATCCAATACAAGATTTGCTTTTTGATTGAGTCATTCAAGGTCAGGAAATAATCTTTCGATCCGGAATGTTGTTGAAAAGCGTTTTCCAGGTCTTCCGGAATAATCATAGCCTCTACATCATCAAGGAAAGTCCAAGACCCATTTTCTTTTGCTATCCTGACACTTTCCAAACCAGCTTTAGTCATCATTCCTCTAGCAGTCAGGTTCTCAATTTTTTCCTTATTAATTTTTGACCAGTTGCTTTGAGGTTTTCTTTTGCTGAAAAATTGCATAAACCTCTCCTCATCTACCGCATTTCTTGTACTGTCGATCCATCCGAAGCACAGCGCTTCATCAACCGCTTCACTCCAGGTAAGGTTGTGTTTCGGGGAGGCTTTTTTGTAATAGACAAGCCATACAGAATCACTTGATCTATGGTTTTCTTTTAGCCATTCCCGCCAATCTTTTTGGTTAGCGGGGCAAAAGGTATTTGACTCGCTCATTATAATCTAACAATAAAACAATTTAGCAATGAATGAAGAACAAAGATTTAAGAATGAACTTGTGATTTGTCTGATCACCTATACTACTTTTACTAAAAACTTTAAACTAATAACTTCTCTACTTTAAACTCCTTTCGCTTCATTCCAATACCTATCCATCTCCTCCAGACTCATATCTTCCAAGCGCTTACCACTTGATGTTACTTGATCTTCCAGGTAGTTGAAGCGTTTGATGAATTTCTTATTGGTCTTTTCGAGGGCTTCTTCCGGGTCTATATCGATGAAACGAGCATAATTAATCAATGAAAACAGCATATCACCAAATTCTTCCTCCTTTTCTTCCTTAGTCTCGGCTTCAAGAAACTCTTGCTTTTCTTCTTCCACTTTAGCCCATACATCTTCCTTTTTATCCCAGTCAAACCCCACACCTCTAGCCTTTGATTGAATACGATAAGCCTTTACCATTGCGGGTAGTGATACGGGTACACCTTCCAATACCTTCTTATCCTTTTTCTCCTTGAGCTTTATTTGCTCCCAATTACGTTTTACGTCCTCTTCATTTTCAACCTCAACATCACCGTAGATGTGGGGATGGCGTTGCACCATTTTATCACAGAGCGCATTGATCATATCCTGAACATCCCAATCATTTGTTTCTGAAGCAATTCTTGAATAGAATACCAGGTGCAACATTATGTCACCAACCTCTTTTTTAACTTCCTGGATATCATTTTCAACGATTGCATCCGCTAGCTCATACACCTCCTCAATAGTCAAATGTCTCAGGGACTGTAAGGTTTGCTTTTTGTCCCAGGGACAATTGTCACGGAGCTCATCCATGATCGTCAGCAACCGGTCAAAGGCTTCGAGTTTTTCTTTTCGCTTTGTATCGTTTCGTTTGACTATTTCAGGCATATTGGCATCTTTGATTGTTTTAACCTAAAGTATGGATCAGATTACATTTAACCACCCTTGTCATTTCCTCGTCTGCCCTCAAATATAGGGTATCATGGACGGTCAGGGAACGAAGCGTAGTGTAGAGAGAAATATCAAGAACATTAGGTCTTATCATTCACGACACCAATGTACAATTGCAAGTGCAGAAAAGAAACTTTTGTGGTAGCAGGAGTGTTAATTTAGTATAGAATCAATAACTTTGAGATCATTATGCAGACTGTATTATTAGCAATAGGAGCACTTGTCATCTTTTTCTTGTTCATGGGAGTAAGATTATTACTCGTTAAGAACGGTGAGTTCAAGGGCACTTGCGCGTCTCAAAGTCCTTTTCTGAAAAACTCGGTTGGAACCTGTAACTACTGTGGCAAGCCGGTAGGTACTTGCGAAAATGAAGAGGACGATAAAGAAGATATGACAGAAGTAGAAAAAGTACTATCCAAAGCCTGACCTAGGGGCTTCAATACCCAAAAACAACCTTAAACAGTGACACTTATTAAATCCATTTCAGGGATCAGAGGAACCATTGGCGGTAAACCCGGAGATACCCTTTCACCACTCGATGCTACAAAATTTGCGGCAGCATACGGAACGTGGTTAATTCAAAATAATAAACCCAAGAAAGTCGTAATCGGGAGAGATGCCCGACTTTCCGGAGAGATGATTTCTAACATTGTTTCTTCCACCCTCATTGGTCTCGGAATTGATATCATTGACCTTGGGCTGTCGACAACACCTACGGTTGAAATTGCGGTGCCAATGGAAAATGCCGGTGGTGGCATCATAATCACAGCAAGTCATAATCCCGGAAACTGGAATGCTTTGAAGCTACTCAATGATAAGGGTGAGTTTGTGTCAGGTGAAGACGGTAAACAAATATTAAGCATTGCCGAAAATGATGACTATTCATTTGCTGAAGTGAAAGACCTGGGAACTCTTACTAATCGGGACGATTACATAGACATCCATATCGAAGAAATATTAAAATTGGAGTTGGTTGATAAGGAGGCCATCACTAATGCCAATTTCAAAATAGCTATTGATTGTGTAAACTCTACCGGAGGTATAGCCGTGCCAAAGCTATTGAAAGCCCTCGGTGTACATACAATCAAAGAATTTTATACCGAACCCAACGGTCATTTTCCTCATAACCCTGAGCCCCTTCCTGAGCACTTGACTGAGCTTTGCGGTGAAATCGAAAGAGGAAACTACGATCTGGGAATTGTGGTAGATCCGGATGTGGACAGGCTTGCTTTCGTTTGTGATGATGGAGGAGTTTTCGGTGAAGAATACACATTAGTCGCTGTTGCAGATTATATTCTTTCAAAAAAGAAAGGAAATACGGTAAGCAACCTTTCTTCGACAAGAGCACTTAGGGATGTAACTGAGAAAAAAGGTGGGAAGTATTTTGCTTCAGCTGTCGGTGAGGTGAACGTAGTCAATGCAATGAAGGAGAACAATGCCGTAATCGGTGGAGAAGGCAACGGTGGCATCATTTATCCGGAACTCCATTACGGAAGAGATGCACTGGTGGGTATCGCTCTGTTCCTGACACATTTGGCCAACTATGGCAAGTCTTCGTGTATGTTAAGAAGCACTTACCCTAACTATGTAATCTCCAAGAATAAAATTGAACTTAGTCCAGAACTGGATGTTGACAAGGTACTCAAGCAAATCCAAACTAAATACAAGCAACAGCCTATTAATACGGTCGATGGCGTGAAAATTGAATTTGACTCTGAGTGGGTACACCTTAGAAAATCCAACACCGAACCAATCATAAGAATTTACGCTGAGTCAACATCGCAAGCGACTGCAGATCATCTGGCACATAAGATCATGCAGGACATTAGCGAAATCGTATCAGTCAATGCCTGATGGAAGTATACTTCGATAATGCAGCTTCGACACCACTCGATGACCGGGTGCTGGAGGCTATGCTGCCTTATATGAAAGGATACTATGGAAACCCATCTTCTACCCACAGCCATGGCCGGGCAGCTCGTGTGGTTATTGAAGAATCAAGAAAGAAAATAGCATCTATACTTGGAGCCTCTACAAGTGAGATTTACTTTACTTCAGGAGGCACTGAATCCGACAACATAGCGTTACACTCAATGGCCAAAATGGAAGGAGTAGAACGAGTGATTTCTTCCAAAATGGAGCACCATGCTGTGTTAAATACCGTGCAATCATTAGGACTTGAGGTAGAATATATTGACAATGATGCCGATGGGGTATTGGATTACGACCAACTGGCAAGGCTACTATCCGATGGCAAAAAGTCGGTAATTTCCATCATGCACGTCAATAACGAAACAGGCAACCTGAACGACATTGAAAAAATTACTGAACTGTGTAAGGAAGTAGGTGCATTATTTCACTCTGATACGGTACAGACATTAGGAACAAAGTCATTTGACCTAAATGAAGGTGGACCTGATGCAATTGCAGGTAGTGCACATAAGTTTTATGGGCCAAAAGGAGTTGGACTGCTATATCTGCGAAAAGGGATAAAGCCAACTCCGGTATTGCATGGAGGCAGTCACGAAAAGGGCCTACGGCCGGGCACTGAAAATACTGCTGGCATAGTCGGGATGGCAAAAGCTTTGGAGCTGGCTCAAAGTGAGCTAGAGGAACGAAATGCACATTATCGCGCACTCAAAAGTATGATGTGGGAACTTTTACAAAAGGAAATTCCCGGTGTAGATGTGAATGGAGCTATGAGAGCCCAGGACCAACCCAATGTATTGAACGTACTCTTTCCGGAAACACCCTTATCTCAAATGCTGACATTTAACCTGGACCTGGAAAAGATATCAGCATCAGGTGGTAGTGCCTGTGGAAGCGGGGCACTAAAGGGATCACATGTACTTGCGCAACTCAACCCGGAAGAGACACGACCTTCCATTCGTTTCTCCTTTGGCAAGCAAAATACCATGGAGGAAGTGGAGTATACGGTTTCCAAAATCACCTCAATATTCAATAAGTAATGGGACACAAAATCAAACTCATCTGGGATTTTTTCGGGCCAGCAGCTGAAGGTACAGCTAAGCATCACGCTATTCACCTTGATGAGTACGCACAGAAGCATTCATTGGAAACGTATGGAGTAGGTGAAGAAAAAGTGAGTGAGGATCAGTTTACGGCTTATATGATCGTAGATGAGAAGAATATGATCGGGGTGCGGGATGCGTTGAAGCCACAGCGGGGGGAATTAGCCTAGTCGCTAGTCGTAATTCCGGGTGTAGTGCAACAAAGCGAAGGAATCGGCCCAAATTGGAACCACAATGTAGTTCCTTTGCCGTCATCCAACTTCTCTGACCTTTGCCGGCAGCCCGTACGATAGTAGGGCGTGACGATTTACCTCAATTGAAAGGTTTGGTTTGTACCCACGTGCCAGTAATCATAAGTTTACCCCAATACCCAAGACAAAAACAAATACTAAGCGATGATTGTATAATCAAGACCGTACAACTACTTTCAACGGTGTAGTGCAATGGATTGCATAACAAATCAATTTCTCAATGAAGATCTTATTAACGGGTGCCACAGGATATATAGGAAAAAGATTACTACCGGTTTTAATCAAAAATGGCCATAAGGTAGTATGCTGTGTCAGGGATAAAAGCAGATTCAATTTATCTGATAATCTTAAAGATGCTGTGACTGTTATTCAGATAGACTTGCTGGACGAAGAATCTTTGACCAGAATCCCTAAGGATATCGAAGCCGCCTATTATTTGGTTCACTCCATGTCAACGGCAAAAAATTACGATGTGCTGGAAAGACGTTCGGCTGTAAACTTCAGAAACGCTTTGAAGGACACCTCAGTCCAACAGGTAGTTTATCTCAGTGGAATTGTAAATGAAGATACGCTTTCCAAGCACCTATCCTCACGAAGAGCTGTTGAAGAAGAGTTAAAGAAGGGGAACTATAGCCTGACCAGCTTGAGAGCGGGCATAATTATAGGTTCGGGTAGTTCTTCCTTTGAAATAATAAGGGACCTTGTCGAGAAACTACCTGTCATGGTAGCTCCAAAGTGGCTAAACACAAAGTCTCAGCCAATTGCGGTAAACACAGTCATTGAATACTTGAGTGGTGTTTTGGGGGTGGAAGAAACATTCGGCAAAGACTATGATATAGGTGGCAAAGAAATACTTTCCTACAAGGAAATGCTTCTGGAGTTTGCAGCCTTGAGAGGTCTCAAGAGAAGGATAATAATCGTTCCTGTAATGACTCCCAGGTTATCTTCCTACTGGCTTTATTTTGTAACCTCGGTTTCCTATAAGCTGGCCATTGCGTTAGTTAACAGCATGAAGGTTGAAATAATTTGTCGAAAGAACTCACTGGACAAGCTCTTGAATATTGAACCCATAAGTTATAAAGAGTCATTGCGCAGGGCATTCAAAAAGATTGAAACAAACGATATAATATCGAGCTGGAAGGATGCTTTCAGCAGCGGACGGATTAACAGAAGTATTTCTGATTTTATTCAGGTACCTACCCATGGATGTTTTGTAGACCAAAGAAAAAAACAATTTGATTCCCGGAAAGAATGTATAGATCGTATTTGGAGGATCGGAGGTCAAAACGGATGGTATTACGCTAGTTTTTTATGGAAGATCAGGGGTTTTCTAGATAAGCTTTTTGGGGGTGTAGGCTTGCGCAGAGGAAGGACCAATGCTGATAGCATCAACCCCGGTGATGCCCTGGACTTCTGGAGAGTACTTTATGCCGATAAGGAAGAAGGCCGACTTTTGCTTTATGCTGAAATGAAGCTACCCGGAGAGGCCTGGCTGGAATTTAAGATTTCGGGTGATCAATTGATTCAAACAGCAACCTTCAGACCCCTGGGTGTAGCAGGTAGGCTGTATTGGTTCAGCATTAAACCTTTTCATAATCTTATTTTCAAGGGTATGATCAGGAAGGTGGCAAGGGCAAAAAAGAAAAAGGTGAAGGAATAATTGGGGAGGTACTGAGTTTTTTGGTTGGGTTATCTTTGTAACCTGGCTGCGGTAATCTACCGCAAAGGCCTGTCTGTGAATGGGGACTGGAGATTTGACAGAGATTTTTAGCTATCTTGCATCCTGAAATCATTGCAAGGTGATTATTCAAAACAAATGCGCCCGGTTTACATCATTTCATTCATACTGCTTGCCTGTTGCACTCCTGCACACACGCCTTTGGTAAATAATGTCAGTGAGGAAGGCAGTGAAAATGTCGCGCCCAAGATTGTTTTCATCAACTATAAAATATCGAAAAAAGCAGATGACACAGTGAATGTTACCTTCATCAACAAAATAATTGCCGATGGTAAATTGAAAGAAAGTCATCATATCGGACATCCGCATAAAGCGGGCGATCTTCTTTGTACTCAACTCAATGAGAATTTACTGGCAATTGATAGCCTGAAAATATCAAACCCGCTGATTAAAGATGTAGAATACATTAGCACTTTCGGACAGCTGGACAAAAAGAGAATCGAACTGGATAGCGCAGAGTTTTCTATAAGAATGCAATTGCATCCGGACACAAAATTCTTAATCCTTAAAATGAACCGCAGAATACTCTCGGAGGTAACATTATGAAACAAAGAATAGCGATATGCCTTGTACTACTGTGTCAACTTTCCCATGCACAGGTGTTTGATGTAGACACACTTTGGTATACTGGGCCTGACGACAAGAGAATCAACCTTGTGATTCTGGGAGATGGCTACCAATCTGCTGAGCTTACCCAATTTATCACTGACGCGAACAATTTTACTAATAAACTATTCCTTGAAACGCCCTACAAAGAGTATAGGAATTACTTCAATGTTTTTGCCATCAAGGTCCCATCAAATGAAAGCGGAGCATCTCATCCTGGAACAGCGACTGATGTTACCGAACCGGATCACCCTGTATCTACGGTTGATAATTACTTCGGCTCTACATTTGATTATTTTAATATTCACAGGCTTTTATACCCTACAAAAACAGCAACCATCACAAATGTTTTGGCAAACAACTTCCCAACATATGATGTAGCCTTTATGCTGGTAAATAGTCCGTACTATGGCGGTAGCGGAGGCCAGTTTCCGGCCGCTTCTACACATGGTAGCTCCGATGAAATCGCTATTCACGAATTGGGGCATTCCTTCGTGAATCTTGCAGACGAATATTACGCTGGAGATGTATATGCAGGCGAATACATCAATATGACACAGGAAACAGATCCTAATAATGTAAAATGGAAAAACTGGATCAACGAGAATAACATCGGCATCTATCAACACTGTTGCGGAGGTAATTCCGCTAATTGGTACAGGCCTCATCAAAATTGCAAAATGAGGTATCTGGGAAGTGATTTCTGCTCAGTATGTATTGAGGGGACCATCGAAGAGATACATGATTTAACTGATGTCGTTGATTCATATGACCCGTCAAACTCCAGTACGATAGATTTATCATCTGCGACAACTTTTAGTATTGACCTGATTCTGCCTGAGCCAAACACTTTGAAGATTGAATGGACGTTGAACGGAGCTATTATAGACTCTAATGTTGATTCTGTTTTGATTTCACAGGGAGATTTAAGTGCCGGAAGCAATCAGCTGGTGGCAACGGTTGAAGACACAACTACGCTTTTGAAAATTGATAATCATGCAACCATACATGTTTCCAGCGTAATATGGGATATAAATGCGGCAACCACAGGCATTGATAACATTTCAACGAATACTATTAAAATTGAGCTGTTTCCTAACCCTGTGAAGGAGGTGTTGTTTTTCGAGTTGGCAACAGAAACCAAGTGCAACTATACTGTCGCCATTCAGGATATTGCGGGTAAGGAGTATGTTGTAGAGAGTTTCAATTATAGCGACCAAGATAGGCAGGTTCAACTAGGAGAATTACCTTCCGGAGTTTACGTGGTTCATTTTAGTTTTGATAATGGGGTAAGTGTTTCCGGAAGGATCGTGAAGGAATAGGTAACGAATAGAGAAGATTAGGTTTTTTTAACCGCGGAGACGCGAAGGCAGAGAGTTTTGGTTATGCGAAGGATAGTAGAATGAGTATATTAATTAGTTTCGTTTATCGACTTATAAACAAAAATGAATGTCCGTAAGAATGAAACCGTATGTGAATGGCAAAATGTATCCGCTGTCAAACCAGAGAAGGGTTCTAAAGTTGGACTTGCAATAAAAAGCCTTAATGGTGGAATTATTCATGGGTTAAGACATCCCATAGAAAACGGTACTAATGGATGGTACATATGGTGTGGTGAATTTTCAGATGCTCCTGATTTTTTCGAACCTGTGTGTATAAAACATTTAACAAACTACTTACCAGAAGATGTATTAGAGTATTTGGATCTTCCTTCAGGGTTTCGTTTTCTAATTGATGGGAATAACTACGAAGACGTTTGGTTCGATGAAAAACTTTTGAGCATTTAGGCATATAAATGGAAATTCTCCGCGCCTTCGCGTCTCCGCGGTTGATTCATAACCTACCCCTTCTTCTTCAATGGACTATCACTCCGATAAGGCACCTTACTGCTCGGCACCACTTTAGAAGCCGGCCCCAAGTGTACATCCTGGTCATCAAAAAAGATATGAGCTCTGAAAGCCTTGAGTATTTTCTCCTTGCTTACCCCACCCTGAAAGAATGTTTCGTCTACATGTACACCCCAGGTGCGAAGCGTTTTGATAAGTCGGGTGTCAGCAGGCATACTCCTTGCCGTAACAATGGCCAGTCGTATCGGTGGATCAACGGGAAATTTCTTCTGTACTTTGGATAGGGTGATTAATAGTTTGGCAAAAGGTCCTTCATTGAGGGGATTGTCTTTGTTGCTGTCCTCATGTTCCAGAAATGCTTCCAGGCCTTGTTCCTTGTATATCTTTTCCGACTCCTCCGAAAACAAAACTGCATCAGCATCAAACGCTATTCTGACAATATCCCTGTCTGGTTTATAGTCTTCCGGCTGTTCATAAATCTGAGCCGCTGCACAATATCCGGAGTCAATCACTTCCTGTACATCACTTTCGTGTTTCGACAGGAAGAGGTCTACCGAGTAGGCATCCAGGTAAGGAGTCAAACTACTACCACCTGAAAAGCAACCTCTTGTAATGTCAAGCCCATAATGCTTTACAGAGTTGAGTACCCGAAGACCGGTATCAGAACTGTTTCGTGACATTACCACCACTTCCACCAGTTGTTCATCGCTCCTTTCATTGATTTTCAAAAGTGATTCGACCAGGTGAAAGGCCGTTCCTTTTTCAAGGATTTGATCTTCGCGTTTTCGTTGATACTTCTGGTAAGCTTCAATGCCTTTTTCCTGAAAAATCTGATTCGCTTCTTCCAGATCAAAAAGAGCTCTGGATGAAATTCCGATTACTAAAGTATTGGTAAAATCAACGGGCATAGAAGTGTATTTCAGATTTTATAATTAGATACGAAATAATTTATATAGTTAATCAACTGTGTGCCTAAATAATAAGGTAAGTTCATTAATAAATAGGGTTTGCCTCTAGGTGTCTTATGTTGCTCCACTGTAAACTTTCCAGCATACATTCTTATAGCATAAGGATGGCTGGACTGATCAACAAACTGATGTAAAGAACGCAATTTTCCCGCGCTTCCCGACTTGATCTCAATTGGAATTACTTTATTCTGATAGGGTAGTAAGAGATCAACTTCCGAAGAAGCTTGATTTTTTTCGCGTACCCAGAAATTTGGTTTTTGTCGGTCTTTTGAATTCAATGAAATAATTTCCTGAGTAATCAGGTGCGGAATAATAGCACCTTTAAAAGCATGGTTCAAATCATCATAGCCCAGCATATTTGCTTGTATATTCAAGGCATAGTTTAATATGCCGGTATCCAAAAATTGTAGCCTTGGTGATTTTCGGAGATTTGTTTTAATAGGCACATCAATATCGGTTGAGGGGTATATGAGTTTTATGATACCCGCAGCATCAAGATTTCGGAATGCTTCGCTCACTTCTCTCGATCTGTAATTCGAGTTTCCGAAGTTTTGGAATTTTATTCTTTGATCAACATATAAGTGGGCGTTATTGATGATATGCTTGATGACATTTCTTTCAGTATCATTTTTTGTGTACTTACCGATATCATCTTTATATGCTCCCCATATACTTTCATATATGCGTGGCAGATCTGATATTTTTTTGGTACTTATCCAGTTTTGAAGTACTTCCGGCATGCCACCGATGATAGCGTATTCTTGAAACAATTCCAGTAAAAGATTATGACCAATGTTATCTACAGGAATTTGTAATAACCGGTTCTTTGCGGCTTCGTGCTTAATTGCATTCAGGTATTCTTCAAAGTTAAGCGGGTGGATATAGATGGACTCTACCCGTCCGACCGGAAAGCTTTGAATATCACGAATAGTAAATTCAAGTAAAGAACCAGCAGCTATTACCGATAACTCCGGAATTTCTTCATAAAAGTACCTCAGTAGCTTGATGGCTTTTGGTGATTCCTGAATTTCATCAATGAATAACAGAGTATCTTCAATGACAGCCGATGAAATGTTATGAGATAAAAACAGAGCTTCCTTTATATCCTGTACGTTGTTGTACCTTTCGAAATACTGTATGTCTTCCTTTTTTTCAAGGTTTAGGAAAATTTGCTTTTCGTAGTTCTTTGCAAAATTTTTAACCAATGTAGTTTTTCCTACTTGCCTTGCTCCACGGATAATAAGAGGCTTTCTGGCTGTGTTTTTTTTCCAGGAATCTAGTTGTGGCTCTATGTGTCTTTTGAATATCAAAGCTTAAGTTTGTAACAGAATAAGGGTAATTTTTAGCTTTTTTTGTACCATAATAAGGGTAAAATTAGGTAATTTTTGTAATAAAATAAGGGTAAAATTAGAAAAAATACCCTATAATTAAATTTTTAGCTTTTTTATAGTCTTTGTAACCATTTTACAAAGCTTCATTATAGCATCATGAAAAGGTGTTTTTTGTTATTTACAGCGCTGGCGGCTTGCAGCTCTCCTTATTCCGAAAAGAACGAGGAAAAGCCTGAATCCGAAATAACTATAACTAAAGATTCAATCAAAGAACCTGCTAAAGACTCAGTAGTTATAGTTGATACATTCTACACAGATGAATCGACTCAAGCCACGGAATTAACTTTTACCAATACTAAAAGAGAGTACAAACAGTGGGAAATTCTTGAAGAAGGTCTGTCCTACCTTGAAGTTAGAGGCCCCATCAGAAGCAGTATCGGAGACTCCAAAATCAGAATATTGATGGTCAATCCTGATAGGTTTAAGTTGGAATTGAGTAACGCCAAGGAACTAAAAACTTCATTCAAAACAGCTCCTCGTTGGGCTATAAAACACAATTATATAGCACTTGTCAATGCAGGCATGTTTCAGTTTGATGAGCACGGGACCAATACAGCTTTCATGAAAAATGGTGACTTCTACAATAATGCACACCTCACTTCTGATAATACCGTAGTAGCCTTTGATGCTAAAGATAGGTCTGTGCCTCCGTTTCAGATTATTGATCGCAAGTATCAGAAATTTGATTCGCTTCGGACTAAGTACAACACCCTGATTCAGGGCATAAGAATTATTGATGAAGGGCAAAGAATTGTTTGGTCTCAACAAAAAAAGTACTGGAGTACCGTTTGTATTGGCGAAGACAAAGCACATTACGCATATTTTATTTTTAGCCGATCACCGTTTTCCGTACATGATCTCGCTATAAATATTAAAAGTGTACTTCCGGATGTGAAAAATGTAATGTACTTAGAAGGAGGCCCCGAGGCATCATTCTATATCAATCACCCAAAGAAAAAAGTTGAAATGATGGGTAGCTATGAAACCGGTTTCTTTGAATCAGATGATAACAATAGATTTTGGGAGATACCTAATGTAATTGGAGTCGTAGCTAAGGAGCAATAGTTTGCTTGACATCATCATAGATAACATCAACCCATCGCTTGTACATCTTCCCTGAAGGATGGAGACTATCTCCGGCAATGAGTGATTTGTCTGTCTCCGCTTCTCTGGAGATTTCAGTGATATTGTAAAAACGAACACCCATACTGTCCGTAACCTCTTGCTTTTCGGCATTAAATTCATCTATGGCCGCAGCTATCGCATCTTTGTTGCTGTAGCCAAATGGTGTCACACCGTAATCTGGAATAGAAAGTACGATTACATGATTCTTATCGCCACCAGCAAAATCAATAGCTCTCTGTAGCAAATCAATGTACTCAGCCCTGAACTCTTCAACCGGTCTTCCCTGATATTGGTTGTTTACCCCAATTAGAATACTAACCAGGTCAAAGACGGTATCTCCCAGATTGGCATTGTTTATCCCGTTGTCGAGGTTGTCTGTTCTCCATCCGGTTTGCGCTATGATCATTGGATTCTGCATCTCTATCCCATCCGTAACCAGTGAGTCTTTCAATTGCACCGGCCATCGTTCATCAATACTTACACCCTGACCAATAGTATAGGAGTCTCCGAGAGCCAAAAAGGTAAAGGGACCAGCATTATTCCCGGTGGTGTCTGTAGTTTCCGTAGTGTTCATTGTTATATCTCCTTCATCTTTCTTGCAACCTAAGGTTAGCACCACCGGAAATATAAGTAAGGCAAGCGTGAGGGACTTCATATAATGCGTTGATTTTTAATATATAACACATACGATCAAAATTTGTTTACGGATTTTCCAAACAAATAATAAAGTCTGCTTCACCTATGTGCTCCTTTTCCAGAGTGGTGATATCATCTTGATATACAGTTGCTATAGTCAGAATATTGAGTGATTTCTTCTTTTTCCTCAGGTACCAGTTAATCCCCTCATAATCTTTTGAATGATAATTACCATTGAAATGTATGAAGAGCTTTTTCTTGTCCCTTTTCTTAAGAATAAAGTGGGCCATAGTAGCATCTTTCACAGCCTGCGCATTTGGGAAGTTTTCTCCCGCATGTCCCATACCCATAGATAACATTTCTTTGTAACAACCGAGCGTCATGTCAACCACTATTGGTAAGGGAGCGATATATTTTTTGGCTTCTTTGGAAAGTTCATCAAGTGATTCAAGGCCTTTTTTATAGACCATGGAGGCATATCTGCGCGGAATGTTCGTTGCGATTACTGGAATTTCGTTTTCTTTTGCATACTCTACAATTGGCTTGTAGTCTGTTTCGTAATTACTCCAGATGCGGGCTTCCGTTTCAAAGCTCTTTTGGCTGATTTTTCCGGATAAATATTCATCGATCTTTAGCTGGTCGTCCGATTCAAACATTTCCATTCCTATTATGATCTCACCATTACGGTAATCATCCATTTTTTTAACGAATTCTAATTGAAGATCATGACCTGTCTTTGCATCATGCAACTCTCCCCAAAGGACTATATCTATCAGTTTGGTGTGCCCTAGTAGGGTATGAAACTCTCTTTGATTTCCCAGCTTATCATAAATTGCATAACCAGATGAATCCGTGCTTTGAGTGTAGGCGTTGCTGAATAACCAGAGGCAAAGGAAAGATATTCCGTAGATTAGTCGCATATTTGCAATTTAACAGTGTTCCTTTGAAGATACGTATACCCATACTGATTTTTGTCTTCGTATTGAGTCCGGCAATTCTTTTCTCACAGGATATTGATAAGCTCCTGGAACTTACGCGTCAGTACATAAACGTTGGTGGTTGGATCACAGCCGCAGAATGGGCCAATGAAGCAAAAACCAAAATCATAGCAGAGGAAGGCAAAGATTCGGAACGCTATTACTATGTCCAGGAAAAACTGGGGTATATCAATACACAATTGGCAGATTACGTAGCGGCTGAAGCCTGTTTTAATGAAGTAGAACACTGGTATAGAAAAAGAGGCAAGACTTCCAGCCAAAAATATTCCAGGCACCTTTTCAACACTGCCGGGCTATACTTCAGAATGGGCCTTTACGATGAAAGTGAATCTGATTATATGAAGGCCCTCAAAATTTGTCTACGGGATGAGGACAAAAATGAAAAGACCATTGCATCTATCTATAACAACCTGGGCAATCTTTATAAATCTATCCCCCAATATGAGAATGCCGAAAAGTATTACAATCTCGCTCTGAAGATCAAAGAGAAATCAGGTAAGACACTTTCCTATTCGTACACACTGAATAATATGGCAGGCCTGTTTTCCAAAACAGGCAGGGACAGCTTAGCAGAGCAATACTACCTCCAGGCTCTGGCAATTAAAAAAGAACTGGTAGGTGAAGAGAATGTGTCTTTTGCAAGGACACTCGCCAACCTGGCTATAGTTCTGGATAAGAGAGAGGAATATAAAAAATCAGAAGAGTACTTCCTCCATGCCGAAAAAATACTCAAGTGGAAGCTGGGAGAAGATCACCCGGAATACAACGACTTGCTTTATGAAATCGGTATGCACATGGAGAAGACTAATAATCTCTTCGAAGCTCAAAACTACTACCACAAAGTTCTGGATAACCTTTTCTTTCAGATAAATGAGTACTTCCCCTCACTTACTGAAGCTGAGAAAAATAATTTTTACAACTCTCTAAAATCCCGACTGGAAACCTATGATGCCTTTGTTTTGAAAAGGTATAAGTCAGATCATAAATTATTGTATCGAATGTACGATAACCAGCTTCAAACCAAAGCTCTTCTGCTTAATGAACGAGGTAAGGTTAAAGACCAAATTCTCAACAGCGGTGATGAGGAACTAATTGGTCTTTACTCTAAATGGCAAAAGAAGAAAAATGAATACGCTACTACCATATCCGTTTCTCTCACAGATCAGTCTAGCCTTGGCTCCAATAAAGCTCAGCTGGAACTAGAAATCCAGGAGCTGGAAAAGCAGCTGGCCTTAAAATCTCAAACCTTTAAGCATGCGGGAGAATCTACCAAACAAGACTGGAAAGCTGTGTACAAGAAACTACAGAATGATGAGGCTGCAGTTGAAATTATTCGGTACCACACAGAGGATCAACAAACACATTATCTTGCGCTGGTTATTCGTAAGGGTACTCGTAAGGCTATGAGATTAGTTATTTTGCCAGAGGGTGAAGAGATGGAAACCATCTATCTGAATAATTACAAAAATTCCATAAAACATAAGGTAAAGGACATGAAGTCTTATGACCGCTACTGGCTACCCATTCAAAAAGAACTAGGCAGAGTAAAGACTGTGTATCTCTCACCGGATGGGGTATACAATCAACTAAACCTTGGTGCTCTATATCACACAGACTCGGCAAAGTACTTACTCAATGAGTTGAATGTCCACCTGGTAACAAAGACTTCTGATATTATTGAATTTAGCACCCAAGATGTTTTTGCCATGTCCGGTGCTAAATCTGCGGTCTTGTTCGGGCGACCAGACTTTTTGATTTCAGAATTAAATACTTCTGACAATACACCTCCTTCAGTGGAACACCTGGAAGCCGGCCAGAAAAGGTACGCACAGCTGGTCAAGGATGCACATTTCCCAGATTTACCAGCTACAGAAAGCGAGGTTAACGACATAGCCGGACTGATCAATGAGAATCCAACTGAATGGAAAGCCAAGATATATACCGGAAAAGAGGCAACCGAATCCACACTCAAGGATATTGACAATCCTACTGTACTACACATTGCTACTCATGGCTTTTTTGTAGGTGAGCAAAACGATAGTATAAAAACCTACGATAAAGACCACCGAGACCATATGGTCAATCCGATGATCCGATCCGGATTAATACTGGCGGGTGTAACAAATTATTATCGTGATAATGTGAAGAGTAAGGAAGATGGTATTCTTACTGCGATGGAAGCGACAAGCCTCAGATTAGATAGTACACAATTAGTGGTATTGTCAGCCTGTGAGACAGGTCTGGGTGAAATAAAGAAAGGAGAAGGAGTATATGGAATGTATAGAGCCCTAAAAATTGCAGGTGCGAAAACGATCTTGATGAGTCATTGGAAGGTTGATGATAAAGCAACCTACGAGTTGATGTATGCCTTTTATAAAGAATGGTTACGAACAGGAAATAAACACGAAGCTTTTAAAATTGCTCAAAATAGCATAAAATTAAAGTATGAACACCCCTATTACTGGGGGGCTTTCGTAATGATAGGCGAATAAAAGGAACTAAACTGATTCACTATGAGTGAGAAAAATGATAAAAGAGCGGGTATTGTTATTTCCGGTAAGAAATATACTTTTAAGAATATACTACTTGCAGTACTAATTCTGATTGTGCTGACCTTTATTGCTCTCAACTGGCAGTCCGTAGAAATCCACCTCATATTTGCTAATCTACATGTAAGACTGGCTATTCTGATTTTCATGACATTTGGATTAGGCTTCTTTGCCGGATGGTTAACGCAAGTGCTCAGAAAGAAGAATAAAGAAAAGCCAACAGCTCAGGTGATCGATGTTGAACCAAAAGCAATTCGGGAAGCTGAAGAGGAAGAAGACGAGAAATAACCCAATAGGGTTGACTCTCTCTTATAATTTTTGTTACTACTATATATGAAGCCACAAGTCAATCCGAAATATCCTGTAAATAAAATTATCACCGATCGATGGAGTCCCCGGGCTTTCAGCATGGAAAGTCTGACCCATGAACAAATGAATCAACTTTTCGAGGCTATGCGTTGGGCAGCATCTTGCTATAACGAGCAACCCTGGAATATTATCTACGCCATTCGTTCGGAAGAGGAGAATTTTCAAAAATTATTAGGTTGCCTGGTTGAGTGGAACCAAAGCTGGGCGCATACAGCCGGGGCACTGGCCATTACAGTCACAAAAGAACACTTCAAGAAGGATAATAGCGAAAACATTCATGCCTGGCATGATCTGGGACTGGCTATCGGTAACTTAACTACTCAGGCAACCGATATGGGTATTTATGTCCATCAGATGGGCGGTATAGAACGTGAAAAGATTAGGGAGCTGTTTGATATTCCCGAAGGATATGGAATAGCTACAGGCATTGCATTTGGGTATCCGGGCGAACTTAGTGACATACCTGAAGATATTGCCGAGGACGAACACAAGCCTCAGGAAAGGAAACCGGTAAGTGATTTTGCTTTTAACGCTGATTTTAAAATTAAAGATTAATCCTCATCGGGTTTTTCAACGCACGATTTGAGATGGGCATTTTTGGTTTACAACACTGAGGTTGTTTTCTATGACACCGCGAAGTCCTTTAGATTAGATGAGAGTTGATTTTCATTAACTACAAGAAATTTAACGCAAAGACCTACCTCGCTTTACAGCTCAGTAGGTACGCAAAGGTTTCCTTTAGATTAGCTCTGTAGGATTATTCTTATTTTCTTTGCGCCTGCCTACCGCAGGCAGGTTTAAATAAAAACTAGTTCCTACTTCATCAGTATTAACTCCGAAGTAATGGCTTCCATTAATTAGACAAGCGAGTTAGATTTCATTCCTATTATCTCTTTGTTGAAACCGCAAAGTCGCCAAGATGCAAAGGAAAACTCTGCGAACTCAGCGTCTCTGCGGTTAAATAATAACTATTTCTTACCCATCAACATCAATTCCGAAGCAACAATCTCCGTGACAAATCGCTTATTACTTTCCTTATCCTCATAGGAGCGGTAGGTAATCTTACCATCGATACCCACTTCATTGCCTTTGACCAGGAAGCGCTCAGCCAGCTCAGCGGTTTTACCGAACATGACTACATTATGCCAGGTGGTATCCTTAACTTTTTCACCCTTTTTGTTTTTATAGATTTCATTGGTTGCGATAGTGACACGCGCTTTGATTTGTCCGTTATCAAATTTGAAGATTTCAGGATCTTTACCCAGGTGACCGATTAACTGTACGCGATTTCTTAAGTGATTCATAGTTGTAAATTTTACGTGTTAAAGATTTAATTTCTGTGCCTGATGAATCAAGCACTTGTCGTTTGACATTGGCAAAGTAAGGGAGGGGTAAAAGGATTATTCGTCTAATAAACGCTTACTTACGTTTGTATGCGTTTGTACACGTTTACAAACGTTTGTACACGGATAAATCATCGTTCAACAGGATATATACATGAAAACGGATAAATTTGTACTATCATGAAAGCAAAGTCCAATATCAATAAAAAAGCACCCCTATTGGTTTTAGAGTATCTATCTGGGTTCGATTATTTTCAATGGACATCTAAAAAGATAGTGCTTTCGTTCTTTGTTGTATTTTCTATTCTGATAACAAAAACCTCTTTTGCACAAACACTTTACCGCGACATCTCTTTTTCCAAAGTCGAAATCAATACCCATAACTTCTCGACTAAAAATGACGAGCAACTGGAATTTGACTTCTATCGGGCTAAAGGAAATAAAGGTTCTGTTCCACTCATAGTATTTGTACATGGAGGTGGGTTCTCATCCGGAAAACACAATACCAAAGGCATTAAAATTTTTGCGGAAAAACTCGCTCAACGAGGCTATGCGGTAGCGTCTGTATCATACCGCTTGACGATGAAAAAACAAGGCTTTGGCTGCAACACACCTGCAGGTAAAAAAATTGAAGCTATTAACGAAGCCTCCTATGACATTAGCAAAGCCATTCAACATATCATAGAAAACAATAAAGAGTATAAAATTGACAAAGATAAAATCATACTAGTCGGATCAAGTGCTGGTGCGGAGACTGTGCTAAATATGGCGTTCGTTTATGACACCACGATCTTGCCAGATGACTTCAAATTTGCCGGGGTGATTGGTATGGCTGGTGCTATAACAACGATTTCAAAAATCGATTCGACTACAGCAATTCCTACTCAATTATTTCATGGAACAGCCGATCAACTGGTTCCCTACGGGAAGGCTTCGCATCATTACTGTAGTCAACAGACACCAGGACATATGACCTTATACGGCTCGTTAAGTATTGCTGAACGCCTGAAAGAACTGGGGAAATCCTATTTTCTCTACACTGCTAAACAAGGGACGCATGACTGGGCTGCCATACCAAGGACTGAATGTTTCCAGGAAATAATCGATTTTTTGTATAACGATGTGATAGTAGCGAAACAGGTGCGGCAAACGGAACGAACCATTTAAGGTTCCGCTATTTCAATAATTGGAAGTACCCTTCTTGATCAATATTCTGTCCATTTTCGCATCTAGCTTTCACCAGCCAGTAATAAGTGCCTACCGGATAATCCGATAAATCCCATACCTCTTCTAATTTTTCAGATGTGTACAGCAAATTACCCCAACGGTTATAGACATTAATTTTATAATCTGTGGTCTTGCAATTACTGCTTACCTGCATAACAAAGTCATTACCATACTTGCAATCCATAGTGACCACAGACGGCACCCGTATCTCACAGCTATCCACTGACTGAGCATGTGTAAAGACCGGTAGCCCCATAATGATTAATAGTAGAAATCTCATAGTAGGTTATTTACCCCACTCATATTTTTCTCCTTTAAATACTTTATCAAAAAGAATAGTAAGCGGAGCCATGAAGAAGAGCATATAAATCGGGGAGCCAGCATTTTTTTGAAAAAATTCCGTTAAAACAAAAGAACCGATAGCTACCAACATTACCCAGGCAATTCTGGCCTTCCAATTATTAGGCGTTGTCATGGGGTCAGTGATCATAAAGAAGCTAAAGAGCAAAAGAGAACCGCTGGTGAAACTGTGTAGAATCACATCCATTTCCCAATCTTTATAGAGATAGTTATAACAAAAGCTGCACAAGAATAATGTACCTAAAAAAGTTAAACTCGTATCGATTCTGCCTACCCGCAATAGAATAACCAAAGCCAGAAATCCAACAAAATAAACGAACACAGCATCGCTCCCCCACTGACCGGGGGAGATGTACGCCTGCCCCGTGAATAGAGCCAAAGTCAACCCGAAGTTGGCTGGGTTAAACACGTGTTTCTTCTTTGTTCTTATTAAAAACTTGCTGGCAATTGACAATATAGGCGCCAGTATTAATATCCAGTATTCTTCGGTTCTCAACAACAAGCACAATCCCAGTGCAGTGATCATTCCGCTTTTTATCCCAGTGTAATTCTTAGTCGTCAAAGCGATGCATACTGCCTGTGTAACCAGACAACAGCTAATGATGATCAGGTATTTTGGAATATCAGCTTCCCAATCCAACACATTGATACCGTATACCAAAAAGATCGACAGATAAATGATCTGAAAGTTCCGGGCATCTTTAATAAACGCCCGGAACGTATTCGGTTTTGTGTTTTGTTGAACTGCTTCTGCCATTAGGCTGCGATTGATTGTCCGCGAAGTGTTTTGCTATAGAACCCTGTTCCGATCAATGTTAATGCGATCAGTGAGTAGAGCAGAATAGCACCCGTCCCGGATCCCGGATCATCAGTTATCTGAGGGGTGACAACCGGTACAACTTCGTTCTTTTTTGTTTTGGCGTTCAGCTTTCTCTCCCACCTTGACACATAATCATCATAAATAGGGAAATCGGCTAATGTCTGACCGGTCATTTCTTCCAGGTTGGCCAGTTCCTGATTCCTTCTGTCGATTACCTTTTTGAAATAACCGGTTGCCGCATTACAGTTGAAGGGGCCACTTGAAGTTCTGTGAATGACATACCTACACTGATATCGCTCTTTGTTGCTGGTCTTTTGAAATTTTAAATCCTGCGGAAAGTTTTCTCTATTGTAACGAACTCTCATTCTGGTGATAAAAATATCTTTCTTGTCCCAGAGCACTCCAAACTTTTCCAGGATGGCATAGGGTACCGGTGGAGACACACATGGATCACACTTCACACTTACTCCTCTACCTATATCCCAGGCATACTCCAGAAATACATTCTTACCTTCCGATTTTTTGTAGGTTCTATCAAACAGTTTTTTGTAAAAATCATCAAACTCATAAGAGGCAAACTCAGGAATGTTAACATCTGTTTTCATCTTTTCAGTTCGGTAATTTGTAGTCTCTACACGACCACCCTGAGTTAACATAAACACCTGCATGTTCTGATCACCGTCTGCATTGGCCATTCCCAGCCTTATTGGCAACATGAACTTTGGAGAGTCGAAGCCAATTTGTAGAGGTGTCAGATCTGTGGTTCCTTCCGGAGTTCTTTCCAAACCTACTTTAGCCACAAAGAACTTCATATCACTTTTGATATAAGGCTCCAATACTTCTTCTGCTCCATCAGGTATCTGGTAACCATTCTCGTCTAACCATGCTTTAAGGCCAGAGGATTCTTTAGCCGAAAGAATGAGAATATCATACTCATCAACTTCATATTCTGCCTCAACAGTCACTCCATGATCAACAGCAGCACCCCTATGTACTGCTCCGGTCATGTTTGCGCGTTGCATCGAAGCCACCTTCTGGAGGTTATCATATCTCTGTGTCCGACAAGGTGACTGATCATAATACTCCGCTACTCTTGGTGCCGAATATTGATCAAGCAAATTAATATTTGAAGCTGCCACTGTTTTGATATCACTTCTCTTCAAAACCACTGGCACTGGTATCACCATAGCAAAGTCCTTTAACGCTCCCTGATAGTCCTGTGCCATTGTAATGACTGATCGATTGCCATCTCTGGCAAATACAATTTGTGATGTTTTGTTAAATAGTTTTCCATCAGACTTGGCTACAAAAAAGCCACAGAAGGAAAAAGCTGATTGCATTCCTATCATACCGCATAGTGCCAGGGCAATTATCTTTTTAGTTTTCATGAGCGAAAAAATTAGATTTTGATGTTATCGTGTGATTGCGACTTTTTTGTACGGAAGCCACAGTGAATAAAAAAATACCGATCCTATCAATAAGTACAAAAGAATCTTTGAATAATTGAGATTAAAATAAGAATAATTATCGGGATTATCCCCATCAAAATTTATACCAATTGGTGCAATTTCACCCTTTTTTGTGGTTCTTTTTGGAACGGTCTTTCTTGAGTATTCATTCAGGTATTTATCATATGCTGACGCTTCCCAGCCAGTCAGGCTAACCAGGTTGTTCACTTCACGATACCTTCTTTTTCTCAAGTCATTGATATATTCCTTACCTGCCGAACAGCTCATTCTGCTACATGTGGCGGGGTAATGAATCACATACCTCCCCTGAAATTTTTGCTGATTATTCGTTACCTGAAATTTTAGGTCCTGAGGAAAGTTTTCACGATTGTACCGTACATGCAACCGCGTAATAAAAACTTGTCCCATCCCTGATGCATCCAGCCAGTCTACACCTACTTTGGTCAAATCAGCCAACAATGGCGGAGGACCAACACATGGATCACACTTCACATTATTTCGCTGGCTAACATCCCAGGCATACTCCAGAAATACTGCTTTACCGTTCTCTTCCTTGTACTTCTTTTCAAAAGTTGATTTATAAAACTCACCGAACTTATCTTTTACATCAAGGGGTACATCAATATTTGTAGGAATCTTTACCGTCCTATAATTAGTCGTTTCAGTACGTCCTTCTTTTGTGAAGGTGTACACGATCATATCCTGGTCACCGTCAGCATTGGCCATTCCGAGTCTTATCGGCAACATAAACTTATCCGATTCAAAGGTGATTTTGATTGGTTTGAGGTCGGTAGTCTTGTTCTCCTCTGCTTTTTCAAGGTTGACCTTTACCAGAAAAAACTTCATGTCACTTTTGATATAAGGTTCCAGCACTTCCCTTGCTTTATCAGGAATCTGGTATCCTTTTTCATTCAGATAAATTTCCAGTCCTCCTGAGTGCTTGGCCGAAAGGATTACGATATCATATTCACCTACGGTGTATTTTGCCTTGATGTCGATACCCAACGCTTCTTCTCTTGTTTGCGGGCTTCCTCCCATTCCAGCTCCGTCATGGAATTTAGCCATTGCCATTCTTTTAAAACGAAACTTTCTTCTTCTCCGCTTCTTATAGCATGGACATCTATCATAGTAGCTAGCCATTCGGGGAGCCGAATACTTATCAAGTTTGGTAAAAATATCAGCTTCAACAGTTGTAATGTCAGACTCAGCTAATACAGTAGGTACCGGAACCACCATAGCAAAATCTTTGGAGTCTCCCTGATAATCATTGGCCATAGTAATCGATGTCTGATTACCATTTCGAACCATAATGATCTGAGATGATTTGTTGAACAATTTGGAGTCGGCCTTAGCTACATAAAACCCACAGAATGAATATGCATTCCATGAAAAGGCTAAACTCATTAGTGATAGTGTAAACAGCTTCATAATTGAACTATTTTGTTGAACTTCAATAAAACCACAAGGACATGTCATCCTGGTGGCTCTGATACAAAAGTATCTGATTTATAACAGCAAACAGGCTTATGCACGGGTTGGACTTATTTTTTCCCTCAGTATAGGCCAACCCAATAGTATAAATATCACGGACCCCAGGAAGAGAAAGAACAATGATCGATCAGTTCCTCCACCTGGTGTAGTATTATTGTTGTCATTAACAGTATCGATAACCGGAGTCACTTCCCCTTTGGTAGTCTTTTCTGAAGGATAACTTTCCCTTAGTATCTTACGATATTCTTGTACGTAATCACTGTGCTCATTAATATTCCAGCCCGTCAGTCTGGCTAATTCATGAAGCTCTTTCTCCCTTCTTTTAACGACTCCCTGTAAGTACGTCTTACCAGACTCACACTCAAATGGGCCTACGGCTGGATGACGAATTACGTACCTGCCCTGGAACCTTTCCTTGTTTGATGTGATCTGAAACTTCAGGTCCTGTGGGAAGTTTTCACGATTGTATCTTACATGCAGCCGCGTGAAGAACACAGGACTCATTGGATCTTTGTTCAACCAAAATACTCCTGCATCTGCCAGATCCTGGTTAACCGGAGGATTTCCCACACATGGATCACACTTCACATATTGTCTGGCACTGACATCCCATGCGTACTCCAAAAATGTCACAGCTTCATTTTCTCTTTTGTGTGCCTTCTTAAATGCATCTTTATAAAACTTACCAAAGTTGTCCTGAACAAAGACCGGAATCTCATTATTAGTTGGAATTTTAACCGTTCTGTAGTTGGTAGTTTCGGTACGCCCGTTCTTCGTAAAAGTGTACACAATCATATCCTGATCACCGTTAGCATTAGCCATTCCCAATCTGATAGGCAACATAAATTTGTCTGACTTGAAAGAAATTCTGATCGGGTTGAGTTCTTCGCTTCCGGACTTTTTTAATTCCTTCATATTCACTTTGACTACAAAAAATTTCATGTCGCTTTTGATATACGGCTCCAACACTTCTTTGGCTCCTGCTGGAATTTTATAATCATTTTTGATCAGCCAGGTTTCCAGGCCTGCAGACTTTTCAGCTGAAAGGATAAGAATGTCGTATTCTCCGACTTGGTACTTCGCTTCTACGGTCACCCCGAGTTTGTTGGATTCTTTATACTTCCTCGGGTTCATGGGTATTTTCTCTGATTCAGAATAGTCCAGTACCTTATCTTCAAACTCATATTCCCAACAAGGATTGTTATCATAGTACTCGGCCATTCGTGGTGCTGAGTACGCATCAAGCTTGTCGAAAATAGATTTACTCACTGTTTTTATCTGGTTACGCTCCAGTACCTGTGGTACAGGAACAACCATAGCAAATTCATCAAGCGGACCCGAGAAATCACTGGACATAGTTATCACGGACTGATCACCATCCCTTACCAATATAACTTGTGAGGTTTTGTTAAAAAGTTTTGCATCTGCTTTTGCAACATAGAAACCGCAAAAGGCCAGCACATTCATGGTATATCCGGAGAGGGCAAGCACAAAAAGTGTCGAAAATATCTTTTTCATAGTTTTAAAAATTTTGAGTTAATGCTAGTCTACTAATGAGATGCTTTGACTCATCTCTTTCCATAATCCGCATTACTTTTTCCAACTGCTATAAAAAATGGGGGGCGAAACGTTGATTAAAATCTCTGTTTCGCCCCAGCCAACTCTACCGGATTATACTCTTTAGATGCCATCCTGATTTGAATTCCATAATCAGGCAGGAATTTTTTTTCTAGAACCAAACCTACCAGGTACCAACAGCAGTGCACAAATCAGTAGCACAAGAAAAATCACGAACAGGTCTCCCCCTGTTTGCGGTGCTGCTTCAATACCCGGTAAGTTCTTGTCATCATTTATTTGAGGTAATACAATCGGAGTCAGCTGACCTTTGTACTTCTTGGATACATACTTGTCGTATTCAGTAATGTAGTCGTAGTGCTGTGAGATATCATCTCCGGTCAGCAGTCCGTATTCAAGGACCTCATTCTTTCTACGTTCTCTTAAGTCCAGACAGTACTTTTGCCCATCTTCACAGCCAAAGGGTCCCGATGCCGGGGTATGAATGACATACCTTCCCTGAAATCGGTCAGTATTGGTTGTCTCCTGAAACCGTAAGTCCTGAGGGAAATTTTGTCGATTGTAGCGCACGTGCATTCTGGTGAAGTACACCTTAGCATCGGGAGCATCCAACCACTCAACGCCTGCAGCGAGCAAATCCTGGTTTACAGGAGGAGGACCATTGCACGGATCACACTTCACAGGATTGCGGGCACTCACATCCCAGGCATATTCATGAAACACCACATTCCCATTATGACGCTTATGAGTAGTTTTGAAAACCTTAGTGTAAAAATCACCGAAGTCATTCTGAACAAAGGATGGGACGTCTTTGTCCGTAGGGATTTTTACATTTCTATAATTGGTTGCCTCAACCCTTCCTTTCTTTGAAAAGGTGTACACAATCATATCCTGATCACCATTGGCATTTGCCATACCTAATCTGATCGGTAGCATAAACTTATCGGAGTGAAATTTAATTCTGATTGGCTTAATGTCCTTTTGTCCCATTTTGGCAAGCCTATCCATGTTTACCTTCACCACAAAGAACTTCATGTCACTTTTGATATAAGGTTCAAGGACCTCTTTGGCTCCCTCAGGGATTTTATAGCCATTAGTGATCAGCCACTTTTCAAGCCCACTGGATTCGGTAGCTGAGAGTATAAGAATGTCATATTCATCAACCTGATATTTTGCCTGGATAGTCACTCCCCAATTGTATGTCAACGATCCCTGAACCGACATACTTGCTGTACCAGACAATGAAAAACTATATGAATCACAGAGCACCAAATCATTTACCGGTTGCGGACATGGCTCATTGTCATAATACATGGCCATACGGGGTGCCGAGTAGTCATCCAGTTTGTCAAATACCGATTTTTCCACGGTCTCAATATCCTCTTCATTGAGAATGACCGGCACCGGTACCACCATAGCAAATTCCTTCAGGTCACCCTGATAGTCATTGCTCATTGTAATCGTGGATTGAGTGCCGTCTCTCACGAGAATAACTTGTGAGGTTTTATTAAATAGCTTGGAATTAGCTTTGGCAACATAGAAGCCACAGAATGCCTGAGCTTTTATGCAAAAAAGGGATGATAGCATAACTACCATCATTGTTCTTAGTACTCTCATGATTTTGTGTTGTTGGTTAATTATGAAGCTGTACAACTATGGATTGTTTTCGTTCATCTTACCACTTTCAACCTGAACCAAGTTTACAACGGAGTCAACCAAAATGACCTTTGGCTTAAGCTGCTTCTTCAAATTGGTTTTCAAAGAATCTGAAAATATATTCTTCTGCTCGCCCGGTTGGTTGATATTAAACTTTATAAAGCTGGTTTCGTCATTTGCACTGAACAAGCTATCCTGATTAGAGTCAATGACTGTCTTTACGAGCATGATCCTATTATTGTCGTACAGAAAGTAGTCTACAAATTGCTGATCATCGCTGGAAAGCTGCGTAAAGTCAGTTCCATCTTTGTTTGACATATATAACACCACTGGATCTTTCGAATCATATCTGTCATCATCATTGTAATCCCGCTTAACAACTCTGTAAAATATCTTCCTTGGCCTAAGCTCATTGTGAATGGCGAAGGAAAGAATGTGAATGGTATCGCTGGTTAGCTCATAAGTCACATCCTTCCTCAGATCATGAAACAGTATATTCGTTATATCATAATCGTATTGCGTAGGCACTATATATTCCTTACTACTACCTCGATCATAATAATTTGCTGCAGCGTTGTCAATAAATTGAATTCTAATGTCCTCTGTATGCTTAATGTTACGAGGGTCTTCAAAGACTTTTGGGATGTAGGATGAACCCACAGGGAAAAGAAGCGGAAGATCATCATTGAGCTTGACCGGGTTGCCGATTACCAATGAGCCTTTTTCATATTTTTTAATTCTATGTACTTCCTTTTTCTTGATTGGCTCTTTACACCCGGCTAATGACATTACAATCAGCCCGGTATGTAGTGCATTGCTTAGTTTCATCTGAATTACGTTTGTTTCAGAGCCTATACAACTAACTATGAAATAGGTTCAGGAGCCAAAAAAATGCCACCTCTGACCAGGAGGTGGCACTTAGGGAAAAAAGCTTCACACTATTTTTTTGCACAACAATCTGGAGTGCATTTCTCAGCGTTACAGCTTCCGTTTTTCTTGCATTTTTTACTGCACTTTTTACTAGTAGTAGCTTTACCCTCAGTCTGTGCATATGCATCGGAAATTGACAAAGAAGCTAGTGCTACTATACTTGTTAAGACGATGGCGGCTGCCGAATATTTTATTGCTTTCATAATTATAGAATTTGATTTACTCAAATCTACCTGAAAAACGCCCTCAATATAGTTACAGACTAGTTAATGCCTTGTTAATGATCTGTTAAACCCGTACATGAACATATTATACTGCGTATATTTACATTGGTGGGTAGAAAAAAAATCATACTAGTTGTAAGCATCACGGCTCTGGCCTTGCTTGGTCTGCTTGCTCTACAGGTCAATTGGATGTTCCAGGCGGCAAGGCTCGAGTCCAAGCAATTTGATCACAGCGTGAGTATTGCTCTTCGGTCTGTCACAGAAAATATCTCCAGGTTTAACTTTAAAGGAGATAAGGCCTTTGTTACTTCCAAATCCAGCAAAAAGGAGGTGACACAATATTTAAAGGAAATTAATCTTGACTCCCTACTGCAACGAGCTTTTAACCGACACAAAATCCATCTCGATTTTGAATATAAATTGATCGAAGACATCCATAAGTCCTGTGGAGGCACTGAATTTCGATGTGAATTGAATTGTGCTGAGCTTTGTCAAAGTGACCTTAACAGCCGATATGAGCTTCGTATTAATTTCCCTGATAAGTCCGGCTATGTGTTCGGTAAAATGGCACCATTGCTCACTTTATCGCTTATCGTCATTATTATTGGAACAGGTGGTTTTATCTATACCGCTCGTGCTTTATGGCGCCAAAAGAAGTTTCACGACACCACAATCGACTTCGTGAATAATATGACGCACGAGTTTAAAACTCCTATATCCACTATTGCTTTGTCAAATAATTTGATCAGGAAGAGTATAGAGTCAGGTAATACCACTGAAGTTTCAAAGTATCAGGATATGATCGCTCAGGAAAATGATAAACTGAGAGTCCAGGTCGAGCGGATCCTGCAATTGGCAAAACTTGAAAGTGGTGACTTCAACATAAACAAAACAGCGGTTGACCTGAAGAAAATTATAGATGAGTGTATTAAAAAATATTCCCTACTACTAGAGCAAGGCAATGGAAAGGTAACCACTTCATTCAATCACGGAGATCAAGAAATTAAACTGGATTCCGGTTTTATAAAAGATGCCATTTCCAACTTAATTGACAATTCTATTAAGTATTCCAAAAAAGAACCTAACATAAAAATTGAGACATCAGTAAGTCACAACAAGCTAATGATTACTGTAAGTGACAAAGGGATCGGCATTCCAGTGGATCAACAAAAGCAGGTTCTGAAGAAATTTTATCGGGTCCCTACGGGTGATTTACATGATGTGAAAGGCTTTGGACTGGGGCTTACTTATGTTGACCTGATCGCTAAAAGTCATGGGGGGAAGCTAACAATCGATAGCAAACCCGGTTTCGGGTCCACTTTTACCATTCATATACCGGTTAATGGCTAAAGAAAAAACAAAAATACTGCTTGTTGAAGATGACGATAATCTGGGGTTTGTGACCAAAACTTTTTTGGAAATGGAAGGTTATCTGGTAAGCCTCCAAAAGGATGGGGAGCTCGGGCTCAAAGCTTTCCAAAGCTCAACATTTGACTTATGTATTCTCGATGTGATGATGCCTAAAAAAGACGGGTTTACCTTAGCGACACAAATCAGGGCCATTGATGAGCACATCCCCTTATTGTTTCTAACCGCTAAGTCTCTGAAAGAGGATAAACTCAAGGGCTTTGGCTTGGGAGCTGATGATTACATTACCAAGCCCTTCGATGAAGAAGAACTTGTGGCGCGCATTAAAGCCATACTAGCTCGAACTTCAGGAAGAAGTGGCGAAATACTACCAGATAAATATAGCCTTGGAAGCTACTTATTCGAACCACAAAAGCAGCTGCTTTCATGCAATGGAGAAGAAAAGCGATTAACTGAAAAAGAATCCGATCTGCTCCAATACCTGTGTATGAACCTGAATGAGATTGTAAGAAGGGAAACCGTATTGGAAGCTGTATGGGGAGAAAATGATTACTTCCTTGGAAGGAGTCTGGATGTGTTCATTACTCGATTAAGAAAATATTTAAAACAAGAACCCAACATCAGTATAGAAAATATACATGGCGTTGGATTCATGCTTACTGATGGGAATAAAAATTAGGGCCTAGAATGCTGCTCTCCAACGACCAGGTACATACCTCCACCGGCCTCTCTCCTGTACATAACAAGCTGGAATATACACCCTATTGTTATAGACATTGGTATAGTATCCCTGATTCCAGACATACTGATTTCCCGAACGGGTGTAAAATCCATCAACCCAAAATCTCCTATTATTTACTCTTCGGGTTCTATTCCTCGGAGTTACAATGACCCTTCGACTCGTTTGAGTACGCGTTCTGGTTGTTGTTTCCCGGTTCGGATTATTGGATGGAGTAGGACACATTTGTGCCTTAGCCTCCATCAAGTCAAAAAATGCTATTCCAAACACCATTGAAAAGATTACAAATAGCTGTTTCATAGTTCAAAAAATTAAGTTTAAAAAATGGTTTGTTGTCTAACCTGCTTTCAATAAAGTGCTAATTGATTGATTTTCAAATAGGTGATTATTTATCGAATTTAATTTGAGGACTAAAAAGTACTTTGAATTATTCTTCGATGAAAAGTAAAGATTAATATCTTAGCATTTACCAAATCCGAATTATTTGTGAATCAACAACAGAGTGCATTATGGGCCAGGCTTAAGGATTTTGAAATTGATGACCCTGAAGCTGACTTTACCTTTTCTATGAGACTTGCTCGGGAAAATGGTTGGACTTTGCACTTCAGCCTACGAGTTATTGAAGAATATAAAAAATTTCTATTGCTCGCATGTACAAGTGGACACCCTGTCACCCCTTCGGATCAAGTTGATCAGGTTTGGCATCTCCACTTAATTTATACCCGATCTTATTGGAAAGTCCTTTGCGAAAGGATCTTAAAGACAGAAATCCATCACGGACCCACACTAGGAGGCATGGACGAAGGAGAAAAATATCAAAATCTTTATCAACTTACCAAAGAAAGCTATCGGAGAATCTTTGGAGAAAACCCTCCCATTGATATATGGCCTTCGAACGAAAAACGCTTTAAAGAAATTAATTTTAGACGAGTAAATATTGATAAGAATTGGATTCTAAGAAACCCACTCAAAAAATAGATTTAAAGGAATTTAGCCCAGGACAAACATATCTACTCCTGAACGCACACGATTACAATATTAGAGACTGCTTTAGGTATAATATAATGGATTTGATTCTAAAGAGAGTTATCACTATTGAAACCAGAACTCTTAGGCCGGACCCAGCTGCTCGTCCATCTACCTACAAGTACCTGGGACAAGGGCCAAAATTCACTACATATGAGCCCTCCAATTACGAACGTTTCTTTATTGATCCGCTAAAGAAGTCTACTAAAAAAATACAAATCAGATATTATGGCAGGATAGTGGTTAAAGACTACCTGAAGGGAATAGGACAACTTCAAACAGCCATGTTAAAGACCAGTCAGCTCAAAGGGCGTCTGATACCAGGGTTCTGGTATTGGTATAATCGATCATTGAAGCTTAATAACACAGGGAAAAAAATAGCATCAGATATCCGTTCTCAACTCAATCATGCCGGATCAACTTTACCCAGTTTGATGAATGAGGACAAAGAGAAAGCAAAAAAATTACTTGAAAGCCTGGGCAATAATTTTTTACTAATTCCAGGTTTTGATAAGGATATGTTTGCTGACTTCAAAACTCTATTTAAAGAACTGGATAGAGATTATGTTGATTCAGGTTGCACATATTGGTCAGGATGCGATTTTTCAGGTTGTTCATTTGACTATCATGATTTTGGTGATATTGGCTGTGGTACATCCGGTTGTAGTGGATGTTCTGGATGTGGAGGCTGTTCTGGTTGCAGCGGTTGTTCCTAACGCACAATCACGTCACCATAGGGTGTGACTACGCTCAACCGGTCTCTGATTTCGTTCATTGGTAAGTGCTCAGTGAAGTCCTTTCCATAATGAGCCTTTATAATTTTTCCTTCTTCATCAATCAAAAACTCTGCTGGTATGATGGCGGGTGTAAAAATGGACCTGAGCGAAAAGAAAGCTTTGTATGCCTTGAACATCCGACTGATACGCAGCGCACCACGAATCAACTTACCAGGACTCTTCACGACTTCATATGCTTTGTAAACTTCTTTATCAGGATTAGCCAACAACTCGAAATCCGGCTCCTGCTTGCCGGTATACTTTTTTATCCGCTCAACGGAAGACGGAAAAATTGATATAACATGTACCTTTCCATTTTTGAAAAGTTCCTGATTCTTGATTAACTCATTGACCCTAAGGTTACAGATCGGGCAAGATGTATCCCTAAAAAGAGATAGCATAATTTTCTTGCCCCTGAAATCAGATAGCTTCACTTGCTTTCCTTCTACATTAGTGAGCGTGAAATCCGGTGCGATTGTTCCTTCTTTGAGCATACAAAACATACGTTTAGAATGGAACAATGGATGTGATAAGATTGTTTTTACGGCTTACTCTGCTTTTAAATAAAAAATATCAAATAAACCAATCCTGCTATCAAGCCTGCAAATCCGATCATTGTTCCAATGAGACAGCCCCTAGGCATTCTACCTCCGGATTGAGGCCTGAACCCTCCCGTACTTTTATATCTCTCGCTTGAAGGCACTTTATTTCCTCTTATAAATCGGCACACTGCTACATGCCTCTCCAAACATTAGCGACTGAACATACGGCTTCAGGAGAGCGGTAATTTCAGCATAAGCGAAAGCAGGTACAGGATACTTACTACAGCCCTTTATAACCACCTTGGCATCTTGAAATTCCTTTGGATTTACCTTAGCAAGAGCATCCTGGTATAAAGCATTCTCCAAATCAGACAGGTCCCCAACTACGACTTTATTAGCATACGGCTCGAGAGCTACTGTAAGCAACATATAGGCCCAGGTTTGAATTACTGCATCTGCGGTACACGTCAATGCAACATTCTTTCCTTCATATTCACTCCAGTCATATTCCTTAACAAATGTCCTGAAATCGCGTTCCTTCAGTATCATCCCTTGAAAAAGGTTATCCTTCAGGTCATAAACCACCCGTTCACCATGGTCATAATATTCTTCCAGATCAAAAGTGATAAGACTGCTATTCTGTACTCTATTTATAATTTCTTCGGCCAACTATATTAATTTTCTAGGTGTTGTTGCAATAAAATCCTTGAGATAAAATGGCTCAAAATAGGCCACATCCTCAAATTCTTGTGCTACAAACTTCTTATAAATCGACTCCCCCATCCATTGAGCGGAGGGGTGTATATTTTCAACAAAATTTGCATTAGAATGGTTGCCAAGAACCTCTTTGCACTTACCACTTCCATCACCAAAGAAGTACACCGGCCCCTTATCCAACTCCATAGAAAAAGAGGTCTCGTCAATAATTTTAGCATTCACTTCCTCTACGACATCCATACCCGTATTGTATAACGCACAATACACCTCCATCCTTCTGGCATCAATCATTGGACACAGTAGACTCTCCTTTGTCACATTATTCCTTACTTGATTGGCCATTAGTATCAAGCTGACTTCGCTGAGCAGAGGAATTCCCAGGGCATAACATAAGCCCTTTGCCGTGGAAACACCAATTCTTAAGCCGGTATAGGAACCCGGGCCTTTGGAGACCGCGATAGCAGATAAGTCTTCTAGTGCCTGACCTGACTCTTCCATGACTTCATCTATCAGGGCCATCAACTTAACAGAATGTGATTTATCCTCGAGCAAATTTCTTGATGCCACCAACTCACCTTTATTGTGTAAGGCTACTGAGCAAGCTTTTGTACTTGTGTCAAGACTAAGAATTAAGGCCATGTATTAATTCAACTACTTTTTTTATAAAGAACAAAAGTAGAAAGATGATATATATTAAGGAAACGGTTGAGGACTTCATTTTACGACTCACCTTGACTCCAATTGGAGCCATAATAAGCACCCCAACGACCATGGGCAATGAAAACTGAGCTACGATATAGCCATAAGTATGAGGAATATTAGATTCCGGGGCCTTACCTACCAGATTCAAAAAGGTTATGAATACGGCTGTAAGAAAAATTACACCAAGTGAAATCGATCTTGATACTTTGTAATCCAATCTACAAAACCCATGAAGAATAGGAACAGTAATAACTCCACCACCCATGCCAGATAAAGTAGCAACGATTCCTCCCGAAAGTCCACTTATTATGTATTTAAACGAACTAATCTGATCCGTTTCAACATCTTCCCTTTTCGATCTTCTTCTAAGAAACATCTTGACGAGCATAACAATTACGACCGCTAACAGAAAAAAGTCAAAATGAATTTTCTTATAGTAATCAGTATTGACAAACAATTCCTGAATAATAGTGGCTATCAGGATACTGAAAATTCCAACGAATAAGACTTGCTTAAAATAGAACTCTTTGGCTTTGATTAGATTGATATTGGCCGCAAGAGAGGAAAACATCATGGCGAAAAATGAATTGGCAATGATAAACTGATGCACTATTTCCTCGCTCATGCCAAATAAGGCGAAGGCCTCACCCAGAACAAAAATGTAGACAAGTCCGCCCCCGATTCCCAGCAGCCCTGAAAGGAACCCTCCTAATAATCCGGCTCCAAATAGTAGGGCGTAGATCATTCTTGTGCCTTGAGAATCTCTTTGTAGCGTTCTGGGTTTTTGAAAAGCTTAACCGCAGCCAGAATTTCCTGGTCATCATCAAAAGATGCCTCCACAATTCCCTGCCTGAAGTAAAATCGGCTAATTATTTCCTCTTCCAATAATTCTCTTATCTCATTTTTATAAACCTTTAACTCTTTTTTCATATCGGTTTTTAGCTTGTCTGCAATAGCTTGCATTTCTGCATCGAGATCGATCAGAGAATCTTTTTCCACCGTTTCTTTCCATTTATCAAAGCTCTTGGCAAGTGGTGACTGATGGTCAAACTCTTTTTTATTTAACCAACTAAGAAAATCATCATAATCGGCATCCGTGAGTGCGAATTCCTTTGGAGAAACCAGTGTATCTTTCCCAGCAACAAACTCATTGACATAGTCAAAAAGGTAGTTCTCGTTATATAAGGTTTTAGCCAAATCCGACCATTGGGTAGGCTCCAGTACTATATCGGGAAGTACTCCACCTCCATCAAAAACCGGCCTGCCAGCCATTGTTTTGAACTCTTTTCTTAGTGAATCAGGAATTTTCCCTACACTACCATCATCATTTCTGTTGCTATAGTCAATGGCCTGAATACAACGTCCGCTTGGGATGTAATATTTAGCGGTAGTAATCTTAACCTGAGTATTGTAAGCCGTAGGCTTGGTTGCCTGTACAAGTCCTTTACCGAAAGTTCTTTGTCCGATCAAAACGCCCCGGTCATAATCCTGAATAACCCCTGATACAATTTCAGATGCCGAAGCACTCCTGCTACTGGTAAGTACAACCACCGGTATTTCAGTGTCCAGCGGATAATTTCTTGCGTTATAGGTAGTATTCCAGCGGTCTACTTTTCCTTTAGTGCTAACAACTTCTTTGCCCTTATCGATGAATAGATTAGCAATACTAATAGCCTCGATCAATAAACCTCCTGGATTTCCTCTCAAATCAACAATGATATTTTTTGCTCCCTGTTCCTTGAGCTCCACAATAGCATTCTTCACCTCCTTGGAAGCATCCCTGGTAAAGTCCTTCAACTTAAGGTAGCCAACATCATCAGTGACCATACCATAATAAGGAACATTCTTAACTTTGATCTTCTCCCTGGTAAGGGTAAACTCCATTGGCTCTGCCTGACCATAGCGCTCAATCGTTACTCGTACTACCTTTCCTGCCTCACCTTTGAGCAGCTTGCTAATCTCCGATGTCGTCATTCCTGTGACATCCTCGTCATCTACTTTCAAGAGTACATCACCTATCTTTAAGCCAGCCTTATGCGCTGGAAACCCCTCGTATGGCATGAGTATATAAGATTTGCCATTTCTTTTTCCAATAATTGATCCTATGCCTCCGTACTGACCGGTAGAAAGAAAGCGATAGTCTTCTATAGCATCTTCTGGAATATAATTGGTGTAAGGGTCAAGAGACTCGAGCATTGCATCAATTCCGGTTTTCATGAACGTACTCGGATTGATGTCATCAACATAATACTTATTTACTTCAGCATACACCGAAGTGAAAATTTCAATGTTTTTAGTGATCTCAAAATGTTTATCCGATGGTAAATCAAAGGATACTACACCAAACAAAGTGAGCCCACATAATACTTTAATCAAATACTTCATTTTCATACCATTCCATTTTATTAAGACTGAGCCGGGTAGAGGGCCTTTCTAGTAAGAGTCAAAAAGTATGCTAGCTTTTATTCCCCTGATCGTTTATTAAACGCTGAAGTATTAAAATTAGTTTTTTTTGAATGATTTCAAAGTCAATTTTTTCCTTGTCGGTGTATATAATTGCAAGATACTCCGGCCTCTGTGGTGAGTTCTGAGCAAGCAAAAATTTATTTAACCGGTAAGCTTCCTTTATCCTTCGCTTCAGTTGATTCCGATCAACCGCTCTTTTGAATAGCTTCTTGGGTACAGTGACGAGAATTTGGGTAGGCGACTCAGCAGCCGACCCCAAAAATTTGACCCGAAATGGGTGTATATAAAAAGAGGAGCCTTTACTAAAAAGCTCCTTTATAGTCTTTTTACTTCTTAAGATTTCTGACTTACGAAGTCTCCGATCAATTTGGTCCGCAGGTGCGTTCATAAAGCAATGAACGATATTACGGAAAAATTACCTACCTCGCTTCTCGCTGGAAACAGATAATTTTTTTCTCCCTTTTGCTCTTCTTCTCGCAAGCACAGCACGTCCAGACGCAGTACTCATTCTCTCTCTGAATCCATGCTTGTTTTTTCTTTTTCTATTCGAAGGCTGAAATGTCCTTTTCATCTTTCAAGAATTTTTAACGGACCGCAAAGATAGTATTGCTTATAGTCAATACCAAATATTGAAAATGTTTTACTAACTATTTTTCTTCAATAGGGTGGCTATTATAAAAACAATACTGCAAATTTAGTGATATGATACATTACTATATCAGTAAAGTGTCTACGCAGCCGCAGACCTTACACATAAAAATGACCCTTGATATTGGTAAAGAGGGCAAAATACTCCTGCAACTTCCGGCATGGCGACCAGGACGATATGAACTGACAGACTATGCTGCGAATATTACCAATGTCTCAGGAATTGATTGCATCCCGGAAAAGGAAACCCGTAATACCTGGAAACTGACCGAACTCAACAATAACACGGTAGCCATTGAATACGATTATTATGCCGCCCGAATGGATGCTGGCAATTCATGGGTAGATGATGAACAGGTGTACATCAACTTCATAAACTTGTTGCTATATCGACCTGATTTTGAGGATCAGGCTTGTATCGTACACCTGGATTTACCAACCGATTATAACATACAATGCTCACTCGGCAACTCGGGTGGTGAAATCACTGCCCCCAATTTTCAGACATTGGTCGACAGTCCGGTATTTGCGAGCAACTCACTGAAAACCACGTCATATATGGTAGGTGACACAACATTTGAATTCGTTATTCACGGTGACTACCAACCATCAGAACAAGTAATTAACGACTTCGTTGCATTTACTGAAGTCCAGACTGCTATGTTTGGAGGTTTTCCGGCAAATAACTTTAAGTTCATGATTCAGGCACTACCTTACCGGCATTACCACGGTGTTGAACATAAGAACTCCACGGTGATCACAATCGGTCCTGCAACCGAGCTGAATGACAGAAAACTTTATAAAGAACTTCTAGGCGTATCTTCCCATGAACTCTTCCACTGCTGGAATGTGACGCGCATCAGGCCCGCAGAGTTGCTTCCCTATGACTTTTCCAAAGAATGCTACTACCAAACCGGGTTTATCACAGAAGGTATAACGACCTACTACGGTGATCTGATGCTGATCCGAGCCAATGCGTTTTCTGAGGAAGAATATTTATTTGAGATTTCGAGATCACTCCAGCGACATCTTGAAAACCCCGGACGTCATAAAAGCTCTCTAACCGAATCATCGATTGACCTTTGGCTGGACGGCTACAAAAACCAACCTCCATACCGTGGAGTATCCATTTACACAAAAGGAATGCTCACTGCACTCATACTTGACCTGAAGATTATGATTGAGAGTACAGGTACAATGAGCCTTGACAATGTCATGCAGGATATGTGGGAAGAATTTGGCGACCAATCCAGGGGCTACACAATCAGTGACTACAAGAGAATTTTATACAAATACCTTGAAGGACCAACCATTGAGGAGTACTTATCAAAATACATTTTCGGCAAAGAGCCAATCGAAAATGAATTGAATGACCTTCTATCAATGGTCGGGTTTGAAATTTCTGCAGCAAGCAACACAGTTCCAAATGAAAGAGATTTCGGCTTTCGTATATCAGAACACGGTAAACACAGACGTATCATTAAAGTTGAGCCAGACTCTCCTTCATTCGGAACTCTCATGCCAGGAGACATAGTAAACAATATTGAAATCACCTCTTCTAAGTGTGTGATAGAATACTCCAGGAACGGCATTGACCAAACAAAAACCCTAACGGCCACAACCAAGGACCATTTAAAACAGTTTAGGATCAAGCCGTTAACTGAGACTAGTCCCGGTCAAGAAAAACTAAAAAATTACTGGTTGTATCGTAAATAGATAGTATAATACAATTCTAATTCTACTTAATAACTGACTCATGCAAGATCTCGAAAAAAGAAAAAGTCACCTTCTCACCGTAATGATGATGATGGATGCCGATAATTCCGAGCACGATTTTGAAAGGCGATTCATATACAATGTTGCGGCTAGGTTAGGTCTTACAGATCAGGATGTAGATGAGTTAAAAGAGAACCCTACCAATATTGGATATGAGTTACCCAAAACAGAAGTCGCTCGCATGACCATTGTTTACGATATCTTCTTTGCTATGAAAATTGATGGCAACATTAATGAGGATGAAGAAAAGCTTTTCCTTACAGTCGGAAGACTACTTGGATTCAATGATATGATGCTCAAAGAATTTCTAGGAGTTGCAAGGAAGTATGTTGGAAAACCCATCCCTGATGATACCTTACTCAATATCATCAAGAAATATATGAATTAACTCAAATCAATCTCAAACTGAATCAGGTCGACAAATTCCTGCAGCCTATCATTTAACTCTCGCTGAGGCAAATTAACCAATCGCTCCGTTCCGAATTTCTCAACACAAAAAGAGGCCATTGCCGAACCATAAATAACTGCCCTTTTCATATTTGCAAAAGATACATCACCCGTACTGGCAATGTAACCAATAAAGCCACCAGCAAAAGTATCTCCAGCGCCAGTAGGATCAAATACATCTTCAAGAGGTAATGCCGGAGCGAAAAACACATGGTTTTCATGAAATAATAATGCTCCATGCTCTCCCTTTTTAATGATCAGGTAGTCAGGCCCCATCTTCATGATTTTTTTAGCTGCCTTCACTAAAGAGTACTCGCCAGAAAGCAATCTTGCTTCTTCATCATTGATAGAAAGTAGGTCGACCATTTTGATGGTTTTCTTTAGCTCATCCAAAGCCACTTCCATCCAAAAGTTCATGGTATCCATAACAATGAGCTTAGGACGCTTATTCAATCTCTCAATGACCGAACGCTGTAAATCAGGCGCAAGATTACCTAACATGAGGTACTCACAATTCTGATAACTTTCCGGAATAACCGGGTCAAAATTAGCCAATACGTTAAGCTCTGTAACCAACGTATCACGTGTATTCATGTCATTGTGATACCTTCCTGACCAGAAAAACGATTTTTCATGCTCCTCAACCTGGAGACCTTCAGTATCAACTCCATGGTTCTCCAAAAGTTTGATATCAGCCTTAGGAAAATCACCCCCCACAACTGCAACCAGATTTGCTTTTTCACAGAAATAGGTTGCTGCCAGAGAAATATAAGTAGCAGCTCCTCCAATAATTTTGTCTGTCTTACCAAACGGAGTTTCAATAGCATCAAAGGCAACAGATCCAACGACTAATAGGCTCATATTCTAACGGTTTTTGATTGTTTGAGCCAGCAAATATTGTATAAATTTGGTTCTAACGCCAGAATATGAATTCAAAAAAAATCGTATATTAGGTTTCTGCCTATTTTTGAATACTGCCAACCTTATAATATGAAACCACTATTCTTCATTGTACTATTCGCCTGCATGGGTTTACATGGTTTTGCCCAGATAAGCAAGTATGAAGCAGCGCATGGATCAAAACAGCACAGAATCTGCGGCACAACAGCGCATAATCAAATGTTGTTCGAAAAGAATCCGGCACATGAAAATTTTCTTAAATCTCTCAACAGCTACACCAAAACCGCACAAAAAAACTCAAAAACAGCATCAATAGAGGTTGTAACTATCCCAGTAGTTGTTCATGTGATCCATTCCGGTGAATCGATAGGATCGGGTACTAATATATCCGATGCACAAATTGAATCCCAAATTGAAATACTAACTGAAGACTTCAGAAGACAGAATGCGGATACTACCAATACTCCCGTTGCGTTTCAGTCGGTTGCTGCCGACTCAAAAATCGAATTCCAATTGGCAACACTCGATCCTGATGGATTACCTACCAGCGGTATCACAAGAACTGTGACGGGATCAGCTCCTTTTAATCCGGATTTTGACAATATGAAATCCAGTGCCACCGGTGGTGTTGATATTTGGGACCGAGATCGATACCTCAACATATGGGTATGTGATATGGGAAGTAGTGGAGTGCAAGGGTTTGCGCAATTCCCCGGAGGTGATGCCTCTACCGATGGTATAGTTCTCGATTACCGCTATGTAGGTACCGGGGGCACAACCTCACATCCCTATGACCTGGGAAGGCCAGGCACCCATGAAGTGGGACACTGGTTGGGGCTGTACCATACCTGGGGTGATGGTGATTGTGATGATGATGATGGCCATACGGATACACCTAATTGCGATGGGGAGTTCTATGCTGATGTAGACAATAGCTGCAACGGGCCAGGTGAGCAATGTACAGGTGCAGGTGACAGAATGATTCAGAACTATATGGATTACGCTGATGATGGCTGCATGAATTTGTTTACCCAACAACAGGCAGATAAAATGCGAACAGTACTGGACGGATTCCGACTGCCTCTGCAATCCTCAAATGGACTAGGCGATGGCACTGAAGTCCCTTACACCAACTTCACATCTAACAAAACTGAGGTGATTGTAGGAGGTGATGTCGAGTTTTTCTCTTTGGCAGCGGGAGCTACTTCGTGGCATTGGACCTTTGCAGGAGGTACACCTTCATCATCATCCGATGAGGATCCTATTGTTACCTATAACTCCGTTGGAACCTATGATGTCACACTTGTAGCTACGAATGCCAATGGTGATAGCACATTGACAATTACAGATTACATTGAAGTGATTGAAGCTCCGGAATGTTATTTGTATACGGAGAACTACAATAATGGAACCAACACCATGCACCCCAATCCAGGAGGCCCGGGCTACATTACGGGGCACAATGATTTTTATGACATTGGAAAAGCCGAGTTTTTTGAACAAATCAATCCCTATGACCAAATCATTTCAACAAAATATTACTTTGCTGATGCCAATAACACCACACCTGGTCGTAAAATAGTTTGTAAAATATGGGATGGTTCTACTGGTGAACCAGGAACTGAACTGGCCTCAAAAGACCTCTTAATAAGTGATATCGTAACGGATGTTGGTAATTTTGATACAACCACTGTCACCTGGGATAGTCCGGTTAATGTGACCGATGACTTTTTTGTTGGTTTTACCATGGACTATGACGGCTCTATTGCCGATAACTTCGTAGGCCTTTATGCCAATGCAGATGGGGAAACCACACCCACTACAGCGTGGGAGCAGTTCAGTGATAATTCCTGGGCACCATTTAGCGATGCCTTTAGCTGGCAAATCAATATCTCTATGGCGATATTCCCGGTAATGAAGGAATCATCAGTCACCGGTATCGATCCAGCCGTAAACTCGTTAGGTATCTTCCTCTACCCAAATCCTGCCGATAAGTCGATAAAAATAAAGAGTGAGGGCTCAGACATTCAAAGGGTTGAAATTTCTTCGGCTTTGGGGTTAACTGCTGCCACACATCGGACTTCAAGTAAAGACATAAGTATTGATATTTCAAACCTTGCTTCCGGCATATACCTGGTTACCATACACACCAATAAGGGGGTGGTAACGCAAAGACTTGTAGTACGATAAGGCTAAATATCCGGATGCGGTTCGATTTCGACTGACTTATCGATTGGGCAACGAAGCGTAGCGTGTCTTTTCTTGATTGCAAATTCTAATTGCTCGCATACGTGAAGCATTTTCGGGTTGAAGCTACCAATCCAATTCAACTCAATATCTGGATACCGTAGATTAAGAATATCACAATTGACAATCCTACAGTACTCTGCAAGCGCCCCTTCCATTCCCTTGCCCTGATGCGCTGGAACAACACCAAAGACCAACCCAAGTGCTTTTTTATTTGCCTTTAATATATTTCTGAACCAACCTATTTTAATCTTGGCCCATAAATCCAGCTTCCCATTTTTGGCATACTTTAGTACCTGATTAGCTTCAGGTATCATAAGGAAGAAAGCAACCGGCTCCCCATTATAGTAAGCGTATAATGCGATACGTGGATCCATGATTGGCTTCATTTGCTTGAACAAAGTCTTAGCTTGAAGTGTAGTCATTTCGGCAATCCCAGCGTGCTTCACCCAAGCCGCATTGTAAATGATGCGAAAATCTTCAACGTACTTATCAAAGTTTTTAGGATCCAGCTGCTTGAATTCATAAGCAGGGTCAGAATTAATTCTTTCCCATTTAGCTCTGTTAGCAGGCGCTATACCACCTCCCATTTTTCGAGCGTAGGTATACTGCTGAAAGTACTCTTTAAATCCATAATCTTCAAAAAGCTGCTGATAGTATGGGTAGTTATATGGCATATTCAGGTTCGGAGGTAAGTCAAAACCCTCTATAAGTAATCCCCACCATTGATCTCTCTCCCCAAAGTTCACAGGGCCTTCCATCACCTGTACACCTCTTTCTTTCAGCCAATCAGCACAGGTGTCGAAAAGCTTAAAAGCAGCCTCTTTGTCATCTATACAATCGAAGAAACCCATTCCTCCCAATGCAAAAGAATTCCCTTTTTTATCCTTGAAGTTCTTTGTTTTCTCATTAATGAAAGCTGCTACCTTCCCTATAGTCTTTCCTGAGTCATCTTGCAAAATCCAGCGAGTACAATCACCATGTCGAAAGAATTTGTTCTTCTTTTTGTCAAAGACCTTTTCAACATCTTTATCAAGAGGCCGAATGTAGTTTTTCTCACCTTTATACAGTCTTACGGGAAACATTAGGAATTCCCTTATCAACTTCTCATCATCCTTAACTTCAAGTATCTTCATTTCGAAATAATTAAGGCTGCAAATATATCAATTTCAAAAACCCGTAATCACGATTACGCAAGACTTATTGAATGGTTCGGGATTTGTTGTATCCGGATGTTGAATACTTAAGAACATATTCTTTCCATCTGGAGTAAAGTAAGTACCTGTTGTCTCACTACCCTTTGGAGCTACCAAAAACCTCTTTAGATCATCTACGGTAGGGTTTTTCAGGTTTGCATTGAGAAAATAAATCTCGTTAATACCAAATCCTTTGGAGAGTGCTTCTTCACTTACCCTACCTTTATCAAGGCCGATGATATCCTCGTTGAACACAAGATAAGGCTGATTATTTATACTTGTAGAATGAATACAGTCAGGACTCGCAAAGTTGGTAAGTGGTTTTTTTGAGCTAGTACCACCTGCCAGGTATTCCTTCATTTCATTGGTTTTCATATTGAATTCCAATACCCGACCATAAGGATCACTAAATACATTTTTTGCTCCGGACATTTTCAAATTATTAAAATAGTCAGCCGGCACACCTCCCATATTAATTGCCCAATCCCATTGCATAAAATCATGTCCGGTCTCAGTAATGTATAACTTGTCACCAACCTTAGTTACCCACTCATGTCTGTTGAACAGGGTGGCTCCCCGCTCCAGAGCAACCCTCCTTGTATCCGTGATAAAACGAGGATCGTCAGACAACTCCAGCCACTCACCTCCATTCTTTTTCTGCTTATAAGCATATAGTGATCCTTTGGAGTAATCGCCTTTCTCAAAGGCTACGAACTTATAGAAGATAGCCGGACTCTCATCCTGAGTAAGATACACGGTCTTTTGATCCTCCAGACACAATACATCCTCATGAGAGTACCGTCCCATACTTTTGAGTTTCTGAATGGCTTCGGCCTTATCCGGGTCGATTTCTACAGCATACCCAAAGTTCATATAACGTGGCTTCCCTCGAAAATCCGAAGTGTCTGGATACATGGTATAAATTGCTTGATTGGTATTCGCATAACCTTCTTCCGCGCTAATGATGGTCCCTTTCGGTGTAAGCTCACCCCCGCAGTTGCGAATAGTACCCCCTACCTTCGTAAAATCTATATTTCTCCTTTCACTTACGATTTGCCACTCGCCTTCCTTCTTTTCTACACTGAATATCGTGCCTCCTCCCCCATGTCCGAGAACATCATTTTTGACTATATCTTCATGACTCACAAATAACTTCCCCTTGGTACTACTACCGTCTTCCGGAATAAAGATCACACAATCGTGCATTCCCTTAGCCGGAGCTCTGATTCCCTCGTGAGTCACTACTTCGTCACCTTCGGAAAACAAAACCCGGTAGGTATATCCTTCTGGTAAAATTAATTTACCGTGACTCTCAAATGTCGGCTCAACTTCCTGAAACAATTCCTTGATATTGTTCTCTGATTCTACAGGTTTCTTCCGTGAATTACAACCTGAAAACCCAATCGAAATCACAAATAAAAAAATCGATAAATTAAACTTTATATAATCTTTAATTATAATCATAATTAATTATTTAGCAGTATATTACTATATATTAGTAATCTTTAATTTTATCTTTAAATCTACTCAAAAATTGCGGCCTTTCTTCAGAAGGATTCCTCCAATCACTCATCCTGGACAACAACTCATTATCTTTCGCTTTCCTTACACTAATCTTCATCTTATTCCAAATGATTTCCGGAACCAGGTAATAGTTAACATCCAACCGAACAATACGCTCCATGTCCCTCTCATCAAGGTGACTCACAAAATCATATTTCCGCAAACCAGCGACAACTCTCCACACCAACCGAGGGTCTTTTGATGAAGAAGGGGACCAATTTAAGGCATCTATGTCAGATTTTATAATGATAAGTTCCGCGATTCCCTGATGAGCAACGATCAGGTCAGGCTTTTCCTCCGACTCTAACTGAGTGTATAAAACATCCATATGCTTTATTACATTATCAGCCACTTTGGAATAGAGATTATAGTCAGGGTTAAACAATGAAATATCATATGCACGGTAACTAAATACAGCGCAAAGTATGAGAAGAATAGACAGGATAACCGGAAGCCTTATATTCCGCTCCCGTAACACGGCCATAGCCAGCAATGGGGTCAACAATAACGAAATCAAATAAAACCGGTATCCCACACTCCCCGCTTCCATATTGAAAAAAGGAAACAATAGTACGACCTGAATCCAAAATAGCAACACCGTGAACTTATGAAACGACAGTAGCTGTTTCGAGCGCACCAATCGAATCAGTAATGCTAGCACCAAAATAAAGTGCAACGCAATTTCCAGAAACCACCAAAAAGATAATTTCCAATTCCAAAGATCTGGAAATGTAAGCGGAGCAAAACCAGGCTCCATTGAAAACTCCCCTTGAAAGCGGCTAAGATCTGTCCAATGAAGTAAGCCCGGAAGAAATATTGTTACCGCCAAAGTCGTTAAAATCATAACTGAAGTGGCCCAGAAAAATAGCTTATGGCTATACTGATACAGTATGATTGGGACAAACAAAACAGCCAGGCCTGCGGTCATCCTGTGGGTAAAGAATGTCAATAAAAAGAACAATACTGCCAGTAGAAACCTTCGCTCCGTTAAATGCCTTAAACACCAAATCAGGAATATAAAGCCAAGCAAATTTTTTGGATATTGAGCTGCGACAAAGGTCAATGACGGGCTCATTACTAACAAAAAGACAAGTAACCAGCTCCATTGTTTTTCCTGTCTGCCTACACCGCCTATTAACACACAAGACACTATAAATAATACAACCAACACCACGACACCCAACTTCACTACGACTACATAGTCATCGGAAAACACTCGAAACACGGAAAGGAATGGATAAATCAGCGAACTATCTGGCGATTGCATTTGGCCATGTTCCCACCACGAATGTAACTGCATCACATAATAGTAGCCATCCCATCCACTAGGGTGTTCTGTAAGAGTTAAATGATAGCAATGGGTAAACAACCCGACTACAACGGAAACAAAAAACAAAATCTTATATTGGTGACTTGCTTTCATTAAGGCTGTAAATATACGCCCTTACTCTCCAGACAAGACCTCAATTCTGACATAAATGACGCGCCCGGGTCCACTTTATGGGTTGGATGATAGGTTGTATCCAGTTCGTTAAAGAGGGAAAAATGCGGCAGGGAATCCAGCATATATTCGTGATGTCCAAAAAGGTATTTAATCTCAGGGTGCTTTTTTCGAAGACAGGAAACTATCATGCAGTTGGCCTCAACCTGCTTATCTGTGAGCTCGTCTTCCGTAAGACTAACGTTCTCAATACCAATGCAGCTGGAGTTGAAACCAATTGTATGTCGACCAATAAAATCATCCGGTAATAATTGATAAACCTGTCCGTTGGTATCTACGAGATAATGCGCTCCTACATTCAACAACCCAAACTGTCGCACATAACTTCTCCTTGATGAAATAGTATCCGGCTCAAAGACATCTAAGGATTGACGTAAATCAGGTAGTGCCGTGTAATGTATAATAATACCTCTTGGCAACATTTTAACAGACCTTAAACCATAATGGGCTCTCACATATTCCCTGGTCAGAACAAGCCGTTCAGGGCTAAGAATTGAAGCATCTATTATACCAATGCAAGCAGAATCCTCAGGGATAAAGTCAGTATGCTTGTTCGAAGCAACTACAGGCGATTCTTTCTGCTGTTCTCCAGAATTACAGGAAAACATAGTAATGATTAGGAGAACGACCTGAAACTTATTCAAGCGATTTGATAAACTTGGCGTTGTTCTTTTCTAAATCTGTAAGTAAAGCCTCGGCATTCTCATTTAGCGGTTGATACCAAGGCTTTGATCTGAAGTAGTTATTCATTTTATCTGTTTTAAAGATATGCCCTTTTCTTGCATAGATTTCATTCCTCAGATATGCCATTTCATCCTTAGCCAACCCTTCTAAGTCATCTTCGGTAATCTTTTGAGTAGATACTTTCTTATACATTTTCGAACCAAAGAAATCCGAATCAGCCTCTTGGTTGTAATCAACCGAAATCTCGTCATTGAATCCTTTCTCAACTTTATTGCTGACCAGGTCACCATACATGTTTAAATATGAATCCGTAAATGTCCGATCACCTTTTACAACCAAAATTGCGACTCCATTATCTTCATCTGCCGACATCCAACTTCCGACTACTTGCATTCTATCAGTTATCTTTTGCTCAACCAGTTCTCCATCTAGATTTTCGGCTTCTTCCACTTGAGTAATTGTAAATGAAAAATCAAAAGTTTTTTCCTCATCATTAAATGTCAACTTATAGTCATGAAGCCCCCCCTCTACAGGTTCCACATGCTTTGAAAACAGATAAGAATATACGGCTTCCTTTTCTTTTGCTAAGCGGTTATCTACTGGAACTTCTTCTTCCTCACTTTCATTAACCTGAGTTTCCTCAACCTCAGTTGTATCGTTGGCTAGCTCAGTAGACCCTTCCGGTTGTTGATCATTTTTTTCCGAAGAATCAGCTCCACAGCTAAAAAGAAAAAGAGGAAGAGCAATGGCGATAGGATATATTAATTTATTCATAGTTATTTTTGTTGTGGCAGTTCCTTTTGGTACAGCCCAAATTATTTGTTTAAAATAATAATTACCTTAAACAGTTCTACAATTAAACTTTGGGAATTTACAGAGACCTTACAACTCTCCTTCTAAACCTACTAATCATCATTCTATGAGACATTTGTTATTGATTGCTTTGGTACTGTTTTCATGCCAGGCGATGAGCCAATCTTATTCCACACTCAAAGCCCAGGTAGAATTCTGTAGAGAAGAAATGGCCGAGAAAGAAAAAAAAGTAGCCGACTACAAGCAGGTCATGAAAAAGCAACACGGTGAGATCATTGAGGTCAAAAAGGAAGTACATGAGCTCAAGCAAACCATCACGGAGTTAAACACAGAAAATGACCAGCTGCGAATTGAAAACAATAAGTTCAATGAACCGGCTATTCGCTTTTTTGACCTTGCCCAACGTTTTGAAAAACGCAAACTATACCAGGAAGCCATAGAATTGTATAACGTTATCATTGATGAATACCCTCATTCATCACAAGCCATGGAGGCTAGAAACATACTCAGGTCTTACAAGAACTTAAAGGGAAAGAAAAAGTAGTGCAGTCAAGAAGTACACAGTTTTTACTTCTCAATGTCGCCAATCTCGTTATAGCGACTTCCGGACCGATAGGCAGGCAGATACAATTAAGCGCTGATTACAATATTTTCTTGCGCTGTGTCCTGGCCAGCTTGTTCCTATTCATACTTACTCGCATCCAGAAAGAGAGTATCCAATTGAGCAAATCCTCCACCACCAAAGTTTTTCTTAGTGGTATTCTCTTGTGCGGACATTGGGTCTTTTATTTCATTTCATTAAAAATATCATCTGTTGCCATTGGGGTTATCTCAATGTTCTCCTTCCCTATAATGACTACTCTTCTGGAACCACTATTTCTCCGCACCAGGTTTCACTGGATTACGCTACTTAATTCACTGCTAGTCATTGTAGGAATTTGGTTTCTGGTTCCGGAATTTGATATGAGCAACAACTCTACACAAGGTGTGTTTTGGGGACTATTATCGGCTTTGTGCTACGCACTTCGAAATTTGATAAACAAATCCCTAATTGGAAGCTTGGGTAGTACCACTATTATGTTTTATCAAGTAAGTATAAGTGCTTTGGCACTAAGCTATACTTTATTTACTACACCCGTTATTGTACCTTCGAAAAACGATCAACTCCTTCTAATAGTCCTGGCTCTTTTCACCACCTCAATTGGACATACTTTATTTGTCAAAAGCCTACGGTACTTTTCAACAAGTTCGGCCAGTATTATCTCTAGTCTGCAACCAATCTATGGGATAATCATCGCAGCTATATTTATGGGGGAAATTCCTGAAAAGGGGGTTTACATCGGAGGAGCCATAATTATCATCACTGTGGTCATCCAAAGTATTGCTGAAATAAGTTTCAAAAAGCAGAAGTAAAAACACATACTTAACTTATGTAAGTATATGTAAATTAGTTAAATTGAATTAATCAGCTATTTGAAGCAAGCAATTCAACCCGGGAAATGAAGTGTATTATTGTTGACGATGACGAGCTAAGCCGACTGGCTCTGAAAAAGTGTATTGAGCGCACTAAAGATTTGGAACTCGTAGGAGAGTTCAGTTCTGCGATTGAGGCAAGTAATAATATTGCCGACAATACCTGTGACCTTATTTTTTTGGATGTAGAGATGCCAAAAATGTCGGGAATAGATTTTATTCGTCAAATAAAAAATATTCCTCAGGTTATTATTGTCAGTGGTAAAAAGAAATATGCCACAGATGCCTTTGACTATAACGTCACAGATTACATTCTGAAACCTGTAGAATACGACCGTTTTTTAGTAGCCATTGACCGTGCCAAGAGCATTGATGAGAACCTAAAAATAGATCAGAAGCAAGTTGACTTTCTTTTCATCAAGGTTGATTCAAAGCTTATCAATTTACCGTTAACCGAGATTCTGTACATTGAGGCCTATTCCGACTACGTCTTAATTCATACATCGGACAAAAGGCATATTGTCCTCGCCACAATGAAAGCCGTTGAAAGTAAATTACCTGAAGCGAGTTTCATACGGATTCACCGTTCTTATATCGTCAGGATTGACAAAATAAATGAAATAGAAGGAACTACATTGTATGTAGGAGATAAAGCCTTGCCGATCAGTCGCTCATACAAGGAAAATTTCTTTAATAGAATTAACTCGTTATAGGTTACAAGCCTCTTAGTCACGAAGTCATTGACTTTGATTATATTAAGGTGAATTAAGGTATTTGGGAAGGTATGTCTGAGGACAAAAAAAAGTACGATATCAAATTCACATACGAAGAATTAGTAAACAACTGTCAGGCACTAATTTGTGTTCATGACCGGCATGGAAATCTTGTTTTCTACAATCCTGCATTTCAAAAAGCACTGGGCTACTCACGCAATGAGCTACAAAAAATCAACTTCTATGAGTTAACAGCCCCGAGCAACTCACAGGAAATCGACAACTATTTTCAAAAAATCAAAGGCACTAAATTTGCAGAAGGCTTTCTCAACATCAAAATAAGTGATGGTACCTCCAAAATGTGGTACTATAAAAATAAGCTGGTTGAAAAAGATAATACAGAACCATTTTTCGTCTGTTATGGACAAGATGTCACCGAGCGCATAGAGGAAGAAAAAATTCTAGCCTTAGCCCAAAACCGAGAAAAAGAAGCCCTCCGATTCAGGCAACAATTTTTATCCAATTTAAGTCATCAAATTAAAACTCCTCTTAGCACTATCATAGGGTTCTCGGACCAGCTTATTAAAAAAAATAGTCCAGAGGAACACTTTCCAGACCTGGAAAATATACATCATGCCGCCCAACGACTCAATTCACTTATGAGTGACCTCCTGGCTCTTTCTCATTCAAGTCAGGAAAATCTACAGGTAGATATTGTCGAATTTAACCCCAAAGAGTTAGTTAAAAGCTCCATAACTGTTCACCAGTATAAGGCACGGAGAAAAGGATTAGATTTCGTCATAGACATGGACAAGAATCTGCCAAAAAAACTCTTTGGTGATCCGCATAGGCTAAATCAAATTATCATGAACCTGTTGAGCAACGCTGTAAAGTTTACTGAAACGGGTAGTATATCCACAAAATTGAGTCTGTTACCTAGAGATGATGAAAGCATTGACCTCCTGATAGAAATCAAAGACACTGGTATCGGAATCGAGAACAATGACATAAAGGAGGTTCTTGAACCCTTTGCAAAACCAGGAACCCATGAAATATATGATGGTTCGGGTCTAGGGCTTGCACTGGTTAACCAGTTAGTTCATGCCCTCAAGGGGACCATAGAAATAGAAAGTCATATAAATAAAGGAACCTGTTTCCGTGTGACGATACCATTGCTGACAAAGTTCACCAAAACTCCTGACCTCCGCACAAAAAATCGCAGCCACTTAAAATCCCTTAGTGTCCTTCTTTGTGAAGACAATGAGATCAATCAAAAATTTATACAGAAACTACTTGAGGGTTATGGGATCAAGGTAGAGCTAGTAACCAATGGAAAGTCGGCTGTTGAAAAAAGTCAGCAAGAGTGTTTCGATCTAATATTGATGGACATTCAATTGCCAATTATGGATGGCATCCGGGCTTGTGAGGAAATACGACAGTTCTCCACAGTACCAATATTTGCCATCAGCGCTACTGATATCCATTCAGAAAAAGCAAAGTGCTTAAAAGCGGGGATGGACGCCTATATTCCCAAGCCATTGGATGAAAACATATTGATAAACTCTATCATCGAAATCGTACTACTTTCTGAAAAATTGAATCTTGAAAAACTTCTCCACTTGGCAGATGGAGACACAGAATTCATCCACGTTACATTGAATACTTTTGCCAGAACCTCACAAAAAGAACTGCGAAAAATGATTCAGGCATTCGAAAATGATGAATTGAATTCAATGAAGAAGCTTGCACACAAAATAAAATCAGGCTATGCGCTCATCGGATCTGAAAAGGCTTTTGAAATATGTGATGGACTTAGTGTGACAAAAAAAATAAGCACTGACACCAAACAAAAGTTATTCATTCTAAGCAGGTTACAGAAAAGTGTTATTTATCAAATTGAGCGTTATATCACAAGTAAACCTTAATTAATAACAATAATTTACAGTTTCTTCCAAACTCTTGTAAAAAATATCCGTACTTAGATAAGTATTTCCTCTATATGTACACAAACAAAAGCGATGGCTTAATACATTGTTTTTTAGGAACTACTAGGGCTGTTTGTTAAGTATAAAATTATCATGAACTCGAATGTTTCCGAAGACACTTCTGGGATATCAAAGTCCAAAGACAAGCGTAAAAACAATCTGACAATTTTGTTAGCAGAAGACAACAAAATTGATCAGAAGATTCTTACTGCTTTTCTTGCTGAGACGGACTATGGTGATTCAAAGATCATCACCTCAGAAACTATCCGGCACACAAAGCGACTGGTACAACGTATTCATGTCGATATTGTAATGCTTGATTTGTTTCTGAGCGATAGTCATGGCATGGAAACAATATCCGCTCTGAGGGGTCTGATTTCAAACATTCCCATCATCGTTCTTTCTGGAATGAGTGATAAAAACTATGCAGCCAAAGCGATTAATTATGGCGCACAGGATTTCATTGTAAAGGGAGAGTACACAGCCTCAAGCCTGGAAAAATCCATCAAGTATGCCATGGAAAGGCAGAACCTGATCAAAGAGCGAAAGAAAGCTGAAACAGAATTTCAGATACAAATAGAACAGGAAAGACAAAGAATAGCAATGGACATCCATGACGGACTTGGGCAAATGCTTATAGCTACCAAGTACCGATTATCAAATATTGACCTAAACAACACAGAGGAACTCAATAAAGAAGTTGACGTAGTTGAGGAAATGATTACAAAGGCCATAGAGGAAGCCAGGAAAATATCAGAGAATATCACTCCTCGGGTAATGAACGAGTATGGCTTAAAAGCAGCAATCGAGCAAATGTGTGATCAGATATCCAATAATTCGGAGTATACCATTCATGTTAAGATTGATGATGATATTCCTACTTTTGACATGAATTTGTTAACAAATTTGTACCGAATAACACAGGAAGCTCTCAACAATGTCGTAAAATATGCCAAAGGAAGAAACACATATGTTGAACTATCGTATATAAGTAATACCCTTACGTTAGAAATAAGAGATGATGGTATCGGGTTCGATTTAGAGAACTATAATCCAGGTAACGGGCTAAAAAATATTCAGAAGCGTGCTGATTTTATCAATGGTACATTCAATATGCATTCTGAGCTTGGAGTAGGTACTACCGTCAGCGTTGAAGTACCGTATATGGAACCAAAAAAGTTTTAATTATGAAGGAAATTAAAATTCTAGTCGTGGATGACCACGCATTAGTAAGAGATGGCATCATCTCTATGTTGAATAAAGTGGAAGATTTCAAGGTAATCGGAGAAGCTTCCGATGGCCAGGAAGCTATTGTAAAAAATGAAACGCTCAACCCGGATATCATACTCATGGATATTATGTTGGGTGAAACAAATGGCATCGAAACAACCAAAGTAATAAAAGCTCAGGACCCGGAAGTAAATGTAATCATACTATCTATGGATATCTCCGAGAAATACATTACTGAAGCTGTCAATATAGGTGCCTCAGGGTACATCCCTAAAGACATCAAGAAGGAGCTTTTAATTGATGGTATACGAAAAGTGTACGATGGTAAAAAATTCTTCGATGAACAGGTTTCCGACATTATTTTCAAAAAATTGTACAGTGACACCAATCAGGGACCAAAGAAAAAGGCCGATAGGGCTTTAAGTGATAGAGAAATTGAAGTACTCACACTTATTGCGAATGGCGTTGCGAACAAAGATATAGCAGAGCAACTTTTCATTAGTGTTAGGACAGTAGACGCTCACAGGAACAATATTCTTCAAAAGCTCAAGCTTGGAAGTACTGCGGAATTAGTTAAGTATGCAATTAAAAATGCCTACGTAACTCTTGATTAGACTACACCCCTTTGTGAAGCATAAATAGAATTAATGCCAATGTTGTGACAAAGATCAGTAAGTCTTTATTGAATAATATTTTTAAAGTTTTCATGGTCTTATAATTTTTATACTGAGAGCAAAAGTAAAGCCTCGACAGAGCTTAAAGAATAGAGGGGTTTCCAATATTGGAAATTCAGGAATCTTAGTATTCAAAAATAGCCCTAATTCGCAATAAAAGGCCATTCATAGATTAAATTGATTCATACCTTCCTCACATCATTACTTGCCATCACGCAGGTGTTAGTTGAAACCATAACTCCCAATAGTAAAATTTTGTAATCGATTGCCTGGTATACTAAGTGTTTCTTGTATCCACTCTACTCTCCTGCTTCCGTGTACACCAACTTCCATGGCATCCTGCCTTTTGTATAGGGAACCACAGATTATCCCATATGGCTCGATTAAATGATTTAATACCTTTTTAAGAATTATAAAGAGAAAGGTCAGTTCAAATTTTTAATCATTGCATAAAGTATTCTTGAAAGTTCGTCTGCTTTTTTATTGAAATTATCAAATTCAGTTTCTGTTATTTTCTCTGAATCATTCATAATATCTAAAATTGCTACACATTCAAAAACAGAACTACGAGCAATAATGAAAAAGTTTTTTCTGTCTGGTTTTGAAAACCTTCCTGAACCTTCAGCAATATTCAATGGAATACTAAAAGATGCTCTCGTCAATTGGTCTTTTGCGGTTCTATCAAACCTTTTGTTTTCAATTAACTTTTTCGAATCGATATGAAACTGTTTTGCCTTTTTGTATATCTCTAATTTTTGAAAATCAACATATTAAAAAGTATTTCGGTGCGAGAAACAGTGTGAGAATGAAGAAAAAAAGCAGAGGATACAGATTGCTTTCGCTCTCTTTCTCACTCTGCTTTTTGTGGGCCCTGCTGGATTCCCCGTCTGGCCCGGCTGCGCCAGAGGCCAGACGGACAGGGAACCAGCGACCACCTTATAATTTACCCGCTAACTTTAACTTACGCTTACCTGCTGAACTCTTATAATACTTCTCCAGACACCTTGCTTCCAATCTACTCCCCACTGCTTCCGTGTACACCAACTTCCATGGCATCCTGCCTTTTGTATAACGTACCCTACCTGAATTATGAGGCTTTATCCGAGACGAAAGATCAGTAGTCATACCCACATAGTAGGTACTATCATACTCACTTTGCAAAATATATACGACCCAGTTTTCATCCATAGCCATAAAAAAAGCCTCAGCATTTTATTGCCAAGGCTTTGTGGGCCCTGCTGGATTCGAACCAGCGACCCCCTGCTTGTAAGGCAGGTGCTCTGAACCAACTGAGCTAAGAGCCCTTTTGTAAAGGGAGAGCAAAAGTAATCGGAAAATTATATTTTGCAAAGACTAAAGTGTAAAAATAAACTCAGCCCAGGCCCCGTTAATATTATAGCAATATCCTTAAATTGGTATAAAATTGAGTGTGTTGAAGACAATAAGGAAGATTATCAAAAGACTACTGATTACGGTATTCTCGCTGATTATACTCTTTATCACCTTAGTCTATATATTTCAGGATCAAATTATTGCCTACTTCATTGAAGAAGCAAACAAGGAGCTAAATACCACTATCAAATACGATAAAATTGAGCTTTCTCTCATCAAAAATTTCCCCAGAACATCCATTTTGATCAAAAATGTTACTCTGATCGAAACCCCCAAAGGTAGCACCGACACCTTAGCGCATTTCGATAAAGTATACCTTGCCTTCAATATCATGGACTTGGTCCGAGGTAACTACAAAATACAGGTTTGTGATTTGGAAAAAGGTTTTGTCAATATGAACATTGATAGCCTGGGTATTCGGAATTTTGACATCACAAAAACCGATACGACTCAGTCAAAAAGTAAGCTCGCACTGGATTTGAAAAAAATCAATCTCGAGAATATCAACTACACTTTCAATGATGAGCAAAATCATCAAAACTACTCAACTTATATTCCTGAGCTCCTGGCTTCATTTCGTAAGCAGGAACACATTACTACGATTGACCTTTCCGGCAATCCATACCTGTACGGCATAAGCCTTGATGGAGACACTTATTTTAAAGAAAAGGCAATTAACCTGAAGTCCAAAATTATCATTGACAGCAACACCGTTCTGGTCGAACCGAGCATGCTTACCGTTGAAAATTCAAACTTCAATCTTACTGGAATGATTGGATCTGGAAAGAATGATACAATCCATATATCAATCGAAGCAGAAGAAGGTTCCAAAAACATCAATACTATCTTGTCGATACTCCCGCTTAAGACCAGTGCCCGAGTTGCTTCACTTAAGTGTGATGGAAACATTTTTTTTAACGGCCTTATCGTTGGCAAACGGTCCAAACCGAAGATAAACGTGGACTTCGGATTTGAAAATCTCGCATTTACAATACCGTGGGCAGATAAAAATGTATCCAACGCTAAACTTTCGGGTAACTTTAATAACGGAAATCAGCTGTGCAAAAAAACTACTTCACTCCAACTCAGTGATTTTTCAGGCATCATAGACAACGAAAAGATAGCTGCAAGTGGAAAAATTTACAATTTAGATGACCCATATATTGACTTTGCACTGAACGGTAAACTCAAACTCAAAACCATACTATCCCTTTTTCCTGAAGCAAACATTAAAGACGCGACCGGAGAGCTGGATTGTGATATAGTGGCAAGAGGTCCTCTGTCTGAGTTCAAAAGTAATATCAGTAGTAGCAGAATTGTTTCTAAGGGAGCAGTTAAGGTGAAAAATATTGGCTTTTTTCACAAATCAACTAACAGTCTCTACCATGATATTGAAGGTTCATTTAAACTTTCTAATCAAGACATTGAGGTTCCTGATCTCAGGGGAGCAGTTGGTAACAGTGACTTTCAACTCAATGGTAAGTTCGTACGATTTACCAATTTTTTACTGGATTTCAATCAACCCTTAATCTTAAAGGCTTCAATGCACTCCCACCTGATTGACCTGGATGAACTGCTGAGTATAAGGGATACCAATGCGGCACCAACTACGGAGTATAGGCTAGTTGTATCTCCCAAACTTGATATCGATTTTACAGCATACATTGATAAAATCAAATTTGACAGAGCCAGGAATGGTCACGAGTATAAAAATTTCAGAGGCTCTTTTGCCCTGAAGAATCAAATTATTGACTATCAGCGCATTGAAATTTCGGTAGCAGGTGGTAAAATCAATCTCCGTAACGGAAAAATAAATGCTCAGGAGCGTGACCATATCAAAGTAACGACCAAAGCCCAGTTGGAAGCAGTTCACGCAGACTCTATTTTCTATCTTTCAAGAGACTTTAATCAAACCTTTCTTACCCACGCCAACCTGAAAGGACGTGTGTCTGGTAATATATCTGCTCAATTGGGCTATAACAGCAAGCTCGAGTTACTTCATGACAAAATTAATATCGACAATCATCTATTCATTGATGGAGGAGAGTTAAACAATTTCAAACCTTTGATGGATTTATACACCTTAATGAATGACAAAACCGACAATAAGGTCACAAAACTTCTCGGACTCCAGGCATATAAATTTTTCAAAACTGATAACCCTAACATCAATAGCTTTCAGCACCTTCAGTTTAAACCCCTATTTCTCAATGAAATTAATGTCAGGAATTCGGTAATTGATATCACACAGATTGCACTTAAAAGTAATGCGGGTGACATTAATATATATGGAAACCAGAACTATGGTAATGACAGCATTAATTTTTATATCGATGTTCAGCTGAAAAACTATCATAAGATCAACAAGAAAAGAGAACAGGCTCAAAAGTTTGGAGATGTTGCGGAGGATAATTCAGAAGGTATTTGGCTTCCTTACAAAATTTATGGGACCTTACAGAATTATAAATACCCTTTGGATTGGAATCGTTTGATGCGTCAAAAAGGCAGAAATATAAAGGACCAACTAAGGCTCAATAACGATGACAATGGTGATAAAGAAATCGTGGTACCGGAGTTTGAAGACGGAGACTGGATTGAAGAAGACCTTTAAAAATACTGACCTATACCTAATACGACACCATCCCTTGAACCTTTGAAATCCAACCCATAATCAGCCCTCAGAATCATATTATATACCTGATTTAGCACAAGCCTGGCTCCCACCCCGCCAAAGGTTTGCCAGTTGTCGGTATCGACAAAATCCCCAAAGGTTCCTCTGTCCTGCCTCCAGGCACCCAAATCTGTAAATGCAACAAGCTGAACAGCTCCCCATGAAGGTTGCCATACCGTTTGCCTGTGCTCAAGGTTCAAAACAACTACTCCTGTTCCCCTGTCCACCCTATTGCCTACACCTCTGATATTCACGTAACTATCTAATACGAATGGAGCAAAGGGACCCACATTATTTGATGAAACTCCAAACTTCAGCCGGGCAGCAATATTACCCTTTTGCCCCAACCTTTTGTAAAAACTGGTTTCCGTGACGATTTTGTAGAACTGAAAAGTCTCACCTACTGTCCACACTCTCTCAGCGAAGACAAAGCTTGAAAAACCATTTAGGTAATGATAGTAATAGTCAACATTCTTAAGATAATGTACCACCTTGGCCAAATATTTATTGGCTATCCTAAATCCGGGACCGGGAGACCCGGCATAGTCCAGAGGGGCATATTTCCGATAAGTTTCCTGGAAGAACGTGCCTCCCGCAGAAAGGGTATGGTTTAGTTTAAACTCCTTGACTCCCAAGACTTCAATAGCTTTATTGTCATATTCATAGGTCACCGTCCCGGCTTCAAAAAACAAGGGTTCAAGTGTAGAATATTTGTTGGCATTGATTGAAACTCCATAGTCTGAAGAAAATAAATAGGGAAGCCACATACTGAGACTAAATGAATGGCGATCGTAGTACATATAGTGGGACGAAAGCCTGCCACCTTTGCCCAACCAGTTGTAATTTGTAAACCCTAGCTGAAGAAAGAAATTATCTCTTATGCCACCGAAATTTATCAATGGAAGCAACGTTAATTTCTCTTTTACGGTGTATACTATAAAGACCGAATTACTATCATAGCTTAAAGCATAGTTGATTTCTGAAAAAAGCTGAAGATTTTCCAATGACTGCACATCGGAACGTAAGGTAGCTGAATCAAACGGTGCCCCTTTTGATAATTTGAGATACCTGTTCAAATATGATACTTTTGTCTTTTTGAGACCATCAAATTTTACCTCGCCTACAATTGTCTGGGCGTTTAGATTCAGACTAACCAGGAATAAACTCAGAACTAAATATCTCATTGTTATCGGATGTACCTCACACCTAAATTCAGGGTAGCTCCGGCACCGGAATTCTTTCCAATCGGAAAGATAGTGAATAAGGTCTCCAATTCTAGAAAGGACTTGAGCTGATATTTACCTCCTACACCAACCTGGGTATAATAACTACTTATCAAATTATCCCCCGACCCCCAGGTAGGCCCAAACTCCGACATGCCATAGACCGTTACCTTCTGATTAGGAAAGTAGCTCAGAAAGGCTTTGACAGGGGTAGTAAAGATGGGCGTCTCGCTATATGAGTTTCTAGGGAAGCGGGTAAACAATTCCAATGCCGAAAAGAGCTGTAATTTAGAAGAAAGGTTCCGGTCGAAAAAAAGCTGATTTAACCAGGTAAAGGTATCCCAATCCAGCCACACACCACCAGACTCTTTGCCTTCAAGGTCTTGAGCAATTGGAAATAGCAAGGTTGATTGTACTGAGAGCCTTCCAATATTTTTAAAAGGGACAAACTTTATTCTTGGGCCAAACTTAGCTAAGGCCACTCTACTTTGGTCGGTATTCGTGAATTGCAAAACGGAAAATGGTGATTCATCCCTTGCACCGGTTCGAAAGGCCCTAATATAAAGATCAAAGCCCAGATTTATTTTTTCTGACAGGCCATATAAAAAATTATTGAAGGTCCCGAAGTAAGTCGATCTGGCTCCGTCCATGTTCCTGTCCATGGTCTGATTAAAAAAAGCACGTTGAGTATAAAGATTGTTAAATACCTTTAACTCAACCTGCCCTTTTAACAATAAGGCCGATGGTGTGTATGTTTGTAGGTTTTGCGGGGAACCGGTAACTACAATTATACCTGCGGCCGTTGTGTCAATTACTGTATCATAAAACTGATTTGGTTCTACTTTTTTTTGTTTAGTGACCAATCATACTTGTAGAAGTCAACAGCATAATCATCTGGAATCTTTGCATCATCAGCACGATATTTATTGATATACTTCAGTATCGATCCTTCTGCTTTCACAAATTCATCTTTATACCACTTGAATATTTCTGAAACCAGAACTTTTTTGTCTCCAGACTTAACCTTGATAAATCCAGGGTCTTTCATCGCCAGCTTCGTTCGATAGTCCAGTTGCTTTTCAAGCTTTTCTGGTCTATAAGCAAATCTGCTTAACTTCGGACAACCCTTAGCTGCGCAAACGAGTGCAAAATGTGTTCTAGGATCGTTTCCCAGATCCTTTAATCTTTGCTTCTCGATTGAATTAAGAGTCAGATATTCGTTCCCGACTTTGAACTTTTTCTTATCAAAAAATCCCGGAACGCTTATGGGACTGGTAATATTTGGATATCGGGCCACCACTTCAGAAATGACGCAAACATTGTAGGCGTTTATATAAAATGCTTTTTTGGAGCTTGAAGGCGCTCTTTCAACGCTCATGGTACTAATTTGAGTTAAAAGCGATTGAAGTTCCGACTTATTTGCCTTGATACCCGCGTAATCTACATTTCCCCCGGATACATATTTTTTATAAAACCCATCTAATTCATTAAAGAATTCGGTCATCTTACTGGCTTGAGCCGCAGCCGTCAGGAAAAGAAGGGTAAAAAGGATAGAGTATAGCTTTTTCATGGTCTACTTATTTTAGTCTGAAAAGTAATATAACTGTTTTGACTGGTTTGTCCAATAATGGACATATTGTAAGAAGGACCACAAAATTAAAGCCAAAGTCAGCTTCTAATAATAAACTACCTTGACACTCTGGAATCCAAATGCAGCAAAATTCACATTGGCCATAATTTCTATGGTCGGGTAACGGGCCAGATTTAAATTGGTTGGGAAATCATAAGCAATACCCGCCTTAAGTGCATCGGTAATTTGTAGTTGGCCATAAATGTTAAATGAGCTGGGTACAATGTCAGACAATGATGCCCGAAAAGATGCTCCTGCCCATACCATATCATTAAACAATAAACTTGCCCCTAAATCCAATGAGCTCGGAGCGTTGTCCAGGAAGCGAAGTAAAAATGAAGGTTTAAGTTTTATTGATTCACCCCAATCCGGATCAAGTAACACACCACCAGTGAGGTAATAGTGACTTGTATATCTTACCAATGCGGTGTCAGTACCCAAATCAAGAACATCAAAATCAACGGAAAGCAGCCTCGGTGCAGAAAAACCGACATAATATTTATCTGTGCTGTAAAATAATCCGGCACCAATAATGGGCTTTGTAATATTCCCTTGTACACCTTGGAAATTGGGATCATTTTGATCTGCTGGGTTGAGTAAGCTCTGATCAAACCTATGGTTGAAAATACCACCTTGTATCCCAAAAGAGAGTGCCTTGTCTCCACCAATTGACTTAATTCTGTATGCCAGACTTATATTTGCCTGAAAGTCATCCTGAATTCCCTGAGATTCATGTACCAGGTTAATTCCTATTCCAGCATTATTGAAGGGAAGTGATGTGTGACCATTAAATGACATAGTCATCGGAGCACCAGCTAAACCCATATTTTGCCTTCGCACAATCGAGCTGACCTGTGTCATATCGTGAATCCCTGCATAAGCAGGATTAAAGGCAAACGGATTAAATGTATACTGAGTATAGGTAGGGTCTTGCTGGGCACTAGCTGTTATAGTAGTGATCAGACAAATACTAAGAAATAGCAACCGATTCATTATATAAATTTAGATTTTATTTAAGAAAAACCATAAAGATTTTTTATTCCGGTGCGGTTTTTGTCAACCAATAATAGTTTCTAAAAACTTTTTTACTTACTTGAAGTATAAGAATTTAAGAAAACCCAAGTTTTACATACAAGAATCATAGTATTTTCAAGATGTTTCGTTTCAAATTATTTAAGGCCAGTCTATTTCTATCAATCACAGTTCTGTTTTTAAACTGTTCCCAAGAACCTGAAAAATCAGTTGAAGATATGCTGATAGGAGTCTGGAAGTTTGAGAGCTTTTCCTTTTCAGAAGGAATAAGTGAGCATAAGCGTCATACCTATGAGGAAATGAGAGACCTCTATAAAGAAAGCGTACTGTTTGAACTCAAGTCCGATAAAACTTATAAGGTCACCTTTGAAGGTCGGGTTATGCAGGAAGGACCGTGGCAGCTGGAAGAAGACATTATTGTATTAAAAACAGATCACCCTGAAACACAGGGTATTGTTCATGACCATGTGCATATCGAAAATGTATCCGAGGACAAGATTTCACTGAGTCATAAAGAAGAAGAAACAATAATTACAGCGCACTTTGCGAGGCAATAAACAGTTCTAAAGAATCACCTTCAATATTTCTTTCATCAATGAGGTTAAGGCCATCACACTTCGATAGGTCAGGTGCTTTAATACCTTCGCCAAAGCTCTTAGTACTTATAAACCTACGCACTTCATCATATAAATGCTGATCCAGTAGAGAGTTGATCAACTTGCTCCCCCCTTCCACAATTATTGAGTTCACTTTTCTTTTGGCCAGATCTTCCATTATTACTTGTAACTCCGTACCATCAAATGCTACCTTCATATACTGCAAGTACTCCTCAGACAGATCAGACTTCTCATTATAACATATCGTTGTCTGACTCTGGTCAAAAAGGTTTAAACTTTTGGGCAAGCTCAATGTTTTGTCAATAATAACTCTCACCGGGTCATGACCATATGTCTCCCGGACGTTGAGCCTGGGGTTATCATATTTCGCAGTATTGGTGCCAACCATTATAGCATCCTCTTGTCCTCGCCATTTATGCACTAATTTTCTGGATTCTTCATTACTAATCCATTTGGAATCATAATTACTGCGTGCGATATATCCATCTGACGTTTCAGCCCATTTAAGAATAATATAAGGCCTTTTTTTAATCATAGCGGTAAAAAATCTTCGGTTGAGATGCTTCCCTTGCTCCGAAAGCACACCCGTTTCAACCGCTATTCCGGCATCCCTGAGAAGTCGTATTCCTCTTCCGGCCACCAACGGATTAGGGTCTTCATTACATACTATCACTTTTGAAGGCTTTAACTCCAGCAACATAGCTGCACATGGGGGAGTGCGCCCATAATGCGAACATGGTTCCAGGGTAACATATACCTCTGCTCCATTTACCATTTCTCTATTTGGAAGACTGTTTACGGCATCCACTTCAGCGTGCTCCTTACCGCACTGATGATGCCAGCCTTCACCTATCACCTTACCTTCCTTAACGATCACACAACCTACCATCGGGTTTGGGCTTACTGAGCCAAATCCCCTTTCCGCAAGTTGAAGGGCTCTAGCCATATATTTCTCCTGACCTTCATCCATAAGACTAATTTAAGAGCTTATTGGTAAATTCACATTCTTAAGTGCAACTCATGACAAACAAAGAATTAAAAAACTTACTCACTGCTTCCATTCAGCACCTCAGTATCCTTTATGATCAATCGGAAGCAGAATCTATTGCCAACCTGCTGGCGCAGAATGTTTTTGGCATTACACGATCTGAACTATTTACTTCTGAGTATTTTGACATTTCGGAGTCTGCACTTTCAAACTATCATGAAGCACTCTCAAATCTTAAAAAAGGTGTTCCACTTCAACATATTACAGGTACACAGCTCTTTTACAAAAATGACTTTAAGGTTAGCCCTGATGTGCTCATACCAAGGCCGGAAACAGAAGAGATGGTAGGGACTTGTATAGAGGAAAATAATAAGAAAGGTCCACTACACATTCTGGATTTATGTACCGGTAGCGGATGCATAGCCATTACACTGGACCTGGCATTGCCTGATGCAAAGGTAGACGCACTTGAATTGAGTACAGTCGCCCTTCAAATTGCGAGACACAATAATGATCAACTTGGTGCCGATATCAAATTCCTGCATGAGGACATTATGGCATTTCAACCTAAGATGAAATACGACATTATCATTTCTAACCCTCCCTATATTCTGGACTCCGAAAAAACTAGCCTACACAGGAACGTAATCGACCATGAACCTCATGAGGCATTATTTGTAGAAGATCATAAATCATTGATTTTTTACGAAAAAATTGCTTCGTTGCTCGACCATGCACTCAAACCCGGAGGTAAAATTTACTTGGAAATTAACGAGGCCAAAGGAGCGGAAACACTAGAACTCTTCAACGAATCGTTTAAATCAACTGAAATTCGAAAAGACTTTTTTGGTAAAGATCGGTTTCTTGTTGGAACTAGTTATCTCGGGAAGAAGGAACCTTATTAGCGTTATTTCGTGCTTTTCTGGTTTTTGGGTGATCAGGCCCAAGTGTGGCCTCTCTCATATCGGCACAGGCAGAATAAGTTGATTTGGCCTTTTCTCTATCCCCATTCAGATCATAGGATTCAGCCATTTTTTCGTAGGCATCTGCAACCTCTTCATTACCTCCGGGAAACACCTCTTCGTAAATATCCACGGCTTTACCGTAACTGTCTATTGCTAAGTCATAGCTGTTAAGGTGTGCATAGCTCTCCCCGATGCTTGTGTAAATACGAGCCACTCTCCTGTTCCGGTTCTGTAAGGATATATTATCGATATCCAGGTCTTTCTTCATGCAGTCGTGATGTTGCGTGCTATCTTCATCCACTTCGACATATACTAATGGGTGATCATTGAACTCTGCAGCTTCAATATGAGAATGTACGTTCGGGTAAACATGGTCGTATATGCCACGGGCCTGTTCGTAATAGTACATCGCAGAGTCATACCTGTGAAGTTCCCAGTTTACTGCTCCAAACTCCTCGTATGCTTTACCAACTTCTTTGTCATCATGTCCAAGGTGACGTTCCTTGATAGCCAGCGCATTTAAGAAAAAGTTATAGCTGTCATCAAAATTACCTCTTACGAATTCGATCAGGCCGCATTCACTAAAATAATCACCTAAATCAGGGTTGTTTTTTGATTCCTTTACTCCTAAATCAATAGCTCTCAGGCACTCTTTGTAAGCCTTATCCATTTCATGCTTGTAATGGTTTAGAATGTAGGCTTTCTTATAAATAACGCCAGCCAGTTCACCAGGATATTCATTGCTAAACTTATGGTATATCTTGTAGGACATTTCATAAAAATCAAGGGCCTGATTACAATCACCCTCTTCCAGGTACATATCACCAACTCTTTTGTATACATTTCCAAGCATAGGATCATGTTTATGATAATTAGCTTCACCAACCTCACGTGCCTCAACTAAACTGCTTTTGGCATCATCCAGTTGCCCGATTTCAAATGCAACGGTTGACACTTTCAATAAACACCGTATGTATTCTTTGGTAAGTTCTTTATCCCCTTTATACTCTTCCTTCAGTGTCCATAGTGCATAGTTATAGTAAGAGAACGCATCAGCGACATCACCTCTTTCGTAAGCAACCTGCGCCTTATGCTCATAATCCTTAGCTGTCTCCAGTGCTTTTTTTCCCTGACCTAAGGAAGGTGCTAAACTGCATACTACTAGAACTAATGTTAAAAAGCTAGTGTATAGAGCTTTCGAAATATTATTGAAACTATTCATTTTTGACATTTTCTGCGATCCAAAAACTTCCTGATGAAACGATCTGGATCAATTCGTCTTCCAGAACCTCGATTCTGAGGCTTCCGGTCTCGTCATCTTTGCTTGCTTTACCAATGACTTTGACTTCTGATTCGTTGCCCAAAATCTCAACAATCGTACCAGACGGAAACCATTTTTTGTATGAACCCTTAAGTATATGATGAAACAACCGGGCCCCATCGTAAATGGATATGCTTAAGGACTGTAAATATAAGTCATTTTTTTCTAATGAACTGAGTACCACCTGTACTGGTGCACAAGTTATTACGTTAACGGCATAATGATTTCGTTCTTGAAGTAAATCTAATGCAGCGATTAAATCGGAAACGTCATTATCCTTTATAACATTTTGAGCATCAATCTGTAATAATTCTTCTGTCTTGCCTTCGACAATCAAGCAGTCAATTTTAATAGACCAACTCATAAGCTTTTCATAGCACTGAGAAGAAGAAATTACCAGAGGACTCCACTCGAGTAAACCTTCAATTTCTTCCAACAAAATTCCATCAATATCATGAAAGAAAATGGCGGGCTCTTGTTGCTCTTTTACAAAGTGATGAGATGACATAATTCAATTTCAAAATTTCTCTCTCATTTTAAAACTTATTCTTGTCAAAGGAAGTTATTTAAGCTAACTTAGTTACTATGATGACTTTAGGGGTGTCCCGCTGGACGGGGCTGAGAAATACCCTTGGAACCTGATACAGTTCACACTGTCGTAGGGAAAAGTCGGGAGCCTTTCTTTTGCATCCCCCTAAAAGTCTTCTTGGAATTTAATCGGATAACGCGTGGTTGTACAAATCAATAGCGAAGAACATCAATTAGAACAATCCGTTTCTCTCATGTCTATGCTTGAGAGACTCGAATTGAACAATAAAAAGGGTATTGCCATTGCCTTAAACGAAGAAGTAATTCCAAAAGCACAATGGGAAAGCACAGAGCTATCCGATAATGACAAAATTTTGATAATTAAAGCGACCCAGGGAGGTTAACACACCATAAACTCAAAAATCATGAGACAAGAAAAATTACCTACTCAAGAAATAATCACCAGAGACCCCTTTCCGGCTTCCAAGAAAATCTATGTGCCAGGAAGCATTCATGATATCAAAGTGGCAATGAGAGAAATTTCTCTTCATGATACAGTTAACAAAATTGATAGGTCCAAGCCTGCTGAAAAAAATCCTCCGGTAACGGTCTATGATACCAGTGGCCCATATACAGATCCAGATATTGAAATCGATGTCAAAAAAGGACTTCCTCATCTGAGAGAAAAATGGATTCTCGATCGAAATGACACAGAAGAACTTGATGGACTTACCTCTGACTTCGGCAGAGAGAGACTTGAAAATTCCGATCTCGACCACCTGAGGTTTGAGCATATCAAAAACCCAAGAAAAGCAAAATCAGGTCAAAATGTAACACAACTCCATTACGCACGAAAGGGTATCATTACCCCCGAAATGGAGTACATCGCGATCCGGGAAAATCAGAGAATTGAAGAACAACAGGAAATTACCAAACAGCATCCCGGCCAGAACTTTGGTGCCAATACCCCGGTTGGAAAAATTACTCCTGAGTTTGTAAGAGACGAAGTTGCCAAAGGTCGAGCGGTGATCCCTAATAACATCAATCACCCGGAGTCTGAACCAATGATCATCGGACGAAACTTCCTTGTAAAGATCAATGCCAACATTGGCAACTCAGCAACAACCTCCAGTATCGAAGAAGAAGTTGAGAAAGCAGTATGGGCTTGCCGATGGGGAGCTGATACCATTATGGACCTGAGTACAGGAAAGAATATTCATGAAACAAGAGAGTGGATTATTAGAAACTCTCCAGTGCCTATCGGTACCGTACCCATATATCAGGCACTGGAGAAAGTTAACGGAAAGGCCGAAGACCTGACTTGGGAGCTTTTCAGAGACACCTTAATCGAGCAAGCTGAGCAAGGCGTTGACTACTTTACTATCCATGCAGGAGTGCTCCTACGATATGTACCAATGACTGCAAACAGAGTCACCGGCATCGTATCCAGAGGTGGGTCTATTCTAGCAAAATGGTGTCTGTCACATCACAAAGAGAATTTCCTTTACACCAACTTCCAGGAAATTTGTGAAATAATGAAGGCCTATGACGTATCCTTCTCTCTTGGAGATGGCCTGCGTCCGGGTAGTATAGCCGATGCAAATGATAAAGCACAGTTTGCGGAACTCGAAACACTTGGTGAACTGACCAAAATTGCCTGGGAAAACGATGTACAAACTATCATTGAAGGCCCGGGACACGTCCCTATGCATATGATCAAAGAAAACATGGAGAAGCAACTTGATGTCTGTGGTGAAGCGCCTTTCTATACATTAGGCCCATTGACAACAGACATTGCTCCGGGATATGACCATATCACTTCAGGTATAGGAGCAGCAATGATCGGTTGGTATGGCACAGCGATGTTATGTTACGTAACACCGAAAGAACACCTTGGGCTCCCGAATAAAAAAGATGTTAAAGATGGAGTAATCACCTATAAACTGGCGGCACATGCAGCCGACCTTGCAAAAGGACATCCGGGGGCTCAGTACAGGGATGATGCATTGAGTAAAGCTCGTTTCGAATTCAGGTGGGAAGATCAATTCAACCTTTCTCTTGACCCTGATACGGCTCGTGAATTCCATGATGAAACGCTTCCGGCTGAAGGGGCCAAAGTGGCTCACTTCTGCTCCATGTGTGGCCCTCACTTTTGTTCTATGAAGATCACACAAGATGTTCGTGACTATGCAGCAGAAAATGGACTGGATAGTGAAAGCGCTTTAGAGGAAGGCATGAAAGAAAAGTCAAAGGAATTCACCGAAAAAGGAAGTGAAGTTTACATCGAACAGTAAATGCCTAAGCTAGTCCTCATATCGAATCCGGTTACCACAATGAGTGAATGCGATACAATTGTATCCCTCATGGAAGCCGGTGTTGATCAATTCCACCTGCGTAAGCCGGATGGAGATGAGGATGCGCTATGCAGAATTCTGAATCGCCTCCCTAAAGACCTCCGACCTGCTATCAGTATCCACGGATACAGACATCTGGCAATCCGATATAAGTTGGGCGGACTCCATCTGCCCGCTGGTGAGAATTTCGAAAATTGGTCAGGAGCCAAAAGCAGATCTTTGCATAAGATAGAAGAATGGGAACAGTATACTGACCTGGACTACGCCTTTCTAAGTCCGGTTTTCGATAGCATCTCAAAGCAAGGCTACAAAACTGCTTTTGATCAAAACGATTTGACTGAAGCATTGAAAAAGCCCCGGTCCACTAAACTGATAGCGCTTGGTGGAATTGATGTTGATACGGCACGAAAAGCGATTGAAATGGGTTTTGATGGCATAGCCGTTATGGGTGCTATCTGGAACGAGCTGTGGCTTGGTAAGAAGATCGACAAGATCAAAGCACTAAAAGAAGTTGTAAACACCGTTCCGGCATGAGCATAGAGAAGCCACATATAATAAGTGTCGCAGGTTTTGATCCATGCGGTGGTGCCGGTGTTCTGGCTGATATTAAGACCATCGAACAACACCAGTGTCAGGGTATGGCAGTAATCACTTCCGTGACGGGTCAAAATGAAGATCAATTTTCATCCATCAATTGGCTGACCTGGGAAGAAATTAAAAATCAACTCCTGCCGCTGATTGAGCGATACGAATTTCAGGCGGTAAAAATTGGACTGATCGAATCCGTTGAAACGATACTCTCTGTAACAAACTTATTTGCCTCATTTAATCAAACTCCCATCGTGATATGGGACCCTGTTCTTTCTGCGACAGCAGGGTATACTTTTCATGAACAACCGAAGTCTTTCGCACAGGCCTTACAGAATATCGATTTGGTAACGCCTAATCTGGGTGAGGTGCAGAAATTATCCGGTGAAGATGACATCGAAGAATTCATAGAATCGAATCTACAGAACACTTCCTTTCTTGTAAAAGGTGGGCATGCCACAGATCATGCAGACGATATCTTATACACAGATAATAAATCTCATACCATTGCCGGTGAAAGAATTTCGGGTGCCGATAAGCATGGGACAGGTTGTGTGCTTTCATCTGCCATTGCATGTAACCTGGCCAGAGGTAATGATATGCTAAACTCATGTACGAAGGCAAAAGCTTATTTGACAAAGAGATTGATTGCCAATGGGTCAAAACTATTAATTCACAATGATTAGTCGCCTACAATATATTACCCCTGATATTACCGGAGACAAATTATTCTCTCTAGTCGATGAAGTCTGTTTTCATGGCATTGATTGGGTACAACTCAGACTCAAAAATATTAGTACCCGTGAGTATGTAGCCCAGGCACGAGAAGTAAGGAGAATATGCAATAAATATGGTGCGACATTAATTATTAACGACAACCTGGAAGTAGCGGTCCAATCAAAAGCAGACGGTGTTCATCTGGGAAAGAAAGATCTGTCAACTACTGAGGCTAGAAAAATGACCCCCAGCCACTTTATTATTGGTGGAACAGCCAATACGCTAAATGATGTCGAAGGTTTAATAAAAACAAAAGTGGACTACGTTGGACTTGGGCCATTTCGATTTACCTCCACAAAGAAAGAATTAAGTCCGATTCTTGGCTTAGACGGATATAATGATATTATCAATAAACTATCAGGAAACACTCCGATAATCGCTATTGGAGGCATTGTTCCTGATGATGTTAGCAACCTTATGACAACCGGTATTCATGGTGTAGCAGCATCATCGGTTATCACTAATGCTAACAACCGCAAAACAATTTGCAGTGAACTACTGGATAAAGTAAGCATTCAAAAAGTAGAACTATGACAGCTCTTACTATTGCAAACAAAACATTCGACTCCCGGCTCTTTACAGGAACCGGAAAATTTGAATCCAGCGCTTTAATGGAAGAGGCTTTAATTGCCTCAGGTTCCGAGCTGGTCACTGTGGCTCTGAAACGAGTAGAAGTTGATAATGATACCGATGACATTCTCAGCCACCTAAAACATCCTCAATTCAATTTGCTGCCTAATACTTCGGGGGTAAGGACCGCCAAAGAGGCGATCTTTGCAGCCGAACTGGCTCGTGAGGCATTGGAAACAAACTGGTTGAAATTGGAAATACACCCCGACCCGAAATACCTGATGCCTGATCCGATAGAAACAATTAAAGCAGCGGAAGAACTCGTGAAAAAGGGGTTTATCGTTTTACCCTATATTCATGCTGATCCCGTTTCATGTAAAAGACTGGAAGAAGTAGGAACCGCTGCAGTCATGCCATTAGGGTCTCCAATTGGCTCCAATAAAGGACTAAAAGCAAGAGACTTTCTTGAAATAATTATTGACCAGAGTAATGTTCCGGTCGTAGTGGATGCAGGAATAGGCGCCCCATCTCATGCGGCTGAAGCAATGGAAATTGGTGCAGATGCTGTTTTGGTGAATACTGCAATTGCTGTTTCTTCAGACCCGGTAAAAATGGGCATTGCATTCAGGCAAGCTGTTGAGGCAGGTAGGCTTGCATTTGAAGCCAGCCTGGGAAAAGTTTCACATAAAGCCGAAGCCTCAAGTCCGTTAACTGCGTTTCTAGACGAAGCTTAATATGTTCAGAGACCTTTTTCAAACATATCGTTGGAATGAAGTAAAGGAGAGCGTTTACTCCAAAAGTGCGATTGATGTTCTCCGTGCATTGGAAAAAACTGGCCCAAGAACTCTAGAAGATTTTAAAGCACTTATTTCTCCGGCTGCCAATTCATATTTGGAAGAGATGGCTGCTCTTAGTCATAGGCTTACTCAAAAACGTTTTGGCAAAACCATTCAAATGTATGTCCCGCTTTACCTCTCCAATGAGTGCCAAAACATATGTACTTATTGTGGGTTTAGTCTGGACAATCCCATCAAGAGAAAGACATTAAATAAACTCGAACTCCAAAGGGAAATCGAGGTAATTAAAAATTTTGGGTATGATCATGTCCTGCTTGTCACTGGGGAAGCAAATAAAACCGTAGGGATGGAGTACTTCAAGGAAGCACTCGAGGTGATTAAACCTCACTTTTCACACATTTCTATGGAAGTACAACCACTGGACGAACACGAATACATAGAACTCAGTGAACTAGGTGTAAACACCATTTTGGTATACCAGGAAACCTATCATAAAGACGATTATAAAAAGCATCACCCCAAGGGGAAAAAATCAAACTTCGACTACAGAATAGACACACCTGATCGTTTAGGTAGGGCTGGCATTCATAAAATTGGATTAGGCGTTCTTATCGGATTGGAAGACTGGAGAACGGACTCTTTCATTTGCGCTGCACACCTTGACTATCTGGAGAAGAAATATTGGCAAACAAAGTACTCTATATCATTTCCACGTCTAAGACCATTCTCAGGAGGCCTGGAGCCAAAAGTGGATATGTCAGATCGCGAGCTTGTTCAATTAATTTGTGCGTATAGAATTTTTAATGAAGAAGTAGAGCTTTCATTATCGACACGTGAAAATGAAAAGTTCAGAGATAATGTAATCAAACTAGGGATCACTTCCATTTCTGCAGGTTCCAAAACCGACCCTGGAGGATACTCCTGTAAAGGCAAAGCCCTCGAACAATTTGAAATCTCCGATGAACGATCTCCTCGGCAAGTAGCCGATATGATCAAAGCTGCTGGTTATGAACCGGTATGGAAGGATTGGGATAAGAGTTATTATTGAATTGTTCTATTGTCAGATTAATTTAATTGCTCTATGGAAACAGCAACCAAAAATTATTTGAATGTTGAAAAATTAGAAAGTTGGCAACTCGCTTTTAAGCTTTCAAATAATATCTGGGACATTGCTATAAAATGGGACTTCTTCGCTAAAGATACAGTTGGTAAGCAAATGGTGAGGTCGGCAGATTCAGTATCTGCAAACATAGCAGAGGGCTTTGGCAGATATGGAAAAAAGGACAAGATAAGATTCTATAAGATTGCCATGGCCTCACTAAAGGAAACGGAGGATTGGCTAAAGAAATGCAAACACAGAAATTTAATCACAGAACAAGAATTCTCTGCTTTAAACGAGCAAATTGAAGTTCTTCCGAAATCAATTAATTCTTTAATAAAGTTCACGAACGAAAAACTGAGCTTTTAAGAAGAATAAATTCAACAATTCAACAATTCAACAATTCAACAATTCAACAATTCAATAATAAAAAGAAATTGACCTCTCTTACCACTAACGAAAAAATCCGCTACAACCGCCACTTAATCCTACCGGAAGTCGGCCCCGAAGGTCAGAGTAGGTTGAAGGAAGCAAAAGTGCTTGTCATAGGTGCCGGTGGACTTGGCTGCCCTGTTCTTGAATATTTGGCAGCAGCTGGAGTGGGTACGATAGGAATCCTGGACTTCGATAAGGTTGATGAAAGTAATCTTCAAAGGCAGGTGCTATATAGTCACAATGATATTGGAAGGAACAAAGCTGAAGTAGCAGCTCAAAAACTGAAGGCCCAGAATCCATATATTCACTTGGTCCCGATAGTAGAAAAAATCACCGCGAGAAATGCACTCAATCTTGCGAAGGACTACGATATAATTGTTGACGGGTCAGATAATTTTCAAACACGATATTTGACCAATGACCTTTCGGTGCTATTAGACAAGCCTTTGGTACATGGTTCGATATTCAAATTTGAAGGTCAGGTGTCTGTATTTAATTATAAAAACGGACCCACTTATCGATGTCTGTTTCCTGAGCCCCCGGAACCAAACTCAGTTCCCTCATGCAGCCAGATAGGTGTAATGGGAATTTTACCTGGAATCACCGGTACGATCATGGCAGCCGAAACAATCAAAGTCATCTGCGAGCTTGGTGATATACTTTCCGGCAAACTACTAACATTCGACTGCCTGAGTATGAACTTCAGTAAACTACGATTTTCAAGAACCTCGCATGCTGAAGTAACTGAGTTAATTGATTACGATCATTTTTGCGGATTAACAGAGCAGGCTGGTGAATTCGAAATTTCAGTAGACGAACTGAATGAAGAAATGATGAGCAATCAACAACCATTTCTACTTGATGTGAGAGAGCCTCATGAATATGAAATTTGTCACCTCGATGCCATCAATATTCCTCTTGATTCCTTACCAGATAATATTTCAACTCTTCCCAGAAACCAAAAAATAGTTATCTATTGTCATCACGGACACAGAAGTAAAAAAGCAGTAGAACTACTCCGTTCCGAATATGGATTTAGCGATTGCTGGAGTCTTGAAGGTGGTATTGATAACTGGGCTATCGAGATTGATAACTCGCTTGAACGGTATTAAAGAAAAAAGCTGTCAACCTTGCGGCCGACAGCTTTTTTATACGATCAACAACTCAATATTATCTTACTATCGTTACGCTACCTGTATAACGATCTGACTCGTCATTGGCTATACCCAAATCAAGGATATAGTAGTAAGTCGCTACAGGCATTGCTTCTCCATTTCTCATACCATCCCACGGAATAATATCACCTGTGTCTTTGTATACTGGTGTTCCCCATCTATTGAATATCTCAATAGTTGCACCGGCATAGCTCTCAAGCCCCTTGATATAGAAGTCATCATGATCACCGTCACCGTTAGGAGTGAACACGTTAGGAATTGTAATAGGTAATAGAACCAATACATCGACATCAGCAGAGTTCGTACAATTTCCGTTAACAGCTGTTAAAGTAAACGTATTCAAACCGGCTTCTGCCTCAACTGGTGAGTACAGTGGATCGGTGCTAGTAGGATCATCCAGATTAGTAGTACCTGTCCAGGTAGCTGATCCTACACTAACAAATCCATCTAGAATAACCGTTTCATCTTCAAACAAAGTATATGGACCTCCAATCGTGACTACAGGCATTTCGTCTACATTGATTGTAACCGAATCAGAAGTTACTGCCGGGCATACACCGTTATCCTCAATGGCAAAGAATGTAGTTGTTTGCGATAAACCAAGAATCGGATACGTAGTAGAATTTACTGTAGGGATTGTACCAGAACCAGGTGTATATTGATACCACTGAACATTACCTCCACTTGTAAACACTGTCAGACTTGTTGCTGTCCCCTCACAAATTGAGAAATCAGGATCTCCGATTACCGGACTTGGTTCAAACTCTACAGTAATAGATGTTTGATCACTTGCAGTTTGAGTATTATAGCAGGTACTATTTGTCGTTACAATTACTTCAACTGTTTGTCCATCCAGGATTGTACTGCTCGAATATGTCGAAAGTGTACTACTCTGTTGAAGCACACCACCCACATAGAAGTCAAAAGTCGGAGATGTTACATCAGTTGCAGCGGCCGAGAAAGTAACATTAGTCTGGCCGAAACAAGCTGGATCATCTGACGCTGTCAGAGTAACAGCCGGATCTTCTGGTGTTGTTGCCGTAACAATAACATCATCGCTAACGTCAGGACAAACACCTCCGGTTGATACCGTCCAAACCATAGTTGCACTTCCAGTTAAGCCTGTAAAGCTTTGAGATGCATTCGTTGAAGGAAAGCCTGAAATTGTACCTGAGCCGATCGTCCAAGTTCCTGTTCCAGTCGCTGGTGTTGTAGCTCCGGAAGGAACCATAGTACCTGAAGAACCACAAACCGTAAAGTCCGTCAATGCTGGCGTAATGGCGCTAGGAGCATCATCAACATCCAAGGTAACTGTTCCTGTATTGGCCGAACAACCTGGTACCGTACTATTAATACTCCACTGTAAAACAGTAGCTCCTGAACTGTTCAAGGTCAACGTTTGTGTCTCCGTTGAATTTTGATTTATCGATACACTCGTACCAGATACAATTGTCCAACTCGCAGTTTCACCAGCTCCAGCATTTGGAGAGCTTCCCGTGACGGTATAAGCATCCGAAATACAAAGATCTTGACTGGTGAAGGTTACGTCCTGATTAGTGAATGCACCACCATCCAATGTGATAGTAGCAGATGTAGTGCTACCTTGCTTATCGATAGTCAAAGTTATAGGTGCTGCAGCACATTGACCATTTGTTACCGTCCAGTCAACAGTCGTTATCCCATCATCAAGATTACTGATGACACCCGTAGGGTTGTTTAAGTCTGCCGCAGAAATAGTCGGAGAACCAGGGCCACTGATATTCGACCATGTTCCTGTTCCCGGTGACGGTACTTGAGCAGTGAGCTGTACATTGACGTCACAAGTGGTGATCGGATCCGCAGTAAAACCAATGTTACCTGGTGTCTCATCCACGATGACTCTTACGGTATCGCTGGCATCACAACTACCATTGTCCATTGTATAGTAGAATATGTTCTCACCTAATTGTAAGTTACTTGTTTGACCTGCAGGTGTAATACTTGCAGGAGCGATGGCACCCCATGTTCCGGTCTCACCACCACCAGGAGCATTACCAACTAATAGAGGATCTGCATCTGTCTCACAGATTGTATCATTTTCACCGGCATCCGGTGCTGTAAGCGTACCTAATACTGTTATAGTTACATCATCCGTATTATCCGGACAAAGGCCCAACGGTGAGCTCACCGTTAATGTTATAGTAGTTGCTCCAACAGGAAGACCCGTTACATCCGCTGTTGTAGCACTTGTTGGTGCTACGGAACCAGATGGCGCTGACCAGTTGATATTTCCAGTCGTAACAGGATCATTAGTCAAACTTGCTGCGTTGGTACAGGTATTAAAGTCTGTCTCAACAATATTCGCAGCATCCGGTAATGGATCTACCGTAAGGCTAATAGTATTCGACACTGCTGGGTTTGGTGCCCCAGCGGCAGGACATAGCGATGTCCAGGTCATTTCAACATACACATCCATATCAGCTGTAAGAGCTGCCGTAGTATAAGTGGCTGTTGCGCTAGGACCTTGTAATACTGTAGGACCACTAGCATCATAGAAGGTATACATATCAGGTGTTCCTCCTGATGGATTGGCCGTGAATGATACGGTTCCTCCCTCACAAAGCGTGGTTGGATCACCTGTTGTCAATGATACCGTTGGTGATTCATTGGCAGTAATGGTTAATGCAGCATCTACACTAGTTACTGTACCACAAGTACCAGTCACTTCTACACTGTAGTCAGCTTCATCTGCTGCTGAAACGGCTGTTAACGACAAAGTAGATCCGGTTTCCCCACCCATGATAACACCATCCTTATACCATTGATAGGTTAATGTTCCTGTTCCAGTAGCAACAACGCTGAAGCTGGCATTACTTCCTGCACAAGTAGAGAAGTCCGTAGGCTGGGTCGTAATTACGGTAGGATCATTAACCGTTAATGTTGCTGTTGAACTTGTAACAGTTCCGCAAGCTCCAGTCACCTCAACTGAGTAATTTCCAGCATCCGTAGAAGTTACTGCAGTCAATGATAAGGTTGATGCTGTTTCTCCGGTCAATAATGCCGCATCTTTATACCACTGGTAGGTTAAAGTTCCTGATCCCGTTGCCGCAACAGTGAAAGTAACATTATCACCATCACAAACCGTTTGGCTACTTGGGTTGGTGGTAATGGAAGTGGCCGGGTCAATGGTTACAGTAATCGAAGCTTCATCGGTACAACCTGCGTTATCCGCTAATAGATAGTATGTTCCCGACATATTAATTGCTGTTTCATCTGGAACCTCATTGGCAACTGTTGGTGGAGTTGCACTATGATAAGTCACAGTAGGTGTAGTTCCATTGTTATCCGTCCAGGTTCCTGTAATGTCTACCGTATTAGGCTCGCACTCGTCTGCCGGATCGGTAACATTAAGATCTGGGGTTGTGTTAATAGTTACATTTACTACTGCTGAATCCCGGCAGTTATTATTGTCTATAAGCACATAGTATGGTCCACTAGTAGTTATTGCCCCCGGTGTAGGAACCTGGGTTGTTCCATCTAGAGGTAAACCTGTATGATAGGACACAGTACCTCCGGTAGCATTAGCATCTGTCCAAGAACCCGTGATACTTACCGTGTTAGGAGTACACTCATCGGCAGGATCTGTCACTGATACATCCGGATAATCAAATACATCGACATCAATTGCATCCTCTAAATAACATGCGGCATTTGAATTATTTCCGTCCTCTATCCTTAATGTATACGTACCTGCATCCGCTGCTCCGGCTCCTGTAATAGTATAATCGGAATAGGTTGTGCTTGGCCCGGATACAACAGCTCCATCTTGCAACCAAGTATAGTAGTACTGATCAGTTGGAGTAGCTAAAGTGTAAGTTCCTGAAAGTGTTTGGTTATCCCCATCACAAAGCTCTGTCGGATCTGCTTGATCTACTGAAAGGGCAGTCGGAGGAGCACAAGGAGGGCAATTTTCGTTCAAAAGAACCTGAAGTCTACCGCAAGGATAAACTGTACCTGTTGTTACCTGCCAGTTATAGAAGTAACTATAGTTGTCATTTTTTATTGAACCTCCATCATAGTTGTTAGTCAAATTGATTACTCCAAAAGGATCAGCATATGGCCAGTTTCCTGTATTATGTGAATTACCGTCATAGTGTAGTTGCCCTGCACCACCAACATATGCTAGTCGATAGGTTCCTGCACCTGGCACGCTTAACCCTAGAGCCACAGTGTGCTGAGTTGTATTTGTCGTTCCCGTTAAAGGAGCAGTGGTTACACCATCTATAAATGCCCCTGTATTATCCTGAAGCTCTACATCAATGGTGAAACTACCGTTCCATGCATTATATGCATATACGTCAACGAAGTCAATCGTCATTGCTTGAGTAGTAGTAAATTCTATCCATGAATTCTGCGAAACAGCATTTGCTCCATCACGCCCCCATCCACTTTGAGTAGTTGTTGGACCAACAGAAGTTGTAAAAGAAGAAACATCCTCAACCCAAACTTCGTATTGAGTTGGGCTTAATTGATTCAAAGAAGCCAATGGAATAGGCGTATCTATATTTCCTCCATTGGTGCTAGTAGCTAGTAGTGATCCACCCGTGGAAGCTGCGTACCACTCGAATGTACCCGTACCGGTAACATTTGCGGTTGTCACAGTTGTTCCACAGTATTCATTTGTTCCGGGGTCAGAAAACGGAGCAGCTGGCTCAATGAAAGTCATGGACTCCGTTTCAATATCATATGTCTGACAACCTGCGTTGGTACCGATATATTCAATTTCAACGGTATACGTTGCTACATTGGTTGCCAGGAATGTTGTTGTAGAGGCATCAGTTGTTGTTTGCAACACTCCGTCCTCATACCATCTAATTTCATAAACGCTTTCAAGGCCAGCAGGTGCTGTAAATCCAGCATCCAGCATAGTACCGGCCCATGTATTACTACACACGCTGGTATTTCCAGGTGTTAGATTTACGAATGGCGCAGGATCCCTGAAGGTACATCCTGTTGGTGGGCTAATTTGTGTTGCCTCTAATTGATCAGTTGTTCCTCCGATTCCTAACTGTCCAAATTGGTTACAGCCCCAAGCATAGAAATCATTGTCCGCGGTTCCATAGAATCCCCAGTGATCTCCTCTATTTATCAATGTAACATTATCGTGTACCAAACCGCCACCGTAAGTAATGTAGCTGGGACCTGCTCCAAAAGCAGGAGGACCTGTTGTACCATCTCCACGCAAACCTCCATCCGCACAAGAATTTCCTCCCCATGAAACCGGTTTACCATCAATTGTCACTGCCATCCCGTAGCCTTGGCCTCCTCCAATTGCTGAAGCCAACAAATATGTTCCATCATTACTTGCACCCACTGTGCTACCAGCAATAACTCTACCTGGCTCCGAGTCGCTCATTTGATCATTATGACCTGTTGCACTATTCCAGCCTCCGTTACCCCAGGTCCACACATATCCATCTACATCAAGGGCCATACCAAATACGTCACCGGATGATATAGCTGTAATATTATCCATTATTGTTTGATCACCGTAATAGACGGGTCGGGCTCGATCGTCAACTATTGCGGTGCCATTATTTGGATTACCAGTTCCTGCCGCATTTCTGCCTAGTGTCCCGTTGAGTCCATTTCCCCAAGAGTATACTGTTCCAATACCATCTCCATCCGTATCTACTAGTGCATATGCCACATTGTCACCAGCGAATACTTGTATAACACCAGTCAATGGAGTCCCTGATCCGTCTACAACTAGTACAGGGGAATATTGATCCGAATAAGTCCCTGATCCATCTCCCAACTGCCCATTCGCGTTATCATAAGGCGGTGCACATCCATTGGAATTACCTCCCCATGAAACTAATCTTCCATCATTCAAGATCGCAAAACTATTATTATTACCAGCATAAACTACGTCAACACCAGTAAGATGTCCAGTACCATCATCCCAAGCGGTTCCGGCCATGACTCCAGCTAGAACCTGAGTAGGAGTAGTAACAGGTACTCCGTTACAACCAGAAGCGGCTCCAGTTCCTGTCTGTCCAAAGCTATTATTCCCCCACGACCAAACACTGGTATTACAATCCAATACAACAAAGTGAGACCCGGATCCCGAGTTAATCTGTTGTACATCAATTCCTCCTGGTAAATTTACTAGTGTAGGTGTATCTATAAAGCTACTGGCCATATCACCGGTGCCTAATAGTCCATAATTGGTGCCCGACTGGTTGTTCCCCCATACATAGGCCCTTCTATTGGCACACACATAACTTGAAACTGAGTTGCCTCCTGAAATTACGAGGTCTTTTTGAGCAACTACCTCTGGGATAGTTAACACGGCAAGGCTGAGAGCGAAAATTACGCGCTTCGCTACAGCAAAGAGTCTGTCTTTCTGCATATCTCTAATTGGTAAGGTTACAACAATAAAACATGGCCATGGGCCAGTCCAATTGTTAAATTAATATCTGTCTAAGTTTTACTTTGGTAAAGTAAATCGAGGTTGGTAGCCTCGTTCCTTAATATCCTGTAATCATAAAAGGTAAACAGGACAGCCTTTAAAATTAATAAAAAAATTGAAAAGCAGCCTTGAATTGAGATATAAAATCTCACCCCATTTTACAAATCAGGCTCTTAAAAAACACCTACGAAAACAGCTGAAAGGTCAAAAAACTACAAAAATAAGCCAATAAAGTCATATAAATCAGTTGAAGCATCGGCCATTTAAGGCTTTTGGTTTCCCGATAAACCACCGCAAATGTGCTCATGCACTGCATCGCGAAAGCATAAAAGACCAAAAGTGACATGGCCACTGGTACTGTAAACATTGCCTCTCCCGTTTCGGGATTAAGTTCGGTCTTCATTCGCTTAATCAAGGAGCTTTCATCACCTGATGATTCTATACTGTACAAGGTTGACATGGTCCCGACAAACACTTCACGAGCAGCAAATGAACTGATCAATGCTACCCCTATTTTCCAATCATATCCCAAAGGCTTTATAACGGGCTCTATAAATTTTCCAAACCGTCCTGCATAAGATACTTCCAGCTGTCTTGAAGATATGATTGCCTTTACTTCCTCTGATATTACCGTATCTCCATCAGCATAACCATATTCCGCAAGTGTATCAATGCGAGCTTGTTGGATACTATCTCCGGGTCCGTGGGAAGCCAGATACCACAAAATAATAGAGATTAATACGATTACCTTTCCGGCTTCATAAACAAACTCTCTGGTTTTGCGCCAAATGTCTCTCCCTACATTTCTCCACCTAGGGGTTCTGTACTCCGGCAACTCAAGAACAAAGTAGTTTCTCTCCTTACTCTTCAGGATAAGTTTCATCACTAAAGCTGACAAAAGGGTCGCTACAAACCCAAGAAGATACATACCCATCAAAGCCAGGCCCTGGAGACTAAAGAAACCCCAGACACTTTTATTAGGTACAACCAAGGAAATCAGTATGATATATACAGGAAGACGAGCCGAACAGCTCATTAGGGGAGTGACAAAAATAGTAATCATCCTCTCCTTCCAATTCCCGATAGACCTTGTCGCCATTATAGCTGGCACAGCACATGCCACCGCGGATACTAATGGAACTACACTCCTTCCGCTCATACCGAGCTTGTGCATCAACTTGTCCATGATATACATCACTCTAGCCATATAGCCCGATTCTTCCAATATGGCAATCAGACCAAACAGCAATGCAATCTGAGGCACAAAAATGACTACCCCGGCAATGCCTGGTATCAAGCCATCGGCAAGGAGTTTTGCAAAAGCGCCCTCACCCATGGAACTATGAACAAATGTTGACAGCTCAGCGAAGCCGGCATCAATCCACTCCATGGGATAGATAGCCCAGGAAAATACAGATTGGAATATGATGAATAAGATTCCGAGAAAAATAACCATTCCCCATATCTTATGGGTCAGTATTTTATCTGCGCGGGTACTGGACGTCTGAAAATTTTCGTTTGATCCAACTACGGACTTATCAAGCAACTGATCTATGTATCGATACCGCTCTATGGTTTCAGCAGTTTGAACGGCAACCGGATTAAAATCATACTGCTCGCATAGTGATTTGATTTTACTTCTTTGCTTATCCGTCAGGTAGGATACCTCATCGGCATGCAAGGCAATCTGATAGGCCTTGTAGCTATTGGTAATTTCAAGATATCCTTTTATCTCGTGGATAAGATCCGGATAATATTTTCTGGGCTTATATATACTCCGGAATGTAGTAACCGGCTTGGTTGCCATTATTCTTTTAAGCTCCTCAAGACCCGTTCCCAGTCGTGCATTAATCTCAACAACCGGAACTCCGGTCTCTGCCTCCATCTTTTTTCTATCTACATTAATCCCGGTTTTTCTGGCTAACTCAACCATGTTCAGCGCCAATATTACCGGCACGCCCAAATCCTTGATCTGGGTAAAAAGTAGCAAATTTCGTTTCAGATTCGTTTCGTCTACGATAACAATGATCTTATCCGGATCAAGTTCCTCCTTTATGTTGACAAGCTCTTCAAAAACAACGTGCTCATCCAGAGATTTCGGGTTAATGCTGTATGTGCCAGGTAAATCAATGATTTCAGCTATAGTGCCATCATCAAGCTTACATAAACCCGTTTTACGCTCTACGGTGACACCAGGGAAATTTCCTACTTTTTGATTAAGTCCTGTTAGATTATTGAAGAGGGAGGTTTTTCCTGCATTAGGATTTCCAATTAGTGCGACTCTGAGTTCGGGGGTTTTAGCCATACTACTTCAGAACAATTGAGGCTGCCTCTTCCTTGCGAAGAGATAAATTATAGCCACACACACACACATTTACCGGACCTCCAAAAGGTGCTTTTCCGCACATTTCAATTTCACTTCCGGGTATACAACCCATGTCCATCAACTTGAGTGAAAGGTCATGATCCGTGAGTTCAGCAACAACACCTCTTTGTCCCGGCAGTAGATCAGCTAGAGTCTTCAATTTGATATTAAAACTCAGATTATTTAGAATGATTTTAAACAACGCAAGGTACTACGAAGTCGGGAAAAAGCAAAATATAAAAGGTTCTAGGCTGAGAAAAAGACTCGTTTTACTCTCTGGCTGACACTGGTCAATATTTCATAGGGAATTGTATTCATCTTAGCAGCCAGCTCCTGAATAGTGATATGGTCGCCAAAAATTTCAACCTGATCACCTGGGTGAACATCCATATCCGTCACATCTATCATAGTCATGTCCATACAAACATTTCCAATTACCGGCACTCGCTTTCCTTTTATGTACACCTCTCCTTCTCCATTGCTAAAGGCTCTCGAGAAACCATCGGCATAACCAATGGCAATCGTGGCTATCTTCATATTCTCTTTAGCCACTCCTTTGCGTCCGTATCCAATTGTTTCCCCTTTGGGAATTTTGCGAACCTGAGAAACCGTAGTGAATAACCTGTTCACTGTTGACAGACTCTTTTGAAACTCAACATCAATACCAATTCCGTATAATCCTATACCTAATCTTACCATTTCGAACTGGGCTTCGGGAAATCTCGCGATACCAGCCGAATTCAAAATGTGGCGATCAAAGCCGTTAATTCCATGGTTGTTTAGAACCTTGCAATTTTTCATAAAAGTGGCTATTTGCCCCTTCGTGAACTCATCTTCGTTGGGATCATCTGCTGCTGCTAAATGCGAGAACACCGTTTTTACAATTATATAATCTCCCGCTGATTCTAGGCCCACAGCCAAATCCTCTACTTCATCCTTTGAAAAGCCCAACCGATGCATTCCCGTGTCCAGCTTAATGTGCACATTAGATTTAGCTCCTTTAGATTTGAGGTATGCAACGAAATCTTCTAATTGCTCTACAGAGTATATTTCCGGTTCAAGATTATATCGCAGTAATGAATCAAATGTACTGGAATCCGCATTCAGTACCATAATTGGTGTAGCAATCCCTTGTCTTCGAAGCTCTACGCCTTCATCTGTATAGGCCACAGACAGATAGTCAACCCGATTGTATTCAAGTAATCGAGCCACCTCTGCACTCCCACTTCCATATGCGAATGCTTTTACCATCACCATCCACTTTGTAGCAGATGACAGTCGTGCACGATATTGATTAAAATTGTTGAGGAGAGCCTCGAGGTCAATCTCTAACTTTGTGCCATGAATTTGTTCCTCAAGTTTGCCAGTGATCTTTTCAAGGTGTGCCTTCCTTGCCCCTTTAATTAAAATGGTTTCATCATGATAATCAGCCTCATTGAACTGACTGAGATAGGTATCAACATTTTTGTAAATCTCAAAACTCGGTATATTTATCTGACTGAAATCAATTCCATTCTGCCCTATATATAGCAACCGGCTAATATCTCTTCCTGCCAGTTGTTGCTTCAAGACTTCGCTGATTTGAGATGAAGTAAAACCGGTATCCTCAAGCTCGGAAAGGATGACAGTCTTCTTAGAGCGGTTATGGTTCTGATCGAGGAAGTCTAATGAATTTCTTAACCCTTCCAGATCAAAATTGTAGGTATCATCGATGATATCGCAACCATTAATCCCCTTTTTGATCTGAAGACGCATCGGAAGGGTGACCAATTGCTTCACCTTCTCATTGCACTCGGAGACATCATACCCTTCTAAAATCAAAACGCTGAGACAATGTAATAGATTCTGCACGGAGCTCTGGTTGCTGAATGGAAGATCTACTCCATACTCTTTCTCTCCGTATTCTAATGTTAGGTAAGTACCTTTTTGGGAAAGCCTAATATCAGCTTTTTCAGATGTACCCCAGGTAAATAGCTTTTCACGGCCATATAATTCCAATAACCCATGAAACCCTTCACTGTCATGCTCACAAACAATTTGCTTACAATCCTTGAATAAAACCGCCTTTTCCTGGAGCTTTTGTTCCTTACTACTAAATCCTTTGCTATGAGCATCACCAATATTAGTAAAGACACCAATGTCGGGATTAATCATAACCTGAAGTTTTTCCATTTCATCAGGCCGAGAAATTCCTGCTTCCAGAATAGCATATTTATGATGGGACCTGATATTCCATATAGATAATGGAACACCTACTTGCGAGTTGTAACTTCCCGGAGAGGCGACAACCAGGGAAAAATCTGATAATAAATTCTTAAGCCACTCCTTCACAATTGTCTTGCCATTGCTCCCCGTAATCCCTATAATTTTGCAACTGAGTTGATGCCGGTGTGCTTTGGCAATTTGTTGCAAAGCCTGTATTGAACTTTCTACCTTCAGGACATTGGAATCCTGAATCTGGGTGACATCAATGTTCTCCTCGACTATAAATGACCGAACTCCTTTTTTATATAGCTCAATAATAAAATCATGTCCGTTATTTCTCTCACCCTTAATTGCAATGTACAAAGCTGAAGAGTATTGGAATGTTTTCCTGCTATCAATCGCTAAATCAGCAATCGTAGTACTTTGCCCTTTGCAGAGCATTTCTCCTGATACTATTTCCTGTATCTGTGAAAAATTCATTATGCCCAAATTAAGAAATTAAGCGTTATATCTATCGTGCGGATAACATTTAGTTATATTTGCGCAACATCAATAGATAATCTGGTGGCTACAAAATCAGGTATTTTAGACCGCAATATCGAAATCACAAAAAGAGATTTGACCTTCTTTTTTAGTCTATTGATACTCGCTGGATTGTTTACTTCCAACTTCTTCAGAGCACTACCAAGCATTGCAATATTAGGACTGTTTCTCGTATCTGCGATTGACTTTGAAAAGGACTGGAAGTCAGAATTTAAAAAATATGGTGGTTGGATAGGTGTGCCATATCTCATTCTAAAAGCGATTATTGGTCGTGGATTGATACATAACTTTTTGGTTTTTTTACGGAAACGAGAATTTGCCTTTCTGAGTGCCATCATTCTGGTACACCTGTTAAGTTATTTTCAGACGGACTATGGAAACTATGATGAGTACTGGAAAAATATCGAAGTCAAAAGTGCCATATTCGCTATACCTTTCTGCTACGCAGCATTGCCTGGAATAACTAAAGGTCAATTTAGAGGTGCTCTATATTTCTATACGATCCTACTCTTTATCGCTGGTATAAATTCAATCCTAATGTATCTTTCGGACATGGAAGCAGTCAACGAAGCCATGAGTAGATCCAAACCCTTTCCGGTGCCTGTAAACCACGTTCGCTTTAGCCTTATGATGGCAATGGGTGCTTTTTCAAGTTTCTATTTATTTCGTAAAGGGTATTTCGTAATTGGCAAATGGGAAAAATATCTCCATTTATCGCTTATGCTCTTCTTTGTCGGATTCCTCCATCTGGCTTCTGTACGAAGTGGACTCTTCGTTCTATACGCACTGATAGGTTGCCTGGTGTTCTATTATATTATCCGAGGTAAAAAAATCATCTACTCATTGCTGGTTATTGTTGGGCTTGCAGGAGTTACATTGGGGTCCTATTATATTTTCCCTACGATTAGAAATAAAGTAGAAGTTACCTTAACCGACTTTAAAAAAGCCGACATGGTAGTCAGTGCCAATTATTATCCGTTGAGTGCTCGCATCTTTTCCTACAAAGTTGGGTATCACCTTTGGAAAGAGAAACCACTTTTTGGAACAGGGATCGGTAACTTAAAAAGAGAAGTTAAAAAAGAGTATACCGCACGTTACTGGCAAATTTTTAATCATATTATGCCGCATAATCAGTACATCCGTTATCTAACGGCATTTGGTATTGTAGGCCTACTCATTTTTCTAGCCACCTTTTACTACCCGCTTCTTCACAAAAAAAACTACATCCGGGAACCAATGCTGACTATACATTATGCAATTGTAAGCATATCATTTTTGTTTGAAGGTACTTTGGAAACGCAACTGGGACTAAACTTCAGTCTGATATTCATCGTCCTGGCACTCTCTCAGCTCAGAGGAGAACAGGAAAAAATTAGCTCTTAGTAACCTTTTTGTAGATGACAAGGACCAAAAGAGCATTAATCAACGTGAAAGCTCCAAGAATTAAAAAGGAATAAATTACCCTTCCTTCCTCAACGAAATAGCTCGATCCAAAAATGAAAAGAAAAGCTACAGGTATCAATGTCTGGGGAATATTAATAATACTCTGAACCCGACCAATCAACCGGTTAGGTACTTCCCCAAACAAATAAAGTACTCTGTATATTCTGGACCCAGCATTGGTAAAACCAATTACCACTGTCACGATAAAGAGGATAACTACATTTTGTGTAAACGCCAGCGCAAAAAAGCAGGCAGAAATCAAAATCGTGAGAATGAAAATCACTTTTGGTATCGACATATCATCAAACAAGTATTTGATGAACAGAGCACATAGCAGGGCTCCAAGTCCAAGATATAGTTCTACTAAACTGATCGTTTGCTCAGCATGTGGTACATATAAGTGATTGGTCACATAGGTTTGTATAATTGACCAGAGCATGGTCATATAACTAATAAATATCGCAGAGCTCAACAGTCCAAACACGAATACAATTGGGTGTTTTCTTAAATATGCCAAACCAATCTTCAAACTTTCACCAACAGTAACTGCCTGGTCGGCTTGTGCCTTTTGTTTTTCGTCCTCCGATACTTCGTATTTTATAAATAGAATAATGATGAATGAGACAACATAAGTCACTCCGTTTAGCAGAAAAACGTGATGTATTTGCCACGGATCAAACTCCCAGGCAAAGAGCTTCCCTCCCATCAAAATAGCCGTAACCGCACCCGCTCCCATGGCAGTGACCTGACCAATTATTTCGATGAGACGCGTAAGTTTGGAGTAGCTTTTCTGGTCTTCTATCTCCTGTACGAAAGCGTACAAATTTGGAAAGTGAATGAAGTAAGCAAACAGGGTAGTTGCAAATATTAGGATTGGTAAAACAGTTGGCAACTGTGGCCCCAGGGCCATACCATTCTCTCCTGTAATTCCTGCATAAATATCCGCATTATTGATTGCACCAGACTCTAACTGCCCAAAAATCAAACCCAACTTTCCGGAAAACCCTTCTTGAACATCGTATAAAAAGCCATCCATAGTGCCAGATGCGTTGTAATGGCCAAACATGGCTCCCAACTGTTCACTTTTGTTGGCATAAATAAACCCTTCGGTATAACCCCCTTCCACGGCAAAACCCAATGCCGCCACGGCAAAAACTATCAGCCCGGCAAAGAAGTTAGTACCCAGAAAAACATCCTTTCTTCGAAATCCATCAACGAGTGCTCCTGCATACAATCTCCAGAAGAGGCCGAGTAGGAACACCAATGCTAAACTATAAAACCAAAGGGGTTGTTGATCAACGATCTTATTGAAATAAAGTGGCACAGCAATCATACTCATTCCCTGTGCGATTCCTGAGACAGCATTGGCTGTAAATAAGAGTACTATTGCTTTTTTATTGCGCAACTTTGTAATTTTCTGTTTATAAATATAGCAATTTGACCATCATTAAAAAACCAGCCAATAATAGCGTTAATCCTCTCTACCTCAAAGCAGCAAATTTTTGTGCATATCAGGAACGGTCACAAAATGAAGTCCGAGACAAGCTGTATAAGCTGGGAGCAACTCCGGATGAGGTAGAGGAATTGATTTGTCAGCTGATTCTTGAAAACTATTTAAACGAAGAACGTTTTGCTAAGGTTTTTGCAGGTGGCAAATTTAGAATAAAACATTGGGGTAAAGTTAAAATCGAACAAGAACTAAAGCTTAAAGGAATTTCACCCCGCAATATAAATACTGGCCTGCTCGAAATTGAGGATCAGGAGTATATAAAAACGCTACGACACATTTTAGAAAAGAAACAGAAAAGTTTAAAAGAGAAAAACCCATACCAGCGAAAGCATAAAATTTCTCTTCATGCTATCCGTAAAGGTTACGAACCTTCACTGGTATGGGAGTTGTTGAATGAACTTGAGCCTTAGTTTACCGATGCTAACTCTTCGGCAAATAAATGTTCATTTAATGCGTTCAAAGCAGCATTTTTATGCTCTGTGCTCGTGAGTATAGAAATGTTATTTTTACTTCCTCCGTATGAGATCATTCGAAGGGGTATATCTTCCAAAGCATCGATTACCCGCTTTGCCGCTCCTTTCCGCTCTGAAACGAATTGACCCACTATGCAGACAATGGTTTGGTTGTGGTCAACCTCAACAAACCCAAATGACTCCAGCTCCTTAATGATTGATTTCAGATTAACATCGTTATCAATGGTCAGTGAAACCGCGACTTCCGATGTTGTAATCATGTCGATAGGTGTCTTATACTTCTCGAAGATTTCAAATACTTTCCGAAGAAAACCGTAGGCCAGAAGCATTCGCCCTGATTTGATCTTGATTGCAGTAATGTTATCCTTCGCAGCAATCGCTTTAATGACCTGATTACCCGTCTTATCAGATATAGTGGTTCCTTTCGCATCCGGCTCCATCGTATTCAAAAGTTTTACCGGTATCCCCTTATCTTTTGCAGGCCTAACAGTAAACGGATGTAATATTTTTGCTCCGAAATAGGCTAGCTCAGCTGCCTCATCAAACGATAGAGCTGCGATCGGAAAAGTTTTCTCTACTATCCTTGGATCGTTATTGTGCATTCCATCAATATCGGTCCAGATTTGGACTTCGCTTGCATCAATTGCTGCTCCAATTAAGGATGCGGTGTAATCGCTGCCTCCTCTTTTCAGATTATCAATTTCTTCAGCTGTGTTTCGGCAAATATAACCTTGGGTAATGTAGATTGGGTGATCACCAATCTCACGAATCACGGACTTAATTCTCGATGTAATGAAAGGCAAATCTGGTTCATCATCTTGGTTGATCTTCATGAAATCAAGAGCCGGTAAAAATGCCGCATTGACACCTTCCTGAAGAAGGTAATTATAAAACAATTGGGTGGAGATAAGTTCTCCTTGTGCTAATAAAATCCGCTCTTCAAGGTCGGTGAAACTCTGCTCAATGAACCCTTTAATCAATCCGAAATGATTGGCAATAATTTCCTTACCTTTTGACTTAAATTCATCCTTACTGTAAAGTTCATTGACAAACTTGTCATAGCTTTCATAAAGCTCTTCAATCTTTTGCAGAGCAGCCTGTTTATTCTTTTCATATAACCATTGACCAATTTCCACAAGGCTATTCGTTGTACCTGAAACCGCTGAAAGGACAACAATTTTCTGTTCATCATCTCTGGTGATAAGGTCTTTTACGGAATGCATACGCTCCGGCTTACCAACTGATGTACCTCCGAACTTGAGAATTTTCATTTTCAGTAAATTATATGTTTAACATTTTTATGGCCGCAATTGCAGCTTCATCTCCTTTGTTTCCATGCTTGCCTCCTGCTCTATCCAAGGCCTGCTGTTGAGTGTCAGGAGTAAGTACTCCAAAAATTACAGGCTTATCATATTTGAGAGAAACATCTGTAATACCATGTGCTACAGCACTACAAATAAAATCAAAGTGGCGCGTCTCACCTTGTACTACACACCCAAGGCATATAACCGCATGAATTTCTTCTTTTGATGCCTCCTTTTGAGCAGCTAGCGTTAGCTCAAAGCTTCCGGGAACATCAACACGCCTGATGTTTTCTTTTACAGCACCGTGTTTGATCAATGTATCAATGGCTCCGCTATACAGGGATTCTGTGACTGCTTCATTCCACTCCGACACGATAATCGAAAAATTATACTTCGTCAAATCCAGTTGTTCTTTAACTGTGTGACTACTTAAATTTTTTAACGAGGTTGCCATCTGACTCTTATAATTAAAAAAAGGGAAGAAGCATGGCTCCTCCCCTTCGCTTCATTGATATTTTAAAACCTTATCCTTTCTTGGATTTACCTTCTGCAATCGCTCTGTACTTTTCAGCTTCATCCTTGAACTGCGTTCCTGGATATTCCTGAAGAAGCTTGTCATACTCTACCTTGGCATCTGCAAACTTACCTTGTGCCTCGTAAGAAGCGGCTAACTTCATCAGGTAGAACGGTGTAAATTCTTTATTCGGCTTATAGTTACAGGCTTCGATATACTTCTCCGAAGCTTTGGCATATTGCTCCAACTCCATGTAACAATCTCCCATCAGAGAATATGCACGTGCCTGCCACAAATAGTCATCCGAAGAAAATTTTTCCAAAGCTTTCAATGCTGCCTGGTAGTTCCCCTGCTTGAGTTCAATCGTGCCAATGTAAAGATTAGCCCTGTTGGCAGCAGGAGTACCTTCATATCGCTTTGCCAATCTGCGAAAGCCCATTACTTTATCACCATCTCCCTCAAGCGCCAACTGTAGCGAGTCTTTTCCAAAATAGTACTCTGATGTGTAAATTTTCAGCTCACTTTGCTTGGCAGATTCCGTGCTCTGCATCTGGAAATAAATAAATGCACCAACTGCAATTACCAATATCCCAACACCAAGCCCAATTTTAGTTTTATTCTTTATAGCCCACTGCTCGAACTTGTTGTACCCCTCTACGATTGCTTCGGGATTCTCAACTGCGGACTGTTTTTCTTCTTTCTTAGCCATTTCTGATTCCTAAAAATTCATTAATCATGTGTGTAAGGATAGTCTTCCTCAAAGTAAACATCCTTATACACTTCATCCTTAGTAGGGAAAGGTGATTCTTCAGCGAACTTAACACTCTCCTCAACTATCTTTTTCACTTTTGCATCAATCTTATCAAGGTCTGCCTGTGTCGCATACTTTTTATCAAGTATTGTCTTCTTAACTTGTTCTACAGGATCCTGAAGCTTATAATTCTGAAGCTCTTCTTTCGTTCTATACTTAGCAGGGTCAGACATACTATGCCCTTTGTACCTATATGTTCTGAACTCAAGCAATGTAGGACCATCGCCTTTTCTTGCTCTCGCTGCTGCTTTTTCCACCGATATATGAACATCTTCAACCTTCATCGCATCAACCGGCTCTGATGGCATATCATATGCCTCACCTAATTTGTAAAGATCTGTTACGTTAGAAGTACGCGCTACAGAAGTTCCCATTGCATAACCATTGTTCTCAATTACAAAGATCACAGGAATCTTCCAGGTCATCGCCATATTCAAGGTCTCATGAAAAGCACCTTGTCTTACGGCTCCATCACCCATGTAGCAAATACAAACGTTATCAGTTCCCTTGTATTTTTCGGCAAAGGCAAGTCCGGCACCCACAGGAATCTGCGCTCCTACAATACCATGCCCTCCTACAAATCCTTTTTCTTTATCAAAGATGTGCATTGAGCCACCCTTACCTTTGGAGCTACCGGTAGACTTGGCAAAAAGCTCTGCCATAATAGCTTTTGGGTCCGACCCAAGTGCTAATGGAATACCGTGATCACGATATGCCGTAATATATTTGTCTCCTTCCTTCAGTGCCGAAACAGCTCCGGATGAACAGGCTTCCTGTCCTATATATAAGTGACAGAAACCTTTAATTTTTTGCTGACCGTATAATTGTCCGGCCTTTTCTTCAAACTTCCTTTGCAAGTACATATTCTCATACCAGAACATATAAGTGTCCTTTGAAAACTTGCTCTTCGAAGCTACTTTTGTCTTAGACTTTGCTTTTACACTTGCCATAATGCTATTCTCCTAGATTATTGCGGTCTGCAAACATAATATAAAATCATTCAATATAGAAATTAATGTACCTCGAAAATGTCAGTTTGATCAACTTCAAGAATTACCAGGATTTGCGCCTGGAATTCACCAAAGGGCTCAACTGCATTATTGGCATCAATGGTTCGGGTAAAACAAACCTGCTCGATGCAATCCATTTTCTTTGTCTGACCAAGAGTGCATTTAATAACATCGACTCTCAACTGATTTTTGAAAACGAACCATTCTTTTCAGCCAGCACGACCCTCTACATTGATAGTGAAAAATTTCAAATCAAATCGGTGTTACAGCCACCGAAAAAGAAGCACCTTAGTGTAAATAAAGTTGAGTACGAAAAAATGAGCCAGCATATTGGCAGGTTTCCCGTAGTGCTCATTGCACCCAATGATACCGACCTCATTAGAGAAGGCAGTGAGCTGCGAAGAAAGTTTTTTGACAATATTCTGTCCCAGTCTGACCATGATTATCTTGACAAACTCATTCAATACAACCACCTGCTAAAACAAAGAAACAGTCTACTCAAACAATTCAAGGAAGCGGGTAAAACAGATTCGGTGCTTCTGGAAACTTATGACAAAAAGCTGATCCCTTTGAACAAATTTATCTCAGAAAAAAGGGCAGAACTTACCATTCGCTTCAAAGACTTTTGTGATAAGAACTATCAGCAACTCAGCGGTGACCGGGAAGAAACGAAACTGAAGTATGTAAGCAAAGTATCAGCTGACAATTTCGAAGAACTGTACTACCGAAGCCTGGACAGGGATATAATTCTTGAAAGGACCAATGTTGGGGTCCACAAAGATGATTATGAGTTTACTCTTAATGACAAACCACTCAAAAAATTTGGTTCACAAGGGCAACAAAAGTCGTTTGTAATTGCACTTAAGCTAGCACAACATGAATACATCAATGAAGTCAAATCAATTGCCCCTATACTATTACTTGATGACATTTTTGATAAGCTTGATGATGACCGTATCAGGAATCTGGTGGAAATGGTTTCCAAAAGAAAAGACAGTCAGATCTTTGTGACTGATGCGCGCCCGGAAAGAACTCAGGCTTTTCTGAGTGATATTTCGAAGGACTTTAAGATTTTTGAGATAGAAGAAGGGAGACTAAAGAAATCTTAAATATTAAACTCTAAATTTTAAATATTAATTTGACTTGATTACCTTCCAAAGACGCACTTTTGGATTTAATATTTTATCACTTAAAATTTAGCCTTCTGAACCGAAAGCCCAAGTATAAAGACCAAGCCCGAAAAGCGGACACTTCATCTCTGAAAGATGGTATAGAGGCATTATTGGATGCCTATAAACTCCGAGGCAAATTCAACGAGACCTCTATCGTAGCCAATTGGGAAAAACTTATGGGTCCACAAATAGCTAAACGCACCTCTCAAATCTTTGTCAGGAATAAAAAGCTGTATTTGAAACTCACTTCTGCGCCCCTTAAGCATGAACTAGTAATGGCAAAGTCAAAACTCATTGATTTGATGAATGAAAATCATGAAGAGAAAATCATTGAGGATGTTGTCTTTCTGTGACAATAAGATTTAAGATACTCGTAATCCTATATCTTATTTCTTAAATCTTAAGTCCTAAGTCTTATTTCTTAACTCTTGGTTCTTACTTCTTATACCTTCCATTTAATAAATCATATATAATTAACAGCTGAGTAACATTGATTCCCGTCCTTGTGCGAAGTGAAGACCAATAAGAACCTTTGGATAGGAATACTGGGGATATTAATCACTATCGGTGCTTTTGTCTGGCTTCTTCGCAAAATTGACTTTGAGCTGATAGGCCGATATCTTGGTTCCATACACATCGCATACCCGTTTATTGCCGGGCTTCTTTACTTTTTGACTTTTTTTGCTCGTGGACTCAGGTGGAAATTAATACTTGGCTCCCCAGAAGGGGTATCATTTATGACTTATGTGAAAAGCATATTCGTTGGTTTCACCGGCAATAATCTGCTACCTGCCCGGGCTGGAGAACTCATTCGATCAGAGCATTTTGTATTTCAGTCTAAAACACCTCGTATAAACACTATGACTTCCCTGGTCGCTGAGAAAATACTGGATGCAATTACTATGTTATCTATCCTCATTATTGCGACTTCTTTGTCTGAATTTACACCAGAGTACTCTTCAAAAGTAACCGTCTTTATCAAAGGAGCTTCGATCTTCACCGCAACTTTGGTATTCATCCTCGCTGTGGTACGCTTATTTGGACACCGTTTAGGAAAGCTTGTTGCCAGAAAAAATAAAAAGATAGGAGGCATCATCACAGATGCACATGATACACTTTCCTTCCTCAAGCTAGACCTGAATTTTTTGGTTATTATGATTCTAGGAGCTATCAGCTGGATATTGGAGGGGTTGATGTTTGTGCTTTTTATTTATGCCCTTGCACCGGAAAGTCATTACTGGTTGGCTGGTCTCACTTGTATTGGAGTGGTAAATTTCGGGATTGTCATCCCTTCTTCTCCCGGCTATCTTGGAGTTTTTCAGGCTGCAACTGTACTGGCCCTCTCATTTTACGGAATTAATAGCGCTGTTGCCTTCGTAGCTGGCTTTGCTGTAAACATTTGTATGATTCTGTCCACAACACCATTTGGATTGCTATTTGGGTTTAAGGATTCGCTATCATTAATTAATGGATCAGGCATGAAAAAAGAGCAAGATAAGGTAAGTTCTGTTTCCGGGGCTTAAGCAATTCCTCCTATCTGTGTATATTGTTATTACTAATCAGTCATGACTAATATTAAGGACATAGAATCATATAATCTGGCGCAACCTGAAAGTGACAAAGAAATTTGCTCAACCCTTGCGGCTATCATTGATAAAGTATTGGGCGAAGCCAAAAGCAAAATCTGGCACGCACACCCTGTCTGGTTTTTGAACGAAAATCCGATTGTGGGTTATAGTAAGCAAAAGAAAGGCATTCGTCTCATGTTTTGGAGTGGAGCAGATTTCGAAGAAGAAGACCTTAACGTAATCGGAAAGAAATTCAAGGACGCCTCCATCTTTTACAATTGTATTAGTGACATTGATGAAGCGAAATTGACCCGTTGGCTGAATAAGTCGAGAAAAATTCAATGGGATTACAAGAATATCGTGAAACGTAAAGGAAAACTTGAACGCATATCATAGAGCAGCATGAAGAGTACAGCACATCATGACGAACGCATAGCTAATATGACATTTGCCTCAGTGTACCCTCACTATGTAACCAAAGTTGAGAGAAAAGGCCGCACGGTCGAAGAGTTACACCAGGTTATTCAATGGCTAACAGGCTATGATGAAAAAAAGGTGCAAGAGCTTATCAATGCAAATATTACATTCGAGACCTTTTTTCAGCAAGCTTCTTTGAACCCACACGCTCATTTGATTACAGGAGTGATTTGTGGTTATCGGGTAGAGGAAATAGAAAATCCTTTGACCCAACAAGTAAGATACCTCGACAAGCTGGTGGATGAATTGGCCAAAGGAAAGAAGATGGAGAAGATTTTGAGGGGCAAACTATCTAATTATTAGCTAATTATATCCGTTTTTATTAAATTTATACTTTTAGCATATGCTTATCATCAACGAATTACCCTATGGCCAAACTCTCTTTTACAGCTCTCGTTTTCTTCCAGTTGTTCATTCTTAAACTTCAAGCGCAAACTATTGACTTCGAGGATGGCTCATTTACTGAAGGAACTGAACTTTACGATCAATATTCCGGAACATCGTGCGGAGTCAAATTCTATATGGGTTCCGTCTCTGATGATAATCATCCGGTGATCGCTACGGTTGGAGCAAATAATGGTGCGAATGGTACTGCCTTTAATGGAGTTAATCGGTCTGAAGCTGGCTGTGGCGTATCTACAAGTACAGTAGCCAATATGCCTGCTGATGGTGAAAATCTTGGTTGCAAATTCCTTTCTGTAACGCCAAACTTCACGCCTGAGACATTGAACATTGTATACGATGCAAATACTTTGTACTCCAGTGGTGACCTAATTGATGTAGATGGTAATGAAGAATGGACAATTACAGCTCATTCGGAAATTTTGACTGATTCTCCTGTGGGGACACCAGTTGTTATAAGTGGAAATGGTAACTCTGATAATAACGGTAAAGCTTCATTTTGGGAAATTGACCTAGAGACTGAAAACACTCCTTTCATCCGAATTGAAATAAAGCACACAGGAACCTCAACAAGTGTGGGGCTAGCTTTGGATAATTTATCATCCTGCTCCGTAACTTCAGTTGATGGAACAAATGTCGGAGAAGATCAGGTTTCACTATTTCCAAATCCCGCATACAAAACTGTTACTGTTTCAAACTCAAGTGATCAGAAGATAAGTGAGATTTTACTGTATAACCAACTTGGGGTGCTTGTCAAGGCTATCTCTGGTGAAAATATTTCTCAATTTGATGTGACTAATTTATCTCCTGGAATTTATTTAGTTGAATTCAGGCTTGAAGCAAGTAGCTTCGTCAAAAAACTTATTGTAGACTAGTAAAAGCTTTCCTCGGATCAGTGTCTCCCTGACCTTTGAAAGGAACTCTAATCAATATAATCGAAGGGAATAATCGTTACTCGTTCAAACTACTTTTGACGCAATCTATTTTCATAGACTAGTCTAACCTTTCAATAAGAATTTCCCGACTTGGATGTAGTCAATATTGTGATCTTTCAGTATTTTTTCCATAGTCCAATCACATTCTTTTTCTACTGTAGTTCTTCATTATCGAGTGTCCCCATTTCAGAACTTGAATACATTGGGCCCTCAATTCGCTCCGATATTTTTCTATATTACTTTTACAGCTGAAGAAGTACTGATCTGCTAAAAAATAGAGGTTTTACTGAAAATTTCATACAGGTCGATTTTAAAAGTGGGTGAACAGATTTCCATACGATTCAAGTGAAGAAAATCGTCAAACTAATTTTTGACCTCTCCATTCAAAAACTTAGCATACCACTCTCCGGATGACTTTACTATCCTTTCCTGGGTTTTGAAATCGGTATACACCAGGCCAAACCTTGGTTTGTATCCTTCGGCCCACTCAAAATTATCTGTAAATGTCCAAACGAAGTAGCCTTTCACGTTTACCCCTTCTTCTTTGGCCCGTAATACCTGACCGATGTACTTCTTAAGATATTTTGTTCTTTGTTTATCATGCACACTTCCTTCAACAAACTTGTCCCGGAAGGCCGCCCCGTTCTCTGTAACATAGATGTTCTTTATTTCCGGGTAAGAATTGAACTTCTTCAATATGTGATAAATCGATTCAGGAAATACCTCCCAGTTCATCACGGTATGTTTTACGCCCCGTTTATCTGCTCCAATAATTTTCGAACGCAAAAATGGAACTAAATAAGAATGCCTGACGATCTCACGAGTGTAGTTCTGAATGCCGATGAAGTCAAAATCGAATTGCATGTTTTTTTCGTCACCATTCACCATATACTTCTCAAATCTTCTGAAAACTTTGAGGTCATCCGTAGGATATCCAAGACCTAAAAGTGGCTCCAGACACAACCTGTTCAATAGTGCATCCATTCTCATAGCCGCTTTCTGATCTTTTTCTCGATCGCTGTAGGCCTCTATATGCGAACATGAAAAAGTGGTGCCTACCTCAGAATCAGGGACATTGTATTTCACTATTCGACCCCCTTCTGCCTGACACATCACGCTGTGGTGCATCGCTGACAAAAAATTTCCCAGTCCCTTCTTACCGGGAGCGTGAACACCCATGAAGTAGCCCGCACCAACATATACCATCGGCTCATTCAGGACCATCCACTTTTTCACTCTGTCACCAAAGGTTCGCGTACATAGATCAACGTATTCGGTGAACCACTGTATAACATTTCTGTTCGTCCAACCCCCTTGTTTTTCTAAAGCTAATGGTAGGTCCCAATGATATAGAGTAATCCAGGGTTCAATCCCTCGATGAAGACATTGATCAATTAACCTATCATAGTACTCAATGCCTTTTGGGTTTATTTGTCCGGTACCATTGGGCAATATTCGTGACCAGGAAAGTGAAAATCTGAAGTTCTTAATATTCATTGACTTCATCAGATCAAGGTCACTTTCGAAGCGGTTGTAAAAGTCACAAGCTATATTACCATGATGCCCTTTGTATATCTTTTTCCTCTTGCTGGTAAAATCATCCCATATTGAGGGACCTTTGCCATCAACATTATGCGCCCCTTCTACCTGATAAGATGCGGTCGATACACCCCAAACAAAGTCTTCTCCAAACTCCTGGCGAGTGTACTTCTTGTATTTCTTCATGAAAAAATAATTTCCCGGTGATAAAACGTAGGCCTTTTATACGATTGCATTATCTAAACTTAATTCGCCACTTTGCCTTCCATACCAGTGGCGCTCAATAATACTTTGGATGATAAACTCTGTGTTATTGGGGTAATTGACCTCAATATGCTCATCTTCTTTTAGCCAACTTTCCAGTTTGTGCATTCTTTTTTCCTTAAGGTTCTTCATCACAGACACCCCCATATCCTTAAGTGCTGCTGCATTACATTGTTGCTCGTACTGTGACTTCATTGGTATTACCAATAATTTTTTCCCCAGGAAAAGTGCTTCAGCTGGTGTCTCAAAGCCCGCCCCACAAAGTACCCCTTCGCTTGTCGCCATACTCTTGATAAAAGCTTCATTATTAATGGGAGTAATAAAAACATTTTCTTCGTTGTAAGTTTCTTTTGTGTGTTTGGAAAAAACCTCCCATTTCACATCTGTAAATCGGGATAGCTTTTTGATTAGTTTATTATCTCCATAAGAGGGAAGATAAACGGTATAATGACCTAAGTTTTTAATTTCCTGATCCCTGACCTGTTGCCTTATAACGGGAGTAAATATGTTTTCGTCAAACTGTTTGAAATGGAAACCATATTTATGTTTCACAGGAGCATAGTACTTAAGAATATTCTTACCCAACCAATCAGATTTCTTGGGCCTGGGTGCATTTTTATTTAACACCGCTGCCTGATGACTCAAACCGATGCATGGAACTCTTCGAAGTTTGCAAGCCCAGGCCGATACCGGCTCAAAATCATTAATGACAATGTCGTAATCTTTGATCGGCAACTTCCGAATCTCTTTCCAGAGGTGACGGGTGTTTGTCTTTTTCCAGGTATCCCAAAGGTCAACACCTCCTTTTTTACCAAAAATGAAACTCATCCCGCGTAGCTTATACTTAATATCATAAGGTATGCTGACATCAGCCTGAATACCACTTACTAATATATCAAGGTCTCCAATCTTTTGTAGTATAGGAATAATATCATTGGCTCGACTTAAATGCCCGTTACCAGTTCCTTGAATAGCATATAAAATTCTCATGGTTTTCTTCCGTTTACATTAACCGAAGCAAATTGAAACTCCTGAAGCATCTCATTAAAGAGCTGCTTGTTCTTATATCCCGCCTTTTTCAATTCTTCATCTTTCGTATGATATTTTTGATCAATATTCTGAGCATACTCATCCTGGTAGTAGTCGTAGATTTTCCATTGGCCTTTCCTATATTCGAGGGCTGTCAAGTTTTCTATCCAGTCACCGGAGTTCAGGTATGTAACACTCTGCCCTTCTTTATTCTTAATCTGTCTCATCTGAGGCTGATGTATGTGGCCGCATACTACATAATCGTAATTGTTGGCGATAGCAATGTCTGCTGCGGTCTCCTCAAAATTATTGATATGTTTCACCGCACTTTTTACACTGTTCTTTATTCTCTTGGAGAATGAAATACGGCCCCGGCCAAGCTTCCGACTGAACCAGTTGACCAGAGTATTGAGCATGATAAGAATGTCATATCCGATGCCTCCGAGTTTGGCCAGCCATTTGGAACTTTTCATTGTAACGTCAAACACATCACCATGAAATATCCAGGCCTTTTGACCATCAAGATCTAACACAAGCTTATTGACAATCTCTAAACTCCCTAGTCTGAATCCTTCAAACTTTCTTAGCATCTCATCATGGTTACCAGTCACATAATACACTTTGGTCCCCTTTGCCAACAGTGAAGTAAAATACTTGATAACCTTCATGTGAGACTTAGGGAAGTATCTTTTGTTAAACTGCCAGGCATCAATGATGTCTCCGTTCAATACTACAACCTCAGGGTTGACCGTTTTCAGGTATTTGAGAAGTTCTTTTGCACGACACCCAAAGGTGCCCAAATGTATATCAGAAAGGACCAAGAGGTCGACTTTTCTTTTTTTGTACTTTTTCATTACTAGCTCTTTTTAGATTAGGTAGATATTCGTTTAGACAAAGTGATTCTAAGGGGGAATTTAGAATCAAAAAATAAAGGGAAATCAGGTGGTGGGTTAGATTATTGGGGTCAGAGTAACTTTTGGAAGCAGATAGCATTCTGCTCTTTTTGTTTTGTTCGTTGACTAATGATAAATGTTTAATGATTGTTAAACATTGGTTTATCAAAGGTAGCTGAGCAATGTAAAGTTGGGGTTATTTGGGAATTATGCTTTTGTAATGATTGGGTAAAGTATTTATTAAGAATACCAAATAAAAAGCCCGAACACGTATGTGCCGGGCTTCATACTGAGCAAACAATATTTTTACTCCTCTGGTGCTTCTTCTGTCTCTTCTTCTGCTTCTTCAGTTACTGCATTTGCAATCTCTGATTCTAGTTCTGATTTTCTTTCAATTGCTCCTTTGTAAAGAGCGGAGCCAGCGTAGCTGGAATTATCAACGATCTCAGAATAAACTGCGAGTTTCTTCTCTGGATCTTTTTGAGCTTCTGCACTACTAATCATAATTGCCAACTCTAGGTCAGTATCTGATTCTGATAAGCCACTTCCAGCCTTGATCCACCCCTTAGACTTTTTGTCCTTAGTGAAGAATTCATTGAAACCAATTTCCATATCGTTATTTAACACAACAACGATCTCACCCATTGGAACTTTTTCTGAAGTAACTGAAGTAATATCAGGGCTTTTGTAAATAGAAGCGTCCTTTACGACAACCGCAACCTTCGCATCAGGAGCAATTGACCAGGTGCTTGACCAACCTTCCGTTCCATCCGGTGTTTTCACTTTAAAATAAGTTCCGTTTCCGATTTTGGCGCTGTCACCCAACATCTGAAGTTTGTTTCCAAACACAAACTTTTTCAACCATTTCACTCCTTCTTTCTTACCTCCTGGCTTATCAGAAATCCAGGAATCTCTTAGGGCTACTGCTGTTTTACCTTCAAAAGGATTAACTTCTTCTACCTCTTCGGCAGCCTCTTCCTCAGTTGTTTCTTCAACTTCTTCTGTTGTTAAATCTTCTGTGGTTTCTTCTGTTTCTGACTCACCTCCTCCACAAGAGTATAGCGAGAACACCAATGCTAGGGACAAAAAACTATAGAATACTTTTTTCATGATGTGTGTAATTTGGGTTTAAAAATTACTCTTGAGGAGCTTCTTCCTGTAGAGTTATAGTTCGTTCAACAGAGTTATATGGTCCCTCTATCAGGTTACCGTCTCTGTCTTTAAGTTCCAACTTAATAGTATTTTCTCCCATTGGCAAGCCCTCAATAACATAAGGTGTCCATTCGGTAAGCTTTTGAGTAAAGTCTCCAATGGTTACTTCAACGTAGTTTCCTTCTTCGGAAATTTCAGTTTTCCATAGGTAGAAGTCTAGTAATACTTTCTTTGTATCATCTCCGGTGTATGTACCCTTTGGCCTGCTGTAAAACAGATGTGAGCCGTAGGCGTCAAATTCAGATGTTCCAACTTCATCACCTATACTAAATGTATTTAATACAGCAGCTCCGGGGGCCTTTACACTTTCGTGATAGCTTCGTGAAAGGAAGGCCAACATTACGTAATTACCATCTTCCAAAGCTGCGTCCCCTTTAAATTCTTTTTTTGGCTCATAAGCAGCGCTATAGGGGCCATTGTTTAGGATAACGTGAATGTGCTGTCCTTTACCAGAGTTAGCCAATCCTTTTCCTTCAGCATCTTCTGTCTGCACACCTAGTTCGTAATTTTCAACGTTGAATTCTATCACAAGATCCTCTGACTTATAGGCTACTTCATCACCGTTTTCATCAGTAAATACTAATGCATTTTCATCAAATGAAGGAGAAGAAACTGTCAATTGTGCATCTACATATTCCGGTGATCCGGTCAATGGAGTCAATTTAATTCCTGACTCATCTTCCACAATAGCGGTTGAATCATTGATTTGCTGTTCGTCCTCGGGTTGCTCCTGCTCATTGTTGTCTGACGATCCGCAAGAGTAAAATGCAACTAGAGACATCAACATAAAGACGCGGGTGATTGATTTTTTCATAGTATTCCTGTTTTCTGGTTTAAATTTAAAAGAGGCTTCACTGTCGAATTTATGAACTTTTTTCAAAAAAACTTAACTTCCCAACTACAATTGTCCTGAAGTTGACACCTTTGGTAAACTCTAAAAAATAAGAATGAAAACTGAATACGATCATGTCCCTTCACTTGACTTAAAAACATTCACTAACGGCTCTGCGGAGGAAAAAAAGTTATTCAGCCAACAACTGGGAGAAGCCTACTCGCAAATTGGTTTTGTGGCGATAAAGAATCATGGACTGACCGATGAGCTACAGGAAAAGCTCTATACAGCATCTAAAAATTTCTTTTCACTAAATGACTCCGTAAAACAAAAATATGAGCGGGAAGACCTTCACGGACAAAGAGGTTACGTCAGTAAAAAGAAAGAACACGCAAAAGACAGCAAGCAAGGTGACCTAAAAGAGTTTTACCATGTGGGCCAGGAAAATTTTGGTGCAAACGTGTGGCCAGATGAGGTTCCGGAATTCAAACAAACAACGTCAGAAGCTTTCCGGACACTCGAAAACACTGGACTTATCATACTAGAAGCATTGGCGTTGTACCTCGAACTACCAAAGGATTATTTTCAAGAAAAGGTACAGCATGGTAATAGCATCCTTCGCCTTATCCATTATTACCCTATTAAGAATATTGAAGACGTTGAAGAAGGAGCTGTAAGGGCCGCAGCACATGGAGACATTAATCTCATCACATTACTCATGGGTGCAAGTGCCGAAGGACTCGAGTTATTGCGCAAGGACGGAAAGTGGATTCCGGTGACAGCCCTTCCCGATCACATCATTGTGAATGTTGGAGATATGCTGGAACGATTGACTAATGATAAACTTACCTCAACTATTCATAGAGTCGTGAACCCATCCCCAGAAAAAATGCTAAGCTCCCGTTATTCCATTCCGTTCTTCATGCATCCAAAACCAGAAATGGACCTCAGTTGTTTACCACAATGTATTGATGAAACAAACCCGAAAAAATATCCTGACCTAACAGCCGGGGAGTTTCTTGATGAAAGACTAAAGGAAATTGGACTGAAAGCATGAGCCACTCCAAAGGGAAATATCTTACCGATGTATTTATACTGGCGTTTTCTGCTTTCGGAGGGCCACAAGCACACGTAGCTCTGCTATTTCAGCGAATGGTAGACGAAAGGAAGTATGTGACAGAAAAGGAATTGATAGAATTAAATGCTCTCTGCCAAATTCTCCCCGGACCAACATCAACCCAAACCATCACAGCGCTGGGTTATAAACTCGGAGGCATACCACTAGCTTTTATTACTTTGTTGATCTGGTTGTTACCGGCAGCAATAGGTATGATCTCTATTGCTATCGGATTTCAACACTTGCAAGAACAGCAAATCAGCTTAGATTTCATGAAGTATGTGAAGCCCATGGCGATTGGCTTCATATGTTTCGCTGCCTATAAAATTGGAGCTAAGGTGTTGAGAGAACGCATTCAATGGATTCTGGCTTTCTTCTCCCTGATCGCTAGTGTCCTTATTTTGATCATCCTAGAACGGTCATTTCTTACTGCCCTGGTCTTTCCATTGTTGCTTATAATTGGTGGTGTAATCACAGCGACATTAAAAAAGAAGTCCGAGGTCATCAAAACGGAGCCAATTAAAATTAAATGGACCTACCTTATTATATTCCTGACCATTCTCATTGGCTCTACCATTTCTACCTTTTTTGTACAAAATGAATTCCTGGGACTCTTCGACAAATTTTATCGTAACGGAAGTATGATTTTTGGTGGAGGTGATGTGCTCATTCCTTTCTTGCAAGGAGAGTTTGTAGAAACAGAAAAACTCTTGACGAATGACGAATTCCTGAATGGTTATGCGATGGTGAGAGCAATGCCCGGACCTATGTTTTCGTTTTGTGGTTACTTGGGCGCAATGTCAGCAACAGAAATGCCAATACTTGGTGGTATAGTTGGTATTCTGGGAGTATTCCTTCCCGGTACCCTACTCATCTTTTTCCTTATTGACTTTTGGGACCAACTAAAAAAACTACCCGTAGTCAGCAACTCATTAGCCGGTATCACGGCCATTAGTGTTGGGTTAATCAGTGCCGCTGCTGTAACGCTTTTGGTTTATACCATCGATATAAATGATGTTCCGCGTAGCAGTTTGAATCTGGGGATTGTGGTATTAACCTTCTTGATTTTGAGGTTTACAAAGATACCTGCTCCATTTATTATAATGGCTGGAATTGGGGTTGGGTTTATTTAAACAATGGTTTTGAGATATGCCCCATACCCACTTTTCATGAGTGGTTCAGCCAGTCGATTGAGCTGATCTTTGCTGATGTATCCCATTCGGTAAGCGACTTCTTCAATACAGCCGATTTTCAAACCCTGTCGGGCCTCAATCACTTGAACGAATTGACTAGCCTGTGTTAATGATTCGAATGTACCAGTATCCAGCCATGCTGTGCCTCGGTTTAATACACCTACTTGCAGCTTGCCTCTTCTCAGGTATTCTCTGTTGACATCGGTAATCTCATACTCTCCTCGGGCGCTAGGTTTGATGTTTTTTGCAATTTCAATTACTTCGTTGTCGTAAAAATATAACCCTGGCACAGCATAATTTGATTTAGGTTTTTCAGGTTTTTCTTCAATAGAAATTGCCTTGCCCGACTCATCAAACTCAACTACACCGTATCGCTGTGGGTCTTTCACATGATTGGCGAAAATCACACCCCCATCAGGGTCATTAAACGACTGTAACAGTGTTCTGATACCGTTACTGTAAAAAATATTATCCCCGAGTATGAGTGCTACTTTATCGTCACCGATAAATTCTTCACCTATAATAAACGCTTGTGCAAGTCCATTAGGAACTTCCTGGACTGCGTACTCAAACTTGCATCCCAGTTGCGACCCATCCCCAAGAAGCTTTTGAAAGGCACCTGAGTCTTCAGGCGTAGTAATAATCAAAACCTCGGATATATTTGCCATCATGAGTACCGATAGCGGATAATAGATCATCGGTTTATCGTAAACCGGCATGAGTTGCTTACTTACGGAAATAGTAAGTGGATGCAATCTGCTTCCTGTACCTCCTGCCAGTATTATTCCTTTCATACCAATTCTTTTTTATACCATTCAATGGTTCCGTTGAGACCATCCTCTATACTTACTTCCGGAGTATACCCCAGTAATTTTTGTGCCCGACTAATATCCGCAAGGCTATCCTTGATGTCTCCTGCGCGGTCTGGGCCATGTACTGCTGTGATCTGACTTCCTGATTTTTGAATTATTGTGTCACACAATTCGTTAATTGATGTTTTGGCACCATAAGCAATATTATAAACTTCATTTAGAGCTGATTCATTTTCAGTAAATGCAGCAAGTATATTTGCTTGAACCACGTTGTCAATATAAGTAAAGTCTCTCGACTGCTTTCCATCTCCGTTAATAACCGGAGCCTCAGAGGCCAAAATTTTCTCAATAAAATTCGGAATCACTGCCGCATATGGCCCCTTACTGTTTTGCTTAGGACCAAACACATTAAAGTATCGAAGACCTATACTTTCGAAGTCGTATACCCTGGAAAAAGCTGCAGCGTAATTTTCTCCTACCACTTTAGATGCCGCATAAGGACTAATTGGGCTGCCTTCTCTTCCTTCCTGTTTTGGGAGCTCAACCGAATCACCGTATACGGACGAAGAAGAAGCATATACTACCCGCTTGACCTTTTTCAATCGCGATGCATTGAAAATATTCAGCGTTCCGGTCGCATTATTTTCGTGCGTAGCTAATGGGTTATCTATACTGCGAGGTATGGAGCCAAGAGCAGCTTGATGCAGTACAATATCAATATCCTCGCACGCTGTTTCACAATCAACCGGATTGGTTATATCACCCTCGATAAATTCAAAATTTGGTTTGCCGGTATGTTCGGAGATATTTTTCTCAAACCCAGTCGAAAGGTTATCCAATACTCTGACCAATTGCGCATCATTGGCCAAAAGAAAATCAACAATATTAGAACCAATGAAACCAGCTCCTCCTGTTATTAGAAACCTTGACTGTTTTATTCTATCTATATGCTTATTAATGCTATTCAATGGTTGATCTGTTGCCGTAAAGCTTTTGGTAATATTCTTTATAATCTCCTGACGTTATGCGCTGAATCCATTCACTGTTATTCAAATACCAATCCACCGTCTTCTCTAATCCCTCAGGAAAGTCTGTACTTGGTTTCCACCCCAATTTTTCAACTACTTTGGAAGCGTCAATCGCATATCGATAATCGTGACCGGATCGATCTTCAACGAAAGTAATAAGTTTCTCTGAAGTACCCTGATCTCTATTGAGTTTTCGGTCCATAACCTTACAAAGGAGTCGTACGAGATCAATATTCTTCCACTCGTTCAATCCACCGATATTGTAAGTTTCCCCTACCTCTCCGTTATGGAAAATAATGTCAATCGCTTTTGCATGATCTTCCACATACAGCCAATCCCTGATATTCTCCCCCTTTCCATACACAGGCAAAGGTTTATTGTTAACAATGTTATTAATAAATAGGGGGATAAGTTTTTCCGGAAACTGATTCGGACCATAGTTATTGGAGCAATTACTTATTACCACCGGGAGCTTATAAGTATTATTGTAAGCCCTGACAAAATGATCGGATGATGCCTTTGATGCCGAATATGGTGACTGTGGATCATATGGGGTGGATTCTGTAAATAAGCCAGTATCTTCCAATTCACCGTACACTTCATCGGTGGAAATGTGATAAAACAGTTTTCCTGAAAAATCTTTCCAATGAGTTTTTGCGGCATTCAATAAGTTTACAGTTCCTATTACGTTAGTTTCCACAAACTCCATTGGATTTTCAATGGAACGATCGACATGAGATTCGGCTGCCAGATGAATAACCCCATCAGGAGTATACTCTTTGAAAACCTTTATTATGCTTTCGAAACTTCGAATATCAGCTTTTACAAACACATAGTTTGGTGAACCTTCGATATCAGTCAAGTTCTCCAGATTTCCAGCATAGGTAAGTGCATCCAAATTAATAATCTGATAGTCGGGATACTTATTGACGAGATGCCTTACGACATGAGAGCCAATGAAACCTGCTCCTCCAGTTATCAGTATTTTTTTGGAGTATGTCAAATTTGTCCTCTTAGCCTATTTACTAGTAAACTCACGTGGAGTCAAATTCTTTTGAGGCAGATTTTTAAAATATTCGTAAGTAATCTTTAGACCTTCTGACCTGGAGTATTTCGGTTCCCAGCCCAACACCTTTTTCGCTCTTGTTATATCAGGTCTTCGCTGCATTGGATCATTTACAGGAAGGGGTTTATAAATGATTTTTTGATCTGTGCCAGTAAGTTTGATTACCTCTTCTGCAAATTCCTTAATTGTGATCTCATCAGGATTACCAATATTCACAGGATCAGAATAATCACTCAATAACAACTTATAGATGCCATCAATTAAATCATCAACATAACAGAATGACCTTGTTTGAGATCCGTCTCCGAAAACAGTTAAATCTTCGCCATTCAAAGCCTGACCTATAAATGTTGGGAGTGCCCTGCCATCATTCAATCTCATTCTTGGACCATAGGTATTGAATATCCTGACAATGCGAGTTTCTACGTTATGAAAGCGGTTATAGGCCATTGTAATTGTTTCCTGAAAACGCTTAGCTTCATCGTATACCCCCCTTGGACCGATCGGATTTACATTACCCCAATAATCTTCTGTCTGAGGGTGTACTAATGGGTCACCATAAATTTCAGACGTTGAAGCCACAAGTATGCGAGCTCCTTTTGCCCTGGCAAGACCTAACAAGTTATGAGTTCCTAATGAACCAACCTTTAGGGTTTGGATAGGGATTTTTAAATAATCAATGGGGCTTGCTGGTGAGGCAAAGTGGAGAATGTAATCAAGATCACCTGCGACATGAACAAATTTCGAAACATCATGATGATAAAACTCAAAGTTCTCCAGTTTGAATAAATGTTCTATATTCTTCAAATCCCCGGTAATAAGATTGTCCATCGCAACCACATGATAATCGTTCTCAATGAACTTATCACACAAATGCGACCCTAGAAAACCCGCACCTCCGGTAACTAAAACTCTTTTCTTAGGCATGTTGATTATTGCTTACTTTTCTTCGTCCGACAGACTCATAGTGAAATCCTAGTGCTTCTAACTCCGCAGGATCGAACAAATTCCTTCCATCAAATATTGCTTTATTTTTAAGCCCTGCTGAAATTTTATCAAAATCAGGGGCTCTGAACACGGACCACTCTGTGACGATTAAAAGAGCATCTGCACCTTCCGTAGCGTCATATGCGCTATCAGCGTATTCAATCTTATCTCCTAATAAAGTTTTTACGTTTTCCATTGCTTCGGGATCAAAAGCACTGATTTCAGCTCCGGCCGCAAGTAACTTATCTATCATATATAAAGATGGTGCTTCTCGGATATCATCGGTATTTGGTTTGAAGGCCAAGCCCCAAAGTGCGATTTTCTTTCCTGCCAAACTCCCTCCGAAGTAATCAAGTATTTTGGGAAACAATACGACTTTCTGGTCATTGTTCACTTCTAATACCGAATTCAATATTTGAAAGTCATAATCGTTTTCCTGTGAAGTTTTGACCAAAGCTTGTACATCTTTCGGAAAACAACTCCCCCCATATCCAATTCCGGCAAAAAGGAACCTCTTTCCAATTCTCTGATCCGTACCTATACCAATTCTTACTTTATCCACATCCGCCCCGACTTTCTCACACAAATTGGCGATCTCATTCATGAAAGTAATCTTTGTAGCCAAAAACGAGTTAGCTGCGTATTTGGTCAACTCTGCCGACCGCACATCCATAAATATTATTGGGTTCCCCTGACGAACAAATGGCTGATACAGTTGCTCCATTATTTTTTGTGCTCTGTCGGAGTTTGTTCCGATCACAACCCGATCTGGCTTCATAAAATCCTCAAGGGCCACCCCTTCTCTTAAAAACTCCGGATTTGAAACCACATCAAAATCCACTTTGGCATTCGCAGCAATCGCAGCTGTTACCTTGTCTGCGGTGCCTACTGGTACTGTACTCTTATCAACTATTACTGCGTAATCTTCAAGCATATGCCCTAACTGATCTGCTACTCCAAGAACGTATTGAAGATCAGCTGAACCATCTTCTCCCGGAGGTGTAGGAAGTGCTAAGAAAATCACCTTAGCTCCTTTAATACCTTCCTTTAAATCCGTTGTAAAGCTTAGTCTGTTCTGTCGAATATTTCGATCAAAAACCACGTCCAGACCAGGTTCGTAAATAGTTACCTTACCAGATTTTAGTTTCTGAACCTTATTCTCATCTATGTCAATACATGTCACATCATTACCAGTCTCTGCAAAGCATGTTCCAGTAACTAACCCAACATAACCTGTTCCTACAACCGCAACTTTCATAAAAAATAAATTATATCTTATACTTATACTTAAATAGGCATCAAAAATAGATTATAATCCGTATAAATACCAACTTTTAGGAAATTGCCTGACACTTATTATTCTTGTCTGGTAATCAACAAGGAAGAACGAAAGCTTGTATGAATTTAGAAATAAACGAAAACCAAAAAATGATTGCGGACATGATCCGTGATTTCGGTAAAAAAGAAATAATTCCTAATCAAATGGAATGGGATGAATCACAAGAATTCCCGGTCGATCTTTTTCATAAACTGGGCGAACTTGGATTAATGGGTGTGCTCGTACCTACAGAATATGGAGGATCAGGGTTTAGCTACACTGAATATGTAACCGCTATTACCGAAATATCCAAGATTGACGGCTCCATCGGCCTCTCAGTTGCAGCGCACAATTCGCTTTGTACCGGTCATATACTGCAATTTGGTAACGAAGAACAAAAAAAGAAATGGCTTCCTAAACTGGCTTCAGGCGAATGGATAGGTGCCTGGGGTCTTACCGAAGCAAATACCGGCTCAGATGCTGGCAACCTCCGAACCACTGCAAAAAAAGATGGCAATGAATGGGTAATTAATGGCACAAAAAATTTTATCACTCATGGAATATCGGGTGATGTAGCTGTTGTCATTGCCCGTACGGGTGAGCCCCGAGACAGCCGGGGAATGACCACTTTCGTAGTGGAACGGGGCACGCCAGGCTTTGGACATGGTAAAAAAGAAAATAAACTAGGCATGCGAGCTTCTGAAACTGCAGAGATGGTCTTTGACAACTGTCGAATACCGGAAGAAAATATGCTGGGATCAGAAGGCGAAGGATTTATTCAAGCTTTAAAGCTCCTGGAGGGTGGCCGAATTTCAATTGCTTCCCTTGCCTTGGGCATTGCAGAGGGTGCGTTTGAGCATGCCCTTCAATACTCTAAAGAGAGAGAACAATTCGGGAAGAAAATAAGTGAATTCCAGGCGATATCATTCAAATTGGCTGATATGGCAACTAAAATTGAAGCTTCAAAATTACTAATATTCAGGGCTGCAGACCTTAAAAATCAAGGAAAGAAAATTAACAGGGAAGCCGCTATGGCCAAGTACTATGCATCCGAAACAGCAGTGAGGGTAGCTGATGATGCTGTCCAGATTTTTGGTGGGTACGGTTACACCAAAGACTTTCCGGTTGAAAAGTACTACAGAGATGCCAAACTCTGCACCATCGGTGAGGGCACATCGGAAATACAAAAAATGGTTATTGGGCGTTCAATTCTTGAGCAATAAAAACCGATACTATTTTGCGATTTATTAAAGTGTTTTCTACATTTGCAAGCCCAAAAAATGAATGATATGATTATTATCAACGTAAAAGAGAACGAGTCAATAGACAAGGCGCTTAAAAGGTTCAAAAAGAAATTTGAAAGAACCGGAGTGTTGAAAGAACTTAGAGCAAGAACTTTCTATACAAAGCCTTCTGTTTCTCGAAGAGATGAAATTATCAAGGCAAAGTATCGCCAGAAGATGAGAGAAAAATTTGAGGGAAATATTTAATTTCTAATTCTCTCTACTTTTAAGTATATTGTACTACTGGGTTTTTCTCAATAGTACAATATATGATCGACTCCTTCCTTAGATATATTGAATTCGAGAAAAGATACAGTCCAAAGACTGTTATCTCCTACCAGACTGACCTACTACAATTTCAGGATTACTTAAAGACTACCTATGAAATTGCTGATTTGGCAGCAGCTAACTTTGGCATCATTAGGTCGTGGATTGTAAGTCTTGTAGATACCGGGCTCACATCCAAATCCATTAACCGAAAAATTGCCAGCCTAAGATCTTTCTATAAATTTCTTCTGCGCAAAGGTTCAATTACAAAAGATCCCACATTAAAAATCAAGGCCCCGAAAATTAAGAAATCACTGCCCGTATTTGTAGAGGAGCAAAACCTCACCAAACTCCTCGATCAAATAGAATACCCACAGACTTTTTCTGGGCAGAGGGATAAAATAGTTCTTGAAATATTGTACGGCACTGGTATCCGACTGTCAGAATTGATTGGTATGGAGGAAAAAGATTTGAACCTCAACAGCCAGACTGTCAGAGTACTCGGGAAAGGAAACAAAGAAAGAATTATTCCTTTGAACAAAAGTTTAATCCTTGAAGTTAATAATTACGTACAACTAAAGAAGAGTACTTTTGGTGTACAGAACATTGAAAAGTTGATAACGACTGATGCGGGAGAGCCTGCATATCCAATGTTAATTTATAGGATTGTGAAAAAATACTTGCCATTGGTAACATCGGTAGAAAAGAAAAGCCCTCATACCTTGCGTCACTCTTTTGCCACGCACTTGCTTGACAAAGGCGCTGACCTCAATGCTATAAAAGAGCTACTTGGGCATGCCAACCTGGCTGCTACCCAGGTATATACTCACAATTCGCTTGATAAGTTGAAATCTATTTTCAAACAAGCGCACCCTAAAGCTTAATTATTTATTAACCATTAAACCTCAACGACCATGAAGCTTCAAATGAGTTCCCTCAAGTTCGATGCAGATCAAAAACTTCTCGATTTCATCCAGAAGAAGGCTGACAAACTGGATACTTTTTATGACAAGATCATTGACGGAGAAGTAAGTATGAGTATCGAAAAAAGTGATGTTCGCGATAATAAAATTGTCGAGATAAAAATTAATGTTCCCGGACAAACGCTCTTTGCGAAGGAACAATCCAAATCCTTTGAAGCCGCTGTAGACAGTGCTGTTGAAGCACTCCGAAGACAGTTGAAAAAATTTAAAGAAAAACGATTGGAATTGGCAAGGTAAAAGAAAAGCCCTGAAGTGATTCAGGGCTTTTTATTTATAATCCAAATGCTTCTTTGACCTTATCTACATAATCAAGCTTCTCCCATGTGAAGTACTCCTTACCACCATCAGAATAAGATTCCCTACCCATATGACCATAAGCAGCAGATTCTTCGAAAATAGGATTCTTAAGTTTGAATCGTTCTACAATAGCTTTAGGTCTCATATCAAAAATATCTAAGATTTTGTTCGCTATTTGACCATCTGAAAGTTCCACGTTGGACTTACCATAAGTATTAACTGTAAGTGAAACTGGTTTTGATACTCCGATGGCATAGGCCACCTGAACCAAAATCTCATCGGCTACACCAGCAGCAACTAAGTTCTTAGCTATATGTCTTGTAGCATAAGCAGCACTACGGTCCACTTTAGAAGGATCTTTACCAGAGAATGCACCGCCACCATGAGCACCTTTACCTCCATATGTATCAACAATTATTTTTCTTCCGGTTAACCCTGCATCTCCATGAGGACCACCAATCACAAACTTTCCGGTTGGGTTGATGTGGTACTTCGTGTTTTCATCCAAAAGTTCTGATGGAATTACTCTTGGGATCAAGTGTTTTTTAACATCCTCCGCGATTTTGGCTAGCATAGTTGCATCATCCGCGAAGTCATCGTGTTGAGTTGATAGGACAATAGCATCAACCCTTACAGGATTATCATTATCGTCATATTCTATAGTGACCTGAGATTTACTATCAGGTCTTAAGTATGGCATCAGTTCAGACTCCTCTTTTCTAATCTTAGCTAATTCCTTTACCAATCGATGTGAAAAAGCAAGAGCCATTGGCATATACTCAGGTGTTTCCTTGGTTGCATAACCAAACATCATCCCCTGATCACCGGCTCCCTGATCTAAATCAGTACCCGTGCCTTCGTCAACCCCCTGAGCAATATCCGGGGATTGGCTATGAAGTGAGATAAGCACCCCACACGACTCAGCATCAAATTTATAATCTGATGAATTATATCCTATTTTGTTAATTGTTCTCCTAACAACATCTTGATATTCGATGTGTGCCTTAGTGGTAATTTCACCAGCAACTACAACCTGCCCGGTTGTAACCAAAGTTTCACAAGCTACCCTAGAATTGGGATCTTGTTCAAGCAACGCATCAAGAATGGCGTCTGAAATCTGATCTGAAACTTTATCTGGATGACCCTCAGAAACAGACTCTGAAGTAAATAAATATGACATACTTTTATGGCTTTAAATTCCGGCTGCCAAAGTTAGCCCATTTCTAATAATATGGAAATATTTTAACCTCGATTAATAATAAAGATTGTCGGCCTCTTATTCAGATCAGGAATCTGATTTTTCCAAACACTCACAGATTGAGTTCTGATAAACTCCGAAGTCGCTGTGATATCACTTGCTATACATAGCAAGGTATTTCCTGAAAGGTGTGACAGTAGATCGGAAACAAGATGATTATTCCTATAAGGTGTTTCCATAAAAATTTGGCTGTACCCGCTTTTGTTGGCCTTCTGTTCCAGTTCCTTTATTCGAGCGATCCTGGGTTTCTTGTCGATGGGCAGGTAGCCATGGAAAGTAAACTTCTGACCATTAAGTCCCGAGGCCATTAGAGCCATAAATATTGATGATGGGCCTGCCAATGGAACAACCTGAAAATTGTTTTGATTACCATAACGAACCACTACGTTTCCTGGGTCTGCAATTCCCGGGCAGCCGGCCTCAGAGATGACTCCTACATCCTTTTCACCGATTTCTGCAAAAAAATTCGATACTTCTTCGATGCCTGTTTTTTTGTCAACCTGATAAAATGTTAACTCTTCGATTACCCGGCCTGTTTTTAGGGAGCTAATGTACCTCCGTGCCGTACGTATATTCTCCACCAGATATACGTCAGTATTCTTGATCACATCAATAACCGATTGACTCATTACTGAGGTGTCATCGGACAACAAGGACGGTATTAAAAAAATTTTAGATGACACGCTCCAAAAAATTCTCCAGAGTGAGTATAAAGTCTTTAGGTTGCTCGGCATGAACCCAGTGTCCCGCATTCTTTATTGAGCTGATAGTAGCTTTAGGAAAGTGATTCTGAATTAAGTCCACATCTTCATCGAGAATATAATCACTATTCGCTCCTCTGATAAATTTCGTTTCGCCTTCAAAAACTCTTCCTTTATCCAAGGCCTGACCTACCACCTCAATATTATTTTCAATTACCGCAAGATTCATTTTCCAGGAATACGAGCCGTCATCATTTCGTTTCAGGTTCTTCAAAAGAAACTGTCGCACTCCAAAGTCTTCTATTAATTTGCTCATTTCTTCGTCAGCCTCTGTTCTAGATTGAATCCTATCCAATGGCAGCGAATTTAGTGCCTCCAGTATCGTCCCATGGTGCGGAGGATAGTACTTGGGAGCGATATCTACCACTACCAAACCAGATAATTCTAAATCTGCACTCGTAGCCAGCTCCATTGCCGTTTTGCCTCCCATAGAGTGGCCGATTACAACTGGTGATTCGATCTCTTCTGACTCTATTAGCTTCCTTACATCATCTGCCATCAGCTCATAATTCCAATCATCAGAGTGGGGTGACAAACCATGGTTCCTTTGATCTACAAGAGTGATATCAAACTTTTGCGCAAGATGTTTCCCTACACCAAACCAGTTATCTAATGTTCCGAACAGACCATGGAGAATAACGACTGAAGGTCCTTCTCCCATTCTTTTGAAATTAAGCTCCATCATTAAGTTGTCTTAAGTACATTTGAATAGTATTTTCCAGTCCATAATACATAGCATCACAAATTAGTGCGTGCCCTATAGAAACCTCTTCAATATAAGGAATAGATTCCCTAAAAAATTTCAGATTATCCAGACTTAAGTCATGACCCGCATTGATCTCAAGGCCAAGTGTCCGGGCAACTTCCGCAGCTTCGACATACGGGTTAATGGCTGCACTTCGGTCTATTTCACATATAGAGGCATATGGCTCGGTATACAATTCGATTCGATCAGCACCAAGTTCAGCAGCGCCCCTAACCATCGTTGGATCAGGATCTACAAACAGAGATACACGAATACCATGATGCTTTAGCTGCTCTATGACTTTCGACAAAAACTCACTTTCTTTCTCAGTATCCCAACCGTGATCAGAAGTTATCGCATCCGGTTTATCGGGGACCAGAGTAGCCTGCGTGGGTTTATTATCTAAGACCAATTGTAAATATCGCTCATCAGGATAGCCCTCAATGTTAAACTCCGTAGCCACGACTTTTTTTAAATCATACACATCCCTGGTAGTAATATGTCTTTCATCCGGTCGTGGATGCACAGTAATGCCTTGCGCACCAAATCTTTCACAATCCATTGCCACCTTTACCACATCCGGATTGTTTCTACCTCGTGCATTTCGAAGAGTGGCTACTTTATTAATATTTACACTCAGTCTGGTCATGTGGGCAAATTTATTGTAAATTGCGGGCAAATCTAAGTACACTAAAACATTTACCAAAATGAGCCTTAAAGATCAAATTGAAGCCGACATCAAAACTGCAATGTTAGCAAAAGACAAGGATACGTTACGCGCTCTGCGAGGCATCAAATCTGCTATTTTATTAGCTGAAACAGAAAAAGGGTCTGAAGGGGGAATTTCGGAAGAAAAGGAAATCTCACTTTTGATGAAAGCATCAAAACAAAGAAAAGATTCAGCAGAAGTATATCAGCAACAAGGAAGAGACGACCTCGCTCAGATCGAACTCACGGAAGTAAAAGTTATCGAGAAATACTTACCTCAACAAATGAGTGAAGAGGAGCTGAAAGAGGAGCTTCAAAAAATAATTTCAAGCGTGGGTGCACAAGGCCCATCAGATATGGGTAAGGTAATGGGTGTAGCTACAAAAGAACTTGCGGGCAAGGCTGATGGCAAAACCATATCAACAGTAGTAAAATCACTTCTTTCATAATACTTTGGCATTAATCGATTTCATTATCCTCATTCCTTTACTTTGGGGAGCTTATCAAGGATTTAGAAAAGGCCTTGTAATGGAATTGGTTACAATATTGGCTTTCATCCTCGGAATAACCATTGGTTTTATGTTTATGGACTGGGGTATCGATCTTTTAAAGCCACATATTAGTGATGAGTCGATTGTCCCATATATCTCATTCCTACTTATTTTTGGCCTTGTTCTGTTCGGAGTAATTTCTCTGGGTAAGGTGGTAAAAAGAATAGTTAAAGTGACAATGATGGGTTTCGCAGACCGAGCAGGTGGGGTGATTTTCGGATTGTTAAAATGGGCCTTTGCACTTAGTATTTTACTATGGTTATCTGAAAAGGCTGGGGTTCAAATTCCGGATAATATGACAGAGGGGTCCCTTATCTATCCCAAATTATTGAGCTATGGGCCATTCATAATAGACACGGTCGCCTCCATCTTCCCTCTTGACACAGAACTGGCAACTTCGATTTCAAATTCAGTACAGGGTTAGCATGCTTCTGATTATAGACAATTATGACTCATTCACGCTTAACCTTGTCGACTATTTCGAACAACTTGGATTAGAGTGCCTGGTCAAAAGAAATACAATTGAAGTCGATGAATTAAAAACTATTCCGTTCAAAGCTATTGTACTGTCTCCGGGGCCTGGTACACCAGAAAGCTCAGGAAACTTATTATCAATAATTGAAGCATTTAGTCCCAAATATCCAATACTAGGGATATGCCTTGGTCAGCAGGCACTTGGGCATTATTTCGGAGGGAAAGTAACAAAAGCAAAAAATCCAATGCACGGAAAAGTAAGTACAATTCACTTGAGCGATGACCCGATTTTTGCAGGAATACCCAAATCTTTAAAGGTGGTTAGATACCACTCTCTGATTTTGAGTGATTTGGGGAACCAAATTCTCCCAATTTCGTTTGATAATAGTAAGGAAATCATGGCAATTCGTCATAAATTCTTGCCAATTTATGGGTTTCAGTTCCATCCGGAGTCCATTTTAACCGAGCAAGGTTTAACTTTACTCGAGAATTGGAGCAGATTGAACAAACTCATTAATTGATTATCTTATTCTTTGTAACTAATTTGGCAGCGCTTTTAAATTTAGTATATGAATTACGAGGTAAAAGAAGAAGGTGGCTTTAAATATATCGATGAAGGTCAAGGAGAAAATCTTGTCCTTTTACACGGATTATTTGGCGCACTAAGTAACTGGGATGCAGTTATTAAAGCCTTTAAAGGAAGATACAGAATATTAATTCCGGTCCTCCCTATCTATGAGGCTCCAATGAAACAATGCAATCTCAAAGGGCTGACTAACTTTGTGGACAAGTTCGCTCAATTCAAATCATTAAAATCTTTTAACATAATTGGTAACTCACTTGGTGGGCATATTGGATTGATCTATACCAAAAACAATCTCAGCAAAGTAAAGAAGCTAATCCTAACAGGAAGTTCCGGTTTGTTTGAAGACTCCATGGGTAACTCTTTCCCAAGAAGAGGGAATTATGAGTTTGTCAAAGATAGAGTTAAGAAGACTTTCTACAACCCTAAGGTTGCCACCAAAAAGCTGGTAGACGCAGTTTATGAGGTCACAAAAAGCACAGCAAGCTGTTTAAGAATGATCTATTTCGCAAGATCAGCTCAGAAGCACAATATGCGAAAAGAAATTCCTGAGATAACAACACCAACCTTGCTTATCTGGGGACTTAATGATACAATCACTCCACCATTTGTAGGTCACGAATTCAATAGGCTAATGCCAAACTCTGAACTTCAGTTTATTGATCAATGTGGTCATGCGCCAATGATGGAGCATCCTGAGGAGTTTAATGACATTCTACAACACTTCCTGGAAAAAGGTTCCTGACTATGATAGCCAGTGAACTGATTGACCCAATGGTCCCGGTTTTGAAGTCTGAAGATTCAGTCATCAGGGCTCTGGACCTGATGGAAGAGTTTAAGCTTTCTTCATTGCCTGTTGTAGATGAAGAAGTCTATCTGGGTGTAATCAGTGAAAGCCTTCTGCTCAACTCTATTGATGACAATTCACCTATGTCTGATTTCGAGTTAATAAAGGGGGATGCCGTGAGTTCAGGAGCACATATTCTGGATATCCTCAAAGGAATGATAAGCGCAAAAGTTTCAATCAGAGTCGTAACTGACCCTTCCGGAAACTTCATTGGCGCCATTACTTTTGGAGACATATTAAAGTACTTTGCTAAAATCAGCGCGTTCAACAGCCCAGGCGGTATCTTGGTAATACTCGTTAATCAAGTGGATTATTCTCTTTCTGAGATTAGCCGGGTGATAGAAGTGAATGGTGCTAAAGTATTGAGTGCCTACATACAGAATTATGACCCGGAACCCACAAAGCTCATGGTCACACTCAAACTCAACATTGAAAGCCTTACCAGAGTTATCGCTGCTCTGGAAAGATATGAGCATAAAATTATAGCCTCTTTCCATAAAGATGATTTGGGCCACAATGAAAAGGAAAGATTGGAACTTCTCTTCAAATATTTGGATATTTAGCACCAAACTGGGTTTACTATGGAAATCGCCATATTCGGAAGGTCATTTGACCCTCAATTAGGCCGAAACATATCAGAACTATTTCAGATACTTGAATCAAATGGAGTTAAAATCACTGTGTTTGGACCTCTAATGAACTTTCTCGAACAAAAGAAAGTAGTAGAGAAAATATATCCCACCTTCGAGACCACTGAAGAACTCAACAACATTGACTACTTGCTTAGTATTGGAGGTGACGGCACCCTTCTTGAAAGTGCCACATACGTACATGACAAAAATATACCTATCCTGGGTATCAATGCCGGGCGTCTTGGTTTTTTGTCCACGGTAACCATTGATTCCATTCCGAAAGCACTGCAGCAGTTACTGAAAGGTGAATTCTCGATTGATGAAAGAATACTAATTAGTCTTGAAAGCTCAAACCCTGAACTGTTTGGGGACCTAAATTTTGCCTTGAATGAATTTGCAATTCTTAAAAGAGACACCTCCTCCATGATCGTGGTACACACTTATCTTAATGGGGAGTTTTTAAATTCATATTGGGCTGATGGACTGATTGTTTCGACCCCAACAGGATCCACCGGTTACTCACTCAGTTGCGGAGGTCCTTTAATGATGCCTCAGACGAGTAATTTTATCATCGCCCCTGTTAATCCTCACAATTTGAATGTACGACCTATGGTTGTATCTGATAAGAGTGAAATCTCATTTAAAATCGAAGGAAGGTCTAAAAAATTTCTTGTATCTCTCGATTCCAGATCAAAATCTGTTGATGCAAAAGTCTCTCTATCCATCAAAAAAGCTCCATTTACCACGAAATTAATAGCTTTAGAAGGAGCAAGTCATTTCAACACACTAAGGAATAAGCTGAATTGGGGACTCGATATACGTAATTAAGTTTTAATAATTTTGTAATATTCAGTAAGTTTGTAAACTTATGCGCACAACAGAGACACAGAAACTTATCTTTGTTAATTGCGTTAAAGACTTAGACAAGTGTAGTCGATTTTTCGAATTATGAAGCGTCAAACATTACTAGCAACAATTCTAATCATTATTATTTCGAGTGTATCAGCTATTGCACAACCTCGATTTAAGAAAAAGTTCAAGTATGCCAGCATTGGAATAAACTTGAACGCAATGAACTATGTCGGTGATTTAGATCCTGCACAGAGCTTTATTTCTCCTGCACTTCGGTTTACCCGACTTAACGTTGGGGCAACATTAGTCAAAAGAATGGGACCCAGATGGTCACTACGAGGGAACTTCGCTTGGGGTAAGATTAAAGGCGATGATCAAGTTAATTCCACAACGGTTGGAGATGATGTATTCAGACATGTAAGGAACCTGAATTTTGTAAACAACATTTGGGAACTGAAAGCAGATATTATTGTGGACCTTTTCGAAAATAGAAAAGATTTAAGAAAGCGTGTCAACTTCACACCCTATTGGTTCACCGGAATCGCAGGATTCTATCACAACCCCAAAACAGCCGATGGTGGAGTTAGGCTAAGACCACTAGGAACTGAAGGACAATTTATTGATGGGGTAGGCAAAGACAAACCCTACTCTCTTATTCAAGCAGCTATTCCACTTGGAATTGGTTTCCGCTATAAGATAGCCAACCTTTGGGATTTGGCATTTGAAATTGGCTGGAGGTTCCCGTTCACTGATTACCTTGATGATGTAAGTACTGAATACGTAGACAAAAGTCACTTCGCTTATGGCTCATTGGCCTATCAACTCTCGGATCGCTCTTTCGAAAACCCTGCTGGGATAGCTGCATATCAAGCCGAAACAGGAATTGCTTACACAACTACCTATAATGACGGTACCAATACACATGAGTACATCAATACCTATGGTAAAGACGGAGGTAAAAGAGGCGATGGAAATAGGGACTGGTATATCGTGACTGGATTTCACCTGACCTATATCTTCCACCCACGGGTAATCTGTCCTAAATTCAGATAATTCACAATAATTTATCTTTTATCCAGTTATCTAAGAATAAACCTTGGACAATGCGTAAATGTAAAGGAATCTTTCTTGGGCTACTGGTTGTGGTCACAACTTTGACCTATGGACAACATCAGTTAAAACAAAAGGGCGAATTTGGCTTTGGTGGCGGGTTGACAAATTATATCGGTGACCTCAAACCTACGTTTAATTTTTCCTCACAAAAACCGGCATTCAATGCCTTTTTCCGAAAAAACATTTCTCAAGAATACCTCACATTCAGAGGGAATCTCCTTTTTGGGTTTCTGGGAGCCGATGAGTCTAAGCAAGCTGACCCCTATCAACAAAACCGGTCCGCAAGCTTTAATTCATCCTTAACTGAACTAGCCTTAACACTCGAGTACAACTTCTTTGACTTTCGTAGTGAACACGACCTCAAAATTCGTAGAATCCACAGTCCCTATGTTTTTGGTGGCATGATAGTATCAACACTCTCCGGTGAGACAACCGGTCCTTCAGGAATAGAAAGTGGTTTTGGAGCCGCCTTCACTTATGGTGTCGGACTCAAAGTTAAAATTTCGCATTACTGGAATATTGGCGGAGACATTGGCATACGCCACACGTACTCCGATCTCCTTGATGGATATACCGACCAGGACCTTGGCAACACTTCGAGTAAAAACGATCATTATTTGTTTACCGGAATCTATTTGAGTTATTCGATCCTTGAAAATTCATGTCCGGAACCTTCAAGAGGCAGCCTCAATAAAAAGTAAATTATATAACACCTGAAAAATAAGTGCCTTCCTCTAAATTTTTGTACCTTCGCGGAGTTTTGACAGTACTATTCTGTGAGTTTTAAGGAAAAGATCAATCTGGACAATTTACCTCGTCACATTGCCGTTATTATGGATGGAAATGGCAGATGGGCAAAGCAACATGGAGCTATTCGTACCTTTGGTCACAAAAGTGCAATAAAATCAGTCCGTGAAGTTGCTGAAGCCTCTGCTGAACTTGGAGTGAAATACTTGACTTTGTACACATTCTCAACAGAAAACTGGTCACGTCCTAAAGAAGAGGTAAGCGCAATAATGCAATTATTAGCTCATACCATTTCCAGGGAGACAAAAACCCTAATCAAAAATGATATCCGACTAGAAGTCATTGGTGATATGTCAGGACTTCCAAAAAATTGTCAAAACAAATTAAACAAGTCAATTGAAAGCACCAGAGAAAACAAAAGCATGGTGTTGTCACTCGCGCTTAACTACAGCGGACGGTGGGAAATCGTGGAAGCAGTAAAAAGGATCGCTCAGGATGTGACCGAAAACCAGGTCAAAATTGAAGAGATTAACGAATCTCTTTTCAATAACTACCTAACTACAAATAGCTTCCCTGATCCGGAGTTACTGATCAGAACAAGTGGAGAAATGCGAATTAGTAATTTTCTACTGTGGCAACTGGCCTACTCCGAAATTTATGTCACCAAGGTGTTATGGCCCGATTTTACAAAAGAACATTTATACGAAGCCATTGTCGACTATCAAAACAGAGAAAGAAGATTTGGTATGACAGGAGAACAGATCAAGAAGGGGGTAATACAATGATGAGAGTAATTTTCAGTATGTTTTTGGTGTGGATTATGGCTTTGCCAATGAGGGCTCAGTACATTGATTTGAATTATCTCACACCCGACACATATGAAATCCTGGACATTACGGTCTCTGGCAACGAAAGCCTGAGTAAGAAAGATTTGGTTTCAATTTCAGGGCTTAGCAAAGGTGACAGGGTTGAAATCCCCGGTGATGAAATCAGAGATGCCGCCAAGAACATATGGAAGCAAAATCTAGTTGATGATGTTCGAATCGAAATCACTGATGCAAAAAGGGGCGGAGTGATCATCAATATCAACATCAGTGAGGTTCCAAGACTAGCCAGCACGATCATCAATGGTCATAAAGGTGATCCCCAGTTCAAAAATCTTAGTAAGGCTGAAAAGAATGATGTTTACGACCTTATTCCAATAGCACCAGGCGCAAAAATAACGGAATCTGCGCGCAGAAACACCGAGTTGGTTGTTAAGAGATTTTTCAAAGAAAAAGGGTTCTACAGTGTCACGTGTACAACGGAACTCGATAGCAGCAATGTGTTTAAGGACAAGTATAAAAATCTACTGGTTGATGTAGACAAAGGTAAGAAAGTCAAAATTGATCAAATTATCTTCCGGGGTAATAGAGCTATTCCTGACAAAAAGCTCAAAAAGAAGATGAAAGAAACTAAAGAAAGAAAATTCTACCGAATCTTTAGTAGGTCAAAATATGTTGCTACGGAATTCAGAAACGACAAGAAAGCTATAATTGATTACTATAATTCGCTGGGTTACAGAGACGCTCGTATTGTTGGTGAGCCTAAAGTGACACAAGCTGATGCTGATGGAAAATTAATAAATCTCGAAATTGAAATCAGCGAAGGAAGTAAGTACTACTTCCGTAACATCGCCTGGACCGGCAACTATATCTACAGCGATAAGCGACTCAATGACATCCTTCAAATTAATAAAGGTGACATTTACAACAAGCAGTTACTGGATACCCGACTTAATTATAATCCGGTTGGCCCTGATGTCAGCTCTATGTATCTGGACGATGGTTATCTTTTTTTTAGTGTAAAACCCGTGGAAGTCAGCGTTGAGGGAGATTCTATAGATATCGAAATGCGTGTCTATGAAGGTGCTCAGGCCACTATCAAAAACGTGACCGTAAATGGAAATACAAAAACCAGTGACCACGTAATTCTTCGAGAGATAAGAACGCTACCTGGAGATAAATTCAATAGATCATTGCTGATAAGAACACAAAGGGAAATTTCACAGCTTGGGTATTTCGACCCGGAACAAATTGGCATCTTCCCTAAACCTAATCCCCAGGATGGTACAGTAGATATTGAGTACAATGTTGTAGAGAAACCCAGTGACCAATTGCAACTTTCCGGTGGTTGGGGAGGTATCGTTGGATTCGTTGGTACCTTAGGACTGGTATTTAATAATTTCTCTCTAAGAAACGTGCCGAACTTCGATACCTGGAGTCCGCTACCAGCAGGAGATGGGCAACGGCTTTCAGTAAGATTTCAGGCCAACGGGCCTCGATTTCAGACCTATTCTCTCTCATTCACCGAACCATGGTTGGGCGGTAGAAAACCTAATTCATTTACCGTCAGTCTAACCCGATCAGTGAACAATAACCTTAATGCAAATAATGAAAAAGTAGGATTCTTAAGAGTAAGCGGAGTTACTTTAAGTCTGGGTAAAAGACTTAGAAAGCCGGACAACTTTTTTGTACTAAACGGAACTTTATCCTATTTGAATTATAATATAGACAACAGTTTCAACAGCTCATTATGTGAAACCTGTCGTGCCAATAACTTAACACTTGGATTTACTTTATCAAGAGATAACCGGGGTATCAATCCTAACTTCTATACTTCAGGTTCTCTGGTAAGACTATCTGTTAGTGCAGCACCTCCCTATAGTCTATTTAAGCCTGATGTTGTCAACCTGCCTTCACCTGAGAAATATACCTGGAATGAATATCATAAATGGTATTTTGATAATGAGTGGTACCTGGCACTTACCGGAAATCGCAAAAAGCAATCTTCTGGGTTTGGGTTAACCGATTCAAAGACCAGAAGACCGTTAGTACTTCAAACCCGGGCGCATTTTGGGTTGCTTGGCGCCTATAACCCCAAACTTGGAGTTGGACCATTTGAACGATTTATTTTAGGTGGTGACGGGCTTTCTGGAGCTGGCTTTAGTACTTTCATCCTAGGTTCGGATATAATTGGTTTAAGAGGATATAGGAACAACACAATTACTCCTGTTGAACAAGGAGGACTATTGTTTAATAAGTTTGTCTTTGAACTAAGATACCCACTTGTTACAGAGGGTGTTGCGACCATATTTGTACTTAGTTTTCTTGAAGGTGGAAATAACTGGGCAAGTTTTAGTGATTATGACCCATTCAGGTTGCACCGTTCAGCAGGATTTGGAGTCCGGATTTTCATGCCAGCATTTGGCATGATTGGTGTAGACTATGGTAAAGGGTTTGATGCTGTACCAGGTTGTGCCACCTGTAATGAAGGACAATTTCACTTTACAATAGGTCAGCAGGTCCGTTAAATTTTAAACAATTTTAGCTATGAAAAAGTATCTTTTTATCCTTGTAGCACTTTTTTCTATTGGAAATTTATCTTTTGGCCAGAAATTTGGTTACATAGACAGCGAAGGCATACTTTCAAAGATGCCGGAGTATAAAGAGGCTCAAAAAGAAATTGATAAAATTTCGGTTCAGTATCAGAAGGAAATTGAACAAATGAAATCAACGCTTGACTCTAATATCAGAATATTTGAGCAGGAACGAATCTTACTTACGGAAGAAATGGTTCAGAAAAGACTTAAAGCCATTCGTGAGGAAGACACAAAAATCAGAGACAAGCAAAGAAAAATATTTGGCTTTGAAGGTTTAATATTTTTAAAGCGTCAGGAACTGATTAAACCTGTACAAGACAAGATATATGCTGCTGTTAAGAAGGTTTGTCAGAGAGAGAAACTCCAGATTATGTTTGACAAATCAGGGGACTTGACCATGGTCTATGCAAGCCCGACTCATGACTACTCTGATTATGTCCTGGAGGAGCTAGGCTTAGCAGAAAAACAAGGAGAAAATAATGAAACAGGAAATAAGTAAAACGATGATAAAGAAATTAATACTACCCATTATTGTTGCAATAGTAACAATAAGTAACATTCAGGCTCAGGATAGCACCAATACCTCGAGTCCGAAAAAAGAACTAAAAATCGGCTACGCTAATGTTGAATACATTATGAGTAAGTGGCCTGAGATTTCTGACGCACAAGAGAGCCTGAAAACTTACGAAATGCAGCTCCAAAAGAAAATGCAACTATTGCAACAGGATTATCAGGAAACCTATGCCCAAATCATGGCTGATCAGGAAAAAATGACTGACATCGAACTAAAAGAAGCGGAACAAAATCTAAAGACAAAGATGGCCCAGCTTCAATTTCAGGAAAATATTTCTACCGAAAAGCTGCAAGATAAGTTCAACACCGTTATGCAACCTCTACTGGATAAAATCCTAACAAAAATCCAGGAAGTAGGAAAAGAAGAAGGATATACCTATGTAATTAATCAACAGTCTTCAAGCACACAAACACTTATCCTTCTCTATTCTAATAATGAAGATGACAACATTTCAAACAAAGTCCTGAAAAAATTAGGTGTCGTTGCACCAACAACAAATACTCAAGGAGGAGAATAATCTTTTGAGAACAATTAGAAAGTAAATCCCGCCTTCCAGCGGGATTTTTTATTTTTACAATACTATGATCAGCCCAGTAAGTCTTACACCGGGAAATAAAATCTCAATAGTGGCACCGGCACGAAAAGTAACTCCCCAAGAATTGAGCAATGGTATTCAATTCCTGGAGCAAAGTGGGCTAGAAATTGAATTGGGAAAACACCTATATCAACAACACCATCAATATGCTGGCACTGATTTGCAGAGGTTATCTGATTTCCAGCAGGCCCTGGATAACCCAAATACCAAAGCAATAATTTGCGCCCGTGGAGGATATGGTACCTCAAGGATAATTGATCAATTGGATTTTTCTCAATTCTTACGAAATCCAAAGTGGATATGCGGTTTTAGTGATAATACAACTTTGCATTGTCACCTTCACCAACTTGGGATTCAAAGCATACATTCAACGGTTCCTTTATTGATGGGTAAGGAATCGACTCTGAACAGTGACAATTCTTTAGTTAATGCTTTATTCGGGCAACCACTCCCACTAATACAGAAAGCACATGACCTCAATATCCAAGGAGAGACTAAAGCAGAAATTATCGGAGGAAACCTTTCGCTAGTGGTAAATATGTTAGGCACCGCATCGGCACCTGATTTCAAAAACAAAATACTATTCCTGGAAGATGTTGATGAGCACCTATATTATATCGACAGACTAATGGTGCAACTCAAAAGAACCGGAATCCTTGAGCAGCTAAGTGGCCTTCTGGTAGGACACTTCTCAAAAATTAAGGACGCCCCCTCCTACTTCGGGAAAAATGTTTCTGAAATAATCCACGAGCATACTTCAGAATATAACTACCCTGTCGGGTTCAATATCCCTTCCGGACACGAAGATGAAAATATGGCAATAGTATTTGGCAGGACTTGTTTGCTCAAAATAAACTCCCAAGGCACTTCTGTTACTTATTGTTAGTTTGAATTTGGTAAGTTGCAGATAATGGGAAATGATCTGAGTAATCTACTTCGTCATGAGTCGTAAATCTTATTGGTGTTAATCCCTTTCCATAAAATTGGTGATCGATTCGTAAAAATGGAATCCGGCCATTGTAGGTAATACCGAAGCCACTTCCTCGGGTCTCAAAAGCATTTTTAAACTCACTCTCAAATCTTTGGTAAGTATAGCTGTAAGGTGTATCATTAAAATCTCCGCAAATTATAACCGGATATTTACTTTGATTAGCAAGTAACAATAAAGAGTCTACCTGCTTACTCCTCTCCACAAAGCCCTTTTTCAAGCTTCTGGCCACAGACTTATACTTCGAAGTTTCCTGAGCAAAGACATCATCCTCATTGATATATATTGACTGTAAATGCAAATTGTAAACTTTAATAGTGTCCTCATTCAAAAGTATATCCACTACAAGTGCCTTGTTATAGTGATTATCTTCAAAAAACACTACCTCGGTATTGATAATTGGATGTTTACTAAATATCACCATTCCGAATTCAGCTCCAACCCTATTAACAACCGAGTTTGACTGATACTGGAAATTGAACTTCTTTCTTAACCGCTCGGTAACATTAAATATATCGGAGCTATCCAAGTTATAGTACTCCTGCAGACACAAAATATCTGACTCGGAGTTTTCAAGCCACCTGATCATGCCTTTCGAGGATGCATAATCTGAATCACGCAAATAGCTGTAACAATTGAATATTCTAACATTATAATTCGTAATAGCCAGAGTATTTCCTGAAACCTTTTCCAAATCAGAGTGAAATGAAACCGTAGAAAACACGTGGCGAAGCCCGATTAACAGTGCTAAAGCGGGGACCAATGAGTACTTCTTCTTAAGAAAAAGCCATACAATAAGTACCAATAAATTGAGTAGTAACATAACCGGAGTTAGCAAACTCAAAAAACCCGACAACCAAAAACTGGCCGGAGATATATAACAGGACAGAAATGCAAAGGCACTTACTGCGGCTAGTAGAATGGTGAGTACAAGAAAAACCTTCTTAATCATAAGCGAAAATTCAAATTACTCAGAAAAAGCCACAATTTTGATTTACTCTTTTGGTTTCATAATGAAAATCGTTAGATTTGCAGCACTAAATAAAAGATTCTGAGCCAGAGGGGACTGTTAGTCCCCTCTTTCTTTTATTAGAATTGAGTACTGAAAAGAAAATATCGGGGTACCTTGAAGAGATTATTTCTGATCCTTCAATATTTGTCGTTGACATAAAATTCTCTGGCAACAACCCTCAGAAAAAAGTTGCAATTGTCCTGGATGGGGATGATGGTGTATCGATCGATAAATGTGCTGAAATAAGCAGGAAGCTCGGAGGAATTCTGGAGGAAGTTGATCTGATCGATAGTAAATACACCCTTGAAGTATCTTCGCCTGGGTTGGACCAGCCTTTAAAGCTTAACCGTCAATACAAAAAGAATATTGGCAGGAACTTAAAAGTAAGTCTGATCAACAAGGAAAAAATTTCAGGGAAGCTCCTCGATGTAGACGAGCGAAGAATTAAGATTCTTAGCGAAAAAGTCGACAAGCAGAAAGGAAAGAAACAAAAAATTACGGAAGAGATGGAAATTCTCTTCTCGGATATAGAAAAGACAAACATTCTGGTATCATTTAAATAAACAAAATGGACAGTAGCGTACTTATTGAATCGTTTGCAGAATTTGCAAAATTCAAAAACATTGACAGACCTACTATGATCAGGATTCTTGAAGATGTCTTCAGAACCATGATCAGGAGAAGATATGAAACTGACGAGAACTTTGATGTTATCATAAATGTGGACAAGGGTGACCTTGAGATATGGAGATATAGAGAAATCGTTGAAGACAATGAGGAGGAGTTCGATGAAAACCTTCAAATTCGCCTGAAAGATGCAAAGAAGATCGAATCAGATTTTGAGGTTGGAGAAGAAGTAGCTGAAGAAGTAAAGCTAGAAGAGTTTGGTAGAAGGATGGTAATGACGGCTCGTCAAACGCTCATTCAGAAAGTGAAGGACCTTGAAAAAGACATTTTATTCCAGCAATACAAAGACCTCGTAGGAGAAATTATCTCTGCCGAAATATATCAGGTATTAAACAGGGAAGTGCTTCTGGTTGATGGTGAAGGAAATGAATTGATCCTTCCAAGAAACGAACAAATACCGAAGGACAGGTATCGAAAAGGAGAGAGTGTGAGAGCCATTGTTCAGCGGGTCGAAATGACTAATGGAAACCCAAGAATTATTCTTTCAAGAACGTCTCCAGCATTCCTTGAAAGATTGTTTGAAAGCGAAGTTCCTGAAGTATACGATGGTCTTATCAGCATCAGGAATGTGGTAAGGGAACCAGGAGAAAGAGCGAAGGTAGCTGTTGAATCATTTGATGATAGAGTTGACCCAGTAGGTGCTTGCGTTGGTATGAAAGGTTCGAGGATTCACAGCATTGTCCGTGAACTTGAAAACGAGAATATTGATGTAATCAACTATACCGAAAACCTCGATCTCTATATTCAAAGAGCTCTGAATCCGGCCAAAATTACATCCATCAAGATTGATGAAGAAAATAAAAGGGTTGCGGTATACCTCAAACCCGATCAGGTATCTTTAGCGATTGGTAAAGGAGGGCAAAATATTAAACTTGCCAGTAAACTGGTAGGGTATGAAATTGATGTCTACAGAGAACTATCTGAATTTGAAGCTGAGGATGACGTAGACTTGAAAGAATTTGCCGATGAAATCGATGGATGGATCATCGAAGAACTTAATAGAATCGGACTAGATACAGGGCGAAGTGTACTAGCACTGACCCCTGAAGACCTTGTTAGAAGAACTGAACTGGAGGAAGAAACAGTTCAGGACATTTTCAACATCTTGAAACAAGAATTCGAAGAGGAAGAAGAATAGCAATAACGAATACTTAACAGCGTATGTCAGAAAAAACAATGAGATTAAGTCAGGTAGCGAGAAAGCTAAACGTTGGTACAAGCACCATTGTTGAGCACCTTGCAGCCAAAGGCTTCGATATTGATAATAAACCCAACACTAAAATCAGTGTTGAGCAGTACGATATGCTGTTCAAGGAATTTCAGTCTTCAGCCGATGCCAAAGAAGAAGCCTCTGAGCTTACTATCGGTAAAAAGCATTCCAAGAATCTCATCATTGAAACTGACGAGCAGGTTCTTGCGAAAAAAGAAGAAGGTGATGATGAAGAAATCACTATCACCAATGTAGGGGCAGCAGAAGATACTCCAGCCAAGGAGGAAGAAGTCGAAGAGAAAAAAGAAGAAGCCAAAGAAGAGTCCCTCCCTTCTGACAGGGTAAAGCTTCAGGGCATCAAAGTCGTAGGTAAAATAGACCTAGACCAAGATAAGAAGAAGGCTAAAAAAGAACCGGAAGCAACACCCGAGAAAGAAGAAAAGAAGGAAGAAGCAAAAAAAGCTGAAGAACAACCTAAAAAGGAAGCAGAAGCCCCTAAAAAAGAGGCCCCAGCGCCTGCACCGGCACCTGAACCCGAAAAAGTCCAGGCAAAAGCTGACTCCCTGAAAGGTTTAACAGTAGTTGGTAAAATCGATTTACCAGAGGAAAAGAAGAGAACCCCTAAAAAGGACCAAAATACTTCAGACCGAGATGCCTCAGGAAAGAGAAAACGGAAAAGAGTTCGCATAGACAAGCCGGTTGATATTCGAAAAGAGAAGGGTAAAGGAAGAGGCAAGCAAAGAGAAGATTCTCAAAAAGAAGAAATCTCACAAAAAGAAATCCAAGAGAAAATCAAATCTACCCTGGCCAAAATGGGTGGCAATAAGGTAGACAGAAGTAAGTATCGTAAAGAAAAGAGATCAGCACAAGCCGAAGCACGTGAAGAAGAATTGCTGAAACAGGAAGAAGAAAAAAGCATACTGAGAGTAACTGAATTTATCTCAGCAAATGACCTTGCTTCTCTATTGGATGTCAGTGTAAACGAAATTATTTCCATGTGCATGAGCCTTGGAATGTTTGTTTCAATCAACCAGAGACTTGACGCAGAGACAATCACATTAATCTCTGAAGAGTTTGGCTATAAAGTAGAATTTACGACTCAGGAGGACGAGGAAGATGTAGTAGAGGAGGAAGAAGATGAAAGCCTGCTGGAAGAACGCTCTCCTGTTGTTACAATCATGGGACACGTTGACCACGGTAAAACTTCACTACTTGACTACATAAGAAATTCTAAAATTGCCGATAAAGAAGCTGGGGGTATCACTCAGCACATTGGGGCTTATAGCGTAAAAACAGACAGTGGTAAGAAAATAGCTTTCCTTGATACTCCTGGACACGAAGCCTTTACGGCAATGAGAGCAAGGGGAGCCAAAGTTACAGACATAGTTATTCTTGTAGTTGCAGCGGACGACAGTGTCATGCCTCAAACGAAAGAGGCGATTAATCACGCTCAGGTGGCAGGTGTCCCAATTGTTATTGCGATCAACAAAATTGATAAACCAAATGCCAATCCTGACAAAATTAAGGAAGAATTAAGTAAGGAGAACATTCTTGTTGAGGACTGGGGTGGAAAATTCCAATGTCAGGAAGTGTCTGCAAAGTCAGGTCAAGGTGTTCCTGATTTATTGGAAAAAGTACTCCTTGAAGCTGAACTTCTTGAGCTGAAAGCTAATCCAAACAAACCAGCAATTGGTACAGTAGTTGAGGCCTCACTCGATAAAGGACGAGGGTATTTGGCTACTTTACTTGTACAGAGTGGCACCCTTCGAATTGGTGATATAGTCGTTGCCGGACCTCACCACGGTAGAGTAAAAGCCATGATGGACCACAGAGGCAACAAGCTTGATCAAGCAGGTCCATCTACACCTATTCAGTTATTAGGACTGGATGGAGCTCCTCAGGCTGGTGACAAGTTTGTTATCTGCGAAACGGAAAGGGAAGCCCGGGATATCACTAACAAACGTTCTCAACTTCTTAGAGAGCAATCTGTAAGAACCAAGAAGCACCTTACTCTTGATGAAATTGGTAGACGATTAGCTATCGGCAACTTTAAAGAGCTCAACCTAATAATTAAAGGTGATGTGGATGGTTCTGTTGAGGCACTGTCCGATTCCCTTTTGAAACTTTCAACGGACGAAGTACAGGTCAACATTATCCATAAAGGTGTTGGTCAAATCACCGAATCGGATGTATTACTTGCAACTGCCTCAGATGCCATTATCTGCGGATTCCAGGTTCGGCCTTCTGGTCCGGCCCGACAACTGGCTGAAAAGGAAGAAATTGAAATCAGATTATACTCTGTTATATACAAAGCCATCGATGAAATGAAAGATGCAATGGAAGGACTGCTTGAGCCTACTGTTGAAGAAGTCATCATGGGTAATATAGAAGTAAGAGAGGTATTCAAAATCTCAAAAATCGGTACAGTAGCAGGTTGTTATGTGAAAGATGGACTTGTCAAGAGAAACAACCCTATTCGAATAATCCGGGATGGTATTGTTATCCATGAAGGTGAAATCGATGCACTGAAACGATTCAAAGACGATGTATCGGAGGTCAAAAGCAATTATGAGTGCGGTGTAAGCATAAAAGGCTATAACGACATCAAAGTTGACGATATCATCGAATCATACGAAGAGAGAGAGATTAAAAGAAAACTGGAAAAGGCGAAGTAATCAAGCTTAAGCCTTTTCACAGATCAAAAGAACTTTCTTGTCTCCCAAGATCGTAGTCGCAAAAATATACGCATCACCCCCCGTTTTTACTTTGAGCTTTTTTCGGATTTGGTCTACTGAGTCAGGAAAATTTCTAACGCTAACATTAGCCTTTGCTTCTGGTAAGAGCTTAAGCAAATCTTTTCTTTTATACGGACACGAGTCAAGTAATCTGAATGTTCTTCCGGGGAATGCACTAATATTTTCTTCTGAGGTAAATAGATGAGAATTTGGGTGTAGTTTTTTTATTTTAAACGTGCTGACCAATGAATCAAAGGCCTTTAGTTTCATGATCGCAGCATTTGGCTCAAAAATATATTTCAGCGGCTCGCTATAGAGTTCCAATCCATTAACTTCAGAGTCTGATACAAGGAACCGGGCTGTACCATGCTTGGTTATATTCGATGCGTAATATGTAGTTGCAGCATTATTTGATAAGATATATAGTACCTCCTTACAGTCGTTATCAACTGCAATCACGTGCACTTCACTAACATTCTTTAGAGAGTTTTCTGCCAGGTGAATATCCATCATTGGACTCGCTTTTATCATTATGGTATTAGCACTTTTCCTCCAGACAGGTGCCACCTCAACCATATTGGGCTCCGATTGCTCTAGAGTAATGACCTTTCCTTCATCTACCCTCCGCGAAGGGTCAACATAGAGCAGATCAAAAGTCTGGGAATTACTCTCCATGAAATTCTCAGCGGTACTCTCAATAAACTGAACATTGTTAATTCCCAGTTTCGAAAAATTATGACGCGCACATTCTACTTTTACCGGGTCGGAGTCCACATATATACCCGATTCAAACTCTTGTGCAAAAGCATAAGTATCAACACCTAAGCCTCCTGTTAAATCAACAAATGTTCCTCCGGAAAAAAGGGAGGCTTTATAAGCAGCCGTTTTTGCAGAAGAGCATTGCTCCGCCACTTTCACATCCGGAATAACTAAGTCTGGATTGGCAAACCATTCAGGTAGTTTCGCCTTTAATTTCTGTCTTGCTTCGATTTGAGACAAAATAAAACCCATGGGTAATTCAGTTTTCCCATGGGTCTTTAATGCTAATTCTGATACATCATCTTCTAGATGAGAAAAAATAAAATCCCGAACCTGCGCAGTATATTGATCAACGATCACCTGAACTTAAGCAACAGGAACCGTTGTGGATTCAACCAAATTATGTTCAACCAAATATAAAGCAATCTGAACAGCATTGGTTGCTGCTCCTTTTCTCAGGTTATCCGCCACAATCCACATATTCAATGAGTTTGGAAGAGATTCGTCTCGCCTGATTCGACCAACAAATACTTCATTCTTATTGTGAGCAAATTTTGGCATTGGATAGACGTTATTCAACGGATCATCCTGAACAATCACGCCAGGTGTATTTGAAAGAATCTGCCTTACTTCATTTAAGTCAAAATCATTCTCAAATTCGACATTGACAGACTCACTATGTCCACCCATTACCGGAAGACGAACAGTCGTGGCGGTAACAGCAATATTGTCATCCTGAAGAATTTTCTTAGTCTCCAGAATCATTTTCATTTCTTCTTTTGTGTAACCATTCTCCTGAAACACATCAATATGAGGAAGTACATTTAAATCAATTTCATGAGGATAGGCCTTCTCCCCATCCTTACCTTCTCTTTCGTTCATGAGTTGGTCCACAGCTGCTTTACCGGTTCCGGTAACAGATTGATAGGTCGATACAACTACACGTTTGATTTTATACCTTTCATGCAAAGGAGCCAGAGGAAGTACCATCTGAATAGTAGAACAGTTTGGATTGGCTATGATTTTATCCTCTTTGGTAAGAATGTCAGCATTGATCTCCGGTACAATCAGACATTTCGTTGGATCCATCCTCCATGCCGAAGAGTTATCAATAACCGTTGTACCTACTTCCGCAAACTTAGGAGCCCACTCCAGGGAAGTTCCCCCACCGGCCGAAAAGATAGCAATATCAGGTTTTAGTTCAACAGCTCTTTCCAATGTAATCACCTCGTACTCTTTGCCCTTATAGCTAATCTTTTTGCCAGCTGACCGTGCTGATGCTACCGGATATAATTCAGATACCGGGAAATCAAACTCCGTAAGAACTTTCAGCATTTGCCCTCCTACAAGACCTGTTGCCCCAACTACTGCTACTCTCATAATTATTTGATATTTAGTTTTTTAAAAGGAATGCAAATTTAGCTGTAATCAAGACTTACTGCAAATAATGTACTTCTAAAATTCCGTTTCCTTTACGTAAAGTTTATTAACATCGTGTTGAAAACTTTAAAACCGGACTAAATTGATAATAAGCTTATTTTTTTGCTCTTTTGGGGCAAAATTACGACCTGATAAGTAATCAGCTGCGGGTTAGAGAATCAAGAGTGTGTCTTACTGCAACACTTTGGTATTTCTGCTCGTAATACCTTTCAAATTTTAAGTCTAAATAAGGACGGTTATGAGCACGGATAAATCACGTTATAGCTCGGAGGAGCTTGAAGAATTCGAAGAATTGATACTTCAAAAACTGGAAAGAGCCAAAAAGGAATTGAACACCCTGGTTTCTGCATTGAGTCGCAAAAATGACTCCGGGACTTCTTCTACCACAGGTGCTCTTGTATCTCTGGAAGATGGGGCCGAGACAGCAGAAAAAGAAAAACTAAACCAGCTTGCGGTGCGCCAACAAAAGTTCATCAAGAACCTGGAAGATGCATTGGTTCGAATCAAAAATGGGACTTACGGTGTTTGTTCAGTGACTGGCAAGCTGATATCAAAAGAGAGATTGAGGGCCGTACCTCATACCACTCAATCAATCGAAGCCAAACTTAACGACAGCAAGTAACCAATTTGGATTTCCTCCGGAATCATATTGAAAGCCTTATATTCTGTTCACAAGAACCTATCAGCATAGATGAGATTCATCAGTGTATGGAAGAAATGTTTGATGCCAAGGTTCCTGTGGAAGACATAGAGAATGAAATCGAAAACCTAACTGAAAAGTACAAAAACGATGAGTATTCCTATGAAATTCTAAAAATTGCAGGAGGCTATCAGTTTCTCACGAAACCAGCTTATCAGGCGAGTATTGCTATACTACTCAAACAAAAATCAAAAAGAAGACTCTCTACTTCCGCAATGGAAACCCTCGCCATCATTGCCTATAAACAACCGATGACCAAAACCGAAGTGGAAAATATAAGAGGTGTAAATTGTGACTATTCCATCCAAAAACTTTTGGAAAAAGAGCTTCTTGAAATTAAAGGTAAATCTGATGGCGTAGGTCGTCCAATATTGTATGGCACGAGCGGGAAGTTTATGGAATATTTTGGCATTAACAGCCTCGAAGAACTTCCTTTACCCAAAGACTTTCGAGTCGAGGAAAACGAAATTGGCGAAAAGCAATCTATAGAAGTAGAGAAAAAAGAGCTCACGGAAGAGACGGATAAAGCTCAAATAAACCTCGAACTTCAATCCGAAGACTCACCTGATACAGAAAATCAGGATGAATTACCCCAAATCACCCCAGAAGAAGCACAAGATAATTCCATCACAAAGAGTGATGACGAAGCAATAGAACAGGATATGGAGTCCGACAGTGAAGATGAGTCAGAGAAAGAATAAAAGCAAACACATCCCGCGCAAAGCTGAAGCCCCTGACTATAAATTTCTTCAAGACAAAAAATCAAAGAACAAAGACAGTGACTCAAAGCTAATCCGCCTCAATAAATACATCGCAAATGCTGGTGTTTGTTCCAGGAGAGATGCCGACAAGTTAATCGAACAAGGGTTAATTAAAGTTAATGGTAAGGTTGTGACAGAGATGGGCTATAAAGTAGTCCCGGGAGATAAGGTAACCCATAAAGGCACTCTTCTATCTCTTGAGAAATTCGTATATGTGCTACTCAATAAGCCCAAGGATCACATCACCACCATGGACGATCCGCATGAGCGTAAAACTGTAATGAACCTTGTCCGCAACGCAAGTGATGAGCGTATTTTTCCAGTAGGTCGACTGGACCGAAATACTACCGGGCTACTACTACTAACCAATGATGGTGAACTCGCCAATAAACTTACCCACCCATCCAATCAGGTTCATAAAATCTATCAGGCTGAATTAGATAAACCTATTGCATACGAGGACCTAGTTGCTATATCGGAGGGTATTGAACTTGATGATGGTCCCGCACCGGTTGATGCCATCGAAGTTCTTAATGAAGAAGGAACTATAGTTGGAATCGAGCTACACATAGGACGAAACCGAATTGTAAGAAGAATTTTTGAGTCATTGGGTTACAATGTAGAAAAGCTCGATCGCACAGTTTTTGCTGGCCTTACCAAAAAAGATCTCCCAAGAGGTAAATGGCGTTTTCTCAAGGAAAAAGAACTTATCAGACTAAAAAAATAGAGTAACAGCCATTGGTGGTGAGATTGGGGTAATTTTGTAATTCTCCCAATTGCCTGTATATTGAGCGGAAAATCAGCCCTCCTTCCAACCATGAGCCGAAGTCAAGATACTTATCACAATATTCAAGTGGGGTATTATGATAAGATTTACCAAAAGAAGCACGGTATTCGATACATGTGGCACCACCTTAAATTTCTTGGTGTGCTCAAAGAACTCAAAAAACATAATTTCGATAAGTTGGTCGATTTAGCTTGCGGACCGGGAACTTTGGTGTCCCTTTTACCTGATGACTACGAAAGCATCGGAATTGATATTGCCCAGTCTCAGGTGGACTACGGGAATCAGCACTACGGAACAGACAAAAAATCATTCATTGTAGCAGATGTTACAAAGCTCCCTTTTGAAAACAACAGTGTCGGGGCCTTTACCAGTATTGAATTCTTTGAACACATCCCCATGAAAATGGGGTATAATGTCCTTGCTGATGTCTATAGGTGTCTGAAACCTGGTGGTATCTTCATAATAACCACACCGAACTACCGTTCAACCTGGCCGATTCTTGAGCGAATGATATCAAAAACAACCGGAATGGATTACAGAGAACAGCACATCTCTCACTTCAATACCCGAAAACTAAAAAAATGGTAAAGAATAGCGGCTTTGATGTACCAATGGCCAGAAGTTATCTCTTTTTTAGCGCTTTTTATGCCTTCTTTAGTAGACGCCTGGCAATGGGGTTATTCAAATTTGAGTTCAAAGTTTTCCGTCACGGAAATATTGTAATGGTTGTTGCAAAAAAGCCTGATCTCAATTCAAAAAAGAACTCAGTCAGATAATTCCAACAGCATAAAATCATCAATTACCGTAGTATTGATAACTTTCTCACCCAAAGCCTCTTTTAGATCACCAACAAAGGCAGCTTGATTGAGCTTGTCACTAACCATAATGTATTTTACATCATTTTTAGCTGTAAAACCTGGCACATCCCATTTATCAAAACTACCCACTTCCCACTCCATTGTTCTTGAATAATCCTCCAGGATAGCAGCCACAGAATCAGCCTGATAGTAATCCGATACATTCTTCGGCATTCTGGAAATGTAGCCCCCCATGATAGGCTTATTGTGTATGATCTGATAGTGTAAATCATCCAGATTAAACTTACCAAAACTAATCTCCCCGTCCTGGTATCCGAATGGGAGAGGGAGCAATACCCCATCGTCCATTTTAGCAAGCTTATCATAAATTACCGGAACTTCTTCGCGAGTCCTGACATTAAAATTTGTTGGCGAATACTCTATAAAAATAAGTACAAACAAAAGAGCATAGGCCGCATACTTGGTCACTCTATTTATTAAGCTGTACCGGTTCTCTAAAATGTAGAATACGACAATTGGCAGATAAAGCATTACCACAAGTATATATCTCGAAGGTATTCGCATATGATTTAGAAAAGGAACAAAGTGTAATAAAGACGTTGGCGGATGAATCAACATCTTACCCCCTACTTTTGTCGATGGAAATGTCATCATTAAGAAAACAATAGAAAGAAAAGCAAAGAGAGTCAGGTGATGTTGATCTCTGAGCCTCTTCTTGGTAAACAGTGCCCAGATTACAACAATAAAAAATATCCAACCCACGAAATATGCATTCTCACAAGAATATGGAATACTATACCAATCGGGAAATGTACGATGATCATAAATATTGCCATACAACGAACTGTTCAAATAAGGTGTTAATAGACCTGAAACATCACCTTGCCACCAAAAAGCCATTCGATTATCAACGTGCTCAATTGCTAAAAAATACCTTGCGGCCAGGTGCCCGCATAAGAACACCACCGTGAGCATGATCAGCCTTTTCTTAAGGCTCGCCTCTCTCCATACTCTTAACCAATAGAATCCAATAAAACTAAAGGCACCTATAAATATCATAAAGAAAGTGGCAATATAATCACTTAAAAAAGCAACCACTCCGATCACAAAACACAGTATTAACTTCTTCCAAGATATGATCTTGGGGTGTTTATTTGAATAATTGAATTCAAAAGCGTCCAAGAACCACATAGCAAAAAATGGTATCGTTGCAGTCAACATTAGGTTTACATGACCCTCATATAAATGCCCTGCTTTGTATGGACAGTAAGCAAAAATAAACCCTGCTATAAAACTCAGTATATCAGACTTCAGAAATCTTCTGGCTAACAAAAACGCCCCAAACCCCGAAAGCACAAAACTTACCAACAAGGCTACATTCACACTCAGATATACATTGTCAAATCCAAGATTTAAAATTCCAATGATTGGCGTGTAGGTATGCAAAACAAGCGAAGTCGATACAGGATGATAAATCGTAGAGGTATGGAATGGATTTTGACCACTTAACAGTAGTTTCTTGAATGTATAAGCATTCCAGGTAAATTCGTTAGCATCTGTATGGTGACCAACGGTACTTATTATTCCATCAGTAAAATTTGAAATCAGAGGAAAAGTGTAGTAAATAAAGATTAATAAGTAACAAAATATTACTATACTGAAGGTCAAATAGTTAGACTTCTGCAGGGCTTTCATGTCGCGATCTTATGGCTGTTTACTTCGAACCTTGCTATACTGTTTTGCGTTTCGACAGTATAGGGTTGAAAAATTAAAGTCCCTCGAGAGTGCTCTCGAGGGACTTTGTGGTGCTGAGTGGGCTCGAACCACCGACTCACGGATTTTCAGTCCGATGCTCTACCAACTGAGCTACAGCACCAATTGCGAGGCGCAAATTTATCTAATTTTGGATATTTAACAAAAATTATATCATTTTATAAAAATTGTCACTTTAGTAGCGCATTATGAGTATCGAACAAATAGTTTTTATTATCCTGTTAATTGCGGCTATTGGCCTATTTATCCGGAATTTGTGGAAAATTCGCTCCAATATTCTCCTGGGTAAAAAAGAAACGATATCCGGAAATAAAGGGAAAAGATTTAGAAATGTCCTGCTCCTGGCCTTCGGTCAGAAAAAAATGTTTAAAAATCCGGTCGTAGCAATTCTTCATTTGTTTGTCTACCTGGGCTTTTTCATAGTAAACATAGAACTACTTGAAATAGTAATTGACGGTATAGCCGGAACTCATAGAGTTTTTGAACCCGCACTTAGTTCCTTAAACCTATACACTCCCATTATAAACACCTTCGAGTTCTTTGCGGTAACAGTGATCATTTCATGTACTGTTTTCCTCATTAGGAGGAACTTATTACGTATAAATCGATTTCATAAACCGGAAATGACAAAATGGCCTAAACTGGATGGTAATCTTATCTTGATTTTTGAAATCGTATTAATGGGTGCTTTCCTGAAACTAAACGCTGTTGATGCTGTAATGACTGGACAGGAAGGGTATTTCTTCAGCGGCTTTCTGAAACCGTTCTTTGATCGAATGAGCACTGAAAGTCTTCATGTACTTGAAAGAGTCTTCTGGTGGGTACATATAGTCGGGGTCTTCATTTTCGCTAACTACGTGCTATACTCAAAGCACTTACATATCTTCCTTGCATTTCCTAATAGCTACTACGCGAGTCTGGAACCACAGGGACATATGAAAAACATGGACTCAGTAACTAAAGAAGTGAAGTTAATGCTCAATATGGCAACCCCTGATCCAAATGAAACACCACAAGAAGTGGGACGATTTGGTGCCAAAGATGTTACTGACCTTAGCTGGAAAAGTCTCCTTGACGCATATAGCTGTACTGAGTGTGGGCGATGCACAGATAATTGCCCGGCAAACCTTACCGGAAAAAAACTTTCTCCAAGAAAAATAATGATGGATACCAGAGACCGAGCAGAGGAACTAGGAAAATTCAAGAGATCAAAGGGGAAGGAACAGCATGATAATAAATCCTTACTTGGAGACTATATCACGGATGAAGAATTATTTGCATGTACAACTTGCAACGCTTGTGTTGAAGCATGTCCTGTAAGTATTAATCCTCTGTCAATAATTAATGAGCTCCGCAGATTCAAAGTAATGGAAGAAGCCCAGGGGCCGGCTGAATGGAATAATATGTACCAAAATATTGAGACCAGTTTCTCACCTTGGAAGTTCCCTCCAACAGATCGATTCAATTGGGCTCAAGCAATAAACTCACAGACAAATAATAGTGAGTCTTCACAAACATCAAAACCTGACACACATGAGTAAAGTACCTACAATGGCCGAACTTAATGGTCAGGGACAATCACCAGAGATTTTATTCTGGGTAGGTTGCGCTGGCTCATTTGATGATAGATACAAAAAAGTTACAGTTGCTTTTGTCAAGGTGTTACAGCACCTCAACATCAGTTTCGCTGTACTTGGACCTGAAGAAGCTTGCACGGGTGATCCTGCCCGTAGAGCAGGAAATGAATTTTTATTTCAAATGCAGGCGGTTGCGAACATTCAGGTGCTGAACGGATATAATGTAAAGCGTATAGTTACGGCCTGCCCGCACTGCTTCAACACCATAAAAAACGAATATCCGGAGCTCGGTGGTAATTATGAAGTTCAACATCATACGCAATTCCTGCAAGAGCTGATTGACTCCGGTAAAGTTAAATTGGCTGGAGGCGGTGAATTCAAAGGCAAACGAATCACCTATCATGATTCTTGTTATCTGGGAAGAGCCAATAATGTCTACGAAGCACCACGCAGGCTATTACAACAGCTAGATGCTGAATTAGTTGAAATGAAGAGGTGTCGTACAAAAGGACTGTGCTGCGGAGCTGGTGGATCACAGATGTTCAAAGAACCGGAAAAAGGAGACAAAGACATTAATGTCGAACGTACGGAAGAAGCTTTGGATACAGGAGCTGAAGTAATAGCTTCTGGTTGTCCCTTTTGTATGACTATGCTTACCGATGGGGTAAAAAGCAAAGACAAGGAAACTGAAGTCAAAGTTTACGATATTGCAGAACTTATTGCAAAATCAGAAGGTTTAGAATAGTATGATTGCCACATTTGATACTTTGCCAGATACTTCCAGAATTTGGATTTACCAATCACCAAGACCATTTGCTGAAGAGGAAAAAGATTTCATTTCTTCCAAGCTGCAAGAATTTATGAATCAATGGAACAGTCACGGAAAAGATCTCACAGGTCAATTTGAAATTAGAGACGACCAATTTATCGTAATTGCAGTAGACGAAGAAATGGCTGGAGCCAGTGGTTGCTCAATTGATAGCTCTGTAAACACAATTAAATCCATCGGCTCAGAACTTAGGATTGACCTCCTGGATAAAAGTACCGTCTCCTTCAAAGAAGATTCCATTCAATCAGTTCCATTTCAAAAAGTCAAAGGCCTGGTAGAAGAAGGAATAATTAAACCTCAAACACTAATCTACGACCTCTCAATTACCAGCCTAGGTAGTTACCGAAACCACTGGCCTGTAGAAGCCGATACCACTTGGGTCAAACGATATTTTTAATCCTGCTATCTGGTGAACCTTTATCTCACTCAGTTGTAAATACCTTCAAAAGTCAATTTCTACCCTGTTTTATAATAATTTTCATTAAATTGGTATGATAAATTTAAGGCTGAACGTTAAGAGCACTATGAAAAGGTCACACCTTATTATATTTTTTGCAATTGCCATCATTGGATATGGCTGTGGGAATAAAGGTCTCAAATATTACAACAAAGGGGTCAAAGAGTTTGAAAAAGAAGAATATAGCAACGCTATAGAAGACTTTCAACAAGCTATAGAACACGGGGCACCTCACAAGAATGCAGACTTTTATCTAGCTGAATCATACAGACTTTCCAACAGAATCCACGAAGCTGAACCATATTACAGAAAAACAATCGAGGAAGGATCAACAGATGAACATGCTCATTTCTATTACGGCTATGCGATGAAAGCAGCTGGTAATTATGAGGGGGCTGAAAAGCAATTTGAAAAATATATTAAAAACGGAACCAACTTTGATTACATCAACAGGGCAAAGCATGAGCTCAGCAACTTGCGTGAACTCAAAAAATTTGCTAATAAAACAACGGGGTTTGAAGTCAAAAACTTCCATGAACTAAACACAGACGTAATTGATTACTCACCAATGTTCCATGGCAAAGACCTTTATTTTACTTCATCAAGAGGTGAAGGAATTATATTCTCAGGACAAGGAACTCGCTTCACAGATATATACGAGTACAAATTCGATGGAATAACCCCGCACTCCGGTCAGGCACGAAAGATTACAGAGGTAGTTAACCTTGAAAATACGCATGAAGCAAGTGCAACATTTTCTCCGGATGGGAAAACAATGATTTTCTCCAGAAGTAATAACGGTAAGTATAGCGATCCGACACAAGTTGTTGATCTATTTGAGAGCAACCTCGTAGATGGTGTTTGGAGTGAACCAAAAAGGCTTTCTTTTAATGAAAGATTTTCATGGGATTCTTCGCCCTGCCTTTCTCCAGATGGACAGACTTTATATTTCTCTTCTAACAGAGATGGTGGATTTGGCGCTAACGACCTTTGGAAAGTAGAGAGACAGGCAGATGGTAGTTGGGGAAATCTGGAAAATTTAGGTCCCTACATCAACAGTGATGGAGAAGATGTATTTCCCTACATAGCTCCTGATGGAACCCTTTATTTCTCTTCAGACGGCCATGTCGGCTTTGGAGAACTAGACCTCTTCGTAGTCAAACAACAAAAGGGAAAAAAACCAGAGGTAATCAACCTGGGAAGACCTATCAACTCAAGTCACGATGACTTTGCGATTACCTTTGAAAATGAGTTACTGGGCTACTTCACCTCTAACAGACCTGGTGGGAAGGGTGATGACGACATATACATCTTTGAGATTAAGATTAAGTACTTCCTGGAAGTACAAGTAAAAGGAAAGGTGCTTGATAATAATGGTAATCCTACAGGCGAAGAAGTACCATTGGAGAATGCCACCGTTTCAATTACTGACTCTACAACAGGAACCCCTCTCGGCCAGTTGGCAACGGATGATCAGGGGTGGGTGCGAATAGAAGTACAACCTGAAAAACTATACAGTATCACGGCTTCTAAAACTGACTACCTGACTAAGTCTAAGACTTATTCAACCGTAAACAAAACTGCATCAAAAGATCAAATGCTGACCGGGGATGACATCATCTTCAAAACAAACATCATACTCGATCCTAAAGTCAAGAAAGCAAAAATTGAACTGGCCCCTATCTTCTATCCATATGATAAATGGAATATTACCTCACAGGCAGCCAAGGTACTTGATGAACTTGTGACAATCATGAAGGATAACCCAGACATTAAAATAGAACTTGGCTCTCACACCGATCCAAGAAATACCTTTAAGTATAACGACCTGTTGTCGCAGCGTAGGGCTGAGTCTGCGGTAGACTATATTCTTTCCAAAGGAATTGATACATCCAGAATCTACCCTAAAGGCTATGGAGAAAGAGTGCCTTTCACCCTTCCAAAAGACACAATGAGTCTAAAAGCGGGACAGAAGTTAACACATAAATTCATAAAAGAAATTGAGGATAATGAGCTTCAGGAATTAGCCTATCAATTAAACAGACGAACCGAATTTACTATTGTAGATATTGTTTCCGAATTTGATCCGGAGTCTATCGAAGTGATTAAGAAAGGAGAAACAGAAGAAGTGGTTGAGGATAAGAAGGTAAAGGATGAAGAGATTAACTACAACCGACTCCTTAACAGAAAGAACTAATTTTGTGAATAACTTGAAGTTAAAGACCCTGACCTTTGCGTCAGGGTTTTTTATTTTTGTACCTCATGGAACAGGCCAGATATAATCAAAGAGGAGTTTCTGCATCCAAAGAGGATGTTCATGCAGCCATAAAAAACATTGACAAAGGACTTTTTCCAAAAGCTTTTTGCAAAATAATCCCTGACATTTTAAACGGAGACGAAGAGTATTGCAACATTATGCACGCTGATGGCGCTGGCACAAAATCTTCTCTGGCCTATATGTACTGGAAAGAAACAGGTGACCTGTCTGTTTGGAAAGGTATTGCTCAAGATGCAGTGGTTATGAATACTGATGATCTTATTTGCGTAGGAGCTACTGATAATATTTTACTCTCTTCCACTATAGGGAGGAATAAGAATCTGATTCCGGGTGAAGTTATCTCTGCCATCATAAACGGCACAGAAGAAGTGCTTCAAATGATGCGTGACAACGGAGTGGGAATCTATAGCACAGGCGGAGAAACTGCGGACGTAGGAGATCTCGTAAGAACTATTATTGTCGATAGCACGGTAACTGCCCGGATGAAACGATCGGAGGTAATTTCCAATGATAAAATAAAACCCGGTCAGGTAATCGTAGGATTTGCCTCTTTTGGTAAAGCCAGTTACGAAACTCAGTACAACGGTGGAATGGGAAGTAATGGCTTGACATCAGCACGACATGATGTCTTCTCTAAGATGGTGGCCCAAAAGTACCCCGAAAGCTACGATCCAGCTATACCAGAAGAACTTGCTTATAGCGGGAGTTATAACCTCACAGACCATTATGATGGAGTCGAACTTGACGCTGGAAAATTAGTCCTTTCACCAACCAGGACCTATGCCCCTTTGGTAAGTGAAATACTCAAAGAGCACCGTTCACATATTGGTGGCATGATACATTGTAGCGGAGGCGCTCAAACAAAAGTGCTACACTTTGTAGATCATGTGCATATCATCAAGGATAGTCTATTTGAAGTGCCTCCTTTATTCAAAATGATTCATGAGGAAAGTGGCACAGAATGGAAGGAAATGTATCAGGTATTTAATATGGGACATCGCCTGGAAATATACATTGATGAACACCATGCACAGTCATTGATTGATATTTCGAAATCATTCAATATTAATGCCCAAATTGTGGGTAGAGTTGAGGAAAGTTCATCTCCAAAACTCACTATTAATTCGGAATACGGCACATTTGAATATTAATTCGTGTAACAGCTGGTGAATATCATTCTGCTGTAGAAAAGTTTTGTCTCCTGAAGTTTTAGATTTTGTTTCTCAAAAGTCTGCCTAAACTCCGCCAGTCTATTTGCTTCAATATTACAGGTCAATCTAAAAAACCAATACATAAACTTTAATAAGGCCTTTTTAACTTTATTCCCCCTCCTTTGAATCTCCTCGTTAAAGTCAGCAACCAGCCATAGTCCTCCTGATTTCAACTTCTCTCTAAACTCATGAACAATTCTTGTAACATCGCTCTGATTAAACATATCTAAGAAGAAGAAAGTGAGGATTACATCATAATCACCCTCCGGAATTTCATGATGACTACCAGTAATAAACGTTACTTTATTTTCAGGATAACCCCGCTTTTTTGACCTTGAAATCATTTTCTCGGAGATATCGACATAAATAATTTCAGGTGTACCATGCTTTCTTATCTCATCAAGAATCCACCCCGTACCTCCTCCGAGAATTAGTACTTTGTCATTACTACTGATTCTATTCAGATACTCGACTTGGGCCTTTCTTATCGCCTTCCCAAAGATGAGTCGGGCTAATAAATCATAGAAAGGAGCGACCCTATTGAAGCTCACTTTTTTCAAAACAATAGGACTAGAGGAAATAAAAAGATACCATCACCCAATATTCTGTACCTCTCTCTCTGAGCAAAAAATTTTGGCTTCAAAATTATATATCCGAGGCAGGTAGACATTAATAACACCATCATTTCTGTTAAGAAGACAAAGTCACGACCATCTATCAATGGAATAATCGAAAGAAGTACAATAACCAGAAACATCAGTTTTAATAAGTGTATCGTGTGTTTTCTGCCTAGCAACCTGGCAACTGAGGTATGGCCATCTTTTTTGTCGGTATCATATTCAAAAAATGAAAATTCAATTAAATTGATCAGAGCGATTACAAATACTTGAATGAGGACCAACACTTTGGTGGGATCTATTGATTCTTCTAAAAACAGAAGTGGTCCGACTGAAACACCTCCGGTATAAATTAATGCGATCATTAATTCCTTTTGAATCAATACCGTAACGCGCTCACCATATACTTTAACAAAAATAAAGTGAACTAAAATAAGCACAGACAAAGAGAGGCCTCCGATCACAACTCTGGATGGCAGAAATAGCAATCCTATCGTAAGTGTGATCAAAAACAGAGGGTACCATATATTAATTAGTACTTTATAATACTGTTGATGAAAACGATGCCTTTTGGTACTAGCCGGATAATCAATCCTTTTGGCATCAATGAGATGATCCAGCGTATAAATAAGCCAAACAGCGAATCCAAGAACGATGTAATACCAGACAGATACATTAGACTCGAACAACCTGGCAAATAATAAGGACATGATAACTGACCCAATGACCACATCAAGACTAAGTATCCTTAGCAACGTATAGTATTTTTTTAGAGCTTTCACCTATATGAAATGTAAACAAACTATAACAAGTATGGTTTTGTAACGCAAGCCCTGTCTATGAAAAAAGCCTCAATCCGATACCGGAATTGAGGCTTTATATATGAATTATTTATTAAACCTCTTAGTTATTCAAAGCTTCAGCACCACCAACAATTTCCAGAATCTCAGTAGTAATTGCCGCCTGTCTCGATCGGTTATAAGTAAGTTTAAGTTCTTTTAAGAGCTCTCCTGCATTATCAGTTGCTTTGTCCATGGCGGTCATTCTTGCACCATGCTCAGAAGCATTCGATTCCAGTACAGCTTTATAAAGATTGATTTTTATTGACTTGGGAATTAATTCCTGAACTATCACGCTTTTTGACGGTTCAAAGATATAATCCTGATTAGATTCTACTTCTTCTGTAGCGGTCTCACTTACAACTGGTAGGTATTGCTCACATCTGATAATTTGTGTCGCAACGTTCTTAAACTCGTTGTAAATCAAGTCAACAACGTCATAGTCACCGCTAATAAATCCATTCATTGCAAATTCTGCTGCTTCTTTTACGGCATCAAAGCTTAGATTGGAATATATATTAGCGTAAGTGTCAATTACGTTATAACCTCTTTTTCTAAAGAAATCAAATCCTTTCTTACCTATAGGAAGAATTGTTACCTCACAAGACTCATACTTCTCTTTAATCTGCGCGATAACTCTTTTGGCAATATTAGTGTTGAATGCTCCGCAAAGACCTCTATCTGATGTAACAGGAATGATCAACACTTTATTGATACTATCACTGACAACAGAATATTGATTATCGGCCCCACCTTCCAGTGTTGCTGAAACATTCTTTAGAATTTGATCCAGCTTGTTAGCATACGGACGCATCTGTATGATATTATCCTGTGCTCTTCTCAGCTTGGCAGCCGCCACCATTTTCATGGCTTTGGTAATCTGCTGTGTGGAAGACACAGAAGTAATTCGCGCGCGTACTTCTTTTAAGCTTGCCATCTATTTGTTGCTTTTAATTTATGCAAAATTTTGAGCTACTTGCTTAGCCACTTCACCAAGCTTAGCGGTTACTTCATCTGTCAGTTTTCCTGCCGCCAGTTGATCAAGAATGTCTCTGTGAGAGTTCTTCATCACTGTAAGGAATTCTGTTTCAAATGCCTTTACTTTTTCTACAGGTACAGTATCAATAAATCCTTTAGTAGAAACATAAATGATTGCCACTTGCTCCTCAACGGGAACCGGAGAATATTGAGCCTGTTTCAGTATTTCAAGGTTCTTTCGTCCCCTGTCAATTGTAAGCTTTGTTGCAGCATCAAGGTCAGACCCGAACTTAGCAAAAGCCTCAAGCTCACGGAACTGTGCCTGATCAAGCTTAAGCGTACCGGCTACCTTTTTCATAGACTTAATCTGAGCAGACCCACCCACACGTGATACCGAGATACCTACGTTAATCGCTGGTCTGATACCAGAGTTGAAAAGGTTTGTCTCCAGGAATATCTGTCCGTCTGTAATTGAAATTACGTTAGTTGGAATATAAGCAGAAACATCACCCGCTTGTGTTTCAATAATCGGAAGAGCAGTCAGCGAACCTCCTCCTTTCACTTTCGACTTTAGTGACTCAGGAAGGTCATTCATGTTCTTAGCGATCTCGTCACTCGCGTTAACTTTTGCAGCGCGCTCCAATAATCTTGAGTGAAGGTAAAATACGTCACCAGGATAAGCTTCACGCCCTGGAGGTCTTCTTAGAAGAAGAGAAACTTCACGATAGGCAACAGCTTGTTTCGAAAGATCATCATATACCACAAGAGCCGGACGACCAGTATCTCTGAAATATTCACCTACAGCAGCACCACCAAATGGAGCATAGAACTGCATAGGAGCCGGAGATGAAGCAGGCGCAGATACGACAACCGTATAATCCATTGCACCACCCTTTTCAAGTGCACTTACAATCTGAGCCACTGTACTAGCTTTCTGTCCTACAGCAACATAGATACAGTAAACAGGCTCTCCTTTATCATAAAATTCTCTTTGGTTGATGATCGTGTCAATCGCAACGGCTGTCTTACCAGTTTGACGGTCACCGATGATCAACTCTCTCTGACCCCTGCCGATAGGAATCATTGAGTCAATAGCTTTGATACCTGTCTGTAGTGGCTCGTTTACCGGCTGACGATAAATCACACCCGGAGCCTTACGCTCAAGAGGCATCTCATAAGTATCGCCTTGGATAGGACCTTTACCATCAACAGGGTTACCCAGTGTATCAACTACACGGCCCACCATGCCATCACCAACTTTAAGTGAGGCAATAGTTTTAGTTCTTTTTACGGTATCTCCTTCTTTAACTTCTTTGTCACCTAAAAGTACCGCTCCTACGTTATCTTCTTCAAGGTTAAGTGCAAGTGCTTCAAGGCCATTTTCAAATACAAGCAACTCACCCGCCTGTACACCTGAAAGACCATAAATTCTAGCCACACCGTCACCAACCTGGAGGACTGTACCTACTTCTTCGAGTTCAGCTTCTGACTTAAAATTAGACAGCTGCTCTCTTAATATTGCTGAAACTTCGTCTGGTTTAACTTCTACCATGTTATTATACGTTTTGCCGTATTACCGGTCCTTAAATTTATATCTGAGTTGTTCAATACTACTTTTAATAGAGTTGTCGATCTGCTTATCTTCAACTCTTAATATGTAACCTCCAATGAGGTCTTCATTAACCTCCTCGCTCAATATCACATCTTTACCAACAGCCTTTGAAACAATATCTGAGAACTCTTTCTTTAATCCCGCTGAAAGAGGTATCGCTGTTCTGATTTCAGCAGCCTGTATTCCCTTCAGTTCATTGTATTTCACAAGAATCTGCTTGGCAATTCCGTAGAGATCAGACTCTCGGTTTTTTCTTGTGATGATATCAAAGAACGCCAGTGTCAGTTCATGCACCTTACCTTTGAAAATCATGTTCAGGATGTGGCGCTTCTTATCATGATTGATAATAGGACTCTCCAGCATTAACTGAAAGTCTCTATTGTCTTCACAGATCTTCACAAAAAGCTCCATATCACCTTTGAGGTGATCTAAAGCCTTTTTCTCCTGAGCAAGCTCGGTAATTGACTTGGCGTAACGTGAGGCGACTCTGTATGATACTGCCATAATTAGTTAAGTAATTCTGCTTCTTTTACGTACTCTGAAAGCAAATTTTCTTGTGCTTTCTTATCACTAAGTTCTTTTCTTAGGAGCTTCTCAGCAATTTCCAGAGACAATGTTGCTGCCTGGTTCTTGATATCAGCAATAGCTGCTCTTTTCTCCCCTGCAATTGAATCTTTCGCTTTCTCGATCAATTTGTTTGCCTCTTCTGATGCTTTGTTCTTTGCCTCGTTTACCATGTCAGAAGCCTGCTTTTGAGCATCTTTTAACATCTGATCCCTTTCCTTTCTAGCCTCCTGAAGCAATTTTTCATTTTCCGCACTTAGGTTGGCCATCTCTTCTCTTGCCTTCTCTGCCTGATCCAGTGCATCAGAAATGCTTGACTCACGTTCTCTCAATCCTTTAAGAATTGCCGGCCATACAAATTTACCAAGTACGATCAGTACAATGATGAAAACTACTGTTTGCCAAAATAATAATCCGATACCGGGGGTTACCAAATCCATGTTAGTATATCTATTGTGTTTCTATTCTTTTAAAGTTCCGGTTTTGACACCTAATGTGAACAAAACCGGAACGGTTTGCATAATCTTACTTATGCTCCAGCGCCTTTAGATGTAACATCCATAAGACCAACAACAACCGCGAATAGTGCCGCACCCTCGATTAGGGCTGCTGCGATGATCATTGCTGTCTGGATTTTACCAGCTGCTTCTGGCTGTCTTGCCATGCCTTCTGTGGCACCTTTACCGATCATACCAATACCAAGACCGGCTCCGATAACTGCAAGACCTGCTCCAATTGCTCCTCCTACCATTTTTCTGAATTTAGAGGTTTAACAAACGATTAAATAAAACTTTTATTAATGATGTCCTTCTTCCACTGCCTGCCCAAAGTACATCGCTGTCAACAATGTAAAGACGTAAGCCTGAAGAAGAGCTACAAATAATTCCAACATATTCATGACAGTCGCAAATAATGCTGCTGCCCCACCTACTACATAACTTTGTGCCATAAAGGTCATTCCTATGATACTCAATATAAGTATGTGGCCTGCACTGATGTTCGCAAAAAGTCGAATCATCAGAGAGAAAGGTTTTGTAAAGATTCCAATAATTTCAATTGGCCATAATATCAGGTATAGTGGAATTTTAGCTCCCCAGCCCATGGATCCACCTAGTGGATCAAGAATATGTGACCAATATGCTTTTCCTCCACTGGCAATGGTGATAATTACTGTAAATATTGCTAGTACCAGTGTAACCGCAATATTTCCTGTGACATTAGCAGCAGCAGGCAACAGGCCTAGTAGGTTATTAAACCATATGAAAAAGAATATGGTCAGTAAATACGGAGTGTACTTCATGTACTTCTTCTCTCCGATATTCGCCTTAGCAATTTCGTCTCTTACGAATACAATGATCGGCTCGAAAAACGATTGTATACCTTTTGGAGCTTTCCCTTTGTTTTTCTTGTAACCGGCTCTGACCCTGAAGAAAATGAAGAATAAAAGAATAACACTTATTAGCATAGCAGCAACGTTCTTTGTAATCGATAGATCATAGACGGCTCTGTTTTCATCTAATATGTAGTGTTCGTGATGCTTCTTTACAGGATACACTTTGATCATATGGTGGTCAGTGAAATAACCGTTGGCTACATATCCGTGCAACTCCTTACCACCTACTTCTAGATGAGCTTCTTCACCGTGATGAAATTTCGAAGATGAAAAGATTTCAAGCCCTTTGTCATCACTATATAAAATGACTGGCAGGGGTGCGCTTACGGGACCCTCAGAAGTAGTCCAAAAATGCCATTCATGAGAATCTTGAATGTGACTAATTGGATCTAATTTTTCTTCAGAATCACTCTTTTCGTGATTATCGGAATGTCCTGCAAATGAAAATGTCGTTAGTAATGTTAGTACTAGAGATAGAGTACTGACCCTTAGTGTTTTACGTGCTCCGGATTCGCCAGATTCCTTCATGTCTTTTTACTGCCTTTTCGATTGGGGGCGCAAGTTAGGTATTAATGCAATAACATCAAACCCTGTGTACAATAAATAAAACACAAAAAAGTCAGACACGAAAAGTAATCTATGAGGCACGTTCTGCACAATGAAAATTGTTATGAATCCTAATGACAGAAAAAGCCTGATTCCAACGGTTAACAGGAAGAATTGAACAAAAGAATCACTGCCTAGTTTTTTACCAAATACTGCGATCAGGTGTAGACCTATACTCAATAAATAATAAAAAACACAAATCGTCCACCATAGCGGATGAACAAGTTGCGGTGATTCCAGTTGAGATAGGCCCAGGGCTATTCCAACAATAACGATAGTAAATACTGAAATTGATGCAACAAACTTGATCATTACTCTTTATTCTCCTTCGTTACATCTCTAATGATAAGATACATGGAGCCAAATATACCCAGTAATATAAGCCCGATCGTAAACCACGGGGTTTTGTTCCCCATTTTTTCATCCAACTTTATCCCACCCCAAGCTGCCAAACCAATGATCATGGCCATTTGGATGCCAAGGGCAGAATATTTTAGTGCTGGGTTAGGCGGTTCGTTCTTTTGCTTCTTCTTTTGTGGGGTGTGCTCCTGAGTCAATTTGAATTTCTTTGATTACGGCTCCCATCTTACAAGCTCCGTTGAAGGCAGCTCCTGACTCAACAACCAATCTATTGGTGATGATATCTCCATTGATAAGGCCACTTGGTTTCAATATGAGTAGCTCGGCAACCTCGATAACTCCCTTGATTTCGCCTGCCACTTCGGCATTTTGAGCAATCACATTGCCTTCTACCAAGGCACCTTCGCCAATCACCAACTTTGACTTGGTAATGACATTACCCTTAACTTCACCATCAATACGGATATTTCCGTAACTAGTAGTGTCTCCCTCGATACGGGTACCTTTACCGATACTATTGTTTGAATTGCTCAATTCCTCTTCCAGTTTTTTGTCTTTATTACTAAACATGCTCTACTTTATTTAGTTAAAGTTTAATATACGGCATTGGGTCCACCGGGTTGTCATTGAGCCATAAAGAAAACTTAAGAACTCTATTACCATTTTCCTCGCCCTTTGTTACAGCTATGGACTCTCCTGCCTTTACAAAGCTACCAACTTTTTTGGATATCTGATCGATACCGCCATAAATGGTTAAAATATTGTTACTGTGGGTGATAACTACAAATTTTCCAAGTTCACTGTTTTCTCCAGCCTGCAGTACTTTTCCATCAAGAGCCGCCATCACTGCTGCATCAGAACCTCCTTCCAGAACCACCCCATTCTCCGGATTCTTATCATCAAATTTTTTGATCACCTTAGTTTCTGAGATTGGTGCCGTTATCACCAAATCTGCATAGCCATCTTCTGTTATTTCCGGAACAAGTTCAGGGGGCTCAAATTCAGATTGAATATTTATATCCAGATAAGAGATGGTGTCTAGATTTAGCTTGGCAAAATCAACCTTTTCTATATCGGTGATTGTATCTAATATTTTGTTGTACTGTTCACCCCCAGCCAACATCAACTTAAGATTCATTATGTACTGATCTTTCTTTTGAAGCTCGAGCACCAACGAATCTGTTTTAACTGCAAATGCGGAAATTTCCTTTTGTTGTTGATTAACCTTGTAGTCAGGCTCATACCAGAAAGGAATAACATATTTACCAAAGTAAAGACTGGCAACAAAAACAAGAACAAAGAATATAAAGGCTAAAGCGATAACCCTCGCATAGTTAAAACTAACTGTCGTCTTCTCAGCAAAGTTTTCCTCATTTCTGATGATAAGCTGATAGCGGTTAGTCAACCAGTTATAAAATGTTTTTCTGTTCCTCTTTCTCAATAGGTATTCGCTTGTCTAAAAGCTCGCAATATACCACTTAGGGTAAAATATATTACAGATAATGAAATATTTTTTACAATTTACGGTTTATAAGAAAAAGATAATTTGGGCCTCAGAGAGCTAAATAAAAGGTTTTTTATATGGTTAATACCAGTGGTATGCGTCATATCCTGCACTCAACACAGTACCAAGTTTCCCAATGTTACTTTCCATAATATTACTGCAAGGTACAACGCTTATTACCTGGCCAAAGAAAAGCTTAAGGAAATTGAAGCCACAATTAAAGACAACCATAAGGATGATTTTAATCAGGTCCTGGATGTGATCTATGACATAGATACTACTAAGGTTGGTTCATACGAAAAGGATCTTGAGTACTGTAGGGAAAAATGCGATGTAATATCCAGAAAACACAAAAACAGCAAATGGGTTGATGATGCCTATATCCTAGTAGGCAAGACCAAGCTCTATGAAGGTAAATTTATCGTTGCCGCCCAGTTTTTCAAGTATGTCAATACAAAAAGTATCGATCCGAATGCGAAGCACGCTGCACTGATCCAACTCATGCGCACATTTATGGAAGGTGATGAAGAGTTTAATGTAATCGCGGCTTCTGATTACCTGGAAAAAGAAAAATTAAACCATGAGAACCTCAGAGACTTATCTTTGCTTCGAACACAAGTGCATCTGGAAAGTGAAGAATACAAAGAAGCCTTGGAGGACCTGGAAATCGCCATTCCTCATATAAAAATAAGAGATGAAAAGTCCAGAGCTTATTTCATAGCTGGTCAGCTCCGGCAACTATTAGGAGATAATGATGGTGCTTATAAGCATTATAAATCCGTTTTGAGAAAGAACCCTCCTTATGAATTCGAGTTTTACTCTAAACTTAATATGGCACAAGTAAGTGATGCCAAAAGAGGCGCTGATGTTAAAAAGATTCAGAAGTACTTCGACAAACTTTTAAAGGACGAGAAAAACGAAGAATATACGGACAGGATATATTATGAAAAGGGTCTTTATGAACTTAAGCTAAAAGACACTATTAAGGCCATAGACTTTCTAAACAAATCCATTAGAAAAAACAAAGGCGATCAACTACAGAAAGCTTATAGCTATCTGGAACTGGGTAAGGTATATTATAATAAAAAGAAATTTGAGACCTCAAAACTATACTATGACAGTACTGTCGCTGCATTACCAAAAGACTTCAGAGACTATGAAGAGATCTCTGAGAGAAGTGAGGTGCTGAACAGCTTTGTGAAAGAGTATAGTACTGTTAGAACTCAGGACAGCTTGCGAAGAATCAGTAAACTCAGCAAAATAGAGCAGGACAAGGCCGTTGAAGAAGAAATAAGAAGGAGAAAGAACCGCTGGGATCGCTTACAGCAGAAAATGAAGGAGGAGGGAGAAAAAGCTGTTGAGGCAAAAGTATCCGGTTTTCGAAACCCAAAAAGCAAATGGGTCTTTTATAACCCGAACTTACTCAATAAAGCGAAAATCGAATTCGATACTAAATGGGGGCAGATTGCTAATGAAGACAATTGGCGAAGATCAGATAAAGATAGTGATGATCAGTCGGGAAATAACTCCACCGATACAACAACCAACAATCCGAATCAGACAACCAATGTTAAAGAAGAAAAGAAACCTGAATTTTCAATCGACACCAATCAGTTTTACCAGGCGCTTTTGACCGATGATGAAGATTTCAAAAAATCACATCGTAAGTCTGAGGAATCACTTTACAAGTTGGGTAAAATCTACGATTTGAACTTAAAGGAATACGAAAATGCGATACGTACTTTTGAAACACTAATAAAGGAATATCCAAAAAGTGACCATGTTCCGGAAAGTATGTACTTCCTGTATCTGCTTTGTAAAAATTCAAGTAGTTGCTCTTCCGATAAGTATAAGGAATTGATTCTTACCGATCACCGGAGCAGCATTTATGCGGAACTCATTCTGGATACAAATTTTATGTCGAAAAATGAGGAGTCCATAGAATTTGCAAGACGTGAATATGAACGAGCTTTCGAGCTTTTCAGAAATGGTCAATACTTCGCTACACGTAAAGCCATTGATCGCATAACTTCTAATTATCCCCACAATGATATTCCTGACAAGCTTGCCTATGTTAGAGCCTATACCCTGGGGAAAACTCATGGACTGGTTGAATTCAAAAATGCTCTTGAGGACTTTGTAAAAGAATATAGCCGTAGTGACCTGATAGAGCGGGCAAAAAAAGACCTCGCGCTATGTGATAAAATGTTAAACCAAAACACTAATGATATTATTCCTGACAGCGTTCAGGTTGTTTATCTTGATGATGACTTCAAAGAAGAGCACTATTATGCTATTCGCTTCAATCGGGGTGATTTAAATTTTGAGGACTTCTTGGGTCAACTGATTTCTTTTAACAAACAACATTATCCGAACAGAAGATTATCAGCCTCCAAAACAGACCTGAAAGATGGAAGTTATCTGGTCAGGGTTACTGAATTTATAAACCAGGATACTGCTAAAGTTTACCTCAAAAAGATAGAGAATGAAGAATCTTTTTTGAATGCCTACAAAAACTTTGACTATAACAGCTTTATCATATCCAAAAGGAATTTTAACTTGCTTAAAAATTCCTCAGACATAAAAGGATACCTTGACTTCTATAGAAGAAAATACCGGCTTGACTAGCGAAACAGAGAAGCCTAAAGCAACTCCATCTCCGAAAGCAAAAAAGAGACGCAAAGTGTTCAGGATTCTGATTATTGCCTCCTGGGCATTTTATGTATTGGGAGTGACATTCTTTAGCACATTTATTTATATGGTGTCGGTTGATGCCAATGGTTGGTTCGGAGCGATACCAAGTCTACGGCAGCTAGAAAACCCCAAGTCAGAATATTCCTCAGAAATGTATTCTGCCGATGGTAAACTATTGGGTAAGTATTTTCTTTCAAATAGAACCCCGGTAGAATACGAAGAAATTAGTCCGAACGTCATCAATGCATTGTTGGCAACGGAGGATATACGATTCCATGATCATTCCGGAATAGATCTTAAAGGAACTTTGGCCATACCTTATTATCTTCTGCTGGGTGATAAAAGGGGGTCCAGCACAATTACCCAACAGCTAGCCAAAAACTTATTCAATACCCGTAGAGATGAAATGAAAGGATCATGGTCAGGCGGTGCGGTTGGTAAAGTCACTGTAAAAATGAAAGAGTGGATATGCGCTGTTCAGCTGGAACGCTCCTATACCAAAGAGGAAATCATGACCATGTATCTTAATACGGTAGATTTTGGATCTAACGCATTTGGGTTAAAAGTTGCTGCAAAAACCTTCTTTGGAAAAGATCAGAAAGACTTGACAGTGGATGAAGCTGCCATACTGGTTGGGCTCCTAAAAGCTCCTACGGATAACGGCCCTACCAGATTCATCAGGGAAGAAGGCCCTGAAGCCATTAAACATCGTAGAGAGATGAGTGAGCAACTATACAAGGAGGGGTATTTCCGCATTCCTGGCAGAGAAAATCTCACTTCTAAACAACTAGATGATATAATTGAATCCAAACTTGATAGCATTGACAAAGTTCCTCTTGAGGAATTTCCCGTCCCCAACTTAAAATGCTATAGAAGGAGAAGTGATGTATTTAACCAAATGGTCAAATACGATTATCTGGAAAGATCAGAAGCTGATCAACTGGATAAGGTGTTTATCGATCTTACAAAAGTTGATGTAGAGAACCACAACAAAGGTCTGGCTACTTATTTCCGCTCTGTGGCTTCAAAATACCTCAATAACTGGTGTAAAGAAAACGGGTATGACCTTTACAGAGATGGGCTAAAAATTTACACAACCATAGACTCTAGAATGCAACAGTATGCCGAAGAAGCGATGGATAAGCATATGGGTGATCTTCAAAAGAAATTTTTTGAGCACTGGAAAGGGCGCAATCCATGGGTAATTGCAGATGATCAGCTCCGTTGGAGGTTCCATGAGATAAAGAATTTTGCGGAGAGAGAAATCAAAAAGGGCGAAAGATGGAGAACTCTCAATCTGCAGCATAATGAGGATTCACTAAAAGTGTGGACTGATTTACATAAACCAATCCCAATGACAGTATTTAAATGGGACTACAATGTCGATTCGACCGGAGAAGAAAATGACACTATTTGGTACCAAAGTGAAGTAGATACTGTGCTTTCTCCTATGGACTCATTAAAATACTACAAACACTTCATGCACAGTGGACTTGTCTCAATGGATCCCCATTCAGGAGAGATTAAGGCCTGGGTTGGAGGAATCAATCATAAACACTTCAAATATGATCATGTAAAGCAAGGTAAAAGGCAACCGGGGTCTACTTTTAAACCCATCGTTTATGCTACTGTTATTGGAGAGTCTGATGGAGTCTATTCACCCTGCTATAAAGTTGTTGATGCTCCGGTAACTTTCCTGGTTGGACCTGATGAGAATAATCTGGTGTCATGGACACCGCAAAATGCTGATGGTAAATTTTCCGGAGACACTCTCACCCTCCGTCAGGCTATGGCTCGTTCCATAAACTCAATCACAGCCTATATGATGAAAATCATGGGTGATCACACGCCCCATATGGTTGTTAAATATGCCCGAAGGCTTGGTATCACAAGTGATCTTGAACCCGTACCAGCGCTTTGCCTAGGTACGTTTGATGTATCCTTGTATGAGATGATAGGTGTTTATGGTGCTTTCGTAAATAATGGTATTTGGATAGAGCCACACTTTATTGTCAAAATTGAAGATCGTTACGGAAACGTAATCAAAGAATTCAGACCTCTGCAACGCAACGCGGTCAATAAGGAAACCGCCCAAATCATGCTCCATATGCTCAGAGGTGCTACTCAGGAAAGAGGTGGCACGGCTACTGGTTTATACAAGTATGGCTTGCTGAATAATGGTAATGAGATTGCAGCAAAAACAGGAACAACACAAAGTTATAGTGATGGTTGGTTTATGGGCTGTGTTCCTCAACTCGTATCAGGCGTCTGGGTCGGTGGTGATGATAAAAGTATCCACTTTCGAAGCATGGACCTCGGACAAGGAGCTAGAATGGCGATGCCCATTTGGGCTAATTTCATGAAGAAAGTATATGCTGATTCCAGTTTGGGCATTATCAAACAAAAATTTAAGAGACCTGGGTTCGACTTATCGATTGAGTTGGACTGTGAAAAATACGAACAACCGGAAGAACAAAAAGATCCTGATGTAATGAGCCGTCAGGATATGAATACGATACCAAATGATGTAGGTGATGAGTAATAAGTTTTTCCGATACCTGAAAAGCACCTCACCAAGGCGGGTTATTAATGTGCTTTGGATAGGATTTGGTGCTGGTTTCTTCTCTTTTTTCATGCTTTGGTGTGCAGTCTATTTCAACTGGTTCGGCTGGTACGGTGAAATTCCGGGATTCGAAATTCTCGAGAACCCTAAAACGGCACTTGCCTCAGAAGTATACTCATCTGACGGTGTGCAAATGGGTAAATATTACCTAACCAACCGCTCTCATGCAGAGTTCAAAGAGATTGACAAAGACGTAATAAAAGCTCTTATAGCGACAGAAGATGCCAGGTTTGCAGATCACTCAGGAGTAGATTTCAGAGCAACCTTAAGGGTGATTACAAGCATGGGAGGTGCCGGAGGGGGTAGTACAATTACACAACAGCTGGCAAAGAATCTATTCAAAATGAGAGAAGATTCCACCTACAGCCCCACGGTTTCGTCTGGAGCCCTAAGAATGGTCGGAATAAAGATGAAAGAGTGGATTACTGCTCAAAGACTGGAGGCCCAATATACTAAGAAGGAGATCATAACCATGTATCTTAATACTGTAGATTTTGGAAGAGGTGCCGTAGGTATCAAATCTGCGGCTAAAGTTTACTTCAATAAGGATGTAGGCGACCTATCAGTGCAGGAAGCAGCTGTTTTGGTTGGAAAACTCAAGGCCACAACCACTTACGATCCCATCAGTAATCCGGACAATGCTTTCAACAGACGAAATACCGTACTGCATCAAATGACCAAATTTGGTTCTAAGGAAGACAGCAGATTTTTATCAACGAATTTATATGATTCGATTAAAGAGCTACCCATTGAGTTAAACTACAAACCTGAAAGTTATCACAGTGGGTCCGCTGCATATTTCAGGGCTTATCTCAAAAGGGAGCTTTCGAAAATCCAGGAAATTCAAGGCTACAACCTTTCCACAGACGGACTCAAAATATATACTACCATTAATTATAAGCTTCAACAACACGCTGAAAGTGCTGTCCAGGAACATATGCAATGGTTGCAGGGACAGTTCAATAAAGAATGGGGAAATCGTGACCCATGGAAAAAAGGATTCATTGAACGAAAAGTTGCGACAACTAAAGAGTACAAGGACTGGGTCGAAAAATATGGTGAAGGTGCTGACTCTATTGAAATTAAAATCAACACACCTAGACCAACACAGATTTTCACTTTTAATGGTACGGTTGATACCGTTCTTTCACTAAAAGAAGAAGTAAAATACCATTCCAGATTTCTAAGGTGTGCCACACTTTCTATCGATCCGCATACCGGACATATTAAAGCCTGGGTTGGTGGAATTGATCACAGGCATTTTTCATATGACAATGCTGAACAGGGAAAAAGGCAGGTAGGGTCTACTTTCAAGCCATTTGTTTACTCTGCAGCAATAAATGCAGGGTATGCTCCATGCGACCGAGTGCTAGATGCTCCCGTAACCATTTCATTTGCAGGAAAATCATGGACGCCTAACCGAAGTAACCCTACCGGAAAAATGGTTACTCTCAAGTGGGCCATGGCCCAATCCATAAATAATATTGCTGCCTGGGTGATGGATAAAATAGGACCTGCATATGTCATTGACCATGCAAAGCAGCTTGGAATTACCTGTGAGCTGGATTCAGCAATGTCCTTAGTCCTCGGAACCAGTGATGTCCCGTTAAAACAGATGGTAAGTGCGTATTGCACATTTGTAGATACAGGATACTATCACACTCCTATCTTCATCCAACGGATAGAAGACAAAAATGGCAAAATCCTTTATACTCCTAAGACTAAAATCCGTAGCGCTATGCCTAAAGAAAACGCTTTTAAAATTCTGACTATGTTACGATATGGCACTGAACACGGAACATCCAGAAGACTTCAATATGAGTTCAATTTACTTGATAGAGGAAACCAAATTGGAGGAAAAACAGGAACGACCCAGAATTCTGCTGATGGCTGGTTTATTGGTGTTTCCAAAGATTTAGTCACCGGGGTATGGGTAGGAGGTGAAGAGCCTCATATACATTTTAAAAGTGCTTATATAGGTCAAGGAGCAAGAATGGCACTACCCATTTTTGGTAAGCTCATGGTAAAAGCCTATGCCGATGCAGAATGTGGTATTCGAAAAGGCCCATTCTATGTCCCACAAAACATTAAACCCGAGGACGTTGTCTGTGATCCAGAAGAACCAACCGAAGCTTCCATCAGGAATGATATTGAACCTGATGATGAATAGGAACTTAACTCTTGCCTATCTTTGTTATGTAATTCATGAGCAAGGTTAAAGAATATCTCAAACAAAAACTTCAAAACCTTCCGCAAAAGCCTGGTGTCTACAAATTCTTTGATAAAGATCAGGAACTTATTTATGTCGGGAAAGCTAAGAACCTCAAGGCAAGGGTGAGCAGTTACTTTCAAAGTTCTTCCGATCATAATTACAAAACCAAACGTCTCGTTTCCCTCATCCGTGATTTAGAATTCACAATAGTAGATTCTGAATTCGATTCCATGTTACTGGAAAACTCTTTAATAAAGGAAAACCAGCCACGATATAATATTCAACTCAAAGATGATAAGTCCTTTCCATATATCTGCATATTGAATGAACGCTTTCCAAGAATTATTTCAACGAGAAGATATAAAAAAGTACAGGGTAAATATTACGGTCCTTATGCCAATGTAAAAGCTCTGAATACGGTTCTGGAGCTGATTCGTAAACTTTACACCATTCGAACCTGTTCGCTTGATCTTTCCAAAGAGAACATTGATTCCGGGAAGTATAAAATATGTCTTGAACATCATATAGGTAATTGTCTGGGGCCATGTGAAGGCCTCCAGTCTGAAGAGGAATATCTTAATAACCTTAAGCAAGCAGAACATATTTTGAAAGGCAACATTCATCTTTGCTTTCAGCACTTTAACTCACAAATGCGGGCTTATTCGGAAAATTACCAGTATGAAAAAGCAGAACAAGTCAAGCAAAAACTCATCCGACTAGAGAAATTTCAATCCAAAACTCAAATCGTTAAGCCGGATATAGACCAACTTGACGTGTTCTCTATAGTTTCAGAAGAAAAGAACGCTTACATCAATTACTTCCAAATTAGAAATGGAAGCATTATAGTCACTGAAAACATTCTTGTTAAAAAGAAACTCGATGAAACCGATGCTGAAATTCTAGGTTTAACCATTCTTTCCACCCGGGAAAAATTTCAAAGCACGTCAAAAGCGATTTTAACTAATATACCCATAGAATATGCTTCTGATCTCAATCTGGTGGTCCCGAAAATCGGGGACAAGAAAAAGCTTATAGACCTCTCACTCAAAAATGCTTTACAGTACAAAAGAGATAAGAAAGCTACTTCTGAGGCAAAAAAGGAATCTACAGAAGCAGTATTAAAAGAATTGCAGGAACATTTAAAACTCCCTGTACTACCAAATCATATTGAGTGCTTCGATAATTCCAATTTACAAGGAACAAACCCGGTAGCCTCAATGGTCTGCTTTATAGACGGCCGACCAGCAAAGAAAGAATATCGTCACTATAATATTAATACGGTTGAAGGCCCGGACGACTTTTCCTCAATGAAAGAGATTGTAGGTAGACGCTACAGGCGTCTGCTCAAGGAACAAAAGCCCCTTCCTAAGCTGATCATCGTAGATGGTGGTAAAGGTCAATTAAGTTCTGCTTGTGAAGCCCTAAAAGAAATCGGTATATATGGTAAGGTTCCAATAGTTGGCATTGCTAAGCAGTACGAAGAAATATTCTTTCCTGGCGATAGTGAATCAAAATTTCTTGATCGCAAATCTGCTGGACTGCGCTTAATTCAGTTCATACGTAACGAAGCACATCGTTTTGCGATCACTTTTCACAGAAACCAAAGGAGTAAAAACATACATAATACTTCCCTAAACGATATTCCAGGTATAGGAAAGGCAACAGAAAAACTCCTGATAACTAAATATAAAACACTTCAAAACATTAAGTCTACCCCGTTGGAAGAGCTAAACGAACTAATTGGTGCCAAGCGAGCACTCGCAATTAGGAACTATTTCGGTATAGACAATTAATTCTGACTGGCCAAATAGACAAAAAAAATCCCGCAACTTTACAGCTGCGGGAAGAAAAAGCTAAGTGTTGCTATATATTTTCTTAGAATTCCCAGAGATTATGCTCATACTCAAGAAGCTCATAAGACTTCCATTGAGATGCCATAATTCCAGTCCATTGATCTCCACCGTAGATATCAACAAGATAATCATCGGCAGGATTACTAACCTTAATAATATAAGATGAGAACAACCTCAATTCAAAAGCATCAGCTAATGTGCGATGCTCAGCATCGTTGTATGGGTTGTACCAAATAGCATTCGGATTATTTTTGAACACCTTTGTTACTAGTTCTTTATAACTAAAAGAACCAGCAGGGATTTCAATCCCCTTTATATTTAACGGATGATCAGCAGGTACTTTGATAGTTATTGATAACATATCGTAGTACATACGAGAGCGCTGCTTATCGAAAATTTGGTCTTCTTTTATCTCAAGCTGATATAGGTCAATAGGTTGGTAATACTCCACGCTATTAGTGGCTGCTTCCTCAACAACCTCTTCTTCACCACCACCTGTATCATCACCAAAATCACCCCATGGATCACTCGCACCTAAATCTTCTTCACCACCAGTATCCATGAACTCTAGTTCCTCATCAGAATACTGTACTTCCTCAGAAGGAATTTGAATATTCTTTAAGAATTCCTCAAGAGTCAATGGTTGACCTCGATCCAGAGAATCAGTTTTCCAGATTTTCAATTCGCCAGCTTTAGCTGCCTCAATAATAATCTTCGTAATTTGTTTGTTCTTTGAGAAGATCGGCTCATTCTGCTTTTCTCTCAAATCGACAGCTCTGATTACCGTCTTCTGCCACATGATGTCTGACCTGTGAATAGGACGAACCGATTGATCATTCCATCCTTCGTCCACATTACTCAAACCTTCCTGTGCATACGAAGCCGTAACACAAAGCATAAAACCAAAAACAACACTTAACTTTTTCATAATCCTTATTATTTAATTCAACATTAATCTGTAAGAGGAATGTTAATAATTGTAGTTCCTATTGTTACAGGTAATGTTCTGTTTTGATAGTTCTTTCTTGCAACGCTCTTCACATCAATCAAGATACGATCACCAGGTCTTTGCTGACCAAGTCTTGACACGTTGTAGCTAGATCCACTAACAGTCTGTTTGTTAACAGGTCTTTTACCTCTAACCAACATAACCTCCCATTTAGAAACGAAGTAACGAGCATCTCTAGGTAAGTTCTGCTTAAAGTTATCATCAGAACATTCTGCAACAACTCTTAAGCTACGTACCGCTCCGGCTCTTTCACCTCTTTTTACATTCGCTTCTTTACCATTAGGAAGTTTTACTAAAATATCCGGCTTAGGAACCAGTCTAACTTTAAACTTCTCAGTACCAATTCTTGTACCGCCCGAAGAAACCGTTATTGCTACAGTTGGTCTGTTAGGAACAATGATTACCTGACCTTTCTTCTTACCCATGGTTTTTGAGCCCCCTGATACAGAGAAAGAAGGCTTATAAAGCGCGCCTAATGCAGGAACCTGAATATCAAGAAGGTTACCACAATCTTTGTAAAGTGCGCTAATTGCACCTGACTGTACCTGAATTACAGGCTTAGCAACAATATATTCAGCATCTACAACGAAGATTGTATCGCCACCTGTTGGCTTCGGTATCTTTACATACCCAGTCCATTTTTTCTTGGCCTTACCTTCTTTATCATATCCACCACCTGATGCTCTAAACTTCAGCTGACCTCTTCCTTTTTCGTCAAGTTTATCAATTTTCTTAACGTCTTTACCTTCAAGATCCTTAGGAGTAACTTCAACAGGCTTACCTTTTTTATCTTTAGGGTGTGTGCCGTGTTTCCACCACATTTCAGGTTTGATAGTAGAAGCTGTTGCTGCTATAAACATCTCTGCCTCATAATCAGTTCCTGCTGCAATAGTACTAGACGGAGCACGGAACATCGCTGAGGGTAAATCGAATTTGAAATCCGCTGCACCTACTTTAGATGCTAAAGCATTTAAAAGGTCGCCCTCAGCTTTAACAATTTTCGCTTCTAACTCACTAAGCGTTGCAAGCGCAGCCACCATTGGAGAATCTTCGAAGTTCAGTTTAGCGAAATCCTTTCTTTTTTGATCAGGATCATCCTTAAAGATAGGGTGCTCTTTACCACCCATTGCAATAAGAGGAAGTTCAAGCTCCTTACCTGGACCAACTTCAATTCCATTTTTCTTGGCAATTGCAGTCAAATCGTCAATGTACTTGTCTAACTTCTTCTTGATCTCGTAAGCCTTACCATTTTTCTTACCTTCGATTCCGACAAAGAATTGGTTGGTTACTTCAGTATCCTTAGCATTCTTAGGCTTTGTGCCTTCCTTGCCTTCTTCCCATCCACCATTGTCCTCAACGAACTTCTTACGGATGTCTTTTTCCAGATACTTATCAATCACATCATGAGTCATTTCCTTTACTTTCTTCGCATCTTCAAGTAAAGCGACTTCTTCAGGTTTGTTGTTTCTGTCCGCAACAGATTTAGCAATTCTATCTACTGTAGCATCATTTACAACTTCCTGTTTCATGGCTGTCCCTTTTAAGGACTGATCGAGAAGGATGAATTTCTCCATAATGGCCGCACTAACTTGTAGGGCAAGTAGTGCAGTCAGTACAAGATACATCATCCCGATCATCTTTTGTCTCGGGGATTCTTTACCTCCTGCCATAATCTATATTTTTATAAAGTTCAACAATATCAGTTAAATAATTCAATGATAGCGCTTATTAGCTTCCTTTCATTGCAGTAAGCATACTTCCGTATACATTGTTCAGAGCAGTCAAGTTAGTTGACAACTTGTTAAGCTCTTTCTTAAATGCATCAGTGTCCTTACTTGCATCTGCCATGTTCTCCATTGCAGAAGATAGGTTACTGTAGAACTTATTCATCGCTTTCAGGTGATTATTCGCATCCTGAAGCTCCATTTCGTATACTGCATTTAGTGATCCCAAATTCTTAGTGATCGCTTGTACCTGAGCGTGGTATTCTTTAGCATCTGAAGCTGCGCTAGCCATACCTGCCATTGCTTCTGCTGTTGTAGCATAAGATTTGCCCATCTCAGTTAAAGATTTAGAAGCACTCTTAACATTAGCCGCGTATTCGCTTGTAGCTGCTGCTGCATCTGACATATCTGACATTTTAGATACGTTCTCACTTAAGCTGTTAAGGCCTACGCCTAATTTACTAATTGTATCTTGAGTAATATTGGCACCAGCCATCATCTCGTTAAGAGATCCTGTTACGTTTTCTGGTGTCGCTGCTTCTTCATCACCATATCCATCGTAGTACTCATCAGCAAGTTGAGGGTATACTCTTTCCCAAGCCGGATCTTTATGAACTGGCATAAACGCTGACGCGATAAAAATAAGAGCTTCTGTTCCAAGACCAGCAATAAGCATAATACTTGCAAATGGCCAGTGCATTAGTTTAAACAAAGCCCCAACAATAACAATGGCTGCTCCGATACCATATACTTTAGGCATGATTTTGTATTCGAAGACATCCATGAATCCTCCATTTTGTGCACTCATCTTTACTAAATTTTTAGGTTAATAAATAATTGAAAATATACTAAGCTATTTATGATTATAACGAGATAATCAAATTTGGTTACAAAAGAAATTAAATGTAAATGTTTTTTAGAACTCTGAACCAGATGATCTACCAAGGTATGTCATCACACATCTGAAACCGATATACGACTTAGTCGTATCCTGGTACTCATAAGTTCTGGTACCTGTTTCAAGATAGTATGCGATATCTTTCCATGAACCACCTCTGATGATTTTACGAGGTTCGAAATCATCAAAGTAAGTCGGGTTCAAATCCCAGGTTACAGGCATTGCAGCAGGGAAGTAGGCATCTTCACACCACTCAGCTACATTACCAGCCATGTCATACAACCCGTAGTCATTTGAAAAATATGATGCTACTGGCGAAGAATACATGAATCCGTCATCATAGTAGTTACCACGACCAGGCTTAAAGTTGGCTAACATACAACCTTTAGCGTTACGGATATAAGGGTTACCCCAAGGATACTTAGCCATGTCACGACCACCTCTCGCTGCGTATTCCCACTCAGCTTCTGAAGGCAATCTGAATCTTGGCATTTCCACTAGTCCGATATTTGCACGGAAAGTGTTCATATGAGCAGTTCTCCACTCGCAAAACACCTTGCAAGCAAACCAATCGACACCAACAACAGGATACTCATCGAATGCTGGGTGCATCCAGTAGTACTCCATCATAGGGTCACCCATATGGTGAGAGAAATCTCTTACCCATACTGTAGTGTCTGGGTAAAGATCAGTCATAAAATCTTCGAAAGTCCAGTTCGACTCTGATCCTTCACCAACTGAGTCGGTCAAGAATACTTCAACGAACTGTCTGTATTCGTTGTTTGTAATCTCGGTATCGTCCATATAGAACCCACCGATCGTTACTTGTTTGTTCAAATTGATTTGGGTTGTCGGCACATCTTCGTCCGCTTGCCCCATGTGAAAAGTTCCTGACGGACACACAACCATACCATATGGTACCGTCTGGTCCCAGCCGAGTCGATTTGGTACACCGATGAGGTCACCACCTCCATCAATAACACCGCCACCACCACAGCTTTGTAGTGCAACGGCCGCACCAAGCGACAGACATAACACTATCTTCTTACTGATAACACTTAATTTATTCATAACTCCTAGATTTTGCTCTGTTTTTAACAAATTTTCTAACACTTCAACACTAGCAATCCTTCAAATTAACAAATTCCTGTATTATATAAAACAGCTAAATGCTGATATTATTGCTTTTGTTATATAAATCCTTGCTAAAATTATAAAAAAGCTCCACAATATGGCAATTATTATTTAGCCAAGCAAGCTTTTTCACTTCGGATGTTCATAACGTGGTGTCTTTAGTGGCGGACGACCGCTAGTAAGTCCGCTTGGAAGAATGTAGGTCAACATGATTTCATGAGACGTTGGGTTCTTCGCTTTTACTCCACTAGAAACAAGGTCAAACGCATAACTCAACTTCAGCGAGTTCCAGTTACCGTCCTTATTTTTCATTGTCCCTAACCCTGCAATAATGACCAGGTCATCAAGGCTATATTTTTTTCCACTGTTATCTGCTCCCTTATCCGTAAAACTTTGACGGAAAGTCAATCCTAACCAATACTCATTTTTAACCTTTGTATCGTAGGTTGCCAGCACACCCATTTTCCAGTTTGTCTCATCGATATCGCTTTGAATAATAAAATTAGGGAGTAAGGAAATATTGTTACTGATCTGGATATTGTAACCACCAGTTATATATAGGTGCTGTATCAGTTTTGTATTTATAGAATCCTCATCAACTCCCCAGTCGAAACTAGAGCGTATCAGGTGATTCATTGAAACTCCCAGATAATACTTATCAAGTCTATCCTGATACCAGAACCCCAGACCAAAATCAGGTTTCAACTGTGAGGCCGAACCATTTGCGTTCAATTGACTGATAATCGGGTCATTGGCCTCATCATTGGCACGCAACCAGTCTACTCTAATTCTTTGACTATAAAATCCTCCTTTAAGTCCCATGCTAAGTTTTCCCGAGGAAAGATCTACATGATGAGCATATGATAACTTCAGATTCAAATTATGTAACGGTCCCAAGACATCATTTACTAGTATCAAACCTACACCTGCCTTATTACTATTACCTCCGTACTTAAGTCCGTGATTGAAAGAAAATTGCTGGGTAACGGGCGCTCCACCCTGATCATTGTTGTTGATAGTCTGATAAGCCAACCACTGAGATCGATGCAATAAACTCGCAGAGCTGTAAGGATCCATACCTGAATAGGCAGGATTGTAATACAGTTTAGTGAACATATAATGACTAAACTGTGCGTCCTGTTGAGCAACTACACCCCAGCCCTGAAATAGCAAAATGAATGCTACAACTATATTTTTTGTCAACTTCATTTCAGATTGTTGTATCTGCACTAAGCTAAAAAAACTACCTAAGTGCCATTAAATATAACACTAAGTGCTTACTACTCGAAATTATTAGCCCAAATTTTACAAATAACGCTAAAAATCCTCTACTATTTCTTAGTGCCCTTTATATACATTTCGATTGCTCCTGTCATTGAAGGTGCATCTGGCATTGGTGCCTGAACGTCCAATATCAGTCCTGCATCCTCTACTGCTTTTGATGTTGTCGGTCCGAATGCTGCAATTCTGGTTCCGTTCTGCTGAAAATCCGGAAAGTTCACGAATAATGAATTTACCCCTGACGGACTAAAGAATGCTATCATGTCATAATTAACATCCTTCAAGTCAGATAAATCACTCGCTACAGTCTTATAAAGTACCGCTTCGCTATATTCATAGCCTTCGTCTCGAAGAAAGCTTGGAATATCATCCTTTCTGATGTTGGAGCATGGAAAGAGAAACTTCTCTCCCTTGTGTTTTTTGATTACATCGAGCAAATCCTTGGCCGTTTTGGTACCGGTAAAAATCTTGCGCTTTCTGATGATAATATATTTCTGAAGGTAATTAGCCGTTTGCTCAGAGATACAAAAGTACTTCATGCTAGATGGTACTTCAATCTTACTTTCCTCACAAATCCTGAAAAAATTATCTACCGCATTACGACTTGTAAATATTACCGCTGTATGATCAAGGATGTTTATTTTTTCCTTTCTGAATTCTTTATAATTGACTCCCTCAACCTGAATAAATGGTCGAAAGTCAACTTTTATATTAAACTTTTCAGCCAGTTTAAAATAAGGAGAATTTTCATTGCTGGGTTTTGGTTGTGAAACCAGGATGCTTTTTACTGCTTTCTTCCTATCCTTCAGTTCAGTCACGTTAGCACTCATCTTTATAGCCGATTAGAGACGTTCAAATCCAAAATATTTGGCCAAAATCAGTACAGGTACGATTTCGGTGGTGCAAATGTAAGAAAATAAATAAACAATTCTAAAGTTAGATTCGCTATTAACAACGAAAATAATTCTCAGGACGCTTAATAGAAACATGACCACAAAAGTATATCGCAACCAATTAAGAGATGCGTCTCCTGAATAAAATGCGATGATAGTTAATGGCAAACCAATACAAAGAGATATTGTAAGCAAACGATTGAATTCGAAAAAATGCAACTTAATACTTCGGGAAGTACCGATCAGGCTACCAATGAACCTCAGAAACAAAAACTTAAGGATAAAACCTAAAAACACTAGCACCATAAGAGCTAGTAGCTCCCAAACAATAGACCAAGGAGACATTGATAGTGCGATTTCATCACTTAACAGCACATTTTTATATTTAAATAAAATCATACAAAAGGAAATGACTAATGAGTTTAACCCAATTAGTAAAAATGCAGAGCCACTAAAGCTGGAAACGACTATATTCAAATCTGTGGTGGTATTGGTTACAAGCTTTGATATGTCAAAGTACCAGCTATAAAGTCGAGGTCGGGATATTCTCAGAAAAGCGTAGGCAAAAAGTATAAGCAGAAACACAATTATTATTATGTCAATCATCGGATCTTGCTTTCTTAAGTGAATCTTGTTGTAAGCATTCTCCTGATCTAAGAAAACAGGTTTTGCATACACTATTTCCAATCCTTTTAAATTATCCGCTCCTTGAAGACCGTAAATTGTCAAAAAGCTTGTCTCCTTTAATGGCAAATCTCCAATAGATAAATAATTAGGACCCACAACATCAAGGTTTTTATACAAACGATTATCAATAAAAAGGCTTACCCGGGAACTTGTGTTGATTAAGAGTTCGCAGTTCTGATATTCCTTTTCATCGAGATAAAAACTAAGGGTATTTGTTTTATAGTGTTCTTCATTAAGAAACGGCAAATAACAATCTACATTTTCATCGAACACCATAAGCTCGTGCACCAGGTCACGGACTTTGACATACGTTTTCTCCTGACCGGAAGCCAAGGTAGCTGCGGTGCACAAGAACAAGAATATGACTGATTTAAGCTTCAATGGGTCTTCGTTTGAACAAAATCTCCAAAATAAGGCAAAGTAACAAAGCAGATATTACAATGATAAGAACCTGGACATTTATTCCTACAAATCTTGAGCTATACCAGATCCCGATAATATAGATAATGTTTATCAGGTTCAGAATTAGTACGGTAGCTACCTGAGATATTCCAAAGGCCATTAGTCGATGATGTATATGGTTCTTATCAGGAGTAAACGGGCTTATGCCGGCAAAAATACGTAACATAAAAACCCTTAATGTATCTACAAGTGGAATAATAATTATCGCTAAGGCAAGCCCGGGAGACAAAAATTCGTTCCCCTTTTGCCCTGCTAATTCAATAAACTTAATTGACATCACTGCTATTACAAATCCACTGACTAATGAGCCCGTATCACCCATAAATATCAGTGCTTTATGAAAGTTAAACCTTAAAAAGCCAAGAATTGCACCTGCCAGACAGAAAGCCAGCACTGTAAACTCTGAATTCATTTTGTAAAAGCAGATACCATAGGTAATACATATAATTGCAACCAAACTTCCTGCCAGACCATCGACACCATCTATCAGGTTCATTGCATTTGTAATACCGATAATTGTGAAGAAAGTAAGTATATAACTGGTGCCAACGTGATCAATTTCGTGTAAGCCCAAAAAGCCATGAAAAGAAGTGATTCGGATATCAGCCATAAAAACAACTATGCCAGTAGCGAGAATTTGAACGAAAAACTTTTTAAATGCAGAGACCGCTGCTATGTCATCTTTTAAGCCAATAAAAAAGATTATTACGCTTCCAGCCAGAGCCTGTTGAATCCCTTCTCCCTCAGCTCTAAACTCACCGAATATCGTTAAGGCTGAAATAAACCCGGCAAAAATCGCTAGTCCACCAATGCGTGGTTTTGATGACTCATGTACTGTTCTCTTATTGGGTTTGTCCAGAAGATTCTTTTCATGTGCCACATAAATAATGGAAGGAATAGCAAATAGTGCTATGAGAAAAGCCCATACTGATGCCAGTACACAAGAATACAACAGTGAATACTCATTCATATTGGGTAAAAATACTAGAAACTATCTCTAATTTCCTAGAAATTACTAACCAGTCCAAAATGTATTAAGGACCGGGAAAGGCTCAGCTTTTCTGATTTTGACTGTCCCAGAGAATAAATAAAATTGAAATTACCATTTGCAGTGGCAAAACTGATTCCTGCTCCAACCCCAAAGGGCTTGTCCTCAGATACCATTCCAGCCAGGTTAGAAACCAAATATGACTGGTCATAAAACAATAGTAAATATGAAGACTCATCGGAATACAGTCTAAATTCCGTTGTCATAACTCCGTAACCTGAAGCAAAGAAATTATTTTCATTAAAGCCTCTCAAACTATTGAGCCCCCCAACACGAAACATATCGTTTAGGAAAAGGTTCTTATTTTGAATGGACCCGGACTGAAGTTTCAGCAGAAGTACAGTTTGTTTTCCCAAACGGGTGTATTTACTTGCCTGGATAAAGACATAACCCTGAACAGACTTTTCTTCCACAGTACTATAATGGGAATCATGCACTTGAGTATTGTCCAAAATAGATTTTGAACCTAAAGAAGCTTCTAATTCCGTTTGCCAACCTCTCCTAGGAAAAAACGGGTCATCAAGATTGTCCCATCGATACTGAACTCCATAAGACCAATAGTCGGAATCGAGATAGGGTGGTGAGGTCAGAGAATCATATTGTGCCGCGCTAAGCAACCTTGATGTTCTGAGTTTGCTAAAAAATCCAACCTGACCTCTGCCAATCGGATATCCCACATTCAACCTTCTCTCAACATTGATAAATGCACTGTCCTGCTTCAATAGCTGAAGATCAGCAGTAACTTCGGCTCCGGTGCGAAGAAAATCAGGATGCCTGTAAAGCATAAAAAGTTGCTGCGTTTGTGGCTGTACCTTTTTCCATTCAGCCTTGATCTGTTTTCCTGAACCAAATGGATTTAGTAAATCCAGATTGAGTTCTCCTGTAATCAGTACTCTTCGATCGGTCGTATTGTTTGGCAATATACCCAGTATCCCATTGAACCTACTGGACTTTTTATGGTCAAGCTTAAGGTAAAGTACGGACTTGCCATTACTAAAACTTAATTGAGGCTCTCCTATCATTTTCACAAACTTCAATTTTTTTAGTCTGGATTTAATCAAGTCAATATTTCGCTGATTGAAGGCATCACCTTTGCTGTAATGAATATAGCTGCTCAAAAATTTCTTCTTAATTGTAGAGGTGCCTTGAAGATTAATAGAATCATTTTCAATGAAAGGTCCAGGCACAAAGTTTATAGTAGCCCCAACCAGTCCTTCCTTAATTTCAACAGAATCTAACTGGACCGAAGCAAAAGGGTGCCCTGATCTTTCAGAAAAGGTGATTAGATCTTCAAACAAACTAGTGACAACTTCGTTCTTAAACTTTTTCTTTCTAAAAAACCGGTCACTATATCCTACCCTCCTTAGAATAGATTCGTTTACATTACCCGGGTTGAGATTTGACCATGAATACTGAGCACCCTGATGAATGTAATAGTTGGCAGTATCTCCAAACCAGGCAACAGAGTCAATGCAAGCTAGCAAATATGACTTTGCTCTCATGGTTTGGACAAGTTCATTAACGGACCTGACTAACTCCAAAGAATCGGAAAAAGTTTTGGATGGCTTGAATTTGATATTAAGTTGTTCGCCAGGGTGGTCAGTAACCAACAACTTTAAGACCTTGTCTGTATTTTGGGCATATGATGAACCAACAATCAGGACGATTGAAAGAAAGATTATTTGTTTTGCTAAATTCAAAGCCTTGAGCCTGATGATAATTATAATATTATAAAATAAGTTCGACTTTGGCTGGAATTTACCTACACATCCCCTATTGTTCAAAAGCCTGTCACTATTGTGACTTTCATTTCAGCACTAATCTATCAACGAAGGACGCATTAATTGATTGCCTACTACATGAGTTAAAAATTCGGTCAAATTATCTGGAGGGAGAGGAAGTTACTACAATATACTTTGGCGGGGGAACTCCTTCGGTTTTGAGTGCTCGAGAAATTGAACTAATCCTTAGCACTATACATCGTGAATTCAATACAAAAGTAAAAGAAACTACCCTAGAGGCTAACCCAGAAGATTTGGGCATTGAGTACCTAAAATCACTAAAAACTATCGGAATAGATAGACTGAGCATCGGGATACAATCCTTTGATAATAGTTTACTCCAAAAAATAAACCGATCTCATACAAGCAAGCAAGCTCATGATAGTGTATATCTGGCTGCAGAGGCTGGTTTCGAAAATGTTAGCATTGACCTTATCTATGGCCTTCCCTCAAGTACTCTGCAAACATGGAAAAAAGATGTTACTGAAGCATTGAAGTTGCCGATCAAACATTTGTCGGTATATCAATTGACCATTGAGCCCAACACGGCCTTTGGGAGATGGAGCGAGACCGGAAGATTTAGGGAGGAAGATGAAACCAATATCCTAAACCAATACGAGCTACTGAAATCATTAACCGAAAAAAGTGGTTTTGATCACTACGAAATTTCTAATTTTTCCTTACCAGGATTTCATTCTAAACACAACAGCAGCTACTGGCAAGGGCACAAGTACTTAGGAATCGGTCCGGGAGCTCACTCATTCAATCGAAAAACGCGCTCCTTCAATGTCAGTAATAATAATAGCTATATTCAATCGTTACAAGGAGGTACACTTCCTACCAAAGAGGAGACACTAACCAGAAAAGATCAAATCAATGAATATGTAATGACCCGGTTAAGAACATCCCAGGGATGTGATTTAAACGAGATGAAGAATCAATTTGACTACGATCTTTTATTGGAAAGTGAAAAAATCCTGTTAGAATTACGCAAAAATGGTTGGCTTGAAGACACTGATAATCACTTAATATTGACTGAAAAGGGCAAATTATTTGCGGATAAGATCGCTAGTGAGCTTTTTATTAATTAAATTCAGCAGAATACAGGTCCCTAACTTTTTTGATGACCAGCGAGCAAAAAAAAATACTATTACTTCTAAAAGCCGTCATATTTCAATACCATGGCCTTGACAATGATGAGATTGCAATTCTGGAAGCAACAGCAGACAAGTGTGATGGTCGACAAGAGTTGGAATGGGCTTTAGAATTTATCAAACATGATGACCTCAATGCACTTTCCCGAGCCAGAGAATTCTTCAATGATCCGAACATAGAAATCAGTTCCGATCTAAAAATGGATTTTCTTACCCAGGTTTGGCATGATAACAACATTAAAGGTTACATTACTGAATTGGAAGCCACTGGTATGTTAAAGGTTGCCAAAGACTGGGGACTGCAATCGGAATTATTGAATTTGGTGAGGTCTAGGGCAATAAAATAAACCAACTTGCAACTGTTCTTCCTTAGTTTAAGTCCACTATTAATGATCAAAAGTTTGTGTTCTACCTTGTTGATTAGGACACAATAAGTAATTTTATATTCTTTTAAATCTAATAAGTAGAGCATGAGTGACGTAATCGGGATAATTGGATTGGGCTATGTAGGGCTCCCGTTGGCTGCAGAATTCGGAAAAAAGTATAGAACCATTGGGTTTGATATTCTTCAAGAAAGAATCGAAGAATTAAATAAAGGGATCGACCGAACACTGGAAGTGAGCCCCGAAGAGTTATCTAGAGCTAATCACCTGGAATTTACAGCTGATCCTAATCTTTTAAAGGAGGCTAATATTATCATTGTAACTGTTCCAACACCTGTTGATAAAAATAAAAAACCGGATTTGACCCCCCTTCTTAAGGCTAGCAGAACCGTTGGAGGAATTATTAAAAAAGGTGATATCATCATCTTTGAAAGCACCGTATATCCAGGGGCCACAGAAGAAGATTGTGTTCCCATTATAGAGGAAGTCAGTGGTCTAAAATTTAACCAGGATTTTTATTGCGGCTATTCCCCGGAAAGAATTAACCCTGGTGATAAAACGAGGAGGGTAGCAGACATCAAAAAAATTACGTCAGGTTCTACTCCAGAAATTGCAGAAAAAATAGATCAGCTTTACAAAACTATAATTACTGCAGGAACTCATAAGGCAGCTTCTATTAAGGTTGCTGAAGCGGCAAAAGTAATAGAGAACTGCCAGAGGGATATAAATATTGCATTTGTTAATGAACTTGCATTGATATTTGACCGTCTAGGAATTGATACCACTGAAGTATTAGAAGCAGCATCCACCAAATGGAATTTCCTGCCCTTTAAACCAGGACTGGTTGGTGGACATTGTATTGGTGTAGACCCCTATTACCTTGCGTATAAAGCGGAAGAAATTGGGTTTGTTACTCAGGTCATAATGTCTGGCAGAAGGATTAATGATAATATGGGACCCTTTATTGCTAACAAGGTGGTAAAGATGATGATCCGGAATAATCACAAGATTCGAGGAGCCCGTGCATTGGTATTGGGAATTACTTTTAAGGAAAATTGCCCTGATATAAGAAATTCAAGGGCCATAGATGTTGTTAATGAGCTTAAAGACTTTGGTGTCAAAGTAGACGTATACGACCCCTGGGCCGATAATGCAGAGGTTAAAGAAGAATACGGTTTTGAACTAGTACCTAATTTGACTGAAAAATATGATGCTGTCATATTGGCGGTAGCTCATAAAGAATTTCTTGAAATGGATCTTTCAACGGTCAAAAAGGATAACTCTGTTTTGTTTGATGTCAAATCAATTTTACCAAAAGAATCCGTAAGTGCTCGGCTATAAGTTTATTTTGAAAAACAGGATTTACATACAGTTTGTCTTTTGTGCGCTGATCATAGCAGGTCTGATGTCATCATGTGTACCTCACAAAAACCTGATCATTCTGCAACAGGACAAGAACGATAAAAGAGATTCTTTAGAATTCGCAGATTTCCGAAAAATATACCTCATTCAACCGGGGGATCTTCTTAGTATTAAAGTCTCCAGTATTGATCCTGCCTCAGTAGCCATATTTAATAAAGAAATAGGTGGTGGAAGATCAAATCAAGTAAACGAGCCGTCTATCTACCTTACTGCTTACCTTGTTAGTGATTCAGGTTATGTGAACCTCCCAATGATCGGCAAACTTTACCTGTCAGGGCTAAGTATTATGGAAGCAACTTTCCTAATAGAAAAGGAACTCAAAACATATTACAAGTATGTGTCGGTCGATGTTAAACAGATGAGTTTCAGGGTTTCTATTCTTGGTGAAATCAAAAGCCCTGGCGTGTACAATTTCTATAATGAACGAGTCAATATTATCCAGGCTTTAAGTCGTGCCGGAGGCTTTACAGATGTCAGTAACAGAAAAAAAGTTAAAATCATACGTAATGAAGATGGCAAACTCAAAGTCAAGATCATAAACCTCAAAACTGATGATATTTTTGATACAGAGTATTACTACCTTCAGCCAAATGATGCTATCTACGTTGAACCATTGAAAGCAAAAACTGTAAAAGTCAATTCACCTACGATTCAAGTCATTATATCAACCTTAACATTTCTTATAGTAGTTACCAACTTTCTTTCCAATAAGTAAATTTTGAGTGCCTCTAAAAACAATACTACAAACAGTGAAAAGTCGGAGATAAGCCACTTGGTTCGCCAGATAATAATTCACTGGCCATATTTTCTGGTATTTATTTTCACTTTTATGCCTTTGGCCTATCTCTATCTGAGATATTCCGATAAAATCTATAATACCTCCGCAACAATTTTGATTCGGGATAAGACCACTAAGACCTCTGGAATTGAAAGTTTGATTCCTGGCACCGATCTGTTTAGTAGTAATAAGCAACTACAGAATGAAATAGGATTAATTTCTTCATATAAAATGGTAAAGAAGGCTCTTCAACCCCTCAATTTTGATGTTACATACCATTGTGAAGGAAAAGTCAGGACTTTCGAGATGTACAAAGAATCTCCATTTATTGTCGAGCTTGATTCATTACACCCACAATCACCTCAAGGATTTTATTATGTGAAAATTATTGACACTTCTCGCTATAAGCTCTCTTATTCACGAGGCGGAAATGAGGTATATCTACCTTCAACCGAAGAAGAAATAGAAATAGATCAACAAGGAATAAAATATGAAGAGGTTCTAACCTTTGGAGATACAGCGGTTTCTCCATTTTTTAAATTTGTAATTACTAAGAATCCATTTAGTGATAAATATAAAAATAATCAGACCTATTTCCGGGTCCACAAAATGGATCACATTACTCGAAAGTATGTTGGAAAACTAAACGTAGATCGATACGATAAAAAATCCTCAATAATTGAGCTTTCTGTGAATGGAGCTAACGTACAAAAGGGAATAGACTTTCTTAACAGCTTGTGCTATGTATATATCCAATCGGATCTTGAAGAAAAAAACCATGTAGCATCAAACACAATCAAGTTCATAAACGAGCAAATCGATATAATTTCTAAAGAACTTTCCGGTACTGAGGCCTCACTCGAATCCTTTAGGTCTCAAAATCAAATAATGGATTTAAGCCTTGCTGCTCAAAATGCTTTTCAGAAACTCGAGGATCTAAAGAAAAATAAAGCAGAGCTTCTTGTTAAACAAAAGTACTACAAATATCTGCTTACCTACATTGAAGAGAAAAGAGACATTACAAATATCATTGCTCCTTCTAGTATGAGTGTCAATGACCCGCTGTTAATTTCTCTAATTGGTAACTTGAACGAACTGTTCTCTCAAAAAGCTGCACTTCAATTTAGTGCCCCAGAAAAAAACCCTACGATTGAAATAATAAACCGTAAAATTCAAAACGCTAAAATCACATTAATCGAAAACCTAAAAGTGATACTGGAATCATCGGATATCGAGCTCAGAGACTTGAACGAAAGAATAAGTGATGTAAATGAGGATATCCAACGACTTCCTAAAAACGAGAGAGACCTAGTAAACTTGCAGAGACGGTTTCAACTGAATGATCATATTTACAACTTCTTATTAGAAAAACGTATAGAAGCCGGAATGGCACTTGCCGCGAATACTCCGGATAATATCTTGTTGGACTCCGCGAGGAAACATGGTGGCACCGTATCTCCAAGGAGTAATCTGGTTTACCTCATCGCACTTGTTTTCAGCATATTAATTCCACTTTCTCTCATAATTATTAAATCCTACTTCAATGACAAAGTATTGGGAAGGGACGACATTAAAGTTATATCAGACATCCCACTGTTAGGAGTTGTCGGACATAACACCAAAAAAGAATCTGCACTACCGCTAATTGATCAACCTAAGTCTGGTATCTCAGAGTCTTTCCGTTCACTTAGGGTTAATCTACAATACCTAAATGCGGACGTTCACAATAAAGTAATTGGTATTACTTCAACCATATCTGGTGAAGGAAAAACCTTCTGTGCCTTGAACCTGTCTACATCTATTGCGATAAGTGGTGCAAAGACAATTTTGGTGGGTGCTGATATGAGAAAACCAAAACTGGGCTCTGAGCTGAATGCAAGCGTAGATATTGGGTTAAGTAACTTCTTGATTAATAAAAATTCGCTGGAAGAAGTCATACAAACCACAATGGTTGAAAATCTTGATATTATTACATCGGGACCTGTACCGCCCAATCCAACTGAACTTTTGGGAGGTGAACGAGCGAAAAAACTATTTGAACTCCTCAAAGAGAAATACGAATACATAATTATTGACTCCCCTCCTACTGCTTTGGTATCTGATTATTTTATCTTGAAAGACTTTATCGATTCCAACCTCTACATTGTTAGGAGTAATTATACCAAGTTGAAGGCTCTTGATGTTATTAATGATCTTCATAAATCCGGCAAGATCAAGCCTCTTTTCCTCGTGCTCAATGACATGAAACCACAATATGCTTATGGTTATGGATACGGGTATGGCTATGGCTACGGTTATGGCTATGGGTATGGGTATCATAGTTACTATGAAGACAGCCCTAAAAGGTCATTTTTTGGAAAACTGTTGCGAAAGAAAAAGTAACTACTCTTTTTTGTTTCTCTGAAGCCTTACAAATGATAGAGGCCTTTCTATCAGGAAATATGAAACGGTTGCTACCATAACAACGATGGCAATTACGATTCCTGACTTCAGTGGAGTGCTCATATGAACATTACTGAAATAGAAAATAACGGGAAGATGGAGCAGATAAATACTGAAACTTAATACTCCGAAATACCTAAAACCTGTCCATTTTAAAACTCTTTCAAGTATTCCTCCTCCATATTTGGCAGAACATAAAATAAGAGCCCACAACAAGCCATATACCGTGTAATAATGGTAGGTCTTAAAGTCAATATAATAACCAAAAAGGTTCTTGAAATAGGGTGGAATGGAGATCAGAATTATTAAAAAAGCCATTATTGCAGCTATATTCAACAATCTTTTCTTTGATTTCCCCAGACTTTCTAATTGTTTCTGAAACTGGCTTTCCAAAACGGCAAGAAATGAACCTACTATAAATATTGGCAAAAACCGTAGTAAGGAATGTTTACTTAAATCATATTCAGCAGCTCCATAAGTGGCTACGCCAATTATAATCAACATGGTTATGAACACAGCCCAAAGATTCCATTTGTAAACCTTAAAAAACAGCAACATGATAAGTGGAGATAGAAGGTAATACAAAAACTCTACAGGGATGGACCAGAATATTGCCTCTCCCTTTTGTAACAATAGGTGATCGATAATGTCCTGAGATGAAATGTCGATTGCATATGTTTGTCCATTGGATATCAGTATATGATTTGCCACTAGTGCAATTGCGAATAATGGATATATTCTGAGAGTTCTTCTGATCGTATAGTTTAACCAATAATGAAAGTCGGCTGTTCCTGATTTCATTTTCTCTATTATCTGTTTATCCAGCAAGTAACTGCTAAGAACAAAGAATAGATACACCCCATACTTACCAGACCCACGAAAATCAATAAGCTTATGAAATACAATACCCTTATTACCCATGTGACTCATCAAAACAAAAAGTACGGCAAGACCTCTGAGTCCATCTAAAGCCTTAAAATGCCCTGGTTTTTCATCGTGTGGGAAAACAAGTTTTTTAATATTCATCCTGACCTGGTAGCTGCTCGCTAATTGACTATACGTAGTTAATTCATTTTAAAATTCTAAACAAGCTTACTGAAGGCTAAAGCTGCATTAAATTAAAAGTACCCTGCTTTTGGAAGATTACTGATACATAAAAAACCCACTGCAAGGGATTCTTTGCAGTGGGTAAATATTTTTGCTGTTGTTTCCTTATTATCTCACCAAAGTAACACTTCCGGTGTAGGTTGGTAGTCCTTCGATGCCCAGGTCTATGATGTAGTAGTAGGTATGAACCGGTACTAAGGACCCTCTGCGCGTACCATCCCAGGGCTCATACACTCCGATACTCTTAAATACTTCATTCCCCCAACGGTTGAACACCTGTACGGTCGCATTGCTGTACGTTTCCAACCCATCGATCACCCAGGTGTCATTCTCGGTATCATCATTCGGGGTGAACACATTTGGAATCGTCAGTGGTAAGATCACTTCCACATACACACTGTCACTGCTGCTACAACTACCATTGCTGGCTGTCAGCGTAAAGTATTGACTAGTCGTTGAGACTATATCGGTAGTCAGACTCGTTGGTGTCAGCGCCTCTGCTGCTGGTGTCCAGCTGAACGTTGTACCATTCGAACTTCCCGATAAGGTCGATGTCTCACCTAAGAAGTGGGGGTCCGGAGAGTTTCCTGCATCTACTGTAGGAATCGCATTCACCGTCACCGTGGATGAGGTGCTACTTGTCACCGAACCACATACCGCGCTCGTTTCACGTACCGTATACGTTCCACTTTGGGATAAATCGGTAATCGTAATGTTCTGATCAGTAACTCCTGTAGAGGATCCATTCAACAACCACTCATAACTATTACCCGGTGTGATGTTTGAGGCGCTTAATGTGTAGCTACCCTGACCATCACAGAAGCTTGTTCCAGGATCATTAACCTGTGGATCTGGTGGTGTCACTGTCGTTACTGTCGCACTGCTTGCGTCAGGGGTGCCCGTACAGTTTGCATCACTGATCGCTGTTATCGTATAAGTCCCTGCTGTCATCGTCAGGATGTCATGGGGGTTGCTCGATGTGGTTACTGGTGTTGCCGTTGTACCATCGTCATAAGTAAAGTTAAACGGTCCTGTACCTGTTAATGTAACCGTTACAGTAGCCTGGTCTGAACCATTGTCACAGATCGTACCGCCTCCACTAACTGTACTAGTCGGTACTGTATGATGACTTAGTGTCACCGGACCATCATTACCAAAGCAAGCATCTCCTATGTTATCTACCACTACCGTATAATCTCCTGCATCCGATATTGTAAAGGTTTCTGGTGAGGTCGCTCCACTTACTGTCGGTAACGCTCCTGATGGGCCAGTCACTGTTACATCAAAAGGGCCTGTTCCTCCTGTGAAGCTTACTTCTAGCGTACTGCTACCTGTTGGACAGATCGGATTGCTTCCTGTGATGGTCGCTGTTGCTGTGGTCGGACAGCTACACTGTCGCTGTAAACCTGTGATATCTATCCCTCCGTTACAGTCATTCGCATCGGTCACATTGATGTCTACTGTGTTTGATTCGTTTACTGCATCTGATAGCCATACGCCTCCTCCCAGGTCTGCGAAGTTCACGCCATGGGCGGTAAGTTCTGTGATGTTGATGCTGGCCAGGTCTCCCTGTGTTACCGTCACTCTGATCTGGAACTCATCATCGGCTAGTGCTGCGTTTACATCATCACATTCCATGGCTGCTGTTGCTACTACATCGTCATAGTAGCTCACTGTCGCGGTGCCTGAGGTCGTGCCCGCACAGTTGCCATCTGACAGGTTCGTAATCGTATACGTTCCATCCTGTGTTGTTGTCACTGTATGTGGGTCTGAACTCGTGCTTTCTGTTGAGAACGCCCCTGCGTTTCTTTCTACATCTACACTGAATGGTGCTGTTCCCGTAAAGTCAATGCTTAGGTTCGCTGTCGTTACTCCGTCATTACAGATGGTTTCTGTACCCGAGATTGTAGCGGTCGGTGGGGTATGCTCGGTTAAGTCTACCCCTGCAGTATTCGCATCACAGGCGTCTCCGTTATTGGTTACTGTTGCCGTATAGGTTCCTGCGTCTGATATCGTAAACGTGGCCGGTGAGGTTACACTAGTTTGGTTCTGGGTACCGCTTGGTTCTGTTAATGTTACATCAAAAGGACCTGTTCCTCCTGCGAAGCTTACTTCTAGCGTACTGCTACCTCCCGGACAGATCGGGTTGGTGCCTGTGATGGTCGCTGTTGCTGTGGTCGGACACGTACACTGCTGTTGAAGGCCGGTGATGTCTATCCCTCCGTTACAGTCATTCGCATCGGTCACATTGATGTCTACTGAGTTTAATTCGTTTACTGCGTCTGATAACCATACTCCTCCTCCCTGGTCGGTGAAGTTCACTCCATGGGCGGTAAGTTCTGTGATGTTGATGCTGGCCAGGTCTCCCTGGGTTACTGTCACTCTGATCTGGAACTCATCATTGGCTAAAGCTGCGTTTACATCATCACATTCCATGGCTGCTGTTGCTACTACATCGTCATAGTAGCTCACTGTCGCGGTGCCTGAGGTCGTGCCCGCACAGTTGCCATCTGACAGGTTCGTAATCGTATACGTTCCATCCTGTGTTGTTGTCACTGTATGTGGGTCTGAACTCGTACTTTCTGTTGAGAACGCTCCTGCGTTTCTTTCTACATCTACACTAAACGGTGCTGTTCCCGTAAAGTCAATGCTTAGGTTCGCTGTCGTCACTCCGTCATTACAGATGGTTTCGGTGCCCGAGATTGTAGCGGTCGGTGGGGTGTGGTTGCTTAGTGACACACTTCCTGTTGCTGATACCGTACAACCATTGCCTACATCTTCGATCGTGGCTGAGTAGGCCCCTACTTCGTTGATCGTTATCGATAGCGGTGAGGTGGCGCTGTTGGTCGTACTTGCTCCACTGATCGGGTGGGTTACCGTAACATTAAATGGACCTGATCCTACTGTCGTACTGAACTGAACCTCAAGGCTGCTATTGTCTCCAGGACATACAGGGTCTGATCCGGTTAACGTAATTGTTCCTGTGGCCGGGCATGAGCATTGTTGCTGCAAACCGGTAATATCTACTCCTCCGTTACAATCATTTGCATCGGTCACATTGATGTCTACTGAGTTGGTTTCATTGATCGCATCCGATAGCCATACTCCGCCTCCCTGGTCGGTGAAGTTTACTCCATGGGCGGTAAGTTCTGTGATGTTGATGCTGGCCAGGTCTCCCTGGGTTACTGTCACTCTGATCTGGAACTCATCATTGGCCAGTGCTGCGTTTACATCATCACATTCCATACTTGCTGTTGCTACTACATCGTCATAGTAGCTCACTGTCGCGGTGCCTGAGGTCGTGCCCGCACAGTTACCATCTGACAGATTCGTAATCGTATACGTTCCATCCTGTGTTGTAGTCACTGTATGTGGGTCTGAACTCGTGTTTTCTGTTGAGAACGCTCCTGCGTTTCTTTCTACATCTACACTAAACGGTGCGGTACCCGTAAAGTCAATGCTTAAGTTTGCTGTCGTCACTCCGTCATTACAGATGTCTCCTCCTCCCGAGATCGTAGCTGTTGGAATCGCATTGACCGTGATGCCCTGGGAGGCGGTGTTGTCTGCATCACAACCATTTGCTGTGGCTGTCACAATATAGTTATAGCTACCAGCTGTTGTTGTGCCGGATAATGGATTAGTCGTACCCGATCCATCTCCACTCCAGGTATAGGTGATCGTACCGGAACCTACCGTACTTGAGGCTGTAAGATCATACGTCTCGCCCTCACAGAAGGTCGTTTGGTTAGGATTTACCGTTATTGTTGGGTCTGTTGGCTTTTCATTAACCGTGATCGCCTGTGAGGCGGTATTGTCTGCATCACAACCATTTGCTGTGGCTGTTACAATATAGTTATAGCTGCCAGCCGTTGTTGTGCCTGACAATGGGTTAGTCGTACCCGATCCATCTCCACTCCAGGTATAGGTGATCGTTCCGGAACCTACCGTACTTGAGGCCGTAAGATCATACGCTTCACCTGCACAGAAGGTCGTTTGGTTAGGATTTACTGTTATCGTTGGGTCTGTTGGCTTTTCGTTCACCGTAATTGCTTGGGAAGCAGTATTGTCTGCATCACAACCATTCGCTGTGGCTGTTACAATATAGTTATAGCTGCCAGCCGTTGTTGTGCCTGATAATGGGTTAGTCGTACCTGAGCCATCTCCACTCCAGGTATAGGTGATCGTTCCGGAACCTACCGTACTTGAAGCCGTAAGGTCATACGCTTCACCTGCACAGAAGGTCGTTTGGTTAGGGTTTACCGTTATTGTTGGGTCTGTTGGCTTTTCATTAACCGTAATTGCTTGAGAACCCGTGTTGTCAGCTGTACAACCATTCGCTGTGGCTGTTACAATATAGTTATAACTACCAGCCGTTGTTGTGCCTGACAATGGGTTAGTTGTACCTGAACCATCTCCGCTCCAGGTATAGGTGATCGTACCGGAACCTACCGTACTTGAGGCCGTAAGATCATACGTCTCGCCCTCACAGAAGGTCGTTTGGTTGGGATTCACTGTAATAGTAGGGTCTGTTGGCTTTTCGTTCACCGTAACATACAATGAATCCATATCACCCGGTGAAGAACATCCTGCTGTCGTTATGCTTACATAGTACCAACCTTCCATCGCGGTCGTAGCACTGCCGCTTACATTAATACTTGCCGAGGTCGTTGAACCCGAAAATCCATTAGGGCCTGTCCAGTTATAGGTCTCGCCTCCTACTGCCGTTGGCACTGATACATCCAGATTGTCTCCTTCACATACCGCAAAGTCGGCTGATGCAGTCGCTGCAGGATTTGCACAACACGCTACCGCCTGTACCACAACCGGTACTGGATCACAGGCTGCACTTTGCTCTATTACCCAATTCTTAAATTGCCCCTGATAATTAGCAGACCCATAACCTGTAATATCTATAACCCCTGATATGGAGTACAATGTCGGTGTCCCTTCATAGGCAGAAGCATATCCAAATTGCTCTCCTGTTCCTGCTGCTGCTCTAAGAACATAGTCATCTGCCGGTAATGTCCATCCTGCGTTAATTGTATTGTTTGATCCACAATTCACTGTCTGTGTATGCGTAAATACCTGGCTATTACTCTGACGCTCTGCCTCAAACGTGATCGATGTGGTTGAACCCGCAGCGCCACATCCGCCTGTCCACGTTCCTACAAACACATCAAAGGACTGAAATAATACTGATACATAAGTACTAAAATCTGTCGTTGTAGGGGAAACATTATGAGCAGAACCACTCGGACCAAATGGATTACCTCCCGGTACTGGAGTCGTCTCTGAACTTGTTATGTAAAATGTCTGGTCTCCAGTGGTCACTACTGGAGGAGTCCAATCCACCGTCACTCCCGGTGTCGTACTATTCGATAACGCAATCGTTCCTGATGCATCCTCCCACCAATCATAATTGTTTACTCCATCTACCTCCAAAGTCGTCAGCGTACCCCCTCCGTCACAATAAGTGTTCGTACCAGGATCACTGGGGAGATCAGAAGTAACTGTGAAATTTTCATTCACATCACAGTTATATCCTCCTGCTGAAACAATGCTTAAATTGTGTACACCCGCAGCATCTACTGTATAAGTACTGCTGTTGCTTACATTGCCAGAATTACCCGTCCAATCCACGGAGGTTATTGAAGATATCGGAAGCGAAAGACCTGCATCAGCCGTATATGAAGCGGGAGAACATAAATGATAATCCGGAATATCAATATCCAAAGTATCAGTAACAACGATCACATCATTCTTATTACAGTTTACTCCATCATCAAAACAGACTCTATAAGTTCCAGCCGTAGTAATTACATGAGTAAAATCATTGGCCTCACCGAATTGATTCAACTGAGTTTGAGTAGCCCCAGAACCTTCATACCAGTAATAGGAGCCGGCATCAGAAATTCCGGCATCAAGTGTAATACTATTACCAACTCTACAGAAGGTAACATCATCACCCAAATCAGGTTGTGGGCCACCCGATACATTTTGGCATCCGTTTATGAATGATATGTCATCTAAGGCAAAATCGTTTCCTACAAGTGTATTGTTCTGATTTCTAATTGTGAGAACAGCCTGAGCCGCTGTCGGAGGTGAAGCAGTTGGTACCTGCTCGTAAAACTGATTCCATTGATTAGTCGGATATGCTGATAAATCAAATGCGGTTGCACCCAGCTCCAGTTCAGCTCCAATAGGACTTCCTCCACCGTCTAACCACTGAACAAAGAATCTTAATTGAGCCGGACTTCCACTGTTCCAGCTCGCTGCCCATGCGGAAAAATAATAAGTTTGTGATGGATATACGTTTACCGTTTGTCTCCAGTTAATTACTCCAAGACCTGCAGGATCGGAGTCCGGTAAAGATGAGCCTGGGCTACCTCCCGTCCAGGAGTCAATCGCCAAGTAATGTCCTTCAGCAGTTCCCAATGTATGATCGTGATCCAAATCAAAACAATTCGGACAGAATGGAAATTGAGTAACCGTACCTACACAACCTAAGGTCATCGTATGATTACTATTATCAATCCATACAGCATTTTTTGTGGAGTAATAACAATTGGTACCATCATACATATCCTGTACTTCTGTTGTTGGCCAGTAACCATCAAATTCCAAATAGGCTGGTTGCCCAAGCATTGGGTCATAACCGTCCTCAAAATCACCATTAATTACAGCTTCTTCTACAGGTATGTTGGTACATTGTGAAGTTGCCTTATGAGATATTGGAATAAGTAATAATATACTCAGAAGGAGTTTAATGTGCTTTTTTAATACTATCCTCATCTTGCTTTGGTTCTGTCAAATAATTGCAGCCTCCCCATAAGAATAAAGATTCTCATGAACACATTTCAGTCTCTAATACGTATTTTGGTAAGGTTACAACTGCTATAAAGCACTTGTCGGTACTTCTATATACGTAAAACATATAGAAGGTAAGTGAAAATTATGCAAAAATTGTTTGAAAAATACCGTTGTGTCTGCAAACTAACCACAGACACAACGGTAATTATCTTCTACCTCACCAAAGTAACACTTCCGGTGTAGGTTGGTAGTCCTTCGATGCCCAGGTCTATGATGTAGTAGTAGGTATGAACCGGTACTAAGGACCCTCTGCGCGTACCATCCCAGGGTTCATACACTCCGATACTCTTAAATACTTCATTCCCCCAACGGTTGAACACCTGTACGGTCGCATTGCTGTACGTCTCCAACCCATCGATCACCCAGGTGTCATTCTCGGTATCATCATTCGGGGTGAACACATTTGGAATCGTCAGTGGTAAGATCACTTCCACATACACACTGTCACTGCTGCTACAACTACCATTGCTGGCTGTCAGCGTGAAGTACTGACTAGTCGTTGAGACTATATCGGTAGTCAGACTCGTTGGTGTCAGCGCCTCTGCTGCTGGTGTCCAGCTGAACGTTGTACCATTCGAACTTCCCGATAAGGTCGATGTCTCACCTAAGAAGTGGGGGTCCGGTGCGTTTCCTGCATCTACTGTAGGAATCGCATTCACCGTCACCGTGGATGAGGTGCTACTTGTCACCGAACCACATACCGCGCTCGTTTCACGTACCGTATACGTTCCACTTTGGGATAAATCGGTAATCGTAATGTTCTGATCAGTAACTCCTGTAGAGGATCCATTCAACAACCACTCATAACTATTACCCGGTGTGATGTTTGAGGCGCTTAATGTGTAGCTACCCTGACCATCACAGAAGCTTGTTCCAGGATCATTAACCTGTGGATCTGGTGGTGTCACTGTCGTTACTGTCGCACTGCTTGCGTCAGGGGTGCCCGTACAGTTTGCATCACTGATCGCTGTTATCGTATAAGTCCCTGCTGTCATCGTCAGGATGTCATGGGGGTTGCTCGATGTGGTTACTGGTGTTGCCGTTGTACCATCGTCATAAGTAAAGTTAAACGGTCCTGTACCTGTTAATGTAACCGTTACAGTAGCCTGGTCTGAACCATTGTCACAGATCGTACCGCCTCCACTAACTGTACTAGTCGGTACTGTATGATGACTTAGTGTCACCGGACCATCATTACCAAAGCAAGCATCTCCTATGTTATCTACCACTACCGTATAATCTCCTGCATCCGATATTGTAAAGGTTTCTGGTGAGGTCGCTCCACTTACTGTCGGTAACGCTCCTGATGGGCCAGTCACTGTTACATCAAAAGGGCCTGTTCCTCCTGTGAAGCTTACTTCTAGCGTACTGCTACCTGTTGGACAGATCGGATTGCTTCCTGTGATGGTCGCTGTTGCTGTGGTCGGACAGCTACACTGTCGCTGTAAACCTGTGATATCTATCCCTCCGTTACAGTCATTCGCATCGGTCACATTGATGTCTACTGTGTTTGATTCGTTTACTGCATCTGATAGCCATACGCCTCCTCCCAGGTCTGCGAAGTTCACGCCATGGGCGGTAAGTTCTGTGATGTTGATGCTGGCCAGGTCTCCCTGTGTTACCGTCACTCTGATCTGGAACTCATCATCGGCTAGTGCTGCGTTTACATCATCACATTCCATGGCTGCTGTTGCTACTACATCGTCATAGTAGCTCACTGTCGCGGTGCCTGAGGTCGTGCCCGCACAGTTGCCATCTGACAGGTTCGTAATCGTATACGTTCCATCCTGTGTTGTTGTCACTGTATGTGGGTCTGAACTCGTGCTTTCTGTTGAGAACGCCCCTGCGTTTCTTTCTACATCTACACTGAATGGTGCTGTTCCCGTAAAGTCAATGCTTAGGTTCGCTGTCGTTACTCCGTCATTACAGATGGTTTCTGTACCCGAGATTGTAGCGGTCGGTGGGGTATGCTCGGTTAAGTCTACCCCTGCAGTATTCGCATCACAGGCGTCTCCGTTATTGGTTACTGTTGCCGTATAGGTTCCTGCGTCTGATATCGTAAACGTGGCCGGTGAGGTTACACTAGTTTGGTTCTGGGTACCGCTTGGTTCTGTTAATGTTACATCAAAAGGACCTGTTCCTCCTGCGAAGCTTACTTCTAGCGTACTGCTACCTCCCGGACAGATCGGGTTGGTGCCTGTGATGGTCGCTGTTGCTGTGGTCGGACACGTACACTGCTGTTGAAGGCCGGTGATGTCTATCCCTCCGTTACAGTCATTCGCATCGGTCACATTGATGTCTACTGAGTTTAATTCGTTTACTGCGTCTGATAACCATACTCCTCCTCCCTGGTCGGTGAAGTTCACTCCATGGGCGGTAAGTTCTGTGATGTTGATGCTGGCCAGGTCTCCCTGGGTTACTGTCACTCTGATCTGGAACTCATCATTGGCTAAAGCTGCGTTTACATCATCACATTCCATGGCTGCTGTTGCTACTACATCGTCATAGTAGCTCACTGTCGCGGTGCCTGAGGTCGTGCCCGCACAGTTGCCATCTGACAGGTTCGTAATCGTATACGTTCCATCCTGTGTTGTTGTCACTGTATGTGGGTCTGAACTCGTACTTTCTGTTGAGAACGCTCCTGCGTTTCTTTCTACATCTACACTAAACGGTGCTGTTCCCGTAAAGTCAATGCTTAGGTTCGCTGTCGTCACTCCGTCATTACAGATGGTTTCGGTGCCCGAGATTGTAGCGGTCGGTGGGGTGTGGTTGCTTAGTGACACACTTCCTGTTGCTGATACCGTACAACCATTGCCTACATCTTCGATCGTGGCTGAGTAGGCCCCTACTTCGTTGATCGTTATCGATAGCGGTGAGGTGGCGCTGTTGGTCGTACTTGCTCCACTGATCGGGTGGGTTACCGTAACATTAAATGGACCTGATCCTACTGTCGTACTGAACTGAACCTCAAGGCTGCTATTGTCTCCAGGACATACAGGGTCTGATCCGGTTAACGTAATTGTTCCTGTGGCCGGGCATGAGCATTGTTGCTGCAAACCGGTAATATCTACTCCTCCGTTACAATCATTTGCATCGGTCACATTGATGTCTACTGAGTTGGTTTCATTGATCGCATCCGATAGCCATACTCCGCCTCCCTGGTCGGTGAAGTTTACTCCATGGGCGGTAAGTTCTGTGATGTTGATGCTGGCCAGGTCTCCCTGGGTTACTGTCACTCTGATCTGGAACTCATCATTGGCCAGTGCTGCGTTTACATCATCACATTCCATACTTGCTGTTGCTACTACATCGTCATAGTAGCTCACTGTCGCGGTGCCTGAGGTCGTGCCCGCACAGTTACCATCTGACAGATTCGTAATCGTATACGTTCCATCCTGTGTTGTAGTCACTGTATGTGGGTCTGAACTCGTGTTTTCTGTTGAGAACGCTCCTGCGTTTCTTTCTACATCTACACTAAACGGTGCGGTACCCGTAAAGTCAATGCTTAAGTTTGCTGTCGTCACTCCGTCATTACAGATGTCTCCTCCTCCCGAGATCGTAGCTGTTGGAATCGCATTGACCGTGATGCCCTGGGAGGCGGTGTTGTCTGCATCACAACCATTTGCTGTGGCTGTCACAATATAGTTATAGCTACCAGCTGTTGTTGTGCCGGATAATGGATTAGTCGTACCCGATCCATCTCCACTCCAGGTATAGGTGATCGTACCGGAACCTACCGTACTTGAGGCTGTAAGATCATACGTCTCGCCCTCACAGAAGGTCGTTTGGTTAGGATTTACCGTTATTGTTGGGTCTGTTGGCTTTTCATTAACCGTGATCGCCTGTGAGGCGGTATTGTCTGCATCACAACCATTTGCTGTGGCTGTTACAATATAGTTATAGCTGCCAGCCGTTGTTGTGCCTGACAATGGGTTAGTCGTACCCGATCCATCTCCACTCCAGGTATAGGTGATCGTTCCGGAACCTACCGTACTTGAGGCCGTAAGATCATACGCTTCACCTGCACAGAAGGTCGTTTGGTTAGGATTTACTGTTATCGTTGGGTCTGTTGGCTTTTCGTTCACCGTAATTGCTTGGGAAGCAGTATTGTCTGCATCACAACCATTCGCTGTGGCTGTTACAATATAGTTATAGCTGCCAGCCGTTGTTGTGCCTGATAATGGGTTAGTCGTACCTGAGCCATCTCCACTCCAGGTATAGGTGATCGTTCCGGAACCTACCGTACTTGAAGCCGTAAGGTCATACGCTTCACCTGCACAGAAGGTCGTTTGGTTAGGGTTTACCGTTATTGTTGGGTCTGTTGGCTTTTCATTAACCGTAATTGCTTGAGAACCCGTGTTGTCAGCTGTACAACCATTCGCTGTGGCTGTTACAATATAGTTATAACTACCAGCCGTTGTTGTGCCTGACAATGGGTTAGTTGTACCTGAACCATCTCCGCTCCAGGTATAGGTGATCGTACCGGAACCTACCGTACTTGAGGCCGTAAGATCATACGTCTCGCCCTCACAGAAGGTCGTTTGGTTGGGATTCACTGTAATAGTAGGGTCTGTTGGCTTTTCGTTCACCGTAACATACAATGAATCCATATCACCCGGTGAAGAACATCCTGCTGTCGTTATGCTTACATAGTACCAACCTTCCATCGCGGTCGTAGCACTGCCGCTTACATTAATACTTGCCGAGGTCGTTGAACCCGAAAATCCATTAGGGCCTGTCCAGTTATAGGTCTCGCCTCCTACTGCCGTTGGCACTGATACATCCAGATTGTCTCCTTCACATACCGCAAAGTCGGCTGATGCAGTCGCTGCAGGATTTGCACAACACGCTACCGCCTGTACCACAACCGGTACTGGATCACAGGCTGCACTTTGCTCTATTACCCAATTCTTAAATTGCCCCTGATAATTAGCAGACCCATAACCTGTAATATCTATAACCCCTGATATGGAGTACAATGTCGGTGTCCCTTCATAGGCAGAAGCATATCCAAATTGCTCTCCTGTTCCTGCTGCTGCTCTAAGAACATAGTCATCTGCCGGTAATGTCCATCCTGCGTTAATTGTATTGTTTGATCCACAATTCACTGTCTGTGTATGCGTAAATACCTGGCTATTACTCTGACGCTCTGCCTCAAACGTGATCGATGTGGTTGAACCCGCAGCGCCACATCCGCCTGTCCACGTTCCTACAAACACATCAAAGGACTGAAATAATACTGATACATAAGTACTAAAATCTGTCGTTGTAGGGGAAACATTATGAGCAGAACCACTCGGACCAAATGGATTACCTCCCGGTACTGGAGTCGTCTCTGAACTTGTTATGTAAAATGTCTGGTCTCCAGTGGTCACTACTGGAGGAGTCCAATCCACCGTCACTCCCGGTGTCGTACTATTCGATAACGCAATCGTTCCTGATGCATCCTCCCACCAATCATAATTGTTTACTCCATCTACCTCCAAAGTCGTCAGCGTACCCCCTCCGTCACAATAAGTGTTCGTACCAGGATCACTGGGGAGACTGGAAGTGACATCCACATCATCCGTAGCTGAACAGCTCCATGCGGGCGGTCCTGCCCCTGATGGACCTGACACAGTAACTTCGTAATTCCCAGCAACATCTGCGGTTGCTGTCTGACTATTACCGGGATTTGTGGCTCCTCCAGGAACCGTCCAGGAATATGAAAGGGCAGGTCCTGTAACCCCAGCATCCAGTGTATAGCTTGCTGGGCTACAAAGGTCCAAGTCGGGACCGAGATCTACATTTAGATTATCATCCACAACAACTGTTGAAGACGCGGCACATGTTACACCATCATCAAAACAAACTCGATAAGTTCCTGGTGATGATATGCTATAGGTATTAGCAGATGGGTCAGCACTAACGAGCACTGTTTGTGGATTTGAAGTTCCTTCGTACCAATAGAAATTTCCAGAACCTGAACTTAGTCCTGAATTCAACGTTACGTTTCCAGAAGTTTCGCAAATACTAAAATCTGCTCCAAGATCCGGAACCGGGCCTGCAGAAACATTCTGACAGCCGTTTATAAATGAAATATCATCAATACCGAAATCGTTGCAATTTGTACATCCAGATCTTTGATTGATTAGCTGGATTGTCGCAGTAGTCGAAGCCCCGGATAGCCATGTATCTGAAATCTGTACCCATGTTCCCACAGCAAAGCCTGACATATCAGTAAGTGGACCAATAGGAGAACCATCAACATAAAATTGTAGCTGCGCAGGTTGAGTCCCAAGTAAACTTACCGCCCATGCCGAGAAATAATAAGTCTGAAATGTTTCTACGGTTACAGTCTGTTCCCAAACGACCTGACCTGGAGTAGATGCCCCATCCACTATTAAATAATTGCCCGTTCCACTGGTATGGTCACCAGGTTCTGTCCAACAACCTGGGCATAACTTGTTGTTTGCTGTATCTACAAGATAATCTCCCGGACCTGACCACGCGCAATAATCCGGTGGTGTCCAGCCTGGGCAATATACCGGTGTAAACTCATTATAGTCAGTTGTAAAACCTGTATTTCCAGCCTCGAAGTCACCATTGACAACTGCCTGTGCTACAGGTATATTAGTACATTGGCTATATGCAAATTGGCCAAAGCAAAAAAGTGACAGCATTACTACTGCCGTATAAACCTGTTTGGCCTGCCGTAAAATCAATTTTTGAATTACTTCCATCAATATCTAATGTCTACTAAATGATAAGGATATACCCAAGAAAGGGTATCTATTTATATGTTTTTTACTGAAAAGGTAAACTCAATAGTGTACTATTCTTATAAAAAATAGTAGGCAAACAAGGTATACGTCTATTTGAGGACATTGGTTACCCCTTGATTTTATTTTCATTCAGCTTAAATATTCATATCATATCTCCTATTCTGAGATTGAAATATCGAACACCGAACAAGGAATAATGATTTCTGAAGTAAGCCACACACAAAATCTTATTTCTTCAATCTTATGTCTTACTTCTTATATCTTCTGTCCAATCTATCTCACAAGTGTCACACTTCCCGTCATCGGTTCGGCTGTGGCGTTGAGCTTGAGGATGTAGTAGTAAGTTGCTACTGGCATCTGCTCTCCATCTCTTGTGCCGTCCCATGGTACTACTGTCCCTTGTGACTTGTACACTGGCATTCCCCAGCGGTTGAAGATCTCCAGCTCTGCTTCAGGATAGCTCGTCAGTCCGCTGATTACCCACTGATCATTGTCATTGTCTGCGTTAGGGGTAAATACGTTCGGTACTACGATCGGCTCTGTGACCGTGATTGTCACCTGATCACTTGCCGTACACCCTCCGTTCACTACGGTGATCGTATAGGTCGTCTGGCTGATTGGACTTGCCGTTGGTGTCTGGATCGTTGCATCATCCAGAGTAATTGACGGTGTCCAGGTGATCGTACCAGTACTGGCCGAGCCATTCAGTATCGTGCTTGTCCCCAGATCAATCTGCTGGTCGGGGCCTGCTGACACCACCGGAGTCGCATTCACATTCAGGGTCACTGTGTCTGATGTCGATGCCGGACATACGCCATTATCTTCTTCCAGGTAGTACTGGCCTGATGTCGAGGTCGTATAACTTGAGCTTGTCGCTCCGGCTATAGGGCCGCTGCTTAGTTCATACCACTGCAAGCTACCTCCTGATCCAAACCCTGTTAAGGTCGTGGTCTCATTATCACAGATGTCTATACTTCCTGTTGTGGTCAATACAGGTGTAGGATCATTTAGTGAGAAGATTTGCATACTGTCTGTTGCTGTCGATGGGCTTACACAGGCCAGACTACTTGTTAATTCTACTCTTACATAGGTTCCGTGTAGCAGTGTACTACTGCTAAAGGTGTTGGTTGGTCCGGATTGTGCGATTGTACCATTGGCATACCAGTCATAGTTCGGAGTGGCTCCTCCATTGGCTGGCGTAGCTGTAAAGGTTGCTGTGGTCATCCCAAAGCATATGGTATCCACATCTGAGCTGATCGTTACATCGGCTGCTGCGCCTGAGGTAATCGTCAGTACCATGTTATCTGTATTGTCTGCACACACTCCGTTGCTTACCGTCCAGGTCAGGGTAGCTGTGCCGGTGGCTATGTCACTGGTCCCTGGTGTGTAGGTGGCTGCCTCATCATTGGCACTGCTGAAGGTACCATCCCCTGATGTCGTCCAGGTGCCGGTGCCTACTGCCGGTGCTGTCGCTGACATGGTTGCTGTACCTGAACAAATACTTTGATCGGCTCCTGCTACCGCTGCACTTGGGCTTTGATCAATGGTGATTGTTATCTGGTCTGTACTTGGGGTACACACTCCATTGTCGATCTCCCATTGTAGGGTAACGGTGCCATTGGTGATATCTGTTGTTCCGGGTGTATAGGTTGCTCCTTCGTCATTGGCATTGCTGAAGCTGCCGTCTCCTGCTGTGGTCCACGTACCTGTCTCTCCTGTTGCTACTGCATTGGCTGCTAGTGTCGCGGTACTTGTTTCACAGATGGTTTGATCTATGTTGGCATCTGCGGTGGTAATACCACCCGTTACGGTGATATCTACCTCATCGGTGCTGGTACCACAGGCTCCGCTCGTGATCGTCCACACAAAGGTATTGGTGCCTGTTCCCAGTGTTGTCACTGTCGTGTTTTCGTCTGTGGCTGTCGTAATCGTACCACTGCCGGCTGTCTGTGTCCACTGGCCCGTGCCACTTGTTGGTGTATTCGCTGCCAGCGTAGCATTGTTGGCACAGATGTTCTGATCAGGGCCGGCCGCTGCTGTGGTTGGGGTTGGATCAATGGTGATCGTTATCTGGTCTGTACTTGGCGTACACAGTCCATTGTCTATCTCCCACTGTAGGGTCACCGTGCCATTAGTGATATCTGTAGCCCCCGGAGTATAGGTTGCTGTTTCGTCATTCGCATTACTAAAGCTGCCATCTCCTGTTGTCGTCCACATACCGGTCTCTCCTGCTCCAGCTGCATTGGCTGCTAGTGTTGCTGTACCTGTCTCACAAATAGTCTGGTCGGTGCCTGCTGCTGCGGTGGTGACTGTGCCGCTTCTTGTAATCTCTACGGTATCTCGGCTCGTTGGGCAGGTGCCGTTGGTGATGGCCCACTCCAATATCACTGTTGACCCTGCGCCTATTCCGCTTATCGTTGTCGTTGGGTCGGTATTGGTGCCTACTGTTACCGGACCTTGGAGTATGTTCCACTGACCTGTTCCGCTCACTGCTGTATTGGCGGTGAGTCCTGTATTGTCCGCACAGATGTTTTGGTCTGTGCCTGCATCAGCTGTCGTTGGAGGGTCATCGGTGGTGATGTTAACCAGTGTCGAGGAAGCACTGTCGGGGCTTGCACAGCCCAGGCTGGACTTCATGGCTACCTGCACGGTCTCTCCATTGGTAAATGTTCTGGTCAGCGTATCCTGATCTTCGGGCTGTAATATACCATTCACGTACCAGTAGTAGGTCGGGGTGGCTCCTTCGTTAGTTGGGATCGCCTGGAAGGTCTGGTCAATGCTCGCACATACGGTGGCCGGATTTGTCGGACTGATCTGTACATCGGCTGCTGCGCTTCCTGTTCGGGTGATCGTTACTTCGTCTGTGCTTGCCGGACAGCTACCATTGCTAATCGTCCATCTCAATACAGTTGTGCCTACTGCTATACCGGTCACTGTCGTGTTTTCATCGGTGTCAGTGGTGATCGTTGCCGTTCCGGATATTAGTGTCCACTGGCCGGTGCCTATGGTCGGGCTGTTGCCATTCAGGGTCGTATTGTCCGCACAAAGGGTTTGATCTGTTCCGGCTGCTGCTGTGGTTGGAACTTGTTCGGAGGTAATCGTTACTTCGTCCGTACTTGTCGGACAGCTGCCGTTGCTGGTTGTCCATCTAAATACGTTGGCGCCTGCGGTCAGGCCTGTTACTGTCGTTCCTTCATCATTGGCGTTGCCGAAGGTTCCTGAGCCGCTGATTACTGTCCAGGTGCCAGTGCCTATTGTCGCTGCCGTTGCACTCAGTGTGGTATTGTCCGCACATACTGTCTGTGCTGAGCCTGCATCTGCTGTCGTTGGCGGTGCTTCGGCTGTGATATCTACTGCGTCTGTACTCGTGCCACAAGCTCCGCTGGTGATGGTCCACACAAAGGTGTTCGTGCCGGTGCTTAGTGTCGTCACTGTTGTGTTCTCGTCTGTATCGGTCGTAATCGTTCCTGTGCCGGCCGTCTGTGTCCACTGGCCGGTGCCATTTGTTGGGGTGTTGCCATTGAGGGTGGTGTTGTCTCCACAGATTGTTTGGTCAGTACCTGCGTTTGCTGTCGTTGGCGTTGGATCAATTGTGATCGTCACATTATCTGCTGTCGGGGTACACACGCCATTGTCTATCGTCCAGGTCAGGGTCACCGTGCCTGTGGTGATGTCATTTGTTCCAGGAGTGTAGGTCGCTGCTTCGTCATTGGCATTGCTGAACGTCCCATCACCTGCTGTTGTCCAGGTGCCGGTCTCTCCTCCTGCTGCTGCGTTGGCTGCTAGGGTGGCCGTTCCTGTCTCACAAATCGTTTGGTCCGTGCCCGCTGCTGCTGTGGTAATGCCTCCGGTAACTGTAATGTCTACTGCATCAGTGCTCGTGCCACAGGCCCCGCTGGTAATCGTCCACACAAAGGTGTTGGTGCCGGTGCTTAGTGTCGTCACTGTAGTGTTTTCGTCTGTATCGGTCGTAATCGTTCCTGTGCCGGCCGTCTGCGTCCACTGGCCGGTGCCATTTGTTGGCAGGTTGCCTGCCAGGGTGGTATTATCGGCACAGATTGTTTGGTCAGTACCTGCGTTTGCTGTGGTTGGTGTCGGATCGATCGTGATCGTCACGTTATCGGCTGTCGGGGTACATACGCCATTGTCTATCGTCCAGGTCAGGGTCACCGTGCCTGTGGTGATGTCATTTGTTCCCGGGGTATAGGTCGCTGCTTCGTCATTCGCATTGCTGAATGTTCCATCACCTGATGTTGTCCAGGTGCCGGTCTCTCCTCCGCCCGCTGCGTTGGCTGCTAGGGTGGCCGTTCCTGTCTCACAAATTGACTGGTCGGTGCCGGCATTCGCAGCTGTAGCACTGCCGGTTACTACAATATCTACTTCGTCTGTACTTGGTGTACAAACTCCATTGTCGATTGTCCATCTCAGTGTTGTTGTGCCTACCGGTAGGCTCGTCACGGTTGTCCCTTCATCTGTCGGGGTTGTAATGCTTGCTCCAGCTCCTCCTGATACAATCGTCCACGTACCCGTCTCTCCGCCTCCTACAGTATTACCAGCTAGTGTGGTCGATGTTGTACAGATGTTTTGGTCTGTACCTGCGTCTGCAGTTGTGAGTCCTCCCGTTACTGTTATGTCTACCTCATCAGTGCTCGTACCACAGGCTCCGCTCGTGATCGTCCACACAAAGGTGTTCGTCCCTGTACCAAGACCTGTCACTGTTGTGTTTTCGTCTGTATCGGTCGTAATCGTTCCTGTGCCGGCTGTTTGGGTCCATTGGCCGGTGCCATTTGTTGGGGTGTTGCCTGCCAGGGTGGTATTATCGGCACAGATTGTTTGGTCAGTACCTGCGTTTGCTGTGGTTGGTGTCGGATCAATCGTGATCGTTACATTATCGGCTGTCGGGGTACACACCCCATCGTCTATCGTCCAGGTCAGGGTCACTGTGCCTGTGGTGATGTCGTTTGTTCCCGGAGTGTAGGTCGCTGCCTCGTCATTGGCATTGCTGAATGTCCCATCACCTGCTGTTGTCCAGGTGCCCGTCTCTCCTCCGCCTGCTGCGTTGCCGCTTAGCGTAGCGGTGCCTGTCTCACAAATCGTTTGGTCCGTGCCCGCTGCCGCTGTAGTCGTAGGACCAGTTACATTCACTGTTACTGCCGTACTAGTTGCCGAACACGTAGCCGCATCCGCATCATCGGTAATCTCTACCGTATAGCTGCCTGCTGCTGTCGCATTGAAAGTATTGCTCGCTCCACTCTGCTGGCTTACCCCGCCAAGGAAAAATTCATAGTTCCAGTTGCCTACCGGGGCTGTGGCTGTACCCACCGTAGCTGTCAACGTCTGACTGTCGCCTGAACACAAATCTATGGGACCTGCTGGGGAGATACTCGCACTTAATGGGTCGGTGCAGGTGGGGGCTGAGCCACAGCTTGTTGTCACACAGGCTCCAATACTATTGTTGGGCTGCCCCAGCATATTAACATATCCGATATTCGTAATATCAGCACATGCATCCACAGTTCCTGTCCATGTGACTACATAATTTGTTCCGGCTAATACTGGACCTGCAACCAAAGGCCATTCTACAGTACCAGCATTGTTGGTTCCAGTCGGTGATGATACGAACGTAACTTCAGCAGGAACCGGATCAGAAATTTGTAAATCAAACCCTGAGTCTAAGTGCGATCCCCAGTTAGTCAAAGAAGTTCCTGAATTTCCCACAGTTGAACGTACACCTGCATACCCTGCTCGGATATCCATCCCACTCTGAGTAAGTGGAATAGTAGACCCATCCAGATAAACATTAATAACATCATTAATCAACTCTACCTCAAAATCTATGGCTCCCCCTCCAAAAGGAAAGCTTTGAGTGGTCCCAACCTGAGTAGCATCATTGTAAAATGACACCTTTATATCGGCATTATCATAGAGTATTTGAATGTTAATTGCATTTGTTCCATCGTCACGAACTACCAAATAATAGGAGGTTTGGTACTGGGCCAGATTTAAGGTCCCTGATATAGTTCCGTTTGTACCATGTGACCTGAGATAAACCGATTTACGGTCTGCCCAGCCAGAGTTCAAACTAACAGACCCTCCACTAGCTGTTAAAGAACCGCTCCATAAAGCATCTGCTGGATTGGTGACTATCGTTCCTTCTTCCTGGGTATAATCCAGCGTATAAGTAATGTTTTCTCCTATGCTGTAAGTAGCTTTATCAGCCGTTTTGGTCATATTAAGAGCACTCGGACATACAATCTGAGGGGTACAGGTCACAGTCAATGTATCATCTGCAGAAGTGGGGCTCTCATTATCTCCCTCAATCCAGGCAGTGTTAATAATATCTTCATCTGCAGTGTTACAAGATGCACCGCTTGGAAAATCAGCGAATGCATAGTATTGTAGCGTACCAGCTTCATTTACCTGTAGCTTGGAAATAGACCAGGTAATTACCCGAGTTGCCGGATTATAAGATGGTGTCACTCCTAACGGGTAAGGTGTAAGAAAACCACCCCATGTCAGACCGGTTGGTAAGGTATCCGTAACCACAACATTATCAACATCTCTACCGGGAGCAGGGCCATTACCTATAGCTCTTCTCCAGGTATAACCATCCCATTCCTCAACCAAGACATTGTCTACAACAGTAGCAGAAGTCGCACACATGTGATTATGCCATTTGTTGTTGGCCACACCAAGATTGGCAGGGTCCTGCCATAAAGGTGAAATCGGAAAATAATTCCCTCCATCAGCATCATTAACTGCAGGGTTCCAGGACCAATCGTCATCCCAATCAACGTTAGAGAAATTGCTTGTGAAAAGCCTCCAAACACCTCTTAATGGTTCTAAACCACCTCTATGAACTCGCTGCGGAAGTCCATAATAGTTAAATAAATGTGGTGTCGTAGTCGCCAGTTGATCTGAAAACTGTAATACTATTCTTTGATTCCAGTCACCTGTGGCATCAGAACCGTTTACCATTGGTTCTACAGTTAAAGAGGCCGAACCTAGTGTCCCTCCTTCATAGATTGTATTGTCGATATCCCAACCTGTCGGGCAACCACCGGCACCAACATAGCAATTCATGGCCGCATCATTGGCATAATATGATATCCGATAATTACCATAATTGATATAGGCTTCGTGAGCATCATGCCACAGCCTGAATTTTAGCCAGTGTTCATTTCCAGGCGAAGCTGTTCCTCCGTGCGCATATGAAACATTCACACCTGGTCGCCCTCCATTGAGCCAACCAGCGGTGGAAGAGTTTTCAAAATCAATAGAATATACTACTGAATCACCGGGATTGACCACATCTCGATTTGCTGTTTTGTCGATAAGTAATGCCCTAGGAACAATGTCAAAGCAATTTCGCTCCATTACTTCGGTAACATTATTAGGGTATTCATTACTTGTCCACCCTGTACCATTGCTACAGGTGATATCAAACGTATTACAAACCCTACCGGTACTTCCTGTAACACGATAAGTTACATAAACGCTGTCGTGAGTCTGGTCCAGTCCTCCGGTTCTAAAACCATCAACTGTTCCAATATTCCAGGTGATAGTTCCTCCTCCAACTGTCGGGGTTCCTGTAGCACTGACAAATTCATACTCTGCAGGAATAGTATTCGTGATCTGTACATTGGAAGCATCCAATGAACCATAGTTTCTATAATTGACTTTGTAGGTCACCAAATCACCAGGATAACCAAAAGTCTTGTCAATATCCGCATACACTTTCATGTTTGCAGATGGATTCATATGCATTGGCGCATGATGGTTACCTGAAAGAATCATCATACCCAATAGTCTAAACCACTCATGAAAATAAGCAGGGTCACTTCCAAGGTATCCTCCACTACTTCCTACATCCCATTCGATTTCACACTGTCTGAACATCTGACCCATTAGATCATAATCCTGAGCGATTATAGCCGCTGGAGATGCCGCTCCCTGTATCCAGTTCAAAAAGAAAAAACTTCCACCCTGGCCTGTAACCGGATAATTTGTCCATAGCACAGGTGGGCCAAAGTAAGTGTCTGCAGAAGAAGTAGCAACGTCACAGGAGTTATTCCAGGGAGCTTGTGTATTGTCGTTGAGCCAGTCTGCCATTCTAAGACCCATTTCGTATTCATAGTTATTCTGAGTCAAAATGTCTACTTCATGAGAGGTAGGATTCCAGGTCGAGTCGGGGTTACCATGCCAGACATAATTCAAAAGATGCCGCCATGGATGACGTACGTCCTCTGCCGCGTTGGCATCCGTTACTGTTGCTGTAGCACCTGTAACATGTACATCCCCACCTAATAGTATATTCCTTGGATCATTAGCATAGTGTTGTCCCGTAATCCAATCACTTGAGGCTTCGGCTCTGACAAATTGATTGATACACCATTGGCTTTCATTTTCATTAATCAGCCATTCTGCAAATTCATGAAAATATGATGGTGCGAAATAATCCACATAACCGTCCTGTGTACCCTGCGACCACGGTATCATCCCATTGTAACCACCTGCAGCCCATCCAGATAATTCACCATTCCATGAATCACCATTCTTACAGTAACCGTCAAAACCTATATCACCACTGGTATATTGCACAATCGGAAGCGAGGGAGTAAAAATCGCAGTATCGGCCAAAGACTTCACAAACTGCATGGCCTCATCATAATAATTCATTTCTGTTGCACCGCCCCATCCTCCGGGGAAGATTCCTGAATTTGGCCCCCACTGCTTATATGCCACAAGTAGAGCCAGAGCAACATCTACATCACCGTCAGTAGCAGAGTTATTGTTTACTCCGGCAGAACCGCCAGCTGTAGCCGTAGATGAACCAAGGTTTCCTGCTCCATCGGTTCCTTTACTATATGGATAAGTCGGTGAGTTCCACACACCATCTATGAATCTTCTAACTCTATGGAATCCTCGATCATGAACCCACATGTATAGACCATCAAAAGTTTCTTTATCACCCATATATGCTGCTGCAAGAAGAAAATACCCATCTGCCTCAGCACATTGACAAGGTGTACCTCCTGTAGGTGTGTGCATAATATATTGCACTCCTCCACTAATATCACCCGTATAACTCATGTTGTTACACATAATCTGATAGGCTTCTCTGGTTCGAAGCTCTAGTTCTGCATGAGGCACACCAGGGGAGTTTGTAGTACCCAAGTTACCAAGGGACCCGTCCTTATTTTCATAAGGCAAGAACTGGGGAAAGGGAAATGCAGGATCTCCCGAATTGATATTGGCTGGCACCTGAGAATACCCAAGTGACCCAAACAACAAGAGTATATATATCACCCATTGCTGTCCTTTACGGATGGCGTTGTCTAATCGCATGTAATCTAACTTTGTAAGGCGATGAAGTACTAAAACTTGGGGAGCTTCAGCACATTATCTTTGGTAATAACTCTAAATATAAAGATTTTGAGAAACTATATGAAGTTTCTGTGTATATATATCGATTTCAAGACAAAAAAGTGACCCAGTTAGGTCAGAAAATAAGAAAAGCTCGTTAAAACGAGCTTTTCAGAATAGTAATTATTGTTAAGTCGATCTTCTAATAATCGTGTGTCATTTCAGCCCATAGGTCTTTTGCAATAGCAACGTCAAAATCCATCGTAAGCTCATGGCCTCCTTCAATTGAATACGTAAGTTTCCCTTTGGCTCTTTCTTCCCCGATTTCTGTGAATTCAACCTCGCCCTTTATCTTATCAGCGCTGGTATACCCACTTCCATCAATTGCCTTAGCTGCCGGATATGATCCTCCTTCATTGACCACGACAAATACAGTGAACTTACGACCCTCCTCGTCATCATCAGTAGTATATTTAGTTTTTGTGAGTGGAGTAAGGTTCTTTTTATCCGTCCCATTAGGGCCATAGATAGCAGCATAGACATAGGCCTGACCTTTCTCCTTAGGCTCTTTTAAATTAAACATACCTAATTCCAATCCTTCATAATTGGCTATAGCGATGTACAATACTCGATTAAATCTCTTGCCACCGAAGTTCATTCCGGAGTACCAGGCGATTGATTCCTTTTGTTCAAAATCTTTTAATAAATCTGCAGAAGTTTTGATTGTTGAGGTGACATTGTTTGATGCCGAAGACCCACCTTCACCTCCGGAGCAGCTAATCAAAAAAAGAGCTGAAAAATACATGAAATACTTTCTCATAATTCTGTTGGGTTAAATTTAAGTATTGAAAATAGTGAGACTCTACTCGTGTTCCAATATTAAGTCTCTATAAGATTGGTTTTAAATTGTTTGATAAAATTTTTTAGATTAGCATAAAGGTCAACTGCTATGAAGAAATTTCTGCTTGGGCTTCTGATAGCCTGTTTTACTATCAACTCATATGGACAATTTAAGGTCGGAACCTCTCTGGGATTCGGTGCACAAAATTTTCGGTTCAACTATGCTGATGCAGAACCAGAGCCCAACAAATCCCGGTTTTCCTGGAATCTTGGAGTCTCCTTTTCGTATCAGTTGAACGATCTACTGCAAATGCATTCCGGTCTTTTTTACTATGTGAGAGGCCATGCCATAGATATGGAAAAAAAATACAACGTGGATGACATTGACGGTTATGAACGCTATACTCTCAATAGTATCATTATACCTTTGAATATTGGCGTTAACTATAATGGTTTTCAAGCCTTTGTCGGTCCATTTCTGGGAATCAATGCAAGAGGAATATGGGAGATAGACTATGAATATTTTGGCTTTTCATATGCCGACACCGACAACCTCCACATAGGTAATGACATTAATACTGATTACGCCCGTCCGCTTGACTTTGGAGCCAATGTCGGAGTTGGTTATGCCGTTGGAAAATTTCAGATACAATTCAATTATCAATATGGTCTGGCAAACATACGTCCAGACGACCCGAATAATGTGTTACCGCGAGAGGACTATAAAACTTCAACATCTGGCTTCAGTGTAACCACGACATATATTGTCCATGGGGCAGACTAATAGTTCTAACAGTTACTTAAAATACTAAAGCAGTTACAAAGAACAACTCATCAATTCTATGTAATTCTCTATCTTTAATGCGTGAATAAATGGATAAGGCAAATATTCTTCTCCTACCTGGTTTTAATATGTCAGTTATCAAGTGCACAGCAATATAATTTCTCCAATCTATCATTAAGTGAAGGTCTTAGTCAGTCTCAGGTCTACAGCATATGTGAGGATAGAAGAGGAAATATGTGGTTTGGAACACGTGGTGCGGGAGTAGATATCTATGATGGAATCAGTTTTCGTCATTTGACAGAAGAAGATGGCCTCAAAAGTAATTTTATCAATGATATTTTCGAAGACTCTAGGGGAAACCTATGGATAGGTACTGACAAAGGTTTGTCCAAATATGATGGTCATTCCTTAATGTCTTACGACAAAAATAATGGCCTACTTGGAACAGCCGTTTACAGGATTATTGAAGGGCCTGACTCTAAAATCTGGCTGGCGACCTCTATGGGCGTGGCTTACATTGAAAACAATGTTTTTTTTCATATAACTAAAAAACAAGGCCTCAGAAGCAACGCTGTTCATGACATCTCTTTTGATCAAGAGAAAGTACTTTGGATAGCAACTGAGCGAGGTCTCCACAAGCTTGAAAATGGGGAAGTCAATCACTACCGCTATGTGAACCGAGTAAGGAATAATCACATTCGTACAATTGAGGTGACGGACTCTTCCATTTGGTGCGGTAGTTATGGAGGTGGCATCAGTGAAGTGTTCAATGATAAGTTTGAGAACTATTCGAAATCCAACGGACTGCAAAACTATGTGGTTCTGGACATCTACATTGATAATTCCGGTAACCTGTGGATAGGAACGGAAGGCGGTGGAGTAATAAAATATGATGGAACGAATTTTAAGCAATTCAATACCCTTGATGGCCTTTCTAATAACACCGTAAGAGCAAGCTATCAAGACAGCTGGGGTAATATGTGGTTTGGCACTTCTGGTGGTGGGCTGAGCAAGCTGGATGGAGAAACATTCATTCGGTATAACGAGAAAGATAAGCTTCCAGGAGCTGGTGTTTACTCAATTACTTCAGATACACTGGGTAATATGTGGTTCGGAACATTCGGTGGTGGAGTCACAATATTTAAGCAGGATAAGGCCACACATTACGGCAGGCACCAGGGGCTTACCAACAAAAAAATCAAAGCCCTTTATACAGACACCTACGGAAACGTATGGCTAGGATCAGAAGGAGATGGAGCTTTTGTTACCACTCCGGATGGGTTTCAAAAATTTCAGTACACTGGTGGTAACAATCAAATTAGTGGTAACTGGATAAAAAAGATTTCACAGGACTACCTCGGAAGAATTTGGTTTGCAACATCCGGTGGCGGTTTATCAATTTACGACAGCAACGGATTCCAATGGTTAAAAAGAAGGGATGGACTTGCCAACAATCGGGTAAATGACTTCGAGTTCGATCAAGATAGTGTTCTTTGGATAGCTACTGACAATGGGATATCAAGATGGGATTCATCGGGTTTTATGAATTTTCACAGACTTCCGGCAGCCAGAATCAAAAGTGTGGAAATTGATAAATACAACCGACCCTGGTTTGGTTCACAGGGTGGAGGAATTTATACCTTCATCGATGATAGTCTGGTTATCTACGGACAAAAAAATGGCTTGAGCTCCGGCAATATCTATCTTCTGTTTTGTGATGTTGATGGCTTTCTTTGGGTTGGCACGGAAAAAGGTGTAGATCGCTTATCAGTTGACTCCACTGGTAAAATCACCAACATAAGACATTTTGGTGGGGAACAGGGTTTTCGGGGAATAGAAACCTGTCAAAATGCGTTCTACCAAGACTCACTAAAAAACATTTGGTTTGGGACTGTTAATGATGTTACACGTTACAACCCCCGATACGACAACTCCTCATCCAGGGCGCCAATTATACAATTAACCTCAATCAGACTACCATATGAACCGATTGAAAAAATCAAAAAGAACCTATACTACGAACCATGGTACAAGATCCCCAAAGACTTGACTCTTGAATTCAATGAAAATCATATTACGTTTGAGTTTCTCGGCATCTACCTCAAGAATCCCAAAAGCGTAAGATATAAATGGAAGCTCGATGGATTTGAAAAAAATTGGTCACCACCAAGTAAACAACATATTATTACCTACTCCAATCTTCCTTCGGGTGACTATACATTTCGGGTGGTGGCTTCCAACGAAGATGGTCAATGGTCACCTAATCCTGCAACATTTCACTTCAAGGTAAGCGAAGCTCCTCCTCCTTTCTACAAGGCCTCCTGGTTTGTGAATACAGCCGTGGCACTAGCCCTGTTGATCATTAGCCTTGTCGGATATATCATCTATTATCGAATCCGGAAGCGCAATGATCAAATCAGAATGGAGCACAATCTTATAGAACTGGAGCAAAAAGCTCTGCGGCTACAGATGAACCCACACTTTCTATTCAATTGTCTTAATTCTATCAAGGGGTATATCTCTGAAAACAAACCCCAGGAAGCCAAAATTCAACTGTCTAAATTTGCAAAACTAATGAGGTCGATTCTGGATAATTCCAGGGAACAATTTATAACCATTGAAAACGAGGTAGCCACTCTGAAAAACTATATGGACCTTGAGAAACTTAGTCATAGTGATTCATTTGAATATGATATTGTCATTGACGAAGAAGTTGAGAGCGACTCTACTTCTATTCCCACCATGGTGATACAACCTTTTGTTGAAAATGCAATTTTACATGGATTGATTCCAAAAGGAAAAAAAGGCAGGTTGACTATTAAATTCCGTATGGAAAAAGAAAGGGTCCTGTGCACTGTTGAAGACAATGGCATTGGCAGAAAAAGGACTAAGGAAATGAAAACGGAATCCGTTCAAAAGCATAAGTCAGCAGCCATAAAAATAACTCAGGAAAGATTACGTATTTTTAGCAAAGACCGTAATGATGAGGAACTTAAAATCGAAATTGTAGATCTGGTCAATGAAGAAGGTGAAGCTACAGGTACCAGAGTTGAAATTCGGATGCCTGCATTTTAAATCTAAAATATGATTAAAGCTGTAATAATTGACGATGTTGAGAAAGCCAGAGTAGCACTAAAAAGTGATCTGGAAGACTATTGCCCCAACGTACAACTCATTGGAGAGGCTGAAAGCGTAGCGACTGGTGTTGAACTCCTTAAGTCTGTGAAGCCTGATCTGCTCTTCCTGGACATCAAAATGGCTGATGGAAGTGGTTTTGATCTGCTTGAAAAGTTAGATGAGAGAGACTTCATGGTCATATTCACAACAGCTTACGACCAGTACGCAATCAAAGCATTCAAGTATAGTGCTCTGGACTACTTACTTAAGCCGATTGACCCCGATGACCTCATAGCAGCCATAGATAAATTCAACTCGCAGGAGAATAAACCTGTAGCAAATGATCAGTACTCTTTTCTCATGGAGCAAATTAAAAATATGGCTACCAAACCACCGCAACGTATAGCCTTGAGCTCCACCGAAAAAATTCAAATAGTGGACATCAAAGATATTGTACGGTGTGAAGCAAGCGGAAACTACACATATTTTTATACTGCTGACAGGCAAAAGATCGTGGTTTCTAAAACCATGAAAGAATACGTTGAATTACTTGAAGAACATGATTTTGTAAGAGTTCATCACTCCCATCTCATTAATATGGACCATGTGAAAGAGTTTGTAAAAATTGATGGTACCTACCTGGTGATGAAAACCGGAGACGAGGTTCCGGTATCCGTAAGGAAGAAGGAAGACCTGATGAAAAAACTTGGTGGACTATAAGTCTTCTCTTACATCTATTCATTAATCACTGACACTTACTCAATACAACCTAACCTGAGTTGGCAGAACAAGTACCTTTACTTAAAGATTTATTCATACATAAATTTTTGTATTCCGTTTGTTCGTGTCAATACAGGTGGTGAGGGCTAGTGTCTGATCCACCTGATTTTTCTATCTTAGATAAATGAACAGATTCGAGATACATGGCCACAGGGGATGTCGGGGATTGTTACCCGAAAACACAATTAAATCATTTCAATATGCTCTGGATTTGGGTGTCAATGCAATAGAACTGGATGTCGTTGTTTCTGCTGATAATACCCTCATCGTATCTCACGACCCGTGGATTGATCCCAACCTTTCAGTGCACCCTCAAGGCAACACCTTTGAACCAAAAGAAATTAATATTTACAGGCTTCATGATACGGAAATTCAATCTTTCAAAGTAGGTGAACTGGAGCAACCTGAGTTCCCCGATCAAAAACAACAAAAGTCCTCTATCCCGAGCTTACAGGAGGTTATTGATATTCTCGGTATGAGTGAATCATTTTTTTATAATATAGAGATAAAGTCCGATCCTGCATGGTATGAGGAGTATCAACCTCAGCCAGAAGTATATGCTAGCTTAGTTTCTGATTTTCTCAAAGAAAACAGGCTGACGAAATTCTGTATGGTTCAGTGTTTTGATCCACTATTTTTAAATCATCTCTATGAGTTAAATCCCAGTATTTCATTGGGATTATTAACTGAAAAAAGTGCTAACCACTTGGCTTCATTGGAAGAAATAAACTTTAAGCCCTCCTATTATAATCCTGATTTTCAATCAGTAACTAAAGAGTTGGTAGACTATCTTCACAAAGACTCCATAAAAATAACACCCTGGACAGTGAACGAACTGGAGGATATGAAACGAATAATCGACCTAGGAGTAGATGGAATCATTACTGATTATCCCGATAGGGCTCAACAACTATTTCATTCATAGAAGTGATTAGTAGGCTCTCAAAAAGTACTATCTTGCATTATGGCCAAGGTAAAGACCACCTTCTTTTGTCAAAACTGCGGAGCTCAGTCTTCTAAGTGGATTGGAAAATGTCCTGCTTGTAACGAATGGAATACCTACGTGGAAGAAATTCTTGATAAAGGGAATGGAACCACCAGAACTACTTCGACTTCAAGCCAAAGGGCCAACAGGCCTACACCGATAAGACAAATCACCTACGATCAAACGGAGCGATTCGAAACTCCGGACAAGGAATTCAATCGGGTACTTGGTGGAGGTATTGTACCCGGGTCATTAGTATTAATTGGTGGTGAGCCCGGAATTGGCAAGTCAACTCTCATGCTCCAGATAGCTCTGAACATACCCAATAAAAAGGTGTTGTATATCTCGGGTGAAGAAAGTGAGCAACAGATTAAAATGCGAGCCGAGAGAATCGGAATCCACTCTGATGATTGTTATATACTCGCAGAAACGGCCACACAGAACATCTTCAAACAACTTGATTCGGTAAACCCGGAGGTATTGATTGTTGACTCCATTCAAACCATGAATTCGGCCTTTATCGATTCAGCTGCAGGAAGCATCTCCCAGGTACGTGAGTGTTCAGCTGAGTTTTTAAAATTTGCCAAAGAATCCGGAATTCCGGTCTTCCTTATTGGCCACATTACCAAAGAAGGAACTCTGGCAGGTCCGAAGGTTCTTGAACATATGGTAGACACCGTTCTGCAGTTCGAAGGAGATCGACACCTGGCTTATCGAATATTAAGAACTACGAAAAACCGGTTTGGCTCCACATCAGATATCGGCATCTACGAAATGCACGGTGCCGGACTTCGGGAAGTTAGCAACCCTTCAGAAATACTCATTTCTCAAAGAGAAGAGGACCTTAGTGGTGTAGCTATAGCAGCTTCTCAGGAAGGCAATAGACCACTCTTAATTGAAATACAAACACTGGTAAGCCCGGCTGCTTATGGCAACCCTCAAAGATCTACAACTGGATATGACACCCGGAGAATGAACATGCTACTAGCGGTTTTGGAGAAAAGAGCTGGATTGAAACTTGGGACACAGGATGTCTTCCTCAACATAGCAGGAGGCTTAAAAGTAGAAGACCCCGCCCTGGATTTGGCTATTTGTGCTTCTGTGGTTTCATCTTATCATGAAGTTAGTATTCCCAAAGAAGTCTGCTTTGCCGGTGAGGTCGGTCTGGGAGGTGAAGTAAGAGCGGTAAACAGAATTGAAAATCGAATTACTGAAGCCGACAAACTTGGCTTCGAGCAAATATTTATTTCAAAATACAACAAGCTTTCACTCGACACCAAAAAGCTAAATATCAAAATCAGCTATGTATCGAAGTTAAGTGATATGTTTGGTGAACTCTTTGGTTGATATGAAAAAGCTAGCATTCCTATATATGTGTTTTTCCGGACTGATTGGCTATTCACAGAAACACGATATGTACCTCAACAATATCTTGATCGGTGTAGGCGCTACTCCTGGAGCTCCTTCCGGATTTCAGGAGGACTATCAGACAGGGTTTAACATTAAATTTCAGCCCTCTTATTACCTGGTCAAGACCAATTTCTACCTTGGGGCTTCCCTCGAACTATCCAGATTTGAAACCAGGCATTATCAGGATGGTGATACATTAAGTTCTTTGGATGAATACAGTGACATATCCGTTGTCACACCAGCAATCACCATTGGTCGTAAACTATGGGTTGGCAATCATCTCAGATTCTTCCCTACACTTAAACTGGGTTACTCTTTTATCAACTATTCCGGTAATTACTTAGATGAAGACCATAAAGAAGGTGGATTTAGTATGACACCCGAGTTCTATACGCATTTCTATGTCGGTCGTAAACTTGGGATTGGTTTTTATGGCTCATATAATAACGTATTTGTTAAATCAGCTATAAAGAACCCCAATGAAGACAAATCCATGGGTTTCTTCAGCCTGGGGGCAAGCCTGATTTACGAGATGAATTGGCTATAAAAGGCTAAAACCATCATTATTTTGGTTAAAAGGCATATTTTAGGTATTTTCATCAGCCTTTTGCTATCATGACAACCTCAAATTAAAGAACGAATTTGCCGGATTTCTTCGACCCGGACAATTCAGATTGGAACATGAAAAGATTACCAACTTTCATCATATTGACCCTGGTTTTGATTGGGTTCAGCTCCTGTAAAAAGCCATTTGAACCACCGGCTTGGGATACAGATATACTGACACCAATAGCCAAATCTACGCTTACCATTAATGATATTGCGGGTACTAATGTCACCGTCAATGCAGATACAACCGTTTCAATAGTCTATACCCAGGATTTGTACCAATTTACCGTTGATTCTCTCATTCAGTTAAGTATTGCCCCCTTCGTGAGAAATGTAAAAATTGACACCCTTGGACTAAGCGATCAAACAGTCGTGCGTTCTATTACTCTGGCCGACATTGCTCACCAGGTCGGGCCCCCAATGGAAGGATACATTATTGCCAACCATGGGAACAATGTGCCTCTTTTCGGTGATATTAACGGAGTTACTGCCGGGCCCTTTGTAATTGATGCTTCATCTTTTCTTACAACGGCAACTTTAGAGTCAGGAACTATGGAGATCACCATCGATAACGGACTCCCGGTTGAAATTCAAAATGTAACTTTTGAAATAAGAAACCAAAGTGATAATTCCCTCATCTTAACCGATAACTTTCCTTCCATTCCTTCAAATAGCCAGGTCATGTCTTCGACTGATCTCAGCGGTTTGACAATAGAAGGAATACTTGAAATTACAATCACTAATATGGACATCATTGATCCTGGAAGTCCGATACCGATCGATACTACTGATGCCATTACAGCTACTATGTCACTTCTGGACCTTTCGGTTTCTGAGGCTACCGCTATATTTCCAGCACAGGTTATCGTCAATAATACGGATAGTGTAGAATTAGAAGATATGGGTGATGTTCGCTTGAAAGCCGCTTCCATTGCCTCCGGTCAGGTAGAAATTGAAGTACTCAGTACCATTGAAGACTCTTTGTTTTTTACTTATACAATTCCGGATGCCTCACTTGGAGGTGTACCTTTTAGTATTGATGTAGAAGTACCTCCGGCACCACCCAACGATACAGCGAGAATAAATCTCAATTACGATTTCACCGGTTATGACTTTGTATTTACGAACAATAAATTCGCCAATTCCATCATCGGTAGTATTGACTCGACAGGAGAAATCAGGACAATCTCAAAAAGTGATAGTGTATATATTAATCTTCAGATTGTGGATTTGACTCCGTCTTATGCCCAGGGATATTTTGGTCAAGACACCTTCAGCGTAGCGGATGTTTCCACACTGGATATTTTTAACAATGTTGTCGGTGGTAGCATTGACCTGGAGCAGTCTGAAATTACGCTCAGCGTTACCAACGGACTTGGAATTCCAGCTGAAGCAGACATCAACAATATCACTTCTGTAAATAATGGAAATGCTACGGCACAAGTACTCAATACCGGAGGACTTTCATTGCCCCTGAGTATCGCTGCAGCAACGGACGGTCCTTATATACCCTCGATCACCAACCTTGCAATTAATGATGTAAACTCTAACTCTTCTCAACTTCTGGAAATTCTACCGGATGAATTAATGTACGATCTGGAAATCCAAACGAATCCCGGAGGTTTCCCCGGTACTTGTGATGACTTTGCTTATCAGGGTAATAGTCTCGATGTTTCATTAAATGTAGAAGTTCCTCTCTCCATTGTAGCTGACAGTCTTGCCCTTTCAGATACCACCACTTTGAATACAGCGATTATCTCAAAACCTGAAGAGATCAAAGATGGCACCTTTTCTCTGCTAATAGACAATGGCTATCCTTTGGACATGAACTTAAAAATATACTTTCTTGATGGCTTTGATGTGGCATACGACTCACTCATCTCCACCAGTGTAATTGCAGCTGCTTCTGTTGATGGCTCTCTATTGGTTGATGAAATCACCAGGACAAAAGTAGATTTCGAAATTTCTGAGGACAGGATGGCGGACTTACTAGGTGCATACAAAATTGCTTTCTGGTTAGACTTCACTACTAATCCTAATGGGCCGCATATTCAGATATATGATGACTATGCGATTGACATTAAGTTGATTGGAGATTTTATATATAGATTTGAGTGATGGGCAAGTATTTCGTAGGGATAATGATGATCGTGTTCAGTTTTGGGCAATCACAGGCTCAAACTGATTCAACAAAGTTAAATACACATTCAAAACTCAAGGCCTCAGGCAGCGAGAGTTGTGAGAGATGTTCGGGCTCTGTGAAGTTTTACACTAACTACTTTGCCAATTCCAATGCCGTTACCAATAGCTTTATAAACACATTTCTATTCCAGGACTTCATCGAAAACGAAGTGAAGGACCATGTATCGGCAAGATTAAATGAAACCAATAACAGGTTTGGTATTGATCTGGATTTTGGAATAGAAGTTAAAATTCCTGGGTATGAGCACCTTTATACTCAACACAAAAACCCAACCAATTCCTTTTTCAAAAAAGCAACTAAAGTCTTTCGTGTTGGACAAAGAGATTTTACCTCTCTTAAGTTTCCGGGTAATTTTTTCGAACTCTACTTCAGAGGCAATAAACAGTTTGCTGGTCAGTCAATAGATGTAGCACCAGTAAATTATCAGTACTTCAGTTATCAATATTTAAGCTATGGTCTTGAAATCCCTAATAAGTTCGGTATCACTTTAAATGTTTTGAAAGGAACAAGGTTCACCGATGTTGATCTCACCAGAGCCGATCTTTTTACGGCTGCCGATGGAGACTCTCTTCACTTTGATTCACAACTGCGTGTTGTTCAGGGTGATCTAGAGAAGTCACGATTAGCTTCCTTCCAGGGTTTTGGAACCAGCTTTGATTTAAAAATTGATATTCCGATCAATGAGAAAATGAAGCTTCTCGCCAGGATTGATGATCTTGGATTCATTGCCTGGTCCGACATGAATAGCTTTGAAGCAGATTCTGCATGGAGTTTTACAGGAGTTGAAATCAACAATGTGTTGAATATTAACGGTGATGAATTTTCTAATATCGAATCAGATAGCCTTTCTACATTATTAGGAATCAAAAATGAAGTTAGGAAGCAACTATTTCTATTGCCCACACGATTTGAAGTCGTGCTCAATCATAACATTAATTCACAGCTAAACCTTGACTATGGTCTACGCTATTACGCAAAAACGGCTAATATTCCCCGGCTTTGGACAACAGCCCATTATCAATTAGGAAGTAGTATTATTCCAAGTTGTACAATTGCCTATGGTGGATTCAGTAAATTTGATGTAGCCATCGGAGCCAAATTCGTCTTGAACAATATTGATATTGGCCTAAATGCTTTCTATTTAGAAAACTTAATAAATTCCTCGAAAACCACTGGACAAGGAATCAATTTTTATCTGACTTATTTCTTATAGCCACCATTCGTTCCGAATGATAGTCCTAACTTTATAGAGTATGTCATCACGAAAGGACCAGGTCAACATATTGTCTAAACTTACTCCAAGGCGCCTTTGGAATGCGAGTCGGATTGCTTCCAGCTATCAGTCTTCTAAAATCTTTGGCCATGTAAGTCATCGTGGGATGCCGATGAGCCTTGCTTTTGAGCCAACTACCTCCTGCAATTTAAGATGCCCGGAGTGCCCGAGTGGCTTGAGATCGTTTACACGTCCAACCGGATTATTAAGTCGTGATCTATACGAGAAAACTATCAACGAAATATACAGGGACCTTATTTATTTGACGATTTACTTTCAGGGAGAGCCTTATTTACATCCTGAATTCTACGACCTGGTCAGCTATGCTACTTCAAAAAAATTATATTCAGCAACATCTACGAACGCTCACTTTCTTGATGATGAGAACGCCCGTAAAACTGTTGAAAGTGGCCTTGACAGACTCATAATTTCAATTGATGGCACTACACAGGTAAGTTACTCCTCCTATCGAGTCGGGGGTTCATTGGAAAAAGTCATCACAGGAACAAAAAATATAATCGAGTGGAAAAAAAAGCTGAAGTCAAAAACTCCTCATGTGATCTTCCAGTTTCTCGTGGTCAAGCCCAATGAACATCAAATCGAAGATGTAAAAGAACTTGCACAGGACCTGGGAGTTGATGAAGTCAGATTCAAAACAGCGCAGATATACGACTATGAAAACGGTTCTGATCTGATTCCGGATAACGACCGATATTCGAGATACCGACAAAATCCGGACGGCACCTGGAGCATCAAAAATCATTTGGAAAACCGGTGTTGGAAAATGTGGCAGTCTTCGGTCATTACCTGGGATGGTCAGGTAGTCCCATGCTGTTTTGATAAGGATGCAGAACATAGCATGGGATCACTGAACGACAATAGTTTCACCGCAGTATGGAAAAATCAGGCTTACAAGAAATTTCGAGAGGCCGTTTTCAAATCAAGAAGTAAAATTGAAATGTGTAAAAATTGTACTGAAGGTACTAAGGTTTGGGCTTGATTTTCTTTACATCAACCTCGGTTAACGCACATGAAGCACACCCTCCGCCACAGCCACCCGTAATCCGAAATGCTTTATACCCCTTTCTGATAAGAAGAAAAACACAACCTATAAATACTATGGTGACCAGAGTTTCCTGCATATTTTCTTAACCAAAAAGAAAGAAATTTAGTTTACCAGATTCCTTTAATTACTCCTACCATATCTGAATGAATAGGACCAGCAGCAACAATCTCATTACCCTCAAGGTAGTTATCTGTACCACCAAAGTCGGAAATGCTTCCGCCAGCTTCACTTACAATCAATGCTCCGGCAGCAACATCCCATGGCTTCAGGTTAAACTCAAAGAAACCATCAAAAACCCCACTAGCCACAAAACAAAGGTCCAGTGCAGCAGAACCCAGTCTTCTTAAGCCATGAGTTCTTCTCATGAATTCCTTCATTACTTCAAAGAATTTATCCAACTCAGGTTCTTCATGATATGGGAAACCGGTTGCCAATAAAGACTTTGATAACTCGCTTTGATCTGATACTTTGATTTGACGACCATCACAAAATGATCCACCACCTTTCCAGGCGTAGTAACAATGTTTTCCTCTGACATCATAAACAACTCCAAGCTGCATTTCACCCTTGTATGCAAGACCTATACTAATAGAAAATATAGGTAAACTATGAGTAAAATTTGTTGTTCCATCCAATGGGTCGATGTACCACATGTAATCACCAGTACGATCTGAACCGGTACCCTCCTCTGCAACAAAGCCTGCTTCTGGTAACAATTGTTTCAGACCAAACACCAGTTGCTTTTCGGTTTCAGTATCGACATAAGAAACGATGCTGTTGTTCTGATCTTTGTACTCGATTGAGGTAGGATCAAAGTGCTCAACTTCTTCATTGATAAATACAGCTGCCTGCTTGGCTATGTCTCTTACTTTGGTTGTCAGATCTTGTAAATCCATTTGAATGTTTTGATGTAATAATCCGTGAATATAAGCAATTCGAGGCCGATTTACTTAATGGCTTCAAGTCTATTTTTTGGCGGCTTTACTTTTTCGACTTGTCCTGCGTTTTACTATGCCGGAAAACAGCAGTACTAAACCCAGAAAATATGCTAACCTCCCGATATAGTCACCGTGTTTTGCATAAAATGTAATTTCATCGTTGGGATATAATGTGCCTCGGATAACTCCCGGCTCCCAGTACTCGGTGGCCTGGGAAAACTCGCCTTTCTTATTTACGAAACATGATATGCCGGTATTAGCTGATCGGGCAATATCCCTCCTCAATTCTATAGCCCGCAAACAAGCATATGCTTTGTGATGTCGATGTCCCTCAGTATTACCCCACCAGCCATCGTTTGTCATAATAATTATTAGCTGTGCTCCATTGTTGACAAACTCTCCGATAAACTCACCATACACGGACTCATAGCAAATCAAAGGTGCCACACCTACACTATCCCGGTTGTAAAACACCTCACGATCCGCCTGAGTACCCATATGGGCAGCTCCCTGAATATCCATTAGCTTGATTATGGGCTCAAAAACCACCGGATAAGGAATTTTCTCAACTCCTATGACCAGTTTAGATTTTTTATACATTTCTATATTGCCAGTATCTAATTGGGCGCTGGCATTAACGCTTTGCCATTTAAATTCACCTGCATCATGTGCCAGTTGTGGAACTTCTTCATCTCCCCGGAATACTTTTTGAGCACCGATCCCTGTAAGTAGTGTTAGGTGCGGGCTTTTATTCAAAAGAGAATATATCCTTTTGTACTTCGAATAGTCTCCACCCACAAAAAAATTAGCCGGTTGCTTTCCACACAAATCAGGCCACACCACTTGTTCCAGACCATCGTAATCACACCACCCTTGAAGGGCCGTTTCCGGCCAAATCAGGTAATCAGTATTCTTTGTTATTTTCTGCTCTGACAATCCGATAAGTTGATCAACTGCCGATGAGTATTTGGACTCATCAAACTTATCTGTGTAAGGATCAATGTTTGGTTGCACCGCTACAATTTCAACTCCCTTACCTGTTTTAATTTCAACCTGACTTTTAAGAACCAGACTATATACAATTGGTGCAAATAACAGAAGCCCCAACCTAATATAAGCTCCTGAGCTTTTTCCCGGACCAAAGAGTTTTCCCTCCCTGAGCCAAAAATAAACGGCTACATTTATTACCAAAATCCAGGCACTTCCACCAAGAGTTCCGGTAAGCTCATACCATTGCACAAAGTCGGGATACATAGCGAAACCGTTGCCTAGAGTGAGCCAGGGCCATGATAAGTCCCAGTTTAAATGAATATATTCAAAGGTCAGCCAGAAGCAAATGAAGGCCAGGTAGCCGATCTTATCATCAATATTTCTACGGGTAAGTCTAAAGACGAAAAAAGGAATAACCATCAATAAGCTATTAGCAAATACTGCGGATATCCCCCCGCCAATTGTGGACAAAGTAATCCACCATGTTGTACCAGCATTCCAGATGAACATCGCCAAATAGATGTACATAAACAGTGTCCACTTAGGCCATTTATAATTCGTTTCTGAAATGTATCTCTCAATTTCCAGTAGAGGAATAAAACCAAAAAATAACAGGAATGGAAAGGGTAATGTCGGCCATCCTATCCACAAAAGAACTCCTGACAATACTGAAAGAACAAGCAGATAATACCTGGAGGACTTAAGTTTTTGAAACGTGGATAACATGGCAGCAAATATGATGAGTTAGTACAGTAATACAAAATTATTAATCACCTTCTACCACCAGTACAATTTCTCCCTTGACAGTTCCTGACTCAAAGTGGGATAACACTTCGTCTACAGTGCCTGTTACGGTTTCTTCATGTATTTTGGTAAGCTCCCTCGAAACAGACACTCTTCTGTCAGTTCCCAACAACTCCTTCATCATCTCCAAAGTCTTAATGATGCGATGGGGTGATTCATAGAATATAACTGTCCTTTGCTCTCCTATAAGGGACTGTATTTTGGTTTGCTTCCCTTTCTTATGCGGAAGAAACCCCTCAAAAACAAAAGCATCGCACGGAAATCCTGATTGTAATAATGCCAGAACGAAAGCGGTTGGGCCCGGCAAACTCTCAATCTGTAAATCATTTTTCAGGCATTCTCTTATCAACAAAAAACCGGGATCAGAAATACCTGGTGTACCAGCATCCGAAATAATCGCTGCTTTTTCTCCGGACTTCAGTTTGTCAATTACAATATCCAGCTTCTTATGCTCATTATGTATATGGTGGCTTACAAGAGGAGTAAGAATTTCGTATTTCTGAAATAAAACTGCTGAGGTGCGTGTATCTTCAGCCAACACGAAATCCACTTCTTTAAGGATTCTTACAGCCCTATAGGTGATATCTTCCAGGTTGCCAATTGGTGTGGGCACTACATACAAAGAAGGTTCCGTCATAAAATGAGTCTATTATCTTATTTGCTAAGGTAATAGATTTCACTTTGCGGTGACACGGCCCAAACAGAAAAATCGGATCCCAGTGATACACACTTGTATTCACCTTTGGCTTCCTGCCAAGAGCCATGAACCCTTTGATAGAGCTTATTTTCTTTTGATATGGCCCAAATATGGTGTGAGTCAAGCACTTCTATTTTCTTAAAGTTACCCGCTTCATCTACCCAGTGTCCGTTACTGAATTTCTGAACCTGACCATTTCGTTTCAAACCCCACACGACTCCATCCGTTCCTACGGAAACATAATCGAGGTTTCCTGGTTTGACGATCCAGTTTCCACCCTCGTATTTTACCAGCTCGTTGTTCGTATTAATCCCCCAGATATGTTCACTTGATCGAACGCAAATTTGTTTCAGCGATCCCTGCACATTCACAAATTTTGCTCCTTCCCATTGATAAACAGATCCGTCCAACCCGAGCCCGAATACGGTACCATCAACACCGGCTGATATATACTTCAACTGCCCAATGATCCACTGCCAGCGTTGACCATTCCATTTATAAATTCGGTTGCCCTTACCAATTCCCCACATATGATCACTGTTCTGGACAGAAATCTGTTCGAGGTTGCCCGGTCGGCTTTTCCATTCCGTTGATTCCGGTAAATTAAGTGTAAACGAGGAAAGCGCGAGCCATATCACCAGGCTCATGAATAATCCTGCTTTTTTCATATTCGTGGTATTTAAGGTTACTCAAGGTTATCGATAATCTCTGCAAGCTGCCGATCTTTGTCAGTGACCACATTGCCAGCATCATGAGTGCTCAAATTAATGCTGACTTTATTATAAACATTGCTCCAATCCGGATGATGCCCCATTTCTTCAGCAGCCATTGCTACTCTGGTCATAAAGGAAAAAGCAGCTTTAAAGTCTTTAAATTCAAATGTTTTACTCAGGGTATCATTTTCTTCAATCCACATAAGAATATGTTAGTTTTTAAATTTACTGTTGATTAAATTTATTTCTTTAATCCAAACACCCCAGAAAATGCCATCATTTTTAAAGTCCTACCTGATTGTAATGTTTGCAATCGTTATAGTAGCAACCGGTTGTAAAAAAACGATAGCTCCTGAAGCTCCAGATACTGCTGAAATTGAGAAAGAACATAAGAAAGAACTCTCTTCCTTGAATCTTCCCATAGTTTTGAAAATCGATGAGTTGCAAAAAACAATCAACGATCAGTTAGACGGAGTACTGTATGATGATCAAAGTTTTGAAGACAATGATCGCGACAACTTGAAGATGAAAGTTACAAAAATTAAGGATATTAAACTAGGTGCCAGTGGCAATACGTTGACCTATTCTGTTCCCTTAAAAATATGGGCTGACTATCGCCAGTCCGTTGGGTTGCTATCAATGCACAAGGCGGCCACTATGGAGGTGATCCTGAAGTTTAAAACCGAAATGGAAATCAATAAAAAATGGGAGCTGAGTACGAAAACAACTTCTGAAGGCTACAAGTGGCTTTCCGAACCCACAATTACCCTCGCAGGAGCACCTATTAAAATCACGAAAATTGTTGGTGCCATTTTAGATGAACAACTACCTGCCGTGGGTGAGCTTCTTGATGAACAGGTGGCGGAAGTAGCAGACACCCGAAATCTAATGAAAGAAGTCTGGCTGGAAATTCAAAAGCCAATGTTGGTAAATGAAGATTACAACACCTGGTTGAAAATCGAACCTGAAAAGTTTTCAATGTCACCCATCAAGGGAGACCGCAGAAAAATTGAAATGAACGTGGGAATGGACGGATTTCTGGAAATTGTATTGGGTGATGAGCCTGACTACACCGTCTCAACTAAACTACCTGACCTCGAAAAAACAAAGAGTGCCAACGAAACCTTCCATATGACTGTCGCCACAGACGTTAGCTTCGCCAGTGCCACTAATATTTTGAAAGAAAACCTGGTGGGCTATACTTATGAATATGGTAAGAAAAAGAAAATTGAAGTTACCGATTGCCAGGTGTTTGGTGTTGGTGACGAATTAGGTGTTCGTGTAGACTTTGACGGTAATATAGCCGGACAGTTTTATTTGAAGGGAACTCCGATGTATGACTCCGCAACAACTGAAATCTACATGGATAATTTCAACTGGGATATCAAAAGTAAAAAACTAATACTCAAAGCCGCAGATTGGTTACTTCACGGTCCGATAAAGAAAAAGATAGAAGGTTATATGAGATACCCACTGGATTCTACAATCACTGCTTATACTGATTTAGCAGAGAAAAGTCTGGAGGACAACCCCATCTCGGAAAACATCCACTTACAGTGCGATATTGAAAATGTTTACCCCACCGATATACTGATGACCGAGAACTCAATACGCTCGTATTTATATATCGATGGTAAGGCGAAGTTAATTTACGGGAAAAAATAACCCCTTAGAATAATACTATTTAATCTAAAATTAGTGTTGTTTAAGCGTAAGATTTTCGTATCTTTATAGAACGCTTACCTTACAATGCAGCGGTTGATCACCGCGTTTACCAAAAAAAGGCTTCCTTAATCGGAAACCTTTTTTGTTTTTATATCTATATGCTTTTTGGGATTATTTAGCGGCAGCGAAATTAGCAGCAACTTTATCCCAGTTAATTACATTGAAGAAAGCACCTATATAATCTGGTCTTCTGTTTTGATAGTTCAAGTAGTAAGCATGCTCCCATACATCAATTCCTAATATTGGAGTGCCTCCGCATCCGATACCCGGCATCAATGGATTGTCCTGATTGGCGCTTGAACAAACTTCTACTTTTCCACCTGGATGTACGCATAGCCAAGCCCAACCTGAACCAAACTGAGTTGCTGCAGCATTTGAAAATGCCTCCTTGAATCCATCAAAAGAGCCATAAGCAGCATTAATAGCATCAGCAAGTTCTCCGGAAGGCTCTCCACCACCATCTGGTGACATTACTTCCCAGAAAAGGCAGTGGTTATAATATCCGCCACCGTTGTTTCTTACGGCACCGTTATTCATATCCATTCCTTTACAAATATCTTCAATTGACTTTCCTTCCAGGTCAGTTCCTTCTATTGCTCCATTCAATTTGGTGGTATAACCAGCGTGGTGCTTACCATGATGGATTTGCATAGTGGTTGAGTCAATGTGTGGTTCCAACGCATCATGTGCGTACGGTAATTGAGGTAATTCAAAAGCCATTATTCTTCTGTTATTGGGTTAAACATTCGATTTGTGAAATAGCACAGGTTCCAAGATAATACAAGGACCTTTCAATTACCACAACAGTTGGAAAAATAAAATGGTTTTACTTTTTAGCCCGGATTCTACTGAGGGTTTCCGGTTTGACTCCAAGGTAGGAAGCAATATACTGAAGTGGAACGTTAAAAATTATTTCAGGATTTACCTCTAATAGCTTATTATATCTTTCCTGAGAGGTGTGTTTAATAAAATCGATAACCCGATTCTCCTTTTTCACAAATAGGCTCTCGAGTATCAAGCGACCTACCCGTTCAATTTTAGGTGAGTTTCTGTACAATGTCTCCAGGTCTTCACTGCTAATAGCAAGCCCTTTCGCATCCGTAACGGCCTGCACATATTCAAAACTTGGTGACCTACTTATAAAACTGGAATAGGCGGAAACAAAATCATTTGCTCCGGCCAGATGAACGGTGTTTTCATCAATATCTTTCAAGACATAAACACGAAAGTAGCCTTCTGTAATGAACAATAGTTGCTCACAAACCTGACCTTCCTGAACCAGAAAATCACCTTTTTGAAATTCCAGCGGTTGAAATCGCTCTACAACGAAATTTCTTTCGCTCTCAGTCAATGTCTTGAAAGAGTCCAGCATTTCAATTAATGATTCATGCATAGAAAGACATATTGACCAACACTGAAGTTAATCAATATGCCGAATTTCACATATGAATGAGTGAAATTATTTGTCTCCAACGATACCAAATGAAATTCCCAACTCGGGCACAAAACCAGTATATCCATAGTCTCCTGCCCATCCGTCCCAAAATGTTTCAGATAAATTGCTGTTGGCCAGGCGTAGTCCTCCACCCAGATTTACATCCATACTAATCATTCGCTTGACCAGGAACTGTACTCCAAAACCTATGTTAGCCGAGTACTTGTGTATATACTCACGGTAAACCTCCCCTTCTACGGTCTCCGTTACATAAGCCGAAGCCTGGCTGCTCCAGTAAGTATTGGTTTCTTCAATCGTTGTATGTTTCGCCTCATAGTAATTATAGCCCAGGGAGCCATAGAAATAACCCAAAGTCTGGTGCTTTTTACCATTCCCTATCACATCCCTCAGATACTTCCTGTACGTGACTTCTCCACCAAAACCGTAGGCGTCATCATGGTTATCCTTATAGATCGTACCGCTTGGCGAGAACTGGAGACTCATTTTATCCCTATCGAAGAATAATTCATAGTCGGCCTGCAGCGAACTTGTCCCAAAAGCCGTAGGATTGATCTTAAAGATATTTCGCGGCAAACGATAAATTGACAATGAATCGGCATCCTGAGCGAATGAAATCGTAGTGAATCCAAGTGTTGATAGTAGTATTATTAGCTTTTTCATGATCTTAACTTTTAGTTGCGATTTGATTACAACCTAAAAGTAGATCACAAGCTCTGTTCTATCGATTGACAAAAGTCAAGAAGTACATTGGGGAGATGGAAATCAATGTTACCAACAAGGAGCGATTAAGACGTACATCAATCTTGAATCTTACTTCTTACTTCTTAAATCTAACTCTCCCTTATCCTACTAAAAAAATCCTGGATCATCACCTCACTTTGGCTGGCCAATATACCGGACACTATCTCGGTTTTGGGATGGACTACGTCCTGTACTATTCTCGAAAAGCCTCTTTGCTCATCACTGGCTCCGTACACTAATTTCTTTAATTGACCCCAGTACATAGCACCTCCGCACATTACACATGGCTCAAGAGTTACATAAAGCGAACACTCGTCTAGATATTTACTCCCCAGATAATTTGCTGCTGAAGTCATAGCAATCATCTCAGCATGGGCAGTCGCATCTTGTAAAGCTTCCGTTTGATTATGCGCTCTTGCAATAACCCGATCATTACAAACAACCACAGCCCCTACGGGGACCTCTCCTTCATCCATGGCGTATTGTGCTTCTTTGAGTGCCTCCTTCATGAAGTACTCATCGGTAAATGGGTTCAGCTCCACTAATTACTAATCTTTAATGAATTCATAATATGTCTGGCTCTTGGTTGCCAGTCACTTTTCTCTGCGTACGGGCAGGCAAAATTGATGATGTACTTTTTGTTTTTGATAAAACAGTACTGAATGAAATTATAGTTACGGGTTACTGCATCATTTCCCTTCGCGTCCTTACCAACTAAGGTTCCATCAAATTCGAATGAAATCATTGGCTTGTTATCGATGAAACGAATAGTGTCCATTTCCCATTTTATATTTTCGTAGGTATTGTAGACCGAAGTCTTCATGAACATTCTTTCAAACTTTGGATCTTTACCAATCACACCTTTTTTCTTTTTATACTTCACCGTGTCCTGATCCATATTAATCGATAGCATAACATCACCGGTGTGGTCAGTATACACAGCCCAAGGAGTCTTATGAACCCCATACTTAATGATTACGGCTTCCTTGTTAAGTTCTTCCATCTCCTTTGGTAGCTCAAAGGAAACAGACTTTACTTTAGTCTTGGTGTAGCGGGCCTTAATAAAACCGACTGATCCTATTACAACAAAAGACCACAACACATATTTAAATATTCTCTGTTTCAACATAGTTCCGATAAGTTATTAAATTACAAGCACAGTTGACGACTGCTCAGCCTAAAAATTCTAAGCAAGCCGCCATTCGCAGATGTATTCTCAAAGATCATACCTACTTGCCATAACGACAAGATTTACCTTACTCATATGTACAGGTATGGTTATAATACTGTTTTCGTGCTCCGAAAGCCCACAGGAGCATGCCCAAAAAGCAGGCTCTCTATTTGAGGAAGGTGACACAAATAAAGGAATTGCGGAACTCACGTTAGCCATCGAAAAAGAAGAGGACCAAAAGAAAAAGTTAACTTATTACACATTAAGGGCTGAAGCCTACCTCAAAAACAACCAATTAGAAAAGGCTGTGAAGGATTATAATATCCTAGCCCAAAAAGACGATCTACTTGGCCCCTCCTATTATTTCAATGAAATTGCGAATTGGTATACCGAGGTTGATTCATTGAATCTGGCCATACATTACTATACTTTAGCATTGAACAGTGACCCAAATGATAACGTAGTCCTCTACAATTTGGGAAGCACATGGTTTGATTTAGAAGAGTACGAAAAATGTATTGAAGCCCTTACTACTTCCATCAATCTTGGGATGAAAGACTCATTGATTTTACTCTATAGAGCAAATGCCTATACAGCGACAAACCGATTCTCTGAAGCCTTGAAAGATTATTATTTGCATGAATCTATGTTCGGTCAAGATAGCTACACTCAGCATGGAATTGGCCAATGTTACTCCTATCTGGAAAAATATGATTCGGCCATAGTTTTTTATAACAGCGCTTTACAATTCGTAAAAGCTGACTCTCTGGAGATTCTTTCGGACCGCTCAATGAGCCATTTCTATCTAGAAAATTATAAGGAATGCCTTTCAGACTTACAATTGGCTTATGCAATAGATTCTACTGATGCTCAGGTTAACTACCAGCTGGCATTTCTGCATTTTGAAACAAGTAAGTTTGAAGAAGCACTGAACTACTATTCCCGTTCTATCCGATTTGGAGACTCAAGCGCCACTAATTTTATTGAACGTGGTGAAACTTATCGGGAACTTGGGAAACCTGACCAAGCCTGCAAAGACTTTCTTTATGCAAACTCAATAGGAAGTGAAGAGGCGAGTGAATTGCTCGGCAAGCATTGTGAGTAAAGGCTGTAGTTTCCAGATCAAGGATCACTAGCCATAAATCGTTATTCCACGCTCAACAACCAAAGCACATTCAACTGTGATATTAAATCCTCGTACCAAAAATCAATACGCCTTCTCCACCCTAGCTACCCTCACTGAATAGTCCTCATACCACACTGCTTTTCCTAGAAGCTGTGCTTCTAAATGCTCTTTATCATTTTTCCATGCAGCGATGGCCTCCATGCTTTCCCAATAACAAACCGTAAGCCTAACTCCAGTTTCATCAGTCGCGTGATCCATACCCAAATACCCGTCAAAATCCTTAAGCTTATTTTCAATCAAATCCGCCATTAATGAATAGCCATTATCTCCTTCTGTTCTGATCGAAGCAAAAATAACAGCATAGTAGGGTAGTGGATGTTCGGTTTCAAAAATCATAGGTTCTAAGATAGAAGATTTAAGTAGTAAGACTTAAGACAAAATCTTAAATCTTTACTCCACATTCCCTGTTCATAAATGGATTAATCCTGAAAGGATGTCACAACAAATAATTTAACAATAGAACGATTCAATAATAATCAAAGTCCTTTTGGCTCTGCCCAATATTTTGTACTCAACACTTGATACTTGCTACTTAAATCTCAAATCTTACTACTTAAATCTTACTACTTTATACTTTATACCATAAATTAGCGGCCCGAATTAAATTCAGAAGTTATGCTAAGATCACATACCTGTGGTGAATTAAGGATAGGGAATGTAGGAAACCAAGTGAGCCTTTGCGGATGGATACAAACCGTAAGAGACAAAGGTGGAATTGTGATGGTAGACCTTCGCGATAGGTATGGCATTACCCAACTGCTCTTTGATGAAAGCATTACAGACAAAGCTCTGGTAGAATCTGCCCGAAAACTGGGTAGGGAGTTTGTTGTAAAAGCAACCGGTGAAGTCATTGAGCGCTACTCCAAAAACACCAAAATCCCTACAGGTGAGATCGAAATAAAAGTAACTGAACTTGAAGTTTTAAACGAAGCAAAGCTACCTCCATTTCTTATTGAAGACGAAACAGATGGTGGTGATGACCTTCGGATGAAATACCGGTATCTGGACTTGAGAAGAAACACTGTTCGAAAAGGCCTGGAACTCCGTCACCAATTAATGAAGGAATCCCGAAACTACCTGGATCAGCAAAGCTTCATCGAAGTAGAAACCCCTGTACTTATCAAATCTACTCCTGAAGGAGCACGGGATTTTGTAGTACCATCAAGAATGAACCCGGGAGAGTTTTACGCTCTGCCTCAGTCACCTCAAACCTTTAAGCAATTACTAATGGTTTCAGGTTTTGACAGATATTTTCAAATCGTAAAGTGCTTCCGGGATGAAGACCTGCGAGCCGACAGGCAACCGGAGTTTACCCAAATAGACTGTGAAATGTCATTCGTGGAACAAGATGACATCCTCAATACTTTTGAAGGATTGGTGCGCCATCTTTTCAAGACGGTGAAAGGAATTGAATTACCCGAATTTCCAAAAATGCTTTACAGCGAAGCAATGGAAAAATACGGGTCTGATAAACCCGACACCCGCTTCGGAATGGAGTTTGTCAAACTCAATGAACTAGCGCAGAATAAAGGATTCAACGTATTTGACAACTCCGAAATCATTCTGGGTATCAATGCTCAGGGTTGTGCTGAATACACAAGGAAACAATTGGATGAACTTACCGACTGGGTAAGAAGACCACAGATCGGTGCCAAAGGACTTGTCTATGTAAAATGTAATCCGGATGGCACATTCAAGTCATCGGTAGATAAATTCTATTCACAGGATGATCTGAAAGAGTGGGCAGCACTAGCCAACGCCAAAGCTGGTGATCTAATTCTGATCCTGGCAGGTGACCTGAATGCTACAAGAAAACAAATGGCAGAATTACGACTCGAAATGGGATCAAGGCTTGGTCTCAGGAATAAAGATACCTACTCGTGCCTTTGGGTCGTAGATTTCCCTCTGCTTGAGTGGGATGAAGAAACTAATCGCTATCACGCCATGCACCACCCATTTACTTCACCTAAACCCGATCAAATTGGTTTGCTGGAAAGTGACCCGGGTTCGGTAAACGCTAATGCCTATGATATGGTTATCAACGGAGTAGAACTCGGTGGCGGGTCAGTACGAATTTATGACAAGGAGCTTCAGAAGCAAATGTTCAAAGTGTTGGGCTTTAGCGATGAAGAAGCACAAGCTCAGTTTGGATTCCTGATGAACGCATTTGAATATGGTGCTCCTCCACATGCCGGTATTGCTTTTGGTTTTGACAGACTATGTTCCCTATTCGGAGGGTCTGATTCAATCAGAGATTATATTGCGTTCCCTAAAAATAATGCCGGTAGAGACGTGATGATAGACTCACCTTCTCCGATTTCAAAGGAACAACTGGATGAATTGGAAATCAGCCTCAAATAATCATTATCCTGGTTTTTAGTGTATAAAAGCACCAGACAAATTAACCTGACTCAAGGAAAAAGACATTCTTATCTGAGGTGACGGATAATCAGTTGGTTAGCATTGATGATTTACTTCTTATTATATTTATGTAACTTTTTGATCTTGATGCGTCAGTTTATAATCATCTTCACATTCTGCTGTGCCATTCTAGCCACGTCAAATTCCTATTCACAGATTGAAAGGAAACACAAAGACTTCGCATTAGAATTGTCGGGGGGTTACATAGAACCTGATGACTTCGAGCCGGAGCCAATCGGAGGCATCACTTTGAATTACTTTCTTGGCAAAAGAGTGAGTGTCATCAGTCGATTCAGCATGGGAGTCAATCATCTGCATTTTTCCCCCAGCTTACTCACTGCTCCACTTCTTATCTACACCGAATCATGGAAAGGAGGAGCCATATTTTATAGCAACGATATTTTTTATACAGCATTTCTCTTTGCCACAGCATTGGAAAATATTGGTTTCCATTTCAATGTTCAGCAAAATGTCGAGCTTTCCCCATACATAAGTCTGCTTTCTTTCAGGGGATTTCGTGATGATAATAGTATTTCTCTTTGGAGGAGTCTTCGGGCATCCGGAGCTGTGGGAGTGAAAATGAATATTTTCCTCAGGACCAGATTCTACCTTTCACCTTACGCAGAGGCGTTCTTGCAGTACAACCAGGACGGCACCTGGGGTACAAACCTTGGGGTTCATCTGGGGTATACCTTCCCTAATTAATGACTAAGTTTTCTTCCTTCTTTACTTTCATACCGATTATAACGGTTGCTAATGAAAATTTTGAAAAAAAACTAGACAACTTCGGGTGGTTCTTTGCTCTTACCTTCATTGTTCTAATGTTTAATTTATACACTTTATTCGTTCAGAAATACAATTTCTGATCCTCTCCCTATATAAAAGTTCAGTATTAATAATTACATTTCACAGTACGATCATATCTTTTCTACTAAGACTAAATAATTAGGTATGTACGCCTAATTTTGTTCGATAAAAACTAATCATCACTATGACGCCAGACCATGAAAAAATGTTACAGGCCTTACTCGATTCGCAAATCAGAAGTCAAGCCATTTTAGAAACGATGTTGAAAACACAAACCAGAATTTTATCTAAAGTCAAAAAAGAAAAATTTGATTACACTGAAGAGGGTGTTCAGAATGTAGTTAAGAAGTTTGAGAAAGAACTTAGAGAAGCCCTTGATCAACGTCTCTAAGTTAAACCAGATTTGTCATTTCGAACGTAACGGAGTGCAGAGAGAAATCTGTCATTGGTTCCTCCTATGATTAGATTTCTTCACGGATGATTCACCAACACTTATTCATTTCTGACGAACAGTTATTAACTATCCTATTATTAGCATGAGAATCAATCCTAAGTTGGAGCTATACTTTTTGTCCAACTTCGAAATTCTCACTAATGAAAAGATCAACACTACTCTACACTTTTACAGGACTTGGTGTACTGATTTTTGGAATTGCTGCTATCATGATCAGTCAGTCCGGAATTACAAAACCAGTCAAATACAACAAAGGCTTTGATAACTATTTAACTGCTTATACCTCCGGGGCTATATCACGAAAATCACCGGTGATGGTTCGCTTTCAGGAAGCACTTATTCCGGAAAGCAAAATAGGTAAAACAATAAAAGACAACCCTTTTACATTTAACCCACCTATCCCTGGAAAGGCAAAGTGGCTTGATACCAGAACCATTCAGTTTGACCCCGCACAACCTTTACCATACAATCAAAGATTTCTAGCTCAACTCGATGTTGATGCATTAATGACCGGTGTCCCTGATTCACTAAAAACCTTCCACTTCGATTTTTACAGTAAAAAGCAGTTTTTCACTATAGATACCGAACCCTTGAAGACTCTCGGAGAAGGACAAATTGTATATCAAAAATTAAGAACTAAAGTCTGGGCTAATGATTTCATAGAATCCGAAGAAGTAGAAAAAATCGTTTCTGCCAGACTTGATAATAAAAGGATAAAACTCAAGTGGGAGCACAAATCTGACGTTGTACACTACTTCACTGTCGACAGCATCCAAAGAATAGACGATCCTCAGGAACTTGTCATTGAGTGGAACGCCAGCATCCTGGGTATTAATCAATTAGGCACCAAAAAAATTGAAGTTCCAGCATTGGGAAGTTTTAACCTGATTTCAGCCAATAGTTTCAATGACGAAGACCAATACATCATGTTGGTGTTCTCGGACCCCATTAAGAAAAATCAAATACTTGACGGCATCATTGAAGTGCCTGGATATAATATTGACTGGATAGTCGAAGGAAACAGTATTAAAGTTTTTCCAAAGGAAACATTTGGAACCAACATCACTGTGAAGGTGGACCGAAACCTCAAAAATATAGACGACAAAAAGTTAATCAGTAGCAGTACCTCATACCTTTCTTTTGAACTCACAAAACCACAAGTAAGACTGGTTGGCAAAGGAACTATTGTGCCACAATCCAGGTCTCTGCCTTTTGTCTTTGAAGCTGTTGGATTAAATGCGGTTGATGTGCAAGTTGTTAAAATTCACGAGAAAAATATCCCTCAGTTTCTGCAGGTCAACTACCTGAACGGAAGTGATGAGCTTAGGAGAGTTGGAGAAATAATCACACAGCAAAAAGTAGACCTCAACTACAACAAAAAACTCAACCTGAACAACTGGAATAAACATGTCATCGATCTGTCAGAGTTGGTAAAAACCGAACCCGGAGCGATCTATCAGGTCAATCTGGGGTTTCGCAGAAGTTATTCAACCTATCCATGCTCCGAGGAAGCCCATGATTCATATCGTATGTTTGCTTCAGAAGAGAGTTGGGACGAAGAAGAAGCTGAAACAAGCTACTGGGATAACTCCGAATACCTGCATGAATGGCGAGGAAGTGAAGACCCCTGTGATGAAGAATACTACCACTCCGGTCATATCGTGAGCCGAAACATCCTGGGCAGCAACATCGGGATCATCGCAAAAGGAGCTGATGACCAATACTTCATTGCCACAACAGACATCAATACTACCGCACCGTTATCCGGTGTGGAAATTGAATTTTACAATTACCAACAAAGAAAGCTTGAAAACGCTGTGACGAATGACCACGGAATTGCACGCATAAAATCAAAAGTACAACCCTACCTCATCGTAGCTAAACATGGAAGACAAAGAGGTTATCTAAAACTTGACCCCAGTAATGCATTAAGTCTTAGCCGATTTGATATCAATGGACAGCGATACAAAAAAGGCTTGAAGGGTTTTATCTATGCTGAAAGAGGTGTATGGAGACCAGGAGATGAAATACACCTTAATTTTATTCTGGAGGATAAAGAAAAATCTCTACCCTATAATCACCCTGTAAAACTAGAGCTCTATGACCCTAATGACCATCTGGTCCACACTCAGATTTCCAAAAAATCGATCAATGGCTTCTATACATTTCCTCTTTCAACGGAAGAAAATGCTCCTACCGGAAACTATTGGGCTAAAGTACACGTGGGCGGATCTACCTTTGAGAAAAAGCTGAAAGTAGAAACCATTGTCCCCAACCGATTAAAAATCGAACTGGGTTTCCCTGGAGAGTCGCTGGACCGACACACCAATAAACTCACCGGAGACCTAAAAGTAAATTGGCTACACGGAGCCGTAGGCGCTAACCTCAAGGCTGATGTGAGTGTTTCTTTGAGTCAGATTCGTACCAGCTTCAAAACCTTTAACGGATATACTTTCGATGATCCTTCAAGGATGTACTACTCCGGATCGAATCGGATTTTTGATGGAGTACTTGATGAAAACGGAACAGCAAAAGTACCCGCTACAATTTCCGTTGATGGTACTTCCTCAGGAATGATGAGAGCCAACTTCATAACCAAAGTTTATGAACCAGGGGGAAATTTCAGCACTGATCGGTTTCATATGACCTTCCACCCTTACGACACCTATGTTGGTATAAAAGTACCTAAAGGGGATAAAGCCAGGGGAATGTTGCTCACCGATGTAGATCATAAAATAAAGGTAGTTACCGTTGATAAGGCTGGTGAGATAAAGAAAAAGAGACGGGTTGAAATGCAGCTCTACAAGTTGTCCTGGAAATGGTGGTGGGACGAAGACAAAGACGACCTGAGCTACTTTGGCCGCAATCACACGGAAGCTCTTCTAAAAGATACTGTGATTACCACTAATGGAGAAGCCGAATGGAAACTCAATGTAGCCTATCCTCAGTGGGGGCGGTTCCTCATCAGAGCAGTTGATGAAGACGGACACGCCTGCGCAAAAATTGTGTACATCGATTGGCCGGGATGGGCTGGAAGAGGCCAAAAGGAAAGTGGTGGCGGAGGAAAAATGTTATCCTTCAGCACTGAAAAAGCAAAGTACAATGTTGGTGACAAAATCACATTGAACATACCTACCGGTTTCGCTGGGAGAGCACTTGTGAGCATAGAAAGTGGCGGTAAAGTAATTGAAGCACATTGGGTACATGCCACCAAGGGAATGACAAAATTCACTTTTCGTGCGAAGCAAAATATGGCTCCGGCTGTCTATGCATATGTGACGCTGTTACAACCTCATGCTCAAACCGCCAATGACCTTCCCATCAGGATGTATGGTGTCATCCCCATTTATGTGCATGACCCCAACACAAAACTGCATCCGGTCATCAAAATGGCCGATGAGATTGCACCTGAGTCAAAGGCACGACTGCAGATCAAAGAGCAAAATGGTAAAGCTATGACTTACACGGTTGCCATAGTTGATGAAGGGCTTCTGGGTCTCACCCGATTTCAAACACCCGATGCCTGGCAGCATTTCAACCAACGGGAAGCTCTTCGGGTAACTACCTGGGATCTTTTCGATGATGTCGCAGGAGCCGAAGGTCGCGGACATAAAAACCTACTCGCTATCGGAGGCGGTGACTATGCTGGCAAGGAGGGGAGCAAACAAAACCGTTTTAAGCCAATGGTCAGATACCTGGGTCCATTCCACCTCGGTCCTGGAAAAACGAATACGCACTACTTTGATGTACCCAACTATGTGGGGCAGGTAAGGACCATGGTTATTGCCGGCAACAAGGGAAGCTACGGCAAAGCTCAAAAACAAACTTTTGTAAGGAAGCCATTAATGGTACTGGCAAGCCCTCCCCGAATTCTCGGGCCAAACGAAGAAATCACTCTTCCGGTAACCGTTTTTGCCATGGATAGTGAAAAACAACCAATTGAATCCCTGGGCGAAGTTTCCGTGGAAATAGAGACCAATCACCTACTCCAGGTGATTGACCCCGAACCAAAGAAAGTCAGCTTCAAAAAGACAGGAGATAAAATGGTTTTCTTCAAACTAAAAGCCAAGCCAAGCATTGGAAACGCCACCATAAAGGTCAAGGTAAGTGGGGCTAGCATTGAAGCCAGTTATGAAAAAGTTCTTGAGGTAAGAGCTTCAAATCCGCCAATCACAGACTTCCAAAAGCAAGTAATCAATCCAGGTAATAGCTGGAACACCTCCTTTAAAGCCTTTGGCATCGAAGGAACCAATAAAGGGGTTGTAGAAGTGTCAAGCGTACCTCCACTCAATCTGGGCAAAAGATTAAAATACCTGATTCGATATCCATATGGTTGCGTAGAGCAAACCACCTCATCTGTTTTTCCCCAGGTATACCTTCCAGAGCTTATGCCAATGACCGATAAGTCAAAGAGTGAAGTCACTAAAAACATAAAAGCAGGGATTGCACGACTACTCACATTCCAAAGACCAAGTGGAGGACTCTCCTACTGGCCGGGTGGATATGATGAATCAGAATGGGGAACCAACTATGCCGGTCACTTCATGCTCGAAGCAAAAGCCGCTGGGTATCAAGTACCTGATGATTTTCTTAACAAGTGGTCTGAATTTCAAAAGAAACGAGCCCGCAACTGGAGCACCAACGGTGACAAAAGCAATCAGAGTGCGCAAGCTTATCGATTGTATCTGTTGGCCCTCAATGGCACTCCTGAACTGGGAGCTATGAACCGCTTTCGGTTGACCAAAGAAATCCAATCTGTTGCCTCCTGGTACCTGGCAGCCGCTTATCATCTTGTTGGTCAAAAAGAAGTAGCAAGCGACATTGTTAAAAAACTCAATACCAAAGTGGTTGATTACAAAGAAATGTCAGGCTCTTATGGTTCAAAACTGCGAGATGAAGCCATAATCCTCCAGTGCCTGAGCCTCATGGAAATGGAAGAAAAAGCGATGGAACAGGCTCAGCTAATTTCCAACCAACTGAATAGCCAAGAATGGTACAGCACTCAAACTACCGCGTACAGTCTGGTAGCAATGTCCAAATTCATAGGAAATAAGCTCGATTCGCCAATGGATTTTTCCTATAGATTGCGTGATGGCAATTGGCATAAAGTCACTTCCAATAAGCCAATCTGGCAATTCAACTTTGATATTGAAGATTTGAGATCTCAACAGTTCCAGTTCAAAAACAACTCGGGCAAATCACTATATGCAAAACTATTGCTTGAAGGCGTTCCTGAAACCGGAAATGAAAAACCCGCTAGCAATAACCTGGAGATAGATGTCGATTACTTTGATCTGGATGGAAACGCCCTTGATATTACTCAACTGGAGCAGGGTACAGACTTTAAAGCCACAGTGAAAGTACACAATCCTTCGCAACGCGACTATGAAGAAATGGCTCTTGATCACATTTTCCCTGCGGGCTGGGAAATTCATAACGATCGATTTGATGGTTCTGCTAATACCAGCAGTACCTACGATTACAGGGATATTAGGGATGATCGGGTATATACCTTCTTTGATTTAAAGGCCGGAGACACAAAACGGTTTGAAATCAAACTAAACGCAACCTACCTGGGTAAGTTTTATTTGCCTGGAGTATATAGCGATGCCATGTATGACCATACAATCAATGCAAATGTTCCCGGCACCTGGATCCAGGTAATAGAGAATAATTTGAACTAAAGTGAACAGGTTTTTGAACTTATACAGTAAAATAGATTCTTCCGGAGTATTGAAACTACTTCGGAGGAGTTCTGTTTATGTCCTCAACCAATCAGGCAACCTGTGTATTTCATCACTTAGAAGTCTACTAAAGCGTCCTAAGCCTCTACGATTCATTAGACGAAACAAATACAAGGTCACTGTACTGACTTTGCTTTTCGGGCTATGGTACTATTTCTGTTTGCCTGAAAAACTATTCCATGACCCTGTTAGTACAGTCATTGTCGATAAACACGGAGACCTGCTGGGAGCCAGAGTAGCAACAGATGGTCAGTGGAGGTTCCCAGCAAGTGCATCCGTTCCGGATAAATTTGCGAAAGCGATCATCTGTTTTGAAGACAAACGATTTCGCCAACATATAGGAGTAGACTTTCTTGCTTTGTCAAGAGCTGCCTTTACCAATATTTCCAGAAATGATATCGTCAGTGGCGCCAGCACCATAAGTATGCAGGTAGTAAGGCTCTCACGGAAAAATCCACCACGTACCTATCTCGAAAAGATTCGTGAGATTATCATGGCAACCCGATTAGAGCTAAGATATGACAAGGAGCAGATTCTACGATACTATGCTTCCAATGCTCCATTTGGAGGAAACGTGGTAGGCATTGATGCCGCAGCCTGGAAATACTTCGGCAGGAGCGCTGAAAAACTTTCCTGGGCCGAGGCTGCAACCCTGGCCGTTCTCCCCAATAGCCCTGGCCTCATCCACCCGGGAAGAAACCGGGAACAGCTCAAAAAAAAGCGGGACTATCTGTTGGCTGAACTTTATGATCAAGGTCAGATAGATTCTGTTACTTACCAGCTCTCTATACTCGAGAATTTGCCAGAGAAACCAGTGATACTGCCGGATATAACCCCTCACCTAACCGCAAAAATCCACGCAGAAAGCCGGAATGAAACCAAATCTGTTTTCAAAACGACAATTGACAAACACATTCAGCTCCGGGCATCGGATATCATCAACCGGCATTCCTGCCGACTTTCGGAGAATAAAGTTGAAAATGCCGCAGCACTTATAGTGGAAGTTGAAACTGGTAACGTAGTTGCTTATGTTGGCAACTCACAACATAGAAATAATTCCACTCCACATGTAGATCTCATTCAGGCCCCACGAAGTACCGGAAGTATACTAAAACCATTTCTGTATGCATTTATGCTGCAAGAGGGAAATATACTACCCGAAACAATCATTCCCGATGTCCCGACTTTCTATGGCAGCTATTCACCAAAGAACTTTTATCCAAAGTATGACGGAGCCGTTCCTGCCAACAAAGCATTGGCCCGTTCACTTAACATTCCTGCGGTAAGGATGCTTAGCGACTATGGCCTTCCGAAGTTTCATCACAACCTAAAATCTATTGGAATGACCACCCTCAACAAGCCGGCCAGTCATTATGGGCTATCGCTGATTCTGGGCGGTGCTGAAACCAACCTTTGGGACCTATCACGAGCTTATAGCGGAATGGCCCGCAACCTGGCAGGCTTCAGAAAAAACAATGGCGCCTATCCGGCTGATGCATTTCACGATTTGTACCTCTTTGAAACACAGCGTTCTGCGCAATTAAGCCATGAATCCATACTGGAAGCTCCGGCCATATGGCACACCTTTGAGGCCATGCTCGAGGTAGTAAGGCCGGAAGACGAACTCAACTGGCAGATATTGAGTTCGAAGGAAAAAGTTGCCTGGAAGACCGGGACCAGCTTTGGCTTTCGGGATGCCTGGGCCGTGGGCTGCACACCAAAGTATGTCGTTGCCGTGTGGGTAGGAAATGCCAATGGAGAAGGCCGCCCCGGATTGACCGGCACAAGAGCTGCTGCTCCTATTCTGTTCGAGATTTTTGATGCTATTCAAACTGATGGCCAATGGTTTGAAGAACCACACCACCAGATGAAAAAAGTAGAGGTTTGCGGCCATAGCGGTTATTTGGCCGGAACTCATTGCTCAGAGAAACATTCAGAACTAATTCCGGCCAACGGACTGAAATCTGAAGTATGCCCCTACTGCCAAACCCAGTTTCTGCATCCTGAAGAAGATTTGCTCGTAACCAGTGAATGCGTTTCTCCCATTGACATGAGAAGACAATCATACTTTACGCTGCCCTCAGTAATGGAAAAATATTATCGCAAAAAGCACCCGGAATACATCCCTGTACCACCCATGTGCGCAGAATGCGGTGAAAGTGGAAAGTCATTTCAAGTACTCTATCCTCCGAATAAATCAAGAATCTATGTGCCTGTGAACCTGGATGGAACCTCAAGTAGTACAGTATTTGAGATCACTCACCGGGACCCGACCACAGAAGTACACTGGCATCTGGACGAAGAGTATGTTGGCAGTACCCGTGAGTTTCATGAGATCGCCATGAACCCTTCGCCAGGTAAACATATACTCACTATTGTGGATGAAAAAGGACAGTCATTACAAAGAGAGTTTGAAATAATCAGTGACCAGAAGTCGGAGTTATGAAATTTGTTTTTAGAAGCGTGCAGTGGATTTCAATTATTTGCATGAGTGGATTCTTTGGACTGTTCCTGCTTAAACTTTTGGAACCAGGACCACCCTACAAAGGGCTGGACTTTTTATCACTTGCTCGTTCATGTGTGACATCTGGTTACTTAATCACAGGTTTTGAAATATTCAAAAAATCAAAAATTGACTGGAGGAATATACTGTTAATCGGTTTGTTCTTTGTTACCTCCTTGGCCATGATGCTGGCATTAAAGTATAGGTTGGTCCTCTAATCTGGTCTAGGATTAGCTCACCCCTCGGGCGCGTTTGAGCGAAGTGGAACTGCGTTCGAGCAATATGTAAGAGTTCCTACAACCAGTGAAGTTGGATTCAGGCATATCGGAAAAACCTACTTACCTTTTTTCAACTTCCCGGATTAACGGTCAACCTTAAACATCTAATTGAGCCATGAAGAACAAGTTTTTAACGCTACTAGCGATAGCAGTGTGTAGCTATACCCATGCACAACAAATACCCTTAATCAGTCAATTTTCCAATAACCAGCTTTATTACAACCCCTCTTTTGCAGGAACATCGGAAGGAATTAATAACACCATGTTATTTCGATATCAGTGGGTAGATTTTGATGCTTCACCGAAAACTTTGACCATGTTTGGCAGTATGCGCTTAGCCGAAGAAGAATCTTCAAAAGGTTTTCATAGTTTTGGTTACAACATGGGCAGAGATAAGACAGGACCATCCCGGACACTATATTTCTCGGGAATTTATGCTTATAACCTACCTCTTTCTCCTAAAATCAGAATGTCACTGGGAACTAGCATAGGCTTTAAGGAAATAGGAATCAATACGGATGAAATTATCTCAATATGGCCTGACCCACTGCTCGATGGTATTGACGGCTGGCACAAAAATTTCTATCCGGACCTAGCTTTGGGAGGAAACATTTACACTGACAAGTTATACCTAGGTGTGGCCGTCCAGCAGCTTTTCAAAGGGAGCTCCCGACAAATCGATGATGAAGTCATTGGTGCGTTGGTCCCACATTATTTTTTAACCGGTGGAGCCAGGTTTGATATCGAGTCAGCAAAATTAGCGATACTGCCTGCAGTAATATTTCGATTTGTAGAGAATATCGAAGAGTCCATTGATATCAACCTAACCATGAAATACAACAATCTGGTATGGATAGGATCATCTTATAGAAATGAAGACACTATTGTGCTTTTAGGAGGTGTCACCATCAAAAAAATGATAGACCTGGGTTATTCGTATGATATTATAACGTCCAATTTAAAAAATTACACCTCTGGAAGTCATGAAATTTATTTATCTGTGAGGTTACAGCCATAGATGGCAACCAATTACGACTCATCTGGTCTTAGGATTAGCGTAGCGGTTCTAAGACCAGTGAAGAGTGTCATAATTCGACATCACCACCTCCTGACTCACGGGTCAAAAGAAATATACCCATTAAAATCCCGAATATTCCAGATGATATAAGCAGATTCCTTTGCACTGAGGATAAAAGCCCTCCTAAAACCATAACGGAGCTTCCTACAATAATAGAATAATATCTAAGTTTAGATTTCATTTTTATTATTCTTCGACATTTTTAAATACATCATATCAATAATTATCGTAAAACCCTTTTGCATCAGCTCAAACGCGACCGAGTAAGGCAATTCTAAATTTGTCCCAATTGATGTATTCTATATTTTCTCCAATATTCTTTCGCTTTTTCTTCTATTTTCTTAGGCTTCATATTCAAAGCATAAAGAGAAACTGCTTCTACCCCTTCTTCTGTTTCAAATTCTAAATGTTTTGTGCTATGGTACAGAGGACTATTAGTCATTTTAATATATTTAATTTTATTCCAGGGTATAAAAGCATGGGAATCCCATGAAATACCGATGGAATTCAAAACAATCTGTGGCTCCATTTTAAAGAAATCTACAAGCCGTTTTATGCAGAAGAAAAAAATTACAAGGCATAAAATTTTCATGATGTTTCCGGACACGGAACCGAACATGCCATAAATTGAAATCACAAAAAAAATAAGTGATTCTATTAGGTGTCGGATTCCATATAAAATTTGAACTTCTTCCATTATTCAGATTGCAAAAATTAAAAAAATAGCTCATCTGGTTAGGATTAGCGTAGCGGTTCTAAGACCCTTCACCTACCGCCATTCTAACTTATCCTACATCAATAAAAAACCCTCCGAAAAGTCAGAGGGTTTAAATATTTTGTCTTGTGGTAATTCTTAAAGTACTCCTTCAAGTGCGTCTTTGATGTTCACTCGCTGACCATCTTTGTACGCCACAACCCAGGCTCCTTTCACGCCCATGTCACGAAGGTATTTCTTGAACTTGTCTGCTTCCCAGTACTCTTTGAATATACCAAGCGTATATTTCATGGTACCATCGGGATCAACTTCACCACTGAAGTTTTTGTGATTATCAAAATACTTTCTGATATCGAAGCTACGGAAGGCTCCTACCTGTACTTTGAATTTAACACCAGCCATATCAGGTTTCGAATAGCTGTCGTAGCTATCACTACTTCCCTGCTGCTGCGCTGCTTCTTCAGCTGCTGCCGCTGCGGCTTTATAGTCGTCTATTTCAGATTCAAGCTTTACAACCTGAGTCTCCAGGTTCGATACCTTCCCCTGAAGGTCTGAGTTCTCTGATTGTAACTGACTTTTTGATTCTGCTAACTCGTTTTTCTCTTCAACGAGTGCTTTATAGTCCATGGGAGACAAAGCTTTCAGCTTCTTCTTCCACTCTTTTTCTAGTGCTTTTTGTGCTTTTTTATCGTCTTGCGCATAGGTAAAAGTAGATGCAAAGGTTACGATACAAGCTATTAGGAAAGTGTATCTTTTCATTAGTGATGCTCTTTTTTTCATGAACAATATACAAATTTTCCACAAATGTGGATAACTTTTAGGTCAATCCGTAATCTTTAAGCCTTTTCCAGGCTGCCAATCATCTTCGAAGGGACTACCCATTCATCGAATTCTTCGGCTGTCAAATAGCCTAAATTCACAGCCTCTTCTTTCAACGTTGTGCCATTCTTATGTGCGGTATTTGCAATTTCAGCTGCTTTGTAATAACCGATTTTGGTGTTAAGCGCAGTCACCAACATCAATGAATTATTGAGGTGTTCTTCCACTCGGGCTGAGTTTGGCTCAATTCCAGCGGCACAGTTGTCATTGAATGATACACAGGCGTCTCCGATCAGTCTGGCTGAATTCAATAGGTTGAAAATCATCACCGGCTTAAATACGTTCAGTTCAAAATGGCCATTGGAACCAGCAACAGAAACTGCTGTATCGTTACCGATTACCTGAGCACAAACCATTGTGATCGCCTCACATTGTGTTGGGTTAACTTTTCCAGGCATAATCGATGAGCCCGGTTCATTAGCCGGAATGGTAATCTCGCCAATACCCGATCTTGGACCAGAACATAACATTCTGATGTCATTACCTATTTTCATCAGGCTGACGGCAAGCTGCTTGAGTGCTCCATGTGTTTCTACAATGGCATCATGAGCTGCTAAAGCTTCAAATTTGTTTTCTGCTGTCACAAAAGGATGACCGGTAGATTCGGCAATTTTCTGTGCAACCAGCTCGGCATATCCAGCCGGGGTATTAATTCCCGTTCCCACTGCGGTACCACCAAGAGCGAGCTCCGATAAATGTTCAAGAGTATTTTTCAGCGCTTTTAATCCATGGTCGAGTTGGGATACATATCCGGAAAACTCTTGCCCGAGCGTCAAAGGCGTAGCATCCATAAAGTGAGTTCTTCCAATTTTCACCACATCAGCCATTTCCTTAGACTTTTGCTGTAGTGTATCTCGTAATTTTTGAACTCCCGGAATTGTCGTGTCAACAACCATTTTATAGGCAGCTATGTGCATGGCTGTAGGGAAAGTATCGTTTGAAGACTGACTTTTGTTCACATCATCATTTGGTGCCAATAAACGCTCTCCTTCACCCAGTTTATTTCCTTTTAGTACGTGTCCCCGATTGGCAACAACTTCATTCACATTCATATTGGATTGTGTTCCGGAACCGGTTTGCCATACAACGAGAGGAAACTGATCATCCAGGCTTCCGGTAAGGATTTCATCACAAACCTGAGCGATGAGGTCTGCCTTTTCACTGTCAAGAACACCCAATTGTTCGTTCGTACGCGCTGCTGCCTTCTTTAGGTGTGCAAAAGCATGTACTACTTCAATAGGCATTTGGTTATTCCCTATTTTAAAATTTTCTATTGACCGTTGCGTTTGTGCACCCCAATACTTATCTGCGGGAACTTCGACCGGTCCTATAGTATCTTTTTCTATTCTTACGCTCATAATTTTCGGATTGTAATGATTGGTGCAATATTAAGGATTTAGGAACTATTTTTTGTATCTTGTACAATGTTATTCAGGTAATTTGATCACTATTACAGATCATGCGCAGCTTCATTGCCCATATCGCTGGCAAAGTTTTATTTGTAGCGCTTATACTTTTTACCGTAAGTGCCCAAGGGCAGTATGTTCAGTTCAATAAGACATCTCTTTACAACAACCCTGCATTTGCAGGAAGCGCTGGTCTTGCAAGATTATCTACAGCACATTCCATCTTAGAATCAAACGGAACCAGCAGCCACTTTATGGCTTATGACCAGTTTATCCCTGAGCTTTATGGTGGAGTGGGCGTCTACTTAAATAGAAGCAATATGACTTCTATCTGGAAAGCGCGTAAAAATACCAGCTTTTCAATGATGTACTCCCCGAAATTTACTTACAATGAAAACCGGCTGACCATAGCTCCAGCCATCGGAATTTCAGGACATGCTAAATATTTCAACTATAACCTTATTGGCACCAGTGACGACAATGAAGATACATCCAGAATTGAACGAAAATTTGAAGCCGCTTTAAACACCGGTATTCTTATTAATACCAAAAAAACATTCATAGGAGTGACATGGTCGGACGTAGGACGCACTCGTTTGGGACTCTCCGGCAGGCACGGACCTCAATTTTTTACACAATTTCAATTCGGAAAGACTTTTGAAAAGAATAAGAAAGGGATCTCTTTTACACCGGTGGCCTTATTGAACATCAATAAAAAAAGCACCTCAGGAGTTCAATACGATTGGATAGCCAATTTTAATTTTAGATACAAAAAGTTACTCTGGGGAGTTAATGCGAACAAGGGTTTTACATTTGGCGGTATGCTGGGCTATCAGTCCAAAAACTATCGCGTTGGTTTTGCTTATACCTATCGTGACCGTATGTATCGCCACAGTGATTATTTTGAAATTGGACTCACTTGTAAATTTCCCGGCATTCAGTTAAATAAAAAGACTTATTAAAAGAAGAAAATACAATATCGCAGTATTTGAGTACTCGGATCGGATACACCGTTACGTGTTTCGGTATTCCAACAATAGCAGTTTGACTGAAGATATTGTACAGGAAACCTTTCTTCAACTCTGGAAAAACTGGCGGAAAATTGACCACAGTAAAATAAAGGCTTGGTTGTTTAAAGTAGCGCACAATACTATGCTGAATGAATTAAATAAGCAAAACCGACTTGTTCAGCTCAACGAACACATCAAAGAGCCTTTTACAAACAAGGAAATTAGTCGCCTCGAAGCACGTGATATATTGAACCAATGTGTCAACAAATTACCTGCTGTTCAGAAGTCGGTGCTCTTACTTCGGGACCTGGAAGGGTATAACTATCAGGAGATTGGACAAATTTTGGCCCTCACAGAGTCACAGGTGAAGGTATACTTATTTCGTGCAAGAAAACGAATGAAAAAAGAATTAGAATTGTTATATTACTAGAAGGATTATAAAAATATGGGTAGAGAATTAGACAAATATCTTTTCGAGTATTTTGAAGGTACAATCAGTAATGTTGATAAGGACATGATTGATATCCTTGTTATGACTGATCCTAAGGTGTCAAAGAAGTTTCATGAGTGGAAACAATTGAAAATTAAGGACCCTTTAAGTAACTATCCTATTTCAAGAACTTCAATAAGAACCAGCAGGGGTACAAAATGGGCATTACCCGCAGCTTTCGGTGTAGGCGCTCTGGCAATTTGGCTTGCCATTCCTTCTACATCCAGTGTGTCTGATGAGGCAAAGCCTGATTCTATTCCTGAAGCCACAATTACTGTAATAGAAAGTCCTGAGCTAACGAGCAAAGAACAGACTTCTCCAGAGCAAGAGATATTAATTAATCAGGTCACAGAGCCTGACAATCGACTGATAGAAGAGGTAAAACCCGCAGAAGCAGCGGTCCAGGAGTTCAGCAATGAAGCACCTCAAATTATAGTTGCCGCAAAAGCATCACCGCAAACGTTACCACTTCTGGATAATGCTCCATTGGTGGTATCAGAGAACAAGCAGACAACTGATAAGAAGCGTAGCGATAAACTACCAATACTTAGAAAAGGCAAGAAACCTACAGTAGTACCAATTACGGTTGATGGTTTTTAGGAAACTCCGAGGCCTGGGCTAATTCCAGATTCAGATTCTGCACAAACTCGGTTCTGCGTGAGTCAGACCATTGCAGTTTATTGTACATGAAATCAATCACCAAATCTTTCAGCGCCCTGACTCTGTCAATGTCAAAATATAAGTTTCCGGTTCTTCGAACAAAGTAGTCAGAAGGGGAAAGGACCATTTCTTCATCGATGCAATAATTTAAAACACCAAGTTCATAGCGCTCAGAGGTATCCGGTTGTTCAGTTATATATTCCAATACCTTCGAAGCTGAACTTCCAAACAAGGTTGCAAGTTCGACTGCTTGGCTATCGGTTAGGTTTAATTTCTTTACCTCTTCTTCAAAAGAATCCCTGTCCCATTTTTCTCCACCATAGAGCTTAATCGTATCGGTAGAACAGGAAGCTACAATATCATAATGATCTTTTCGAAGGCTTTGAATGGCCAGTCCGACAGCTTTTTCAGCCATTTTGCGATACCCGGTAAGCTTACCCCCAGCTATTGAAATTAGGTTTGATTTTGAATGAAACACCTCATCTTTCCTGGAAATGGCTGATGGAGAAGACTTGCCTTTTTCCTTAATCAAAGGTCTTAAACCGGACCACGATGACTCCACATCGGTATGTTTCAAATCAAGGCCATAAACCCGGTTGAGGTTGTCAAGCAAATAATCAACATCTTCAATAAACACAGGAGGTCTTGACACATTTCCTGCGTAAATAGTATCCGTTGTACCTATATACGTTTTATCACCATTAGGAATTGCAAAGACCATCCTTTTGTCATTCGTGTCAAAGTAGCAAGCTTCCTTAATCGGAAGTTTCTTGTGATCAATTACTATGTGAATTCCCTTCGTTAGGAGAAGCTTTTTTTCAGTTGATTGGTCTAGTGTACACACATGGTCTACCCAGGGACCAGTCGCATTGATCACTACCAGTCCTGATATATCAAATACTTTATCGTAGTACAAATCCTCGGCCTGTACGCCAATAATTTTACCCTTCTTGTCATAATTAAACCCTTTTAACTTGCAGTAATTAAGGCATAAACCACCCAGCTCAAACGCCTTTTTTACTATAGACAAAGTCAATCTGGCATCATTCGTCCTGTATTCGGGGTAATAAATCGCTCCTTTAAGTTTTTCTTTAGAGAGAAGGGGTTCCTTTTCCAGCGTTTCTCTGGCAGACAAAATTTTATGTCGGTCTTCCTTGCTTACACCAGCAAGCCAATCATAAATCTTCATCCCGATTCGGGCAGCAAACTTGCCAATACTTCCTCCTTTATATAGTGGGACCAACACAGGAGTCTTATAGGTCAGGTGAGGAGCGTTGCTTTGCACAATGGTTCGCTCACGCCCTACCTCCTTTACAAGTTTAAACTCTCTTTGTTTGAGGTATCTAAGTCCTCCATGAATAAGTTTTGTACTCCTACTGGATGTTCCCTCGGCAAAATCCTGCATTTCTATCATACAGGTTTTTAATCCTCTTGAGGTGGCATCTAAAAAAATTCCGGCACCAGTCACCCCTCCACCAATGACTATCACATCGAATTGTTCATTGCTTAGTCTACTGGTTATTTTTTCACGGTCATATGTACTGAGCCTTAAAGACAATTATTTTACTTTCAACGTCACATTTATGGCCCCTTCTTTACTCAACATTTCTGAAAAGTCGATTTCGGCCTCTGCTTTCTTATTATCATCAGAGATTATATAAGCATCATTATTGGCTTTTTTTATTTCACCTGCTGCTCTAAAAATAATCTTATACTTTGATGAAGAAAGCAATTCCATCGGAATCTCAGAATCATCAGATTGCGACTTGGGAAGTTCATAAGTAATTTTCTTGCCCTTTCTTTTAAAATAAACGTGCTCCTCACTTGGTTCTGACTCTCCACCGACCAGTTGGCTGATTCCTCCTGATTCTTTTGTTTTAGAGCGGTTGAGTGCTTCTATATCGCTGAAGTCAAATTTAATTCCATAGATATACTTCTGCTGATCTGAAATAACTTCAGCATTAGAAATCCCTTCAATTTCGTTGAATTCTGATGCTGACTGATCCAATTCGCTAAGATTACTATTCATGCTTTTTGCTATGGTATCGTTACCGAACGCCTGCATACTGGTAATGAACTGACCCATATCCAGTTTCAGTGAATATGTCCCGGAATAGTCCTTATTGAAAGTAACCTCTTCTGTTATTGAACAGCTGGAAAAACTAATTGCTATTGCCAACAGATAAAAAAAGTATTTGAATGTTCTCATTTTCAATTTCATTTAATTTTTATTTAAGAAGAAGTGAACCAAAGACACCTGCATCAATCCATCCCTGATCTTTGTCCTCTCCCTCAATCGGAATAGTGCCGATAAAATTTTCTCTTTTTTCACTTACGTCATTATCACAATAAGCAATCATGAAGCCAATTTCTTTGCCTGCTAAAAGCACTACCGGTTGGTTACTGTCATTATCCTGATAGGAATCATCGTATATACTCATTGCCATCTCCCAATAGTACTTATTTCCTTTTTTGACTCGGGCTGCCTTCACGTGGGGATAGACATGTGGCAGCGAATCCGGTCCAATGTCTACCACAGTGTAATCCAAAGCGACATGATATGCAAATGCATTGTGGTTATACTGATGATTTCCGTCTGAATTATCTTCATCAACAAAGATTTCTACACAATCATCGTCCCAATAATGATCAAGAGAATCTTCATGTGTATCTACCAACGAATCATCAGTAATTTCTGTATATATATAAATGAAATTCTGGTCCCAGCAAGCCTTGAATCGTCCTGAATAATCAAGTGAATCCGGAGCCTCACCTAACCATACCTGATCCATCTTCATCCATTCAACGTCAGACCAAATTTCTTCATTTGCTTCACCATCAATTTCAATGGCATCCTCAGCTTTCAGAGCAACATAATGTCCTGGTTTTATCAAAGTGGTATCCCGATTCGAGGTTTCATCATCGTTGACAGGTTTTTCCTCTGTTGATTGGCACGAGGCCACTGAAATAATAATAGAAAAAAATAATGTGGTTTTTAAAAATGTCATTTGGTAAGAACTTTGTTCGCTTAATATTTTTTTAACTTGTGCAATTAAATACAAACTTCAGATTATTTATTGAAATGTTGGTGCTTTATTTCAATTTCCTCTTGAAGTTCGAATGTCGATAGATGAAATTCATTTTTACCCTTAGAATACTAATCCTGATCAACTTTCTTATCACTGGAGTAGGTTATACTCAAAATTATCTGAGACATAAAGTTTCAAGTGGGGAAAGCACACTATTAATTCTAAAAAAATATCATCTGAATCAGGATTGTGACCTGGACAAGTTTTTGGAAATCAATGACATTTCAGACAAGGGCAAAATAATCTCCGGTAAAACATACAAACTACCCATAATACGATACGGCTACAACGGGAAAAGCATTCGATCGACTATAAACAATTATGATCTTGAAAAAGCGAAGCGAATACAGTCTTATAATGAAAAACTGGTCGAAGATGGAATAAAAAAAGAGCACTATACCAAGGATAAAGACCTATGGGTGGCCCATCATTTTTTTGCCTGTGATGAAGAAAGCGATATTGGTAGAACAACCACCAGAAGTTTTAAAATTTTTGGTGATAAGTATAAAGACGTTACAATTATTGATCACAAGCTCAAAGGTTGTGTCTACTACCTAGTTAGTGGGCATGGAGGCCCTGATCCCGGAGCTATTGGTAAGAACGGAGAGCATAAGCTCTGCGAAGATGAATATGCTTACGATATTACTTTAAGGCTTGCCAGGTACCTGATTTCACATGATGCCTTGGTATATATTATTACCAGAGACAATAACGATGGGATTAGGGATGGTAAATTTTTAAAATGTGATACTGATGAAAGATGTTGGGAGAATCAAAAAATTCCAATCAATCAAAAAAAGCGCCTTCAGCAGCGGGCAACCTCAGTTAATACGCTATACAAAGAAAATTTGCAAAAAGGCTATAAGTATCAAAGAATGATTGTTATCCATGTTGACTCCAGACAGGTCAAAAAAAGAATGGATATGTTCTTTTACTATTACAAAGGAAGCAAAAACGGAAGGTTGTTGGCACAGTGCCTACAAAAGAAGATAAAACAAAAATACAACCAATTTCAACAAGGAAGGGGTTATACCGGAACCGTAAGAGCCCGAGATTTGTTCATGCTACGCGAAACCAAACCCACTTCAACCTACATTGAACTCGGAAACATCCAGAATCAAGATGACCAGAAAAGGTTTATCCTCGAGAGCAACAGGGAGGCAGTGGCAAAGTGGCTTTCGGAAGGGCTCCTGGAAAAGAAATAAAATAGGGTCTTTGTGAAGAAAGCAGTAAATTCGAGGCTCGCTTTATTATGAATAGGAAAGATTTACTGCATACTTATTCCAAGGATTCACAAATAGCTACAATTGCTGAAGCTCTAAAAAAAGATAAGGAGCATATACAGCTAAAGGGCTTGCGCGGCAGTCTGGATAGCATAGTAGCTGCATCAATATATAAACTTCGTCCGGTCAATCACCTGTTTATCTGCCAGGACAGAGAAGAAGCCGCTTACTTCCAAAACGACCTGCAGAACATATTAGACAAGGACATTCTTTCATTTCCCTCTTCGTATAAGAAAGCTTATCAGTTTGAAGAAATAGAAAATGCCAATGTTCTTCAAAGAGCCGAGGTGCTTAACAGGCTGAATCAAAAGGAATCCAAGGGAGAGCTGATTGTTACTTTTCCGGATGCTCTTACAGAGAAAGTGATTAATAAACGGTCCCTGGTCAAAAACACATTCGGGGTACAAGTCGGAGAAAAAATTGATACCAACTTCGTTTCAGAATTACTTACAGAATACGGTTTTGAAAAAAATGATTTCGTTTATGAAGCTGGTCAATTTGCTATAAGGGGAGGAATCATTGATATTTTTTCTTACGCCAACGACCTGCCCTTTCGAATTGAACTGTTTGGTAAAGAAGTTGAAAGCATCAGGACCTTTAATCCGGACAGTCAATTATCTGTTGAAACAAAAAAGAGTATCTCCATCATTCCGGACGTCAAGACGAAACTTTTACAGGAGCAAAGAGTTTCTTTTTTGGAATACATCACACCAAGTACCATCATTTGGGCCAAAGATCTCGATTATACAAAAGAAATAATCGCAAAGTATTATGAAAGTGTTGTAAGCGACTTTGACAAGATTAAGCGATCTACCGGTGATACTGTCATTGTAAATAAACCCGAAGAACTCTTTATACAACCTACAGAATTCAATACGTCCCTAAAGAAATTTGGCCTGGTTGAATTTGGAACTCGCTTCACTTCTTCAACCAGTCATAGTTTTGAGTTCCATTCAAAACTTCAACCATCATTTAATAAGAATTTTGAGCTCCTTGCTGATAATCTAAGTGAATACCTTCTTTCAGATTATAAAATCATAATCAGTGCTGAAAGTGCCAGACAAATAGAAAGACTGAAGACAATCTTCGAGGAAATCGAACCTGATCTCGAAATCGAAGACCTGAACATAGGAATCCGGCTTGGCTTTATCGATAATGATCAAAAGTTACTGATTTATACCGATCACCAAATCTTTGAGCGCTATTACAAATACAAGGCAAAGGAAAGATATTCCAAGACCAAGGCACTTACTCTTAGGGAACTAAAAACACTACAACCCGGGGATTTCGTTACCCATATCGACTATGGTATCGGACGTTTTGCCGGGATGCATAAAGTCGAAAACAATGGAACCGAACAGGAGGCTATCCGGATCATTTATAAGGACGATGATATCTTATATGTAAGTGTACATGCCCTTCATAAAATAGCTAAGTACTCCGGAAAAGATAGCAGCCCTCCCTCAATGAGCAAACTTGGCTCACCTGAGTGGGAAAACAAAAAGAAAAAGGTTAAGAAGAAAGTTAAGGAAATAGCCATCAATCTTATTAGTTTGTATGCCAAAAGAAAAGCGGCAAAAGGCATACCCTATAGCCAGGACAGTTTCTTGCAGGCCGAATTAGAATCCTCTTTCATATATGAAGATACCCCCGATCAGGCAAAAGCTACCGAAGATGTAAAAAACGATATGGAGCAGGCCTTTCCTATGGATCGTTTAGTTTGTGGTGATGTGGGTTTTGGTAAAACAGAGGTAGCCATTCGTGCAGCATTCAAAGCCGTATGTGATAATAAGCAAGTTGCAGTACTGGTCCCAACGACTATACTTGCTATGCAGCACTACAAAACCTTCAAGGAAAGACTTCAGGGTTTGCCATGTAAAGTAGATTACATCAACAGATTCAAAACAACGGCCCAAATAAAGTCAGTTCTTGAATCAGTAAAGGCAGGTGAAACACATATTTTAATTGGTACTCACCGATTGATCAGTAAAGATATTTCATACAAGGACCTCGGGTTGCTGATCATTGATGAAGAACAAAAGTTCGGAGTTGCCGCCAAGGAAAAAATAAAAGAATTTAAAGTTAATGTTGATGTACTGACACTTACAGCAACACCCATTCCACGGACACTGCAATTTTCTCTAATGGGTGCCCGTGACCTTTCTGTCATTGCAACCCCGCCTCCTAACCGACAACCGGTAACTACAGAGGTAGTCGTTTTCAATGAGAAAAGAATCAGGGACACGATAGGTTTTGAGCTAAAAAGAGGAGGCCAGGTATTTTTTGTTCATAACAGAGTCAATGACATAGAGGAAATTGCAAACATTATTATGCGACTTCACCCTGATGCATCGGTGGGCGTAGCCCATGGTCAAATGGAAGGCCAACGACTCGAAAAGGTTATGATGCGTTTTATTGAAGGATATTATGACATCCTGGTTTCCACAAATATTATCGAATCAGGACTGGACATACCTAATGCGAATACCATTATCATCAATCAGGCACAGAATTTTGGCTTATCTGATTTGCACCAAATGCGTGGCCGGGTAGGAAGGTCCAATAAAAAAGCCTTTTGCTATTTACTTACACCTCCTATTAGTGGACTGACAACCGATGCCAGAAAACGATTAAAAACGCTGGAAGAATTTTCAGATTTAGGAGATGGTTTTAAAATAGCAATGAGAGATCTGGACATTCGAGGTGCAGGAAATTTATTGGGAGGGGACCAAAGTGGTTTTATTAATGACATCGGTTTTGAAACCTATCACAAACTATTAGATGAAAGTATTCAGGAGCTGAAAGAAACTGAATTTAAAGAACTGTTCGAGAATCAGGTAGATGTCCAGGCATTGAAAAGAGACTGCGTGATTGAAACTGATCTTTCTGTTGTTATACCTGAAGATTATGTTACAAATATTTCAGAAAGGCTAAGACTCTATAACGAGCTCGACAATATAAAAAAGACCGAGGACCTTGAGAAGTTCCAAACCGAACTATCAGATCGATTTGGTCCGTTACCTGATGAGGTAAATGAATTGATTAAGTCTGTTGAACTCCGCTGGCAAGGAGAAAATCTGGGTTTTGAAAAACTGAAAATTAAGAATAACACCATGAAAGGTCAGGTTACTGTTGCCAACAACGATGCTTATTTTCAGTCCGAGGTTTTTGGTATAGTGCTAAAATACATTCAGGAACATCCAAAAACCTGTAGTTTCAAAGAATCCCGGGGGCAGATGATTATAACCTTTAAAGAAGTAAGAAGCATAAACCAAGGTATTGCCATATTACACTCAGTTCAAAAACCTTTAAAAGAGACAATTACTCAAAATGCAAACACTCGATGAGCTACTGACAGAAATTAGAGCCTGCCAGGTTTGCAAAGATGAGCTACCTCTCGGCCCAAACCCGATTGTAAGGGCTCACCACGAGTCAAAACTTTTGATAGTCGGGCAAGCACCAGGCACCAAAGTTCATAATACCAGCATTCCATGGAATGACCCTAGTGGAAACAAGCTTAGGGAATGGCTCAATATTGATAAAGATGTGTTTTATGATGAAACAAAGATCGCGATTGTGCCAATGGGCTATTGTTATCCCGGCCGTGGAAAATCCGGTGACCTACCCCCCAGGAAGGAGTGTGCGGAACTCTACCTCGATCGGTTACTCCGGCTACTACCTAATATTAAACTAACATTACTAATAGGACAATACGCTCAGGAACAATACCTTGGAGACAAAAGAAAGCGCACACTGACGGAAACCGTTAGGGCCTTTGAAGAATATATCCCTCAATATATTTGTTTGCCACATCCATCTCCTCGCAATAACATATGGCTCAAACGCAATAATTGGTTCGAAGAGTTAGTAATCCCATATTTGAGGGAGAGAGTAAAAAAAATCCTTTAAGACCAATTTTTGTTGTTCAATCCAATAAAATTGATTTATTTACGTTTTTAGTTATAGCTTAGTATAGCTGCGGAGCATATAAATTGGAATATTTAATCAATTTGTTGCATTTTATGGCTCATACAGGTATATTAGAGGCTTGTTAATTAGGAAATTTGTTAAAATAAACAGGATATGAAGAAATTTGTGTATGTGTTTCGAGCGGCATCCTATGCGCTAGCTGGTTCACTTTTGCTATCATCTTGTGGTGGTGGAGGTACAGGAAACCCGACTAGTTCTAACCCAGGGATGGCCAGTACAACAACAGGTATTGTTTATAATGAACAGGATGGATTCCAGGTAAATGACTATTTAGGTCAGCCTGAAGCTCCAAACCTGGTTTATATTGAAGGAGGTAGAACCGTACTAGGATCTTTTGAGGAAGACTTATTGAAGTCTGGTGATAACCTTGAAAGAACTGTTACAGTTGCTTCATTCTTCATGGATCAAACTGAAATTGCAAATATTCACTGGTTGGAATATTTGTTCTATGTAAGAAGAGATTCATCTGAAGAATTTTACAACTCTGCCCTTCCTGATACTAACGTATGGCACAGTCAGCTTGCCTATAATGATCCTTATGTGGAGCATTACCTACGTTACCCTGGATTCAGATACTTCCCGGTTGTAGGTGTGGATTGGCTCCAGGCCAACGACTATGCTTTCTGGAGAACCAGAGTCGTGAATAAGAAATTAGCAGAGGATGCAGGAGTAGAAGTTCCTGAAGGTGGGGGACGTATTCCTCTTGAAACAGGAGTAGTTGTTCCTGACTACAGACTTCCTTCGGAGTCAGAGTGGGAATATGCTGCCCAGGCTCTTATCGGAAACCAGTGGTTAGATGAGAACCAAACACATAAAAGACTATATCCTTGGGATGGTCACGCACTTCGAAATCCTTATGGAAGAGAAATGGGTATGTTCCTCGCAAACTTCAAAAGAGGTAGAGGAGATTATGCTGGTATCGCTGGTAAATTGAACGATGGTGCAATGATCACCGATTATATCTACAACTACCCTCCTAATGATTTCGGCCTTTACTGTATGGCTGGTAATGTTAATGAGTGGGTATATGATGTATATCGTCCACTTTCTTTCCAGTATATGGATGATCTTAACCCGTTGAGAAGAGATGGATACCTTGATGAATCTAATGGATACGACAAGAAAGGATTCCAGTCTCTAATTGATGACCACGTAAGAGTTTACAAAGGTGGTTCATGGAAAGATGTTGCTTACTGGATGTCTCCAGGAACAAGAAGGTTCATAGGAGAAGATTCCGCTACTGCAACTATTGGCTTCCGATGTGCGATGATTCGCGCAGGAACCAATTACTAAGAATTTCTACATATCTGAATATACAAAAGGCCACTATTTGTGGCCTTTTTTGTACACTCAAGATTGCACTTATTAACAGATATTCCTTTAATTTTGCAAATAACACGTTCGATTCAGCGTTACAACTATGTTAATGCATAGATCATATATCCGATCGGCACTATTTTTTTCCGTAATTGCAATTTTTTTATTGGCGAATAGTTCGTGCAAAAAGAAAAATGCTTCCGAGAAGTATGACTTCACTTCTGTAGATTCTACAGATACCGAAGAAAACCAGGATTTGAAACAGGCTAAAGTCGACCTGAGTACAATCGATGGTTTGCCGGTAATCCCAAACATGGTTTTTATTGAAGGGGGAAAAACTACTATTCCATTATATGAAGGAGATTATTTCGTTGATAATTATCTGGATCGAACTATTGAAGTGGAATCCTATCTGTTGGATGAAACCGAAATTGCTAACATTCACTGGCTGGAATATTTGTTCCACTTGAAAAAAGATTCCACAGAGGATATTTACAATGCCGCACTACCCGATACTAATGTATGGAGGAGCGTGCTTGCTTTTAATGACCCTATTGCTCAACAATATTTGAGATATCAGGGCTTTAGATTCTATCCCGTTGTGGGAGTCAACTGGTTACAAGCCAACGACTACTGTGAATGGCGTACCGTAATGGTCAACCATGCTCTGCTCAAATATGCAGGAGTAGATTTTGACGACAGCGTTGAGGCAGCAGACAATGGCGATATACTGATACCTCATTTCCGGCTTCCAAGTGAGGATGAATGGGAACATGCTGCTCAAGCTATTGTCAGTCCACAATTTCAGGATGCAGGATCTGCTTACAGAAGAATTTATCCATGGGACGGACATACACTGAGAAACCCATTCGGCAAAAAGACTATGGGAACTTTCATGGCCAACTTCAAGAGAGGAAGAGGAGATTATGGAGGGCTGGGAAAAAGAATGAACGATGGTGCTTTTTATACCGATTATATTTATGGGTATCCTCCCAATGATTTTGGTTTATATAATATGGCAGGTAACGTCAACGAGTGGGTATACGATTTGTACAGACCTAAAGGATACACTTATGTTGACAAACTCAATCCCGACCGGCTAACTGATGAACAACAGCAAGAGGATGAACATCTTGATCCTTATCATATTGACCAAGGATATCAAACACTCTATGGCACCCAGATGCGTGTTTACAAAGGAGGGTCCTGGGACGATGTTGCCTATTGGCTGATGCCAGGAAACCGAAGATTTTTACCGGAAGATTCCGCAACCTGTACAATTGGTTTCAGGTGTGCGATGAAACTTTACACAGAAGAAGCCTTTGAATACCAACAAGAACAGATGAAAAAGGCTTCGGGTAGTAATTCTGATGATGATGAAGATTCTGAATAGACTTGCTCGTCTATATTTCAGAAATTGCTATTGTAAAGATACTAATTGACTTCACTCCAGCTTGCATCAATACATTACTCGCTGACTCCAAGGTTGCTCCGGTTGTGAGAATATCATCAACCAACAAAACGTTCTTATTCTGAATTTCTTTTGAGTCATTGCAGGTAAATACCTGATCGACATTTTCCCATCTTTGAAATTTCGTTTTCGATGTTTGACTCTGGGACCGCACTTGTCTGACCAAGATATCACTACGGCAATACTGATCAGAGTGATGAGCAAGGCTTTCAGCAAAAACTGCCGCTTGATTGAAACCTCTTTTCTTCAATTTAGATTTATGTAATGGAATAGGAATTACAACATAGTCTGAGCTATTATCCAGTGTTTTTGCAGCAATTCTACCGAGATATTTCCCAATATTGGTATAGCCATCGTACTTATACCTTCTTATTAGCTCCTGAGCAGCACCTCCTTTTTTGTATTTCATTAAGGTGTAAACTTTGTTTATAGGTATCTTTCCCCATAAGCGCTGTAAAACACCTTTGTCTGTCACTTCCCTATCATTGAATGGAAGGAATAAATTATATTGGCAGTAGAGACAAAGGACTTCTTCTCCGTGCAACAACCCGTTTTGACACGCCAGACATGTACTTGGATATAGTAATTCAAGTATATCCGCTGAACTTTTGAGGATGTCCAGTAACCTTCCCATAAATTATAGCCCATTAAAAGTTTCAGAGACAAAACTGCCTCTGAAACTAATGGAATGTTAGAAAAGAACAAAACGCTTTCGTTTCATTTTACCAGCGAATGAGATTTTGCGGTTTACACGTTTCAGGTTCTCCTCAATGGTACCTATGTCGTCCTTGCCCATGCAATGTTTATATGCAAAACCATAGTTCTTCACGGCTTCATCTAGAAAACCATTCAATTCACAGGACCTTGCCAATTCATTGAACAAGCTAGCTTTATTAATCCCTTCCACCTTCATCGCTTTAGGAATCAACTTTACCAGTTTATCTGCATCATTTATTTCGTTTAACAGATAGACATAGTTCATCCAGGCTGCAGGATAATCAGGAGCATACTTCATTGCCAGTTTGAAGTGGTACTCCGCCCGGGTGTAGTCATCAAATTTTACAAAGTATACCCAACCCAGGTGATTATGAGCCCTGCCGTAATCCGGTTCAATGGTCAGAATCTCCTCAAGCAACTCTTTTGCTTGGGCAAATTCACCCTCAGCAAAAAATTTGTCGACCTTCAGAAAATACTCTTCTACCAAGTTATAATCAGTCATGATATAAAGAATTTAAAGGGTGAAACATTAAGTTCGTTTTACTTTACCTGAAAAGAGATATACCACTACTTTTCTGGCAAATTTTTTCGTCATGGTTTTCTTACCATGTGCCAGGCTATGAATTTCCTTAGTAATAAATGTTAGAAGTAGTAAAATCATGGTGTTACCTCCTTTCTGTTCTGTTATTTGTTAATCAATAAAAAACCCGATCCTTAAGGGACCGGGTTCATGAAGTATCTATTTACATTATTGATTAATCATTATCCGGTCCACTATCTATTAGATACTGGTCTGTACAAGAGACAAACTTCTTTGTCCATTGCTTCGTTGTTGTCATATGTTCGTTTGTTAATATCATATCCAATAAAAAAGCCCGAACCTTGAGGCCCGGGCTTTAAGTATTAAATAAAGTTTTATACCTAAATCATTCCACAGGCCTAAAAATCACATCATACACTCTACAAGAGTTGGATCCCCATGTCGGTGTAAATATTACTTGATGTTTTAGCTTCTTAGACATTTTTGTTTTTTACTTATTACAAAGGTATGACCTTTTCTTTTTTTAATACAAATTTTTGAAAAGAAAAGTTTAGAAAAACATAAATTTAGTTTTTAAGTGGCTGTTATACAGGAATATAAATCTCATTGCTTTTGGGGAGTAAATATTATATCAATAAAGTACAATTTATGAGTTTCTGTAGTTTGCCGTATGCTCAACAATATCAGGGAAAAATTCTTTAAAAGCCGCCTCAAAGTCATCGTAGTGCAAAATTAATTCTTCAGTCGCCTGCTCCATTTTTGATTTGAAAATTGTTCGTTTGGACAAGCCGTTGAGAACTCTGTTTATGCCATCAACCGTTGCATAGACTTCTAACCAGTTGTGCCGAATCATGTACTTATACATTTTCTTGCTCTTCTTTGGAAAGTATTTCTTATAGTTTGCTAAGTCTTTATATACCTCAATCGCATAGGAGCTCAACGGCTGTTCGTGGTAGTCTTCCCAGTTCTTTGCCAGAAAGTGATCATAAAAAATATCAATGATAACACTTGAGTAGTGCCTGTATTTTGAAAGGTTTCTCTTGGCTGACTGGGTAACTGAATGATTGTCCGCATAAGAATCAATATCCCGGTGCATAATGATGCCTTCTGCAATCTGATCGGGGAAGGCATCAAAATTAGACCCCTTTACGGCATCACCAATAAAATTTCCAACTCTTAATTCCGGTGTTGTCCCGGCAAGATAAAAATGTGCTAGTAGATTCAAATGTCAGTTGTTTGCAAAATTTAATCATTTTTCTGCGTCTTTTTTACAAAGTCTCGTCTTATCAGGAAATACATGTTAAACTTTAAACCAAAAAACGATGTTAGATTTAAAAAAAGAACCCTGCTGTAATCAACAAATAACTAACAATGAATGTACTTGCGGTTGTTGTTGTGGTTGCTAAATAATGGACAAGAAAACTTCCTACATATGGTCTCATTACTCAAATCAACTCAGAGCTTATATCCGCTCCCGGGTTGCTGAAGGAGATGTTGAGGATTTATTACAGGAAGTTTTCTTTCGGATACATAAAAATATATCAACCCTGAAAAGTGATGTCGCACTGAATTCCTGGATTTATACCATTACAAAAAATCTGATCAATGACTATTATCGGGATTCCAAAATCACTATTGGCCTCGATGAATATCACCTGCTTGAAGAAGATAAAGATACTTTCTACGATCAGATGACTGAATGTCTTAAGCCTATGATAACCCAACTCCCACCAAAGTATAAGAGAGCTATCTTTCTTTCTGATATAAAGGGGATAAAGCAAGCCGAAATTGCACGAATGTTGAATGTATCGGAGTCCGGAGCAAAATCAAGGGTGCAAAGAGGAAGAAAAATTTTAGCTTCTAAGTTCGCGGAACTATGTGGATATAATATTGATGAGAAAGGCCACTTACTCGAAAAAGAACTCTGCCCTAAGTGTTATCCTTTAGGTCTGCAGGTAAAATGACCAACAAAAGCATGCCTTTCAAATGAAAGCAACATGATATGTAGTAGTCCCTCATCGTTCGCATCCCAAAAAATCAATGGGCCATCGATCCCGATTTCATGACTATCCAAACACTTCATCTCCTTATCTACTAACAAGCCGTAATATGTATTTTTGATTGATGGCTTTGCAACAGATGTTTCATAAGACTCATAAAACGCATGATTGGCTATACCCATCGGCATTTTGAAACCCTTGTTATTTTCCTCAAGTGATAATGTCGGTATTTGATCCCAGGAAAACCCTCCAATAATTATATAGCTCACCTCAGTGCCCGATTTGTCCAAAAATTTTATTTCAAACTCATTTAATTCCACCAAAGAATCTGATTTTTCTTGTACAACAGTTCTGTGGATGATTGATTTAGGTTTCGCAAGCAAGGAGAGTCTGGTTCTTCTTGGGTCAGCTTTAGTATAAACACCAGGAGGTGCAAATGTCGCAAAACTCGTACTATCCGTGAGGAAATCGTTTATACTCTTCGCATTTTCCGGATAAATGATGTTTTTCCATTTTGACTTTCTTGCCCCTGTTTTAGGATACATCCTATCATTCAATGAAGAAAACTCTAAGGCATTCTCCGATTTTACAGTTCTCAAAACGTGTAAATTGATCCGTTCTTTCTCAGGAGTTTTCCATTCAGCCATTCGGTTTCTATACTTAGAAAAGGACTCTCCATTAACATCTTCAAACATCTGAGCATAAAGGGGTTCCGGAAATGAAAACCACCCGTGGTAGCAAGGTTTGTTATGTCCTTCCTCTTCAGCATAAAAAATTAGTTCCCATAAACCGGAGTTCAGGCAATTACGTGCAATATCTATTCGAGTAATCATCTTTGACTCATAGTTCCCCCCATTAATGGAAAAAAATCCTTTGCTTCGGTCAAAACGTACCTGATGTCTATTCCACTCCGAATTAGTAAAACCGAAATTGGTTAGAAATGAATCTTGTTTGACCCAAATTGGTAATGCCGGTATATATGTGTAGAGGTTCAGGGAGTCAAAAACAATGGTGTCCGACTCGAGATTTGCAGGCATAATTACAAGCCTAAAGGTAGCATCCGTGTTCTTGACAATTATGAGGCTGTCATGAGAAAGGGAATGATAGTTAGAAGTCAGATTACCTAAATCGGGGTTGTTCGGATATTCTGCATCGCTGAGTTCGGTGATTCCAATCCTGTAAACATCTGACACCTCGGATGAGTCTGCATGCTCGCGCATACCCGTTTCATTCTTGTGCTCAGAACAGCTCAGGATAATTGTCGTACTTAGAAATAAGCATAATATGCGTCCCATACTTCGAAAATATTGACTTTTATTTGCTCTTACAAAGTGAATTCATTTTCTCAGCATAGAATTTTATAATAGCAAGAGTGATCTCGTCCTGGTCATAAACACTATACCAACCCTGAAGTTCATGTGGGGGGTCTCCAATGAAATCGTGACCTTTCTCCCAAAGATTACCTTCTGTAGTAGCGGGTCGACCCTCCCCTGACCATGCCCAAAAATTGCAGCCTGAAATACTGCTATCAGTTGAAGCCATTTCATATATCTTTTGGAAAACAATGTGATAAAAATGATCTCTTTGAATCGTAGAAGAGGTACTGTCATAAGACCGTCCGTCTCTTGCAATGCCGAATTCTTCCAGAACCAAAGGTTTGTTCAGTTCCTTTGCCTCTATTGCTTGTCGTTCTAAATACTTAACTGCCTTTTCTATTGATTTATCAAATGTTGCTTTTGGTTTCTCCGGATCGTACCAACCGAAATTTTCTATCCAAATGTGAACACAGGTATAATCTACGTTCTTATAGTCATGGTCTTTCTTAAAATCCATACCATTGGCTCCTGGATAGGGAGTATAACCCTCGGAACCCAAAGTCAGCAGATGATTCTGATCCAAGGTTTTGATATATGAAGTTGTTTGCTCAATCCAGCTGTGATAGGCCTCTACATTGTTAATCCCTCTGGGCTCATTAGCCAGTTCCCAGCTCATAATTGTAGGATCATCCATGTAACTAATTCCATTAATTGAGTTCTTTCTCGCAATTATTCTCTTGATGTGTTTATTGAAATCCTTGATGGCTCCTTTGCTAGAATAAAACTGAGCCGTAAACTTTTGATATTCGGACCAACTTCCCCCAGGATGTGGTGGTGGGTAAGGTATGCTATCTTTACCATTCCATACAAGGTATTGCGCCATTCCACCAGACCAGGGCCAAAAATTATTCAGGCACATGACTGCCTTCATGCCCCTTTTACCCATTTCATCCAATAGAAAATCCAGGCCCACTAAGAGGTCTTCATTATATTTGCCAGGCTTAGTTTGTAAGGATGGTAAGATGCGATATGGCTCTGTATCTGGCCCCTCCGACCCTGCCATGACCCGTAAATTGGTCACTCCTAAATGAGCTAATTGATCTAGCTCACGTAATAATCTTTCTCGATCACCTCCTTCACCCGAAGAACCCAAATTCATGCCATACCAAAAGTTGGTTCCGAGAAAATAATAGGGTTGGTCATCAAGGATAAACTGATTTCCCTTGACCTTTACAAAGTTAGCTTGACTAAATGAGCAATAGTTTGATAACAGTATAGCTACAGTAAGGAATGGATGAAATAATTTCATGGTTCCAATCTACCCATTCAAACTAAAATCTGAAATAACGGAAAAAGCGTAATCTTCTTATTCAGAAACGATTGATTCTATATAATCTAGCAAGCCTTGGCTGCCTACCTGCACTTCAATATCATCATTGAGCTTTGATAAATGCCAATTTACTTCCCATGAAAGAGCTTCTCCAGGTAATAGTTCTCTAATTTCTCCCTGTGGCTCTAATTCAATATACAACTTCTCCGGATGAGCATATATTTCGATTTCCGCCTCATTTGGAGCGGCCTGAAAGTCTTCAGAGTGCGGGAATAATTTTAACATACAAAGTCTGTCATCGATATGTGCCAACCAACCTGCGGTAGCACTTCCTCTCAATTTATCATGGCCTTTTTGTATAGTGGAGTTCTTGTAATCAAACCAAATGCAGCCATTTGCTTCTTCCACATCAAAAGGTGATGTATAACTTCCGGGTTCACCTGGATAAAAAGATAATCCGTTGACCGGCACACGTGTAATTTCCCATGGGGCTACCGAGATTGTTGAATCTGTTTCATTCTTAATTTCATATACAATGCTTACCACCGGACTTTCTTGATCGATCGAAATTGTTTTTGTAAATGAAGTTCCTGTTTTTTGTTCATCGGTGGCTCCTTGTAGTATTATTTTACCGTCATCAGTTTTAATTGCCGAATACGGCAAACTATCAAAAGCAACCGGAGGTGGCCAATTCCATAGGGTTTGTGGGCTGACCCAAAACGTAGACCCCCAATTAGTCGGGTGAACGTCTTCCAGACTTAAAAACTCCTCACCATTAAGTTTTAAGGAACTAATTCTTCCTCCTTCAGTTGGGGACACTTCTATTTCAAGCCCATTAGATTCAACCGAAATTCTATCTGTGGAATTTGTATCTGGTTTATCTATAACTGTTTGAGGTGCTGGTTCATCAATGGCTTTTTCTGTCGTAGAGCATTGAACGAAGGAGGCCAAATAAAGTGCCACAAGGGTATATCGAAGAAGCTTCATTGGTAAAGAGTAAAGTGTTCCGAAATATACCAGACTATTCTTAATTATTCAAAAAAGAAAAGCCCGATCAATGAAGATGGTTTCAAAGATCGGGCTTTATGAGGTATAACTTCTCTTAATTCATTTTTACAAATCTCGTAGTATAGAGCTTCTTGCCTGCTACAATTCTTATTATATAAACTCCAGCAGTCAACTCATCTCCAACAGAAATTTGTTCGTTGGTATTTCCCTGAATTTCGTTCAAGGTAATTCCATGTACATCGGTAATATAAATTGTCAATGGTTCACTACTCGTTGAGTGTGCTATGACAACAGAATAACTAGCCGTTGGATTCGGATAAACTTCAGCTTCTAACTCTGTAATTCCATCCACAGGTGTAATACAAACTGACACCGGAAGTACTGAGGGATCTCCGAAACATCCATTGTTGATTTCAATAACACTTAGTAAGCCTGTTCCTTGTTCACCTGTGAAATCGACCGACACCGAACTGTTAGGATTACCTGACAATACACCAATTGGAATGTTCCAATTATATGTTGAGCCTGGATTATCCGTTACTGTATAGTTTTCTACGGCATCACAATCTACATTTGAGGCTCCGGTAATTGGAGAAGTAACCGGCCTTGCCTTCACCGTAATAAAAGCTGTTTTAGTTTCAACATAGTCAGTTGCTCCATCATTAATGGTCAGGGTAACCGTTTTACTACCTGAAGACATATAGGTTACAGTATGTGGCCCTGCACCGGTTGTTCCGGAAGGATCTGCATCTGCACCAAAGTCCCAGGTATAAGTCTCTCCTCCACTCAAGCCGGAAGATGCATCGCTAAATGTTACCGTCTGGTTCTCTTCACAGACACTGTTACTGGAAGCCATAAAGTCAGGCGTTGGCCCACAGCTGTTGACAGTAACTGAAAGATTTGCTGTAGTACCATTTCCACATGAATTGGATGGGGTAACCGTTACCGTGCTACTTGCACTTCCGAAATCTATTGTTACTGAAGTCGTACCATCACCTGATACTACCGTAGCTGATGTAGCAGACCAACTGTAACTCGTTGCTCCACTGACAGAAGCAATCGTGTAAGCCTCACCAGATGCGTTGGTACAAACTGTAGTATTTCCTGAAATTGTTCCGGTCGCTCCTGGCACATCATTGACCGTCATAGTTACCTGATTACTTGATGCCGGGCTTCCGGTAACGCAAGTCATTGAGCTTGTCATTTCTACTTCCACTACGTCTCCGTTGTTGAGGGTAGAATTAGCGTACGTATCTGAGTTGGTTCCGACATTACCTCCGTTCAACTTCCACTGATAGGTCGGTGTGCCTCCGTTTGTTGGGGTAGCGGTAAATGTCACATTAGTTCCTGAACAGATAGTCGTCTGATCAGCAACAATAGATACACTTGCCGTTGAGGTGCTATTCACAGTCATATTAACTGTATTACTTGTTGCTGGATTATTAGTGGCGCAACCCAATGAACTAGTCATCACACAATGGATTTGGTCAGCATTTGACAAAGCTGCCGAACAGTACGTATCCGTAGCGGACGGTCCCTGTACTGATCCACCATTTACAAACCACTCATAGGTTGGGCTTGCACCACCATTTGTCGGTGTCGCTGTAAAACAAACATTATCTCCGTTGCATATTGGGTTAGCGTCCTCGGTTATAGAAACATCTGCAGTTGCTGAACCACTTACGGTAATTGTAACCTGATCGGTTTCATCTGGACAACTTCCATTGCTGATAGTCCATTGGAATACATTGGATCCAGTCATTAACCCTGTAACGGATGTAGTAGGATCCGAGGCATCGGCAAAAGAACCGGAACCACTGATCACAGACCATGTACCTGTTCCTACCACTGGTGTGTTAGCTGCCAGCGTAGTACTATTTGTACATAGTGATTGTGGGCTTCCTGCGTTTGCTGCGTCAGGAGCTTGGTCAATTGTCACTGTTACAGTGTTGGAAGTACTAAAACACGTGCCAGGATCCGCGGGATCTGTGATCACGACATGATAGTTTCCACTTATTGTCGCAGAATAGGTATTCGTTGCTGATGGACCTTGTATTGATAATCCATCAAGATAGAATTCGTACTCAAAGCTACCTGTACCAGATTCTGAAGCTGTTAGTGTTACATTTCCGCCACATTGAGTAACGGGTCCCAGAGGACTGAGTGTAGCAGTACCTGGATCGGTACAAGTGACACAACTATTTGTGATCTCTACCTGGTCCGTGCTTGAAGGACAAACACCGTTTGATATCGTCCAATCAAAAGTCGCTACCTGCCCCACTGGTATGGTAACCGTACTATTAGGATCCGATGGAGAGTTAATTGTTGCTGATCCACCGGCCAATGTCCAAGTACCTGAACCAACTGTAGGACTATTGCCCTGAAGTGTGTAGTCCGCTGCACAGTATGAATCATCCAAACCTGCGGTTGCCGCTGTAGGATTTTGATCAACTTGTACAAAAACTGTTGAAGACTGAACTGTAGATGGGTTTGCTCCCAGACAGCTTGAGTTCGAAACCATTTCTACATATATATTGGTATCAATAGTTGTTGCTGACAATACAAAAGTGGATGTTCCACTAGCTGCCTGTAATGAATTGTTGCTGCCATCAAAGAATTCGTATGTTGGTGCTGAACCTCCATTTACTCCTACGGCCGTAAATGTTACTGAAGTTCCTTCACATACCTGACTTAGGTCTGCACTCAAGGAAACATTAGCCGCAGCTACTGCCTGTCCGGTAAAAGTTACTGTATCAGAACTACTTGGACACGTTCCATTGCTTATCGTCCAGATTGCTTCCAAGACATCACCTCCTGACAAACCACTCACATTTGAGTTGTGCTGCGTAGGACTGTCGATAGTGCCTCCCGTGGTTGCAGGACCAGTTGTCCAGAGCCCTGTGCCTATAGTAGGATTATTTCCTGTAAGACTTATTGGGTCTGCAGTACATACATCTGAATCAATTCCCGCATTCGATGTTGTTGGTTGTTGATCAACGTTGATAGTCACATCATCAGTTTCATCAGAACAGACACCATTGCTAACAGTCCAACGGAATGTCGTTGAAGCTCCACCTGTTAACCCACTCACAGAACTTGAACTGCTTGATGGGCTGTCGGCTGTTCCCGATCCTGATACTGTACTCCATATTCCTGTTCCTATGGCTGGGTTATTTGCAGATAAATTAACTGCATCTCCGTCACAAACCGTCTGATCTGTTCCTGCGAAAGCTGTGCTTGGTAAGGCATCGACTGACACAGTAACATCAGATGTTTCATCCGCACAAACTCCATTGCTAATCGTCCAACGGAAAGTAGTAGACGCTCCTCCTGTTAATCCACTAACCGAACTCGTATTGCTTGATGGGCTATCTGCTGTTCCCGTTCCAGAAACTGTACTCCATGAACCCGTTCCTATGGATGGATTGTTTGCAGATAAATTAACTGCATCTCCATCACAAACTGTCTGATCTGTACCTGCATCTGCTGTGCTTGGTGAAGCATCTGCTGTGATTATTACTTCATCATTTACATCAGGACATACTCCATTGCTGATGGTCCATCTGAATGTTGTACTCGCACCTCCTGTTAATCCACTAACCGAACTTGTATTACTTGACGGGCTGTCGGCTGTTCCCGTTCCTGTTACCGTACTCCATACTCCCGTTCCCGTTGTTGGGTTATTTGCTGACAGGTTCACCACATCTGTTTCACACACTGTTTGATTCGTTCCTGCCGAAGCTGTACTTGGTGATTGATCGATAGTCACTGTCATATCATCAGCACTTGGTGTACAAATACCATTGTCTATCGTCCAGGTCAATGTTACTGTACCTGAAGCAATGTCTCCACCTCCAGGTGTATAGGTAGCATTTTCATCATTAGCATTACTAAATGTACCATCTCCACTTGATGTCCAGGTGCCTGTCTCTCCGCCTCCTGCTGCGTTGGCTGATAGATTCACCACATCTGTTTCACATATCGTCTGATCTGAACCAGCTGAAGCTGTCGTAATCGATCCTGATCGAGTAATGTCCACATCACTTGTTTCATCCGGACATACTCCATTACTGACGGTCCAGCGTAGCGTGGTTGTCCCTGCGGTCAAGCCACTAACTGTACTCGTATTACTTGATGGACTATCGGCCGTTCCTGTTCCTGATACTGTACTCCATGAACCTGTTCCTATACTCGGGTTATTGGCTGAAAGTGTTGCTGTTGATGAACATACCGTTTGATTGGTTCCTGCAAATGATGTGCTTGGTGCTGCATCTACTGTGACAGCAACATCATCGGTTTCATCTGTACATACTCCATTGCTCACTGTCCAGCGGAATGTTGTACTTGCTCCAGCTGTTAATCCGCTTACTGAACTTGTATTGCTTGATGGGCTATCTGCTGTTCCAGTCCCTGATACTGTGCTCCAGGAACCTGTTCCTGTGCTTGGGTTTGTAGCTGACAAATTCACCGCAGTTCCTTCACAAACCGTTTGGTTGGCTCCGGCTGAGGCTGTACTTGGTGCTGCATCTACTGTGATTGTTACCTCATCGGTTTCATCAGGGCATACTCCATTGCTGATGGTCCATCTGAATGTTGTACTCGCACCGGCTGTTAAGCCACTAACCGAACTTGTATTACTTGATGGGCTGTCGGCTGTTCCGGTTCCCGATATTGTACTCCATACGCCTGTTCCAGTTGTTGGATTATTGGCTGACAGGTTCACCGCATCTCCCTCACATACCGTTTGGTTGGTTCCGGCTGATGCTGTGCTAGGAGCGTCATCAATCGTTACACTCACCGCTGATGAAACTGAAACACATGTTCCCGGATCACTAGGATCGGTAATCTCTACTGTGTAAGAACCTGATTGGGTTGCATTATAGGTGTTACTCGCTCCAGGACCCTGTACGCTAACTCCTCCTCTGAAAAATTCATACTCAAATGAACCCGTACCAGATTCTGATGCCGTTAGTGTTACGCTTCCTCCACATTGGGCAGGCGGGCTTGATGGTGATAAAGTCGCTGTGCCAGGATCATCGCATCCTCCTGAACATGATGGGTTCGCTCCATCTATGACTGCGTATACTGTCGCACGATCACAAGAAACACCTGATGAAATATCCCAATCATAGAAATACATATACTCTCCACCGCCTCCCTGGCCGCCTGATTCACCTGTGATGGTTACTAAACCGGATGTCGGAGTGGAATTGTACGGAAACGAAGCCCCAGCTGTATTCCAGTTAGGGTCACCGTTGACACTTACAGAAGTGAGTCTTAATCGTAGATCCGTACCCCAGGCTGTTTGTATATCAAAACCCGTGAAATCGAATTGGACTAACTGATCATTACCAGAAGTCACGGTAGTCGATTCTGAGGTAAATGTCTGTGCCGGAGAGAGCGGATTCCCATTATTATCCAAGACCTCAACCGTAATTGTTCCCGATCCATTTGAATAAATATCGAATGGAACCTTTAATGAGTTAATAGTGAAATCTGTGGTGAATGAAAAATTCGTATGCAGACTTGTGTTCACACCCCAATTAGTCATAGCACCAACAATCGTAGAAGGACCAACATTTGCACTGAAAGAACTATTGTCTTCTACATAAAATGCTGTAGTCGATGCAATGCTTTGGGAAATTGAATTTCCGTTTCCTAAGAATGAGCCACCAGTTGACTGATCATACCAGTCGTAATTTCCTGCTCCTGAAACTGCTGGATTAGCTGTTCCAGCCGCACAAATAGTATCATGTATTGGAGTAGGTAATGATGAAGTAATGATAATATTATCCGATTCGTCAGAACAACCCGAAGCGCTGATCGTAACCCCATAGTTTCCGGCCTCTGAAACCAGGATAGTTTGGGTATTGCCACCATAGGCAGAACCATCTTTGGTCCACGCATAGGAAATGCCTCCTCCTGATGCCCCGGCATCTAGTGTAACAGATGAAGGACTACATAAATCCTGATCAGGACCGAGATCCACAGTTGGAAGCGTTGAAGATATTTCAACCTGATCTGTTCTTTGACATTCGCCAACAGAATCAATTTCTACACTCCAGGTACCCCCAGTAGACACTACTCTGCTATTCTGAGTCGTAGACGGTGCACCTTGTGATACGCCATCTAGGAACCACTCAAAAGTAATCGTTCCATTTGGTGAGACCCCTGTGTTCAGAGTTACAGAACCAACACCACAAAGAGACTGATCGGAACCCAAATCCGGTGCTGAACACTGTGTCAAAAACTTATTTGTGTCAATAGGATTAAGCTCTGCTTTTATAGCTGCAAGCCCTCCTACAAGTCCCGCATTATAATCAATACACACTTCTGTATTTACATATTGAGTACGATCGTCAACATAAGATGTGGAGGTATAGTTTCCTCCAACCACAGCACCGAATTCTTGATTTTTAAATGGAATTGGAGTACCTCCGTTGGGCTCTGCATTACCTGAGTCATCCAAATAAACGTTCCGGTGGTGTGGGTTTTGTGCAGCAGATGCACCACCGAGTGGAGGCACATATCCAACTATAAATGAAGTTGTAGCATTATTGCTACCCATAATGAAGTCAATATTATCATAAACTCTGGAATTCAGAGAAGTACCATTCAATTTATTGTACAAAGAAACCATCAAGGCTGCGTTACCAACATATCGCATCATTCCCCAACCGCCTCCTCCGGTATAAACGTTCTCACCATTATAATTCCCTGCATTGAGAAAGTTATTTGTAATTCTGGTATTAAAATGTCCTTGAGCAGTCGGGTGTCCTATCTGCGCCAAGGCATATAACCCGATTTCTCCTGTATTTTCATAGTCAAACGTATAACCTGCATTGGGATGGACATCACCACTATTATCTGCACCAGTGGTTAATGCGTAAGCCGTTGTCCTATAGGATGTGTTACCTGTGGCTCTATATAATTCAGCATTTGCACAAGCCCATGCATTCTTCCAGTTTCCATTTGGCCCATAAAAACCTCCAAAAGCAGTCCCAGCCTCTCCAGGGTTGGCCTGGGCGTAATCGTAAGCATATTGAGCATGAACAAGACATAAATCAGCGTATGTCTCATCAAAGGGTCTGTAGGCTTCAGACATCAAGGCAAGAGTAGCTGCACAAAAAGAAGCCATGGAAGCCCCATTGGGATTCTTTCCCACAGGTCTCAAGTTATTACCATAATCATTACCCCCACAACTAGGTGGATTATTTTGAATGTATGTTGCTGTCTTAAACTCGCAATGGTCTGCAGAACCACCTCCAGTACCTACCTGATAATAAAATTCAGAAGAGTTTTTCGCACATTTTATAAGAAAGTCGCACTCATGCTTTAACTCATCTAATATATCCGGAATACCATTTGGTTGTCCCTGACCCCCTGCCCAAGTATAGTCCCCGGACGTATTGTATCCGGTATAGTCGAACGAATAGTAATCATCATATCCTTCCGGAAATTCATCATAGCCTTTTAGCAATAGATATGCTGAATAAAATTGGGTTTGACCAAATTTGACATGGTCTCCACAATCATGCCATCCACCGGACAAATCATAAGAACCATCAGCATCATCAATAAAGGCGGTGCCACGATATGCTTCAGGATAACCCGAAGGTAAATGATTATACAACAACCAGTTATTATAACCTGATCGTTGAGCTCCATAAAATCGAGTGGTCATCCAAAGAGCTTTGTCATATTCACCTGACGAAAAATCTTGTGCAGTGGCAAAGGGTGTAGCTGTGACAATAGCAAAAGCTAGAGCAAAGCCATGGCGCATTAGCTTGTTCATAAGTTAGTAATAGTTATACCTCTGAAATAAGTAAGACCCCTTGGTAGTTGAATCTTTGGTAATTTCGAATATAAGTATTTTGCAATTTTTTAGCAAAATAATTCTATGGTTTATACTATCGAAGGCGCATATGTAACCCCTAAAACAAAAAAAATCCCGCATTGTTCGTGCGGGACCTTAATTTCTTTAAATCTCATCTACTACCAGAACTGCGATGGTGGAGGATCATGCTCATGGTATGGTAGGTTCAACCCTACTACAATCTCATGAGTTCCGCGGTTGAAGCCGGCAAGGTTTGATGTTGTAAAATCAAATGAATAACTAACATCAAGAATGTTCTTGGCCGTCAAACCAACCATTCCAATAAATGAATCTTTATTACGGTATGAGAAACCACACCACAGTTTGCTTGGAGAGTGACGAAATTTACAGTTAATATCAAACTGAACAGGTGCCGGAGCCACTGCTTTGATTACAAAAGACGGTACAATTTGCCAGGTTGAATCAATCTCAAATTTGTACCCTGCAGTACCTAAGAAGTGCATATCCAGGTTATCTGTTTCTATTCCGCCTGATCCACCACTTCCGGTGTAAAAACTTACCTTATTCCTAAGCATTTGGAAACTCGAGATACCAATAAAGTAGTGATTTGAGTAGGCCCAAATGCCGGCTGTAATATCGGGTACTAGCTTTGTTTGTATACCACTGATTGCATCGTCATCGATTGGACTAGCGTTAAAATCTTGCTGACTATAAAACTGTATTTTTTCCTCATCAAGCTGATACTGTTTTACCCCCGCATTCATTCCAAAAGACACAACCAAATCATTGTGTGCTGAAACAGGAAGATGGTAGGCATAAGATGCATAAGCAGATGTACGACTGGAAGGCCCTGTTTCATCTCTCATCACATAACCACCCACTCCGTGAAAAGGACTTTGCTTTACATCATCATATCTGCTGGTTTCTTTTCCAATAGGTGCATGTCCACTCACAAAGAAAGACTTTGGTGCACCGTTGAGGTTAACCCATTGCGTTCGGGTACCCAACTTCAAATCAATAAATTCCTCGGTACCACCTTCAGCTGGGTTAGCTAAGAAATAGTTCTGCATATACTGGCTAAACTGTGGCTCCTGTTGTGCAAGTAGCATTGATGCGGAGCAGGTCAGCATTACGGACAACACACATCTTTTGATCATATCAAAGGTCATTAGGTTATGTAGAAAATACGTCTTTTTGAACGTAAAAACAACAAATTATCAGTCTGGCACACGATTTCCCCATAATTAAGTCGGAGTGCCTCTATGTATATTCGTTTAATGTATTGTGATTGTAAACCCTTATTAGAAAAAAACCCCGATTTTTCTTGAAATCAGGGTTCCTTCTTGATTGACTATTATTATTAATGCCATAGTTGCGAGGCACATATAATGTGTCCTCTAAGCGGGAATCTATACCCCACTACAATCTCGTGTGTTCCTGAGTTGTAGCTTCTTAAATTCGAGGTAGTCAAATCAAATGAGTATCCCAAATCAATGAAACCACCTTTACCGTTGTTCAAAGGAACGATTGTTCCAACTAAAGCAGCGAATGCATCTCTAGAGCGGTATGAAAGTCCACCCCATATCCGATCCATATCTTTTACCTTGTATTTAAGTTTTACGTTCAGATCTACCGAAACTGGCGCTGGCGTAATTGCCTTTACAAGGAATGATGGAACAATTGTAAACATTTCATTGGCCGGTAATCTAATACCACCGGTTACAAAATAGTGATTCTTTAATTTGGCGAAGTTCTCATTTAAAACAACTCCATCCCATGATAGTTTATTCTGAAGCAACTGGAACGCTGAAATACCAAAGTAGAAATCCTCAGTATACGACCAGAAACCAACACCCATATCAGGTACCGACTTGCTCAATGTATTTCCGGCAATAACCGGGTCAATGAACAGAACCTGATTTTCCACATCGCTGTAAAGTTTGCTACCGTCAATCTTGTAAGTTTGGGTACCTGCAAACAGACCCATGGCCACACGGAAAGGACCACTTATTCTCATGTTGTAGGTGTAGCTTCCATAGAAACCTTGCCTTGCGGTTGGTCCGGTAGCATCTTGATACATGTATGCACCCACTCCATGCCAGTGCTTTTCATGTCTTGCTCCTCTTCTGGTGTGGTGTCCAGGTTGTTCATGAGGTCTTCCGATTGGGGTATTGGCTGTTACATAAAATGTTTTTGGCGCATCATCAAAACCGACCCATTGCGTTCGGAATCCGAGTTTGACGTCAACCCAATCTCCTGTACCTGCTACTGCAGGGTTAAGCACGTATTTGTTAGTCATATACTGGCTGTACTGCGCTCTTTGCTGCGCCTGCGAAGTCAGTAGTGTCGCTCCGACTACTAGTACTGTAAGTAATAATCTCTTCATACTCCTTTGGCTTTACCATACTTCACACCTGTATAAATACAGGGTAAGTATAATTAAATTAATCATTTTTTTATCCCCATCCTAATCAAGCAACAACAATGGATTCTTTACAAAAAGAAGCAATGCTGTAAGGATTTAGCGTTTTTCGAGGAGAAAAACTTATACAATAACGGCTTATTTTAGTAATAATCAAAGAAAAAACTGAATTTATCCAGCAAATATATGCTGCTTGGTGGTTTATGATTAATTTTCAATCAAGATCATCGGATGAGAAACAAGAGCGGAATATTAAATGATTACCATAAGTTGCTGAAAAACAACACCAACTACATTCTTTATGGGTTCATTCATTTCTTTTTCTCAGGTCTGGGACAAACTTTTCTCATCGGTATTTTCAAAGAACATTTTATAAACAGTTTCTCTTTATGGGACGGTTCCCCTATGACAAATAACAGTTTTTCATGGGTGTATATGGTATGTACCTGTACAAGTGGAACGATCATTTTATTGATTGGCCCATTAGTTGACCGCTTAAAAATTCGTCATATCAGTCTTGTAAGCGGAGTGTCACTTATTGGCTTTACTGCGCTTTTGTCCCGGGCCGATGGATTTTGGTCATTTGTCATTGGTCTCTTCGGGGTTCGCTTTTGTGGTCAAGGATTACTTCCAATAATCGGAAGTACAGGTGTCGCTCGCCATTTCGAAAAAGACCGAGGCAAAGCTTTATCTCTATCAACAGCTGGGATTTCAATCAGCGAGGCTATACTAGCTCCATTGGTCGGGGTTTGTTTAGGCATCCTGGACTGGAGAAGCGTATGGCAGCTACTTGGGTTTTCTACTTTATTTATTTTCTTGCCTTTGGTATTCTTCTTGGTAAAGGCACATGATTCTTTTCAAACCGGACCTTCAGACCGTAGTAAAAAAGCTAAATCCAGTAAAGGCCGTCTTCAAATTCTTTCTAAACCCTCTTTCTATTTATTAATACTGACTTACGTATTTCCTCCTTTCTTCTTTACCGGTATGTTCGTAAATCCCAATCTGGTCGAATCCCTGAAAGGATATGAGGCACACTGGCTCGCATTCTGTATGCCTGCCTATGGTATTTCCAGATTCATTGCAACCCTCATTGTGGGGCCCGTTATCGATCGATACTCTGCAAAAAAAGTTTTTCCGCTTAGTATGATTCCGTTACTCATTGGGTGCTTAATCCTCACCTATACTCATAACCCATATTTTGCAATGCTATTCGCAGCCCTTGCAGGAATATCTATGAGCTTTAGTGGCACCTCCAGTGCTGCGATGTGGGCTGAGATATATGGTGTAAAACATCTTGGTGCAATCAAAAGTCTGACCAGTACACTCATGATCTTTGCTACAGCAGCCAGCGTTCCCATTTTTACCTGGAGTCTGACGACCTTTTCTCATATTGAATACACACTGTTGCCTTGTGTAATTCTAATTGGGGTACTTAGTGCCTCTTCCTGGCTGGTAGACAAACAAAAATAGGACGATTTTAAGTTTGAATTTTTGTTAATCAAGAACTTTGCAAATTATCAGAAGAGTCTTTTGACAATCACCTAAAATACACCCTAAACTTGCATTAAGCTAAACTTTAACGACCAGTAAAATGAGGGTGAATACCTTAATCATAGGCTTAGTAGTTCTATTTTTTTCAGGACAGGTTTCCGCACAGTTGTCAAAGGATCAGTGTAACTCTAAAGGGAAAAGCAAAATTCGTATTGGTGATTATCAAGGTGCTATGCAATACTTTGAGTTTGGGCTCATTGATGACCCCAAAAGTGCAGCTCTATATAATAACATTGCCAACATCTATTATCTGAAAGGTTATCATAAGAAGGCTCAGCAACATTATTCAAAGGCTATCATATTTGATAATACTAATGCGGACCTTCACTATAATCGTGGCCTTTGCTATATCGAATTAGGGGAAATGGAAAAAGCCAAGACCGATTTCAAAACTGTACTTAGCATAGATAAAAAACACGATGCGGCTTACGGAAAATTAGCGGAGTGTCTCGTTAAGTCGGGAAACTACGCAGAAGCATTAGAATATGTTGATTCCGCAATCTCAATTAGCGATAAACACTTCGAGTATTTTGTAACCAGAAGTGAGTGCATCCTTAATATCAACAATGAAATTACTTCAGCGATTAAAGACTTAGATACTGCGATTAACCTGGCTCCAGATCGAAGTGAACTTTACCAAAAAAGAGGTGAACTACATCTACAAATGGGAGAAAAAGATGCAGGGAAGGAAGATTTAAAAATGGCGAAGTCCATGAATAAAAGAAACATGATTATTCAGGAAGAAACAATTAAAGTGGTGTTTCTCTAAACAAAAGAACCTTAGCGGTTGTTATCTCTGGTAAATCGCTATTTTTACCGCATGCGTAAGTTCGAGGTTCCTTCTTTTTACAAAAGTCCAATAATATCGAGAATCAAAGCATTCCGAAAAGAGTCGGACCGTCTTAAAAAAGACTACACTCCTACACGTTTGGATTTCGGTTCCTTAGAAATTCTGCTTCCACGACACTTCGGGTTTTGTTATGGCGTTGAAAATGCAATAGAGATTGTTTATAAAACAATTGAAAACCATCCTGATAAGCAGATTTATTTAATCAGTGAAATGATTCATAATCCCATGGTCAACAAAGATCTTGTCGACAATGGAGTACAGTTTATCCAGGACACAAAAGGCAATCAACTCATCGATTGGTCTACAATAAAGGCAGAAGATATCGTACTAATACCGGCATTTGGCACCACCATCGAGACTGAAAAATTACTTACTGATATTGGGGTCGATTTACAGGAATATGACACTACTTGTCCTTTTGTTGAAAAAGTCTGGAAACGCAGTAAAAGCCTGGGAACTGAAGGGCATACAATCGTTATACATGGAAAACCAGATCACGAAGAAACAAGGGCCACCTTTTCTCATGCTGCGGAGTCAGGACCAGCAATTGTAATCAAAGATCTCAGTGAAGCGAAAAGACTAAGTGAGTATATTTTAGGCAACAAAAATGCCCTGCAATTCAAGGAAGAGTTTGGCGATCGGGTTTCACAGAATTTTGACTTTGAGAAAGATTTGCTCAGAATTGGAGTAGTAAATCAGACCACAATGCTTGCTTCAGATACACTCGAGATATCCGAGTTTCTAAAGACAGTGATAGAAAAATCGGGTGATGATCGTTACGAGTTTGCAGATACCAGAGATACGTTATGCTACGCAACCCTTGATAACCAACAGGCCGTAACCGGAATGCTAAAGGAAGATGCCGATATTACCCTAATTATTGGTGGCTATAATAGTTCCAACACGTCACATTTGGTTGAGCTCTGTGAGCAAAAAATGGATGCTTACTTCATCAACTCTCCTGATTGCCTGGACATGGATGCCAATATAATTAGGCATTTCGATTTGAAGTCGAAGTCAGAAGTGGAATCAAAAGTGTTTCTTGAGGGCCAGAAACCTAAGATAATGATTACCAGTGGTGCCTCTTGCCCTGATAGCCTGGTGGATCGTGTGATAGAAAAAATTTTGACAGCGTATCCCGATTCTCGCGATGCAAATGAAGTGATAGAAGAAGTATTAAATTCTTAAACTCCTTCTTCTGTTGCAAATGCTTTGTTAATACCCGGAGTATTTTTCCCGTTCGTAATGATCACAAGGAAGTCGCCTTTTTCGATTCTCACTTCATGATCCGGATTCTTTATCAGCTCCCTTTTCCCATTTCCCTTTTCTTTACTTATCCCAAGAAGAATGGAGTTATACTTCTTTTTGATATCGAAGAAGGCATCATTATAATTCTGACCAAGATAATCGTTCTCATCAACTACTATATACTCCTTGATATCATGGTCATCATCATTATCAGCAACTGTCATCAGTTCTTCTGCGAGTGTCGCCACATCGGGTTCAAAAATATAACTTGCCATCAACTTTGATGAAAGGTCATGTTTTGATAATGGGTGAGTTACACCAGCTGTTTTAAAAGTATCCTTAAGGTCTGCATTATCAATATTAGCTATGAAATTTGCTGATCTCCATAGCTTTTTCATGTTTAATATTGTTACCAGTTTATCGGAATCGTTGCCAGTATTTACAAAAACCACCTTACTGCCTTTTGGGTTTGCCTTCTTTATTAAGTCGTAATTGTCATACTCTGAATATAACACGTATAACTGATCTGATTTACTGCTAAAATGCTCTCTTATCAGCTCAATGTCTGCTTTATTGGGAGTAATGATCGCCACCTTTCCTCCTACGCTTATCAATTGATCGGCAACCAACCTCGCATAGTGATCCCATCCAATAATTATGGTATGATCCTTAAACTTTGTTCCATTGAATCCCATTTTTCTATTCTCATTTCTGGTTTGAACATAATTTGACAGTTGTGCAATAAAGTAACCGTACAAGCCAATACTAGCAAGCACATAAAGATAACCTATCACCTTTCCTTCTGGTGAGATTGGCACGTAATCACCATAACCAACAGCAGCAATGGTCACAGTAGTATACCATACGCCTTCAAGAAAATTATCTACGATATTATATCCTTGAATGTCAGGGTCCTCTGGATGTGCCTGTTGGTAAGAAGTTTCAAAATGAATGATTGCAAATATCAACCCGAAATACACTGTAAAAAATACAAGTATATTCCGTGCCCCTTTGCTTACCTTAATGCCTGCCATAAACGATCAGAATTCTGAACTTAAAACAACTGGTAGTTTTTTTCAGAAAAACTAAGTTTAATTTAGACATACGAAACGATAAATCAAAGGTTAGACTTGCTCAAGAACAATTTCGCCCCAGCTTTGAATGGGTTTATTTCCATTATTCTTTTTAGCAACATCCATTGCCGTCTTTATTTTCTTACTAAAGTTCCAGCAGGTGCTTTGTCTAAGATCTAATATCTGAGATAGCTCTGAAGAGGTGACTTTGTCTTTGCTCTCAAATATCAAAAACACCATATAAAACGCTTTAGTGATAGGAAATTTGAGCCTATGAAAAATGGTGTAAGCCGTAGCGGATTCATCATACCTGCAACGAGTACATCTCCTGGAGTGCATACTTTTTCCTCTGCAATGCTTCTTGTGCTTGCATTTCTTACACTCATAGCCGTTGGCCCATTTTAATTCAGCGAGAAATTTCAGACAGGCTTCCTTGTTTGGGTAAATTTTATTGAACTCCTCAAAGTTCACCTCTTTGGACATGACCCTGGCTTTGGAAATTTCCTTTACATCCGACTGGAGTTTTCGGTTATCCAAATCAAGCATGAGGTTCATTTGATTTATTTGCTCAGCCTGATCTTGTAATTTTTGATATGCCTCCTGAAGCTCCTCATTTTTCTCGTTCAACTCAACAGTGCGTTCGTTCACCTTTTCTTCTAATTCTCGGTTTACTTTATCCTTGAGTTTCTCATTTTCATGAAGCTGCTCAATAATTCGGTCCTGGGCCTTTTCACGATCCTGCTTAATTAACTTAATCCTATCACCGAGGGCGAGGGATAAGATGACTGTTTCAAATACAAGTCCGAAGTTGAAACTATATACAGAAAAAATATCATACCAGTGCAGGATTCCAGTTTCCCTGAAGATGAGAAAAACTATACTGACAAAGACAAAGGAGTATCCAAGGATAAAATATCTAGCAGATTTATATCCGTTTCTATATGCTTTTATTGCTGAATAATAAATTAAAATGAAAGGCACTATTTTGAAAGCACTTCTCAAAACTCCACTAAGTTGCTTGTCTTCCACAAGAAAAAACACCAGCACATAGTAAATCACATATCCAAAAGTAACATAGTTGATCAGCTTCCACTCCTGATAGTTTCTCTTCTTCAATTCCAAAAAAGCCATGGAATAAAACATCAGTGAGACCATAAATATGATCGCCTTGAAATCGCCAAAAACAAGATTCAGCGCTGGAGCTTTGGACCATAAGTAGTGAAAGCCCAAACCGTCCTCTGCAAGAGATATTAGTATACAACTGATTACGTATACGCTATAGTAGATATAAATTCGCTCCTTAACAGTGAAATACAGCAGCAAATTATAGAGTGCCATAATCACCATAATCCCATAAAATATGCCTAGGAAGTAGTATTCATTTAGTGAGTAGCTAGAATAGTAGTTAAAGGTTTGGACCTTGAAGAGAAAAGGATTGTGATTATGTGAATTAGCTCTGACATAAAAATACTTCCCTTCATGAACATTCACCGGTAAGTCAAAAATAAAGTTTTTGTGCTGGAATGTACGCTCCGAAAAATCTCGCATATAACCTGCCTTATAGCGTATGTACTTCGAACTGTCATTGTCATACAGATAAAAATCAAACTCATCAATGTGGGGATCCATGTTCTCCAAGACCCACCTTCTTTTGTCATTGTTTCGATCATGAATTTTAAATCTCAACCAATATGAGCTACCCAAGTTTTGAATGTCCAATGTTCGACCACCATTATTAACCACTTTGAAATTTTTGTCCATATTCGGTTTAGTCACATCTTCAATTTCAAGCTTTCCTGTAGGGTCTTCTAAAATCTCCAGATTCTCAGGACCAAGAATAAAGTGCTCCGATTCATCACTTAAAATAAGAGGTGTACTCTTCTGCGCATGTACGGCTGGTAACCCAACTACACACAATAAAAATATCGTTAGAAGGATTTTCTGTTGGAATTTCATATCAATTTGGGCTGAAATTTGAGTTTAATCACGCTTCAATCACAAAAAAAAGCACAATTAATACAATTAGATAAGTTATTTACGTTGAGACTGAGTAAATAAGTTGCGAAGCAAGAGCAAAAATTTTACACCTTAATCATTCAAAAATAAGGTATATAAAAAAATCAGATGCTTTTTGTTATCAGATTTATACACCTAAATCACAACTAGGTGTGAAGGATGCCATTAAGGACTGCATACTTAACCAGCCCGGCAGTGTTCTTTACTTTTAGTTTCTGTAATAAATTTCTGCGATGTGTATCCACCGTTCTTGGACTGATAAAAAGTTCTTCGGCAATTTCGTGATTCGTCATTTCCTCAGCGATCAATCTCAATATTACTCTTTCTCTTTTGGTCAATTTCGATTCATCATTCGGGGGCGAGGGCTCGACCGAGTTTCGCATTTTAATCAAAGAACTATATACCTCATTACTGAAAAAATTCTTTTGGTTTGCAACATGACGAATGGCTTCAATCAGTTCATCCCTATTTGAATTCTTTAGAATATATCCTTTAGCACCAGACTCAACAGCCTTTTTAAAATACTCTTCTTCTTGATGCATCGTAAGGATAAGAATATTAGCAGCTCTGTGTTGCTTAGTAATTACGGCTGTTGCGTCCAGCCCATTTATTCCATTCATACTGATATCCAGAAGAATGACATTATAATTTCTCGACTCAAGTTTTTTGATACATTTCTCCGCTGACTCTACTTCATCAATTTCTGCAATCTCATCACAATCAGATAACATCGCCTTTATACCATCCCTGATTATAGAGTGGTCATCCACAATCAATACACTGTACGATTTATTCCCATCCATGGGAGTAAACTTAGCAGATGGTGAACTACATTGATAGAAGGAAAAAACGTATTTGAACTAGGTAGAAACACTTAAAAAAAAAAGCGTCTTGATTAGAGACGCTTACCTTACAACCTTACCAAAGATATGATATATTATGGGGGAAATCTTTGTTTACTTACATCTACTCTAACGGAGTAGAAACAGGAAGGTTACAAAATCTTTATAAAATTTTTTCGAGGCATAAAAAAAAGCGTCTTGATTAGAGACGCTTACCTTACAACCTTACCAAAGATATGAATATTAGGGGGAATCTTTGTTTACTTACATTTACTCTAACGGAGCCAAATAAAAAAGGTTGTGATTTTTTATAAATTTTTTTGAAAAAAATTACCCGGGCCTGAAATAGCATCGAAAATGCTTTAACTAATTGATTATAAGGGCACAAAAAAAGCGTAAGTCTGAGAAACTTACGCTAACCTTACTAAAACTTACCACGAATATGTTGTAGTGAGGGAGTTAAAGATTAAAATACCTTACAACCTTACTTCAAATATATATGGATAACAGATTTCGTAAATCACTGAAAAAGCGTATTTCATCTAAGTAAAAAAGCGTAGAAACCACGTCTTCAATCGACTATACCAGCCTTAACAGCATACCTCACAAGTCCAGCAGTGTTTTTGACGTTTAGTTTTTGTAGTAAATTTCTGCGATGAGTATCTACGGTCCGGGTACTTACGAAGAGCGCCTCTGCTATTTCATGATTCTTAAGTTCATCAGCAATTAGTTTCAATACCTCGATCTCTCTTTTGGTTAGGTGTACATCTCCGCTTTCACCATCTTTGGTTTTGCGTGATGAGTCTCCCATTATCAGTTTTGAATAGACTTCATTGCTAAAGTAGTTCTTGCCTTCAAAAACTGACCGAATGGCTTTTACCAACTCCTCACCACCAGTATTCTTAAGTATGTAACCTGCGGCACCAGCATCTATTAGTTTTCTTATGTACTCTTCCTCTTCATGCATAGTAAGCACCAGTACACGCACACCCGGATGATGCTGATGAATATTCTTAACCAATTCTTCACCAGACATAGTCGGCATAGAAATATCTGACAACACAACATCTACATCTTTAGAGCCCAATAATTTGAGGGCTGACTTCCCATCCTCCACTTCACCAACTATTTGTATATCACTCTCACTTTGAAGCATTGACTTTATTCCGTCCCGGATAATCTTATGATCGTCAACTATTACTACGCGAATCGTTTTCATATTATTTAGTTGTGATAATGATAGTATACGAACAACCCATCCCAGGTCCGGTATCCAAATCCAAGGTACCATTCATTAAATTGACCCTATTTTCAATACTCTTTAAACCTAAGCCTTCATTTTTGCTCTTTTTCTCTGACAAATCGAAACCCATGCCGTCATCTTCTACTTGTAAAATCAGTTCATTGTCCCGACCAAACAATTGAAGGGTAGCTTCTTCCGCATTGCTGTGCTTAACAATATTGTTAATAATCTCCTGAGTTATCCGGTACAGATTAAATGCGATTGACTCTTTTACCTGCAGATCAACGTTATGAGCGGAAAAGAAAAATTTAGGTCTGCCTACAGCACTGACATCTGAACACAGTTTCTCAAGAGCTGTGGTCAGTCCAAAATCTTTAAGGATGGCAGGCATAAGGTCGCCCGTAATATTACGCACCTCATAGATGGCCTGATCTAGTAGTTCCTCTGCCTTATTTATCATATCAACTCTTGCCGTCTGATTCGTGCTTAACGCTTTGTATGCATTTATATTCATTTTCGCTGCTGTCAATACCTGACCAAGACCATCATGTAAGTTGTGCGCTATCATTTTTCGTTCCCGTTCCTGAGTATCAACCACCGCCTGCATTAGAGTGTTTTGATGCTCCAGTCGAAGATTGGTTTGTTCATCTTGTAACTTTTTTACTTCTGTTATATCGAGATTTACTCCCAAGATTCCCCATTCCTGAATAGAGGATATATAAAATGGCATTTTGGTAGAATGAATATACCTCATGTTTCCTTCATGATCTTCAAACGTTTCTTCTGGTATGATTACTGACTCTTTATTGCTTAAAATACGATTCTCAGCTTCTATGAAGGGCTCATATTCCTCAGGTGTAAATAGATCTTCATCACTTTTGCCAAGAATATCCTCAACGTCTTTGTTATGGTAATCTGCCACTTTCTTATTAGCAACAACAAACTTTCTGTTGTGATCTTTCAGAAATATGGCATGAGGAACGGTATCGATTATTTGCATCAACATTTGTTCACTTTCCTCAAGCTGAAGCTCAATTGATTTTCTCATTGTGATATCCTTCAGCTTAAGAAGCTGATAAACATCCGATTCAACCTCAAAAGAACTTTGTTCGAATTCAATGTATAGCTTACCCGTTTTGTTCCTTATAATTCCTTCCCCGGAATTACTCAGAATTTTTGTTCCGGTCTTTGGGTCTTCTGGCTGAAAAATCGATGCAATTTCAACATCATATCTGGTACCATCACCTAATATTTTTAATGCCTCTTTATTAAAGTATTTTACATATCCGTCAGGGTCGAGGAGCACCACCGCTTCACTCATTGCATTTAAAATACCCTTTAGTATATCAGCATTTATATTCATCCATTGATTAAAATAATCAATTATCCTCCATTTAACTATTCTTGAAAAGTGTTGGGTTTGTACTATTGTTAGAAACAAAGATATATCACATTGATAATCAGTTATTTGTAACACAAACTCGTTTTTTGGCACGATCTTGGATTCCTCCTCATTGTAACTGATTACAATTTTTGAATTATGTAATCGTTAATAGAATTAGAAACCTAAATTTTTTAAGATTATGAGACCAGGAAAAAGATTATTCCCGAAATTTTTAAGAAAGTATTTAGTACTTAAAAATAAGGCCAAGGCTGCAATGCAAAATGGAGATGTCAACTTATATATAGAGCATCTTCTTGAAGCACATGAAACTAAGAAAGTAGTAAAGCGTATGGTCGTAGCACGATAAGAGTTGGTTCGCTCTACTGAGCGGTCCGTGTTCATATAGATCACCCTGGATATTTCATGTCCGGGGTTTTTTTATTCTTAACCCTGGATTACTTGATCACCACTCTTCTCTGATTACTCGTACTTCATCAATATAAATAGTACCTGTGTATGGAATGGAACCTTCATTGATGGCAATCTGAATTTGAGATATTTGGGTCGAGTCTACCGTGGCTTTATAGGGCCAGTTCTGATTAAACTTGTCTTTAAATCTAAAAATATAGTCCTGGTAATCTGTTCTTGGGGCTAATTTGCATATTGTTAATTTAGCATTGGTTTGCACCCCATTTTTATCTTTCAAATCCATTCTTATATAAGGGATTTTCCAACCATCAATCTTTGCCCGTACCACCACTGTATTAGCCTCTGAAAAATCTAATGGTTTAAATGTTCTAATGAGGTACTCCCAATTGGGGCCCACTCCATCGGCAGTTAGCACCATATTGCCCTCAATTCTTTCAATACTCATTGCATTCGGGTGCGTCACCTTCCAACCTCGCATATCTTTTTCAAAATCATCTATGACCCCTCCGTTATTCTCTAATACAGGAATTCTAACGATTTTTTTTAATTCCGTAGAATCAATATGATCGGTGGGCAACACTGGACTCAGGGCTGTAGGCTGCCAGGTGACACAACCGGAAATAATTGCTGCAGTTGACCAGATTGCGATATAGAGTTTTGAAAGTTTCATTGAAATCCAAATAAGGGTTCACCTACCGTAAAAACAGGGTGATCAATTTTTGCAGACACCGTATTACCCTGAGGTACCGAAGTTAATAGGATAGCTAGTGCGATAATCTTATCTGGTTGTTGTATCTGATTTCCAACGGTATACTGATTAACTATATCAGAGTACCTGATGGAGTGTAATTTCCATCCTTCATAGGTTAATTGATCCGCTTCAAATGTGAGTATATAATTATCCTCCGTTGACCAACCAGGAAAGCCATCTCCATTGTCATCTTCCGTAAACTGAAACTCAAGTTTAGCTTTATTGGAAGCCCCATAGCCATATATGAAAACGTTGAAATATAATTCATCTGGATCGGTTGTACCTGTATTAAATGGGGAACCAGTCGTCTGTAAATTTTCGCCTACATTTCCTATATAATAGCTTTCGTTATTATCAGTTCCCGACAGGGCAAAAACGGACGTTCCGTCTGGTGTAGGAAACGTTTCGATCCCGGTATTCATTACATCTCCTACATCGGAACTGGCTGGATACCATGTGCCTGGTAACGGATCTTCAAAATCCTGCCAAAGGGTTCCGTATTCTTTTCTTTCGATAATATTAATCGGAAGAGACCAGATTGAATCAGAAGCAAGAACAGTAAGTACTGCCGTACAGCTCTCGTTCCGAAATAGGATTTGGTTCTCGGTACTTCCATCCCACTGCACGAGGGCCGAATCAATTTCAGTTCCTGTTCCACTGAGCATATACTCTGCTCCGGAATCATCCCCTGTTATCGTGATGGTCCAGGTAACTTTTTCATTGAATACCGCCCAAAACCTGACTACATCGGTTGTGAAATCCACTGTAGTTTGGTCAGCACTAAAGGCAGTTGTTATAGAAAATGAATCACTTGCCGCACCGAGCTCCGGGCCCAGAAATGCTTCATCCTCCTTCTTGCAACCTAGGGTAGTAATCAGTAGTACAAATAAACAAGTGATATGTAAATTCCTTATTCTCATATTCTTTACAACACTAAAGTATAGTTGCAATAGACTTGTCCAAAGTCATAAGTCATGTCTGGCACCTCATTATCTTTGACAGATATACGATTAGCATTAATGGTAAAGAAATTATACTTGCTGAATCTATATCTTAAGCCAACGCCCATTATAGTCTCCGATATGTCAAGGTCATTTACTCCATATACCTGGATTTCATTAAAATCATTCCATTCTGAACTAAATTCTCTTCCACTCGCTTTGAGAGATTTGTAGCCAACGACCAGGTCAAGCTTGTTAACCAACTCATAGCTTACGCCTGCATCAAACAAAAAACTATTCAGGTCCACTTCTGCGGCCCCCGCCCTAGTTGTACTTTCCATTTTAAAGCCAAGTTTCACATCGAAGTTCTGATCCGTTCCTATTAGCTTGTTTAAAGCAACCTTTGTTCCTCCATAGAGCGCAAAGAAATTCCTCTTCTCCTGTTGACCTACACCAATCGCTTCGGTAAGAATATTTGAAGTAAGAGCAGCATAATAAGTTGAATCCCTGTTTCCTTTACTTACATTAACTGTCAATCCCTGACGGTTTGGAGTCGCTTTACCATATGGTGTAACGTTATTGTATTGAGAAGCTATTGTCATCAAAGTAGGACTAATTGACTGATTATATAGGTTCAGATCGGCAAAACGATCATACAGTCCAACAGCTCTGTTTGTTGCGCCACCTAACCCCGTTGGAAACAAAGAGGGTGACAAGCTATTATCTAATCTCATCGTTTGTGCGCCAGGGCTGTAGTACCTGGGTCCTACGTATCGATAATCAGCACTGAAATTGAAATCTTTGTATTTTCCCTTAAGTCCCAGGTCGTAGAAATAATCATCACTTCTTTGTCGCTGGTCAGCAGCAATCTTGTGATAATCATAGTAACCAATACCTACTTCACCGACCAAATCAAGACCAATATTCTCCTTGGAAATAACACCAACTCTATAATCTCCGGTCAGCACGGTATTAGAATAATCAACAGTTGTATCCGGAACTGTACCTACGACATCAGATATTGCCAGTAAATTTCCGCCAATTTCTATTCTATCACTTTGTTTAAGATTAATACTTCCACCTCCCATAATTCTATCCGGTGTAGTTGAATAGTCATTTTTTCGAATCCGGGTTCCAAAAACATTCAAATCAGCCGATTGCAATACTCTGTCGAATAATAGGGTTCCATTTGTTTGAAGACCTTGTAGCCTCCAGTAATCATCTACGTTAAAATTCTCATAACTGGTCACCTCCCTTCTTATACTAAAGATATCAGACTCGAACTCATTGTAAATCTCTTGATTATTAATCAATGTATACTCCGTAAGCTTAAGGTCAATATCACCGATCTGATAATTAACTTTATCTCCAATCAATCCTTCAATCTTTATTTGACGAAACTCAAGAGCACTTCCCTGGCTATAAAATCCACCAAACTCGTTTGTTACCCTCAATAATGCTAAAGCTCTTAGTTTGTCATTGGGTTCTACATTTACGCCAAGATCAAAGATGAATCGACCATTCAAATCTCGTTTATCAGAAGTAGAGTCATCCTTCAAAAACTCTGCTTCTTCATTCATCACATCCTTGCTGATTTCTGCCCGGCCTAAGCCTGAATAAAAAACCGTATGCTGACCATGAGCCTCCACTAAAGAGATAAACATCATCAGACTTAATCCTATTTTTCGTAATACTATCATCAGAAGAATACTTTCAGTTCAATTGTAGATTCGAACCCTTTGAAGCGGTCAAGAACAAAATTCCTGTCTTCATGGCTATACCATTTTTGTCTTATATATAGTCCGGCTCTTTCATCAAAATCATAATCAACACCAATGCCGAAGCTTTTTCCTATTTGATCAACATTTTTACCGTTTGATGCTGTTTCTGTTTTATCATTCGCAACCGCTCTTTCAAAAGCCACTTGACCTACAAGTGTTGTTTTATCCGTAACATTATAGAATACCTGAAACTCCTCGTAGAATAATCTTAAGAAGGCAGACTGATCGAATTTTACAATCGGGCTAAACCCAGTTTGCACTGAGTTGTAATTCATGTAATTACCGATTATCAGCCCTCTTTTAAATAGCTTGGTCTTATATTTAAGGTCCAGGTCCATTGTTGTAAACCCCTTCTTGTAATTTACATTGCTGGTGTCGACAATGGCAATTTGATCCCAGCTCCTCCTCCATTGATTCATGATTCTTCCATAAGGACCAATTTGATTCTGATAGAAAATAAATCTGGACCTTTCCAATGCCGCCAGCCTATGTTGATAGGTAATAGTATTGAACAAATTGGTAAGCTCTTGTGCGGCAGCCAAACCTAAACCAACCTTGAAATTTCCGAAAGTTTTGTTTGTTGCCACTGTAACGCCAGCCCGATTGTTTGCAACCTGACCGATCTCCAATACTGGAGACTGAAATACCCAGGTGTTATACTGTTGGGTTTGTCCGTACTCGGCTCCGGCATTTATGGAATTAACAAAAACACTGTTCTGGTTAAGTACTTGTTCACCAATATAGTATCCCTCAATACTTATTGGGACTTTAGTTAATCTTGGGTCAAATTGAGCCTTGGTGATAATGGCGGGGGACCAATTATTTTCTAGTACTTCGGTGTTGGTATAGGTACCTATCCCCAATTCTGAAGTTACTTTGAGTGATTTCTTAAAATTCAGAGTGATTTCCGATGTGATGATTTGTTCTAATTCCTGTAGTTCGGTATCATCAATTCCAACGGCATTAGTTACAAAACCCTTTTGCTGATAATAATTTGCTGAAATGCTATGCCTGCCAACTCGTTTTGATAATTGGCCTGCACTTATGTACTTAAAGTTATTGCTGAGGAAACTTTGAAAACCGTTATTCGAACCATTTGTTTTGCCATAAATCAACTTTGCACCGAATCCTAATGGCAACTGCTCCCCTTCCAATATCAAACCCTGAATCGCAGCACTTCCAAATCGATTATCTCGACCAATGCTGAGGTCATTATAGTATTGTGTGTATCTGTCATAGGACTCTGTTGACCATTCCCACGGATAGCGCTCAAACATATCATCCCTGAACTGGAATCTCCAGAGAGTAAACGGGGTTAGGTTGAAAAAGCTTACTCCCCCAAGCCTGGCGGTAAAATTACCAATGTCACTGTTAATGCCACCCTCAAGATTTAGATATCGGTAGGTCTCGATCCTCTTATTCGTGGTATCCTGAAAGTCTCCAATGAGCTGGTTATCCAGAATAAAGTCAAACTTATAAAACGTGTTCCCGGTAGGCTTTCCCAAAAACTCAAGCATCATAAGAGGCTCACGGTAACCCGTTGCAAAACCACTTGTGGGTGGATTATCAGCTGCCACTCCGTTGATTATAAATGTTTTTGGTGCATACGGAGCCCCATCATATGACTCGCTCAGTTCTCTGTATACATTAAAAGACCTCACATAACCCGACACTGTCATGTTAGTAAACCCCGGTTTCATAATGACTTTTGGTGGTATCTGAGCAACCTTCTCTTCACCAGGCACCTGTACTACTGCACGGGGTATTATCCTTTTTTGTTCGCTTCCTGATATACAGTTGAGTGCTTCTATCTTTACACTCTTAATATTTACAGGAGTCATAATATTGCCAACATTAATTTCAATTCTACCACTGGAATCAGTTGGATCATTCATCATAAAATCAGTGGTAAAAGTTTGGTACTCGGTGGTTAGTTCAAGGTCGGCAGTCCAAAAAGTATTCCACGGACCATCATTCTGACCAGTCTTTAACATGACTGTACGATTAGAGTCTGCCTTCATGACAGTAGTAATTCGGTATGATTTTCCTTTCTCGAAAATCAAATCCCACTGGGTAAATTGAACAGCCCAGGGTCTTTTTCCTACCCGAACCATTTCTATTCTTACCGAGCTGTCTTCCGCTATTTTTGCCCTACCATAGCCACCCTCCATTTTGTATAGGGTCCACGCCTCCAACTTATCAGAGAAATTGCCGTTGTATAACATATTGCAGTCCTGAGCTGGCAGAAAAACTGACAAACCCATAAAAGCTAATATGAATACGAAGTATCTCAAGTAAGGAGTAATTAGGCGTTTTTGTCGAGGTTAATAGCCAAATGTATGTGCTGCCTGAATCCTTTCCAAATGTTCATTTTAAGAATACGCCTTTTTGCGTATTGAATATCCGCGTTAAGGCGTAATTTGAGGGACACGTCTTTGCAGAGCCCTTTTTTCAAATATATTTGTAAGAACCTTATCTATTTAGTTGACTCTGATTCATGCGAAAAGCCTTCTTTTTTATATTATTCAATAGCTTTCTGTTACAAGGCGCAATAGCCCAGCAAAGCAAACTAATCGAATACGAAGGTGAGAAGTATTGGGTGAACGGACTCAATGTAGCCTGGAACAAATTCGGTGGTGATTTCGGCAATCATTTACTTTGGGGCACCATGTACGATACAACTTGGTTTGAAAATTTCTTTACGGAATGCGAAGACTATGGCGTAAATGTGGTCAGACTGTGGATTCATTGCGATGGCAGGTCCAGCCCGGAGTTTGATAAAAACGGATATGCAACCGGACTAGACACCGATTTTTTTATTGATATGGATGACTGCTTCCGTAGAGCCAAAAGACATAATGTGATGATTATGCCATGTATGTGGTCTTTTGATATGTGTAAAGACTTTACTGAATCAGCCGGTCCATTTGCTGGACACCATGAAGACCTGCTATTGGAAGATGCCAAAATGAAGAGCTACATCGATAACGTATGGATTCCAATAGTTGAGCGATACAAGGATCAATGTAACTTGTTTGCCTGGGAAGTATGTAATGAACCGGAGTGGGCACTCGAAAGAGATCACCTGAACGACACCCTCTGGGAGTACCGATCGGACTATGTTGTGCCTATAGAACGTATGCAAAAACTTACCGGGTGGATGGCCGCAGAAGTTCATAAACGATCAAATAAAAAAATAACTACAGGCTCCGCTTCCATTCGCTGGAATTCTGATGTCTACCCTGCAGCGCAAAATTTATGGAGCGACAAGGCCCTGCAGAGCGCAACAAATAATATGGATGGGGCCTATCTGGATTTCTATCAGGTACACTACTATGACTACATGGTACCATTGGGCGCTGACCTCTATGACACTACAAAAGATGTCAATTACTACAAAATTGACAAACCTATAATTATCGGTGAAACACCTGCTGATACTGCAAAAGCAAAAATCCACAAAGTAGATGAGGTTATACAATTAGCTAAGAGAAACGGTTATGCCGGTATAATGTACTGGTCGTTTAATGGATACGATGGAATAGGCGGTTGGAAAGATTTTAGAGACGTGCTCAAAAACTTTAAAGAAGCGAATCCGGACTGGGTTGAACCTGGCCCATGTCCTTGCCTGAAATTAAAACAGGAGAATCTCGAGCTAAGTATCATAAGAAAAGGCAAACGAGATGTTCTTAGTTGGAATGCTGAAGATCCTCTGATTCTCAAAAACTTTATCATCGAATACTCAACAGACCAAAAGAATTATCAAAAAGCTAAGCTCATCAAGTCAATGGGGGACGGGAAAGTCGACTACAACAAAAAAGTTAAAAACAAGAAAAAGGAAAAAAGGTACTACAGAATAGTGCAGCGGGATGTTTATGAATTCGAAAAGACATCCGAACCGATTGTTATTTCAGAAAACTAAAACCAGTCATATGAAAAAGTTATTACTAATTATTCTAACCATAAGCTATAGTGCCGGATTCGCACAACTTCACCCAAGTTCTACTGATCCTACCGGGTTTACTAACAGTATGGATGATGGTACTTCTTATGTCTATGGGCCGGACCCTGGTGATGTAACCGTGACGAACCTAGGCACCGAACTACAAGTTGATGTTGGTGCAAGTGCTCTCAACTGGGAAGGCCTTGGAATTGCACCTTATGATAAAGGAGCTACGGGTAATCCTGCTAACATCGATATCTCTTCAAATCCAGTTGTATACATTAAAATGAAGGGAACAGTTGGTGACACCATTAAGCTGGACTTGAAGAACGACCCAACATATACGTTTGTTGATGGCTGGAATTATATGCAGCCAATATTATGTGACGACTATCAGTGGTATGAATTTGACTTTACGGCCAGTTTAGGTTCGAATCCGCTCAATCAAATTGTTGAAGCCTTTGTAACTGTCAATCCGCAAACCAGTGGTGAGACAAAACAATTCTTTGTTGATTCTATAATAATTGGTGACAATAACATTAATCCTAGCCCTGTAGTTGATGTGGAATCCATTAGCTATGAAACTGACCTTTCCCAGGCAGTCGGGTTTTATAATTTTGTTCATGATGGTAGCAATATCACCGCAACTCAGATCAGCCAGACTTACCAAGTTGATATCGGGCCGGGAGCTGACGCAAGCTCAGGAATTGGTTTTCAACCCTATGGTACCACAGGACATACTTATCCAGATATTACCTCCGAGCCAAAAGTATGGATCAGAGCTTCAGGAACAATTGATGATACGATCCGGGTGGATCTAAAGAATGGTCTCTCCGATACATTTATTGACGGCTTTGATTTTGCCCAAAAAATCACTTTGTCTGGCATGCAGTGGTATGAGTTTGATTTCAGTACCTCAGGAGCCACAATGGATTCGATATCTGAAATCAGTATATCGATTAATCCGAATAGTATGGGTACAGAATCTATAACTCTGGACTCAATAAGAATCGGTGACTTTGATTTCGACCCTTGTTCAGAAACAATTGTCACCGGGGTTTCAGGTGCGATACAGGTAGTAGACTTCAAGGTATTTCCCAATCCTGCAGACGAGTCAATTTGTATTGTATTACCAGATGCAGCTGGCATCTTAAACATTCAATCCATAACTGGAACTGATACAGAATCCTACACCTTAGTGCCAGGTAAAAATTTTGTTGATATATCACAATTAGTTTCAGGGGTCTACCTGTTCCAGGTTACCACGGAACAAGGCGCTGCCACACAGCGAGTGGTGATTTACTAAGTTAAGATTAGATACTGAGACCAACCCGCCAGAGAAATATATCCCTGGCGGGTTTTTTTATCAGACTGTTCCGAAGTGACATCCTTCTTTTCAATGAATCGTATATTTATTACATTCGCTTAAAGGTATAAAAGTTGGTTTATGGAAAAGTATGATATATGCATTATTGGTGGTGGTCCCTCTGGTTATGCTGCGGCAATGAGAGCAATTGATCTTGGTAAAAAGATTTGCCTGATCGAAAAAGATAAGTTGGGTGGAGCCGGGCTTTACAATGGTGCACTATCATCCAAAGCGATGTGGGAACTTTCAAAAGATGTTGCCACAACCCGTAAAAAATCTCTTTCCTTTTCCGGTAACACCTTCACATTTGACTATAAAGAAGTTGTAAACGAATTGAACGCTGCAGTAGCTGAAAGAAAGTTTCAGTTGGAAAAACACGTTGAGCTATTGAGCAGTGAGGCTTATGGGAACCAATTTGATCACCTTGAGGGCAGAGGTAAACTACTGTCCAAAAACGAGATTGAAATTACTGATAAGAGCGGGAAAAAAAGCGTAGTGTGGGCTGAAAATGTGATTATCGCCACAGGAAGCCGACCAAGACACCTACCCAACATACCGATTGACGGTGATATTATTGTCACCTCCGACACGGTCCATAACTTTAACAAACTACCAAAGAGCATGGTTGTTCTTGGGGCAGGAGTTATTGGTTGTGAGTACGCAACCATTTTCTCGAACTTTGGTAAGACGCAGGTCAATATCATCGACAAAGCAGAACGAATCCTCCCTTTTGAAGATGCTGACCTTGTTGCCATGGTTGAAAAAAACCTTGAGTTAAACGGTACTCATATACACCGTAATTCCAAGCTGGAAAGAATGGAAGTAGTTGATGGAGTGGTTGAATATGAACTGTCTTACAAGCAAGGAAGTAACAAGTTGTTCCGGGTTGAAAAAGCTCTTGTCTCTGTTGGACGTGTGCCCAATACCGAAAATCTAGGGCTGGAAGAAGTTGGAGTGGAGCTGAATGAACGCGGAATGATCAAGGACCACGATACACAAACAAGCGTGCCTAACATTTATGCGGTTGGGGATGTCACTGCGGATATTGCGCTGGTCAACGTTGGAGAACTTGAAGGCCGACATGCTATTGAAAAAATTTATGGTATCGCGAAAGGAGAAATTAGTTACGACAACATTTCGACAATTATGTTCTTAAACCCGCTTGTCGCTGGAGTGGGTATGAACGAGCAGCAATGCCAACAAAAAGGTATCCCTTACAAAGTAGCCTGTATTGACTTCTCGTGTATCCCGCGTGCTATTGCCATGCGTAGTAAACAAGGGTTCTTCAAATTGCTTGTCACCAATGACGATGAAATGAAGTTGTTGGGTATGAGAGCATTGGGGGTTCAGGCTTCAAGTGCAATCCAAGCCGTAGCATTAATGATTAATCTGGGAATCGGCATTGAAGAACTTGCCGAACTAATACATCCACACCCGTCCCTTATTGAGGGAATTCAGGAGTGTGCCAGAATGCTTACCGGCAAGCCACTATTTAAGCCCTCGGTATTCAGTGATATTATTAAGTGCAACTGCTATGACGGCACCGGATATAAGGAGTTGTACGACTATGCAAAAGTAGGATGACGATCTGTACTTAACTGTAATTACTTTTTCTTCTTGGTTTCAGCGTAGTCCTTGTTCAGGGCCTCCAACAAATCATTGGTAATGTCCAGGCTGTCATTTGCAAAAAGTAAATTGGATCCCATACCATAAGTGAACACGTAAGAGTACTTGAACTCATCTCTGTTCTTCTCCAAAAAGCTTCGAATATTATCCTGAGCCTGAATCAAGAAATTCTGACTTTCCTTAGCTATGCTTTCTTCAGTGTTTTGGGCTTTTCTCATGTTCTTCTCTTGCCTTTTCTCCAAATCCGCAATCAAAGCTTTCGCAGCGTCTTCCGTTAGTTTTCCACTTTGAAACTGAACCATAATTTGCTGATACTCTTCCTGTAATTTGTAGCTTTCTTCCTGAATAGAAGCAAGTTGCCTTTTATATGAAGCTTCGCGAGACTGTATTCTTTTTCTACCATCCAGGATATAATTATACTCTTCGTTCAGTCGATCCATATTTACATAGGCGATTGGAAAGTTTAATTCTTTTGATGGGACCGTGTCAAGAAGAGAAGAATCAGCCTCTTCTACTACCTGGAGTGTATCTTCGATTATTTCCTCTTCTTCTACAACTGCAGATTTCGGACTACTGGTAAAATGAAGGATATAGAGTACAATCAAACCTATAGCCAATACTGCATTTATGATAACAGACTTATTCTTCACGATTATTTTTTTAAAACAGATTAGTAAACCAATTCTTTATGTCAACAAAGACATTCTTATCAATCAATACCATTGCGTATAAAGCAAATAGAATGAACAAAGCCAAGACAAACCCTATAGTAAGACCAAAGAAACTGCTCTTGGCTGCCTTTTTGCTCTCACGGGCATAACGCTGAGTAACTTTCTTTATGTAACCCTCAAAAAATGTCAACAGTGGAAAATATACCAATACAAAGACGGCCATCCTCAAAGCCACATATAAATAGCCCAAGGCAACACCCTCCAATAAAGTGATTAACCACTCACTTATCAGCGTTGCTGAAAGTATTGTAATTACATAAACGACAAACTTTGTGTACTTCCGTAGAAACATGACAATACATTGATCGTCAAATATAGAAATTGTGTAGAAAAGATTTGAAAATATATGGTAATATCAGGAGAGCGAAGGGATACAAACAAAAAAGGCCCTCATAAAGGACCTTTTTTTAATGTTGTGTGTTATTAGAAAATTGTGTTAAATGTTAATCTGGTTGTGTTATGTACTTATATATACAACTAACTAATAACAGGTAACCGGTAGCTACCAAATTTTTTTATTGTTCCCACAATTTCTTGGTTAGATCAATCGCTTCATCCAAATCCTTTTGTTGAAAGCCAAGTTTATGTGCGATACTCAGACATAGTTCGTATTCCTTATCATGAAGTTCACCATCAATCATGGACATATACACAATATCAGCTAACTGATCTTCTCTGTCCTGCATATTCATGGGTACCATAAACTGAAGTTTATCAGCTTGTTTTATGATCGCTTCCACTTCATCATATGGCAAACCAATTTCATCTGCTTTATCATATAAGAAATCTTCTTCGTCCTCATCTAAATAACCGTCCGCATAGGCAACGGCAACAAGATTCTTAAAATGTTCTAATTTGACTTCTTTGCTGGGCTTTGCACTCATAGTGATATCATTAAAGTTGTATACAATTTACGAATGTGTACGATATTAGGTTTTTACTTTACTGATAATATCCTCATTTTTTATAAATTACCGGCCCTATCGATATAAATTGCATGATGAAGGCACGAATATTGCTACTTTTGTCCATAGTTGTTTTTGGTTGTTCTGATGAGCCCACAGTTTGTGAGTGCAAGAAGCTTGTTGAAGAAATTCAGAAAAGTGAAAACAAACCTACTGAGCCCGATGATCCTAGAATTATTGAATTGAAAAAATGCCACAACGCGCATGAGAAAATGACCGAGGAAGAAAAAAAAGAGGCCAAAGTAGAAGCTCAAAATTGTGTTGAGTGAGACATAAAATAAATATCATACTACTATTGTTGTGCTGTCAACTTTCGTTGGCACAGGAAAGCTTCATCAACGGGCTTTATCTGGGAAATGGTTGCAGAATCATAGAAGCACCTAAATCGAAGAGATACAATCCGAAGAAACACGAAGATATTTCGAATTACACTCCTGAAGCCCTGCTTGATCAACGGCAGAACACCTTATGGAGCTCTTCTGAGGATTCAAAGTATCCATATGTGTTTGTATTTGAACTAGCAGACGAATTCCAGGTTCAAAGCCTGTATTTCAATAATAAATCCGAAGAATACGAAGAAGGGGCAAGCGCCAAAAGAGTTAAAGTAGAATTTTCAACTACTAGTGCTGAGGATGGTTTTGAGGAGGTCCTCGACATTAAGCTCAATGCAAATGAAAGTAATTCTATACGTTTTGACGATCATAAAGTCCGTTGGGTCAAACTCATCATACTCAGCAATCATGGTCACAAAGAGCTCGTACAGCTCAGAAGTTTTCAGGCGATGGGAAGCTACACTAAAGTTTACTCTGATAATCGTAATGTTGAAGGCACCTGGCAATCCAATTGGGGTTGGGTATCATTGATAAGAGTGCAAAACAATAAGTATGTTGGATGTTATGAATTTGAAGATGGAGAAATTGTTGAGGGAAACATTAAACATGGACGTAAACTTGACTTCGTTTGGGAAGAAAAAAGCATCTCCAATAAAGGCTGGGCTCAACTTGCCATATGTCAAGGGGAAACACGGATTTGTGGATTGTGGGGTAAGGACAATTGGAAAAGTAATGGAAAACCAATTTTTGGTATTTGGGACTTTGTAAAAACCAGTAATATCCCCAAGAGTTGTGCCATAGAAGTCGAAAAAGACAGCATCACCACGGACACCGTAATTAATGAGCCACCCTTAAAATCACAGTTCTTTTTGGACTTACAATTAAGGGACAAAGATTCTGATGAACCAATTGCAGGAGCTACTGTGGCCTTGCTCAGTTCCGATGGTAACACTTCTTATACTGAAACAACAGACAATGAAGGAAAAATTAAACTGACCATTGATGAGAACGAATACTCCTTGACGATTCAAAAGGAGGGTTTCCTTAAGGTATCGGAGAAATTAAACTACATTAAGATTAACCCTACCGAAAGTAATCAACTTCCGATATGGAAGGCCAGATATACGATGAACTCACTTAAAGTAGGTGACAGCTTTCAACTTGAAAACATTGAGTTTCAAAGAGGAAAATATACCCTTCTTGAAGAATCATACCCAGAGCTGAATCATCTTGTAGACTTACTGAATGAACATCCCAATATGAAAATAAGGGTCGAAGGTCATACGGATAATCAGGGAAGCTCAAGACTAAACAAAATTCTGTCAGAGCAACGAGTTGAATCTGTCAGGGATTACCTGATCGAGAAAGGGATAAAGCCCAAGCGAATCGATGGAATAGGATATGGAGGAACGCGACCAATTGCGGATAACCGGGACCCTGAATTAAGACGAAAGAACAGAAGAGTCGAAATCGTTATCCTCGAATTATAGCACCTGTAAGAATCGCAACCGCTTTACAGAAATAGTCGTAGAATTAATTACGAGAATTTCCTATTCCGCCTAGGTATTGCGTTTATTTTTTAATAATCAGGCAGTTACGATTTTCTATTGACAATTTTACTGGGTAGATTAGTAGTTATGGCTAATACCATCAAGGGGTAAAAATGGTAAAGCATTTAACTTTTTTTATTATATCAGCTATCGGGTCTTTGTGCTACGCACAAGATTCAAGGACCAATGCGCTCTCATTGCGCAATGGATGTACGATTATTTCGGCCCCACCAAGTTTCATAAAAAATGAAGCTCGCTCCTCTGTTATAAAAAATTGGACTCCCCCAGCGATAATTGATGAAATCGATACCACAGGCTGGTGTAGCCCCCGTGGAGTAAAAGCAGAATTAACTTTTATTTTCGAGCTCTCTGAAGATTATGTAATAGATGAGTTGATTTTCAAGAATTCCACCAATACAGAATATCCCGGACTCAATGCCAAAGAGGTGACCATTGCCTTTAGTAATGAAAGTGCCTATGCGACTTACAAAAAAGTAGGTGACTACGTTTTGAAAGAACATACTACCACTTCAATACCTATAAAACAAAGGAAAGCCCGCTGGATAATGGTACAGATTCATTCCAATTATGGCAATCCCGAATACACGGAATTAATGGACATACAAGCCATGGGCCGTTATTATCAGGAAAAAATTGAAGCAAAATCCATTAATGGATCCTGGCATACAAACTGGGGATCGGTCTATATGAAGGAGAACAAACATGGATTATTGTATGGTTGTTATAAGTTTAACGAAGGATCCATTGTCAATACTTCCAGAACAAGAAGAATATATTCATTTAATTGGTCTGAAGCTCAGGAAGAGGGTTGGGCTACATTAGTCTTAAATAAAGAGGGAAATGCAATGAATGGTATCTGGGGAACCAATGACAAACCCAACGAAATTGGTTTTTGGAGGTTTACTCACAAAGATCCGCACGTAAAGCCATGTAACAACGAGGAATCAATGGTTGACAAGCATCCAGATTATCATGATGGCCAACAGAAACTTGTTTTCCACCTAAGAGATCATATTACCAAAGAACCAATCTCAGGAAGAGTAAAACTCACCGATGAGCATGGCAATAGTTATTACGAAGAGGCAACTGCAATGGGAAGATGTGAATTTCCGGTAGCAAAAAGTCGTTATGAGGTTCAAATTATTAACCCGGAATATTTTACATATATCGATCAACTCGATGTAGCAGCGGAAGCCCATAATTACGATAATATGCTTGAAAAGACTTACGATTTGAAGGAACTCGAACTCAATGCACAAATACCGTTAAAGAATATCATGTTTCGCAAGAACAGCCACATCCTGCTATCAGAATCATATGATGATTTAAATGAATTAATAGAGTTGATGAATACTCATCCTGACATGAAGATAGAAATTAGTGGACATACCGATAACACAGCCACTCATCATACCAGTATGTTGCTCTCTCAAAATCGTGTTAACTCTGTTAAGCAGTATTTGATCGACCACGGGATAAAAAAATCGAGAATTAAAGGCAAGGGATATGGTGATACCAGGCCAATAGCAAGCAATGCCAGCGAGGAAACACGTAAGCTCAACCGAAGGGTTGAATTTAAAATCACAAAATTCTAAATCATTATTGGCACGTTCTTCGTTAGTATAATCAACATGAAGAATTTACTTTTTACACTCTCTTTAGCTGGCTTTCTCTTTATCGGTTGTAAACCATTACAACAACTTCCATCAGCTAATCAAAAAGTCCTTGAATACACAAAGTCTGTAATTGGCAAAAAAGTCGATCGGGGTGAATGCTGGGACCTAGCCAACAGAGCTTTGGAGTATGCAGGAGCTTCCTGGGATGGTGCATATAAATACGGTCAATTGATTAATCATAAGAAGACAAAGGCCCTTGCTGGTGATATTATTCAATTCTCAAATGTAAAAGTAAAGTATAAAAAAGGTAATTCCACCTTTGTCGAATCGTACCCTCATCATACTGCCATCATCACCGAATCCCTTGGTAACAATAGCTACAAAATTGCCCATCAGAATAATGGTTTTTCCGGAAAAAGAGTCGCTATAACCGAGCTCAATTTTGATAATATCATTAAAGGGAGTATTAAGGTCTACCGACCGGTTACTAATTAATATTTAGGGTTTTTAAGCACATCCCATACATTTCTCATTCAATAAATAGGATCGGGTTTGAATTGAAAGAAATAAAAAACCCCCCAATCGCTTGGGGGGGAACCTCAGTTGAGCGTGTATCATTATAAAGTCTTACTTCATAACCCCAGTCAAAAATGTGCTTCCGCCAAGGAACCACACCGGGTACATGCTCTATTAAAAAATTATCTTGTTGAATATTACGTTTATCATGATTTCTAAAATTGTATATACTCTAATATACGCCTGTAGTTCCTGTGAAGATGAACGGTTTTAGGCTGCGCAGCTTCATATTGTGTGAACGATGCAAATTCCTTAGTAAACGATTTGCTTCTCATAATGATAAAATAGAGGACTTTGGTTTTTGATGGGACACAAAAAAAGCCCCAACCTTAACCAGGGATCGGGGCTTATGACTTAGTAAAAACAAGTGTTATCAGTTTAAAAAATAGACCTACCAGCTCTGAAGCTGGTAAAAAATAGGCCATGAACACAAAATCTTAAAAAATGTTATCAGCGTCTCTGATATTATGATGTAAAGGTAGCTCGCTACATTCAACTGTGAAATAGAGAGTTAGCAAGTGATGAACAAAAAATGATAAACGATACGAAATCCTTATTAAACGCACACCGTACTATTGGTATAATCCATCTCATATGAACATAATCATTACCCACGGTTATCTACTCACAGGCACAGGTAGCAATCTTTATGTAAACAATCTTGTGCGCGAGTGGTGCAAGGTAGGTCACAATGTGTATCTGGTTTGCCAAGAACCCAGACCAATGGACATAGACTTTGTCACAACTCTATATGAGTTTGGTGCCGAAAACACCAAAATTTCCATGAAATCAGAAAAGGACAGCCCTTTCCCCGGACCTTGTTCATGTTTCATTCCTGACATTGATGGACTATTACCTGTTTATGTCTATGACCACTACGATGGTTTTGTAGTAAAGGAATTTCCTGATTGCAGTGACGAAGAGTTGGAAAAATACATCCAATTAAACACTAATGCCCTTGAGACTATTTTAAGTTCATTTGATGTCGATGTGATACAAACTAATCACACCGTAATGTTTCCATACATCGCTCAAAAAGCAATGAAGTCTTTTGGCGTTGTTCACTATGCAACCGTACATGGAAGCGCTTTAAACTTTACGGTGAAAAAGTATGAACGCTTTGTAGATTATGCAATCAAGGGCTTAGAGTCGGCCAGCAGACTATTGGTAGACAGCAAACATGCTGAAGAAGAGTTAATAGAGTTTCTGGAAGAAAAACAGCGTCAGGATTTGATAGAAAGAATAAAAATCATTCCGGCTGGAGTTGACATTACCCGGTTTGAAATTCCCGAAGAAAGTCGATCTGTACAAATCGATAATTTCAGCCGAAGTATTGCAGAGCTCTGTCAGGCGAGTGAAGGAAGGTCCGAACAACTCAACACCCAAATTGCCGAACTCACCATTAGCAATCCGGAGTTAAATGAACGTCTTCAGAACATAAGACAGCAATATGATTACAGAAATATTGATCAAAATGCCGCAGAGAAAATTGTCAAGCTAAAAAACCATGATGGCCCCATTGTCCTGTTCATCGGTAAGTATTTATGGACAAAGGGGATTCATCTAATACTAAGCGCAGTTCCATACATCTTGAAGAGTGAACCGAACACACATTTTGTATTCGTTGGATTTGGACCCTTCCGTGAAATCGCTGAACTGATTATTAATTCATATGACAATACAGAAGTTGAAAAGCTGATTAGTGCATTAGAACTAAACCCCGAATTATTCACCGGAGAGGACCAAGAACTACCCTTATTGCGTGATTTCTTAATAAAACATCAGGAAGAATTGGTTTCACTTACAAAGGAGCACAACTTAATGGATCACATAACATTTACCGGCATCGTAGGACATAAAGAACTCATTCATTTGCTTCCTGCAGCTGATGTTTTGATTGCTCCCTCCGTGTTTCCGGAAGCATTCGGAATGGTCGCCATTGAAGCGATGGCCTGCGGGGTTTATCCTGTATTAAGTTATCAATCAGCATTCAAGGAAATTACAGATGAACTAGAAGATATACTACAGGATTGGAATGTAGAAATCAGTAAGGTTTTACTAGATGCGGATGCTCCAGTCAACATCGCTAGGAATACGACTTCCTATTTGAGCAGAAAAAGACAATTCGCTTCCAAAGAAGAATACAGACGTTTTCAAAATGCTTTAAGACAACTGGTCGTTGATAAGTATAGCTGGAAAGGAATTGCTGAGAGTTATTTGGTTATATATGGAAGTGAACTATCATCAACCTCTACTTCAAAAGGGTAACAGAGCCGTGATACTTCTGGCCAAGTTGAGGAATTTCTAAGATATAATAATAAGTAGCTACGGGCATTGGCTTTCCTTGTCTTAGTCCCGTCCAAGGGTTATATAATCCAACCGACTTATGAACAACACTCCCCCATCGATTATAAATCGTAAGAGTAACGTTATCATAAGCTTCCAGTCCCTGAATATTCCATTCATCATTCTCAGCATCTCCATTAGGTGTAAATGCATTTGGAATAGTAATCGGAGTAATGACCAATACGTCAACATCCTCAGATGTCTCACACAATGCATATTCGCTATAAGCAGTTATCTGAAAATTCTGGACTCCTGCTGTAGGGCTCTGGGGCGTATAAATCGGATTAGAAATTGTTGTGCTGGATAGGCCAGCAATATCCGAACCGGTCCATATAACTGAATGGCCATTTGTCGTTGCCTCTAAAAGAACCGAAGCTCCCTGGTCTACTTGCAAATCAGTGGTTAAAAAGAGAGATGGTACACTCTCTACCTCAATAGTTACAGGGTTTGAGGTGACCGGTGGACATACACCATTGTCAACAGTAAAAGTGTAAGTTCCTGCCTGATTAACATTTAGGTTTTGTGAGGTTTCTCCTGAAGCAAAAGGACCTGACCAACTGTAAGTTCCACTGCTTCCAAGCCCCGCCAAGGTTATTGGTAAAGACGTTTCGCAAAGTATATCATCACTATTAAGAATTTGAGCCTCTGCGCTGTCCAACACGCTTATTGTATAACAGTCAGGCAATGATGTCGAAGGTGTTGCGCATACCAAATCTGAAGTCACGGAAACACAGATTTCATTTCCTTCTGTGAAGCTATTCGCGCTGAATAAGTCTGTTGTTTCCGATTGAAGCAAACCATCGATCGTCCATAGATATGATGGCGTTGTTCCTCCGTTGGTTGATGTTGCATTGAAGACCACTGTTGTTGCTTCACAAACCGGATTTCCTGAAGTTGTTGATATAGCTACAGTGGGTGTAGCATTTTTGATACTTGTAACAGTAACATCATCTGTCACGGATGGACATCTTCCGCCATTACTGACCGTCCAAACAAAAGTGACAGTATCTCCTTCGATAATTGTAACAGACGTAGTCTCACTGGATGGGTCATTAATTGCCGCTCCGGAATGGAAAGCGGACCAGGTACCAGAACCTACAAGTGGTAGCTGAGCATTCAGATTGGTATCTGTTCCACAAAATGTAAAATCATTTCCTGCGTCTACTCCTGCTGGTGGTGTTTCTCCTGATACAGTCACGCTAACATTGGCCAAGCCTGCGCAACCATTTGCATCAATAACCACTCCGCTATTGTAGGTTCCAATTTCAGTAAGATAAATTTCATCACCATTACTTCCAGAAGTAACATTTATAGTGCTTCCGGATGGTGTTTCATAATTATAGTTGTATGGGCCATTCGTTGGGTTTACTACTGTTAAGAAAACCGTATCCCGATCAACACCATTGTCACAGATAATTGATCCTCCACTAATTAAAACCTCCGGTAGTTCATTCGAGCTAATTTCGATTTCCTGGCTAAATGCTGTACTGCAATCACTATCTGAAATACTTGTCAATCTTACTGTTCCGGATTCTGTAATAACCGTCATTAAGTAGTTTCCGTCTCCGCTCTGGTTAAATGTTCCCGACAAAGGAGTTCCTGTTGACAAGGGTGTAAATTCATAATTAACAAGATAATCTGCGACAAGCCCCGAAGACATGGTGACATTAATCTCAACACTATCTCTATCACAAAAAGTAGTAGGTCCGGCAGCCGAGATATTTCCTGTAATAGAACAACTACAATCGTAAATGCTGGAAATCGTATCAATTCCGGAATTACAGCCAGATGCATCCGATATAATGAATTCATAATTTCCGTTTTGAGTTATAGTATCAATTGGAATTGGAGCACTTGTAAATATTCCGGCTGCTAGCTGAACAGAATTTACATCTTGTTCGCCATTTATAGTGTAGCCAACGGTTCCATCCTGGATATCGAATTCCACTTCATAGGTTCCTGAAAATTTATCGCAGATGAATCCCATATCTGTTACATCCAGCTCCGGAAATACATCAATTGTTTGTGGAAACCCGGTGATTGTACCAGCACAACCATTGGCATCTACAATATTGGTCAATGTGTAAGTGCCAATTTGAGTGGGGTCAAGTACAATATCTTGAGGCGAGCTCCCAGTTACTGTTCCTCCGGCCGGACCGGTATAGGTAAAATTGTACGGACTGACCGTAGGACTGGTAACCACCATCGACAGTGTCGTGGTTGAATCATCACAAAAGGTATTTCCTCCGATAATCTCAGCTTCCGGAATTGAGTTCACGGAAACAATTACATCATCTGTATCAATACATCCATTAACATCCGTTGCGGTTACTATATATGTAGTTGTACTGGCTGGCGATACATTATGTGACGCTCCGTTTCCCAAGCCATTATCCCAGTCGTAAGTGTTGGCCCCTGTGGCCATAATTGTTGTTGTTCCTGAAGGGCAAATAGAAACGTCTGATCCTGCGTCAACAATAGGTAACGAATGAACAGTAATCATTACGTCATCTGCATCAGTACAACCATTGGCATCAGTAACGATCACAGTATAGGTCGTTGTGCTTGATGGGCTGACCACATGACTTGTTCCTGATCCTAGTCCGTTGTCCCAAAAATAGTTCACCCCACCTGTAGCAGTTATCGTTGAACTAGCCTGGCCATTACAGATACTATCATCTGCTCCGGCATCAGCAATAACCGAGTTGATTGTCGGAACAATAACATTAGATTCCAGATAACAAGCTCCATTTGTTGGGTCAGAAGGATCTGCAATTCTGACCTTATAGTTTCCTGTACTATTAATGATCAAAGAATCAAAATCTGTGGTTGGGCCCGAAATCAAAGTGGCTCCATCATACCAGGAATACAGATATCCCAGAGGCGCATCAGTAGTAACTCGTAACGTATCTTCGGAGTCGGTGCAAAATGAAGAAGTAGCAAGCGTAGCTGTAGTCGGAGGTGTACACGATGGAGCACAGTCAGAAATGGCTAAAGCCGGTGCCCTTGAACAACCATCACCCACGGTCACCACCCAATCAAAGAATGCACCATATCCACCTACACCATCATCCCAGGTAACACCATTATTTGTTATATCTGCTAGTCCGGGATATGTTAAATCAGTCGCATAATCTGCTCCATTACTATAGGTCAAAACGTTTCTTGTTGTTCCCCCTTGAAATGAAAGCTGATAATCATGATTATCCGTCACCACAAAACCCACAGGAATTGTAACTGTATGCCCACCACTTACGCAAGGTAGTGTATAAAGAAAATCCTGATTAGTTCCTGCCGTCATGTCAGCCAAACGAATTCCCGTGGTCCAGGTACCGGTACAGGAATAATTTTCAAATTCTACAGTTACTGAGTCCAGCGTGAAATCAATCTCCGCAGAGAAATCCAATCTGACAGGATTATTATTGCCCCATTGATATGATGGTGATGAAAGTGCCGCATCACCAATGGAATAGGCGATCATTTGCGAAAATGATGAGGTATCTTCCGCATAAACCGTCTGATCTCCAGTCACTGTCGGAAAAGTGTAGTTACATCCTGTACCTAGACGTGACCCACCCGTGGATGCATCATACCAAACAATAGGACAATTTCCTGACGAATGAGTTGCCGAAACAGTAGGTGTTCCCGGTCCGCAATAACTTGTATTTGTAACCGATATAGATTTGGCTGAAATGACAATGGTATCTCCATCATCACAGTCCCCCGGACCATCAACGTCTAATATATAAGTACCGGGCTGATTCACTGTATAATCAACCACATTAGTATCTTCTAAAACATTATCTCTATACCAGCTCACATTGAACTGTGTTAAATCTGTTACACCTGATGACAATATAGTTGTCGGAGGATCACACAATTCTAAATCAGAGCCCAGATTATACGTTGTATTGAAAATGGGTGTACCGGCAGAATCCACAACCGGAGCCTGGGATAAAAACACATTTTGCCTTGGAATATATGCGTGATTTTGTTGCTGAATCGGAATCGTAAGGTTGTCATTAATTACCACCGGATAATAGCTATGCTGATTCCAAATGTTGCGAGTTGAAACCCAGGTAGTGCTGGTACTGTTAAACACCTTTACATATCCCTGCACCGTAGAAGTTGGGTTTTCAGAACATGCACAAACTATATCGGCAATACCATCATTATCTACATCTGCTATGGTTGGCAATTCAGCCCTGGTTTGGGAATAACAAGGCATTGCTCCTCTCACAGTTCCACTGGCTCCATCATAAACATAAAGTGTATCTTCATCACGATATACAACTTCGGGAATGCCATCTCCTTCAAAATCAAAAACTGTAGTGGTGGTCAGACCTGAATCATCAAAGACATCGCCTGTGGACCATACTTCTGTCATGTCATTATCAATCACACCAAATACATGTTGTCCCGCTATGCCTATTTCAACCTGTCCGTCATTGTCATAATCAGAAACGTTAGGATGCCCGGCACGATAACTTGTATTCGTTGTAGTAAAATCCAGTTCTATATCAAATGGGTTATTTCCAGCTACCGGCATCAAAGTAGCTGCCGGATAATTCCTGGGATTCCAGACATATACAATTGCATTTCCGGCATGCTGAGCGGAAACCACAATATCCAGCTGATTATCTCCATCCCAATCAGCTATGGTCGTATAGCCATCCTTTTCAGGAGTTGTGAATGTTTGTGATGCCAGAGTCATTGTTCCGCCAGGTATATCAATGCTGTAAACCTGGTTCCCGCAAACCAGTTCCAGTCCCTGGCAATCGGCACAAAATGCATCGGGTAGTACATCTGCCGCCATTGGAAATGCATGCTCACTGTGCCCACCAATACTTGCTCCTGAACCTGCCTGAGCAATTAAATTACCTGTCAGTGCATTGAATATTTGATTGCCACAATATACTTCCGCTATTCCATCATAGTCGAAATCAGCAACCAATGGCGTCCATGCCTGACCTTCTGTATAACCAACCGTCCCTGTACCGGACTGCCATTTCATGGTACCATCATGCTCATAACAGAGTAGCTCGCGATCTACTGTGATAGCAAAAATTTCTCCGAAGTCATCACCATCCACATCTGCTACCGCTACCGCATCATAAAAATCATACATTTCGGCCGGTAAGTTAATTTGCAGTTCCAGCACACCTGTAGCGCCATTAAAAATCAAAATGCCATTGGTCGTATTCCTCGTCAATACCTCCGGCATACAATCGTCATCTAGATCTGCTACTATGACACTACCACGGGTTTCAATTTTTTCTGCTGTTGCCCATTTTTCAAATAAATCGAAGGGGCCAAATACAGGATTAACTACTGATGGGCAATCAGATGGGGGAATAACATTAGGTACAGTACATCCGTCCCCTGCACAGGACGGATCGGAATAGCATTCATTATCGTAACAGTCGATCAGATTATCACCGTCATCGTCAATACCATTGCCACATAATTCTCCGGTTTGTCCATTTACTGTATAGTGCCAGCAAAAGACTATGAGCCATAATAACTTAATTCGTAACAAAATAAGCTTTGGTTAAGGTCTATAAATCTAACTGTTTGGTAAGGTGGCTTTTGGCAAAGCCAGGTTCTCAGGTTGAATTATCATTGAAAGGAAAAAGGTGAACAATCGGGGAAAATTTTCTCGGGCGGCACAAAAAATAAACCCCCGGCATAAAACCAGGGGTTTGAAAAATTAACCCAAAACACCTATGAATTGTGGTCTGCCCGGTGTAGGCAAAAAATAGACCTAAAAGATTACTTTATTGAATATTATAGTTTTCATTGTTTACTCCTTTCTTAATTTATTATTCGTGATATACTTATATATACGACTTTCAAATGAAAGGTATGTCAGGACTTAGTAAACGATCGGGAATACAAGGTGAACGATCAGAATATTGAGTGAACGATTGAGGTCAAAAATGCAAAATACTGCGTACTCTGTACCTGTACTATTTCTTTACAAACACCAGGCTTTGACCTCCTACCCTGATCAAATAGATATTGGCGGGTAATTGAGTGATATCCAAATTCCACATATCCGTTTGTAATTTTCTCTGATCGACTTCACTTGTCCGGTCCACTCCAAGCACATCATATACTTTTACTTCCTCTTCACATCCCGATACATAAAGCTCATCAGTCGCAGGATTAGGGTAAATAATCAGCGGGCTTGAATTACTATCGAAAACACTTGTGGCCGTACATGAGCCAGAGGAGTAATTCGCATAGTCTGTATTCAACTGGGAAGCACTCGCTGAAACACCATCCTGCATATAGGACCATGAAAACTGGATGATGTCAATGGCTCCGGCATCCTGAGCATTCCATAGTTGTGACTTCAATCGATCAATATCTGCTGAGATGGCACTGAATGATCCTCCATCTATTGGCCATCCGGTTTGCTGTTCAAAGCTCTCAACAGTCGCACCAAAATCTACACCATGTGTATTACACAGGGATTCCAATTCCGAAAAGTATAAGGGAATGTGATAATCTACATCCTTCAAAGTAATACCTACTCCATCCTGAGGATAAATAGCATCGATATTTGTGGCTACCATGAATAATTCATCATACCAATCTGCAACAACATCAGCTGGTTGCCATAGATTAAAGAAAGGTGCAATAATCACCGGAGCCGAAGATTTGGTTTTTGCATAATCGGACACATCTTTGAGCCAATCAAATAATAGTGTTTTCTCCGGATCGGTTTGCCATTCCAGGTCATTAATTTCCTGTGGAATGTACCAGCCACCGAAAGCCGAGCTGGCACCGAATTCTGTCCAGAGCTCATCAATGACTCCCTGATGTTTAGTGAGTAAATCTGAGTAGGTAGCTGCCAGTGACTTATCAGCTGTGTTCCAGGTTTCATCAAAATAGAGACCAAAGTAGATTTGGATGCCTGCTGACTCCGCAGCGGTTATAATTTTATCCAATGCTCCTTCTTTAAAATTCACAAAAGACAAGCTGGAATTGCTGTACCAACTCAGGTCATCATATACACTGTATTGGATGATAAATTTATCCATACAAAGATCCGACATTTCCTGAAGTTCATTATTCCATTCGGTTTGGCTCCATTGTCCGCAACTACATCCGGTGGAGTTCCATAGTTGTATGAATGAACCAGACAAAATATTATTTCCTGTGGCAGGGGATGTATAGGATGACTCCAGGACCAATTGATCTACCAACAGGGTTCCGGATTGAGCTGTGGTTGTTTCATTTTGTACTTTGATATCCCAGGCTCTGATTCTGTTAAGGTCCAGCGTCCCGTTTCCGGTGCCGGTAACTAATGTAAAATCTCCGATTGCAAAGTGGTCTTGTGTCCACCCGGACTCGCCAGAGGTGACAGAAGTAGAGGCAAAAACCTCATCGGTGCCATCAAACACTCCGTTCATGTTATTGTCTTCCCATAGCCTGATGGCTATCGATGAATTTACATTTCCTCCTTTGTGATAGAGGCTGAAACCGATTGTTTGATAGGAATAATCCTGAGTGGCAGTTGAATAATTTCTGAAGGATGAAAAGAAGTAACCTGTACCAGCATCAAAACTGTAATTGATTGATAGGCTCTCCGATCCGCTGGCGAAGTCGGAAGTATTGATGGTGGTGGATGCGCTACCCGTGCCATTGTTAAAAGCGGTATAATAATTGGCGTTGTTGGTGAACTCATCGATGACATGACTTACCTGAGTAAAGGCATGTGATGATAGTAAAACCAGGATGCTGATGAGCTTCAGCGATTTGATTAGGGTGTTCATAGTCAGTAATATAGTGAAAAAGTAATTGCTTGTTCCGGATATAGGACATCAACCGGTGGGCTTTACTTTTGGTATACTCTAGGCTGTTTCAGCAATTCATCAAAATAGTTTTTGCCGAACGGGTAATTGGCCTACTTATCCCCAAAAGCACCCATAAGCATCTTCATCTACTATGGCCAAAAACTCCTCAATGGTCTTAACCGTAGGCTCGGGATCATAACCATGCCATTTTAAATCTGATCGCATCCAATAGATTTTCCAGATGTTTTGTGCTTTCACCCAAGTGGTTTTTGCAACATGGCTTTCAATTTTCTCTTCTTTATTCATCCAATTTGGGCGGATTTCAAAAATAATGATGCTCTGATTCTCGATTTTGTAGCTCAGGTCCAAGTCGTGTCTGATGTGTTCCGGTGGTCTGCGTTTGTCCAGAAATATTTCCAGGGCATTGATGGTTTCTGCTGACTGTAGTGCGTCTAGGGCCATTTATCTTGTGTTTTTCCTTCAATAGCGCCATGCTGACTGGTTGTTCGGAAATTCCGAACAACTGAATTTTCTTCTAATTCCCCCTCTTTAAAAACATTACTGATATGCTCACTAATGGTCGCTTTTGCTTTACCAAACAACTCTTGCATGGCTCTTTGAGTGAGCCAAACAGTCTCGTCTTGAAGAAGCACATCTACTTTTACCTCTCCATTTTGGGAGGTATAAAGCAAGAATTCTGATTGTTGATAGTTTGTATTCACTAAATATTATTATGATAGTTATATATCTGCATCAAGGTGTCAGCTATAGTTATAATCATGATTAAATATAAGGAAAAAGTAGATGGTGGTGACTGTGAATGAATTCATTCTGGAGATATGGTTGTGCAAGGTATAGCTGCTCTCAAACACATACTATGCTCCCGAATTTTTATAAAAGATAAAATAAAGCAGAAGTATGACAGCTAACAATCCCGTTATGCCAACCACAAAAACATATGGCCCTACGGATTTAATCAACGGTATGGCAATACCAGTTAGGAGCCCTCCTCCAACTATCGGTTCATAGAGCGGTTGTTTATAGCTAAATGCTGATGTATATTTCCCGGCATTCTTTTCGCTGTTTCTAATTAAAATCAACCCAATAGCCGTAGTACCAGTTGATTGACCAAACTCACCTAAGGCTCGGTGTCTCCAGCTCTGTTTAAAAAAGATTTTACCCATCAAAAAATAGATCAGCACATTGTATGCAACTCCGCATCCACCCAAAATAAGAAGTGGTGCAATATTGTTACCAATAGTTGTTAACGAAAGGCTTCCAATAGCAGCAACTATGAGAAAATCCAGTGAAATGTTTGTAATAAAAGTTATGTGCTTCCGGCTAATATAGTGGGCAAGCCGCAGCTTTTCAACCAAGACCTGGACGATTAAGCCCGCTAACATTGCAACAGGAAAGAGTGGAATGAATTTCATGACTTTTGATTCCTCTGTTGAAAAAATCAACATTTCAACCAAAGCAAACCCTTTTAAAATCATCCATCCTATAAAAACAGTAATACCAACAATTGCTATTTGCTGCGTCAAAGATCCTTTCTTTATTTCTTCCAAATTATCCTGATCTTCGCTATCAGAAGACTGTGAATCATTAGAATTATGCTCACCATTTATATTAGACATTATTGCACCGAAAATAATAGCGGAGATAAGACCGATGGTAGCAATTCCGATTCCTAAATCTAAACCGTCATTGAAATTTACAGCAGAAAAGCTATTCTTAAGTCCAGCTACGGTACCATGACCTCCCTGAAAACCAATTGCTATTAATGCCCCTGCAACGACATCTGTATTAAATAAGGGTTTCAGTATAAACATAGCCGTAAGCAGTCCTATGATGTACTGACCCAACGCCAATGTGTAACCAAAACACAGATTAGGCATACTTCTCTTTATTATTTTCTTGAAGTGCGGAATCTTTTTTCCGAGAAATAAGCCAGCAAAAACGATTATAATTAAATACTCGGGTAACTCCTTCCATATATTTATAATTTCTTGCTGTTGCAGACCCTTAGGTAAGAAACTCACACTATTATCCTCTGTCATAATAGCACCAAGGACTTCCGGGCCCAAAAGCAATGCTAGAAAACCAGCAATTAATGAGGTGGGAATAAATATCCTCCGAACAAAAATACGCTTCAAAATATGGGCTACGAACAAAAAGAGTGAGATGAGTAATAAGGCCCAAAAAAATCCATTTATAGTATGCATTTCCTTCAATCTTTAGTTTTTAGCTCAATAGACTCTTGCTTCCGCTGACGATTTCACTTATAAATAGAATTATAGAAACCGAACAGGTACGCTAAGCCTTATAATATCAGATAAGTATTTTTTAAAGCCTTTCCAAAAAATTCCAGTGCTGTCTGTAATTTCAAGAGAGAGTGCTTCATTTAAACACGAAGGACTGAAAGAAGTAATCTAACTTATTGTTGGATGGGAAATAGGGGTTACATAAGGGTTAGTGCATAGTACACACCCTGAGGCTTATGCACCGTAGACGAATTTTCCATTACTAATTCAAGATAAGAGTACTCATCTGAACGCGTTGCAAACGTGCTCGAGCTGGGGTTAGACTTGCGCTAGGTGGGGTAATTTAACTACCTTAGCAACTAAAGTAAACGAGCGAACTATCAGAACTATCTGCACTTTAGTATTTGTAACCATGTTAGGATTTTTTTCCTCCTGCAAAGAAGAGAAAACGGAAGAGAAATCTGAGATCAAAACAAACTTTCAACTCAAACCCACGGACAAAATATCTTCTGCTTTTTTTTGGAATGGGATATCCATACGACCTAAAATCTATTTCTTTAAGGCTGATAGTTTTATCTCATATGATAGATTCACTGACCAAAAAGATGTTAACTATCCAAAATTAATTACAAACTCTTGGGGCTTCAAAGGTAGTTTCAATACGAAAATAGATGCCAGTCTCACAAATGGCCAGTATGGATTCTATCTATTCTCTGGAGATAAATACGTTACACTTAACAGTACAAATTCAAATAAATATACAGATACAACTGCTAAGAAAATTGATCAAAACTGGAAATTCGAAAAAGGATTCCTTCCAAGTGGTGCATCATTAGATGCTGCGTGTTATCTAGGTCTTAATTATGGTCTTTTCTTTAAAGGAGATAAAGTATTAAAATATGACTTAGACAATAATGAAACCATCGATGTAGTTACGATTTCTACATTCTTTCCAGGAATAGATTCGAATTTCGAAAAAGATATTGATGCTGCCTTTTATTGGGGGCCTAGCTCACGTAAAGATAATGTTAACAATATTTATTTAATTAAGGACGATAAAATTGTAACCGTAGAGATACCAAAGACTCCCAATTTAACTCCAGGGATCATATCTGACCCGCAACCGATAATCGGAACTTGGCCGGGGATTGGAGACAGGTGGAGTACTTTCAATCTTGCAATGACATCAGACCCTCAATACGATTATTGCAATAGTCTTACTTGTAAACTGGCAGGTGGTGCCAAAAAAACTTATGATGATCAAGCTCTAAGTGTACTCAACTTAAGAAACAAGTATGATCGATTAAATAGAAAATTTGGAATTGTTATTAATGGTGACTTGACTTTTGAAAGAAGTAGTGACGCAGTCGAACGGTTAAGCAAATTCTCAGATATTGGAACAACGTTCATGGGTTTAGGAAATCATGATTTTGGAGACAACCAAGAGGATGTCATGGATTTCATTGTGAACGAATTCGGCAAAAATAAATATATAAAATATTTCGATTACGATGTTCATACCAAAAAAGGAAGCTTAGGTTATTCTTGGGATATTATGAATTATCATTTCGTTCAGTTGCATACTAATCCGATTTTAACCAAAACTTTTCTATCGGAAAATTCCCAATCAAAAACACTGGACTTTCTAAAACAAGACACCGCCTATTGGCGCGGAAAAAATGTAATAATAAACATGCACGCAATGAATACTTCATGTGTTCCAGTAGATGATATCTATGATAAAGTTTTTCCACCGAGCCTAAAAGTCAAATTTCAAAATGAATTTTATAGCATTCTAGATAATGCGATGAACAACGGAATTAAGATTAGAGCCATTTTCCTTGGACACATGCATAATATCATTTCCGATACCTTGATGGTAGATGGATATTACAACCCAGGTAGCGGGAAATTTGAACCAAGTGATAAAAAGTACATGAAAAAATTGTCATGCACTAATTCTTCAAGATCCACTTACGGATCAAAAATTACCATGGATTTAGCCAGCCATAAAATACCTGTATTTTATTGTGGATCTGCGGAGTTCAATCAATATTTAGACGTAGAGTACAGACCGAACGGAATGACCATTAGACAAATCAATTCTAAAAATGGGGGTATAGAATATAAGGGCAGAGACGCAGTTCTGAGCTGGTAAAGCCTATATGTAAGAAGAATTCTCGATGACAAAACCTGTAGGTGTAGTATTAATTATCACAAGTTACGCAAACGCTAAACTTGCCTGCCTTCCGTAGGATGTCAGGCTTGTGCTAGGTGAGTCATCAGAAACCACTTCTTGATTTTTTGTTTGTCTGTCAGAGCAACCTAATAAGATTGTCAGTAAAAGTATTGTAGTTAATGTTCGGATTGTCGTCTTTTTAAGTTGCTTGTAACGTCCCGGCTAAAAAGCGTTGCCGTCCCGCAGGGCGGCTATGATTTTTTAGCCATTGTTGTGTGCTTTAGTTAATTTATATTTTGCCATTTTGTTTATCTAGTCAAGCGGAGGTAATTTCTTATCACACCTTTGTGCATTAGAGTGTGCCAGAACTTTACCAACTGATGTTATTTGAAAACTAGTACCAATATTGTCCCACCATTCTCTAAGGATTTTCAAGTGTGGTCTCTTGTCCCACTCTTCCATAAATTTTTTGATGTTCTCATTTTTCATTGTTCCATCTTGCTTGTACAGGTCATAAACAGAATTAATAGCGTTTACTTGTTCTTCGGTTAATGGTACTGGTATTAGCATAGTGTTACCATTATGTGTTACTTGATGCTGCAAGTTGAGGGAACTTATTTGTTGTTTATTTGGAACATTTATCCTTACAAAATTCTCGCTAAATGGATGGTTAGTTAATAGATTTTGAGGCAAGTTAGAATTATTCAGTATTTCAACCGCTTTGTTGAAATTTTCTGATTCCTTTTCAATCCCGACATCAATGTAACCAGCTAATCTTTCTGGATAATATTGTTGTACTGTTTTTAAATTACCGAATGAACTCAAACGGGCTGCATCTAATATATCAAGATGGTCGAGCCAACCGTTCCCAACTGGAAGAGTCCCGTAAAATAATTTTCCAAATAGGTCATTTAATACATCAAGTCCTTGGTATATGTCTCCGCTTACTGGAAAAAATGTTGATACTGCATGTGAAACAGTTAAACCAAGTAGAGAATCATCGGAAATTTTATCAACTATCTCAACTGCACGGCTGATTCCTGCCCTACTTATGCGGTTTCCACCTTTCTGAAATCTATGAATCAATAATTCCGATAACAGGTCGTAATCTGCCGGTCTTTCTGTGGCAGCAGCAGTTTTTTGTGCTTCAACTAATAATAACTGAAAACTAGGGTCTGCAAATGCTTCTAGTGCTCCCTCTACTTCTTCCATTTTGGGCATCAGGCTATTTTCAAACTCTGTTACTCTCGAGTTGGCAATGTCCAAAGCTTCTTGTGAGTAGTCCTTTCTTAATTGCAAATTCATTTCTTGGTAAATTTCTCGAGCTCTTTTCTCATCAATACCAATATGAACGGTCATTTTATCGGCTTGCATTAACTGAGAATCTTTACCGCCTTTTTGGACTTTTTTATTGTCTGTTATTATCTGATTTCCTGCTGATTGGTAATTGTGAGATTCTTTCCCGGACTTTTGAACAAGCTTGAGCTTTGATTTTATTTCATCACTTGAGAATATTTGCGCAAGTAGTGCCCCAAACAAACCAATTGATGTAACTGCGGGCTCCCAATCAGGAGTTGTAATCCACCAAATTATTGCTCCTATTAGAGCAACGAAACTTATTATTGCGAGTATTATTCTCATTTTTTTCTATTGCACACAACGACCCGCTAAACGCAGTTCGGTGTTGAGAGCAGAAATTAAGAAAGTGTTTAATCAAAACCAACATAGCTGTTTCGATATAGATGTTGGTTTTGATTTGAGAGTAGGTGTATCACACCGTACGTAAAACACTTTCTTAATTTTGGGAGCTCGAAATACCGAATCAAATTGAGTTTAGCTCATGTTGATGAATGTTTTGCTCGAAGCCGACTGACGGTCGATAGTTGATTTGGGGTAGGATGCTCAATTTGGTTTAGCGGGTCGTTGATAAATAGTCAAAATACTGGGAGTGTGTATGCGGAGCAGACGCACGGAAGGATTTTGTTCGACCGGAGGGAGAATATTTATCAACGTCTGGCTATATGGAACCATTCCACATATCCACCTTATGTACAGGGTAAAGATAAGCCATCTTTACTTTTTGAAAAGTAGCAGGGATCGATTTAGTGGAATCTCTTATAAGGACAAGTCACAAAAAAGGGGCTGTCTCAAAAGTCGTCATCGCGAGGAAACGAAGCGATCTGTAAAAATTGAAACCTCCAAATTTCAACAGATTGCCACATTCCGCGAAGCTCCATTCGCAATGACGGTATCCTTTTTGAGACAGCCCCATTTAGTTTCTGATAAGTCGATTAAAAGCCTAATCTAGATTCTTCTCTCGCCAACTCCGCTCAAGCTACGTAGCTTCGTTCAGAATGACAGATTAGTTTGTGCTTTACATTTTTCCTATTACTTCACTTTTCAACCAATTAAAGGCATCTTGCTGATTGTATTCTATTTCTGGTCTTAATAAAGCCTCCATATCACCCGCAAAATCACGGTCATTTTCTTTTTCCTCGATGTTTAATAAAAATTCCTTTTGACTCGGTGGTTTTTTGTCTGTAGCGCACTCAGTATACCTTTTAAAACTCTCAATGATTTGCTCTGTGTTGAGATTCATCATTCTACGAGCGTAATCCAAGTCGAACAAATCGCGCCCTTTGCTTCTCTGGTACAATGCTCTAAGTTTTGTACCTAAAAGCTCATTGATGTTGTACGTACGAATATTGACTTTTCCAGAAAACCATTCACTCTTTATTTGAAAGGGGAATTCTACCCAATCCAAGACATTAAAATGCTCTTTGCAGTTGATCTCTAATTTAAGACGCATACGAATTTCATCGTACTCTGATGTGAATCGGTAAAAAGCTTTAGCTCCATGTCCTCCTACTTTGGTACTTCTTTCTTCTTCAAAGAAAGTAATCACTTCCCCCAATCTTTGCATGATCGGTTTAATAGGACCTTCTTTGATTTGAACCAAGTCAATGTCTTCAGAATATCTAGGAGCTGGGTGTAGATAAAGTTTATGTAATGCTGTACCACCTCGAAATGCCAGGTTTTCTCGTAAGAAATCATCCGAGAATATTTCGACTAATGCACGACTTATGATTAGGTCTTGCTCCACTTGTCCAAAATCTTTCCAGGGAGCATGATTTTGCCATTCTGCTATGTATGGCTTAGGTATCATAAATCACTCTCTAGTTTAATATTCGTGTCAACTTTCCATGGATTATTTACGGCTCCGGGTTTTTGATCAGATTTAGGAGAGAGTAGTACAGGGAAGAATTTTCCTTGTTTCAAATGGTTGAGAATCGAATCAGTTAAATAGTTTTCGGCCTCTAGCTCAGAGAAAATGAACCCCAGCCGCTGTAACGAACTTTTGTGTGGATACCAACTCAAAAGTTTTTTGATGTCATCTAGAGTAATTACTTCTATTAGTTCTTCTAGTACTGCAAGCATTCGATTAATTCCACCCAATTTGGACTGATGATGAATGAGGTCGATAGAAGTTAATGCGGGACTTGATATCTTAAAATATCCAGCATCTGACTTTCGTTCTTGTATGTTTTTGTTTGACCAAGTAGAGGTGGTGAAAAAGCGAGTATTTAAGTTGGGTTTTTTTATGTCTCCCATCTTAGGCTTTTCAGTCATGATATATTCTTGCTGACTTTGTTGATGACTAGCCCCATGAAACTTGGCAGCAGAGTATAAACCCAAGTAATAGTTTCTATTTAGACTTTTAAATAGTTTGTTAATATAAAGCTGTACAGGGATTTTACCTTGTTTGGAATACCTTGGGGGGATAATAAGATAAAATCCCTTTCTAAAGTTAATGATATCATTTTTTTCAACCAATCGGTCAAGTTCTTTCTTGGTAGCTGTCTCACTGTTATGTGAAATTTCGTTGACTTCATCTAGCGAGAACGAGTACTGTTCTTGAGCTTGTAACTCTTTAATGTATTCCGAAACTGTCAAGTTTTAGTAAAATTTTTAGAAAAGTACTTGTATTTGGGGTTATTCTCAAATTATTACTAAGATTTTATTCGTTCTTCACAAAACTTGTTAAAATTTGGGACAAGAGATTTAGTAGTAAAGTATCAACTTCAGGATGCCAGGGGTTTCTTCTTTATCACATGACATACAATACCTGGCTCTAAAGTCCTACTCCACATCTATTCCAAAGATAAAGATGGTTTTTTTGAAAAGTAGCAGGGATCGATTTAGTGGAATCTCTTACAGGTATAGGTCATAAAAAAGGGGCTGTCTCAAAAGTCGTCATCGCGAGGAAACGAAGCGATCTGTAAAAATTGAAACCTCCAAATTTCAACAGATTGCCACATTCCGCGAAGCTCCATTCGCAATGACGGTATCCTTTTTGAGACAGCCCCATTTAGTTTTTGATAGGTCGATTAAAAGCCTAATCTAGATTCTTCTCTCGCCAACTCCGCTCAAGCTTCGTGGCTTCGTTCAGAATGACAGATTAGTTTAAAAAACAAAGTCATTCGCCTCAATCAACTTGGCTGCAATTCTTCTTCTCGCTTCTTTGGTGTTGAACGCGGCTATCTTTGTAAATCGCTTCAAGCCCAACAACATCATTCTCAACTCATCGCCTTCGGCAAAAGCAATAATCGCGTCTTTACCTGACTTGTTGATTTTATCCATCGCATCGAAAATGAAGACTTTGGTCATGTCAATCTGAGACTGTGCTTTTTCCTCACCTACATTCGCAATCAGCTTTTCAGTTCTAAGTAATGCTGACTCGACCATGTATAATTGAATGATCATGTCTGCGAGGTTTAGCAGAATCTCCTGCTCATGCGATAGCTTTTGCATAAACTTCTGTGCGGATGCTCCGGCCGTCATCAGAATTGCCTTCTTAATATTCTGAATGGCTTCTTTCTCTGCTGCGAAAATTCCTTCGGGCTTGTCACCAAAGTCAGGTACAGACATTAATTCCTTTTGAATGGCCATGGCCGGTCCCATCAAATCCAACTCACCTTTCATTGCTCTTTTCAGGTACATATCCAGGATGAGCATTCGGTTTATTTCGTTGGTTCCTTCGAAAATTCGGTTGATTCGTGAATCTCTATAGGCTCTGTCCATCGGAAAGTCGGCTGAGAAACCATAGCCTCCCAGAATCTGTACTCCTTCATCGGCCACAAAGTCGAGAACTTCAGATCCTGCTACTTTTAATATCGCACATTCAATAGCAAATTCTTTTGCAGCACCAAGCACAGCTTCGGAGTAAGACTTTCCTTGTTCCATCAATTTATGCTCGGTGACCGTAATGTCGTTACTTGCTCTGTACAATGCTGACTCAATCGCATAAACCTGAATGGCCTGCTCAGCCAATTTATGTTGAATCGCTCCAAATCTTGAAATGGGTAATTTAAACTGAACTCTTTCATTGGCATATTTGACTCCGTGGTGAATGACTGACTTTGCAGCCCCTAATGCCGCACCAGCCAATTTGATTCTACCTACATTCAAAATATTGAAAGCAATCTCGTGTCCTTTACCAATTTCACCCAGTACATTCTCAACAGGAACCTTACAATCAGAAAGGAAGACTTGTCTGGTCGAGGAACCTTTGATTCCCATCTTGTGCTCTTCGTTTCCAAAGCTCAAGCCTTCATAATCTCTTTCGACTATGAAACCGGTAAATTTGTCTCCGTCTATTTGAGCAAATACTATGAACACGTGAGCAAAACCGGCATTGGTGATCCACATTTTTTGTCCGTTGAGCACGTAGTGCTTTTTATCATCGGTCAAAACAGCTTTGGTTTTTGCGGCTAGTGCATCTGAACCAGAACCCGGTTCTGTAAGACAATAACTAGCTTTCCATTCACCAGTCGCTAGCTTGGGAAGATACTTGGCTTTTTGTTCATCGTTACCGAAATACAGTATTGGAAGAGTACCAATTCCTGTGTGAGCAGCGAGGGCAACCGCAAAGGAATGCCCTGCGCCCAGCACTTCGGTTGTAAGAAGCGAAGTGTTAAAATCACCACCAAATCCACCGTGTTCTTCAGGCAATGAAATCGCCAAAAGACCCATTTCACCAGCCTTATCGAGCAGGCTTGGCATAAGTCCCTCTTCCAGTGCATCGATGCGATCGAGATTTGGAGTTATTTCTGTAGCAATAAAATCTTTACAGGTTTGAGCCATCATCTTTTGCTCTTCTGTATAATCCTCCGGAGTAAAAATGGATTGTGGATCGGTTTCTTTGATCAGAAACTCACCTCCTTTTATGTCCTGGTTTTTTATAGCTTCACTCATGGTTGTTAATGTTTTTAGTTCTACTTAAGTAATTCGTAAACGCCAGCAGCTCCCTGACCTGTGCCTACACACATAGTCACGATGCCATACTTTTGTTTTCTCCTGCGCATTTCGTTAAAAAGTTGCACAGAAAGTTTTGCTCCTGTACATCCGAGTGGATGTCCAAGTGCGATTGCTCCCCCGTTTACATTGACGGTTTCGGGATTTAGTTCAAGTGACCTAATCACAGCCAGCGACTGCGATGCAAAGGCTTCGTTTAATTCTATTTGTTCAATGTCTTTTAATTTTAGTCCGGCCATTTTCAATGCTTTCGGCACCGCGTCAATAGGTCCGATTCCCATAATTCTTGGTTCCACACCGGCTACGCCATATGACACCAATCTGGCTATGGGTTCCAGACCTAATTCCTTCACCATTTCACCTGACATCAGTAATACAAAGGCTGCTCCGTCTGAAGTTTGAGACGCATTACCGGCAGTAACTGTACCACGTGCGTCGAAAACGGGCCGCAACTTTGCCATTCTTTCCAGACTGGTGTCGGGTCGTGGCCCCTCATCGGTGTCGACTGTATAGGTTCGCGTTTGCCTCTTTTCATTTTGGTCCAGAAAAACTTCTTCAACTTCTATCGGAACGATGTCATCCTTGAAGCGTCCTTCTTTAATTGCTTTTGCAGCTTTTTGGTGCGAGTTGTAACCAAACTCATCCTGATCTTCTCGGGAAACTTTATAGTCCCGGGCAACCGCTTCAGCCGTGAGGCCCATTCCCCAGTAGTAGTCAGGGTTGTGAGCAGCTACTTCTGAGTTGGGAACGATTTTCCAGCCCCCAAACGGAATAGGACTCATGCATTCAACTCCTCCGGCAATGATACAATCTGCATAGCCGGCTTTAATTTTAGCATCAGCAATGGCGATCGTTTCCAAACCGGATGCGCAATATCGGTTAACGGTCACTCCCGGAACTTTGACTGTATCAAGGCCCATCAGTGAAATCATTCGACCAATGTTCAATCCTTGCTCAGCTTCAGGAGTAGCATTTCCCACTATTACATCATCAATTCTTTCTTTATCCAGTTCCGGAACGGTAGACATCAGGTGCTGAATCACCTTAGCTCCCAGATCATCCGGTCGGAAAAACCGGAAACTCCCCCTTGGTGCTTTACCCACGGCTGAACGAAATGCTTTTACTATATAGACATCTTTCATAATTCTAGTTTCTTAAAGGTTTACCGGTATTTAACATGTGCTGGATTCTCTCTAATGTTTTCTTTTCTCCGCAAAGTGAGAGGAAAGCTTCTCTTTCCAGGTCCAATAGGTATTGTTCTGAAACCTGAGTCGGAGCAGAGAGATCTCCACCTGCCATTACCCAGGCCAGCTTTTTTGAAATCAAGGTATCGTGTTCCGAAATATAATTTCCGGCCTGCATGGAATTTGCTCCGGCATAGAACATTCCTAGAATTTGCTTTCCGAGTACTTTAATATCCTTTCGCATGGGTGGCTGAGTATATCCGGCTTCCGCAAGCTCGATTGCCTGCAATTTTGCATCAGCAATTTGTCTGGATTTATTCATTGAGATACCATCCCCTTTTCTGAGTATGTTCAGATCAAATGCTTCATATGCCGAAGTTGAGACTTTCGCCATTCCAATATTTAAGAAGGCATTTTTAAAGGAGTTCACTTCAATATCTCCATCTTCCAATGCCAATGACGAGCGTAGCGTTAATTCTTTGGTTCCTCCACCTGCAGGTATTAGACCAACTCCGAATTCTACCAAGCCGATGTACAACTCAGAAGCAGCTTGTACCCGATCAGCATGAAGTGTCAGCTCGCAACCACCGCCCAGTGCCATGGCGTGAGGAGCAACAATCACCGGAATCGAAGAATATCGGGCTCGCATCATTGTATTCTGGAATGTGCGAATCATTAAATCGATTTCGTCATAATCCTGCTCGATGGCATACATTAATAACAATCCCAGGTTAGCACCAACGGAAAAGTTGGCTCCTTCATTGGCAATGACCAATCCGCGATAATCTTTTTCCGCAATGGATATGGCTTTGTTGATGGCCTGAATAACATCGCTACCAAGTGTATTCATTTTTGAGTGGAACTCCAGGTTAAGTATTCCATCTCCAATGTCGAAAACTGTTCCTCCGGAATTCTGCCACACGACTTTACTTTCGCGAAGCGTGTCCAGAAGTATGAATTCCTCAAGTCCAGGTACGGGAACATAAGACTTTGAGGCTATATCAAAATATTTTCTGATCCCGTCTTCAATAATGTAGAATGATTTGTGCTCAGTAGCCAATACATCCTGCACCCATTTGGCTGGTTCAAAGCCCAGTTCTTTCATTTGGGCAACCGATTCTTCAAGGCCAAGACAATCCCAGGTTTCAAATGGACCCAGCTCCCAACCGAATCCGGCTCTCATCGCATCATCAATTTTGAAAAGTTCATCAGATATCTCCGGGATTCTATTAGTCACGTACTGGAATATCGAAAAGAATGACTTTCTGTAAAATTCACCGGCTTTATCTTTCCCTGCGAGCAATACCTTGAATCTGGATTTCAAATCTTCAATAGGTTTTGTCTGCTCGAGCGTAGCGAATTTTACTTTCTGCTTCGGTTCGTATTCTAATGTTTTAAGGTTGAGCGATAGTATTTCAGACTTGCCGGATTCTCCTTTGACCTTCTTGTAAAAGCCCTGACCGGATTTTTGTCCGAGCCAACCGTTTTTCTCAATCGTTTTAAGAAGGTCGTTTAATTCGAAAATCTCTCTTTTCTCATCTTTGACTAAAGCCTGGTGTAGGTTATTGGCTACCTTAATGAGGGTATCATTGCCCACTACATCCATTGTTCTGAAAGTTGCAGACTTCGGTCGGCCAATGACAGGTCCGGTTAATTTGTCTACTTCATCAACAGTTAGCTCAAGCTCATCAATAATTTTTAGTGCGCTCATAATTGAGAAAATCCCAACCCGGTTTGCGATAAATGCCGGGGTGTCCTTGCAGAGTACGGTTGTTTTGCCAAGAAACCTATCACCGTATTTCATATGGAAATCGATGATCTCAGGGTCAGTATCGGGACCTGGAATAATTTCCAGCAGCTTCAGATATCTTGGTGGGTTGAAGAAGTGCGTACCACAGAAATGTTTTTTGAAGTCATCACTTCTTCCCTCAGTCATTAAAGCCATCGGGATTCCGGAAGTGTTGGAACTAATTAATGTTCCAGGGGTTCTGTGTTTTTCAACGTTCTCAAAAACGATCTTCTTAATATCCAGATTTTCAACCACCACTTCAATGATCCAATCATAGTCCTTAATCCTGGACATATCATCATCGAAATTTCCTGTTGTAATTCGATTGGCAAAGCTCTTATGATAAATAGGCGAAGGACTCATTTTTAACGCAAACTGGAGTGCATCATTTACAATCCTATTTCTAACAGCTTTGTCCTCTGTGGTTAAGCCTTTTTTCTTTTCAAGGTCGTTGACCTCTTTCGGTACGATATCCAGAAGAAGCACTTCACATCCAATGTTAGCGAAGTGACAAGCAATCTGTGAGCCCATCACTCCTGAACCAAGTACCGCTACTTTTTTAATTCTTCTCTTCATAAGTTTTATTATTGCCCGTTCGTAGATTTTAAGCCGGTTAACGAATTCTCCTCTGCGATTAAGGAAATTCTGTTTAGTGTTTTGAGGAATGATTCTATCTCCTCTTCACTTAAATTCTTACGAACAATATCGTTAAATTTTTTTACTGTCCTCCTGGCTACCTCTTTCTTTTCCTCACCCTTCTTTGTAAGAAAAACATTTACCTGTCGCAAATCGTTTTTGTCTGCTTTCTTTAAAATCAATTTTTTCTCCTCAAGATTCTTGAGAACTCTGGTTAAACTACTGGGTTCCATTCCCAATAAAGGTGCAATTTGTGTAGAAGGGGTGCCTTTTGTTCTTGAGAGGTTGAGCAGAACATAGGCGTTGGAAACAGTAATATCGTGGTCGGTCGCATAACTATTGTACATCCTGGAAATTTGATGCCAGGAAGAGCGGAGATTGAAACAGACCGTTTTACTTGTTTTCATATTAGTATGTACGCATAGTAAATGTAAAAAGTTATGCGTGCATACTAAAATAATCTAACCGGTTGATTTACAATAATTTAATTTTCTTAGTGGGTCCGTAGAAAAAAAATTTGTAACCATAGGGGGATTTCCTACGTATGCTATTACACCCAAAACTGTGAATTATACGCAATTATGGTTAGATTTAGTCTTCATCAAAGGGTCTTGTGATGGAGATAAATAAGGAACTAGAGGGAGATTGGAACAAGGTGATTAGCAAGGTCACTGAAGTAAGTGGTAAAAGGCCCAAAGAGATAAATACAGTTTTATTCCTTATTGGTGTCCGTGAGCTCGGGCATGGCGTCAAATCTTTCTCCAAGGAAGAGAAACAAGATTTGATACACATAGCAATATGTAGGTTATTGAGTCAGCAAGGCTATTACAGGCTGGAGGGACTCGATGAAGATGGCTGGCCGCATTGGAAGCTGGTAAAAAAGTTACCCTATCACAATGTAAGCGAGCAAGTCGTTCTCATGAAAAGTCTGATCATTGACTATTTCCATGAAGAGCAGCTGATTTAAGTAGAGTAAAGCAAGCAAATGAAAATCATTTCATACAATGTCAATGGCATTCGTGCCGCGATAAAAAAAGACTTTTTGCATTGGTTGAAGTCGACCAATGCTGATGTTGTATGTCTGCAAGAAGTAAAAGCTACTCCCGATCAAATCAACATTTTCGATTTTACTGAACTAGGATACAAATCATTTTGGTATCCTGCCAAAAAGAAAGGCTATAGCGGTGTCGCAATATTGAGCAAAGAAGAACCGACTCATGTTGAATATGGCTGTGGAATTAAAGATTATGATGATGAAGGCCGTGTGATCCGAATAGATTATCCGAGTTTCTCTGTGATGAATGTATATATGCCATCGGGTGCAAGTGGTGATGAAAGGCAAATATTCAAATTCCGGTGGCTCGATGATTTCTATGAGTACAGTGAAACAATAAAGAAACAATTTCCTAACCTGATCATCTGTGGTGACTATAACATTTGTCATACAGAAATCGATATACACAATCCAAAATCAAATGCTAACAGTTCCGGATTCCTTCCTGAGGAACGCAGCTGGATGACTAAGTTTTTTGACAATGGATTTATTGACACCTTCCGCTATTTTAACCCTGAACCGCACAATTATACCTGGTGGAGTTACCGGGCCAATGCCAGGGTAAAGAATCTCGGATGGCGTATTGATTATTTATCTGCTACCAATAACATGGAGCAAAGACTGAAACGTGCGGCCATCTTAAGTGAGGCCAAACATTCAGACCATTGCCCAATACTGTTGGAGATAGAATAATAATAATTATATTTAAGGTCGCAGAGTAAAATGTTCTGTGGCCAGCTGAAATTTTGAACAACTTAAAACTGTCTGGAGGACGCATGAAAAGATTAACATACTTATCGCTAATAATTTTGGCCGGCATGCTTGTGGGTTGCGGAGGACCGGAACCCAAACCACCAAAAGAATGTAAGCAAATCCCCGGAGGTAAATACAGGGGTGGAATATTCCGACTGAATGAAAGCGAATTCATCAGAACACTTTATCCTCATGCGATCATTGATGCTTCCTCCTATCGTACAGCCACTCAAATTTTTGAAGGACTGCTCAAAAGAGATCAGGAAGATTTAAGTCTTACCAATGGTCTTGCTGAGGAATGGTCTATGGATTCCAGCAGGACTGTTTATACTTTTAAAATCAGAAAGGGTGTCAAATTTCATGATAACGCCTGTTTCGAAGGAGGTAAAGGTCGTGAACTGACTGCACATGATATTAAGTGGTGTTTCACACAGCTTTGCACCGCAGATCAGAATAATATGAATGCTGGTTTCTCTACAATCTTCAAAGATGTATTGAAAGGTGCTAATGATTATTACGAGGCTTCAAAAACAAAAACTCCTGATTTTGATGTAGAAGGAATCAAGGTAATCAATGATTATGAAATTCAGCTCGTGCTTGAAAAACCTAATTCTGTATTCAAACATCACCTGGCGGGGCCTTATGGACTAATCTTCGCAAAGGAGTCTGTAGAAAAATATGGACTGGATGTCCGTGTAAATCCAGTTGGTACCGGACCATTTATGGTAAAAAATCCGGAAACTGATATTGCTGACGGAATCAAAATCATACTAAAGAGAAATGAAAACTACTGGGCTGAAGATGAATATGGCAACCAGTTACCGCTGCTTGACGCTCTTGAAATTAAATTCATTAGCACTAAGAGAAGTGAGATGAATGACTTCCAGCAAAAGAAGCTGGATATGATTTACAAAATCCCATCAGATAATATCATAGCCATATTAAAAAATGATGGTGGTGAATACCAATTACAGAGAGAGCCCGAAATGGCTACGCATATGTTAGCATTTCTTAATACCGATGAAATGTTCAATGACATCAACCTTAGAAAAGCATTTGCATTTGCCATTGACAGAACACGAATCCTTGAATTTGTTTTTGATGGCGCAGGTGACGGACCGGGGACCAACGGTGTTACGCCAAATACATTCCCTGGATATAACACAGACAAAATCAACGGTTATACGCTAAACCCTGATTCGGCTATGAAGTATTTCCAAATGACAAAATATGGAAAAGGACAGCAGGAGTTTCCAACACTTAAATTATTCCTAAACCCTGATGGTCAGCGAAATATGGAGGTAGCTGAAGAAGTTCAAAACCAACTTCACGTTGCACTTGGTGTAGACATTAAGATAGAGCCGATCCCAAGAGCTCAATTGGGTGAAAAAATGGTGAACGGACAGCTGCCATTCTTCAGATTGGGTTGGTTTGCTGACTATCCGCATCCACAGGCATTTCTATATTTATTCTATGGAAAGAATGTGCCGGATGATCCGAAAGCAATGTCGTACCCGAACGTCATTCGTTATAAAAATGAAGAGTTCGATAAATTGTATGAAGCAGGTATGGCAGCAGCCACAGATAAAGAAGCTTATGAGCTTTTCATGCAAGCCGAACAAGTATTGATGGATGATTGCCCAATTATTACATTATGGTATGATGAAGGGTATAGAATGCTTCAAGCAAATGTTAAAGACTTCCCAAGTAACCCAATGCAGTACAGAGATTTCAGTAAAGTCTACTTCGACTGTGCAGAAGTTTTGGAAGGTGCCGGTGAAGAGGTGAACGAATAGAGCTTAAAGATTGTTCAAGATATATTCTACCCTACCGGATATTGCATTCGGTAGGGTAATTTTTTATAAATTAGTACGTTATACTTTACTATGTCCACGAATCAGATCGACATATTGCAGTCTAAGCTACAGGCGTACAAAAGAAAGTACTACCTTAATCTGGCAATCAGAGGGCTAATTATTACGCTCGCATTCCTGAGCACCGTATACGTCTGTTTTGTCATATTCGAACATTTTGCCCAATCCAGCAGTGCGGTAAGAACCGCTTTGTTCTATAGTTTCATAGGAATGCTGATGACAACAGCGGGGATATGGGTTATCCTTCCGATTGTCCGTTTGTACAAATTGGGAAACAACTTATCCGATGAAGAGGCCTCTTCACAAATCGGAAACTTTTTCCCTGAAATCAAGGATCGGTTGCTAAACACTCTTCAGTTAGGCAGGTTAAGTGTAAATGATTCAGGTCTGCTCGCTGCCACAATCGAACAAAGAACCCGTGAACTTTCAACCTTCTCTTTTGCTGATGCAATCAATATAAAAGAGAACCGTAGATTTTTAAAGTGGATTATTTTTCCCGGCACCATCATTATGGTGTTGCTTATTTCCAACTATGATATGATCAGCGGAAGCACAGACCGTTTGCTCAATTATAGTGAAGACAGAACTCCGCAGGCTCCCTTTGAGTTTGTTATACAGGATGACGCCCTCTCGGCTTTTCGAAATGAAAACTTTGAACTCCGGATTGAATTGGATGGCGACCCTCTTCCTGAAACCGTCTATGTCATCGTTGATGGACGAAAGCGCGAATTAAACCGAATTGATTCGCGAAACTACAGTTTTGACTTTGGGCCGATTAAGAACTCCTTTGATTTTCACCTGGAAGCTGCTGGTTTCCCGTCAAAAGAATATTCCGTTCAACTTAAAAACAGACCGGAAATAGCAAATTTTGATATAATGGTTGAATATCCTGCCTACCTTAACCGCAAGAGTGAGCAGTTCAAAAATTCTGGCAATCTAACCATTCCGGAGGGCAGCAAATTACATTGGATCATTTCCTCACAATACACAGATTCCGTCAAGTTTAAATTTTCTGGTAATGCTCCGATCAATGTTCCCAGAATATCAGAGGAAACATTTGAATTTGTTAAGACCATCAGAAATTCTTCTGAATATGAAGTAATGCTGGCGAATCCTGATAGCAAGAACAGAGAAAAAATTCTTTATCAACTCAACGTTATCAAGGATGAATACCCCACCATTTCAATAGAGCAATACCAGGATAGTGTTTTGTTCAGTTATCTACTTCTAGGAGGTAGTTTCAATGATGATTATGGTTTTACTCAGGCCCGGTTTTACTACAACTTCATCGACACTGACGGAAAAACAAAGTTTCCCAACTTCAAATCTCAGCCCATATACATCAAAAGGGATCAAAACAATCAAAATTTCTTCCATCAATTGGAACTGGATTCCTTAGCACTCTCAAATGGGGAAACAATCCAGTATTACGTAAAAGTCTGGGATAATGATGGTTTCAATGGACCTAAGAGCGCTCAATCCAGAATGTTCAAGTTCCAAATGCCTAATAATGAGCAAATTAAAGAATCTATTGAAAAATCAATGGAAACATCTGAAAATCAGATAGATAAGTCATTTGAAAAAGCAAAAGAGGTTAAGAAAAACATTGATAAACTATACGAACGAATCAAGTCCAAAAAGAATATAGACTGGCAGGATAAGAAATTGATTGAGGATATGCTTAAAGAGCATAAAGAACTCACGAAAGAAATCGAGCAAATGCAAGAGAACTTCAAAGAGCAAACCAAAAAATCTGAGCGCTTCAATAAAGAGGATCAGGAGTTGAAGCAGAAAGCCGAAATGTTGCAGAAGTTGATGGATGAACTAATGGATGAAGAAACCAAAAAGCTCTACGAAGAGCTTCAAAAACTTATGGAAGAACAAGTCAAACAGGAAGACATCCAGAAGTTACTTGAAAAAATGAAGGATCAGGACGAAGTTGCTGAGAAAGAACTGGAGCGGGCACTGGAAATGTTTAAGCAACTCAAATTCGAACAACAGCTTGACCAAGCAGTAGAGGAATTAAAAGAATTGGCCAAGGAGCAAGAACAGTTGTCCAAGGAAACCGAAGAAAAAGGTAGCGACCTTGAAGAGATTAAAGAAAAGCAGGAAGACATTCAAAAGAAATTTGATGAAGTCAAGGAAGACATAAAGGAGTTAGAGAAGTTGAATGAGTCCATGGAAAACCCTAATGACATGGAAAGTACCGAACAAGAACAAAAGAATGTTGATGAACAATTAAACAAATCAAATGAGTCATTGAGCAAAGGAAAAAAGAGTCAATCATCTGAAAACCAAAAGAATAGTGCTGAGGAGATGCAGAAACTTGCACAGAAGATGGAGTCCATGCAGCAGGATATGCAGAGCCAGCAAATGGAAGAAGATTTGAATGCTCTTCGGGAAATATTAGAAAACCTCGTAACACTGTCCTTTGATCAGGAAGAATTGATGAATAATTTCAAAGAAGTTAATCAATCAGATCCAAGATTTATCGAGTTGTCACAACAACAACTCAAGCTTCAAGATGATGCCCAAATCATTGAAGACAGCTTATATTCTCTGGCCAAGCGTGTTTTCGAAATTCAATCGTTTGTCACTCGAGAAGTAACAGAAATGAATAAGCAGATGGACCGAAGCGTGACTTCTATTCAACAACGCAACCCTAAGAAAGCTGCAGGTCAACAACAAGCCGCAATGACTTCAATGAATAATCTCGCCCTTTTGCTAGATGATGTTATGCAACAAATGCAACAGCAGATGGGTCAACAAAAGGCAGGCGATCAGATGTGCAACAAACCTGGCAACGGAAAGTCAGGTCAGAGTGGTAAGCCAAAGCTGGGCGATATGCAAAAACAGTTAAACCAAATGATTCAAAACCTAAAGAATGGAAATAAGTCTGGGAGACAGCTTTCCGAGGAACTGGCCAAGTTAGCTGCACAGCAAGAAGCCATTCGTAGAGCCCTTCAAAAAATGGAGAGCGAGATGAAGAAAAATGGTCAGAACGATGGAAGCAAACTTGGTGAGCTTCAGAAAAAGATGGAAGAGACAGAGGAAGATCTTGTTAATAAGCAGATCACTCCAGAAACTATCGAAAGACAAAAAGAAATACTGACACGACTTCTTGAAGCAGAAAAATCATTGAGGGAACGAGATTATGAAGAGAAGCGGGAAGCACAACAGGCCAAGGAAAAAGAACGAAAAACCCCGGCTAATTTCGAAAAGTATATCAAGACAAAGGAAAAACAAATCGAACTATTAAAAACCATACCTCCTAGCCTAACACCTTACTACAAAAGAGAGGTCAATGAATACTTTCAAAAAATTGAAAATTAATAGTAAAATTTATACATTGGCGTGTTCTATTGAGCCATGGATGAACTAAAAATCGAAATACCTTCTCTACCTGATAATATTCGTATTGTCGAAAGCTTCATTGATAATGCAAAAGAGCGTTTCAATTTTTCTGATGATATGTATGGAAATGTTATGGTAGCTGTAACTGAGTCTGTGAACAATGCTATTATTCACGGGAACAATTCAGACAAGTCTAAAAACGTCTCAATTATCCTCAGATTTGAACCAGACAAAATGAGGTTTTACGTAGAAGATCAGGGTCCTGGTTTCGATTACGACAATCTACCCGATCCCACCGCACCGGAAAACATTGAGAAACCTGGTGGCCGCGGCATCTTTTTGATGCGACACCTTTGTGATGAAGTTTCCTTTGAAGACAATGGTCGCAAAGTTGAAATGGTCTTCAATGTAGGAGCGTAAGCTTCCATGATAGAATCTATCCATTTCTTTTCCGAGGACATTCCCTTTGAGCCCGATAATCCCAACGCGCTAAAAGCCTGGATTGTCAACTGCGTTTCCGAGACCCCCTACTCCATAGAAAACATTAATTACATCTTTTGTTCAGATCAATACTTATATGAAATAAATCTGGAACATTTGAATCATGATACCTTTACGGATATTATTACCTTCGATCTCTCCGAATCAGAACATCAACTCGAATCAGATATATTCATCAGTATTGAACGAGTAAAAGAAAATTCCGAAAAATTAAATATCCCCTTCCAAGATGAGCTCTGTAGAGTTCTTATTCATGGTGTATTACACCTGATGGGATATAAAGACAAGACCCCAGAACAAAAAGGGGCCATGCGGAAAAAAGAAGATGCTTGTTTATCTTTGCGCCAATTCTGATTAGTGTTCCACGTGGAACATTAATGAAACTTTTATTTCCTAACTTTGTTTACACTACTAACGTTCCACGTGGAACACTAATATATGTTTCCAAAATATGATGTCATAGTGGTTGGTGCCGGTCATGCCGGATGTGAAGCGGCTTGTGCAGCTGCGAACATGGGATCAAAGGTTCTCTTGGTTACCATGAACATGAACACTATTGCTCAGATGTCTTGTAATCCTGCCATCGGTGGAGTTGCTAAAGGGCAAATTGTAAGGGAAATAGATGCACTTGGCGGACAAACCGGTATTATAGCAGACAAGTCTATGATCCAGTTTCGTATGCTCAATCTTTCTAAAGGTCCTGCCATGTGGAGTCCACGCACACAAAATGACCGCATGCGTTTCGCAGAAGATTGGCGTCTTAAGCTTGAAGAAACTCCCAACCTGGATTTTTGGCAGGAAATGGTTAAAGAAATCACTGTCAAAAACGGTAGGGTAACCGGAGTTAAGACCGGGATGGGATTGCAAATAGAAGCCTCGACTGTCATCCTAACTAATGGAACCTTCCTGAATGGCATTATTCACATTGGTGAAAAACAGTTTGGTGGTGGACGAACAGGAGAAAAATCGGCTACCGGTATCACAGAACAACTGATCTCTCTTGGTTTCGAAGCAGGCCGTATGAAAACAGGAACTCCTCCAAGAGTAGACGGAAGAACCCTCAACTACTCAGTTATGGAAGAACAGCATGGTGATTCAGATCCGCAAACGTTTTCTTATACGAACACTACTCCACCTAAAACGCAGAGAAGTTGTTTTATTACCTACACGAATCAACAAGTCCATGATGAACTAAGAACAGGATTCGACAAATCACCTATGTTCAACGGCAGAATCAAAGGACTGGGACCCAGATATTGTCCAAGTGTTGAAGACAAAATTAATCGCTTTGCAGATAAAGACCGACACCAGATATTTGTAGAACCCGAAGGTTGGAACACGGTTGAAGTATATGTCAACGGATTTTCAACTTCTCTACCCGAAGACGTACAGTACAAAGCACTAACTAAAATTAAGGGTTTTGAAAACGCGAAAATGTTCAGACCCGGTTATGCCATAGAGTATGACTACTTCCCTCCTACTCAGCTCGACCATACTCTACAAACAAAAAAAATTCAGGGCCTCTATTTCGCAGGACAAATAAATGGTACAACCGGCTACGAAGAAGCCGCTTGCCAGGGATTAATAGCAGGTATCAATGCTCACAACCAGGTTCATGAAAAAGACCCTTTTGTTCTTTCCAGGTCCGAAGCATACATAGGTGTTCTTATCGATGATCTCATCAATAAAGGTACCGATGAACCCTATCGAATGTTCACCTCTCGTGCTGAATACCGTATTCTACTTCGTCAGGATAATGCAGATATCAGGCTTACTGACAAGGGTTATGAACTCGGACTTGCCGACCAAAGACGTAAAAATGCCCTAGATACAAAAAGGAAAAATATCAATGATCTAATTAATCACCTTACACAGCACAAGGTTATTAAATCAGAAGTCAATCCTTTCCTGGAACAACTAGGAACCACTCCTTTACGTGAATCGACAAAACTAATCAATCTACTCAAGCGCCCGAACATTGAGCTATCCAGCTTAAAAGGGTATAATAGCGAACTAGACTCCTTTCTAAATAAATTTACGAGAGAAGAAAGAGAACAAGCGGGCATACTAATAAAGTATGATAACTACATCGAAAAGGAATCCCAACTCGCTGATAAAATGCATCAATTGGAAAATCTCATCATAAAACCTGATTTCGATTACTCGCTTGTATCCGGTTTGTCAAATGAAGCACGGGAAAAACTTCGCAGCATACAACCGTCTACAATTGGACAAGCATCCAGAATCAGTGGAGTTTCTCCGGCAGATATTTCTGTTTTAATGGTTTATATAGGAAGGTAATATGTACGAAAAAGTAGAAAACTGTCCAATCTGCAGTAATTCCGATTTCAAAAACTATATAGTTTGTAAAGACTACCTTGTTTCTGATGAAAGCTTTGTGATCACTCAATGCACACAATGTGATTTTCTACTGACCAACCCCAGACCTTCTCAAGAGGAAATTGGTAAGTACTACCAAAGTGAAGCCTATATCTCCCATTCCTCTACAAAAAAAGGACTCCAGAACAAGCTATACCATTTCGTAAGACAACGTGCTCTTAAGAAGAAATTACAACTCGTAACAAGACTGAATCAATCCAAAACCGGTTCAATTCTCGATGTTGGCTGTGGTACCGGACACTTTCTACAAACTTGTAAGAAAAAAGGCTGGAAGATCGATGGGATCGAAGTTGATTCGAACACCAATAAAAGAGCACAAGAAATACTGCAGCAACCAATTCATCCTTCCTTATCTGATATTACAAATCGTTCTTATGATATCATCACTTTATGGCATGTATTGGAACATGTTCATGATTTAAATTCATACATAGAATCCATTAAAACACTTCTTTCACCTAAAGGACACCTCATTGTCGCGGTACCCAATCACAACAGTTTTGATCGCCAACATTATAAAGAGTACTGGGCTGCCTATGATTTACCGCGTCATCTTTATCATTTCACTCAGTCCACAATGAAAGCCCTGATGAAAAAGCATGGTCTTAAAATTAAAGATACATTACCAATGAAATATGATGCTCATTATGTATCCCTACTTTCAGAGAAGTATATTTCAGGTAAATCTTCTTACCTAAGAGCTTATAAAATGGGTAAAAAATCTAATCAATGGGCTAAAGAGCATAACAACGATTACTCAAGTCTTATATACATTATAAAACCTTGATTTTCAATGTATTATCGTTACATATTTCACCTGATCATCATTATCATACTAAGCTCCGGCTGCGCCAGCCAGATTCCCATTACTGGCGGAGACAAAGACACAAACCCCCCAGTATTAGTCTCTACTTTTCCTGATTCCTCAAACCAAAAAAACTTTACCTCCAATACCATCAAATTCGAATTCAACGAAGCCATCACAGACAACAACCTTGACAACAACATTACTATCTTTCCATCCGTTGAGCACTATAACTTTCGCATCAAGAAAAAAACTTTATTCATCGAATTCGAAGAGCCCTTAATCCACAATACTACCTATACTGTCAATGTCACCAATGCAATAAAGGACATTCAAGAAGGCCTCCAGCCCACTAACGCCAAGCTATTCTTTAGCACAGGACCCTATATCGATTCCATGCAAGTCAAAGGCCAGGTGCTATCCAACCTATCACATGAACCACAACAATGTTTTATCGGACTATATCCTGTACATGACACTGTGTTACCAAGCACCAATAAACCCACCTATTTTCTGACTACTAACTCAACTGGCTCCTTTCATTTCACCCATTTAAAAAATCAACCATTTCAAATCTATGCTTTCAATGACAAAAACCACAATCAATTATGGGATGCCCAAACTGAAAATATAGCTTTCTTAGATTCCCCAATACATCCATACACCAATGATACTTCTCTAATTCTATACACTGAAAGTTATGATACGACAACCATATCATTGGAATCCTACACCTCTACTAATCATCATCTCCAACTGAACATGACTAGAGGTATAAAATCCTATCAGCTCAACTCCCCTAAAACAACATTTGACTATCTCTCAAAAGATTCCCAAACATTAACGATTTATCCAACAACCCAATTACAAGATTCGATAGAAACTGACATTCTTTTCACTGATTCACTTAACAATCAATATCAACTCACTAGAATCTTTCCCATTGCACTTCATAGTAAAAACAAGAACCTCCTTCAATCCATCCTTCCACAAAATCGATTATTAAAACCAAATCAACCAACTATTACATTGCATCTCAACGAACCTATTGATTCAACCAACTCTAAGCTGTCATCGATCACATTAAATGATTCATTAGTAAGCCAAGTCCGTCTAATTAACCCATTACAAGTAAAACTGACTTATAACATACAGTCCAGAGATACCAATCAACTATCTATTCCTTCAGCATCAATATCCTCAATCTACGGAACCGGTATAGATTCCCTCACCACGACCTTCTTTAAAGAAACCAATTCATATTACGGCACACTTAGTGGTGAGCTCCCAACCCTCTCCTCACCCGTCATTCTAAGATTACAGAACAACAAAACAAATTCCGTCACAGAACTAGTACAGCCAGACAAACAATTCAGTATAACCCGTATAGATCCAGGAGAGTATACGCTTTACCTCATACTTGACCGGAATCAAAATGGTATCTATGATAAGGGTAATATTTTCACTAGTACACTCCCTGAATCCGTCTTAATTCATCCTAATACCCTAAAAATCAGAGCAAACTGGATAATTAACAATATCTCTGAGTTCAAATAACATTTGTTCACAAACCATGTGAATAAACCTTCTAATAACTCTCGAGTTATACACCACCGTTAACATTCACCATCAACATCATTGAAATTGTATCCAATTCATACCTCATTATTCACCTATGCCAAACTTATCCCCAAACTTCTACACTCAGCCCAAAAAATCTAATGATGTTCAAAACTTACTCTGGTAAAATCAAAACAAATTATTCCAACTCTTAATCAATCACTTATGTGTTTACAACCTGTTCATAAACTCTGAATAAATCTTTGCTTACAAACAATTAAATTATCCTACTCAGATTTTCACTAATTTTCCACCTATTCACATCCTAATAAATAATAATAACTTTTAAATAGAGTTTATTTATATATTATAGAATGTTGACAAGTCAATAACTGAACAATGCGAAACTTATACGCAATTGCTTTTTTAATAATACTATCATTTTCCGCTCCGGTCAATGCGCAGGTTCATCCGGATGTAAAGCTGGGTGACGAGTATTTTCTTAAAGGTGATTTTGAAAAAGCACAAGAATCATATGAAAACGCATTTAAAAAAAGAGTACTGGTCGAAAACTTTTATGAGAATTACAGGCAAACGCTTAATGAACTTCAGGAATACAAAACCGCTGATAAGTTTTACAAGAAATTACTAAAGACTCAACCCAGTAATATTATTTACCAGATTGATTATGCCATTCTCAGAGATGATCAGGGAAAACAATCAGAAGCCGAAAAAATGTTTTCCAAGACTATCCAAATGAGTAAACATCATACTCAAAACACCCTTCTTTGTGCTTCACATTTTTTAAAAAGAGGATATACCAATCAAGCGATAGAAACATACCTCAAGGCAAGGTCGTCCGGGAACCGCTATGATTGGGCGCGCGAGTTGGCCGAAGTTTATATGAAATCTGGTAAACACGAGTACATGATCGATGAACTTCTCAATTTATTAGCAGCATCGGATGATAATCTAGAAGAAGTGCAGAACTTTTTACAAGCTAATCTTCAATCCGATGACTACAACATTCTGGAGCAAAAGTTATTCAGTAAAATTCAGGGACAGACAGGTAAGCTCATTTATAATAAGTTGCTGGTTTGGTACTACGTACAAAAGAAGGATTTTTACAGTGCTTACATTCAGGCAAAGGCAATAGACACGAGATCCGGTACTCCTGAGCGGAAAGGAGAAACATTATACGAACTTGGCAAGATTGCAAGGGAGAATCATGACTACTCAAATGCTGTACTATGTTTTCAACATATATCAGATAAATTTCATAATTCGTACCTGTACTATACAGCAAAAAGACTCTTAATCGAAACGAAGGAAGACCTGGTAAAAACAAAATACCCAATTCCTGACGAAGACATTTTAAAACTCATAGAGGACTACAAGGACTTGAAGCAACGCGTGCGGAACAGTGAAGAAATAATTCTTATCACTCGCAATATAGCCAGGTTGTATTCATTTTATCTCTCCGATCATGCGAAAGCAAAACAAATTTTAAATGAGGTTCTTAATAAGTCTAGGATCAGCCCTAATCTTGAGGCTGAATGTAAAATACTGTTGGGAGATATATTCTTGCTTGAAAACGAACCATGGGAATCTACATTGCTATATTCACAAGCAGAAAAAAAAGTTAAAGATAGCCCTGTAGCACATCAGGCAAAATTAAAAAATGCTCAATTGTCATTTTACCGAGGGGATTTTGAGCTGGCACAAGCACATCTGGACGTATTAAAACTTGCTACTTCCAGAGAAATATCGAACGATGCTATTGATTTGAGTCTGTTGATAAGTGATAACCTTAATCTGGATACATCAGCTGCCGCAATGACGGAGTACGCGGCAATCGATTTATTACTCTTTCAACATCAATACGAAGAGGCACAGAGAAGACTCGATCAAATGCTTACGCATTATCCAGGCCATTCTTTGACAGATGAAATCTACTGGCAAAAGGCCCAGATTTTTCAAAAAACCGCTGACGCGGTAAATGCTGTAAAGTATCTAGAAAAAATATTGAAAGAATTTCCTGAAGATATTCTAGGTGATAATGCGTTGTTCACACTCGCTGAAATCTATCACTACAAACTGAAGGACGACAAAAAGGCCATGGATTACTACAAACAACTGCTTATGGATTATCCAGGCAGCATATACACGGCTGAATCCAGAAAACGCTTTCGACAACTCCGAGGAGATGCCGTATTCAAAGAATCTTCAGAATCCGGGCACCCCCACATTCATTGAATTGTTATTGGGTATTTGATTAAAAAGGAAATTATGTATTTTGCATAGTTACCCGACACCGGGAAATAATTTATCAACCACGTATAGCCGTAACATGGAAATAAAAAGATGTTTTGATCTGTTGAATCATCAGCAAAAAGAATTTGCAAAACAGGATTCATTAGCTAAAAAGGAAAACGGAGAATGGGTTAAGTACTCAACCGATGACTTTGTTATTCAGGCACAAAATATAGCACTAGGCTTATTGGAACTTGGCATTTCCAAAGATGACAAAGTTGCTATTGTCTCCTGGAACAGGCCGGAATGGAATATTGTGGATATGGGAATTCAGCAAATAGGTGCTGTATCAGTCCCTATGTATCCCAATATCACTATCGAGGATTACAACTATATTTTCAAAGATGCAGGTGTAAAGGCTGTTTTTGTTTCCGATGAAGAACTTTATCAAACAGTAAAACGAGCAACGCTTGATGTGGTCGGTATAAAAGATATCTATACGTTTGATGAAGTAGCCGAAGCTAAAAACTGGAAGGAAGTACAATCCCTAGCAGAAGGAAAAGACCCTTTGATTCTTAATGAGCACAGAGACAAAGTACATAACGATGATTTGCTCACGCTGATCTATACTTCTGGCACTACGGGGAAACCGAAAGGTGTAATGCTGACACATAACAATTTGATTTCGAATGTACTCTCCTGTTATCCACTCTTACCTGTCGATCAAACCTGTAAAGCATTAAGTTTCCTGCCTCTGTGTCACGTGTATGAAAGAATGTTGACCTACCTCTATATGTATGCCGGAGTTAGTATCTATTATGCAGAAAGCATGGAAACTATCGGTGACAACTTAAAAGAGGTACATCCACATATATTTTCAACAGTTCCTAGATTGCTCGAAAAAGTATATGATAAAATTTACGCCAAAGGTCTTGAGTTAACCGGTATCAAACGAAAGCTGTTTTTCTGGGCACTTGAACTTGGCCTTAAATATGACAATAGAAAAAAAATGGGCGGTTGGTATAATTTCCAACTGAACCTGGCCAATAAAATTATCTTCAAGAAATGGAGAGAAGCCTTAGGAGGAAATGTACGTGCAATTGTTTCCGGAAGTGCGGCTCTGCAACCTAGATTATCCAGAGTATTTTCTGCTGCTCAAATTACTGTTCTTGAAGGATATGGTCTTACCGAAACATCACCTGTGATAGCAGTAAACAGAGTTGATCCAAAAGAACGAATGATTGGAACAGTAGGGCCCGTAATTGATGGTGTTGAGGTCAAGATTTCGGAAAGTGGTGAAATTCTATCTCGCGGCCCTCACATTATGAAAGGATATTATAATAAGCCCGAAGCAACCGCTGAAGTTATTGATGCTGAAAATTGGTTCCACACGGGAGATAAAGGAGAGTTGGTGGAAGATGGTGGAGTGACATTTTTGAAAATCACGGGCCGAGTAAAAGAAATATTCAAAACTTCAGGTGGCAAATATGTTGCCCCAACAGCACTGGAAAATAAATACAAGGAATCGGTAGTCATAGAACAAATCATGGTAGTTGGTGAAAATGAAAAATTCCCTGGAGCCCTGATTGTACCAAACTTCGAAGAATTGAAAAAATGGTGTGAGCATAAAGGAATCGAATATACCACAAATGCCGAAATGGTGAAGAACCCTAAGGTCCTTGAAAAATTTCGAAAAGAATCTGAGGCTCACAATGAACACTTTTCTCAGTGGGAAAAAATCAAACAATTCAGATTGCTACCTGCAGAGTGGACAATTGATGCAGGAGAACTTACACCCACACTAAAATGTAAGCGCGCGGTAATTACTGAAAAATATAAAGATTACATCGAGGATATGTACAGACCTTAGTCTTTACGGCCGATTATTTGAAATTCGACTCTTCGATTCTTCATTCTACCTTCTTCAGTATCATTGCTTTTCAGCGGCATGGTTTCGCCCTTGCCTTCAAAAGTGATTCTCATACTGTCAATGCCTTGCTCAATGAGATAATCCTTCACGGACTTGGCTCGAAGGTTGGATAATTTCAGATTACTCTCCGCGGTGCCAATACTGTCTGTGTGTCCGGAAATATGAATGGAAATATCTGGATGGCTCTTGAGATGTCCAGCTAAATCATTCAGAGATGGTGTAGAAGTCGGCAACAGCACGTGGCTATTTGTTTCGAAAAATATATTCTCCAGGATAAACTTTTTGTCTTTCACTTCCTCATGTTCCAGGCTGATAATGGTATCCATAGAAGCATAGGTTTTCTTATTGGAATTGGGCAGCCCCATGACGCTAACAAGATCAAAGCCAGGCGACCCTCCTTTGCTGTCAAGACCAACAATTTTAACATAGCGCACCGGATCCTTATAACCAATACTACCCAAATCAAGTGAACTGACCTCACAATCATCGACCCTACCCAAGAACTCAAAATGAATGCCATTGGTAGAAACAAAAACATTGGCGTGTTCACCTGAGCAACCTACTTCTGAAATAAAGAGATCATCTTTTCCAGGAAAGTCGATGACTTCATTGTCGGTGAAACTAACAACTACATAACTTCCTTTTGGCAAACTAAGAAAATATCTGTTGTGCCCCAGAACCACTTCAGGCTTTACGGCAATGGGATAGAATTTGTCGAATCCACCATAAAACTTATCTGTTTGATTATGTCTGGAATTCATCCCGGCATCTATCAGTATGTCAGCATATTGAGACTCTTCTTCCTGGGCGGAAGCACCCAGTTTATACAAAACCAATATGATCAAAAAGTAAATCCTCATATGATTATAACGCACAAAATTACAAGCAATTACATTGCCATAAAAGTAGCTTTATCCATGATTTCTTCTGAATCAATAAATGGAACGAAATGAGTGTTGAAGTATTTCGGAAGCTTTTTTGTTATCTACAATTTTATAATCAACGAGCTCATCAATAAATTCCGGGGGATCGAAACCATCTTTAAGAGCGGCTTGAACATAATATTCTTGTTTCTCGGGATGATCTGAAGAACAGACGTTAAAAACTTCTGATGTAATATCATCCTCAATTATTTTTTGTGTGATAGCGATGCAATCGTCTAGATGAACAAGATTTACCGGGGCTTTGCCATTATTAATGTCCTTTTTTCCTGACAAAAATCGCCCCGCTGGCCTATTTGGTCCGATAAGACCGGCAAATCGTAGAATTATAGCAGCTCGAACTTTGAGCAGATTTTCAGTATCCAATAACGCTTTGCCTGATTCAGTTGTCGGTTTACATTGTGTAGACTCATCTACAATACCATTGGTGTTTTGATAGACTGAAGTAGAGCTGACAAATATAATTCTTGTGGAAACAGGGGTCAATTTGATCAAATGCTCAATTCTGTTTTTGTATTTACTTACATCATTTGATTTTCGCCTTGGCGGAATATTGATTACCAAAACTTCGGCCTCGAGGAAGGGCCTGAAATCACCCTGAACTCCGGAATCATTCACAGATATCAAATGAGCGTTTATTCCATCGCTTCGAAGAGGATTTATTTTTTCAGAACTCGTACTAGAACCAATGACTTTATACCCGGATTCAATAAGCTCCAAAGCCAATGGTTTACCGAACCAACCACAACCGATTATAGCGATCGTTTTTTTCATAGAATTTGTTTTCCGAACAAAGAAGAAATGAAATCAACAGCTATATAAGCGGATTGTCCTTTTATATCTTTGAAAGGATTCAATTCAACAAAATCAGCCGAAACAATTTTTCCGGATTCATACAATAGCTCAAGTGCTAAATGTGCTTCTCTGATTGTGAGCCCACCGGGAACAGGTGTGCTAACCCCCGGAACAGCGTTTGGGTCGAGCACATCCATATCAAAAGAAACGTGAATATTGTCCAGTTGATTGATGAGTTTACTTTGAATTTCGTTCATTACTTTTTGGATTCCCATTTCATCGATATCACGCATGGTGTAGTAATGAACACCACTATTTTTCAATAGTATGGCTTCTTGTTTATCAATATCTCTGAGTCCAACCAGCACAACATTTTCTGGTAGGAGGAATTTATTTTCAAACAGTGAAATAAGTGGTGCATAACCCGTTCCGAGCGCACAACTCAAAGGCATACCATGAATATTTCCGCTGGGTGAGCTATCGGGTGTATTTAAATCGGCATGTGTATCGATCCAGATAAGCCCTGACTTTTTGGGTGTATACTGTTGACAGTAAGCAGCAAGAGATCCGATGGATACGGAATGATCACCACCAAGAATCAAAGGCACGTGATTATTATTGAAACTTCTGAGCGTAGCGTCTTTTAGTGATTGACATATTTTTGCCAATTGCTGTACCAGGTTTTTCTCTTCGAAAGTACCTTTGATCGGTACCTGAATGTCCCCGGCATCTTTCAGTATCAAACCTTGTGCGCGTAATTTGTGAAATAACCCTGCAATACGAATGGAAGCGGGTCCCATCATAGCACCCCTTATATTGGCACCCAAATCGCATGGCACCCCAATGATTTCAACAGTTGATTGATTGGCTGCAAATCCCATAATTGTAAAACGAACAACATTTAACCGAGGTTCGGATCAATTGTTTAAATAGTCTGAAAAATGATTTTTGACGTTAATTAATATTTGTTCATGAATAGTAGAACTACCCTTTAATAGGGGAATTAGATTTTCGTCTTCTTTTACTGAAAGTACACTAATTCTGCCATTCTGAGTTATTACCAACTGCTCTGGTGAGTAAATATGGCCGGAGGTCGATTTAAGATTATCATTGATAGAATATTTTATACTACCGTTTTCAGAGTTAATATGAAAGCTAACGTTGCGAACCAGATTATCCAAACTGGATAGTGCGTATCGAAATCCTGCATAAGCGATCAAAGATTGAATGACTGTTCCAACAATGAAAAATATATTAAAATCAGCGACCCCGGGAATGAAAAACGAAGCAACCACCTTTGGGGCTGTGAAATACATCATTATAAAACCGACTATTGTTCCGAAAACCGTTGTAAACCAAGACTGAAGATTTGGCTCAATTCTAAAAAGATCTCCACTTTCCGTTGATTTGTAACCTAACCTATGCAAGCCCTTTAAACCAGCAATAGATTGGAGGTCTTGGTTGAGTGAAACCTGTATGTCATTCAACAAGTCAGGATTATTTGTTAAGTTGTTTTGCTCAATCAAAGTCATTTTTGCATCAACACTCAGTTGACTGACATGAAACGTTTTTGACTGCAGAATTTCCTCATTGATTTCCATCACAGGTTTAAGTTATTTGTTCTTCTCGATATTAACAAAAGCCAAAGAAAGAACAGTTTTTAGAAGCGTTGAGTTTTTCTTCAATGGATTTAATATAGGTTTGCTCTGTTGGCGAAGAAATTACGGTGATGACCTGAAATTCATCGTAATCCAATAATGACTTAGTGTCATGAATTATTTTACCATAAATATTTTTACCGATCTTGTTTTGATTATCGGTGATCCATAAAAAGTCTATGCCTTTACTAATTAACAGCTGCGCGACTTCTTTACCCTTTTTCCCTGCACCCCATAGAATCAAAGGCTTATCCGGATCATGATCTATCTTCAAGAAGTACTTTACTTTTAACTCAAAGAAATTGTTGTCCTGATAATCCGGGTCGTGCCTGGAGTTGCGTGTTTCGTAGTCTCTCCAATAGTGGACAATTTCGTTCACCGGTTTGATTTGAATTTTGTGCTGATAACAACGAAATGCCAGGTCGTAGTCTTCCGGAATAGCTTGTGGATCAATTCCCCCGATTGACTCAAAGGTACTGCGTGCCATCAACCAACCAGGGGCAGGAATAATGCATTCTTTATATATCCCAGAGTAAGGGTTTGAGGAAAGTAAGTTTTGATTAAGCCATTGCTCATAACTTGCATACCCTTTTTTAACACCACTATTAGAAAAGTACTTGACTAAACCAACAGCCACTTCGTTATCATTTTTAAGCCCGGAAAGAAGAACATCCAGTTTGTATTCTGGCATAAGATCATCAGCATCCATTCTCGTGATATACTTTCCATTTATGTTTTCAATGGCCAGATGCAGAGCCGAGGGAATATTAGGCGTTCCAGAATTATACAGAGGCCGGATTCTGGGCTCATTATTGTAGGAATCAATAATTTCCTGAGTCGAATCAGAGCTTTGGTTGTTGACTACGACTAATTCCCAGTTTTCATATGATTGATTGATGATACTTTCCAAACAATCTTTGAGATAAAGCTCACCATTTCGTACAGTCATTATTATGGAAATGAGGTTTTCCGACATTTCAGTTTAAAATTTTTATAATCAGAGTTTTTCGCACGAATTTTAAGCGTAGCTTTGTAATACTTGGCTATACTTTTTACATGAAAATAAAGGCTGTCTTACTATTTGTTCTCCTAGCACTCAACTCAGCGTATGCCGGAAAAGTTGATAAAGGATTTCGTATGCTTGCCAAGGCCAATTTAGAAAAAGCAGCGGATATATTTCATGAGGTTATTAAGGAGAACTATGTGAGTTCCGCATCCAACTATGGCTTGGCCAAAGTATATTCCAATCCTGACTATGAGTTTTTCAACCTGGAGCAAGCCTATAATCATGCGGCTCTGGCCAAAGAAGAATTTGATCTTAAAAGGAGAGATAATAAAGAAGACCTGAAGGAGCAGCAAATTTCTTTCAAGGATATTTTGGATTTGAAGCTCCAACTGGAAGACCTATTGTTGGAAAGCTATATGGATTCTAACACTGTTTCTGCAATGGACCGTTACCTGGAAAGTTTTCAGGATGCTGAAAACAAAGCAACCGCTGAAAATATTAGAAATCAGCTGGCATTTAGTCTTGCGAAATCAGAAGCTACAATTGGAGCCATGCAGCGATTCATAGATAATTATCCGGAGTCATCACAATTGGAATCTGCCTACAAGGCATTAGAAGAGCTGGTTTACGACTCCGTAGATAAAGTAAATACGGTAGAAGCGTTTGACTATTATTTGAAGCACTATCCCAACTCAACCAAGGTCGAGCTGATCACCGAGAAAAGGAATGAGAAGGTCTATAAGGATTTACTGGAGGAGAAGGAGAAGTTGACCAGAATGGAAAAGGAAAGACATGCACTGCTGAGAGAGAAAGCAGAACGCGAATCCAAACTGAAATCACAGAAAAACACCATTTTAACCATTGCGCTGGCGATTAGCGGACTTATGCTGGTCTTTATTATTTACGGTTATATTCAAAAAAGAAAAACCAATTTCAAGATTAAAGGCCAGAAAGAAACCATTGAAAGGAAAAACACCCAAATTCTTGATAGCATCAACTATGCGAAAAAGATTCAGGAAGCCATACTTCCAGATCAAAAGGAGTTGAACCAACATTTTACCGATAGCTTCATACTGTACAAGCCAAGAGATATCGTCAGTGGAGATTTTTATTGGTATGCTGAAACTGAGGATAAAGTGTTTATTGCTGCAGTTGACTGCACCGGACACGGAGTTCCCGGAGCTTTTATGAGTATGATTGGTAATACATTGCTCAACCAGACAGTGCACGTGGAAGGCAAAAACACACCAGCCGAAATACTTTTCAACTTGAGAAAAGAAGTAATAAGTGCGTTGAAGCAGACAGGAGCAGATGATGAGGCAAAAGACGGTATGGATATGGCATTGGTTGCTGTCAATAAAAACAAGAAGTCTCTAGAATTTTCAGGTGCTTTTAATCCACTGTATCGTGTTCGTAATGGAGAACTGGAAAAGTTCAAAGGCGATCGTCAGCCTATTGCAAGTTATTTTGGCAAGGACAACAACCCTTTTACAAACCACGTGTTGAACATCGAAGAAGGAGATTGCATTTATATTTTCACCGATGGATATGCCGATCAGTTCGGAGGGACAAAAGAAAAGAAATTTTCCTATCGAAAACTGAGGGAACTACTCATATCGATTGCTGATAAACCGGCTGCGGCCCAACACCAGCAACTTGAAGAACAAATTAACCGCTGGATGAAGGGCCACGACCAGGTTGACGACATGCTAGTCATAGGAATAAAAATTTAGGGTTATTCTTGCAAAGCAATCTGATTGCTCAACATCATGAGATTATCTTCTGAGATAGTTAATAGAACTTTTTCAATGTCGTCTGAAACGTAATTTTCGACATTGCCATCAATAGATTTTGTCACCAGAGAGTTGCCGTTGAAGTAATAACGGCCTTCTGATTTATCTTCGGTGTAGCCTACATAGTCACCATCAATACCTTTTTCAAACCTGAAGGTCTCCAATTCATCATAGACGAAAATCAGTTCACCGTTTTTGTAATAGAATTCAGTGATTTCTGAGCTTTCGGGATGGCCGTAATAGTCAACAACTTTTACTAATACACCATTGTGATAGTAGGCAGTTACGCCCCCGCAACCACACCCGCAACCGGTATCAATATCTTTGATTTCGAGGTTGGTTAAATTGTTGATCCGTTCAAATTCTTTTTTGATGTCATTGATTAATTCCGTGTTTGCTTGAGCAAATCCCATTGTGGAAAAAATGAACAGGGCTAAGGTGGATGTGATTATCGTTTTCATGTCTCTTTTTTATTTAAAGGTACTTTGGTCAGAACACTCTATAATCGGTATATGAGTAAGTGTGTTGAGAGAATGAATAAGTGTAAAAATCTTGTCAGAGATATTGTTTATTAGTGGACTAGTATTATTTTTGCAGTCCGCTTCAAATAGAAGTCGGATTTTTAAGCAGAATCAATCTGTTTAAATTATTGCGAAAGTAGCTCAGCTGGTAGAGCACGACCTTGCCAAGGTCGGGGTCGCGGGTTCGAATCCCGTCTTTCGCTCTTTTTTATGGGCTAATCTTTCATGGCCTAATGAAATTACCAAGCTGCTCAAAACAGCTTCTGCTCGGATGGTGGAATTGGTAGACACGCAGGACTTAAAATCCTGTGGCCATTGCGGCCGTGTGGGTTCAAGTCCCACTCCGAGTATTTTTTATCCACCCTATTTTTCCAATCAAAAGCATTTTCAAATCATATTTATTTCACAATTCCTTCTAAATCCCTCATATTGCCAGAAACCACAGCACTATGAGTACCAAACCCATTTCCGTAGGACTAGCATCTTTTGGATTGAGCGGACGCGTTTTTCATGCCCCGTTTATTGAGAAGAGCGATCAATTCATTTTGAAATCCATACTGGAAAGAACAAAAAATACCTCTCAAGAATTATATCCTGATGCTAAAATTGTGAGATCCTATGAGGAACTTTTAGAGGATCAGGAAATAGAATTGATCGTGGTTAATACTCCACCTCACCTTCACTACACCATGGCGAAACAAGCCTTGCTTGCCGGTAAACATATCGTGGTTGAAAAACCATTTACAACAACCAGTAGCGAAGCCGAAGAATTAATTCAGATGGCAGAAGCGGCAAATCTGATCCTGGCCGTTTTTCAGAACAGGAGGCTTGATGGCGGCTATAAAACATTGCGTTATCTACTGACCTATCATGACTTTGGTCCTATCGAAGAGATTCATATGAGTATTCCCAGATATCGTCCGGAAATAGGCCCCAAAAAATGGAAAGAAGGAGATTATGATGGCGCAGGTTTGCTTTATGACTTAGGCTCGCATCTCATCGATCAATGTAGAGTAATGGTGGGTGATCCTGAGTCGATGGAAGCAGACCTACAAATTCAAAGAAGAAACAGTAAGGTCATTGATTACTTCAAAATCATTATGCAATACAAAGACTTTAAAGTTGTATTGTCTTCCGATATGTTTTCTAAAGAACCCGGCCCTGTTTATATGATTCAGGGAAGAGATGAATCCTATATCAAATATGGAATGGATCCACAGGAGCAGCAACTCGATAATCCAGTAATAGACTGGGAAAATTTGGGCATCGAGAAACCGGAAAACTACGGTGTGATTGTCAATAGAAACACCAAAGAAGAAGCTACTGTTCCTACCCGCAAGGGAACCTATTATATGTTTTATGAGAACGTTTTTGAAGCCATAAGGGAAGGCGAACAATTAATGGTAAAACCCGAAGAGGCACTGGAAGTGATAAGGATGATTGAGAAGGTACTTGAGACCCCTGTCAAAACAAATATCCTTAATTAAACTATTTCAAGTCTATAATCAACATATTCCTAGATGAAACGACATCATAACTATAGACGGATTAATGGATTTTGTAAACTCCGCAATATCAATCAACAATCAATCTTTTCACGATTAATTTATTGTCTAGCTTAATTTGTACCAGATAGATTCCCGCTGCTAATGAGGTACAATCAAATTTTTCAGAAATTTTACTACCCGCTGTTTGAATCACACCGACATTTACAACTTTACCAGAGATATCTGAAATGGTATAGGAAACCTCCTTTGACGGAGGCTTGTTAAATATTAAACTAAAATTAGTCTTTGCGGGATTCGGGCTTATAATTATATCGTTATCCTCAACCAGTTCTTTTATGGATACGAGTGGGCTATAGCTAAAGTCATTGTTGAAGTCCACTTGTTTCAAACGATAATAAGAAATACCATTGACTAAGAAAGGGTCGATGTAAGAATATTTTAATATCTGATTGGAGTTATTGGTGCCCTCAACCTGACCTATTTTAGAAAAATGTATTCCATCCGATGATTTCTCAACATCAAAGTATTTATTATTAACTTCTTCTGAAGTTTGCCAATCTAATTTTACAACACCTCCTTGTTTAACCGCATTAAATCCCAGCAGATTTACTGGTAGGGGGCTATTATTTCCAGAAATTGCCCAAGGTGAGAACTGTGTAACACCTGGTACCATTACTGAAGTTGCGCCTGCTACCTGACCCGGTAGGGGAGCATCCCAACCACTTCCCCATCGCTGAGCCTGAAGAGAACCAATTGAACCGACTTCTGCTACGGATGCGTTAAAGGTTACATCAACATCAGGATTCGTAGAACCAACCAAGTCAATATGATAGAAGCGATCAACAGTATTTGCACTATTATTTACCCCATTATTGTTTAACTGTCCCACTGTGGGAGGTAAAGGTAAATTATCAGACCCGGTGCCATAGGTTGCTACATTTACAGTGCCAGCATCCCCACTATTCAATTGAAATAAGAAAGGAATATAGTCTCCGGAGCTTGTTCCAAATGGAAACTCATATTCAAGTAAATCTGTTCCGATGGACCAAGAGACCACACTGCTGAACAATGTATCTTCGCTCAAAATATAACCATTTGTACGTGCAACGGCTGAAGGGTTTTGATTGGTTATTGATAGCGTATTCCCATTGAGTTCAAAAGGCCCGTTGGTAAGATTCATAAAACCGGTAAGTTCAACAGTGGTATCAATCGTAACTGAGCTTGCGGATTTGTTAATAACAAGATCATTAAAAGATGTGATATGAGTTCCATTGATACTGGAACTGTTACTACCAATAAAGGATACCGTTTGATTAAGGAACTTCAAAGAATCCGTATTGTTAGTTAAAGTACCATCAACTGAAATGTTTGAAACAACATCCAAATCAGAATTCGTGTCAAATATTATATTGTTAAAGTTATAATCTCCAACACCACTTATAGCGTCTGAACCAGCGGTACTATTAAAAGTTATACTTGAAGTTTCCCCATTTAGTATGCCACTGTTTGAAAAGTTTCCTGATATGGTGTGAGAAAATGTGCCGCAGTTTAGTTGGGCATTATTTTCAATGATCAAATCCTGACCGACTATCCAGGGAGAGCCGGCTGTCACACCGGCAGCATTCGTATTCGATATTCTGACCGTATTGAAAGTAGGACTGTTATCGGTCAGCGTGATTACTCCTGTTCCACCAAATTCAATTTCATTGGTAGTGGTGAAATTTGTTCCTAAATCAACGTTACTGCTGCTTGTAGGAACAAACCTCAATGTACCATTGGAACTAACTGTTCCGGAATTAGTAAAATTCCCAAGAAAATTATGTGTTAATGGACCTCCATTCCATGTTGAACCACCGGCAACATTCATAGCAACAAATACTGTCCACGGCTGAGATGCCGTAATTGGTGCGGTGTTATTGATATTAACGGTGGCAAATTGCGGTGATGAAGTAGAATTAAAAACAGGTGATATAGTTCCGTTAAAATTTATTATACCACTGGACGAGGACGTGATGGCATTAAGTAATCGAATTGTTTGGACCTGAGTACCAGTAAATGTGACTGTTCCGCTTGATGTAACAATACCAGAATTGGTAAAATCTCCACTTGCTATAACAGTTAAACTTGATACATCGAAATCTCCGGAGGAAGAAACGTCCAGATCACCGTCAATGGTTAAGCTTCCTGAAACAAAGTCGTAGCTACCATTTATGACCATATTATTGTAAGTAATATTGCCATCAACAGTTTTATTGGTTCCATTGAAAGTTATTGTGCCATTGTTGTGACTAAAACTACCATTCACTACAAGGTCACCATATAGTGTCAAAGTGGTACTTGGTGCTACAAGAGTGGAGTTGGAATTGACCGTCAAATCACCCAAGATCGTGGTGGCTCCAATCATTGTTTTCGAGTTTGCACCACCATTATTAAGGATAAGATTGCCATAAGCTATTGGCAGCAAATTCCTTGCATCTGAAGTATAGTATTCAATCGTGCTATGTGTGTCTGCTGCGAGGACACTGAAATTGTTAATCTGTATGGAATTACCACCGAAACGAACATAGGTTCCCGAATCTAATGAAGCTGTTCCACCGAAGGTACTTCTATTCACCTGATAAGTACCTACTTCTACCGATCCGCTGAGTACGGATATATTACCATTTAGAGTCAAATTACCATCAAGGCTTAAAGTATCTGAGGCTTTGTTGATAACGAGATTGTTCAGGGAAGTTGCATTAATACTTTGTGCACCCGTCCCGTTGAATATTACCGTTCCCGAGCCAGAGGTGAATGTTCCCGCTGTATTCCAGTTACCACCAATATTTATGGTGTCGGAGCCAGGAAAGCTTAACGTATTACCCAGTTGAATATCTATATTACCGTTCACGGTGGTTGTCGCGTTTACTCCTAAAGTACTGCTTGAGGAAATTGTTAAATCGTTATTAACGATCACCTCTGAATTTATATTTGCAAGCCCGCTACTTTTGGAAACAATAAGATCATTATAGCTTACGCCACCAATATTTTGTAAGGCCGTACCGTTATATGTAACAATAGAAGAACCGGCTGTGAATGTGCCACTTTCATAGTTAAAATCACCCTGTATATTTAAGTTAGATGCACCACTAAAGGTAATGTCTGCCCCACCATTTTGAGTAAGAGATCCAGAGATATTTATTGTGCCTGTATTGCAAAGAAGATTAATAGCTCGATTGGAAGTACCGTTGCTGAGCACAATGTCGCTTAAAGTACTTACAGTTTCTGAACCAATATCCAAGGTGTGCATGGCATCTGAAGACCATAGTCCATCAATATTACCTTGAACTGTGAGGTTAGCGCCCGAAGCAAATGTTAATGTAGTAGGAGTGGTAGAATTGAAGTATATTTTTTTAATGTTTTCCGTAGAATTAATGATCGGTTGATTAGTAAAGGATAGATCACCCAAATGAACCACGTCTCCTGATGCTGGTGTGCCAACAGGGGTCCAATTATTTGTTTCTAACCAATCAGTATCAACAGACCCGTTCCAACTGTACTTAATTAACCCCTCCGAGATCGTCCATAAATTTGATAAATCGGTGATTCCTGAGAGTTCCACCCAATTATTTGTGACATCATTGGAGGATTTAGAATAATCAGTCCAAGTGCTAGTACCCAAGTCGTTCCATATTGTCATGGCACTTTCAACGTTACCGTTAATTTCCCCTTGTTCATAATGGAATCTTTGGGTGGCAGAATAACTGGTTCCACCTGTAACAGTAATATCATAGGTACGATTAACACTGGCTGCTCCTGGAAAAGTAAGGTTAGGTCCTACTTCAATAGTAATAGATATTGAAGTAATGGTCCCAACAATTGAGCTAAAGTTTACAGTGTGATAGGGTCCTTCAAATGCATAATCAGTGGAGGTGTTATAGGTATGTGTACGAATTATTGTACCAAGAATAATTCCATTGCCTGTTCGTGTGTTTGTGATTGTTATAGAATTAGCTTCAGTTAATAAACTTCCTGATGTCATTGCGATGCTATCGGTAGTTATATCACTATTCAAGGTTATTATATTTGTTGTGTTCTTATTGATTTCTACTACATTAAAGGTTGTTGCACCGGTGATTTCAGCATCACTGCTTCCGCTAAATTCTACGATGGAAGAACCCAATATAAAGGTTCCGTAATTGTTCCAATCACCTTTGATATCATGAGTATAACTTAGTGCGTCAAAGCTGGTAGAAAGAAAAATCGTAAAGTCTCCATTTACCGTAAGACCAGTTGAAGGGGTTTTAGTGCTGCCTCCCGAAACTATTAAATGATGAAATGTAGAGAACACCAGTGTCTGATTACCCGAAGAATTATAATTCACGGTGTTGGGTACGTTAGAACTGGTATTAAAGGTGCCTCCGGCATCTAAGGTCACCGAACCTGCAATTCCCAGCTCAGCATTTGAACCCATAATCAACGTTTCCGTAGCTGTAATACGGATGTTGAAAATGTCAGCACTACCGGAGAATGTCGAATTACCATTGAAAGTGATCAGGCCAGAGTTGGCTGTGAAAGACCCGGAAACCGAAAAATTGGATGAAATCAGCAAGTTACGAGAAGTTGTTATGGAACCACTGATAGACAAAGCGGATAATTGAATCGAACCTGATCCGTCAATGATTTTACTTGTGCCGATGTAGGATATAGTTCCATCAGTGGCAGAAAATGTTCCGTTCACAGTAAAGTTGCCGGCTATGGTAAATGAGCTTGTGGTACTAATAGAACCGGTAATGATGAAATTGCTGAAGCTAATGTTTGTTCCAGAAATTGTTTTTGAAGTTCCTGACATAGTAATATTGCCTGTTCCTCCTGCGGTGTGTGTGAATGTGCCACCACCCGAAGTAGAAAAATTACCACATAGGTTAAGTGAATAGTTTAGATTCAGTACGGTTCCACTTCCCGTAATGACCAAGTCACCGAAGTTCGTAGTACCTGTTCCACTAATGGTTGTACCTACACCATTAAAACTAAAAGTAGAATTACAACCATTATACGTACCATTATTTACCCAATTCCCACTGGTTGAATGGGACAAACCTGTACCTCCATCGAAGATTGAATTACTGCCTAAATTAATATTACCAAGTATATCAATGTTATTCAAAGCAGTAAAACTCATGAATCCACTTGAAACGGAACTTGTCAAATTTCCATTAATTGTCATTGCATTTGATGGCATGGTTTTGACAACAACTCCGCTACTACTGCTCAAAATAAGGTTTCCGTAGCTCTCATCAGCTACTGTTTGATTTCCGCCATAGTACTCAACTGTACTCGTATTGGATAAAGTGCTTGTTGAATAATTTGTAGGAAATGTATTTGTTCCACCTATTTTTAAGCTGGCTCCTGACGCTATGGTCAGATTACCCCCAGCTGTGGTCCTGTTAGCCGTAAAGGTACCCAAATCCAATGTGCCTGAATTGATGTTCAACTCATTTTGAATACTTAAATTATTTCCAGGTGTTTTTGTTGTCGTTCCACTTATGTTCAATGTTTGATAAGTAATGGAGTTATCGATTGTCTGATTAACAGTGGTAGATGCATAATCAACTATTGAAGAAGAGTTTGCCAGGTCGATTGTAACAGTGGGATCATAATTACCGCCAAATGTTGATGCCATTACTTTTAATGTACCACCCGCGTTAACTACTACATCACCGGAACCTGTTACGGAAAAATTTTCTGTAGGATCAAAGGTACCGGATAAACTGATAAATGTGGAAATCATGACATCTTGACCTAGAGTTACTGTATTTCCACTATTGATGTATAAACGTTCGAAATCCGTTACCGTACTGCCACCTATTGTTTGTGAGGTACCGGTAAAATATACTCTAGTGCTGGCATTTTTCGGAATGTATGCACCAGAATTAAGCCAATCTCCACTTATCGAAAAATTACCTCCGTCTTGATCAATAGTTCCATTACTACCTATAAGCACATCTCCGGATACATCCAATTTATCCTTGATAGTTAGATATGATGATTTAGTACTATTGCCAATTGTAATTGACTTACAATACCCTTGCCCGGAACCTGCACGCAGTGTTGGTTGATTAGCACCAGTAAAGTTTGCGTCCCCAATGATAACATCAGTTGTTGAACTGGGCACACCATTAGTCCAGTTGGATGCGGTTCGCCATTTCTCATTTGTTGTTCCAGTCCAGGAGGTACTCTGGCCATATCCATTTTGTATGGAAAGGCAAATAAGCACGAGCAAGAAGCCTCGAAATATATGTTTTGAACGGTGCATAATTTAAAATGAAGTTGAATTAGTGTAATAGCAATGGATTGGCTGTACTAAATGATACGCCTATTGGTAAGGCTAGTTGTTAAATCTATAAAATTGAGCGATTCCCTTACAGTTCAGGTAATTGATTCCTCGATCAGTCGATAATGGTTCCCTATAGCTGTTTTTTGCAGTATGATCAGTGAATCACTGATAGAATTACAATATCAAACCATGTAATAATGTGGCTTTGAATCAAAATTCTTCTAGATTCGTTTTCTTATTAGAGTAGCAATAGAATGAATACCATTTCCAAAAAGAAAAAGCAGTATCAGATCATCCCTGAGCTAAGGAAGTATTTAAAAAAATATTCCAGGGAGATGAAGGTACCCATCGCTTATCATGATCTGGTTAGATTCAGCTATTCCACACCGATTTATGATAAAAACGATGAGGATACTTTATGGCTGAGTGTAATGTATCAGGAAAGTGAAATGAAGGAGATTCATCAGGGCCTGAAAGAGATTTATGCGTACCTGAATCTGGATGGAGATATGGACCTGGTAGAGCATCTGGAAATCAGCCGGATTGAGTTCTGTACCTTTGGTAATTCAAGGCCATTCCGAATTCGCTTGCGAAATACGCTCAACGATAACTTTGGTTATTACTACGTAAAACAAGCTGATGCTTCACGCGTTTACGGACTTGAAATGGAGCATATCCTTTCACCAAACAAAGTAAACTATATCGTTGATCAGGATACCTTGATAGAAGATCACATTGCTGGTGTGCCAGGTGATGATTTCATAAAAAACTACCTGGACGACCCCAATCTGAACAAAGTAAGGCTAGCAAAAGAATTTATAAAATTCAATGAGCGGTGCTTTGTAGTTTTGCTCGGAGACATGAGGTCATATAATTATGTGGTGGATATTACTCCTGATTTTGAAGATGCCCAGTACAGAATCCGTCCAATGGATTTTGACCAGCAGTCCTATGAAGGTAAAAAGACGATGTATTTGCCACAGTTTTTTAAGGAGAACTACAGAGCAGTACAACTTTGTACAGAGTTGATTCCTCCAGAAACGGCACGACAGTACCAGAAGGAAGAAAGAACGCTGATCGCTAAACGGTTGAGATCTTCGCGATACAGAGTGAAGGACTTACTCGATATCATGTGTATTGATAAGATTTCCGTACCGGAGAAAGTAAATCAACTCAAAAAAGAATTAGCCGAGCACTATAAGGAACCTACTTTTCTCAAGTGCAGGAACATGGGCGAGGTCGTCAAGAAAAATCTCAAAATGACTCTTCTGAAACCGATGAGGAGTCTGGATAAGAAAAAGAGGACGAGGTATTAACTAATCCTACTCCAGTTCACAGCGGTTTTTCTCAACGAAGCAATATGTGTTCTTAATGGCGCATTTTCCGGTTTTTCTAATCCGGGATCGTCATCGCTCAACTCCTGGGCGATATATCGGGCCTCGGTTAATAATTTACTGTCTTTGGATAAATCTGAAATTAATAAGTCCAGTACTCCACTTTGTTGTGTTCCTGCTAAGTCACCAGGTCCCCTGAGTTTCAGATCTACATCCGCGATTTCAAAACCATTGTTGGTCCTGACCATAGTGTCAAGTCGAATCTTACTTTCCTTAGTCAACTTCACATCAGAGATGAGCAGGCAAAAACTCTGGTCTCCTCCTCTACCCACTCGTCCTCTGAGCTGATGAAGCTGTGCCAGACCAAAACGTTCGGCATTTTCGATCACCATTACGGTTGCATTGGGAACATTTACCCCAACTTCAATTACGGTAGTTGCTACCATGATGTGTGTTTCCCCCTTTACAAACCGCTGCATTTCGAAGTCTTTGTCTTGTGGCTTCATACGGCCATGTACCAGGCTTACATGATAATTAGGAAAGGCTCTTCTTACACTTTCGTACCCATCGTTAAGGTTTTTCAAATCCAGTGTTTCGGATTCTTCTATCAGCGGATATACAATATAAACCTGTCGGCCCAGCTCGATTTGTTCTTTAATAAAACCGAAAGCCCTCAGTCTACTACTATCGTACATATGGATGGTCTTAATGGGTTTTCTGCCGGCAGGTAATTCATCAATTACCGAAATATCAAGATCACCATACAAGGTCATTGCCAGAGTTCTGGGAATAGGCGTAGCCGTCATCACGAGTATATGCGGACGGATGGATTTATTCTTTGTCCAAAGTTTAGCACGCTGAGCTACCCCAAACCGATGTTGTTCATCAATGATGCACAGCCCGAGGTTTCGGAATTGCACGGTATCTTCTAAAAGTGCGTGCGTTCCTACTATCATGTTCAGTTCTCCGGCAAGCAGCTCCCTGTGAATAATATTTCGATCACTCTTTTTCGTAGAACCCGTCAATATGGCGATTCGAATACCTAGCAGATCAGCCCACTCCTTCAGGCCACGGTAGTGTTGTTCAGCCAATATTTCAGTGGGCGCCATGATACAAGCCTGTGCATTATTATCAATGGCCATTAGCATTGTTATAAAAGCAACAACTGTTTTTCCACTTCCCACATCACCTTGAAGTAAGCGATTCATTTGCCGACCTGAGTTGAGGTCCCTTCGGATTTCCTTGACGACTTTCTTTTGGGCGTTGGTTAGCTCAAAGGGTAAATGATCATTGTAGAACTTGGTGACCATTGGTATTTCGCTAAAGATATGTCCTTCAAAGGCTCTTTTTTGAGTGTTTTTCTGTTGAAAGAGTTTGAGTTGTATAAAAAAAAGCTCTTCAAATTTAAGCCGGGTTTGCGCTTTGTTCAGCATTCTTTGGTCTGAGGGGAAGTGAATCTGAAGCATTGCGGTTCGTTTGCCGATGAGACCCATTTTTTCGATGATACTCTTTGGTAACGATTCACGAATTTCATTCTGACACTGTTCCAAAAGTGTTTTTTGCATTCTGGAAATAGCCTTGCTGTCGATGAATTTCTTTTTGAGCAGCTCGGTAGTATTGTAAACCGGTTGCAGAAAGCCTTGTTGGTCATGACCAGGAGTGTAGACTTCTATCTCCGGATGAGCAAAACTGATCTGGTTTCTAAAAACATTGGGTTTGGAAAATATGACATACACCCCTCCCGGCTTCAGGTATTTGTGCATATAACTAACACCCTTAAACCAGACAAGCTCGACCTCTCCGGTTTCGTCTGCAAGCATAGCGGATAACCTTTGTTTTCTTCCCGCACCGATTAATTTCATTGACTTGAGCCGACCCCTTACCTGTACATTGCTCATGTCAGGCATTAGTTCAGAAATTTTGAAAAAACGGGTACGGTCTTCATAACGGAAGGGATAGTGTTGAATCAGGTCACCATAGGTAAATATGCTGAGTTCTTTTTTCAGCAAATTTGCTCTTGAGGGCCCAACTCCCTTTAAAAATTCAATATTGGTTTCGAAGAAATTCAAGTGCTCACGATTCGTGAGTCACAATATAAGGGCTTATTTGTTGTAACGCCACTCCAAACTATTCATCATATGCTCCATGTCATGAATACAATAATCAATAACTGGCTGCAAAGAATCGTTTTTGAGTGCAGTAGGAAAGTACAATGAACACCTCATGAAATGGGTTGTGGAATCATGCGTGAAGAATTGAAATGTAGTCGGTACTTCTCCTGAAATAGTAAACAGTGTAGCCGGATTGCCATTGGCCAGCGTAATTTGTTTGTAATTGAAACCCGTGGCTTTAACATCATGGTGGTCGACCAGTTTATAAGCATCCCGAATCAGAGAATCTAATCGTTCAGGACTGTTATTGATGGATTTGTAGGTGATGTCTACCTCAGATTGAAATTGAGGATAATAGAGTTTTTTCCAGTACTTCTCTTGTATGCCGACTGTATCGTCTACCAGTTGTGCTTCTTTGGAATATTCAAAAACATAGGGAAGCGTAGCGTCATCAACTCTGGTATAAGTGTGCTCAGGCAGCTCAATGTGGTTTCTCGCCAAGGGCTTTGGCACATAGACTTCCTCCGAGCCACCACACGATGTCAGACCAATGGCTAGGCCGATGAGTATAGATAGTGTATTACTCCTCAACTGCTTTATCATAAATCTGGACTCTGACACGCTTAATTCTTTTCTTGTTTACAGCCTCAATAACAAACTCAAAATTTTCAAAAACTATCTTTTCAGCGACCTGTGGCATACTACTATTGATTTCTAGAAGGAGTCCACCTAGTGATTCGGACTCTCCTTTTATCTCGTCAAACACATCAAGAGGTGACTCGATAATCTTACAAAAATCGGTAAGAGAGGTCTTCCCTTCAAATACAAACGTATTTTCGTTGACTTGATTGTATACTACGTCTTCGGTGTCGAACTCGTCATTTATCTCACCTACAATTTCTTCAATGATATCCTCCAGAGTGATGAGCCCCGAAGTGCCGCCATATTCATCTACAACAATGGCCATGTGTACGCGCTTATCCTGAAAATCTTTTAGCAGGGCGTCAATTTTCTTCGTTTCAGGTATGAAGTAACCGGGCCTTAATAGCTTTTGCCAGGCAAAGTTTTCATCCTGTTCAATAAATGGCAGTAGGTCCTTGATATAAAGTATGCCCTGCATATTATCAATTCGCTCCTTATAAATTGGAATACGCGAAAAACTGCACTTATTGATTTTATCCATTAACTGATGAAAGTCCAGTTCGTATTCAATGGCGGTAATGTCCATTCGGGATTTCATTATCTGTTTTACTGTAATGGTGCTAAAGTTGACAATACCTCGTAGAATTTCCTTTTCCTCTTCCGTGGTGTCATTGGTGGTAATTTCCAGGGCCTCATGAAGTTCATCAACTGAAATGTCATACCCCTTTTTCTTAACGCGTCTTTCAATAACCGATGAGAATCGAGTAAGCAAAAATGAGAGCGGATAAAATACCTTAGAGGCAATATTCATGAATTTTGCCGTACTTCTGGCAAAAATAAGGTTTCTGTTGCTGGCATATACTTTGGGAATGATTTCACCAAAGAAGACGATTAATACGGTGATACCAGCAGTTACCGTTACAAAAATCCAGCCCTGCGCACTGACACCGAAAATCTGCCAGGTCATCACAGTGGTGATTATGACTAAACCTACATTGACGAGGTTATTAAATATCAGAATTGTAGCCAGTAGCCTTTTGGGCCTTTGCAATAATTGAGAAATCAGCCGTTCACTTTTGCGCTTACTTTGTGAGCAAACGGATAAGTCATCTGGAGTCAGGGAAAAGAAAGCTACTTCTGAACCCGAAATGATTCCAGACAGGAACAGTAAAAACACAACCATACAACCTTGTAGAATAAGCATCAGGTTGCTGGGTGGCATTACGGTGTCGGCTAGTATAAAGAGCTGTTGGGGACCTTCAGAATCCAAGTTGGATACGTTTAGTTAAACATTAACCTAGAATGGGAGATCATCAGTTTCTTCTGATACATCAAGATCCGGCCTAGGTGTTGCAGGTGTGCTACTGGTTGCGGCAGCAGGTTGAGATTGTTGTACCGGTGCCGAATAAGAATCGCCACTGTTTCCAGATTCGTTCCTTCCTCCGAGCATGGTCATATTTTGTCCAACGACTTCAGTCGTATATCGGGTATTTCCGTCTTTATCTTCGTAAGATCTTGTTTGTAATTTTCCTTCAATATATACCTGGCTTCCTTTGCGAAGATATTTCTCAGCGATTTCGGCAAGTCCTCTCCAGAGTACGATGTTGTGCCATTCGGTTTTATCAACCCTTTCGTTCGTATTTCTGTCACGATAGGACTCAGTAGTTGCAATAGAAAATGAAGCTACTTTTGCTCCGCTTTCAAGTGCTCTTACTTCAGGATCTCTTCCCAAATTTCCAACCAATATAACTTTATTAACTCCTGCCATAGTTTTTACTACAATAAATCGTGATTTCGAATATTGAAATTACTTAAAAAATACTTTGCTTCAAATAATTATTGACCAAAACCGGTTTTGGTAATTCTTGAATTTCGTCCGAGGGATAAAAGTTGCCAATACTTTCAAAATCAGAAGATTTACTTACTCTGAACTTCCAAAACCGGCTTATTATTTTTTGGTGCGAAAGTATGTGTGTGGGCATTGATTCACAACTCACAAATTCTTGTGGTTTTAGGTAAGCTTTCAAATCCCATTCCTCAATCAATTGATTAATATTTTTTATTTCATTAGACGTTTCTATGAGCGGAAAGTCATACAATCCAGCCCAAATGTCCTGAGAGCCTCTCTTCTTTAAAATATATCGGTCTTCAAATTCGATTACTAGGTAATTAAAAAACCGATTTCTGGTTTTTACTTTCTTTGTTTTGACCGGCAGCTGATCCTGAAGGTTGGATTTGTATGCCACACACTGAAAGGACAATGGGCATTCATCACATTTTGGGTTTCGTGGAAGGCAGTGAAGAGCCCCGAACTCCATAATACCCTGGTTGAATAAATCCGGCTTATCATTTGGGATAATTTTTTGAGCCAGTGAGCGAAAAACCTTTTTTGTGGGGGCAGCGGAAATATCATCTGTAATGCCGAAAACCCGTGAAAGTACGCGATACACATTTCCGTCAACAACGGCTTGAGCTTCCTTGAAAGCAAATGAAGCTATTGCGGCAGCGGTATATTCACCAACACCTTTAAGTTTCAGAATATCCTTGTAACATGCAGGAAACGTGTCGTTTAGTTCAACGTGTATATATTTTGCTGCAGCGTGCAGATTTCGGGCTCTCGAGTAATAGCCGAGGCCCTGCCACAGCCTGAGAACAGTCGATTCGTCTGCCTGAGCCAATAAATCCACGGATGGAAAAGCTTCAATAAATCGGTTGTAATAGTCCAACCCCTGAGCAACTCTGGTTTGCTGGAGAATCACCTCTGATAGCCAAATATGATACGGGTCGGTAGTCTTCCTCCATGGTAGATCGCGCTGATTTTCACCGTACCATTTGATAATTTTTAAGGCAAATGCGTTATAATCAATTGGTTCACTCAATATTATTTGCTGGGATTTTTCAAGATTATATTCTTACATTTGCTTTTAAAATTTAGATTCTGCCTCTAAATTTGCGGCAAAGCTAGTGATTATAAAGTATTTGTATAAAAATTAAACAGGATAAAAAGTGACTAAAGCAGACGTAATTACCGAGATCTCAGAAAAAACAGGAATTGATAAATCCGATGTTTCTTCAACAGTAGAAGCATTCTTTAGCGTTGTTAAAGAATCTTTAGCAGAAGGAGAAAACATTTATGTGAGAGGATTCGGCAGTTTTATCAACAAGAAAAGAGCAAGAAAAGTAGCTAGAAACATTTCAAAGAATACGGCTATCATCATAGATGAGCACTACATTCCAAGTTTTAAGCCTTCTAAAGTGTTTGTTGAAAAAATCAAAAATAGCGACAAAGTATTGAGCTAAACATAGGGGTGCATAACAGCACTTAACAAAACATTAAAAGAGCCACAGGAAAGTCGAAAGGACTTATATCTGTGGTTCTTTTTTTTGCTTTCACTTAATGATCTGAAAAATTATATCCCTTCTACGTTTTAGAATAGAAAAAAAAACCTAAATTTGCAGGTTCAAATGAGCGAATCGAATTAGTGTTGTTCTGATTTGAAAAACTCAAAGAACCCTAGATGGGCTTCCTAAGCACAGAAAGTCAACTTCAGGAGTAATTCCCTGAAAGCTTTAAAAATATTAATCACCAGTATGGTGAAGCATCAGGACTCGGCAAAGTCCAGGAAGATGCAAAAAGAATTATTGTAAAATCGAGCTCTGATTGCCTATAGAGTTCAAAAAGGAATTTGAAGATGCCTTGCGGAAAGAAAAGGAAAAGACACAAGATTGCTACTCATAAGAGAAAGAAACGTCTGAGAAAAAACAGACACAAGAAGAAGTAGTTTAACTACGTCCACACATTTTTACTGGTTTTATTTCAATTCTCAGGGAATTAGATTTTTTAATTTTCTGAACAATCGCTCTTATTGTGAGTAATGAACTAATAATAAACTCAACAGAGAAGGGCGTAAGAATTGCTCTTCTTAATAATAAAAGGCTTGTTGAATGTCATAATGAGGACAGAAACAATAGCTTTACGGTAGGTGACTTATACCTAGGTACTGTCAAAAAGGTAGTACCAGGGTTAAATGCCGCATTTATTGATGTCGGTTATGAAAAAGACGCCTTCTTGCACTATCTGGATTTGGGTCCCCAATTCAGGTCTCTGTTAAAATATACAAAACTGACTCAGGCTAATAAGAAAATCAGTCCAAGACTGGAAAATTTTAAGCCAGAGAAAGACATTAATAAGCTTGGTAAAATTAATCAGGTACTTTCCAAAAATCAGAAAGTGCTCGTGCAGATTGCCAAAGAACCCATATCCAATAAAGGTCCCAGGCTGGCTTGTGAAATTTCTATAGCAGGCCGATTTCTTGTCCTTGTTCCTTTTTCGAATACAGTAAGCGTATCGCGAAAGATTACAAGTGCTGAAGAGAGAAAAAGGCTCAAAAGACTGATCACTTCTATCAAACCGAAGCAGTTTGGTGTTATCATCCGCACTGTTGCTCAGAATCGGGAGGTTGCCGAACTGGATCAGGACCTAAAAGAACTTGTTGCGATTTGGGAGAAGGGTCATGCTGCTTTGAAAAAGGCTAAGCCAAGAGATAAGGTCGTTGGTGAAACAAACCGGGCGCGTACAATGCTTCGTGATTTGATGAGCGAAAAATTTGACAGCGTTATCACTGACGACAAGGAGATGTATGAGGAGCTGAGGTCTTATGTCAAAAGGATAGCCCCTGAGAAAGAAAAAATTGTTAAGCTCCACAATTCCAGAACTAAGCTCTTTGAAGCCAAGGGAATTGAAAAGCAACTTAAAGCACTTTTTGGTGTTTCCGTAAGTGTTGAAGGAGGCGGTTATCTGATTATTGAACATACTGAGGCATTACACGTAATCGATGTCAACAGTGGCAATAAGTCCAATCAGGAATCTGATCAGGAAACCACAGCGTTGAATACCAACATTATGGCGGCCCGTGAGATCGCGCGTCAGTTAAGACTGCGTGATATGGGTGGGATCATCGTGGTTGACTTCATTGATATGCGTAGACAAGAGAATAAGCGCAAGGTCTACGAGGAAATGAAGAAGCTACTTCGAGATGACAAAGCCAAGTCAGTGATTTTACCACTCTCCAAGTTTGGTTTGATGCAAATCACCAGACAAAGGGTAAGACCGGAAATGAATATTAGTACCAGGGAGACTTGTCCTGAGTGCGGTGGTACCGGTAAGATAGGAGCCAGTATTTTGGTAGCAGATGAAATTGAGGCAAACCTGAACAGTATTATACAAAACCAGAATGAAAAGAAAATTACTCTGGTTGTTCATCCGTATCTGCATGCTTATTTTACAAAAGGAAGCTTCCTGAATCCTTCTATTCAATCTAAGTGGAAGAAGCAGATGAAGCGAAACATCAAAATAGAAAAAGACACCTCCCTGGGAATCACTTCTTATAATATTCTCAATGACATGGGTGAAGAAATAGAAATGGAATAAATAAAAAAGCCTTGACTAACTAGCCAAGGCTTTTTTATGGATTTATACTTTCTGTTTAGAACTTGATTCCTAGTTCAAGAGAGATCAAATCATTGCTTAATTTAAGCTTATCCTTTTCAACAGCAAGGAAGTCTTTGGTCAATATATCTGAAAGGCCTCTGTTGTAGCAAATACCACCAAATAGTACGTTGGTTTCTCCTATTTTCAACTCCGTACCTACACTTACGTAAGCAGTAGCGTCCAATAATTTAGCAAAATCATCGTACAACATATTTTGTGTGTCCTGATCAAGAGTTGATTCTTTTACGTCTTGTGCAACATTCAGGTCAATAGTACCTCCTAATTGGAAATATAATTTCATGTCTGTTGCAATTTCATTGGTATAGTATTTAACGGTCACAGGAAACTGTACATAATGCAATTTGAAGACCGCATTATCCGTTAAAGAATCAGACGTTGCACTTAGTCCTGCTCTTTTTGATGAGAACCAGGCACCGGTTAGAAACGATACGTGATCACTAACACCAAATTCTAATGTAGGCCCGAAGCTCATACGAACACCTGACTTATTTCTTTCAAAGGTAGTATCAGATACGTCCGATGAAATTCTATTGTAGGCAATGCTAGGTGCAAAACGCAAACCAAATTTAACCTGTGCAAAAGATGGTACGCTAATTATTGCCAATGTTAAAATGACAAAAAATTTCTTCATAGTGGTAATAGTTACGATTTAGGAATATTTTAGCTGCAAATATAAATAAAATGAGAATACTGTTTCTTCACATACTTACGGTTTGTTTGCTCTTCGGTTGCGATAGCAATGAAGACCGACCATATGATGACCTCGGTGATATCAAATATGAGACCAAAGTCAATATTGATCGTCTCGACCAGGAGCAAGCAGTAATAGATAACGAAAAACAAGCTAAAGAGTTTTTAAAAAGGAATGCTCTTTTCAAGAAACACTTCATGGACGAGGTATATCCCGGTGATGTACAGGTCAAAGAAATACTCAAGTTAGTGCAAGGTAAAAGTGAGCAACAACTTCTTGCTGATGTTCAACGTGTGTTTTCGGATGTATCACAGATTGAAGATGATTTCGGGAAGGCATTTGACCGAATAAAAGCCTATTATCCTGACTTTCAAATACCAATAGTCCAGATGGCAGTGACAGGCTTTATGAAGGATTTTGTGATTCTAGATAATTACATATTAATCAGTCCTGAATTTTTCCCAGATGACCAAAGCAAGTTTAGACATCCGCAAATGCCTGACTATCTACTAAAAAGATATAAAAAGGAGAACCTGGTTACCATTGCTACTTTTTTTCTCTCTCAAAACTTCAATGAAGTAGATTTTGAAGACCGCACATTGGTACGCCATATGATTGCTCACGGAAAAGCACTGTACTTCGTAAAACAAATTTTTCCGGAGAAGGCGGATTCAACAATTATTGGATACAGCCCCAAACAAATGGAGTTCTGTCTACAGTTTGAAGAACAGATTTGGGACCATTTTCTTAATAACCAGTTGGTGTACAGTATGGATCACAACCATGAAGTGAAGTATATTCGTGAAAGCCCAAAAATCCCGGAAATTGATAATAGATGCCCGGGAAGGATTGGTCAGTGGCTCGGATGGAGAATTGTTGAAAAATATATGAAAGAGAATCCTGATGTGACTTTACAGTCTTTGATGGCCGATGTAAATGCTAAGGAAATTTTTATGCAGTCAAAGTATAGACCGAAGGCTCCAGAGCAGTAATGGTCTTTTCTTTTGTCAGAAAGTCAGCAAATGCTGAGCCAAGTGCTTTTTTTGAAAAGAAGTTTGTGGCGAGCTCATTGGAATTTCGCTGGTAGCGCAGAAGCAAACTGCGTTCTTCAATTATAGGAGCTAGCTTATTGACAAACTCTTTGGGATTTTCTGGATCGTGGTAAAATCCACACTGGTGTTTTTCGATAAGATCTTTTATCCAACCATCAAAATTGACAATACAGGCTTTTCCTGCAGCCAGGCTATCGAAAAACTTATTAGGGCTGCTGGTCTCCAACACCTTTTTCTTGTCGAAGGAAATATAACTGAGATCGGTAATTGACAGAAGCTTCTTTATTTCTTCTCTTGTTGCAAAAGGAAGTACCGTTAGATTACTTCTGTTCTTTGCAGCTGACAGAAGATGTTCTTGCTCTGATCCTTTACCAACAATAATAAAATGTACCCGATTACCGAATTCATTTAGTGCGGCTTCGGCACAGTTGAGCAGGTAATCAAGATTATTGGCTTTACCAAGTGCCCCGAAGTAGGTAATGACCAATTCATTGGAAAGATTTAATTTCTTGAGAGTTTCCTGGTCCTTCCTGTCGGGTGTAAAAAATTGGCAGTCTGACATATTTGGAATGACAGCAATGGGTTTGTCCGGAACAATTTGCCTGATATAATCTCTGATTCCCGGAGAAAGGGCAATAATTTTATCTGCGCTCTTATAAATCTTCGATTCCAGTTGATACAAATATTTCTTTAACCACTTATTTCTTATTACCCCCATTTGAATCGGAGCTTCCGGCCATAAATCTCTAACTTCAAATACGTATGGTATACCCTGTCTTTTTTTCAAGTCCATGGCAATCGAGCCGACAGTTAAGGGGGTTGAGGTAGCGAAACAAAGATCGAGGTCTTTAATTTTTCGGGATAGTTTTTTCGCTTTTTTGACGAATTTGCGAAAGGCAATAATTCGAGAGAAAGCACCCATTTTGTTATCGTAGGCTACAGGTAGGTAATGTATTGTAAGACCCTTTTTCGGATTTTCTATCCTGTAATTTCCAGCATTGTGGGTGGTTATCAACTCTACCGTGTGTCCTGCTTCGATCAAGGCATTTGTTAAGTAATAGGAACGTAAAGGCCCACCCTTTTCCGGAGTGTTGTAATACTGATGTATGTAAAGAATTTTCATTTAGTTGAACTCATTCTCTAACCAGTGTGCCAGAGTGCATAGTGACCAAAGCTCGTTAGAATAATCTCTTTTTCCTGAAATGTGTTTTTCAATAAGAGCTTGACTTTGCTGAAAATCAATGAACTTATAGATAGCACATTTTTTGTTATGAAGCAACTCGGTAATTGCCGGCAACTCTTTGTTTCTTACCCAATGCCCAAAAGGCATTCCGAAACCCTGCTTCTCGCGTTGGGTAAATTCTTCAGGAACGTATTTGTCCAGAATTGAAACAAGTTGATGTTTTTTGTCTGCTTGTACCTCATGTGAGGCATTGCTGAAGTAGCTTAGCATATCATTGCATAAAAAAGGGACCCGAACCTCCACTCCATTACGCATACTGTAGTTGTCTGTAATCTTTAAGACATCATGTACAAGATAGTTTTCAAGGTCATGCCGTAGCGCTTCATGAAGAAGGCCCTGTTTATTGTGTGTCTGAAAATGTACTTTTCCCGGTACTCTTCCGGTAAGTTCAGCAGGAAATCGCAGACCAATAAAATTGTTAAATGTGATTGAAGGGTCCTTATCGATTTTGTTGGTAAACATATTGAAATGACGAAGTTTACCACCACTTTTTCCTTCCGGAAGAATCCCGGAGACGACTTTAAGCCCCTTTCTTTTTAAGTCTTTTCGCCAGATTTTGTTCAGGTAATAATTAAAAGCATAGTGTCTGTTGTATCCTCCGAACAATTCATCGGCACCTGCACCGGATAGTAAGACCTTAACACTTTCCGAGGCAAGACCAGACATTTTCCAGGTCAAATAACCGGCACCATCTCCAATCGGTTGGTCTGTTATACTGATATATTCCTGAAAGTCGTTTAACAATGATTGAGAAGTGACCTCATAAACTTGCTGAGATACCCCAAAGTGTCTGGATATCTTTTCTGCAAATACCAAGTCATCGTTTTTCTGTTGTGACGAGCCAATGGTGAAACACGGCAGTTTAGTACCCAGTTCGTTGGACAGAGCTAAGAGCAGGGAAGAATCAATGCCCCCACTCAACAACAAGCCAATTTTGCTGTCACTGATCAGTTGCCGTTTCAGGCTAGAGGTTAGTATTTCTTCTACCGAAAGGTCAGTTTTTTGGCTATGACCATCTCTTATGAAACCAGATTTCTGAAGTTTTGATCCACTGTAAACTCTGTATTCCCCTGGTTGTATTTCGAAAATGTTTTGATAAAATGTTTCTGGAGGAGAGGCATAACGATATTTAAGATAGTAACTGATTTGGTTTTCATTCAGTTCTTTCTTTATAACTCCGGAAGCCAGAACACCTCTTATTTCACTACTTAGAATGAGCTGATCTTTTGTTTCTGAATAGTAGAGTGGTTTAATTCCGAAGCGATCCCGTGCGATGATAGTCGTGTTGGACTTTAGATCGGTAAACGAAAAAGCAAACATACCATCCAACACATGGAGACCTTCAATACCGTGTTCAATCAAATGACAAAGAAGAACTTCTGTGTCAGATGTAGTTTCAAATGAGTGACCAACTTTTTTAAGATCGGTCCTGAGTTCCTGAAAGTTGTGGATTTCACCATTGAAGCAAAGGACATATTGGCCATCTTTTGATGAAAAGGGTTGGTTTCCATTTTCAGTGTCAATGATTTTTAAGCGATTGCAGCCAAACAGCTGTTTTGTGTGTGAGCCTTGATGTACAAAATGACCCGAATAATCCGGGCCGCGATAAAGAATACTGGCATTCATTGACAAAATAGTATCGTCATGAATACATGAAGAAGCATCAGCTATGAAATTGATTCCGCACACAGTAGTAAGGTGAATCTAATTAAAATCCACTTAGTACACCAAGGAGCATAAAAAAATCCCGCGGTTGGGCGGGATTCATTCGACTAAATGCTTTACTAAGACACTGTCTGGAGATTGTCATGCCTTGCGTGTTCCATAATAACGCTTAGAACTTTTTCCGATGGTTCCAGAAGACAATTATCAATTTCTGATTTTTGTTGCCTGGCCATTAGGTAGAATTCTGCTAAATCAGCGTCCCACTGCAGGACATTCTTAATCTTCTTACTTTCTAAGTGTGATGTTTCTCCATATAAGTATCTGAGTACATCATTCTGGGTAAAGGTTTCGATCATACGCTATATTTGTTTGTTCCATTTTCTTTCTCAAGTTGATCAAAGCATAGCGCATTCTTCCCAGAGCGGTGTTTATACTAACACCTGTTGCATCCGCAATTTCCTGAAAACTCATTTCCGCGTAGTGACGCATTAGCAGCACCTCTTTTTGTGCTTCCGGTAGCGTCTGAATGAGTTCTCTCAACTTTGCATGCGTTTCGTCTTTGATCTGTATTGATTCAATAGACTCCTCCGTAAATTCCATACTATTAAAGATGGGCGTACCGTCTTCCATGACTATGGTTGGGTACCGCTTTTGCTTACGGAAATAATCTATCGCCAGGTTATGTACAATTCTGGAAATCCAGGGAGCAAATTTGCCCTCTTCATTGTACGTTCCTGATTTAATTCTTTTTATGGCTTTAATAAAAGCTTCTTGCATTAAGTCTTCAGCAACATATTTGTCTTTTACGATCATATACGCTGTGGTGAACACTTTAGACTTGTGTCTGTTAAGAAGTTCATGAAAAGCACTCTCGTTACCTTCTTTGTATAGCGATATCAGGCGCGCATCGCTCATTACATCATTTTTCATTACAGTAAAGTATTTAGTTAACGTAGAGTTCTATATCATATTGTGTGGGTTTGTTGAAACAACGATTAAAATAAAAAATGCCTGACTTTCAATTTAAGTACATTCCTATAAAAAACCAACAGGTTACACTGTAGGTACAATATATACGCGCAACAATTGTAAAAAGTTACAACCATCACATTTTTTTTATTCCATTTAGCTCAAATAGGTAACCATAATACATAAACAATTATTGGTTACAGTAAATTTCAAACCATTTCGCCTTCAGTAAGCAAAATCATTTCTGTAGCTTTGTACACGCAAAAATTATGCCCATAATAGAAAACATAGAACAGCTCGACCCTAAAGAATACATAATTATTAAAGGTGCACGGGTCAATAACCTCAAAAATCTGAGTGTTGCCTTCAAAAGGAATAAGCTGACGGTTGTTACGGGCGTGTCCGGCTCCGGGAAATCATCACTGGCATTTGATACTCTTTTCGCTGAAGGGCAGCGTATGTATGTCGAAAGTCTCAGCTCCTACGCGAGGCAGTTTTTGGGTCGTATGGAGAAGCCGGAAGTAGATTTCATTAAAGGTGTAGCTCCTGCGATAGCTATAGAGCAGAAAGTCAGCAGTAAAAATCCAAGGTCAACAGTAGGTACAACAACAGAAATTTACGACTACCTGAAACTGCTTTTTGCCCGGATCGGAAGAACTTATGGTCCGGTTTCAGGCGAACAAGTAAAGAAGAACCGAGTCGAAGACGTTGTTGAGTTTGTTCTATCACAGGATGAAAATACCAAGTTTACAATTCTCGCTCCCTTGAAGAAAAAGGCGGATAGGACTATTGAAAAGGAGCTGGAAATCTTGATGCAAAAAGGATATTCCAGAGTGAGTATCAACGATGAAGTTCAAATGATAGAGGAAGTCCTGGATCAGGGCAAGTTCTCAGAGAAGGACACAATCGCTATTGTCATTGACCGTGCAGCAGTACAAAAGGAAGATGATTCTGCGCAGTTCAGGATATCAGACTCCGTTCAAACAGCTTTTTTCGAAGGAGAAGGAGATTGTATTATAGATATATTGGGCGGGGATAAAACCACCTTTTCAGATCGTTTCGAATTGGATGGGATGACTTTCGAAGAACCGAGCGTTAACTTTTTTACTTTCAATAACCCATATGGTGCTTGTTCCACTTGTGAGGGCTTTGGTCATGTGCTTGGCATCGATCCTGACCTGGTGTTTCCTGATAAGTCCTTATCCGTATACGAAGGGGCTATTGCACCCTGGAACGGTGAAAAGATGAAAAAATGGGTTGAGCCTTTGATACAAAACGGTATTCGTTTCGACTTTCCAATCCACCGTTCAATTTCGGACCTTACAGAAGAAGAGTATGACCTTTTGTGGACGGGTAATGATTATTTCAAGGGGCTTCATAAATTCTTTGATTTCCTGGGCTCAAAAACACACAAGATTCAGTACCGCGTGATGCTCAGTCGCTACAGGGGACGCACAACCTGTCCGGATTGTAAAGGAACAAGACTTCGAAAAGATGCCGGTTATGTAAAGATTGCTGGCGAGTCGATCCAGGACCTTGTGTTAATGCCCGTTGATAAGCTGTTGGATTTTTTCCAAAAGATCGAGCTAACGGAACATGATAAAAAAATCGCTGATCGATTAATCCGAGAGATCACAAATCGACTATTCTATTTGAATGAAGTTGGCCTCAGTTATCTTACCTTAAATAGACTCACGTCTTCACTCTCAGGGGGCGAGTTTCAGAGAATAAAATTATCGACCAGCCTTGGAAGCGCCCTGGTAGGCTCAATGTATATTTTAGATGAGCCAAGTATAGGACTTCACCCCCGTGATACAAAAAGACTTGTTGCCGTACTTGAAAAACTACGAAGTCTTGGGAATACAGTAATTGTTGTTGAGCACGAGGAAGAAGTAATGTTGTCGGCTGATGAGATTATTGACATTGGTCCTGATGCTGGCTCATACGGTGGTGAGCTGATTTTTCAGGGAGTGATTGATCAAATGACCGGAGATGAAAAATCCTATACCACCCGATACCTCAAAGGGACGGAATCAGTAAAAACACCATCAAAACGAAGAACATCAAAACGATTTATTGAAATTAGTGGGGCCCGGGAACACAACCTGAAAAATATCAATGTCAAAATTCCATTGAATACCATCACCTGCATCACGGGCGTGAGCGGCTCCGGTAAGTCCACTCTGGTCCGAAAAATATTGTATCCTGCTATTCAGAAAGTGCATCAGGGCTTTGGTGAATTTACGGGTGACTATGATGAGCTAAAAGGGGCGGTCAATGATATTAAGCAGATTGAATTTGTTGATCAAAACCCAATTGGCAAATCTTCTCGCTCCAATCCAGTGACCTACGTTAAAGCATATGATGCCATAAGAAATTTCTATGCAGATCTACCTTTGGCAAAGCAGAGAGGATACAAGCCGTCTTTCTTTTCTTTTAATGTTGACGGAGGGCGGTGTGAAGAATGTCAGGGTGAAGGTCAGGTGAAAATAGAAATGCAGTTCATGGCTGACATTTATCTGACTTGTGAAAGCTGCAAGGGGCATCGGTTTAAGGAAGAGATCAGAGAAGTTGAATACAATGGTAAAAACATTTCTGATGTCCTAAGACTGACCATTGATGATGCCATTGAATTTTTCAAAGAACAACCCAAAATAGTTGATCGTCTGAAGCCACTACAAAGAGTAGGCCTTGGTTATATTGGTTTGGGTCAATCTTCCAATACCTTGTCGGGTGGCGAAGCACAAAGGGTAAAGCTTGCTTACTTTCTATCGAAGGGAAATAACCCCGACCCTACTCTCTTTATTTTTGACGAACCGACTACAGGTCTGCACTTTCATGATATTAATAAGTTAATGACTTCTATTAATGCCCTGGTTGATAAAGGAAATTCAGTATTGATTATTGAGCATAATCTGGATGTGATCAAATGTGCAGATTGGATTATAGACCTTGGCCCAGAAGGCGGAGATAAGGGTGGAGCAGTAGTTTTTGAAGGAACCCCAGAGGAGTTGGTGAAAGAAAAGAATAGTTATACAGGTCAGTTTCTTAAGCAAAAACTTTCTTAGTACAACAACAGTTATTCAGCCTTTACACCACCATCCGGACTATGAGCAATAGCTAATCGTAGTTGGTTATATCGTAACTGAACTTCAATTTTTTAGCCCCCAATTCCTCAAAAATCATTATCAATTAGTAGAATGAGTCCTATTTTCATACAAAAGGCTATATTTGCGTCAGTCTAACACCACAAACAAGAAAATCATGAGAAAACGTCTAGTTGCAGGAAACTGGAAATTGAATAATACACTTGCAGAAAGCATCACACTTGCCAAAGAAGTGGTTGCATTAGCTTCAAGCGTTTCAGATAATGAAGTTGGCATTGCGGTATGCCCTACTTTTCCGAATTTATATCCCGTAAACGAGGAGCTAAAAACCACTGGAAGAGTGAAGCTCGGTGCACAAAACTGTTATACAAAAGACTCTGGAGCATTTACAGGTGAAGTATCTACCAATATGATCAAGGCTATAGGAGGAGAATATGTGATCATCGGTCATAGTGAGCGTAGAGAATACTTCAATGAGTCAAACGAATTTTTAGCTGAAAAAACCAAAGCTGCCCTGGCATCCGGGCTCACACCTATATTTTGTTGTGGAGAGTCTCTTAGCCAACGCGAAGCAGGAATACATATTGATTTTGTAAAGTCTCAATTAACCGAAAGCCTATTTGATCTTTCAGAAGAAGACTTTAGAAAAGTGGTAATTGCTTACGAACCGATTTGGGCAATTGGTACAGGTGTTACTGCAACGAAAGAACAGGCACAGGAAATGCACAAGATATTAAGGGACCATATTGCATCTAAGTATGGGCAGGAAGTAGCAGATGACACTACTATTCTTTACGGAGGAAGCTGTAAACCCGGTAATGCTGGCGAGCTTTTTGCTTGTCCTGATATTGATGGTGGCTTGATCGGTGGAGCTTCTTTGAAAGCACAAGACTTTATAGACATCGTAAACGCATTTCCTAATTAATTGAAAAGATTAAAGACCATATTGTTGTTGGCTGCTGCACTGTATGTAATTCCAGTGGGCGCCAACAGCACTTGTAAAAAAATTAAACGCATCGAAGCGGTTGATTTTTGCAAAATATATGGAGTAGTCTACTTCGAAAAGAATAAAGCCTTTGCCGACTTCTCAATTTATATTGAAGAATCAGAGGCCTTTGCCGATCTCCTTGTATATGAGGAAGAAGTTCAAGCATATGCCGACAGGACAGGCATCTGGTATGTGACGGACAACAAAGCTTTTGCTGATCACATAATTTATATAGAAAAGACTAAGTCCTTTGCTGATTTTTCAATCTACTATACAGATATAGCTTCCTTTGCAGGCTGCAATGATTAATGGCTTACGCTGAAGTTAAATTCCAAATTACACAAAGGTATCAACCCCTTCTGATATCGGAGTTGGACCAGTTAGGTTTTGATTCCTTTCTTGAGGAGGATAAAGTGTTGAGCGCGTATATTGAAGAGCAAAATCTGGATGTTGAAGCGCTTAAGCAACTCAAAAACCGGCTTAGTGCTGAAATCAGTTTTGAGTATGAGATAGGCAAGCTAGAGGAGAAAAACTGGAACGAAGAGTGGGAAAAAAATTATGAACCTGTCCGCATTGACAATGAGGTTTACATCAGAGCACATTTTCATCCTACTGACCCGTCCGTAAAGCATGAAATTCTGATTACTCCTCAAATGAGTTTCGGTACTGGTCATCATTCCACAACTGAATTGGTGATTAGAGCACAGCTACGATTAAATCACCAAGGAGCGGATGTATTAGATGCCGGATGTGGGACTGGAGTATTGGCCATAATGGCAAGTAAATTGGGAGCCCGATCAATTGATGCTTATGATATTGATGAGTGGGCCTATACCAACTCTCAGGAAAACTTCTCCAACAATAATATTTCAAACATTCGTTTATTTCAAGGTGACGTTTCTGTTGTTCGGGAATCAAATAAGCAGTATGGCATAATTTTGGCGAATATCAATAAGAACGTGCTTTTGAAAGATGTTCCAGACTTTGCCAGAATATTATTGGAAAATGGCTATCTTGTCCTGAGCGGCTTTTATGAAAAGGACGTCAAAGATTTACAACAGCTTGCCGGTGAATTCCATTTGGAATTGTCTTATCAGGAATCTAAAAAGGATTGGACATGTTTGGTATTTATAAAAAGAAAGGGATAGGCAAAGCGCTGATATTGATCGGGTTATTTGTTTCACAGCTCTCTTTTGGGCAAAATAAATTTCCTGAAAGTTCAGCAGAGTTTATTCAGCAATACACCTCCCATTTAAAAGCACTAAGGACAGCAGATGCAGACTCTGGTTCTTCCATCTCATCAGTATGGGATGCCGGAAGACTAACAACTGAGCAAAAGAAAGGAATTATCGGTATCGTAAATACGATGTACGATAAACGATTAAAAATCCATTCTTACGATGATTTCAACGATATCATACACTATTCTATCAACAAGCATAACATCAGTTCCCCAGATTTGGATACCCTGATTTATGCCACTTCTAAAGTCATAGCGTCCTACACTTCAAATGAATTTGATGGCTATCTCGAAACCCTCGCTGGCCTCTACAAAAACGGTTATTTGTACAAAAACAAGTACAACACGCTGGAGGCCAAGAAAGCCAAGTTCAGAGTCAGATACATCGAACAAATTGAACCGGTTGTAGACTACACGATGATGGAAGAGGAGGAAGAAGAGACAGAAACAGAGGAGCCGGAATATTGGGAAGATTTTAGTGAAGAGGAAGATGCCGGCTGGGATGATTGGGGCACTTCCGATGATGGTTGGGGTGAGGAAACCGAAGAAGAAACAACGACTACGGAAACCGATGGTGGTTCGCAGATGGAAGATGAAGGTTTTTCAGAGGCAGTATTAGAAATAGGATATACCCCAACTCCGCAGCCAGAAAGAGATGGGGCCATTATTGAATTTGAGCAGGTCAATTTTGTGATGAAAACAGCTTACGATACTGCCGCGATTGATGACACAAAAGGCTTTTTGCTTCTCAAGAAAAACACTTTTGTAGGTGAGGGAGGTAAGTTTGATTGGACAACAGCCGGACTTACCAGCGCGGAATACGTATTGTTTAAAGAATATAATTTTGATATCAGATCACCCAAATTAAGTGCAGAAGGGGTTACACTCCATTATCCATCCAAATTGGAAGAACCCGTTGAAGGTGTATTTGATTTCAAAAGTTCGAAAAGAGGTGTTGACGGAAAAGCCTCTTATCCCAGATTTATGTCTTACAAAAGCAATGTTGTCCTGAAAGATCTCGGGGATAACATAAAGTATACTGGAGGGTTTTCACTAAACGGGCAACAGGTATATAGTAATTGTGTGAGCGAGGGAAAAGCGACCCTCGAAATTTTCTACGAAGGCGAGAAGAAACTTAAAGCTAAAGCAAGGAGGTTTATTTTTGGCGATTCCGTAATTACGGCTCAACCCGTAAGCTGTACCATATATATCAAGAGTGATTCTATTACCCACCCAGGCTTGATGTTGAGATATCAAATGAAAGATAACTTCATCAAGTTGTACAAGAACAAAACTAAATTCAAGAATAGTCCATTCGTAGACTCCTATCACAATATGGAGATTTATACCGATGCTATTCTTTGGGAGCTTTCAGATACTCTGTTAAACCTTACCAATGTCACAGCAAAAAATTATGTCCCTGCTCGTTTTGAGTCAGAACTTTTTTATCAAAAATTAAGGTACACGCAGATCAAAGGACTTTTTCCTTTTCACCCCTTGCAATTAGTGACTTATCACTCAATGAAGAAAAGATCAAGAAAGTTATACTTCAATGATCTTTTGGAAAGCAACAAACAAAACAGAGCGGTTACCGCTAATGCTTTAAAAAGCGGATTAACAGCATTAATGGAACAAGGGTACATTGATTATAATCCAAGGACTGGCTATATATTCCTAAAGGATAAGGCAATTCATTATGTGAACTCAGCGCGAGGTAAGAAAGATTTTGACAACATTAGTATTAAGTCAATTGCTCCTCCTGGTCACAATTCCAGCTTGAACCTCAATAATAATGAACTAATTGTATATGGAGTTGACAGGGTGGAACTATCGGATTCTTTAAGTGTATACTTTGAACCAAGAAACAGAATTGTAAGAATTCAGGAAAACAGAGACTTCGTGTTTGATGGAATTATTTACACGGCCAACTACATTTTTAATGGCCATGATTTCAAATTCAGTTACGACAAATTTCTTTGTGACCTACAGCATATTGATTCTATTCGTTTTAAAATTGATGTAAAGGATACAGTAACCGGAAGAACTAAAGACAGTAAAACCCTCAACAACAAACTAGTTTACACAGCGGGGATTCTTTATATCGATAAGCCCGATAACAAATCTTCAAGAGTCAGAAATGCCCGATATCCATATTTTGATGCGGATAAAGGGGCATATGTATATTTTGACAAAAAAGAAGTGTTGAATCATGCCTATGATAAGAGTGTGTATTTCTTCATACCTCCTTTTGATCAGGATAGTTTGAGTAGTAATAATTCTGAAGCCGTAGGCTTTAGTGGAAATTTCGTGTCCGGTGATATATTTCCTGAATTCGAGGAAAAACTCGTTGTCAGACCCGATTTTTCATTTGGATTTGAACACCCTGTTCCAAAAGAAGGATTTCAGTTGTATAAAGGTAATGGTACATTCTTCGGCACAATTACTCTAGATAAAAAAGGATTAAGGGGTAGAGGAAAAATTGAATTTCTGAATTCGGTAATTGAATCTAATGATTTTGTTTTCTATGTGGACTCGGTGTATGCTAAGAACGCATCCGTAGTAACTAAAAAGGGAACACATCCAGATGTGCCTTCAAGTGTTACTTTCCCAGAGATGCATCTGAGCGATGCTATCATGAACTGGTATCCAAGGAAAGACTCGCTCTACCTGGAGACGAAGAAGGAACCTTTTACTTTTTATGAAGAAACAGCAACTCTTGATGGGATTTCTACTATTACGACAAAGGGGATGTATGGTAAGGGAATCTTGAAGACAAGAGGAAGCCGAACCTTTTCTGACCGCTTTCATTTTGAAGAGAACAGATACGGAGGAAGAGAGGCTCTTTTTGAAATCCTAACTGATAACCCTGCTAAACCTGCTCTTCGAAGCGAAAACTGTAAACTTGTTTTCGAGCTGGACTCCGCCAAAGCCTATTTTAGTCCGGAGGTACAGGGTTTTGCTAGTAACTCGTTCCCATATTTGAAATATAAGAGTTCCCTCGACAAAGGAAGTTGGGACCTTGAAACGAAGATAATCCATATGGAAAAACCTGAAGATGCACATATTAGTACTTCATATTTTTATTCTACTCACCCCAAGCAGGATTCATTGGTATTTAATGCAGAAGGAGCTGACTATTTGATGGAAAGTCAGACTTTGAATATTTCAGGGGTTCCACAAATCAATGTAGCTGATGCTTACATTTTCCCAGACAGCAATTTCGTTCAGATTAGGGAAAACGCAAAAATGGTTACATTGGAAGATGCTGTAATCATTGTGGACTCTACTTTCGAATACCACAGGCTTTATGATGGAGTAATTGATATTAGGTCAAGAAACAAGTTCGATGGGCACGCGTTGTATGAATACATCAATTTCGGTAAAGATACATTCGCCATTGAGTTCAAAAGCTTTCTAATGGAGGAAAGGCCAACCAAGAAGAAGGATGAATTTGAATATCACACCATGTGTAAAGGAACCCTTACTTTAGCTGATTCCTTTATGATTGCCCCCGAAGTTCTTTATAAAGGCAAAGTAACGATGAAGGCTGATAAGCGAGTTCTTGAATTTGAAGGAGAAATCGAATTAGCCCTTGAGGGCCCTTTAAAAATAGAACACTGGCTTCCCTATGAAAACCTGGATGGATCACCAGAGTTTAAAGTACCTGTCAATGAACCCAAGTCTAAACGCGGACACCCTCTATTTGCCGGATTGCATTTGAAAAGCACTGGCGGACTGTACAGTACGTTCCTGGATACCAAAAAGTCCACAAAAGACAGAACTGTATTCAGTGCTGATGGGGTAATGATGGAGGATTACGAGACCCATTCCTTTAAAGTGGCTCCATATGAAAAAATTAAAGGAAAACAGAACAGCGGAAACATGGCGGCCTATTATGAGGAAGACACCCTCATAAAATATGAAGGTAAATTTGATCTGGTAGTAATGGCTGAAGGTCAGGAAAAGAACCTCGAATCAAAGTTCGTTGGGCTCGCTACCGATAGTCTCGCTGATACAACAAAGTTTGCCAATCTCCTGAGTCAGCTGCAATTTGATATGCCTGGGGCCGCTGAGTCAAAAATGGGAGACAAGCTGAAGGCTTATGTTGAAGTGAACGGTGGAGAAAAGTGCAACTTGATGCTACCAGAGTTCAGAATCAAAATAGCGAACGTCATGGGCGATGAAGACGCTCAGAAGTATGAAGATGCCGTAGCGCTCAATTACATTGCACTTTGTGATTTTTCAAAAGATTTATCGAAGGGTATTGTGCTTAGTGACCTTAAAATGAAATGGTCTGAAGACTACAATGCCTGGTATAGTGTTGGACAGCTGGGAGTTAGCTCAGTAGCTGGAGTAGATATTAATACTTATATGAATGGCTATGTAGAAATCAAACACGCACTGAATGGTGACATCGTGAATGTTTATATTGAGCCAAATGAAGAAACATGGTTTTTCTTGTCATTTAAGGACAATGCTCTATATACCATTTCATCCGATGAGGATTACAATAAAGTTATTAGCTCCAAGTCGCAAATGGAAAAGAATATGATGAAAGGCTTGTATTTCTTTGCTCCTGCTTCAGCATTTGAAAAACAAAAATTCATCAATAACTTTCAGGGAGTGTATTTAGGTAATGAAAACGTAAACGTCATTTTAGACCCTAACGAAGCAATGCCGAGCGACACATCTGATACCGAATTTAATGAAGATGAATTGGAGGAGGACTTTGAAGATGGAGGTACAGAAGAAGAGTTTGATGAAGGAGATGATACGGAGGAAGAGGTTATAGATGAATCGGAGATAGAAGAAGATACAAATGAAATCCCGGATGAAGAATTCTATGATCCGGACAGGGAACTTCAGGAAGAACTCGATGAGGAATTCGGAGATGATGAAGAGAACGAAGAAGATACAGAAGACGGTAACTAATAATCAGATTATTGATTAGAATATGGGAATTGTTCATTGGATTGTAGGCATACTGGCATCTTATCTCATTGGGTCCATTCCTACGTCAATTTGGTATGGTCGTTGGACCAGGGGAATTGACATTCGCGATCATGGAAGCGGCAATGCAGGAGCTACCAATACGTTTCGGGTACTGGGTGCCAAGGCAGGAAGCCTTGTGATGCTCATCGACACTTCAAAAGGTTTTTTGACTGCCTGGTCACCACACTTTCTTCTTAGTTATGATATTCCATTTTCAGACAATGAGTTTATAGTCACCCAAATAGTCTTTGGCTTTTGTACAGTCCTTGGTCACATTTTCCCGATCTATGAGCGCTTTAAAGGAGGCAAGGGAGTGGCCACTTTGCTTGGTATGGTCCTGGCTATTAATCCTATGGTGGCTCTGATTTGTCTGGGTATTTTTATAATTGTTTTCCTGATTTCCAGAATAGTAGCTCTTGGTAGCATGATAGCTGCTTTTGCTTTTCCTTTATTACAATTGATTCCCCAACTCAACCATTACCATGAAAATAAAATCATGACTGGTTTCGGAATCGTAATATTCGTTTTGGTAATGTTTACACATAAAAAGAATATCAAGCGAATGATTAACAAGGAAGAGAACAAGGCAAACCTGAAAAAGAAAAAATCACCTTAAATTTGTAAATTAAAAGGTCGTAAAAACCCCTATCCTATGATTGGAGGAAAGAGATTCTTTTTTGTTGTTATTATTTTTTTGTCATTCCGGTCATATTCGCAGACAGGCTGGGACTATATAAAGCAAAACGACAACAGAAAGGCCAGGCAGCTATTTGCAAAGGATTTACAAAAGGATTCTACGGACTATGCTGCGCTGACTGGAATGATCTACCTTTCGGATATTGAAGGAGATCACCTCGCGCATGAAAAATTCGTGAACAAGTTGCTTACGGAGCATTGGTCTGAGCCACTCTATGAAATTTATCCTAATAATGTAAGCCCTCTTATTGATGAGCAGCACGAGCTAAAAGGTGCTATTTTGGTGGAGAAGGCATTGACAGAAGCCGCTGAGAAAAAAAGAAACAGGCAGTTCGAAGATTACAACACAGATTTAAGGAACACAATCAGCCATCTTGACTGGTCCTTGCTTGGTCCACTTGCCAGTGTAAACGGATATGGCCATATAAAAGAGTATGCACCAGAAGTTGGCAATTTTGACCCTGATTTCAGGAAAGTAAGCATTGATAATCTTGAGCTTTATTGGTTTAGACCAGAGTTCTCCAATCCAACAGGTGCTATACTCTTTACTGATCATTTGCCATCAGGTGCAGATGGTGGTGTATACTACGCTAATTCATTTTTTAAAATCAATCAAACTCAAAAGGTACTAATTAAGTTGGCAAGGAAGTATCCGATAAAAATCTGGGTAGATGATCAACTGATTTTCGAGGATAACGAAAAAATCAATTTCTTTTTCGACAAGGAACAAATTGCATTGAATCTTACCGAAGGAAATCATAGAATTTTGATAAAGTATACTACCGGGGATACGCATGACCGGTTTGACTCTTACAGAGATACAGACTGGGGAGAGAGCTATGATTACGAATCCTATTTCAGCGATTCCTACAACTCCTATAGTAATTATGATGGAGCTATTTATTCAGCAAAGAATGGAATCGTACTGAGAATTACAGATGAAACTGGGAAATTGCTGCCTATACAATCCATAAATGAGGTACCACAATCCTATTCTTCTTCTCAACTATCGCCAGAACTTACCAGGAAATCAACCATCAAGTATTATCATGATCAAATCAATAATGATCCTGAAGACTGGTTCAACTACTATTTACTGGTAGAAGCATATAACGAACATGGTGTGTTGAGGGGCCTCGAAAAATTCCTACTTGAAGTACATTCTCAAAACCCGAACTCTGTTTTTTTTAAATACTTGCTGTCAAAAGCTTATCTCTATAATGGTAAAAGGGAGAAAAGCTATGAAGTGATGAATCATATAGACCTTGATAAAACACCGGTATTCACGGTCTTATATAAATCTCTAAAGGAGTTGGATGCTGAAAACCAACCAGAGCAGTACCTGGATCACTTGAACTCCATGCTTGAGATAACACCTTCGAGCTATAAATTGATATCCTTGTTACTCAGTTTCTATCAGGATAAAGGAATGGATGCGGAAAAAAAGAATTATGCGAAACAAGTGAAAGAGGAATATCCGCAGTATGAATACCTGATGGAAAGGTACTTGGAAGATGACCATAAACCAACCGACTATGACATAAGTTCGAGGGAAGATACCAGGCAGCAGAAGAAATGGGAAAAAAGATACAAGGATAAAAAAGGAAAAAGGGCTAAAAAGAGATTAAAGAAAAGATACCGAGCTTATGACTATGAGTCGTTAATCAAAATCAACAAGAAAAATGACGATGTAGAAGAGGTATTGAAGTACTACGATATTCTAATAGATATAGAGCCTCATCAAATGCATTACAGAAGGGAAAAAGCAGAATATCTATATAATAAAGACCGAACGGATGAGGCACTAGCGATTTTGAAAAGAATTCTACTTTCTGATCCATATGACTCGAAGATATACGAACTCATCGGGGACATATATAAAGACAAGAAGGAAGATCAGGAGGCATTGAAATATTATAAGCAAGCTCAAAAAGTAAAGGGCAATTCAAAAAGTGCTTTGTATGGAAGCTGGAGAAATTATGGCTCCACAAGTTTGAAACTCAAAATCGAACAAATAGAAGGGCAAAAGCAGTACAAGAATAAATTTAATGTGCCTGAATTTTCAGAGTGGATAAGAGATAGTACTTGGGTTGAAACATTTAAGGAAGAAGAGTCGGTAGTGTTGGGCTTCACAAATGAAATCCTTCTCGATGAAGAAGGCCAGGCCTACCTATGGGGTAAGATGTTAATCAGGATTTTAACTGAAGCGGGTGCAAACTCGTGGACGGAATACAATTTTTATCAATTTGGAAATCTGGACTATATAAAGGTGATCAAACCAGATGGAGCAGAAATATATCCGGAGACCAGCGGTACCTTTGTCGTCTTTAAAAACCTGGCACCTGGTGATCTAATTGTTCTCGAAGGTAAAGCTAACTGGAGCACTTCATCAGAACGGGGGAAGGAACTTTCCTATTTTCAAAGGATGATGTTTCACGCTCCGGTCAATTATGCCAAGATAGAAGTTGCTGTTCCACAAGACACCTACCTGGGTTATAAACACTATAAACTTGAGGACAATGTAGTTAGGTCCAAAAGAGATAATTTCGACTTCTATACCTGGACTTACCGAAATATCCCCAAGGCAATTGAAGAAGAGGCTGTGCTGGACGAAACCGATACCTATGCGATGATCATGTTTAGCACCCATAAAGATTGGTCCCCGATTGTAGATTGGTATAAAGCAATGACCTACAGAAAGCTGGAGAGTAATTATGAAATAGAACAAATTCTTCAGCAAATCATCATCGATGGTATGTCAGACAAAGAGAAAATGATTGCCATTTATAATTGGGTGACTAAAGAAATCAACTACTCATTTACCAATTTGCTCCAATCGAATTATATACCCAAAAACTCTGAGCACACCTGTTCCTCAAAAATTGGAGATTGCAAGGATGTCGCTACGCTCATGATCAGTATGCTGCAACAGGAAGGAATCGATGCATACTATGTATTGGTGAAGACCAACAATTATTTTCATAGAGAAATATTACCAAGTATATACTTTGATCATGTAATAACAGGAGTCGAATTGGATGGAGAAGACTGGTATCTTGATTTAACCACGGATTTTTATCCCTACTATGTTACAAACAGGAATGATGTGGACGCATGGGCACTCAAAATTAAAGAAGGAGTGACAGAGGCATTTCAGTTACCCAATGATTTTATTGATCCAAAAAAGAACCTGGTTATCCATGAAATGAAGTGCACTCTGAACAATGATAAATCACTTGACATACAGGTAAGCTCTACTCACTCTGGTATGAGGGGGGGCTATATCAGAGAGGTAATTCACAACAAACCAAAGGCAGACCTAAAAACAGAGATTTTGGAGTACATGGGGAAAGGTGTTTTCGGCAATTTGGAAATTATAGACTTTGATTTTAAGAACAGGGATTCGATATCCGAACCACTAAAGTCTACTTACGTGTTTAAAGCAAATGACTACTCAGATGATGTACTGGACATACATTTTTTTAAGATTCCTTGGATGAATGGAATCCAAAAACATATTGCCGTACTCAACGATGTGCGGCACAACCGACTGGATGTTTTTCAACTTACAAATACAGCTCCAACGAAGCAGGTGATTAACATAAAGCTTCCAGTAAACATGAAACTGCGAACAAGCTTTAACGATGTTAGTATCGAAAATGAATTCGGGATATATCAACTGAAATTAAAATACAGGAATGGTTCTATAACCATTGAGAAATATCAGGAATTCAAAAAGGAGATTATTACCCCGCAGGAGTTTCCGGAGTTTAAAAAATTCTATCAACGCATTCTTAAGTTGGATAACATGAAAATTGTGCTGAACTGATATGAAAGAGATAATAGAAAAGAACGAGGAAAAGTTTTTAAGTGAGCTTTTCAACTTCCTGAAAATACCATCAATAAGTGCGGATAAAGCTTATAGCGATGCGGTATTTGAGGCAGCTGATTTTGTGGCGGATAAATTGGGTAAGGCCGGTGCCGAAAACGTTGAAATATTTCAGACGCCAGGTTATCCGGTTGTATACGGAGATAGGATAATTGATGAAAGCTTGCCAACGGTTTTGGTTTATGGGCACTATGATGTACAACCACCAGATCCCCTGGAACTATGGGGCTCTCCACCATTTGAGCCAGTAATTAAAAATGGTAAGATATATGCCAGAGGCGCAAGTGATGATAAGGGCCAGATGTATATGCACATCAAAGCCCTTGAAGTGCTTCAGGAAAACGGAGATATTCCATGCAATATCAAGTTTATGTTTGAGGGAGAGGAAGAAGTGGGCTCAGATAACCTTGAAAATTTTGTAATTGCTAATAAAGAAAAATTACAAGCTGACGTAATTCTAATTTCTGATACAGGTATCCTTTCGAATGAAAACCCATCCATAACAACGGGTTTGCGGGGTCTTAGCTATGTTGAAGTTAAAGTTACCGGACCCGATAAAGATTTACACTCAGGTATGTTTGGTGGACAGGTGGCCAATCCGGTAAATGTACTTTGTGAAATGATCGCTTCATTGAAAGATGAAAACAATAAAGTTACCATTCCGGGTTTTTATGACAATGTGGCGGAAGTCAGCCCCGAGGAAAGAGCAGAGATGGCTAAAGCACCGTTTGATGAGGATGCCTATAAGAAAAGTATTGGTGTGAATGAACTGGATGGTGAAAAGGGGTATACAACTCTTGAGCGAGTTGCCATACGACCAACACTTGATGTAAACGGAATATGGGGAGGTTATATTGGCCAGGGCGCTAAAACAGTTTTGCCCTCTATTGCTCAGGCGAAGATATCCATGCGATTGGTACCGAATCAATCTTCCGAAGAGATCACAGAGAAGTTTACAAAACATTTTGAGTCAATTGCTCCTACTTCAGTGAAAGTTGAAGTGACGCCACATCACGGTGGTGAACCAGCGGTAACTCCGACTGACAGTGTGGCCTATAAAGCAGCAAGTAATGCAATGCGAGATTCCTTTGGCAAGGACCCTATTCCCATGAGAGAAGGAGGTAGTATTCCTATCGTGGCCCTCTTTGAAAAGGAACTCGGCCTAAAAACCGTTTTGATGGGGTTTGGCCTGGATGAAGATGCGATACACTCACCTAACGAAAGCTACGGAATCTTTAATTTTAAAATAGGAATAGAAACGATTTGTCGGTTTTATAAGTATTATGCTGAACTTATGTCGAACAATTCCTAGAGTGAGTTGTACTTGTTAATATCTTGTTAAAGAGATAAAACGTTTTTGTCATTCATTATTGAATAAGTATTATTGAAACTGCGTTGTGTGTGAATGTAAGATTAAGATGAAATTAACATGAAGAGATATTTCTTACTTATAGCACTGTTGGGAATGACTGTTGCGAGTTTTGCACAGTTTAATTTTGGTCAACCTCCTCAAAAATCAGGGGATATACGCGTAAAGGCCAGCGTTGAAAAAGCGAAGATTCAAAAAGGAGATGAGGTTCAAATAACGCTTGACGTTGATATAGATAAAGGGTGGCATTTGTACGCCAATGATTTCAATTGTGACCCTATCAAGTTTGAAGTTTCGGTCGATGAATCAAGCAATGTACAACCTTCTGGCCCACTAAAAGCAGTCAATCCACATGTAGAGATGGATGATATATTTGGCTGTGAAGTCAAATTTTTTGAAAAGAAAGGAAAGTTTGTTTTACCTGTAAGTATATCTGAATCCGGTAAAGTGACAGGAACCTACGAAGGACAGATTTGTGAGGATAACGGTGTGTGTTTACAAGTTGATGGAACGTGGGAGGTAGAAATCGAACTCGCACAGACAGAAGTGACGCCCCAAAAGGACCCCGTAATCAAAGAGACCAATCCGGAAAAAACAGGAAGTAAAGATGAGCCGAATGTTGAGAGCGTAGCTCAGGACAATAAAGGGAATAGTTCTTCGAATTGTAACTGTTGCAACGACCTGAACACCAAAGTAGACTCTCTTTTAGCACTCAGCCAACCGGATGCCCGAAAGTCCTACACAGGTGAATGCGATATGGAAAGGAGAGCTGGTTGGGATGATATTTTCGTTGAGGGTGCCCCACCAACCGATCAGGAAGGTGGCCTTTGGTTGTTTTTTTGGGTGTCATTTCTTTCAGGGTTTGTGGCCCTTTTGACGCCATGTGTATTCCCGCTCATACCGATGACTGTGACCTTTTTTACAAAACAGTCTGGATCAAAAGGGGCAGGTATCAGAAAAGCGTTTATCTATGGTGTTTCTATCATAGTCATCTATACGCTGATAGGCTTGCTCTTTTCTAAGATATTAGGAGTCGATGCGGCCAATGAACTTTCGACCGGCTGGATAAACATAATTTTCTTTACCATCTTTTTCATTTTTGCACTGTCGTTTCTGGGTATGTTTGAGTTGACAATCCCACATCGTTTTGTCAACAAAATGGATAGGCAAGGTGACAAAGGGGGCTTAATTGGAATTTTCTTCATGGCTTTTACGCTGGCCCTTGTTTCGTTTTCGTGTACGGGACCTATAGCAGGATCAATATTAATTCAGTCTGCAGGGGGTTCCTGGTTAAAACCAATTATTGGAATGTTTGGTTTTAGTCTTGCCCTGGCCTTGCCATTTACTTTATTCGCTATATTTCCGCAGTGGCTTCAGTCATTACCCAAATCCGGTGGCTGGTTGAACACTGTAAAAGTTGTCCTTGGTCTACTAGAATTAGCTTTGGGATTCAAATTTCTTAGTAATGCAGATCAGGCGTACCACTGGCACCTTTTGGACAGAGAGGTGTTCTTATCAATCTGGATCGTGATTTTCCTTATTATGGGAATCTATCTTCTGGGAAAACTGAGATTCCCACACGATAGCCCAATAGAAAAATTAGGGGTAGCCAGGTTTATCGTTGCACTCTTTCCATTAATCTTTGTAGTCTATATGATTCCAGGTCTCTTTGGAGCACCATTGAAATCATGGTCGGGTATCTTTCCACCACTTACTACGCAGGACTTTGACCTGGCCAGAATTATAAGAGATGGAGGAAGTTCGGATTTTTACCCTGGCGTCTGTAGCAAAGAAAGGAGATATGCAGAAACATTGCATCTTCCCCATGGTCTGCAGGGCTATTTTGACCTCAGAGAAGCTATTTGCTGTTCCAGAGAACAAGGCAAACCTATGTTTATTGACTTTACTGGGCACAGCTGCGCTAATTGCAGACAAATGGAGAACAACGTTTGGACTGATCCTTCAGTATACAACAGGTTAAAAGAGGATTTTATAGTAGTTGCTATCTATGTTGATGATAAGGAAATAGCGCTTCCTGAGGCGGAATGGTATAAAAGAAAAAGTGACGGAGACCTAATCACGACCTTGGGAAAGCAAAACTTCGACCTTGGTTATACGAAGTTCAATGTTGCTGAACAACCTTCATATATGGTAGTAGGTTTTGATGAAATTGCCTCTACAAAAGATTCGACTCAGCTCAAAGTATTTACCTATGTGCGCGGATATGATCCGGATGTAGATAAGTTTGTCAAATTCCTTGACCGGGGTAAAGAAGGGTATCGGAAGATGAATAAATCAGACCGAAAAAAGAGTGATAAGTCAGTCATTAAGGAATAATTTAAACTGACGGTAAGAAAATTTTAAGAATTTGCTTAATTTATGACTTGAGCGAAATCATACTTCCTCTTTGCTATGAGCAAATTCTTATTACCACTACTAATTTTCATCACCCAATTTTGCTTCGGTCAGTCCCCGGATTCATATGTAAAACTCCGGAACCCAAATCTGGTATTCCTGGAGCACCTGGTAAAAACCAAGTTGGACAGTGTCCGCCAAGAAAATGGTATCCATCCACTGGCAAACGACTCTTTGTTATATGTTGCTGCGCGCGATCATGCAGAATACTGCGCCAAATCCGACAAATCAACCCACCATGAAGTAGATAAAAACAAGGAAACACCTGAAGCGCGCGTACGCTATTATGGAGGCAAGAACTACTTCCTCGATGAACTGCTGGGTGATGTCTACATTCACACCAAGGTTCAGAAATTAGGCAAAAAAGCCAAACCCGGGGACAAAGTTGAGCTAAAAACTTATGGGGCGGTAGCTAACTACATCGTATACAAGTGGACTCACAACACTCAGATATATAATAAAATTATCAACCCTAAACATGTTACGATCGGTTGTGCTATAAAACTAAACCGGGTAAATGATCACATGATGGTGGTATGTATGTTAGGAAAGCCTTACCTGAAATATCATTTTACAGAGTACAAGAGATTTTTCCCTTATTCCTCGTTTGAAATGTATGAGGTGCCTAATGACTTCAGGGCGGCCAAGAATGTTCCATCATTTGAGTATCCACAGAAGTTGAAAGTAGCCACTTCGAAATCAGTCTACGAAGACTATCAACAGGATTTTGAAGACATTCAATTCCAGGTTATTGAAGAAAGGGGAGGTGTCTATCTACAAACTCGTGACATTGATCAGATCAAGAGAATTTTTGAACACCACAAGAATGGATTAATACTGGAACTGGTTGATTACGAACAATACCATTGTGGAAACCCGGATTACTTCATGCGACCGTCCAAGAGGAACGGAAAAAGTGTTTTTAGTGGGACAATCTTAAACCCGAAGTTTGGAGAGTTAATACTGAACGGGATCAATGAGAAGCGAAAGGTCTGGAAGCTTTTCATGGGTCAAATTCCACACGTAGCAGGCTATTACGAATGGAATGTTTGGTTAATTGCCAATAAGAAAATTTCCATCAAGAAACATTTCGATTCTTTTACCGGTAATCCATTGGCCCTGTTTACACCACTTGAGCTAAAACCGGACTTCAGAAAAGAGCCTTATGACTACCATTTTCACTTTGATACGTTAAACCATGAAATCCCACTGGATAAAGGAGAGTTTAATTTTACTTCGAAAGACATCCATGCTATTAATGATGCGATCAACACGAAGACAGAAAATTATGCTTATACCAAAATAGATTTGACATTCTACCAGCCTGCTGTGCCACTGCGCGGCTCAATGCCCGAGAAATATAAAGAAGCACAAAAGTCATTGATAGATACCCTGAAAAAGACCATTTATACTGACATCAAAATTTCACAAAAAGAGGAGACAGATTGGGATAAATTGGACAAACTCATTGAGGAAAATCAGGACTCTGCTTTGATGAATGTGCCTAGAGAGGAATTGAGTGATATGCTTAAGCAAGCTCAGTATGGCAAAAAGTATGCAGATGAACTTTGGAATAGCTTGTATGTCAAATTTGACATCATTCATTATCATGATACACTGCAAAAGTTATTCGAGGAGTATCACCATCAGCTTGATTTCCTGGCAAGCTATGAGATTACAGATACCAATCTCATCGTGGAGACCGAGAAGCTACAGCATACCATACTTGATTATGCAATTGATGTAGAAGCTGACCCGAATCCTTTTATTAAGATTAGTCATATTGCACATAAACCAGAGTTGGCAAGGATAATGAATAATCAGGCTTGGTATGAGTATACATACATCTATCAGCACAAGCACAATGAAGAAATATTGAAAGAATTCTACGATAAACTCAAGTATATCGCGACCGAAATCAAGAATCCGGATCCCAAGCACATTTACAATCACTTTGCTTTTTCAGTAAATCATTGGGGCATCCATACTTATGACAAAGACTTTAAGTCGAGTAAAATAAAGGCTGAATTCAAGAAGCTTACGGAAAAAAAAGGTGTTGGAAACTTCAAGGAAATGGAGGAAGCGCTCGATATCAAAGCAGCACATTATTATCATCAATTTGGTAAAAATGAAAAAGCAATGAAACTAATGGATGAAATGGTGGATGGTATTGACAGATTATATTCGACCTCCAATGATCTGGATACCCTGTCCAGACTAGCGAGTACGCTTCTTTATTATGGCAGGAGTAAGCGGGCTTTTCAAATTCTTGAACCATTGATGCGATCCGGTGGAGATAATAAGGACGGTCTGAAAATATATCTGAAACTAGCTTTTGAGCATGTGCCTCCTGATCCTGATGATATCAATTATGCTTATTACTTGAGACTAATGGCAGCCGATGAAGAGTTGGGTAGAAAAGACTGGTGCGACCTCTTTGTGGGTCCTCATAATATTAGCTTCCAGGCTTTCGAATATGAACCCCTTCGAAAAAAGTATTGTGAGGTTTGTGGAGGTTCGAATTATGCAACGAAGTATTAGTTTCGTTAATCCTCAGTTTGTAATAAAATAGAAATTAGTAGGAGGTTCTATCGACTCATCATTCTTAGAAAGAGGACATACAACTAGTCGGTCGCCTGGGAAAATGCGCCACAACGGGGCCAGTTCAAAATAGAAACCAGTAATGATTTGTTTGTTTATAGCTCTGTGTTTTCGAGCCAGCCAGACCACCATACCCTTTAAGTTCGTAGTATCTCCTTTCAATTCTATGGTCAATGTGTCGTTGTTGTATACATGAGTTGAATCATCCCTTCCGTTAAAGAATATCTTATAGTTCTGTGCTGAAACAGAGTCAGTACAAAACAATAGTAGTAACCAGGCCAATAAACTTTTCATGAAACAATAACGCTCTAATGCAGTATTGTTACAATCTTAGTTTTCAAAACCCTATCTGTGAATAGAGGGAATCTCCTGATTGCAAATAATCCTCAGTAGCATCCAGCCACCAACCTAGGACAGTTGGGTTTCTTTCAATGCGGGTGTCACCCCAACTACCATCCCAATCGGTATTGATATAGCAGAGCATCTTTATTTCATCGTTGTCATTACACCAGTTGAGGGTATTTGTAAACCAGGTGTTCCAGGTGTTCTCCGTAATGGAATCCACTTCTATTGAGGCCGATTCAGCCAGCATAACCGGTTTATCCTTTTCGATAGCAAACTGACGCATATTGTATTCATACAGGTTGTAGTCAAGATTATTGTAACCCTGGCCGAATACGGAAACTCCCATCCAGTCAACATAATCATCACCAGGATACCAGTCTTCAATTTCATGACCGTTGTAGCCGGGGGCGGCATATGAATGCCATACATAAGCTACATTATCAACTCCTTCATCCCGCATAATATCTGCAAATCGTTTGTAAGCAGATTTATATACTTCCGGAGGATAGGCGTTATGATTACCGTCAAATTCATATCCGAAGCGTAAAAAGACAGGTCTGTTCAAGTCTTTACACCAATCGGCCAATTCTCGAATTTGAATATCCCGGTTGCCGTTTTCAATATAGCTTAGTTCCTGACCTGGTGCGAAATCAGCCCCTGTCCAGATGCCGATTTGTACAACAACATTTGTGTATTGCTGCAGATAGGTTTTGATTTTGTTGAGTTCTGAAGTCGGGTTAACAAGATTGATATAGAACATGAACCCTCCCGGTGTACGGCCAGCGGCAGCGACATAGTCACTCATCATAGTCGTATCGGATTGCCCGATCACTAAAATTACTTCGTTGCTGTCAGGTTCAAACTTTTGAATCTGATCCACTTTTGTGGTTTCCTCTTCAACACCGAGTGGTTCCTTACTACAGCTTAGGATAAGTGTAGTAAATAAGAATAAGGTAAGGGCTCTCAATAGGTTGTATTTACTATTGGACATAATAAGAATCAAAACATAATTACTGAAACATCCAAATTAACAGGAGTCTAGCGTGGCTTATTGCGCTTATTATTTATCAATTGAGCAGCTGAATCTAACGCTTTAAAAGCAATCGAATTAGGGCGCGAAATAAAAAAGGGGCCGCATACAGGCCCCTTAAACTTTTAACTAAGATGCTTTCAAGTCCTAATTACACTCTTTCATCAAATCCTGAATTTGCTTATCAGCTGTGGATTCGATTTTAGAAGCAGCGTCTTCCGCTTTATCTTCTATACCCTGAGCAGTGTTGTTTGCTTTTTCCTCCGCAGCGACCGCTTTCTTCTCAAATTCCTCTTCTGCAGCCTTGGCTTTCTTTTCTCCTTCCTGACGGATTTTATCAGCTGCAATTTTCTTCGCCTTCTTCTCCAAAGGATTCTTAGCGCTGTTCTCTGTTTGCTGCGCCTGAGATTCTGCTTCGTCACGAATCTTCTGAGCGGCTTTCGCCCCCTCATCTCTTAAAGATTTAGCAGTTTGTTGCCCGGTAGCTCTTACACCATCCGCTTCGATTTTCGCTTTTTTGCGAATGTCGGCTGCTTCTTTGTCAGCGTCAGACCTGATTTTATCGGCTTTAGGTTTTACTTTGTCGCAGGCATTATCAATCTGCTGATCAATTTTGTCTTTTACTTCATCCTTGATCTTATCTTTTACCTGGTCCTTAATGTCCTTACCTCCTGCTGTTAAAAGCTTTACTTTAGGGTTTTTGTGTGTACCGGTCACACCGAAATCCAAATGAATTTTATCAGCTGCATTTGTTTGAGGTACCCCCCACTTAGTGAGTTGACTATTCAATGCAGAACCTAGTGCACCAGCAGGAACATCAGTACCCATCTTGTAATCAATATCTCCGGCAAGACCTGACTTACCTTGAACCTTAATTGGAATATTACCTGCTTTAAAGTCAAATGGTTGGAAGTGAACATAGCCATCCTTGATATTGGCCTTCACCAAAGTATTTTCTATGGTAATATCATCTTCTGCTCCTTTGACACCAGCTTTCTGCACGGCTTTCATCAGTTTGGAATCCTTAGCTTTTGCCTGGTGAATGTTGAACAACCCATCCATGTTGAGGTCATCAAAGTTTGGCATATAGTCTTTAGCAAGGGAGCCGCTGATTTTGAAATCAGATGAGAAAGCACCTTCGATGTCTTTTGTTTGAGGTAGATATTTCTTAGCCACTGCAAACGCTTTGTAAGCGTCCTGGAATTGCATTTTGTCGATCTTCATATCGAAAGAGTATTCCGGTTTAGCCGGGTTTTGGGTGCTGTAGTAGCCGTTGGAAATAAATCGGCCTCCATACATATTGAAACGCATACCGTTGAGATATACAGCTCCGTCCTTCATAATAACCGTTCCGGCCACATCAGTGAGTGGTGCTGTCGAATATTTGACTTCATTGACTACTGTGCTGAATCTGAAGTTTATGTTTCTGGGTAATGGGTAAACTTCAAGAGGTTCTTCTTCCGAAGTGGGTGTGACCTCTGCCAAAGCCGCTTCTTGTTGAGCTTCTGTAGGTGCTTCACCACCCATATACATATACATCCACTCATCGAGGTCGAAGAATTTCGATACCAGAGTCAGATTCCCCTTGAGAACGGTGTCACTTTCACTGAACAGGTAGCCCATATAGTTGTCGATTGAGCCTTGAGTTGAAAAATCACTCTTGCTCATCATTCCACGGGTGTCCTTGAGTTTAATATCTTTCGGGGTAAAAATCATTTTACCGGTTTCTATGGTTATCGGGCCCGGAACTAAAGTTTCATCGAAGTATTTGAATTTGTCGATGGCTACCGATCCACTGGTAGGGATGTCACCATATCGTTCTTCTTCAATGGCGGCCAGATTACCTTCAGTAGAGATATCTTCAATAATGAACTTACCACCAAGCTCCATGCCTTCGATCGGGAACATGGCCATAATTTTGTCAAGATCAACAATACCCTGGAAATTACCATTGAAGTTGATAGCTTCCAGATCATCGACATGAAATTCAGCACTAAATTCATCCTCGTCCATCACCATGTTGAACTTATTGAGGTCAAACTTACCGGAAGTCATATCCATTGAGGCAAGGCTGAATTTCGAATCAAAGGTTAGGTCCTCGAGGGCTTTATCAAATCCATCAGCTTTTACATAACCTTTGTCCATTCCCATTTTTGCGGTAACTGCTGGAATTGCGCCCTGGTCGTTGTATTGACCTTTGGCGGTTCCATTCAATGTGAAGATACCTTTCATTTTCACACCTTCAATCGGGTAGATGCTGGTAAGCTCGGCAAGATTGAGCGTAGCGTTTGTAGTCGCATCAATGTTCATATTGCTCAGGCCTTCAATTAATGCAGTCGCACTAATTGGATTACTACCCATCAGCATGCTGAATTTTTTGAGGTTGACCACAGTGTTGTCAAGGATGCCATCTTTATTTTCAACGTTAAGATCTACATTGATCTTGCTCACCTTGCTTGGAAGGTCAGGATATTGGAAGCTACCGTCACCTACATTAAGCATAAAGCCAAGCGCGGGTATTCTTTCCCCTGATGCTTCAAGTGTTCCATCTAATTCTGTTTTGAAAGCCAGAGTTCCCGAGGTTTTTAGAGCATCAAAGCTTTCAGTATACATTCCAGGAACGAGTGATAGGATGTTTTTAAATGCAGTTTCCTTCGCTTCAATTTTGAATTTGGTGAATTCAGTGTTTCCAGTAGTTGTATCCATTTTTATACCTCCTGAGAATTCAGTGACAAATTCGTTTAGTTGAACCCGGTTGTCTTTGAATTCAAACTTAGTATAGCCTTCGCTCATAGCAACAATTAAGTTCATGTTGAAGTAGTTTCTTGGGAAGTAGGTTACACCACCGCTGGCAACAATAAATTCTTCAAATATGGTGTGAGTCTCTAAATCCGTAAGATCAGCTTCAAAATCACCTGTGCCGCTATGAGTTAGTCCGTTGATTTCAACATAAGTGTCACCTTGTCTGTCATCATATAGTAGTCGACCCTTGGTAATAGACCATTCATCGATTTTGAATTCAAAAGGACTTCCAGCCTCAGTAGGTTCTTCTCCTTCTTCGACTGTTGTAGTGTCTGGTAGTGCAATGTCCCAGTTAGCCTTACCGTCTTTGGTAACCAGGCCTTGAATAAGCGGTCGGTCTAGATAGATGCCATTGATTTTGAATTTATCTCCAAAAAGGCTCCAGATATCAATTTCAACTTTAAATTTATCAGCGGCCACTAAAGTGTCTCCTTCAAATTCTCCTTTACCCACAACACCAAAGTTGTTCATTTCAAGGGTTACATTCGGGAAGTTGCTCCATAAAGTAAGATCAACGTCATCACCGTCCAGATATAGTTCGGCATCAATCGTGGTGTTAACTTCCTCCCTTACAGCGTTGACAATATCATCCGTGAAAAAGGCAGGTATAATAATCGCTGCTGCAACTACTAAAAGTACCAGACTCAGAACGGTGAACATTAGAAATCGAAGAATCTTCTGAACGATCGTTCTTTTCTTCTTTGTACGGTTACGTCTTTTTTTTCCAAACATGGTTGTGGGTTTTGGGATTTGATAAAAGTACTGTCTACCAAATTAATGGTTTCAGTATGAAATTGAAAGTAACGAAGGGCAATTAGTGGGAAAATATTTTGCCAGTGGCTACCATTAAAATATCAGCGGTCTGTAATAATTCCTGAACTGCTAGCAGGCTAGAAATTTTGACTTTACCAACCACGTAATTGAATTGCTTGCTCTTAAATTCTGAAAAGATTTCTTCAAACTTAAACTGGTCTAAATTCTTCTTGTCGTAATATCTTAGATATACCTCAATACTGGCATCTGTTGAAGGTTTTACGTTCAATTGTTGCAAATGCTTCTTGTACTCATACTTGTAGTCGAAGCTATTGGCAGAAATATCAGATAACACAGCAAATCCAGTAGGATGTCCACCAGCTCCCTTGCCGTAAAAAAATTGATTATCACAATAAGAAGCTTCCACTACTACTCCGTTGTACTCATAGTCTACTGAGTAGAGAGGGTCACCGGGGTAGATGAATTGAGGAAGTACAGTCATTAAGAGTTCATCGCCTACTCTTTGGATGCTGGCGATTTGTTTAATGATAGCTCCTTTTTCTCGGGCGTATTGAATGTCATATCGGGAAATATATTGAATGCTATGACTCAAGATGTCTTTTGGGTTGATAAACAAACCAAAGGCATGACAGCCCACAATCGCTAATTTATATAAGGCATCATAGCCCCCAACATCCAGGCTGGCATCTGATTCGGCAAAACCAAGGTCCTGGGCTTGCTTCAAAGCAATGTCATAGTCCTGATTTTGTTTGAAAATCTTGGTTAGGATATAATTGGATGAGCCATTGAATATTCCTGATACTGATTCAATCAAGTCATTATCGTAGTACTCTTCGAGTGTACGGAGAATAGGAATACTGCTGCAAGCGGAGGCCTCGTATAATAAGGAGGCCCGATTTTCTTTTTGGAGTGCAACCAATTCCTCAATGTGTTCAGCAACCATTTTTTTATTGGAAGTGACTACATTCACACCTTTGCTTAGTGAAGCCTTGGTAATTTCAAATGCCGCAACCGGATCATCAATGAGCTCAACGATGAGATCAATGTCATCATTGTTCAGAATATCATTTCGGTCAAATGTAAAGTTGTCCATGGAAATGTTTCTGGGTTTCTCAGGATGTTTGGCGCATATTTTTACGATTTCTGCGTCCAGATTACTGTTTTGAATAATGTCGTAGAGCCCTTGTCCTACCACACCATATCCAAAGAGTCCTATTTTTAAGTGCTTTTTCATTTTACAGGAACTTCGGTTTTGTAAAAAGCAGTAATTAATTCTGTTATGGCTTTGCTCTCGATAAGAAATCCGTCATGTCCATAGAAAGAATCAATCTCCCGATACACGGCATGAGGAATATTTTCAGCCAGTGTTCTTTGCTCAGATGTTGGGAACAGTATGTCGGAAGTAATACCGATAACTAAGGTTTTTGCTTTGACCTGGGCGAGTGCATTTTCAATTCCTTTTCGGCTTCGACCCACATGATGTGAATCCATGGCCTTCGAGAGGAACCAGTATGAATGCATATTGAATCGTTGTATCAGTTTTTCACCCTGATACTGTTGATAACTCTGAGCTTTATAGCGATCGGTTTTCTCTATATCGGAATCGTTTTGTGTGTTCCAATAGGCTTCATAGTTTCTATAGGAAAGTAAAGCGATTGAACGAGCTGCTCTTAAACCTTCCTTGCCGGCCTCAGGGCTTTTGTCATTCCATGTGGTATCGGCTTTTATCGCCATGCGTTGCGCTTCGTTGAAGGCGATACCCCATGGGCTGTGTTTGGCGTTTGTTGCCAGCAGAACCAAATTTTGGAACAAGTCAGGTTGGGTAATTGACCATTCAACAGCCTGCTGACCGCCCATGGAACCACCCACACAGGTATGAATTTTTTCAATACCCAAATGCTTTCTTAATTCATCCAGGCAAGCCACCATATCTCGCACAGTGATTTGTGGAAAATCGAAGTAATAGAGGTTCTTCGTCTTTGGGTTCGTATCAAGTGGTCCCGTGCTGCCATAGCACGAACCCAACATATTGGCACAAATGATAAAGTGCTTTGCCGGATCATACAACTTGCCTTTTCCTACCATACCTTCCCACCAGTCTGAAGGATCGGCACTTGCCGTGAGAGCATGACAAATCCATATGATATTATCTGCATTTTCATTTATGGTACCGGCAGTGCAGTACTTCAACTGAAATCGTGGAAGCGTTTCACCGCCCTCCAGCTCCAATGGTTTGTCATATTTGAATAAATGCTCTTCCATGCAATTAGGCCCAAAGTTAAGCGTAGTTTGATGAAAAACCTATCTGCAGGCAATTTTTGGTTCTTCTTGATGAACTGTAAAGGGACTAAGATCATTCAGGATTTAGAATGTACCTATTACAAACAGATTCAGAGTGTTGATTTCTACCCCACATTGACAATTTTCACATAAGACAACAAATTTTTAGACTTATCTAAAAATAATGTTTTGCATATTTAAAAAATAAATTAAATTTGCCTCAAAATATACATTAAGGAACACATGAATACGTCTAAATTTGTTGTTTTAAGTGCATTGGCAGGATTCATGGCCATTTTTGGCTGTGAGGTCATTACTCCTGATGCACCGGCTCCTGAAGAATTACTAGCTGAACCTATCGAGGGGTTGACACCAGCTCAGATGCACGCTCATATTCTGGGAGACGAAGACTTTGCAAGAGTTATGTCAGAGGATGATGGTCTTGGGCCGATATTCGTGGCTCATGCTTGCGAGACTTGTCACATTGGCGATGGTAAAGGTCACCCTTCAACAGCATTGACTCGATTTGGTTATTGGGATGGAGCTACTTTTGATCCTTTTGATTCCTTGGGAGGTCCTCAACTACAGCAGAGAAGCATTTCAGGATACGAAGGCGAAATAGTACCAGATGGAGCGAATGGTGTAGCCAATTTCATAGCACCGAATGTAACAGGATTGGGTTATCTGGAAGAAATTCATGACTCAAGTATTATTGCCCTGAGGGATGCGCAGGCTGGCAATCCTGACGGAATTACGGGAGAGCTCAGTTTGATTGAGGCCAAAGATTTTTTCACTCCTACCTATAAACATATTGCACAAAGTGCCAATGTATATATTGGTCGATACGGTAGAAAGGCCGGTGCAATTGATTTACTACAGCAGGTTGTGGGAGCTTACAAAGAAGATATGGGTATTACTTCTGATTATGATCCGGAAGATTTATATAATCCTGCGGTCGGTGCAGCGGGAGATCCGGTAGGTGATCCGGAGATTCCGGCAAGTGTGGTGGATAATGTGGTCTTTTATATCAAAACACTAAAAGCACCACCAAGAAGAAATGCCGATGATGCTGATGTGCTGGCGGGTGAGTCAATCTTCGGTACTATTGGTTGTGCTACTTGTCATAATCCATCATTTACTACCGGGCCTTCAGAAGTTGAGGCATTGAACGAAGTAACGTTTTATCCATACACTGATTTGCTATTGCATGATATGGGTAGTGAGCTAAACGACAATTATACGGAAGGTTCAGCTCTTCCTGAAGAATGGAGAACAACACCCCTTTGGGGCTTAGGTCTACAGCATACTGCTCAAGGGAATGCTACTTTCTATCTGCACGATGGTCGGGCTACAACCATTGACGGAGCTATACAGTATCATGGTGGCGAGGCAGCAAACTCAAGGGCCGCCTACAACGCACTTACGCAGGCAGAAAAAGATCAGCTTATCAAATTTTTGGAATCACTGTAATGGACAGGCGCGAATTCATATCAAAAACCGGAAAGGCTGGCGTAGCTGTTTGCTGCCTGGGGAGTCTATCGTTTTTGGAGAGTTGTACTTCGATACACTACGCCCAGTACAAGAAAGTAGATAAGCAGTACAAAATCTCAAAAGCAGAATACGATAAAAAGAAGTTTGTGGTAATAGATGATGAAGCCTTAGCAGGGCCGATTTATCTGACCAACAACAACAAAGAAAAAAAGTTTATGGCTTTGTCCATGCTGTGCACACACAAGCAATGTACCGTGGACCCAGCCGGAAATATTCTGGTATGTCCTTGTCATGGGGCAGAATTCAGCAATCAGGGAAAAGTATTGGGCGGACCAACAAATGAGCCTTTACTACAATACAAGGTGACCGAAGATCAGGAATATATTATAGTACACGTAGAGTAACATGAAGAAATTAATCATACTGACCGCATTAGTCATTGTACAACACAGCTATGGGCAAGTGGATAGCACACTGGCCGGCTCCTCCCCGGGGCCGGTCTCCAATGACTCAATTATTAATACCAATCAGGATGGTATCTATACCAATCGACCATTTACTCAAGGTGATAAAAGAACAGCCGTAGGCGGGTACCTGGAGGCCAATACTAATTACTTTGTCGAAGATGGCGTTGGGGATGGTTTTTCAATGGAGATGAGAAGGTTCAATGTATTTCTATACAGTCAGATAGGAAAGAGAATCAGAATGCTATCAGAGCTGGAGTTTGAGCACGGCACAGAAGAGATTGCTTTGGAAACTGCGATTATGGATTTTACGATAGACCCGGCTTTTAACTTCAGAGGCGGTATCCTCTTACCACCTATCGGAGCCTTTAATCAAAACCATGATTCGCCCCTTTGGGAAATAGTTGATAGACCATTGGTCTCTACACAGATTATTCCTTCAACTCTTTCAGAAGTAGGATTCGGAGTGTTTGGTAAGTTGTATAAATCAAACATGGTATTCACTTATGATCTGTATCTGGTAAATGGACTGCAAGATGGAGTTGTCCTGAATGAGGATGGCAGGACTTCTATGTCTGCGGGAAAGACTGAGGAAATGTTTGCAGAGGACAACAACGGAGCACCAATGCTTACCGGTAAGCTGGGTATCAGACACAGAAAGTATGGTGAGCTGGGGCTATCCTACTATGGAGGTGCTTACAACACCCATATGCTTGATGGCGCTGAAATTGATACAAAGAGAAGGCTCAGTATCATGGCCGTTGACTTAAATGCTCAATTTGGGAAGTTGAATATCAAAGGTGAAGCAGCTTATAACACTATACAAGTAGCCGATGACCTTAGTGAGCTGTTTGGTGAAAAGCAATGGGGGGCACACCTTGATTTCATTTACCCGATCATGAACAGACGAGTGCTGAAGTATGATAATACTGTTTTGAATGGGATTATTCGTCTGGAAAAAATAGACTATAACATTGGTACTTTTGCATCAACGAACACCAATATCGGTGATGAGGTGGAGGCTTTGGTCCTAGGCCTAAGCTTACGACCCTTACCTACTACAGTGATCAAAGCCAACTATCGTTACCACTGGATTACTGATGCACTGAATAACGCCAAGGTGAAGGCAGCGGGTGTGCAGGTTGGGTTGGCGACTTATTTTTAGAGATAAAATCTATAGTAATTTTTCTTGATTCGTAGTACAGTTGATATATTTAAGGCTGTAAGTTCGACCAGAAAAAACTTATGATCATCACCAAACCCCTAAATGATCTATCTGTCTACCTAAGTCATTTGGTAAAGGGCCGTTTATGGCTTAAAGTAATCATCGGTTTAGTTTTAGGAGCTGGTCTGGGTGTGTTAATTAATCCCGCCATGGGTGTGGTATCTCAGGAGTTGAGCGCAAGTATGGGTAGCTGGCTCAATTTGCCGGGAGAAGTATTTATGAAGCTGGTACAAATGGTGATGGTGCCTTTGATCTTTGCATCTATCATTTCAGGCTTGGTGAGTAATGTGTCGGATAACCTGAAATCATTCGGGATCAGGTTGTTTTTGTACTTTGTGTTTACCACAGTGGTGGCCATTACTTTTGGAATTATCCTGGCCTTGATATTTAAGCCCGGTGAATATGCCCGTCAGTTTGGTGGGTTTTCTACGGCCGGCTTTGAGCCGCTACCGGCAGCGGAAAATACAACTATAAATATTCCTGAATCTATATCTAATCTCGTCCCGGTTAATCCGTTGGAGGCGATCCTCACCGGAGAGATGTTGAGCATTGTGATCTTCACGGTCATTATCGGAGTAGCTATTACTCAACTGGAGGCTAATATGGCCCGTCCGCTTATTCGTTTTGTAGAGGCTATCCAAAAAATATCTATGATCATTGTGGGTTGGGCAATGCGTCTGGTTCCTTTTGCCGTATTTGGCTTAATGGCTTCGTTGTTATCTACAACCGGAGTGCAAGTTTTTCTTGGATTGGGGTATTATATGTTGGTGGTACTGATGGGTTTGTTTGTGCTCATGATATTTTACTGCCTATTATATTTCTTCATTGTTCGGAAGAACCCGTTTACCTTTCTTGGTAAAATCAAAGATCCATTGCTGCTTGCTTTTTCTACGGCCAGTTCCGCAGCAGTTATGCCACTATCGATGAAAACGGCAGATGAAAAGCTAGGCGTGTCCTCCAAAGTGAGTGACTTCGTGATACCAATCGGAGCGACTATCAATATGGATGGAACAGCGCTTTTTCAGTGCCTGACGGTAGTATTTATGACCCAAATTTATGGAATAGACTTGTCGATGATTGACCTGGTTCTGATGACCGTAACAGTGGTGTCAGCTTCGATCGGTACTCCGGCAATTCCAGGTGGTGGCGTCATTATACTTACCTCGGTCTTGCAAAGTAGCGGCATTCCGGTAGAAGGGATCATTGTCATTATCGGGATTGACAGGATACTAGGTATGTTCCGTACCGCTGTGAATGTCACCGGAGACCTTACCGCCACAGTTATTTTTAATAAATGGTTTGCAGAGACTAAAGAGGGTTCGGCACAGAAATTGAGCGATAACGTGTAGATAACATACTGAGGTTACTTTTCGTATCTTTACAGGATACACCTAAACCTTAGAACCAATTTTATTGTAGGAGTCCGGCTCCTGGTAAACCAGTAGTTATGAAGAAGTTATTAATACTATTATGTGTAGTGTCTATTGCTTGTGCCTCATGTACGCGTACAAGTAAGAAGTGTCGACAAAATGCGAAACGAGCTAAGAAGGAGAAGATTGGGTGGCAGAACTAGAAATGTTATAACCCGTTTTGTCATCTCGACTGCAAGGAGAGATCTATCTGTTTTAAGTGCTAATATTAGTTAGATTTCTCCCTACGCTCGAAATGACAAACCTTTTAAGGGTTATAACATTTCTAAAACTTATACAAGAACCCAACGTTCAACACATCCTTGTACTGTGTGCCGGGTCCTACGGTGCCATCGTTACGAGTTACATCAATGTCATCGTCATAAATGATTAACGTGCTAAATGTAGTGGTTAGGTAGTCATTGACCTTAAACTGTAGGGTGAGGTCCCAGTTGACATCTATATCACCAAATGAATCATAGCCGGAGAAAAGAACCAAGTTCGTGTTCAACTCCACATTTTTCATCACCTCTTTTTTGTAACCCAACTTGACCATAGAACCTAACTGGCTTCTTATATTTTTGCCCGGTTCGACTCCAAAGGAACCTACGGCTGCAAGACCATCATCCAGGACGAAGGTCATTTTACCCGTAAGGGGTGAGAGCACACCATAAAATACCTTGCTCTTATACTCCGCACCAATACTGGTCAGTAAATAACCGGGAGCCAGGAATCGAGAAATAAGAGTAGACCGCTCACCTGATTCTTCGGTGGTATCCGCAGTGTATTTAAAGCCATTTGCTAGCTGTGAACGGAAGTCAAGTAATCCTGTCGCTCTAACCATTTTTTTAAGTCCATATGTCAACTTGGAAGTCAGAATAATCTGATCATCACTTTTTTTGAAGAGTGCTTTTTTAGACCCTACTCTGGCGATACCATAGCCAACATCTAGATGATTTGACCAACTGACTTTTTTCTTGTTATAGTCTGCATGTAACTTCAATAGCGTGGAGAACGAAACCGAACTTTGTCCACCACCAGCCCAGTTTTGTAGGTTGATTCTGGTGAAAGCCAGGTTATAGCTTCCTCCCTTTTTCCAGTAACTGGTATCTGCTTTGGTGCTGTCGCTTTGTGAGAAGGCAGGAATGGTAACCAGACCTACCAAAAATGCAAAAACTATTTTTTTCATTTTAATTCTGATGGATATGAACATCTGTTTGAGGGAAAGGAATGCTGATTCCGTTCTTGTCAAATTCCTTTTTGACATTTTCCTGCATATAGTGGAAAAAAGGCCAGTAATTGCCTGACTCTGTCCATACCCTGACCGTAATGTTAACAGAGCTGTCGGCAAGGGCTGATACGACTAAAAACGGTTCTGCAGAAGGGTCGCTTAATGGATATTCGCTGCTTTGAATCACCTGAAGTATAACTTCTTTGGCTTTATCTATGTCGTCACCATACCCGATTCCAAAGACCATATCAACTCGCCTTTGTGGTTCCATGCTGTAGTTAACTATCGATGAGTTACTCATTTTCCCGTTTGCAATGATGATGATTTTATTATCACCTGTCTTCAGTATGGTATTAAAAATCTGAATCTCCTTAACTGTCGCTGAATATCCCTGTGCTTCGATGAAGTCCCCTACTTTGTAAGGTTTGAACAAGAGAATCATTACGCCACCGGCAAAATTTTGAAGTGTTCCACTTAATGCCATACCTATGGCCAGGCCCGCAGCACCAAGTATAGCAACGAAAGAAGTAGCTTCCACTCCAAGCATACTGATCACAGAAACGATCAATAAGGTTTTCATCATCATCGAGAACATTCCCGACAGGAAGGGTTTGAGAGAAGGATCAACGTCACGCTTCTCGAGTATTTTTCTAACCGTGCGGTTAAGTAAACCGATAACAATGAATCCAACAATAAGTGTAGCAAGGGCAAGTGCTACAGTAGGTCCATACTTGAGTACCAAGTCTTTTACATAAGCTCCGAAGTCATTCATTTTTCGCTCTGTTTAAGATTTAAAAACAAAATTAAGAACAATACAAGAGACGAAAAGTTTTTTGGTAGAATAATAGAAGGGATTAACCCCAGCGAAGTTTGCGGCAATCTTTTATTCTTTGTGGTTAGTTTAATCTCATTGGACATTTTGTTCATTTTTTCCAATTGATGAAAAAACGAACCGTAAAAATCTTTGATCCTGCAAGGTCCTCTGAGATACTTGCCACTTTTTTGAATCTGACTGTCACTTAGGACTTGAGAAACACAGTTACTGTTTGTTAGATTTCTGGTACGGCTGTGCAGAATCATCATAATCGCAACTTTTGGTTTCAGAGTCGTTCTTTTTTCGAAAATCAAATGATGATCAAACTGTGAAGCGATCGGATTAACATCACATCGCGGCAATCGCATTGAGTATGGTCTCAATCTTTCTTCGGGCAGCCGAATTGGATCCGGTGTAATTGTTCAGAATCACTGCAAAGCCAATGGTCTTTCCGCTTTGGGTATCGATGTAGCCAGCATAGCTTTTTACCCTGGACATCGAGCCACTTTTGGCGTGTACTCTTCCGTTCCCGGATCCAGATCGACACATAGAGCTCAGGGTACCCGATTTGCCTGCTACTGGAAGACTGGCGCAGAACTCGGTTTTGTAAGCACTTTTCTTATTCATGTATAAAGCAATTTTGGCAAGTTGCCTTACTGTTACGGCATCTTTTCTGGAAAGACCGCTACCGTCATTAATGAACATTCCCCCAACATTAATACCCTTATTCCTCCAGAAATTGTCAATGAATTCAGAGGCACTTTCCGTATCATCATTGGAACCAAGCTTAAGACCAGCGTGGATCAATAAATGCTCTGCATAAAGGTTGACGCTTTTCATGTTGGTCCTTTTGATGATATCCTTTAGCATAGGTGAGTTGGTTGTGAAAATTGTTGTTTTGGAAATTTTGGTCACTGCATCATCTGATTTCATATCATAGATACAGGTGGGCGCTTTGCTCACTTTTAAGCCTGAGGCTATTAGCTTTTCATTAAGTAATTGTGCAGCAAATAATGGTGGGTTTGGAATTGATCCTTTGATTGTAAACTTGCTCCTATTTTTCGGTATAGTGCCTCCCAATATTCTGTGGTTGGAATAAGGAGCCCCATAGATATATCCATTGTCACGATTCACATTAGAAGCTTTGATTTGATTGTCGAAAATGATATCCTTCATTTCAGGTTCGGTGCTGATTACTTCCGTAGGATCACCATCATTGGGGCCGCTCTTCAGGTTGAGTTCGTAGGTGTTATCCATAATACTCAAACCCCAAGGCCCACTTCCATAATAGTTTCCTATATCAGACCAAATCCACGAACCTGGTATGGTGTTATCATTAAAATAACTCCCATCACCGATAATTCTTCCATTGATAGAGTCTATACCCAATTGCTTGATCGCGAATACCCACTCATTGATAAAATCTCCGTAACTGCTTTTAAAATGTGTTGACCCCAATGTAGGATCACCACCACCAGTAATGTAGATATCTCCGCTCAATATTTTCTTTTCCTTGTCAATAGTTCCATGATATTCTATGGTGGTTTTGAATCGGTGTTTGGGTCCGAATAGCTCCATAGCTGTGGCCGTAGTTACGAGCTTCATCGTGGATGCCGGGGTAAGTGACAAATCCGGGTTCTTGCTAACAAGCGTTTTTCCGGTTGCAGCATCTATAGCAATAAACCCTATGGAAGCGTGTTTCATGGATGCATCGCTCCCTAAGCTGTTGAGTGCCGTCTTTACAGCATCAACACTTTGGGCACCTAAAAAAGTTGAGATGGATAAAAATGAAGCTACTAGTATTTTTTTCATGGTGGAAGAACCTTTGCGTAATGTGATCTGTTAATAGTCTGTCAATTTAATTGATTGATAGACAAAAGTCAGACCATTTTCAACTTTATAATCTGGCATCGTTATTGCCGTTACTTAAATCATAAATCTAAGAACATGGAAAACAAAAAATTAACTCTAAGGCTGCTAATGACATTCGTGGTAGTCGGGGCTTTGGGATTGTCAGCATTTAAACCAAAGGCTAAGAGCCCAGGCTTTATCAATTTCGAAACAAAGAATGATATGCATTCGGCCACCGGTACATTTGAATCGTGGCAGGTAAAAGATTTTTCAATTGAAGGGGACAAGATTGAAACTGTTAAGGCAACAATCGAAGTTGAGACTTCCAGCATAAAAGTTGAGAATGCAAAACTAAACAATCACCTAAAGGCGGAAGACTTTTTGTTCGTTGAGAAATTCCCAAAGGCGACAATTACCATAGACGGAGCTAAGAGTGATGGTGAAGGGAAATATTTAACCACAGCTACAATAGACTTAAAAGGCATTCAAAAGGACATTGACCTTAGCTTTGAAGTTGTGAGCAAATCTCCTTTGAAGGTGAAAGGTCAGGGTGTTTTGAATAGAAATAATCATAACATAGGAGAACCTGATGGTCACTATGGATTAATTCCGGAAGTAACCATTACCTTTGAAGCAACCTTGAATTAATTGATGTATACTAAGTTAATAAATGTACTCAAGACAGGGGCAGTCATCTTTGGCTGTCTCTTTGTTTTTACTCACTTTACTGTACCTTCTCCGGGTAAAATTCAATTCCGAACAAAGAACCAAATCATAAAAGTAGATGCTGTTATTAACCACTGGAAGATTGTCAGGATAAATGATTTCAAGAAGTTGACAGATCTGCAAATGGAGTTGGAGATTTATATGTCTTCAGTAGTCGAGAAGAACAAGAAACTTACCCGTCATCTACAAAAGGAAGAGTTTTTTTATGTAGACAGCTTTCCGGTTACTCGAGTGAGCATCCAGAGTGTTCGTAAAATTTCTAAGAGACAATATGAAGGTCAAGGCACGGTGACCATTAGAGGGGTAGAGCAAAATATAATCTGTCCATTTGAGCTTACCTCCAAAAAACCTTATAAGATTAAGGGAAGCACTTGGGTCAACCGAAAAGACTTTCTAGTAGGTGAAGTTGATAAGAAATACTATGGACTGCGGGATAGTGTTGAGGTGCTTTATGAATTAGAGCTTCCATAAAAAATTTCTTACCCCTATCTTAGAATTATGGATTACGACATTGATCAAATCAATCACCTCATCAGAAACAGGAGATCCCTTTACCCAGCCCAGTATACAGGTGAAAAAGTTGAGGATGCTAAAATTGAAATGATTTTAGAGAACGCACGTTGGGCCCCAACCCATAAGTTGACCGAACCCTGGAAATTCAAAGTTTTCACTGGGACAGGTCTCCAAAAGTTGGCCGATTTTCAATCGGAATTGTACAAAAAAGTTACATCACCTGAAAAGTATGTCGAATCAAAGTATCAGGGATTAAAGGACAAACCACTGAAAGCCTCTCATGTGATTGCTATTGGCATGACTCGCAATGAAATGGTCCCGGTAGAAGAGGAGATTGCTTCAGTAGCTTGTGGAGTACAAAATATGTACTTGACAGCCAACGCATTGGGGTTAGGATGTTATTGGGGAAGTGGTGGTGTTACTTATATGGAAGAGGCCAAAGAATTTTTTGATTTGAGTCCTGCGGATAAGTTATTGGGTTTCTTCTTTATTGGGGTGGTAGATATACAAAAGCCTGCTGGAAGACGTACTGACTTATCAGAAAAAGTGACTTGGGTGAAAGAATGACGTAAGGTTTCGTCTAAAATTTTCGCCTCTTGTCTGTATTAAGGTTTCGTTAATCTAAAATTACGTGTACTTAATCGAATGATGCACCAATACTCATCGAGATTGACGAACTTTAGTATATGTCCAGAATCAACATCGATAAACTTAAAGCTTCAGTAGAAGATCATCATGATCCGTTTGAGTTCTATCTTTATATAGTACTCAGCCAGGAAGGGTGTTTAGAGGATTGCCCGTACTGTGAGGATAAGGAGTTTCTTACCAAGCTTCTTGGTCATTATGAATCTACAGAGGAGTATGAAAAATGCCTTGATTTGAGAAGAAGACTCAAAGAACTGAATTAAACACTAAGGCACATACTCATAAGCACCCACATCCGGAAGAGCATCTCTGCTGTTTCCGTCTAAATCCTGCGCATTTCCGAATCCTACATTCCCGTTGTCAATTAATGGAGAAAGAGTATCTGGCCGTAAGTTTTTTGCTGAAGCATCAGCAAATTCTGGGTCAACATCAATTTGATTTCCATTTCCGTTGAAGACAGAATTGTCCGTTTTAAATATACAGTTAGTACTGTAAGTTGAACTTGAGCCAGAAACTTCTATTTCCTCATCAAAACTGCCATGAACCACGGAATTGTAAAAAGCCAGTTCCAAGGAGTTAGTCACCGTAAACCCATTTTCATCATCGCTATCATTAAACTCAAGAGCTGAACCGTTTCGAAAAAAATCAAAACTATAATTGGCTAATGAGCTGTGGGTGAAAACATAATTTCCTCCACCCGCCCCAACAAACAGGTTGTCAATACAATTTGTGATCACAGTATTTTCCAAAAAGACATCCGCGCCATATGCCTGGACCCCTTTCCGCGACATATCCTGAATAATCACGTTGTTGAGTGTCAATTCGGCAATAGAATCAACTGTATTGCCACTGGAAAGATATAAACCGGTTTGGGCATTCTTGATGATTGAGCCTGAAATTTGATTTCCCGTACTCGATCCTGTAAAAACGATTCCTTCCCAATATCCCAAAGCTTGTTCGGGCTCTGGTGAAAGGTCGTTTTCATTACAAAACGTTACAGTGCTATCATAGTCGCCATTGACAATCAGGGTTCCATCAACAATCAGTTTAGCCTGATAGTTAAAAAGTACGCGTGCACCTTTATTAATGGTCAGTGTGCAACCGGCAGGAACGGTTGCTGAATCAACAATCACATAAGGCTTTCCATTGGTCCAGGTTGCCGAACAAGCTAATATAGAATCCGAAAGAAAATGAGCATCCTGGCCGTAGGCCACTAATTTTACGTCTTGTAAATTTCCATTGGTGGTAAATCGCACGCTGTCCTTTACCAGGTAGGGAAGCGAATTATCCATAGGGTCGATCAATACTTCTACCAGCACCTGCATACTATCTTCGCCCAGGAGCAACACATTGTCATGTGAATTTTGCTGAATACCGTTGATTGTAATGGAGTAAGGTGTGGTCAAATCAGCAATTTCTATTTTACTGATCTCAATAGCATTTTTATCATCGTTGTAGACATAAAACCTTTTGGTCACACTTCCTACGGAAGATAATAAGGTGTCAAAGGTCACAGTATCTTCAGAAAAGCGTAGTGTTTTGTCAGGGCTAGATGTAATAATTTCATCTTTGGGTTTACAGCCAAAGAAAACAGCGATAAGTAATATGATTCCTATTGTTGTACGCACTTTTCGCTAACGCTTAGTTTTGGTTTTTATTGGGTGATTTCTTCTGTTTGATAGGTTTGCCCCGATCAGTTGGTTTGAACTGTCGGAAGAAGCTGCTGTCTTCTATGTCCAACCAAATTTTTAATCCGCCCCCGATTTTTACGAAACCATAAATCATGATAAAAATACCTATAAATCCTACAACTCTACTGTAAAACCAATAGCCAGAAGAAATCAGCACCAGACAAGCCGACAATAGAACTATTGTGAAGCCTTGGAGCATTTTTCTATTAGAACCAGATCTGATGTCTTTCTTTAGTGACTTTTTTAGATCAGATAGAATAGCGTCAATTGCTTTATCCTTCACTCCATATTCTGCCAGCCGATTAGCAACATAGTCAAAGTCCGCCTTTTCACCATAATAGCGTTTGGCGTTTTCGAAATCTTGATTTTGATAGTTGATTGGGTCCATGGTAAAGGAACTTATTCAGCTCCTTCTTTCATTTTTTCAGCATTCTCAGCGATTCTCAAGCTTTCAATGAATTCGCCAATATCACCATTGATTACATTATCAAGGTTGTATACCGTCATGTTAATCCGATGATCAGTCACTCGCCCTTGAGGGTAATTATAGGTTCTTATTTTGTCTGAGCGGTCGCCACTACCTACAAGAGACTTACGGTGAGCACTTACCTCATCGTTTTGTTTGCGGAGTTCGATTTCGTATAACTTTGACCGCAGATTTGTCAATGCCTTATCATAGTTCGCATGCTGTGAACGCCCGTCCTGGCACTCGGCCACAATTCCCGTAGGGATGTGGGTAAGCCGAACTGCCGATTCTGTTTTGTTCACGTGCTGACCACCGGCACCTGATGCCCGGTAGGTGTCTTTTTTGATGTCTTTCATGTCAAGCTCAAAGTCAACTTCTTCAGCCTCTGGCAGTACTGCCACACTGGCCGCTGAAGTATGTACCCGCCCTTGTGATTCTGTTGCCGGTACTCGTTGCACTCTATGTACACCAGATTCAAACTTTAGCTCACCATATACATCTTCACCTTCAATATTAGCAACTATTTTACTGAATCCGCCAGCCGTTCCTTCTACGGCTTCAGAGATGCTGACGCTCCAACCTTTGGTTTCACAGAACCGCTGATACATCCGGAATAGGTCCCCCGCAAACAAAGAAGATTCGTCTCCCCCTGCCCCGGCTCTAATCTCCAGAATGGCATTTTTGGAATCGTTGGGATCCTTAGGTATGAGGAGCTGCTTAAGCTCTTCCTCAAGTTCTTCCTTCAAAGGCTCCAGCTCCTCGAGCTCCATTTTAGCCATATCACGGAATTCCGGATCCTTTTCAGTTTCCAATACTTCTTTGGCTCCCTTCAGGTCCTCGCTGACTTTTTTATACTCGTCATACTTTTTCACGACCTTCTCCAAATCCTTGTACTCCTTGCTAAGTGAAGAATACTTCTTCATATCAGCCATGGTTTCAGGCAATACAAGCAGTTCACCTACTTCTTCAAATCGCTTCTTTATTTCCTCGAGTTTCTCTACCATCTTAGTTCATAATAGGAGCACAAAGATAACAAATTGGTAAACATTGTTTGTCAGACAATGTTAACTTCGTAGAAATGAAAAGCTCAACACATAAGTTCCACGTAGTAGTTTTTTCTGTACTCTCCTTGGTGGCTTTATTGGCCTGTGAAATGGAGAAGGCAGACACATCAAAAATTAAGGATGAATTGGAAGCCCGAAAAATCAAACGGGTCAAGAAGGGTGAATTGATGGCTTATGCTGAAAGTCGGGGAAAAGAATTAATAGAGATTATTAAGGTGACCCACCCGGATTCTTTGGAAAGTATATTGAATGATAATAACGTTACTTACAAGACCTATAATTCGGATTCTTTAGGGGAATTATCTGAAATTGAGAGATCAATTGTTGAGGCATATCAATATAGCTCTGAACAAGGAGATCCCCTGCCGGATAACTTACAATCCATTGATAATGAGTCAAGAATCATATTTACAAGAGCTGAATCGCTCGACTCAAATGGGTTCCGCGTTCACTTTCTTACCTTCTGGAGAAAATATTTAATTCTCGAAATGTAACTTTTCTCTAAGTTATCAGTCTTTTAGTAGGTAAAGCGCTGGCGTTAGTCGAAAAGACTGGTGTTGGTTTCAGAAATCTACTAAATTGATCACATTATTCTGGCAGAAAAGCAACCGTTGAATTTTTTGAAAACTATACTGCTTACCTCATTTCTGTTTTTGGCTGCCCTTGCCACCTTGGGTCAAACCAACTATCAGATAAAAGGAACGGTACAGGACAGCTCTAATAGTGAGGCGGTGACTGGTGCCGTTGTCACGTTGAAAGAAATGCCAAGTAAAGGAGCCATCACGGGAGCAGATGGAAGTTTTGCTTTTTCAGCGCCAGCGGGAAACTATACCTTGGTGATACAATCCATTGGCCACAAGCCATATCAAAAGTCGATTAACTTAAATAAAGATCTCACGCTGAAGCCTGTGCTTAGTCTGGAGTTTCAGAAGCAGGAAGACATAGAGCTTACCTTTGAAAGAACGGATGAAAATGTAGAGACGACCGAAATGGGCAAGCAAACTTTATCGACTCAAGAGGTTAAATTTATTCCTGCCGTTTTTGGCGAGGTCGATATAATGAAAACACTGCAGTTGCTTCCCGGTGTACAATCAGCTGGAGAGGGTAATTCAGGTCTATATGTGCGGGGTGGAGGCCCTGACCAGAACCTGGTGTTGTTCGATGATGCACTGGTTTACAATACCGGTCACCTTTTTGGCTTCTTTTCTGTTTTTAATGCGGATGGCATTGAAAGTGTGGACCTATACAAAGGGTCCATACCTGCGCGATATGGGGGCAGACTATCTTCCGTTGTAGATTTTAAAATGAAAGAAGGGAGTTTCGAAAAATGGAATGCGGAGGGTGGAATTGGGCTAATCTCTTCCCGATTAACCGTGAATGGACCAATAAAAAAAGATAAGACAAGCTTCCTTCTAAGTGGACGTAGAACCTATATTGATGTACTTGTCAATCCTTTTTTAAAGAATGGAATTCCGTATTACTTCTATGATCTGAATGGAAAACTTACCCATAAGTTCTCTGACAAGGATCAAATATCCTATAGTTCCTACTACGGAAAAGATGTTGCGGCATTTAATTTACTGGATGGTCGATTTAAAGCAGACTTTTGGTGGGGTAACTATACTAACTCGCTACGCTGGGATCATATATTTAGTGATAAGCTTACTATGAAAACCCAGGCTTTGTACAACAACTATATTTTTAACCTGGAAACTACCTTTGATGATTTCTCAAGCAACCTGGAATCCCGGTTGAATGATTATACTGGCAAGCTGGACTTCGATTATTTTTTCAATGAAAAGAATAAGATGACATTTGGTGTTCAGTATGCCTACCATGATTTTGTTCCCCGAAGCTTTGGAGCCTCAGGCAGTGATGGTGATTTTGAAACGGGTGTGTTGAATGAAAAAAAATACGCAAGGGAAGGGGCTGCTTACTTAGCACACGAAACTGAAATTTCGGATAAGATCAAAATTAATGCAGGTCTGCGCTTTTCGTATTTTGCACAGCTGGGCCCTTACAATTTCCTCGAAGAAAACGGTAGTGTGGTAGATACCATCCGATATGCTAAAGGTGAAAAGGTAAAAGACTGGACTGGCTGGGAGCCAAGATTATCCATGCGTTATTCTCTGGACTCAACCTCATCCATAAAAGCTGCCTGGGCGGTAAGCAATCAATATATGCATTTGCTTTCAATTTCAGGAAATGCTCTTCCTTTCGATGTTTGGGTCCCTAGTTCTGCTCTGGTTGACCCGCAAAGAGGCTCGCAATATTCACTGGGTTATTACAGAAACTTTGTAGACAACGAATACGAAACGAGTGCGGAAGTCTTTTATCGAGATATGAAGAATCAAGTGGAGTATCGTGAGGATTTTGCGCCAGTACTTTCGGGAGAGCTTGAAAGAGAATTGGTGTTCGGCAAAGGCATAGCCTATGGACTTGAATTATTCGTGAAGAAAAGGAAGGGTGATTTCCAGGGATGGATTGGGTATACGTTGTCTCGTACCGAAAGAAAATTCGATCAAATTAATGATGGAGGGGTGTTCCCTGCAAGATACGATCGAAGACATGATTTAAGTATTGTAGGAACCTACAAGTTGAACGATCAGGTAACGCTGGGAGCAACTTTTGTACTTGGGTCTGGAATGGCGGTAACGATACAAGAAGGAAGGTATTTAATAGAACAAACAGTTGTAAATGTGTGGGGACCAAGAAACGGTTATCGGATGCCGGCATATCATAGAATGGATTTGGCATTGACGCTTTATCCTAAGAAAAAGGATTTAAAATATGAAAGGTACTGGACCTTCTCAATTTATAATATGTATAACCGAAAGAATGCTTACCTTATATATATTGATACCGAAGGAGATCCGATCGATGGTAAGCTAAAGGTGACACCTAAGAAAGTTTATATATTCCCGATACTTGCTTCAGCAACCTGGAACTTTAAGTTTTGAAATGGTATAAATACATATCGCTAATTGGCATTACTCTTTTCTGGTCCTGTGAACAGGATATAGAATTAGATGCACCGGAACATGAACCAAAAATTGTTGTCGAGGGAAGTATTTATACCGACCAGGTTCCTTTCGTTATTCTTACCAGAACGACACCCTTCTTTGAAGAGACCAGTATTGAAGATATTGAAGAGAGCTTCGTGCACGGAGCTAACATAACAGTAACAGATGGAACTGATACGGTTCAATTAACTGAGGTTTCCTCTGATTCATTGGGTCAAATTATTTTGGACTATTTCACAGACTCGCTAGGGGTTGATATACCTTCTGATAGTTCCTCTCAAGTGACATTTTATTTTTATACCGATATGTCTTTTAGTATGATAGGACAGGAAGGAAAATCGTATTGGTTGGATATAGAAACCGGGGGCAATATGCTATCATCTGTGACCACGATTCCGGTGAAGGCCGGATTGGATTCGCTGTGGATTGAGCCGCATCCTGACCCGGAAGTAGACACATTGGTTTCGGTATTTGCCCGCTACGCGGACCCGGCCGGAGTGCCCAACTACGTTCGATATTTTAGCAAAAGGAACAGTGAACCTTACTATACTCCGTACTTCAACTCCGTTTATGATGACCAGTCATTTGTAAACTATGATGGAGAGACCTTCGATTTCGCCCTAGAACCTGGCTATGACCGTAATGGCGACATTGATTTCGAAACCTATTTATACTTCGTGAAAGGAGATACGATGAGATTCAGATGGTGTGCCATCGATGAAGCAACCTACGATTTTTGGTTTTCACTTGAATACGATCAAGGACAGACCGGAGGTATTTTTTCCAAGCCTATTGTTATTTCATCGAATATCGTAGGAGGGCTTGGAGTATGGGCAGGGTATGCGGTAGATGAATATCAAGTGATTATTCCGGAGTAATTTCACCTCACCAACTCCCACAACACCACCCCAACACTTACCGAAATATTCAACGAATGCTTCGTGCCGAATTGCGGAATTTCAAGTACGCCATCACAAACTTCCAACACTTCGTCACTGACACCAAAGACCTCGTTTCCAAATACCAAAACGATTTTATCATTGGATTGATAATTGAAGTCATTCAAAAAAGTGCTTTTGTCAGTCTGTTCTATGCCGTAGATTGTATAACCCTCTCTTTTTAGTTCTTTGAGGCTAGTGGTCAAGTCAGCTGTGTGTTCCCAATTGACAGCATCCTCTGCACCAATTGCGGTTTTGTGGATATCACGATGAGGAGGTTGGGCAGTGATACCTCCCAATATTAGTTTTTGAATCGCAAAGGCATCACAGGTTCGGAAAACAGAACCAACATTATTCATGCTCCTGATACTGTCTAAAGCGACAATGATTGGTCTCTTTTTTTGGGTCTTGAATTCTTCTACTGAAACCCGGTTTAGTTCGTCCGTTTTTAGTTTGCGCATGTTGATAACTTGTGTGTCAAAGATAGGAGAAAATAAGTAGCTTTGTATTAGGCTTTTACTCCTGAAAAGGCCGTTTTAAAGGAAAATCACACATTTCAGCAATCTTCTATGGCAAAGAAAGAGACACCCCTGATGAAACAGTACTATGCGATTAAAGCAAAGTACCCGGGTGCACTTCTTCTATTCAGAGTTGGGGACTTCTATGAAACTTTTGGAGATGATGCGGAACGGGCCAGCGGCATATTAGATATTACCTTGACCAAGCGCTCTAATGGAGCTGCCTCAGAAGTTGCTTTAGCTGGCTTTCCTCACCATGCATTGGAAACTTACTTACCCAGATTGGTCAGAGCCGGACAACGCGTTGCCATTTGTGACCAGCTTGAAGACCCCAAGGGAGTAAAGGGCATTGTTAAGCGAGGAGTGACCGAACTGGTAACACCAGGGGTGTCATATAATGATAATGTGCTTGATGTTAAGAAGAATAACTTTCTGGCCTCTGTATATTATGATGCAAAACAATGGGGAGTTTCCTTTCTGGACATATCCACCGGTGAGTTTTTATGTGCCCAGGGTGATGCTAATTATGTTGGTAAGCTATTGCAAGGATTTAGTCCTTCTGAAGTTATTTTCTGTAAACAGATTCGGGATTTGTTTGAAGAGAACTTTGGTGACAGATATAATACCTACTATCTCGATGACTGGGTATACACAATTGATTACGGAAAAGAGGCTTTATGCAAGCACTTTTCTACCTCAAATTTGAAAGGTTTTGGTATTGAAAATCTGGAACTTGGAATTGTTGCTTCCGGTGCTATTTTATTCTACCTCGAAGATACTGAACACAGGGAGGTGAAGCATATCACTTCGATTTCAAGGATTGAGGAAGAGCGCTACATGTGGCTCGATAAATTCACAATCCGCAATCTTGAGCTAATCTACTCACAACATGTCGATGGTGTTCCTTTGATTCAGGTGATTGACCGTACGCTGACTCCGATGGGCTCCCGCTTGCTGAAGAAGTGGATGGTGCTACCCCTCAAGGACAAGCCACAGATTGAAGAGCGACTCGAAACCGTTGATGCGCTGTATAATGATAAGGACTTACTAGAGAATATTTCAGAAAAACTGAAAACCATCGGTGACCTTGAGCGACTGATCTCCAAAGTAGCTGCAAGAAGAATCAACCCCAGGGAAATGCAGCAGCTCTACAAAGCTCTCAATTACATTGCCCCGATCAAGGAGGAACTCGATAAAAGTGGAAATAAAAACCTCGAAGCTCTGGGAGATAAATTACACCTTTGTGAAAAACTCAGGGACCGTATCCATGCTGAGATTAAAGAAGATGCTCCTATGCTCATGCACCAGGGAGGAATTTTCAATGATGGAGTTAATGGTGAATTAGATGAGCTCCGAGCGATCGCTTTTTCAGGAAAAGACTTCCTTGTACAAATTCAGCAGCGGGAAATAGAGCGCACAGGAATCCCAAAAATTAAAATAGCCTATAACAAGGTCTTTGGGTACTATCTGGAGGTATCAAATGCACAGAAAGACAAAGTGCCGGATGACTGGATCAGAAAACAGACACTGGTCAATGCAGAGAGATTTATCACTCCTGAGCTGAAAGAGTATGAAGACAAAATCCTCACAGCCGAAGAAAAGATTCAGGTCATTGAACAGCAAATGTTTACTGAACTGGTTGCCTTTGCCGGTGAGTATGTAACCCAGATACAACTCAACGCTCAGATAATTGCGAAGATTGACTGCCTTGCTTCCTTTGCTACCGTAGCCAGAGAAAATAAATATACAAAGCCTGTCATCAGTGAAGGGAATGTTATTGACATCAAGTCGGGTCGGCACCCCGTGATCGAGCAGCAGCTACCGCTGGGAGAAGCCTATATCCCTAATGATGTTTACCTCGATGACAAGGAACAGCAGATTATGATCATTACCGGACCTAATATGGCAGGTAAGTCAGCACTGTTGAGACAAGTAGCCCTCATCACTTTATTAGCTCAGATTGGCTGTTATGTTCCGGCCAAATCAGCAGAAATTGGTTTGGTCGATAAAATTTTTACCCGCGTGGGGGCTTCCGATAATCTATCTCAAGGTGAATCTACTTTCATGGTTGAGATGACTGAGACGGCTAGCATTCTCAATAATTTAAGTGACCGTAGCCTGGTCCTGATGGATGAGATAGGCCGAGGTACTAGCACCTATGACGGCATTTCCATAGCCTGGTCAATTGTAGAGTTCTTACATAATCATCAGAAGTTTGCCCCGAAAACATTGTTTGCAACCCACTATCACGAGCTCAACGAACTCACCAATGATTTTCCTCGCATTAAGAATTTTAATGTATCGGTAAAAGAGGTTGGGAATAAGGTCATCTTTATGCGGAAGCTCAAAAAAGGAGGATCAGAGCATAGCTTTGGTATCCACGTTGCGCAAATGGCTGGCATGCCAAATGAGGTGGTGATAAGGGCAAGTGAGATTCTTCATATTCTGGAAAAAGATAAGGTGAAAGACAGAACCCGCAAACGGATGGAAGAGGTGCCCAAAGCCAACTTCCAGATGAGCATGTTTGAGGCAAACAACCCGTTTTTCGACCAGATTGTCGAGATACTTGAAAAGACAGACATTAATACGATTTCCCCTGTAGAGGCACTTTTGAAACTCAATGAAATTAAAAAGATCGCTGAACAAACGGGTGAGAAAGCATAGATTGCTAACTAACATTTTCTTTCTAGATCTTTCATTCCTCAAGATGACAGAAAGAAAATATCGGGCTTCAATCAAAGTTTAGGTTTGTATGAAGTCCTTCCTAGATGCTTCATCCTATAAAACCAAGCTAAAGACACTTAGCGAAATCTCCTCTTCTCTGCGGCCACAACTCAAACAACTACTATAATTAGTAAAAAAGCTATATTTATTAGTAAATTGAGTTAATGAAAAAAGGCCAGGGCGCTCAATACAATCCGCACAACAAATACCTCAAGAACGAGCTTGGCAATTACCACGAAGAAGGCATAGACGAAGAAGCAGGTGATCAACACGTTCAGGTGTTTAAGGAACATCCTAAATCTGTGGTCAATAAGGTGACCAGTCCGGATGTAGGCATGATGTATTCTGTGAATCCCTACCAGGGCTGTGAACATGGCTGTGTGTATTGTTACGCTCGAACCACCCATGAGTACTGGGGATTTAGCTCGGGTATCGATTTTGAAAGGAAGATTGTGGTGAAGGAAAATACACCACAACTCTTGGAAGAATTCATTCAAAAGAAAAACTGGAAAGGAGAATATCCAATCACTTTCTCGGGAAACACGGATTGTTACCAGCCGTTGGAGAGAAAATATCAACTCACCCGTGGCTGCCTTGAAGCCATGTCTAAACATAATCACACCACAGGATTTATTACCAAGAATGCACTTTTCTTACGGGACATTGATCTATTGGAGTCCTTAGCAGAAAGAAAGCTTTTTCATGGATTCATTTCATTGAATAGTCTGAATGAAGAAGTCAGAAGAAAACTGGAACCGAGAACGGCATCACACAAGCGAAAATTAAAAGCCATTGAGCAGTTGGCCGAAAAAGGAATTCCGGTTTCTGTGATTATTGCACCGGTTATTCCAGGGCTCAACGATCATGAAGTTGCTGAGATCGTTCGGTTGGCGGCTGATGCTGGAGCTAAGTCTGTGACTTACATTATGGTACGGCTGAATGGTTCAATTGGTGATGTGTTTAAAAACTGGGTTACACAGTCATTTCCCGACAGGGCTCAGAAAATAATTAATCAGATCAGTCATATACATTCCGGCCAGTTGAATGATAGTCGATTTGGGACCCGCATGCGCGGTGAGGGACCCTATGCGCAAATGGTTAAAGGTATGTTCGATGCTGCCAGAAAGAAGTATTTTTCTGATAAGTACATTGTTGACCTCGATACTTCACTATTTATGAAAAGCAAGAATGGGCAACTAACGATGTTCTAGCAGGGGTCATTACGATTATTTCATTCGTATAAATAGCGGTATTTCTTTCCGTTACCTGCAAAGCGATAGGCTGCCCCCAGGTAAGGAAAGGGATAAAGGCCATACCGTTGCTTTTCTGCCCCTATTGCAAGATCAACACTTAAGTTATTGAATAGAAGTCGGGTTCCTGCGGTGAAAATGCATATTGATCGCGTAAAGTCGGGATCAGGGTAAAAGCCATAAACATAATCGAAAGGGATTCTCCAATTTTCACTGACCAAGGCCACGCGCTCACTTAACCTCCACTGCCCTGACAAACTCAGCACAGGAAACTCAATGGAATTATAGTCAATAATTCCATAAGCAAACGCCCCGGTAATATTTCTGTCCTCATTACCATAAGTCACGGCTCCGAAAGCAAGCGTATATGCTGAAGATTCGAATATGTTTAAGTCATAAGTGTCGAGGTGTACCATGAAACCACCCGCAACACGAATATTTTTTTTCAACTCCATACCCAGCTTGACTTTCGCAAAAGCTGCTGCAGCACCATAGTTCAATATGGTGAAGAGGTCAGGGCCAAGTTCAACGGAAAGATATTTATTCAAACCCACTTCCAGGTTATTCAGGAACAACAAGTTATTATGATAAACCATTTCCCCTTTATCCAAAGTGAATGCAGTAGGTCCAAAAAAGTTTCTGGTGCGGTCTCCCGTTCTGGAAAAGCTTGGATTGATTGGTGAGGCTTCGAATTCGGTTATCTTCTTTATTTGACGTTTGGAAATTTTTATTTCATCAAGTGATTGACTTCTCACTTTCAGGTAGTCCGTGTTGGTGACCACGATGCTACCACGTATACGAGATCCGTCTTTGGTTTGAATATTGAAATGTTGAGTCGAGTCAGGCAAGTCCTGGCCTTTGGTGATCATTGCCAGGCATAGCCCGACACAGATCAGTAATCCGGTTTTGTTTGTCATTTTAGGTCGTTTTATTATAAGGCTGCTAAAAAACCTTGAAACGAAGGGTCCGGTCAAATATTATAAAAAATATTTTTGATAGTACCTCGTTACCATCTGCTTTTGATCACTGCTCATATGACTTTCGGGTAGTTCGTTGTATAGCTCTTCAATTGTCGGTAAATATAAACTCACCTCTATTTCTTCCTGAGAAAGGTAGCGGTTAAACTCCTTTAGTGCACCACCTCTATTATCAACTTCCATCATGCTGTGATAGTAGGCTAGTGATACCAATTCAATGGTTGGGTTTTGTTCTACAACCTTGGCAAAATAGTCAATGCTCAACTCATACTGCTCGTGCTCAAAATAAAGTTTACCGATGATCATTTTGAGTGGCAGATAGTCGGGATATTCCTTTTCGAAGTCGAGCAGCGTAGCGATTGCCGATTGGTGGTCACCCTCATTAGCCTGCACGATGGCAGCGTTCATTTCTTCTTTTACCGATTGTGGAATTGTCTCACTCATACTATTTCAGTGTATCTGGATTTGAAGGTAAAGATAATTTTGGTTTGGATTCATTCTTCAGTTTAGAATTTATCCTTGTGATAACAGGAACTGCTAGAATGCCGGAGAAGTAAATTAACATTGGTACAAAAAAGCATAGCGTATCAGAAGCCAGCCCATACGCTTGTATTGGTTCTGCAATAATCTCATCCATTACTAAGGGATTTTGGTTAGGTACACCAAAGAATATCTGCGTAATATAAGATATGCTATCTATTCCCATTTGAAACAAGAAAAAGGAAATGTGTTTATAATAAATCCAGAGCCCTGATATTAAAAGAAGGGTAAAACTTAATATTTGTTGAATGCCGTTTTTACCAACGTATTTTGATACAATTGGAATAAGAAGGAAGAGATTAGCTATTGGAACATAGCACAATACTCTTTTCCACTTTTGTACATTTAAGTTCGTGCTTGATAACAAATTATAAACAAAGAGAATACAGCAAGTCACCAACAGGTATTGTGATATTAAGTTGAGAGTGTCGTACAGGAAATCCAGGAATTGGTATTCAGCTTGTCCAAAAAACATATGTTTTGCAATTTCATATGGCACATAATCCTGGGGCCAGAAAAGTCTTAAATTAAAATACCATAAGCTATTCATATCAAGTAACGGCAAGTAGGTGATCAGAAAAAGGATACAAAGGACCTTCGTGATTTTCGGTAAAGTGTTTTTCTTTTTTCTAATTAAAAGAACCGTAATTCCGATTGGAATGAGATAGTATATTAGGGTGTGTAGTATCCACTCAACAAGATAGCTGCTATGTCCGGAATCTGAAATTAACATTACAACCTCCCATTTACACTAAATCCTTTCTTATACCTTTCTACCGTACCATCCAGATTAAAAAACTCAATAAACAGAACATATACACCCACTCTCACTTTGGTACCTTCATCGGTCACACCATCCCAGCGTAGCACTCCTTCTGTTCCGAGTACTGTGTTTTGAGCGATTCTGGCAATTTTCCTGCCCCGGGCATCAAAGGCTATAATGTTGACAGAGTTTCCCGGATCATCAAGTATGTAATGTATGTTGAGCAAGTCATTGTGTCCATCCCCGTCCGGTGAGAAATAATCAGGGGCCAGGGTAAAAGCATCCTGGAGGGTTACGTTATCCAATTGTGAATTCTCCGCAGTTGGTGTACCGTAGTTTGCATCCGCTGCCGCAGAATGCCAGTTGTTTTCATCCTGGGTGGTTAAGTCAGGATTGATACGTTCCAGTGAGATACCTTCTACATCATCATAAAGCGCAAAGTGCATGTCTTCAGTGTAGCTGAATTCATCTATAGTATTTTCTGCCGAATCTAAAATAGCAATTGCTCCGTCATCATTGTTCATGGAAGGCAGGTCATCAATTTGCAATAAGTAGTCAGGTGATGCCACTGTGTATTCACTTAAAATATTTGCGGTGTCTTCAGTAAGTACAATGAACTTACCAGGTTTAAAATACTTGAAAGAATCATACGCCCACTCAATCTGGTTGAGACTGCCATCATCATTCAGGTTAGCGATTTTAACTTTGCTCAGATCGAAGAGCTTGTTGGAGTTATTATATATTTCTAAAAAATCGGCACCCGAACTCCTTGGGTTGAAAAGTAATTCGTTAATCACAATGTCTCCGGAAACTGGGGTTTCTACTTTTCCAAAAATCTCTGAGGTGGCGACAATGCTATTACCTGACTGATCTTCCACATTGGTAACGTATAAGCTGTAGACAATCCCCGAACCAATTGCTGATCCAAAGCTTAACTCGACCTCATTCCCGTTAGCTACAGCCGTGACGGGATAACCAAGGTCATTATCCGGGCTGTAATTGGTGACGGTATTTCCTGTGACCGGATCGATATCTTCAGAAAAAACGAGCTTTAGAGTGGAGTCACCGCTTACAATCACCTGATCGATGGTTGGCGCTTCGTTATCTACAAATGGAGTGCCCGTAACATTAAAATCATCAAAGTAAAAAGCATCAGACCGGGTACTTGTGTAATCGCAAAGCACACCAAAGTAATCGGATGAAATATAGGTATCATCAAAGGCAGTTCCCTCAGATATAAATGTAGTTCCTCCGGTAGTATCTCGGAGTAGCTCCCAGTTGCCAATCGCATCACGGGTCACCCTTACTCTTACATTTACGGGATAGGAATCAACACTTCCATCGCTTCCATCAATAAGCTCTGAACTCGTACCTCCATCCTGTCTGTATAAGCTAATTTCATCTGAGGTGTTTCCAATTCGCACAAAATATCCATTCAGACTACCTTCCAGATTGGCCGCATCACTTACCAAATAAATAAATGCCTGGTTGCTGGAAGAAGGATTTTGCTCAAATCGAAAATGAAATTCCCATGTAGCGTCATTAATTGCTTCTGAAGGAGTGCTCAAATATGATTCATCTGTGACAGCTGGTGCATTTAAATGTAACGTATCATTTAAAATTTCAAACTCAGTATCATCACCTGACCATGTCGGGCTGGCGGTAAAATCACCATCACTGAAATCATCTGTGAATTGTGCACTCACAATAGTTGAGTCCATTAGTATAATGAAGAGTACAAAGTGTTTCAAAATGTCCATGCGACCTGAAATTTAAGTTCACTCCGGGTATTTCCATTGATTTCATCAGAGCCCGATCCTATCATGTTCTGATTGGTAAGTACTGTGCGAGCGTAGCGAATCCAGCAGGCTACGCCTTTTACGGGTTTTACCCTGAGAATCAAATAAGTTCTTACTCCTTTGTAATAGTACGGTGGTACGGTGAATGAATATTGTACATCACTTTCATAAGCATAAATGGCGGCATCAAAGCTTTCGGTGTCAAAATAAGCAAGCCTCCCGGTGAGTCGGATGTGAGTCTTAGGTATTCGGTACTGTAAATCCTGATACAGCATATAGCCGGTTTCTTTTTCTTCGTCAGACGAGAACAGGGTGTATTCAAATCGGCTTTTGAGTGAAAAGTAATAGTTTAACTGGTAATTAAGATGGTAACGGAATTTAGTTTGCCTTTGTTCGATCAGGTAATCGGCAGGAGTGTCGTTTGCGGTTTTGTTCTCTTCTTTGATTTCATCTTTAAAACGCCAATACATTTGAATGGAGGAGGAAGGAGTATGGTTCAGCTGAACTAAATAATCTTTCCCTCTGGTGGGTGCATCAGCCTGAAATTTGAGCCACGGATGGCGATAGATATCATAATAGGCCCATATCTCCCAGTATTTAATTGGTCTGAATGAGGTGGCTATATACAGCCCCTGTTCATTGCTGGTTGTTGATCTTTCACCGAAGGCATTAGCATAGAAAGAGCTGTATTCTTTTGAATATGATCGATGTGCTGATACTATACTCAGCTTAGTATCGGGGTGATATTCAAATCCGTTAATAATGGCATGACCCCCGTTACTTGACAATGCAGATTCACCAAAGAAATGAAAAGTACTACCGCCTAACTTATAATCAACACTTATATTGGATAACTCACTTCCTGAGAAATCAAACCGATTGTACGGCTGCAGTGTCTTTTCAAATCTGGAATCTAATTTGGTATGTGTCCCTGTAATTCCGGCTCTGATGTGCTTACCGTTCCAGGTCACTCTGGCTCCTGTGATTTTTTGATTGATGGCAGATTCATCGGCAATTTCAGATTGAGTCCGGTGGTTTCCGCTTTCCTGAAATGAACTAACCTGCGTTACATCATTATTCGTACTGTCGATGGCTGTAATATTCGCATCAACGGATTTGGAGGAGTAAAACACGACCCCTTTTACCTTACTGTTTCCTATTTGTATAGCCGATCCCCGAAGGTAATTGTATTCATTTACCGAACTATACTTATTGATCTCCTGGGCGCTTTTCATCACGTTCATGACAAAAGCAGACTTTCTAAAGCTGATCCCGTTCCACATCACAAGGCCTTGCCCAAACCTTAGCTCATAATCACCCAATGCTACCGTTCTTACCAGGCCATCGGATCTGTAGAGTAAGTGTGCAGAAGCGAAATCAAAACCCTGATAAGCCTTGATGCCACTGGCTTTATTCGAACCGCTGAAAAGAGCTTCTCCGGCATCTTTTTCCAATGTAAATCCTGTACTGAAATTGTACCCAGAGTGATAGCGATAGCGGGAATAGAACTTCCACGGGCTTCCTTCATAACGCCCGGAGCTTGAAGGGTCGGTTGTATATCCTTCCTGATCTTCAAGGATTCTTTGGGTTCGGAAAAGAAGTAGATGAGACCCTCCTTTGATGTGGTCAAGTATAGATTCGTGCTCGGAATGTGATTTCGTTGTCAGGTAGGGGTAGATCAATTCAAGTTCGAGTGGATCAAATATACCCAGAGAATTGAGTTCACCAACTTCAAGAAAATTACCGTATTCTCTTCTGTGTTGCAATATCACTCTAATCTGATAATCACTAAACAGCCCCATTGATGCGAGTTCTTCTGTGGTTGCTTTGTTGATATCTAGTGGGTGTTCGGCATAAAACTCAAGGTGCTCGAGTATGGTGTTAAAGTCTGCTGCGCTCTCACTATTTTCTATATTGGTTTCGATCAACTCCATGAGCCGGTTTTGATCATGAGCCGTGGTATCCTGTGCCCAGATTCCCCCCGTACAAAAGAGCAGCAATATGGACAGCCATTTACTCACTTTGCTTGATAAATTTCCAGCTCAATGACACAGCCGGGGTGAAACTGATGTATTCATTTTGACTTCCTGCGATATCGATAGAAAGATTGTTTACCTTATAACCCATACCGAGTGTAAAATATGAAGGCTGTGTGCCTACTCCTCCACGAACAAAGAGTTTGTCTGAAAGGTAAACCTCCAGCCCGACCTTAATAAAAGGGTCGTAGTCAATATCTTTTTCTACTTCAGTTGTTAGTAGAAATTTATCTTCTTCCAGATAACTAAACCCCGCTTTCAGAATCCCAGGAATTTTTTCCGTGATGCCGAGTGATTCTCCGAGCTGGGCCCGGATGGGATTGTAAACGTGGGCAGCGAAGGTTAGTTTGTCGGTCATTTTGGCCAGCAGCCCGGCTTCGAAGGTGAAATTGGATTTGGATCCGTATTCGATTACCGAGGTGCGTAAGTAATCTACCTGGACTCCTGCTGAAAAATTTTCGCTCAGTTTCAATCCATAGCCAAGCCCGATTTGAGTATCGTTGAAATTACTATAGCCGAAATAAGTAGTGGAAAGCGAGAAGGTGCCTGACTGAGTTGGTAAAACAGCACAAAGACCACCGTAAGTCATTTCACTGAGTAGAAACCGTTGTTCGGTATAGGATGTAACTCCGGGGTCACTCACAAAGCCGAGTCCGGCCTGATTATTATAAGCGCTGCTCATATCAGTAAAGGTGACTGAGGCATGGCCCATACCAAGACTGCGTGCTCCAAATAGCCACTTTTCACCCCCGGCAGTGACCTGAAGTGAAACAAAAAGGCAGCAGCTGATTAGATTAATTCTTTTGACTAGTTTCATGCTGGCATAAGGTATGCATTCGATATTAACCCAATGTTTATCATTTCCTGAACTTTAGGTTAAATAATTAATTGAAGATAGCCCTTCTCGCTAAAACTACTAAATTAACAATCAATGTCATTAAGTTACTCAGCAGTTGTCATTTAGATATAGCTTAACTTAATAAAATTAATGACGATATTCTTCAAGTGTCAATGACCAGACTCGCAGTTATATTGTTTTGTCTCTTTTTTTCTCTGAACCTGAATGCTCAGGAGAAGAGCACGATCGCTTTTTACAACGTTGAGAATCTATTTGACACAATACATGATCCATATAAAAATGATTATGAGTATCTGCCGACCAGTGCAAAAAAGTGGGATGGTGAAAAGTACCTCAAGAAACTGAGAAATATTTCCAGGGTGATTTTGGCCCTGGATAACTGGCAGGGCCCCGATGTAATTGGCCTATGTGAAGTAGAAAAGAGAGAAGTGCTTCAGGACCTAATCAATTATACTAATCTTAAGCACTTCAATTATAGTATTGTACATCAGGAGAGCGAAGACAAAAGGGGTATTGATGTAGCGATGCTCTATAAAAAAGATCAATTTGAAGTTTTGCAATACAAATGTTTCAAGGTTGACCTTGATGGCCGGCCTACACGTGATATTCTCTACGTGCGTGGTATACTTAGAAAAACAGATACTTTACACCTTTTCTTTAATCACTGGCCCTCTAGGTTCGGAGGACAAAGTGTAAGTGAACCGAGCCGAATCAAAGCAGCACAAACAATACGAAGCATAGTTGATTCACTAAATGAAAAACTTTCAAACCCGCACATCATTATCACCGGTGATCTGAATGACGGCACCGAAGACAAAAGCATTAACGAAGGATTGGGTGTAGTTACAGAGCGAGACACTACTTCCGGAAAACTTTATAATACTTCTTATCGACTTCAGAAAGAATTGAAACTCGGTACGCATAAGTATAAAGCCGAGTGGAACCTTTTTGACCAGATGATAGTAAGTACCTCATTGCTCAATAGTTCTGGTAAATTCTATCTTGGGCCTGAAGACTCTCAGATATTTTCACCGGAATGGTTGAATCATGAAGATGAAATGTTTTTTGGTGTCAAACCTTTCCGCACATGGGCTGGTAATAATTATCTGGGTGGTTTTAGTGATCACTATCCGGTGTATATTCGGTTGACAATACGTTAATAGCTAGCATTGGCATTGAAAATGAATCGGTGCTTTGGAATTGGGAGGACAAATTAATTGCAATCAAAAATGGAACTAGTAGAAGAACAAAGCATACGCCCCTATTTTATCGGGGACTTATACTTTTTGCGGTTGACGTTTGTTTAATCAGTTTTCGCATTTTGCGTGTCTATTTATAGATAGCACCAAATCTGTCATTCTGACAAAGGAAGAATCTAGATTTGGCAATGGGAATACACTTAGATCCTTCGTCCCTCAGGATGACAAGTCTATGGGTGTTTTGAACACACAAAATGCGAAAACCGTCTTTTTTAATAAAAACTCATGAATCGGTCAGGCAAAAATGATCGAGATGATACAGTCTGATCTTCAGTGATTTTCAGAATGCCGTGAAACCCTAGGGCCAGTTTTTTAGTACTTAATTTACGAACTAGCACTACCATTGAGATGTTGACGAAGATTTGCAGGCAGCTATTGTTGCTCACATCATTTTGTCTTTTTGTAACTAATCTTTCATTCGCCACTGATGAGGAAAGGCCGAAGAAGGTGTATGTCGGTGTATACCTGAATGACGTATCCGACTTTGACACCAAGGAAGGCCGATTTAAAGCAGACTTATACCTCTGGTATAAATGGCTTGGCTCCGAAGAAGTGCCACCGGTCTTTATTTCAAATGCCGAGATAGAAACGATGGAAGTCTCTAGCCGGGAATCGGAGGATGACTGGCACAGTGTAAGGTATCGGGTACAAGGTACCTTCAGAGGAAACTTCCCCCTTTTCGACTATCCGTTTGACAGGCAAAAGCTAACTATTGCACTGGATATGCCTGCTGAATGGGGAGAACTTATTCCAGACCAGGCAGGTAGCGGGATGAATCCCAAGTTTTCCATAACGGGCTGGCTCTACGAGCCGTACTTCGAAGCGCTAAAGGTTTCCAAGACTTTTGCCTCTGACCTTGGTAGTATAGAGCACGAAGGGTTGAGCCAAAAAGTAAGTGAGGTTAACTATGTCTTAAGGCTTGAAAGGCCTTTTTCTGCCAACTTTATCAAGTTGATCATTCCGCTTCTCATTATTTTGACAATGGCAACACTTTCCTTTTTGTTAAGTGCCAAGCAGTTGGTTGTTAAAAATGGAATGGTTGTGACGTCATTGCTCTCATGTGTAGCTTTTCATTTTTCACAATCTGAGAGTTTACCAGATGTTTCTTACCTGGTGGCGGCCGATAAATTCTTTCTGTGGGCTTATTCGTTGATCATCTTTGCCCTGATAGGTGTAGTGACGAGCTTCCGGGTTTCTCAAAAGTCTGAAAAGCTTTCATTAAAAATCGACAAGGCTTTTCTTATTATGCTGCCCATTCTTGCCTTTTACGGAGGGTACACTGTTTCCGGAACCTACAAGCAATACCATGATCCGGGGCCTCAGGAGGTAGCCATTAAATCCAGACCGGAAATTAAATCTTCAAAAAACATACTCAACAAGGCAGTACCTGTACTTCCGGATTTGGCAGAAAGCAATAATGAACCTCTTTATATGAGAGGGTTATATTCAATTGGTAAAAATGGAGAGCGGGTGGCCCATTTAGTGAAAACGGTTCCCAGTATGGCCAATAACTACATCAAACTACTGGCTGATGGGGGTATGACGGTGAGATGGGAATTGCGACAGGATATCAAGTGGGGTGATGGTGTTGAGATTACAGCTAACGACTTAATCTTTAGCTTGAAGTGTATTGAAGACCCTAACCGTAGAAACATTTATAAAATTGACAATAAGACAGTGGATGTGGTCTATGACAAACGTAAAAACTATGTCATCTCCAAATTCCCTGTATATCCGAGACATCAGTTTGAAAAGGTGTTTAAGAAAGGAGGGTTGGATAGTGTGCGATCGATTATCATTAATAACCCACCTCCTATGGATGGCCCATATATTCTTAAGAAGTTTGTACCGGAGAAATACGCACATTTTGTGAAAAATCCATACTTCATAGGTAATCCGCCACGCATAGATGAAATTAAAATTAGTGTCAATAAGGATGGAGAAAGGTGGTTGAATCCAAAGGAAATTCTTGAGCAGGACAAAGCGGAGTTAATATCGTTGATGTCTAAAGGAGCACATAATTACGTAGCAGGACTGGAAGGTTTTACCAATAGAATTGATTCGACTAGTAACATGATGTTCATGCTGCAACCCGACCTTGATGTGTACCCGTTGAGCGATCAAAAAGTGCGTCAGGCCATAAGCTATGCACTGGATCGCAAAAAAATAGTAGATATGGTGGATGAAGGAGCGGGAATAGTAGCGAGCAGCGGCTATAATCAGCAAATCGAAGGGACATCATATGATTACAACAAGCAAAAAGCAAAGCAATTGTTAAAAGAGGCAGGTGTTGAAGCTGGGCAGGAAATCACCCTGAAAGGATATACCAGAGGGGAAGGTGCCCCTGAGCAACTGGTATTGGATGTAATTATCGAGAATCTCACCGACATCGGTTTCAAGGTCGAGTTTGAGCCTCTTGAGCAGCCCGGAGAAGAGCTGTTGAGAAGCGGAGATCACGGTGGCTTGTTGTACTACGAAGGAGGAAAAGATGATATTGGAATGTTCTGGAATGTACCTTACAATGAACGATCGGGAGAGTTTGATATGTCGCAGCCATCGAAAGTGTACGACAGCAATGACGTAAAAGTACAGAGTTTAATAGAAGGAAGTATGTTTCCTGAGAGACGCCAGTCGCTCTTCCGGAAACTGGAAACCAGCTTTGCCGAGAAGTTACCTACGATTCCCATATTCACAATATCCTACCGCAGCGTTTATGATTCAAAGCTGAAGGGTTGGGATCCTATGGCCGCGGACAAGAAGAACATCTGGTGGAATGTGGAAGATTGGTATTTTGAGTAGGGCTAGGAAAGAATTAGAAAACCATCAAGGCCTACTGATTCAAAAGTTTATGGAGAGCGTCCGGGTTTTTATAGTTATTCCAAAAACGGATTAGCTCAATATCTTGTTTCTTATTAATTCTATAGAATAAAGTAACCTGCGGAACCAGATGTACGGCCTTAATATTCCTTTATTCCGTAGACCTTGCTGTGTTTGGGTGCTTCTTAATCAGCTCTAGCGTTTCTTCTACGTTTTGGATAAAGCTTGAGGCTGTTTGTTCTGAAAATTCACTGATGAGATATTCTATGTTACTCCAATAATCTTTTTTTGCTAACGGAGCCCAGATTATTTGTGGCATTCTTAAAACAGATTAGGGAAATTCTTTTTGGTTTCGGAGGAAACTTGGTCATGAGATATACCTGAGCTTTTGTCTAGTGATTCTATCCCATCATCAATCCCCTTTTTTTGCTCCTCTGTTAGATCAATTGGCTCGTTCTGGATCAAAGCTTCCAGCTTATCCAATAAAGATGCTTGTTTGATGTTAAAAATTTGCTGTGCCAGTTGAATTTTTCTAGTCGCTAAATCCATACATTTAATTAATTGGCTATATCAAATATAACGAAAAGAACCGTGTGATAAGTTTCATTTCCATCAAAAGAATAGCTCTAGTCCCAGCTTTATTACACCTCCGGATCCTCCCTTTCAATACCTACTACAGCAGCGATTCCCGCTCCGAAAGCAGTCAGGAAGAAAGAATAAATCATCAGTTGTAAGAAAATACCAAAGACCATTTGGAAGAGGCTATTTCCAAAAAGGTCCGTTATGAAATACTGTAAAGTATATCCCAGGAAGTTTTGAAAACACAAAAGCACGCCATATATGGCAGTACAAAAAATTATTGTCACCAGAAATTTTTTCCAGAAGAACTCCCTGGAACGCCCATTTACCTTTGACAGGGAATGTACCACAAAAGCCAATGGAATCAAATTCAGGAAGACTGACATCACAGGTTGAAAGAGACCATAATAATTCAACTCACTATTTATCCAGCTCGCTGCGACCGCAAGAAAAATATAGATGCCTATGAACAACAGAAACTGTAACCATATCGCTCTTCCGTTTGATTCAAACAGCTGCAGGCCGGATGGACCGTTTTCACCCCAATTTTTCCTCAAAAATAAATTTGAGTAAGGCAATAGGATAAGCACGGAGAAGAGATTGGAACTCGCAACAAGGCTTGGAAAATCAGTATCAAAACGGGAGGTATGTATGCCCAATAAACCCTCCGTCAGCATAATAGTTATAAGTGATGCGACTATCCCACATATGATCAGGAATATCAAAGCAACGAAATTCATTCCGATATACTTCCATACATCCGACTCATAGTGATCAAGCGCTGCTGCGAAGGTGTGTTTTAGTTTCCTGGCGATATTCATTTTTTATCCCGTACGTTGTGTAAAGATAGTTTTTCGTTTGTCAATGCAGAGGTCAGTATTTCCAGATCAGAAACTTTTAATAGAACCCGGTAGGTGTTTTTTTTCTGCCCGACCTGCAAACTCAATTGATTTATAGCAACTTGTTTATAGTTCCACTCCACATAATTCTTATAGGCCTTGTATGTCAGTTCGGCTTTATCAATTGATTGCCATGAATAAATTTGGTTATTCACCCGGAGCTCGTTTTTATCTAATATCAATTCACCAACAACCGCATAATTCTTAGAGTACCTGATCAGGTAAAAGTACGCACCCGACCATACTATGAGGAGCATTGTTGGAAGTAGAATTCCAAGCCTGAAATAGATCCCGCAGAATACGACTAAAGTAACAAAAACCACTGTGATCAAATCAAACAACCTCAATCTGTCCAAAAACCAATGTGGTCTTTTCTCTACAATGGGAAGCTTAACTTCTTGTGTATTACTTACATGCATTTGAATAATCGTAAGAGTTCGATGAAACTCATGATTTTTCGGATAAAATCATATGTCATTGCATTAAATTTTTCCCATATTTGGCCCCCTAATTAGTTGAAGGAATCATATTTCGTTCACTTTAGTAATCAGGAACCTACGCTGCTATCAAGCAGGCCAATGAAGAAATGACATCCGGTAGCCCCATGACCAGATTTTTAATCTGGCGACTGAAACACATTTCGAATAAAAACTTTGTACTCATCCTGAGTGCATTGATCGGGTGTATTGCGGGTCTTTCCGCAGTTAGTCTGAAGTGGTGTACACATAAGCTTCAGCATCTCCTAAGCCATTTATCTACCGGACAGAATGAACAGTATATTTATCTGGCATTTCCACTGATCGGTTTGCTCATCACAGTAATACTGGCCAAGTATCTATTCAAAGAAACCCTGGGCCATGGAGTGGCAACCATACTTTGGTATATCTCCAAAGGGTCAAGTATGATGAAGAAGCGTATGCTGATCTCGCGATGGTTGACCAGTATTTTCACAGTAGGTTTCGGAGGTTCTGTTGGTTTGGAGGCACCAATTGTAGTAACAGGAGCCGCAGTAGGTTCCAATATTGGTAAATCTACACACCTACATTACAAGAAGAGAACATTGCTCATAGGCTGTGGTGTAGCTGCGGCTATATCATCCATATTTAACGCTCCCGTTGCGGGGGTCATCTTTGCTATGGAGATTATCCTGGCAGAAACGACTATTAGCAACTTTGTGCCCCTTATCATAGCATCTGCCAGTGGTAAGGTGATTACTATGCTTCTGGTCAAAGGGAGTACAGTATTCGAATGGCATGATGTCGATCCATTTACAGCTTCTGATGTAATTTACTTCATATTCCTTGGAGTATTCTGTGGGTTGATGGCCTTGTATTTTACGCTTAGTCAGTACTTCGTGGAGGATACCATTGAAAAAATTCCAAATCGAATAACTCGAGCTATAGTTGGTGGTGTTTGTTTGGGCGTGTTGGTTTTCTTTTTCCCCCCAATTTATGGAGAGGGTTATGATATCGTGAGGACCTTGTTGGCAGGTGATTCACATGCACTCTTAGATAATAGTGTATTTAGCCACGGAGTTGGTATAAAGTTTACGTTGGGTTTTATAGCCATCATGGTCCTTTTTAAGGCGGTAGCATCTGCACTCACAATCGGTGCTGGAGGTAGTGGAGGTATTTTTGCGCCCTCTCTTTTTGTGGGAGGTGTTTCAGGGTTTCTTTATGCAACGACAATCAACTCTTTAAACCTTGGAGACATATCAGCGAGAAACTTTACCCTTGTCGGGATGTGTGGTGTGATGAGTGGTATTCAACATGCACCGCTTTCTGCTATCTTCCTTATTGCTGAGATGACCGGTGGCTATTCACTCTTCATTCCTTTGATGATCGTAAGTTCGATCAGCTATCTTACGAAGTCGTTCTTTGAGCCACATTCATTGTACACCAAACGACTTATTGAAAAAGGAGATTTGATCACCAGTGAAAATAAAGACAAGCAGGTACTGAGCTTGTTGGATATGAAAAAGCTGATTGAGAAAGATTTTCAAACCGTTCATGTTGATTCATCACTGGGCGATCTGGTTGAAACGATAAAAGAGTCAAAAAGAAATATTTTTCCTGTTCTGGATGATGAAGGAAAACTTCAGGGCATTTTGCGCCTGGACGATGTACGAAAGATTATGTTTGATAAGGATTTATACCAGAGAATGTACGTCAAGACGATTATGCAGCGCCCCAGGGAGACGGTTGCTGTTGATGAAAGTATGACTACTGTAATGGGTAAGTTTGAAAGCACCGGATTATGGAATATGGCTGTGATTGATCATGACGATAAGTATGTTGGTGTCATTTCCAAGTCGCAGATTTTTAATTCTTACAGGAAGAGATTAATCCGGCAGCACAGGGATTAGTACTATTTCTCTTCTTCGATCATTTTCAGAATATCATCAATGTACTCGCGATTATTGGAAAGGCGAGGCACCTTATGTTGACCCCCTAATTTTCCTTTGCTTTTAAGCCACTTATAGAAAGTTCCTTTTTCAAGCTTGTGAACGATGGGTTTTCTCAGAGCAATATCATTTTGCCTCTTCGCATCATAATCAGAGTTGACTTCTCTCAGCGTAGAATCCAGTAGATCAATAAACTTATCAAAGTTGTCTGGTTCTTTTTCAAACTCAATCAACCATTCATGCCCGCCATCTCCGCCCTCGTTGAAGTATACCGGTGCTGCTGAATAGTTCTCCATAATTGCTCCTGTTTCTTCACAGGCTTTCTTTATGGCCGCATCAGCATTTTCAATGATGACTTCTTCACCAAAGGCATTTATAAAGTGCTTGGTCCTGCCGGTTATTCTGATTCTGAAAGGGTCGAGTGAAGTAAAGCGGATAGTATCACCAATAAGGTAACGCCAAAGACCAGCATTAGTTGAGATAATTAGGGCGTAGTTCTTATTGAGTTCGACATCTTCGAGTCCTATAGTTTTGGGGTGCTCTTTACCAAATTCTTCCATGGGCATGAACTCATAAAAAACACCGTAGTCAAGCATCAACAGCATTTCGTTAATTCCCGGAATATCCTGTATACCGAATGCTCCTTCTGAGGCATTATAGATTTCCAGGTAGTTCATTTTGTCGCTTGGGATCAGCTCTTTGAATATGGCTTCGTACGGCTCAAAGGCTACTGCACCATGGGCAAAGAGTTCCAGATTAGGCCATACTTCCAGTATGTTTTTTACGCCTTGCCTTTTGATTATTTCTTGAAGTAATACAACCGTCCAGGTAGGGACTCCAGCTAGAGAAGTCACGTTTTGATTGGTGCACTCCTTTACCATCTGTTCGATCTTGTCTTCCCATTTATCCAGGAGTGCGGTCTTTAGCTTTGGAGTTCTAACTATTTGCGCCCACACCGGAAGGTTTTGCATGATAACAGCAGAAACGTCACCATAATTACTTTTCGGATTAAGATGATTTTTTTGAAGGCTGCCACCTAGTGTCAGTGTCTTTCCTCCGAAGAGATCGCGACTGGGAAAATTGTTGATGTAAAAGGATACCATATCCTTCCCTGCCTTGTAATGACAATCCTTCAGTGCCTCAGTAGTAACAGGAATAAATTTCGATCGGGCGTTTGTTGTTCCGGAAGACTTGGAAAACCATGTGGTTTTGGTGGGCCAAAGAATGTTTTGTTCCCCTTTCATAATCCGTTCGATATAGGGAAACATCTGTTCATAAGTTGAAATAGGAACCCGTTCTCGAAAGTCACTGATTGAGGAAATACTTTTGTAATCGTACTTCTGCCCCCATTCTGTTTTTTCAGCCTTCTTTATTAATCCACGGAAAAGATCATTCTGTACATCGATCGGGTACTTTTTGAAAAGCTCCGTTTGATGAATTCGCTTCTTGATGAACCAGGTAATTATGGGACTTAGGATGGTCATTCGCCTCTTTCTTCTTGACTCTTATGAAGTACTAAAATAATAAATCCATGAATTGTTTGAAGGAAATATTTCGAAACTAAATCTTCCGCTTTAATTCGAAGTGTTGCCCCAGGTAAACTTTTCTTACCTGCGGATCTGCGGCTAGTTCTTCTGCAGTGCCTGACTTGAGGATATGACCCTCAAAAAGAAGGTAGGCCCGGTCAGTTATTGAGAGCGTTTCATTTACATTATGGTCGGTGATCAGGATACCGATATTTTTTTCTTTTAGCCGTGCAACTATGGTTTGAATCTCCTCGACAGCAATTGGATCAACACCGGCAAAAGGCTCATCAAGTAATACAAACTTTGGCTTTACTGCCAGGGCCCTCGCTATTTCGGTTCTTCGCCTTTCACCTCCGCTAAGTACTTTTCCTTTGTTCTTTCTGACATGGCCAAGGCTAAATTCATCAATCAACGAATCAGTAATATACTTTTGGTCCTTTTTTGAATGTCCGGTCATTTCAAGCACCGAGCGTATATTTTGCTCGACAGTCAATGTTCTGAATACGGACGCTTCCTGTGCGAGATAGCCAATGCCTTTTTGTGCTCTTTTGAAGACTGGCAGCCGTGTAATATCAGATCCATCCAGGGTGATTTTACCAGAGTCGGGCTTCACAAGACCAACGATCATGTAAAATGAAGTAGTCTTACCAGCACCGTTTGGTCCGAGCAGACCGACAATTTCTCCCTGATTGACTTCAACAGAGACGTTGTTGACAACCGTTCGCTTCTTATAGGTCTTAATTAAGTTATGTGCTTCGAGCTTCATGAAATCTGATAAACGACCAAGTTAGGCAGATAAGTATAAACTTGAAAGGGAAAGTATAAACCCTTATAAAGAAAAAATCCCACCTCTGTTGAAGCGGGATCAGTGATACACACACACTGAGATTATTCTTTCGCTGATGATAACCCCTGAAATATAATTGTATAAACGAAGGTTTAGGGGATAAGGTTGTGGTTGAGGAAGTTTTTTGACGGACATATGACGAAAGATTTAAGACAAATACAATAATCCTAAGCCCTGTGTCTTATATCTTAAGTCTTTTTAATACTTTATATCCTTCACCATCAACTGTAGATTCGTCACACCATTAAAAGTGTTTTCCTCAATGGTATAACAAAGGTCAAAGGGTTTTCCGGAGCTGATGTGCTCATAGTGGTTGGCCATTCCAAAAGCAATACCATCTACAACATTTGAATCACCTTTTTTGACTGAGAGTTTCAAGTGATCCTGTTTTACTATCCGGCTATTTGCTGTGCTTGTTACTCCTTTGGTAACAAAGACCGGTTGCATATTCTGGGGTCCAAATGGTCCCATTTGCTTGAGTATCTTGTAAAACTTTGGTGTGATTTCTTCAAGTTCCAGCTCAAGATCTACAATGATTTTCTGAATGAGCTGGTCTTCCGTAATTGATTTGGAAACCACTGATTCAAACTTTTCCTGGAAGGCTTCAATTTTTTCTACCTCCATGGTAAGGCCAGCAGCGTAAGTGTGTCCTCCGAATTGTTCGAGAAGATCAGCACATGCTGAAATTGCCTCATACACATCATAACCTTCAACCGATCGTGCTGAACCTGCGGCCTTTCCGTTGGATCGGGTGAGTATAATTGTAGGTCGGTAATAAGTTTCTATGCAACGCGAAGCAACAATACCGATGACTCCTTTGTGCCAGTCTTCTTTATAGAGTACGGTAGACTTGGCTTTGGCTAACTTGTCATTTGATTCGATCATGGAAATGGCCTCAGCTGTGATCGATTGATCGAACTCTCTTCTTGTCAGGTTGTGTTCATTAATCAGCTCGGCAATTTCCTGAGCTTCATTTAAATCTTGTGCCAATAACATTTCAACGGCTCCCTTCGCGTGCTCGATCCTACCGGCTGCATTTATCCTTGGTCCTAGTCCAAAAACAACGTTCGACACCGTAAGATCTGTTTTGAAACCGGCAATATTAATAAGTGCCAATAGTCCCGGACGGGGGTTTTTGTTCAGTTGCTTGAGTCCATAGTAGACGAGGGTTCGGTTTTCCCCGGTAAGCGGAACAATATCAGAACAGGTTGCTACTGCGACTAAATCCAAGAAAGGAAGTAAATCCTCATCGTCTAACGTATTTTGTGTGCAGAATGCATGAAGAAACTTGAAACCTACCCCACAACCACAGAGCTCTTTATAAGGGTATCCACATCCGTCTTGCTTTGGGTCCAGAATCGCTACAGCAGGTGGCAACTGAGGCCCTGGCCGGTGGTGGTCACAGACAATAAAGTCTATGCCGTTCTCTTTGGCATAGGTGATTTTATCAATGGCTTTGATCCCACAGTCAAGGCTAATGATTAAGCTAACGCCCTGATCAATAGCGGTGTCAATTCCTTTGGTTGACACACCATATCCTTCGCTGTACCGGTCAGGAATGTAATGAATAAGGTTGTCATATATTGTCGAGAGGAAACCAAATACTGTAGACACTGCGGTTGTACCGTCAACATCATAGTCACCGTATATCATGATTTTTTCTCCCTCAGATATGGCATCACTTAAGCGTTCCACTGCTTTGTCCATATCCTTCATCAGAAATGGGTCATGAAGGCTATCAAGAGAAGGACGGAAGAATTCTTTTGCCTGATCAAAGGTCTCTATGCCTCTTTGAATCAATAAGGTAGCCAATTGCCGGTTGACATTTATTGCTTCTGAGAGGTGAGCGATTTTGGAGTTGTCCGGTATGTCTTTGTTAATCCATTTCATATTTTTACCCTATGAGTAAAAAACATAATGCCTACTACAGAGATTTGGTCATGTATGCCGTGATGATTTTGTTCATCGTCATTCTGTTCGCATTCTTTAGCTAGCTTCCCAGTTCCTTGATTTCCTCATCCGCCTCTTCAGTCAAATTTTTGTCAAAGGACTTTTGAGCTTTGGCACCAAGTAACTTTACATTTTCTGCGCGGCTGATCAGATTACCTCTGCCAGTTTTTAACTTGGAGTAGGCTTCATCATAGGCTTTTTGAGTTTGGTCGATATGGCGACCGATATTGTCCAGGTCTTTTACAAAGCCAACAAACTTATCATAAAGCTTACCACTTTCCTCAGCAATTTTTAGTGCGTTCTTGGTCTGTCTTTCCTGTTTCCATACCGAAGCAATGGTCCTGAGCGTAGCGAGCAGGGTAGTTGGACTTACGATGACAATTTTTTGTTCCCATGCTTCACTAAAAAGCTGTGAATCGTATTGAATAGCTAAGCTAAATGACGATTCAATGGGCATAAATAGGAGCACAAAATCCGGAGAGTTAAATTCCGTAGATGACTGATATTCTTTTGATGCAAGTGTTTTTATATGAGTCCTGATTGAGACTATGTGTCGTTTCAGGGCGGCTTCCTTGTCCTCGTCAGATTCGAGGCCCACGAATTCATCATAGGCTACCAAGGATACTTTGGAATCGATAATGATATGCTTGTTATCAGGAAGAAGAACGACAGCATCGGGTCTGATGATACTTCCTTCTGCATTGGAACTATGTACTTCCATCTGATATTCCTGTCCTTTGATCAGCCCAGAACTTTCAAGAACTCTTTCAAGGACTATTTCTCCCCAGTTACCTTGTTTTTTAGTATCACCTTTCAGTGCCTTGGTCAGATTATTGGCTTCATCAGCCATTCTTTGGTTGAGCTCGTGAAGCAATCGAATTTGCTCTTTTAGACCCTCCCGTTCTTTCCCGCTTTTATCAATTTTTTCTTCAAAAATCTTGATGCGCTCCCCTAATGGTTTGAGTGTATCGGCCAGCTTTTCGTTATTGATTTTTGAAATTTCCTGAGTGTTTTGGCGAAGTACTTTTGAAGCAATCAGTTCGAACTCTTTATGAAATTTGTCTTGTAGCTTATCGAAGTCGGCCTGTTGATTGTCAAACTTCTCACGCATATTCATAAAAGCTTCTTCCGCTTTAGCAAGCCGCTTGTCCTTTTCAATACTTTCTGACCTGAGTTTGTTAAGTTCTTCCAGTGACCTGTCCAGCTCATCCTTTAGGTTCTTGCTTCGCTCTTCGAGTCTTACTATCTCAGTCTTTAACGAATCATCACCACTTGTTGCAGCACCAGATTTCGAGGTGGCTTTTGCAGCAAACCATCCAAGTGCAACACCAATTACCAAACCTATAGCGAGGAATCCGTAAACCATGTTGTAAAAATGATTAATAAGATTGTGAGAAAAAAATTATCTGGTCAACTCGGTGATTAATTCTTTATGTTGAGGAAAACTATTGACTAGAACATCGCGGTCTGCCATTTTAAAATCCTGAAAATCAAATCCCGGAGCCACCGTACAACCCACCAAAGAGTAGCTGTTTGGTTCTTCAACCCTTGAAGCAAACCAAGCTCCTGCCGGAACGATAGCTTGAAAAACTTCTCCATTATCAGGGTTGTCGCCTAGCTTGATAACTTCCAATTTACCATTGGATTGAATCACATAAATATTAATTCCTTTTCCCGCATAAAAGTGCCACATTTCATCGGATTTGATTCTGTGGAAGGCAGAAAAATTCCCAGTACTCAACATGAAATAAATTCCGGTAGAGTATGAACGCCCACCCGGAAATACATTTCCCGAACTTGCAATGCTTTCTTTTGATCGATAAGTTTCTTTGTAATAACCTCCCTCGGGGTGTGGTTGCAATTGAAGTTTTTCTATCCAGTATTGTTGGTCTTTCATATCATTAAAATTAAGAAATACTTTAGAGCGGCATTATTTTTGATAGTTTAGATGCAAACAATTTTTACTTATGAAAAGAAAAGCATCACTATTAATGGCGCTAGCTATTTTTACCAGCGTTCGAGCATTTGCTCAATTTCCGAAAGGATTAAAAAACAAAATTAAGAATCCACTTGAGGCTCAGGCCCCGAAACTAACAGAAGAAGAAGTTGGTCGCGGACTCAAAGAAGCCCTTACAAAAGGCACCGAAAAAGGAGTCGATCAAATTTCGAAGCCAGATGGTTTTTTTAAAGATCCTACCATTAAGATTTTGATGCCCGATGATGCCAAAAAAGTAGAAGAAAAATTACGTGCCGTAGGCCAGGGTCAGAAGGTGGATGATGCTATAGAATCAATGAACCGTGCGGCCGAAGATGCGTCAAAAGAGGCGAAGGTAATATTTGTAGACGCCATTAAGGCAATGACGATCCAGGATGCGATGAATATTCTTAAAGGAGAGAATAATGCTGCAACAAAATATCTGGAAAAGACCACAAGGAGCGCTTTATACAGTAAGTTTGAACCTATCATTGGCAACTCGTTGGATAAAGTCGGAGCGACAAAACACTGGGAAACAGTAATGACCACCTACAATAAAATTCCTTTTGTTGAAAAAGTGAACCCCGACCTAAAGGAATACGTGACAAACAAAGCCATCGATGGTCTTTTTGTTCAAATAGAGAAGGAAGAGATAGAGATTCGAAAGAATCCTGGGGCACGTACGACCGATTTGCTTAGGAAAGTATTTGGAAGCGAGTAACTGTAGTTGTTCAACATACATTGGCTGTTCAAGGAAGTTCATCAACTTCTTTGATCAGCTTTTTTATTCAACTTGTTTTTTTGTGGGTTGATTGATAGAAGCAGAATAGAAGATAGAATAATGATGTTTGGGCTTTCTTCTTTTTGGTGGCCAGCGATGTGAGGTGCACCCAATTAAAAAACTAGTCAAAAAAATTATTGCTATGAGGTTACTAATTGATTGCAAATTTGTTGCCCAAATGTACTTTGTCACTGCAACGAAGTTAAGCAAAAAAATATACTTGAATAATTGCTCAAAAAATCACACCAAAAATCAGAACTTTATTTGAGCGAACCGTATACAAAAAGGAGGCTCTTTTTTAAACTGAACACCAGCATCAGTAATGAAACGCAACATTTTTGGAATTGCACTTTGGAAACCCATATTAGTTGGCAGCTTTTTGGCTTCAGCTATAGTTGCGTGGGCACTTTGGCCTCAGGAGGTAAAGCATGTACCTGAAAAAAAAATCATTCATTCTGTAAAATTCCTTAACGCATCTCAGGTAGTAGCAAGAAAAGAATTAAAAAAACTTACCCTTGATCAAAAGATCGGTCAACTAATTATGATCAAGGCTGATACTGCAGTAGATTCTTCCAGTATAGCCAAATGGATAAAGGATTATCACATTGGTGGACTTATGTTTAATGGGTTGACCGCTGGGGAAGTTGAACACTGGTCTTCGTATGCCAGAAGTTTAGCTGAAAAACCAATATTTATATCTACTGAAAACGTTTTGGCAAATGAGCCCAAAGTTCAGGAACTTACCCTGGCATCCATTTCCAGCGATAGTTTGGCACTAAAGTATATTTCTGAAAAGGTAAGTTCTCTTAAAGTGGCAGGGATCAATATTGCTTTTCGAGACTGTTTATCTTTAGATACCATCCCTGATAGTACGACCGGATACAATATGTTTCAGAATGCTGACAGCGCGTTATCGAAGAAATCGCAGTTCGTTGCCGCTTGTGAAAGTCAGCATATTCTTGCAGGAGTTCCGGATTTTGCTCAAGAGTATACTTTCGATACTACGAAATCAACACAGCCCATTCGGAGCCTGTATTCTTCTTTATTCAAAAATGGGCTCCCGGCCATGCGATTGGATATTACGCAATTTGCAGAGGATTTGGATATTCGTGGAGCTCTAAAAGAAGCAGGGTTTGAAGGTTTATTGTTTTGTGATGGTGAGTATCGGAGTCCAGGAAATGACTTTGATGTACTTATTGCAGCTTCTGAGCCGATTAAGCTAATCAGCCGAATTAAGGAGGAGCTAAAGAACAAAAAAATTTCAGAACAGAAACTTGATGAGGCGACAATTAAAGTTTTAAAAGCAAAAAAGTGGTTGTCTCCAAAAAAGAAAAAGAAAATAGAAAGAAGGAATGCGGACTATTTTTTTTCCGGGGGCGCAGGAGAGATATCGAGAAGGAGGTTACTGGAGAATACCACAATAGTCCTAAAGAATAAGAACAATGCATTACCCATCAATCGTATTTACAACAACTCGCTGCTTGTAGTTACGATCGGGGATCCGGTAGAATGGACATTTACAAATAGATGCAGATTCTATCATCCGGCATGGGGACAGGAACATAACCCAAAAAACTTGCCCTCCTTACCTAAATTAAGTTTCGAAAAGTTGAAATGGCATACTCCGCTAGTCATAACAATGAATAATGTTGAAATCGATACGGCCAGAGATCAGGAGTTTATCGAGTCCCTAAACAAACTTTCAACAGAAACGGATGTCATACTTTGCCATTTTGGAAACCCGAAGAACCTTCAGCACCTCTATGGCGCTACGGCTATTATCCACACCAATGAAACAGATAAGCTGAGCATGGATATAATGGCGCAGATAATTTTTGGCGGAGCTACAGCCACAGGTAAACTTCCTGTTACTGTGAGTGATTCACTACCAGCAGGCACAAGCTTTCCTCTACTGAAAAGAACCAGGCTCAAGTATACGATTCCAGAAGAATCAGGTATCAACACGGATAGTCTGGATAAAATAGATGCCATAGTAAGAGAGGCTATCCGGTATCGGGCCACACCTGGGTGTCAGGTGATGATTGCCCATAAGGGAAATGTGATTTTTGATAAATCATATGGCTACCATACTTACAAGAGAAGGCATCGGGTGGGAAGAAATGATATGTACGACCTATCTTCAGTGACTAAAGTATTTAGCACTACGCTGGCTATTATGAAACTTTATGATGAGAAAAGCATAAAGCTCAATCACAACTTAAGAAAGTACTTTAAGCGCGAGCTGGATACACTTGCTGGATGCAAAGTGAAGAAAGTTCAACTTGAAAATCTATTGCTTCATAAGTCCGGGCTACAATCCTATATGCCAATAGTGAGGTACATCCAGGACGAGGATTCGTTGTTCAGAAAATTTGACCGGTATTTCTGCGACCGCAGAAGTGATTGGTATAAATATGAAATGGCTGAGGATTTATATTTAAGGAAGGATGTTCCAGATTCCATTTGGCTTGACATGAAAAAAGTAAGAGTTAGGAATGACACCAAATACATCTACAGCGATCTTAATTTTAATTTATTGCAAAAAGTGATTGAGAAACGAACAGGTAAGTCACTGGATGACTATTCGAGAAGACAATTTTATATCCCACTAGGTTTACAAAGAACTATGTACAACCCGTTGGATCGAATGGATGAGAAACATATTGTTCCGACCGAAGATGACAAAAAATGGAGGAAACAATTGGTGCATGGCTATGTACATGATCAATCTGCAGCGCTCATGGGAGGTGTGGCTGGTAATGCCGGACTTTTTTCTACGGCTCATGACCTCACCATTATGGGGCAAATGCTTCTGAACGGAGGCACATATGGAGGGAAGCGTTTTTTCAAGTCAAGTACGGTCAAAAAATTCACGGAGAAAGCAGAGTCAAGTCATAGAGGCTTGGGTTTCAATAAGCCATTTCCACCTAAAATGAAATTCATTGCACCCTCAGCTGATCATGACTCCTACGGTCACACCGGATTTGCAGGTACTTGTGTATGGGTAGATCCAAAGAATGAAATAGTATTTGTGTTTCTTTCCAACAGAATACACCCTAAAATCAACAACTGGAAGCTGAATACTATGAGAGTCAGAAGTCGTATTCACCAGGTGATTTACGATTGCCTCGGCATTTCTAATGAAGAGAAGGTGGAGGAACTGGAAGAACTTGCGTCAGATACTACTGAGGTAGTTCCTGAAGAGCTGAAAAGTGATGAATAGAGGATGAAAGATCCCGCAAAAAATACGCTAACCTAAACTTATACCTCCTTTACTTCAAACCCTTGTAAGCGTGATAGATAAATGCGGGTGGTAAATTTCCAATAACAGTTCTGGTTTTTGTGACTTTCTCAAAAAATTGTGGTAGCTTTTTCTTGAACTTTTTCCCTTTCTTGGTCAATAGTCCTACAGTGTAAGCAAAAGTTAAGAACTCTCCTCCTGGCTTGAGTGCATCGACTGCAGCCTGTAGAATTTCATCTTGTAGTTTTTCATCAAAATTGGCGAATGGTAATCCGGAGATAATACAGTCACATTGTTCTACATTGTTTTCCTTCAGATATTTCAACACGTTTTGTGCAGAGTCATGATAAATGGTTGCTTCAGGGCACCTTTTTCTGGTTCGTTCTACAAATGATTCATTAAGCTCAAGGCCGAAATAGATACCGTCTTTAGGCAGTGTCTTGATAATATGTTCGGTGAATATTCCTGTGCCCGGACCAAACTCAACAACCACTTTTTTATTGGCGATATCACCCGTCTTCATAAAGAGCTTGGCCAGATTCTTTGAGCTCGCTGCAATTGCTCCAGTGTGCTTGTAGTCGTTAAAAGTTTGTTTTAAGAAACTCATTTTTTGTGCTTTAGTAATAGCCGAATTCGTATTTCACGATTGTTTCGGGATCTTCTTTGTTTTTATATACAACTTTGGTTTTTGGCAACCCCTTTTCATCATAAGTATAAATCTTTTTGAAATTGCCTTGTACATAGTGATGAAATGTTCTGTTCTGAAGTATGTTACCATTCATGTGATAACGATGATAGTTTATTTTCAAAAGTTTGCCATCCTTGTAGTTTATTGTCCGGTAAACTCTGCTTTCCTTGTCCTGAATGAGTGTTTGTTTGTAGATGATAGTGCCTCCTTCGTAATACGATTTCTTCCATAATGTATCGCCAAGATTTCGTTGATACACTATACTGTCTGCTACGCTTGATGTATCACTTAATTTCAGTGAGAGCACCAAATCATCACCTTCATAATAGTTTTTGATGGTGTCATTTCGTTCCCTGTCTTTGAGTTGGATCCTCTGGGAAACCGGGTTGCCATGATGGTCATAGTTGATGTATTTGGTGAAGTCAAATTCATCACCCCCTTCTGTAAAATCCACCTTCCAGGCAGCTACCCGATGAAGAGAGTCATATTCATAATATTCTACCAGTTCAATGCTATCACCAAATGCTTGGGTCATTTTTTTCAATCTGCCCAAAGTGTCATAATTAAATTTCTTGTTGAGGTGACCGATATCGGAGTATTCCCAGTAGAAAATCTCTTCGATCAAGCGGCCACCACGATCGAAAAGGCGGTACGATTGTTTGGTCTTTAAAGTGATTTTTGAATTCTTTTCTGAACTATGATATTCCCACCCGGTAATAATTCGGATATGATTCTTAGATAATACTTCTGGGCTGAAATCCTGAATTTCATAGGTTTCTGTAAGTTGACAAAAGCTTGTAAAGCTTAAGCCAAGAAGAAGGAACAAAAGAGAATAGAATGCTTTTTTGAGGATCAAGGTTTATAAATAATGTCGACCGAATCGGATTCTTTCAAATTTGACTGCAATTTAAGCTTTTGTTTGTTCTTATCATCAAGAACTTCGAGTGCAGCGGTATTTGGTGGAATTTTTCCCAGATTGTGGGCATACATAACCAGTGGGTTGCTGGCATTTTTATTGATCTTTAATTTTATAATCAAAGGTTTACCCTTTAGTACATAGTTTTTGACGATGAGCTCACCGTTAAATTTTAGCGAGATAATATCATTATCGATACGCTTATGGTCATAGAGCTTAATGGTTATACTATCTGAGCTCACAAAAACTTTTTGGCCGCCTATGACATCCCGATCTTCCAATTTTTGTTCCTCCGGATCGGCTTGGGTGTCATCCGTATTGCGTATGGAAATTGTGCCAGGCTTGCAGGGCCCCCATGGAACCTTGCCTTCCCAGTTACCCTTGAGGTAAAGGTCATCTCCCTCTTTTGTCAGGTAGAGAACACCTTTTTTGATACACCAGGAAAAATTTTCGGTTTTGATGGTGCTTTCGCTGGGGACGGATTCCTGAAATGTCAGGGCGCTATCTTTGAAAGTACCGGTAATGGACATAACACCGTAAACGGAACTGTCACTTTTTAATTGGATTTTACTGGAGCCGGAGACCTTACCATCTTGCACTTCTAAATCCATTCTGAAATAATAATCCGTGTACGGAGCTCCGATATCCTGAGTGAGCTCACCTTTCCAGGTGCCTTTAATTGATTGACCGAATAGAGCGGCAGGCAGTATAAAAAGTAATAGAAGCGACTTCAATTAGATGCGTTTTATTTCAGGCAGTTTGTCATAAGCCGCCCGAACCTCTTGTTCACTAAGCCCCAGAGCAGCAATAGCTTTATCAACCCATACTTTTTCCTCAGCATCGACATTACTATTGTTTACGATCCACTTGTCATGATCGTAATCCAGTTCGCCATCTAACCCAGTTGCTGCTACAAGAGCGATAGAATACATCCATGCACAAGCATTAATTTTTTGGTCACTGGAACAACCCTTTAATGCTTGAATCGAATAATCGAAGGTTGCATCGTGATTCCCCAGGCTTTCTTTTTTGATTTTAAAATTCTCCAATGTGGATGTCGGAATTTGTTCGTGCATGATCATTTGTACTTTGGCATCTGTCTCTGAGTTTTGATTTGCGCCATCTGCCCAGCCGACTACATGAGTTAATCCTAAAAGTGCTTCGTGATAAGTAAAATTTTCGACCATATCTGTGGATTTGGATAAGTGCTACATTGGAATTTAAATTAATGAATTTTATGTACTTCTTACGTTAGATTTGTACATTTTGTTTGAGAATGCAATAATCTTTAGTACCAATGAACGAATGTCCGAACTGTGGCGCCAGAAATGAATACGATAATTATAATTGCAACGAGTGTAATTATCCTATCCTCGGCACATACGAAGAACGAGCAAAGTTTAGCATGAGTGGTGGTGGTTGGAAGGCTGCGCTGGATTCAAAAGAGGTAGATGTTGATATCGAGCAACAAAAGCGAAAAATATTGTTCGGTAGGTACACTATACTTGTAATGGCCATATCGCACCTGACTTTAGCTATACTGTTCGCTTTTGGTATACGTGCAGGTATGGTGAGGTCACAGGATGCACATATTATGGCAACCATTCTCGGTGTCTTCGCCTTGACTCAGTTTGCTACTTTTTTCGGTAAGAAGGATTCAGGTTTAGACTCTCTTACTATAGTGATAGTAGTCCGGAGTGTTTCTGTCCTTGCTGGATTGGTATACTTATTCACTTATCTTCACATGATCTACATTGGTTGGCTATTCCTTTGGTTTCTTTTTGAAGGGTTTGGTTTTATGTTTTTGGGCAGAGCTTACGATGCTTATGTCAAAATCAGAAGTTGGTCTAAAGAGAATCGTCTCTAATAGATGTTGCTCGGGGAATTCTAAAAATGTATTCCAGTTTTTTCGGAACTTTTAAAACATAATTCCTGCCATCATTTAGCCACGGATTGTATTGACGCAGAAGCTTGTAGTTGGTGCCGTGTTTTTTGGCAAATTCATTCAGGTTATCAATGTCTTCGGAAACCGTTAATGTGTCAAATTCCAGGGGTTGGTAAAGAGAGTCTGTAGGGAGGTAATAGCCGTAAACCTCAGGATTTTCTATAATCACTTTGAAGGCTAAAATACGGAAGACATACCTTGAAGTTTCTTCATAAAGGAATAGGTCATAATAAGAATCGACTAATTGTTCATCGAGCCTGTTGCGGACACCTGCCATTCCCATATTATAAGATGCTGCCACGAGGGTCCAGTTGTTAAATTTATCGTAGGCTTTTTTGATATATTCACAAGCCACTTTAGTGGAGAGTTCGGGGTCTCTGCGTTGATCTACCCATTTATCGAGCTGAAGACCGTATTCCTTTCCGGTGCCTTTCATAATCTGCCACATTCCCATTGCTCCTGCAGGGGACTTCGCTACATTACTTAGCTCACTTTCTGCAATAGCCAGATAGAAAAAGTCCTTCGGAACTCCCTCGCTTTCCAATATATCTTCTATCATAGATTTCCATCGCTTACTTCTCTCCAGAATCAACATCGTTCTCGAGTGTCGGTAAGTATTGGCTAATAATTCCACTTCGAGTCGCTCTCGTATATCCGCCTGATCGAGAGGAACGGGTTCTCCACAAAAGCTTAAAGAGTCAGGTATCGGTATCGCTGTAACCTTTTGTTGAATTCTTAGCGAAGCAGAATCCGGGCTCACCGTGGATTCCTGAGAGTTGTCCGGCACATCAATTTGAGTTTGTTCCGGTTGACTTGAACAAGCAATAAGGAGCAGATTGCAAAAAATAAAAAGGACATTTTTCATATGTCTCAGAAAGTTATTTCCCTTATTAATGAAACCCAATTATCAACGGAACTTTTTGCAGAAATAATTAATTTAACTAACAAAGTCAGATTTATGAAAATCCAATTGCTGCTCACCTCAATAGTTTTTATAACAGCATGCTCGCGTTCACAGAACCCGAAAAATACGCTTAGCGGGATACAAGAAAAATCAGCATTTGCAAAGTACTGGTATGCTGGTGAAGCCGAGTTGACAAGCTATAAACTGAAACAAGCCCGGTATGGAGAACTTCGTGAAGGACATTCTGTGCTGGTGTTTGTCACGGAAGGGTTTTCAAAATCTAAACAAGTAAAACTTGATAACCCGAGTGGAGCCGGTGAGGATAAGGTGACAGTTTTGAAACTGAATATGACCAAAAACTTCAATACGGGGATTTATCCTTACTCAATGATGCAGTCGGTATTTACGCCAGTCGACCTCCAAAAGTATTCCAAATCATTGAAAACCACTATGACATCTCAAGAATGGTGCGGTCATGTTTTTTCGCAATATAACCTGAAAGGCAGTTCTTACAGGGTTACAACAAGGTCGTATTTTGAATCGGAAGGAGATAGTGAGGAGACGTTGTCAGCCGATTTATTAGAAGATGAAATCTGGACCCGAATCAGGTTAAACCCAAAGGATTTACCAACCGGCACAAAAAAATTGCTGCCCGCGACATTTTACGTTCGCCTGATGCATAAAGAAAATAAAGCTTATGAGGCCAGGTTGAGTTTAACCGAAGATTATTTGGTTGATAGTCTGAATGAATATACGGTTCATTACCCCGAGCTGGACCGAACTCTTAAAATCAGATTTCAGAAAAGCTTCCCACACCAGATTATTTCATGGGAAGAGAGCTATATGAGTGGTTTTGGAGAGGGGAAAAAGAAGCTGACAACCTCTGCGGTTATCAATAAATCAATCAAGTCGGATTACTGGAACAAGAACGCGAATAAAGATTCTTATCTCCGTGAAAAGCTGGGACTGGAATAATTTTTTGTTCCTCAGGCAACCTATTTATAAAGTTTAGTATCTGTATAACATCAGCATTATTTGAAAAGTCATATATTGTTGAATAAAACCGATTACTAAACAATTCTTAAATGGATTTTTTTGCACAGCTTGATGGTTTTGAAAAGGTATTTTGGTACATCGCATTGCCCTTTACCTTATTCTTTCTGATCCAGTCAGTACTAACCATCTTTGGAATTTCAGGAGGAGGTGCAGATAGCGCTGATTTTGATGGCGATCTCGATGTTGATACAGATGGAGACGGTGATGTTGGAGCGGGCTTTCAAATTTTATCATTAAAGAATTTCATCATTTTCTTTACAGTTTTTGGGTGGACAGGTATTGTGGCCTATTCCAATGGTTCTTCCAAAGGAATGACAATATTTTGGGCAACCTTGGTTGGATTCTTGATGATGTTGACTTACGCGGCCATTACTTACTTCATTTATAAACTGGCTGAGAGCGGAAACTTTAAGATGTCGGACGCGGTGGACGAAATAGCAGAAGTATATATTCCAATCAAAGCTAAAAAAGGAGGGATGGGAAAGGTTCAAATCAACATTCAGGGTTCCACAAGAGAATTACAAGCGATAACTGAGGAAGAAGAAGACATTCCTACAGGGACGATAGTAAGAGTTATCGGAGTGGTAAATAATCAAGTGTTATTAGTTAAAAAAGATATATAAATGGATTTCATGTCAAATACTATTGTACTGATTGCGATCATAGTTGTCGCGATTTTTGTGCTCTTTGTCTCTCTGTTATCAAGATATAAGCGTTGTCCTTCCGATAAAATCCTTGTCGTATATGGTAAGGTAGGTCGGGGTCCTAAAGGAGCAAGTAGATCAGCACGCTGTGTGCATGGAGGCGCTGCCTTTATTGTTCCGGTTATTCAGAACTATGCGTTTCTCGATCTGACCCCAATATCCATTGAAGCAAATTTGCGAGGTGCGCTGAGCAAGCAAAACATAAGGGTAGACGTACCTTCCAGGTTTACCGTTGGTATATCTGTGGAGCCTGGGGTAATGCAAAACGCAGCAGAACGACTACTGGGTCTAAATCATGAGTCCGTAAAGGAGCTGGCAAAGGATATTTTGTTCGGTCAACTAAGGCTGGTAGTTGCCACAATGGATATTGAAGAGATTAATTCAGATCGTGACAAGTTTTTGGCAAACGTTTCCGCAAATGTTGAGAATGAACTGAAAAAAATTGGGTTGAGATTGATCAACGTAAACGTAACCGATATCGTTGATGAGTCAGGTTATATAGAAGCCCTCGGTAAGGAAGCAGCTGCTAAAGCAATTAACGATGCCAAAAAGAGCGTAGCAGAAAAGAACAGAGACGGAGCCATTGGTGAGGCCAATGCACAAAAGGATGAAAGAACTCAGGTTGCAGCAGCAGACGCATCGGCAATTGAAGGTGAGAACCAGGCGAAAATTACTATTGCAAATTCAGAGGCACTTAAAAGAGAGAAGGAAGCGGAAGCAGCTAGAAAAGCAGTAGCTGCTGAGAAAGTACAATCGGCTAAAGCGCTTCAGGAAGCATATCTGGCTGAGCAAGCGGCTGAGCAACAGCGGGCTGCCAGAGAGAAAGCAACCCAGGAAGCCGATATTGTAATACCGGCTCAGATAGATAAGGAGAAAGTACAAATCGATGCAGAGGCCGAAGCCGAAAGAATACGTAGGCATGCACGCGGTGAAGCAGATGCAATTCTGTTTAAGATGCAAGCAGAGGCAAAAGGACTCTTTGAAATAATGAGTAAACAGGCTGAAGGTTTTGAAAGATTGGTGAAAGCAGCTGGGGATCAACCGAAGGAAGCTGTACTACTGATGATTGCTGATAAGCTGCCTGAGATAATTGATAAGCAGGTAGAGGCGATTAAAAACCTTAAAATTGATAAAGTCACGGTTTGGGACAGTATGGGAGGTTCAAATGGTGACGGTACTCCGGCTACAGCTAATTTTCTCTCTGGAATGTTGAAATCATTACCTCCGCTGAAAGAGATGTTCGATATGGCAGGCATGGAATTACCAGCATTATTGCAAGGTAAGGAGAAAGAGCTTAAAGAAGCGGTGGATGCCAAAATTAAGGAGTCTAAGGATAAGCCTAAGGACCCTCCAACAGATGGAGGCAAAAAATAAAACCTTAAAGGCCATTCATTATTGGATGGCCTTTTTTACTAAAAGATTTTTAGCTTTTCTTCTTTGTCTCCACAAGTTGGGCATGGTACTTTATTTCCTTTCCATGATTTTTTCTCCGGGGCTTTGGTAATCCCTATTTTTTTATTCCGGGTGCAAGAGGAAACCACAACTATTATGAATAGACTCAATAGTATCGAGTAGACTAATCTCATATTACTTTAATTTCTAATAGGATGCCAAACACATTCCTATTCCACAGTATAACGATGAACGGGCAACAAGCGTGCCCACTGATTTGAGCATTCTCAATTAATGTAACCACCAAACTACTCAAATCACTTAAAATTGACTTTATATTAAGTTAACTTAAGGCATAACCAAAACCTTAATCAACTCAGAATAAGTTAATTTTAAAATCAAGTCTATTTTATCCACAAATTGCGATTGTTTTCCACATAATTTAAGATAACAATGTTAATTATTTGTTTTACAGAGGGTTATAACAAAATCACAATGCAGAATAAATGTGGATAACCCAAACCAAGCGAAATTTTTCCTGTTTCAAAATTCAAATGTATTAGAATAATACAATATTAATATATACAAAACACTGCTAGTATTTACTAGAGGAGTCTCCTAATGAAATAGAATACAATTTTATCCAAAAGTTGTTCTTGATCAGTTCCTGATATAGCATTACATTAGTAACAAATCATGTCTACCTATGAACAGAATACAACGGCTTTTTGACATTCAGTATCCGATCATTCAGGCCGGAATGGTATGGTGTAGTGGCTGGGAACTAGCCTCTGCGGTGAGTAATGCAGGGGGGTTAGGACTTATTGGATCGGGGTCTATGTATCCGGAGGTTCTCAGGGAGCATATACAAAAATGTAAAGCGGCCACCGATAAACCATTCGGAGTGAATGTGCCACTTATTTATCCCGATATTGACAAGCATATACAAACGATTATAGAAGAAGGAGTAAAAGTAGTATTCAGTTCTGCCGGTAACCCTAAGACCTGGACGAGTCATTTGAAAGAGCATGGTATCACCGTAGTCCACGTAGTATCGAGTGTGAAGTTTGCCCTGAAAGCTCAGGAAGCCGGAGTAGATGCCGTTGTGGCTGAAGGTTTTGAGGCAGGCGGACATAATGGAAGAGAGGAGACTACCACTTTTGTGCTTTTACCAATGGTAAGGAGGGCTCTCGATATTCCACTGATTGCTGCCGGAGGTATCGGAGACGGAAGGGCCATGTTAGGAGCTATGGCCCTTGGCGCTGACGGAGTACAAATTGGCTCTCGTTTTGCGGCTTCCAATGAGTCATCAGGACACCAAAATTTCAAAAATACCATTATCAATACACCCGAGGGCGGCACAGAGCTAAGTCTTAAACAGCTTACCCCGGTAAGACTTATTAAGAATAAATTCTACGATCAAGTCAAGCGGGCAGAGCAAGAAGGAGCCAACGTTGAGACACTTAAAGAATTACTTGGACGCGGAAGGGCCAAAAAAGGTATGTTCGAAGGAGACCTGGATGAAGGGGAACTGGAGATAGGCCAAGTTGCAGCAGCAATAAAAGAGATAAAACCAGCTGCAGATATTCTGCATGAAATATGGAATGATTACCTCTCATTAAAAAATCAATTCTGCTCTGCTCAATAGCTAGAAAATCAGGGAATAAACAGCGGATTATTTATTGTTTTTCTTAGTACCCCGAAGTACCTTTGCACTTCATTTCCAAAATCGATCGATCCATGCAAAGAGATACAAGAATATTCGACCTTATTGAACAAGAAACCAACCGCCAGGAGTCCGGCATAGAACTGATTGCTTCTGAAAATTTTGTTTCCAAACAAGTGATGGAAGCAATGGGAAGCACGCTCACGAACAAATATGCGGAAGGTTTGCCAGGTAAACGATATTATGGAGGATGTGAGATTGTGGATTTGGCAGAGGATTTGGCACGAGAAAGACTAAAAGAATTATTTGGTGCGGCATGGGTTAATGTGCAACCGCATTCTGGTGCACAAGCTAATGCAGCGGTTATGCTCGCTTGTTTAAAGCCAGGTGACACAATCCTTGGTTTCGATCTATCACATGGAGGCCATCTTTCACATGGATCTCCTGTGAATCTATCAGGAAAGTATTACAATGCTACATTCTACGGTGTTCAGGAAGAGACTGGGCTCATCGATATGGATAATGTTGAGGAAATTGCCAACAAAGAAAAACCAAAAATGATCATTTGCGGAGCATCGGCATATTCCAGAGACTGGGACTATGAAAGATTCCGAAAAATTGCTGATGCACACGGTGCAATTTTATTAGCTGATATCTCTCACCCTGCAGGATTGATTGCAAAGGGATTATTGAACAACCCTATGTCTCATTGCGATATTGTCACAACGACCACGCATAAGACCTTAAGAGGTCCAAGAGGTGGTGTGATCATGATGGGTCAGGATTTTGAGAATCCCTGGGGACTTAAAACACCAAAAGGCGCTACAAGAATGATGTCATCTATTTTGGATTCTGGTGTATTCCCCGGAACACAAGGTGGACCATTAGAGCACGTAATTGCAGCTAAAGCTGTAGCATTCTACGAAGCACTGTCCAGTGAATATGGCGACTATGCAAAGCAAGTCCAGCTTAATGCGCAAGCCCTGGCAAAGGCGATGGTAAGTCGAGATTATCAATTAATATCCGGAGGGACTGATAACCACCTGATGTTGATCGACCTTCGCAATAAAGACATTACCGGTAAGGAAGCAGAAGCCGCTCTGGTAAGCGCTGACCTCACAGTAAACAAGAATATGGTTCCATTTGATGATAAGTCACCATTTGTTACATCCGGAATAAGACTCGGTACAGCTGCTATCACAACCCGTGGCATGAAAGAAGGAGATATGGACAGAGTTGCAGCAATGATTGATACCGTAATTTCAAATCATACGAACGAAGCAAAAATTTCTGATGTCAGAGGAGAAGTTAACGAGTGGATGAAAGAATTTCCTCTTTACGCGGGTGTAGCTGTGTGAGCATAGCTATTCGTATCCTAATCTACTTTGGCCAAAAATTCAAATAACGATATGTCATTCCTAGGTCATCTTGACCAGATGAGGAAACATTTAATGCGTATCGTAAAAGTAGGCCTGGTATTGTTCATAGCGGCTTTTGCTTTGGCACCTGATTTCATAGCACCATTTGTAGAAGGCCCCAGCCGATCTGACTTTATTACCTACGAGATTATATGCAATATCTCGCAGAAGTTCGGTAAGGAAATCTTTTGTGATCCACAGCTAGATTTTCAGATGCAAAACTTCAAGTTGATGGGGCAGTTTGTTTTGCACATCAGAGTAGCTTTTATGGTCACATTGGTGTTCTTGTTCCCATATGCATTTTGGGAGGTTTGGAGGTTTATTAAGCCAGCCCTAAGAAAAAAGGAAAAGAGAGTTACCCGGTGGCTGACTTTTTTTGTGAGCATCTTATTTACAATGGGATCATTTTTCGGGTTTTACATTATAACCCCCATTGCGATAAACTTTTTTATCCATTACGATTACACTCCTACGATTACTAATAATATACTTTATAGTGATTACTTTAAGTTTATCTCGACTTCTGTATTAGCCACTGGAATAATGTTTCAACTTCCTGTGACGATTTATTTCTTCTCGAAACTAGGCTTTGTTACACCGCGGTTTTTGCGAAAATACAGGAAACACGCCATCGTGATTATATTAATAGTATCCGCTATAATAACACCACCGGACGTTATCAGCCAAGTACTCATTGGATTACCTATATTTGTCCTGTATGAAGTGAGTATTCTGATCTCGGCACTCGTAACCAGAAAGGCCAGGAGAAGATTGGCAAGGGAAGAAAGAAGACTTAAAGAACGAAACTCATAGTATTATGAAAATTGCAATTGGAGGCGACCATGCCGGATTTCAATATAAAAAAGAAGTAATAGCCCTACTTCAGAATAAAGGTATCGAAGTGGAGGATTTCGGTCCTTTTAGTGAAGACTCATGTGACTATCCTGACTACGTACACCCGGTAGCAAAAGACATTATTGATGGTAATGCCCAACTGGGAATCCTCATTTGTGGCAGTGGTAATGGTGTCTCAATGACGGCCAATAAATACCAGGAAATACGTTCGGCTTTGTGCTGGCTACCTGAACTTGCAGAATTGGCTAGAAGTCACAACAATGCTAATATACTGTCTATTCCGGCTCGATTTGTTTCTTTGGAGGTAGCTAAGGAAATGGTTGATACATTTATCAATACAGATTTTGAGGGAGGCCGACATGAAAGAAGGGTGAGCAAAATGCCTGCTTGCTAAAGAGTCTGACCGCGCTTTTTTACATATACACCTTGTAGCGTTTCATGGGGTTGATATAAATCGTCTAAGGGTTTAATCCTTAAGAACAGTTTTTCAGCAATTCCTAATCTATCGACAATCACTTCCGGAGGATCTTCGCGGAAGGCTTCCAGAATCATGACCGGATTTTTCATATAATCCAGGTTTTCAAAGCTCCGGATGCTCAACCTCCAGTCAAAAAAACGCGTGGCCACCCTATTGCCAGCATAACCCGAAAAGTTTTTATCAAGCACCAGTATTTTTTGATCCTTAATGTGCTGTTGTAACTCCGTGCGCCCGACAGCTAATCTGTCCGGATTCAGGATATCATCTCCCAAACCTTTTAAGGAGCCTAAGTGCACAAACAAGATCAAAACCAGAATGGCGACATATGATAGTTCTCTAAAAAGGCTTCTGCGAACCACAAAAAACATGGCAGTACCAAAGTAGGAAATAGCAGGAATCAACAGTACAAACAAGAAAGACCCTTTTTCATCAGCTAAAAAGTAAATACCAACAGAACAAAAGACCCAAAGAGCCATCACTCTTTGAATTTTACTTTGGTAGATTATATACCCTCGCGAACTGAATACAGCAAACATGGAGTATGCTAGAAAAATTGCGGGCACAGCCAGAAGAATTAGAAAGTCAATCCAGTGAGTAGTATATATTTTGGTAATGTAAATTGATTTCCACCAGAAATATTCAAAATAATTAGACATACCACCCTTGATGAAGTAATGCATACCTACCATCAGTATCGGGAACGAAAAAGAGAACAAAAGGATCACATACCTTCTGAGGACTGTATTCGTATAAAACAGATAGGAGAAAACAACCATAATCAAAAACAAACCACTTGGAAAGTAAAACAGAGTGGCGATCCCCACGTAGAACCCCACCCTGAATACACCTTGGTCATTGTTACCATGCTTCAGCAAATACAGCAACTCCCTGAGTGCGATCAACACAAATGTCATGGATAACAGAAGTGGAGATAAGGTGAGCATATCGGTGTAAATGAATGAGAATGTGATGTACAGTAATGAGGGGATATAGGAGCGTTCCTTCAATACATCGGTCCTGTCCATCATGAAGTTAAACACCATTGCCTGGGTAAAAACGAGAATCAAAGCTAGAATTTGATAGACAAGAGATGATTTACCAAAGAGGTTATATAATAACCAGTATACAGAGGCCGACAATGGAGGCATATTGGTTTGAATGTCCATGTAGAGAACATCTCCACCAGCCATTTTTTCACCAAGAAGCATCCACTCCTGTTCAATGAGCAGACTCTCCGGAGCGAAAACATGCACAGGAATCCAAAAAGCGATCATGAGGAGAAGAACTCCAAAAATCCTTACAGGATCATTTATTCTAAAGAAACTTACCAATACGAATGGTTTACATTATTTACCATGACAAAAAAGATGAATAAATCGGCCTTATTCAACTTTTAGTTTAGCTTTCATTAGAATTATTCTAACACGAAATCCGAAAACTAAGGTTGAATTGACAGAAGAGTGGTAACTTTACAGAATGGAAAGTGTAAAACAGCAGAAAACAGCTCGCTTATTACAAAGAGAATTAGGTGAGATTTTCCAGAGAGAGTCGAACAACCTTTTTGGCGGAGCCTTCATTTCCGTTACTATTGTCAGAGTTAGTCCGGATGCAAGATCAGCAAGAGTTTATCTGAGCTTCATGCTCTCCAAGGATAATCAAAAGAATCTGGAAATGGTCAAGAATCAACAATGGGAAATCAAGAAAATTCTGGCCAAAAAAATCAGAAATAAGGTTCAATTTATTCCTGAATTGTTTTACTACATTGATGATAGCATTGAAGAGTCAGAGCGCATAGACGATATATTCAATAACCTTGATATTCCACCAGAAGATGAAGATTAAAAGCGTTTGAATTTACCTCTTCACATAGCGACCAAGTACTTTTTTTCTGTTAAGAAAAGGGCCTTTATCAACTTTATTTCCATTCTGGCTGTAATTATTGTAGCTGCTGTTACCGCGGCTTCCATTCTCGTGATTTCTACAATGAATGGCTTCACGGAGTACATACACCAATACGAAGGTGCGCTGGAAGGTGATATCAAAATTACGACCATAAAAGGAAAGACTTTTGAACTATCAGAGTCCCAGATGAATTCCATAAGGGGCTTAGATGGCGTAAGCTATGTTACAGAAGTTATTGAAGATCACGCTTTTATTGTCAAGCAAAGAAACCGAAAACAATGGCAGAAAGTAGTTAAAGTCAAAGGAGTGAGTCCAGCCTATTATGAGCAGTTTCAGTTTGAAGACTTTGGCGGGTTGCAGCGACTTTATATGAATGGTAAACCTAGCTGCTTTATGGGCTACAATGTTGCAAAGCATCTGCATCTTGACCACGATGATGTAAGCCTTATTCCTCAACACCTGCAGCTTTTGTACCCACAACCATCCAATCAAGGAAAACAAATTAATTCCCTCAACTCCGTTATCATTAATGCAGTTGGTGAGTTCCAACAGTACAAATACGATCTTGACTATGTGATTGTGCCACTTGAGACCGCCAGAGAACTTTTCGGATACGAAAATCAACGAACGAGTATCGAAATCATGTGTGAAACTGAAAAATCAGCTGAAGTACAGGAACAAATCAGAACTCTGGTGGACGAGGGATTTGAAATAAAAAATAAAGAAGAGCAGAATGAAGTTTTGATGAAGGCCATAAAACTCGAGAAGGTCATCATTTTTATCATCCTGCTGATTGTTATGGGTATCGCCTCAATCAATATCTTTTTTAGCTTATCAATGCTTGAGATTGAAAAACGTAAGGACCTGGCAATCCTACACTCATTTGGAATGAACAAAGCAACCATCCGGAAGACTTTTATACTGATTGGAAGCTTTATTGCCTTGATGGGAGGGACCTTGGGTTTTGCATTAGGCATTGGGATTTGTCACCTACAAATGGAATATGGTTTGTTCTCTCCAGGCGAAGTTCCCTACCCTATGAAGTTGAATCTGGTAGACAATCTCATCATCGCAGCCTCAGTAATTGGTATTACTGTTTTGATATCCATAAGACCCTCAAACAGAGCGGCTAGCATCCAGTTTGACCAAAGCCTTTAATGGCTTTTTTAGGCCACAATCTGTGGATAAAAAAAATACCCATGTGAAAAAGTTTTCGACCTCCATTAGCTCCAATTGCATATATTAGAACCTTGTCTAAAATGCAAAATGAAGGTATCAACAGCTGAACCGTTCCAAATAATTTATTCATTGTACTCACATCAGTACCTGGGTCCATTGTTTGAATCCTTTGTGGTACAGTTGGATGCGAAAGGAGAGCTTACTTTTAAGCACCAGAATATTTCTTCAAAGAATGCTGCTGAGTTTGCCTCCGGTCTTGACGATACAGACTATGAGCTGATAAAGCAGATGGATAGCATTCAGCAGGATGTCATCCTCAATAAATTCTACAATAAGAAAATTTCACCTGCTGATTTTTTTCTAAAAGTTTACGACAAAGAAAAGGGTGACAAATTGTTACAGGATACAATTGCCGCCTACATTGAAAGAAGAAAGGCTGATATCCTGTCAAATATGTATGATCGCCATCTATACATCATGGGGAAAGATGGTGAGCCGGCTTGGAAGAAAGTGACTGTCCCCAAGGAGAAGGCCAGTGTGTTATTTCACTTCTTTAAGAATGAAGACAACACGCACTATTTCCCAACGATTAAACATGAAGGGAAGAAAATTGAATTTCAATTCAATGAATCCAGAATTCTATGCAAGGAACCGGCATGGCTGCTGGTAGATGATATCCTTTACACTTTTAAAAAAGAAGTAGACGGCAATAAACTGAAACCATTCCTCAATAAGAAGTTTATCGTTATACCCCAGACTGTAGAGGAAAAGTATTACAATACCTTCGTTGCTCCACTGGTGGCCAACTTTGATGTATTTGCCAAAGGTTTTGATATTAATACCGTGAGCTATGATGCCCAACCTGTTCTGACATTTGCAGAACTTGCAACGAACAATCCTAGCCCAGGTCTATTTGACGATAATAAAAAGGAAGAAAACAGTGATGAACAGGGGAAATTGGTTTTTGACCTGACCTTCAACTATGGCTCTTACAACTTCAGTCCTAATGGAGGGAAAAGTACTAGCGTTAAGGTAGAGAAAAATAATGGCTCCTATGTTTTTAATCGCATTAAGCGACAACCAGAGTGGGAAAAAGAGCAGATAAAAGAACTTGGTGAACTAGGAATTCAATTGAAGAATGGCAAGGCGGTAGTGAAGAAAACAGAAGCCTTTCAGTGGTTGGCGGTTTATGAAGATATGCTTAAAGAAAAGGGTTATGAGATTCGCCAAAACCCTTTCGACAAGAAGAAGTACTTCCTGGGTAAACATTCTATTTCCATAGAAATCAAAGAAAAGAATGATTGGTTTGATATTTATGCCATTGTCAAATTCGGTGAGTTTGAAATCCCTTTTCTTACCCTAAAAAACCTGGTCCTGGCCAAAAAAACAGAGTTTACCCTACCCAATGGAGAAATTGCTGTAATCCCTGATAATTGGGTAACTGATTATGCGGAAATCTTTGCCTTTTCAGAGGGTGATAAAGAAGGTGGAAATCTCAAATTGAAACGTCATCACGTTGCTCTTATACAGGAACTGCAGAATGGTAACCTTGCTCAGGTGACCATGGACCGTAAGTTGCAAAAACTCAGGAACTTTGATGAGATTGAGGACTATCCTCTCCCAAAAGGATTTAAAGGTAAGCTAAGGCCGTACCAGAAGGCTGGATACAACTGGCTACAATTTCTTCAGGAATATAATTTGGGAGGTTGCCTGGCAGATGATATGGGTCTCGGTAAAACCGTTCAAACCCTCACTTTGTTACAGGACCAGAAAGAAAAAGGAGCTAAGGCCGCAAGTTTGTTGGTCATGCCAACCTCACTTGTATACAATTGGGAAATGGAAGCGAAAAAATTCGTGCCCGACCTCAAAGTCTTTACCTACACAGGTACCAATAGAGATAAGGATGTTTCCAAGTTTAACGACTACGATGTTATTCTCACCTCATATGGTATTATTCGCCTGGATATCGAACTCCTGAAGGATTACTATTTTAATTATATCATCCTGGATGAGTCTCAAGCTATTAAAAACCCAAGCTCAAATATTGCTTCCGCCATAAAAGAAATGTCTTCAACCTATAAGTTGATATTGACAGGAACTCCTATTGAAAATAGTACAATGGACTTGTGGTCTCAAATGTCTTTTGCAAATCCGGGCTTGCTTGGCACCCAAGCCTACTTCAAGAATGAGTTTCAAATCCCTATAGAGAAACGTAGTGACGAGAAGAAAACCGAACGGCTCTATGCGATTATAAAACCCTTTATTCTGAGAAGAAAAAAATCCCAGGTAGTTACGGAACTTCCAGAAAAAGTCGAGCAGGTTTACTATTGCGAAATGACACCGGAGCAGGAGGAAGAATATGAAAAGGTGAAATCTCATTACAGAAATGAGATATTGAGAAATATCGATCAGAAGGGTAGAAATAAATCACAACTTATACTTTTACAGGGCCTAACAAAGTTGCGTCAGATTGCTAATCACCCTAAAATGGTAGATGAAGACTTTGATGGTGAGTCCGGTAAGATGAAAGAGGTGCTTGAAATGCTTGAGAGTGCGATCAGCAAGAAACATAAAATACTGATCTTCAGTCAGTTTGTTAAGCATCTCAATATCATTCGCGAGCATCTGGATGCACAGGGACTTGATTACGCCTATCTTGATGGCTCGACCAAGGCGAGAAAGTCTCAGGTGGAAATGTTCCAAAATAATGAGGACATCAGAACCTTCCTGATATCTTTAAAAGCCGGTGGACTTGGACTCAACCTTACCGCTGCAGATTATGTTTTCATACTGGACCCATGGTGGAACCCAGCAATTGAGGCTCAAGCGGTTGATAGAGCCCATAGAATCGGCCAGAAAAACAAAGTATTCAACTATAAATTTATTACCAGAAATACAGTTGAAGAAAAGATACTTGTCTTGCAGCAAAACAAGAAGAAGCTGGCAGATGGTTTAATTACAACAGAAGAAAGCTTTATCAAAAGCCTTTCCAATCAGGACATTGAAGCTCTGCTGCAATAGATTACTGACCTGTTGTGTTTACTATCTCAATAAACCCATCCGAAGTTTCTTTTTCGTAGCCCCTTTTCAGAAAATAAGAATAGGTTCCAGTCGGTAGAAACTCACCATTATAAGTGCCGTCCCATGGCTCTTGCTCGTCATAATCCACGGCATGATAAACTTCAAATCCCCATTTGTTGTAAATCCAGATTTCATTACCATCATATTCAGGTTCATCAAGAAAATCTATCACCAAATGATCATTCAAATTATCATCACCCAAAGAAAGAGCATTGTGAACTATTGGATCGGGAGGATTCGATGTGATTTGGATAATCATTTCAAAATCCAGGCATTCGTCAAGGCTATCGCACACGGTGAAAAATACCGACTCAAGTAAGTCATCAGCGGAAGGTATGACAGAATAGTCTACTGTTACAAAGCCGGGAACGTCAATTCGTATCTCAGCTCCTGATGGGGTCAAGGTATCGGCTAGAATTAAGGAATCTACTTTCAGGTTTTTGTTAACATCATCTACAAAGTGCTGTACATTCATATTAATAATTTCACCTGGAGCAATTCGGTCCCAGAAAGCTAAAGACACGAAGGGGGGTGAGTTGCGAACAAACAAGTGAATATAATTCGTGTCGGACCAGCCACAATCGTTACTAATTATGTAGCTCAGCGAATCAGCTTTATTGAAATACCCGGAATCAGATACATACTCAAATGTTCCTAATCCAGTGAGTGTGAGACTGCCACCTTTTGTACCGTCCAATATACTGACGGTTGGGTTATTGGCCGCTGACGCCAGTATAGTTTCAAGTGTATCAATAATAAGGGTTGCAGACATATTTACAGTATCTGTAGGGTGGATTATTAAATCTATAGGGATACAAGCCCTGACCGGTAGTGAGAACTCGGTTGAAGTGCTTCCTACTGTTTGTACGGCTGTAAGACTATCTAAGCCCTGCATATTGATGAGCAATAAATCTGCTGCAGTGAGTTGATAGGTGAATGAAAATCCTGAAGGTACAACTTCTCCAAGTTTAACTGCACCACCATGTCCGGCATCAGCATAAATTTCTACTATGGCACCAAATTCATTGACTCCATAAATCGTAGAGTCAGCGTTTATACCAGCAATTGCAGGTGCGAAAATACCTCCTTGGCTATCTCCCAGGATATCAATGGGATCGCCTCCGTTGTTGATATAGGTGTTATTATAGAATCGGTTCTGAGCGCCAGGTTCTAAATAGATACCTGCTGATCCGCTGTTTGCAATAATGGAATTCTGAATCGTGTCAGAAGTTGGATCAGTAATCATATGAATGGCGTGTTCACCGTTGGGAATTGAGTTCATTCCAGTGATATCGGTTCCGAAGTAGTTGAAATCAAATTTATTACCAAAGGCATTTTCCATGAAGGCCCCATCCGTCAGGTTGCCGGAAATTATATTTCGGGAATTCAGGGTTCCATCACCAAAGGCCTGATTAATTGTAAAGGTTGACACGACTCCATAATTATTAGGAATTGCAACCGTTCCTGTGATGTCTGTTCCGATAAAGTTTCCTTTGAAATAGTTGACGGCAGATGAAGTAATCACGATACCAGAGCTATCATTGCCTGAAAAGACATTTCCTTCCGATGTAATATCACCCCCGATTTCACTGTAAAAACCACCAACAATCAGACCAACTTCCTGACCTCCCATACCGATTGTTCCGGAACTATCTGTTCCAAACCGACTGTTGCGCACAGTGACATAATCACTTCTTATGGACATTCCGCCTGAGGTATTACCATAGAAAGTACAGTTATCTATAACGGATGAATCTGAAAAGGAAATGTAGGCTCCGTATTGACCAGCACCGGTTATCTCAACCCCTTTTAACACCGATTTGACTACTGTCGGGCCTCCTTGGGTTAGAAAGATGCCGTTGTCCGCACGATTACCAGGGTTGTTTCTTTGTTCGGCATTAATTGACAAACCGTCAATAGTAGTTTCTATGGCCTGAATCTGCATCACATCTATGCCCGGGCTAATTGTAAAGTCCGGCTGAATCCAAATTCCTGAGCCACTGGCATCAATATAGGTTCCTGGATCAGTAGTTAGCGTAAGAGTACTAGTTGTGAAAATGGTATCATTACTAATGGCAAAGGTAATTGTGTCATTTCCGGGATTTGTGTCTGCATATTGTAGTGCCGCTCTTAGTGTACCGCAAGAGCCATCATCTAGAGTTGATGTGACTAATAGTGTATCGCATATCAAACCGGCCACATAAGTTATGGTGATAGTATCAGTTACGGGGTTACAACCAGGCGAATTCGCGGTCAAAACTAAATCTATGAATCCTGTAGTCGTATCGGCAGCACTCATTGTGTATTGAGCATTCAGAAGACTAGGGTCATCAAACGTTCCTGTGCCAAGTGTAGACCAGTTTGTTGTTGAAGCACCGCCTGCTGTGCCATTCAATGTTTCTACCACTGAGCTGGTTGAGTAGTCGGTCCCGGCATCGGGGGTTGGAGCAGGAGTGTAAGTTACTACCATTGTATCCCTAACGGAAGAGCACCCTCCAAGAGTACTTTGTAAAACGAGCTGAGATACTCCACTAGTGATTTCTGAGGCCGATGGGGTATAGGTGGCATTCAGCGTTTGATTATTTGGGCTATAACTACCTGTTCCGGTGATCCATTGACCTCCGGTCGTTGCTGAACCATTTAAAGATACATTGGCATTGTTCTCACAAAGAATTTGATTTGAACCTGCATTAACGGTTTCTCCGGCACAGGGGTCGACAGGTACCCTATAAATATGATTGGCTAGCATTGATGAATTACCAACACTGTCTTGAATAGCCGTTATAGAGTCCATACTCAGTGCTGCGAGATCATTAAGGTTTATCCTTTTTGTCCAGCTTCCGGTGGCTCCGGCATGAGCAGTGTCAATGAAATATGCATTTTCATGTCCCTGGTCAGCATAAATGTATACAATGGCATTTGGGGCAGCACTTCCATACAATGTGGAATCCGTGTAAAGGGAATCAATAACCGGAGGCTCAACCGAATTGTTCGACAATGCATCCACAAAGATTGGGCTGCTGTTGTTATAAATTGAGTTGACATTGAAAATATTAAATTCAGGAGTACCAGTGCTGGGTGGCCCCATCAAAATAGGCTCTGCCGAATTATTTGCAATTACGTTCATTGAGTCGGCATATCCACCTATTATATTTAAATCGGTTTCATTATCAAAAATAATTCCAGCCCCCCCGTTGGCAATGGAGGTACTGGAGTCCTGAGCCAATCCAATATAATTACCGTAAAAGTGATTATCATAGGATCCGGTGAATGTACCAGTAACGAAAATTCCGGCTATGGTATTATTGCCAATAAAATTTCCCATACCAGGTCCACCAATTGTATTCGTATATGAATTCTCCATGTTGATGCCATAGGCTGACTGGCCAAGGAGAGTCGAATGAGTCGGATTGGTACCGATATAATTATTCTGAATAATTGTGCCTCTTGTATCGTTTAATGTGTATATGCCGTCTTGGTTACCACCAATAATATTACCAACTGTATTACCAATTTCGGTTCCGACACACCCATCGATCAATATACCATATACATTTCCTATTGGATTCGTACCACTGGTGTCTGTTCCAATATAATTACCCTGAATACTGATGCTATCAGCGCCAGAGTGTAATTCAATAGCTGCATTTGTGTTTCCAGAAATAACATTTTGGTCAATAATTGCCTGATCTGTCTGGAAAATATAGATACCCGTCCCATTTGCACTTGAAGTAGCTCCTGTGGAGTCAAGGCCGATAATATTTTCTGTTATTCTGACTTGACCGAATCCGTTTATTTCAATACCGTTATTACCATTTGATGAAATTATATTTCCCAGATTGAATCCTGGGGCTCCGATAGTGCAATTATTACAGCTATCAAGACTTATGCCATCACCGGTATTTCCCAGCGGTGTCGTACCATCCAAGCCGAGACCGATTATATTCGACCAGATCATGATATCATTGCTGTTGTCTACACCTATACCACCAGCGCCAAAGCCAGGTCCGTTTCCTGAAATAACATTCATTTCATGATAATTCACCCCACCAATTTCTGATAACATGGCGCCATTGAAATAAATGCCTGTGTGTTCATTTGCGATCGCAACTGATCCGGTAGAGTCGGTTCCAATCAGATTCGATTGGATAGACATGTTCGTAATGTTATTAGTTGCTTCTATACCAAAATCCTGATTACCGGAAATGACATTACCCATTCCGGGGTCACCGATGATAACTCCATCACTATTTTCTATCCTAATGCCAGAACCTTCGTTACCCAAATCAACAGCTCCATCAATTCCTACGCCTATGAAATTATTATAAATACCAACACCATTGCAACCTTGTAAATATATGCCAGGATCACTACCACTCGAGAACCCATTTGTTCCGATGACATTTCTTTTTGTCGGGTCATTTCCTCCGATTGTCAAGTTATTTGCTCCATTGACGATGATGCCAGCTAGTCCGTTACCCAGAAAGTTCATGCCATCTGCGGATACTCCGATCTTGTTATTTACAATGGTGAGGTTATCATTTCCTGCAGTAATATCAATTCCCATAGCGAAGTTGTCAGAAATGATGTTTCCACCTTCGGTTGTTGAATCTCCAATTTGACAACCTGTGGAGGTTCCCAGAAAGGCTATACCTGTAGCATTACCGAACCCCGGTGACATTGCAAATTCATCAGTACCCAAATAGCAACCCGTAATCGATAGGTTATTGACCCCATTGTTCACTATTGCAGCACCCCCAATGTATGAATTGATAATTATATGTTTTATCTCAGAGCCATCGGAACCAGGCTCAAATACGAAGCCGTTTGCAGTTGAAATGTTGAATCCCTGGATAATAATTAAACGTTCGTTGAGCGCTCTCGCTTCGAAAGTATTTTGTGTTGTACCATCAATAAAAACATCATCTGTGATTCCATCAAACGCAGATAAGGGCTGAATAATATGCGGGCCAGCCCCGCTAATATTGAATTGTATAGTATCTCTGCCAGGAGAAGCGTTGGCATCCTGAATCGCTTGCCTGAGGGAGCCAAAAAAGGCATCGTTGGTATTATCAACGTTAAATGTCGCTGCCAGGCCTGAAAGAGAAGATAGACCAATTAGCAGAGTCGTTAGACAGAAGAGTATCTTTAAATGTCGCATGCTGGGTTACGTTAATAGCGACATTTAAGATAGCAAAATTCCTATAAAACATTAATTCTCCAAAAGAAGAACTATCGGGTTCTGATTTCAATAAATCCTGATTCAGAATATTTTGCAGTAGAAAACGGATACTGATAGTTGGTAGTCAGAATATAATAGTATGTACCATCTGGGACGGGTTTACCATTCCATGTGCCATCCCAAGGTTCCTGGTCTTGATAGTTGTCCGCCTCAAACACTGTAATACCCCATTTATTTAAAATAGTGAGGTGGTTATCCTGGAACTCCTCCTGATCCAAAAAGTCAATGATGAAATGATCGTTGATATTGTCACCGTCTGGGCTCATTGCATTGTGAGGGACAGCAGCAACGGGAATACCAACCAGTTTGACTTTATAAGGACTAGTGAATGCTGAACTTCCGTTGTCAGATGTTTGTATGGCTGTGATGCTGTCCAACCGATAGAACTTCATGGTTTGCATTTGTCCGCCAGTGATAGTGTACGTCCAATTACCTGCCGCATCAACGGTTACTGTATCCAGGACGTAGACTCCCTCATGGTCATCATCAGCAAATAATTCAACATAAGAGTTTGGTATAGCGGTTCCGGTAATAGTCTGTCCATTAACTGTATCAATAACAGGTGGAGTAATTCCGGAATTAGCCCCGTTTAATAAGTAGATTCCTTCCAGATCATTGTTGAAGATCATGTTATTATACAAGGAATTAGAATCCGTTGTGGCACCATCAAAAACCACCCCTGCGCTGTCGTGATGTGCTAGTCTATTATGGGCAATGAAGTTTGAAATACTACCATTCTGCATGCGAATTCCTATTGATTGGCCCAAAACAGAATTTTCGCCAGATGCGTCTAATCCAAAATAATTATTTTTGAATTCAGCATTTGAAGTCTGGTTGGATAGAATCCCTGCAGTGTTATTTGCGGAAATAATATTTCTGTAATTGATTTCATCACCTCCCACCAGACTCGTATCCGCTACATCTAAATAAATACCATAATAAGCATTGCTTGCAGCAGTTACTCCTGAATTATCCACTCCGATATAATTGCCCTGGATATTGACCCTAGCATTAGTGACATAGATGCCAATGGAGTCACAATTTATGATGGTGTTTCCTGAAGTTCTTATATCTCCTCCAATCTGAGCATTGTTTGAAGTAGTAGCAATTCCAATAATCTGATTTCCTGGAAATGATTGGCCGGATGAATTAACACCAATTGTGCAGTTCGTGATTCTTGGATTAATACCAGTTACAGCAGCAATTCCATAGAGTCCGAAGTTGGAAATAGTACACTCAGAAATGATTGAACTATCTCCACTGCTGACTATTGCATACGCAGCAAATCCTTCAAGATTGAGATCGCTGAATTCACAATGACTGGCACCGCCAAGCTCATAAATTCCAACATTTGTATAATTTCCAGGAGACTGATCCATTTCACCGTCTAAGTTTAGCCCGATAATTTTAGTATAGAATGATGCAACATTAAATATCTGGATGATACCATCCGCTGAACTCCAACCTGCTTTGATTGTAATATTTTTTCCAGACGCATCAATTACCGTTCCCGTATCCCCGCCAATTGTATACTCGGTAAGCGGCAAGATTGTGGTGTTCTGAATGCCGAACGTGATTGTATCCGGACCAGAATTGTTGTTGGCGTAGTCAATAGCTTTTCTTAACGAACCACAAGAGCCATCGTCCTTGTTGTTAACCACATGCAATGGAGCGAAGCATAATTCGACTGGTTCACTGAATTGCGAGGTGTTACCCGCACTATCTTGCAACGTAGTCAGGTAGCCAGTAGTCCACGGTAAATCAGGAACCGACACTGTTGATGACCAATTACCAGCTGCATCTGCCGTAGTTGTTCCCAGTAAAATTTGGCCCTGGTTGCTGGAGTCAGCAAATATTTGGATATAAGCATTTGGAGCTGAAGTTCCTTGGACAGTAGAGTCTTCCTGAAGTAATGTGATAACCGGAATTTCAACACCCTGTTGTACTGATCCAAAGAAGGAAATTCCGTTGAACGCATTGTTGTAAATGGAGTTATTATGTACAAGGTTGTATTCCGGAAAGCCACCACTCATTTCTGAAAACTGAACCCCCGAACCTGATAGGGAGTTTGCTATTACATTGGATGAATCTGCGTCACCACCTATAATCGTATTATCTACTTCATTGTCAAGAAAAACACCAGTCCCATTATTTGGCATTGGGCTTTCTCCATCTGCTAATACTCCAATCAGGTTATTGATAATAACATTATTGAAGGATCCGGAAGAAGAATAAATGGAGATAGCATTACCACCATTGTGCCCACTGATAATATTTCCACCGTTTCCTGTAGCACCAATGATTGTGTTGCTGCAATCAAATAATGAAATACCACCACCGTTGTTAGGCAAGGCAGTATCACCTTGGGCGGTAAGCCCAAACGTGTTTGAAGTAATTTCATTACCATCAGATTGAACAATGTAAATTCCAGCGCTTCCATTGCCACTGATGAGGTTGCCCTGACCATTGTACCCGATTTTATTATCATGTGCATTATTGGTTATGTATATTCCATACAAGCCGTTTGAAAGGCTGGTGCTGCCGGTCACATCCGTGCCAATGTAGTTGTTATAGATGTTGATGTTACTAGTAGCGGTGCCTTCCAGATAAATTCCGTAGGACGCTGATTCTGAAATAACGTTCATATCACTTCCACCAATATTTATTCCCTGACCTCCTGATACTCGAATGCCATTCGTTTGTATCCCTACCGAGCCAGTTCCATTTTTATCAGTACCGATGTAGTTTCCTGAAACAGTATAATTTTTTGTGCCTGTGGTGTTTATTTCAATACCATACTGACAGTTGCCTATGACATTTCGTGATGCATGATCAGATCCGCCTATTACGATATTATCACCGCCTTCAATTCTTATTCCGGATCCACCAATTGTTCCGTTGGCCGCACTTCCGTTTACATTCGTTCCGATCCAATTGCCTTGAATTTTAGTACCGTCATTGACTGAATTATTAGTAATATAAATTGCGTCACCACTTCCGGCATAGAATACATTCCTGTCCCGCTCCTGGCTGCCTCCGATAACGGTATTTCTTGCTCCGTCTATGTATACAGAGACCGTGTTGTATGAGGCTACACCAGAAGTTCCTACTCCCAGTAGGTTACCCGAAATTTCGATATCATCCGCTGCGATATTTATAGCGGAAGCCCCAAGTGTGGTTTGCATGATGGATGTACCCCTAAGGACAGATCCTTCAGAACCTGGTTGAAAGTCAATCATGATATCATCCGTAACAATTGAGCTTCCTCTTAGTTCAACGGTATACTGGCCAGGTTGCCAGGCTCCCGGAGCGTATGTATTAAAAGCTGAAAACCCATCAATCATTACTTGTTTTTTAATCTCCAGTGTTTGCTGTGGAACAAAACTTGGGAAAGACATGTCAAACTCAACATAGTAAGGTTCCGCTGCTCCTGAAGTATCGATTTGCGCAATTACGTTAGGTAAGGTTCCATTTGTACCGATAGCCCAGGTCTGGCTGGTGACTATAAAATCGGAATATTCGGTAGATCCGATATCTACTCTTGCAACACCATCTCTGTTACCGTCCATTACCCGATATGCCAGTCTGTTGTCAAATTCCACACCCGAAAAAGCCGGATCTCCGGCATCAATAATGGGACTAGTGTTTGTGTATGGAAGGGCTACAATAGTTGCTCCACCGCGTGAAACGCCATTGCTCACTTCCGGGTCAATATTGAAAAGGTCACCGGTTACTGGCCAGGTACTAGACCCTGAGATACCATCAGTATCATCAATTAGGTTGTAGCCGTTTGAGGTGAACTCACCAGCTATTTCGCCTCCTCCCTCTCCGTTGTAGGCAAAAAGCGAATTGTATATCTCGCAAGAGCCTGCAACAATGTCAACTCCATTTCCACCGGAACCACCATTAGCATAGTTGCTGACAATTGTTGAATACAATATTCTGGTTGATGAATTAGTACCAACCTGATAAATGCCTCCTCCTGAATCATTTGCATCATTGTTTGACAAGTTGCTGTTCATTAAGGTAAGGCTACCACCATTAGCATTATAGATTCCAGCACCCTCATCTGCAGCACAGTTGTGTATGGAGGAACTTATTAATGTAAGTGTGCCACCATTATTATAAATGGCTCCACCTCTAATTCCAGTACTACTTGTGCAGTAACTCATTCTACAGCGCTCCATTGTCAAGCTACAACCAGACTCAATGATGATTGCGCCATTCCTGTAGTTGTCAATATAAATGTCTTGTAAATAAACAGACGCCTCATTTTCTATTTCGAAAAGGCCATCTATCGCATTGGCAGGTCTTAAAGCAAAACTTCCCGCAGTCGCCCCTATAATAGTCAGGTCTTTGTCTATCGTAATTGGAAAATCAATGTTAATCTCCGAAACGCCAACAGTCTCCATATGATACACCAAAGTGTCACCAGATGCGGCATTGTCTATTTCTTCCCGGAGGCTTCCAGGTCCAAAGTCTACAGTTGTGGTTACAAAAATCTGAGTAGCGAAAGCAGTACTAGATAACAATAGAGTACCAAGCGAGGCTAAATTTCTAAGAATTCCAGACATACTAAAAATTGTTCAATTGAGGCCCAATAATCTTGCTAATTTCTGAAAATCAAGGGACATTAAAAAATGTTTTAACATCCACCAGTACTAAAATCCGATGAATCAATCCTTAATGACCCGAACGGTGTAAGTTTTCTGATTTTCAGATACTTGTACAAAGTACAATCCTGAAGGATATCCCTTTAGCGAAAGCTTCTCAATTCCATCAAATCTACCCTCGTAAAGGGTATTTCCCAGGACATCTGAAACTTTTAACTCTCCGGTCATTTCTTTTGACGAATGTACAGTTAATACGTCACGAACGGGATTAGGTAAACATTTGATCTCAACAGTAGGTTCTAAAGAGTTTTCAATAGAAGTTACTGGTATGGAGAAGGTAAATGGACCTGAAAAGGCGGAACTATTAAGAACAGAGTCCTGAATGGCCGTGATATTTACCAAGCTACTGTTATTCATGTCATTAACTTCAGATTCGGTTAATTTCAAACTCCAATTACCACTGATATCTGCTCTTACGCTATCAAGGTAGAGCTCACCTTCATCATCTGCATCAGCATACAAGTGAATAAGAGCAAAAGGCGCGCTGGTACCAGAAACTGTAGTATCAGAAGAAATACCGGATATAATGGGTGGTTGAACATCGTGTTGGGCTCCTGAAACTAAATTGATCCCAAGGTTATTGTTATATATGGAGTTGAATTGTATGAGATTGGTGTTAGTTGTGCTCCCACTCAAATAAAAGCCCTGGGTCAAGTTTCCCGATATGGTGTTGTATCTAAAAACCATTTCGCTACCAACCACTCTAAACCCGGAACCATTGGCAATAGCCGAAGTTTCAGATGCATCCAGTCCTACAATATTAGCTGATACAACGTGGTAGTTTCCCTGTAGGTCAAGACCATATTGATTGTTTCCGGAAATTACATTACCAGCAGTTAGCGTGCTCCCTATGACCCAATAATTTGTACCGGAAAAGGTGGTAATACCTGCTGCAGCATTGCCAAGACCAGCCGACCCTGTAATATCTGTTCCGATGTAATTATTGATAACTGTGACATAATCTGAGTTGTTGGAAAGAATTCCACACAAAGTGTTATTACTCAGAATGTTTCTTCCTCCAGCCAAGCTATTTCCCACAGAAACGGAGTCTGTATTTATGATGTAGACCCCATTACTGCCATTTGCTATTCCTGAGGTTCCGCTGGCATCCAACCCCACAATGTTACCATAAACAGTGACATGACCAGAGCTGGCAACGTAAATCCCGTTTGATCCGTTTCCTGAAATCACATTCCCGAAATTGTTGAGTCCGATCGCGATGGAGTCACCACCAGAAATGTAGACCCCATTTGTGCCATTTCCCTGAGCTGTGGTTCCGGCTAAATCAGTACCGATATAGCAAGAAGTGATGTTGGTATGTGCTGCTCCGCTAAGAAGGATACCTTGTCCGGGAAAATTACTGATACAGATTCCGTTAATGACAACATAGTTCGCAAGAACAGTTAACCCTGATTGGCTGGTTGGTGATGCCAGACTCCCGCCATCCAGTCGAATATTCGGCTCGCCATCCAAATTCAAATCGCCAATGATATACGTACTATCATCTACTATTTCCAGCATGGCAGTAGTTGGAGAAATGGTTGACCCTGAAAGCAGTGGGCTGAAAGTGATCGTATCCGCACCGGGATTATTGTTGGCGTCATCGATTGCCTGCCTCAACGTTCCTGGACCTGAGTCTCCTGCATCGGTTACAAAAATCAAGGCTGCGTTTGCTTTGGTTGAAAATAATGTAATGATAAGAAGTAAGTAGAAATGTTTCATAGCAGTAGATATGTTAAAAAAAGTACACGAAGTTAACAAATATTATATAATTCAATTCTAAGGTGCTTTACGTTTGTAAAGAGTGCCATCGTATCCAAAGCGTTCACTGGGTGATAACACAAACCAAGGCTTTTTCCAGTGATAATCAGCGACTTTTTCTAATTCCGCATTAGACATGAATAGTTTGGGAAGATAGTTTTCAGTTTCCCAGCTTTTTTTGTGAATTAAAAGATATTGATACCCATAATCCTCTCTCAAAAGTCGTTCCCTTTCTTCAGGAGTGTTGTATTTATTGTAAAATTGATATTCTGAACCGGATTTTCTGACGGCATAATAGTAAACAGGCGGACCCACCACTTTGCTTCCCTCAGGGAGATGCTTTTCCATAAACTTTGTTATCTGGGTTTGACTTCTTTGGTTGGCTGCACCAAAGGATTCGATGATTTTTATCGTGATATATCCAGCATTGAATATCCCCAGTATTACAAGGGGGTACACCCGGAAGTTTTTGATACTAAATGTAAATTCTTTGGAAAATTGGAGCAGTATCAGGTAATAAAAAGGGAGTATGAGCACAGAATACTCACCCCAATCCAGAATAACGAGGTAGAAAGTCAAAATGGAACTAATACTAAACAAGATCACAATATTCTTGAACCAGGCCCTATCGGTGATTAATTTATAAGTAAGTATTAATGAAACAGTAGCGATTAATAACCATTCATGGCGCGGAATATAACTTGTTGGTCCTATGAAACCGTGTATGGCGGTTTTGTTGCCTAAAATCACCTTTGTATAGTAGTTGAAATACTCGGAGTACCCTCCAAATGCGATGAAAACCCAGATGCTGTATAAAACAATAAACGGCAATGCCCAACAACCGAATTGTACTGGCCAGGATTTCCATTTCTTTTGAACCGCATCAATAATAAAAATTACCAGCAGAGGAGTGAGAATAGCAATAACTCTGGGTGTTGTCAACATAGCCAGCAAAGCGAAACTACTGGATGCTAACAATCCAATGTTTTGCCGAATATCATTGACCCTGGATCGCAGGTAGTACCAAATGCTCATTAGACTAAAAAAAAGTGCGACAAGATCCATTCGCCCGGAGTGCATTCCCAAATTGAAGAAGGGGTCCAACATGAACAGTGCGGTTATGGGCAGTATGTATATCCTTGGAATTTTGAAGAAAGTGTTCATTCTAAAAAAGACCAGAAAGCACAGCAGACCAAAAAAGCATTCTACAATTCTGAACTGAAACGTTCCGAGGCCGAAGCTTTTTATCGATAAACCTGTCAATACAAAATACACAGGACCATATGTGAGGGCCTCTTTCCCTGCTTTAGCATGAAAAGCAACACGAGGGATAAAATCACCGTGATCCATCAGACTTTCCGCTACGCTGCAAAAGTAAGTTTCATCAAACCAGGGAAGAGGAAAAAGCTTAAGCGTCAGAAGATGATAGGCAATGTATGCCAGCACAAAAATCAGAAAACCATATGTTACTTTTCTCGTCAAATCAGCTACTCTGATTCTTTGAACCAACCCGCATACTTAACATAATTGTTGGCGATTCTTTGGATTAAATCTTTGGAATTAGACTCATCAAGGTTTTTAACCTTTTTGGCAGGTACACCGGCATAGATGCTGTTAGGTTCCACAATAGTTTTTTCGAGAACTACTGCTCCGGCTGCTATAATGGAGTTTTCTCCTATCACTGCGTTGTCCATTACAATTGCTCCCATACCAATTAGTACGTTATCTTTCACTGTGCACCCATGGACCATAGCTCTGTGTCCGATGGAGACATTATTACCAATATCCGTAGCGGCTTTTTCATAAGTACCATGAATAATAGCACCGTCCTGTATATTGACCCGATTACCACACTTGATATAATTAACATCTCCTCGAACCACTGCAGTAAACCATACTGTACATTCATCCCCTAGTTCAACATCACCAATCAAGGTAGCGTTTTCAGCTAAGAAACAGTCCTTACCATATTTGGGGGTAAAACCTCTAACAGATTTTATAAGAGCCATTTGATTTGAATTTGTAATTTAGGATTGTAATTGACTTCCTCCCTGAAATCACGATATTTCAGGTTGATTTGTTAAAACTAACTAATTCAATCAATTCCCAACAATGGCTGAAACCAAAAAACTATTTCTGCTCGATGCATTTGCGATAATTTTCAGAGCTCATTTTGCATTGCAAAAGAATCCAAGAATCAATTCCAAAGGTCAAAATGTGGGTGCCATACTCGGCTTTATGAATTCTATGTTGGAAGTCATCAATAAACAGAAGCCAACACATATCGCAGTTGCATTCGATACCCCGGAAGCTACCTTGCGTCAGGAGGAATTTCCAGCTTACAAGGCACATCGTGAAGAGGCCCCTGAAGAAATTTCCTTCGCAGTACCATATATCAAAAGAATATTGGAGGGTTGGGGAATTCCAATTATTGAAAAACCAGGATATGAGGCAGACGATGTTGTTGGAACTATTGCGAAAAAAGCAGCTAAAGAGGGATTTGAGGTTTATATGATGACCCTCGATAAGGATTATGCTCAGCTGGTTGATGAAAATGTTTTTTTGTACAAACTCTCAACCTTCGGAAGAGGAACCGAAATATACGATGTTCCTAAAGTGTTGGAGAAGTGGAAGGTGAGCCGGGTAGAACAGGTTATTGATGTTTTGGGCTTGTGGGGTGATGTGTCAGATAATATTCCCGGTATCCCTGGCATTGGAGAAAAAACGGCTCAGAAACTATTAGCCGAATATGGCTCAGTTGAAAATATCGTTGCCAATTCAGATAAGCTAAAAGGCAAACAAAGAGAAAATGTAGAGACCTACGGAGAACAAGGAATCATTAGTAAGAAGTTGGCAAGAATTATCACCGATGTTCCAGTTGAATTTGATCTGGGTGAAATGATTTACGTGGAGCCTGAGAAAGAAAAAATTCAACCCATTTTTGATGAGCTCGAGTTTAGAACCTTGAGTAAACGACTATTTGGAGAAGGAGGAAATGGCGCCAGCACAAAAAATGAAACGGCACCAAGCCCACAGATGAGTTTATTCGGAACCTCGGATGAAGACTCAAAGGAGGAAATTGAACCAATTGAGAAGGACAATATAAACACAGTAGTTCATCAATATCATTACATGAACACCCCCGAGCTCCGAAAGAAGCTGATACATTTTTTGGAGCAGCAGCCTGAATTCTGTTTCGATACGGAGACAACAAGTGTTGAAGCGTTTGAGGCTGAGCTGGTAGGGATAGCATTTTCGTGGTATAAACAAGAGGCTTATTATGTGCCAATATTAGGTTCTGAGGAAGAGAAGAAAGCCATTATCAATGAGTTTAAGGAAGTATTGGAGGACGAAAAGTCAACCAAAATAGGACAGAATCTCAAATATGATATCATGGTCCTGAAAAACTATGATATTCATGTGAAAGGACCCCTGTTTGACACCATGATTGCTCATTATTTGCTTCAGCCGGAACAGCGACATAATATGGATGTTCTTTCTGAAAACTATCTCAATTATACCCCTGTCTCTATTACCGAGTTGATCGGAAAAAAAGGAGCAGAGCAAGGAAATATGGCCGATGTGGATCCTGAAAAAATTTCGGAGTATGCAGGAGAAGATGCAGACATTACTTATCAGCTCAAAGGAATTTTTGCGCCTGAAATCGTAGCACGAAAACAGGACAAACTATTCAATGAGGTTGAGTTGCCACTCGTACAGGTTCTGGCAGATGTTGAGAGAAATGGAGTAAGAATTGATGAAGGATCTTTGGCCAAAATGTCAAAGGAACTCGAGGAAGAAACCTTGAAAACGGAGAAAATCATCTACGACTTAGCCGGGGCTCAGTTCAATATAGCATCACCAAAACAATTGGGTGAGATTCTTTTCGACAAACTTCAGTTAGACCCAAAAGCCAAGAAAACAAAGACCGGGCAATACCAAACCAGTGAAGATGTACTCTCCAGATTGGCGAAGGACAATGAGATCATCGAACATATTTTGAATTTCAGAGAATTCAGAAAACTAAAGTCTACTTATGTTGATGCTTTGCCCAAGATGATCAGCCCTAAAGATGGAAGAATACACACTTCCTATCGACAGGCTGTGGCCGCGACCGGGAGATTAAGTTCCGACAACCCGAACCTGCAGAATATTCCGATTCGAACTGAAAAAGGTCGGGCCATCAGGGGAGCTTTTGTTCCAACTGATGACGATCACATCCTTATTTCCGCTGATTACTCACAGATCGAATTAAGGATCATGGCCGCATTCAGTAAGGACAAGCATATGATTGAAGCGTTTAAGTCGGGTCGTGATATACATGCTACCACGGCTTCCAAAGTTTTCAAAACACCTTTGGAAGAAGTCAGTGCAGAACAAAGACGTCAGGCTAAAGCTGTGAACTTTGGAATTATTTACGGGATTTCAGCATTTGGACTTGCACAGAATCTTGGTATTTCCAGAACTGAAGCAGGTGAAATTATTGATTCGTACTTTGAAGAATTTCCAGCAGTGAAGAAATGCATGGACGATATGGTCAATCAGGCCCGGGATATGGAGTATGCCGAAACTATTTTGGGGAGGAGAAGATACCTCAGAGACATTAATTCAAGGAATCAAACTCAACGGGGTTTTGCAGAACGAAACGCAATTAACGCGCCCATTCAAGGAAGTGCTGCTGATATGATTAAAGTTGCAATGATCAACATTCATGAATGGATGCAGAAAGAAAAATTGAAATCAAAAATGATTATGCAGGTACACGATGAATTGGTTTTTGATACTCATAAAGATGAAGAGGAACTGATTTATACTAAGGTACCTGAGTTTATGAAAACGGCTATTGAATTACCAGTACCGATGGAAATAGGAATGGGTAAAGGTAGTAACTGGTTGGAAGCACATTAATCTATACCAGTAATAATATAAGGTTCCCTGGTCAAGACAATTAGACTGGGATACGTGACGATCATAACTTCAATTCCATAGTTCCTTCATAGAAACTGAAATAATGGATTTAGTAAAAAGTAAAGTTTTGCTGTTTTTATACCACGATTTTTCCATTATCTTGGAGGCTTAACCTATAAATAAAATTAACCCATGGAAAACAAACCTACACCACAAAACCCATCCAGTGGTAAAGAGGGAAAGAAAAAGGGTAACAAGGGCATACTCATTGCCTTACTCTTACTTCTGATTGCATCTGGCGTTTTCAATATCTTACAGTATAATTGGTATAATGAGGAAGTAGATGCCAAGCTGGAAGCTGAAGGAAAACTAGCGCAATGTTCCAACGAAAAAGATGACTGCGAAGAGGAAGGCGTAGCCAAAGATGAGGAGATCGAGCGAGTACTTCAAAAATATAAGCAAGCAAGAGATGAGAGGGAAAAGTTGGGGCTTGAAAACGATGAATTGAACGAGAAGATTGCCACTCTCGAAAAGAATATCGTTGTGCTTAGAAATCAGAAGTATAAAGACAAAGCTGAGTACGATCGTACAATTGCACAAATGAACAAAGACGCTGATAAGTATATCGCTCAGATTAAAGAGCTAGAGCGAAAAGCAGATTCATTGGGCGTAAAGACTACAGAGTTAACCCAAGATCTTGAGGCAATTGGTCAAGAAAACGAAGAATTACAAGGTCAGGTAGCCATTGCCTCAATTCTGCGTGCAGAGAACATAAAAATCACAGCACTTAATGACAAAGGAAAGGAGGATGATGATCAGGAATTTAAAGCCAAGAAAATCGATAAGTTAAAAGTAACTTTCACCCTTGCCGATAACCAGGTCGCAGAACAGGACACCAAGGATATGGTGTTGAGAATTATCGAACCATCGAAAACAGTGATGTTTGATAAAGAAACCGGTGGTCACTCCTTTGAAATGGCCAATGGGAAGTCAGACTTTTACACATTAAAACAGATGTTTAAGTTTAGCAACTCCAACCAACGGTTAACCTTTCTTTATCAAAAGGATGGAGAGTATTCAGAAGGAACTTATAGAGTTGAGTTATTCTGTGAAGGACACCTAATAGGAAAAGGAGCCTTTGTAGTAAAATAATACGTTGACTTATTAATAGTCTATAAAGGCAGCCTCGCGAGGCTGCCTTTTTTCGTTAATTGAGATAAGGTCAATACCCGTGACCTTTTTGTAAATCTTCGTCCAAAAAGTCAAGCTTATAATGGGCTTGCGCCATATAATGGCATAGAACTTGTTTTAGGACTTATGCGTATAAATAAGAACCATCGCGCACTAAATGACCAGATTTTTTGTTTTACTGGTACAGGTATTTTTTAAGCACAAATGAGAACCTTTAGTAAAATATCGATTATTTCTTTAATGCTGCTTTTTGTCCTATTAGGTGTGTTTTTCGGAACAGAATGGCTTTTTAAGGCGAGCAAAGGCCACTCAACAGTCTCAAAAGTACCTAATGATGGTAAATACAAGGAATATTACGAAGACGGTAGCATTTATTCTGTTGAATACTATGAAAATGGATCCAAGGAGGGAATCTGGAGGTATTACTATGAAAATGGGCATCTGAAGAGTAGGATACCGTATTCAAATAACCAGCGTAATGGATTTATTTGGCACTTTAGTCAGGATGGTCAGCTTATCTTTAAGGAGAACTTTCGTAACGATACATTGATTAGTAGGGATATTATTAATGATTCTCTGTATAAGTATGAGATAGTTTTTGAGTCTCATGGCAAAGAAATGTTCAACAAATCTTGCACCCCTTGTCATAATAACTCTTCTGTGAAAGAGCTTAGATTTGGAGTAGAAAACCTTGAGGTATTCATTGATACCATGGGAATTACACAGCTTTCAATTGACAGTATTCATAAATTGAATATAGACAGCCTGGACAGCCGTATTTTGACTGGAGAAGTAGAAATGGGCCCCTCACCCCTACATTCCTTGGAGAAATATGACCTGGAAGCCATTCTGGAATACCTGGAAAAAGAATATGAAAGAGCTGAAAGTTCCGGAAAAAAGAAGGTGAAGAAAGTAAGGGAACGCAAGAAGACGGTTTATCTGATCAATCGAACGGCTGAACCCCTGGCGCCATAATGCAGAAGGTAAAAATAGCAAAGGACAATTCCTGCAAAAGAGAATTGTTCAAAGCCCGTGCCCCTCAATACTTTAAAACACCATGTGATTCCAAAGGGTATTAGTGCCCCTCCGACAATTGCCATTACAAGAAAAGAAGAGGCTTCAATGGAATGTTTTCGTAAAGCCCTGGTGCCAAGAACAAAGATTAATGGCCACATAACCGAATTAAATAGTCCTACCCCTACCAATAAAACCAGAGAAAGCCAGCCGTTTGTAAGCATTGAAGCAATTAAACATAAAATAGCTCCGCTGGATGAATAGACCAGTAGTTTTCTAGGCTTCATTTTCAGGGTTATTATACTTCCGACAAATCGGCCTATCATCGCCAAAAACATAAAATATGATCCAAGGCTGAGGTATCGTGAGGCGCCAGTTCCAAGTACCGTGTCGAGTTCAGCATAATCCCCCAGGTGCACAAGGACTCCCACTTCAGCACCTACATAAAAGAATATGGCCAGCGTTCCAAGAAAAACGTGCCTCCTTTTGATGATGCTGAAATTGAATTTCTTTTTCGATAGTGTGTGCTGTAAACTTGGTATGCGGGCTAGCATGAATAATAAGCATGTCAGAAGAAGCATACCGGCAATGATGGCATATGGCTCCAGTACCGTATTTGCTTCAGTTTTCAGGTGCTGTTGAAGTTCTGATTCATTCAATTTTTCTAACCAGCCCTGGTAATCGCCACCACTTAGGTATCCAAGGTCAAGTACCATCAGGCTTCCAATATATGGAGCAATGGAGGCTCCAACAGAGTTGAAGGCACCTGCTAGGCACAGACGTGAACTAGCGTACTTTGTAGGTCCTAGCTGAATAATATACATATTGGCTCCAACCTGAAGGATTGTAATTCCAGACGCCATAATGGCAAGCCCTGAAAGAAACAAAGCAAAGGATCTGTCGAGTGCCGCAGGATAAAACAGTACTGTACCGATAGTGCTGATGCCAAGGCCTATAATCATTGACCTACGATATCCGACTTTCTTAATAAGAAGGCCTGCTGGAATCGCCATGACCAGATATGCTGTAAAGAATGTAAAGCCCAGAAGTTGAGCTTGTGTATCAGTGATGGAACAAGCCTTTTTCAGATGGGGCTCAAGCACACCATTGAAATTGGTCACAAAACCCCAAATAAAGAATAGCGAAGTGGCAATTACAAACGGTGTAATAAAATCAACTCTACCTCTTAACTCTATAGATCCTTTACGCAGGGCCATAGAATAAAGATAAGGAAATTTACCGCTTTAAAGCTAGGTTCGATTACGCTGTAACGACTTCTTCTTTTTCCGATTGCGGTTCTGACTTAATGCCCTTAGGTTTTGAGCCTATGAATCCGTAATAGAAAATATAGATGTAGCATACAAGAGGAACCAGGAAGGCATATTGCTCGTATGGAGTATTTTCTAATTTTACGAATAGGGCACCTACTGCAAGCGGTATTAATGCACCTCCGACAATTGCCATAACCATAAGTGATGATCCTTGCTTTGTGTCCTTTTTCAGGCCATAAATGCCCAAAGTGAAAATAGTTGGGAACATAATGGAGTTGAATAAACCGACTCCTATCATCATAATAAGGGAAACATCGCCTGTAGTCATTACGCCAAGTGCAACTAGCAGGACATTCATTACTCCACATATACCTAGTATAGTTCGTGGATTAAGTTTGGTTAATAGCGCGGCACCAATAAACCGGCCTATCATTGCACAAGCCATATAATAGGACACGAAATCTTTAGCGACACTCTCGGAATATCCCCCTATTGATTCTATCTGGGCATATCTGATCAAATAGGATCCAATACTTACTTCAGCGCCTACATAAACGAAAATAGCCAATGCTCCTAAGACCAAATGCCTGTATTTAAATATACCAAAGAATGATGTCGAGTTCGTTTCCGCATCAGCGTCTTGATCAACTTTCGGTAGTTTAGCCAAAAATATTAGTACTGCGATAAGTAGTAATACTCCCGCTAGCATCAAATAAGGCATTTTAACCTGGTCTGCAATTTCAACTTGCAGACTATCCAGAGCTTCTGGTCCTAATTTGGTCGTGTAAGCTTCGTATTCTTCCGGATTCATGTCCGCGGTGTGATGAAGAATAAGCCAACCGCCCACAAATGGACCTAATGTAGCCCCCAACGAGTTAAATGCCTGGGTTAGGTTAAGACGACTGGAAGCGGTTCTCTCAGGCCCAAGTATTGAGACATAAGGGTTAGCTCCAACCTGGAGTAACGTCACTCCGCATGCCAGAACCCCCAGTGCCACTAGAAACAGACCAAATGTACGCGAACTAGCAGCGGGATAAAACATCAAAGACCCTATTGCACAAATAACAAGGCCAATCAATAAGCCATTTTTGTAACCAATTTTTTCAATAATCTTACCGGCAGGGATAGACATTAGGAAATAGGCCCCAAAGAAAGCAAACTGTACAAATCCAGCCTGAAAATCATCCAGGTCACAGGCTCTTTTCAAGTGGGGAATCAAGATGTCATTAAGGTTGGTTACAAACCCCCACATAAAGAACAATGTTGTTACGATGATTAATGGACCTACATAAGTCCTAGTAGTGTTGTTGCTCGTGGTAGCTGAGCCTCCAATACTTGCCATAATGCTTGCTTTATATCTTTAAATCTTGGTCCTATCCGCGGATAGCGAAGCGAATATAACTTATTTTTCTTTATAACGGCACTTGGGGAAAACCTAAGACTGAAAAAAATACCCTTCTTATGGATTCAGTGTTTAGGTGCTTAGTAAAAATGAGTTGGAATTAAATTGTACAAAAACGATATCACTGTACAATTTTAATATTGTAATATTCTAAGAAGTGCCCCGGAGTGTTAGGTTCCGGGGCGAGCATTATCTAGGCCAGAAAAGGCTTAGCCTCTTCTAAGATTCTTTCCTTACTTTTTCCTTCCAAAACACTGTTAGTAATTTTGGTGACTAATAAGCCTTTAGTAGCTGTTCTTACGCCAAGTTTACCTGCGATATCAACACAGAATTCAACTTCACTATCTTCAACTACACCATCGGCTACCATTACTTGTACCATATCATATAGGTGCTCGAATTTCTCTGTAATTTCTTCAGGAACAATGATTTGGTGTTTCTTTTGTGACTTAACAATTTGCTTGATCTGGTCTTTTGTAAGTCCTCTTTGTTCCCCTATTCTGTAAATGCAAGCTAATTCAGCTTTGTCGAGTTTCATGTCTGCATTTGCAAGAGCTACTAAATTCTTTAATAGGTTCTTGTTCTTCTTGGTTGTTTTGTTCTCGAATAACGATATCATAACTGATGTGGTGTTAGAATATGAATTTATTTATATCACAAAGTTAAATGGGACTTTCGCTTATATGAAAATTTAAGGATGGAAAAGTTTTAAATTTATTGGAATAATGATATACTTTCTTCTCTAATGGCAATTTATCTTCAAAAAATTATATAAAAACACCTCTTAAATAAAGGTCATCATCTTAAAGTACAATTAAATATTAAAATTGTTAGGGCCTATTTGAATGGGGAAGGCCCTTTTATTAAGAAGCATTTTTGTTATTTTTACCAAATGCACAAATCGCTAAAAAAGGCGCTTTTTTGCTTGTTAATTCTGTTAACCAGCACCACTCTTGTAAGAGGACAGAAACCAGTAATCATTACAGACCAAACGGAAGATATTCTGGTTGGAGAGGATCATATTGCCATACTGGAAGATACTACTGCCTCTTTGGATATTGCTGACGTCATCTATGATTACTCCGAAAAATTTAAGATTAACAAAGAAAAGTATCCCGTTAACGTAAATAAGAAAGCTAACTATTGGTTGAGATTTAAGGTAACTGACAGTTCTACAGCTAATTCAAAACTGGTTGTGGAAGTTCTGGATCCGCATATTGAGGACCTAAGCTTTTACGAGAGGGCTCCCGGAAGTGCTACGTTTGTCGAAAGAAGGACAGGCTTAAGAAAGGATTTCGATACCAGAGCATACAAGCATAAGAACTATGTATTTGATCTTAAATTAAGGTCTAATCAGGAAAACACCTTTTATTTCAGGCTTAATTCGAGGACAAATGTTGGCTTCTTCTTCAAGATACGCTCCAATAAGTATTTTGATTACTATGCCAACAATGAATATTATCTGCTCGGAATGTATTATGGCATTATTGCTATAATGGCGATATACAACCTCCTGATATTCTTCTCTATTCGTGAAAAAGTCTATATCTATTATGTTTTGTACGTGGTGAGTTGTGCGGTGCTGTCATTACTGGAAGATGGTACAGGCTTCCAATATTTATGGCCTTCAGCACCGGTTGTTTCATCTATAGCCTCATTCTCTGCACGATTACTCTTACTAGGATTCTTCGTGCTTTACTCTCAGAGTTTCCTCAACCTTCCACAGCTTAGTCCTAAAATGAACAAAGTCATTTTAGGTAGCGTATTACTGTACTTTGCGTATTTCACCGTAGAACAATTTTCAGGTTATCGGGTACTTAATGATTATTTTTTCATCATACCATTTTTATTAATCTATACCTCATCAATACTGGTCTGGAAGCGTGGTTATCGACCTGCTCGTTTCTTTATACTGGGTTTCTCCATGGTACTCGTCAGTATTTTTATCATTGTACTGAGAGACCAAGGATTAGTACAAAACAACCTGCAAAATGCTTTTTTAGACAAAGTGATCGTCTATGCGCTGAACATAGGTTTGGTGTTTGAAATTGTAATCTTATCATTTGCCCTTGCGGATAGGATAAAGTACATGAAAATTGACAGGGAGAGGGCCCAAAAAAGGATCATTCATCAGCTTCGTGAAAATGAAAAACTCAAAGATAAGGTCAATCGCGAGCTTGAGCAAAAGGTTCAAGAGCGAACCAGAGAGTTAAATGAAAAGAACAAAGCCATAATTGATAGTATTACGTATGCCAAACGAATTCAGGAAGCAGTGCTACCAAAACAGGCCATGCTCGACTACGCTTTAAAAGACCACTTCGTTCTATATATGCCTAAGGATATTGTAAGTGGAGACTTCTATTGGGTAGAGTTGCTAAGCAATAAAGTTCTTTTTGCCGCGGTGGATTGTACAGGACATGGGGTACCTGGAGCACTGATGTCAATATTAGGACACAATACGTTAAACTCTGCAGTGAACGAACTGAGGTTGAGCAAACCGGGAGAAATACTGGATGCTATTAATGAGAAATTGAAAGAAACTATCAAGCAGAATCCGGATGACTACAATGATCAGTTTGGGCTGGACATCGCTTTGTGTGCGTTGGATCGTGATGAAAACATCCTGGAATATGCCGGAGCCTTTAATTCCATGTATATCGTCAGAAATGGAAAGTTAAAGGAAATTAAAGCAGACCGTTTTCCTATTGGTCACTATTATGGAGATAAGATTCGGGATAATTTCACGAATCATAAAATTGGTGTTAAGCAAGGAGATCAAATCTACATTTTCAGTGATGGCTATGCAGATCAGTTCGGTGGCAAAGAGAAAAAGAAGTTTCTCAAGGAAAATTTCAAGGCCTTAATTTCAGAGGTCAGTGACAAACCCATGGCCAAGCAAAAAGAACTACTGGCCAAGAGGATTCATGAATGGATGGGTGATTTTGAGCAAATCGATGACATACTCGTTATGGGTATTCGGGTTTAGATTATTTGGTTTCTTTCCGAATGACCTTGAATGGAATCTTCACCAAATTCATGAAATCATTGCCTGACTCAAACATATCAGTATCCTTGAGGTCATAGTACCATTGCACTTCTACTTTCCCTACTCCTTTGAGAATCACTTCTAATTTCTTGAAAATGGTGTACAGGCACTTTGAGCTGCTCGTATTAAAGTATTCAAGGTTAACCTTTACGACCGTGTTAAATGCCGGTTCTGCAGCATATTTATCCACCCAATCAAAAATTTCACGATAAAAAGAGAGAGTATCTTCAGGAATAGATGCTCCCGAAATATCGAATTGACCAGTGCTCGGATCAAAATTTATTTCCGGTGTTCTACTGGTTCCTGCAATAGAAAGTTTTTCCAACGCCATTGGTGCCCTATTTAGGTTCAGGATTTGAAGTTAAAAAATTCGTACATTTATTCATATTTTGCGTTTCAGGAATGAATGAACCGTTCATATTCCATTGAAACCGATAACCACGGCTACTCGCAAGTACAAAATGTAAACAGAAATCTTTAGTGCAATTATTTTGTTTGATACTTGCCTTTAGGTCTTTACACATCTGTAGCTTTTGAGGTGCCTGGTTTGAGAAAGCGATGCAGACTGATTTCTTAGAATCCCGGCAAAAAGGTTGGGCAGGCGAAATGTCTTTGTGACTATATCTGAATTAGTAGGCTTTTAATGTGAAGTACTTTTGTCCGTTAATCCGTGAAGAAAGAGCATTTATACGATGAAGAAGAGAAGATTTTAAGTGATTCAAGGCAATTACTTAAAAAGAAAGACCTGACTCTGGAAGAGCTAAAAAAGGCTTATGAAACTTTCGGTGATTCCTATGAGGAGTTATTGAATAATGCTAAGCTAATTACTTCAATCAGTGATAGGTTTCAGGAAAAACTCAAGCTGGCCAACGATAAGCTTCAAGAACAAGCAGAAGAGATTAATCGCATCAACCTGGAGCTTGATGCCGATAACAGAGCGCTCAAAGGAGACTTAACCAAGTTAACAAAAGCCCGTGTCCTTTCTCACCATGTGAGTTTTGAGGAGTTTGTTAAAGCATATCCTGACAAGAATACCTGTCTGAAGTTCCTCTCCGAACTCAAGTGGCGCGAAGGGTATCAGTGCCGCAAATGTGGTAACACAAAATACTGTGATGGCAAAACCAACTATAGCCGTAGATGTACCAAATGTCGTTATGATGAATCACCAAGTGCCTATACAATCTACCATAAGTGCAAATTTGAAATGGCCAAAGCATTTTATATCACTATGCTGGTGAGCACACAGAAGGGCAAAATTTCTTCATATGAACTGTCTAGAATTCTGAATATGAGGCAAAAGACTTGTTGGAGCTTCAAGCAAAAAGTATTGGATTCAATGAAGAAGATGAAAGATAAAAAACAGTTCAAAGATCAGGGTTGGTCTGCGCTGGCCATCGATTATTGAAGGCCATAAAGTATAATCAATTCTTCGTATTGTACAATTTGAAGAAATACTTCGGTCACTCATCTAATAATCACTAGCGAGAATTCTATTTTAAATATTTTTTTCTTAATTTCGCGAGTTCTACGGTGTTTTGTAAGCATCCATGCAACATACCGTCAAGAGATACACGGAACGGGCGCCAATAGGCGATCTTACCAAAAAATTACAATAATTGTATAATTCCGTGTTTCGAATGTTTACAGTTTATAAGAACGGACTAATCGAGAGAGCTGCTTATGAATGAAATGAAAAAATCCGGGTTATACGATTCGAGATTCGAGAAAGATTCCTGTGGGATTGGCTTCGTAGCGAATCTGAAAAACAAAAGATCGCACAGCATTGTGTATGATGCCCTACGTATGCTTACACGGATGGAGCACAGAGGAGCATGTGGTTGTGAAGAGAATACCGGTGACGGAGCGGGTATCTTAATCCAGAAACCTCATGACTTTTATGTTCAGGTTTGTAAGGAAGCCGGGTTTGATTTACCAGGTTATGACGACTATGGTGTAGGTTTTATATTTTTCCCTCAGGATGATTCGAAGAGAGAACAGTGTAAGGCCATTATCAAAGAAGCACTTTCTACTTACAATATTGAAGTGATTGGCTATAGAACCAGTCCAGCGGATAATAGCATGATCGGGCCGTCATCACTGGCCGTAGAGCCTGTGGTAGAGCAACTCTTTGTTGCCAGACCTGAAACAATGTCCAAGGAAGACTTTGAAAGAAAGCTATTCATTGTCAGAAATTATACATCTCACAAAATTCATCGTGAGATTGAAGATACCGAAGACCACTTTTACTACACTACTTTCTCATACAAAACAGTAGTGTATAAAGGTCAGTTGACTACCGAGCAGGTTCGTCAGTTCTTTCTTGATCTACAAGACGAAAGAGTAGAATCCGCTCTGGCAGTAGTTCACTCACGATTTTCAACAAATACATTTCCTAAGTGGAAACTGGCTCAGCCTTTCCGTTACATAGCTCACAATGGTGAAATTAACACAGTAAGGGGTAATGTAAACTGGATGTCTTCAAGAGAAGCGGTACTGAAAGCGACCAACTTTACTGAAGAAGAATTAAAAATGATCCTCCCCGTTTGTGATCATACCCAGTCAGATTCTGCCAACCTTGATAATGCGATTGAGCTTCTTTATATGGGTGGACGTTCACTTCCCCATGTAATGATGATGCTTGTACCTGAAGCATGGCAGGAAAATGAGGACATGGAAGATTATAAGAAGGACTTCTATCGCTATCACGCACAAATTATGGAGCCGTGGGATGGTCCTGCTTCTATATCTTTTACTGATGGTGTAGTAGTGGGAGCTACTCTAGACAGAAATGGTCTTCGTCCATCAAGATACTGTGTAACTGAGGATGACGTAGTCATCATGGCATCAGAAGCTGGTGTTCTGGAAACTGATCCTTCCAAAGTCAAAATGAGAGGACGTCTTCAACCAGGAAAAATCTTTGTTGCCGACCTTGAGCAAGGGAGAATCATCTCGGATGATGAAATCAAAAAAGACATTTGTACGAGACAGCCTTATGGTGAGTGGTTAAAAGCAAATGAGGTTCATATCAACGATCTGCCTGAAGTGAGCAATGGTGAGTCGGATATGGATGATGAAACATTACTTAACCGTCAGCAGGCCTACGGATATACTTCCGAAGACTTAAAGGTTGTTATTTCGCAGCTCTCTGAAAAAGGAGTCGAGCCATTAGGTTCGATGGGTATCGATACTCCGCTTCCTATCCTTTCAGAGCAATCACAGCATTTATCACATTACTTCAAACAGTTGTTTGCTCAAGTGACGAACCCTCCTATTGATCCGATCAGGGAGAAAATGGTTATGTCACTAATCTCTTATATAGGCAATTCCAAAAACCTGTTTGATGAGGTTCCGGAACATTGTTCCAAGATTCGAATCGATCAACCGATTCTTACGAACAAAGATTTGAACAAGCTCAAGTTTGCAGATGGTAAGTACAAGCCCTCGGTTATTAAATCGCTGTTTCCGACTACAGGAAATGATGGCGATCTGGAGAAGGCTATAGATAATATCAGCGAACAAGCCGTAGCAGCCGCGCGAGCCGGTAGTAATATCATTATCCTAAGTGATAAAGACATTGACTCAAACAATGCACCGATTCCTTCACTTCTAGCTTGTGGTGCCGTTCACCACGCATTAATTCGTGAAGGATTAAGAACGCAGGTTGGTCTTGTTCTTGAAGCGGGTGATATCCGGGAAACTCACCACGTAGCAACACTCATTGGTTATGGTGCTGCTGCAGTAAATCCGTATCTGGCTTTTGAAACCATCAAAGGACTTAAGAGAGCCGGATTGGTTGAAGATAAGTTTGATGTACCAACGCTGACGACCAATTATATTAAAGGCATTGGTTATGGGTTAAGAAAAATATTCTCAAAAATGGGAATCTCTACCCTACAGTCATATCAGGGAGCACAGATTTTCGAAGCACTTGGGATAAGTACACCGGTCATTGATAAATGTTTTGCCGGTACGGTTTCCAGAATCGAAGGGTTGACTTTTGATGGCATCGCAAGAGAAGCCTTAATAAGACATCAGTTAGCATTCCCTGAAACACCGATTCCAAATCCTCATCTTGAAGTGGGGGGTGTGTATCAGTGGAAGCAAAGAGGTGAATTCCATTTGTTTAACCCTGAGAGCTTGCACCTACTGCAGCACTCAACAAAAACGAATGACTACCAGCTCTATAAAAAGTACGCCCGATCAATTAACGATCAGTCGAAGAAGGCGGCTACTTTAAGAGGTCTGTTGGAGTTCACTAACCAGAAGCCGATTTCTATCAATCAAGTAGAACCTGCAGAGAAAATTTTTAAAAGATTTGCAACAGGAGCTATGTCATTCGGCAGTATTTCATACGAAGCACACAGCACCCTGGCTATTGCCATGAATAGAATTGGAGGTAAGTCCAATAGTGGTGAAGGTGGTGAAGATGAAATTAGATTTGAGAAAAAACCTAACGGAGACTGGGAGCGTTCGGCAATCAAGCAGGTTGCATCTGGTCGTTTTGGAGTTACCAGTTATTACTTGACTAATGCCGATGAGCTTCAAATCAAAATGGCTCAGGGAGCGAAGCCAGGTGAAGGTGGACAGCTTCCCGGACATAAGGTGGATGACTGGATTGGTAGAGTAAGGCACTCAACTCCGGGAGTGGGATTGATCTCTCCTCCTCCACACCATGATATTTATTCTATCGAGGACTTGGCTCAGCTGATCTTCGACCTAAAGAACTCTAACAGAGATGCCCGTATCAATGTGAAGCTTGTAGCTGAGGCTGGAGTAGGTACTGTTGCAGCTGGTGTTGCTAAAGCACACGCTGACGTAATCCTTATCGCGGGGCACGATGGTGGTACCGGTGCTTCTCCACTTAGCTCTATTCGTCACGCAGGCGGTCCTTGGGAACTTGGACTTGCTGAGACACACCAAACTCTTGTTAGAAACAAACTGAGAGGACGTGTTACGCTTCAGACTGATGGTCAGATAAAGACCGGACGCGATATGGCGATTGCAGCACTACTTGGAGCAGAAGAATGGGGTGTAGCAACTGCAGCACTTGTTGTAGAAGGATGTATCATGATGCGTAAGTGTCATATGAATACTTGTCCCGTAGGTATCGCTACTCAGAACAAAGAACTAAGAAAAAGATATGCCGGAGATCCGGATCACGTGGTGAACTTCTTTACCTTCCTTGTACAGGACCTAAGGGAGATCATGGCTGAGCTTGGATTCAGAACGGTAGATGAAATGGTGGGTCAGGTTGACAAACTGAAAGTAAGAGATGATATTTCTCACTGGAAGTACAACGCACTTGACTTAAGCAAAATCCTTTATAAGGAAGAAGCAGAACCAGGTGTCAACATCATCAAGAGAGAAGAGCAGGATCACGGTATCGATGATATACTGGATTGGAAACTTATTGAGGCAGCTAAACCTGCACTAGAGAACCAGAAACCAGTCTATAAAGAGTTTAAGATCGTTAATACTGATCGCTCTACGGGTACAATGCTTTCGAACGAAGTGTCGAAGATTTATAAAGGTGAAGGACTTCCGAGAAAACCTCACCATACTGTCCACTTCAAGTTCAAAGGATCGGCAGGACAAAGCTTTGGGGCTTTTCTTGCTCCAGGTATCAAATTAGAACTAGAAGGAGAAGCAAACGATTACTTTGGTAAAGGCCTTTCAGGCGGTAGGCTCGTGCTCTATCCGCATGCTGAAAGTACTTATGATCCAAGCACCAATCAGATAGTAGGTAATGTTGCCTTCTATGGCGCAACGTCAGGGCATGCCTACATCAGAGGTTTAGCCGGAGAAAGATTTTGTGTAAGGAACTCAGGTGTAAAGGCAGTAGTCGAAGGAATTGGTGATCACGGCTGTGAGTACATGACTGGCGGTTTGGTAGTAGTGCTGGGAGAAACAGGCCGAAACTTTGCTGCCGGTATGAGTGGTGGAGTGGCTTATGTTTACGATCCGAATAAGACCTTTAAAGATAAATGTAACAAGGAACTTGTAGACTTTGATCCACTTGATCTGGAGGACTACAGAGATCTTAAAAGAAGAATAGACAAACACTTCCATTATACGCAGAGTGATGTGGCAGAGAAGATTCTCGCCAACTGGGATGATGAAGTGATGCATTTTGTAAAAGTTATGCCTCGAGACTACAAAGCAGTACTGTTGAAGAGAAAGCTGGAGTCGATGGAAGGCGAGAATCAAAAAGATTTAGTTCATGGGTAAGCCAACAGGATTTCTTGAGAATACGAGAGAGCTTCCGAAGTATGAAGCTCCTGAAAGCAGAATTAGCCATTACAAAGAGTTCTCTGAAAAACCATCGGAGAAAATGATCAATGAGCAGTCGGGAAGATGTATGGACTGTGGAGTTCCGTTTTGTCATAATGGATGTCCGCTAGGAAATATCATCCCTGAATTCAATGACGCGTGCTATCATGGACACTGGGAGGATGCGATTAATATCCTTCAGTCAACGAATAACTTTCCTGAGTTTACGGGAAGAATTTGTCCGGCACCTTGTGAAGCTTCATGTGTGTTGGGTATCAACCAACCTGCGGTAGCTATCGAGTTTATTGAAAAGACGATTGTTGAGAAAGCGTATGAGCTTGGATTGATAAAAGCCAATCCTCCGGCTAATAGAACTGACAAGAAGGTAGCTGTGGTAGGGTCCGGTCCTGCCGGATTAGCTGCTGCCGCTCAGTTGAATAAAGCAGGACACAATGTGACTGTATTTGAACGTGCAGATGAAGTTGGTGGATTATTAAGATATGGCATTCCTGACTTTAAGCTTGAAAAATGGGTAGTAGAGCGCAGAGCTAAACTAATGGAGGAAGAAGGTGTGGTATTCAAAACCAACACCAATGTGGGAGTTGATGTGACTGCCGAGCAGCTGGATAAAGAATTTGACGCGATTGTATTAGCAGGTGGCTCAACAGTGCCAAGAGATATTCCTATTAAAGGAAGAGACCTGGATGGAGTACATTTCGCAATGGAATTTCTTTCGCAACAAAACGGTAGGGTTTCAGGAAAGACAGATTTGAAAAACCACAAAGGAGAACCTGTAACCCAGGAGCTATTTGCTACTGATAAAAATGTAGTGGTAATTGGTGGTGGAGATACCGGTTCGGATTGTGTGGGTACATCCAACAGACACGGAGCGAAATCTATTACTCAGATAGAGCTATTGGAAAGACCTCCGCAAGACAGAACGATTAATATGCCCTGGCCGCAGTGGCCAATGACCCTGCGTACATCTACCTCTCATGAGGAAGGATGCGAGAGAAAGTGGGCATTGTTTACCAAAGAGTTTATCGGTGATGAAAACGGTAAGCTGAAAGCCATCAAATTAGCGGAGATGGGCTGGAGTGAGCCGGAGCCCGGTAAGAAACCAAAGTGGGAAGAACTACCGGGAACAGAATTTGAGATTGATTGTGATCTTGCATTATTGGCCATTGGTTTCCTTCATCCGCAACAGGAAGGATTGCTCAATGACCTGGGTCTTGAGTATGATGAGAGAGGTAACGTAAAAGCAAGCACTGAAGATTACAAAACAATCAAAGACAAAGTATTTGCCTGTGGAGATATGAGAAGAGGACAATCATTGGTTGTGTGGGCGATTTCTGAAGGAAGAGAGTGTGCTTATAACGTAGATGAATTCCTTGAAGGCCATTCTTCATTAGAGAGAAAAGAAGTGTCTCAATTAGCTTTGGATGGTATGCCAAAGGCACCAAATAAAGCCATTGAATCTTCCGCTCCTGCGATGAAGGTCAACTAGCCTTGGAGATATAGATAAAGTATTGAGCCTGTCCCGGTTGGGATGGGCTTTTTTGTTTTAAGGGATTGGCTATATTTAAGTATATGAAAAAAGAATTGATTAACGAGTTGTTCGATAAGTTTGAAGAGGCTTGCTATGACCTTGATGGGCTGGAATGTTGAAGTGCGAGGGATTTGCAAGAAATATTCGGATATAAGGAATGGAGGAACTTCACTAACTCAATTCAAAAAGCATCGAAATCTTGTGAAAATTCCGGAGAGCGCATTGATGACCATTTTGTTGGCGTCAACAAAATGATCGACATTGGAAAAAATGAACAAAAAGAGGTTTAGGGAAGGCTACGCTTTGACATACCCTTTGGCTTGATTGTCACGATAATATTTCTTATTTTGGTGTAATATTGCACCACAAAAACTTATTATTATGGCCAGACAGAGTATTTCTTTAACAGAACCAAATGATGAGTGGTTGAAAGCCCAGGTTAATAGTAAGGAGTATGCAAGTAAAAGCGAACTTGTCAACGAACTCATCCGTCAAGCCAGAAAGCAGGAGCAGCACATTGACTATATTAGAATGAAGCTTGAGAAAGCCGAAAAAAGTGGCTTCACAAACGATAATAAAGATGATATTCTTGCTGAGTCAAAGTCTAGGTTGAATGGCTAAATACCGGTTAAGTAAAGTTGCCAAAGAAGACTTGATCAGAATTCATCAATATGGAGTGGAACAGTTTGGGGTGAAACAAGCCGATAAGTATTACTATTCTTTCTTTAACTATTTCGAAATTATTGCACAAAATCCTCTATCATTTGAAGCCATAGATTATATAAAGCCAGGATATCGTAGATGCATTTGTGGCTCGGATAGTATATATTATAAGTTGACTGGAGACTCGGTCGATATTATGACCATTGTTGGTCGTCAGGATTTTCCTTAGTTATTCAAAATATCCACTGGTCTTGTTTGATGGAGCCTGTCTGAAGAAGTTTAGTAAACTGAAAATTCCTATATTCAGTCATATGACTACTCACTTACTTTTATTTTCTATTTCTCTAACCTTATCAATCAATAGTTTTGCCCAAAACCGCTATTTGTCAGGCTATGTCGTAATGAACAATGGTGACACGCTTCGAGGGACAATAATGGATAGAAATACCAATCAAGGAAGGCTTTACAGAAAAATAAGATTCAAATCAGCTGATTCAAAGAGAAAAAAATATGACGCCTATGATCTTCAAGGGTATTCAGTGGAGGGAGTGCAATTTGAGTCCAAGTGGTTTTCAGAAGAAGGCATTCCCTTCAATATGCGGTATATGTCAAAATATGGGTTGGGTAATAAAGTCTTTTTACGGGTACAGGTAAAAGGAGAGGTGACTTGCTATACCAAAGAATTTGTCGATGGTGATGATATTGCTATCGGAGGATTTGAGTTATTCCAAAAGAAAGGAGAAGATATGCTGCAGCGTGCCAATCAAGGCATCTTAGGTCTGAAGAAAAAGAAACTCGCAGCATATTTTAGTGATTGTCCCAAATTGGTTGATAAGATTACGGCCGGAGAAATTAAACGGGCCGTTGAAGTAGCCAGGTACTATAATGAAAATTGTACTCAGCACTAGCTCCTGAAGAGATGAAGACCACTCGTGTACAGATCAAACAATTATTGGAAGATAATAAACTACCTACTTCTGATCTGGATTCAGGGTCGATCGATTTTATTACCCGAAAGTCTGAGGGAAAAGTAATTGCATGCATAGGAATTGAAAAATACGGAAGTGATGCCCTCGTAAGATCATTCGTGGTGGATGAGCCCTTCAAAAATCAGGGAGTCGGTACCGATCTACTCAATGAATTGATACGGCAATGTCAAATGGAGGGAATCCTACAATTACATTTGCTTACAACAACCGCCAAGGAATATTTTCTGAAGCAAGGCTTTGTTATTGCTTCCAGGAACAGAGCTCCTGAAACCATCCTGACTACAAATGAGTTTAAGGATTTATGTCCAGATAGTGCAGTTTATTTGACTCGAACTATTAGTTAATATAATCTTATTCTTAGCTAGAGGGTTTATTCTAAAATTGAGATCAACGGATGAAGAGCTGGTATTTGAAATAATCAATACTGCTGTTGCCTATATGCTACCTCTATTGGTTCAACTTCTGTGGCTTATAATAAAGGATAAACAATCTGTGCCAGTATCAACATAAATCTATCTGAATTTAGGACAAATTACCTTACCATGTCGTAGACTTCCAAATTTTTTGATGAAGAGATTGAAGCCCTTCTTTGGTTTCTTTTGCATTACTTTTAACTCCTTTTTGTACTCCTTCAGCTGATTCTTCATATCCTCCAGGAAGGTATGTTTACCAAACTTTGAAGAGTATTGATCAATTACCTCTATGCCTAACTCAACCAAATCTTCAGACTCTTCAAATCTACGATCTTTAGCTGCATCAGTGGCTCTTTTAAAAAATTCTCCACTCAACATCAAAGACCTACCTAAGTGTGCAAACTGTACATCATTGTCACGGATGAGTTTCTCATCGTCAGTCGGTGTGATCACTGTTTGTGCCTTTTCTTCGATCTTTTCTTTTTTTCCAATAACGTTCTGATAAGATAGTTTAGCGGAGAATTTGATTGGACCGTTATGGCCAGGTTTTACTCTGAAATCTGTAAGAAGCGCTTTTTCATTCTCACTATATATTTCATTCAAGTTGAATCTTATTGTGTTCCCATCTACAAGGTCATAATTGAATAGATAGACTTGTCTTATTTCAACAGCTTCTGATGGAAAAGTGATATCTACTTTAACATCTCTAGCGATCAGGTATGACATTTGATCCAACTCTTCATCAAAAATTTTAGGAATATCTGAGCCAGATTCAATAAAATGATAGTTACCCGTGCCTGCTATGGCAAGATCAGTCATCAGGTCTTCGTTGTAATCAGCTCCAACGCCTAAAGTACTCAACGAAATATTCTCCGAATTCAACATTCTTTTTGCTAGTTGCTGCAAGGCCTTTGGATCAACTATGCCGACATTGGCCAAACCATCAGAGAGAAGGATAACCCGATTAGTGAATCTTGAATCTTTTTGCCTTTTCTTTAGCTGTGAAACTAATTCATACCCCTTTTCCAATCCTCCGCTCAGATTAGTAGATCCATCGCTTTTTATTTTTTGAACCTTAGTTTTTAATAATTTTCTTTCAAGGACTGGGGTTGGCTCTGCGATTACTTCTACTTCTGTATCATAGGCAACGATAGAAATAAAGTCGTTGGGCTGTAACCTGTCAATGAGCCGTTGCACCGCTTCTAAAGTTTTTTCAAGCTTTATTCCCTCCATAGATCCACTTCGATCAATTACGACTGAAAGATTTAATGGGTCTCGTGGGACACCAATTGGTTGATATTTGATACCTGCAAAATATGTCAGCAGGGATATATCCTGATTTTCAGTATCGGTATTCCAGTACTTATTATGGGTATTGGTGCTGAATTCAAAAAGTGGATGATCATTGTCCTGCGCCATTGTAAATACAGACAGGACTAAAAGAGGTAGTATTAATATACTTTTCACTGTAGAATATTGATTTTGTGATGGTTAATACTACTAAGAAGATGAAAGTAATCAAAATATATTCAAGTAGGGAAACCCCTCATCAGATCTCATAGAAGTGAATTCTGAAAAGGACCTAGCCATTGTTAAAATGCTTGATGTACACGGAAACCAGGTGTACTCTGAGAATGTTGGGGATAGAATAGATGTTTCAGGCCTTACTCCAGGAGTATATAATATTTGCATCACAGATGTCAGAGGGATAACAGCAGTTAAAAGGATAGTAGTGGAATAGTTAGCATATTATAACCTGAACTGAAAATGCTTACAAATCGTTTTGTATATTAATCTTTAGTATACAATACAGCTTGTAATGTCTGAAATTAAGAAAGAATATACCAATGGTGAAATAACCATAGTATGGCAGCCACATAGGTGCACCCACTCTGGAGTATGTGTCAGGATGCTGCCTGGTGTCTATAACCCCAGGGAAAAGCCATGGATCAAGATAGATAATGCGACAACTGAAGAGTTAAAGGCACAGGTAAGTAAATGTCCTTCTGGCGCCCTTTCTTACTTTGATAACGATAAATAAGAGTAGTTCTTCAATGTCTGATCAAAGTAAAACTACCCTGAAAGAACAACCCCAAATACCACCGGCACCTGGAACCATTGAAAAGGGAGTGCCTCTTAAAATGGTAATTGATCAACCGGTGGTGGATCAATTGAGCACAAATCTTCAAATTGTACATCCGTCTTTTGATAAAGCAGGGTTTACCCAGGAGGCAATGAAGGATATAGAGCCTTTAAGTTTGACTCAAAGAGGCCAACATCTTGCTGAGGTCATGTACAAGTATTTACCAAGGGACTATTCTGAGGCCATTGATATTATTTTAAAATCTCTGACCCCACCATTGGAGAATACCGAAGGAAATGGATTGGCTGTCATGTTTTATATGCCTCATTGTAACTATGTTGCTAAATATGGACTTGATCACTTTGACCTTTCCATGAAGGCTCAATACGAACTTACCCAACGATTCACCTGCGAGTTTTCAATACGCCATTTTTTGCTCCATGATGAAAAAAGAACATTGGAAGTGCTTTATAAATGGGTGTACGATGAAAGCCCACACGTACGAAGGTTATGCTCAGAAGGAACGAGGCCAAGACTACCCTGGGCCATGAAGTTGCCTTCTTTTGCAAATGACCCGAGTCCCGTAATACCCATTCTGGAACAGCTCAAAAACGATCCGGATTTATATGTTCGAAGGAGCGTAGCGAATCACGTTGGCGACATAGCGAAAGACAATCTGGATATTGCATTGGAGCTCTGCAGAAATTGGTTAGTTGGAGCATCAGCCGAATTGAAGTGGGTCATACGCCATGCTTTAAGGCATCCGGCTAAGAAAGAAAATCAGGAAGCACTCAAAATAAGGAAGGCAGCCAAATGAAAGACAATTTGTCATTCTGAGGGACGAAGAATCTAAATTGTCGAATAAATCCCTTTTCAGACCCTTCCTGACGTCAGGATGACAGAAAGTGTGTATTATGCCCTCAATTCCAGAAATCGTTCCCTCAATAATACCTATCGTTTATCCCTAATACTTCTTTACAGGCTAATTGCCCCTGTTTCGGCCCTAGTATCTACCGTATATTTACATAAGTAAAAACAGAAACAATGAAAACTATAATATTTAACAGAGTCATTTTTTAAGCTAAAAGTTTCAAATTTTTTGACCGTGTCCTGGCGGATATTTTTTACGGTCTTATTTTTTCGCTCAATAACCTCTTCACTGGAAGGGGCTTTTTTTTGCCCAAAATTATCCAAAGCTGAATAAGTTTGTAATGGTGTTTTTATACTTATATTTATTTGAATCAGAATTAAAGAGATGAACCCCAACGAAATTGAAAAAATAGAACTCCAGTACCTACAGTTTGAGGACTATCTGGCATTGAAAGATGTAATGGTGACGGCTTATAGTAGTATGCCTGATGCTTACTGGAAGGAACATCATATTCAAGCCTTGTTGGAAAAATTTCCTGAGGGACAAGTAGTAATAAAAGTCAATGATGAAATAGCTGGTTGTGCCTTATCAATTATCGTTGATTACTATAAATACGACAATCATCACACTTATCGGGAAGTTACTGCTGATTATACCTTCGATTCGCATAGCTCTGACGGAGATATTCTATACGGAATTGACATCTTCATCAAACCGGAATTCAGAGGACTTAGGCTGGGAAGGAGATTGTATGATTACCGAAAAGAGCTTTGTGAAAAACTTAATTTAAAAGGAATTGCCTTTGGAGGTCGCATACCAAATTATCACAAGTATGCCGATGACCTTACACCGAAGGAGTATATAGAAAAAGTAAGAAGGAAAGAGATCTACGACCCTGTACTTAGCTTTCAGATAGCCAACGATTTTCATCCCTCCAAAATACTAAAAGGGTACCTTGAAGGAGACGAGGATTCGAACGAGTTTGCCGTATTGCTCGAGTGGGACAATATTTATTATGAAAAGCCAAATAAGAAGGCAACCACACAAAAAACAGTTGTGCGCCTAGGGTTAATCCAATGGCAAATGCGGCCATATGATGATGTGAAAAGCCTCATGCAACAAGCTGAATACTTTATTGATGCTGTATCTGGCTATCGATCGGACTTCGCTTTGTTTCCCGAGTTCTTTAATGCCCCGTTAATGGCAAAGAACAATCAACTATCCGAGGCTGAGGCAATCAGGGAGCTTGCTAAACATACAGAGGAAATTGTCCAGGAGTTTTCAAATTTCTCCATTTCATACAATATTAATATCATCACAGGCAGCATGCCGGAGTTGAAGGATGGGCGTCTGTATAATGTTGGCTATTTGTGCAAAAGGGATGGCACTGTAGAACGATATGAAAAAATCCATGTAACCCCCGATGAAGCCAAGGTATGGGGTATGCAGGGAGGTAACGAACTCAAGGTATTCGACACCGACTGTGGGAAAATCGGGGTGCTCATTTGCTATGACTCCGAGTTCCCTGAATTAAGTCGTCTCCTGGCTGATGAAGGTATGGATATTCTCTTTGTACCTTTTCTTACCGACACTCAAAACGGATATTCCCGAGTACGGAATTGCTCCCAGGCCAGGGCCATTGAAAATGAATGTTATGTAGCTATTGCCGGGAGTGTAGGCAATCTACCCAACGTGCATAATATGGACATTCAGTTTGCCCAATCGATGGTATTTACTCCATGTGATTTTGCCTTTTCTCCCAATGGAATTAAAGCTGAAGCTACACCCAATACGGAAATGATATTAATTGCTGATGTTGACGTTTCTCTTCTAAGAGAGTTACACGAATTTGGTAGTGTAAGGAACTTGAAAGACCGCAGAACTGATATCTATGAATTGAAAAAACAAATTTCAAAATAGATCAAGAAGAGTTTTTAATGGAGCTAAAACCCCTAATAGATTATATTACAAGATATGTAGAGCTTAGTAAATCAGAAGTTCTGCTGTTGACAGAGAAGATAAAGATTAGAACCTACCTGAGGGGGCAGTTCATAGTGCAGCAGGGTGATATCTGTAAAGATGAGAGTTTTGTATTATCAGGCTGCGCCAAAACCTTCTTTCTTGATCAAGAGGGTAATGAGCATGTGGTCATGTTTGCTATAGAAAACTGGTGGACTGCAGATATGGGTAGCTTTGTCAATCAGCAGCCCGCTGACTTTAATGTACAATGTCTTGAGCAGACGAAAGTAGCTCAGTTTGGTTATGAACAGCTAGAGCAATTATTTGTTGAGATCCCACAATTAGAGCGCTTTTTCAGGATTATTGTGCAGAAAGCATATGTAGCCTCCCAGCAAAGGCTCGTTCGTAATTTTAGTATGTCTGCAAAGCAGAGATACTTACTTTTCCAAAAGCAGTATCCCGATATCGAACAAAGAGTCCCTCAATACCTTGTAGCCTCTTATCTTGGTATCACCAAGCAATTTCTAAGTAAAATCAGAGCAGAATTGATAACGGAGGGATAATTTTTGTTAAACTAGATTAACATTTTTTTTACTCCTAGCTGAATTTTTTCGAGCACAGCTTTGGTGAGCTTTGTATCATTCAAACATTTAAATACAAAGTATATGTCAAAGCTATTAGAAAAAATAACCGACCTGAATGATCTAATCCTTCAAGGAAAAGCTCTCGAGGCTTTTGAAAAATATTATGATGACGATGTTGTCATGGCAGAGAACGAGAATGAACCTACTGTAGGTAAGGCATCTAATCGTAAGCGTGAAGAAGAATTTTTCCAAAGTATAACTGAGTTCAGAAGTGCCAAACCGCTCAAAGTTACCATAGGCAATAATGTGACGATGGTAGAGTGGCATTACGATTATACTCACAAAGATTGGGGCGTCAGAAATTACACTCAGATTTCCGTGCAGGAGTGGAAAGACGGTAAAATCGTCAAAGAAAAATTCTATTACAACGCTTAATTGATTGGTCATGAAAAAGTTAATATTCAATACTTCAGATTCATATGCTCCTGTTGCTATTCGTATTATGTTGGGACTAGTAGTTTTTCCTCATGGTGCGCAGAAGTTGCTCGGTTGGTTTGGTGGCTATGGTTTCTCTGGCACTATGGATTATATGACACAGTCCGCTGGATTACCCTGGACTGTAGGTTTTCTTACTATCATTCTTGAGTCCATCGGAGCAATAGCTCTCATGCTGGGAATTGGTACAAGATTGATAGCAATAAGCTATATAGGACTGGCAATCGGTATCATTTTCACCGCGCACATTGGAAACGGGTTCTTCATGAATTGGTTTGGAAACCAAGCAGGAGAAGGATATGAGTACTTTTTACTTTGGATAGGAATGGCGGCCAGTCTGGTGATAAGTGGAGCTGGAAAACATTCGCTGGACAAGGTATTGATATCCAGTAAATAACGAATACTATAAAATATAACAGGAGGATGGGCAATCGTTTACTCAGTAATCTGATCGCTTATCCTCTCCATCTTTTAGTAGACTAAATACGGGTGTTTTGAAGGCTGGAAGCTGCGTATATTTATATCAACAAACACAACCAATTATGAACACAGTAATATTTAACACAGTAATTTTTTAAACTAAAGATTTTTCGGCCGTGTCCTGGCGGATATTTTTTACGGTCTTGATTTTTTGCTCACTGACCTCTTCAATTTGAAGGGGCTTTTTTTATATATGTTGTCCAATCATTGTTTAACAAAAGTCACTGCCTGTCTCTCGTTTTTAAGTACGTATACCCCTGGTTTCAGGCTTCTTACATCAATTACAGTTTCGCAGGTAACCATAACTTTTTCACCTAATACATTGAAAATGGAGAATTGATGTTGTGCAAATTCTTGATTTAGATGCAGTGTTTTACTTACCGGATTTGGATATACTGTGAGTGGATCATCAGTCACAGATTCATGAATACCAGTTGGCAGTGGATCACACAAGGCATCTTCTTTGAGTCTAATTAAATTATCTATGTAATAGGTGTCAGAGGAAGTGTTTCCCGGATCAAACAGCACAGCAATATAATCAACTTCCTCAGGTTGCGTACTTGTACTAATAACCTGATCGAAGTAAAAACGGATGGTATGCCAGGCGTCTTGCTTATGGACATATCCGATGTACGAGCTCCTTCTACCTTGAGGGTATGCCCCACTATTTAGAGCGCTACTTTCTAATTGTAAGGTTATTTGTGTGCCGATAGGTGCGCTCGTCAGTACATCCATGTACAGCACACGACTATCATCTTCGTACACCAAAGCACTCTCCAGTGCAATATTCTTAATTGAAAGAACGTCATAAACTTCCTCTTCACTTCGCTCATATCTGGCAACAAGTGCTGATGAATTTACACTGTCTGGTGCTGGGTTCTCAACACTATCGGTAAGTACACCTGTCGACTCATACTCAACATTTCTTATTGAGTCAAAATCATCATATACTATCGTACAATTATCTTCCTGTATAGTGACCTCTAGCGAATCAGTTAATGTTCCACAGGTATTAGTAGCAATAACTTTTACAACTCCACCTTCCGTACCAAAATCTACTGAAATTTCATGAGTTCCAACACCCTCCGTCATTGTGGCACCATTTGGAACCATCCAATCGTAAGTCGTATTAGGGAAGTAGGTAGTCTTATAAATTTCATCGGTACTATTTTCCAATACATTGGTAGGCCCTTCAATGAAAATGGAATCGGCCGTGGCAGGCAAAGAGTAAACCCTTACATAATCCACTTCCATAAACTGTGGAGAAACAAAGTCAATTATATTTCCTCCCCCGGTGCCACCCACGGCACAGTTTAAAATCAGAAAAAAGTCATGGTTGAACAGCCAATCCTTCGGAGCGATACTATTATCCGTATAAGTCGCATAGTGATTGCTGTCGACATAATAACGAATTTCATTAGGTTCCCATTCTATGGCAAAAATATGGAACTCATCTATGTATGAGCCACCTGCCGGAATCTGATAAGGAGTGCTTAAGTGATTATCAGGCCAGGTGCCTTCAAAAAATATACTTCCGGTGGCTACATTTGGTCCCCGGCCGACCCATTCCATTACATCTATTTCACCACATAATGGCCAACCGATAGAGTTATAGTTAGCACCCAACATCCAGAAAGCGGGCCAGGAACCCACAGCATCCGGCATTTTGATTCTTGATTCTATCCTACCGTATTCAAAAGTGATTTTCTGATTAGTCCAGAGTTTGGCCGAAGTATAATTGTAAGTGGTTGAACCATCTATTACAGTCTCTTCCGCCATCTTTATGTGCAACAAACCATCAGATACCGTTGCGTTTTCTGGCTGATAGTATTGTATCTCCTGGTTGCCAAATCCACCACCGGCATCCGTGAGTGTCCAATAGTTGGTATTAACAGCTGTCGAGTCAAATTCATCGGCCCAGAATAGTTCGAAATCTTTGTTGCACTGACCGTATATGTTAAGTGAGAGGGACATAGCTATCCCAAGAATGAAGAACTTTACAAAATTCATAAGTCCGAGGTTATAAGTAAATAAGGTTTTTTTGAATATAATCCTTAAGCCTAACCTCGAGACTATTAATTATTTTTTCTGACTGTATTCCATGCCTTTTCAGGCAAGTTTCTCTGCGTTCTATCCAGATTAATCGCAATTCCAGTTTGTAGAAACGCAGCCATGCTTAGGGTTTTATCGTATTATGTTGTTATATAGCAAGGCGAGCGAACAAGATTATTTATTCATTACTTAAATAATCATGTGAGATGAGAAACAACATATTACTAGTATCCTTCCTTTTATCGGTTCAAATATCAAATGGATGGGCCCAGATTATTGATCTGGATTTTAACGGAAACACTGCAAATGCAGCAAACGCACTGAATGGAGCATTCTTGGTATTTGAGGATGAGGGTGGTGATTCTTTAATTAATTATACTTCCGGAATAAGTGATCAGGCAATTCACCTTGATAGTTCAATGGGATTTCGGTTCCCTTTAGAGGTTACAGATTCAATTTTTTCTTCAAACATCGTAGTTTATAAATTGACTTTTATGATCACTGATTGGGGAAGTGGTGATGGTGATCGGGTGCTGATTAGTCATAAGAGAAGTGGCACGAACACAGGTCCATATTATCACATCAGGGCCAATAAGAGCACAGACAGTACCGCCCGGTTGAGTCTAAATATGAATGATAGAGCCAATTTTAATATTAATAAGGGATTGTTTTATATCGACCTCAACGAATGGGTTAATTTAACCTTTACGCTCAATTTAGATGAGGAATATTACGAGATATCTAGCTCAACATATTACTCCAAGGTAAATTTAGAGGACTTTGATACACAGAGTTTTATTACTAATTCGGCTGGAAGTGGTAACAGTCTTCAACATAATCAGGTTCACTTGGGTTATCACCAAGGGTTAAGTAGCAACCACTTAAGTCCAAATGAAAATTATAATAACGACTACTCTGGTGATTTGATTGTGGATGATTTTAAAATTTACAATCAACTACCTGAGTCAGATGAAGCAGTTTTTCAAACGGCACTTGAGAAGTTAACAGACCACTTAACTGGTACCCATCTCTTGACAGATGAGGAGATTACAGCCTACACCTCAGATGCCCTTCTTAACTTCAAAGACAATTATCTGTCATCTAAAGCCATTATAGATGCTTACTTTATGGCCTATGAATCCGTTTATGACCCTCTTTTCAGTCATGATAATAATGTAGATTTTTATTCTTACTACGATGAGTTTGGATGGATTCAGTTGAATTTACAATTAGATGTATTTGACAATTATTATACAGCGGAAAACTTGAATCAACTAGAAGGTCTGATTTTCGCCACTCATCAGAACTTTCCGGGGCCTGTTTCTGATTCAGCGAGTAGATTGGATAATCAGATTATTTCTATCAATGGGACCTACCTTGCCGACCCAGGTTATAACTTAAAAATACTAGATCCGGATTATGGTGCATATGCCAGAAGAGGAACGGGTTGCTATGTTGCCCCCGGAGAGTTGGTCAGGCTTGTAGTGCCTGAAGAATTGATTAATATAGGCGCCCAGGTTGGTGTGGGTGTCCATACACACGATGTAAGTGGAAAATTAACCAGTGGGATTCGTAGATTCCCGAGGCTTGTACAGGAGTTTCCAATAGATGATGATACCGTTTTTGTAACAAATCCACTCGGTGGAGGTCTTTATATTTATATACCGGAAGGCACTGATCTTGGTCAAGTGGACCTGGAGGTTTCTGGTGCGGTCAAGTTTCCTTATTATGCAAAGAACAGTATCAATGTGACCGACATTGCTGATTTTGAAGGACTTGTGGCCACAGAACATGTGCTTTGGGCTGAAGTGGAGACGGATAATTTTATGTATACAGCCCCAATAGCCTTTTTTAAAAGAGATGACATTGTTGAGACTGTCGATACCTGGGATGATATGTGGGAAGCATACCAGTTATACAATGGTAGACCCGCGCCTTTGCATAAAGCGGAACATTTGGTAATTGATAAAATGAGTAAATGGAACACCCTTGCAGGAGGCTATCCAATGGTACTAACTTGGGGTACGGCACCATTTATTACAGATTTTTGGGTAGACGTTGCTGGAGTTAACATGATGAACATTCTTGACTATGAAAATGCCATAAAAGATGATAAAGCCACCTATTGGCATGAGATGTCTCATCATACAAGTTTACCAACCGTACCGTGGGAAATTGAATGCATCGTGGAGGTAGCCTATGTAGTGACCAACCATGTAGGGCTGGGCATGCCATTGGACAGTGCTATGAAATACTCTGAGCGCGGTTATCAAACAAGAGACGAAGCTATTATCTCGTGGGTGATTAAAGATAACTTTGTTCAAAACCTTGAAATGGAAAAAATACAACGCCAGTACCAACAACGAGGCTATTCCAAATATATTGACCTCGGAGTGTTGTTTGGTTGGGATTCTCTGGGTTTAGTTAACAAAGTCTTTTACGATGAATGGACTGCGATGGGAGGTCAGGTTAATGATCCGGACGAAAACATAATAACTAATGATGAATTGATATTGGCGGCATGTCGAGGCCTGAACGTGAATGCAGCACCTTTATTCCATTTTTGGGGACACATACCCAACGATACAATTATGGATGATGTAATGGGATATCCCAGAAGCAAAGAAATTTACGAAAGACTTATAGGTATCCGAAATTTTATACCAGACTCGCAAGAGGAATTTGAGCCTTATTATAACAGTTTGGCTCCTACAAGTTCTTCAAGTCAGGATTATGATGAATTCCAGGATGCATATAACAATTGGGAAGCTCAATACGATAGTATAATTGCTCAGATAGATTCTCTCATCGAATGGTACTACGGAAGCGACTTTGATGAAGATGGTTATCATTTTTTGGATGATTGTAATGATTGCGATGCCGGGTACCACCCTGATACGAAATGGTTTCAGGATTTGGACAATGATGGATATGGAGACATTAACGCCATACTTGTTCAATGTGATCAGCCTACTGGCTATGTGTTGGATTCTACTGATTGTAACGATACGCTGAGTACTATTAATCCTGCAGCTACCGAAACCTTAAATGACCTAGATGATAATTGTGATGGAGTGATAGATGAAGGACTTATTACAGGGCTGCAGCACGCGTACCAGGATCAATTGAGTGTTTATCCCAACCCAACCACAGGTGAGTTAAACTGGCGACAAGCTCAGAATTATATACTCATTAACTCTGATGGGAGAAAAATGGAATCCGGCTTTTCATATAAATGCGACCTTACTGATTACCCACAAGGATTGTATCTACTCATATTGGAAGAGAGTGGTACTTTTAAGGTTCAAAAGATTGAGTAATTTTCAGGGAGATGGTTGTTTCTTGACTTTTGTCAATCAATCTTTTTTCATTTCCCGCACAACTTTATGGTATACTAATATGTCTAACAATCCATTGACGGATTAAAACTTATATACCATGAAAAAACTATTTAATTTACCTGGGAGAGCAATACTCTTAGGGTTATTATTCAATTGCGCGAATCAACTAACTGCGCAAATCACTACTAATGCACTCCACGATACCATCAAAGGGGTTGGTCAGATATCATATGACTTTGATGGGGATTCGAATGATGATTTTTTATTCGAAATACTTGAGTTGTCACCGGATGTATATGGGGCAAGGGTAGTGACACTAGGAAACTCTGAGTTTCTGGATAACTCAACTTTTGGATACCCTGATGCATTTGATCAGGGAGAAACCATGAGTGGATACTATAATACAGGAAACGGGGTATTAGGAACATTTCATGATGGTGCTCACTTCAAAAATGTTGGATTTAAGTACCTGGGAGTAAAAATTGTTTCAGGAGCTCATTCTTACTATGGTTGGGTAAAACTAAGTTGCAACGAAACCAATGATACCCTGATTATTGAGTCTTATGGATACAATACTGTGTCCAATGATGAGATACTCGCAGGAGAAACTACCGTTACATCACTTGAAGTAGAGGACAATATTAGCCTGGTTGCCTATCCGAATCCAGCGAGTGAGCGTATCTATGTAACTAATTATCATAAGACCGGAGCCAATTACCGCTTGTATGATCTCACGGGTCAGATGGTTCAACAAGGTGTCATTGATGAATTCATAGAATTGTCAGGTATAATGGATGGACAATATGTATTAGTCATACTGGAAGAAGGATATACCAGCATCCGAAAGATTGAAATTTATCATTAAAATCTGCTTCATTTTGATTATATTATAGTAAGCGTCCAATCAAAAAAAGAAGTATTATGAACAACTGTACCTGTACCAACTGCGAATGCACCAAGTGTAATTGCGTGAATTGTAAGACCGCCAATTGTCCATGTGATCAATGTGATTGTACTAAATGCGATTGCTGTAATTAAGGTATGCGTCCAACACCGACAACAACCTGAGATTCGTTTCGTATAACTACCCATTACAGATTATTAATTAACTCAAAATTTTTATTGGTTATGGACAAACGAAAAATTGTAGGATTGCTAATTGGTGTAGTACTAGGCGTTGGTATCTACTTCTTGTTGGCAAACAGCCACGCAGACTTTTTTTCTGCTACTTCAACATTAAATACTTCGGGTGAATATTGTGATGATCCTCAATTCCGAGGTATTGCCAGGGACACAATATCACTCGCCTATCTTGAAGATGGTTACGACCAATGTTACACCTATTCACTCACTGCAATGGGTTGGATTACCGCTATTTTGGTAATCGGAGTTGTTCCATTGGTATTGGGATTGCTTCTTGGTCGATTGATTATCAAAAAGAAATAAAGACAACTAAATAAAATATAGTAAGGGACCTTCGGTGCCTTGAATGACTATATTGATGTGTCTTCTCTAAAAATGGTGATTATGTATTAATCGCGCATACAGACACTAAATTTGGAATGAAGAAGGTGATGATTCATCACTAGATGGATAATGAGTTACCCTGCTATCTGAAACTCCATCCTGCAGTCATACCAACGACTGGAACAAAGTTTGGGATAGTAGGATGATAATTCATCTCTCCGAAGACGGCTATCTGAAACTTTTTCTTGATGTAGCAACGATATTTTAGTCCTGCTCCTCCTATTGGAATCCAATCTTTCCATGGTTTGGTGTCCGTAATAAATTCTAATCTTCTTCCGCTTATATATGGACTCAGATAAGTGTTTTTGAAAAGACCACTCAGGTTAATATTATAATAGACGGCTTCCGTAAACTGGAGCATGAACACCGAAGCGGAGAACAAACCAATCTTTTCAATCAGCATCAGATGAGACCAATCAGAATTCAGCATAGCATATCCCCAGATACCTGGAGATACTCTGAAATATTGGGGCCCCATCAAAATCGCGCCAGATATACTGAATTTATCATTCATCCAGTTTTCATATTCAATTCCTGTCTCGAAAGCGGGTCGGGAATTATCGTGAACAAAAACGTGAAGAGGAAAGTAAAAGCCGTTTTTCTGATTCCAGTTCGGCTGTGCTTTTAAGTAATTCGCGCTGATTGCTAATAGCAGTGTTATAATGAGTGATCTCATAGGTTCCCAGGTAGGTTAAAAATCAGTATTGGAATACCAAAAATTATGCCATGGTGTCCTATTTTCAAATCCCCGATTGACATCAGGTAAAAGTCACATGGAAGAACAACTTTTTAAGAAAATCAGAACGGATTTCTGTCTGAAGGAATCAGCGATTAAGCCTGGTAAGATGATGAGTTCTGAGGCTATTACTTACAAGGAAAATGTATTTGCTTTCTTTTCGAGGAAAAAGAAAATGGTATTTAAACTGGGTAAGGACTTTGATCCGGACAGTGTCGGACGGGAGGTATGTGTGTTTAACCCATTTAAAAACCGAGCGCCACTTCACGGGTGGTTTGAAGTACCCTTTACCGAAAAGGAGCTGTGGATTCCATTTGCAGAACAGGCACTATCACACCTAAAAAAGCAATTGTCATGATCAGAGAAGAATATTCAAAGTTTTTTCAAGGACTTGAAAAGAACAATAACAAGGAGTGGTTTCATGAGAACAAGCAGGACTATGAACGATCTGTTAAGAATCCTTTTCTCAACTTGCTCGAACAGCTAGTTCCTGAGGTGGAGAAATTGGAACCAGAAATTTCACAGAACCCTAAAGATGCGCTTTTTAGAATCAATAGGGACATCCGGTTTTCAAATGATAAAAGACCTTATAATACCATTATGAAGGCAGGGTTTGCTCCGGGAGGCAAACGGTCCATATTGCCGGCCTACTATCTCGGGATTGATGCCAAAAAAGTACATGTGGGCGGAGGTTTGTTTAACATTAAGGGGCCAGAATTAAAGAAAATCAGGTTGCTGATCGTCAATCAAACAGATGAGTTCATATCAATTGTCAATAGTCCAGGGTTTACTAAGCTGTTTGGTGAACTTAAGGGGGAACGCGCCATTCGGTTGGATAAATCTTTGCAAGCAACATTGGAAAAAACACCCTATGTTGCGAACAAACAGTTTTACGCAATGAGGGAGCTTCCGTTAAAGGATTATTATCAATCGGATCAATTATTCAGTGTAATTGTCGACACATTCCGTCAAATTAGTTCCTTGAATGATTATCTTAAAAAAGCGCTTTTATGAAGCAATATTTGATTTTATTGAAAGGAAAAGGAGCCCTTGACTACTCACCTCAGGAGTTACAACGGAGAATCGAGGAATATCGGGAGTGGGTCGATACAATTCAAGATCGATTTGTTTCGGACAATCGACTGGGACGTGAAGGGGCTCATATAATTAGTAAAGAAAATATCAAAACAGATGGACCTTTTCTGGAAGCCAAAGAAATTATTGCCGGGTTCATTATTATTCACGCTGAATCCTTGGACGCAGCGATAGAAGTATCCGGGTCATGTCCACTTTTGAAGTATTTTGAAATGATCGTTAGACCGATGGTTGAAGAATAGTTTGTCACACAAATTATACGATAGAGATGAGTTGGCGGAGAATTTTTTTCGTCATAGCTACGCAAAAATGGTGGCTGTTCTTGTCAGATACTTTGGTTTAAAGGAGGTTGAGATAGCAGAAGATATTGTTCAGGATGCGTTAATGATGGCTGTAGAGAAGTGGAGTGCAGGCTCGATTCCGGAAAATCCGGAAGGTTGGCTCATGAATGTTGCCAAAAAGAAAGCCATTAATTTATTGAGACGTGATCAGGTTTTTCGAAACAAGGTTGCCCCTAACCTGGGGAGGTCCGTTGATGACTTTTTCAAACCTGACAATGATATTGAGCAAGATAGTACACTTCGCATGATCTTTACTTGTTGCGAGCCCAACCTTCCTAATGACTCTCAAATTGCCCTGGCTCTCAAAACACTATGTGGTTTGAGTGTACCAGAAATTGCAAGTGCATTGCTTACTACTGAGTCTAATGTTAATAAAAGATTGTATAGGGCTAAGCAAAAATTTAGAGACGGATCCATACAGTTTGAAATTCCAGAGAAAGATTTAAATGAGCGACTCGGTAATGTCTTAAAAACCCTGTACCTGCTGTTCAATGAAGGTTACTATTCACACCATCCGGAGAAGAAGATTAGAATAGACTTGTGCTATGAAGCATTGAGACTTTTAACGCAGGTCAGAAAATCTTTTCCTCATTCAGTGGAATCAAAGGCCTTAAATGCCCTAATGTTATTCTCCATGGCTCGATTTGAAAGCAGGATTGATGAGCATGGTGTCATGAAGATTCTGCCGGAACAGGACCGGAGCTTATGGGATTTCTCATTGATTGCAGAAGGACTTATTTTACTAAACGAATCAACTAGTTCAGAGGAGGTAAATACTTATCAGCTTCAGGCAGGAATTGCAGCAGAACATTGTATTGCCAATACGTTTGAAAGTATCAATTGGCAAAGCATCTACAAACAATACCAAATTCTGGAAAACCTTGATTCAGGCCCAATTGTAAAATTCAATATGTGTATTGCCGAATTTTATAGCGGAAGTCCACTACAGGCTATAGAGAACTTGTTAAGTCTAAGCAATGAGGCTGAATTAAAAAGCAATCAACATTATTATACGGCCCTTGGCATAATGCATCAACATATCGATAAGGTTACAGAAGCGATTTCTTTTTTTGAAACCGCTCTGGGTCTGACGGATTCGGTTCAGGAGAAAGAATTAATCAGAAGTCGGATGCGTATATAATTTCTCCACATACTCCTTAAGTCCTGAAACATACTTTGGAGGAGCTTTTCGGAATTGTGGCCTGATGAAAAGGGCATTCATGAGTTTGCCGAGAATCCCACCTTTTAGTTTGTAGGCAAAGGTAAATTTGGCTTCAGTTCGGCCACCAGCCTCGTTGAGTTCAATGGTTCCGGTCATTTGACGGTAAGGAGGTAACATTTTTCCCCCAATCACCTGAGTGGTAAACCCACTGCCCTCTTGCCATTCAGTTATAGTCTCTTTCATCACTCCCATCGGTAAGAGTTCACATTGTCTTGTAGCACCTACACCTGATACCTGTCCTGTCAGTAGGAAAGATTTTTTTACCAATGGATGGAACTGATCAATTTTACCTGGTTCGCTGATGACTGACCAAACCTGGTCCTTTGAAGCATTGATTTGAATGGTTGATGACAGAATTGTTATTCCGTTCTTTGTTGAGAGTTTTGCTCGTTTTCCCATGTTTTTTATAACATGTCAAGCGAAACTTAAAAATCAGGACAGTATTGTTATACTTTCTATCGAATTAAGGTAACTGACCCCGTAATAACGTCAGCTCCCGGCTCCGGAATAAGGACGTAGTAGTAAGTCGCCATGGGCATATTTTCCCCATTTCGGGTACCATCCCAGGGAATATAGGTGCCATAAGATTCGTATACGATAGACCCCCAACGGTTGTAGATCGTCAGTTTTATCTCGTCATAACCCTCCAGGCCTATGATATCCCACTCATTGTTGTGTTCATCCATGTTTGGTGTAAATACATTTGGAATAATGATATTACAGTCTTCAAAAATCAAGACGGTTGTATCGCTATTGCTACCGCATATATTCGAGACCAGGACCCAATAATCACCGGATTCCGAAACCTCAATCGAGCTACTTGTCTCCCCTGTACTCCATGATATATCTCCGGTTGCATCAGTACTCAAAGTCAAAGGTTGTCCCTGGCAACCGGTAATATTCTCCGCTAGGTCAACTTCTGGACTATCTTGTACGGTGACATATGTAGAATCATTTCCTGAACAACCATTAGCTATTACTTCTACGCTATAAACCCCCTCAGTTTTAGCATATACAGATGCTGTTGTTGCTCCCGTAGACCAAGCATACGTAGCTGTCCCGGAAACCGTGGCGTCAAGTAATATACTATCCCCATTACATAAAAAATGCTCATCTGGGAGTCCGATAACCGGAATCGGAGTTTCAGAAATATTGATGGTATCAGAGTTTGTACAACCGTCCAAGGTTACTTCTAATATCAGTTCCATTGGGCTTGTTATATTTACTCCATCAGTTGTTGTTCCATTATTCCACTCATAGCTATCTCCTACTATTGGAGACTGAATAAAAACGCCACTTCCAACACAATAGGAAGTATCATTTCCAAGATTAAATGTAGGTAAAGGATTAATAACAACATCAATGTAAGAAGTGTCCTGAGTTGATGAAGTCTCCTTTATCAATCGTACACTATATGTTCCTGAGGAGCTAAACAAATGGGTAGGATAATAAGATGTTGAAGTATTATTAGGTCCTGAAATAGGATCATCAAAGTTCCATTCTACATTTATAATTCCTGTAGTGTCCCCCGGGTCAAACTGGATACTGTCTCCGGAACATCCTTCTATAATATTAATTGTACAGTCGGTTTGAGGCAAACAGTTTTCAGCAATTACGACAGGATTAGGTAAGCCAACTCGTGCCTGGGCAGGACTGAGATCAATTGAGTTATAGTCAAAATTCAAAGAAGGCCCAGGATCGTTTGGGTTGTTAATGACGGAAACGTACTGTTGAGGCATTCCGAACCAAATGGCGTCCGATATATAGTAGATTTTTCCGTCCGGCCCCAGTTCCAATTGGCCATTTGAACTACCCATCGTGGTGTATTCGTAAGCTGAAGCTGTAATATCTCCCGAGCAAAGGTCATACTGATAATTGCCAGAATAGAGTTTTTTACTATCCGGAGAGAATGCCATGGAGTATGGAGCAAAATTTTCAATAGTGATTGCGTTGGACAATGTTCCACTACAGGAATTAAAATCCATGAAAATGCTTTTGCCCAATGTCCCTGTAGATATGATCAGTCTTTTTCCATCAGGAGTAAACTTAATTGGACCCCAGGCTACATCATTTGGAAAAAACTGTGAATTGGAAAACACAGTGCCTGTATTAAATTCATAAGGAGCTAAATTCAACCCTGCAGCTGTCAGTTCATAAATGATTATTTTATCGGTGTTTAGTTCATATGTGGCAATCCAAACGGTTGATTTATCTGGGCTTATACAAGCAGCTACTTTCTCGTAAGAATCGAGCAAATAGTTATTCTTACTAGTGACATCCCCCTGACCAGCATTTGCAGTTATATCTACGATCGAATAATAGAATCCAGGGTCCGTTACAAATGGCTCAATATCAGAAGCCGAAAACACATAGTAAATGTGAGGGTTGCCAGGTTGAGGGACTATAATCGAAGATTGTACCGCGCTGTATCCCCCCTTTAATCCAGCCCCATTTGGGACAAGGGTATGATTACTATTGAACAGCGAATCTCCACCCGTATACAGCAAAAGGTTTCCGCTATCATCGCAAATAGATGCTGTTCCCTCTTCCTGATCAAAGGCCCCATTTGTTAGGACGGTTGGTGCAATAGTGTTAAAGTCGAGCCCGGCACCAACACCGAAGTACCAAACATTGTTTATGTTATTCGATTGTGACAGACATTGTGAGACTGAAAACGTGAGCAATAAAACACTCAAAAAAATACGTTTCATATCTTTTAGGTTCAGTAGGTTAAGGTGGATTTAAATTACACATTCCCGAGCAGGATTGCTAACGGGATTTATTCACTGCCCACTCCAAAGCAAGTAATCACCACTTTTCTTGAGCCACCGTAGTCTCTGTGTTCACAAAGATAAATACCCTGCCAAGTACCCATGTTTAGCGTTCCATTTGAAATAGGTATTTGTACAGAGTTCCCCATCAATGAGGCCTTAATATGAGCAGGCATATCATCAGACCCTTCCAATGTGTGTTTATAATAGGGCATATCCTCAGGCACCATTTCATTCATATGACTTTCAAAGTCTACTCTGACAGTTGGGTCAGCATTTTCATTAATTGTCAGGCTGGCTGATGTGTGTTTGATAAATACATTACACATTCCGGCTTTTATATTATTTATTTCCGGAATCTGATTGATGATTTCATCTGTAACCAGGTGAAATCCTCTGCTGCGAGCGCGAAGAGATAATTCCTTTTGTATGACTTGCATGCCGCAAGATAATATTTTTAAAACCTTCGCTCCCAGCCAATGGAAAGAGAAGCAAAGGTGTTTCTATATTTATAAGATGTCCTGACAGCTTCAAATTCGAATTTTTGCGCTGTGGTATATGATTTTCGGAATAGTCCTTTAATGTTAAGCCGGTTGTGTTTACCTATCTTAAAGTAAACTTCAGTTCCAATGGAAAGACCAAAGTCAAATTTATTAACAGGATAGGTTTTCATCCCACTCTCATTATAAGTGCCATTCGATTCTAACTGTTCTTGGTATTCATCGTCAGTTACATACCAATCCCTCACCTTTCTTGTGACGGTAGAAGAAATTAATACCGAATTGTACAGCCCCCCTACAAAGTTGATTCCCCCCCGATTAAAATCGTTAACCCATTTTAAGTTGATTGGCAATATGATATAATCGGACTTATATGTTTCCTCATAGCTAATCCTCCACAATGAATTATATGGATAGCTTGATGCGTTACAATGAGCACTGACTTGAGACACATATGCATTCCTGATGTGCCCTAAGCCTGTTTCCAATGCTATGTTCTTGTTTAATGAGGTGTTATAGGATAAAATAAAGCTTGGGGGATTTAGAAAGTAGGTGCTATTTGAGCCACTTCCGCTGTTTTCGCAGCTCATCTCATATTTTTTCTCCGAATTGTTTTGATATAAGTAGAGAAAATTGGTCTGAAAGTACCCTCCATATACGGTTGCAACATCAAGACTGACTCCCCTGTTTTGTGATATTCCAAGGGTACTGAAGAAGATGAATATTATAGGAATCAAAAGTCTAAACTTCATATCTATTTGATTTTGTAGTTCAGGCCGAAACCAATAAATACATTGTTCTTCCTAAAGGATTCATGATGGTTGTTTGGATCATGTTTCCTGATTTTTAGCGAAGAACCCAGATATTGGTTGGATCGTAATTCTATGATGGAGTTCACCTTTTCAGTGAGCCTTGAGGAGACTTCGATGCCATAATGTGCGCCTATTGTAAATGGAGATAAATCATTTCCTTTATATCTAGCGTCACTTGTCGGAAACCCTTGTTGTTCAAAGTCTGAGTCCAGATTTCCTGAATCATCGACTTTTGCTATTATTCTGTCAATGACCGATGACCGAAATCCAACACCGGCCTGAAATCCGATGAGTCCTGTCATTGAAATTCTTTTTGATGCAAACAATCGGAGGCCAAGATGGGGTTGTAATTCCAATGAAGTCCATCTATAAATTTTTTGCCCTCGGTAAAAAATCAATTGATCTTCAATGAAGTTATAGTAAGAAATAAATGAGCTTCCCCTCATAGCTACCTTGTCTATATTGAAAGCTCCTCCGACAGATAAGAAGTGATTTATGGATTTCCTTACGCCAATTTTTAGTGAAGGCTGTGGTATTGATTCATAATATGTTCCAGGTATGATATAGCTGGATGCTCCCACTGAACTACCATTGATGGCCAGCCTTTCAAGAATATAATTCGGTGGGTTTAGAAAGTTAATTCCTGAGATAGCATAAAAGGAAACACTTTTTTCGCCATTATCAGTTTCTTCATGGCTTTTGAAATACTTTGGTTTCTTTTGACGAGGTGTATGAAAATAATATTCCAACATCAGCTCATGGGGATAATAGGCATTGGTCGCAGGGTTCGTTGGCAGTAAAGTTTTAGAAGTGAAATTGATCCTGAAGTAATCATTTTTATACCCGAAAGAAGGCATAATTGCATCGGAAAACGCAAATCCAAAATAAAATTTGGAATCATAGTTAAAAGACGCATTTAGGATTTGATCATAAATAGAATGCTTAAATACCATGTGCCCGAACCCGAGAATTGCAGACAGCTCTAAGGTTAGTTTTTCATTGATAAAGCGGGGAAATTTGTATCCTAGTTGCATAGTAGTGAATTTACCATGCGAGATTTTTCCTTTCTCATTGTCGTAGTCAAAGGCGGTATGTCTTGTGACTCCAATATATCCCCGAGTATTATTTAAAAGTAGTCCGTAGTCAAAGGTACCTTTTTCATAATCGACTTGAATTTTTGAACTGGACCACCAACTACCATATACTGTATCTATAGCACGAGCTTTTCCATAATGAAATCCTATTCCGGGAGCTAGCGTATAATTTGGACCTATAGAGACCTTTGGGCTATAGTTTATTTTAATTTTTTGGTGTTGCCAGGCATCAGCCAGGTCCAGTACGTCCCCATACTGGTCATAGTTTTCTCTGAAATGGTCTCCTATTTCATAAGACAGACCAATACCACCTTTCAACTTAGGTACAAGATCATCCACAGCAACATATCCATATCTATGTAGGTAATTGTTTCCTCGAGGTTCATTTGATTGTAGGATCACCTGGGCTCTTCCTTTATTCAAAGATCCCACCATGGCAGGATTGGCATAAATACTTTTATAACCCTGCATATAAGGTTGTGTAAACCCACTTCCGACCCATAAAGTAGTAAGCAATAGAATTATATATCTCGTTATCCTAACCATCAGTCGAGAGGAACTACCTTGGTGGGCTTCCATTTGATTAAAGGTTTTTTCTTCTTACTGCTGTCCTTTGGTACCACATTTGAGTCAGGAGGCGTAATTTGTGTCTTTTGGATGGTGTCGAGTGAACTGAACGCCATCGTTTTACTTGATAAGTGAAGTACTTCCGGGAATGAATCAACTTCGACTACGGCCGTATCAGGGGAAGAAAAAAGAAGACTTTTATGCGCAAGGTGCTCTGCAGTTAGGGCAGCTTCATCTTCCTTTTGAATATCCTCCGCTTTTTCCGAATTCGGAGCGCTCTCTTGCTCATTGGCTATTAAGTTTTGTTCAGAAATTATTTGATGTTGAGCATTCTCAGATTCTATAATTTTATTTTCAATAGTGACTGGTTTATTAGCCTCTGGAAGAGTTTCTCCCGATGAGTACAAGTACCAGAGGAGCAGGAATAAAGGAATCGAAGTTAAACTCCACCACCAATTGAATCCACCTTTTTTCTTCAGGTGCTTCGTGCTTTTGAGTTCAGCAACCGGTTGTTCGATGAAAGAAACCTTCCAATACTCTAGTTCCTTTCGGAGCTCTGGAGATTGTTTGAGCCTGTCTTCAAACTCTTGTTTCTCCTTCGGACTGAGATTATCTTCCAGGTAATTAAATAATAATATGTCGATTTCTTTCTGGTTCATAGACCAACGATCAACTGATCATAATTTTTTACTGATTCTTTTATTTTTGTTCTTGCACGAAATAACAGGGACTTTACTTGAGGCTCTGTCATCGTGAGTATTTTACCAATCTCTTTGTACGAATACCCTTCATAATCTCTTAGTAACAGTACACTCTTTTGGTCAGGGGTAAGCATTTCCAGACATATCTCCACAATCTCTTTCCACTCATATCTACGGGCATCTTCGGAACCGAACTCTGGTATTTCTTTGCTAAAATCATTTCGACTATTCTTTTTCACGTAATTGATCATTAGATGGTAGGCTGTTGTAAACAACCACGACTTTACCTTTTCCGGATTAACATTCTTTCTATGTTCCCATAGTTTGAGAAATGTATCCTGAACCAAATCATTGGCTGTGCTTTCGTCCTTTACAGATTTCAGCATAAATCGGAATATGCCATTGGCATACTCGTCCACAGCTTTATTGTATTGTTTTCGGTTCAATCAGGTTCCAATTTGCCGTAAGACAATTGTGTGTTTCGAAAAGTTGCGGTGACGGTTAAAAAAAGTTGATACTTTCTTTTTACTCGCTCAAATCAAGGGTAAAATTAGTTTTCTGATCAATGTAAGCAATACTAGAGACGTTTATTTGTGTGGGGTTCCACCTGCTAGTAATCCAAACCCATCAAGCCACCGTATATGAGTTGATCTGCGGTCTTGTCTTCCCAAGGACATTTGCCCTACTAGGAAAAGGCTAATTTGGTCATTAATAAGTAACTTTAATTAAAACCCTTAACTAAAATATATGAGCAAAAGTTACTACGTAGAAGAAGACTTAAAGAAATTCGGAAATATCACCGAGTACCAAAAAGAGTATGGAGAAAAGTTTTTCGACTGGTATGGTACTGTTTTTCAAGAAGGAGCACTTACTGCCAGAGAAAAAGCACTAATTGCATTAGCCGTCTCACACTCAGAAGCTTGTCCATACTGTATTGATGCTTACACTAAAGATTGCCTTCAGAAAGGCGTTGATGAAGAACAGATGATGGAGGCTGTTCATGTGGCAGCTGCAATCAAAAGCGGTAAAGCACTTGTTCATGGGGTACAACTTATGAATAAAGTGAAAGACCTGACGATGTAATATGAAATCACTACAGAGACAAGAGCATGCACTGTCCAATCCCGAATACCAGCTTCAGGTTCTGAACGACCATGAGGTTCTAGGTACGGAATTCCCACATTTTGCTGACAAGCTGGATAACCTTGGTTTGTTTCCTTTGAAACCTACTCAGATTGATATTTTCCAAGTCAATGTTGGAAAGATGTGTAACCAGGTGTGTAAGCATTGCCACGTTGATGCCGGGCCCGATCGCAAAGAAATAATGACTCGTGATACTATGCAGCTCTGCCTGGATGCTCTGAAGAACACGAATATTTCTACAGTTGACCTCACAGGCGGTGCTCCTGAAATGAATCCCGACTTCCGATGGTTTGTCGAACAGCTTTCGTCAATGGGGAAGCACATAATTGTCAGATGCAACCTGACTATTATCGTAGCGAATAAGAAGTACAATGACCTGCCAGAGTTTTTCAAAAAACATAACGTTGAAGTTGTATCGTCACTCCCTTATTTTACCTCTTCAAGAACAGATGCACAACGAGGTGACGGGGTTTTCGAACAATCAATTAAAGCATTGGAGATGCTAAATAATGCTGGCTACGGTAAAGAAGGGTCGGGGCTTAAACTGAATTTAGTCTACAATCCCTCAGGTGCTTTTCTTCCCGGTGATCAGGCTGGTCTTCAGAGAAGCTTTAAAGACAAATTGAAACAACGTTTCGATATAGAATTTAATGAGCTTTACGCTATCACCAATCTTCCCATCAGCCGCTTTTTGGATTATTTGATTGAAAGTGATAACTACGAGGACTATATGACTGAACTCATCAATGCATTTAACCCGACAGCGGCCGCTGGTGTTATGTGTAGAAACACGCTTTCAATTAGCTGGGATGGTTATATTTATGACTGTGATTTCAATCAAATGCTGGACTTAAAGGTTGAAGGAAGCCCGGTACACCTTGGAGATTTTGATTTAAAATCCCTCGAGCAAAGAAATATTGTATTAAATCAACACTGCTATGGGTGTACAGCGGGAGCAGGTTCGAGCTGTGGAGGAACCACTACCTAAATGAAAAAAGCACTTATTATATTGGTCGCATTCATGGGGCATTCCGGGTTTACCCAGATTGGTAAAACTGATCCCGAGTACGTTCAAAAGTTAAAGGAGCTCTATAAAAATACGGTTGAGGTAATTTATCCCGAAGCACTATCAAGAAAGCTGACATCAAAAGATCTTTATATTTTGGATACCAGATCAGAAGCGGAATACAAAGTAAGTCATATTCAAGGAGCTCGTTTTGTTGATCATAACTCCTTTAAACTTCATGAGGTGAAAGATATACCGAAGGATGCCGAAGTAGTTGTTTATTGCTCGGTAGGTTGGAGAAGTGAACGTGTTGGGGAGAAGTTACAGAAAGCTGGTTATAACAATGTCAAAAATCTTTACGGAGGAATATTTGAGTGGGTAAATCAGGGATATCAAGTATATAATGATACCGGAGTAACGAAAAAAGTGCATGCTTACTCCGAGAAATGGGCTAAGTGGATAAAATGATGGACAAAAACCTACTCTTGATTTTTGTAAAAAACCCTGTACTCGGAACAGTTAAGACGAGGCTTGCTGCTTCGGTAGGTAACGAAAAGGCTTTAGCCACCTATCACAAGTTGCTTGTGCAAACAAAACGCGTGACTGAAGCATTATCAGCTACAAGAAGAGTGTATTACTCAACCAGGATAGAGAAAAATGATTTGTGGGACGATGAAGTCTATGAAAAGAAGGTGCAATATGGTGAAAGCCTAGGAACGAGGATGCAGAATGCTTTTGCGGAGGGGTTTGAGGATGGATATCAAAGAATAGTAATCATAGGGAGTGATTGTATGGAATTAGCAACCTCCGATATTGAGGATGCCTTCGGAGCTCTCCATAGTCATGATGTGGTCATAGGTCCGGCAACGGACGGAGGCTATTACTTGCTGGGAATGAAAAAGCTGCACAAAAAATTATTCCAAAATAAGAAATGGAGCAAGGAATCTGTTTTTCTTGACACTATGGAGGATATCATTTCAGAAGAACTTGCACACTACAATCTCAGGACCTTGTCCGATGTAGATAATATACAGGATGTAGAGCGATTAAATATTAAGATATAAGAACTATGGAAACGTATTTGGAGACCACGAAGGATGTATATAAGGAAGCCGCATTAAAACCAGATGTTGGTTTATGTTGTACAACGACACCTATTTGGCAACTACCCGGTCTCGACATCCCCAAAATAATGGAGCAAATGAATTATGGCTGTGGGAGTACCGTTCATCCCAGAGACTTAGTGAATGAGCCGACAATTCTATACGTGGGAGTTGGTGGTGGAATGGAGCTACTGCAATTTTCCTACTTCAGTAGAAAAAAGGGCGGTGTGATCGGTTTGGATGTAGTTGATGAAATGTTGGAAGCATCAGCCAAAAACTTCAAAGAAGCCGAAATACTGAACCCATGGTTTAAGTCAGAATTCGTTGACTTAAGAAAAGGTAATGCACTTGAACTTCCCATAGAAGACGAAAGCATTGATGTTGCTGCTCAGAATTGCTTGTTCAATATCTTCACAGTCGATGATTTGAAGCTGGCTTTGAAAGAAATGTACAGGGTAATGAAACCTCATGGTAGGCTTGTAATGAGTGATCCAATATGCGATCAGGAAATGCCGGATAACCTGAAAAGTGATGAAAAGCTGAGAGCACTCTGTCTTAGCGGAGCACTTCCAATGGATCAGTATATCAAGATGTTGACAGATACAGGGTTTGGCACCATAGAAATAAGAGCTAAACGACCCTACCGAATCCTTGATCCTAATCACTACGATACCGATAAAATGATTTTTATTGAAAGCCTGGAAGTGTGTGCCATAAAGGACCCTATGCCCGAAGACGGGCCTTGCGTATTCACTGGAAAAACAGCAATCTACTACGGAGATCAAGAGTATTATGATGATAAGAAGGGTCATGTGCTCATGCAAAATCAACCGCTTTCTGTTTGTGATAAAACAGCAGGGGCGTTAGCATCACTAGGTAGAGAGGATATTTATATTTCGGATTCGACATTTTTTTATGATGGTGGAGGCTGTTGCTAGGATTGTCGAGAATTGCTAGCCACTTTTCATATATTCGCAATAAGGTTTGCGTATTAAGGCTTACATATTATTGCTGATAGTTATGGTGCTCGTTTCTTGTTCTGATAACAAGAAAGAGTTGGCCAAATATCACAATCAGCTAGTAAATATTCACAATGACCTCAAGCATACTTATGAGGAAATGGTGGATGACTTCGGCTGGATAGCAGACACTGATACTCTGGAAAAATCAAGGCGTACTTTTGCTAAGGAATACAAAGGAAAATGGAGAACCCTCAAAAGAGAAACTATTGCTGTGGAGTCCATTGATGAAGATCAGAATTTTAAGGAGAGTATATTGACTACGATAGATTTTTTGGTTGACAATATTGATTCCTTGGCTCGGGCAGCTGGAAAAATCGCAAGACGAGAGGAATACCATTTTGACTTCGAGAAATTTGACCGAGAAGTCGTGTCAAAATTCGATACGATTAGTGTGCGCAGGAAGAAGTTTGTTGAGCAATCAGCATTATTTGACTAATTACTCGGTGAGTTGCTGAACATCAATCAGATATTTTTTCTCAGGGATTTCGATGTAATTTATTTTTTTCAATTCCTTCGATTTCCAATGGCTTTCGACAATTTCCATGGAGCTACTACCATTAGAATATTTGAAGAGAATCGGCAAAGAAAAGTCTTCCGGGACGTTAATCCATTTATAAGAAAGGGTAGATTTTTTCTTTGTGTGTTTGATTAATTTATAAACCAGCCTCGGATTGGTTGTGTCATTGAGGTAATAATTCAAAGGAGTAGATGCCTTGAAATTGAGATTTTCATCAAAGAAAGACAGTATATCATTAGTGTTTATTTGCCGTAGCTGGAAAGTCTTGTAGAGCATTTTCAGCGTTCCAAACCATAGGCTATCGTTATTAGTACAGCTACGCAATGTGTGTAAAATCCAACTTCCCTTGTAGTACATATCTGCATCAGGCCACCGGTCGAAGTTTACACCGGTTGGACCAAGAATGGGTACTTCATTTTTAATCCTCAGCTTTTGCTCAGCAAGATATTTTTCTGCTGCACTAAGACTGTCCCTGAATTCAAGAAAAAGGGATTCCATATAGGTTGCGAAAGCTTCGTGAATCCACATTTCTCCGTGATCACTTACCGAAACTGAATTACCCCAGTACTCATGTGCCGACTCATGAATTATGATGAAGTCAAAGTTAAAATCATTTATCTGGTACTTATTGCCGTAGGCAATGGCCGTTTGGTGTTCCATGCCCCAGTAAGGCGCTTCAACAAGCTTATAACCATCTTTTAGGAACGGATAGGGGCCAAAATAGTTCTCATAAGCACTCAGCATGGGTACCACTTGTCCTTCAAAATATTTTTGCGCCTTTTCAAGATTGTGTTTTAAGGGGTAGTATGAGATATTCAGTTGTTCTCCATCTTTGGTAGAATACTTGGATTGGATTAGTTCGTAATTGCCAAGGTAAAAGGTGACGTTATAGTTGTTAATAGGATAGGAGACGTCCCAATTATACGTTTTGTAATCCTTTTTGTCTTCAATAGTTCTGAGACGGCCGTTGGAAATACAGTCTAAATTGGCAGGTACGGTTAGGTGAATTCCCATACTGTCAGGTTCATCTGATAAATGGTCCTTGCATGGCCACCACAGACTCGCACCAATACCTTCGCAGGCTACACCTGCCCACTGCTCCCCTGAGTTGTCCGTACTCCATACGAAACCACCGTCCCATGGAGCATTCTTGGCTTCAATGGGAGATCCTGAGTAGTAGACTTTTATTATTCCTGCCTGACCTTGTTTTTGGACCTGATCATCAAATAAAACGAATATGGTATTGGAGTCAGTTCGATATCGTATTTGTTCATCATTCCAGGTCAGACTGTCGATGATGTAGTTATTGAACAAATCCAGTTGAAGGGTATCAAAATCGGTTAGAACTTTGTAATGAATTGCGTTGTAGCCTTCAATATACTTTTGATCCGGAACTATGGTGAGGTTAAGATCATAGTAGGTTACATCATAACAGGCACGAAATTTTGAATTGGTGCCCCTTAACGTATCATAATAGTTGAATTCCTGCTGTGCTTGAAGGTTTCCTACAAACAGCAGAGCTATGAAGTACCTGAGAAAAACAAGCCGATGCATATCACAAATATATGAAATCGGTCTTCACTGAGAATTACCCTTTGGAGATGATTGTTTTGAATAAACCGTTTTCAGAAGGATATTGAAATTGTTGACATTCTTCTTTTTCCCCATAATGACTGGAATACCAGGATTTTTCTATTTCTGGTTCAATTTCTGTTCCGTTTTCATCCATCACCTTGAGTGTATACCCTTTTGTAAAAAACTCTGGATGCGGATTCCAGAGAAGGGTTTTTATACCCGCTGCGTTGTGCACCTGATCCTGAACCTCAACCTGAATTTCATCTCTGCCTGAAAGGAATACTTTTCTTTCGTGTCTAATGTTTTTCCCAAGGTGCTTAAAAGCCACAATACTTCCTTCGAAATATTGCCCATCTTTTTCTGTTCTGAGCTGACCTTCGGCCTCCTTAATCCAGTTGTACCAGATGAACCTGCCCCCTTTTTGCATTTGATCCTGGCCATTTATCATAACAGTATTATGTGAACTGGTGCCCATAAAAAACTTGAGTTCTTCTGAGTCTGTATTGTATTTATAGGTTCCGGCATCACGTAAAAGATTAACACCCTGATACCACAAGTCCAGATGTAAATTGTCTGCCTGTGCAGGACGATCTTTGTATGTACCACATCTTATGGACAAGAAGGTTTCCTCGTTTCTCAGAATATAGAAGCCTCCGGTGTCGAAAGATTGACTTTTTCTTTCCACCGGAATATGTTTGGCCTGATCAATACCGAAGTACCACATGAGGTCCTCGTTCCAGTCACCGTGGGCATAAAGACTTGTTTTGTTGAAGTAGTAGTATAATGCGTTTAGCTGTGGCCTGTAATCTCTATACTCGCATTGGTTTAATTTAAAAAATAGCGCCCCGTCATTGTTACCATAGTTCGGGAGATGTCCGTTCTTATCACTTGCCTGATGCTGGTAAAGGAAGTGGAGAGTTCTTTCGATTCTGCTTTTCGCCTTGTCAGAGAGAGGATCATTGCTCTTATCTCCCAAAACACAAGCCCAGGTTGCCAATTGGATTACAACTCGATGGTAATTATGAGAAAATTGGAGGTATGAACCGTCAGGATATATTTGGTAATCAATCTCTTGCTCAAGATACTTTTTGCCTATTGCTGACCACCGTTTTGTGATTTCAAACTGTGGAAAGAATATCCCTGATAAATAAAGCATTAAGGTCTCTGTAATTGCGTGGTTGTTTCTTACTGCGATACGTGAAAAATCAATGTTTTTTCTGATATGGTGGAGTTGGCCATAGATGGAATCCAGTATTTTATCAAAAAGTGATTCAGTGAGATTGTTGGAGTGTTTATAGTAATGAAGGGCAAATGTCCAGTTCAAAATTCTCAGTGAGGTTTCCTGGCTACACTTATAGTTAGGCCCCATATTGAGTGGATTTTTGTCAATCCAATCTTCGATTTCCGAAAAAACTATTTGAGACTGATCGTTTTTAAAATGATAATCATATCTGATAAGCAGGTATAAGAAAGTAAATCTGGATTTTTCCCAAACGAACTTTATATCTCCTTTGATGGGGTCCAGGTCTTCGACTTTGGTCCAATGCTGAAGCGGTAAATACTTTTGTTGAGAGGTGGGATTCGTAAGCCAATCATAGTTAGTTCCAAGGCTTACATATCGGGCATTGAAAAACTTTAGTTTTCCTTCTTTATAAGCAACAAACTCTTCTTGAAGTTCATTAAGAGCTGCATCAGAAAGGGTGAAGTGACCAATATCTTTATTGGACTGAAAGAAAAAGGCGCTTTTACTGTCGCGCCAGTCCTGAAGGTTTGGTTTGCGATTCGCCTGAATTTGGGTAGGGAATTTCCTTTTTAAAAGCCCAAGTTTTCTTTTCAGCTCATAACTCGCTCGAAAAAGAACATACCTCAACCCCATATTATTTATGAGGTTAATTATTCTTTTAGCCTTATTCATTAATCAAGGAACTGTCTTAGGTATGCTCTGGATCGTTCTTTATTTTTTTCAAGATAAGAGAGTATTCCCTCCTTGAGTTGAGCTCTGTTGTCAATTATTTTCTTAGCGGCAGTGTAAAGCTCCTCTTTGTTTGTTTTGTTCAACTCAAGGGCCAGCTCATTGAGTCCCATGTCCTCCATCATCGAAGGAATTTTTCGGCCCAGGCGTTCTCTCCAAACTCCTATGGTAGGTGTTCCTTCAACCATTGCAAAAATCTGAGAGTGAAGTCTCATAGCAATCAATTGATTGGCATATTTATAGAAGCCGACCAGTTCAATCGGATCAAAGCACTCCATCAAAACGCAATCGACATTATGTTCTTCTTTCAATGCTTTTTGCACCATTTTCGATACATCTCGATCACCTTCCACTTGTACAACAATGCAAATTTGCATACCATCCTCTTTGTTAAGACGAGCCAGTGGTTCAGTAAATATGTCTTTTACGAGCGTTTGAGTTTCCTGTTTATCTTTTTCAAAATCCGCAATACCATAATCTCCCAAAGATTCATCCCTTAAGGTAACGGTAACGAATTTGTCTTTTTGCAAACCGTATTGGTCAAGGGTATCGTATTCCTTTTTACCTGTGGTGAGAAAATAGGCAAGATCAGGACTCAATAGATAATTGTCGCCCAAAGAATAATGGGTTTCAATATTTTTTACTGATTGTGAATCTCTGAACATTCTCACATCAGCAATATTAAAGACATTTCCCAGTTTCTTACCTTTTTCACCCTCAAGAGTACCCACGGTTTGGGGTAGGAAACCAGCTTTGATGTTATGTTTCTTGGCAAAGTAAACGGGAAAGGAAAATGCCACAAGCCTGGATAAGGTCTTTCTATATTTGTTCCAGTAAAACAGATTCCCTCCATTTATCAATACTAAGCGGGATTGTAGTAGTGCCTTTATTGCTGGCCTCTTTCCATAAAGCATTTTACCAAGCCCTGGAGCCTTTTGGCATATTTGTGTGACCAGGTACCCACTCACCTTTTGCATAAAGTGATTGAATTTATTTTTCCTGTTGAACTTAAATGGGCTAGGGAGCACCTCTACTTCAGGGAAAATTTCATTTATTGATCTGCGAGAAATGTCAAATTCGTTTTCTTGAGAACCATACCGACTTACAATAATCAGCTCATTCTCAGGAACGATTGATCGTAGAAAACTTAGCGCTCCCACACCAAGCGCATGATCTCCTGCATTTGTCTGCCCCCAGGCATAAAAGACAATAATTTTTTTATTCTTTTTCTCCACTGTTTATGGTATTATTTTTAATGGACCTTCCTCAAAATCTATCGCTGGATTTTCAAAAACTTCGGATAATCTTTTAGCAATATTTTCAATTCTCCACAAGTCATATTTTTCACGAGCAACTTTACCGAATGAACGTCTTGTGTCGTTTTCTTCGATTAAGCGTTTCAGGTAATTATTAAATTCTGATTGATCATTAAAGATATATCCATTTTTATTATGATCAACCAGAAAATCTTGTCCGCTACGCACATTTTTTGAAATCAATACGGGCAATCCATAGTGGAGGGCCTGATTGATCACAACTCCCCATCCATCATAATGAGATGGAAGAACCAAAAAGTGGGCTGCAAGGAACAGTTCATGCAGTTCCTGTTGGTGCAACTGTCCGGTAAATATTACTTTGTCAGCGATGTCGAGTTTATGTGCCAGGGCTTTTAATTCTTCTTTTAGCTCTCCCTCACCAGCCAGATGAAGTTTGACTTCCTTATCTCCTTTATATTCAGAAAGGGCTTCGAAAAGTGATGGTAGGTTCTTTATCTCGACTAGCCTTCCGGGAACAATAATATTAATCTCCTTGGTATCTGCGTGCGCATTTTCAGGAGCAGGTAGGTATGGCTCTGAAAAAGCAAATTTCCGCATTTTCCACTTGGTCATCCCCATACTTCTATAGTCGGAGTGAGCATTTTTCCCTATGGCCAAATAGGTTACTTTCGGACTGTTTACAAGCCACTGAAATATCTTTTTTCTAATACCTTTAGTATGTGAGCGCTCAAAGCCTTCGCTTGACATGAAAATTGATTTCCTTTTTTTGAGCATTTTTCTAAACAAAAGGAGGTTTTTTGGAAAAGGCGCAATTATACCATGAAAAACGAGTATATCAGCAGCGATCAATTTTTTCAACTCATTTTTGGGGTCAAACCCTACTTTTAAATTCTCCGGGAGTTCCCAATTATTATTTTTTCGGTATTCCGGCAAGTCCTCCCAACAGTAGTATGAGATATTATATTTCTGTTGTTTTCTCAGTTCTTCATAAATACTGATCAGGTGAAAATTCGGATTCTTTAATATGACAATAATACTCTTCATTCGTCTTCTTCGGTGCTTTGTACTTGTTTAGGTCTGAATAAGAAGGTAAGCAATAAAGCAAAAAATATTAGTGAAACGTTGTTGGCTGAATTGAATATCAGGTAATTTTCTGAGTAGGCTCTGATGAGTATATATCCAAAGAAACAAAGGGTTACCACTTTGTAATCTTTGTTCAAAAATCTGTCTCGCACTAGGTTAAAAAAAGATACTATCATGCTGATGAATATGGTCATAGCGAATGGTATACCTACTTCTATGAAGGTGGTCAGATAACCATTGTGAACAGTTTTCTCTCCGTCACCAAGTATTACCAGTTCAATATAACCATCACCCAACCCATATCCTAAGTAAGGCCTTTGAGCTACCAGAAGTGCTCCTACTTCAAAAAGGTACTCTCGCTGACCCTGAGAATCGAGAAGGGCTTCCAATGCATTACCTGCTAATGCCTTTCTCTGAAAAAATTCACCGGTCACCTGTTCAATTTCAGGAGCGAAGTAAATTAGTAAAATAAATATGGGGAGAAGATAAAGATAGAACCGCCTCAACCTCATACTATATAATATCAATGGTATTACGGCTATACCTGTTCCTAAAAGTGCTGCCCTTGATGAGGAACCGTAAATATAGATAGCCGAGAAAAAAAGCAGCAATAATCTAGTATTCCCTTTCTTATAAAAAGCTGCAACAAAAGCCGCTCCGGCATACAATCCTATACTATTGTTTCTACTAGTTGCTTTACCAAAATCATCAATAGTGAGGAGTACAGAAATTGTTGTGCCTATAAAAAGAATCCATGGAATCCGCTCCATGAACTTATGGAGGTTTTCGTAATCAATGCATACCGTTAGCCGCATTAAAACGAAAAGTGATACAATCCATATGATCCATTTGTTTCTTGCATCGGCAGGGTCCATGGCAAACTTAATATTGACAAATGCAAAACAGATCACATATACCAGAATGAGGTATACCACTCCCTTAATTTGTATGTAAGGGTTAAAATAGGTTCCCAGTAGAACCAATATGAAAACTAAGGCAGTTGTACCAAAAAAAAGCGATTGGGGCAACTGTAGTACTGTGCGAGCGGTAATGAAAAGGGGGAATATAATCGCCAGCGCAAGAAATAGAAAATTTAGATATCGTGCATTTGCTTTAGGAGTATCGATCATCCAAATAAACTTTTTTGAGCTTTTCTATCATAATATCCTTAGTAAACAACTGAACTTTTTCAAGACCCTTTGCAATGAGTTCGTTTCTTAATTCAGAGTTGAGATACAGCTTATTTATTGCTTCAGCTAACATATTATGATTTCCGGGGTCAACTAAAAGTCCGGCCCCATCTTTTACTATTTCTGTGATGCCCCCAACGGAGCTCGCAATAACTGGCGTTTCTCCTGCCATTGCCTCAAGTAATACTACCCCAAATGCTTCGTCAAAGGAAGGCATTACAAATGCATCAGCCTGCCAATAGTACTCCCGAAGCTTATTTCTTTCTACTTTCTCAAGGAAGTGTACTCTTTCTTTTAGTCCGAGATTGTTCACCGTTGGTTGCAGAATACTTTGTATTTCACCTTTTGTAGGCCCAACTATAGTAAGCTCTATTGTGTCATCTACCAAGGGTAAACTCCGAAGAATAGTATTGAGCCCCTTTCTGCGCCAGTTTGATCCAACAAAAAGAAGGTTGAATTTTCCGTTAGGTTTTTTGGTGAAACCTGCTGGCTTTTGGAATTCACTCAGGTCAACTGCTTTGTGAATCGTGATAACGCGGTCTGTGTTTTTTATCCCATAAAGAGCTATAATTCGCTCTCTTGTAAAATCTGAATTACAGATTGTCAGATTTTGTCTTTTGACCATGAATTTTTCCTTCTTTCTACGAGCCATTAAGGATAACACTCGTCTCCAGCCAAAGTTTTTTAATGTATAGGACAGCTTGGAAAGTATTTCTGCGCTGTCATAATCATTGATCTGTCCAAATACAGTTAGACTATGCTTGAGCAAATGGGAATAAATACAAACGTTACAGTGAACGATAACACCGGGTCCCATACCTTGAGCAACTTCTATTGCCTTGTCAGCTACAGATTTATAGATTCTTTTTGATTGTAGCAGGGAGGTTGAAGATTTTACTTTAGAATCAACCAGGTGAATATTTGGATCATCTATTGTAGAGTTTAGAGCTACAACGTGAAATTCAATGTCAGGGTCGTTTCTAAAACTTTCCCAAAGATAATGAGTGTAGGTACCAGGTCCGTTTGTAAACTGACCAAAGCTTTGAGTCACAAAAAGTATTTTCTTCTTGGCTGCCATAATTAACGGAAGGCTTCAGCGAAATCGCTCCATTCGAATTGTTTGAGTGCTTCATAGTTTGACTCACCAATCTGATCTACCTCTTCCCTTGTTATTTTTTCTAGTGTTTCGGAAAGTTCAGTAATTGTTTTGTCATATAAAAGGTGAGATTGTTGTTTCAGTCTTCTTGAAACTACTCCTGTGTTTGGCGCAATTATAGCTTTTTTGAAGCCCATTGCGAGTATTAATGATCCTGAGTTTTCAATATCTCTGAATGGTAGAAAAACAAAATCAGCACCATGAAAATATTCCCCAAGTTTATCATCTTCAATAAAGATGTCATTAATCGTTATTCTATCATCTTGGTCAATTTCTTTAATTATTGATTGGAGATAATTTTTATCGCTACACTTACCAATAATTTGGTATCTCCAATTATCAAATTTTAAGTTTCGTATGGCTGCAATGGATTCCAATACCCCTTTGTATGGTTTAATATGCCCGAGATACAAAAATGTCAGCTGTTGTCTGGCCTGTGATTTCTGTGGACTGTTTGATTTATAGTAGCCAACATAAGATCCTTCTGGTATTACTTTGAATTTATTTTTGTCAAACCCATAGAGAGTACAGGCTTTCTCAATCGTATTTTGGTCAAATACCCGAATCCAAGCGCAACTCTTTCCAAATCTCTTATAGGCTTTCATTCCCCACTTTTGCTGATTTCTGTTATGGGGTTTTAGGTTGTGAAACGTCCAAGCAAACTTTGTTTTTGTGAACCGTTTTACCAGATAGAGGTCAAGTAAAAAAAGTGGCCAACATAGGGTGGTGAGCCAACCATACTTGCGTATATAATATTTTTCGATCCAATCGAGATGAATATATTCTGGTTTAAATTTTTTGGCAGTTCTGTAAAAGGCAAAAAAGCGACCAGGATATCCGTGTATTGCCTTGATGCCGGGACTTTTGTTGAGCCCTGCCATCATCAAATGCTGATAGGGATTGGCTAAGCCTGCAACCGGCAAACAACATATGGTCAGATTATTCTTATTCAATTTTTAGCAAACTCCTCCCACTTAGAAATAAAATCAGTTGAATTGAGCAAATATTGAAGCCCTTCTATTTCGAAGCCATGTCTTATCCTTCCTACATAGTGTTTACATATCGATTGTGAAACGTCTTTATGGTACTGAACATCATATTCATCAGGAAGGTGTTCCACGCCTATTTCGCTATCTGCGGCAGACATAGCAATAAGAGATTGCTCAAGCCGATGAATGATGAAAGGCTCATCCATGGGTAATTCTTCAAACCATTTTTCAATTTTATCAAAATCGAAAATGTCCTTATCGATAACAAAAAGCCCGGAATTAATCTTTTCTGGGAGCTTCTTGCTCATTACCTTTTCAAGTGTGTCAATGCTAAATATATAGGCATAGTCCACGTCTTTGTTGAACATATTTTTACCATTTTCATCATTGACCAGGTCCAACAAGAGGTCGGGCTTTTTAAAGAACAACACATCTGTATCGATAAACAAGATCCTTTGACCTTTACTCCACTTCGAAATATCGAGAAGCTTAAGCATTAGTTTCAGCTTTTCACGGTATTTCAATATGTTTTTATGATTAGAGAATTCCTTTTTTGCATGTTCTATCGAGTCAGCATATCGTATTACTTTACATCCGGGAAAATGTTTTTCTAATAACTGACAATCTCGGTCATCCAAGCTTCCGTCTTCGTGAAACACCCACTCAAATGCGTTACCACAGACCAAATTGAAAGACTTGGCAGACCAAATGCCCATTTCTAAGTCTCGCTTGCAAGTCAGTGTGTGGACTGAAAAAGAGTTCGATAGATCAGCTTGAGGTGAAGGGCTTAGTTTATGAACTTTAGAAGAAATCCTTTTTCGTTTTGGGTTCTGAATAAACTTGCGCAAAAACTTATAATAAACTCTTTTGCTTCGACTCCATTTTCCGGGTTCCGATACAACTAGTTTCTGCCCCATATTATTTTTGAATTAATTCTTTTCTGATGAAGTAAGCATCCATCCAGTTGAGATAAATGTCTCCCTTGCCTCTATTCAGTATGTCTACAAGTTCGAAGCCTTCATCGTTCATCGCATTTACAAACTCATGAAAGGTATAACTGTTTTCATGTCGTGGAATTACATTCGTCTCAGCTATTACGAATTGAGTTTGCTTCAGGAACTCCCTGGCTCCTTGTATAACATTTAACTCGAATCCTTCCGTATCTATTTTTAAGCCAAAGGGAGGCTTAAAATTATCGGGATCAGACTTCATAATAGAGTCGAGTTTGCGGACTTCTATTGCTCTTGCTTCGGTAGATTTGGGAAGGTCACGAACGGTTGGTTTATCGATTGAGCTCCTGCCTTGTTTAACCGGGTCGATGTAAATTGTTGATTCTGTATCCTCATTGCCGCAGGCACATATGTAGTATTTCCCACTGTACTGCTTTAGAATGTTCTTCATATCCTCCTCACATTCCTTCAAGGGTTCAATCAATACAAAATGTGATTTTGGAAACGCCTTATACAAATAGGGCGTGCCATTATCAACTCCAATATCGATGACTGTTGCTGGGCCTATACCGGGTTTCAATAGATTTTCTTTATCCCAGTTATCCGGTTTTTTCTTCCCTTTTTTGTCAAAGGCAAATCCGGTTCGCGTTCTCCGCATCTCATATCCAAACAGCCTGAAAAATCCTTTAATTATACCTTTCATATCTTCAATTTACATGACTATTTGTTTTCCGGAAATGATCTGTTGATACATTTTTTCATATTGTTTGTTGTGCTGGAGCACATAATTGCTGGTTATCATTCTCAATGATTTTTTGCGGTTGTGCCAAAAATCTGAAAATCTTTCGTGCTTCATGAGTGCAAGAGTATTTTTAAACCCTCTGGCATTGGTAATAGGTAATTCATAGCCAAACTCCGAGGCTATTCTGGCACAATAGTAGTTGATTATATATTGTTCTATTGAGGAGGTCTCTTTTTTATACCTGCTCAGCCTTTCTTTAATTTTTCGTTCAGTGTCTTCTTGTTTTTCCTGAAAAGAGCTGTTTCCCGTGGTCTTGACCCCATACATGGTAGGTTGTAACAACTCTGAAGTAAACGGGAGACTCAGTTTTTCTGCCAGAGTTTTCATCACATTTTCCCGGTTGTCAGCCAGGTCTTCTTGCTTGATGATGAGGTAATCTTCTCCAATGACCTTCTTGTTTCGCTCTGCCAGCATGAAGCTATACATCGAGACTATCGCTCGATGCGAGCAAAAATCTAATTCACCTACATTAGGCACGTATTTACCAAATAGCCTACGTTTTTTGATTGCCCTTTGCTTTGCGGAGAGGTATCTTGTTCTTGGGTCTCTCAACAAATGAATGAATTTAGCATTCGGAAACACCTGTTTTAATTGTATTGCTTGAGTCTCATTTACAAGGTTTCTTCTATGTATAAAGTATTTTTGATTTCTCTCATCAAGGTCATACATGGTTTTCGCATAAGCATGAGCTAAGGCCTTAAAGGGTGCACTTAGTTCAAATTCTTTGTGCTTTGTTAGCATTTCCTGATATACGGAAATAAATGAGTTTACTTTCTCTTCATTAAGATTCTCTATTGTTGGTGTTTCGGTATGATCTCCAAACCGTTTTTTGGCCCTGGAACCGAGGAACTTTTGATACTCCTTATTATAGGATATTTGTAAGTCAAAATTGAAAATAAAGTCTCTAAGAAAGTATTCATGAAGTTGATTTGGATGATGGAAGCTATACTCATAGAATTTATCTCCTATATGATTTTCTACTGGAATTGATACTATACCGTCAACACTGTCAAAAAGGGTGTGTAAGAGTGTCGTGCCGCTTCGAGGTGCACCGCATAGGAAAATTGGTTTTTCAAGGTAGTCCATCAGCCGATTTTTATTTTTTTCCTGAGAAAGGAGAGGAGCCAGGTAAATTCCACAATTCTTAAAAGACTTCCAGTAACAAAAGTAATCAATAATGCGAAAGCACACCTTAAACTTAGATGGATGAAATCATAACTTCTTGAAACCCCAGTTTGCAAATCAATAACATGAAACAGATAAAGGGTAGTGCTTATGGATACAAGCATAACAAATAACCACTTCGCAAAAGATTTCAATTCAATAAGATAAAGGAGCTCTCGGTTTTTGAAATAAATGATTCTCAATGAGTTCAATAGTTTCATCACTAAATTAACACCAAGGATTATTAACAGTGCCATGAAACCTAATTCGGGAATCAGTAAATGGGCCATTAAGGCACTAATCAGCTGCACTAAACTTGCTCCGAGATATTGATCTCTTACAAAACCATGAGTGATGTTGACTTTATTATAAACCTGATTGAGTGCCGGGAATATAAGTAAGCCAAAAAACACGATCATCAAATAATAGCACAGTTGAATGTACTCAGGGCCAAACTTGTCACTTCCCCATAGAAAACTTAGGACTACTTCCCCGGAAACGATTACAAGTATGGCACATGTAAATGAAAATGCAAATGATTTACTTGCTGCTGATTTGATAATCCCTTTGAGAACGGAAGTAGCTTTTTTCTTACTTGCAGCCTCGGAGAATTCAGTGAAGAAAACAGTACTGATTGGGCGAAGAAGAATGACATTGGTTCTAGAGTATAGGTTTTGTACATATCGGAAAGCAGCATAGTATCCCTCAGGGAGATACGAACAGGCAGATGTCAGCACATTGGCATAAATCTGATGTGAAGTTGTATAAGAAATTGTATTGGACATTTTTGAAAAGACCTGCCAATGACTAAATCCGCTAATACCTAATCGAAATGAGTAGTTGAATTTGATCCTTCGTAGAAGGAAGAGGTACGCCAAGCTTTGAATAAACACTCCTGCGACTAAAGCAGCAACTAGTGAAAACGCACCCCAATACTTATAGCTTACCAATAATGTAATGATATAAATCAGACTATTCATGGAGCTGATTATTTCCTGTCGTCCAAATTTTTTCTCAGCATTAAAAGGGAGGTTGAACAGACTAATGATCACCTGAAATGGTATGAGTAGTATCAATATCCGAAACATATCAAGACCCAATATCTGGTACTGAGGGTCATACCCGCGAAGTATTAAAGGGACAATGAAACTTGATAAAACCCATAATATCAGGCTTACTCCTACAGCAAATAAAAACATCCAATTGATAATAACGCTATATGCCTGTTGCGCAAATTTTTGTCCTTTTTCCTCCTTAAACTTATGATAGTAGGGCATAAACACTGCTGATATCATTGAGGACTGCGTCATCTTGATCATCGTTTGTATGATCACCTGGGTCGCAAAAAAAACCTCAATAGTCCGGGAAACACCGAATATTCGGGCTTGAATAATGGAATAAGCAATTCCGAACAACGCACTGAGTAGGTTGATAATAGTTAAAGTACTTATGGACCGGTTTGTAGACATTCTACGGTTTTAAGCAATAATATATCCGTTCCGTTTTATCTAGAATATGTTTGTCTGCATCCAATGTATTTACATGCTCCTCTGCAGTTACCTTAAATCCAGTTGCTTCCAATCGTTGGATATAGTCCTTTTCACCATAAAAACGAAGGTGATCAGCTGCACCATAATGTGTTCGTCTTTCGTCTGGAGTCAGTGTTTTATCTTCAAGCGTGTCATCGCTTTCAAGGTTGATAGGGACCTGCAGTACCGCAAAACCTCCAGGTTTCAGTACTCTATAAATTTCCTCCATTGCTTTTCTATCCTCAGGAACGTGTTCAAGCACATGATTACAAATAACTGCATCGAACGTATTATCCTCAAATTTGATGTCTGTCACTGACATTTTGTGCTTAGGCTTGACCTCTATAGTTGCCAGAAACTGATTCATTAAATCTGCGGTTTCATAACGCAGCCCCTTGTTGGCTTTTAGCTTTTTATGCAGGCATTTCTCAGCTGCGAAATGCAGTAAGGCCATTTCTTTTTTGAATATTTCTGTTCGCTTGTTCAGGAAGTCATAAAGGAGCCGATGTCGTTCAAGTGAAAAACATTTCGGACACATAGCATTTGGTCTACGGTTAAACATTGCAAATTTGTTAGCTGTTTTTCCGCAGATATTGCATTCGTGTTTTTTACCATTATCAAACCAGCCCTTTATACGGATGCGATTATAATGGATGTAAACTTTCCAGCTGGATGGTATTGCTTTCCTTATACTTCTTAACATAGCTGTAGTTAGTGATTAGTACGATCAGGACTGAAAATAGCTACTTTCACCCTATTGTTTAATGATTCTCTTAGCTTTTCTTTGGCTTTCGTAGGTAAGCCATTACGTGTCATGAGTCTCCAGGCATAGTGCTTGAATGCTTCGTGCTTATAAGGCCTGAGCCAATTCATGAATTGATTTTTTTTGGTTGCTCTCAAATCTTTATAGAACGAATCATACTTTGAGAACGATAGGTAATAATCGTGTAACCTTCTTTCATTCTCTGAGGTAATTTCCTGATATCTTTTGTGATCAAAATTCGTTTTTTTGACCAGCACCTCTGTGTTTTTGTTCTGATGTGAACCCGACTTATGAGCCTCGCCCATCAGTGTGGGCCGTAAGAAGGCATCGGAAAAAGGAATTTTTAGAAAATCAGCTACCTGCTTCATGGTTTTCTCAGGCTCCGAAAGCAAATCTTCATAAAGAAGGATAAAGTAGTTTTCCGGACCAATAGCGGCTTGATTTTTTAAAGCCATGTCTACTGACATAATTCCATACTCACTAAATCCGGTGAGAAAGTCGGTACCATTCTCTTTACTTCCTATCACGGTAGAGGTCGGCTTAAGATTGTTGTATTTTCTGTAGTGGTATTGTCTTCTGCTTTTTATTGAGCAATACGTATCATAAGGGTGCCTTATGATGTGTATAAATTTAGAATTAGGGAAGTCCTTGAAGGTTTGCTGGGCAAATACCTCGTTTGATTCGGGAGTTTTAAACAGAAGATAAGACTCTCGTGTATAGTTTTTTTGGGTATAGTCATTGGAGTCTATCAATCCTTTGAATAAGCCGTAGTGAATATTCTGTATATTTAGTTCATGGTTGCGGATATACTCAAGATAACTTGATTTGTACCTGTCGCAGTCAACTTTCACATTCATTTTGTACCCAAATTCACCAGAGAGTTTTTGGTTGTATTTATCAAAAATATCTTTGTTGGCCATAATAGTCTGTTGACCTTCCCTTCTGTCGTTAATGAATGCTCCTTCGTAGTAATTCTCAAACTTTTTATGCCTACCTGAATAGAAACCTTTCATGACACTATTTTCAAAAGGATACTGCAAGACATGACCGTTATTCTCTAACAAATGCCGTAACATTGAGGTCCCTGACCTTCTTGCTCCCGCTATAAATAATAGTGGATTATTCATTCTTTATACTATTCGTGGTTTCTTCTGCGATTTGCTCAAATGATTTCAAAGCTGTTTGTCCCGAAACGTCTCTGTTGTATGAGTGATACTTTTTATCGTCAAGTTCCTTTAGGGCTTTTATCCACTCGCTTTCCTGATTGATGATATTTGGGTGTTGATCCAAAGTCAGATATTTGGTATTATGATATTGATCAATTATGGCCTGCATGGTCGGGGAAGAACGCTTTTCAGTACCATAGTTGATTAATAATACCGGAGTATCAAAATAAGCACATTCCATTCCTAAGGTAGTCCCGATGTGAACAAATGCTTTTGCATTCTGCAGCATGGCAAATTTTTGGTTGATGGCGTCTTCCTCTAATCCCTGCTTGTCAGATCTCTGGTACTCTTCTATGATTACATTGTCCAGTGTCTCCAGTTCTTTATAAATATCCCAGAGGGAAAGAAATGGATATGGACGTACCAGAATCTTGACTTCAGAATTGATTTGTTGCAGTGCAGATGAAAGTTGTCTTATATATTTTACTTCTTCTTTAACCATTATCGGATAACCAAGCGCACAACCAAAATAAATGTAGGGATAGTCCGGGGTTGCAGATTTTGGTTTTTCAGCAAGATATTTTTCAATATAAGCTAGTTGCGTTGATCCTATTACTTCAACTTTGTTTGCCGGAATATCCTGTAATTCAATTAAGTCATTTTTTAATCCCTCATTCCAGACAAAATACTTATGTGGTCTTTTTGAGAAGGTTTTTAACTTGCAAGGATGATCCCAGCTGTATACATAGGTAAATACTTTCTTGCCGGACTTCAATAATTGAGCGTATAGAAAATCATCATAAATATGAGTGAAACAAAGGAATTTATCTATGTCATCGATTTTTGTTCCCTTAGCATATCTGAGTGAATTCAAATAGCCATCGTAGCTCATCAATTTTGGCATAAACCTCGAAAGCCAAAGTGTAAACTCGAGATCATTTCGTTTCCATTTGCTGAGATTCGGATGGGAATTAGCAATCTTTTCGGTGATAAAGTAATTCGATTTGCTTTTTGGTAGTTTGCCGAATATCCTATACCAATAATGTAAAAAAAGATTCCAAATGCTTTTTGAAACTTTAGTTTTAATCGGTCTGAACTCTACTTCAGGTAAAATTTCAGCGACACTCATTTGAGCTGGCTTCACAAAAACGATTACCTCAAATCGCTTACTTAGTTCTTGAATGAAATCTCTGAGATCGTTCCGTGAATCAAGATAGTTTGCTACAATTCCTAGTTTTTCCTTATCCATTCTTCAAATCCATCAGTCCTATACTAATCCACTGCCAAACGTAGAAGCTATTATCACTTCGCATCTTTAAAAAGCCGTTCCATTCCTTTTGTACATTGTCATAGACCAACCAATCAGAACAATCGTTGCAGGCTTTTTCTATTAATTGCTCGGCCCAAACTTTAAGTGGTCCTCTCAACCATTCCCGTTGTGGAGTTTGTAACGGTCTTTTGGGTGCCTGCGCAATTCTTGTCGGTAATAGTTGTTCAACGAGTGAGCGCAACAAGACTTTACCTTGGCCATTTTTGATCTTTCTGTCCGCGGGCTGCTGAAAAGCCAACTCAAAAAGTCTATGGTCAAGGAATGGTTCTCTCAGTTCTGTTGACGATTGCATGGAAACCCGATCATTGAACCTCAGTGCTCTAGGAATTTTGGTGAAAAAACTATCCCGGTACTGAATGTTTCTCAAGTCATCATCAAAAGGTTTTGGAAAGCTGGTTTTAGAACCAATATGCATAAAATCTTCTTTCAAGCAGTCAGGTCGTACGGGCGATTCCCTGGTGCCTTGAACTGTTGATACATTATTTTGATCTATTTTTTGGTAGTAATCATAACCAGCCCATTGCTCGTCCATTCCTTGTCCGTCCAGCAATACAACCACTCCATTTTCTCTGGCCGTTCTAAATAGTTTAGCATACGCAATCGTTGGTAGGCCTCCAAATGGTTCATCCTGATGATATTGAACTTTGGCTGCAAGATCAGGGACTTCTTCTGCATTAAGTTGTGAAACAATGAGCGGATGTTTGGTGTTTTCTACGAGTTCATTGACCCATGGCAACTCATCATAGTTCTCGTCTCCAGTCGTAAATGTAAAGGCTTTTACATCACTGTCTTTGCCAAAGTGTTTTTGTACAAGTCCTAAAAGTGTGGAGGAATCAAGTCCCCCGCTAAGATTAATACCTACAGGCACATCAGCGCGAAACCGTAAACCAATACTGTCTAATAAAAGCCCGTAGTATTCTTCCATTACCTCCTCATGGCTCCTTTTGTCAAAACCAGTGGGGATTATCTTCGCAAGATTATACCATTCTGATACTTTAAATGAATCTTCAGTCCATTCCATGCAATGACCGGGCAGTAGTTTCTTAACATTCTTCCAGAATGTATTCTCAGAAGTATCGTAAAGCCCGTAACTCAGGTAGCTACTCCAGGTCTCATTGTTTGGAGTCTTTGGGACTCCCGCTTGATGCAACAATTTAATTTCACTTGAAAGCAGCAACCTGTTCCCGGGTCCGGTATGATAATATACGGGTTTGACTCCGAATCGGTCTCTTGCTACAAAGGCTTGTTTTTTATGATCGTCCCAAATGACGAATGCGAACATTCCAACTAGTTTGTCGAGTACCGCTTTTCCGTAAATTGCAAAACCAGCGAGTAGGACCTCGGTGTCTGTAGCTGATTTGAAGTCCCATTTTCCGGCCAGTTCTTTTTTGATTTCTAGGTAATTGTAGATTTCTCCATTGAAGGCAATGGTGTATCTGCCTGTTGGGTCGCTCATGGGTTGTTTGCCATCAGCTGATAGGTCTATTATACTTAATCTGTTGTGCATCAGTATAGCACGTTTGCATTCCGAAGTATAATATCCGTTGGAGTCGGGGCCTCTGTGTGTTTGACTTGCAAGAAGATTGCCGATGTTGCCATCAAAATCGGTATTTCCTAATATGGCAGCAATTCCACACATATCTAATCAAGGTTTTTTACTATTTGCTCAGCACGGTACCAATCCTCCATGGTATCTAGGTTTACGTGACCTGCTGGGTCTGATTTAATGAATGACGTACTACTACCATAAAGGCTCTCTTGTTCAAGAATTACATTTGTTTTCGTTAGGTAAATTGCACCATCTCTGATATATGCCGATGGTAATTCTTGCCTTCTTGAGATTATTTTTTCGCGTCCCGTGGATATCTTAAGGTGACCACTTCCAGTGTCAAAAAAGACCCACTCAGGATTGTACTCATGGGGAACCTCTAAAACCGATACCAATGAATCAGTACCTGAATCAGTAAATTTTTGAATGGCCTGGTCGATAAATCCCTTATTTCTAAACGGAGTAGTTGGTTGCAAGAGGCAAACTGCATCGTAGGATACATTTTCTTTTTCTTGCAGATATTCCAAACAGTGAACTATTGCAGGAAGGGTTGGAGTGCTCGATTGGGCAAGGTTTCCAGGCCTTAAAAAAGGCACATCTAAGCCCAATTCACGCCCCACCGCAGCAATTTCTTCGTCATCGGTCGAAAGGATGGTTCGCTCAATCAGCGTGCTTTCAAAAGCCGATTGTACGGTATACGCCAGCAAGGGTTTTCCGTTCAAAAGTTTAATGTTTTTTCCGGGAATCCCCACTGATCCCCCTCGAGCTGGTATAAGGCCTAAAATCTTCAAATTGGATTCTACTAAACGTCAAATTTACGAAGCCCTTGCTAAAACAGAAATCTTAACCTAAAATTGGTAATGAGAATTTTTCTGAGACTAACTTTTATAGGCCTTGCGGTTTTTTCATTTGGGTATTTAAATGCAATGGATACACTATCCAGTATATCGCAAATTATTAATCGTGCTACCCCGGCTGTTGAAGAAAGAATCTACTTGAACCTTGGGCCCAGGAGTGGGATATTCGAATATTCTACTGAAGATAATGGAACAGATGGCGGTCTGTATTTTAAGTGTAAAGATGCAAAAGGAAGCTGGAAACGGATATGGGACGGAGTTAATCTAAATTTAGCATGGTACCCCAAATCCAGCAGGAAGAATCTAAAGACAATTATTGACCCCATTCTCGCAACAAGGTCGGAGCTTACCATCTTGTTTCCTAAAACCAAGGAAAAATTTATATCTGACAGAATTCAGTTTATAGGTAAGAAAATAAAAATTGTCGGTAACGGGTGTCTTCTGGAGTTAAATAGTCGTGGTAATGTGAGTGGTATACTTTTTCAGTTTATCGATTGCCACTCAGTTCAAATTGAATCTCTAAAGCTCGGTGGTGCCAAGTACAAACCAACTAATAAAAAGCACGGCCTTATCACAATATCAAAGACGAGTAGTTCTGAGGAGTCATTGGTTTCAATAAGGAGATGCACCTTTTCTAACTTGATAAATATGGGCATTTACCTGGGGAATTATGATTATATCAAGAACAGAACCGCATTTGGGGTGGGTTATAGCCAAGTAATTGTTGATTCGAATTATTTTAGTGACAACGGGAAATTTGGGGCAGTATATCTAAGAGGAGCTCATAAAACAGTTTATGTCACTTCAAACACCTTTGTTGATAGCACATATAAGGCTACACAAAAAACACTGAGCATTTCTTCAGAAGTAAACGTAGCCGCAGATCACTCAAAACGCGCGATCGTAGCACATAATTCGTTTAGGCACCAAAAACATTCTAATATTTTCGTTCAGGCATGTGGTGATGTTGAAATCTCCCAAAATTCTGGTGAATACATCGGCCACCCAAGTTCTCTTGATCACGGGGTATTCATAAAAATTGATGATTTGAACGGTAAAGCGGTTATCAAGTCAAATAGATGTTCAAAATTTTTGAGTCCCTCAGGAAATGCCCTGATGGTGCAAGGAGACAGTAAGGATTTGGAGATTATGGATAATGAGTTCGGGTACCGGGTGCAATTGCGTGGAAATGGTGGTGTTCGCTTTGTTCGGAATGTATTGGAAGTAAGCCCGATTAATGAAGGCAATATTGATTACCCAAGCGCAATGTTGAACATGGTTGGACGGTACAACAATGGGAATATTATTGAGAGCAACACTTTTAGGTACAAAAATTATAGCTTTTTTGACAAGACACCACCCAATGTAATGGAAATTAGCTCTGATAGTAACCTAATTGCTAATAATGAAATAATTGGTTTTAACCGTGTTGGAATAAGACTTAACAAGGGCACTGAAAAAAATATTCTGTTCAAGAACATATTTGATCATATATCTTTGAAATCTCAATACGCCCCCATCTACTTGAGTGAAATTAAAAGTGCTTCAATTCTTTCCAATGAGTCCACTGGTGATTCACCACAGAGCATTTACATAGTCAACAGGGAATGGATACCTCAAGCATTGTTATGCAGCAATAAAGGCTTCAGAAGAGTAACAACTCAACTGTTCGATGATGACAAGTCCTGTATTGTTGGGAATAGTACTGTTGACTCAAAAGGTGCTATCGATAATCACATTGATCAAGTAACATCAGGCCGCTACATCAAAAAAGAACGCAAGCCAATGATAAGTAGTCAGGCTATGTGGTATTTATTGAATAATAGTAGAAAGAAAAAGGTAAAGGCAATGAGAGGAGGGTTTGAAAATCAGTACTTAATAATTGTTGGAGACGGTGTCACAAAGTTAAAGTCGACTCGACAACTAAATCTTGCGAATGGTAAAACAAGGACACCACAGAGATGGGAGCCAATCTTGTTTAGAAAAGAAGCGGGTAAATGGGTTGAAATCTGTTATTAATACGTGATCCTCTTGTGAAACCTCAGCTCTGTTTCAGCTATTAAATCAGCTATTCTTTTGCCCGCATCTGATTGTCCATACACGTAATCAGGTTCGTATTTTCCCTTTGATGACTGGTTTCGGATAGCAACGATTATTTCATCTTTATTGTAATTGACATCGATTACATTTCTTCCTCTATCCCGACCATCTTGTCTTGTTCCAATATTGACAACGGGAGTACCCAAATAGGCACACTCTCTAATTCCAACACTAGAATTGCCGATGAGGCATTGCGAATTGTATAGTAACCTTAGGAAGTCATCCGGTTCCATGTTTTTTAGAAAGCGAATGTTTTTAGGATTATGTTGTTCTCTAAAAGTACGTATACCATTGGAAGTGCCGTCTGAGCCAGCATCTACGTTGGGCCAAAACCAAAAAGTAGGAATGCCTAGTTCAGTTATCGATTCCAAAGTCATAAGTACATGCCTTCTCGCATCGGAATATTCTGTGGTTACCGGGTGCTGGAGTACAACAAGGTACCCATTGGCAATGTCCAATTGCGCTCCAACTCCACCGTACTTTTCAATGGGGTCAAAATTAAGCTCAGGACTTTTTAATACTTCTGCTGCAATGTCTATGGATGGACAACCCGTATTAAAAACGAAAGAAGGGTCTTCTCCCATTTTGATAACTCGTTCTCGAGCTCCATCACTTGCTACCAGGTGAAGGTCGGCCAGCTTAGTGTTGGCATGTCTTACTTTTTCATCAATGTTGCCTGTAACTTCGCCTCCTTGTAAGTGGATTAAAGGGATGTTTTGGTATGAGGCGGCAATTGATGTAGCAATGGTTTCAAAACGGTCAGCAATGGTAATGACAGCATCGGGCCTCAAATTATAAAACACATTGGCCAGTTCCATTACCCCCAGCCCGGTAGTCTTGGCCATAGAGGTTGGGTTTTCGCCTTCAAGCACCATAAATACCTGCTCCGATATTTCGAACCCATCCTTTTTAATGTAATCTACCGCATTCCCGTATCTCCCCAGGAGTGCAGAGCCTGCTACAACCAGTTGAAGTTCCAATTGGGGATGCTCTTTAATGGCTTGCAAGGCCGACTTTACTCGGCTGTAGCTTGGTCTGGCAGTAATTACTACGCATATTTTCCGTACTGAACTCATTCTAAGTCATTATAATTTAAAAAATCCCACTTCTTTAAAGGTCTCACAAGCTTTTTGCCAATGACCAACTTAAAATCCTTTGCTGGAATGCCTTTATTTCCTGGCTTTTTACTCTCCAAGTATTCAAATTTTATTTCTTCACCAGTATTCAAATCTCTATTAATCGAAAGGCTTTTACCGAAAGTTACTTTGTTTTCCTTGAAGGCTCCTGTGTCATCCTTATTGATTGGATTCTTGTGGCTCGCTTCAATAAACCGAACTCCTTCAACGAGAGTAGCTATTTCATCAATTGTTAAGGAGGATTTTGCGTCTGGGCCAAACATTCTCTTATCAAATACAGCATGAAACTCCAGAATACTCGCGCCAAGTGTTACAGCAGCTAGGGAAGGGAATATTTTCCCTGAATGGTCTGAAAGGCCAACGGGGAGTTCGTATCTGCGTTTCAACTCTTCGATTACATTTAGGCCAATATCCTCCGCTGAAGTGGGGTACTTAGTAGTGCACTGTAAAACTGATAAGTCAGATCCAAAGGTTTTAAGAAAAGTAATGGTTTCTGACAACTCTTGATAGGAGCTCATGCCACTTGAAAGGATAATGGGTTTTTTGGTCATTCCAATCTTTTCAAGCATAAGTAAATTGCTTATCTCACCTGAGCCTATCTTGTAGCGTTTGACACCAAGCTTCTCCAACAGTTCTACTGCAGCGATGGAAAATGGAGATGAAATAAACTCTAATCCAGCTTCATCACAATGGGTTTTAATTTCTTTCCACTGATCGAAGGTGAATTCCATTCTTTTCCAATACTCATACCTGGTGTTATCCTCGTAGGAAAAATTGACTCTAAAGGGCTCAAATTCGCTGCTTTCTGCCTCAGCAATGTGGGTCTGGAATTTAATTGCATCAATTCCGGTGTCTTTAAGAGCATCAATGTATGAATGCAAAATCCCTAAGCTTCCATCATGGGCCTGGCCTATCTCAGCAATAATAAAACAACTACTCATATCTGTATCTTAGAACATCGAAGTTAATAAAATTGAACAAGTCCTGATGATCTGTTCTTTTTGATGTAAGATTTTTTGCCATTAAGAACTAATATCCAGATTTTTACGTATATATGAGTACCATTTGACTATATTTGCTGTTCACTTGCAACCAAAAGCTATATTTTTTGGTCAATTCTTAATGTACAATAGATAAAGATATGTTTTTAATTAATCGACTAAGGTTTTTCATACTAGCTACGTTATTGGTTTCGATTGCGATCCCTGAAACTATGGGTCAGGCCTCTCCACCATCATTGAATACTCCGGGAGAAGGAGCCACTGACCTGAATGCTAATTTTTTAATCGGTATTGGAGCGGTTTCCGGAGCATCATCATATGATATAGAATTGAGTGATGATGGATCATACACAGGATCATCACCAGCATATCAGGCTCAACTTAACTCTACAAAAAGAGTAATGGCCGTGGATTCTCTGATGTATGGTCATACCTACAGTTTGAGGTGGAGATCGGATAATTCCTCTTATGGTAATACTACATTAACGGTAAAAGCGGAGCCAGAAACATGGGCCAATATTACCAACGGCACTACGTTTGAGGATGGAGATGTCATGTATCCCAAACAGCAGCACTTAACTACTCAGTTTGATTGGGAGTTTGACACAGAACTAACATTTGATTCACCTAATCTGGTGTCAGCCAGTACAGACGCTACCGTAAATTCGGGTAGGTATGATATTGCTTCGGAAAACTTCATAAATGGACAGACTTACTATGTTAGGGTGAGGGCGATAATTGGTACACAATCCCTAACAGGGTCCTGGTCAACTGACATAAGAAATTTTACTGTGGGCTTAGAAGCAGCACCCGTATTGAACACTCCTGAAGAAGGAGCAACAGATCTTGCAACAGAATTTACTATAGGAATCGGAACCGTATCAGGTGCTTCAACCTATGATATTGAAATTAGTGAAAGTGGTGACTTTGATGATACTCCACCCGCCTATCAGGGTCAACTTTCTTCAGCTTCAAGATCTTTCGTGGTAAGTGGTTTAAGCCAGAATACGACATATACAATCCGTTGGAGGGCCAATAACTCAGAGTACGGAACGACTACTGTTACAACCATTGCTGAAGAAACATCTTATATGAATCAACCGAATGGAAAGTACCTAAATACGCTATCCACAAATATCCCTCTTATCCAGGTTTCTGGTGCTGTAAATTATATATGGGAGTGGGATACAATTAGTACTTTTGATTCTCCCGCTTTTCAGACACAAACTATAAGCGCCTCATCAAATAATGGAGCTTATCCGTATAGTGCTACGGACTTTCTTTCCGGGGAGCAATATTTTGTGAGGATTGCGGTCCAATACTCAAGTTCAACCGGAAGTTATGGCGAGATAAGAAATATTTATTCGTCTCTCCATACCTCAGATATTTCTTACCCATCTGATGGAGAATATATTAATAGGACTTCCCTTAAAATGAAGTGCTACAACATTGAGAATGCCACTCAGTTTGAAATTCAATATGCTGACAATTCCAGCTTTAGTGGTGCAACAACTGTTATTACTAACTACGATTGGTATGATCCGGGAGGGTGGAATAACCCAGGTGAAGGAGGTGATTTGACTATTAGAGCATACAATTGGGTAAGTGGTTTGGATTATGGAACAGATTACTATGTCAGAGCCAGGGCAAGTAATGCCAATCAAGCTGGGCAGTGGGGTAATTCAATTCAATTTAACACAGGTGGACCTGCCGTAGAAATTACTCAACCTTCTAACGGTGCCACTGGTATTCCTACAACTCAATATGTGAGGTGTACGAGTGCCTGGTATGTGGCTGATTTATATCAGTTCCAGGTAGATGATGATCCTGGATTTGGAAGCCCAACGAGTGGTTTTTCATCTATTAACGGGTTTAGATTTGAAGGATTGAGTCAGAATACCACATATTATGCACGGGTTAGAATAAAAATAGGTTCCTCATGGGCGCCATATTCCAACAGTTCGTCATTTACTACTGTTTCTGGAGCTAAGTTTGGTGATTCCGATGAAGAGGCTTCCGTTGATGTAGAAGAAATTATAGTGTACCCTAACCCAAGTAATGACTTGTTTAATGTAGTTACTCCTGATTCAGAATATACTATCAACGTTTTGAATACCACAGGACAACTGATTGAATCATATTCTGTCGATGGAGGGGTTATAGAGCTTGGAAGAGATTTGCCTACAGGAATCTATGTTCTTGTATGTCAGGATGGAGACGGTAATGTAACTACGAAAAGAATAGTTAAAGAATAATAACTTTTATTATAGTATACTTTATAAGGGGCTTTAGGCCCCTTTTTTTATACATCACTAATAATCCACTTGTCCTGAACTCTTAATGTTTTCTCAATCACTTCTCTTACGCATCCTTCACCACCTTTAAGAGCGGAAATGTATTTGCATACGGGGATCACATCATTGGCTGCATCGGATGGGCAGCATGGCAGACCAACCTTCTTTAATATAGGTAAGTCCGGCATATCATCTCCCATATATAAGATGTCCTTATAATCCAGATTGAATTTCTCACGAAGCTGCTCCAGGAACTCGATTTTATTTTTTACCCCCAGATGAATCTCTTTTACACCAAGGTACTCCAATCGGGTTCTGACTCCTTCGTAATTTCCTGATGATATTATAGCAACATGATATCCTTCCTGGATTGCTTTTACTATTGCCCAACCGTCTTTCACGCAAAAACTGCGAATTTGCTCTCCATTGGCTAGTACATGGATTTTACCATCAGTCATGACACCATCAACGTCAAAAATAAAGGCAGTAATATGATTGAATTCTTTCATTCTTACACAGTCTTGTTACGATAATACTTGATTCCCGCCCAAACGCTTATAACGGCAATGATCACACTTAAATAGATAACAAAGGGAGGAAACGGTGGTGTATCTCCACCTGCGTAGGAATGCTTGCCCACCAGGTAATAGTTTACACCAAGAAATGTCATAAGAACAGTGCCGAATCCAAGAATAGAAGCCAGGTTAAACATGAACGTATCTAATAGTTTCGGTATCAGACGGAAGTGTAAGACCATAGCCGTATATAGTACAATCACAAGGGCCCAGGTTTCTTTCGGATCCCAGCCCCAATAGCGTCCCCATGACTCATTGGCCCATATTCCACCAAGAAAGGTGCCGATGGTTGCTAGAAATAAACCGACTGTTAATGTCATCTCATTGACGACTGTCAATTCTTTGATGGTAAAGTCTACTCGCTTTTTGTTTCTCTTGTTCTTGAGAATGAGCATGATCATGACATCCAGCCCGAACATTGATCCTAAAATTAGGAAAGCGTAGCTACTGGTGATACAGGCTACGTGAATAACCAACCAGTAGGACTTCAGCACAGGTTGAACAGGCCCAATTTGAGGGTTGAGCCAATCCAGATGGGCAACCATTAATAAAGTACCGGAAACTAGTGCGGTAGCAGCTAAAGCCATTTTTGAGCTTCTCGAAAAAACTATCCCGGCCAGTATGCTGACCCATGAAATAAACAGCATTGCTTCGTAAGCATTACTCCAGGGGGCGTGTTCTGAAATATACCACCTCGCGGCAAGTCCCAATGCATGAATAACCAGCGTGCAGGCAAGTGACCAAAATATGATTTTGTTTAAAATTTTATTTTCTCGGATCACTCTCATTATTTCAAATTTGAGAATGAAATTGAGAATTATACCCAATAGAAAGTACGCAATCATAAGCCACTGGAACAAGTTCAACTTGTTATACATGATTTCAACAGAAACCCTGGTGTCCCCGGGCAGTGTGTCCCCACCATATTGCTTTTGGAATTTAATGATCGTTTCAACCAGACTATTAGCAGCTTTCCAGTCATTGCTTTCAAAAGCTTGGTGAACGATGCTGATGTAGTAGGGAATGATGGTTTTTACGAATACTGTATCACCCTTTGAAAATTTCTGATAATCTTCTTTTGAATACCAGGCCCGGCCAGGATCGTTTTTTAGTGGGAAAAACTTGAATATTGTTCCCCTCGATATTTGTTCAAATAGGTCTAGCCTTTCTCCAAGTTTCAACAACTCCTTCTCATAAGTTCCTCTTTTTTCTTCAGGGATACGTATCGCTTTGTTGACCTCATCAAATACTAGAGACTGGCCATTTTCTTTATAGAACTCAGCATAAGCCATTCTTTTGCCTTCAGGGTTATTTAACAGATTACTCAGTCGCGGATTCCTTTTGTCAATGTAAATGATTGGCTGTTTCATCCAATAACCAGGGTTATACATCATGCCGAGTACAACCTGAACCGAATTGAGGCCATCGTATTTTTCTGTTTTACTTACCTTTCTCATTAATTCAGAGGCCATTGTATGCATAGGTATTGTTCGACCCTCAGCATCCTGCACTAATACTCTTGCAAAAATTTCAGCATGCTCTTGATTGATTTCTATGTACTTCTTATCACTCTGTTGGGCATATATCGAAGCGGGGATGAGTAACAGGAACAATCCAATAAGGGAAAATAATTTTGACCTTTGTTCCCGAAGGTTGCTTGCCATTTTCTTAAGCTGTGCAAATCTTGTGTTTTTAACAAAAAGGGTAAGTATCATACCGAGAAAAAGGAGTGTGTAACCGATGTATGTAATTCGTGTGCCCCAGTAGTCTTGATTTACTGAAAGTACAGTTCCTGTTTCATCAGGGAAGTAGGATGATTGGAAAAATCTGTATCCACCATAATCCAGAATGTGATTCATGAAAATGTTATGGGATTTTCTGTAATTATTTGCTTCATCAATTATGGTCAAATCACTTTCAAAAGACTCCGGATTTTTTGATCCCGGTCTTCGTCTCAATCTAAAATCATCACACCTGACCTGAAAGGGTAAGTGTATGTATTTTGAACCATAGGATAGATTAAACTCTAGTCCTCCAAGTTGAAAATTGGTCCAAGGAGATTGATAATGCTGCTCTCCTGCAAGATCAACTACCTTTTCTTTACCGTCACAGGTTACTTTAACCCTAAGAACATCCTCTCCATCTACTAATTTTGAATTAGTAGTAATTTTAGATAGACGCACATTGGAGTATTTCATGCTGTATACAAATCGAACCTGATTGATGTTGTACAACCTCCTGGGGACAAATGGGACCAGTGTGTCTGCTGGTACGGAACCATTGGTTTGAGTGGCCATAGTGAAGTGTTGTACCGGATACGGAGACCGGAAGTAGAGTCCACTATCGGTTGAAATTATTTGAACAGCATTTTCAAAGGTGGTGTCATTGTAACTGATGGCGAGGTGATCTATACCAATTGAGCCACCATTTCTCAAATATCTATAGTCTCTGCCGTCTTGCCCGGTGGCAACCAGTTCGAGGTACTCAAACCCATTTGGGTCTTCTATAACAGTATCCCGGGCGTTCGGAATGTAGTCAACATATTGAACTCGAATATTTTTGTTTTCCAGCTGAAACTCAAGATCAAACTCATCGTTTTTCAATGTATTGAGCAACAAAGGCCTCTCAAACTTCTGTTGTAATTTTCCGTTGTGTGCCTGAAAGCTGAAAAAGGTTTGTTCGGAAATTACTCTGTTTGAGCTCTCTCCTTCTGGTATGCTGATCATCCCTTCAAACCCAAAGTATCTGGTAACTGCGGCTCCAATGACTACAATAATAAGAGCAACGTGGAATGTGAATACAACGAGCTTTTCCCTACGATAAAGTCGGTATTTGAAAATATTACCAATCAGATTGACCACCAAAATATAAATGATCAGCTCAAACCACTTAGCATTGTATACAACCATCCGGGCGGCATTGGTGCTGTAAATGCTTTCGATAAAAGTTGCGGTACCAATGGCACAGGCAAAAACGAAAAGGGCTAATGCAGTGAGTTTATTTGAAAAAAGTAGTTTGGAGAATTTGTCTATCATTTATTTCGGCTCCTCTGATTGATGCGCAGTCAGAAGGCGAAATTAGCTCATTTACACGATAGATACACTCTTGGGTGAGAATTTCTTTACAGCTTTGTCAGCACCCCTGCGGATGTGTTGGAAGTGTATTTTAGCTGATCATTGTTGATCGAGTATTCCCAAGTAGTCCCATTAATCGCTTCATAAACGATCACATCGTTAGAGTCAAGTTTATACCCGGTAATTTCAAAACTCAAATTTGACCTTCTGGTGTCAACACTATAGTTACCAAAGACACTGTCAATGTGTACCGGATTAATACTATCACCACTAAAGTTATTGGTGTATGAAAAGGTCATGTCTGAGTTGAAGTAATAGGTTTGTAGTCCGCTGGTCCACGAGCCATGAAGATTGGGGTCATCCCCTTCAAAATCATTACATGCAGTCAGACCAATTAGCGACATTAAGATGATATAACTTCTAAAAATTCTCATAATCAAAATTTATAACCTATGGATGGAGCTGCATAAATAGCAATAAATGGATTATTATCTGCATCCATGTTTCCCTGGACTCCTACCAGAACATTGGCGATAATCCGTTTCGGTATAACAATCATTTGGTAGCCAAAACTGATGCCTGCGCTGAAAGGGATAGGTTTTTTAAAGTCAACTGGCAACCTGAGTCCATCAATTTCCTTCCAGCGATTATGCAATGTATAAGGCCTGGTATTACCATCATGATAGAAAAGGTCATTGTACGCGACATTAAGATGCGTATATAGACCTTCAGGTGCATTACCTTTGAAGAAATACTTCACAGCTATTTCAGCCCTGTATCCCTCCTCCATAAATGCTTCGGGCTTGACTTTATAATTGGCACTTTGCCCGTCTCCCCGGCCCAGTGTGCCCAGTAAATTTACTCCTAACGTAATTTTACCACTTAACGCATACTCAACTTCGAGACCGAGTGTCCCCCAATAAAATGCAGGCAGGACTTTAATATTAAGCCCTCCATCTCCCTTTTTCTTTCTTCTTTTAAGTAGTTGCTGGTTTGATTTTAAAGCCAACGGACTATACCCCAGTAACTGCTTTGGATTACCAGAAAAGCTTTTTGCTGAGACAGTCAGTAATATCAGAATAGCTGGAAATACCTTTTTAAACATCCTCAGTGTGTGCACCTTAGTTAAAAATTGATACACAAATATACGAAAATCCGTGCAATTACACTTTCATATCAATTTTCTCATTGTAAAATGAAATGTTCTATCTTTGTACGCACTATGATTGACAAGGTTAAGGACATACAGAAGGAGATAGAAAACTTTGAGGTTTCAACTCAAGAGGAGCTTGAGGCCTATAGGCAGAGCTTTATCGGAAGAAAGAGCAAGATAAACGCACTTTTTTCGCTTTTCCGAGACCTTTCACCCGAGGAAAAACAACATATGGGTGGAGAAATGAATAAGCTGAAAAACCAGGCGGAAGCCCGGTTTAAGGAGCTTATAGAGGTTCTTGAAAACAAAAATGGTGAAGAAGAAGGAGAAGCATCCGTAGATGTGACTTTGCCTGGCATTCCCAATATAACAGGAACGCGACACCCGCTTACGGTTGTCCGTGAACAGATTATTGATGTTTTCTCTCGTCTGGGTTTTAATCTTTCTGAAGGCCCGGAAATCGAGGATGATTGGCATAATTTTACTGCACTGAACTTTCCCGAAAACCACCCTGCTCGTGAAATGCAGGATACTTTTTTCATTAAGAGAAACCCGGATATTGCTTTAAGAACGCATACTTCTTCAGTGCAGGTCAGGGTAATGGAAAATCAAGAACCCCCAATCCGAACATTGTCGCCAGGAAGGGTATTTCGAAATGAAGCTATTTCTGCCCGAGCACATTGTGTGTTTCATCAGGTTGAAGGGTTGTACATTGACACCAATGTGAGTTTTGTCGATCTTAAGCAAACGCTATATCATTTTGTGAGAGAAATGTTTGGCGAGGACACAAAAATGCGTTTCAGGCCATCTTATTTCCCTTTTACTGAGCCGAGTGCTGAAATCGATATTTCTTGTCTGATCTGTGGAGGCGAAGGTTGTGGTGTCTGCAAATATTCAGGTTGGGTAGAAATCGGTGGAGCAGGGATGGTAGATCCTAATGTTCTTGAGAATTCAGGTATCGATCCTGAAAAATACTCAGGTTTTGCCTTTGGTATGGGGATCGAAAGAATTACAATGCTTAAGTATCAGATTAAGGATTTGAGATTGTTTACTGAAAATGACGTGCGGTTTTTACGTCAGTTCAAGCCCATTGGTTAAAACTTAAAGCAAATCAGCAATTATTTTCTGTGTACTAATACCTTCTGCTTCAGCCTTGAAGTTTCTCACAATTCTATGCCTCAAAATTGGTAGGGCTACAGCCTGAATATCTTCAATATCTGGTGAGTACTTACCGTTGATCAGAGCATTACACTTAGCGGCCAGAATCAGGTTCTGAGAGGCTCTTGGTCCAGCTCCCCACTCAAGGTATTGATTTGAAACAGGGTCAGCATGATCAGTGCCGGGCCTTGTCTTGTTGACAAGCTTTACTGCATATTCGATCACGTTATCCGGAATCGGTACCTTGCGCACCAATTGCTGGAATTCAATAATCTCTTTACCGGTAATAATATTTTTCAAATCCACGGTTTTGTCACCGGTCGTACCTTTTACGATATCCAGCTCCGCTTCGTAAGAAGGATAATCTAAGACGATATTGAACATGAACCTGTCCAATTGCGCTTCAGGCAAAGGATATGTTCCTTCCTGTTCAATAGGGTTTTGTGTTGCCAGCACAAAGAATGGCTTGTCCAAGTCGTAGTTTTTTCCAGCAATAGTCACAGACTTTTCCTGCATTGCTTCTAACAACGCAGCCTGAGTTTTAGGAGGCGTACGATTTATTTCGTCTGCCAAAATAATGTTGGCAAAAATAGGCCCTTTTACAAATTGAAACTCTCTGTTGGAATTGAGTGTTTCGGATCCGAGGATGTCTGAAGGCATAAGATCTGGAGTAAACTGGATCCTGTTAAAATCCAGGTCCATTACCGATGCGATAGTCTGTATCAATAAAGTTTTGGCAAGCCCGGGTACTCCTACAAGAAGGCAGTGTCCCTGACAAAAAATGGAAGTGATCACTAACTTAACTACTTCCTCTTGTCCAACAATGACCTTAGAAATTTCTTTGGTCAGTTCTCCATATTTTTTCTTTAAAGCATCAGCTTGCTGTACATCGGTAACGGTTGATTCCATACTCTTAAGTTAAGCTATTTCCTAAAAATTGTAAGAAGCAGTCGCTAATTTTCTGTTTCCAGAACTTTACAACCCTGGTACTCGGGTGCAACAGTGATATAGAGCTCCTTCTTAGAATTTTCGAACCACTCATTCAGTGCTTTGTTCTTTTTTTCAGCGAGTGCTGCATTTGATATCATCTGGTAATCATCTTTGAGGTTCGCTATATGCGCTCTGGTTTTGTTCTTATAATAAATCAATGTGGCGGCTTTTTCACCGTTAAATGTTTTGGCAACAAAGGGTTCAGAAATTGTCCCAACCTTCATTGTATCAATAGTAAAGAATAAAGTTGGGTCCAGACTTTCCATAGGCACCCGGTTGGTTCCTGTTTGAGGATTATACAATTGACCTCCATTTTGTTTTGTTGTGACATCATCAGAATATTCATAGGCAGCTTTTTCAAAACTTAAGCTGTCGGCTAGGATCAACGAACGTATGCTGTCAAGAAACATAACAGCCTTTTCCATATCGGCAGCTGTTTTTTCCGGTTTTATAAGGATGTGTCTGGAATTAAAACAATTTCCATGTCTTGAAATTAGTTGTATGAAGTGAAAACCGAATACAGATTCTATGATCTCTGAGTATTCACCAGGATTCAACTTAAAGCAAGCCGATTCATATTCAGGAACCAGATCACCTCTGCAAAACTGCCCCAGTTCACCTCCTTGACGGGCAGATACCGGGTCTTGTGATATTGTTGATGCAATGATTTCAAAATCATCACCATTGAGTATTCTCTGTCGAGCATCTTCAAGTTTCTTGCGAGCGGCTTCCTTGGCTTTTTCACTATACTTTGGCAATACACTGATCTGACCAATTTCAACTTCTGTACTAATTCTTGGAAGGCTATCCTTAGGAATGTTTTTGTAGAATTTCTTTACATCTGCCGGGGTGACTGAAATTTCATCAGTAATTTCTCCCTGCATTTTTTGAGAGGTCAGTTGTTCTACGATTTGGGGTCTCAGCTCATCAGTTATTTCATCTTTTGTTTTCCCGTATCTTTCATAGATCATTGCCTCAGTCAATGGAGGAGGCCCTTTAAGAATCGCTTCCCATTTTTGATCTATGGTGTTCTGAATGGTTTGTTCGTCCACAACTACTGAATCTATTTCTGCCTTTGCTACGAGTACTTTTTGAACGAGAAGAGATTCGAGAACCCGGCATTCAAGGTTTGGAACGGGCTGTGGATTTTCCTGCTTTACCTGCATTATTGCAAATTCCAACTCCGAAGAAAGTATGATGTTATCATTTACTTTTGCAATGATCTTCTCAATCACCTGTGCCTGAGCGAAAACATTGTTATGTACCAGAAGGACGAACAGCCCGGACAATACAGCTGACCTTATTTTAGGAATTATATGTTGCGTTAGATTCAAGTTTTCTCTTTTTCAGAATTGTGAATGATATCAGATGTTATTGATAACCACCAAAGAACAAAAATATTGCTCTATAGTGGGGGAACTACTTCAGAATCTTTTCCAGTTCTGTTTCATTTACTTCTACCGGATACTTTTTGCGAAGTTCCTTAAGCCACTCAGTCTCCAGATAATTTTGGTAATCTGATATAACCAGACCACGAGCCTCTTTAAACTGCTTTGTTTGAGGTTCGATAATTTCTTCAATGATTACATAATATATTCTGTCCTCGTGATCTACAGTTTGAGTGCCTTTCTCCCACTTAATCTGATCTGTCACAGGGTGGTCACCAACTTCATAAACTCCATGTTCAACCTGAACATTAAGTGGATTCTCTTTATTCAAGGTTGTTTCGATTTCTGCCGGAGAGAGTTTTTGATTAATTAAGTCCTTTAGTTTTTCCAGGTGTTCTTCGTTGATTACATCATATACTGTGGCCTTCATCCTTTTTTCCCATTGGTACTTATGAGTATGACTCTCATAGAAGCTTTTTAGTCCTGATGTATCCTTTACAGCTTTTGACCAGACCATTTCATCCATCAATTCGAAAAGAAGTATTCCGTCTCGATATTCTTTTACCAGCATTTTGTATGCTTCATACTTATCCTCCAGATGACTTTCTTCATAGGAAAGCAATTCTTCCGCCAGATAATCATCATATGCCTTTTTGAATAGGAACTCATGGGACCCTCCTGGTTTTGGTGATTGCTTTCTTTTTACATAGTCAAAAAAATCTTTGGCAATGTATTTCTTGTCTTCAATGCTGAACAATGGCTTTTGTAAAATTTTATTGTCATTATCATATGACCACTTACCTTGTACAAGACTGGAGTCTGATAGGCGAAAAGCTTTTTTCACTTTACCCTTATATTGTTTAAAGTGGTCTTCGGTCTTCAATCGTTCGATGAGTGCTTTTCTATTTAATTCGTTCCTGGAAAGTTTGTTTACCTTTTGTCTGATTTTATCCTCCAGCTCTTCAAAAGGCTCAAGTCCCTTTTTTTCAATCAACTTGATAATATGCCATCCGTAAGGTGATTTGACTGGTTTCGAAATATCACCAGGGTTGCTCAAAGCAAAAGCGGCATTTTCAATGGCCGGCACCCCTATTTCCCCAACACTAAACGGTTTTAGCTCTCCATCTCTGTTTTTAGTAGGTTGGTGATCGCTGAATTGTCTACATTTTTGTCCCCAATCTTCACCATTTATAAGTTCCTGATAAATCTGATCAATTTTGTTTTTGGCTTTGAGTGAATCCTCTTTTGAAATACCAGAGGCTGCTTCTACCATTATGTGAGCTGCCTGAACCTTTCCTGAATAGGGTCGCTTGTCGTGTACTTTAAGTATGTGGTATCCGAATCTTGTTCTGACCGGAGTGGAAATTTTGCCTTCTTCGGTTTTGTAGGCGGCATTTTCAAATGGATAAACCATCCTTAATGATGAAAAATACCCTAGATCGCCTCCATTCATTTTAGCTGAAGGGTCCTGAGAAAACTCCTTGGCCAATTTTCCGAAGTCCTCACCCTTTTCTGCTCTCTTTCTAATCTCTATTATTTTATTGTAGGCTTTTATCGTATCAGCTGGCGCGGCATCTTCCCTCAGTTTAATGAGAATGTGTGATGCATGTATCTCCTGCTTTTTTCTTTCATAAGCCTCTTTTACTAACTTTTCAGTAACGCTTTTCTCAGTAAGGTATGGCTTGGCTAATTGCTTTTTGTAGCCGGCCAGTTCTCTTTGAAATTTCTTGACAGTATCCATGCCCAGGCTCTCTGCTTCGAATACCTTTAGCTTAAAGTTGATGAATAATTCAAGGTACTCCCGAACACTTACCTCGCTGTAGGCTTCGTCACTCTTCGAATTATTCTTTTCATAGATGTATTTGAACTCCGAAACACCGACTTTCTTGCCTCCAATTGTCATGAGGGTGGGGTCTTTCTTTTCTTTTTTACCGTCACCAGGACCTGCCGTGGCCGTGAAAGTGGTAAGGGCGATAAGTAAAGTATAAATTATTCTCATAGTTGTAAGGACTTTTAACCTGACTCCGCTTAACTTCTACTATCAATGAAACAGAAATAGCGATTTGGATTAAGCGACTGCAATTTTAAGAAAAATAAAGGCAGTATTCGAGTCAATAGACTAAAATATGCATGATCTGTTGATTCAAACCAGTACTAATAACGTTAATACTCTGGAATAATTATGAATGAAAGGCCTTAAGCGGCTTTGAGGTCAATTTTCTTGAAAAGTCGGCAGACATTGTGTGATTTTTCCGAGCGGAATTCAATGGAATCCATTATTCTTCTGACGAGCATCATGCCCATACCTCCCTGCCTTTTCTGCTTTATGATTTCAGCAAGACTTGGTTCTTCGTAGGTCGAATAATTGAAAGCATGGCCATTATCTATTATTTCGAACACTATTCCCTCTGGCTCATGCTTCACTTGAATAGTCAGTTCAATAAACTGTTGCTCATTGCACTCGTTTGAATGAATAATGAGGTTAGAACAAATTTCATCTACCGCGAGTACGATCATATTAGTATTGTCCTCACTGACAGATATTTGTCTAAGCGTATCAGAAACGAATTTTCTGATTTCTTTCAGATTATATTTATCACATTTAACCTTAATGCTGTAGGTCATTAATTGATTGATTTGGCCTCTTCTTTCGATTCAGCCATTTTTATTAATTCATGTAAACCAAGTATTTCAAATACCTTCCGGACTTTTTCACTAAGCTTAAAAAGTACGAGTGAAGTACCGTTATTGTTTAAATCACTCAAGTGCGACATAAAAACTCCCAGCCCGGCAGAGGAGATATAGTTTAAACGCTCACAATCAACAAGTATTTTGTTTTCATTGTTTTTTGCGCTTCCCAGCTCTTCGTCTAGCAATATTGATGTACTTGCATCCAAATCACCGTCTAATGAAATCAAATAATAATCATCTTCATGACAGGTATCGATTTTCATATGTTCCATTTTTACGCGTATTATGTAAGAAAGTTCAGTTTTTTATCTAAAATTTTATCGCGACTAAGGTATAATCATCTCCGAGCTCACTTTCACCCGTAAATTCAGTTAAATCATCCTCAATCTTTTCAATTATCTTATCGGTTGATCGACTCACATTTTCCTGCAAAATGGCCTGTAATCGTGAGTAATCGTATTCTTCTCCATCGGTATTCCTTGCTTCAACAATCCCATCGGTATAAAGAAGTAAAATATCTCCTTCACTGAATTTTATAGAGTTGGTTCCGATATGTGCGGCATATTCCTCGTTTCTTAGAATTCCGAGACCTAACCCTTTTGTCTTCAGGAAGTTGGTGCTTTTTTTTCTGTTTTCATAATAAAGAGTGGGACAATGTCCGGCCCTTGCATAATTTATTTCTTTCCGGTCAAAATCAATGTAATATAGACTCAAGGTTATGAATGAGCTGCTTTCAAGGCATCTTGAGACCGCTGAATTAGCATGTGCCATGAACTCTTGAGGTTTAAGTCTGAGTTGAATGAGACTATGAAAAATCCCCTTCAGTTGTGCCATGTTGAATGCGGCTTGAGTACCATGGCCTGAGACATCACCAATGACTACGGCAATTTTGTTTTCTTCCAGGTGGAATATATCATAATAGTCTCCACCTACCTCGTTGGCGGAGCGCGATTTTGCCGACATCGTCACTCTGTCATCAGAAAGCAGTGTTTTAGGCAATAGCCTTCTTTGGACGTTTTCCGCGATTTTGAGCTCTTCCTTATATCGCTCGGTTTCTATAGCTTCTTTGACCAGTCTCGCGTTTTCTATCGATACTGTAGCCTGACGAATAAATGTGTTCAGTACTTCAAACAATTCTCGGTCAAACCCGTCCTGTACTTTTTTCAGTAGGAATAGGGTGCCTATTTGTTTAGTGTTGCCCTGAAGAGGCACCGCTAGCAAAGAGCGGAATGGCATGGAGGCATCGTATTTTCGCAGGTTTTTTACAGCCGCAATCTCGTTGGGTTTAAGCAGTCCGTTTTGTATGGTTAGAAATTTAATAGCTTCCACATTTTCTGGACCAATGCCCTGGTTAATCTGAACAGGAGCCTGATTTTTGTTTCCATTGGGGGATACTTCCAGCCAGCAAGCGTCAGCTAGTACTGTGCTCATACTACCTTCCATGATGACCTGATAAATTTGCTCTTCATCGTCACCCATTTTCACTGATTGTGATAATCTTTGGAAATTGTATACTTCTCCGAATTTTTGTTCAAAAACTGATGAGGTAGGCAGGTTAAATAGAATGACGAGTATTGAACTGATGGAATAGATGACTATGAAAGCAAAAATTACGAGGTAGAAAATTTTTGTCGCGAGGTCTATTTCCAGGAACTCGGAGTAGTTCATGTGTTGCTCATACAGGTATTGCAGGAATGTACCAGCAACCAGGAGTATTGCCAGCATAACGCCAATGCCTCTGAGTTTTTGTCGAAAATTGAGGTAAGCGACCCATTTCACATTTACCGATAAGATCAAAGCAAAAACAGCAACGCCCCCTAGAATTTCATAGAAGGTACTCCCTCCAAACTCTATGTCCCAGAAATTCGAAATGATGGCGGCAAGGGCGGTGTATTCAAATATCTTCCACGACAGGAGTAGGTTTTTGGTCTTTTGGTAGAGGATCATCCTCTTGAATACATAAAAAGTATTACTCAGAAAGATGACTATGAATGTGCAGGTAGTAAGATAGAATCCATTTACATAATACGGGTATGGGTCATCATAGTCGAAAAATATCATGTTGGGGTCGACCAGAGTGATCGTAAAATTGGTGAGTAGCAGGCCTACAACACTTAAGGCTCCGAAGACAAAGCCTTTCCATAAAATTTCATTGAAATTTAGTCCTTTGTTCTTTCTGGATCGCTCACTATAATAGAAGAAGAAGGCCAGTGAAAACAGGCTAAAAAATGTATCACGGAGGCTTTCAAGGATAGGGCTGGGGTGCTCAAAAGTTTGATCATAATCGATACTCTTAACACTTATAAAAAATGTTAATAACCAAAGTATCCCACCTGCAGCCAGCAGTAGTCTTGATATTGCCTTTTTATTTAAAGCAAACACATGAAAAGATAATAATTATCTGCTATAGTTCGGAGCTTCCCTCGTAATTTGTATGTCATGAGGGTGGCTTTCTGCTATTCCTGAAGATGTTATTTTCACGAATCGCGCCTTTTTTAGTGATTCAATGTCAGGTGCACCGCAGTAGCCCATTCCTGCACGCAGCCCTCCGGATAGTTGGTAAATAATTTCTTCAACCGATCCTTTGAAAGGTACACGCCCCATAATTCCTTCAGGGACTAGTTTTTTGATGTCATCTTCTACATCCTGGAAATACCGGTCCTTAGAACCATCTTCCATAGCTTCCACTGAGCCCATGCCTCTATAGGTCTTATATTTTCGGCCTTCGTATAAGATCACTTCACCAGGAGCTTCTTCCGTACCAGCAAGTAGCGAACCGATCATGATGCTACTGGCACCTCCAGCGATTGCTTTAACCAGGTCTCCTGAAAAACGAATGCCGCCATCAGCGATAATTGGAACTCCTGAGCCTTCAATTGCTTTGGCACTCTCGTATACGGCAGAGAGCTGTGGCATCCCTACTCCAGCAATAACTCTTGTAGTACAAATACTACCTGGCCCAACACCTACTTTAATGGCATCGGCACCAGCATCGGCCAATTTTTTGGCTGCTTCTCCGGTAGCAACATTTCCGACAACAACGTCAAGATCGCCATTATCTTTTTTGATTCTTTTAAAGCAGTCAATAACACCCTTAGAGTGTCCGTGTGCGGTATCAATGCTTATGATATCAACACCGGCTTTCTTCAATGCTGCGACTCTTTCTTCAATATCAGGAGTTACGCCAACTGCGGCTCCAACGCGGAGTCTTCCAAACTCATCTTTACAGGCATTGGGCCGGTTCTTTTTCTTTAAAATATCCTTGTATGTGATCAGCCCGGTAAGTATTCCGTCCTTATTTACGATCGGAAGCTTTTCAATTTTGTTTTCCTGAAGAATTGTTTCGGCTTTCTTTAAATCTACACCCTCGTTGGCTGTGATTATGTTTTCCTTGGTCATAATATCCCTGACAGGAATGGTGGTGTCTTTCTGAAAACGCAAATCCCGGTTAGTAATAATGCCTTTTAATAAGCCATTACCATCGACCACAGGAATACCACCAATTTTGAAGTCCCTCATTATATTCATCGCATCCTGAAGGATGGCATTTTCGTCTAGCGTAACGGGGTCTAGTATCATTCCACTTTCAGATCTTTTAACTCTCCTGACCTGTTCGGCTTGCTGTTGGATGGACATACTTTTATGAATGAAACCAAGCCCACCCAAATGTGCCATTGCGATAGCTAATTCATGCTCGGTGACCGTGTCCATTGCTGCGGAAACGATAGGCACATTTAGCTGTACATTTCTGGAAAGTTGAGTGCTTGTGTCAGTGTCTCGTGGGAGTACTTCTGAGTAGGCGGGAAGCAATAATACGTCATCGTATGTAAGTGCTTCAAAAACGAATTTCTTGTTGTCTAGGGACATGGCAAATAAGTATTATGTAATCCTATTTGCCGCACAAAAATACTACATTCCAATGATAATGCTAGAGAAATGTAATTATTAATTGAAGGTACTAGTTTATGGACTCTAGTTTTTTCTTTAATTCCCTTCTAATCAATTTATTAGAGGCTGTTCTTGGTAATTCATTGATGGCTCTGATTTCTGTAATTCTAAAGAGTGGATTCAGCTTTTCAGTCAGCAGGATATTAAGTTCTTTTTTTATCTCATTTAACTCGGTTCCTTTCGAGTTCAAAACGACAAATGCTCCTAAGCTTTCGGGGCCTGATGAAGTCTTTCGAAATGATACAGCAGCACATTCTTTAATAGCGGTATGTTCACTTATTATTTCTTCGATTTCGATAGAACTTACTTTAATTCCTCCAAGGTTCATGGAGTCATCAACTCTGCCGCGACAACGGTAAAAATCATGTCCATCAACCTGATATCTTTGATAGGCATCCCCATGTTTTCTAAGTTCAGGATGAGTTTTGGAGAGAATATGATCAAAGTACTCGGCATGGTGGTCCTTATTCAACAGCGTTTCGGAAAGCCCCATTGAAGGTGTTTTCAAGAAGACTTCTCCATTTTCGGAGATACTTCTGTTTTCATCAACGAGGACAAATTCACTGGCCATAGCGGGTGTGTTGAATGTTGCAGGGGCAGCAGGTTGCAAGAGGCTGCCCGTGATATAACCTCCACCAATTTCTGTACCTCCACAGTATTCAATAATAGGTGCCTCATATTTCATTAGAGACATGAGATACAAATAATCTTCTTCATTGGAGGGTTCCCCTGTTGAGCTAAAAAGCCTTAGAGAAAGATTCTTACCCTCCATTATGCCTGTAGATTTCCAGCTTTTGACGAGTGACGGTATGGTACCAAGGATGGTCACACGAGCCGATTCAAGAAAATGAGCATAACTATTTGTGCCCATACTACCCTCCCATAATGCTATTGTTGCACCATTGATTAATCCTGCATAAATGAGCCATGGAGCCATCATCCACCCCATGCCAGTTGTCCAGGTAACTACATCATCGGCATGAATATCCTGATGGAAGTAACCGTCCATAGCACATTTCAAAGGCGTTATTTGTGTCCACGGGATGGCCTTTGGGGTGCTTGTCGTACCCGATGAGAATAGTATGTTTGTGACGGAATCGGGGGATTGAATAATGGAATTGAAATCGGCTTTACCAAGGAATGAATCGAAATCCTGATCATCATTAGAGATCACTGTGGAATCATTATTGCGCAACACGATGCAAGGGACTCCACCCATTTTTGCTTTCTCGTACACTGCAATCTTTTTTCCACCATAGGCGTATTCGTCAACCGTGAAGGTGCAGGCAGCACTAACAATATCGAGTCTCTTTCGGAGTTCTTCTCCGGAGAAACTATCTGCAACAGAAACCACCTGCATACCTGCTTTAATAATGCCCAGATAAATAGCAACTGATTCAAAGTTGAGAGGCATATAAATGGCACATGGGGTGCCTTGATTAAACCCACGCTGGTGGAGTCCATTCGCCACCCGGGAAGATAGTTTGCCCAGTTGCTCATAAGTATAACCCTTAATTTTCGCACCTGACTCATTGCCTTGAATAATGGCAATTTTGTCTTTCGGATGTTGAAAGATTGAGTCAGTAATATTTAGCCTGGCTCCGGATAGCCATTTTGGATTTTCGTAATCTTGGCTTCCCAGAATTGTTTCTGGATTTGTTTCAAACTTGATTCGGAGTTCCTTAATAATAGTTTGCCAGAATTCTACTTTGTTTTCGCACGACCATCGGTACAGTGCTTGATAGTTATTGAGCTGAAGTGTACGCTGAAGTCGGAGTAAATTGGAATTGAAAGTTTTCTCTTCTTCTGGCCACCATACTATTGGAATTTCATCGTTTGGGTAAATTTTTCTTTTTAGCTCCAGATGTTCATTAAAAGGTTTTGAGTCTGCTATGAGTTGAGAGACTTTTTCTTTCCAGATTCGGTATTTCTTATAGGTTTCTGACATTTATTGAAAATACGGAATCTTAACAGGAAAAGGTTTGTGGAGTGTAAATAAAAAGGGCGGCTCCAAAACAACAATGTTGTCCCAGAGTCAACCCTCTACATTGTTTCCAAATCAAAAAATAGTGTCTAAAAGTTCACACCGAGGACTAAAGCGCCACTCAGCGGAAGAACACCAAATCCATTAATTTTAAAAGACTCATTGGAACTACTGGAGCCTGATGATGACGAATAACTATAGTCTCCATTGGTACCTATGTACTGAATGCCACTGGTGATATCAATTCCTGCAACCAATGGACCGGCAATTTTGTATCTCATTCCGAAGGTAGGATTTAACCCTATGCTAAACCCTCCTCCAAATGTGTATTCTTCACTATAATTGGAAGTAAGGTTCCCGCTAGCGTCAAAATCTTTTTCACTCATACTGGCTTTCGTGCTTCCAATAATTCCAACTGGTAAATCGGCACCAAAAAGAAAAGTGAGTTTGTCCAGTTTTACATTACTCACTACACCTGGTGCAAATTGAATAGTAAAATTACTGCCTTCCAGTTCGTACTCGTAACTGGAGTTGTCGGAGTAATAAATCTTGTCCTCTGCGCTAGCATTGATGCTTCTGACGCCTATTCTAAGTTTCGCTGACAATGATTCATTTAAAGGGTAATAGCCCGAAACATCAAGAGATATCCCTCCAAGTTTTGTTTTCAGTACATCATTCGGAATGCCCGGTCCATTCACGTAATTATAGGTTCCTGCTATGCTTCCAGCTGTATTCAGCTTTACTTCTATTCCGGAAAACTGAGCAGAGGATGTTACTATTGAAAAATAGGTTACGGCAAAAAATAGAATTAGCTTTTTCATTTTGATATAAAGTTTAGGTTTTGATCGTTAGACAACCAACTGCAACAAATGTTGCGTTCGTTCTATACGATTTTGATCAGTAATTATTGTAGATTGAGCTACTAAGCTGATCTATAGTTGCTTGTGAAATAAAAAATATGAGGTCCTGGGCTATAATCTCAACTTTGCTGTATGCATTCATAATCGGTTTGTTGCTGAGTCCGTATTTTATCGTTTATGGAGGCAGGAAAATTTCCTGGTGGGATCCTGAATTCGCTTTCTATTTTACCTGTGGGTTATTGTTGTGCCAGGCTGTATTGTTGCTCATTCCAGTCAGGACCGGACTAAGAAGGTTTATTCCCAAGCGGAGTATTAAACTGTTTATATTCTATTCGGGTTTCTTCGTCATATTATTGGTCGCTGCCTGTGTGGTGAATTTGCTGCTAATGTATAATGAAGAGCTAGGCATGAAGTCATTGGCCATGGTCCCAATCGTATTAACAGTAATTTGGCTCTTTTGGGGATTAGTGATCATTTTCTACTATCGTGTCAAAGATCAGGACAATGCTTTTCGGCACACCATGGACGCGGTCTTTAAAGCAAGCATTGCTGAAACACTTATTGCCATTCCCACCCACATTATTACAAGACAAAGGGAAGACTGCTGCGCCCCTTATGTTTCAATGGTGGGAATCATTACCGGTTGTGTGATATTCTTGTTTGCCTTTGGTCCTGGAGCATTGATCCTATACAGGATTAGATTTAAAAAGAAACTAAGGACGTAAAAGCTATAGTATGTTTAAAATCTGTTCCTTTATCTGCTCGAGCTCATCTTTCATTTGAACTACGAGCTTTTGAATTACAGCATCGTTGGCTTTTGAACCGATGGTGTTGATTTCGCGACCGATTTCCTGAGAAATGAAGCTCAACTTCTTACCGCTAGCTTGTGGACTGTCAATGGTTTCTAGAAAATACTGAAGGTGAGTACCAAGTCTTACCTTCTCTTCTGTAATATCCAGTTTTTCAATATAATATATAATCTCCTGTTCGAAGCGGTTTTCATCTATCTTCTCCGACATCAAAAATTCTTCAAGGTTGTTTTTTATTCGGTCTTTTATGTTTTGAACTCGTTCAGGATCTCTTTCTTTTACCTGGTCAAGTAGGGTACTGATAACATCAATATTTTCTCTTATTTTGCCTTCCAGAGTGGCGCCTTCCTCTTCCCTGAATTTTTTGCATTTGGCTACAGCTTCATCCACGACAGTGAGAATCATCTTCCACTCTTCCTCATTACTTCCGTTATCAATGACATTCTCAACGGCTTGCGGCATCTGGGTGGCCATTCTTAATAAGTCGGTAGAACCGGCATCCAACTCATCATTTAGCGCTTTCAGTTCATTGTAGTATTTATGAACGAGTTCTGTGTTGATCTTGACTTTAGGTTCAGAAGCTCCCAATTCCTGGTAATCTATCGTAGCTACTACTTTACCTCTTTCCAATCGATCTGTGAGGCTGTTCCTTAGCTCGATTTCCTTGTCAGAAAAGGTTTTCGGCAAGCGGATAATGGCATCCAGGAACTTGGAATTTAATGTTTTGATCTCAACACTTACACTGAGCTTGTCATTTTCCAGACTCGCAGAGCCAAATCCCGTCATTGATTTTAACATAACTATTTATTTAGTGCTTGCTTTACAGCTTCTACATTCTTTTTAGAATTTCCGATGAAAATGGATCCATCTATTATGAATACGGGTCTTTTGAGAAAAGTGTATTCGTCAATGATGTACTGTCGGTAGTCATCTTCGGAAAGATTCTTGTCCTTTAGGCCAAGTGATTTATATTTCATTGCAACTCTGCTAAACAGAGCTTCATAACTCCCGGCAAGTTCTTTCATTTCATCAACCTGTTCAGGGGTCATCTTTTGAGTCTTGATGTCTTGTAACTCAAAATCATCTCCTAATTGAAGTTCTCCTAGTATCCTTTGACAGGTACTGCAGGTTTTCAGATAATAAACTTTTCTTTCACTCGCCATCACTGGAAATATTTATGACTGCTGATTTAAAATTTCCGCAATTTAATAGTTCAATGGCGATTCTTTACAATAATGGGGGAATATTCTAAAACTCCTTATCAACCCAGTCCACGAGCATATGTACTTCCTCACAATGAAGTCCGTCAATTTTTTTCCCTCTGCGATGCCCTAATCTGACAATGACCATGTTTTGTTCAGGAAATACCATTATGTACTGACCAAGTATTCCTCTGGCATAGTACATGGGAGTTTTTTCATTTAAGTTGTAAACCCACCAGTGCAACCCGTAATGATTGCAAGTGCTTGAATTGTATCCGATTCCGTTAGCTGTACCACTTTCTTTTACAAAAGATTCAGGAACAATCTGCTTGCCATTCCATTTTCCCTTTTGCAGATATAGTTGCCCGAATCGAGCGAAATCACGTGCATTGGAATTGATGCAACAATAAGCTTTCTCATCACCACCCTCTTTGTCCAGGCTCCAAAGTCCGTCATTTTTGCATCCAATAGGCTTCCATATTTTTTCGGATAAATACTCTGAAACATTCTTTCCGGTAGCGGCTTTAAGGACATATGAAAGTACTTGTGTGTCTCCACTTAAATATTTCCACTGTTTGCCGGGTTCGGATTCGGCCTCCAGTCCATCGATAAGTCCTCTGAGGTCCGAGCCGTAATATGCTTCTGTGGTGATGCTCAAAGGATTTCCATAGGACTCGTACCAATTTAAGCCTGAACTCATCGTTAATAAGTGTCTTATGGTAATAGAATCTTTAGGCCCTTCTTTGAATTCCGGAATGAAATCGGAAACCTTTTGATCGATTGACTCAATATATCCGTCCTGAATAGCCACACCTATCAAGGCACTGATATAACTCTTGGCCATGGAGAAGGACCCTGAATAGGAACTATCGGAGTAGCCATCCCAATATTTTTCGTATAAAATGGAGTCGTCCTTTATGATCAGGAATGCTACCGTTTCGATTTCCTCCAGTTTTTTGTCGATCTCTCCTGGCAAGCTAATTTTATTGTATTCATTAGAAAGCTGCCATTCTTGGTTGGAGGCACCGGCTTTTATTGTCCTATTGTCAAAAATCTTATAGTCATCAATGTCAACGAAGTTGTAGTATAGCGCTTTGTATAGGTATAGTTTACCTGAAACAAGAATAAAGACGTTCAGCGCGATGATCAGGTACACGAAGTACCGAAGAATTTTTTTAAGCTTTTTCAAATGTATCAGAAGTCATAGCCGAAGGTCAAATATACGACAGGAGCTTGTAAGGTAAAATTTTCCACTCCCCAGGCAGCATCAAGTTTTACATAGTAACCTAACATCACGGTGCGCATTCCAAATCCATAGCCTGCCAGGAAGGGGTTTCTATAGTTGGTTACAATTGCTTTGAAAGGGTTGCCATTACCCCCAATGGTTTGGGTATTGTAAGAATTGTTTCTTCCGAATGGGCTCGAGCCTGACCAAGCTGCTCCAAAGTCATAAAATGCTACGAATTGTAAATTTCTGAAGAAGGTGCTGGATACCGGACTTCTATGGAGGTATTTAATTAGAGGCACCCGGATTTCATTGTTGATCAAAAAGTATTTGTTACCATTCCGTTGATTGTAGATAAATCCACGCATACCGGTAGCGTAGTCTATAAACAGTAGGTTGCTATTATCTACCTCAGGAGTCAGGAAAAGCGGACTGTTTTCACTGGTGGTATTTGTCTTCGAAAAGAGCCAATTGTCCAGGCCTCCAAGCAAAAATTGCTTCTTGTCATTTCCCATGAAGATTCCTGCCGAGAGGCGACTAGCCCAGGTAATGTCTCTGTGCACTCGCTGATAATGCCTAAGGTCAATTTTTAATTTAGCAAAGTTCCGGTTTCCATTGGTCGTGTTGACATAGGTGTTCCAGTAGACCTTTCCTCTCGTTCCTTCAATCATGTTGAGACCATGAGTTTTTGTGTTATCAAAAACATACTCCAGCCCATAACCCACATAATTACTTGTGACATCATCAAAAAGCAGTCTGTACACCTCAGAAAACCTGGTAGTAATAAAGGTCGTTGATAAAGCTACGCGGTTAGAGACATTGAAAGGATAGGCAATGTCCAAGTCGAAGGTATTGGATGTGTATCGTTGTGCGGTGAACTCGTTCAACAAAAACATGCTGACTTTGTTGTACTTGAGGTAATAATCTTCTCTTCGCTTGAGGTATCGATATTCACCAAAAAAGTTGCTGCTCTTTAAATCTGTTAACCCAAACACTCCTGCATTCAGATAGTGATCACCCATCATTTCGGTCATGGAAACATCCATTAAAATACCGGTTCCCCTGAGTTGGTCGATTAGAAAAGTTGAGGTTACTTGCTCCGCTCCGAATAACTTTTCATAATGCCGAGGAAAAGCGAGCCAGATTTTGCTTTGGCGCTCAGCGTCATCCTGAAGAGCCTCAGCTTTTGCTTTTTCAAGCTCCGTTTCGAAAACCAGGCTTCCTATGTTAATCTCATCTACACTATTAAAATCGTTTTGTTTGCCGACTTCATTGATAATAGTGTCATTTAATTCCTGAGGATTAGCTACCTGAGTCCAATTCATATCGGGCTTGAATGCCAATTGGTATTTTCCGATATCGTTCACGGCAAGAGCAAATCGGTTATTGCTTACAGAAAAAGCGCTGTAGTTCCGGCTTTCGTCAGATAATTGCGTCTTCTCCAGGGAGGCCAGGTTCATTTTATAAAACTCCTTTTTGTTTCCGCTCATCTTTTGAAAAACGATTTCGGAGCCATTGAGTATTTGCGGGTTTGTTTCTGAACTAGTCGAGTTAGTCAATCTTCGGAGTACTGGTTCATTTCGCTGAAGAATGAAGAGATCGAAGTTATCACTGATCTGATGGAAGTAACCAAAACGGTCTTCTATGGTATCATTTAATCTGTTGGAGCTGAAGAGTATATCGTATGAAAGGGGCATATATTTTACTCCCAGCTCGTCAAATATATTACTCGTTAGTTGGGTGAATTTTCCTTTGTCTAGTTCGTATTCCCAAAGGTCTAAACGGCCCTTGAACAGAGCAGAAAAAATGATGAATTTGCCATCATCTGAAAAGTCATAGTCTACGATCTGTTCAAATTTTGTGAAAGGTAGTACTTCATGATCTCCGTTTTTTACGTTTTCAAGAACAAGTTCCATATAACCTTTCCGGTAATGCAATACTCCTAAGATGTTGTTGGCTTTCCATGAGATCAGCGGACTGTGTCCCTGTACTTTGTCAATTGGTGTGACTTGTCCTCCTTTGAGGATTTTGGTTGATTCTTTTGTCTCAAGATCATACACCATTATCCAGTGCTTCCCGTTTCTTAATTGAGTGTAAGCTATTTTTTTGCCATCGGGGCTGATTTCAATTTCAGTGATTTCTCTTTTCGAAGTTTTCTTGATTTCCAGCTTGGGCAGTTCATGATAGCTGGTTTGAGCGGTCGGGTAGTTCCTTTTGGCTCGGTAATAGTTCTTCCATTCTGCGTTGAAGTTGTGATAAGAAACAGCCAGACTACTGGAAATTCCGGTTTCTACATTTTTAACAATGCTCGTGATATGCAAAATGTTGGAAATAGTAGATTCACCGTATTTATCCGCTATGAATGACCATACAGAATGACCAATTAAAGCAGATTCGTTGAGCTCAGCGAAGGAAGGTTTTTTTACTTTCTCAAGATCAATACTCATCATTTGATTTTCTAGATCTGCATCCCATCCATATCCAATGTACCTGCATACACCTTCAATGAACCAGTTGGGTAGGTGGAAAACATAAGAGTTCTGTACCATGTCTTTGAGACTACCACCATACATCATGATGTTTACCAGTAGTTTACTGATTTGAGTAGAAATTTCTTTCTTAAATTCTAGCTGCGTCCCGGGAAATGCAATTTCGACCTTCTTTTTAATGAGCTTGGTTTCACCCCCTACCAGGTAATAGTCATCGATTCCAATATTACTTTGCTGCAGGTCAATTTTTGAGTTGTAGATGATGAGAATGATTTTTTTACCCTCATCAATATCAAAGCCTATCAAGCGTGTGATCCGCTCAATATCTTCTTCTGCAAATCGAGCAGCATTATGCGCCAGTTCGTTACCTCCTTGATAGTAATAGACAATGAAATGCTCACTGACTATATATCTCCAGTCAAAATTTTTGTACTGCACCTTATTCTTACCGAAGACTTCTTCCGCTTCCTGAGCAGAGGTCTGAAGCCCTGACAGAACCAGTATAGTGAGTATCGTGATGCGGATAAATTTCAATAGATAACCGGATATATTATTGAGCAGAATTATAAAATAACGAAAAATACCTTTCTATATTGACTTCTTTAGGCAGTTTTTCACCCTGGAATAGGTAGTCCATAAATTTTTCCGAGAAATACGGCCCTAGTGTCACTCCTTTAGTTCCCAATCCATTGAATATATGGACATTTTTATGTTCAGGGTGAGTTCCCAACATAGGCCTTCTGTCTTTTACCGTTGGCCTTATTCCTGCTACTATGTCTAGTATTTCATAAGGAACAGTTATGAGGTCATTCAGTTTTTTGAGCACTTGTTTTTTTCCGTTTTCGCTGACTCCCTCCTCATCCGTAAGCTCATAAGACGAACCAACCAGAAACTCATCACCGTGTAATGGCAAGATGAAGAATCCCTTATTAACAATGTGCTCAGTGGGAAAGTTGGGAATTCGGACCTTTAAAATGTGGCCTTTCGTTACGGCAAACGGCAACCAGCTAAACAATGGGTTGTGAATGGCCTTATAACCCTCGCAAAAAACCAGTTGTTTATATTCTTTTCCATTCCAGATAATTTTCTCATTTCGAATGTCTGCCTGAGAAGGGATAAATTGATTTTCTTGATAAGCACCTTTTTCTGTAAAGTGAGTTTTAAGTTGAGATAGCAAGGATTTGATGTCCACATTACCTGAAGGTCGGATGCCTACGCCACCCATTTCATTTTTGATCAGCCCATTGTATCTGTTGCTATCAATATCCAGGTTAATATACTGGCCTAGTTCATCTGTAGTGCTTTTGCTATGTACATCGTTCTGGTCGGCCGCATCATGGAATGGCTTATATATTTCACGAGAATACACTAGTTGAGACTGCAGAAAATCTTCCATTTCACTATAAAAAGTGTTCAAATAGGGGAATAATTCATCTGCCAGCCACGTCTTCACCTTTCTTTTGCCCGTAACAGGGTTATAAATACCGGCAGCTACTTTTGAGGAAGAATAGTCGTATGGACTATCCGTGATATCAAAACTTATCCCAGATTTCAATAAGCGATAGCCAATGATGCTTCCTGCCAAACCTTGTCCTATGACTAATACTTCTTTCACAGACTTCGAAATTACAACAACAATTTTTGAATATTCCGGGTTAAAACCACAATTTTACCAGCCACAGAAGACAATTTATCTATGCAAGTAGAAGTATTTACTTTCAATCCATTTATGGAGAATGCCAGTGTGTTGTATGATGAAACTAAGGAATGTGTTATTGTGGACCCAGGCTGTTATGAAAAACATGAGCAGATGGAGTTAGAAAAGTTCATCATTGATAATGGTCTTGTGGTGAAAAAGTTATTAAATACACATTGTCACGTTGATCATGTGTTGGGTAATGCATTTGTCAAAAGGACATGGGGTGTAGACTTATACATGCACAAGGAAGATTTGCCCACACTGAAATCTGTGGAGGTATACGCTGCTGGTTATGGTTTTCAATCATACGAACCGACCGATGCAGATCAGTTTATTGATGAGGGAGATCAAATTAAATTCGGCAACACTACCCTTGAGGTTTATTTTACACCAGGACATGCCCCGGGCCACGTGGTCTTTTATCACAAGGAGTCGGATGTGTGTATTGGAGGTGATGTGCTTTTTCAAGGGAGTATAGGTCGCACGGATTTGCCCGGAGGTGATTTTGATACACTTGCACAGAGCATAAAAGAGAAGATGTATACACTCCCTGATAAAACAATCGTATATCCTGGTCATGGACCGACAACTACTATTGGTGAGGAAAAAATTCACAATCCATTCGTAAGGGCTTAAATGAAAAAGCACATTCCAAATACTCTAACTCTGGGCAACCTCACTTGTGGTGCAGTTGCCATCATTCAGATTTTTTCAGGAAATCTACAAATGGCTTCTTATATCATTGGAGTAGCCCTTGTATTTGATTTTCTGGATGGGTTTACGGCCCGAATGCTTAGGGTAAGTTCTGAAATTGGTAAGCAGCTCGATTCATTGTCTGACCTGGTAACCTTTGGCGCAGCACCCGCTTTTTTAATGTATCATCTATTGTTAGGCTCTTTGCCCAACATAGAAAGGGTGACAGATAGTGGCGTGGTCATTTTGCTTGAGCCTGATCTTACAAATTCATTTATTCTTTGGTGCCCGCTCTTGATCTTATTGTTGTCGAGCTTGCGGCTTGCCAGATTCAATGTTGATGAGAATCAAAGCGACTCCTTTATAGGGTTACCAACACCTTCATGTGCAATTGTAGTGGCCTCGTTGCCATTAATTCAAATGAATGATGAATATGGACTTTTTCAGGTAATATACAATCCAGTTGGGCTGGCGGTTATTTCCCTGATTCTTGCATTGCTCCTTGTACTTCCCGTTCCGCTGTTGGCGTTAAAGTTTAAGAATTTTAGTGTAAGGCAGAACCTTTCCAGATATGTGCTGATTTTGGTTGCTATTGTTTCTGTAGTTGTGTTCCAGTTCACTGCAATCCCTTTTGTTATAATGTTTTATATACTTTTATCAATTTTATCTTTGGCCTTGCATAATAAACCATAAAACACTGCGTTGTTCATACGAACTTTAACCTCAACCTATACGTTAGCTAATTAGACTTTCCAGGATTTAATTCTTCATATGGCCTGAATCTTTACTATTTTACACAACTAATTAGAATTTTATAATGCGACCGGATTATTGGAAATCTATTGTTTCCTTAATTGTCATTACTGTATTTAGTTACCAGGCCTTTAGTCAGTCAAAAAGAATCTCTATTGATTGGTCTTCTCAACCTAAAAAAGTATTGGCAGAAGGAGTCGAGCTAGAAGCTCTTGATTTTAGTGGTGCTCAGCACGACAATGGAATTCCCGTGTTCGTAACCTCCCTGGCTGGGGACTATTCAAGTGTTCAGATTGAAAATGCTCAATATGAAGAAATTTCCACTCAGGAAGCCCAGTATTTACCTAAGTCTGTTTTTACATTAAAGTCCATTGAAGTTCAAAGCTATACCCTTTACGAAAAGGGTCGGCCACAAACAATGGTTTCCCTAAACGCAGTACGTTTCAACGATGGTTCCGGTCAGGTGGAAAAACTAACTTCATTCACAATTACTTCTGCAAACAGCTTCAAAACAGCTTCGAAGAACGCAAAGACGGCCTCCTTCTCAACCAGTTCAGTACTTGGTTCAGGAGATTGGTATAAGCTGTCTGTTTCCAGCAGTGGATTGTACAAGCTTGACTATAATTTTCTGAAGAATACAATGTCTATTGATATTGACAATGTTGATCCACAGTATATCCAGATATATGGCAACCACGGTGGTATGCTACCACAACGCAACTCAGACGCGCGTCCTGATGATCTCACTGAGAATGCTATTTTTGTTTCAGATGGAGGTGATGGAAGTTTCGACCAGGGAGATTATGTGCTCTTCTATGGCCAGCAACAACATGTGTGGGAGTTCAGCACTTCAGATAGTCTTTATCACAGTGTTAAAAATTATTATAGTGACGTTACCTATTATTTCCTAACGATAGGTACGACTCCGGGAAAAAGAATTTCGGATCAGGCAAGCTTACCTTCAGGAGATCATGTTATAAGTACTTATGATCACTTTGCAGTTCTGGAGCAGGATGCCACTAGTTTTTTGCGTACCGGACGAGAATGGTATGGAGATATATTCAACTTTACCCTCAATCGCTCTTATAATTTTGGACTTAGCGATGTCATGGAAAACAGCGAGATGGATGTAATCATTAGTGTTATGTCCTCGGCTACATCTTCAAGTTCATTTAGCGTTTCATTTAACGGTGTATCACAAAGCAACTTAAGTATTGGGGCTCCTTATCCGACAACAGGAAGTTACGGTGTGAAGGGGAAGCAAGTCACTCAAACCTATACGGTTAATGAAAATACTTTAGGATCATCCTCCTCTTTAAGTATTGATCTTACATTCAATAAGGGATCATCTTCAGCATCTATAGGTTATCTGGATTATATAGAGGTACACACTGAACGTGCGTTAAGACTGTCAGGTACTTCAACTACTTTCCGGTCGATAGCGAGTGTCAACGAATCAACCACAGAGTTTCAGGTGAGTAGTATGACTTCTGCTGCCACGATTTGGGATATTACCGACTTAAATAATATAACTAAACAGCTGTATACACTTGGTGGAAGCACTGCTACATTCATCGCCAATTCTGACTCAATAAGAGAGTACATTGTATGGACAGGATCATCCTTCCCTTCTCCGGGGTATGTCGGGCAGGTGGCTAACCAGGATTTACATGGCATCACCACTTCTCCAACTTTGTTAATTGTGGCGCACCCCAACTTCCTGAGTGAAGCCCAGCAGCTAGCTAATTTTAAAGAAAATACTCTTGGTATGTCTACAGAGGTAGTAACCACAAGTCAGGTATACAACGAATTTTCATCAGGAGCACAGGACATTACTGCAATCAGGGATTTTGCAAAAATGCTTTATGATCGCAGTACAGCCACAGACTCCTTAAGATACCTGTTGCTGTTTGGTGATGCTTCTTATGATTATAAGAGCCGACTTTCCGGTAATACCAATTACGTGCCTGTGTATGAGTCACGTCAGTCACTTCATAATATTGATAGCTATTCATCTGATGATTACTTCGGTTTCCTTGATGACTCAGAAGGTTATTGGAATGAAGATCCTTCCGGTGATTATTTGTTAGATATTGGTGTGGGAAGATTACCAGTTGCTGATAATTCGCAAGCGCAAACAGCGGTTGATAAAATTATCAAGTACACCACTGACATTTCCAATCTTGGTAACTGGCAGAACAGAGTGACTTTCGTTGCCGATGATGGAGATGGCGTCTTACATATGAATCATGCAGAAATTCACTCGCAAGATATCCAAACCAACTATCCGGTTTATAATCTGAAGAAAATATACCTGGATGCTTATGTGCAGCTCTCATCTCCTAGTGGTGAGATAGCACCTGAAAGCAACGAAGCACTGGATTTGGCAATGGCTCGGGGAACACTGATTATGAACTACACAGGTCATGGTGGAGGTACGGGCTGGGCTCAGGAAGCTGTGCTGACTACGAGCCAGATCAATAAATTCACCAATATCAATAAGCTGCCATTGTTTGTAACGGCAACCTGTGAATTTGGAAGATATGACAATCCGGAAAAGTTCAGCGGTGCCGAAAATTTATTACTGAACCCCAATGGTGGTGCTATTGCCCTTGTGACAACAACACGGGCCGTATTCGCTTTCTCCAATCTTGATATGAATGCGGCAGTTTATGATTATGTTTTCGAACCGATTAGTGATTCTATCATGCCTACATTGGGAGATGTAATCAGGCAGGCCAAAAATGAACCGGCAGCGCTTTACGATATAAATAACAGAAATTTCTCTTTGCTTGGAGACCCATCTTTGACATTAGCTTATCCGGACAAAGAGGTGGTCATTACTAAAATTAATGATAGTACTGTCACTGCTACCCCTGACACTTTGAAAGCATTGGGGACCGTAACCATTTCCGGAGAAGTCAGGTCGCGTTCAGGGGTATTGCTTAACAATTATAGTGGAGAACTATATGCCACTATTTTTGACAAGTCTGCAGATGTAACGACACTAGGAAACGAAGGAGCAACATTCAACTTCACAACTCAGGATAATATTATTTATGAAGGATTGGCAACAGTGTCCAATGGACAATTCTCATTCACTTTTGTTGTTCCAAAGGACATTTCTTATCAGCTCGATTTTGGAAAAATAAGTCTCTATGCTAAAACCGGAGTCGACCTTATTGATGCGCACGGGGTTCATCAGAATGTGATTATCGGAGGCTCAGCAGATAGTGTGGCGGCTGATGATACACCGCCTATGGTCGATTTGTTTATGGATGATGAATCGTTTGTGTTTGGTGGCCAAACGGGAACTAACACAACCCTTATTGCGAAGTTGACAGATGACAATGGTATTAATATCTCCAATGCTGGTATTGGTCATGAGATTACTGCCATTCTGGATGGAAATGAAGATGATATATTTGTAATGAATGATTTCTATACTACGGAGCTGGACGATTATACCGCAGGAAAGGTGGAATATCCGTTTAATGAACTTGCTGAAGGCAATCATTCATTGCGTGTAAAGGCCTGGGATACACATAATAATTCGGGTGAAGACTATATCGAATTTGTCGTAGCCAATGATGCCGAGGTAGCGTTGCAGAACGTTTTGAATTATCCGAACCCGTTTACTACTAACACAGAATTTCATTTTGACCACAATAGGGCTGGTGATGATCTGGACATACAGATTCAGATATATACCATCAGTGGAAGGTTGATCAGGACATTAAATTCTAGCACATTCGGTAGCCCGGCACATATTTCAAGCATTACATGGAACGGCACAGATGAGTTTGGTGATAAAATCGGTAAAGGAGTATACGTTTATAAAGTGAACGTGCGTTCCATGACCGATGGCTCTAAGAATTATAAAATACAGCGACTTGTAATACTAAATTAGAGCATTAGTAATATATTTGAAGGTTTATACAGTTGACATGACGAATAGAATTAAAATATTTGGGGCGGTTTTGATGGGAATGGTAGTTTCTTTCAATGGGTTTTCACAAGCGTCCTTTGATGATGATCCACTTGGGCAGGACGGAAATAGAATTATAACAACAGCAGTTCCTTTTCTTACAATTTCACCCGATGCCAGAGGCGGAGGGATGGCAGATATAGGAGCCGCAACTTCACCGGATATCTACTCAATACATTGGAATCCGGCAAAACTTGTATTCATAGAGACGGAAGGAAGCGCGCTTAACCCTCCCAAGCCGTTGGATATGGGTTTTTCAATTTCATTTACCCCTTGGTTGAAAAGACTGGTTAACGATATGTATATCACCAACCTGGTGGGTTTTAGAAGGTTAAGAAAAGAAGAGGTGTTAGCTTTTTCCTTGACCTACTTTGATTTAGGTGATATGCAGTTCAGGGATGAAAACGGTGAATTGATCAAAGACTTCAACCCAAAGGAATTTAGCTTCGGAACGGCATATTCAAGAAAGTTAAGTGAGAAGTTCAGTATCTCGGCCGGAATGAAATTTATCCACTCCAACCTGTCAGGTAATCTGCAGATTGGTGGTTCGGGAGGTACAACCTCCAAGCCAGGAAATACCGCAGCAGTCGATGTAGGCATATTTTACAAAAACCATTTTCCTACTGTCCTGGCAGACTATGGTGGACTAAAATGGTCCTGGGGGGCGGTAATATCCAACCTAGGTGCAAAAATATCATACACTAATAATGATCAGGCAGATTTTATTCCGACTAATCTTCGGTTAGGGACTTCAGGAAGTATAGATGTAGATGATCACAACAGGGTATCACTTTCCGTTGATGTAAATAAGCTATTGGTACCTACACCACCTGTATACCTGCAAACCGATGATGGATCAGACTCAGTAGATACCAATGGAGATAAAATCATTGTTGCCGGAAAGAATCCCGACAGATCGTTTTTGCAAGGAGTATTCGGTTCATTTACTGATGCACCGGGAGGTTTCAAGGAAGAAATGCAGGAGTTTATAATTTCCGTGGGTGCGGAGTACTGGTACGATAATTTGCTTGCGGTAAGAGCAGGATATTTTTCTGAAAATGCGAATAAAGGAAACAGAAAGTACTTCACGTTAGGAGTAGGAATCCGCTACAAAGTGACAGCGTTTGATTTTGCCTATCTGATACCGCAAAGGCAAAACCACCCCCTGGCCGAGACGTTAAGATTTTCATTGGCGTTTAACTTTGAGCGAACCAAGCAGATAGAATCTTCAACTGGGAATTAGAGAAAAGATTAAAGATAAGAAGCCCATTCGCGAGAGCGGTTGGGTTTTTTTTGTTCTATACCTCAGTGAGTTGTGTTTTGTGAAAGGTACCGTCTCAAAAGGTGTCATTTCGACCATTCGGGAGAAATCTAACCGTTATAAAAACCTATTTTTCAGTTAAATAAGATTGCTCGATACTTCGAAATGACCGCATTAATTGTCTTTTGAGGCAGTCCCTTTTTGCTTCAGACTTCTGTAAGCTGTGTTTCGTGAAAGGTGCCGGTTTTTAGCTCATTATTGTTGTTAAACCAATCGCAAACTACCATTTGGTCTTTAGCAGTGTATTGGTCGGTATCATATTTTCTTACGGTCATCACAGGACCTCCTGAGTTGAGCCGTACTTTGCTTCCGATGTAGAATATTCCCATATGATTGATGTGTTTAAGCTAATTTACGCAGACGTTTTGTTCTCACAAATAGGAATTTCATAATTGGAAATAAAAAAGCCTCTCCGGCTATTCTTGCTCTGTAAATATAGAGGCAGGACCCTTAATTGTATAGATTAACGCGAAACTCCGGTTTGATATAAATAGTATGTCCGTGGTTAATTCTATTTGCGGATTCGGATCTATTTTTTCACTCTCTGTCCTCCTAAAATTGCAGCCTGTGCCTGTGGCGGTAGTGCAGGTCTTTTTCTAGGCTTCATAGGTAGGTTCTTTTTGAAGTGTGACTTGTAGTAGTTCCTTAAAAGTCTTGATAGAAGTATGACATAACCAACATTGACTATTATAAAGATTGGAGGAGCGGCATTCTTAGTCCATTTTATTATGAATACCCCCAGAATTAGTCCTAGTATGAGTAGTAGGACTGTTTTGAACAGCACCAGCAGTTTTCTTTTACTAAAGGAAGGATTTTTAGTTTTTCTTTCTCTGGAAATTTCCTTGACGGATGCCTTTTTTTGATCACTCTCATCCAACAATGTCCATATCAGATGAGCAAAGCCTATTATTACTGGTATGCCTATAAGCACTCCAATGATCCCATGTATATTTGCCCATCTATTTAATAAATAGAGAGCATAAGAGATATAGGAGGCTTTAAGTAAAAAATGAAATGCTTTTCTCGTTCTGGTTCCCTGAGCTTCATCAAAGACCCTGACAGCTAGTGCTCCTGCGATAATGATAGCCAGAACCCCAAAGAGAATAAATATGCTGACACCGATTATCGTAGTTAAACTATCCACAAGCAAAGTATAATGAAATCATTAAATATGAGCAAGAGTATCCATAAATAAGACTGTGGGATGCATAGAGACGGGAATAAAATTGTATGGAAAACGGGTCTAGTTTAATTGATAATAAGACTGACAGCGGGAACCCCAATGAAGTATTCATCCTTTAAACGTAGTGGAGTTCAGGTATTAGTCAGGGAGTGAAGAATAAAAAAAGCCTCTCAGATTTCTCTAAGAGGCCTAAGCTCCCCCGGTAGGATTTGAACCTACGGCCAATAGATTAACAGTCTACTGCTCTACCACTGAGCTACAGGGGAGTGTCCCAAAAATTTGGGATTGCAATGTTAGCACTTACAAACAATTATTTCAACAGAAAAAGCAAAATTATTTAAGAACAAGGGAATAAACATAAGCAGCACTGAAGCCAGCCAGGAATATAATTCCAGTGATTGCTAGATACTTCATTCTTTTCTTGGGCACAAACTCAGCTGACATAGGCAATCCATAAATAATCTTATAGTTCAAATATGCAGCTACTGGTGCAATTAGAAATGAGAGGGCTGTAGCAATATCAATCAGTTGCCTAAAATTAAGTAGTGGTAACCCTTCAGCACTCTTGACAAACTTACCTAAGAGTACAATTAATAAGCCGCCAACAAGCGTTATTAGTAGCCAACTACGATAAGAAGAGTTTTTTGAGTCGTTTTCCGTTTTCCTTTTTAGAAGGGTTATGACTCTGTCCATACTTCTGGCATAGCCATCTACCAACGTCAGGCTGGTACCAAACATAGTAGAAAAGGCAGCAGCAGCAATTATCAGGTAACTCCAGGAACCAATGGTTTCTGTAAACATATTGACGAGCTGATTGGAAAACTCGGCACCATTTGGAGATAGCTGTACATTTGATCCATATAGCACGTATGCGCCCAGGGTCAAAAAACAAATAGCTAAAAAGACAGTTATGAAATAGCCTATATTAAAATCAGCCAGAGTTTCTTTCAATGTGGGGTGATACTTGGTTTGCTTAATGCGTTCCTGCGTCCAAATTGAATGCCATGCCGACATATCTACTCCCATTGGCATCCATCCCATCAAGGTTATCATTGCGCCAAAGCCTTCCAGGCTATAAGTCTCCTTACCCACAAAGCCGTTTACCGGAGAAGGACGCCCCCCAACGAGAACCATCAGAGTAGCCGAAACAACACTGATTACTAAAACGATACCGATAATCTTAAGCATTTGATCTAGTAGGTTGAATTTGCCTGTAGCCAATAACATCAATACGATAATAGATATGCCTAACACGCTCCATACTTCTAATTCTTTATCGAGCCCAAGTAGGTTATTTAGCAATCCTCCAGTTAAGGAGACGATCGCTGCTGTAACAATAAACATGGAAAGCAAAGTGATGCCCGCATATAAATAAAGTGTCCATCGACCCAATTTTTGATAACCCTCTAAAACGGATTCACCAGTGGCATTTGTGTACCTGGAAGCAAACTCGAAGAAGGGATACTTCAATAAATTGGCCAACAAAATGAGATAGAGCAAGTCGAAACCATAAGTGGCTCCGGCACTTGTGCTTTGTACCAAATGTGATCCGCCAATACAAGTCCCCGCAAACATGATCCCGGGGCCAAAAGCCTTCCAAAAATTCGATTTACTTCCCATAACCGTTGATTTCATGCAAACATATGAAATTCATTGGTAATCTCACCAACCATTAAAGCAGACATATTGAATGATTTGACGGACTATTTTCATTGAATAATGACATAATGACATAAAAAATTGTGATTTCGAGCGTTGGTACAAAATTCTCTATACCATTTGTGAGTTTCATGTTCAACCTAAAACATTAAAAAATGACACTAATAAAATATAAACCAAACAATCACGTAGCAAAATCAGGCTTCAACAGCTTATTTGATGACTTCTTCGGTAAGAGCTTTTTCAATGATTCTTATGAAAGGGACTTCATCCCATCAGTAGATGTATTGGAGTCGGAGAAGAATTACGAAATCAAGGTATCAGTACCTGGCTTAGATAAGAAAGACATCAACGTTGAAATTGATGATAGAGTATTAACAATCTCAGGTGAGCGTAAGTTCAGCAACGAAGACGAAGGGACAAAATACAAAACGGTGGAGACCCACTATGGTTCCTTTAAGAGATCGTTCAGGCTTCCCGAAAATGTAGATGAAAGTGCTGTAAGGGCAGAATATACCAATGGTATTCTTGATGTGGTTATTCCGAAGTCAGAAGTTGTGAAAAACAATAGGGTGATTAAAATCAAATAAGGTTGACTGGCCGGCTCTTGGTTAAGGGAGCCGGCCGGTTTATTGCCTGCGATTGTCAACTCCTGAGCTGACTGGATAATGCAAAAACAATAATCATCTTGATTGTAACGTTTTTGATATGTTGAATTAAATTGTAAATAAGAAAGTGTACGGATATGAATAAAAAACAATTTTTATTGAGCACAGTAGCCGCTTCACTCATAGGCGGACTTATAGCCATTGGTGGCTATAAGATTTTTTTGGACGACAGCTCAGAGACTAAAAAGCCTTCTACAATAGAGGCCATACAGAAATATGAACTTGCAGGCTATGATATCAAATCAGACGTACCAGCCGGTTTGGATTTCAAAGCCGCTGCTAAAGCGACTACTCCTGCTGTCGTACACGTAAAGATGTATAAGGAAATAGCACAAACCAGGAGCATCTTTCCTGAGGATGAAATCTTTAGAGAGTTCTTTGGTGATCGATACGGACATCGTCAACCTCAACAGCTACCGGAAGGTCCTCAACATGCTGGTTCCGGATCTGGTGTGATACTCACTTCATCGGGTTATATCGCGACTAACAACCACGTGGTAGAAGGAGCGAGTAAGGTAGAGGTGGTATTGTTCGACAAGAGAGAATTTGAAGCAGAAGTAATAGGAACGGATCCGACAACGGACCTGGCTCTGTTGAAAATAGAAACTGATAATGCACTTCCTTTTATTCCTTATGCGAATAGTGATCAGGTAGAAGTTGGTGATTGGGTGTTGGCTGTTGGTAATCCATTTGACCTTACATCAACCGTGACGGCTGGAATCGTAAGTGCCAAAGGACGTAACATTAATATACTTCACGACAAAGATAACCTGGCAATAGAATCATTTATTCAGACGGATGCTGCGGTCAACCCTGGTAACAGTGGAGGAGCTTTGGTAGACCGAACAGGAAAACTGATTGGTATCAATACCGCCATTGCAACACCTACAGGAACCTATGCCGGTTATTCGTTTGCTGTTCCTTCCAACCTTGTCAAAAAGGTAATGGACGACTTAAAAGATTACGGTCAAGTACAACGGGCACTACTCGGAGTATCCATTCAGGAAGTGACAGCTGAACTGATGGAAGAAAAAGGACTGGAGTCCCTGAAAGGAATTTACATTGCAGATGTGAGAGAGGGTAGCGCGGCTGAAGAAGCGAACCTTGAAGTGGGAGATGTGATCACGAAGATCAATACGCATGAGGTGTCTTCACCATCTGAACTTCAGGAGAATGTAGCACTTTACCGCCCTGGTGATGAGATTCAGGTGACTTACCTGAGAGATGGAGAAGAAAATACCGTTAACGTGGTTCTCAAAAATAAATTAGGTAACACCGAAATTGTCAAGAAAGAGGATGCTATGATAGTGACTACCCTTGGCGCTAAAATGAGGGGACTGACAAAAGAAGAGCAGGAGGTGCTGGGTCTGGACTATGGAGTGCGAGTCATTTCTATGGAGAATGGAAAGCTCAAGGAAGCTGGTATTCGGAAAGGTTTTGTGATTACAAAAATCAACTATAATAAAGTTAAATCACCGGATGCTGTGATTACCTTGTTGAAACATAAGAAAGACGGAGCTTTAATTGAAGCAATCGACAATAATGGCCAGAAAGTATATATAGGCTTTGGTTGGTAAAAAAGATTTCAAAACTTAAATTAGTAAGACCCCAATGATCAAATGTAATTATTGGGGTTTTTTAATTCTCAAAAACTAACTCATACGAATGGACAACTTCAAGGAAATTTTATCTGCTTGTGGAATAGGCGAAAGTGTGAATGCAGTATGTACAGGAACTCAATGGAAATCAGGTTCCGGAGAACCTCTTTCGGTACACACCCCGATTGACTTAAGTGAGCTAACAACTTTCAAACAAGCTTCTGCAAGTGATTATGATGAAGTTGTAAATAAAGCAACAGCTGCATTTGAAGAGTGGAGAAAGTGGCCTGCACCTAAGCGTGGAGAAGTGGTCCGGCAAATTGGCAATAAACTCAGAGAAAATAAAGAGGCTCTTGGAAAGTTGGTGACCCTGGAAATGGGAAAGATTTATCAGGAAGGTCTTGGGGAAGTACAGGAAATGATTGACATCTGTGACATGGCTGTAGGGATGTCAAGGCAACTGCATGGTTTTACGATGCATTCTGAACGCCCAGAACACCGTATGTACGAGCAGTATCATCCACTTGGTCCGGTAGCTGTGATATCTGCCTTTAACTTTCCGGTTGCCGTTTGGTCCTGGAACACAATGATTGCTGCTATTTGCGGAGACACAGTGATTTGGAAGCCCTCAGAAAAAACACCTCTAACAGCAGTTGCGTGTCATAACACTATTCAATCTGTATTGAAGGAAAACGATGTTCCGGAAGGTGTATTTAATCTCATCATTGGAGGAAGAGAAATAGGAGAACTCATGGCTGCTGATACCAGAATTCCATTGGTGTCCGCAACAGGTTCTACCCGTATGGGAAAATCAGTTGCAGCGAATGTAGGAGCAAGACTCGGAAAGTCACTATTGGAATTAGGAGGTAACAATGCATTAATTATTACACCGAATGCCAATCTTGATCTCACGCTACGTGCAGTAGTTTTTGGTGCTGTGGGTACCTGTGGACAACGCTGCACCTCAACCAGAAGATTAATTGTTCATGAGGATATTTATGATCAGGTAAAAGAATCGCTACTTAAAGTTTATAGTGGATTGAAGCCCGGAAGCCCATTGGACGAGGGTACATTGGTTGGTCCCTTAATTGATGTCGAGGCCGCAGAGGGTTTCTTTGAGGCACTGAAAAAAGTAAAAGAAGAAGGGGGCAATATACTGGTTGGAGGCACGCCTGTTGAAGGCAAAAATGAAAACTATGTCCAACCGGCAGTTGCTGAAGTGGGAGCGCACTTCAAAATAGTACAGGAAGAGACTTTTGCTCCATTGCTTTATTTAATCAAGTATAGCGGAGACATTGACCAGGCTATAGCCATACAGAACGATGTAAGACAAGGGCTCAGTTCTGCAATTTTTTCAGACAATATGCAGGAGTCGGAGAGGTTTTTATCGGCCGTTGGCTCCGATTGTGGTATCGCAAATGTGAATATTGGAACTTCAGGGGCAGAAATTGGTGGGGCTTTTGGAGGCGAAAAAGAAACCGGTGGAGGACGCGAATCTGGCTCAGATGCCTGGAAATTGTACATGAGAAGGCAAACCAATACAATTAACTGGGGAAAGGAATTACCACTGGCTCAGGGTATTAAATTTGACATCTAGTTATTTATTTAATCGGGGCTTGCAATAAGCCAGTTATTTCAGCAAATTAGGTAACTATAGACAAAGGGAATATGTCAGAAAAAGACCAGTTTAGAGCTATTATGTTGGTGGATGATAATGAGATTGACAATATCATCAATCAAAAAATGATCGAGTCCTGCGGAAAGTCGAAAGTAGTATTTTCACATACGAGCGCCAAAAGTGCATTGGAGTACTTAAGAAGCATAGATAGAGTACCATCAGACGTTTCGGACTTCTTGCCAGAGCTTATTTTTCTTGACATTAATATGCCGATCATGGATGGCTTTCAGTTCCTCGAAGAATTTGAGAAGTTGTCCAAGAAGGTAAAGGACAATTGCAAAATTGTATTGCTTACCTCCTCCCTGAACCCAAGAGACCTTACCGAGGCCAAGAAGAACTCACACGTTTATAAATACCTCAACAAACCACTGACTGAGAGTAATATAATGGAGCTCTAAGGGTTGAGAGTTTCCGTATTTCCTATTACATATTCTCCATCAGATTTGACACAAAGTGTTGGTCAAACTTAATGTACTTGATGGGTGAATATTGTGGAATATCTACTTTTTGAAGTTTCTCGATATTGGTTTTTATCTTTTTAAGCTTAGCAGGGAATTCCAATTTGTCATTCATCGAAGCTTTGAGAATTTTGATAAAAACTACAGAATGGGTGCACTCGTCTTTTCCGGCAAGTCTTATCAATCGCTGAATGCTACTGATGCTTTGATCAAGGCTCTTTTTAGATTCGGAGAATCTTCCCAGGAAGACTGCGAGCAACCTGGTTTCTAAGTAGGCCTTCGGATATTTCTTTAGATTTAACTTCTGGAGTACTTCGTTAAGATATTCTACACCCTGAGCATGCCTTCCTGCATAGTAACATGAGAGTGCAACAAATTGATAGTAGACCAGTGTATTTGAGATGTCATCAAAATTGGGCTCAACTTCTTCTATCTCTCTCTTGCTATCGTGAAACATTCTATCTTCCCTGTTCATTCGTAGGTATCGCTCCATCTTAATGATGTAGAAGTGTGAAGGAAAGGTAAACAGATTGTAGTTAGTCAACAGTACTCCGGCCTTCGACTTGATTTCGTTGAAATGTATTTCAGACTTCTTGTAAACTTTGTAGTGATCGTAGTAAAGGAGCTTGAGATACTCAAATACAATTTTGATATGGTAATATGTAGAGTCCAGATAATAAGTATCGAAAATCTTTTCAACCTTAGTTATGATATCTTCAATTGGCTCTTCATCGCTACTGTCTTCATTATTTTCCACCATAAGGCTATGAAAAATTGTAATACAGCTCTTATACACATACAGCCTGTGGGACTTATAAAGTTTACTCACATTTCCCATCTCTGTAAGTATTGCTTCCAGCTCAAATTTGACACTTTCCTCGTTGGTTAGCACATAGGTGCCATATTTGTGAAAGTAGTCGGCCAACATTTCTTCTGCCTTATCAACGGCCAGGTTAAATGCGACATGTTTATTATATAGCTGAGAGTAATGGAAATACTCAGCCGTATTTATATGTAATTTTTTCAAAGACTTATAGACCTGGGTAAGTTCATTAGAAAGGTCATAGTCCAATAGCTCTTTCTCGAGTTTTTTCAACGTAGCAACAGCAATGGCCCTTTTCTTTGTAAATACAATTTCGTTTACATTAGCCACTTTCTTAAGTAAGTCCGTACGAGGGCTTTGCATTTGCTTCAGAAGGAACTCTTCAATCTTCTGATTCAACCGCGAACGTAGGGTGTAGAAAGCGTTGACATTGACGTCAAGCTCAAGCATTATATTCTTATCTGTAAGTCTTTTCTCTCTCAGGTGTTTGAGTAGATAAGCCGACTTTGTGGCTTCACTATCCATAAGGCTGTTGAAGATATGCTCGTAGTCATCCGTGGAGAGTTGCTTGATGATGTTCTTTAATTTTGACATACTCGTAGAGTTAGCGGGTTGTAAGTGTATAGGGAAGGTAGAGAAAAAAAACTCAGTTAAAAAGAAATAAATTCAACGTTTTAGGGTATAAAATTGACTACTTACTCAAATATTACATCATTTTATTTTGCTGAAACCCGTGCCAATAAGGGCGCTCAAATAGTCTCCGTGGAAAGGGCCATACCAATTCATTTCATGGGTCTCTGTGTGATCAATCTCATAATATTTGCTTGGAATGGCATATCCTGTATATCCGCCACCGAAACTTGTGACAACTATGGATTCATTTCCAATTTTTGTGCTTGCACTTATTTTTTGTGAAAATTCTCCAGAAAAGTCACATGGAGTGCTTGCAAAAAAAAGTCGATCAAATTTGAGAAATTTCAGACTAATCTCAGGTTCATCCAGCAGTGAATTAAAAACCCAACTTCTTAATCTGAAACCAAAGAAATCACGTGTCCTGAGTTGAGGCTCTCCAAGCATTACGGGTAATTCATAAAATGCCAAAGAAGTCAACTTCTTGAACCTAAGGCTGTCAGGTTGTACAGTAATAGAGTCCGCCAATTGCTCGCCAAATTTCCTTACATCTCCACCTCCCTCTATCCAGGTGAATGGCCCATGACTACCTACAGTGCCGGCTGCAAACATAGCCATATCGAGTCCCATATTCTTTTCCATTCGGTTGAGCATATAACCAACATAATCATTACTCAACAGTTTGTTGTCATCTTTAAGTATGGTAGGGTGTGCTGAATAAGTACTGAATGCCGCTTTCTGGCCATTTGATTTGGATAAGAAAACCATTCGGAAAAGATCATCAGTGATTCCACCATTGACCAACCGGTTGTACACAAACTTTGGAGCCCTTTTTGAATAACTGCACACCGTACTGGTATCAGCCGTAGCTATGGATTGTTTAAAACTAGTGATGGTTTTATTAATAATCATGTCCGTTATGTCCTGCCTGAAATCCCCCATCGTGAAAGAGTAGCCATATGGTTTACTCCAATTTCCAATGGAGCTATGGGTGTGTGTGGCGCAAAAATAGATTCCATCAAGGCCAAGTCCGATAGAGTCAACCAATTGATTAACACCATCTTCAATGGCCTTAGAGACCATAAGAAGATCATATGAGACGATCCCTATTTTGCTGATACCATTATCCAATACAATGGTACGCAAGTATACCGAATCCAGTATGCCTTCATAAGGTCCACGATTGCCGTAGGCAGCCATATCACAAGGCTGTTCAGGCGTAATATTCACTTTTGACCAACCAGCAAGCAAGTATTCTCCGTTTTCCTCTTTGGGATAATTAAGTTTTTCGACTCTTTCTAAAGTTGTCTTGAAATAGGCTTGTCTTGAATAGTGCGTGTAGTCTACAGTGCCGAATACGGAAAAGCCTAATATGAGCACGACCAGAGCAAGTCCGAGGACTGCTCTTTTTGTTCTTCTAACCCATTTTTTACCGGACCTAAGCATATCTGTTCAAAACGCTAAATTATGATAATATTGCTAATGACTCTGTTTATTGCATTTCATTACATTGAAATGCCTAAATTTGCGTCCTCAAAAACAAATCGTTTTCATGCTCGCGAAATTAACAGAGTTAGGTAAAGAATTAGCAGGTGATTTCTACACCGACAAGACATTGCGCACGCTTTATGCGACTGATGCATCGGTATATAGGGAGTTGCCTCTTGCTGTGGCGCGACCTCGCAATGAAGATGATATTAAGAAATTAATTCAATTTGCCCGAAAACATAAAACCTCTCTTATTCCAAGAACAGCCGGAACCTCTCTGGGCGGACAGGTGGTAGGCAACGGTATAATTGTGGATGTATCGAAGTACTTCACAAAAATCATTGAGGTTAACAAGGAAGAAAAGTGGGTAAGGCTTCAGCCTGGAGTGGTTAGAGATGATCTGAATAAGTGCCTGCAGCAATACGGGTTGTTTTTTGCCCCTGAAACCTCAACTTCCAATCGATGTATGGTTGGCGGAATGGTAGGTAATAATTCCTGCGGTTCACATTCTGTGATTTACGGGACCACCAGAGACCATCTTCTTGAACTGAAAACAATTCTAAGTGATGGAACGGAAGCTACATTTGGGAAAACTACCCGAGAGGATTTTGAACTAAAATGCCAAACAGAAGGAAGAGAAGGAGAGGTTTACAGACATGCTCGTGAAATATTGAGCAAGGAAGAGAATCAGCAGGAGATTGAAAAGGAATTTCCAAAACCGGAAATTAACCGGAGAAACACGGGTTACGCGATTGATGTCTTGCTTCAGTCACGAATATTTAAAGGAGAAGAAGAGTTTAATTTTTGTAAACTATTGGCAGGCTCAGAGGGTACTCTCGCATTTACAACAGAAATAAAACTCAACCTGGTCGATCTGCCCCCTAAAGAAGTTGCGGTTATTGCTGTCCATTGCGAAACTCTCGAAGAGTCTTTTAAGGCCAATTTAATCGCTCTAAAATATAATCCGGGAGCGGTCGAGCTGATTGATAAAATCATACTTGACTGCACGAAAGAAAACATTGAGCAGCAAAAAAACAGATTTTTTGTAGAAGGTGACCCTGGCGCGTTGTTGGTCGTTGAATTTGCCAGAGAAACAAAAGAAGAAATTTATGATATCGCTGCCCGTATGGAGAAAGAAATGCGGGATAATAATTTTGGTTACCACTACCCGATTTTATTCGGATCAGATGTGACCAAAGTCTGGAACCTGAGAAAAGCTGGCCTGGGTCTCCTGGCCAATATACCGGGTGATCCTAAAGCGGTAGCCTGTATAGAAGACACAGCCGTAGCTCCAGTCGACCTACCCGAGTATATGAGGGAATTCAAGCTCATTACTGATAAATACAACAAAGAATGTGTCTACTATGCGCACATCGGTGACGGAGAAATTCATCTCAGGCCGGTACTTGATCTGAAGGTGAAGGGTGACCGGGAACTCTTTTTTAAAATCACAGATGAAGTTGCCGATCTGGTAAAAAAATATCGGGGCTCAATGAGTGGAGAGCATGGTGACGGACGAGTCAGGGGTGAGTTTGTCAGAAAAATGGTTGGCGAAAAGAACTACGTTCTGATCGAGTCAGTTAAAAAGACCTGGGATCCGGAAAATATTTTTAATCCGGGTAAAATTGTGGCCACCCCGAAGATGAACGAGTTTTTGCGTTATGAAGAAGGGCAGCAAACTCCGGAGATTAAAACTGTTATTGATTTTAGTGACACTGAGGGAGTACTTAGGTTAGCAGAGAAATGCAATGGATCGGGAGATTGTAGGAAGACTCATCTTTCAGGTGGAACGATGTGCCCAAGCTATATGGCAACCAAAAATGAAAAGGACACCACCCGTGCCAGAGCAAATATTCTCAGAGAGTTTCTGACTAACTCTGATAAGCCCAATCGTTTCGATCATGAAGAGATTAAAGAAGTGCTAGACCTTTGTTTGTCTTGTAAGGGCTGTAAGTCTGAGTGTCCTTCGAACGTTGACATGGCTTTATTGAAGTCTGAATTTCAATACAACTACCAAAAAGCAAATGGCACCCCAAGAAGATCAAAAATGATCGCTACGGTGGCCAAAACCAACCAAAAATTTGCCAGTGTACCCTGGTTATACAATTTTGGAGGTAGCTTTCCACTCAGTGCTCCTTTGGTAAAGAGCTTTATGGGAATCTCTCAAAAGCGAAAGTTGCCGAAGATGTACAAAACAACACTACGAAAGTGGGCTTCGAAAAACCCTAGTGAGCTAAAACCATCGGGAGCCATAAAGAAGACGGTATACTTTTTTGCAGATGAGGTGATCAATTTCAATGATGTGCCAATTGGCATTACCGCTATAAAGTTACTCGTACGATTAGGCTATGAGGTAGTCATTCCTGATCATAAAGAGAGTGGTAGACCGGCACTTTCAAAAGGTGTACTGGATTATGCTAAGGAATTGGCAAACGAAAATGTAAGTGCACTGAAAGACATTGTTTCTGAAGAATCACCGCTAGTCGGAGTAGAACCATCAGCCATACTTACTTTCAGAGACGAATACCCCAGACTTGTTGATGAGCATCTTAAGTCAGCTGCGAGAGAACTTGCTGGTCAATCCATGTTGATTGATGAGTTTCTGGCCCAGGAACTTGAAGCAGGTCATATCGATGGATCGCTATTTACAGACACAAGCAAGACGATCAAATTACACGGCCATTGCCACCAAAAGGCCCTATCATCAGTTGATGTGAGCAAGAATATATTGAGTATACCTAATAATTACAAAGTGGATGTGATCCCTTCTGGTTGTTGTGGAATGTCAGGTTCTTTCGGTTATGAAAAGGAGCACTACGATGTCTCCATGCAGATTGGTGAGCTGGTATTATTCCCAGCGGTGCGTGAAGCCAGCGAAGACACAATTATTGCAGCTCCTGGTACTAGCTGCAGGCATCAAATCTATGATGGTACCAAGCGTAGCGCTCTACATCCTGTTGAGATTTTGTACAATGCCTTGAAGGATTAAGGCCTTACGAATTTTCTGGTCACTAACTTTCCGGAAGAAGTCTGAATTTTTACCAGGTAAAGCCCTGGAGTAAGAGCTGCAGTGGCAATCGAGTTTTGTCCTTTGTTTTTGACAATCGTCTTCCCTGTCAGGTCAAGAACAGTGTATGAGCTTATGTCCCCTGTAATGCGGATCAATTGATCTGATGAAGTTGGCATCAATTGAATATGATTGAATAGCCCATCAGAATTGTTGGTAGCTGTCAAAGGAGAAGTTGTCGCATATTTCACTACGTTGAGGCCGGTAATTCTAATTTCATGATAGGTCAGATGAATGTTGTTTTCATCAAAATAGACCATGTCGATTTGTTGCCCGAGTACCGTGGCTGAAGCAGATTCATCTACAATAGTATCAATCGCCCAAATTCCTGGTGCAGTCCTGTGGGCGATTTTGACATAATTGCGATCACAATAGGCAATATGAATGTCCCCTGAGAGGTCAAATTGGAGTGCCGTGGATTTTCTTGCCAAAGAGCTCCACGAAATATTCGTCATCGTATCAATTACTTCATAAAGCCAGCTACTACCGGATTTATAAGCAAGTTTGACTTCTGCGGAGTCTGCCCCAGTGTTGTTGATATAGGAAATGTAAGGCTCCGAATTATCATTCAGTAGCAAATAAGAAAACCTTCCAGGGTCGCCAATGCTATCAACTCCTTCCAGGGTCCAGCTGCCGGATTTTTTATAGGCATGAATAAGTTTTGGGTTCACATCGTCATAATAGCTAATGTGTGGATCTTCTATACTGTCCAGAGCAATGGAAACGGCATTTTTGTATTGTAGTGAGCTACTACCAATGATTTCATTTTCCCAGGTTGAGCCGTTATGATAATTATATTCAATTCCTGCCCCTGAGCCCGGACTGATCGGGTCAATAGAAGCAATGTGCGGATTGCCGGCATCATCAAAAGTAATATCACCATCCCAGCCGTCATGTCCAAGATGATTGACCCCTTCGGAAGTCCAGCTCATTCCGTCATATCGGGAGTAGCTCAGGTCTCCATCATGGAGGTAGTGGTCGTGCATTACAATTCCAGGGTTGTCATTATTATCCAGAGCGATATCCAGTGGCCCATAGAAATAACCATTTTTTACAGTGGTAGTATCAAAGGAAGAGCCATTCCATTTGGCGACACGGAGGTAGCCATTACTTGTTTCCGTCATATACGCGATAATCGGGTTGCCTGATTGGTCAACAACTAGCCCGGATTTTCTGCCTACATCTATGGAGTCAATTTGCCAGGTTTGGGCAAGGACAAAATTTAAGGGAAGGAATAAAAGAATAAATAGTAATCTCATAAGTGGTTGATTTCTCACAAGATACTAATTATTGCAGAGAAGAAATTGTCTGCTAAAAGACACAAAAAAACCCGAAGACATTGGCTTCGGGTTTTTGATTTTATTCCGATTAGGATTATTCTTCCTCTTCGGTTGTAATATCTTCTATTTCAGCATCAATACCAGCATCCTCAAGTGCATCTTCTACTTCGTCCTGGACGTCTTCTTTGATCTCGTCTATAGCTTCGCCCATTTCTTCCTCCAATTCATCACCTAACTCCTGGATAACTTCACTGTCTTTAAGATCATCTAATGCATCTCCTGCTGCGCCAAGGGTACAAGAAGCAGTCTTAGTGGTGAATGTTTCCAGTTCTTCGCCTTTGTAATCTTGCATATACTCAGCAGCGTCCATAGCACACCCACCGGCATCAAGCAGTCCGTCAGCGTTTTCATAGCACTCACAAATTTCGTTCGCAGCTTCTTCTGGAGTTTTGCTGCAAGATGAAAAAAACATAGCTGTAGATAGTACAGTAGCTGATAAAAGTATCGTTTTCATAGGATTAAATTTTATTGATTATGTTCAGTTTTAGGTATGAAATTTACGATAAACTGTCGTAACTCCGAAGATAATAAACGCAAAAAACAGGATCAGGTTTAGCAAAAGCTATTGTTTTTAATATTTCCAAAATGGCTGTTTTTTTAGTACTTTCCTGACCTTACCAAATTTTAGACCCATTCAATTATGAAAAAGTTATTAGCAATTGCTGTATTCTTTTTTGCTGCCACAATGATTCACGCCCAGGACCTCAAGAACGGTTTTTGGAAATACGATGGCAGCAAGACCGACAACAACGTGGTTATTAAAGCATTTGATTACCAAGAGGGAGACGGAGTATTGTATGTTTTTCAATACGAAGGAAAGTTTATCAAAAAGTATGGAAGCGGAAAGCTCTACTTTGAGAATGACTGGATCAAGCTGCGTGTGGATTCGGGGTACGGTATACACAAGAAGAAAGACTTAATTACGCACCTTTTCAGATATGAAATTGTAGATGACAATACACTTTTGTTGACGGATACGAAAGGTAATAAGCTGACTTATAAGCGGAGTTGTGAGTAGTTTAGATAACTACAAAAACTTCTGTTGTTAGAATCCCGGAGTTTACTTAATTTCGGGGATTCATGGGGATTTAACCGCCAAAGGCGGTCAAGGCTCAGAAAACATTTTTTAGGGGATTTAGCTCAGTTGGCTAGAGCGCTTGACTGGCAGTCAAGAGGTCACCGGTTCGAATCCGGTATTCTCCACATTGATTATTAAAGAGTTATGGAATTTATTTCTGTAACTCTTTTTTGTGTGCCTAACTTATTGCCTAACAAATGATTACTTAGCTAGTTGTTTGTGGTTTGAATATCCTGCAACTCACTTCTCAATTTCATTAGGTCGCTTTCTAACTGGTCAATCTTAGTAGCATCAAAATTCGCCTTGCCGTATATTTTTGTTCTTACCTTCTCTTCTTGATGTTTAAAGAATTTAAGCGGAGATAGATTCTTGGAAAGATAGGTTTGGATAAAATAGAAAATAACGGCTCCACCAAATCCTAGGAAGTAAATTACTGGCTCCATCTTTTCCCAGCCAAAGAAGACCGTAAGAGCAACTAATCCCAAGTAATAAATTAGCATTGCAACTAAATAATAAACCTTTTGCCTCTTCACTTTTTTATGTACCTCCGAGGAAAGGTAACCTAATTGATTCTTGAGATCCGATAAAGATTCTTCCTTTTGATCAATTACGCTCTTGATTCTTTGGATTTTCTCACTCAGAATTTTTGATTGTAGTTCTGCTTGATTTTCTTCTTTATCTCTTTTCTCTTGTTTAAGTGCTAATTCAGCCTGTTCTCGACTACTTATTTCAATACCAAGCTTGGCTTCCAATGAAGTTTTAGCTTCTTTTTCTTGAGCAATTTTAGATGCAGCTTCTTCCTCATTTTTTCGGAGGATATCTTCCAATTTATCTTTATCTTCCTTTATCCGGGCATATGCTTTATCAACTTCTGCCTGCAAAAACTCTTCTTGCTTATCTTCTTTTTCACTCTCAAGAAACTTCTTGAAGAACAATTCTTGTTTTATAATCTTAATAATTAAATCCTCATCGTCAATTCCTAATTTTTTGAAATATGACATTGTTCTTTGAACGACTTCTGAGTTAGAGCCACCATTTTCCAGAGTATTAGCGGTAATTGAACTGATAAAAGCCTTTTTATAATCCTTTGTAATTATTGGAATGAAGGGTCGGATTTTGCGCAAGAAAATTGAGGGAAGCATAAAGTTCGGAGCAACTAAATCAGAGTGGCCTTTGGTTTTATGATTAACGTACTTGTCAAAATTTATAAGCCCTCTATCCAATGTGAGGCATATGTAGTTTATCTCGTTTAAATTATTCTTTCCCTTCCTTAAAGAAATTACGGCCTCTCTTAAGTAAATATCGTGTTCTAACTTTCGATCGACTTTTGCAAGTTTTTCAGGTAGTCCAGACTCTACCCTCGCAGAATTAACAATATTCAAGTAATCATAATATTCGGTGAATTTCGAGTTGATATAAGCCTCATTATCCAAATCAGGAAATTTATAATTGAAGAGTTCAATTTTTTTACTGCTAAAAATCGAAGCGCTATGACTTATCTTATCCGCTGGGTGAACTTCTTCTGGGTCTTTCAATTTTCGCTTAAAATATTGTTTTGCCATTGCATTAAGCTCTTCTGAATCAACAAGAGCACTGATCTGATTATGAGTCAGGTTATCCCGGGATATAAATTTCTCAAAATCTTTACCAGTGTTTTTAAGCTCTTCTAAAGTTTTCTTAATAAAAACTAATCTGCAATCTATAGTCTTACTTGAAACTAATTTTACAATCTCATTACAGCTATTATTTTGTTTATGTGAATGTAAATCAAGGATAGAGAAAAAGAAGTTTGTATCGGTTAGAACAACAAGTCCATTCAGTTTTAGGTCCTGAGATTTGTTAAAAGTGCTCTCAGGTATTCCAAGAGAGAAGAAGTACTCGGCCTTAATGGCAAGACCTTCAAAATAATCCAAGTCCCCTTCATCCAAATAATTATGATAATCGCGAATTAAAGAAGAGAATGCCTGTTTAGATCTTTCATCCTCCATTTGAGACATTAGATCGGTCAGAATGTGGCCATTATTTAATTGCGATTGTTTAAACGGCAAAAAATAATTTATTGCGTTCCTGCCATATTCAAAAAAACATTCATAGATGTATTCGTGAAACTTTGAACCAATTTTTTCCCGTTGTTCTGGACTTAATGTGGGGTCTATATCTTTCAGTAGGAGAATAACCTTTTCCTGCCTCTGGGAATCTAATTTCTTGTTTTCCAGGACCGTCTTCAACACAACCTTCTTTCTTGTATCGTTCAAAAAATACTTCTGGTCTTTGAAAGAAATTTCATTTTCCGTAGTTAGTCTTTCAAGAGTTTCCTTCAATTCAAATGTATCAATCTCTATATGGAACTCAGACTTGATAAAATCTTCAATATCTTGAAACGTGAGTGGCTCATCCAGTGAGTAAAGTATATTTTCTATTAGAGATTGCTGCATTTTTTCTCTACTTGTGGATGAGCACAAATAAAGATTCCTGACAAGTTTGTCTATATCTTTTTCCATAGTGATAAACATAAATAGCCCATTCGAGTCTGAATCTTAGCAGCCCCTAGAACCTTAAATTAATAATTGTACGACTAAAAAAACAATTGAAAGAGACGCAAAACCAATCAGGCTACTATTTGTTTTTCGGTTTTTTTGCTCCTAGCAATATTTCCTTCAGGGGCTTACTCAGAGCGTTAAAAATTTCCTTCTTATCCTTTGGAATATCTTCTTCACTCAACGCATAAAACAACAAATAAGACTGTGGGATTTCTAGCACCTCACAGACCTTATTTATTGTACTCTTTTGCGGAAAAGCATTATTAAGTTCAATCTGGCATAATGCGTTTGTAGATATGTCACAGAGTTCAGCAAAGTCTTTTTGCGTATAACCGTGCTTTTTTCTTAACTCTTTGATTGCGCTACCGATATTCATATCAAGGGTCTTCAATGATATCAAACAAAATCAACAAGTCTTTTCCAAGTGAAAGGACCCTCAATAAGCACTTGAGAAGCTTATCATTGTTTGATCCCGAAGCTAGTTTTATTAATTCGTCTTTTTCTGCTTTCTTAATATCGAGGCGTTCTATTGCCTTGATAAGTTTTTTCTTCTTATTCATAAAGAGAGTTATTTAAATACTGAATGGATTAAATAACCTCTCTATACTGTTAAATAGAGAGGCTTAAACTATTGAATAACTCTCCATTATCATCTTCATCGGTACTCCGAAATATGTAGAATATTCGGGGGTTAAGAATATTTCTAATCCACCTTCTAAAATCAATAACCCATGCCTTCGGCTCTTTATAAGTTAAATGGAAAAGAAGGGCATCTTCAATTGCCTGAACTAGCTGTTTTGTTCGGTTTTGTCGAAATTCCTTTAGGACTTTAACGCAGCATACATTGTTGGATCCAGCACTTTCGTCCCAAATAGAGATGGGGCCCATAGACGAAAGAATCTTTTTTGCAATCTCCAAAGAAGCAATAAGATTCCCTCTGGTGTCAACTTGAGTAAGATAACTCGCAACCAGTTCACTAAGTGGTTTAGAAAAATGCTTTGCTAGCAGCTTAATCTGATCTCGATCAACTTTCGTGTTAGGCTTATTCTCAAGCGAATGTCCATAAGATTCTAACACTTCAATAATCGTTGAAGTGCCTACTTTCAATTTTCGTGCAACTTGGGAAAGCCTTTGATGTCTCATTGCTAGCAAATTTAAGACAGCCCAAATAAAAATACAAGCGATACTGGTATTTTTATTAATTTCTTACCTGTAATACAATATAAACTATTTCTACCAATCCTCTTCTTCCTGTATACTCTCTTTTTTTAAGGCCACAAAATTCTTGAGAGAGGAAATCAACGAGTTCATCGAGGTTACTGTCTTAGTCTTCATATCTGCATATAATGCTACAGGTCTTCCTTTCTTATCTTTCATTACTTCTCCATTAGGGAAGTAGAGTTCCGCAGCATTCTTAGGTGGGTTCGGGATCATTGAGCTTGGGTAGGTCTGGAATATTAGATCATGTAGCCTTCCCTAAAACCAAACAGTTTAAAAACAAAAAACCCCGAAGCTTTCACCTCAGGGTTTCTTTTGGGTTAATTTTCCTGATTCTTATCGAATCTGGTCAAGTTTTGCTTTTACCACTTCTACTGCTTTCTGGTATTTGGCTACCTCTTTTTTTGCAGCTTCCTGGTCCTTTTTGTTTTGTGCTATGTCAGCTTCTAATTTTACTTTTTCATCAGCATTTTCCTTTAGCTCATTCTGAAGACGAATTTTTTCTTCACCATTTTTCTCCAGGTCATGAGCAAGGCTCTCCCCTTCCTTTACTACTTTCTCTTCGTCCTTTACCACTTTTTCAAGTGCTTTTTCTGCGTCTTGGATTTGCTCATTGATGTCTTCTCGATAACAGCTTTTACCAAAGTCTTTTAGGATTTTTTCGGCTGAGGCATATCCTGTACCACCACTTTTGGTAACCCACTTGTCTCCAAGGTCAATAGCCCACCATACTATACAGCCTTTTCCGTCTGACTCTACCATAGAAAGACACCTAACGTTCTTAGAAGAGATAGCTGGAATGGAAGCAGTTTCCATACTCAAATCACCGTTTACCTTTCCATACTCTTTCAAATGCTTTTTCCATAGGTCTTTAACTAGTTTCTTGTCTAAATCCAGGTGGAGAGCAAGTCCTGTACGGCTAATCTTGTCAACCTTCATATCTCTTTCGGATACACTAACTGTAAACTGAGCGAAAGTTGATACTGCCAGGAAAGAGGCGAAAAGGAGTGTAAATATTTTTTTCATAACGTATGTTTTAAGTCTGGGTTAATAAATATAGTAATTTTCCTTAGACTTCTTACAACCCTCAAATCGTGTGCCATATCGCATAAAATCTGCTCTGATAATCACTTAATTAGGAATTATCTTTGATTTTTTGGAAACTAATCGATAAATCGTACCGTTAACTTACTACATTAAATTTTACCAATATGGCTGAGCAAATTGATCACGACCAGGAGAGAAAGACCAGAAGAGCTTTTAAGCAAAAGAGTTGGAATGACGTAAAAACCGATGATTCATGGGCGGTTTTTAAAGTAATCGCTGAAATAGTTGAGGGATTCGAGAAGATGAAAAAAATCGGCCCTTGTGTATCTATATTCGGGTCAGCAAGAACCAAACCTGAACACAAGTACTACAAAATGGCTGAGGAAATAGCGGCTAAATTGGTGCGGCATGGCTATGGTGTGATCACCGGTGGCGGACCTGGTATTATGGAAGCGGGTAACAAAGGAGCCTTCAGCGAGGGTGGTGCTTCTGTTGGTCTTAATATAGAACTACCTTTTGAACAAAATGGTAACCCATATATCGATCAGGACAAATTGATAAACTTCGATTATTTCTTTGTACGCAAAGTGATGTTTGTGAAATATTCCCAGGGGTTTATCGGAATGCCCGGAGGTATGGGTACCCTGGACGAACTTTTTGAAATCATTACTCTTATTCAAACCAAGAAGGTGGGTAGATTCCCGATTATCCTTGTCGGTTCTGACTTCTGGGGTGGTATGTACGATTGGATAAAGGATAAGGTACTCGGGAATGGTAATATAAACGCTGAAGACCTCGATCTTTTTCAAATAGTAGATACTCCGGAGGATGCTGTAAAGGCTATTGACGACTTCTACTCTAAGTATATGCTTACCCCTAACTTCCAGTTGGGAGACGGTAAGAGTGGCAACATTTGAGAAAAATACATCTCATATTAATTTTTGGCGCTATCGCTGGTATCGCCTCCTATGTGATTAATACTACTCTGTACCAGGAGAATGTCGAATTCGACAAAAATGGTATCGTGGAGAAGTATGTGCCTGATGAAGAGGCTCCACTAACTTTTTGTGGAGACACTATTCCTATTGATAGTGCTTATGTCAAGGCCAGAGTAGATGAGGAGATTAAAATACTGACTACTTACCGCTCAAGTACTACAAAGTTATTTAACAGAACGGTACGTTGGTTTCCTCAGATGGAAAAAATCCTGGCCAGGCAGCGCGTGCATGAAGACATCAAATACATTGCGATGATCGAAAGCAATCTTACCAATGTAGTTTCGAATAAAGGAGCCACCGGTTTCTGGCAATTTATGAGAGCTACAGGCAGGAGTATGGGACTTGAGATTAATCACGAGGTGGATGAGCGGTACGACCCTTTAAAATCCACACGAGCCGCATGCAGGTACTTTAAAATGGCACGCAAAGAATTGGGTAGCTGGAGTAATGCTGCAGCGTCATATAACCTGGGAATTGCCGGTATGCGAAAGCAAATGAAGCGCCAGAAAAAGGATTCTTACTACCATTTAAGACTTAATAAGGAAACAGCCAGGTATCTGTACAAAGCCATTGCATTTAAAGAAGTCTACGAAAACAGAACCAAATACGGCTTCTCTGAAGTACTGGTGCCTGAGGTTGAGGAACCGATGGAAGTGTATGAAATCGAGGAAAATATTCTTAACCTCATTGAGTTGGCAGAAAGTGAAGGGATAACCTATACAGCTCTGTTAAAATTCAACCCATGGCTACGAGGGAATACCCTGACAATGAAAAGCACATCAAAAAAATACTACATCAAGATTCCTGTGCATAAGGAGAACTACGCAGTCAAAAAACCTATGCAATTCGAGGAACAGAACTGGGAAGAGGAAGAATAATTTTACAAGCCCTTGAACATTGCTGGCTATCCGCTAACTTTGTCTCTTTGCATGGATTCGGAGGAAAAACATAGAGAGGAAGAATACATTGAGATTTATGGTGCTCGGGAACACAACCTCAAGAACATTGATCTCAAAATTCCGAGAAATAAACTTGTTGTCATCACCGGGATAAGCGGTAGTGGAAAGTCATCACTGGCATTTGATACCATCTACGCTGAAGGACAACGAAGGTATATGGAAAGCTTTTCCGCCTACGCCCGATCCTTTATTGGGGACATGGAGCGTCCTGATGTGGACAAGATTGAAGGCCTAAGTCCCGTAATCTCCATTGAACAAAAAACTACTACACGAAACCCCCGGTCTACAGTAGGTACCACAACCGAAATTTATGATTTTCTTCGCCTTCTTTATGCGAGAGCAGGAATTGCCTACTCTTACAATACTGGTGAGGAGATGGTCAAACGTACTGAAGACCAGATCATCGACATTATATTTGAAAAGTACGAAAACAAGAAATTAACTATTCTGGCTCCCGTTGTTAAAGGGCGTAAAGGCCACTACAGAGAGCTATTCGTACAGCTGCGAAAGCTGGGTTTCAATAAAGTAAGGATTGACGGTGAAATTCAGGAGATGACTCCAAAGATGCAGGTAGACCGCTACAAGACACACGATATAGAAATTGTCATTGATCGCCTGGTTCCGGAGAAAGACGACCGCCAAAGGCTGGCAGGTTCCGTTAATGAAGCCATGAAACATGGGAAGGGTATCATCCTGACCTTAGACGAGGAAGGCAATGCCAACCACTATTCTAAGTTTCTAATGTGTCCGACCACTGGTATATCCTATGATGAACCGGCTCCTAACAATTTCTCTTTCAATTCCCCCTACGGTGCATGTCCCGATTGTAATGGATTAGGTGTAATTGAAGAGCTTACTAAGGAGTCCATGATTCCGGATGATAGAGTAAGCATCAGTAGTGGAGGTATAGAGCCACTAGGTGACTATCGCAACATCTGGGCCTTTACCCAAATTGAGAAAGTACTGAAGCATTATGGTAAAAGTTTAGCCACGCCTATCAAAGATATTCAGGAAGAAGCATTGCAATTAATTTTGTTTGGCAATGAAGAGGACCCAAATGAATTTTCTTACAAAGGAAAATTTGAAGGTCTAGCGAACTACCTCCAGCGTCATATGGATGGGAATAGTGACCAGTACAGAAGGTGGCTACGGGATTTTATGATCATCAGGACCTGTCCTACCTGTGACGGCCAACGCTTAAGAAAGGAGTCCCTCAATTTTAAAATTGCAGATAAAAACATCGCTGAACTGGCCCAATACGATATCAACGAACTTTGGGACTGGTTTGAAAATATCGAAGACCGCCTTACCGAAAAACAAAAGAAAATTGCTCCGGAAGTACTAAAAGAAATTAGAAAGAGGATTCGGTTTCTACTTGATGTAGGACTGAATTATCTGAGTCTTGATCGGCCTTTAAGAACACTTTCAGGTGGAGAGACACAAAGAATCAGACTGGCCACGCAAATAGGTACTCAACTGGTAGGTGTTCTCTATATTTTGGATGAGCCAAGTATCGGGCTGCATCAACGGGATAATGAAAGGTTAATTACCGCTCTGAAAAAATTGAGGGACATTGGTAATTCCGTTATAGTGGTCGAGCATGACAAAGACATGATGCTTGAGTCGGACTATATAGTGGATATAGGTCCCGGAGCGGGAAGAAAAGGAGGAAGTATAGTAGGACAAGGTTCTCCTGAGGTCTTTAAAAAAGAAGGGAGTATGACAGCAGATTACCTTCTTGAAAAGATAGAAATTGAAGTTCCTGAGAAAAGACGTGAGGGCAACGGGAACACCATAGAGCTCAAAGGTGCTACGGGACACAACCTCAAAAAAGTAAACCTCAATTTACCGCTGGGCAAGTTGATTTGTGTAACAGGTGTTTCCGGAAGTGGTAAGTCGTCACTCATACATCATACCCTTCACCCAATCTTATCAAAACACTTTTACAGGTCCAAGAAAGATCCCTTGAACTATGAATCAATTGCAGGTCTGGAACATATTGATAAAGTGATTGAGGTGGACCAATCTCCAATTGGAAGAACACCAAGGTCCAATCCGGCCACGTATACAGGTGTTTTTTCTGATATAAGAACCTTGTTCACCCAGTTGCCTGAAGCAAAGATTAGAGGGTATAAGCCTGGTCGCTTCTCCTTCAATGTAAAAGGAGGAAGATGTGAAACTTGTGAAGGAGCCGGACTTCGATTGATCGAAATGGATTTCCTTCCCAATGTACATGTGCCTTGTGAAACCTGTAAGGGTAAAAGGTATAATCGGGAAACGCTGGAAGTACGTTTCAAAGGAAAGTCAATTTCTGATGTGTTGGAGATGACGGTGAACGATGCTGTTGAGTTCTTTGAAAACCAGCCACGTATTCTGAAAAAAATTGTGACGCTAAAAGAAGTTGGATTGGGCTATATCACTCTTGGCCAGCATGCTACGACTTTGTCCGGAGGTGAAGCACAAAGAGTGAAACTGGCTACTGAGCTTTCTAAAAAAGATACCGGAAAAACATTTTATATACTGGACGAACCAACAACTGGCCTGCATTTTGAGGATATAAAGCACTTACTAGAAGTAGTTCAGAAGTTAGTGGACAAAGGCAATACGGTATTGATTATCGAACATAATATGGACATCATTAAAGTAGCTGATCATATTGTGGACATTGGTCCTGAAGGAGGCCAGGAAGGTGGAAGTATAGTGGTTGAGGGGACTCCTGAGCAAATCATAAAAAGTGAAAAAAGCTATACAGGCAAGTTTTTAAAACCAGAGCTTTCGAAACGTAAAGAGGTTCCTGCAGTCTAATCAAAATTATAACCGTGCTCATCTATGTCTCAAGCAACGAATATCATAAGTGACTGGAGTCCAGAACAAAAAGAAGTGGCATTATTTCTTCATGACTGGTTTACAGAAGAACTAGGACTGACAGACAGAATTACATTTGATAATCCTTGTTACTATGGAAAAAGTTGGATTTGCTACTTGAGGCCTAGTCCGAAAAATAAAGTTGAACTGGCTTTTCTGAGAGGGAATGAACTTTCAAATGAGCAGGGTTTACTGGAAAGCAAAGGGAGGAAGCAGTTGATGAGTGTTGAATTTGCCAGAGCCAGAGAAATACCAATGAAAACATTAAGAGAGATACTTAATGAAGCTATTCTGCTAGATGAAAGCGTACCATATCAATCGAAAAGAAAGAAAAGCTGACAAATTGAAAAGAGAATGAGATTCACGACCATATTCTTTTTAGCCATAACAACTTATGTTTCCTTTGCTCAGAGAGACACCACATTGTTCTTTGATTCCGGAGAGAAAAGAGCAGAAGGTCAAATAAAGGATGGTCGGGAATATGGTGTCTGGACGTATTACTACGAGTCAGGAGCTGTTAAATCAAAGCTGCCTCACAAAGGTGGTTACGCCAATGGAATTTGTATCAGCTGGTATGAGTCCGGTCAAAAAGAATCCGAGATAGAATACAGGGATGGACAGGTATACGGCCAATACGTGTATTATTATGAGAATGGAAATAAACGTTCTGAAGGTCGGATGCAGGATGGTAAGGAAGGTATCTGGCTCCACTGGAATGAAAAGGGAGAACTGGTTGCGCGTGTAAGTTATAAGAACGGACTTCAACATGGCTTGACGGAAGTACTTGATCAGGGAAAAATCATTCGCACGGAGCAATGGGAGCAAAATCAGCTCCATGGTCAGCTAATATATTTTACAAGTAAAGGCAAAAAGGAAAGAATACGCTACTATGAAGAAGGAGTGCTTATCTCAGAAGAAATTAAAATAAAAGGCCCAAAATATAAGCCGGATGAGCTGAAATTAATTACTGATATTGACATTTCGGATTCATCGGATATCGCTCCCGCGGTAATAAGAGGTGAGTATGTTGAACTCAACGTAAGCTACAGACCCGAGGTAAAGAGTTATGTCGGCAGGGCCTATGTCTGGATAAATGATACGACCTCGGTCATGATTGAGAGCGGTGACTTAGGCATCCGGCCTAAAAATGAAATAGATCGGTGTAAGGGTAGAAGAGTTGAGATTATAGGAATTCTTTCGCCTAATTGCCATGCATGGGGCGATGGAACGCAACAAACTATTGTAATGCCATGTATAAGTAATGTGCGAGAAGTTCTTTTATACGAAGAATAGTAGTTTGCTCCCACAAGTTAGCCTTGTGCTGAAAAATAATTGAATTGAGTATTTTCTTAAATTATAAACCAAAGAATGTAATATTCTCTTTCTTCATCCTTGTACTATTTTTTAGTTACAACAAGGTTAGAGGGCAACATTTCAACGCGGGTATTGTACCAATCGATAATTATTCTCCGAGGGATTATAAAGCATCGGAGGAGAATTGGGATATTGCCTATGGGACCGATGGAGTAGTTTATTTTGCCAATGGCTTCGGGCTCTTAAAATATGATGGTAATTCCTGGGAGCTTTATCAAATGCCTAATAAGAGTCCGGTCCGAAGTATTTTGATTTATGGCAATAAGATATTCGTAGGAGCAACGAATGAATTAGGCTACTTCATTCATGACCATATAGGAAGACTAAAATATATATCACTTAGAGATTCTATTAAAAAAGAGAGAAGGGACCTTGGCCCTGTATGGAAAATTCATAGACTCAAGAACAAAGTTGTTTTTCAAACTGCAGATAGACTTTTTATTTATGAGAATAACATAATATCCAAGGTCAACTGCCAAATCGAGATACGATCAAGCTTCAGCATAAAAGACAAGCTAATCGTTTTTGATAAAAGAATGGGGATGTGTCAGTTAAAAGATAATAGCCTTGATTCTTTACCCGGGGGCAGTTCCTACATAAACTCTGAGGTTAATGTATGCCTTTCAATGGAGGCTGATACAATATTAATACACACACCCACAGCCGGTTTTTTCAAATACATTGATGGAAAAAGCTATTTGTTAGAATCCTCAGATCTTAAGACCATTCATAATGACTACCCATTTTCAGGAGCCAAAACGGATGATGGAAACTATATAATCGGCACCACTAATAAAGGTATTTATCTTATCACATCATCAGGAAAAATTATTGAACACATCAATAGACCCAAAGGTCTTGTAGGAGATAAAATATTTGGCATAAAGCCAGATAAGTTTTTCAATTGCTGGGTCGCTTTAGAAAATGGTATTAGTTATATCCATCTCGGCTCCCAATTCAAGTTTATTGATCATAGGTCTGGTCTGGAAGCTACAGGACTCAGTGTGATCAAAACTAATGATCAAGTATTCGTGGGTACGAGCTACGCTGTTTTTCGATATAATGAAGAAAGGAACGATTTTAGTAAAGTGCCAGGAACAGAAGGACCTACCTATTGTTTTATGGAGGCGGGGGATTTAATAGTTGTTGGCAACTTATTCGGAGTGTATTTGTTGGATAAAAAAACTTATACCATCAGCGACTATCATAAAATTGGAACCGTGAGGAGCTTCAGAAAAAATGGTTCTGGAAAATTTATACTCACTGCAGGAGAAAATGGCATCTATGTGCTCGAAATGGAAAAAGGAAGGCTTCGGTTGAAAAATCAACTTGCTCCATTCGATGAACCAATTGAACATATTGAGATTGCTGAAGATAACACCGTCTGGGTAAGCAATCAATTTAGAGGTATTTGGAAATTGAAACCCCGTCCTGACTATAAAAAACTTGTTCGCATTAAGCAATATGGTGCACGAAATGGGCTACCGGAGAATTTCTTCAATTCAGTGACTAAGATTGATGGAAATCTTTATTTCGGCACCCAAAAAGGGTTATACGTATACGATGAGGATCAGGACCGATTTCGAATCACAAAAAAGTTTAACAAGATAATAGGTCCTAACTATGTACAGTACATAAACGTTGACAACAGTCATGAGGTCTGGTATTCAACGGTTTCAGAATCAGATGACGGTCACAGTTTATCTACCTCAGTAGGTAGGTTTGATCTCTTGAATTTAGCTACTGCCGAGGGGCACTCGATACCCTTTCGGAAGTTTAAAGAATTTCGTTTGAACTTTGTAGTGCCAATTTCCAAATATAAAATTCTGCTCGGTAGCTCGGACGGATGTTTACTTTATAATACAAGGGCCAAAAAAGATTATTTAAGACCGTTTTCAGCACATATTACCTCTGTTATTAAGGATGAAAATGAAGTGCTTTATGTGTTGGGGGCACAAAAGAATGCCTTTGGCTCAAGATTGGACAGTTTAGGTGAACCTGACCCACCTATTTTACCTTTTGAAAAAAGTCTACTTACCTTCATGTACTCCCATGACTATACTGAGGAAGTGTCTAATTCGCGCTTTCAATATAAACTCGAGGGCCTTGACCAGGAGTGGTCACCCTGGTCCAAAGAGCATGTGCGTCAGTATTCTAACCTTCCTTCAGGAAAGTATGTTTTTCATGTCAGAGCCCGCAATGTTTACGGAGTGGTTTCTCAAGAGTCAACCTTTGCATTTAAAGTTCAGTTGCCATGGTATCAAACCTTCTGGGCATATACAATCGAGATCAGCTTTGTTCTGACCCTCTTGCTGGTGTCAATTTATGTGGGGCGCAACAAAAGAAATAGTAGGTGGAGTGTCTTTATCATTCTATTAACAATTATTACAATTTTTGAGGCGGGTGCTCAAATCATTGAAAACTATCTTGATACTTATGGTGGGGGTGTCTTTATCCTCAAAGTAGTGGTTAATATTATTTTGGCCTTGTCGATAGGTCCACTGGAATATCGTATAAGACAAAGACAATTGAAGAAATAAAATTCCCTACTCTTTTAGTATATTCGATAAATACTAATTCGAATGGAAAAATTCACAGAATTCCTGGCTGGTATCCCATGGTGGGGCTGGCTGCTCTTCGTTATTTTTTTAGTCGCCTTTCACGACATTTTCATCAACCGCAAGCATACAATCAAACATAACTTCCCGGTTGTAGGACACTTTCGATATTGGTTGGAAAAGATTGGCCCGGAACTCAGGCAGTACATTGTAGCAAATAACCGGGAGGAGCTACCATTCAACAGGAGTCAAAGAAGTTGGATTTACGCTTCTTCTAAAAAGCAGAACAATTATCAGGGTTTCGGAACCGACCAGGATCAGTATGAGCCGGGACACGTTTTTGTCAATCCGTCCATGTTTCCTTATGTGATGCAACCAGACAATCCCAATCATGAAGACCCAACCTTCCTGCCTAGTGCAAAAGTAATCGGTGAGTACAACAAACGAAAAAGACCCTTCAGGCCATATTCTATCATCAATATTTCCGCAATGAGCTTTGGTTCCTTGTCTAAAAACGCAACCAAAGCGATGAACCTAGGAGCAAAGGACTGTGGCTGTTATCATAATACCGGAGAGGGTGGGTTAAGTCCGTATCATAGTTGTGGTTCGGATGTGATGTTTCACATAGGAACCGGATACTTCGGGGTGCGCACCGATGATGGAAACCTGGACATAAATAAGCTGGTAGAACTTACAGAGAAAAATAAATTCGTTCGTGCCATTGAATTTAAATTGAGCCAGGGAGCGAAGCCAGGTAAAGGTGGAGTATTGCCAGCGGCAAAGATCACAAAGGAAATTTCCCAAATTCGAGGAGTACCAATGGGGCAAGATGTTATCTCTCCTGCATACCACAAAGCATTTAGCAACATTCCTGAAATGATTGAACTGTTTGACCAAGTAGCAGAAAGAACAGGCTTACCCGTTGGATTTAAATCAGCAGTGGGTAAAATGGAGATGTGGATAGAGCTGGCGGAGTACATGGAGAAAACCGGAAAAGGACCTGATTTCATCACTATTGACGGAGGTGAAGGGGGAACCGGGGCGGCACCACCTAGTTTCGCTAACCACGTTTCATTGCCCTGGGTATTTGCATTTAGTAAGGTATACCGAATATTTGTTGAGAGAGGTTTGGCTGACAGAATCGTATTTATTGGTTCTGGAAAACTAGGCTTTCCTTCAAAAGCGATGATGGCTTTTGCTATGGGAATCGATGTAATTCATGTAGCCCGTGAAGCGATGATTTCTGTTGGGTGTATCCAGGCTCAGGTGTGCCATACCAATACTTGTCCTGCCGGGGTGGCTACGCAAAATAAGTGGCTGCAATCTGGACTCAAACCGAACTTAAAGGCAGTACGATTTAGTAATTATATAAAGTCATTCAGAAAAGAAGTTCTTGAGATTACCCACGCTTGTGGTTATGAGCACCCTTGCCAAATGACCATGGATGATGTATCGGCTGGTATGGGAGACAACAACGTAACATTAACACTCAGAGAAACCTATGGGTATAGAAAGCTGGAGGTACCCTTTAAGAGTATGAAGGAACTAAAGGAGTGTCAGTACCTGGGCGGTCTTGCCACGAAAGTCGAAGAAAAAGTCGTAATATGAAAAACCTGATTCGTCTCGAAGAAGTCACCCTTTTTGGCTTTAGCATCTTCTTATTTAACCAAACAAGTTTTGAGTGGTGGTGGTACTTAGCCCTAATCCTGGTTCCAGACCTAGGAATGCTGGGCTATGTTGCCAATCCTAAAGTTGGCGCAGTCACTTACAACCTTACGCACCATAAGGGAGTAGCAATAATAATACTGATCACAGGCTATTATTTGGCTAACCAGTGGCTAATACTTACTGGTATTATCATGTTCGGCCACTCCAGCCTGGATAGAATTTTCGGTTATGGATTGAAATATCCGGATGATTTTAAGAATACGCATTTAGGAAGGTTATCAGAAGCTAATAGATAATTTTAGGATATGAGTTCATACGAGGCCGGAGTTTTAACGGGAAGAATTCTCGGTGTAGTACTAGTCATGGGAGTCGTGATCTACGTTTTGGTGAGGCAGCGCAAAAAAGCCAAAAAACATAGGGATGAAGACAAAGATCAAATGGTCTGAGGGTTTCCAACTCTTCCTTATTGTAGGTTGGTAAGAACGATGCCAGCTGTCAAATCAACGGCAGGCAGATATCTCTTTTTGATATGCATATAGGAATCGATATGATACGCCCAGTCAGGCTTTATCTAAAGATTTCCACCCATCCTTTGCATAGGGTCCCGTCAGGGGAAGTAATGAGGTAGAAGTAGGTACCTGGATTGAGGTTGCCATCATGATTATTGACACCGTTCCAGTTATTGGAGTAAGCTTTATTCAGATAGACTCTTTCGCCCCAGCGATTGTAAATTTCAAACTTCCAGTCGCCAGTGTCTTCTATATTTTCAATGACGAAGTAATCGTTTACTCCATCTTCATTAGGAGTAATGACATTCGGAGCCCAGGTTTCCTTGAGAATAACTTCATAGTTGGTGCTATTACTACATTCAGCATTCGTAGCCGTTAGTACAACGGTGAAAGTGTCAATTTCTGAATATTGATGTTCAGGATCGGTTTCGGTTGAAGTGCCTCCATCACCAAAATCCCATGTATAAGTAATGGGAGGGAATCCGGTACTTTTGTTTTCAAAAACTATTTTCGGAGCACCAGCACAATTTCCCAGTAAGTTCCAGGTAGCTTCAGGAATAATTTCGTCTACCGTGATATCAACAGTATCTACCTGCTCACAACCTATGGAGTCGGTAATAGTAACCAGATATCGTATCGAGCTGGTAGGCGTGCTGATCGGATTTTTAATATTCGGATTGTTCAAAAATGTTGATGGTGACCAACTGTAAGAATTTACGGCAGCAGTATCATGTGTCCCGGAGGTCAGCTGAACGGGAGTGTTGATACATGTGGTATCCTCAAATTTTTCGTTTGGTGGTTGGCCATTTACAGTCACCTGAAGACTGGTGGAATCGACTCCGATACAAGTCGTTTGGTCCTTGGCGATTAGTGTCACGGTATAGGTTCCGGTGGTATCATAGGTGTGGGTAACAGGAACGGCAGTGGCAGTGGTGGTATCATTACCATCTCCAAACTTCCAGGTGAAGTCAATCCCTCCCACACTATTATTCTCAAATGTAACTTCTAAGGGAAGGCATCCCGGAGGTTTCCCAATTATCGCTTCTAGGTTAGCAAGATCAAACTTGAACACACCATTGTTGCAGTTTAGGCTATTATTAGTTGGCGAGGCTACTCCCGCACTGGATATTGGAAAACCATCAGCACTAGGGTAGGTCGTTCCCAAGCCTCCACAGCCCGCACATACTGATTGATAGACGATACCTGATTTGTCGAATCTCGAAGTGCCACCATCAACGTGCTCTCGAGCACCATTACCACCAAAATAAGTAGCGTAAATTAATGAATCAGCATCTTTGCGTAGGGCCAACAAATAGAAATCACTTCCATCAGTGGTAGTCTGATAAGCGTTACTTGTTATCGGTAAACTATCGGTGTCCCCATCGTTATATCCGGCATTTACGGCACCACCCCAACCTGAAACGAACATATTGCCACATTCATTTACAAGGAATGCAGTTGGAGATATGTCTGGGACACCAGGACTATTTTCTGAACCAAATGTGGTCGAGAAATAAGTGGTGTCGAGATTATGACCAAGTTTATGAATAAATTGTCCCGCCCCAGGATCATTGTACGTTCCTGATGTGATCGGATACACCCCTTTCGTTTGACCGAGTAGGTAAACATTTTCATCTTCATCCAATTGCACAAAATAACTTTGGTCAAATGAGCTCGTTCCCACCCTGGTTGAGCTTAGTAAAGTGGTTCCATCAGAACTTATGTGAGAGACAAATCCATCAACACCTCCCAATGAAGAGGGATGAAGAGCTCCTGCTGTTGTAGGAAAAGTGTCACTAGCCGTTCCCCCGGAAACATATACGTTATCAAGAGAGTCTCTTTGTATTGAAAAACCTGCGTCATCATCGGCACCTCCCAGGTAGGTACTCCAAACCAGGGTGTCGAGATTTGAAGTCAAGCGGAATGAACACGCATCGGAAACACCACCCCCAAAAGTCGATTGGAAGCCATTTACAATAGGGAAATCGGATGATTGGGTGGTAGAAGCAACGTATACATTTCCAAGGCTATCAATGTTAATATCACCTCGTAATTGATCCCCATAGTTGTTGCACACTGACTGACTTCGATATAAAATACCATCGTTTCCGGACCCTCCGACAAAAGTGGATGCCAGCAAGGTACCTCCATCGGCACTCAGCTTAACTACAGCAATATCAGCTCCACCATAGAAATTGTATCCACCTACAAGTTCTTTGGTAGAGGCTACATCACAAGGGGGTGTATTGACAAATACCCATGATGAACCAGTCCACACCCATTGGTCAGAACTTCCACAGATTGGAGAACCTCCATTGTGCGTAGTATCATAGGCTGTAGGGGTAACCGGAAAATCACTGGAAGCAGTGGTTACAAGAACATATAGTTCGTTATTCGTATTGGTGTTAGTACTTGTAGGAATTTCTCCATCACTTCCACCCAGGTAGGTAGCGTATAGAATTGTGGTTCCGGCAGAATCAAACTTCAGAATACCAACATCGGTATGCCCACCCTGAAATACACTCTCATAAGCTCCGGGTGTAGCCGGGAATCCCGTGGGTTGGGGGTTGTATGGTCCTCCGATATTGCCATCTCCGATTGTTCCTGAGCGTGTCGGGAAAATGGTGCCACCTGTAAACAAATTTTTGTTCTGATCAACGCATGCCGTATTCCCCCAGTTATCAGCTACGGAACCAGAGTATGAACTGAAGATCAGTTGAGGGTCAATTACGAGCGGGTATCTTTGGTTGTGGCGACCCTTTAGCTTAAAGCTAAGTGTGTTATTTCTTAGTCGATACTCACAATCTAAGCTTTTGGATCCGGATGGAGTATTCTGATAAACATAAGGCTCAGCTTCTTTGAATTGGTTCACCGTAGTTTTAACTACTAACTCATTGTTTATTATATCAAGTTCATCGGCCCCCTCATATAGAATCTGAATCTGGTCAGGGTCGGCTCCGGGATGTACGATGAATTCATATTTCAGTGTGATTCCATGTCTGAATAAGTGTAAATCTATATTGTCATAGATATTATGAAATACGATTTTCTGATAAGCTTTGACATTTTCTCCCCACTTGGAAGGGTCTTTTCCGATGTAAAAATTAATGTTTTCCTGATATGGGTTTTGGCCAGTCATCCGGATGTTCGAATTGCTACCTTGAAAAGTCAGTTTTAATACATGGCTGTTAAATCTGCGGTCTATGACATGATCAGGGTCACTGTGGTCATGATTCTCGGCTTGAATCTCCGTCAATCGTTCCTGATCAAAGAAGTGAAAGGTTAATCCGTTTTCTCTGACGTAGAGCATTCCACCAGGAAGCTCTGCCCTGTATTTGAGTTCATCTACCCACTGCCCCTTGTTCTCTACAAATTTGAGCATAGTGTGGTACGTGAATACCGGAATCTCAATATTCTGTGCAAAGGTTTTTGTTCCGAGAGCAAAAGTAAGCCCGGTAGCAATTAAAAAGTGTCGAAATAAACGCATGCAAGGTTGTAAAATGCTATCTAATCTAAGGATTTTCCATGATTTATACTAATTGAAAGAAAAAGGTGAATGGGCTGTTTTGTATATTAATGGTGTTTTTTTAGATATGAATAAGTATATAGTATGCTAATCCTGGAAGTCAAAGCTAAAAATGATGCGTCATTGCGATCGAGGCCTTAGCCAAGAGAAGCAATCTGTTTGTTAGGTCACCCAAGCTGACAGATTGTCGAACCTTTCTTCTATCGTGCGAAAAGGTTCGCAATGAGAACGAAGGGATAAGTATTGTCTTCCAGTAATACTTCGTGAACTTTGCGAAACCTTAGGGCTCTTTGCGTTTCAATAAATTACGTCTTAATTCTTGAATCTTAAGTCTTTCATCTTATGTCTTAATACTTAAATCTTCTCACTTTAACAGAAAAACCTTACTTTAGTCTTTATTATCCTCGTGCATCAGTAAGTTGGCTCGCTTTAGGCCAGGAATTGTAGAGACTGATAAGTAATTCATAATAAAATACAAGAATTGAAATTCACCGAATTTAATTTTAATGATATGCTTCTTGATGGCTTGGAAGCCATGAACTTTAAGGAAGCAACCCCCATTCAGACGGAGGCCATTCCACTAATTCTGGAAAATAAGGATATGATCGCCTGTGCTCAAACAGGTACCGGTAAAACCGGAGCCTTCCTGTTGCCAGTCATAAGTAAGATCATTTCTGAAAAGAAGACAGGTACTTTAAATACATTAATTATCGCACCTACCAGGGAGCTAGCCGTACAAATTGACCAACAGGTTGAGGCATTTTCCTATTTTACCAATGTGGGTTCGTATGCCGTATACGGTGGAGGCACCGGGGAAGAGTTTGATTATGAAAAAAGAGCCCTTACACAAGGCACTGAAATTATTATTGCTACACCAGGTAGGCTACTGTCACATATTAACCTGGGTTATGTAAAGTTTGATACTCTTCAGCATCTCATACTTGACGAAGCTGATCGTATGCTCGATATGGGATTTCACGATGATATCATGAACATCATCAAAAAGACTCCCGATACTCGTCAATCACTATTGTTTTCTGCAACCTTTCCCCCAAAAATCAGAAAGTTGGCAGAGAAAATTCTTAAGAACCCTGAGCAAGTCAACATCGCTATCTCAAAACCAAATGAATCCATTCAACAAAGAGTAATCATGACGCACAACGACCAAAAAGTGGGGGTGGTCAAGGATATATTCAAGGATGGTGTGCTTCAAAGTGTAATAGTCTTCTGCTCAAGAAAAAAAGATGTGGACGTACTCGCTAAAGAACTTCGTAAGCAAAACCTGAAAGCTTACGGTATGCACTCTGATCTGGAGCAAGACAAGAGAGAAGGAGTGTTAAGAGATTTTAAGAACCGCAAATTCAATATTTTGGTGGCAACGGACATTATGTCCAGGGGAATCGATATCGACAATATTGATATGGTAATCAACTACGATGTACCTGGTGACCCTGAAGATTATGTCCACAGGATAGGACGTACCGGAAGAGCTGAAGCGAAAGGAATTGCTATTACTTTTGTGAATGAAGACGACCAAAGAAAATTTTCACGAATTGAGCGACTGGTAGAGCGGCAGTACGAAAAAGAGCAACCCCCTGCCGAACTAGGTCCGGGCCCGGAATACAAGGTATTCAGTCATAAAAAAGGTAACAACCGCAACAAAAAACGTTATTACAAGAAGGGTAATAACAAAAATTACAGACGTAATAATAACAAAGGAGGCAATCAGGGCTCCCAAGGTAACAGGAACTAATGCGCGGTATTGGACTTATAGTAGTTTCTTTATTGACAATCCTTTCTTCATTTGCCCAGAAGAAAGTCCTCATTACATTTACTGATAAAGACGATGTTGCTTTCGATCCATATCAATACTTTGACCAAAAAGCGATCGAGCGGAGGGCAAAGCATAATTTACCTTTGGTTGATTTTACAGACTTGCCCGTCAAAGAGGAATATGTCCTTGGCATCACTCCCTATGTTCTGGAATGTAATGTTGTAAGCAGATGGCTAAACGCTTCTATAGCCGTAGTTGACGAGAACAATATTGATGTCATTCGATCACTTTCCTATGTAGATAAGGTCGAGGTTCTTGGTAACCCAAAATGTGAGATAGCTGAAATCAAGCTAGACACTGTCGAAAATAGTGGCCTTCAATTATTGAAAGGGCAACTTAACCGCATGGGTCGTAAGACTTTTCGGACCAAGGGAATAACGGGTGCAGGTGTTAGAATCGCCATATTTGACGTGGGTTTTAAGCACGTAGACCAGAACAAGGCTTTCGAGCACATCAGAGATGAAGGACGCATTATTAAAACCTGGAACTTTGTAAACAACAATGAAGACGTATATAAGACCGATTACCACGGCACCAATGTGCTGTCCTGTATTGCAGGAAAAAATGGAAGCCTGGAAATTGGACTAGCTACGGATGCAGAATTCCTGCTTGCCAAAACGGAACGTAAGCTTTGGGAGCCTTTCTCTGAGGAAGAAAACTGGTTGGCAGCGGCTGAATGGGCTGATAAGAACGGAGCACAAATAATTAGCAGTTCGCTGGGATACGGATATCACCGCTACTTTTTGGACGAAATGGATGGTAATACCAGTCTGGTCGCAAGAGCAGCCCGCATAGCAACTAGAAAAGGAATCCTCGTTGTAAACTCTGCTGGCAACGAATATGGTGGAAGGTGGGGGTACCTTATCTCTCCCGCAGATGTAGACAGTGTCCTTACGGTCGGTGGCATCGATCCTTATACAGGGATTGGTATTTCATTTAGCTCCATAGGCCCGACTGCGGATTACCGACCCAAACCTAATGTTGTAAGCTACGGCAGTGTTATGGCTTCGGGCCGCCATGAGTTTGGAAAGACTCAAGGCACATCATTTAGCTGTCCATTGATTTCCGGATTTGTAGCTTGTTTGCTACAAGCCAACCCGAACTTAACCAATATGCAACTGTTTAGGGCGATCGAAAAAACAGGTGACCTATATCCATATTTTGATTACCGTCATGGATATGGAGTGCCTCATGCTGATAACTTTTTCTCTAAACCTACATTCCCAAAATCTTTTGAGTTCACCGTGGACTCTTTCGGATATGTAAACTGTGTTATTGATTCGGTTTTTCTTAAGGATGTACTTTTTGAGGAGGATAGTGTAGGTTCACAACACAGGGTTAGAAGTGCAACAGATGACTACATTATTAATCCACATGCTGTCACGGATGATTTGTTCTACTGGCTTAAGCCTGCCGACCGAAAGGTTAGGGATTCGAAAAGGCAATGCTTTTATTACAAGGTCGTAGATGCCAAAGGAGCAATAATATTTTATGAAGTGCTTGATCTGTTTCAGCCAGAGGTATTTATCTGCCAAGAGAATAATATACCTCCGGGAGGCAAGATTGTAGTTCACTATCAGGGATACACAGACAGTTATTCACCATGAGAAAAGTTCTCTTTTTATTTTGTTTCATTTCGGTTACGGCAGTCGCTCAATATGATTATAATCTGCCTCCTAATTTCTCATTGTTTCGATGGGCTCCTGAAGACGACAGTTTGGCCTTGGATATCGGGCCCAACAAGAAGTGGTTTGGACATATATTTCTTAGTTATGGCTTGTCAGCAACAGGAGCAGAGGGAGATGCAGCCTCCGTTAATCACAAAGGAGGGAATTTTGAGTATGGCCTGAGGGGCAAGCTGAAAATAAACAATATTCTGGCATTTGGCTGTGACCTAAAGTACGATCGGTTGGCCTATCAGATAAAACAAACGGGGGATAAGACCTTTCCTGATAGCTCAAAATTCGACAAGCAAAAATTTGCCATCCATAATGTAGCAGCGGAGGTGTTTATCAGAATAAATCATGACCCGATCTTTGGTAGAAAGAGGGGGGATTATTTAGGTAGCTATATAGATTTTGGAGGTTATTTTGGCTATGGCTTCAGTATGCGTCAGGTGGTAAAAACTACAGACCAAAATAATGGTGATAATTTGAAGATCGTAAGGACCGGAATGGATTACCTGGAAAGGATTAGCTACGGCTACTCAGCCAGGCTAGGCTTTAGTCATTTCATCATTTACGGGAAGTATAGGGTGAGTAATTATGTAGATCAGGACGTATATAACTTTGCGTTCCCAAGATTAACTATAGGCTTGCAAGCCGCAATTTTTGAGAACTGACAGAACAGTTAAAGTAAAATTGTTATCGCTATTGGTTGTTTTGGGAAATCTCTGAAACAAACCCCCTGAGCAAACCAAAAACATCATCAAACTTTTCATATTCCAAAACCGCTGGCACATCATAAATGTCATGGTAGGCTGTTAAATCTCCCAAAGTATAGAGAAAAAAACTTGGCACCCCATTCTTGTAAAAGAAGTAATGGTCGGAGTTAGCCGTAGGCTTTCTCCCTTTGACCGCGTTAAGGTAGCTATTCTTTTCGTTGATGGTTTGTAGTAGCTCAAACTCCTGGGTATACTCTGTTGAGTTAACGACTGTAATTCCTTTGGTGCCGGCTCCGAAAAGGTCGAGACTCAGCATAAACTTGGTTTTTTTCAAATCGAAATACGGGTTCTCACAAAAGTATTTAGAACCAACCAACCCTACTTCTTCTCCACCAAATGCCATGAATACAATTGAAATGTCAGGTTGATTTTCGGGTTTTGAAAAGTAAGTTGCCAGCTCCAGAACCATAGCGACTCCGCTTGCATTGTCATTAGCTCCTACAAAATAGGCATCCCCCATTTTACCCAGGTGATCATAGTGTCCGCCAATAACAATAAAGCTATCTGGATTTGTTTTCCCTTCGATATACCCAATGACATTTTGAGACATATAGTCGTTCAGGAACTCGGCCTCAACCGTGTACTCTACCGTCTTCACTTTCTTGCCAACAGCCGATTCTTTGACAATGAAGGTTGTTCCTTTTGACTGGTGTTGAGCCATTGAAGCAGTAAGCTTTGAAGAAGTCAATTTAATTCCAGTCTTATATTCGACCTTGGCATATCTTGCCGCTGATTTGCTATCACCCATATATTCAGAAACGAGCTGACGGAACTCACTATCGTTGTACACAATGGCTCTTTCTGCACGTTTCTTAACCTTAACAAACTTCTCAGGGTCCTTTATGTGCTTCTTCTTGATGTGATAAGCTTTGCAGCTCTTGGTCCCGCCAGGAGAATCGGGTGATAAAATGTAGTCCTTGCCGACTTCAAGCTTTTTCCCATTTATTTTGAGCTCAACTTTACCGGTAAATGCATTTACTGGGATGGGGAAATATTGGAGATAACTGCTGTTAAATTTTTTTAATCCCAGGTCAATAAATCTTTGTTGAATATACTTTGCTGCTTTTTTATCACCATCGTTGACATATCCACGGCCAGCCATAGTATGACTACAAAGAGTGTCAATTGTGGACTTGAAGCTCTCCAGATTCTGTGCTTCAATAGGTATAGCACGAACAAATAGAAGGGAAAGTAGTGCTAAGGATCGGAACATTATTTGAGCTTCACATTTTGTGTGTAACGAAGCCTGACTGGGTAACCGTTGGCCTTGCCTGGTTTCCATTTGGGTAGTTTATAAAGGGCTTGTACGATTTTGTCATTTATTGAGCTGTAAACAACACCTTTTAGCACCTCGATGTTGGAAATACTACCGTCTTTTTCGATGACATAAGCAACCGTAACGATGGAATTTCTCGGAAGGTTTTCAAGCTTTCTTCTGTCATGAGAGGAAAGCAGCTTGTCAACCTCTTCATTCACTATCTTCTGAAGGTCACCATCAAACTCAGCCATCTCTTCCACAAAATAGTAGATTTGATTGTCTTCAATTTTTTCACCTTCTCCATCACCTTCTTCCAGAGCATCAAAATCGACATCAATCTCTTCCACTTCTTGTTCTTGCTCCTCAGGAATTTCAATTTCCACAACCTTTTCGATTACTTCCTGTGGTTGTTCCTGAATTACCGGTGGTTTTTTCTTTGGTTTAGGAGGGTTTTTTTGCTGAGTATTGATCACCTGATCGTAGGGTTCATCATCTAGTTTCGGTTTTTCTTTTAGCTTGGCTAGTTCCGGTTCCGGAAGAAATTTAAGATTGAGTACATATGATGATACCGTAAGTGACAGTAGCAGACTGAAAGCCAGTAATACATATCTGTAGTTTCTGACATTTGAGCCATCATACTTCCGTTTGTAAGGATCCGTTTTATCAGAGTCGGTTCTTTTGGCAGGAATATTTCGCATGACCAGAATAGCTCCTACAACTGCGACAAGAATAATTCCTATGGTGATTAAGAATGGTATCATAATTTATACACGATTAAAAACAACAATAAGGCCACTACTGTTCCGATAAAGTTAGCCAGTAGGTCCCACGGTTGAAATCCTCTTTCGGGTATTAAAAATTGGCCGCATTCAACTAGAATACCAAAAGCATTGGATACCAATATGGAAACCTTTATTGAGTTAAAACGAATGTAAGTCGAAGTATATTGCTTACTCAGCCCAACAGTTAATAAGAAACCAAAAATAAAGAACAGAATTCCATGAGCGATGATATCAAAATTTTTTCCGTAGATATCTATCGTATGAGTTCCTGCGGGAGATAGGGTGAATACTATGATTAGTATCCCCCAAATAATGGTAAAAAAGTTGTACCTGAGTATCATGCTTTTTAGCCAATGAGCTCTCCATATTGCTCAGCTGAAAGCAACCCGTCAAGCTCACTAGTATCTTTGATTGAGATTTTCACGATCCAACCGTCACCATAAGGGTCTTCATTTATTTTTTCCGGGTTTGACTCGATCAAGTCATTGAACTCAACTACCTCACCACTTACAGGGATAAAAAGATCGGAAACAGTCTTTACTGCTTCTATGGTCCCGAAGGCATCCCCTTTATCAATCTCTTCACCTACTGTTTCCACTTCTACATACACGATATCTCCTAATTCACCCTGGGCAAAGTCTGTAATACCAACCGTAGCTGTATTGCCTTCTACTTTTATCCATTCGTGATCTTCTGTGTACTTCAATTCAGAGGGAATGCTCATAATTTTAAATCATTAATGTTCAACAAAATAGAATCGTGAAAATAAACATTCGTCTTTAGAAAAGACATTACCTTTTTCAAAAAGTTGTATTGTCCCTGAAATTCTTTTTCTCAACTGACAACTCCACTAAAGAATTACTGTCTTTTAACTAAAACCATATCAAATTATTAACAAAGGTTAATTGTAGTTTTGTCTAAAATTACGAGTTTTCGGACATGAAGCATTTTTTATTAATCACCATACTATTCTCTGTTTATAGTCTCACGTACTCTCAGGAAGAAGAGGAATACAATCAAAATATTAGGGGGACTGTTACTGATAAAGAGTCAGGATATCCCCTGGCTGGTGTTACCGTAGCCGTGGTAAGTACCTCTCCTCAGAAGGGCGCAATAACCAATGATAAAGGTGAGTTTGTAATCAAGCAGGTACCCGTTGGGAGGCATACCGTCATGCTGAAGCTGGTGGGATATGATCAGGTCATACTGAACAATCAGTTAGTCACCAGCGGTAAAGAGCTCATCCTGAATGTAGAAATGATTGAATTGGTGCAAGAACAGGAAGACATCGAATTGAAATTGGTTGAGGACAAGAAAGGGGAAGTAAAAAATAAAAACACATCGGTCAGTACAAGAACTTTTTCAATTGAAGAGACTTCTCGTTACGCTGCTTCAAGAAACGACCCGGCCCGGATGGCCCAGAACTTTGCTGGAGTTTCACAAGGTAATGATTCCAGAAACGACATCATTATCAGAGGGAACTCACCTCTGGGAATTCAGTGGCGAATGGATGGTATCGTTATACCAAATCCCAATCACTTTGGTGCTTTCGGTACGACTGGCGGTCCGGTTAATATTATCAACAATAACGTCCTCGACAATTCAGACTTTCTTACGGGAGCCTTTCCCGCTGAATATGGAAACGTACTGGCCGGGGTTTTTGATTTGAATATGAGAAAGGGTAATTCCGGAGGACTTGAAGCCATGGCCCAAATGGGGTTCAATGGTCTTGAGCTTGGGGTGGAAGGGCCTTTTAAAAAGGAAAGTGCATCATCTTTTGTTGCTAACTACAGATACTCCACATTAGAGCTTTTTGACCTAATGGGAATTAGTTTTGGTACAGTAGCCATTCCGGAGTATCAGGATTTATCCTTTAAACTCAACTTCCCAACAGAAAAGGCCGGTGTATTCAGTGTCTTTGGAGTAGGAGGAATTAGTAAAATAGAATTTCTTGGAAGTGAGCTGGGCGAGGATGATCTATTCAGTGAGCGTAGCGAGGACGTTGTCTTCAAATCAGGGACAGGGGTCGTAGGGCTTTCTCACTTATACTTTTTAAACGAGAAGGCATCGGTAAAAACAAACCTGGCAGTTTCAGGAATCACCAACCTTATTTTAGTAGACAGCATCACTTATGACAGTAATTCAGTGTTACTCGGGACTGTTCCTGAATATAGAAACCATTTTGATCAGGTAAAATATACGTTTAATAGTAACTACAATCATAAGTTTGATGCCAAGAACAATGTCACCGGAGGTTTTACCTTGGATATGTATAATTTTAATTTGGTAGATAGCGCGCTGGTTGATGACGGCTCTACTTTTTTTCCTATCAGAAATTTTGATGGTGGAACTTTACTATCTCAGGCATACCTGCATTGGCAGCATAAGTTCTCTAATAATACCACATTAAACACGGGTGTGCACGCCCAACATTTATCGCTGAATAATTCTTTTACACTGGAACCCAGAATAGGAATCAGAAGCAATTTAGATGACAAACAAACAATCAGCTTTGGAACCAGTCTGCATAGTCAGATTCAACCCTTTCAAATCTATTTTCTTGAAGATGAAGTATCACCAGGAAATTATGTCAGAACCAATGAAGAGCTGGATTATACCAGAGCCGCTCACTTAATGCTTGGCTACGACAGAAGCATAAGTTCCAATGTGCGGTTCAAGGCTGAAGCCTATTATCAATACATTTACAATGCTCCGGTAGAGTCAGAAGCCAGCTCTTATTCAATATTAAATGCCGGAGCCGATTTCGGGATAAGCTCAATTGATAGTCTGGTAAATGAAGGCACAGGAAGGAATTTTGGTGTGGAACTAACCTTAGAAAGATTTTTTGCCAAAAACTATTACTTTCTATCTACACTTTCATTATATGATTCTAAGTATAAAGGTAGTGATGGAGTACTTCGTAATACAGCATTCAATGGAAGCTATGTTTATAACCTCCTGGCAGGGAAAGAGTTTAATTTCAACTCAAAATCTGCCTTAATTATTGACCTTAAAGTCACTTATGCAGGAGGCAAAAGATATACTCCGGTTGATGTTGATGAATCCATAGCTGAGGGAGAAACGGTTTTTGATGATTCGAAGGCCTTTAGCGAACAATTCGATCCCTACTTCCGACCAGACATCAAGATTTCCTTTAGACGCAATGGCAAAAAAGCTACTCAGGAATGGGCATTGGATATTCAGAATTTTATTGGGAGGAAAAATATATTCAGCCAGGAATTTGATGTAACTACCGGTGAGGTAAAGACGAATTATCAGTTGGGATTTTTTCCTGTAGGGCAGTATAGGATATTATTTTAGAAAGGGTAAGACTGCTTTATACTTGAACCAAAAGCGTAGAAAATTTGTATTTTTATAGTATGGATATTCAATCAGTAAAAATTGAACTCGCAAAATTAATTTTGAGTCTCGAAAACCCTGTCCTGATAAAAAAACTACACGACTTTGTTCATAATCACAGTGAAGACTTTGCGGATACGCTAACCCCTAATGAGAAAGAAGAAATCGAATTGGCTTCAAGACTTATGAACGAAGGGAATAAAACACCATTTAATGAGTTTTTAAGAAATGTTTCATGAATCAGTATCGGGTACGCTATCACCAGTCGCGGTTCATAAGCTAATAAAACTTTTAGGTTATATCGAAGAAGAGTGGGATAGTAATGCCCGAAAACGCTTTTTGAATGAGTTTGAAAATTGTGTAGCTCTACTCGAACAAAACCCGAAAATCTGTATCAAATCTGAAAAACTTAAGGGTATTTATAAATGCATAATCTCTCAACAGACTTCATTTTATTATCGGGTTGTACGGGATGAGATTCAGATTCTCACGGTAAGCGATAATAGACAAAATTCCAAAGTCTCCTTAGAGGAAATTAAAAGTTCAATTAAAAAGCTTCACTGATCGTGAAGTAGATTCCGTTAGTCTTGTTTCCGAAGCCCCAGTCCAGACGTGCATTTATTTTTTCTGCTTTGTTAAACATCAACCTAAAACCAACGCCTCCTGTGAACCTTGTATCACCAAAATCAAAATATTGAATTCTGGGAAATACGTTTGATATTCCTCCGAAAGCAACCAGGCCAACTCTGCCTTTAATAGTTTGACGCAGTTCTGTTTGAAACAAAAACAAGTTCTTGTCCTGGACGGCTCCTTCATAATAACCTCGCATTCTCCGGTTTCCCCCAATTGTAGCTAATTCACTGAAAGGAACATCGCCACTACTAAATTGAGTCAAACCCTGAAATGCTACGATCGTTCCCTCTTGGATTTCGTGATATTTCCGCGCATCGATAATGTAGTTGGAAAAGGAATAATTGCTCAATGTGGCTCTGCCATAACCGGTAATATCAAGCTCGACATAACTTCCTTTCGATGGGTAAAAAACATTGTCTCGTGTATCGAAGAGGATGACTAACCCAAGGCCTGCACTTCGCCCTCCGTTGATGCCAACGACTCTGGGGTCATTGAACAATGGATGATCGGCTCGGGTGATATCAAATACATTATCGAACCAGTAACGTACCCCTACAAACCAATCGTTCTTGTACAACCGGAGGTAATTTAAGCGAAACCGCGTGAAGGTAGCGGTATAGCTGGCATATTCGTTCAGGCTAATATCATTTCCTATTCCATAGAACTGGTAGGGAAATTTAAAATAATCAAGCTCCCCATAACTGTAATTCTTGTTACGGTCCCAGAATAATTGGTAGGGCAGTTGAATCAGGATTTGTTTGTTTTGAGTATAACTCGCCAGAAATTGTATGGAACTTGGCCTGTAGTCAACCTCATTATTCATATGAAATGAGTAAATACCAGCTGCCCCAAATCCCAATCTTGTTTCAGGTGAATAGTAAATCAACGGAACTGCCAGAAATGATTGTGTCTTATGCGCAGTTGAGTCCTGTGCAAGAAGGCCTGAGTTTAACCCACCAAAAAAACTGGTGATCAGTATTAAAATCTTATACTTCAAAAAATTCGTAAGTCTCGTTTTTAATTCCAAGATTGGCTTTGTCTAATATATGACATACGGCAACATATAAACAACTTAAATTTGGTGTATGAAGTTTCTTAGTATCTTCTTTTTTACAATTGCTTTGGTATTGACTTCATGCAAGAAGGTGTCTTATAAAGAGCCCTCGAAGTCGACTCGGATTACCCACAAGCAATGGGATGAACTATTGAAAAAATATGTGGATGAAGAGGGTAGAGTGAATTACAAAGGATTTGTTGCCGATAGCAATGCTTTGAATCAGTATCTGAATCTGCTATCCTCTAACCCACCCGAAAAGGGAGCTCCAACCAAATATTCGATGGCTTACTGGATCAATGCCTATAATGCTTTTACTGTAAAGTTGATTGTACAAAATTACCCGGTAGAGAGTATTCAGGACCTGCATCCAACGGTAAAAATTCCAGGTCTGAGTACCGTTTGGCATAAGAAGTTTTTTAAAATCGGGGATTACGAGATGAGCCTGGATTATATTGAACACAAAATTTTACGCGTGAAGTATGATGAACCCAGAATTCATTTCGCGATCAATTGTGCTTCTCGGTCTTGTCCTAAGCTGTTAAATGAGGCCTTTACAGCGGACCAATTAGAGAAGCAGCTAACTGCTCAAACTAAAGACTTTTTGGCTGATGACTTTCGCAATAAAATAACTGCAGATGAAATTCAATTGTCCAGAATCTTTCAATGGTTTAAAGGAGATTTTACGAAGAACGGCTCATTAATCGACTTCTTGAACAAATATTCACGAGTACAGATAAATCCTGATGCCAACCAGTCATATTTAAAATACGACTGGTCTCTTAATGAATAATCTGGAATTGACTAGTTTTCGTATATCACTACTGAAGTTGGAAGGAAAAAGTGAAAATCTCTATTATCGTACCGGTATATAACGAACAGGAAATTCTTCAGGATTTTCTTACTAAGCTTACTTCTCGCGTTGATCAGGATCTAATTCAGGAAATTATTTTGGTTGATGGGGGTAGTACGGATTCAACACCTGAGATAGCAAAATCCTTTGATATTACCTTTTTGCAATCACCTCACAAGGGTAGAGCCATCCAAATGAATTATGGAGCCAACCTTGCAAAAGGAGATATTTTGCATTTTATCCATGCGGATTCTATTCCCCCAGTAAATTTTTGTTCCTCCATTTTGAAGGCGATTTCTGCAAGAACTCAAGCCGGGTGTTTTATGTCCAAATTCGATTTACCCCATTGGTTTTTGCGATTAGGGAACTACTTTTCTTTTCTGCCCTTTTGGTTTTGCCGGGGTGGTGGTCAAACGCTCTTTATTACCAAATTACTTTTTGATAAGCTTGGGGGGTACAATGAAAAAATGAGAATAATGGAAGAATACGACTTGATTACTCGTATTAAAAGGATAAGTCGTTTTAGGGTCATTCGTAGATTTGTGTTGACTTCCGCAAGAGATTATCGCAAACATGGGCCAATGCGGCTACAATTTATATATATGAAACTTTTCAGGATGTACGCAAGAGGAGCCAGTCAGGATGTGATGCTCTCTTATCTAAATGAGAAACTTAATAAGTAGGCCTATCATGAAGTGGCATGTCCACGTGAAGACAATTTATAGCTACTATATTTCTTCCAGACAAAGGTGGTCCCTGATTACTGATTGGTTAAGTAGCCCTCAAAAGCATCAATCGTGCGATCGAGTTCAAAATTGTCTTCCAGTATTCTTCTGCCCTGCTCGCCAAAGTCTTTTCTTAAACTTTCCGATTCAATCAACTTGGCAATGAAATCAGAAAACTCATCTAGGTTGGGATACTCAGCTAAATAACCATTTTTTCCATGGTGTACCAATTCCGGGTTGGACGTCTTGTTAAAGGCGACAATGGGTTTTTTTGCTAGCATTGCTTCTGCAAGTACGTACCCGAATCCTTCCCAAATCGAGGTGAGAACAAATATGTCCAGGCTGTGCATAAAACTATTAACGTCCTCCACAAAGCCTAATAGGATCACATGATTTTCAAGGTTTCTGGATTTAATATCAGAGGCCAGTTGGCTGTATAGCTCTCCGGTGCCTGCAATGAAAATCTGGAAATCGAACCCTTTTTCCTTGAGTTTCTCAGCGATGGTAATTAGGTGCTGCTGGCCCTTTTGCTCTGTCAGCCTACCTGCATTACCAATCGTAATTACCTCTCGTTTGTCAAAAAGCTTTTTCACAGGTTGGGAGTCAATTGCTGCTATGTCCAGACCCTGGTAGACAATATCAATTTTATCTGCGGGAATGGTGCCACTCAGGTTTTGAAGAATGGTCCTTTTGGTTTCTTCGGAATTAGCGAGGATATGAGTGAGGTTATTTTTGAATATTTTTCGATTCAAGGAGGAGTCCTTGATTGGCACGGCCAGCACCCGATAGTATACAATGTTTTTTACTCCTGCTTTTTTCGCAGCAAAACTCCCCGTTTTCAAATCATGCGAGCTGGATATGATGACAGTATCAATTTTCTCCTTTTGGAAAAAGTGTTTTAGTTTGGAGTGCTTTGATGGGTTGAATACTGATAGATTGCCCAGAGCAATATGAAAAATTTTGAGTCCTGCCTTTTCTCCATCCAAGGCTAGTTTTGTGCCTTTTCTTGCTGCCAGATAAACATCATAGCCCCGTTCTTTGAATTTGATAGCATATTCTAAATGGATTTTTTCTCCACCTCCCCAGAACTTGGTCGAATTCAGAAAACAGATTCTTTTCATAGACTTATTTACAGATTAATAAAGACACCACATTAATACTACCGCGCCAGCACCTGTCCTCTGTGCATGTCAAGTTTTAGGAAAATGAAGAGTAAAATCGTAAAAGACCAAAGTGATGATCCTCCATAACTAAAAAACGGTAAGGGTATTCCAATAACAGGGAATAACCTGATCGTCATAGCAATATTTATTAAAAAATGCATGAATATGATTGCTGCTACAGAGTATCCATATACCCTTGCAAAGTGTGATTTCTGGCGTTCAGCAAGAAAGATAAGCCTCATCAATAATGCCATAAACAAAGCGACTATAATGAAGCTCCCAAAGAAGCCCATTTCTTCACCAATAGTAGAAAAAATGAAGTCTGTATGTTGTTCAGGCACGTGGTCACCCTTAGTAAGGATACCCTCCATGTATCCCTGCCCCCAAGTGCCTCCATAGCTGATTGCCATTTCACTATTATTGATGTTATAGGCCGCCCCCCCTCTCAAATCATAAAGACATTGTCTTATAGAGTCTAATTCAACTTTTAATTCCCTGGCTTCAACGGTCTTATTTGAATCTTTGGCTGCGACTATGTATCCTTTCCATTCGAGAATTTGTTCTTTGAGACGATCCTCTTCACCGGTGAGTACCGTAATACGGGTTCTTTGGTGTGGTTTTAATACATCATTTACAAAGTACTTGCTTCCAATGACAACTCCGGAAAAGAACAAGGCGCCAATTATAAGTCCCACAATGTTTTCAATACTTTTATGGAGTATCAAGAAAAGTAATACGCATCCAACCCCAATAGCGACAAACAAATAGGGACTAGGAAATAGTAAGCTCAGTACGAAGAAACCGATCGACATTAGGATTGTGGACGGCACGAACGAAGGTAGACCATCGGCATAAAGCACAATAATAAAACCACCATAAACCAATGCAGATCCTGCATCACCTTGCAAAACGATAAGTACTGCCGGTAACAGAATAATCCCCGCAGCCATTAACTCGACCCATAGCACCCTGAGTCGCACAACTTGTGTTGTCATTCCGAAGAACTTAGCAATTGCAGTGCAATAATCTTTGAACGAGAATGAATAATTAGGGCTTTTGGTACTGAGATATCTGGCTAAGGCAAGGCCTGTAGCAAACTTTCCAAATTCGGCTGGTTGTAGTCGAACAAAGCCAAGATCAAACCAGGACTTTGCCCCATTTACTTCCTTACCGAAAAGAAGTACTGCGACAAAAGTAAACATGGCCACACCGAAAATAATATAGGCTGAACTAAAGTAAAACTTAAAATCAATCACCAAAATGGCAATGATCAATGCAAAGCTTAGCATGATCCACAGGAACTGCTTTCCAGCCTCATAGCCAAAACTATCACCATCTTCGCCACTAATCTGGAATATTCCCTGCTCATGAACCTCATCATAACGTGCCGAATAAATGAATAACCAACCCATCAGAACTAATGTCATGTAAAGACCAATAGTAATCCAGTCAATAGAAGCTCCTATTTTCCTTTGGTTTCTCATTTAAATTTCAACACATGATTTTCAAGATATTGCCTTTTCACCTCTCTCAATAAATATTTTTCAATCATCAGACTCGCAATTGGTGCAGCCCAGGTGCTACCAAATCCTCCATTTTCAACGATTACGGCAATCGCAATTTGAGGATTCTCCCTTGGTGCAAATGCTACGAAAAGAGAATGATCGTCACCATGAGGGTTTTCTGCCGTCCCCGTTTTTCCACAAATTACAATGCTGTCCATCCTGGAAAAACTCGCAGTTCCATTTACAAGTACATCTTCCATCCCATCAATTACTGGCTTGAAATGAATGGAATCAATAGTTGTTTGATGTCTTCTGTATTCTAGTGGGTCAATTTTCCCGTCCGGAGTGATGATAGCCTTAACAAGGTGCGGGGTAATATAATATCCTCGATTGGCGATGGCGGCTGTCATATTTGCCATCTGCAATGGTGTAAGCCCCATTTCACCCTGCCCGATTCCAAGCGATCTTATGGTCTCGGAGTTCCATTTGAAATCCGGCCATTTTCGTTGATATGTACTAGTGTCTGGCACAAATCCACCCCCCTCCTGCGGTATGTCACTTCCAAGCGTACTACCAAGCCCAAAAGACGTGACATGTCTACGCCATTTCATAAGTCCATACTTTGCATCATCATGCCAATGTTCCTTAACGTTCTGTTGAACTGTCCGTTTGAACAGGTTAATAAAATAGCAGTTTGAAGACCACTGTATGGCTTTTCTAACAGTATAATAACCGATTGGGGCGTGGTCTCCTACCTGGGGACATGTTCCTGTATACATTGTGCTTGAAGGACTGATTATTCCTTCTTGTAGTCCAATTAATCCACAAAGAGGTTTAAAAGTGGATCCGGGGGGATACCTGGACATCGTGGCGCGGTCAAATAATGGTTTCATGGAATCCAGAGATAGCTTCCTGAAATTTTTAGAATACTTTTTATTTACTACAAGCAAATTTGGGTTGTAAGAGGGACTTGACACGATGGAAAGGATTTCTCCAGACTTCGGGTCAATAGCCACGATACTTCCTATCTTACCTTTCATTAATTTTTCCCCATACAATTGCAGCTCAATATCGATGGAAGAAATTAAGGAGTACCCGGCAACTGCATTGGTATCCTCGGCTCCATTTAGATATGATTTTTTGATAATACCATGAGCATTTTTTATCACTTTTCGCACCCCTTTGTGGCCTCTCATTGCCTTTTCGTAGTTTCTCTCAAGACCAATCTTACCAATAGTATCCTGTTCTACATAGTATCGCTCTTCATCTCTCCTAAGGTCGTTATCATCTACCTTGGACATATATCCTACTGCATTTGCGAGTGTATTGAACGGGTATTTTCGAACAACTCTAGGGCTGAATTTAAATCCACTATAGTGAAAGCGATCAATAATCTTAGCATGATGCTCGGCCGAGATTTCAATCAAAGGCATGGGAATAATCGGACTGTACTCAGGAGTGAGTGAATCATTTGTTTTGACGGAGTATATTTTTAAATAAGCTTCCAGCTCTATTCCAAGCATCTCACAAAACCTAGTAGTATCCTGAATCGGATTTTTCCTTGCATCTTTTACCGTCACACATAAGTCATAAACTGGGGTGTTTGAAACGATTACGTTTTTACCGGTCCTGTCGTAAATCACTCCTCTGGAGGGGTACATGGTCAGTGATTTGACTGTCTTACTTCTGGCCTTTTCTTTGAGTGAATCGTTGATCACCTGCAGATAGAATAATCTTCCGAGGAAAACCAGTGCCACCACCAGCATGAATCCGCGGATAATATATTTCCTGCTATCATTCATTTAAACCTACGGGGAACGAAGAAAAGGTATTGTATTAACAAGATAACGGTGATGGTGAAAATGCTACTCAGAATCGCATTACCTATAGCAGTCCAAATATGGCTGAAGTTGAACATTTCAAGCACATACATGAAAACATGGTGAATAATTGTACAAATACCGATATAAAGTAAAAACCACTGGAAACCGTTTGTCTTGAGAGTTAAAATACTATGGTTGTCATATCCGGTTTGTGGTACGATGGCTTTCACTATTATTGGTCTTACAAAAGCAAGAAATACACAGGCAGCTCCATGAATTCCTCCAGTATCATCAAACAGGTCAATGGTTATCCCGAGTACAAAACCTAGCCCCAAAAGGGTAAGTCTATTCATTCCCAGGGGTAGCATTAGTAAGAACAGAATATAGATGTAACAAACCGCAGTATCAAATAATGCTATGTGATATAAAATAATGGCTGCCTGTACCACTACCAGCAACACGAAATTTATACTATGTGATATTATTGATTTGTTATTCAAAATTCAATTGATTGCTCATAGCTTCGATTGCTCTCTGTTCAGCCTGAAGTTTGTTATTAATTACCAGTACATGATGCAATGAGAATAGGTCAGCTGATAACTTGACCTTGACACGGTAAAATTGGTCTTGTTCTTTAAGTTCTTTTGATGAAATTCTTCCAATCATAATTCCTTCAGGAAAAATAGCCCCATAACCCGATGTCTCCACAGTATCTCCTACCACAAATCGTGCATGCCTCGGTATATGAAGGAGCTCGACTTCTCTTGGATTTTCGCCATTCCACTTTATTTTGCCAATGACGTCATTTGTCCTCAGTCTCGCGGAAAAATTGAGTTTGGAGTGCAGAATGGATGCGACTCTGGAAAAATTGTCTGTTGAATTGTTTACAATGCCGACCACTCCTGATGGAGAAATTACACCCATACCAGGCCTTACTCCTTGCTCGGTACCTTTATCTATAGTGATGAAGTTGTTTGCCTTAAAAAGACTGTTCTTGGTAACCTTGGCAGGGATATATTTAAATTGATAAATCTTGGTGTCATCAAGTTGACTTAGGAAAAATTGCTTTTCCTTTTGCTTCAACTCTTGAAGTATTGTGGTTTGTTCAGCGTATTTTTTTGAGAGTTCTTCCGTCTGTCTTGGCTGATCAAAGAAATCACCTACTTTGCCCAAGGCATTCATTGTCCATCCAACTGCCGCGTTTGAAGAGTTTAGTGCGGTAACCTTGATGTAGTTACTTTTTATGAGGCTGAAGCAGATTACTTCCAGGACTATGAAAAGCATAAATGCTCTAAATCGATATAGTAACAGAAGTAACCTACGCATGCAGGGTTAGTTCATTAGTACGGCCTTGAAGCTGTCAATGTCTTTAAGAGTCATACCCGTTCCTCGCACCACTGCTCTAAGAGGATCTTCAGCTACGTGAATAGGTAGTTTTGTTTTCATTGATAACCTTTTTGCCAATCCACGAAGTAATGCACCACCACCAGTGAGGTGTATACCGTTGTCATAGATGTCGGCAGAAAGTTCGGGAGGTGAAATTTCAAGTGCCTTTAGTACGGCTTCTTCGATTTTGGAAATAGACTTATCGAGCGCAAAGGCAATTTCTGAGTAGGAAACCTTGATGACTTTCGGAATACCGGTCATAAGGTCTCTTCCTCTGATTTCATAGTCTTCAGGGCCGTCATCAAGCTCAGTAAGAGCTGAACCAACTTCGATTTTTACTTTCTCAGCAGAACGCTCACCTATCAGTAGGTTATGCTGGCGTCTCATGTAATCGAGAATATCTTTATTGAAAACATCTCCTGCTACTCGAATGGATTGCTCACAAACAATACCTGAAAGTGCGATAACTGCAATCTCAGTCGTACCACCACCTATATCCACGATCATGGATCCAACAGGTTGCTCGATATCAATGCCAAGCCCAATAGCTGCAGCCATAGGTTCGTAGATCATGTAAACTTCTTTTGCACCAGCATGCTCGGCTGAATCACGAACGGCCCGCTTTTCAACTTCAGTAATACCGGAAGGAATACAGATAACCATTCGATGTGACGGTGAGAACAATCTTTTTTTGCTGTCCATCATCTTGATCATTCCTCTGATCATATGCTCTGCAGCATGAAAGTCAGCAATTACACCATCCTTTAAAGGTCGGATGGTTTTAATATTTTCATGGGTTTTTTCATGCATTTGCATGGCTTCCCGCCCTATGGCAAGTACTTTACCAGTGATTTTGTCTATGGCAATAATCGATGGCTCGTCAACAACAATCTTATCTTTGTTGATAATCAGTGTATTGGCAGTACCAAGATCAATTGCAATTTCGCTTGTAAAAAAGTCAAACAACCCCATTATTCAATGCTATGATTTTCCTTTAAATATTGATTCGGAAAAATACGAATTTGTTTTCAGAAAGTACCGAATGGGGCTTTTATTTTTAGATTAATGTTTGAAGTGACGTACACCGGTGAAGACCATGGCGATGTCATTGTTATCACAAAAGTCGATTGATAGCTGGTCTTTGATAGAACCACCTGGCTGGATTACACACTTGACCCCAACCTCATTAGCGATCTCTACACAATCCGGGAATGGGAAAAAAGCATCAGATGCCATTACCGCCTTATTCAGGTCAAACCCGAAACTTTGTGCCTTGTGTATGGCTTGTTTTAGTGAATCAACTCTTGAAGTTTGACCTACACCACTTGCAAATAATTGATTGTCATTAGCCAGTATGATTGTATTTGACTTCGTGTGCTTGCAAATTTTAGCGGCAAAGACCAAAGCTCTTTTCTGGTCTTCCGTAGGAGCCTTTTTGGTGACAACTTCCAGATCCTGAATAGTTTCTGTCTTTAGATCTTTATCCTGCTCGATTACTCCATTGAGGAGAGTTTTAATTTGCTTTTTAGGAAGCTCAGTTTCCTTTCGGATCAGCAATATCCGGTTTTTCTTTCCTTTTAATAGTTCAAGGGCAGCTGGGTTATACGAAGGTGCGATCAATACTTCGAAAAACAATTCATTGAGCTCTTTTGCGGTCGCTTCATCTACCTCTCTTGTGGTGATAATTACTCCTCCAAATGCAGATATGGGATCTGCGGCCAGCGCTTTCAGGTAAGCATCTTTTAAATTGTCTGCCGTGGCTAACCCACAGGCGTTGTTATGCTTGAGAATAGCAATTGCAGTTTCATCCTGAAATTCATCGATTAGTCCTACGGCAGCATCTATGTCAACCAGGTTGTTATATGAAAGCTCCTTCCCGTTCAATTGTTCAAACATTTCCTCTAGCTTACCGTAAAAAACACCTTCCTGATGTGGGTTTTCTCCGTATCTAAGGACACTTCCGTTTTGAATACTTGTTTTTAAACTACGGATACCGTTATCCAAATTGAAGTAGTTAAATATTGCACTGTCATAGTTTGAAGAAACATCAAACGCATGAGCAGCAAATGTTTTTCTGTCTTCCAGGTCTGTGAACCCCTGCTTCTCAGAAAGAATATTTTCAAGTAAACCATACTGGTTCATCGATGGAACAATTACTACATCTTTGAAATTCTTAGCTGCTGCCCTGATCAATGCGATACCACCTATGTCGATTTTTTCAATGATATCATCTTCCCCGGCACCTGAAGCCACCGTATCCTCAAATGGATATAAATCTACTATGACCAGGTCTACATTTGGTATGCCGTATTCATCAACTTCCTGAATATCACTTTCGTTTTCTCTTCGGTGAAGAATACCTCCGAATACCTTGGGATGTAGAGTTTTTACCCGACCTCCAAGGATGGAAGGATAGCCTGTAAGTGACTCAACAGCTGTTACTTCCACACCAAGGTTTTCAATAAAACTTTGGGTACCCCCTGTTGAATAGATGGTCACTCCCTGCTCATGTAGGAGCTTCACTATAGGCTCAAGGTTATCCTTACTATAGACTGAAATTAACGCGGAGTTGATTTTTTTTGGCTGCATTTTAATCGATTTAAGGCTGCAAAGGTATACTATATTAAGGGAAAGAGGAAGTTTCTTATTTATCAATTATCAACAATCTGCAGATTACTTCATCAGCAGTTCTTCAATCACTCTCGGGAAATGTAAATGTTCCAGTGCCAGTACCTTAGCGGCTACTTCTTCAGGGCTATCAGTATGATCAATCGGACAGGTGGTTTGGAAGATTGGTGCTCCCTCATCATAGCGCTCATTTACAAAATGTATAGTTATTCCGCTTTCCGTTTCTCCGGCTTCTACTACTGCTTTGTGGACATTCATCCCGTGCATACCTTTGCCTCCGTATTTCGGGAGCAAGGCTGGATGAATATTGATTATTTTGTTTGGAAAGGCTTTAACTAAATTCTCGGGTACAAGCCAAAGAAATCCGGCCAGTACAACAAGATCGATATTCCGATCTTTTAAATAGTTCACAATGGTATCCGTCTCCCTAAATGTGGTTCGATCAAACGTGTAAGTATCTATACCAAACGCTTTAGCTCTTTCCAGTGCATAGGCATCAGGCTTGTTACTCAGCAAGCAATCCACGGAGATATCGTCACTCCCTTCGAAGTGTTCAAATATCTTTTGTGCATTCGACCCTCCTCCTGAGGCAAAAATTGCAATTTTCTTCATATTAATAGTATAACACCATGCTCGACACCCCGGTAAGTAGTATTAGCTTGCAAAAGTGGCTCAGCATTCTGAATTTTCGTGTAGTATCCGCTCTCGCCAAAAGGAAGATAAACAAGACAACCAAAGGAAAGACAAATATGAATTGAAATAATAAAATGTTCCAGTAGTCTGGGTATAAAAATAAAACCACAGTTGACAAAAAAGTGATACTAATGACGTAGAGAAGTATTTTTGTTTTAGGTATGCCCCAGACAATAGGCAAGGTCTTGCAACCAAAAGTAGCATCTCCCTTCATATCCTGAATATCCTTCACCAATTCACGTATTAAGGAAATCATAAATGCAAATAATCCATAAATGTAGATCAGGTACTCATTATTTCTGTAAAATGCAGCAAGAACCCATATCGTCACAGCGGAAAGTAAGGCAATTGTTATGTTCCCAATCAATGGCTGCCTTTTCAATGAATTAGAATACAACCAAAGCATCGTTGCTACTCCAAGATATATTGCGCTGAGCTTCCAGGTGATGAGTAAACCCAATAAAATTCCGGTGATATTTAGTATAAAGTGAACAAGTAGTGCTACTCTTCGCTTCATTGATCGATCAATGACTACTCTGTCGGGCTTATTTAGCGCATCTATCTTTACATCATAATAATCATTGATTATATACCCTCCGGCAGCTATTAATACTGTTGAAAGGATGATGAGAAGAATTTCTTTTTCTACGAGTAACCTTTGCCAGTCATCCCGAGGCCCGATTAGGAATACCCGAACCATCATTTGGGTTATGGCAATGATAATGAGATTGTAGAACCGTATTATCTTAAGAAAGTGCATTCCTCCTGGATCAGAAAATCTTACCTGAATTTACGTACATTGTATCGCATTGTGAAATTATAGGCGAGCATGATTCTTATTTTTTGTGAACAAAACAGAATTAATTGTTGTTGTAACACATAAATCATGGATATGAAGCGACTAATACTCATATTAACTCCATTGCTGGCATTTTTGTTTCTGGCGGGAACACCTGAGAAAAAGAAATACAAGGTCATTAGTTCTGTTGATACAACCGAGGGAGCCGGGGCCAGAGTGAAGAGGCTATATCGCACACACATTCTCAAGCACTGGGATCCCTTCGTAATAATGGATGAGTTTTTTGTAGAACCACCAGCTGGTTTTCCTGATCACCCTCACCGGGGGTTCGAGGCGGTAACTTATATGCTGGATGGTTCCTTCCGGCATAAGGACAATTTAGGTAATGATAGTACATTGAGTGCAGGTGGAGCACAAAGATTCACAGCTGGACGAGGAATTATTCATTCGGAAATGCCAGGAGATTCCGGAGTAAACCATGGGATTCAACTTTGGATAAATTTGCCGAAAGCTTTGAAAAAATGTGAGCCAGAATACCAACCGGTGGGAGCAAGTGCCATACCCGAGATTACCAAAAAGGGAGTGAAGGTAAGGTATGTGATAGGCAATGGTAGTCCGGTTCGTTTGAAAACAGAGGTTGTTTTTCAGGATATAACTATGGAACCTGCAAGAAAACATTCACTATCAGTTAACTCAACACATCAAGGGTATATCTATTTAATTGAAGGGCAACTGAATGTAAATGATGAGTATGACCTGAAGTCTGGTCAAGCACTATTATTTGAACCCGGCACTACGGAGTTTAAGCTTAAAGCAACCACACAATCGCAGATTATTTACATAGCGGGAAAGCCCCATAATGAACCCATTCGGCAGCGAGGTCCTTTCGTAGATTAACTTAAATTTCCTTATCTTAATACTCTTGCTTTGAGATATTAAGGTGTGAGGTTTTTTAAAATCATTTTTCTTTGTTCACTTTTGATCTGGTCAATTGTCCCCGAGTCATTCGCAATTGATGTTATATTGACTGATTCTACTAATAGGATTCGAACCTCTGGCGACTATTCACACATATATGAAGATTCATCCAATGCACTTACCTTGTCCGATATTTTGAAACTGGACAGTGCTGGAAAAATGTCTCTCCTCAAAACTGATGTCCCAAGAAATGATAATATCAGATCTACGTATTGGATAAAGTACAACATTGTCAACCAGGCAAATCCTGATATTTCGTGGATAATAGAGGTGCCAGACCCGAGAGCAAGTGAAGTCACAGCCTATATTCCAAATGAAAAGGGAGAATATGAGGAGTATAAACAAGGCAGTTCCTTGCCTTTTGACCTAAAAATATACCCGCATAAGAACTACGAGTTCAAACTAAATTTTAGTGGTAAAAAGAAACTCACAGTCTACCTAAAATTTTATTCAAAGGTGCCTACAGGCATTTCCAGTATCGTAAGGAAAACAGATGATTTCATCTCCTGGGCCATTAACGAATATTATATACTCGGCCTTTTCTATGGGTTGATTTTACTCATGGCCGTCTACAACCTGTTTATGTTTATGATGCTGAAAGAGCGGGCATATCTGTATTATGTCTTCTATGCATTGAGTGTAGGGTTCTATTTGAACGCCCAGGACGGTACGGGTTTTCAATTCATTTGGCCAGGGAAGCCATGGTTTAATTTGTACGCGATAACTTTTTTTTCCTATACAATGGTACTCTGCTGCGTGCTCTTTACAAGGTCTTTCCTTAAGACAAGGCTACATCATTCTAAATTTGATCAGGTTCTAATCGGAGTCATTGCCATACGGACGCTTCTTTTCATATTGACTCTGATTTTTAGGTTCAACTATATGTTCTTTTATTATTTCGATGCCGGAATCTTTGCTTTGGCTTATACAACTGGCATTGTCTCTCTTAAAGAAGGAAATAAGTCTGCCAAATTTTTTGTCCTGGCATACACATTACTTTTAACGGGATTCCTCATTACCACTTTAAAGGAATATCGCTTGATTGATAACAACATCTTTACGGTCTATGCATTCAACTTTGGAGTCATATTAGAAATTGCTTTCTTATCTATGGCTATGGCTGACCGATTAAGAAATGAAATTGAGGCTAAAGATTTGGCAAAAGCGGGACAAATTCAACAACTACAAGAGAATGAAAAGCTCAAAAGTGCGCTGATTAAAGAACTTGAGGAAAGACAGAAGGAAAAAGAAAGGGTCAATCGGGAGCTGGAAGACAAGGTAAAAGAGCGGACTATTGAACTCAATGAAGCGAATGAAAAACTTCTTGCGCAGGCAGAAGAGATCAATCGAATGAACATTCAGCTCGATAAAGATAACCGTAAGTTGCAGAAAGATTTAACCATTGTAGAGAAAGCCAGGATAACGAACGAAGAGGTAACATATGAGGAGTTCATGATGGTATATCCGGATGATTTTTCTTGTATGCAATATCTCGCGGACTTGAAATGGAAGAATGGCTATTCTTGCCGAAAATGTGGCTTCAATGAATTTGGTAAAGGCAAGGAAGTCCTGAGTCGAAGATGTAAAAAATGTGGTTATAATGAATCAATTACCGTATATACGTTATTCCATAAGTTGAAATTCCCGCTTAAAAAAGCCTTTTACTTACTGTTCTTAACGACCTCAAAAGAAAATCAGTACACGGTAGATGAATTATCCGAAGTATTGGATTTGAGACGAAATACCTGCTGGAGCTTCAAGAAGAAAATCGAGGAGAAGATTGCAGAAAACCAGAAGGCCAAGAAAAGATTCAATCGGTGGGAGTATCTAATACTCAACGAATAAGATTTTTCCTTTTCATTACAGACTCAACAAACTTGATTTCATTGATGTTGTTGAATACCCTGTGTGGAAGATATATGAACTGAGCCCTTGATAGGATCATTATGAAGGCCTTTTTTGTTGACTTTGCCTTCTTGATTTTATCCCAGGGAATCGGCATCCCTTGTTTCGGGTTGAGCTTCATCATGATCTTTTGACTATCAATCTCATAACTCATTTTTTGAAAAAGCTGCTGGTATTGAGGTAACTGCGTAACTCCAGCAAACTGTATCCACCAGAACAAAACATAAATAATTGTGAGTACTAATGCTGTAATCCACATCCAGTTGTGACCAATCATAATTCCGGTTACTGTCATTGCAATTGGAATCAGGAATACCCACCATAGGTCGGTAAGTACATTTCGTAAAGCGAGCTTTCTGAAAATTTTTGGTTCAAGTGCGTATTTTTTTGTCTTTACGATCATTGGTTTGTGAATTTAGGCGAGCAAAATTAATCCCGTATGTAACAATTAGCAAGCTTTTAAGCTAATATCAAGGCTTTTTACGGAATGTGTAAGAGCACCTACCGAAATAAAGTCAACCCCTGTCTGGGCTATTTCTGCTATGGTTTCTTCCGTTATGCCTCCGCTGGCCTCAGTTTCTACTTTACCATTTATCAGGTTTACTGCTTCTATCAACTGCTCTGGAGTCATGTTGTCAAGTAGAATTCTTTGTACCCCTTGTGTTGAAAGAACTTCTTGTACCTCATTGAGGTTACGGGTTTCAACCTCAATTCCTATTGTTAGATTTCTTTCTTTGAGATAGGTTTTAACTTTTTCGATGGCTTCGGTGATGCCTCCGGCAAAATCAATGTGATTATCTTTGATCATGACCATATCGGCCAGATTATAACGATGATTGGTCCCACCCCCAATTAGCACAGCCCATTTTTCCATCAATCTGAAATTGGGAGTCGTTTTTCTTGTGTCAAGTAGCCTTGCTTTACTCCCTTCGATAAGTTTCTTCAAAGTGGAGGTATAGGTGGCAATACCGCTCATCCGTTGCATACAGTTGAGTAGAAGTCTTTCTCCCTGCAAGATTGCACGTTGGTTGCCGGAGACTTCAAATAGACGATCCCCTGCTTTAATATCATCACCGTCCTTGACCAAAGGGTTAAAAGTAATGTTGGAATCTAGGGATAGCATAATCCTTTCACCAATATTAATACCCGCAATGATTCCATCGTCTTTTGCAAGCCCAAAGGCTTTTCCTTCTGCATCCTCTGGAATGCAAGCATTGGTGGTGTGATCTCCTTCCCCAATATCTTCGGCCAGAGCCATTGTAATGAATCTGTTAATTGCCAGTTCCGATAGGTATTCTAGAGCCATGGCCAAAATTAAAAGATTAGACCGTAATTCAGTCCCTCCTTAAGTCTAAAAAAAAATCCCGCAACTAAATTCTTAGTTGCGGGATGAGAAAATATGCGTTCGCAAAGAAATTACTCTTTGCTGAAATCCAATGTGTCTATCCGAAAGACCCATTCGGTGCCTTTCTTTATTTTTTTCAACTTCATATATACCCGAAAAGTTCCGGAACTGTGTTTATATGTGCCAATAGAATATTTTGCTCCACCAGGAGATTCTCCATGATGGTTATATTGAAAGTTGGTACAAGGATATTTTCTAAAAAACTCTTTTAAGATAAACTCAGATTGCTGTTTACTATAGCTGCCCTCTTTGCCATCAACCTTTAATTCAACAACCTGATTAAAATACGCAATTAAGCCTTTAGAGCTGCCAGACTTTATTGCCACCCTGATATCAGAGTTAAGATCTTGCGAGTAACTAAATTGTTGATTGCTATAAAATAGCAACAGTGAGGCTGATAGTATTTTAAAAATAGGTTTCATAAGAAACGTTTAATGCTCAAAATCAAGCCAAAATTATGCCAAAGGAATTGATTTCAAAGCATTTATTTTTTTGTAACTCTGATTAGTATAATTAGGAATTTTCTAAGAATATGACAAAATGCTGACTTTAAAGTTATTAACAAATCTTTTTCTAACACTTCCATGGCATAAACTTGGGTTCTTGAGTTCATAATTTTCGAACTTCAATTATATTTGCCGCATGAACAAGAAAGTAGTACTAATCATTATGGATGGCTGGGGCCATGGAACCAAGCCAGAAGTATCCGCAATTCACAAGGCCAAAACACCATTTGTTGACTCTTTATACAAAAAGTACGCAAATAGTGAACTTGAAGCTTCTGGTTTAGCTGTAGGTTTGCCGGAAGGTCAAATGGGAAACTCTGAAGTCGGCCACATGAATATTGGTGCTGGACGGGTTGTTTATCAGGACCTGGTCAAAATCAATAATGCCGTTAAGGATAAAACATTGGGTAATGAAAAAGTACTCACTGATGCGTTTGAATATGCTAAAACCAATAATAAGAAGGTACACTTTATTGGACTTGTTTCTGATGGTGGCGTGCACTCTCATATTAACCACTTGTTCGGTCTACTGGATCTTACCAGTGAGATGGGAGTAGACAATGTTTTCGTTCACGCTTTCACTGATGGAAGAGATTGTGATCCGAATAGTGGAATCACACATATAAAAAATTTGGAGGATCATCTTGCCAAAACAGGAGGTACACTCGCATCTGTAGTCGGAAGGTACTTTGCTATGGACCGCGATAAGCGATGGGAAAGGGTGAAACTTGCCTATGATTTATTAGTCAAAGGAGAAGGGAAGCAGTCTAAGGACTTGGTCCAGTCAATCCAGGATTCATACAATGAGAATGTAACGGACGAGTTTATCAAACCTGTAATAAAGGTGGATGACGATGGTAATCCTGTTACAACGATTGAAGAAGGTGATGTGGTCATGTGTTTCAACTTCAGAACTGATAGAGGAAGAGAAATCACTATGGCCCTTACTCAGGAAGATTATCCAGAGCAAGAAATGAAAGCCTTGGATTTGTACTACGTAACTATGACAAACTATGATGACACATTTAAAGATGTGAAAGTAGTTTTCGACAAAGATAATCTTGCCAAAACACTTGGGGAAGTTCTTGAGGGTGCTGGCAAAAAGCAGATCAGAATCGCTGAAACAGAAAAGTATCCGCATGTTACTTTTTTCTTCTCTGGTGGACGAGAAGAACCTTTTGTTGGTGAGGATAGACTACTCTGTCCTTCACCGAAAGTAGCAACTTATGACTTGCAGCCTGAGATGAGCGCACATGATATTAAAAACAAGATCAATGCTGAGCTCGAAAAAGAAGAGGTAGACTTTGTTTGTCTCAACTTTGCAAATCCTGATATGGTGGGCCACACGGGTGTTTTTGAAGCAGCAGTAAAAGCTGTTGAAACTGTGGATCAGTGTACAGAATCTGTAGTGAATACTGCGGTTGAGCATGGATATTCATGTATCATAATCGCAGATCATGGTAACTCTGATTTTATGATCAATGATGATGGATCTCCGCATACAGCACATACCACGAACCTTGTTCCTTGTATTCTTGTTGATAAGGATTATAATGGCTCATTGAAAGACGGGAAGTTAGGAGATTTGGCTCCAACTATACTAGAATTGATGGGCATCGCAAAGCCGGAAGAAATGACCGGTGAGTCCTTATTAGCACAATGAAACAAATTCTAGTTGGAATCATACTTTTGAGCCTGGTCGGTTGCCTTAATCCAGAGAAATCTTCCGATAAAGTTTTGGCTCCTGAGGAGTTCAATATTACTGCTCTACTGGAAGAGCAAATAACATTGTTACTCGAATCCAGAGCTCAATACGATAAAACAGTATTGTTAAATGGTCTTACCGAGCAAAAGATAATTCAACCAGGAAATGCTAATGACTGGAACAAGGAGTTAGCACTCTTTATTTCTGCCGACATCTCAGACCCTGCTCTCTTCGATAATTACGATCTCAATGAGCCTACCAAGACAGAGTTGAGAGCAGAATTGAAAGAGGGAATATCTAGCAAAGTGAAGCTCTTTGTAGTAAGGAGGGATCAGAATGGTATAGAAGAAGTTGAAGCAGTATTATCAGATGACCCAGTGCTTTTCAAAACAGGCAAGAAGTTAAATATGACTTTTGATAAAAAAAGCGGGCTTCTGAATTCTTACTCTGTTTCGGGCTTTCAAAAAATGTTAACAAGAGATTCTGTTACGTATTCAATTAAGGCCAAAAGGATCAATTAATCTCAGTCTTTCTTCGCTTAAAATGTTTTCTTGTGATACTATAGGCCTCCCTTAAAGGCATATACCGAATTCCCATTTTTCTATTATAAGTTCCGATTTTAAAAATGATTTTCCAGTGACGAAACATGACACCATAAGCTTTTCTTAGAGGCATTTTTGGGTCATAAATGTGTGCTGGTTCTGAATTCACTCCATTGAGTTCTACCACTTTTATTCTACCCCTATATAGGTCGTCCAACGTATCGCACTTAATATCATATCTTCCAAAGTAAAAGCCATCCACCTCCTTACTGATTTTGTCGAACACCTCCACTAACTTACCGTTAATGAGATGATTATCATTGTAGAAGGTGGCACCTTTGCAGTGATTGCCAATCTCAACAAGTCTCTTTTTTTCTCCTGTTTTTAAGACTTGGTCCAGTTCAGCTTCAAAGGTTCGGAAGAGTAATTTTTTATAATATTTACCCCTTGGTGAAGATGAGATTAGTTGCCTTAATGAACTTTTTCCGTCTCCTTCGACTTCCAAAAAGACCTTTCTTACCACAGATGTGATTTTTCCGGTTTCTTCAGAAGGATGCCTGTGATACATAATCCCGAATTCCAGGTTAGCATCTATATATTCCTGAAGCACAAGTTCCGTGTGATACTTTTTCAGGTAGTCATCTAGCTCGGCATAATCTTCAATTTTAGCTACTGCAAACCCTCTTTGACCACGATTTGGTTTTAGTATTACTGGAAAGGTCAATTTATTTTCTTTGAGGAGCTCTAAGACACCTTCGGGGGTCACGGGTGACCTCAGCAAGATTGATGTCGGGATTATGTCGCCAGGAAGCCTTTTGAGAATTTTATATTTCGAGTAATCAATAAATCCCCCCATCCTCATACAAGGATTTACAGCGGTAAAGAAAGTCATGGATCTAGCTCTTAAGCTGTACCATAGATATACCACATAGATCGGTAAGTAAAAAAACCAGTATGGCCAAAATTCCCATTTGAAAACCTTCTTCATATTAAGAGATTTTCTTCCATTATGGTGTTATCCCAAAGATTTTCATAAACCATGCTGAGACTCGTATCGGAGACATCAATGTTTGTTATACTTACAGTAGCCAATCCAAATTCTCTTTTCATGATCAGGTCATTTTCGGGATCACCATCGCCCGCTTCATGATGAAAACGCAAAACCGATTCTTTTGAGAGTCGCTCAGCCTTAAGGAATTCATTGAACCACCTCTCTCTTTTTTTGATCACTGGACTTTGATACAAAGTGTTGGATGACCATATCAATGGTTCGGTTCCGTCCATCGTAGCCGCATGTCTTTTTTTGCCATCCCAGCGCAAGTCATGGACAAGGTTCAATCCATGACCTTCAACTACCAGTAGTGTGAATGGCTCTATATCTGCGGTGTCGAAATTTCTCCAAAAATCAAGCACATTTTCGTATTCGAATAACATTAAAGGGATGAGTCCTCGGCTATGCCTATAATTTCTTTGTTTTTCATACCCGGTAAATGCCCCATTCAGTATACAGGCGACCGTGCCTTTATCTGAGCCGATGATCCAAGTACCTTGGGAAAGTTCGTCCTGAGGAAAAACCAATTCATTTCCATTAATCATTTTTCTAACAGGAAACCTGGTATTGCCCCTTCCTGTCAATTCGTCTCGATTACTGGTAAATAGGAATCCTGAATTTGGCTTTGGAATGTAAGTTACTGTGCACATTTATTCTCCCGAAACCGTATCGTTGAGTCGGCAACTCCAAAATTAGTAGGTATTTCAATATTTGGGAAATTCAGTAACAACCCGATTTTTATGATAGCCATGTGGTGTACCGAGTGCTCGAATAAGTAAAGTAGTTCTCTATTCAGTGAAGTATCAAAAGCCTTTACTTTTTCAGAATCCTTGGTTCCTACTTCGGCTAGCAAAATCATAGGCCTGTCGCTTACCTGAGTCTCGAGAGAACCGATAATTTTGTTAATTAACTCGCTTGCTGCAAGTACAGAAGTTTCAAGATGAGCCTTCCTTTCTCTATTATCATATGAAACCTCATTAGCACCAATCAACAAACATGAGTAAAACTCGAGAATGTGTCTGCAATGTTGCCCTATGTGAGCCCCGGAAAACACATCCAATGAATTAGTGTACTGCTCATCATTAAGTTGCTTAATGACATTTTGTAGCTGTTGAAGAACCTGTATAGTGCGGATATTGATTTCCATAGCGACAATCGGACCTCCAATTTACGAAATTTATCAACTAAGAAGACTTAAAATCAATTATTTAAAACCAATAGATTGAATACACAGTTAAAATTCATTAGCTTATAGTAATCTGCTATGTCAGCTCAAAGACAAATAATATTGCTAGCTTAAAATATTATTGACAAAATTACCCTCTACCAAATGGAAGAACACATTGTAATTATTGGGAATGGGATTTCCGGAATCACGGCAGCTCGTCATATTAGAAAAAGAAGTGACAAAAAAATCACTGTGATCTCTGCAGAAACAGACTATTTTTTTTCCCGCACCGCTTTAATGTATATATACATGGGGCACATGAAGTTTGAGCATACGCAACCCTATGAAAATTGGTTTTGGGAAAAAAACAGAATCGAGCTGGTAAGGGATTATGTATCAACGATTGATTTCAGCAACAAAACTCTCTCCCTTGATCGAAGTGGCTCCATGTCCTATGACAAGTTAATTCTTGCCGTTGGTTCAAAACCCAATAAGTTTGGTTGGCCAGGTCAGGATTTACCTGGGGTTCAAGGACTTTATAGTTATCAGGACCTTGAACTTTTAGAAGAGAATTCGAAAGATACTAAGAGAGCTGTTATAGTTGGAGGTGGGCTTATTGGGATCGAATTAGCTGAAATGCTTCTTTCTAGAGGAGTTTCAGTTTCCTTTTTGGTTCGAGAGAATAGCTTTTGGAACAATGTGTTGCCCAAACAAGAATCAGAACTCATCAATCGTCACATTCTCGAGCACCATGTCGATTTGAGACTCGGAACCGAGTTGAAAGAAATTATTGCCGGCCCCGATGGTAAGGCGAGCAAAGTAGTAACATCTGCAGGTGAAGAAATCGATTGTCAAATAGTTGGCCTAACGGTTGGGGTAAGCCCTAATGTGGATTTCTTAAAGAACACGGATCTCAATATTGATAAGGGGATTGTCGTGAACCGGTATTTGGAAACCAACCAACCCGATGTCTACGCCCTTGGCGATTGTGCTCAGTTTGATGAACCGGCCCCAGGAAGGAGACGTATTGAACAAGTCTGGTACACAGGAAGAATTATGGGAGAAACGGTTGCAGCCACCATATGCGGAGATAAAACAATCTATAACCCTGGACACTGGTTCAACTCCGCTAAGTTTTTCGACATCGAATATCAAACCTACGGTTGGGTATTTCCAGAACTCAGGGATGGAGAGGCTGATTTTTACTGGGAACATTCCAAAGGAAAAATGTGTATGCATTTTGTTTATGAAAAAGAAAGTCGCAAGTTTTTAGGGGTTAATACATTTGGAGTTCGATTGAGGCATCAATCCTTTGATACATGGCTCAATGAGGAAAGAACAATCGAGTATATAATTGAACACTTGAAAGATGCCAATTTTGACCCTGAGTTCTATAAGCAACATGAAAATAGTATTGTTGATCAATTCAATGCTGAAAATGGAACATCAATCCATCCTCAAAAGAAAAGCTGGAAAAGGATATTAAAACAAGTAGGAGTAAACTAATAACCAAGACTATGGCTACTGAACAAAGCTTATCTATTGCTAACCCAAATCCGAAGAAAGTTGACCTTATTCAGAAAGGAGGATTGGTCCTGGCAAGTCTGGGGGTATTGATCCTGCTTTTAGCTTGGGCGCATGTTGATTATAAATCCATTGGGATTAGTTCCGGGGTCCTCTTAACCATTTCCATAGTTTCCATCATGCTTGGAACAACAATATACTCGGTTCGTTTGTATATGACAGTTCCCGAAGGAATTAAGAACAATCATGTATGGCAAAGTGCATTTACTAATCGTGGAGTATGGGGTTGGGTTGCCGGAATAATTTTGACCGGCTTTTACATTCTTCTCTACTGGCATCCCCATTTATTAGGAGCAGCCACAAAAAGCAATCCCCAGAATACTGGAATTATTGGTCTTTTTGACCCATTGGCTCAGTGGATGCAAGGTAAAAATGCCTCACAATGGTTCGTTTATGGCACGCTGTATACTATTGCCATATTAGCCTTAGGCATCAAATTCATGTACAAGTATCGACACAATCGCTACCAATTGATTAGAACTATAGTGGTAATATGTTCGCAATTGTTTCTGGCTTATATGATACCGCAGATTCTGGAGGCGCTCAATTATGGATCTGAAAAATTAGCCGATGGCAGCTATGTTTACTATGGTCTCGATCCCAAGAACATTTGGCCATTGAATTATAGTTTTGTACACCATGCGTCACTTAGTGGAATGACCACACCAGCAGAGCAGCCGATTGGTATGTTTTATTTAGTTTGGGGAATAATTCTCTTTGCAGTTGCAACACCAATTATTACCTATTATGTAGGAAAAAGATGGTATTGCTCATGGGTTTGTGGTTGCGGTGGTCTTGCTGAAACGGCTGGAGACCCATATAGACACCTGTCTGATAAATCCTTAGAAGCATGGCAAATAGAACGTGTCGTAATCAACGGTGTTATTGTTTTTGTTGCCTTAATGTCTGGGCTTTTGATATTTACATACTTCGCTGGTTGGGACTTCAAAATCCCAATACCGGTATACTTGATAGTGACTTTGGTTGCTGCATTGGGTATATACCTAATTTATAACCAGCGAAAGAATAGTCCGTTTCTCAAGTCAACCAAAACGATCATAGTAATTGCACTAGTTGTTATAGGGGTTACAATCTATTTTATCTATAAACCCGGTTTGTTGGGTTGGATTGGTCTGTCAGCAGCTAAGTTCAAATCATGGTACGGCTTTTTTATCGGAGCCGCATTTTCCGGTGTTATAGGAGTAGGTTTTTATCCACTGCTAGGTAACAGAGTCTGGTGCCGCTTTGGCTGTCCGATGGCTGGATATATGGGTCTAATACAACGATTCAAATCCAAATTTCGAATCACCACAAATGGAGGTCAGTGCATTTCTTGTGGTAACTGTTCAACTTACTGTGAGCAAGGTATTGACGTGAGAGCCTATGCACAACGAGGCGAAAATATTATTCGGTCTTCTTGTGTGGGTTGTGGTATCTGTTCAGCTGTTTGCCCCAGAGGAGTATTAAAGCTTGAAAACGGTCCGGAGGAAGGACGTATAGTTGAAATGCCTCCTATCACAGGTACAACCGCTCAAAAATAATTCTGAAATCTGTCAATGATCTGACAAATTAACAGCCATATTCAACCAAATTTTACAAGGTGGGGAATCTAAAGGTGAAGGTGATAATACCGGCTTTTAATGAAGAAGAGTCAGTTGGTAGTGTTATTCGGGATATTCCCAAGGATAATGTGCTTGAGATTATTGTTGTAAACAATGCGTCAACAGACCTTACTGAACAAAAAGCTGTAGAAGCCGGAGCAACAGTGCTGAAAGAAAATAACAGAGGTTACGGCTATGCCTGTCTCAAGGGAATGAAACATATTGCTGCCAATGAACCAAAGCCTGATATTGTAGTCTTCTGCGATGCAGATTATAGTGATCATCCGGAGCAAATGACCGATTTGGTCAGGCCAATTCTGGATCAGAACTACGATATGGTAATAGGATCAAGAACTCTTGGAAAAAAGGAAAAAGGCTCAATGACTATCCCTCAGATATTTGGAAACTGGCTTGCCACAAGACTTTTGAGGCTGTTGTATGGCGTGAAGTTTACCGATCTTGGTCCCTTTAGAGCTATAAAATATGATAAACTTGTCGATTTGGATATGAAGGATAAAACCTATGGCTGGACAGTAGAAATGCAGGTTAAAGCAGCTAGGAAAAAATATAGGTGCACAGAAATAGCTGTGGATTACAGGAAAAGAATTGGGTTCTCAAAAATATCAGGTACAATAAAAGGAGCTATATTTGCTGGTCACAAAATACTCTGGACGATATTTAAGTACATTTAAATGGACATCGCGATTATCATAATATATTGTCTGGCATTATTATTTATACTTTTTTACAGCATAGCTCAACTTCACCTTGTTTTTCTCTACATAAAGAACAGGAGAAAGCACAACAATAAAGTCAACTCGGTAAGTCAAGAGGTTCAATGGCCTAAAGTGACGGTACAATTACCAGTTTTTAATGAGCTCTATGTCGTGGAACGCCTCATCGATTCAGTGGCTGCACTTGAGTACCCTAAAGACAAATTTGAGATTCAAATTCTGGATGATTCAACGGATGAAACAACCGCAATCATTAAAAAGAAGATCGAAGACATCAGTGGCCAAGGGCTAGATATTAAGCTAATTAGAAGACCAGATCGTGTTGGCTACAAAGCCGGAGCACTTAAATACGGGCTTGATATAGCGAATGGTGAATTCCTGGCAGTTTTTGATGCTGATTTTTTGCCTACCTCAGATTTTTTGAAAAAGACTATACCACATTTCCTGGAAAATGAAAAACTCGGTGTTGTCCAAACCAGATGGGAGCACTTAAATAAAGACTATTCCTTCTTAACAAAACTTCAGGCTTTTGGCCTTGATGCACACTTTACTATAGAACAAGTTGGCCGAAATTCCGGAGGACATTTTATTAATTTCAATGGTACAGGAGGTGTGTGGAGAAAAGAATGTATAATCGATGCCGGTAACTGGCAAGCTGATACATTAACCGAGGATCTTGACTTAAGTTACCGTGCCCAGCGCAAGGGATGGAAATTTAGGTATCTGGAAGAAGTCGGTGCTCCAGCGGAACTACCGGCAACAATGAATGCTCTCAAGTCACAACAGTTTCGGTGGACTAAAGGGGCGGCAGAAAATGCAAAAAAGAATCTATGGAGCACATTGAAGACAAAACTATCTTTTGGCACCAAGATGCACTCCTTTTTCCATCTGCTAAATAGCACCGTCTTCCTCTGCATCATGACGACAGCCATACTTAGTATCCCTATTATCTTCATTAAGCGATACAGCCCTGAGCTGCAGGAGGTGTCAAAGTTTGCATGGCTGTTTATGATAAGTATGGTTTCCTTGGGTACTTTTTATCTGATTTCTTATTTCAGGCTTAGTGTAAAATCTTTTCATTCATTCCTCAATTTTCTACTTACATTTCCTTTGTTTCTCAGTGTAAGTATGGGACTTTCATTACATAATTCTATTGCTGTGATTGAGGGATATTTAGGCATTAAGACCCCGTTTATAAGAACTCCAAAATTCAATATTGTTAAGAGCTCCGATAAATGGAATTCAAACAAGTATTTAGCAAAGAACATTAGTTTCCTAACAATAATGGAGGGGTTTCTTTCTCTGTATTTTCTGGCCGGAATCATTCTGGGATTTGTATATGAGGACTATGGCTTGTTGGCCTTCCACAGTATGTTGTTTTTTGGATTCGGGGTTGTATTCGTATATTCGATCAAACATGCTCGCTTTGTGTGAAATCTAATCGATTATTTCTTGTAGGTCTTTTCGTGATCTTTTCAGCATCCCTTATCAGTTTGGGATATACTATTGAAAGGTCTCAATTTTCAATTTTAATTACATTTA
>OZ253953.1:0-240000 GCA_965267335.1 Cytophagales bacterium | reverse complement strand
ATGCCTCGTATTCTAGAGGTGAATACGTAGCCAAGATGGAATCAAAAGTTTATTGCGGATCAGCAGACGGTTTATTCTACTACGATACGGAAGACGGTAGTTTAAATAAAGTAAGTAAAGTTGACGGATTATCAGATATACGGATTTCAGCACTGAATCATCACAAGAATCAGGGATACATCGAAATCGCTTATGAAAGTGGTAATCTTGACCTTCTAAATGATGATGAAATTATTAACATCAATGATATTGAGAGAAAGGATATATTAGGATCAAAGAAGATAAATTTCATTTATAACTATGGTGATTTTGCATATCTCTGTACCGATTTTGGTGTAGTTGTACTAAATATTCCGTCTCGTGAGATAAAAGAGACTTATGGAAATATAGGTCCCGGAGGAAGCTCGATTGAGGTCTACTCTTGTACTATTAACTCAATTAGTGACAGTATTTTCCTGGCTACAGAAAATGGAGTAATGGTGGCGTATAATCACCCAGCTGTGAACCTTCTTGACTTCAGCAACTGGTCCACTTTTCAATCAAGTGATGGAATTTCTACGGCTGGTGTTTCGGATGTCGTAGTATTTAATGATACGGTTTATGCTTCAGTAGAAGAGGATACAGTAAAATGGTATAACGGATCAGAATGGGAGAATACGAGTATATCATTAACCGGACTTGGAACAATTTATTCAATGGTTGTAACTAATGATGGGATTGTTTTGAATTCTGATGGGGCAGTATTGGAAATTACATCTACAAGTGAATATCAGGATATCTCTAACCCGGACTTGTCAAACCCAAGAGATGTTATTGTTGATGAAGATGGACTGCGGTGGTTTGCAGCATACGGAGGAGGTTTAGTCAGAAACGAAGGAACTGATTTTACGTCACTAATTCCTAACGGACCGTCTACAAACAATACCTTCAAACTGTACGCCCATGATAATCGTGTTATAAACATTGGAGGGGGATTTAGTCTATCGGGTTATGCTCCCAGTTATTCAAATTCAGGGTTTCATATTTATGAGGAGGGACAATGGGTTAATAAAAACAAATGGCTACCCGGCTATCCTGACCTGCAAGACGTAACGAGTGGTATTTATGACCCGATTGGTGAAAAGTATTATTTTACCAGTTATGGATATGGGCTAATGATCTGGGATGAAAACACAGACACCTATGAAGTGATTAACGATACTACTACTGGGTCAACTTTTGTTACCTATGGCGGAGGAAATTCAATGCGTGCCTTAGATGTAGAGCAAGATGAGGATGGGAATATATGGGTTGCTACGCATGTACAGTTTTTAGGAGAGCCATCATTACATAGAATTACTCAGAATGGGACAATGACTGGCTTCTCGTTTAACCAAACAAATGCAAAAGTTCCGCTGGAAATAGTGATTGATGAATATAATAACAAATGGATGCGGCTTGGTGGCACTGGTGGATTGAGGGGTATTTATGTATTTAATGAGAACGACATAAATAACTCAGGAGACGATCAGGGTGTGTATCTTGATCTTGGTAATAATCTTCCCGATGCTGATGTGAAGTCAATTGACATTGATAAGAATGGAGAAATATGGTGTGGAACCAACCAAGGAGTAGCGGTATTCTATAATCCTTCTCAGGTTTTTACAACCAACATTCAGGCAAGCACCCCGATTTTTGACTTCAGACCATTGTTGAAGGAAGAGTCGGTTACGGCCCTAAAAGTAGATGCCGGAAACAGAAAATGGATCGGCACACAAAATGGTGTGTGGTTATTCAATGAGAACGGTACGAAGCAGATTTATCATTTCAATAAAGACAACAGCCCGCTTCCATCCAACAATATTCTGGATATAGAGATTAATGAAACATCTGGAGAAGTATTCTTTTCTACTGATGAGGGATTGATCTCCTGGAGAGGAACTGCTACCGAAAGTGAAGGATTCCATCAAAACGTAAAAGTGTTCCCTAATCCAGTGCTCGCAGACTTTGATGGCTTGGTGGGTATTTCAGGCCTTGCAACAAACTCTGTGGTAAAGATCACGGACATATCTGGGAAATTGATCTATGAAACTGATGCAAATGGGGGGACAGCGACCTGGGACCTGCGAGGATTAAATAATCAAAGGGCCAAGTCCGGTATTTATCTCATCTACAGTTCTACAGCTGACGGTGAAGATGCTTTTGTTGCAAAAGTTGCTGTGATCGAATAAGGTGTTACCACTATGCAAACCAAAGTCAGGGGGATAGTACTCAATCACATTAAATTTCGTGAGTCTTCTATCATAGTCAGAGTATATACCCTGGAATATGGATTGGTTAGTTTCATTGTAAATGGAGTGCGCTCCAAATCTCAAAAGAAAGGAAGTAAAATTGCTCTTTATCAGCCGCTGACGATACTTGATGTGGTGGCCTATATCAGAAATGATAAGGATTTACATCGCATATCTGAAGCTAAAGGGGTGGCGACATATAACAGCATTCCATATGAGTTTAAAAAGACCAGTATCGCTATATTTATTGCTGAACTACTGTCAAAAACACTAAGAGATGAAGACGAAAATGAGGGACTGTACAGGTTTCTTGAGAGTTCTTTGCTGACACTTGACGCACTTGAAGAGGATTATGAGAATTTTCACCTTCAGTTTTTTTTAAAGCTCACGAGATTCCTGGGGTTTTTACCTTCATCGGTCCAAGAAGTGAGAAGTCAGTTAACTCAGGCTAGCACAAATCACAGAATTAATACTTCAGGACTTCAATTACAGCAGGAGATTACAGCATTAATGGACCAGGATTACTTAAGCGTCACACCTCTAAATAGACAAAAAAGACAAGCCCTTCTAGACATCATCATACACTATTATGACTTACATCTTGATGGGCTTGGCGAGATAAAATCTTTAAAGGTGTTAAAGGAAATTATGAGTTAACCGTCTATTGGGAAATTACTCCAGCACTAACCGGAATACTTCTTATTTTACCATCTTGCTCAGTAATTGTAATTATGCATTTCATACCTGAAGTCCAGTTGAACTGTACATTAGACGAATCGAGTTGCTGAGCATAAATCTCTGTAGATATGGCATCATCCAGTTTGTCATTCTCATGATCCAGAGTCACTGTTACGGTGTAGGGGTCACCTGTAGCAATCTTTTCTCCTACAACTTCAATTGTCATTTTTCCATCGGGAGAGGAAGAGCTGAGAGGTTCTGTTTTTTCGTTCTTGCATGATTGAAAAGAAAGTGCAGTAACCAATGTTAACAGAATTGGAAGAATTTTTTTCATGGTCTTTTTTTATTCAATATAATGAGAGTTTTTCAATCCGTTACAGTTGATGGTGGTTATTCTATCTTACTGATAGAAGCATCATGATTTTGTTCAGGAGACTCTTCCTTATCCAGCTCTTCTGTCGTTTGTTGACTGGGCTCATTTTTAAGTGAATTGAAGAAAGCCTTCTGCCTTACCAATATTATGGCAACGGCAATAAAAATAGAAGAGTCTGCAATATTGAATATAGGCCAGAATTGATATCCCCAGTGGGTTCCCATATCTATATAAATAAAATCAATTACTTTTCCGTGAAAGAGGGTGAAAGGAGCATCCTTAACCAGTAAGTCGGGATCTAAAAACCCGTAAAAGGTGCTATCGATGAGATTGCCTACGGCACCCGCTAATATTAAGGAAACACAGATTATCAAACCTTTGTGAGCATTTTTACTTAACAACTTCCTCATGTACCAGATAATGGCTATCATGGCTCCCAACCTAAAGAGTGTTAGTACTATTTTGCCCCACCATTGCCCAATTTCAAGACCAAAGGCCATGCCCGGATTGGTTTGATACTGAAACTTAAACCACTCACCGATTAAATATTTAGGTCCCTGATATCTCAACCACTCATATGACATCCACTTAGTCAACTGATCAAGGATAATGACCGCCAAAGCGATAAGTAGGAAATGGTGAAATTTTTTCAGTTTCATTTAAACTTCGATTTTCAAAACCAGATGATGCTCATCCATTTCAATAGAGGTACCATCAGGTACACTCTCAAGTAGGTTCAATTCGTTTGCCTGCGTTTCTGTACAGATATAAGATTTGTTGGATTCCAAAGCCCTGCTGATAAGTTCGTCTTGTTTTTGAACGATAATTCGAATCTTATCTTGTACATCCAGCCCCATATCTTTTCTAAGGTTCTGGACCCTATTGACCAGGTCTCTTGCAATTCCCTCCTGTTTCAGGTCATCTGTGATTGTAATATCAAGCGCGACAGTATTTCCTGCTTCACTGGCAACCAACCAGCCTGGAATGTCATCAAACGAAATTTCAACATCATCAACCGTCAGTGTTATTTGTTGACCTTGAACTTCAAAGCTGAACTCACTACGCTCCAATGTTGCAATATCTTCTTGAGACATACTGTTGACCTTTCCAGCAATTTCCTTCATTAGTTTGCCGTAAACGGATCCAAGCTTCTTGAAGTTGGGCTTGATTTTTTTAACAAGGATGCCTGACTGGTCACCGATAAATTCTATTTCTTTTACGTTTACTTCCGATAAAATAAGGTCACTTACAGACTCGATTCTAGACTTCGTAGCTTCATCTGAGTAAGGGATTAATATCTTCGAAAGTGGTTGCCTCACTTTTATATTATGCTGCTTTCGCAATGAGTGCACAAGGGATGAAAACCTTTGTGCGGCATCCATTCTAGCTTCAAGTTCTTGGTCAATAATCTCTGTTTTGGAAGTAGGAAAATCTACCAAGTGGATGGAGTCCTTGTCATTAAAATGTACGACTTCGTTGAGACTTGAATAAATCATGTCGAAATAGAAAGGAGCGACCGAACTTGCCATTCTAGCTACGCTTTCAAGGCACTCAAGCAAGGTTTGGTATGCAGCAACTTTATCTGCATTGTACTCACCTTTCCAGAAGCGTTTTCGATTTAGACGTACGTACCAGTTGCTCACATCATCGATCATGAAGTCCTGAATTAGCCTGGTCGCCCTGGTCAATTCGTAACTTTCAAAAGCTTCATCAACCGCTTTGATGGTACTATGCAGTCTTGACAAAATCCACCGGTCACTTTCTGTTCTATCATTAAGCTCTACCTGAGCTTCTTTATTGCTGAAGCTATCGAGATTAGCATAGAGCGCAAAGAAATTATAGGTATTGTGATAGGTTCCGAAAAACCTTCTTTGTGACTCTGCAACACCGGCAATGTCAAATTTTAAATTGTCCCACGGTGGTGCATTGGAAATCATATACCATCGTGTCGCATCGGCACCGTATTTATTGATAGTCTCAAAGGGGTCTACAGCATTTCCATGTCGCTTGGACATCTTATTGCCGTGTTTATCAAGTACGAGACCATTTGCAATTACATTCTTGAATGCAACGGAATCAAACAGCATTACCGCGATTGCATGAAGGGTAAAAAACCAACCTCTTGTTTGATCAACTCCTTCAGCAATAAAGTCCGCTGGATAGTTGTTTTCAAAGATGTCTTTGTTTTCAAATGGGTAATGCCATTGTGCATAAGGCATGGCTCCCGAATCGAACCAAACATCTATCAGGTCGGGCTCTCTGTATAGTTCCTGACCTGAATCACTAATTAGGATAACATCGTCTACATATGGACGGTGCAAGTCCTCCAGTGTATCTGGGTTGTTAATTCCAGCTGCCTTTGCCTTTTTGATTTCCGATTCCAGTTCTTCAATTGAACCGATGCAAATTTCTTCTTTCCCATCCTTACTCCTCCAAATTGGAAGAGGTGTTCCCCAAAAGCGGGAACGGGACAAGTTCCAGTCAACAAGGTTTTCCAGCCAGTTTCCAAACCTTCCGGAACCCGTTGAAGCGGGCTTCCAGTTGATGGTCTCATTGAGTTTGACCAGTTTATCTTTTACCGCAGTAGTTTTGATGAACCAGGACTCTAATGGATAGTAAAGTACGGGTTTATCGGTCCTCCAACAGTGTGGATAGCTGTGCTCGTATTTCTTTACGTCAAAGGCTTTGCCTTCTTCTTTTAGTTTGATAGCAATAAGAACATCGGTGGGCTTATAGTCATCACCTTTATTCTCTGGAGACTCATACTCTTCCTTGACAAATTTTTCAGCAAAGTCAGTCACTTCTTTGACAAACCGACCGCGCTTGTCAACCAACGGGACCTCATTATCCGCCTCATCCTTTACAGTAATTGGCGAGATACCTGCCTTCATGGCTACCCTCTGGTCATCGGCACCGAAAGTGGGAGCAATATGTACGATGCCGGTACCGTCTTCAGTACTAACAAAATCACCAATAATTACCTTGAAAGCATCACCTTCAGGTTGTACATATGGAAGCAGTTGGTTGTATTCGATACCTTCTAATTCACTGCCTTTATATGTAGCAATAACGGGATTTTCTCCTTCTTCAATAGAGATATGAGCTGATAAGAGGTCTTTCGCCAGGATGACACTAATGGCCTCTTTTGTGTATTTGTTTTCAGTCTTGACTTTAACGTATTCGATGTTTTTGCCTACGGCAAGGGCGGAGTTTGAAGGAAGTGTCCAGGGTGTGGTTGTCCAGGCCAGAATACATACTTTTTCTTCTCCTTCGAAGAGAAACTCAGACCGGCTGTTTTTCTTAACCTCAAATTGAGCAACGATGGAAGTGTCCTTGACATCTCTATAACAACCAGGTTGGTTTAATTCATGAGAACTTAGTCCGGTACCTGCGGCAGGCGAATAAGGCTGAATGGTATATCCTTTATAGAGATAACCCTTTTTATATAATTCCTTCAGAAGGTACCAAATGGATTCCATATAGTCTTTATCGAAAGTGATATATGGATCATTTAGGTCTACCCAGTACCCCATTTTTTCGGTGAGGTCATCCCACTCACCTTTAAATTTCATTACAGACTCCCGGCATCGCTTGTTGTAGTCCTCAACAGAGATTTTAGTACCGATATCTTCTTTTGTGATACCTAATTCTTTTTCAACCTGTAGTTCAACAGGAAGGCCATGAGTATCCCAACCACCTTTTCTTTTTACCTGAAATCCCTTTAAAGTTTTATATCGACAGACGATATCTTTAACAGTACGAGCCATGACGTGGTGTATTCCTGGCGTACCGTTGGCAGACGGAGGACCTTCATAAAAAGTAAAAGAAGGCATTCCGTCCTTCTCTTTAACTGATTTTTCAAAAATCTGGTTGGACTTCCATTTATCCAGAGTGTCACTTCCGACTCTGGCATAGTCGATGTCTTTGATTTCCTTAAATTTCACTTCCTATTGACTTTTCGTTGTCCTGTTGAATGTCAAGCCTATCAATATCAATTTCTTCATCTTCTGTTTCGTCATAGTACTCATCGGAGTATTGATCGATCAAAAGTGTATTTTTCTTGGCCGTTCTTTTTCCCGCATCGAAAGTTAATAATAGAGCAGGAAGAACAACCAGGTTAGTAATCATTGCTATTAACAAGGTTGTGGACGTAAGAATTCCCAGCATTACCGTGCCGTCAAAATCTGAGGTGGCAAACATGATAAAGCCTGAGAAAAGGATGACACTAGTATAGATCATACTTGCTCCTGTTTCTCTGATGCTAATTGATACTGCTTTGGAAGCATCGAAGTTAGTATGATAAAGCTCTTGTCTGTATTTGGCCAGGTAGTGAATGGAATCATCCACAGATATACCAAAGGCGATTGTGAATATTAGTGCTGTGCTTGGTTTGAGTGGTATTCCAAGATAACCCATTACGGCTCCGGTAATTACCAACGGAATGATATTGGGAACCAAAGAAATTAAAATCATCCGAACCGATCCGAATAGCGACCCCATAACCAGGGAAATCAGAACAAAGGCGATCACAAGGCTCCAGCGAAGGTTTTTAATTAGGAATCTATTTCCTTTCACAAACAAAGGAGATGTTCCGGTTACAGCATAGCTTATGTAAACAGGTTTTTCCAGTTCTGATAAATGGTTGTTACTGAATATGGAATCAGCGGTAGGTCTGATGTGATAGTTGATCAATGTATCCATGTGCTTAGAGCCAATATCTTCCATTTTCAAGGACACCCTGATTTGGCCTGTGCTATCAATGAAAGTACTCATGAAGTTTTGCTCCTTCAATGTATCATCTGTAAGCCCATATTTTACTGAGTTCTTGAGGTATCTTAAAATCCTGTTCTTGTCTTGTTTGGTTGGTAATGAGTAGAACTCGGGATCATTTTGCCAGTAAGCTTGTCGGGCAGCTTTGATAAATGTGTTAATTGATATTGGTTGGGTCAGATTGGACCGGCTGGCGAGATAATCTTCCAGCTCTTCAATTCTTTTGAGATTATGTAGTCGTGTAAAGCCCCTTGGGTCTTCCAAAAATCGATTGGTGTCAAGAAGGATAGGTCTTAAGGAGTCATAGCTAAGAGGTACCTTAGTAAGTTCTCCTTCAGCTGTTGTGTCCTTTGGGTTTCTTTTCTTGGTGTGAACTATGATTTCAAGAGGCATGATCCCTTTGAAATTCTCTTCAAAAAACTTCAGGTCTTGTTTTACCTTACTCGTTTCCGGAATATCATCTACCATATATGAAACTGTATGGATCAACCATGTCCCCCATGAGCCTATCAGTACCAGAACGAAAGTAATGATGTATATGGTCTTTCTTTTATTGTGTACGATATGATCAATAAAATTCAGAACCTTACCTAAAAACTTGAATTCGAGGTGTTTTAGTTGCCTTGGTGTTGGTGAAGGCAGGTAGGAGAACATACTTGGTATAAGTATGATACTGGAAACAAAAGTGGCTAAAATGTTAATACCAGCAACGATACCAAACTCTCTTAAAATATCGATGTCATTAAAGGCCAATACAAGGAACCCAACTGATGTGGTCAGGTTAGTGATAAGAGTGACGATTCCAATTTTTCTGATTACCCTGCTCAAGGCTTTAATTTTATTGCCGCACTTGTCGTATTCCTGGTGGTATTTATTCAGCAAGTAAACACAATTCGGGATGCCAATAACAACGATGATTGGTGGAATAAGCCCACTTAGGAGTGTCACTTCGTATCCAAAAATTGCAAGGGTACCCAAACTCCAGACTACTCCTATACCGATGACAATACAGGGGAAAATGACAGCAGAAAATGAGCGAAAGAATAAGAATAAGATCAAGGCTAAAATAGCCAAGGCATAAATTAATAGCCAGATCAGTTCTTTGGAAACTATTTCTGTGACTACGGTCCTTACGTATGGCAACCCTGCAAAGCGGACTTCAATTCCTGTGTCTTTTTCAAATTCATCAGTGATGTTTGTTATTTTATCAATGATTGATTTTCGAATCTTAGAATTAAAGAGTTTCGAATCGAGTGTCACCAGTATCACCGTGGAAGACGAGTCCAATTGAAGGAGTTGATCTTTAAACATTCCCAATTCTCCTACGTGTGAGACAACGGAGTCCAGAGCTTCCTGATTTTCAGGAACAGATTCAAAAACATCCTTTAGGACGAACTGTTTGTTTTCATGGAGCACTTCCAGCTTTCTCAGGTTCGGCAAACCCACCACATTGGTCACTGCCTGTACTGTATCTATTCTCTTGCAGAGTCTTCTGAGCTTGCGGAAATTTTCGTATTTGAAGAGAGTAGTGTCCTTGAGCGCAATAGCCAGTACATTTCCGTCTTCACCAAAGGTGGTGGTGAATCGATTGAAATAAATAAGGTCTATATCGTCTTTGGGAACAACTTTGGCAAACTTATAACTCATTTTTACCTGAGTCATTTTATAGCCCATGAAAGCTGTAATTCCAGCCAACATAAGCATAAGCCAAAGTCGGTACTTAAGGATAATATGTGCTAAACGAGTCCACATTGCTCAATGCAAGCGACAAAGGTAATTGTTTTTTGACTTTTTGCAGCCTAAAAATGGCATTTATTAAGGATTCTTAGGCTGTTTTGGGAGCTATGTTCGGTGGACTGAAGCGTTTTACAGGATCCTGATTCAATAGATTACTGAGCACGTGATAGAGTTCAGGTACTTCTTGTTGTAGTTGATGAGGTCTTTCAAAAAAATGTTCTACTGCGACAGCAAAAAATTCTTCACTATTTGTTCCGGCATATTTTCGCAAAAAGCTATGCTGTCCTTTTCTGATTTTTGCTATTTCTTTACGTGTCACGTGCCTCAGCTGATGGAGGTTGAAAGGATTCAAAAAGTCAAATTCACTGTTGGGTATTTTGTTTTCAAGGCGGAGAGCATGAGCCATTTCATGCAATCCAATGTTCATAGTTGTGTCGGGCTGCTTATAACCTTTTACAAAATCTTTCCACGATAATTTAATCACACCTCGTAGTTGCACTTCACCCAGATTCATGGTGTTGGTAGCTTTGGAATAGTATTTATAAGGGTATACAATTATTTTGCTGAAGTGTTCAAAGTGAATGTTTGTCAACCCGAATGTGAGTTGAACGGCTGATGCAGCAATCATTACTTTCATTTCTGCTGTTACTGAAGGCATTTCCCGGGCTTCAAACTTCTTGTTAATGATAAATTTTTGAACCCTTTTTTCAAATTTCTTTTTTTCACTGGGATAAAGAAGCTTATAGTAGGTAAAGTGCTTGTTCAGTATCGACTTCCAGTAGGGGTCTATAGGTTTCCAGTATTGACGTATTTTGCTGAACTGGGTACCAGTATACCGCGTCCAGGCATAACTTACATAAACAACGAAAAATGTTGGGAACAGTAAGACAATAAACGTACCCCACCAGGGAAAATGATCGCTGGTCTTAAGTTGCTCTGTAGCGGTTTGGTATTCAAGTAAAATTGCAAGGATAACCCTTACAATTTACTGAAAATATTTCTGAAAGAGACTTCTTTTGAAATGATGGTATCGAGCTCAGATTTATGGACTCTTTGTTGTTCCATACTGTCTCGGTGTCTCAGAGTTACGGTTTGATCTTCCAGAGTCTGGTGGTCTACCGTGACACAAAAAGGAGTTCCAATAGCATCTTGTCTTCTATATCTTTTACCTATAGCGTCTTTCTCTTCATACTGACAGTTATAGTTTAGCTTCAGCTCATCCATAATTTCGCGAGCCACATCAGGAAGACCATCCTTTTTCAGAAGTGGGAAAACAGCCACTTTTGTTGGTGCGAGAGGTGCAGGAATTTTTAGTACCGTTCTTTCAGAGCCATCTTCCAGGGTTTCTTCAGTATAAGCTCTTGAAAGGACTGCTAGAAACATTCGGTCGAGTCCAATTGACGTCTCAATAACATATGGGACGTAGTTTTTATTCTCTTCCGGATCGAAGTATTGTAGCTTTTTGCCTGAATGCTCTTCGTGAGCTCCCAGGTCGAAGTCGGTTCGGGAGTGTATACCTTCGAGTTCTTTGAATCCCATTGGAAAATCAAACTCGATGTCACAAGCAGCATCGGCATAGTGCGCAGTTTTTAAGTGGTCGTGGAAGCGGTAGGCATCATCTCCAAAGCCAAGTGCTTTATGCCATTTAATTCTTTGCTCTTTCCAGTATTCATACCACTCTTTTTGTGTGCCCGGTTTAATGAAAAACTGCATTTCCATCTGCTCAAACTCTCTCATTCGGAAAATGAACTGACGAGCAACGATTTCATTTCTGAAGGCTTTACCAATTTGGGCGATACCAAAAGGAATTTTCTTTCTTCCCGTTTTCTGAACGTTAAGGAAGTTTACGAATATGCCTTGTGCAGTTTCGGGTCTAAGGTAGATTTTTGATGCTTCTCCAGCCACTGATCCCAGCTCTGTTGAGAACATAAGGTTGAACTGGCGCACATCTGTCCAGTTTTTGGAGCCGCTGATCGGACAAGCGATTTCCAGATCAATTATAATTTGACGAATTTCTCCCAGGTCATCAGCTTCAAGGGCAGCTTTAAATCGATCATTGATATCGTCAATTTTCTTTTGATTACGAAGTACATTCGGGTTTGTCTGGAGGAATTGTTCCTTATCAAAATCGTCTCCGAACCGCTTTTCTCCCTTGGTAACCTCCTTTGCGATTTTGGTTTTTATCTTTTCTACGTACTCTTCTATTAGTACATCAGCCCGATATCTTTTTTTTGAATCTTTATTGTCAATCAATGGGTCGTTGAATGCGTCTACGTGCCCGGAAGCTTTCCAGGTGGTTGGGTGCATGAAAATAGCTGCATCAATCCCTACGATGTTTTCGTGCATTTGTACCATTGCAGTCCACCAGTAGTCTTTAATGTTTTTCTTTAGCTCTGCACCATTCTGGCCATAGTCATAGACCGCTTGCAGGCCGTCATAGATTTCACTGGACTGGAAGATGAATCCGTACTCTTTCGCGTGGGAAGCTACTTTGGGTAGTAAATTCTCCACTTGCTTTTTCTCAGCTGTTTCCATCCGGCAAATTTATTAAACATTTTGAGATTATAGTTGTTTTAGGCATTGAGAATGTATTTCTCAATAATTCATGCTAAAATTGCGATATGCCAAAAAAAGGAGTGTTTATTATTAATCTCGGGACCCCCGACTCTATCAAGACTAAGGATGTAAGAAAATATCTTCGTGAATTCCTGATGGATGAGAAGGTAATCGATATACCATTTCTTAATCGATGGATGCTGGTGAATTTGATCATTGCCCCCATAAGAGCCCCAAAATCTGCTGAAGAATACCGCAAACTCTGGACTGATCGAGGTTCTCCATTAATGTATCATGGCGAAGATTTGGAAAAAGCACTTCAGGAAAAACTCGGTGAAGACTACCAGGTTGTTTTTGGAATGCGGTATCAGAACCCCAGTATCAATAGTTCTCTTCAAAAGTTTCAGGACGGGGACCATGAAGAAATAATCGCCATTCCTCTTTATCCTCAATATGCTGAAGCGACAACGGGTTCCACTATTGAGAAGGTGAAGAAAGAAGCTGCTAAAATTTCAGGTTTGGCGCCAATCAGATTTATCGATAAGTTCCCATCCGATAAGCTGTTCGTAGAGGCATTTGCTGCTCTGGCGACAGACCAATGGAAGTCAGGTAAATATGACCATTTGGTTTTTTCCTATCATGGTTTACCTGAACGACAAATACTTAAATCATCCAATGGCGGATATTGTCAGTTGAGTAAAAAATGTTGCGCTACCTACAACTCCAAAAACGAGTTTTGCTATCGTGCACAGTGTTATGAGACTTCGCGAGCTTTGGCCAATTCGTTGGAAATTAAAGAGGAAGATTATACTGTTTGTTTTCAAAGTAGGTTGGGAAAGGCCGAATGGATAAAGCCATACACGGAAGATATTGTACAGCAATTAGCTGATGATGGCAAAAAAAATGTTTTGGTGATGTGTCCGGCATTTACAGCAGATTGCCTGGAAACTACCATAGAGGTCGGGGAGACTTATCAGGAAGAGTTTCTTGAGGCTGGTGGTGAGAGCTGGGATTTGGTACCCAGTCTGAACTCATCAGATGCCTGGGTCAATTGTTTGGTGGAAATGGTGAAATAGACCTTGCTTGTCTATTATCCTAAATTTGAGGGAGGGGTGTCTTTCTATTTTATAAAAACATTCTTGCAGGGCTACTCCTCGGAGTTTATTAATCTATGTTATCAGGAGCGTTGGCGAATCGCCTCATACATAATGACTCCTGCCGCAACGGAGACGTTAAGAGAGTCAATAGCTCCGTTTATCGGAATTTTAGCCCGGGCATCACTCAACTTCAGGTATTCCGGTGAAATACCATTTTCCTCTGATCCTAAGATGATAGCTACAGGTCCTGACAGATCAGTTTCAAAAAGGGAATCTTCGGTTTTTTCAGTGCATGAAATAATTTTCAAGCCACTATTTTTCAAAAATTCTATTCCGTCTTTTAGGTTGTGCGTGCGGCATACAGGAATATGATTGAGAGCTCCTGAAGAAGTCTTCAGTGCATCACTATTAATTTGAGCCGCTCCTTTATCAGGTATTAGAATGGCATTGACGCCTGCGCATTCAGCCGTTCGACTTATTGCTCCGAAGTTGCGCACATCAGTTATCCGGTCAAGTATAAGGATGAACGGATCGTTTCCTGAGTTATAACAGTTTTCGATGACGTTTTCGATGGACGAATAACTAATAGGTGAAACAAGGCAAATAAGCCCCTGGTGGTTTTTTCTGGTGATCTTGTTTAGTTTTTCTATCGGGACATTCTGACAAGGAATATTACGGTTCCGACATTCCTTTACAATATCTCTAACATGGTCACCTTTCAGACCTTTTTGTATGTAGATTCTTTCAATTTCCTGATCTGATTTCAAGGCCTCCGACACAGGTTGAATCCCGAAAACAAAATCTTTATTTGGCTTATTATCTCTCATTGCGAGTGCAAATATGATTAATTTGTCGTTGTCATTACCAGAAAGTGGGTAAAATCTATACATTTGCGATCGGCTTTATCAGTATGGCATACTACACTACCGAAATAACATCAGACGAAATTGCATCGGACAATCCGATTCATCAAAGGTTACTATTCCCTTACCTAAAGGCAAAGGATATGGTTAGTGGCAATTTGCTTGAAATCGGTTGTGGTTTTGGTAGAGGGGTGGAAGTTCTTACTCAAGCTTGCGATCACTATACCGGAGTTGATAAAATTGAGGGCCTTGTTAAGGAGCTGCAGTCAAAATATCCTGGCAGTAAGTTTATTGCGGCCAACATTCCTCCACTGAGTGGTCTGGAAGATAACACGTATGACTGGATCGTCTCTTTTCAGGTTATCGAACATATCAAAGATGACCATGCCTATCTTCAGGAAATAAAGCGAGTTCTTAAGCCGGGCGGTAAGGCAATTATTACTACACCTAATAAAAAGTTTACACTTACCAGAAACCCATGGCACATTAGGGAGTACACGGTAACTGAGCTTGCAGAGCTTTGTAAAAAATATTTTGAGAAGGTTGATTTAAAAGGAGTACGTGGTAACGAGAAAATCATGGACTACCATGAAAAGAACAGAAAGTCTGTGAAAAAAATTACCAGATGGGATGTTCTGAATCTACAATACAATCTCCCAAGGTGGATGATTCGAATTCCTTATGACATTTTTAACAGGGTCAACCGAAAAAAATTGATGAAACAAGAGAAAGGGTTGGTTTCCGATATTACCTGGGAAGACTATAGTATTAGCGATGAACCTGAGGAATGCCTTGATCATTTTTTCATTCTTACCAAGTAATATAGGTTTACACAGCCGAAAAGTTATCCTCTGATATTCTACGGACTTATTATTTATTCACCCCATTGAATTATTGAGTGGTTGAATCGTATACAAAGAAAAAAGCCTTGATCTTAGATCAAGGCTTCCTAAATATTACTCTGTGTCTTGTTGAATTTCCCTGAGCATTTCAGCAATGGTGTCAGGGAGCTGTTCTCTTTGCTCTTTGATTTCAGGAGGCATTATTCGGTCAACCTCGTCCTGAGAAATCAATTTGTTTTGCACTAAGAACTTCGAATGCTTTGTGAGGTATTTTTTGTACTCAGCTTTTTTAGCTGCTTGTTCCTCACCTTCTCCAATATATTGGTAAGCTACCTGGAATGAAGTCCAGCACAGTTGAATTCTTTGTGCTGCCTCCTGATTAATGGCGCCATATTCCTCAAGGTACTTCGTGTATCTGTTTTTCCAGATTTCTATATCAGAATCACATACCTTGAGCATCTCATCTGTAAACCTGAGAGCATCCTCGTAGTTATTGTCTTTCTGAGCACATAGCATATACAGTCTTATATACTGATAGGTCGATGACTCAAAAGGAATTGTTTTATGAGGAATCTTGGTGACACTGTAGTTCAGAAGCTCACGTGCCATCTCAATTTTATTTTCCTGTACGCACTGGGTTGCCACCCTTGAGAAAATCATTCTTACGTTGTTAGGAAGAATTTTGTGAGGAACATCATAGAATATGCTCTCATCGTCCAGGCCCCGCCACACGGTGCCAAGCAATTTTTCTGCTGACACATCCGTATTGATGTAATACGGGTAGTTCTTCATATACTGCTTATGTTGCGCAGGTATGTTTCTGTCAAGAACTGGTTTGAATGGAAGTAGGCGATAGGCCAAACCTTCCTGTTGCATATAGTTTTGCAGGTTCATGAAATATCTTCCTCCCATTGTAGTTGAGAAGTATATTGGTCTCTTCCATCCATCTCTGGCATTGTTCACAATCAAATCCATGATCATCACTGACTTTTTATCCAGAGTGTAAGGAAGGTTCCACATCATTTGGTTGCTTGCATTTTTCTTTGCTATCTCTGGAATCCAGTCGGCCTTCATTAATGCAGCACTGTCAAGGTTGATTTTGAGCTTTCTACTTGGGAGATACCACAATGTATCAACACCCTGGTACTTCAATCTCTTGTCTCCTTTATCAAGCAGATCAATAAACACCTCAGCATTCACTGCTTCATTTCTGGTATAGTGACCATCGAAGTCAGCGTATTGTTTAGGAATGCTTTGCATATTAAATGTTTCCGGTGCTAATACTTCATAAGGAACTTTGATTGGCAACGGTTCTGAGTCGTATGCTTTTAACTTCATTTGTTCAGCATACCAGGTAGTATTTAATAAACTCAGGTTACATACCCGGACATCAGTTCGATAGCCTTCGACTTCCTGTAAATACCATAGTGGGAAAGTGTCATTGTCACCGGCTGTGAATAGCACGGCATTTGGTGCGCAGACATCCAACAGGTTTTTGGCTGAATCGACAGCAAAGAACCTGCCTGATCGGTCGTGATCATCCCAACCTTGTACAGCCATGATCCCAGGTACTATGGTGGAGATACCGACCGATGCAATTAAAGCAATTCGAGATTGGTCCAACACCATTCGTAGTAGCTGGAAGAGAGCTAATACCCCGATCCCTATTTCAATTGCAAATGCATAATAGGAACCGGCATAGGCATAATCTCTTTCTCTTGGCTCCAGAGGCGGAGCGTTGAGGTAGATGATAATAGCCAGTCCCGTGAAGAAGAATAGCAATGTTATCACAAGGGCATCCTTTGTGTCCCGCCAGCGGGAGTAGTGATAGAATAGTCCTAACATCCCAAGTAAGAAAGGTAACATGAAGTAAGTATTGTAGGCCTTACTTACCTCATTACTTGGAGCAGGTCCTTTAGGGTCAGTGAACCAGGCTACATCAGCATCATCGGTTGCTCCAGGAGTATTTCCTTTAATGTCTCCGGTACGGCCTATAAAGTTCCATCCAAAGTAACGCCAATACATATTATTCATCTGTACCTGAAACATAAACTGCATGTTCTCCCCAAAAGAAGGTTTTGGGTATTGAAACACACCAGCCTGTTCGTTGACAACATCTTTCGGGTTTTGGGTCCAATCGGTGTTTGCCTCAAGCCACCTCACATAATCATCCTTTTTGTCAAAGCGGGACATCCTTGGCAGCAAAGTGTGGAAGTTTTTATTAGTATCAAGGATTAGTTCGTAATCATGATCATATACGATATAGTTATCTCCTTCTCTTCTATAAACCGGCTCTCCTTTTTCGGTTCTTCGGTCTTGTGAATAGTAAGCACCGAATTGTGGTCCGTACATAATAGACCAATCTCCATACTGCTCACGTTTAAGGAAAGAGGTCAAGCTCATTACATCTCTTCCAGGATTATTTTCATTCAAGGGTGGTTTATACTGTGACCGGATAACGATAATGGTATAAGAAGAATATCCGATAAGAATAAAGGCTAACGAAAGGAAAGCAGTATTTAGAAGTCGCAGTTTCTTTATATGTGTAACTACAATTGCAGCTACAAGTCCACCGATAAGTAGTATCAGGAATACGATGATTCCAGTATGGATACCCATTCCTCCTTTGTAGACCATTTGTAATTCCATCCACTCCATGATACTTGGGAGTCCGATGATTACACCTGTTTGGATAAAGCTAACGATAATGCTACTTAAGATGAAAGTAATCACACCACCTAGCAATGAAGGGTTTTCATATTTTTTGAAGTAATAGATAAATCCAAGAGCCGGTATTGCCAGTAGATTTAGAAGGTGGACACCGATTGATAACCCAACCATATAGGCTATGAGTATAATCCATCGGTCTGATCCGGGTTCGTCTGCAACGGTTTCCCACTTGAGTATTGCCCAAAACACAAATGCAGTAAAGAAGGCTGAGGTGGCGTAAACTTCAGCTTCAGTAGCTGAAAACCAGAAAGAATCTGAGAAAGTAAATGCTAATGAACCAATAACACTAGCGCCTATTAGAGCCAGCTGTTGAATGGTGGGGTAGTTTCCTTCCTCATCTTTATCAATAAGTTTTTGTCCAAGCAGAACGATAGTCCAGTAAAGGAATAGAATTGTGAATGCACTGGCTACAACTGAAACCATATTCACCCACCAGGCTACGGTTTGTGGACTACCGGCAAACATTGAGGCACCACGGCCCATTAGCATGAAGAGCGGTGCTCCGGGGGGGTGTCCTATTTCTAACTTGTTGGCGGCAGCGATAAATTCACCACAATCCCATAAACTAGCCGATGGCTCTACTGTAAGTGTATAAACGATCAGTGAGATTAGAAATACTGACCATCCTGTAATGTTGTTAATTAACTTAAAATTCTTCATGCTCGATAGAATATTAGGGGTCGAAGATAGTAAAATTCAATAAACATATAGGTTTTGGAAATGTGAATTTTGACTTCAACGTGTCAATCCACAAACTAATTGCCCATAGAGACTGTAATCCTGTCTAAAACTTACTAATCGTTGCTAAGGATGGTGTAAATCACTAACATTGCATGCGAATTTAACCAGAGTCAAATATTATATGCATTGACTCGTCTTATAACCCATGGGTAGAAGAAAGAAGAAAAACAGAAAAGTTGATTCAAAAGAGGTTGGCCTTGAAGCAGGGCTAATGGTATTTAAGTATTTCCTAAAAACAGAATATCTGCACTACGGATATTTTAAAGACGGATTAGAAACAGATATTGCTAATCTGAAGAAAGCGCAGGAAAATTACGCTGAAATGCTTTTTTCCAATATACCGGAAGGAGTGAAAACCATTCTTGATGTAGGTTGCGGATCCGGAAAGACGGCTGAAGAACTAGTTGCTCGTGGCTATGAGGTTGATTGTGTGTCGCCAGGTGAGATTTTGACAGAATATGCCAGGAAAAAGCTGGGTGACAAAGTAGATATTTTCCAGTGCAAGTTTCAGGATATAAAGACAGATAAAAAGTATGACCTCGTATTATTCAGCGAGAGCTTTCAATATATACCGATGGACGATTCTATTCCGGGTGCGCTTAAGTTGTTGAAGCCCGGTGGCTATATAATGGCCTGTGATTTCTTCCAGACCGATGCACCAGGGAAGAGTTTACTAGGTGGTGGACATAAGTTCGCTGAGTGGGAAGAGAAGTTGAAAACTTTTCCTGTTGAGACACTCGTTGCTAATGATATAACTAAGGAAACTGCTCCAACAATTGATTTGGTAGCCACATTTTCCACAGATGTATTGAAGCCAATCTGGGGATCAGTTTTTGCGCTTGCCGAGGACAGGGTTCCTAAAATTATGAAGATTGTGCGATGGAAGTTCAAGAAGAAATTGGATAAGATGGAGAACAAGCACTTCACCGGACAGCGAAATGGTGAAAACTTCATGAAGTATAAGAAGTACATGTTCTACCTATTCAAAGCAAAAGAAGCTTAGTTTTCAGGGTTTTCCACTAACTTTGGGACTGAGCGATAACCGACCAAAGTTGAGATACGTACTTATTGCATTTTATCTGGGCCTAAGCCAGTTGGTCCTTGCTCAAGTTATTGAGTTAAATGAAGAATCCTCAGAGGAATGGGTTGGGGCTAATTATGTTCAGGTTTTTGAGGATACCTCCAGACAGTTTTCAATTGAATCGTATAGCTGTGAGGATGCGCTGAAGCATTTCAACAAATCCAGCAATAATGCAGGCCTGCTAACAAGGAATCATAATTCCGCCTATTGGCTTACATTTCAAGTTAAAAATGCAACAGACACCGATGGACAATGGATTTTAGAATTTTTTGATCACGAGATTGATCATATTACGTTTTACAGTCCTGATGAGGATAAGGAGTGGCAAAAAAAAGAAGTCGGGAGCACATTACCCTTTCATAGAAAAGAACTAAACCACAAAAACTTTGAGTTTATTCTGAAGCTGAAGTCTCAAGAGACCAGACGCTATTTCATAAGGGTGACATCTTCTAAGAACAACTGGATCGTACCGGTGATACGATCTTTTCCTAAGCTCTTGAATTACGCGCTGGGAGAGTATTATTTGTTGGGAATTTTTTATGGGATGATGGTGCTCATCCTGATTTATAACTTACTCTTCCTTATTGGAATAGGAAGCAGGTCTTATGTATTCCATATCCTGTATATCCTGAGTATTATTTTATACTCGATGTCTAATGATGGAATGGGGTTTCAATATTTCTGGCCTTCTCAGCCCTGGATCAATAAGTATATTCATACTGTTGCACTTTTTGCCGTGGAATTGAGCGCCTTGTTGTTTACGATCAGTTTTTTGAAGCTAAAGACCGAGTCCCCAAAAATACACTTGATTCTGCGGGTAGCTATTGGGTTGTTAATCATACGGTTTGTTATTGCGATAGTTTTTTGGGGATTTCCAGTGCAGGAGAATGTTTTTGATCTGGCTCCTTTATTGATCGCTTTTGTTTCAGGTCTCTACTTCTATATAAGAAAGCGGTATATACCAGCCAGATTCTTTGTGTATGCTTATGTATTTCTTTTTATAGGGTTTTCTATTTCTGTGTTAGAGCGGGCTGATATTATTCCATCAAGTGCGTTTACGTTCTACAGCCTGAATTTCGCTACCGTACTGGAAATCATTTTCTTTTCTTTTGCACTGGTTCATCAGGTGCGAAAAACCATTCAGGAAAAAGAGGAACTTATTGACAGACACAACCGTGAACTGGAGCAGAAGGTAAAAGACCGTACTAAGGAGCTGAATGAACAAAAACTTATTGTAGAGTCAAAAAATCAAAAAATCACTTCGAGTATCAACTATGCTAAGAATATTCAAAGTGCTATTCTTCCTTCGGTGAGTTCGATAAAAAAAGTGTATCCGGACTCATTTATTTACTACAAACCCCGGGATATAGTCAGTGGCGATTTTTACTACTTCGCACAGCACCAGGGGAAGGATATTCTAGGAGTGATAGATTGTACCGGTCATGGTGTTCCCGGTGGATTTATGAGTATGATAGGCTATGCATTACTAAATGAAAGTATTTTTACTAACGGCACTACTTCTCCGGGTGCGATTCTGGATGAGCTACACAAAGGTATCGTAGCTGGATTACGTCAGGAGAATGATGACATAAACATTAAGGATGGGATGGACCTTTCCTTATTTACAATAGAGGGGAACAAACTGGAATTTGCCGGGGCCAACAATCCATTGATCATTGTGAGGAATAATGAGTTGATTAGCCTAGCCGCTGATCGACAACCAATCGGTGATGCTTCTACCAGGCACAAGGACTTTAAAACAACTTCATTTGATTTGGAAAAGGGTGATTGTATTTATGCTTTTACCGATGGATTTCACGACCAGTTTGGTGGGCCGGAGGGAAAGAAGTTTATGAAAAAACTTTTTAAAGATTTATTGCTGGACATCCACCATCAACCAATGGATAAGCAACAGGGAATACTAGCCACGACATTTAATACCTGGAAAAAGGATGAGGAGCAGATTGACGATGTGACGGTAATGGGGATCAGGTTCTAACTATATCGAAAGAATCTCTGCTAGGGAGGTACTCAGTTCGTCAGATAAATACTGTCGTCTATTTTTTTAGCACAAATCCTCTAATTGAAATATCAAACACCCAACAAGGAATGTTGAATTTTGAACACTAAACCTGTAGGACGACCTGAGTGGTGCTAAGTATTAATAACCACCCATCTGTTCCAGGGCTTTCTGGAGGCTATCCAGATTGATATCTTCATACATCCCCGATTCTTTCAACTGCTTATTCAGTTCATCAAATTGATTCATCATTTCCTCAGATTTCTTAAGCCCGAAAACGGCAGCTTTTACCTCTTCTTCGTTGTAGTCTTTAATGCTCTCCCGACTTTCGAAAGGGGTATTTAAAAGTTTCTGAAAAAATATAGCATCCTGATCTCCTTGGGTTACTGCACTATCCAATGCAGCCATCATGGCCGGGTTTGATTTGAATTTCGTTACGAACTCATCGTAGTCAGCTTTGTTCAACTCATAGTTTTCCCATTCCTGTGAAATGGCAGTTGTGTCAAACAAATACGATTGAGCGTATACTCCAGAGCAGGAGAAAAATACTACTAAAACGAGGATGTATAATTTTTTCATGGGGTGTTATTTCAAACGGCAATTTATTCAATAGTTTCGAAAAAACAGATACAAATAATGTGTTAAAGAGGTGTTGTGATAGTCGTGTGTTGAAGGTTTTTGTTGGTCGGGGCATTTATGAATAACGTAAAAAATCCGTTAGATTGGGTTATAATAAAATTGTATATCAGCAATACTGATAGCGATTTGTTGTAGTTCATTATAAAAATGATAAGAAGACTCATAAATGCTCTGAAAACTCAGGCCATTAAGGATTCTTACTTCGGTGAGATGGGTTCGACCTATGACAAAACTGAAAGGTGCTATTATCTTGATAAGGATATTGAAATTGAATCAATACATACACCGGTAGTCTTGTACATTGCATCAAACAATCAGAGGTCAAATAAAAACCAGCAGAGAGCTTTTGAAGAAATCAAAAAGGAATTCCCTAAAATTTGGATTAACATTAAATCGTTCCTTGCAAAGAGTGAACAGGTAATTACCGAAGAGCAGTTAAGAAAAGAATATAGACTTGAATCTCTGACAATCCCCATTGACATTGAGAGGGATAAAATGGTGTGGGAAATTGACTTATAAAACTTAAAAGACGGATTTTCAAGAATAATAGTTGAAATGAAAGGTGATGAACCTTTTCACTTTTCTGTAGAAGCTTAAAAAATAAAAACGAACTCCAACAATGGCTAAAATGCACGCTCAACCAACCGAACCGTTGCGCGACATTTTAGCTGGAAGGTTATCTTATGTCATATGAAAAGTGAGTGTAGCTTTTAACCGCACAATGGTTTGTTGGGAGCTGTCATTCATTATGTAACTTTTACGGCAAACATCATTATGCAATAAAACATGACACGATTCGTTTCATTACTCTTTTTCCAGATATGCTTCACTTTGCTGTCTTTTGGGCAGAATCCACAATTCAAGATTAAAAACAGAACAACACTAAATTCCAAATCACCGCAAATTCATTCCTTGTGGCAAGGGGTAAAAAATCCATTTATGATCGTATCAAGTGATACGACATTGGACTATTCAATCTCAGCAAGCGGAGGGAAGATAGTCAATCAATCAAAGAACCATGAATTTGATTTAATTCCCTATCAAAAAAATGTTACGCTTTATTTGGTTACACCAGACCGTGATACTTTACATCTTATAAAACTCATGAGTCGAACGCTAATTTACCCTAAGGTTGAACTTACTTTGGAAAACAGTCAAATCAAGGATAATGATTTCATCAAGAGAAGGGATATTACAAAGCTTAGGTTAAATGTCCTCAGTGATCCTCAACTAAAAAGGGACTTAATCGAGCTACCTAAATACGATGTTGGAGAAATGGAGATTATTCATACCAGGGAAAAGAAAGCATTATCTAAATTTTCATCTCTTAGCTTTTTGAATTCAATTAAATCATCAGCAAAAAGAGGAGATCAAATAATTATTATTCTTTCATCATACATATATAAAGATGAAACCAACAAAGCTAATGAAGGCAGGTTCAGTAAGATATATAGGTTGAACATAAAATAAACAAAATGCCAACAGGCTGTATAAACATATATGGCGAACGCTGAATCCCAATCCCAAATACGTGAATTTGAAAAGCTCACACTGTCACTTTTCTACTAACTTTGAAGTAGCCCTAAGCCAGTGAGAACTTCAACCTCACACCAAAGGCGGTGCTTGACCTTCTAAACGAACTCGAGATTCTTGGTTCATTGAAAGACCTTTCAAAGAACATTTGCAGGTTTAGTTTTTCACTTACTGAATAAGTAATATTCGGGTTGAGTCTGAAGTTGATGTTACCCGCGGTGACCACACTTGGTCCTTCTATTGTTCTTTGTACGGTTCTTGTGTCTCTGAAAGACAAGTCTACCTTGAAGGTAAGGTCGCGCTTCAGTTGAATTTTACGATGCGCCCACTTAAATGGTAGGACGAATTTGTTAGTTGTCCATCCAAAGCCAATTACGATGTCTTTGTTATTCACTTCAGTGATTTGTGCATTTGCCATGCTCAATGTCATGGAGCGATCAGTTTTGTATTCGACCTTGAAATTCATGCGATTTCTGGTACGTACATTAATGCCAAGTAATGGTGAAAATCTCTCCTGTATCGATACCTCATTGACCACAAATACGGGTATAAATTGTCCGGAGCCATTCGTATCTGTAGGTAGCTGTTCCAAATTGCCCAGATCACTATTAGCTGAGATGAAGCCTTCACCATATTCAAGGGATGATGTAAAGCTCGATATCTGATAGGTCGATTGATAGGAATGAGTAATGTTAATGGAAGAGAATTTTTTTCTTAGTTTTTCCAGCCTTGAGAGTCCTGCATAATCTAATCTCCAATTGGGGAGAGGTATTTTGGGAACGTAGTTTAGGTTATTCGGGTCGACACCTCCGCCACCATAAGCTGCAAGGAATGATGGCACCAATACATCCTGAGAATTAACGCCATATTCTCCGGAGTTTGAATTGCGGTTGTCGAGTATTTGTTTTACCTGATATCGACTGCTTTCAAATGTACTAAAGACTTCATCTGATTTGTTGCCTGATAGATCGAATAGTCCCGCTGATCGCAGTGAAATATATGACGTGTTAAACCCTCCACTTTTCAAGGGGCTATAAGAAAAATAATCTTCTATTCCTGAGCTGTAAATACTCGTGTCGGTTCTGAATATTTCTGAAAATTCGTTGGTCTTGTTTCTCTTGACATTTACCTGTAATCGAAAATCGCTAAATGGCTCTACCGTTGACCGGATGTTATAATCTATATTTTTACTTTGCCTAAAGGGATTATTTTGACTCGGACTTTTTGTAAGCCAGCCATTTTCAGCTGCTTCGTATCGGATATTCGGGTTTTGAGAACCCAGTATAAACGGTATGCCAGGCGCCCCGAAGTCTTCCATGCCGAGGTATGTCGGAGTCGGCAGGAAACCCGGAATTGTTGTGTTGCTTCCAATTGACCCTCTGATATTCACATTTCGGACAGACATAAGTGTACGAAGGAATATTTTAAGTCCGGGATTTATATCCGGCCTCGGTTTACCATTTTTTAACGTGTCACCTTTTGCAATCTTCGGGTCCGGTTTTCGACTATTTCGCCCACGCCTTGACCTCCCTTTTGGTGTGTTGACTTTTTTCAGTATCGGAATTTTATTGTATAACTGAACCATATCAAGTTTACCATTCACAGATACGTCCTGGTTGTTTTGAATGGTGTGCCCCATTTCAAATTTTTGGGCGGAGGTATCCGTTTGCCCAAATGGTGAAGCCACCCAGGTATATCCGGCTTTATAGGAAACATCGGCAGACATCCAATCTGTCAGTGGAAATTTCTTTAATGGCAACTTATAATTTGCATCCACATTCTGACTAAAGTTTTTTAACCTCCCCAGGTTTTGGAGATTCTTCCAGACTGAGTCCTGATATTCCTCTCTGGTGATGTTGTTGTCTCCAAGTTTGTCTCCATTCGGTTCATCGACCAGAGCGTTGGCGGTGGAAGTGTAGCCTGCGGAAATACTTTTCGTAAGGTTCCATCTGACACTATGTGTTCGGTTGAAGCTAAACCTTTTCTCGTAATTGGGTTGTATTCCTAATGTATTGAGTTCGTTGTTATAAAGTTGGGTTCTACGGTAAAGGCGGTTGAGGTCTCCTCTTACGTTGATTTGGTTTGGAATTAGGTTGATGTTAATGTCTTTGATCAATCCCAGTGCTTTGGAGTCAAGAAATTTTGCTTTTTTGAAAGGCTCAATATACTTAGGAGACATATTGAACGAATAACCCACACCACCTGTGTATAGTTGATCCAAATGCGACTCAAGGTTATTACCTCGTCCGACATCTTCATTTCCAATTCCCGTGGCCCTTGTTTCCGTGTATCCTGCTGAGAACTTAAAGTTTTCTGTACTTAAGGGGTGTTTCTTTGCATTGGGTTTCGTGCTTACCTTCTGGGCATTTTGGATGTTGATGGTTTTGGTTTTAGTTTTTGCAATCGTTTTTGTTCTGAATCCTTCGTCATCCATACCAATTTCATCCATGATTTCCAGTGCATCACCCATTTCCATGTCCTGATCTAATGGGTTGAACTTTGGCCTTACGGATTTATTCTCCATGGCGACATAAAGAGGAAGTCTAAGCCCCAGTTTTTTTGGCAGAAATTTATCTATACCCAGGTTAGCTGCTACTCCATATTCCAGGGTGTGTTCCCTTGTTCGTTGTGAAATTTTATCTTCTATTCCTCCAAAGTTAGGCCCTACATAGCCGAAGGTGGCACTTAAGTTACCGAGTCCGGGAAGTGTTGTGGTAAAATTCATTTTAGTAGCCATACCCGGCTTCTGGACGAACTCAATTACTCTTAATTCATTACACCAAATGGTTGCAGACTTTGGTGTTTCATCCTGATCGTAGGGATGCCTAACCCCGATCAGCATGGACCGCACCTCACTAATCCTTGGGTTACCAATGACTGATATTTTATAACCATCTACATTTTCAGAGTAAATGGAGAAAGCGGTATCGATACCATTTCGGTTTCTGTTGGCCTTGACAGCAACGAGTTTATCAAGCTCGATATCAATTTCGTTTTCGACTCTCCAGACCTCATCAGGATCGTTACTATTGATATTTGAAAAAGTCAGAGGAACCTCGATTTGGTAATAGTTATCGTTCCTGTCCTTACCCAATCTGAAGAATGCAACGAGGTCTCCATCCTGCGTGCCAGGATCAGCTGTCTCCGCATGGATGAACATATTCAGGCGTTTGTAGTTAATAAGGTCTAGACTTACGTCTTTGTAAACCGACCCATATTCTCCTTCTCCCAGGTCTTTTGCCTGTAAACGTAAGGATTGCTCATTTAATTGACGTACGATGGTCGTGGTGTTATCCTGGTCTCTGATGATTTCATCATGAATTACATAAGGAGAAGTCTCATCCGTGCCCTGACTGTTTTCCTCGATATTGACGGTTCCAATGTTCAGTTCGATCGGATTTGGCTCAGCCTGCCCAAGACCGGCCTGGTCGTCAAAATTCAATCTATTGGTGTTTTGAATCCATTGAGAAGCGACTAATTGGAATTGAGCCATCCTAAGTATTACAGAATCCTGGAAACCAGTGAGGTAAGTCCTGAGGAATTTAATGGTCTTGAATCCGTCAATGCTTCCGAACTTTTGGTAGAAGGAAGGATCTTTGATGGGGATTCTTACCTGTACAAATGTAGGTGTGCCATTAAGGCCGGTAAGTCCATCAATAGTTCTTTCTCCAACGATGAATGGGTGGCCACCGACCTGCATGGTGCTCGGAGTAATAGGCAGGTGGTATTCATAGTAACCTTCAGCACTACTGATAGTATTATCCTGGTTCAGGTCTTCATTATCTGGTGTGGTTTTGTTGGAGGCTGTAAACTGATTGCTGCCATCATTTGCCGGAGAGTTGTTTTCAAGTCCGTTGAAATCGGCATATCGTTCCAGTAGCGGCCTATTATCTTCATCAGCACTAGGGAAAACATAGTATCGGAAGTCGTCACTTGAGGGGTCCTCGGAAAGAGTATTAAGAGCGTCAGGGGTTAGGTATCCCGACAAGTTGTTGAGCATATTTCCGAAATAGGTTGTGTCTCTTTCCTCTTCGTTGCTTACACCATCAAGCCCCACATCCTGTAATCCACGAGTATCCGGGTCATTTTCAAATGCGTTCGTCAGGTACTGCTGAGTTGTTACTTTACCCCAGGCCGTATTTTCTACGTTCTCTGGCAATCCATTTTCAAAGGCGTGTCTGTTATCTTTGAGGACATCTTCGGATATATCACCAAGGTTGAAGTAGAGATCACCACCAGTACCATCATTGACCGATTGACTGAGGAATGGGTTGAGGAGCCAGAATTCAATGAATTGTACGTTTGCTGCATCAAAGTCCGTATCGAAGGTAATTGATCTGGTAATGGCTGCCCAGCTATCCTCAGGGTTGGCCAAAGTTCCATCCGGATTAAGGTCCGCGGGATTGTCGTTGTAGTTATACGGCCCACGAATATTGGGGAAGTAAGCCATATTGAACATAATTTGGTTGAGCTGAAACTGCTGTGGGTCTTTTCCGGGAAATAGATCTTGAGGTGTATATTGTGAAAAATAGGGGTTGTCTAAATCTCCTTCCGGTAGTTCACCCAGGTTATTATTTCCTGAGGCATAGAATGTATTATCAATGTTGTACCAGGCTAACTTTGCTCTGTGATAGGAGTATGTCAGGTCGTCTTTAACTGCTGAAGATTCTGAAAATCGTAGAGGAGTGGAGCCAACATTCCAACGTATCGGCACTCTGGTGAGGTCAAATGGAGTTTCAGCACCTTCAAAGTCATCAATGATGGAAGCGCCCTTGGTTAGTCTGGACTTACCCGGTGCGAGACCCGCAATCTCTGCATTGAAGCTTACATCAGCCTCTTCCTTGGTGCTGATGCCAGGAAGGAAATCCACCGCTTTTGTTATGATTCTTGATTTCTTTCGGAAGTTTACATCCGCCCCAAACATATGGTTCTTTAGCGGCTCATCTCCAATTGTTACCCTGGATAAAAGAGGTCTTTCGTTTAAGAATAGCCAAGTTGCTCCGACATTGAAGTCTTTGTTTACTTCATAATCGAAACGGGTACCGAAAAGAGATTTAGTTCTAAAGTTGAAGAGGTCAGACTTCTCGTACTGAATAGTGATTTCTTTTCCGGAGGCGAGTATTCCTTCGTTTTTGATACTAACACGACCCAGTGTATAATCAACAGTATAATCAGATCCTTCTCGCAATCTAATTCCGGCCGAGGTCACTACAACTGATCCTGGAGCAATATTGATGCCCGGAAGCATTACTGTTTGTGAAGATGCTGATTGATAACTACCGGTTATGATGAACTTGTTTTGTTCAGGAGTTCGTTCAGCATCCTTTTGTGTAGATTCGTATAGGGTTGAAAAGACGTATTTATTGACGAAAGCGACTTCCTGTATGGGGTCAAAATAATAGGGTTGATAACTGGACTTGGTTGGGTCTTGTACTAACCAATCGCCAAAGGGCTCAAGTACAGGGAAGACTATTTTACCGATTTTAGGCAGTACGGTTGCACCTTCAACATAATCAAAGTTACCATCAGGTGAAAAGTCGAGGTTCATGTTGAGCTTATCCATTCTGAATACTTGAACCAATGGGATGTCTTTGAATAACGCTCCTTCTTGAAGGGTTGGGTTCTTTACACCCGTAATATCATCTTCATAGACCACTCTTAGTTGGAAATTTTCCTGATTAAGATTAGAGGTATTCAGAGAATAAATGTTTTTCATCATTAGGTCCCAATAAGGCAGGCTGGTTTTGATGGACTGAGGTTTCAAAAGCTTGAGAAGGATTACTGATTTTTCATCGAAGCTTTGATAGTCCTCATTTAGTTCTCCTACTTTATAGCTTTCTCCATTGAGGGTATATTCAAAGGCTACAGCAAGAGCTTCTTCTTCCTGTATGGCCGAGGTCAGAGAGATATAACCCAGGTCGGGATGGAAGGTATAGTCTCTTCCTTGTTCAAGTTTTCTCGCACTTTTGATGACTTCAAAATCTACACCGTTGACATATCCAGCACTTTCAAATTCCGAAAGGGCATTGTTTACCTGACGAAAAGTAGTGTCAGCAAGTATATTTCCAAAAAGGGTATTTGCGTCATTATCTACAGAGTTCATCCCAGTAGGCGTAATAAGTGCGTCATTATAAATTTGCGATGCCTTATGCTCTCCCAGGTCCATGAACCCGGCAAGGTTACGAGTATTTTCAGTGGAGGTGTTGGAGTTTGTAATATAAACCTCGACCCTTGTGATTCTGAAACCAGTGTTGGGGTTGGTGGCGTTAACTTCAAACGCTTTTTCAAAATTATCCCGGAAGTACTGGCTAAGAAAGAAGTGGCGATAGTCATCATAATCAGTAGCACGGAGCTCAAAATTTCGGCTTTGCGCTCCTCCTTTTATTGTTATGGACTCCGTTTTACCTCTTTGGCTAGACATCACCGAGGTTACAGAAAGCTTTCCGAATTGCATACCCACCTTAGCTCCGAATAAATTTTGGGAACCTCGCATCAAACTGTTTTTCAGGGGGAAGCTTACATTACCTGCTTCAACTGTTCGGATGATGTCATAATCTTTTCCGATGAAATCAATTTTAATGCTGTTGTCGAAATCGAAAGTGGCTTTGGTGTCCCAGTTAGCGGTTAATTTTAGTCGCTCTCCAATTTTACCAACAACGTTCATGCTGATCTGCTGATCAAAATCGAAGCCCCCATTTCTTTGCTGCCTAACAGGAATTGCTGGGTTATCAACCCTTTGCCAGCGGGCGCCAAAGTCAAGCGTTACGTTACCACTTGGTACTATTTCAACGATGGTATCACCGGAATTGTCACGGGTATAAAATCCTAGTGGTTCATCTGAGCTGCCTTCTGTTTCTTCAAAAGGATTGGGGTTATCCCAGTATTCTTGTGATCTTCTTTTTCTATCCCACTCAGCAAATTCCTGAAAGGTCATTACAGATACTGGTCTGTAGTCGAGGTCTCCAACTTTTTGATAGATATAGTACTTCCTAAGGTTGGAATCTACTTCAATTTTTAATTCATAGTTGGAAGGCATGAGCTTTCCTAAATTCGCGTTAGTACCTGGATCGGTTAGCGGATCGGCATAGGTGTCATCTCCTACGTTGCCTGTCGAATCAGCCGGCACTTGCGCATGGGCTAATTGGTTAAGCAAAAAGAAAAATAACCCGGTGAGTAGTAATATATTTTTCGTTTGTCGCTGCAATGTAAACCTTAGGCTCTTTTTAAAGCCAGCTTAATAAGCTGCTCTAAAGCAATACCATCTCCTTGTTCTCTCATTATGTTGTCGATATTTTTCTCAGCAACTGATTTCGGTATGCCTAGCGTAGTCAGTGCAGATAACGCTTCAGCTTTGATGGTATTGTGCTTATTTTCCGGAATTTTCATTGAAGGGTCTAATAATGAATCTTTTTTCATTTTATCCTTCAATTCCAGAATGACTCTTTGAGCCGTTTTTGCTCCTATTCCTTTCACTCCCTGGATAGTTTTTACGTCTTCATTGATGATTGCTGACTGTATTTCTCCTGGAGAAAGTGAGCTCAGCATCACCAACCCGGTATTAGGACCGATACCGGAAATGGAGATCAGGTTTAGGAAAATATTTTTTTCATTGGGATCGGAAAAGCCATAAAGTGCTTGTACATCCTCCCGGACGTGAAAATATGTATATAGCTGACACAGTTCCTCGTCTTTAATGGAAGCATAAGTATTTAACGAAATACTTATACGATATCCGATTCCACCTACATCAATGATTACGTAGGTAGGGTCTTTTTCTACCAGCTTTCCCTTGACGTAAGCGATCATACTAATTTTTCTTTGTGATTCTGGGCATCAACCACGGCAATAGCTACCATGTTGACAATTTCTCTAACAGTACTACCTAGCTGTAATACGTGTACTGGTTTTTTCATTCCCATTAGTATAGGGCCAATTGCCTCTGAACCACCTATTTCTGACAATATTTTGTATGCTATATTGCCTGATGCAAGGTCGGGGAATATTAACGTATTTGCTCCTTCTTCTGCCAGGTTGCTAAACGGGTAAATTTCCTGTTGCAGTTCCGGGTTCAAGGCAATGTTGGCTTGCATTTCACCATCAATTTTCAGGTCAGGCCATTTGTTTTTAATTAACTCAGTGGCTTTGGCTACTTTATTAGGAACGTGTCCTCTGGCGGATCCAAAGTTGGAATAAGACAACATAGCGACTCGAGGTTCCATATCGAAGAACCTTACCGCTCGCGCGGTGAGCCCTGTAATATCTACTAATGCTTCAGGAGTCGGGTCTGCATTGAGGGTGGTGTCAGCAAAGAAATAAGTTCCTTTCTTGTTAATCATGATGTACATACCAGCCACCCGGTCAACACCTTCTTCTGTACCAATAATCTGCAGGGCGGGTGTAATCGTACTCGGATAGTCTGTAGTAAGACCGGAAATAAGCGCATCTGCTTCGCCCAGTTCTACCATCATGGATCCGAAATAATTTCGATCCCGCATCAGTCTTCGCCCTTCGTATTGCGTCATGCCTTTTCTCTTTCGTTTTGAAAAAAGCATATCACCATATTCATCTCTTTTTTCATCTTCGGCAGAAGGATCAAGAATGATACAATCCCCCAAGTCGAGGTTATTTTCTTCTATCATTTTATTGATTCGGTCAACTCCTCCAAGTAGTATTGGCTCGGCTATTCCCTCCTCTTTGACGATCTGGGCAGCTTTTAGGATTTTAACCTTATCTCCTTCAGCAAAAACAATTTTCTTAGGTTTCTTTTTCGCCCGGTTGACAATCAGGGACATGAGTTTCTGATCAATACCCAGACGTTTATGAAGCTCGAGTTCATAAGCTCCCCAGTTTTCAATTGGGTGTTTTGCAACTCCAGAGTCTATGGCAGCTTTAGCAACGGCAATGGAAATTCTTGTAATTAATCTGGGGTCCAGTGGCTTTGGAATCAGATAGTCCTTACCAAACATAATTTGCTGGCCACCATATGCTTTGTTTACAATTTCAGGTACATTTTCTTTGGCAAGATCAGCTAAGGCATGAACTGCAGCCATTTTCATGGTTTCATTAATTTCGGTAGCTCTTACGTCAAGAGCGCCTCTGAATATGTATGGGAAGCCCAGTACATTGTTCACCTGATTGGGGTGGTCTGATCGCCCGGTAGCCATGATAATATCTTCCCTGGAGCTAATCGCTAAGTCATAGCCAATTTCCGGGTCCGGGTTGGCCAGTGCAAAAACGATAGGATCTTTCGCCATGCTCATTAACATTTCCCGGGTCATTACGTTACCGGTAGAAAGTCCTACAAAGACATCAGCACCAACAAGTGCGTCAGATAGTTCATTTAAATCTTTGGAGGTAGCAAACTCGGCTTTTGTTGCGGTCAGTCCTTCTCGGTCTTTTCTGATTACGCCTTTACTATCCAACATAACGATGTTTTCAAGCTTGGCTCCAAGTTCGATGTAAAGTAGAGTACAAGAAACAGCAGCAGCTCCGGCACCATTGATAACGATGGTGACGTCTTCAATTTTTTTATTTGCCAACTCAAGTGCGTTGATAAGTCCGGCAGCAGAAATGATCGCAGTTCCATGTTGATCATCGTGCATGATCGGGATGTTCATTTTCTCCCGAAGTTCTTTTTCAATTTTAAAGCTTTCCGGAGCCTTAATATCTTCTAAGTTGATGCCACCAAATGTGGGCTCCAGGGATTTTACAATTCGAATAAATTCGTCAGCATCTTCACAGTCTATCTCTATGTCAAAAACATCTATGCCTGCAAATTTTTTAAAGAGCACACCTTTACCCTCCATTACCGGTTTAGAGGCTTCAGGACCAATGTTTCCCAAGCCAAGGACCGCTGTTCCATTGGAAATTACCGCAACCAGGTTTCCTTTAGCTGTATACTTGTATACATCATCTTTGTTTTTGCTAATCTCGATGCAGGGTTCTGCAACACCTGGAGAGTATGCCAAGGCCAGGTCTCTTTGTGAGCTAAGCATTTTGGTCGGTACTACTTCTATCTTTCCAGGTTGCCCTTTGGTATGGTAATTCAGTGCGTCCTCTCTCTTACTCATTTGAGTTAATTTCTAGTGTACTTAAAATCGTTTTTAGTCTTCTTATTTCATCCGGTTCGTTTTCACCGGGAGTATATAAAAAACCTTCAATGTAGAGCGGCTTGATATTAGGGCCTGCCGGAATTAAATAGGAAATAAAAGTGCCTCCCACTCCTTCCTGATCCGCCAATTTCCATCGACCCACCACCTCTAATGCAAATATATTGTTTAGCTTGGTTCTTTTGATCTTCAGTGGGATTCTTTTTTCACCACTAACTTTGCTTATTTCTGTAAAAAGCGCACTTTTTTGTTTGAACAAACTATCACGCAATGCCCAAAAAGATGCTGGAGTCAATGTATCTTCAAAGGAAGAGTCCAACGGAATCGCAATTATCGACCTTTCCATTTCAGACGAGCTTTTCCTGAACCAACATAATGTTGCGTCTTGTGTAATTGGTTTCCAGGAAGTATCGCAGCTGATTTTTACAGGAGTGCCGGCATTTATAATCTGGAGTTGATGATCAAGTAATCCAATTCTAGCCATAGTGGTTTTGTAGGAGTTAAGAACTTCAGATTCCAGGATATCGATCAAACTATCTTCACTTTGAACAAACAATTCGTACAAACTTTCGATGTTGACTCCTGCAATTCCCACAACGGTTTGAGGATGTGCCCATTTATTCTTCACCGTAAAAAGACATGGAAAAGAGTCACATTTATTCAATTCTTTGGCGAGTAAAATTTTTTGTTCCATTCCAGGTTCTGTGGAATCGGTTAGGTTAACAAAGTGAATCTGAAGATGGTGCTCTCTGACGGTGCTGCTCAGATTGCCGTAATGGGGATGAGTTCGGAAGCGAGCAGCTTTTTGAGAAACACCTTCGTAATCTTTGTTGAGCACTTTTAACACTTCTAAGCCCAATGAATCCTCAGACCATTCAGGACTGATTATGATCGCTAATGAATTAGGGTCACCAAAGGACTCTTTGCTTGAATGAGTCGTTTCAGGCTCCGAACATGAAAACAGAGTCAGGCAAGTTAGTATCCAGCAATACTTCACGGAATAATAAAGTCGGTTGGGTCGTTTAATCTGGACTCTTCGGTTCCGTTTAGCTTCAGGTCTTTGACTAAATCCTGAATTCGTGGTCTTCTGTAGATAAAGGCTAATAACACCAAAATACAGTAGAGGACAAAATAAAAGCTGAGTGTCAGGCAGTAGGAGATAAAGCAACAAACCAGTGCCACTTCAAGAATTCCCAGTGTCATAAGAAAGAGACTCCGGAAACGGATAACTTTTACCTCAAAATGTTCTTCTTGTGCTATTTGCTTGATCTTTTTACTGTAGTTGATAACTGAAGCAACAACCAGGATAAGGCATAGGCCCGGCACCCATATATTGAAGGAAGCAACGTTTTCGGATTGCGTTCCAAAGGTTCCCGATTCCTTGATGTACACAGCAATTGGTGAATAGATAAAAGGAGCGATCATCAATCCATAAAACAGGAAGTTGAGCTGTTTGAGATATTGTTCTGAGGTTAAACTTATCTTACTCATTTTTTGAGTATTAATACGTCTCCTACATCGATATTATTGTTGCTCAAGCCATTCAATTTTTTGATGGTCTCAACAGGGACACCAAATTTCTGACTGATTGCCCAAAGTGAATCCCCGGACTTTACTGTGTAGGTTTTACTACCGGGTAGAGGCTGAGGTTTCTTGACGGTCGTGGTTGTCTGAGCCGGAGGTTTCTCTCCGTATTTTTTGAAGTAGCTTGGGTCCTTATAGATATTCAGTCTTTGGCCTATGTTGATTCTTGAGCTGGATAGGTTGTTCCAGTACTTAAGCTGACCTACGGTAACCCCATATTTGTTGGCAATGAGGCTTAATGCATCACCGCTTCGCACTTTATATACGTATTTATATTTATTTTCATAGGAATAGGACTTGGGTACATTTGGTTCATACGAAAGCTTTTCTTCACTCTTCTTTAAAGCTGAGTCCATTAAGACTTTTCGGTTGGAGTCAATAAACGGTTTTGTGTCTTTTGGTATTTTGAATACATAGCCCTTATGCGTTTCCGGAATAACACTTCGCTTTATATCCGGATTCAGCTTTTGAAGGTCTTCGAGGCAGATATTGGAGTGCTTAGCAAATACTTCTACGTTGAAGTATTGATTAATGACCAAGGTGTCCGTTTCCATCGGATAGAAAACTCTATCAACCATGAGGTTGTGCTCGTGAGCGTAGTTCATCAAATAATTGATCGCAATGAACTTGGGGACGTAAAAGCGGGTTTCTCTGGGAAGGTAGTCATAGATTTCCCAAAAGGTTTCCTTGTATCCAGATCTTCGTATGGCTTTTCTGACGTTACCCGGGCCACAGTTATAAGCAGCCAGGGCTAGTTGCCAGTCGCCAAACATTGAATATAAGCTTTTAAGGTATCTACAAGCCGCTTCCGTTGCTTTTTCGGGATTCATGCGGTCGTCAATGTAGTAGTCCTGATTGAGTTTGTACATTTTTCCAGTACTCGGCATGAACTGCCAAAGACCTATGGCTCCGGCTGCAGACCTAATATTGGGATTCAGTCCTGATTCAATTACCGACAGGTATTTGATCTCTTCAGGCATTTCATGTTCCCGAAGTTTGGTTTCGAAGGTCTCGAAGAACAGATTCTTGCGTTTCAATACTTTTCTAACAAATGATCTCCTTCGTACTGCGAAATAGTCTATGGCCCCTTTTACCTCTTCGTTGAAGGTAAGTTCAATTTGTGTATTCAATGACTTTAACCTCTGAATATAGACGCTGTCAGGAAATTCAACATTGACGTCATAGTAATCAATGCTGTCTTTGGGGTCGCCAGCGAGCACAGCTGTGGTCAAGAGAGTAAGAAATAGATATGTTATATACTTTAACATGGAAATATACAGTCTCAATTAGACAACGGAGAAACTGTACTGATAGGTACAAATTTTATTCCGCAAGTGCTGAAATTAATTACACGCACTCAGAATAACAACTTCCGGATGATTGTCTCAGAGATATAACGAAAGAATTATGAAATTTTATGGGGGAGGGAAAGAGTAAAGGGAGGAGCATATCGCTTCGCTCCCTTTGTATTATTTTGTTAAGACTTAGGCTGTTCGATCGTCCGCGTCTTGTATTTCTTTTTTCACTTCCTTAGAAGCATCTTTAAATTCTCTGATGCCTCTTCCCATGCCTCTTGCTAATTCAGGAATTTTCTTCGCTCCGAATAATAACAATACAATAAGTAGGATCAACAGAATCTCCTGAAATCCAAGGCCGAATAGTAGAATTGAGTTTATCATGTCTTTGTTCTCAAATAATTAGTTTTCAAAGATAAAAAGGATATTTGGGAATTGCAGAAATATTTTTGATTCCGTGAATTCTTATCCAAGTTTAGCCTATAACCTATGGCTCATTAAAAAAGTTCACGCTGTTATTGGGCTATGGGGGCAATCAGGGTTTTAAGGGGTCTCTTTATATGAAAGGTCATCATCCCTGATCTCAATTACGCTAGATCAGGGATGATGGTATGCTAATGCAGGCGAGAATCAATCCTCTGTTGTGACTTTTATGATTTTGTCACCTTGCTGAATTTCATCAATTACCTCAAGTCCTTTTACAACCTTCCCAAAGCAGGTATGGTTTCTATCCAGGTGGCTGGTGTTATTTCTACTATGGCAGATAAAAAACTGTGATCCACCGGTATTTCTTCCTGCGTGGGCCATTGATAAAACACCTCTGTCGTGATATTGGTTGTCACCATCCAGCTCACAATCGATTTGGTATCCTGGTCCGCCAGCACCAGTGCCATTAGGGCATCCTCCCTGAATAACGAAATCGGGAATTACTCTATGAAAATTAAGTCCGTCATAAAAACCTTTATCTGCAAGGTCTCTGAAATTTTTTACTGTGTTTGGAGCATCATTGTCATAGAATTCTACTTCCATTACTCCTTTTTCTGTTTCTATAGTAGCTTTTGACATTGTTCCGAATTTTTACGAACCTCAAAGATAAGGACTTTATTATTTTGAAAAAGAATCAGATGGAGTACTTCCGTAAAACTCTTTCATAATGAAGTAGGCTTCTTTCTTCTGTCCCTCTTCAGAAATGAGTCCTTTTCTGTTGAAGTTGTCCTGTATTTCCGGTAGTAATCTGCGTGGTGATCGGAAGTCTTTTAGTATCCATGGGCTTATTCCTTTGAGCATTGGAATGGTTTCGAACATCTTTACCTGATACCTGTAAATTTCACTTTGATAGTCCTCGGTCCACCTTTCGTTTTTGGTGCCATGATGGTTGTAAAGTGCTCCTCCTCCGAATTCAGAAATGATCAGAGGTTTGTTGTATTTTGACTTCCACTCGATGCTATCACATTTTTCCGGTGCTCCTTCATACCAACCTACATACTCATTAATTGCCAATACATCCAGGTATTGGCCGAGTGGATCATCGATGTTTTTGAGGTAGGGATCATTTTTATCACCCCAAACAAGTAGGGCTGCGCTTGTTAACCTTGTCGGATCAAGTTCTTTAGTTTTTGCTGCGAGGTCAGAAATAAATTTGGTGCGTTCATTTCCAAGAGGTGTTTCATTAGCCATTGACCAAATCACAATACTTGCCCGGTTTTTATCTCGTGATATCATTTCCTTAAGTTGCTGTTCGGCTTTTTTGTAGACCTCATCATTGTCAAACTGTATTGTCCAGTACACGGGAATTTCAGACCAAACCATTAATCCCATTTCATCAGCCATCTTTGTCATGTGCCGGTTGTGAGGGTAATGGGCAAGTCTTACGTAATTACAATTCATTTCCTTGGCCCAGGTAAGTAGGGTGCGAGCTTCTTCTTTGCTGAACGCCCTGCCTGAACCGAAGGGAGCCTCTTCATGGATGCATATTCCTTTGAGAACAACTGGCTCACCATTTAGCAAGATGTCAGTCCCTTTTGTTTGAATGGTGCGAAAACCAATCTGATCTTCAATTACCTCATCATTAAAAGTTAACTGTATCTTGTAGAGTTTCGGATTATCAGGTGTCCATAATTGAGCCGTTAGCGGGGCAGCAAAGGATGCCCGGCCTGTTTTATCTGTCTTGATTGATTTTTTGAATTTGAGCTCAGGGATTTCAATGGTGATTTTTTTGCTGTCAGATGGTTCACTCAATTGTACCCACCCCTGAATTTCATCAGATTTATCAGACGACAGTTGAATAAAGTAATCCTTTAGGAAAACCTGGGATGTTTCAATGAGATCAACATCTCTTGTGATGCCGCCATAGTTCCACCAGTCAGTGTTGATGGTAGGTACCCGATCGGGTTTACGAACATTTTCCACTCTTACGATCAATGAGTTTTCTTGCTTCAAATATTCAGACACTTCAAACTCGAAAGGTATGAACCCTCCTTCATGTGAGCCTAATTTTTCCCCGTTGAGATAAACCGAGCAGATATAATTTACCGCTCCGAATCGGATGAAATACTTTTTATTCTTGTCTGGTTTTGATGTGAAAGTCTTTCTGTACCAAATTGATCCTTCATAGTAGAAAAGTTTTTCCTTTTGTGAATTCCAGTCACCAGGTACTTTCAAAGATTCACTTTTGTCGAAATTATACTCAATAAGCTCCCATGGATGTTTCTGTTTGCGATCCATAAAAAAACCGTCTTTTCTCTCGTGTAAATGAAAGGAGTAGAAGCCATTGTCATAGGGGTCGATTATTATTTTCCAATCTCCGTTAAGGCTAGTCTTTGTTCTTGAATCAACGTTCTGGATTAATCCCTGCGCATATATTTTTTGTGCGTACACGGAAATAAACAGAATCAGCAGGAGTAGTTTGATTTTATGCATACTTTAAACAATCATTTTCTTAAATACTTTCAAAAGCTTCTCTTAGAAATTGCTTTTACGTCTTTATATTTAACAGTTAATACTATTTCTGAATTTACACATAAATAGCACATCCATATTGATGTTATCTGTTAAAGAACAACTCAAGCAAGTATTAGAATTACTACAAGCTGAAAAGCGAGCGGAGCAGGATTTCTATAAAGACTTATTGGCTAATTCTTCTGTGAAGGAACGAGTAAAGAGTGGGGTTTCCTGGTATCCTTTACAAGTTCAGGAAAAGGGTTTTGGACTTGGTGAATATCCATTTGTTGTGTTGGAGCGTTCGGCCGGAAGTGGATATCATCGGTTCTCCGGAGGGCAGTCGGTTCGCATATTTAGAAATAGTGAGTCGGAAAAAGAGGAAGTGGATGGCGTGATTCATTTTGTGTCTCATGACAAAATGAAAGTGATTGTGTATGCCGATGACTTTCCGGACTGGATAGATGACGGGAAAATTGGTGTTGATCAGCTGTTTGATGAGCAGTCTTTCAAGGAAATGGAGCGCGCTCTGGAAAAAGTGCTCAATGCAGAGCGAGATCGATTGAGTGAATTGGCGGAATTCATTCTTGGAGAAAAAGAGCCTGGTTTTGATCCAAAGTATTATGAGATAAACATTCCCAATCTTAATGAAAGCCAGAATAAGGCAATGAATCAGGCGCTTTCTGCGCAGGATATTGCAATTATTCATGGTCCTCCTGGTACAGGAAAGACTACAACCATAGCGGAGACTCTTGTACAGTTGTGTAAAAAAGAAAAACAAATACTGGTATGTGCACCCAGCAATGCAGCAGCTGATTTATTAACAGCTAAGGCAGCAGAAAAAGGGTTGAATACAGTAAGGGTAGGTAACCTGTCCAGGATTCATGACAGTATTGTTGCCCATACATTGGAGGGAAAAGTTGGAGGAAGTGATCAATTTAAGGAGATAAAGAAAATAAAGAAGAGCGCGGACGAGTTGAGGAGGATGGCATGGAAGTACAAACGCAATTTTGGTAAGGAGGAGCGTGAGCAACGGAAGCTATTGATTGCTGAGGCAAAAGTTACAGCTAAACAAGCTATTGATCTGGAAAACAACCTGGTTGACAAAATACTCAATGAAGCTCAGGTGATTACCTGTACTTTGGTGGGGGCTATGAATCGATATATTCAGGATCGGGAGTTTAGTACGGTGATCATTGACGAAGCCGCCCAGGCATTAGAACCGGCATGTTGGATTCCAATCACTAAAGCACAGAAGGTGATTATGGCTGGTGATCCCTGGCAGCTACCTCCGACTGTGAAAGCAATGGACCCTAACAGTAAAGGACTGGAGGTGACCTTGATGGAAAAATGCATTAACAAGGATAAGCCCAATACGCTTTTGGAAACACAGTACCGGATGAACGAAATTATCATGGGCTTTTCCAATCAAAAGTTCTATGAGTCTAAACTAAAAGCTGCAGAGTCGGTTGCTTCATGGCAGCTGGATTGTGATCGGAACGCTCCGCTGGAGTTTGTAGATACTGCCGGAACTGGTTTTGAAGAACAACAGGACGAAGAGTCGTTGAGCTATTTTAATGAAGGTGAGGCGAATATATTGTTGAATCACTTACAGCAACATCTGATAGATACACCGAATATTTCAATTGGAATTATTGCTCCGTATAGTGCGCAGGTAAAGCATCTTAAGGATAGGATTAGTGAGTTTGAGGACCTTCAGGATAAAGTAGCGGTGAATACGGTTGATAGTTTTCAGGGACAGGAGCGGGATGTAATTTACATATCCATGGTGCGTAGCAACGAGGAGGGCAACATTGGTTTCTTAAGTGACTACAGGAGAATGAATGTAGCGATGACCAGAGCCCGAAAAAAATTGATCTTGATTGGTGATAGCGGTACGCTGGGTAATCATAAGTTTTATGCTGATTTCCTTGATTATGTGGACAGGAATGAGGCTTATGTTTCGGGGTGGGAGTTTATGGAGTGAAGTATTAAGTACTAAGTATCAAGTACAAAGTATTAAGAAATAAGATGTAAGACTTAAGATCATTATGGCTCTACATAATAGAGCTGACTGTCTATTGATTGTTGAGTCAGTAAAATACTGGGTTCTTCAGCGCGTCATTCTTCTGAAATCGTAATTCCTTGTCCGGTGTTCGATATTTTATTTATTTAAGAACAAGGAATCTCGAATAAGGATTTGAGAAATTCAGGTAGCATTAAATAGAGGTTGTTTTAGTTGTTGGATTGCTCGTTGCCATTACTGTCTGAGTGTGGAATTTTATGGGTTGGGGTATTAAGTATCAAGTACAAAGTATTAAGAAATAAGATGTAAGACATAAGGCTTAAGATCATTGTACATCCCTAAATAGAGTTGATTGTTTATGGATTGTGTGGACTGATGCAATAAGGCGCTCCTGTCTGCTCTTCTAAAGTTCGGTGTTCGATATTCTTATTTAAGAACAAGGGTTTGAGAAATAAGGTTATTCAGTGACTGTTCATATATGTAAAGAATAATTGAAAATTCAAGCAAACTCATATTTCCTTGCTTAATACATAGAAATCGTAGAGGTCAGAGACTTTTGTTCCTCTTGGATTCATTTAACCGAGATAAAACCTCTAATTTGTGCACGAAGGAAAACTGTAGATGTTTATGGGATAGAGAGAACTAAGTATCAGCTGCTGTTCCTAAAATAAATACAGATTAATGAATAATTTCTGAACAATAAATTTGCGATTCTGCTTCATGAAGAATCAAAAGGAACAAATTGTATTATATAAATCCCCCTGGAAAGGTACACTAATCGTTATCTTATCTATCCCATTCATACTAGCAGGATATTGGATCTGTAATAAACCAAATACTAGTACGAATGAATTTTGGTTGGCCTGTGCAGGTGTAATTTTTTTCTCTTTTGGTCTTTTTCTAGGGATCTATACGATATTTGACCGCAAACCGTACATCGAAATTAGCAAGGAAGGATTGAAATTACGGGGTATCACCAAACTAATTAATTGGAGTTTAATTGAGGAACTTTATCTGGTTAGAATTTATAGAACCAAAATTCTTTCAATTCGAATACCTGAAAAATTTGAACTAGAGGTAAGAAAAAGTTGGTTTGGAAGAAAAAGTCTCAGAATAGACAAAAAATTGGGCTTCCAAGCTATCAACTTTTCTCTATCCCCTCTAAGGATAAATTCCGAAGAGCTAGTGATGTTTCTAGAGCGTTTAAGGCAAAACTCTAATTTAGACTCTGAGCAAATTTTTCGAGAATTCAAGAAGCTGCAACCCAAAAGTAAAATGTAAAATATTCAACTTCGATTTCTTACAAAATCTCAAAACCCCACTCACCAAATCTGAAAGTCCACCAATAAATTCTCCTTACGAGCTGTAGGTTTTTGCTTGCCATCGGAAAGTCTTACTACTTCATTGTAGACATATTGTTTCAGCTCTGAGATCATAATTTTGCCATCGTAATTGAAGTCAGCTTTTCTGTCTTGTATGCCGGTCAATAAGCAATAGGTAAACAAACCATTTTGCCAGTCATCGCCTTCAAAAGCGTACTCAGCTCCTCCAGCTGATGAGATTACAGTGGCTCCGGTTCCGTTTTTTAGGTCAGCGAAAAGCATGGTCATTAGTTCATAGGAGTTGTAAAGCCCAATTCCTGGCTTGGTCCTTACGTGAGCACCGGCAGCCCTGAACTTGATTTTGCCTTCTTCTTTATTTTGCGTGCCTTCGTCTCCATCATCGCTGATTTCCGTGCTTTCCTTGTCGACTTCACCACTATGGCAGGTATCCATTATCAGAAGTTTACGAACCGCTTTCAGTGATGCAAGTAGTTTTTCAATCTCTTCATAGGATAGGCCGCGCTCAGCTGGGTTGTTGAAGTCTATGTCGTAAGTGCCGTAGTAATAGTCGAGTTGTGCGTCCAATACCCCGTGGCCAACTATGTATACAATGACTACATCATCTATGGTTACATTTTTCAGAAAATCGTAGAGCTCCTGAAAGTTTTCAACCGTAGCATCGGAGTCTTTAAGTTCTTTTTCATAAATGTTGTCATAGAGCTTTTTTGTACCCTCGATCATCGTCTTAAAGTCCTTGGCATCTTTAGCTGGATACTTCAGGTTGAAGCGATCATCTTTGTAGTTGGAGACGTCTATTTCTACCAGGTATAGGTTCCTGTGTTCTTCATCAACTTCTCTCACAATTTCGAAAGTTTCTTTTAAGGACTCTACTCCTTTTTCATTCATTACTGAAAGAGAAATGACGTTTTTTCCACTCATCAAATCTATGGTAACTTGTTTGTCGATTTTCTGAGAACTGTTGTTAGTCAAGTCGATTCCTTTTTCGCCAAACATAGGCACGCCATTGACGGTGATCAGGAATCTGTCCAGTTTGTATTTGGAGTCGGAGCATTTGGCGGTAACATTAATCGTTTTGGCTTTTGTTGCGAGTGGTAGCGATGATCTGTCAAAAGTGAGCTCCGGAACATGGTAATCATTACCTAATTGATCTTCCGTAAAGCCTAGTCTCCTGAGTCGCTTTTTGTACGCCTCGTAGTAAGCATCGATCAGCACCTGCGGTGATTTTCCTATTCGGCTGGCAATGACATCGGGGCGGTTGAGCTTGAGATCAAACTGTTCAAATGGGTAGAGCTTATTATCAATTCTGAAGGCAAGTCCTTTTAGTGCATCTCGGGAAGCGGTATAGTAGTTGTCAGGAGTAAGTATTACATATTCATCACGATCCATTGCCATGAAGGTGGCGACTTCCTGGCATTTCACAGGGTTCCACACTCGGATACTCGCATCGGTTGAACCGGAGATGGCTAGGTCACTTGCCCGCTCATAGATTAGTTTAGTGATTTCATGGGTATGGCCTTTCATGGTGCACTTCTCTGTGCCGGAAGCCACATCCCATATTTTTATCGAATTATCAGCTTCAGCCACCGTGCTATTACCTGCTGCGCTCGCGAGCAAGGTACCATCAGCATTGAAGCAGACTGAGTTTACTTTGTTTTTGTGTCCTTCGAGTGTATTGGCAAGGGTCCAGGTAGAAGTGTTCCAGAGCCTGATCTTACTGTCCCAGCCACCGCTGGCCAGCCATTTACCATCAGGACTGAAAGATACCTCGCCAATAGCAATTTGGTGATCCATCAGTTTTTGGGTTTCGGTACCGGCTTCTACATCCCATATCCTTATGCTTTGGTCATGACCGCCTGTTGCCATAAGTTTGTCATCCGGTGAAAAAGTTATGGAAAGCACTCCACCCACGTGGCCGGTGAATTTTTTGATAAGCTTCCCGCTTTTAATGTCGAAGAGTTTGATGACTCCCAGATAGCCAACAGCGGCTACATACTTACCATTGTGACTAAAGCAGATGCTTTGCACGAGCTCGTTTTCGGTGTCAATTTCCTTGATCTTTTCACCTGTGACCATATCCCATATCCAAAGTTTTAGATTATTGCCACTGGATACTAAATGTCTGCCATCATTGCTGAAAGCTACCGGAAAAAAGCCTTGAAGAACCTTGTCCAACTTGTTTTGCTCCAGGTCCCATATTTTGATGTTGATGTCCGTGTGAGTGGTCGCAAGGTATTTGCCTCGTTGGTCGTAGGCCATATTGACTACCTGCTTAGCATGTGCTTCTATGGTGTTTAGTTCTTTGCCGTTGGTCGATTTATAGATTTTTATTTTGTAATCAGAACCCGCAATAAATACGTTTTCTTTGGGATGAATGCCAAGGCATTGCGCCCCCATAATATCTGTAGCTGTGGAGAAAGACTCTTTTTTGGTTTTGAGATTGAAGCCTTTGATCGTACGGTCATGAGAAAGGCTGATCAGGGTTTTACTATCACTTGTAAAGACCAGATCAATTAATACGTTGCTGTGTGATTTGATGACGGCATACTCTGAATTCGACTGTAGATCATAGACTCTGATTATGTTGTCATTGAAGCCAATTGCCAGGTATTTGCTATCAGGGCTTACCACTAAATTGGTCATCGGGACTTTTTCTTTCACAGAAGGAAATGAAGCCAGTTCACTGCCGGTTTTACTGTCAAAAATGTGTAGGGTTCTCTTAACATCGAATACAATAACTTTTCCTCCACCAGGAGTAACTCCAGCCTTCATGACAAGCCCCATAGGAAAGCTGCTGATTTCTTTTTGGGCAGTGTAGTCGTAGAGGTGATAGTTGTAATCATCACCCATATAGCCGACATAATCACCTCCTTCGCAAAAGGTGGCATCACGGTCGTAGGAGTACACGGTTTGTTTGAAAATTTCTTCTCCGTTTTCGAGATTCCATATTTTTATCTGATTATCGTCTGCTTTGGAAAGGAGTAGGTTTTTAGTCGGGTGAAATTGTACCATCGAAATACGGCCGTCATTTCCTCCAAGCGTTCGGATTTCCATATTTCGGGAGACATCCCAGATTTTGATTGTCTTGTCAAGACTTCCTGTGGCGATAAGAGACCCATCTGGGTTATATCCAATGGCATTGATGAAATTGGAATGTCCGGTTGTAATTACGACTTCAGGTTTTTGTCCCGATGTTAGGTGGCAGAGTAGTATCAGAACAAAGAGGTGAAAATATGTTTTCATAGCTAATAGTACAAGTAAACTTCTAATCTACTTAATATTTATTATTTTTTGGACCGTTTCTTGCGGTTGGAACTAATACAACCCATTTCCGATGGTGACAATTTTAATTTTCGGGAATGAATCACTAAATTCTAAGCTTCCAATCACAATAATCGAACCAATGCGAGTACTTCTAATATTAATTTGTTTTGTGAGCGTAAGTGGGTTTGCGCAACCTATGATGCATAAAATAGAAACCATGGATTTTCGAAAGGCATCATTTGAAGAGGTCAAGGAGATGGCTAAAGCAGAGAACAAACTGGTCTTCGTCAAGTGCTATACCAAGTGGTGCAAAACCTGTAAGTTCATGAACAGGAATGTCTTCACGGACGAAGAGCTGGCAAAATATTTCAATGCTCATTTTGTGAGCGTAAAATTGAACATGGAGAAAGACGAAGGACTTGGTGTGGCTGAAAAATATGAGGTCAAGGCTTATCCAACCCTACTTTTTCTTGATACGGAGGGAAAGGTGTTATTGAGAATTGAAGGGAGCTTGTCACCAAAGGAATTGGTTCAGGCAGCACACAAGATTATTGACAATTGAGATTACTGTTTTTTATATTATTCACCACCATCGATTTCTTTATTCATGCCCAAAACCTACCAAAGGAGGGACAGGAGTATGTAATATTGAATTTTTACAGCGAGCACTCGCTTGATGCCCCCGATCCCGGTCGCAGAGGTGGAGGAGATGTTTTTCAATGGCAATACTTTCAGGTTCCACATCAGCACTTTAAGTTTATTCCGGGCGATGAAGGATGCTATAAAATTCAAACAAATCACGGCACTTTTTTATCTGCATCAAGTAAGGTGCCGGGCTCGAGAGTGATACAGGGCACAACAAGAAATGTTTCTTTTCAGCAATGGAGGCTAGACTGGGTTGACAGCATTCACTTTCGCGTAGTAAATAAAGCCACTGGAATGCACCTTGATCTGGAGGCTGTCAGCAACAAAAGTCGGGTTCCGGTGACTTTAAATAATAAGCAGAGGAAAAGAACACAGTACTGGAAAATGTTCCCGAAACCAGAGATGAACTTAAGTGATACGATAAATTCGGAAGGCAAGGCAGAGCACCTTGGGATGCAGGTAAATACAACTTATGATGAAGTTTATCCGGTTATTTCTCCCGATGGCAACTACCTGTACTTCAATCGCAAGGGGCTTCCTGTCGAAGGAGGTTTTGGTAATGATGATATTTTTGTTTCCGAAAAACAAGCAAATAACAGCTGGTCCATTGCAACCCGATTGGGTCAACCAATCAATAATGCTTCCAATAATTTTTTGTGTTCCATAACACCCGATGGTAACACAATGCTGTTAGGTAATAAATACAAGGATGGAAAATGTTATGGAGGATTGTCCATTTCAAGAAAGGTGGATGGGGAGTGGACCTATCCTGAGGCCCAGCAAATTATTGATTACAAGAACCGAATTAGCAGCGCAGGGTACTTTTTGTCCAATGATCAGCAGGTATTATTGATGGCGGTGAAGACAGATTATTGTTATGGTAAGTCCGACATATATGTGAGTTTTCCCTCAGGTGACACCGCCTGGACTAAGCCCTTGAATCTTGGTCCTGTGATAAATACCCCAGTGGCTGAGAATACTCCATTTCTGGCTTCTGATGGAAAGACAATTTACTTTGCTTCGGAGGGTCATGGCGGATATGGGTACTCAGATATTTTTGTTAGCCGAAGGCTTGACGATAGCTGGACTAATTGGACAACACCCGTGAATATTGGTAAACCCTTTAATACATCTGACTGGGATGCTTACTTTACCATACCCGCTTCTGGTGACTATGCATATTTTGTCTCTGGTTCGGAGTCCTACGGCAAACAGGATATTTTTCGGTATCCATTGCCTAAACTACTGAAGCCGGAGCCTGTTCTACTGGTCAAAGGGACGGTACGCAATAAACTAACCGGTAAACCAATACAGTCTCAGATAGTTTATCAGACTTTTGATAACAATGGACAACCCGGAACGGCTTCTAGTGATTCTGCAGGAAGATATAAGATTGTTTTGCCGGCCGGAGGCAAGTATGAATTTCTACCAAGCAAGCCAGGGTTTGTGGCTGAGAGTTGTTTTAAGCTGACCGATATTGAAGACTACGGAGAAATAGAAGTCGACTTGTGGTTAATTCCATTGGAAGAGAACGCAATTTACGTTCTGAACAATTTATTCTTCCACCCGGATCATCCTGAGGTGATGAAAGAGTCCTATCCGGAGCTAAATAGGTTGTTAAAACTTATGAGGGAAAACGAGGAACTGGTGATAGAAGTAGGAGGTCATACTGATAGTTTTGGGGCGGAGACCTATAATCAGCTATTATCAGAGAGGAGGGCAAAAAGTGTTCAGTATTTTCTTATTCAAAATGGGATTTCAAAAAGTAGGGTTAGTTATAAGGGATATGGAGAGTCAACACCGGTAGCTGACAATGAAACCCCTGAGGGTAGGGCAAAGAATAGAAGAGTTGAAGTGAAATTTATAAAAGTAAAATAATGTCAGATTACGTTTGGTATGCTTCTTATGGATCAAATTTTTATAGTAAAAGGCTTGAGCTTTACCTGAAAGGAGGAAGTATTCCCGGGCTCACTCGAGAGCATCCCGGGAGCAGAGATGCAACCCCACCCAAGAAGTCAGCAATTATAGAGATTCCTTACCCGACCTTTTTCTCTCAAAAGGCAACTTCCTGGGAAAACAAAGGAGTAGCTTTTTTAGATGCTCATAGCTCTGAAAAAATGAGTTTATCCAGAATTTATCTGGTGACCAGGGAGCAGTTTGTCGATATTTTCACACAGGAAAATGGGTTGACTCCGGGAAGTTTAAAATATGAGCCCGATATGTCATTGCAGCCTGGTGAGCATTCTGATATTGGTCCGGATGATGAATTGCAATGGTACGGAAAGGTGATTGCTTTGGATACTTTTGAAGGGAAGCCGGTTTTTACTTTTACCTGCAAATCTGAAGAATTCGCTGAGGAAAAGAACAAGCCTGGCACGAATTATCTTGCAGTAATTGCCAAAGGCTTGATGGAAACGGGCATTTCAGAATATGATGCGATCCATTATTTGCAATCTATCCCGCCCTTAGAGGGTCAGGATACGGCTACACTAAATCAGGCCGTGGCAATCGCCCATACTCTGGAATGATATTTGTGGACTATTCTTTTATAAAATTGATATATTTAAAGTTGAATGTTAATTAATAACCCCTTATCCAATATGAGAAAGCAATACTTAATGTTTGTGGCTATTCTTATGGCCCCGGTTTTTGCATTTGCACAACTGCCTCCTACCAATGAGTCGACCGGAAAGTACACGTTTATGAACACTGTACAAGCCGAGAAATTAAAAGCATCGGAAATAATTGATGTAGTGAAAAAATATGGGACCAATGAGACCAATACTACAGGTAAAGAGAAAAAGTGGGAAGTGGCTGAAAGCGAGTCGGACATGATTCTTTTCAATGCTTCAATGACTGTTTCTTACCCTGGGACTAAAGGAGGAACAAACCTTAATGGAACCGTTTCTTTTACGGTTAGAATTGATGCTAAAGATGGAAAATACAGGTATATCATTACTGACTTTGAGCATTCAGAACCCAGAGGTTCGGGTGGAAAGTTGGAGTTGGACAAAGCTGAATGTGGCACTTCAAGAATGTTACCGGCTAGTTGGAAGAAAATCAAAACTTTGACTACCAACCAGATCAATGATCTCGTAACAGATATCAAAAGAATTGTAAGGGAATACGAAAACGACCCTGCAAGAAATGACGACTGGTAATAGTCAGTGTTAGTAGAAAATATGTTAGCACCCCGGAGTTGAGCTACTTCGGGGTTTTTTGTTGTGTAACTTTATATTTCATTAAAGCACCGATTTGCTGAGCTTTTTGAATCATTTCCTCCGACTTAGGTCCATGGAAGTTCCTCTCAATAGTCTCCTTCCATAGCTTTAGCCAGCGATCAAAATGCTCGGATTTTAGTTCACTTTTTGCATTTAGTTGTATGTGCTTGAGCATCGGATTGCCTTTGTATTTCATGTGTCCAAGCAGAGTGGTTTCCCAAAAGTCATACATGATGGGAAAATGTTTGTCCCAGTCGAGCTGTACCACTTTAGTAAAAAAATGACCGATCAGCTCATCTTTCAAGACTTTAGTGTAGAAGTGGTCAACCAGTAATTCGATATCTTTGCGGCTAGTGATGTCTGCCATAGTGTTTGGCTATTCTGATTTCTACATTGGAACCTTTGAGATAATCCAGCGACCATTTTCCTTTCGGATTTCCACATCATCTTCACCCTCATCGGTGCGCCCATTCATTTCTATTTGAAAATACACTTTTACATATGTCCCATACTTTCCTTCATAGAGACCTAGGTTTTGAAACTCGATAAAGTTCCATTCATTATGTCGCTTGATTGAGGCTTTCATTCTTCCGGACCAGGTTGAACTATCAGGAAGTGCTTTCATCCACTCATTGTCTTGGCGAATCCGAGATGCAAAGTAGTAAGTAACCAAGGATTCAATATCCTCACTATCAAAATCTGTAATGAGGTGTGCGTTGCTTGTAGTGATTTTGTCTTTTACCCCGACAGATTGTGAACAACCGGTGTTGGTCAATAAAACAATTGATAATAAAGTGAGGTTGAATAAATTTCTGATTTTCATTTCGAACAGCTTTGCTTGGCTTGAAACTAACAGTTTCTCCAAACATCTCGTTCAATTATTTGTTATTTTGCATAGATGGAAGAGAATCCTATAGATCCTGACAAAGTATCTGAAGACCCCAAAAAAGACATGCACCACATTGGCAGTGCACAGGCTCTTCCTATTAATAAAAAGCAGGTAAGAAGCCGGGCGCTCACTGCCATGGAGCAGCAGACCGACACTCAACTTGAGCAAATCAGAAAGCAAATGGAGTTACTGGCTCATCAAGCGAGACAAATCCAGGAGCGCAAGGAACTTTCGCTTGAAATATACGGTGCAGAGATCAACTTTGAACCTATCATTAGTGAGGTGTATTATCTTTACAGAAGAGACAACGGTCAAAATGTTCTGTCCATGATAGGTCCATCTCAGTGGGGCAAGAAGGATATGCCTTTCAATGAATACGTTTGCACCTGTAAACTCTTATCAGATCATACCTGGGAAATTTTGGATAAGCCATGAGAATTACGGTAAGTACTCCAATCCCAATGTCTTTCGATAAAGTTTTTCATGCATTCGACAGGAAGTTGTTCGACTATGTGTCTCCCGCCAATCAGATTGAAGTGAAGCGATTTGATGGCGTAGAAGTAGGAGATATTACCGAAATCCACATAAAGAAACCTATAAAAGGAACTTGGATTACAAAGATCGTAGATCGTCAGGTATCAGAGACCAGCGCACATTTTATCGATGAAGGAACCAGGCTGCCTTTTGGTATGACCTCATGGAGGCATGAACATATTGTAGTAAAGACTGGAGAAAATGACTCGTTGATTATTGATCGGGCACACTTCAAAACAGAGTTCAGAGTGTATACCGCACTCTTGTATCTTCCGCTCTGGTTGAGTTTTCGTTCCAGAAGGTCCAAATACCGAAAGTACTTTACAGAAGAAGTATGATAATCACCAACACAGGATAAGCAATCGTGAGTCCTGTTCTTAGTTTTGGAATTCTGTATTCCTTCAATGTCCTTTCATTGTGCAAAGAATTAAGCACAATAATCACCATGAAGCTAATAAAGTTGATGCCAAAGGAGAGCCAAAATAAGAGATCTGCTTTTGTCAGATAGTTGGAAGAAGGCGTCATATCCGATAAGCTGATGGAAAAGGCGATGATACCAAGAAAAGTACCGACACTTACTTCACCCATGGTGCTGAATGAAAGATCTTTTGTATATAAAAGTCCAATGGAAATAAAACTAATCATTGCCAGAGGCAGGATTATTTCCAGGAACCCACTTAAAAAGTTTCTTTCGACATCAAGGCTAAATGAAAGTGTTTTGAATTTATTAAAGTTACCTGAAGTATGTCTTGGGTCGCCTCGAAGGCTCTTGGTAATATGATTGTTAACAGTTACAAAATAGCCCGTTTTTTGCCATCCGGGTACTTTGAATCTGTCCAGAACGGTAGAGTCGAGCTCGAAGCTACTTTTATCAAATGAAATTTTGACTGCATCAACAGGCCTTAATATTTCAATGATTATATCAATCTCTTGTTTGTCATTAGGAAAGTTGGCTAGTTGGTATTCCACAAAGAATTTACCCGAAACGCGGTACAGCTTATATAGTATATCATCAACTTGTTCTTCGATTACCAGGTCAATGGTGCTTTCGCTTTGTTTCATATTTTGAAAGGAAATAAAGTTTTCGGTTCCTGCATCGGAGGTGTCCATTTTTACCCAATAATAAAAGTCTGCGCTAAAGGAGTTGGAACTCACATCCAAATCAAAAATGTCCTGAACCTCCATGCCAAAGAACAAGTTGGGAACCGTTTCCCTTTTGGAGTTCATTTGTCTCTTATAAGAGAATACCTTGTCATTTTTGAGGGAAGTGAATGTCAGGTCCTTGATGAGAGAGTTGTTCTCATCGAAGACATACAATTCTTCCTTATCGATAATCGTTTTGCCGGGACAATTATTAACAAAGTCTTTCATAAGACTGCGGTTAACGGTAGCACCCGAAGGTCGGTTCTTTATGGCTTGGTTAATGAGTGCTACGGCATCATAGCTTCTTTTAATAAAGAGGGGAGCCTTTTCAACTTTAAAGATTTTAGGGTACAGTTTTCTTAATTTCTGTAAGTCTTTGGTGAGCTTCTTGGAAAGTGCATCCATTGGCTTGTCAATAATGATAATTTCATTGTTTGAGTTTCTGCCAAAGCCGGATCCTTCACCGTAGGTGGTGATAAACACCGGCCCTATAATTCTCACGTTTTTGAAATGTTTGTCAATATAACTTACAATGGTGTCACCATACATACTATGAGTACTCATAACAATATTGATCTGCTGATCATCCCTACCGCGATACCGCTGATCTATTTCGCTAATAATGCTTTTGAAATCTTCTTTATCTCGAATGGAATCAGATCGGAAAGCTAAGGTGTCACCTATTGTAATGTTTCTGTTTCCTAGTTCATGGAGAAATGCCTGATGAAGTCCGTAGTCAGATTCGGTTATGAAATCAACTTCCTTAATTCCGAGGTTTTGAACAAAGGCTGAAAGGTCACGAGCCATTTCATCGTCATTATATACAAAGAGGGCATTTTTCCCATAATCTAGGTTGTTGTGGTCAGGGTTGATCGTAATTACAGGTATTCCGTTTTTACGTATGGCATCAGCAGCTTCTTTGAGATGGGAACCCCAAGCAAAGTCAATAGCACATATGATACTCGAATCTTGGGCAATGTCTTTGGAGTAAAATTGTTTACTTTTTTCTGCCAGTTTTTGGTTGTCGAATACCTTCAGTCGCAATTCCACATCTGAGTATTCTTTGCTTTTTTGTTTTAGGTAAAAGCGTAGCGCCTTTTCTATGGCAACATTGAATTCATTTGGTGGTTTTTCTGGGTGTTCATGGTCGGTGAATTTGCCGACCATAGCAACATATCTAACCTTTTTATTCTTTGCTTTCGGGCTGAGAAAAAAGTAGTACAGGATGCCAATGACTATCATTGATCCTACGAATAAATAGAGCTTGTTTTTACTGTTCATTGTGAGCTGGTAGATGCTCCTGATGAAAATTTACGAAATTTCATTCAATTCGTTGTATTTTACGTATTTTCAATGAACAACTTATTTGTTATTTTGTTGATCAGAAACTAGAAAACGTGAGTGTCCTCTTTTTAATTCATTTGATATTTGCCGCATTTATGACTGGTGTAGCGTGGTTTGTGCAGTTGGTGCACTATCCTACCCTCGCACAATTGACAAAAGAGCAATATAATCAATACAATGAGTTGCACTTCAGGCCAACGACATTTATTACCTTTCCCACCATGCTATTGGAACTGATTTCCGGAGCGTGGATATTATTAGATAATCCGACTGAAGGATTATTTCCTTGGTTTGTTATTAATCTGATCGTCATATTGATCATCTGGATATCCACGATGGTTGTTCAGGTTCCCTTACATTTTAAAATAGCTAAGGATCCGACTAAAAAGTCAATTAACAAACTAATTCAGTCTAATTGGTTGAGGACTGTATTATGGAGTGCTAAGCTTCTGATGATTGTGATTGTCTTTATTCTGGAAGTGTTAAAAGCGGATAAGTTTTTCATATGATTCACCCACATGCAAGTACAAGAGGATGGAAGTTATATGCTTTGGCATTAGCCGGGATTTATAATATCGTATGGGGAGCTTTGGTAGTACTCTATCCCAATGCTTTTTTTGATATGTTTGAGCTACCTAGGCCAATTTATCCCGTAATCTGGCAAGGTGTTGGAATGATCATAGGTCTTTACGGAATTGCTTATGCGATTGCTGCATTTGATTGCTTTCGGCATTGGCCTATTGTGCTAGTTGGTTTTCTGGGAAAGATTTTTGGTCCTATTGGGTTTTTTATATTCCACGCAAAGGGAGAGTTGCCATTTGAGTTTTTTTATATTCATATCCTCAATGACTTTATCTGGATCATCCCATTCGGCATTATTCTTTGGAAGGTTTATATGCGAAGAAAAATCTAAGAGCAGGCAAAAAAAAACCCGGAGCAGAGAGACAGGCGCCTCTCAATAGTACTCCAGGAATTTTCAACCAGCTATGGATTACTAATTTAATGGCTTAATTGAATTTTGAGGTAGAAATTAGACGAACCCCCTATTTTTTTAGATAAAACGATGAATTTCTTAGAAGAATCATATAGTGTCAGAAATACACCTAATTTCAAGTATTTCGTTAGCTCAGAGTTGTCCATTTACCTTTTCTGGTGCTATGTTGAAGCCCTGCATCTACTTCCTTTAGAAAGTCATCACGGCTGATGAAAGATGCACCCAGACTTTCCAGATGATCTGAATGAATCTGACAATCGATTAATGAGAACTTCCAACCCAGCAACCTTTGAGTAAGGCCGATCAAAGCCGCCTTGGATGCATTTGGCTCTAAGGAAAACATGGACTCACCGAAAAAGCAATTGCCGAGAGATACTCCGTACAAGCCACCGATTAATTTGTTTTCAAACCAAGTCTCAACTGAGTGAGCGAATCCCATTTCGTGGAGTTCACAATAGGCGGATTCCATTTCAGAAGTGATCCAGGTATCATCCTGGTCCTTTCTTCGTATGGTGGCACAATGGTTAATAACCTCTTTAAAACGGGTATCAAATCTTACTTCATACTTTCTGCTTCTCAGATACTGGCGTGTGCTTTTTGTCACTTCAAGCTCGTGAGGGCGAAGTATAAACCTTGGGTCGGGACACCACCATAATATTGGCTGCTCCTGGGAAAACCATGGGAATATACCTTTTTCGTAGGCTGCGATCAACCTGTGAGGATTTAAATCACCACCTATTGCCAGCAGCCCATCTTCATTTGCAAAACTGGGATCTGGGAACTCGTATTGATATCGATGTAAATTTTGTTCCTTCAACTAGTGTAAGATAAGATTGAAAATTTTATTTTTACAGGCATTAATGCTTCAAAAAGTAAAACATACCGTTTTTGTATTCCTATGCATACCTCTATTTATTTCGTGTGAGGCAGAATTAAAAACGGAATTTACTGAAAATGAGTGCCAACCAATACTGCACAGTCTGCAATATTCCTGGGAGGAGCTCAATGGAGCAAAGATGTGTGGGGGCAGTACTTTTAATAATACTTTTTGGATTTTGGCGGATTATTCAGGTTGCCTTGACTCCACTGTGCATATTCACTCTGAGAGAGCCTTTTTAGATGAAAACGGTAATCAACTGGGTTCAACAGCTTACACTACCGATCAATATTATGAATTGATTGGCGATAAAATTTATTTCGGATATTGTGTGAACTGGTCAACGGCTGAATTCTTAAGGGTGACCTTGAAAGTAGTTACCGATGATGGTAAGGAGACAAATGAAGAAACTATAATCGTTCCCAGGCAGCCAGGTACATAAGAAAAGATGAGGAAAAACATTTTCATATTCATTCTGGCAGTTGGGTTTACACCATTATTTGGTCAGGTCGTTGGCTTAGAAGTTGGAGCAGGGAATAGTGTAAGTAATGTGGATGTAGTCACCGGAGACGCATCTTTTAATAAATCTTCAGGATTAAGTGTCTTGAGTCCCTCAATATATTATCAGAAAAGGTTTCCGGGAGATTTTTTAATCAATGTAGGAGGTCGATATACCCGACAGAAATGGAGCTATCAGGAATCCCTAGCGGTTAATTCTGGTAGCGATAATGTTGATTTTAGCTTTGACAATATAATTCGTTCCGTGGGTCTTAGTTTAGGGGCTCAGAAAAGCGTCTACAGGCTAAAAGACGGTTCTTCGATCTATACTCAATTAGATTTTCAGGTTAATTTCTCAAAAAATGCCAACGCATCGTTTGCTGATGATTTTGCAACTAACACAACTTTTAATGTCAATAGTGAATACGCTGCAAGTACATATTTTGGACTTAGACCTGAAATAGGGATCAAAACAAAGCTTTCAGGTCAGCTGGAATTATTGTTTTTTACCGGGTATAATTTCGGTTTTCAGGACATCGTTACAACGGACTATTATTCGGAGTCCGGAGCGACAACCTTGACCGATTATAATATCTCGGCCACTGGTTCCGGGCTAATGTTCGGTGTTAAAATTCAGATTGATAAATATGATGAAGAAAAGGAAAACAAAAGGAGGGAAGAACTATTAGCCCGAAAGGAAGAGAAAAGAAAGAAAAAATTGGAAGACAAAGAGGTGCCACCGGAAGAACCGGTTAAAGAAGAGCCCGTTCAAGAAATCAAGGTACAGGTCAATAATGAAGGATTACCAGCTACATTGAATGACAGACCCGTTCACAAGAACTCAGATGTAGAAGTCAAAAAACCCGAATTAACCGTTAAGCTTTGGGATCACAATCAAGTGGATGGTGATACGATTTCCCTGTTTGTAAATGGTAAGCCCGTTCTGGAAAATTATTGTTTGACAAAGGAGCCTAAGAAGATTGATATTAAGCTGGAATCCGGGAAAAATAACTACATCATACTATATGCCCACAATTTAGGAACCCGGGGAAAAAATACTGCAGCAATTGCCTTTAAGGACTCCTCAGGAAAGGAAAGAGTAAGAAAACTGGAATCTGATTTAGGGCGCTGTGACGCGATTAATATAAGGACCAAAAAGTGATAAAATGAACAGGTCAAAGATTATAGCATTTTTGTTTCTGCTTGTACTATTGCAAAGTGTACAAGCACAAGTTGGTATCAAAGCCGGGGGTAATATCGCAACCATGACAAGCGATGCAGATGTAAACTCAAAATCAGGAGCCATTCTCAGGTTTCATATGGGCGTTATAGGTAAGCCTGTGAGACTCTCTGATAGCTGGTATTTTGAGCCTGAATTTTTACTTTCCTGGAAGGGGCAACGATACAAATATGATATCACTATTGTTAACGGAAACGGCACCAAATACCAGAGAGCGACATCATATAAAAACAAATTCACCTATTTTGAAATTCCTCTGATGTTTGAAAAGGGGCTGTATGAAAAGGTATCACTAGAGTTTGGTCCTTACCTGTCTTTACGTATTGCGGGTAAACGATCAGGAGAAACAACAGTGACTACTACGACCTCAGGGGGTTCTAGTTCAGTTCAGGACTTTCCGGAGGATGGAACCTATTTCTCCTACCCTGACGGAACTGATGCAAAGAGACCATTGGAGTCGTTTGATGTAGGGTTTAACATTGGCGCCCAATACCACTGGAAAGAAGGAATCAATTTTGGAATCCGATATAACTTCGGTTTAATTGATATCACGAAAGACAGCTATCCGGTGAAGAACGCAAGTAATAATCATGAGGCGACACAGACCGTTCAATTGTACGCTAGTTACTATTTGGGAGACTAGAGTTTGTCTCTTTTGAAAGCCATCCTAAGTATTCCGGATTACCTTTTTCAATCGGCAGAGCGACTACGCATGGACAATCGTAGCTGTGCAATTCAATAATTTTCTCGTTTAAGGCTTCAAATTTGGATTGTGTCGTTTTGACGATTAACACTATCTCTTCATCTTCCACCAATTGATCTTCCCACCAGTAAATAGAGCGCATGGGAGACAGGACGTTTGCACATGCTGCAATTCTTTCTCTGACCAGATTTTGGCCAATAGTTTTTGCTTCCTCAATGTCTTTGCAGGTGACGTAACAAAATAAGTATTCGTTCATAGGTGTTAAGCTACAAAACTATTCAGATATCAGGAATTGGGAGGGGAAGTCAATTCGATAAAATATCCGTCTGGGTCAGTGATGAATAACTGCCAGTGGCCATCAGGCCGCTGCTTAGGTCCCTTTACTATACAGCTCGGTTGATTACTTTCAATGGTTGAGTGTGCTTTTCGAACGGAGTCTATTAATATGGCAAGGTGATTTTTCCGGCTGCCAGCAGCAACCTCAGTAGTCCTGCCTGAAATAAGGTGCAGTTGTTGAGAGGAGCCCAGTGCAAACCAGGCTCCTTCAAAATTAAAGTCAGGTCTTTCAATTTGTTGAAGTCCAAGTACCTCAACATAGAATCGGGCACTCAATTCCAGGTCATTGACCCAAATGGAGTAATGATCGATTCCAATTATTTTCATTCAACGATCTCCAATAGCTCTACTTCAAAGATCAATGCGGAATAAGGAGCAATCTTGGGAGGAGAGCCTCTTTCTCCGTAAGCCAGGTCATAAGGGATGTATAATTTCCATTTAGAACCTACTGGCATAAGTTGAAGCGCTTCTACCCAGCCCTGGATAACCTGAGTTACACCAAATGTTGCCGGTTGCCCTCTCTCCACTGAGCTGTCAAATACTTTTCCATCGATCAACGTTCCGTGATAATGTACCTTAACCTTCTGTGAAGCCGTAGGGATGGGTCCCATACCTTTCTTCAGTATTTCATATTGAAGTCCGGAAGGCAATGTTACAACTTCCGGTCGGGCGCCATTTTTCTCAAGAAACGCTGTTCCTTCTTTGTACATTCGTTTTCCATAAAGAGCCTGCTGAACCTCTGGAATTTTACTTTCAGCTTCAGGGTTTTTATTTTCGACTTTGTCAGTAAACCCACCGAAGAAAGCATCGCTACTAATCCAGTTAAAATTTGTCTTTACCCCGTTACCGATTACGATTCCATATGCGTAACACATTGAATCCTTTTTGGTAATTAGGTCTGAGCTTTCGCTGGATTTGGATTTATCCTTTTTTGCAGCGCCTGAGCTAAGGTATTTTTGTACCATTGGAAATGCTTTGTCGTAGCTTATTTTAGTGTCACCATCAATGAAATCATCAAAACCTGCTCTTAAGGCAACATTGTTTGCTCCTTGAATTCCACCAACAACCTGCGCTCCTGTCTGGTAACCGAAGCAGTAACTCAATTTCTCGTCATCACTGGTCAGCTTAACACTTGGGTTACCCAGGTCACTTGAAGTTGACTCCTGGCTATTATCAAAGAGTTCTTCATCAGTACCGGAAGTATCTGTTGCAGAGGTCTCTTCAGATGTATTATTGTTTTCTTCTTCATTTTGAGCTTTGTCACCACAACTGTAAAGAAGGGCAGACGAAGCGATGAGTATTGTGTATATTTTTTTCATGTTGTTAGTTTTCTATGCTGATAAGCTCTACTTCAAATATTAGTGCCGAATACGGAGCAATTTTAGGTGGCGATCCTCTCTCACCATAGGCAAGGTCGTAAGGTATAAATAGTTTCCATTTCGAACCCACAGGCATAAGCTGGAGAGCTTCAACCCAGCCTTGAATCACCTGGTTGACACCGAAAGTGGCAGGTTGTCCTCTTTCCACCGAACTGTCAAATACAGTTCCATCTATCAGAGTCCCGTGGTAATGCGTTTTTACTTTGTCAGTGGCAGTAGGTATTGGGCCATTTCCCTCAACTAAAATTTCATACTGCAGCCCACTAGGAAGTGTTACCACGCCATCCCTTTTACTGTTCTCTTTTAGAAAATCGGCACCTTCTTTTACCTGCATATCCCGAATGTAATTACGGATAAGGTTATTTGCTTCGCCCATCTCCATCTTAAGGCTGCTATCACCCTGGATGGCGGATTGCATGGATTGCTTCATAATGTCAAGGTTAATATCACCAAGCGACTGGTTTTTGAGATTATTGCCAATAGAGATACCTATCGCGTAGCTTACTGAGTCAGTGATATTGTTTAATTCTAATTCCGAAGATGTGTCATCCTCTGCAGGAGTTGTCTTGTTGGAAACACATGAAGCAGAGATTATTAATATGAGTAAAAAGGCTAAGTTTTTATGCATGATCCATTGTTTGGTGCGTGAAAATACACAAAAGTTGATAGACTAAAAATTGAAACAAAAAGTCGCAGGTATCCGATTAGTCCTTTAACCACCGTTAGAATTATATATAAAGTGGTTTATACGTGAATTGAGAGGCCCAATACAATCTGAACCCAGATTCAAGTAATCAATTCAAGGGTGCAATATCATTTCAATTTTATAGCTTGTATCAGGCGCTGGCGTACAGGTTTTCTTTTGCTTTTTCGATTTCTTCACTATTCAAGTAATCATCAAAAGGCATTCTGCGATCTATCATTCCTGCAGGTGTTATTTCAATTATTCTGTTAGCCACAGTACGAACGAATTCATGGTCATGTGAAGTAAACAGAACTGTGCCTTTGAAATCGATCAATGCATTATTTAAAGCGGTGATGGACTCCAGGTCGAGGTGGTTGGTTGGTTCATCCATAATCAGGACATTAGGATTCTGAAGCATGATTCTTGATAGCATACACCTCACTTTTTCACCTCCACTAAGTACGTTTGCACTTTTTAAAGCTTCTTCTTTAGTGAAAAGCATTCTGCCAAGGAAACCTCTGATAAAGGTTTCATCCGCTTCTTCGTCATCGGTATATTGCCAGAGCCAGTCAACCAGCTTCATGCCGGATTCAAAATATCTTGAGTTTTCGTTAGGCAAATAACCCTGTGAGGTCGTAACTCCCCATTTATAAGACCCACTGTCAGGTTCTACTTCACCCATTAAAATTTCAAAAAAGGTTGTCGTGGCAACACCGTCTTTAGCCAATACTGCAACCTTATCACCTTTGTCAAGATGGAAGTTGAGGTCTGAGAAAAGTAATTCTCCATTCAGTGATTTGGAAATACCTTCTACAGCAAGTATTTCGTTTCCCGCTTCTCTTTCTTGAGAAAAGATGATGCCGGGATATCTTCTACTTGAAGGCTTGATTTCTTCAATATCTATTTTCTCTAATAATTTTTTACGGCTTGTAGCCTGCTTTGACTTGGCAGCGTTGGCGCTGAATCGGTCAATGAACTCCTGAAGTTCCTTTTTCTTTTGTTCGGCTTTCTTGTTCTTGTCTGCGTGCTGTTTGGCAGCCAATTGACTTGATTGATACCAGAAAGTGTAATTACCGGTGTAAAGTTGAATCTTTCCAAAGTCAATATCAGCAATATGAGTGCACACAGTGTCAAGAAAGTGTCTGTCGTGAGAAACTACAATTACTGTGTTTTTAAAGTCTATGAGGAAGTCTTCCAGCCAACCAATCGTTTTTATGTCAAGATCATTGGTAGGCTCATCTAAGAGTAGGATATCTGGATTTCCAAATAAAGCCTGAGCCAGTAGAACCCTTACTTTCTCAGAGCCATCAAGTTCTTTCATGGTCAGGTAATGCTTGTCTTCAGTGATGCCCAGACCACTTAATAGTTCAGCAGCATCACTTTCAGCATTCCATCCATCCATTTCAGCGAATTCTGCTTCCAGTTCGGAAACTCTTTCACCATCGGCATCAGAAAAATCAGGCTTTTCGTATAGCTCGTTTTTTTCCTTCATGATATTCCAGAGAGTCTGGTGACCCATGATCACTGTATTGAGCACCTGATGCTCGTCAAATTCAAAATGGTTTTGTTTCAGTACGGCAATCCGTGCATTAGGCTCTTTATTTATTTGACCAGTGGTAGATTCAATTTCTCCTGAGAGAATTTTCAGGAACGTAGATTTACCGGCTCCATTGGCGCCAATAATTCCGTAGCAATTGCCAGGAGTAAATTTTACATTAACACCCTCAAAAAGAGCTCTTTTACCAAATTTTAGTGATATGTTTTCAGCGGAAATCATTTGCGAAAAATTTATGGATCACAAAACTAGTGATATGATGTTATAAAAACGACTGATGTGTGCAAAAAGTAAAACCTCATGGCGAGAGCCATGAGGTTTCCACTAATCATCTATAGTAAAGCAAGCATCTATGTAGGATTGATTAGTGCATATATGTAGGTAAGTAGTTCCTTAATGTTTTGTTACGTTTGCAGGCGGTTAGCCACATATTAATGAAGCCCCTAAAACTATTATTGAAGCTATATAAACGACCCCTACGTAGAGGAACCATTTGATTTTTTTGTTATTCTTGATTGATTCCATTTCTGTCTAAATTTGTGTCCTGCCCCAGTTAAAGAAGGGTATGGACTTGCTAAAAAACTATTGAAATAGATGGAAAAAACAGTAAAGGCGTAAAATTGCACTGTGTTTCCTTGGGACTGCCAGAGAATGGTCAGCCATTAAAAGAAATGGGTATCAAATGAGGTATTGTTCGTACAAAACGAACAATTTGTGATAGGCACTGACTTTGTACTGCTCAGTATGCAGTTTAATATCCTGTCCAAGCTCGACCTTAGACTCCAGGAAATAAAGGTCTGACTCCAATACTCTGCTTTCACATAGCTTTATTTCTCCCTCAGAAGATTCTTCGGTGGACTCTTCCTTTTCTTCCTTTTCTTTATTCTCTAGCTTTACAGACAGGAATTCAGATGGTATAATAAGGCTATCAAAACCACTTACCGTGGTTAGCAGTATTGCTAAAAAGAAATATGTAAATAGCCTCTTCATGTAAGGTATTAAAACGAATTCCAGACAAAAAGGTTGGGTTATTACGAAAAAACAAATTACTAAATAAGAAAAATGAGTCAGAAAGTGTCCGAATTTTACCAAGAAGGCAAGAAATATTTCGACCGTCAGGACTATGAAAATGCGCTCATTAGTTTCCGAAAAGCAATTGAAAATAAGGAGGTTAATGAGGATTTGTACATGAGTGGAGCGCGAAGTGCACGGGCGCTCAATTTATTGACTGACTCAGTTTTGATCTTGGAGAAGGGTATTGAGCTTATTCCGGGGTCAGCAACAATTTGGAGCGAGTATGGAGTGAGTTTTTTCCATTTAGGAGACAAAAGCAAGGCTTTGGAGTGTATGAACAAAGCAGTAGAATTAGATGCAGAGAATTCATACAGATATTCCAGTCGTGCATATATTCGAGCGAACATGGGTGATACAGGAGGAGCAATCGAAGATTATAATACAGCAGTTGAGCTTGATCCGAATGATGAAATAGCTTTCAATAATCTAGGCTTGCTTCAGGAGAAACTGGGATATCAACAAGAGGCGCAGAATAGTTTCAGGAAGTCGGATGAGTTGTTAAAGAAGAAAGGAGAGGGTCCTTTGATAGAAAGAAAGGAATCTGATCAAGATCATCTCAGTGAGCCGATCAACTCAGCTGAGGCCAATGATAAAAGTCCGAAGCTCACCTTAGGGTTTTATTTTAAGACGGTGGGTAAGGTTTTTACGGACAAAAGTGAAAGAAAACAACTAGTCCGCTTCTTAAAGGGCAAGAATGGTAAAAAATAGCCTTTTACGTATTTTGTAGTTCCAACACGGTCCTGATTTTCTCAATTAGATTATTAGGAATAATTGGTTTAGGGATAATATCATTCATACCAGCTTCCTTAGATTCTTGTAGGCTTTGTGTACTGATTTCAGCGGTTTGTGCAATTATTGGTATGGTTGATTTTTCTTCGTTTTCCATAGCTCGGATTTTCCTGGTAATGGAGTAACCATCAATGTCAGGTAGGTTGATATCCATTAGAATAAGGTCATAATTGTTTTTCTGTACCAACTCAATGCATACTTTTCCTGAATCACATGTTTCTGTTATGATCCCCCAATTGCTAAGGATTTTTGAAACTACCTCTTGATTAAAAATATTGTCCTCAACAAGTAATACTTTGAGGTCTTTAAAATTGACAGGGTACTTTTTTGCATCTGGTTGTTCTGGTGCCGGTTGCGCAGCGTTCTGGTAAGGTATATGAACAACGAAGCAGCTTCCTTTTCCCGGACTACTGGTTACATGAATATTACCGTTTTGAATTTCAACGAGTTTTTTGATGATAGCAAGACCGAGTCCGGTACCTCCATATTTCCTTGTAGTCTCCGAACTGGCTTGCGTGAAACTTTCGAAAATATGTTGTTTTTTATCGTCTGGAATACCAATGCCTGTATCATTTACTGAGATTACAAGTTCTGTGGTTTCATTGTTGTTCTGCGGAATGGCATCAATAGATATTTTTACAATGCCCTTTTCAGTAAACTTTATAGCATTGCTTAAAAGGTTAGAGACAATTTGTGCTAATCTTCCTGAATCCCCACGAAGAAATTTTGGAGTCGTTTCGGATACAACTAATTCAAGGGCTAGATTTTTTTCCTTGGCCTTATAGATAAACATTTTGTGTAAGTCCCGGAATAGATCATTAGGGGAGAAGAGTATTTCTTCTAATTCAATTTTACCTGATTCTATTTTCGAGAAATCCAGTATATCATTGATCAGGTTGAGAAGGTTTTTGGCCGAAACCTGGAGTACATCCAGATTTTCCTCTTGATCCTTCCTTGGGGCTTCTTCCAGGAGCAGGTGAGTCATTCCGATTACGGCATTGAGTGGAGTTCTTATTTCATGACTCATGGTGGAAAGGAACTGTTCTTTAGCAATCGAAGCTTCTTCTGCTTTAAGCTTTGCCTCTTGGAGAATTTTATTGAATTTCTCTAGTTCTGCAGATTTTTCTTTTAGCTCTACGTTTGCAACTTCCAACTCTATGGTCCGGAGCTTTACGGTGGTTTCAAGTTGCTGGTTTACGTTATTTACTTTATCCGATTCACTCTGCAGGTTCTTGATCAATGTATTGAATAGGGTAAATGATAATACGGCTCCAAGTCCGGAGAATGTCAAAAATGTCAAGGCATCCCCAAGCTTAACAGTGTATTCCGGTGAGAAAAAGTCAATTCCATGTCTTTCTGCTGCCAAATAATAAGTGATAATAACTGATACTATGCCAGCTAAGGTGAAAATAATGGGTTGGTAAATCCTATAGCTTGCAAAGCCAACGAAAACAAGTCCAAATTGGAAATGAACAATAGTGTCTCCAAGCTCAGAAATTCTGCTATCCGGAAAACCAGTAAAGAAATAGTCGTTTAGTCCAAATAGAAGTAATGAAGCCAGTATTGCTGAAAGTCCAATATTACTTGCGGCAACATATTTCTTTTTTTTGATGAGGAATAATGCCGTTGCTACTAAAATGCCTGCTCCTCCATTGCCTAGTAGAGGAGCCCAGGTTCCAGCTATTGCATAGGTCAGTGTGCTTAAGGAGACCATAAGGAGTCCCAATAAGCATGCATAGATTAAGTACCTCGTCTTTATCTGAATGGATAAAGGTAAATCTCCATAATCCTGTAAGAAGTGGTTTTGTACGTTACGAAGTACTTTATTCATTATGAAAACTCATAACTAGAAAGGAAGATCGTCTTCTTCTTCTCCAAATGACTCCATTTCAGGCTCAGAAGGCAGAGGGACGTCATCGAATGGTTGATCAGTCGCTACTTTTTCTATTCTCCAGGCTTCAAGGTTGGTAAAATAGCTTACTCTTCCATCCTTTTCCCATTTTCGTCCCCTGATGTTGAAGGAAATTTTAATTTCGTCACCTACCTGATGTGGGTCCAGTATGTCACACCTGTTTTGAGTAAGCTGAAATTTTATTTGATCGGTAAACACCTGCCCACCGCTGTTTTCTGATTTTTCGATAACAAATTCCCTTTTCTTGAAAGTGTCGCTAACATTTTGTGTATCAAACTTTTCGATCAATTTTCCAGCAATGTCAAAACTCATAATATAAAATGGGGTTGGTGATTAAATAGTAATCTTACAAAGGTAAAGGTTAATGTGTAAACTCTAAAGTCTGGGAGATAAATTACAAAGAGTATTTAAAAGGTAACGGCTACTTATGAAGCCAATGTTCAGGATTAAGTTTTTCCGATTGGGCTCCTGCTCCTTTCCATACGTGGAATTCCAGTTCTGTTAGGTTTTGGTGGTTGGTGTGAACTGTCCCTAATATTTGTCCAGTTGTTACTACGTCTCCTGGTTTTACTGAAACTGAGTTTAGGTTAATATAAACTGTAAAATAGGTTCCATGCTTGACCATGATCATCTGATTCTGGCCTCTAATTTTTGTTACTATGCTTACAGTACCTTCGAACACGGCTTTGACCTGTGCACCTTTTTGTCCCATTAGACCTATGCCTAGATTGTTCTCCATTATACCAAGGAGTGGGTCTTTGTGCTGTCCAAATTTCCTGGTAATTGAGCATCGCTCGAGTGGCCAGGGTAGTCTTCCTTTGTTGGCCTCAAAGTTTTTAGAAAGCAGTTCTAGTCCTCTACGTTCCTGAAGAGTGACATTGGTTTTAGAATTTTGTTTTTTGATCTCTTCTGCAATCAGTTTTTTGATGATTTTGTCCAACTCCTTTTGTCGCTGTTGCCAACTAGAAATTTCCGTACGCTGCTCGGCTTGTCTGCTTGATAGTTTCTCAATGACTGCGTCTTGTCTGGAGCGCAGGTTTCGGAGATCGTTCTTTTGTTTTTGAAGGCTATAGATTAGTTTTTTCTTGTCTTGGAGTACCTTTTGCAGCCTGACGTCCTGATCTTTTAAAGATCCCATTACCTGAGTGATTTTTTCTACCTGTACTTTTCTTGCGCGGTTGAATTGATTTAGATATTCCAGCCGCATTGCCAGTTCATCCAGACTTTTTGATGAAAAGAGATAGGTCAAATCATTGTAATTATTACTGACTTTGTAGGACTGATAGATCATTCTTGAGTACTCCTCTTTTAGTCGGTCCAAGTCACTCTTCAAAGCGATAATGATATCATTTTGTTCAGCACTATCGGCCTTGAGCACTCTGATTTCGTTTCGAAGGGTATTAAGTAGAGAATTTTGATTGGCTATTTGCTCTTTTATAGCCCGGAGTTCACCAAGAGAAACCTCACGCTCACTTTCAATTTCTGCAAGTACTTTTCGGCCCAACTCAATCTTTTGTTGAAGCGCTTTACGTTCTTTTTCGTATTCTTTTCGTGATTTATTCTGAGCGGTGGTGGGTGTTGATACTGCCCACAGAATGCAGGTAATAGCAAAATAATATAACGGTTTATTTACACCCATATTCATGTAAGGGAAATTTCCTTATCCCTAAAGTTCGTATTTTTAGGTCTTATTTCCATAATTATTCGGGCCTTCTGTGTAATGGATTTCTTGAATTGTAGATAGGAGCAAGGTCAGGGAGTAACTTAAGGAATGTATTTTTTTTCTTCGATCTTCTTATCAATGTTTTCGGTGGTCCCTCCAAGCTTTTTGGCTTTTTGCCATTGCTCAACGGCTTTTTCGGTTTCTCCGGTTTTAAATAGGGCATCACCGTAATGTTCGATTATGGTGCCGTCTTCCATTTTTGAGGCTGCTTTTGCCAAGACAAGTTTACTCTCTTCGTATTCCCCGACCATGAAAAGAACCCATCCATAGGTATCAAGATAGGTGGGATCATCAGGGTTATTGGTTATTAATCTCTTCGACATTTCCTTAGCCAATTCTAGTTTTTCGCCTCTAAGGGATAAGAAGTAAGAGTAGTTGTTCAAGACATGAGGGTCATTCGGGTCTACAGAGAGTACGGCTTCGTAGGCTGCATCTGATTTTTCATATTCTTTTGCATCATTGTAGATGTCGCCAAGTTGCGCATTGAATGTGTTCTTCATGTTTAGGTCACTTGCGAGGTTTCTGCCATATTCAAGCGCTGAGATAGATTTTTCATACTCCTTTTTATATGAGTAGCCGATTCCGTTGTATAACCAAAGTGTAGGTTGGTTTGGAAAAAGTTCGAGTGCTTCTTCAGTATGTTCGATAAGTCGGTCATGATCGTTTATATCCAGGTCATAGGCTACGAGCTTTTCCCATACGCTGAGATTGTTTTTGTCAAGCTCTATTACCTTCTGATAGGTGTCCCGCGCCTTTTGGCTATCCTTTATGAGACGATAAAAATCTCCTTGTACTGATAATGCATGGGGATCATCTTTATGAACTTCAGCCAATGTATTCACCAGCTCTGTAGCAATTTCTTTGTTGTTGCCCTGGCTGATGGAAAGGAGAAAGGGGTTTAGCTTAGATGCTTTTTCCGGAACCCCGACATCCGGATCCTGGAATGCTTTTTTCAGTTGTTCTATGGCCAGGTCATCGCGGTCGAGTTCTTTATAGAGATCATAGAGTAGGAGGTTGGCTTTACCATACCTGGGGTGGTTTTCTGTTGTTTTTGTTAATAATTCTACGGCTCTTTCGTATTCCTTATTTGACTGGAAGAGTTCTGCCTGAAATATTTGATAAACAGGTTCATCAGGATGAGCTTCTATTAATCTCTCTCCCTCTTTGTATGCTTCTTCCATTTTATCCTGACGCATCAGGATAAGTTGTTTATTAGTGGTGACTTCTTCGGTGATTCCGTATTTTTTTTCAATTTGATTCAAGGCAAACAAAGCTTTGTTGAAATATTCATCAGTCATTTCTTCAAGCTTCTTTAATTTTTTAGCACCCTTGCCTTTTTTAGCATTACCTGAGAGCGCCAATTCCATTTTTTGCTGGTAGTAGCTGTTGCCTAGAGTTGAATAAAGTTCAGCCAGTTCGAAATAGTAGTCGGCCAGTTCGGGACGTTTCTTAAGCAACTTTTCGTAAGCCATTATAGCTAATGATGGCCTTAATTCACTTTTGCGGATGTTGGCGAGTAGTACATAATAACTTTCATTGTCATCATCCAGCTCAATTGCTTTTATAACATGGACAGCAGCCTGGCTTTTTACTCCTTGTAAAAAATAGGTTTCTGCTATTTTAAAATGAATGCCGGCATTGTCGGGAGAGAACTGTAAGGCTTCTTTAAAGAGCTTTAAAGCCTCATCATAATCTTCCAGCAGAAACTTACCCATACCTTTAATAGTGCGGTATTCTGCTTTGATTTCATTCTGCCGTTTTTGCTTGCTTTCCTTCCCTTTTTGAGCTGAAACCCAAGGGGCTAAGGTAATGCACAATAGCGTGATTAATATGTATTTGTGTGCTCTAATGCTTTACTGAATTGTAGTCTCCTATACTTACATCAAGTGCTTTCTCTTCAAGTTTAACGTAATTACCTAACATGGAGTTCTCAATGTTAGCATAATTGATCTCGGTGTTTTCTTGTACTATCGTATTACGGATCAGGCTGTTTCGAATAATAGTCCCGTTACCTACTGAAACGTGCGGCCCTATCACTGTATTGTGTATTTCGGCTTTATCTCCAATAAACACCGGAGGTATAATGACCGAATTTTCAATTGTAGCTGATTTTGAAATCAGGTCTTTTTCATCCAGGTATTCGAGGTATCGCTTGTTAGTATTGACTGTCGCTTGTTTATTGCCACAGTCCAGCCATTCCGTCACCTCTCCAGGCACAAACTCTGTGCCTTTTTTCTTCATATTCTCCAGAGCTGTTGTTAATTGAAATTCACCACCATTTTTTATGTCGTTGTCGACAAGGTATTGCAGTTCGTTCTTTAAGAATCCACCGTCTTTAAAGTAGTAGATGCCGATAATTGCCAAATCAGAGACAAATGTTTCTGGCTTTTCGATAAAGTCTGTGATCGTATTTTGGTTGTTGACCTTAACCACTCCAAATGCAGAAGGGTCCTCTACTTTTTGTACCCAGATGATGCCGTCTTTAGTAGCGTCCAACTTGAAATCTGCTTTGAACAAAGTATCTGCAAAAGCAACAATTACGTTTCCATCGAGCGAATCTTTTGCACATAAAATGGCATGGGCCGTACCAAGTGCTACATCCTGATAGTATATTTTACCCCTCGCTCCTACTGATTCTGCGATGTCGATGAGCTCCAGTTCAATTTCCTGGCCGAAGTTTCCAATGATAAAGCCTATTTCCTCCACTTCTTCATCGCAGACTTTTACAATATCCTCAACCAAGCGGTGTACAATTGCCTTTCCGGCTATTGGTATGAGCGGCTTAGGTGTGGTAAGTGTGTGGGGTCTCAGGCGGGTTCCCCTTCCGGCCATCGGCACAATAATCTTCATCGTTGTTAGGTCAGTTCTTTAAAATATAAGTGAATATAGCAATGTTAACTTAAGTATGCTTGTTGAGACGAATGTAATTGGAGGCCTATTTGGTTCCCGTGCTACCAAAACCACCGGCACCTCTTGAGCTTTCTTCCAGAATATCCACCTGATCCCATTCAATCACCTCATGCTTAGCGATAACCATTTGGGCGATCCTTTCTCCATCTTCTATGGTAAACGGATCATTCGATAGATTAACCAAAAGAACTCCGACTTCTCCACGATAGTCAGCATCAATGGTGCCGGGTGAATTAAGAACGGTGATTCCTTTTTTGAAAGCCAAGCCACTCCGGGGTCTGATCTGCGCCTCCGTGCCGACCGGCAGTTCAATGAAAAGGCCTGTTTTTACCAAGGCTCTTTCCAAAGGTTGAAGAACGATTGGTTCATCGATGTTAGCATTCAGGTCGAGCCCTGCTGCTGCTGGAGTTTGGTACTGGGGCAGCGGGTGTTTGGATTTGTTGACTACTTTAACTTGCATTTGAGTCTGATGTTTTGGTTCTCTTAAGGATTGATTTAAGATTGTTTTTCTCCATGAGGAATACAAACCCCATGTAGCCTATAAAGATAGCTGTCATTACTAGGAATTGAATCCATGCATTGCTGAACTCTATGAAATAACTTAATACAACCAGTGAAGTGGCAGATAAAATGTAAAGGAACGCATTACCTACTTTGTAAGGTACGGGATAATGTTTGTGACCCCATGCGTAAGAGATGACACTCATTGTGAAGTAGCATATTAACGTTGTGATTGCGCTTCCTACGTATCCGAAGTAGGGTATCAGGAGAAAGTTAAAGGCTAATGTTATGATCGCACCAATAATGCTTATGATACTGCCGTAGCGCGTTTTTTCAGTGAGTTTGTACCAAATAGACTGGTTGTAATAGATGCCGAGAAAGAGGTTGGCCAGCAATAGCACAGGAACTATGATCAGGCCTTCATGATATTTCTGTTGTTGTAAGAAGATGTATCCAAAAAAGTCTCTTTCAAGACTCACTCCCAAATAAATTAACACACAGCAGATGACGAACCATTTCATGACTGTGGCGTAAAGTTCAGGTGATTTTTTGTCTTTGGCCTTACTGAAGAAGAAGGGCTCAGCAGCGTAGCGGAAAGCCTGGATCACCAAAGACATGAAAATAGATAACTTATAGACTGCTCCATAAATACTGACCATCTCCTGATTTGATTTTCCATCAAAACCATCTTTCAACAGGTACTTCAATAGAATGCGGTCGATAGTCTCGTTGACCATTCCGGCCAACCCAACCAAGATGAGGGGTACGGTAAATTTGAGCATTGGCTTCAGATATTCTTTTGCCAATTGAAATTTCCATGCCAGGAATTCCTTGTACAGCATAGGAAGAAATAGTGCGTTTGCTATCAAATTTGAAAGAAACACATACCCTACTTTGAAATCAGGATCATAGAACGAATCAACAAATAGGCGAAGTCCTTGTAGGTATTCTCCTTTGTAAATACCATCACAAAGCAATAGGAAAAACATATTCAAGCCTATGTTCAGGCCAATGTTAGTTAATCTGATTACTGCGAATTTTTTAGCTTTGTTGGTGTGCCTCAACCGGGCAAAAGGGATGGCAACTATGGCATCAATCATGACTACAAGTGTCAGAAAGTATATATAACTTTCTTGCCCGGGATAATTAAGGACATTGCTGATCGGAGTGGCTAACAGCATAATTAGTGCTGCTAATGAAGTACTCAATAGAATAACAAAACTCATTGAGTTGTTGTATGCCAGCTTTTCATCAGACTTGTTAGCCCATCGAAAATAGGTGGTTTCCATTCCAAACTGGAATATGATATTAAAGAAGGCAACATAAGCGTAGAATTCCGTTACGATACCATATTTTTCAACTGCCAGGACATCGGGGTGGGTATAAAAAGGGACAAGTAAAAAGTTAACAGCGCGACCGATTATGGTGCTTACACCATAAACGGCTGTTTGTCCGGCTAGTTTTTTTATCTGGCTCAAGTGCTGTAGTATTACTAAACTGGTGATCTAGATTTTAGCCCCTCAAATTGAAGGAGGTTCGTAAGCTTTCTCAAAGTAAATAATAATCTTGTCATTTCGAGCGAAGGGAGAAATCTAAACTTCTCAGTACTCCTTTCGATTAGATATCTCCTTGATGTCGATATGACACGTAGCTTGAGAAAGCTCAGAAGCCAATCGAACAAAGATATGTTTTTCAACAGTAATTACGACAAGTGATGAAATTACTTGCCCTTAAAGTCGGCCTTCCTCTTTTCCATAAAGGCGGCAACCCCCTCTTTGAAGTCATCAGTCACTACGCTTTTTGAAAAGGCCTGAACCTCCACTTCGTAGCCTTCCCGTTTATGAGCTGCGTTAGCTGCAACGATGACATTTTCTACCGCAACTGGCGCCTTTGAAGCGATTTTTTGCAGTATTTCAATTGATTTATTGAGAACATCTTTTTGAGGAACTACATGATTAACCAAGCCGATTTCTAAGGCAACATCTGCGGGAATGATATCAGCTGTGGTCATAAGTTCGATGGCTTTTCCTTTGCCGACTAATTGAGTAAGTCTTTGTGTGGCTCCGTATCCAGGTACAATGCCCAGATTCACTTCCGGTTGTCCGAAGCTAGCATTCTCTGAGGCGACTCTTATATGGCAGGCAAGACTCAACTCACAACCACCGCCTAAGGCGTAGCCGTTGACAGCAGCGATGACTACTCGTGGGCAGTTTTCAATTTTTTGGAAAACCCGTTGGCCGTTATGAGCCATTTCAGCAGCGGTGTTTCGATTGAGTTGAGAGAATTCATTAATATCGGCACCAGCAACAAAAGCTTTATCACCTGACCCAGTGATGATGACTCCTCTTACCTGACTATCGCTGGTGATACCATTAAACACTTCTTCAAGTTCTTTTAATGTCTCGAAATTAAGAGCATTCAATTTATCCGGCCGGTTGATGGTGATGGTGAGGATTTTATTTTCCTCAGAAGTGAGAATGTTATTGTACGCCATAGCTGTTACTTTTTACTTGCGTTGAAGAGTTTCTGTTTTTCTTCCTTTGTCAGACTTTCGTATCCGCTTTGGGATATTTTGTCAAGAATTTTGTCGATTTCCTCCTGAGAGACATCGGTATCCGATGAAGAAGTCTGTGCCTTTTTTTGTTTGGCTTTGTAAGAAACTTTGACCTTGGGTTTAGGTTTAAAAAGCCCGATCACCCACATCCTGAAGTTAGTTACCCACTTGCCCAGGTCAGTGCCTTTATGTAAGGATTTGATGTATAAAAATCCGATGAGGGCGCCTCCGAGGTGGGCCATGTTGCCTCCTGGGTTTTGGTAATTTAACGTTCTGATATATGACATTATCACCATAAAAGCGGCTATATAGGCAATTTTTACCGGCCCCAGGAAAATTAAGTGGATTCTGAAATTGGGCATAAGTGTAGCTGATGCTACCACTATGGCTGTGACACTCGCGCTTGCTCCTACAAGTAAGGAAAAAGGAGACTTAAGAGCAGGAAATAAATTGAATAGTAGTAAATAGGCCAATGCTCCTGCAAGGGCACCAAGTACATATAATGAAATGACTTTATCACTGCCTAGGTAATCGTTGACCAAGCGCCCAAAGAAGTAAAACCAGAGCATATTGAACAAAATGTGGAATATGCTCGCACTGTGAAGAAATGAATATGTAATTAATGTCCATGGACGTGATACCAATAGCCCGGGCTCGGCAGGCACTTCAAAGTAGCTTCTGAAAAGCCATCGCCCAAAATCACCTCCTGAACTTTGGGCAATCATTTGTAAGGTAAGATAAATAAGCCATATAACTACATTGATTATGATCAATTGGTTGACCGCATTATTCGGCTTTCTAAATGCCCCCCTTATGTCTTCAGATAAACTCATTTCCTGGCCTGTCGTTTCCAGATTTGAAGTAAAATAAAGGCAAATAGCATTCCTCCGACATGGGCGAAGTGAGCTACATTTCCCCGCGGGTTAAATTGGGCACCCTGAACCAATTCCAGTATTCCGTACATCAGTGCGAAATATTTCATCTTCATTGGTATGGGAGGGAACAATAGCATAATCCTGGTATTTGGGAAAAGTAGTGCCGCCATCATCAATATGCCAAAAACAGCACCTGAGGCGCCTACCATTCCATTCAAATTATCAAATACGTATTGTGTTGCACCTTCCGGAGCATCTTGCAGCCGTACGGTCCATTCGAGATATTGTACTCCGCTGTAAAACAAGCCCGCACCTATACCACACACCATATACATAATGAGGAATCGCTTTTGACCCAGAGCTGATTCCAACATGGGGCCAAAAAACAGAACTGGCAGCATATTAAAGAGTAGGTGCGTAAACCCTCCATGCAAGAACATATGCGTGATGACTTGAAATGGCATGAAGTTTTTGCCAGCAATTGGATACATTGCTCCGTACTCAGTAACAGGAGAATTCTCAATGAACCCTTGTGTTCCTGTCATTGCCTGAATAATGAATACGCCTACATTCAGGATTAATAAATTCTTCGTTATCGGTGTTAATCTGAAAAACATCTTACTTATTGAAATACCCCTCCATAGTATTTAAATCCAACAACACATACGTTAAGTTCCCGCCAGGAGCATAATTTGGATTGCTACACGCAAAAAGTTGGTCGATAAGCGTTTTCATTTCCTCTTGCGATAGCTTTATCCCGGATTTCAAACTGGACCTTCGTGCCAGAGAGCGGGCCAGGTTTTCCTTTACGTCAAGTTTTAATTCGCTTTTATTATACTTAAACTGTTCAACCAGGCTTTCAAATAAATCCTTTTCACTGGCTCCGGCAGCATCAGATGGGATGCCGTTGACTACGATGGTATTTTTCCCGAAGTCATTGAATACAAAGCCCAAAGCCTTTATTTCATCCTGCATTCCCATTACAAGTGCGTAATCTGAAGGACTTAATTCTATGGTCTGCGGAAATAAAAACTGCTGAGAAGCTCCAAATTTGTTGTCCATCATTCCCTGGTATTTTTCGTACAACACGCGCTCATGAGCTGCCTGTTGATCAATCATCATCATTCCTGATTTTACCTGGGTGATAATGTACTTATGATGAATCTGGAAGGTAATCGTTGCATCCGCATGAACGGAGGCATCAAGATCGCCACCTTTGTTCATCGAACTTTGGATTTTCACTTCCTGTGTCTCTTCGTCACGGACATTCACTGTTTTGAAATTTTGACTCTCAAAACCTTCGTATAAATCTTTCCAGTTTTCCTGATTGCCTGCTTCCCTGGGCGACCGCTCTACCTTTTCAAACCCCATATTGCGTTCTGCCTTCATGGCTCCCTCCGAGTCGTCTTTATAAGTGAAATTGACATTGCTGCCAAAATCTATGCTGGGTGTCACATTATAAACACCAAGTGCTTTTTTTACGGCCGCTTTCATGATGGCATAAAGGGTGCGCTCATCATCAAACTTTATTTCAGTCTTGGTCGGGTGTACATTGATATCAATATGTTTTGGATCAATTTCTATATATAAAACATAGAACGGATAAGAGTCTGGGGCTAGTAATCCTTCAAAACCACCAAGGACCGCATGATTGAGATAATTATGTTTAATGAACCGGTTGTTAACAAAGAAGTATTGTTCACCTCTGGTTTTCTTAGCACTTTCGGGCTTACCAATGTATCCGGTGATATTAATTTCTCCTGCCGTCTCATCAACCGCGATAAGTTGTTCCTTATAGCTCTTACCGAAAATACCCACGATTCTCTGGCTTAGTTTTCCAGCAGGCAGGTTGAAAGTTTCGATGTCATTCTGGAACATTGAAAAGCTTACCTCCGGGTGAGCCAGTGCCACTCGTTGAAACTCTTCTATGATATGCTTTAGTTCTACCGGATTTGACTTAAGAAAATTTCTTCGAGCCGGAACGTTATAGAATAGGTTTTTAACTATTGTAGTCGTGCCCACCTGGCAGGCTGTCTCTTCCTGTTTTTTGATTTCAGAGCCTTCAATGACGATGTGAGTACCAAGTTCTTCATCGTTTTTTCTGGACTTCAGTTCGACCTGAGCGACAGCAGCAATGGACGCCATAGCTTCACCACGAAAACCAAAAGTTCTGATGGAGAAGAGGTCGTTGGATTTTTTGATTTTGCTTGTTGCATGTCTTTCAAAACACATACGAGCATCGGTATGGGACATGCCACAGCCATTGTCCACCACCTGAATTAATGTTCTACCCGCTTCTTTTACGATGAGTTGCACTTCATTTGCTCCCGCATCAATGGAATTTTCCAGTAGCTCCTTGACCACTGATGCGGGTCTTTGAACTACCTCACCAGCCGCAATTTGGTTGGCAATGGAATCGGGTAATAAGTGAATGATATCTGCCATTAATTACTCTTTCCTGCTTCTTCTCTGCTTAATTTTCCAGTAAACATACGGTGGTAGTGCCAACGAGAAAGTTATATAAAATATTTTATTTCCGATATACAACCATCCGAATATTGTCGTTGTAAGAAGTAGAACCATATACGTCCTGATAAGTTGCTTGGCTGAAGACTTTTTGTTGGTTCTGAAAGCACCTCGAAATCCGGAGTCATATCCGTTATAAAGATTTTCACGCTGCATTTTTTTGACACGTTCAGCACGAATATCAAGATCCTCTTTTACCGGATCGTAGTACCTGGGTTCGTAGCCAAACCGCTTGTACTTGTTAACCTTTATGACAGATCGAATTTTCATTTATGACCAGGAACACAAAAATAATTCTAATTTTGCTCAAGCGCACAAATTCAAGCGAGTTATATAGACAATACCTAACATTGATACCTGTAGTCTTTAGAAACATACTCTTGCCAATAATTTTTGGCCTTTTCGTAATCGAAGGTTGTAAGAGGCCTGCCCCGCAAACTTCCACTAACCTAAGTCCCCTGAAAACCAATAAACTGTTTTCAGAAGCTGATGCTCAACGTTGGGCTGACAGTGTTTTAAATACATTGAGCACCAAAGAAAAGGTAGGTCAACTGTTTATGGTTGCTGCCTACAGCAATAGAGACGAAAAGCATACTGCTGATATTTTAAAACTTGTTAAAGAAGAAAAAATTGGCGGGTTGATTTTCTTCCAGGGAGGTCCGGTTCGGCAAGCACAGTTGACGAACCTATATCAATCCAATGCGAAGGTTCCTTTAATGATCGGAATGGATGCCGAGTGGGGCTTAGGTATGCGGCTTGATAGTACGATTAGCTTCCCGAAACAAATGACTTTGGGCGCTATTCAGAACAATGAGTTGATCTATGATATGGGGGAAATGGTGGCGCAGCACTGTAAGAGATTAGGCGTTCATGTCAACTTTGCTCCGGTGGTTGATGTCAATGTGAATCCGTCTAACCCAATTATCGGGGTGAGGTCATTTGGAGAAAACAAAGATTCCGTAGCGGTGAAGGGTATAGCCTATATGAAAGGATTGCAGGATCAGCACGTGATGGCCAATGCCAAGCACTTTCCTGGCCACGGTGACACAGATATGGATTCGCATCTCAGTTTACCGGTTATTCCACATGATAAGGAGCGATTGGCTAATGTTGAGCAATATCCGTTTAAGAAACTGATCGCAGCCGGACTGAAAAGTATAATGGTGGCCCATGTACATATGCCTGCCTATGATAATCGCAAAAACCAGGCAACCACACTTTCTGAAGCGGTAGTTACAGACCTTCTAAAGAATGAGCTTTCATTTCGAGGATTGGTCTTTACCGATGCACTGAATATGAAGGGAGTGGCCAGCTACTACGACCCTGGTGAAGTTGATCTTGAAGCATTTATGGCGGGAAATGATGTGCTCCTGTTTTCTGAAAATGTTCCATTAGCCAGTGAAAAAATTCTGCACGCAATTAAGAAACATAAAATCTCAATTGGAGAATTGGATGCAAGAGTGAAGAAAATTCTTTTAGGCAAGTATTGGTGTGGATTGGGCGGCTATGAACCAATAGAAACAAAAGGGCTTATTGACGATCTGAATAGTGCAGATGCCATAGCATTGAATGAAAAACTTTACCAGGAGTCTTTTGTATGCTTGTCGACTGAAATAAATCATCTCATACCCACTTCCTTTGATAAGGTGAAAATAGCATCAGTCGTTATCAGTAATGACAATACGGATCTGTATCAGAAGTATCTGGATAAGTATACTTATATCGATCATTTTAAGATCGGTGAGCAGGCTACAAAGAATTCTTTTGATTCGCTTTATAAACTCATTGATTCGAAGTACGACCTGACCCTGGTCTCGCTACAGAAGTCTACAGCCAGAAAAAGGAACACATTTAGATTTTCGCCCGAGGCTGTTGAGTTCGTCTTAAACCTGAGCGCGACAAATCCGTCTATCATTTCCGTCCTAGCCAACCCGTATACGCTGGCTGACTTTCAAAGCAGGAAGAATATTATTTATGGTCCTGTAAGTAATGAGATCACCCAGAAGATACTGCCGCAAATTTTATTTGGTGCTACAGGAACAACAGGTAAACTGCCGGTGACAACAGGAGAAGTTCATAAAGCAGGAGATGGTGTGGTTCTGAAGTCTAAGCAGAGGCTGGGTTATTCCTTACCGGAACTTGTAGGTATGGATTCAGAATCTTTGCAGTTAGTTGATAGCATTGCACAGGAAGCTGTTACCGATTCAGCAACTCCAGGATGTTATGTGTTAGTAGCCAGGGGAGGAAAAGTTGTTTACAGCAAAGGGTTTGGTTACTATACTTATGAAAAGAAAAAACCCGTTACGGAAAACACCATATATGATCTGGCTTCCGTGACAAAGATAGTCTCCGCCTTGCCAGCTTTTATGTTTTTGGAAGAAAGAAGAGAAGTAGATATTGATAAGAGAATGTCCGATTATCTCGCAGACCTGAAGGGTACTAATAAAGAGGATATGCTTATCAAAGATATTTTGACTCATCAGGCAGGATTGGTTGGATATTTACAACATTGGAAAAATACAGAGGATGAGGGTGAACTCAGTGAAAGGTATTACTGCACCTGGCAGAAGGATAGCCTTTATTGTAATGTGCTTGTACCAGGGTTGTATACTCTGACTACCATGGAGGACTCGTTGTGGCTATGGACACGTGACTCAAAGTTGCTTCGGCTGGGTAGAGGAGAAAAAACATACGGTTACAAGTACAGCGATCTGGCCTTTTATATGGTAAAGCGAGTGGTAGAGAAGCTGATCTCCCAGGAATTAAACGAATTCGTTACGCAGAACTTCTATCGCCCCTTAGGGTTGAAAACACTCGGTTATAACCCCACATTCAATCATTCACTTCAGGAAATTGCCCCGACAGAATTTGATAGTACCTACAGGAGGAGGCTGATTTGGGGGACTGTGCATGATCAGGGTGCCGCAATGATGGGAGGCGTAGCCGGACATGCCGGAGTTTTTAGCAATGCCGAAGATTTAGCAAAAATGTTACAAATGTATCTGAACATGGGAACTTATGGAGGCCAAAAGTACTTTAATGAAGAGACCATTAAAAAGTTCTCGGCTCGGCAGTTTGATGGCAACAGAAGAGGTCTGGGTTTTGATAAGCCTGAAATCGAGTCAGGTGGCCCAACATCTCAGTTGGCTTCTTCGAGCACTTTTGGTCATTCAGGGTTTACCGGAATCGGTGCCTGGGTCGATCCTAAGTTTGATCTGATTTATATTTTCTTATCGAACCGGGTACACCCTGTAGCGGAAAACAGGAAATTAATTGAGTACAATATCAGGACTAGAATTCATGATGCAATATATGAGTCAGTCTTTGAGTACGAGAAAAAGAAAAAAAACTAATGAATATTGGAATGGTAGGGTATCCCACCTACGGTGGTAGTGGGGTAATAGCAACGGAACTAGGCAAAGGACTGGCTGAAAAAGGTCATAAGGTGCACTTTATTACTTATGCTCAACCGGCCAGAATTGAAGAGTTTAGCGCAAATATGTTTTATCATGAGGTGGATATTTCAACATATCCACTTTTTCAGCATCCTCCGTATGTGTTAGCACTGGCCAGTAATATGGTCAGTATAGCAAAGTATGAAAAACTTGATGTATTGCATGTTCACTACGCTATACCACACGCGGCTGCTGCACTGATGGCCAAAGAAATTCTAAAATCAGAAGGGAAAAACATTCCGGTGGTGACCACACTGCATGGTACAGACATAACACTCGTAGGTAAAGATGCTTCGTATGCACCAGTAGTCACCTACAGTATCAATGGCTCGGATGCCGTCACAGCAGTATCAAAATTCCTAAAAGCCGATACAGAAAGACTCTTTGAGGTCAAAAGAGAAATTGAAGTTGTTCCTAACTTCATTGATCTGGATCGCTTTAAAAAACAGAAAAAGGAACATTTCAAAACAGCGATATGTCCCAATGGAGAAAAGCTGCTCGTACATACCTCCAATTTCCGTAAGGTAAAAAGAGTGGAGGAAGTTGCATTGGTTTTTCAACGGCTAAGGGATGTGATACCATGCAAGCTGTTGATGATAGGTGATGGTCCTGAGCGTAAGAATATTGAGAATATGTGCCGTGATCTGGGTATCTGTGATGACCTTAGGTTCCTGGGTAAAATAAATGCGGTAGATGAAGTACTCTCTGTTGCAGATTTGTTTCTGATGCCTTCAGAGCAGGAAAGCTTTGGGTTGGCGGCATTAGAAGCCATGGCTTGTCAGGTACCCGTAATTTCTTCAAATGCCGGTGGTATTCCTGAGCTCAACCTTGATGGTGTTACCGGATTCTGTAGTGATATTGGAGATGTGGATGACATGGTGAAGAATGCACTTACGGTGTTGAGTGAAGAGAACCTGGAAACATTCAAGGCTAATGCATCCAAGAGAGCACAAGAGTATGATATTCATAAAATCCTACCCATGTATGAGGCGATATACGAACGGGTAGCTCAGGCGCAGCCTGTATAAAAACAGGATTTTTTGAAGTTGAAATTCATTTTTACCTCAAATTCCAGTAAATTTGACCCGTTAAAGTCTAATCCGAATGGCAGAAACACTTAAAGCTAAACCAAGACCGCATTACAGAGCGAAGAGTACGCTTAGGGAGAAAAAGTTCAAAAACAGATTGGTTGAATTTTTCTCGCGAACTCCCGTGTGGCAACCTGTAGTATTTTATAATGCAGCTGCTGCGGTGCTTCTGTACTTTTGTTTCTTTGAGTGGGGGTATGCTCCTCTTGAAACAATCGGATTATTTTTTGGTGGATGGTTCTTTTTTACCTTGGTAGAGTATATGATGCACCGATGGGTTTTTCATATGCACATCGGAACTAAATTAAGAAAGACTGTCCAATACAATGCTCATGGCATCCATCATGAATATCCTAAAGACAAAGATACGCTTGCAATGCCGTTAGTGTTGAGTATATGCTTGGGTGCAGCCTTCATAGGATTATTCTATTTAATAATGGGCTACAGAGCTTTTGCTTTTGTGCCAGGGATTTATGTAGGCTATGCACTTTATCTGGGTGTTCATTGGTTAGTACATGCACTTCCTCCTCCAAATAACTTTCTCAAAGGGTTGTGGTTAAATCACGCTATTCACCACTACAAAGATGATGAAGTGGTTTTCGGTGTGTCATCACAGATTTGGGACTATATTTTTGGTACGATGCCAAAAAAGGACAAATAGTCCTCTTCCTTTTTATACCTTTATCCAAACAAATATCCCTCAATAGGGGTTATTTGATTTTGTAATTCCTTTACAATGGAGAATCCGTACGTCATAATTATAGTTTTCAGTGGGTTGGTGATATTTTCCTATCTGTTTACCCAGCTTTCCAAGTACACCAAGATACCTGCTGTAATTTTTTTGTTGGGCACCGGTGTTGCAATTCAGTATATGGCAAGGTATCTGGAATTTCCTATTCCAAGCCTAGCTGGACCATTGCGGCTATTAGGCATTGTGGGACTGATGATGATTGTACTTGAAGGGGCACTAGACCTTGAAGTTCATAGAAAGAAGATAAAATTAATAGCGGCTGCCTGCGGTTCCTCATTAATCATACTCGGTATTACAAATTCATTGATCGCCTTGGTCTTTGTCGCGTACGATGACATTGAGTTTGGAAGAGCGTTTTTAAGCTCTATACCATTGTCAGTAGTCAGTAGCGCCATTGTGATTCCTAGTGTGCATAGTCTCATTCCAGCAAAAAAGGAATTTATGGTGTTGGAATCTACACTTTCAGACATCTTTGGGATTATGCTTTTTGAATTTTGGGTGTATGACCCAACAACTGGTAAGTCATATGCCGCTCCGGCTGCTGCTGATCTCTTAATTTCTGTAGTGTTTTCAATTTTACTGAGCTACCTGCTGGTCTATGTTTTTCACAAAATTAAAACAGAGATTAAATTCTTCCTTTTTCTGTCAATTTTAGCCTTGCTTTTTGCAGTGGGGGAATACCTGCATTACTCTGCATTACTGATCATTCTGATTTTTGGAATGGTATTGAATAATACGCACATCTTTTTCAGGGGATTTCTCCGCAGGCTTATCGACCCAATTAAGATCGGTGCTATAAAATCAGAGTTTACATTAATTACACTTGAAACATCCTTTTTGATAAGGACCTTTTTCTTCGTTGCCTTTGGTATGACGCTTAGTCTTGATGGACTATTTGACCCCACGGCCCTGGCTATAAGTGGGGTGGTGTTGCTGATTATTTTTATTACTCGTGGACTTAATTTGCTCGTTTTTGTAAGAAGTGGAAGTATTTTCCCACAAATGCTTATTGCACCACGTGGTTTGGTGACCATACTCCTTTTTCAACAATTAAAGGAGCACCATAATATTGTGCCGTTCAGTGAGAGTGTGCTGGCCCTGGTTATTATTGGGACGAATTTAATGATGATGATAGGCTTGATGATAAGTGGCAATAAGGAAGAAGACCTAATGCGTAAAAACATAAAGATTGTGAATGTGATGGATGGTGAGCCACTGCCTGACCCACCTATGAAAAGTACGGATAAGGGTGATGAAAGCGTTTAAGGACTGGTCGCATATCGTTCATGCCTTAGGTACAGGAACGCAAGCGTTGATTTTGCGAAAGGGAGGAATACATGAAGATGGTGGCAGCTTTGAGTTGGAGGCCCAAGAATTTTTGCTGTTGCCGACCTTGTTTCATCAGGCGGAAGAAAAAATAAAAAAGGGGTCTATAACGATTGATGAGGATGTCTATCAGCAGGATCAGTTAAATGTAGAGGTTCGGTACATGGCCAAGGTAGAAGGCTTTGTTGAGGTGACTGATATCAAAGCATTGCGTAAGCTGGAGGAACTTCATATATGGACAGAAGAAGTCGTGATGGAGCGGTTCAATAGATGGAACCCCAACAAGGTTTATTGTATGATTCTTAGGGTCTATCAGCTCAGTCAGCCATTGATTGTTGAAATGACCCCGGAGATGGCCGGTTGCAAGTCATGGGTAGATGTTGATGGAACAAACAATTTGGTTTATAAGCCTGTCCTGAATGATTCAGAATTTCAAGCTGTAAAGGAGAAAATAGAAGTTGCCTTGGCTTAGTTTTGCTGAAGCTTTGCCAGCATGGTTTTGGCGTCTTCCCCAAATGTTTTATCCGTAGAGAGCTCTTTCAGCAGAGACTTTGCCTTTTCTTCATTTTGATTTTTGAGATAGGCAATCACCAGATACCAGGTAGCTTCACTGCCCAGCTTTTTGTCATTCTTAATTTTAGATAGTTTTTTGATAGCTAATTTCGGTTGATTGGTTTTGATGTAGGATACTCCCGTATTGTACAATACACCCGCATTAGAAGGTTGTTGCTGTAGAACCAACTCATAGAGGCTGGCCGCCTGAGAGTAATTACCTATGGCAAATTTATGGTCAGCATCTTCGAGCAGGTTGGGCCCCTGCCTTCCGGCAATATCATCAGCTGTTTTCTTTTTGCCAGAATGGTCCTTTTTGTTTTGCGACCGGGCCTGATACGAATCATTGCGGTAATTGGGTTGGCTAACACTTGTTTTTCTTCTTTTTCTACCCCCATTGTTTCCTCCTTTCCTGAGTTCAGACTTATCAATAGGAATAACGTTTTTTGAATCTTCATTGGACTCAACCATTGCAACGACAGCAGGGTCAGACAATGAAAGCATTTCTTGACTCAGTGCTTCATAATCAATTACTGATTTGTATTCTGTGTTCTTGTTGTTAAGGAAGCCCTTACTTGATTCCGTTTGTGCATCGAAATAAGAGGTCTTTTCTTCTTCAAGCCTAAAATTGTCATTGAGGGATTCTTTTTCAATGGCTGATTTTTCAGCTACTTCCAACTCCTCGGTTGATTCACCGGGTTCTGTTTCTTCTTCAGCTTCCATGACCTGTACATCAGCAATTCCTTCGGCAAGAGGGACGACCTCATCTTTTTCATTTCCTGATTCCCGCACTATCGGTTTTGATTGTTCATATGACATGGCCGCGTCATTTGCTTCCGGAACCGTTTCTTTTTCCTCCTTCTGTTTGAGTGACTTGTCAGTATTCTTAATGGCAATTTCTTCTTCGGCTTCTGTCTGTTTTTTTGAGGTTGAACCTACATCTTCTGAAGAGTAGTGAGCTGTAGCATTGGTTTGCTCTTCCTTGCTGAAAATGAAGACAAGACCAATAATAAGGGCGATACTAGCGGCAATACCACCTGCGATTGGCCACAATTTACGATGCTTTGTTTCTTGTACACCTACTATACCTGGCACAGCAGCTTTTATGTCGAGTAGATTTTTACTGTGTTGAGCGGGATTATTCCGCATTAGTTCCAGGCCTTCAAGTGCATCATCATAGATATCATTCTCGATCATGATGCGTTCTACCTCATGCATCTCTTGAGGAGAAAGCTCCCCATTAAGGTACTTTTCAAGCATATCCTGAGAGAGCACGTTTTCTTGCCCGAATATTTTATCAATATGGTCGTTACTCGACTTCATTATCTGACATGCAGATTTTTAAATTTCTTTTTCCGTTCTGTATGTAACTCTTTACCTTTTTTAAATCAAACTTGGTGCTATCGGCTATTTCCTGATAACACTGCTGTTTTAAATAGAACAACTCAATACATAATTTTTGTTCGTCCTTGAGTTGTGTAATACAATATTCAAGCCGGTTTAGCTGCTGCTCTCTGGAGTTGGTATCATTAAGATGCAGGGATGTGTCCATTTGCACAACGTCTCCGTCTTTTTCTTCAAATTCTTTTGAATCCCGGTGTACACGACCTTTTGCGCTACGTAATTGCATCAGACAATGATTGCGGGTAACCATTCCGAGCCAACCTTTGAAGTTAGCAATTTCGTGTTTTTTTATGTCTTCAAATAGCTTTTCAAATACCTGCATGGAAGCATCCCGACTATCTTCATCGTTTTTGAGGTATTTCATACTTACGGCATAAACCAGGTGAGTGTACCTTTCAAATAGTTCTCCTACATAGACGCCATCTTCGCTTTTTTTATACTCGGCCAATAAATCAGCGTCAGAGAGCTCCTTCAATTCCTGTTTGCGCTTGCCGGGCATATAGTTTAACTTGAATAAATTTTTGTGTTGGCCAGATTAAAAATAAGAATATAATGGCATTTTTTAAATTCAAGTTTCTGTTGTTGCTTGTTTGTCTTTTCAACCATGGTGTTTCAGGACAGCGGAGTAAAGTATCTATTGAGAAGGAAATACCTGTGGACAGTGCCATTTACAATTTTTCTGATGAGCAGCCGGAGTTTCCGGGTGGGGATGTTGGAATGCGGAGATATTTAGAGGGGTGTGTAATGTCTAATGCCCCGAACAGTTGTTTGAGTACTATTGATGGCCGTGAAAGGGTTATTTTGAAGTTTGTCGTTGAGGAAGATGGAACGGTTACCAACGTTACTATTGAAAGGCCATCTGATTCTAGTTGCTTTGATGATACAGCAAAATATTGTGTTGAAAATATGCCGACATGGAAACCAGCAACTTCCAATGGTAATCCGATTCGATTCTCTCAGTTATTGCCAGTTGCAATAATAAGAGAGTAAGTTACTTATGCGCCTTTTTCATAGCCTCTTTCATGCTTTTGGTGGCCTCGTTATCTACTGATCCACATTTAGCACAATAGAAATCGCGTAATGGTTCATAGTCAAAGGCCTGAAAACTGATGCTGCATTCTGACAAGAAAAGCTGACACCAATCAATTTGTCCGAGGGTGTTATAGGTGCTGATCAGATATTTGTAGTATCCTTCATCCAGTCCGGTATCAACTGGCTTATAGGTAAGTTTCAGGTATAGTGCCAGAATATCATGATTTGGGTCTTCGCGTAATGCATAAGGAGCTAATAGCATCGCCCCCAGATCGCCTCGTCTAAGATTCGTGAAAGCACGACCTAAACTAAGTGCGGTAGCATCATCGAGTCGCTTTTGCCTATAATATTGAAACAAAAACATTGCTGATTTGTCACGATTTTCCCAATCCAGCTCCTGAAAATAATAATAGGCTGCCTTGAAGTGAAAGTTCAGTAACATTTGAGTTAGGTCAAAGCGCTTATCTGTGGTTCCTTTCAGGCTGTCAATTACTTCTGTCATTTCTTCCGGGCTTAAGGACCCTCTGGCAATTCGGTCTTCAGTCCATTTGTCAATGAAGAATGAAAGCATATTATATTGATAGAGGGCTGTTGCATGCCTTGAAACACCTGATCTCTTTAAATTCTTGAGGAAAGAAGAACTTGGCTCCCAACCGGGAGTGTTTTTATAGGTTTCATATTCGGCCCAGGCGTGGTTACCCATGAGGCGATACAATTCTTCATAATCCGGAATGTTCATATTGATGAACGTGTTCGTATCCATATTTCCTTTCTTGAATTGGTCATACAGGAAAGCATGACACCAATTCAACATTTCTTCCTCTTCGGAACTGGCTTTCTTGCGGTACCTCATATTATTGACCAGTGAGTTATAATAGTCCAGTATATATTGAGCAGAATCCTTGACTGTAGAGGTGTAAGTCAGCTTTATTTCCGCCACACGCTGTTCGAAAAGCATATCATCGAGCACTTTTCGCTTTATGGTGTCGGAGAGCATTTCTTTTAAAGTCGCTTTATCATATGTTCCTAGCTTTTTGAATCGGCCGGTTTTGGTTTGTTCGTAGAACAAGTCCCAGTTTTCTTTGGCGTATTTCTCGATTTTTGTTGAGTCGTTGAGGTAAGGCAACATGGCTTCTTCCATATTGTCGGCACGTTGTTTCATCAAGCTAAGATTGATCTCTTCGCTGCCCTCGATTGATGAAAACGCATTGATTACGACTTTATGAATACTGATTTGTTCGCGTGGTACTGAGTCACGAATTGCCTGAAACTCTACGCTATCCAGTGTTGTTTGATTTCTTTTAAAATCTACTTTGATAGTCGCGCTGTCGAGGAAGGTTTCAAATTCCAGCGGGCCTGAAATAAATCCAGGGTACATTTCCTGTTTTTTATAAAGCTCGTATGGACTGCCACAAGCTCCTACGAAGTGCATTACGTAGGCAATTTTCTTTTTATAGATGAAGATCAGATTGAATTCGGGGTAGCTGGTATAGTTTTGTGGATCTACTCCGATGTCAGCAATGTGCATTTCATCTTGTTCCGGATCAAAACCTTTCAGTAGTTCTTTTTTGAAAATCGGTTCGATGATTTGTCCTTTGAGCGGGGATTTTTTGTTTCTACGACTAGGCTCCAGATAGTAATCCGGGTTGCCACAGTGGTAAGGCTTATACTCTACAATTTCAATGGCGACTCCGTTCTTTTTCTTTTTAAATACTTTTTCGATCACCTTTGGCTTGAACATGGTCAGGGTAAACGTATTTCCGTGTCGGCCTCTGTAAAACTCGCCACTTTGAACGTCCTGAATGAATTCCTTCATTTTTTTATTGATCTTTTTCGGAGCTTTGAGTTTGAAAGGAAGTTTTCTTTGGTAGTCGATTTTTTGAACCTCAGGATGATCGAAACTGGAAATCGGGGGTTCAGGCTCGTAGTCAGAGTAAGGAAACATTTCCTTGTTTTCGTCAAATTCGTACTTGAGGGGGATGTAGCCAAATAATTGGGTCCCTTTGACTACTTTGGATTCAGTATCGAGTTCGATGCATAGACCGGTTAGTTGCCAGTGTGGTCTTCTCATATTGGCAAAGTGCGGTGGAGAGTTGACCCAGCCATGACATAAGGCAGTTGCCAGCTGATCATATGTCTTGTAGGTTTTGGGTTCTTGTTTGATTATTCTTCCTTTTTTATCCCTTTTTTGTTTTGGTTTGACTGGTTTATGAACAAAAGAACTAATCACATTTTCACCGGAAAGATATTCGTGACCACCGTAATAAACCACTCTGTCCTGTGGGCTATGTTTAATGTCGTTGTCCTGGTAGTGGCCTGTCTTGTTATTTTTCAGCAAATAATTGGAATGATCGCAGGCAGCTACGTATAGTAAGGAATCGTTGACTAGTGGCTTGAGTCCATGGGCAATCCGTACGCTGTCCACTTTGATCTTGGTTAAATGCTCAAGATATCGTTTGTCAAAATTATTGAAATCAATTTCATCATGGGGGCTCGGTTGTGCCTGTGCCCAAGAGGAAGACAAAAATAGAATAAGAATGGAAAGTTGTAAAAATGATCTTAGCATAGCTATTTCTGAGTATGTGCAAAAATAAGAACCTGAATGGCTTATAAAAAATGTTTGCCTATTTGATTCATAATACAAACGAAATCCATAAGGGTTCAGTGTAAGGCACAAAAAAACCCCGGCCAAAGGCCAGGGTTTTCTATATGTTTTGATATTCTTTCTTAGAAGAATACAGACATTCTGATTGCAGATACCCCTGTATCGAAACTAAAGATCGAAGGAGTCGCACCAGTGTATGAAGCTGTAGTAGTAGATGTTGTGCCATCTACGGTACCATTAACTGTTTCGCTAGTGGTTTCACCTTTAGGAGCTGTGCTTAGGGAAAGTCCCCAAGAGAATTCAGCACCAAAAGCAACACTTGGAGCTACAAAGAACTCAGCACCAACAAAACCTTCAACACCAAATGTTATGCTGCTTCCGTTTTTTACCTGAGTATTTCTAGTTGCACCTGCAAAGTTTGCGTTTTGGTCAGCACCAGCAACACCACCGTTGACAAAGTCCCAATCAGTGTATGTGTTGTTCTCCGCAGGATCAATTCCGTTAGAATATTCAGCTTTCGCCCCGCTGCTTGAAATTCCTATTAATGCTTGTGCACCATAGTAACCTTGAAGTCTTCCTCTACCTCTTCTCTTTTCAAGACCAGCACCAAGTTGGATGTCCATTGAAGACATAGTTAATTTGTCATCAACAGTTTCACCACCTGTAGCACCGTTTTCAGCAACAGAGTTTTTATAAGTCTCGGAACCAAATCCAATTCTTACAATACCTCTATATGCAGTATTAGCATCAACGAATTTTCTTCCTATGATAGCTTGGTTACTTCCTTGAAGTGAAGTAAATGCTGCACTTGGAGCAGTGTTACCACCAAGGTTCAACATGTTACCGAAGTAATCAAGAAATGGAGTTCCATCTAGTGAAATAGAATAGTCGTCTGCCTGAGGCAAAATAGGAACACCTTTTTTTGATGTTAGAACGTCAGCATCCATATCAGCTGCTTCCTCCATATCCTGTGCTACAGAATATGACATAGCCATGGCTCCCATAGCTAGTGTTAAAAATACCTTTCTCATTTTCTAATTTGGTTTTTGGTTAAAAACTGTAAACAAATTAATGGGATATAAGTTGTATTCACAACATTTATGAGTCACAATTGCCTATAATATTATTTAACTCACTGTAATTCAATAAGATAATTAACTGACGATTGGGTAATATTTAGACCATTTTTGTGCTGTTTTGCGATTTCAAATAAAAATAATCATATAAAAAATAAATAAAGTACAATAAATAATTTTATTAGGAATACTGAATTAAGTGCATGTTGGGGCCTTTTTTGGTTTTTCTATGTATTTGAAAACATAATGAAACCATTCAATCACACGTTTACTTTTTGATCCCGTCTACAAATACAATTATATTCGGGGGTTAAACAGGTGTTATTATGAAAATTAGGTTGTTGTTATTAGCTGTATTGCAGACAGCTTTTTGTTTTGGTCAGTCCTCTGAGCTTATTCCCTATCGTAAAGCAGACAAATGGGGATATGTTAATTCATCTAAAGAAACGTTAATTCCAACTAAGTATCAGGACGCTTCCAAGTTCAATAGCCTTGGATTGGCGACAGTGAAACAAGATGGAAAGTACGGTGTGATTAACCGATCTGATGAGAACGTCCTTCCTTTTGAGTTTGATGAAGTACTATACAACACTGAACAGGGCTTGATAAAAGTAAAAAAAGACACTAAATGGAATCTTTATTCAAAACAAGGTAAAAGACTTATTGCGCGGTGGTATGATGATGTTCGCTGGATCAGTGAGGGAATGGTAGCCGTACGTCAGGATAGAGGGCCTGATTCGGCACGAATTGAAAAATGGGGGTATGTAGACAGAAGTGGTAGGGCGGTGATTAAAACCATGTATGAGTCAGCTGGAGATTTCCATAATGGATTAGGCTGTGTGCAATTGCAGGGTAAGTATGGATTCTTAAACAAGGCGGGAAAAGAAGCCATCGAGATTAAATATATCAATGCAAAAAGCTTCAACGACAGCTTAGCTCCGGTGGCCGTAGAGGAGAAGGGAGTTGAGGTTTATTGGACACCTGCTAAGAAGTGGGGATTTATCAACCCCAAGGGTCAAACGGTAATTCCTAAAAAGTACAATCGGGTGTGGTATTTTTTCGAAGGATTGGCACCAGTTGAAATCAACGGGTACTTTGCATACATAGATAAGAAAGGGAATGAGATTACAGGCTTCGACTACCTGGCTGCCAGAGATTTTACAGACGGTTATGCCATGGTTATGAAGAAGGTTGATCTGGGACCACCTCTTTGGGGCTATATTGATAAAAATGGTGAAGAAGTTATCCAGCCTGCTTACACCTTTGCGCGTAACTTCAGTGAAGGTCTTGCTTCAGTAAAAACCCAAAGAGACTGGGGATATATCAACAAGGAAGGCGAAACTGTGATTCCATTCAAGTATTATTCAGCAGGTAGCTTTAGGGAGGGGCTTGCTCCGGTAAGAGGGGGAAGATACCTAAAATGGGGTTTTATAGATCAAGCAGGAGTAGAAGTAATACCACTCAAATATGACATAGTAAATAACTTTGATAATGGTCTTGCTCTCGTTAGTTACAAAGGTAAATGGGGATACATTGATAAGCAGGGGAATGAGTACTGGGAGGACTAGTTTTAAGCAATCAGAACCTTATCTGGTTTTTCTTTTGTTCTGAATACGTTAATTATACTCGAGTATGGATACTGCGGCACTTCTTACATTTCTCAAAGAACTTGATAACAACAATAATAAAGAATGGTTTGAAAAGCACAAGCCACGTTATCAATCATTAAAGGAGGATTTTGAAATTTTTGTAGCTGACCTCATCAACGATATTTCAAAGTCTGATCCACTGGTAAAGAATCTGGAGCCGAAGAAATGCATCTATCGCATATATAGAGACGTCAGGTTTTCCAAAGACAAAACTCCTTATAAAACCAACTTCGGTGCAGCCATAAGCTATGGAGGACGGAAGTCTCAATATGCCGGGTATTATATGCATATTGAACCCGGAAATAAATCAATGTTTGCAGGAGGAGTTTATCATCCGGAAGGCAAAGTCGTTCATGATATCAGGCAAGAGATTGACTACAACGTGGATGAGTTCAAAGGCATCATACGGTCGAAGTCTTTCAAAAAATACTTTCCTGAGTTATGGTCTGGCGATCAACTGAAAACGGCTCCAAAGGGTTATCCTAAGGATCATCCTGATATTGATATATTAAAAAATAGGAGCTTCTTGGTATTGCACGAGATAGAGGACTCTGTAATTAAAGACGAGCAAGCTCTAAACAAAGAAATTATAACCGCAGCAAAAGAGCTCAAACCTTTTCTGGATTTCCTTAATCGGGGAATCGGACTAGAGCTCTAATTCACAATCAATGCTATTAAATTAAGCACCGAAAAGTTGGTTGTCATTGGTCTTTACACAGTATTCCGTTCGAACTCTGACGGCAATGACAAAGTGGACTTAACTTAATGGTAGTGATTCTATTATGCCTACCTAATAATACTCCGATAACTTTTTTGCCTTCACATCAGAAACAAATTCTTTCACCCTTTGTTCCTGGTCTTTGCGACATATCATGAGTACATTATCATATTCTGCAACGATATATCCATCAAGCCCTTCAACAACAACGAGCCTTTCTTTTGGTGTTTTAACTATGGAGTTCTTGGTGTCATAGGAAACAATATTACCATCAAACACATTCTTATTTTCATCCTTGTCCTGTATTTCATACAAAGATTTCCAGGTTCCTAAATCATTCCATCCGAAGTCGCTCAGTACCACATACACATTGGAAGCTTTTTCCATCAAACCGTAGTCGATTGAGATATTCTTGCATTGAGTGTATGTCTGCGCAATGAATTTTTCTTCGTTTTCGGTATAAAAATATTGTGCTCCTTCAGCGAAAAGCTCTGCCAGTTCAGGCATATGCTCTTCTATACCTTTAATAAGCGCACCCACACTCCAGATAAATATCCCTGCATTCCAAACGAAGTCTCCACTCTCGAGAAATTTTTCTGCAATCTCCAGCTCAGGCTTTTCGGTAAAAGTCTTGACTTTATTGAGCCCACTTTGCTCTTCAGCAAGGAATTGAATGTAACCATAGCCCGTATCAGGTCTGCTTGGTTTTATACCAAGAGTAATGAGAATGTCCTGGTTGGCACAGGCTTCTAATCCAATTTTTGCCTTTTCCTCGAATCCTTGCTCGTCCAGAATAATATGATCTGATGGTGCTACAATAATTCTAGCAAGAGAGTCTTTTTGCAAAATTTTATATCCTGCATAAGCGATGCATGGAGCCGTATTTCGACCAATTGGTTCACATAAAATCTGATCATCAGATAGAAAGGGCAATTGTTCTTTTACGAGATTCTTATAGTCAGCATTAGTAACTACGTATATGTTTTCGTTGGGGCAGATGTTTCGAAACCTATGTGCGGTTTGTTGGATGAGGGTTTTCCCTGTTCCCAGTACATCGTGAAATTGTTTGGGATTATTTGTTCTGCTAAAAGGCCAAAACCGGCTCCCGATACCGCCAGCCATAATTACTACATAGTTATTCTCCATTATACTAATCCTTCTTTCAATAAGTCATGAAGATGTACGAAGCCGACTACTTCGGGGCCATCTACGACAATAATTTGAGTTATATTTTTTTCTTGCATGATGCTCAGTGCTTTCGCAGCATATGCATCTTTTTCTACTGTTTTAGGGCCAGGACTCATGATGTCTTTTGCTGTTACACCTGAAAGGTCCTTTTTTGTGTTGAGCATCCTTCTGAGGTCTCCGTCAGTGACGATTCCTACTAAAGCATTATTTTCAGTAACTGCTGTTGCTCCTAATCTTCGCGATGAGATTTCCATAATAACTTCTTCCAGACTAGCATTAATGTCAACCAGTGGAAGCTCATTATTAGAATAAATGTCACTTACCTTTAGATACAATTGCTTTCCTAAAGCCCCACCGGGATGACGTTTTGCGAAATCATCTTTCGAAAATTCTCTGACCTCCATCAGGCACACGGCAACTGCATCACCTATGGCAAGCGCAGCAGTAGTGCTTGAGGTCGGAGCAAGGTTGTTGGGACAGGCTTCCTTCTCTACTGTGGCGTTCAATACATAGTCAGCGTTATTAGCCAGGTAGGAGTCGGTATTACCAACCAGAGCAATCAACTTAGAACCAATACGTTTGAGTAAGGGAACCAGAACTTTGATTTCGGGGGTATTACCACTTTTGGAAAGGCAGATCACCACATCGTCATTTGTAACCATACCAAGGTCACCATGAATGGCATCGGCCGCGTGTAAAAAGATGGCCGGAGACCCTGTACTATTAAGTGTTGCAACTATTTTGGCTGCTATATTCGCACTTTTTCCAATACCAGTAACCACAATTCGACCGTTGCATGACAAAAGTGCCTTAATACACTCCTCGAAATGATCATCGATAAAATCAGATAATCTCTTGATTGCTTCCGATTCATTAATAAGCGTTTGTTTCGCTATTAATTGAATATTTTTTTGTAAATTCAATTTATGCTCAGTCAGTTATGGAAATCATTTTGGCAAAGATAGAAAGTTCCATAATTATTGTATAATCATGACCGTATCAACTCCCACGGATCTGGACCTCAGGAAAGAACTCAGGCACTATTTTGGTTACGGAGAATTTAGAGGCAATCAGGAAGCAATTATTAAAAATTTGCTTGCAGGGCATGATACTTTTGTCATAATGCCAACTGGGGCAGGCAAGTCCTTATGTTATCAACTGCCGGCAATAGTTACGGAAGGGGTGGCTGTGGTGATTTCACCTTTAATTGCTTTGATGAAGAATCAGGTAGACCAGCTGAACTCCTTTGGCATAAACGCTCGATTTCTGAACTCTACATTATCAAAATCAGAAATTAACCGCGTAAAGCGAGAAGCACTTGATGGTTCCTTAAAGCTACTTTATGTCGCACCTGAGTCATTAACCAAGCAAGACAATATCTCCTTTCTAAAGGAAGCTAATTTAAGTTTCATTGCCGTAGATGAAGCGCATTGTATTTCAGAGTGGGGACATGATTTCCGGCCGGAGTACAGAAGAATTCGAAGCATCATCGAACTATTTGGTGATCTCCCCATCATAGCACTGACAGCTACCGCAACTCCAAAGGTTCAGCTGGATATACAAAAGAACCTTCGAATGGATGATGCAACCGTGTTTAAGTCATCATTTAATCGGGAAAATTTATACTACGAGGTTCGACCTAAAAAGGCGGCCAAAAAAGAATTAATAAAGTTTATCAAGTCCAACGCAGGGAAGTCTGGTATTATTTATTGTCTCAGCAGAAAAAAAGTTGAACAGATTGCAGAGTTCCTAAGAGTCAATGATATCAATGCGCTTCCCTACCATGCAGGTCTGGAGCCAGGAGTGCGTATGCGAAATCAGGATGCATTTCTTAATGAGGAGGCTGATGTAATCGTTGCAACGATTGCATTTGGAATGGGTATCGACAAACCCGATGTGCGCTTTGTGATTCACTTTGACGCACCAAAATCTCTGGAAGGTTATTATCAAGAAACAGGAAGAGCAGGAAGAGATGGTCTGGAAGGAAAATGCGTGATGTTTTACAGTTTCAAGGATATTCTGAAACTGGAAAAGTTTAATAAGGACAAAACAGTTACTGAAAGAGATAACGCCAGACACTTGCTGGAAGAAATTGCAGCATATGCTGAATCATCTGTTTGCAGGAGGCGTCAATTGTTACACTACTTTGGTGAGCATTATGATGACGAAGGTTGCACCGACATGTGCGATAATTGTAAATATCCGAAGGAACAGTGGAATGCCAAGGAAGAGGTGGAGTTGGTGCTTAGAGCCATTGAGCAAACGGATCAGAAGTTTGATGTACACCATATTTCCAATATTCTAAAAGGATCACAAAATCAATACGTCCTAAGTTATAAGCACAATGAGCTGGATGTGTATGGCAAGGGTAGTCAAAAAAGTGTAGAAGAATGGACTTCTCTGATACGCCAGGTTCTGTTACTTGAATACCTTGAAAAAGATATTGAAAATTATGGGGTTCTTAAAATCTCAGATTTAGGTAAGGCATTTCTTGCCAAGCCTGTCGATGTGATGATGAGTAAGGATTTGGATTTCGGAAGTGTTTCGGATGATGAAGATGAAGATTTGAATGAGCACCATGACATGAGGTCATACGATAAAGTGCTATTTGAGTCACTGAAGTCGTTAAGGAAGTCTGTCGCGCAGCAGAAGGGTCTTCCTCCATATGTAATTTTCCAGGATCCGTCTCTTCAGGAGATGGCGACAACTTATCCTACAACACGTGATGAACTTGTCCATATACATGGTGTAGGACAAGGAAAAGCAGCCAAGTTTGGAGCACCTTTTCTGCAGCACATAAAAGAGTATGTGGAAGAAAATGACATCACCACGCTTGCCGATATGCATGTGAAGCAACAGGTCAACAAGTCAAAGGAAAAAATCTTTATCATTCAGAATATTGATAAAAAAATAGAGTTGGAAGAGATTGCTGAGTCGCAAGGGAGAAGCATTAATGATATCATTGAAGAAATTGAGCATATCTGTTTTTCAGGTACTAAATTGAATCTTGACTATTACATCGATACCTTTTTGGATGAAGACCGTCAGGATGATATATATGATTATTTTATGAACGCAGAAACCGATGACCTTGATGAGGCAATAGAGGAGCTGGGTGAGGATTATACAGAAGAAGAAATCAGGTTGATGCGTGTAAAGTTTCTTTCGGAATTTGCAAATTAATCGGCTTGCCAGAACGCAATTTTGAAAGTAACTTTGGAAGATTGGATTCAGAGGAAGAACGATTTAAACTAGACTAAAATTCATGAACATATTGGTAATTGGTTCAGGCGGTAGAGAGCACACATTTGTCTGGAAGTTAAAACAAAGTCCCAAGTGCGATCAGCTTTTTGTCGCACCTGGTAATGCAGGTACTGCTCAAATCGCTACTAATGTGGATTTGGGAGTCAATGACTTTGAAGGAATCGGCAACTATGCTTTGGAGAATCAAATTGAACTAATTGTAGTCGGACCTGAAGAACCACTTGTAAAAGGTATTGTCAACTATTTTCAAAACGAGGCAAAACTGTCTGATATCAAGATTATTGGTCCTGATCAAGCAGGAGCACAGCTAGAAGGAAGTAAAGATTTTTCTAAGGAGTTCATGCAGAAGTACGGAATTCCAACAGCAGCTTATAAGACCTTTAAGCAAGATGAACTTCAAGAAGGGTTGGCTTACTTGGAGCAAATAAAGGCACCGTATGTACTTAAAGCAGACGGGCTTGCAGCTGGAAAGGGAGTAATTATTTCAGAAGATATTAATGAGGCTAAGGCTTCACTCACGGAAATGCTTCAGGACCTGAAATTCGGAGCAGCGAGTTCCAAGGTGGTAATTGAAGAGTTTCTTAGTGGCATAGAACTTTCAGTTTTCGTCATTACTGACGGAAATAATTACGTTCTTCTACCTGAAGCTAAAGACTACAAGCGAATAGGTGAAGGAGATACAGGTTTGAACACAGGAGGAATGGGAGCATTGACCCCGGTTCCTTTTGCCGATAAGGAATTTCTTGACAAAGTTGAGGAGAGAGTCATCAAACCAACTCTGGAGGGATTGAAGTCAGAGGGTATTGATTATACTGGGTTTATATTTTTCGGACTGATGAATGTCGATGGTAACCCTGAAGTGATAGAGTATAATGTGCGAATGGGAGACCCTGAAACAGAAGTTGTCATTCCACGACTTAACTCCGACTTAGTGGATATTTTTGAGGCTGCGGCTAATAAAAAGCTCGGTGAGATTAGTATCGATATATCGGAAGAAGCTGCCTCAACCGTTGTTTTGGTTGCTGGCGGGTACCCGGAAGCGTATGAGAAAGGTAAAGTAATTAGTGGCCTTGAAGACATTGAAGGAGTGATTCCGTTTCATGCAGGCACGAAACTGGATGGAGATAATGTTGTAACGAATGGAGGGCGGGTTATAGCGATGACGGCTTTAGGTCCCGATCTTCAATCTGCACTTCAAAAATCCAAAATGGCCGCTGAAAAGGTGGCTTGGGAAGATCGGTATTATAGAACTGATATTGGATTTGATCTATTGGAAACAGCAAAAAATTAGAAATGGGCTGTAAGACAGGAGCATGTGGAAACGGAGGTTGTTCGAAGAGTGGAAGTTGTTCCTCTTGCGGTACTATGAATGTATATGACTGGTTGAGTGATATGCAGCAGCCAGAGAATCCGTTCAATGTTGTTGAGGTTAAATTCAAAAGTGGAAGGAAAGAGTATTACAGAAACGAAAATAATTTAAGTTTCACTACCGGAGACCCTGTGGTGGTAGAAACTTCGCCAGGGCATCACCTTGGATATGTGTCACTTCAGGGTGAATTGGTGCGATTACAACTGAAGCGCAAAGGCATAGAAAATGACGACTCATTAAAGATCATTTACAGGCTGGCCGGAAATCGGGATATTGAAAAATTTGAGAAGGCTAAGAGCAGAGAAATGTCTGCACTGTATCGCACGCGGGAAATAATTCAGGAGCAAAAACTTCAGATGAAGCTTTCCGATGTCGAATTTCAGGCAGACAATACCAAAGCGACTTTTTATTATTCAGCGGAAGATCGAGTTGATTTCAGAGAATTGATTAAAGTCCTGGCCCGTGAATTCAAAATACGGGTAGAGATGCGTCAGATTAGTCTCCGGCAGGAAGCAGGAAGATTAGGCGGAATAGGTTCATGCGGACGTGAATTGTGTTGCTCTACATGGATCGCTGACTTTAAAAGTGTTTCTACCTCTGCTGCCCGATATCAGAATTTGTCGCTTAATCCAAGTAAACTTTCCGGACAATGTGGTAGACTCAAGTGCTGCCTGAATTATGAGCTGGACACCTACCTGGATGCCTTGGAGGATATCCCTCAGCTTGACAAACCCCTGCAAACGAAAAGTGGTAGGGCTTTCCTGATGAAAACGGATATCTTCAAACGGCTCATGTGGTTCGGTTTTGAAGACGATAATAACTGGCATCCTCTGGATGTTGAGAGGGTGAAGGAAATTGTCAAAATGAATGCCGCTGGAAATAAACCCTTCAATCTGGAGGCTAACAAAGAAAAGGTTGACGTAGTTGCTAAGGCAATAAACAGTGACCTCGATCGAATGGATAATAAATTCAGCAAGCAGCACCCTAAGAAGAAAAAGAAAAGGAAAAAGAAAAAAGGAGGAAATCCCAATCATAACAACAAACTGAAAAAACAACAGAAGTGAGATCCAGCCTCGTCATACCGTTTTTATTGTTACTTCTTTCCTGCGGAGGTAAGGATGAGAAAAAAGTATATGAACAAAACATTGATATACCTGACGCTAAGTGGGTCAGGAGCAATGTGCTCACATTCCAATTTAAGATTGAAGACCCTTCCAAGGCGTATAATTTCTACTACAACATCCGAAACAAAAAGGAATACGCTTACAGCAATCTCTATCTAAAGTATTTTTTAGAGGACACCTCAGGGAATGTGATCTTAAGTAAAGAGAATCAAATGTTTCTTTTTGACCCAAAAACAGGTAAGCCCATTGCAGAAACACAGAGTGGAGGTTCTTTAGAAGGGATTTTCCAACACCAGTATAAAATCATTATTGGCAAAAAGCTGTTTGACAAAGCAGGGATGTATCAATTCCGTGTACAGCAAATAATGCGTGATAATGATCCATTGGAGAATATTCTTTCAATTGGATTAAGAGTAGAAGAAGCCACCCAAAATTAATTGTATCTTATCATTAAACCATTATGCTTTCTGGTTGTCCTAAGGTTATTACTAAAATGAATAACCATGAAATGGATGGCCGTAATCTTTAGTTCCGTATTATTTTCTTTATCATCATGTGCTCCAAGAACGATAGTCGTTGCTCGAACTCAACCCGCGGTAGTGGTGAGGCCAGCTGTTCGCCCAGCGCCCAGGGTAGTTGTACGTCCTCAGAGAAGAGGTATATGCCGTAGGCGCGCAATTCGTTGGTAACTGTCGCCCGGACGATACTTATTTGTTCAGGTATCTATTATGTTTGAGTACTTGCAACATGATGAGACGCCTACTGTATTTTTATTTGTTAGTTATCGTGATCCTTCCTGCATGTATAGGTGAGGATGTGATTGAAGACTTGATTCCCGAGTCAATTAAAATAACAGCTGACCCCGATACCAATGCCTTAGGTATAAATGATTCAATTCAATTTACAGCTCAGTACTTCGATGATTTGGGTAAGGAAACCAATGAGTATACTATTCTTTGGAAATCATCAGATACTTCGCTCGTAAAGATAGATTCAATAACCGGACTTGCTGTTCGTGATGATGAAGGTCCTGTTGTAATTTCCGCTTGTGCAAATGGAATTTCCCAGGACTGGTCCCTCGATCAAGGGGTAATCACCAGAACGGGGACATTTGATAATAGCTACTCGAGTTATAAGACCATTGGTACCGTATCATTGGAAGACCCGGGAATCGGAGATGTAGTTATACACTTTCATGCTGATACCGATGTGGGCTCGGGACCTAAGTTGTATATGTTGTTGGCAAATGTGATTACAAATTCATATGCAATTGAAAATGGAGGAACTCCAGTCAATGCCACTTTTGCGCAAATTACCCCCAATATTATCTCCTCTCCTATAGTTGGAGAAAATTATTATTATCCACCTGATGGAGTCAACATTAACGACTATCAGTATGTGGTTTTTTACTGTGACTTTGGAGTAGTATTCGGATATGCAACCCTTGATTGAAATGAAAAGATTTGTTTTAACCATATTGCTTATACTGACTGCGACTTTTTCGATAAATGCCGGAGGCTGGATTCAAAAATGGAAGGCTGGCTATTTTCAATTCTCACAAAGGGTAACCCGTTCTGGCTTTTGGTATAATGAATTACACAAAAAGACATCCATAAGGACCGTTTCCAATTACACGAGTAGTGTCTATGCTGAGTATGGGTTCACAAAAAAGCTTACCGGAGTCCTATATGCCCCTCTTTTCGTTAGAAATACCTTAAATGCCACGAGAGGAAAATTCTCAAGAGATATCATCCAGGAGGGAGATGAGTACAATGGGATAGGAGATATCAATGTCGGTGCTAAATACGGCTTGATTACAGAAGGAAGTACAGTCTTAAATGTTGGCGTTACCCTTGGATTGCCGGTGGGGAATAATAGTCACGAATCATTATTGTTTACTGGTGATGGTGAGTTCAATCAGATGTTGAAAGTTGAGGCCGGCCAATCATTGGGAGCAGTTTATATGGCAGCTGGAGTCGGATTCAACAACCGGACCAGAGGCTTTTCCGATGAATTTAGGTATGAATACGAAATTGGTTGGACCTACAAGAAATTTTTAATTATAGCGAAAGTAGCCGGTATCGAATCTTTTTTCAATGGTGAACCTGGAGCCGGAGGAGACAATACAGGATTATTTGCTAATAATCTCGAGTACCTCAACCTTGGTGGCGAGCTCGTTTATAATGTCAGAAAAAATTGGGGTATTTCCGGAGGTGTCAGTGTACCTGTTACCGGCCATAAAGTGCTGGCGGCACCAGTGCTTGGGTTATCTGTGTTTTATAAAAAAGGCGGTGGCTGAATCACTTTGTCCTTCTTTTGGGAGTCTCAGATGATAAACAATCCTACACTAAGAGTTTGTAGAAATCTATCATTCCTTCCTCAACCAAAACAATTTTCTGTTCTCGTTGGCAATGAACAATTCATTATCATTGACATAAGTAATACCTTCCGATTGTCCTAATCTACCATAATACAAGACCTTGGTAGGTTTGTCAAAATTTACTCCCTGGCTGATATCAAAAAAGTAAATGAAACCATAAGACAACAACACAAGTTCTTTACCATCAGGGCTGATATCAGCACCTGTAATCATCCCTTTTAGTCTTATGGTTGAAATTATATCGGCCTTTTGCTTCTTGTCATCGGCATCCAACTCGTATAATTTGACTCGCTTGGTTCCACGGTTTTTCGAAATCAGATACAACCGGTCATTTTTGTAAGCCATAGCTTCACAATCGAAATCCATTTTATCTTTTTTAGGAGGGTAGTCGTCCTGGTCTTTGTATTTAAACTCAAGATCTTCTTTTGCATTGAGGGACTTATTGAGTTTGTAGATTTTCAGGTTCTTTCGCTTGTTTTGGTTGTTACCAAAATCACCAATATATACTCTCCCTTTTTCATCAATCGTGATGTCTTCCCAGTCAACGTTTTTACTATCCTTTACATGTTCCTTGTCTATGAGTTTGCCCTGATAATCGATAATAAAAAGTTTGTCGCCATTCCCACCATCGTTGATGGCATACAATAAGTCTTTGCCAGGCACCTTTTGCAAGCCGGAGCATTCATCGAGTGCATCGTCAATACGGGCTACCTGTGAAATTTTATAATGACGTTTGGCATTGGTAAAATCGTTATGCTTTTTGTCGGAGCAGATTGGAAAAAAAAACGACCTTACTGCTACGTATATGGTAAACAGTTGGATCATAATCAGGAGAGGGATTTAAGAAGTTCTTCTCTTAACTTCTCTTTATTGGCCCAGTAGTTTCTGGAGTAAATGCGTTCAAACTTCCATTTTTTGCGTTTTAAATTCATTGGTATGTAAGCATGAGAATCTTTCATTGATAGGGCTGAATGGTAAAGATTATCATCGGTTAAAACAAGTCCCTTATAGGATTTTCCTTCCTTGAGGGTAAGATCAGCAAATGGCAAATCGGTATCGAGGTGGATTTCAGAGTTGTTTACGTTAATGAGGGTTGGCACTTTAGATTTTAGATACCAGTTGGCTTTGAAATCCTCAGTCGAAGGTTGTGACGGGCTGTGTTTTCCTTCTGACACATCAAAGGCATATTGTAAATACCGCTTAAATGCTTTTGGGCCTTCGTGTTTGGTCTCTTCAACCTTCATCTGTTGAGGTAGGATACTACTTACTACAAATATCTTTTCTCTGGCCCTCGTTACGGCCACATTTAACCTGTTCTCTCCTTTTTCCATATTGAGAGTTCCGAATTGCATATTGAACCGACCTCTGGAATCTGGTGCGTATCCGATAGAAAATATTATGATGTCTCTTTCATCACCCTGAACATTTTCAATGTTTTTGACAAAGAGATTGGGAGGGATGCTGAATTTTTCTTTTACCGAGGTTTCTTCCAGCACATCCATGATATGGTTTTGTTGTTTGAAATTAAAGGTGACCACACCAATATCATTTTGGCCATTCCCAAGTAAGTTCTTTATGATTTCAACAACTCTTTCGGCTTCCTCTGTATTGACATTATTCTTCCATGTACCATCGACCTTGTCATACTGGATTCCGGGCTGTTGTTCATTAACATCTCTGAAGTCAGGAAGTAGTCGCAGACTATTTTTATAAAATTCCCTATTTGAAAAATCAATGAGATCGAGTGAGCGACTCCTGTAGTGCCCCATTAATTGTACCTCCATCAGATATTTCTTTGCGAGGTCCAGGAGGGAATCTATTTCTAGTTCAGGTGCATCATCATCTTCCTCTTCTTCCCAGCGTACCTGGTAAAGATCATTAGGACTTAGTTGTTTATCATCTCCGGTGATTACAACCTGCTTACCCCTGAACATGGCTGGTATTCCTTTTTCAGCATAGCATTGTGAAGCCTCATCGAAAATAACCAGGTCAAACATTTCTTTCATAGGAAAGAGCGCGCTTACCGATTCCGGTGATGCCAACCAGCATGGAATCAGATTGAATAATTCATCGGAATAGCTTGCTATAGTTTTTCGAAGCGGCCATATTTTTCTCTTTTTGGTAACCTGGTGCTTTAAATCCCGATAGGTGACCATGTTCCGTAGCCGGTTGTACTCAACGTTTTCGTAAGTTTTTTCTCTTACTTTTTGTAATAAGATGTCCTTGCTGTTGGACTGCTTGGATTTAATGTTTTTTTGCAGTTCACGCTCCAGTTGGTTCATTTTCTGCGATGATACAATCCGTAGAGCGGGATATTTCGCTTCCAGATGGTCAGCCCACATCAGTCTAATGCTGTTCTGAAAAACATCGATCATTCCCTTTAGAGTATTTTGGCCACCTTCATTATGTAGTTTTTCAAGTACGGTCCACTCAATTTCAAGCATTTGATCACGAAGTTTATCAAACTCACATAGGGAATCGAAATCATCTTTAATCGCTGCTTGAAATTCACCTACAATAGCACGATCGTTGAGTATTCTGGAAATTTGAGTGGAGGACAAATGTTTTTTCCAGTCTTCTATTCTTTTGGCAGCCTTCTTACTTTCACTAATGACCAGGTGCAATTTTGTTTTCAGTGTTGCATATCCATGATTTTCTATTTTGAGGTAGTCACGGAAGCTTCTGAGGTCTTCGGATAGGGTCAAGGCTTCCAGCGCCATGGACTGATCGTTGAACCAATCAATAAGGGTTTGCTGGTGTACGTCCGTAGGAAAGTCAATGAGCCACTCGCATTGTAGCAGTTCTGTGATATTGTGTTCTAGGTTAAGCCTGTTGTCTATCTTTTTTACGAGGGTTTTGAAGCCTTTTTTACCCCAGCTCAGGTTGTTGGCTACTATTGCTCGTTTAATCTTGTACTTATCCTTGCTGAAGATATTCCAACCGATCCATTTCCAAAATTTGGTGCTCGCATTCAAAGCCTTAGTTAGCGCCTCCTGATATTCCCCAAGTTGGGCAACAGGAATCTGTTCTTCAACACTGATGTCTTTGTAGCACTCAAATACTGCTTTTTCCTTAATAAGGAACCAGTTTTTATCAATGGTCTGGTGAAGCATATGTCGGAAATACCGATATACTTTCGGGTCTTCAAGAATATTAAGAAGGTGGTTGATGGTTTCTTCTCTATCAAGTACCCATGAGCTATCTTCGACTGTTATCGGGTCTTTTAAAATTTCCTTAATGCGCGCTTCAAATTGTTTTGAGAATTCAGGGATATCATCAAGTTTTCGTTGTATTTCTTTGAGGTCTGTAATCCCGAAATTTTTAAAGGAGATTCTGTTTTTCCATATATGGTCGCTCCAGTAAAACTTTGAAGCATATGGGAAAATGTTGTTTAGTAGTTCTACAAATTCATTGACCCTGTCTTCCGTGAATTCCCGATACTCCATCTTTAAGTTGACGGAGGTTTTTTCAGGATCAGAAGTCATATAGAGTTCTTTGGCTGAGTATCCGCACTCGCCATTGCTAAATAACGCGTGCTTAAATTCTTCCAATTCTTCGGTAAGTTGATCAATACGTCTGCTTGACTGAAGAAATTCCCGTTCCATAAAGACGGAGTCAAGGTTATTGTTTATTTGCTTATACTCCTCAATGTGTTCGATTTGCTTGTCAATTTGTTCATATATAGATTTCCTGTCATTTTTGAAATCGTGAACCAACCCTATAAAGTCGGAAAGCTTCTTTTCTTTGAGTCTATTGTATACTACGTCTAAAGCTGCACGCTTCTGACATACTACAAGTACTTTTTGTCCTCTTGCAATAAAGTCAGAGATCAGGTTACAGATCAGCTGAGATTTTCCTGTGCCAGGAGGTCCTTGTACTACAAGTGAATTTCCTTTTTTTACTGCCTTGATAGCATTTTCCTGTGAGGCATCAAATGCGAAGGGGGTAAAAGTTTGATCTTCCCGAACCTGATTAAGGAAACGGTAGATGTTTCGCTTATCTTCCTCTTCTTCGGGATTGGAACGTAGTAGAAAGAATTCCTCCAAGTCCTGAAACTCTCCGGAGTCGATCAGTTTTTCATAATCAGGGACCAGGTAAGATCCTGCCTGGGCATAAATACCGATAACGGCTTCCGGGATTAGTTTAATTTCCCCGTTGCCATAGGACCTGTCGTATTCATCCTTTTTATAGGTCTGAAAATCCAGGAGTTTGTCTGAAAATATTTCCTGATTAAAATTTATTTCAAGAGGACTATCTTTCAGGTATTGGTATAATTCATTTCGGAATTCCTGACTATCACCATCAAAGTTATCGAATGTTCTTTCCAGAATTTCATCACCAAGTTTTACTTCATTGAAGTGGCCGTAGGCCAACAGGAAGCTTTTGTTAAAGGTAATGTTTACCTCCTTTCGGACCCTGAGATACCATTTGCCCGGAGTGACCTCAAGGCTGACGGGAAAGAACAGAAGTGGACACCTCACCGATGTGCCATCCATAAACTTGCCTTGGACAAATGGCCAACCTACGTATAGGTCGCGAGCACCTCGTTCTTCGTATATGAAGTTTTCCCTTCTGTATATTTTCTTTAATGTGCGAGTGGCTTCATTGACCTTTTCGTTACGGCTGTCAAGGTTATCGCAAAGTGTAATTTTACTTTTGCCTGTGATAAGGGCTTCAATAATTTCAAAGGAAGGTTTATTGTCGAGGAAGTCAAACTGATTGATATCAATATCCTGTGATCCATAAAGACGAAGCTGTAAAAGCGATTTATTGCTACTACTTAGGTTGGTTAACTTCTTCAGATATGACTTCAGCACCTTCTCCATTCGGGGAATCTCGAGAACTCTTGCTTTAAATTACTTCAATTAGAAACAATTAAAAAGGGAACTGTTGTGATGTTATTCACAATTGGAGCAAGTACTTAGGTATGGAGCGACTTCGTCATAATCAACTTGCGAAATAAGGCCAAGCTCAAGTAGTTGTTCGATACTATGGAACGGGCCATGTGTATCACGATAGTTTACAATGTTGGTGGCTACGTCAGAAGAAATAAAGGGGTGGCTTCGTAATGCGGAGACTGTAATTTCATTGATGTTTAACTGAGCTACACCAAAGTTCGGATGAACATATGCGTGTTTTTGTAGGTATCGTAGAGGTCTGCCCTTGAGGCCATATACTTTGGAAAGCTGTTCAATGGAATGAAAGCCACCAAGTCGATTTCTGAACTTGATGATTCGTTCTGAAAGAACATCTCCAATTCCGTTGATTTTCTTGAGTATGCTGGTATCTGCTTCATTGATGTCAATACGTACAGTTTGCTTGGTAGCGTATTCTGAATTTTGGTCCTTTGGTTTAGGGGTTTTGTTTTTTATGGGGATGATCAGGTGGTTTTTAATGGTTTCGTATTGCTGATTGGATAAGCCGTAAATTTTTTTCAAATCCTGTTTTCTTCTAAACAGGCCACCACTTTTTCTGTATTTTATGATTCGTTGAGAAAGATATTCAGGTAATCCCAGGCAAGTTAGTTCTGCAGCCGTACAGGAATTGGGGTTTATTGGTGTAGAAATGTGACAACTATCAGGACTGGGCAGGATATTAGGTGTTGAGTTGCCATCCATAGTCTCTAGCAAACTATCCAATTTGTTCTGTTCCGTCACAGAAATCTGAATGTTAGAGCCGCGTGGAAGGTAATTGATGGCAATTGTGATTACTAGAAAAACAATGATCAGTAGAACTAACCAAAGCATGCCATTGGCTTCCTTCTTACTTACCCCATAAGTTTTTCTCAGCTGATCATTTAGTGGTTTCACCTTTTGATCTCAAGTTTTTAAGATAGTGGCTGACGTCTTTTCGGACTTCCGGCACCAGTATCATCATACCAATCATGTTGGGCAACGACATAGCCAGTATCATCATATCAGAAAAGTTGATTACCGAACTGAGATTGATGCTCGCTCCCACTATAATAAATATCAAAAAGATCGCTTTATAGGTAATGTCTGCAGCTTTGTTTTCCCCGAAAAGATATGTCCATGCCTTAAGTCCATAATATGACCACGATACCATGGTCGAGAAAGCAAATAAGAATATAGCAATCATTAACAGCCAAGGGAACCAGCTAAAGACACTTTGGAAAGCGGCTGACGTAAGCGGTGCTCCTCCCATACCGTAGGGATTATCAGAGTATCCTGTTATAATAATTACAAGAGCGGTCATAGTACATATCACAATAGTGTCTACGAATGGCTCAAGTAACGAGACAAATCCTTCTGTTACTGGTTTATCAGTTTTTACAGCCGAGTGAGCAATTGAGGCAGAGCCTATACCGGCTTCATTGGAAAAAGCAGCTCTTTGGAATCCAACGATTAGCACTCCTATAAACCCTCCTTTAGCGGCATCCGCTGAAAATGCTCCGTCAAATATGAGTCCGAAGGCGCTTCCGATCTCTGAAGAGTTCGTGAAGATAATTATCAGTGCAGTGACCACATATAGCACTGCCATGAAAGGAACAATTTTTTCGGTTACTTTGGCGATAGATTTGATGCCTCCGATGATTACTATTCCAACCAAAATGGCAAGCACTAAACCAAACCATGGACCGGTGCCAATCATACTAGGGAACTGCTCGGTGAATTGAGCAAATGCCTGGTTGGCCTGGAACATATTTCCACCTCCAAATGAGCCAAAAACACAAAGTACCGCATAAAAACCTCCTAAAAACAGACCCAGTTTTGGTAAATTTCTTTTAGATAATCCCTGGCTCAGGTAGTACATCGGGCCTCCGGATACCTCACCATTTTCTTTGATGGTTCTATACTTTACACCAAGAGTACATTCAACAAACTTAGATGACATACCCAACATGCCAGCAATGATCATCCAGAAAGTTGCTCCCGGTCCCCCAAGACTGATTGCTACGGCTACACCTGCTATGTTCCCAAGGCCTACTGTTGCCGAAAGTGCGGTAGCAAGAGCCTGAAAGTGAGAAACTTCTCCGCTTGTATTTGGGTCGTCATGCTTACCTGAGACTAACCCGATTGCATGTCTGAATCCACGGATATTTATAAATCTCATATAGACTGTTAAAAACAAAGCTCCTACCACAAGCCAAACAACGATGAATGGAATATTCACTTGCAACTCACCACCATGCTTATCTATTAAAGGTTCACCACTAACCATTATTCGGGTGTCATACCCTCCTATCGTAGCGAAGGGGTCAAAAAACAGGCCTGTTCCGATGGCATCTACCGTAGATTTGGCCCAGGCATCAATACTTTCCTGAGGGACAGTTTCGAAAATGAATTTATCCGGTTGCCCTGCCTTTCCCTGGCGTAGATATACTTTAGCCAGCTTGAAGTCACCGAAGTAACGACCGAATTCCTTAAAATTTGCTACATAAGATAAGGCACTGTCGGGGTTGGTAAAGGCTCCGTGGTACAGCCGATATGTTTGAAAGTACAGTGTGTCTTTTCCTACAACGAATTGTTGATTTACCGAAAAGGTATAGCTGTTTCCGTAGTTTTGGTAAATCATGGCATCCGGGACCATGCTCCAACTATTATTATTAAACTTGAAACCCAACAAGTCTATATACTTTTTCTTTAGACTGTCGTTGATTTCGCCAAGGTCTTTGAAGACCCCAAGCTGTATGGTGTATACTGTATCTGTGTAAAAACTTAGCTCTTTCGATTTGTCTTGCGCCCTGGTTGAAAAGCTGATCAGACAAAGAAGGCTAGAAATAAGAATAATGCTTTTTCTCATCCTTCTGCTGTTTAATGAAGGTCCAAAATTAACATTTTCTCAGAACTTGCCGCGAATAGCTGCCGTTAATTCCGCCCATTGTTTTGGTGACAGAAGTGCTTTTTTGTCAATAAAGACCATTGAGTCATGGTCATACAGTAGAATGAGGCCTCCTGGGAAGCTTTGATATTTTTTAAACTGGTCCCATTTAATTTTTTTTGATTCTCCGTTTTCGATAATGGAGACACCTGAATCTTTTATCAGTAGGCTGTAAGCGCGATAGTTTTTCGGGGCTGTTTGTGAAGAAACGTAGTTGTACAAATTATATATCTCATAGAGGATTACTACTAATATTACTGCAATTGCAATGTGAGCTAAATACTGCTCACTTTGATAGAATATTGAAAAAATCAAAGTAGCGATCATGATCATATAGATGGCTACTTTTTTGATTAAATACCTTACTAATAATAGTTTGAAAAACCTGCCTTTGGTAAACACAATGTCTTTGGTCTCAATTCTCATATTGCAATTGTTTGCTCATCAACTCAATGCCTTCTTTAAAGCTTAACGGTTGGTACCCGAGTTCTTTTCGTGCTTTCTCCAGCAGGAATCCCGTTTTAGGCGGACGTTTTGCCGGCTGGCTGAAATTACTCGAATCAGCTTTGTGAATCAGAGACTTGTCAAGGTCGAAGAATTCAGCGGTGGCTATCGCAATATCATAAGGTGTAAGAAGATCACTTCCAGAAATATTGAAAATACCTTTGGCTCTTTTTTCAGCAATAAGAATGCAACCTTTTGCCAGATCTTCCGCCAAAGTGGGTGTTCTGAGCTGGTCTGTTACTACATTTATTTCTTTTCCTTCTTCAAGGTTTTTCTTTACCCATAATATAATATTGCTGCGACTCATGTCTGCTACAATACCATACACCAATACCGTTCGGACAATGGCGTAATCGTTAAGATTATTTATTACAATGTTTTCAGCTTCGAGTTTTGATTCGCCATAGTAACTGATGGGTAGCGGTTTGTCTTCCTCGGAATAGGGTCCGTTTTCACCATCAAAAATAAAATCAGTGGACAAGTGAATTAAAAAGCTGCTGTTGGCTTTACAAGCTTCTACTATGTGTTGGACAGCGGTCACATTGAGCTTCCAGCATTCCTCTTTATTTTGCTCACAGGCATCGACATTTGTCATAGCTGCTGTGTGAACGACAATATCAGGCTGGTGTTTTTGAAAAACCTTGTTGACATCTTGAGCGTCTGTTATATCCATGGACGCATACATGGTTGCCGGTAGCTCTGGATTTCGGTTGGCCCCCAGTGAGGTGGCTATTAGGTCGAAGTTAGTCGAGCCTATTAATTGGATGGCCAATTTTTGTCCTAGCAAACCATTAGCTCCGGTTATAAGAATTTTACTTCTCATCTTTATTTGGATACTGATAACCGGTCAGCTTAGTGATTTTCTTTCTTTTCATTTCTTCACCCGAAATTATGAATTTGACTGGTGAGGAAAGATTGAAGTCTTTGTTTTTATCTAATGCTGCAATTTTATCAACTACTTCCATTCCCTGAATAACTTCACCAAAAACGGTATAGTTTTTATCCAGAAAAGTGATTCCTTCCGGGTTAGTGACAATGTAGAACTGAGTTATTTGGGAGGTTTTTACCTCCGTATTCGGGTCTATTGTAGCCATGCAGGCGAGAGCTCCTTTTTTATGGGGATTGCCTGATTCTTCCCTCAATTGTCCTGTTTGCGCTTTCTGATCACCTGCCTGAATGAAATAGTTGTCTACAGCCTTAAAGAAGGTGCTACTCCTGAAATAATTTCCTTCAACCAGTTCCTGGAATTTCTTTTTGTGATTTGGAGTTTTATCGTAGAGAATGATTTTTATTTCACCGTGCTCAGTGGCTATGGTGATCAAAAAATCTTTTTTCTTGGGCTTGTCCGCTCCTCCGGCATTGACTCTAAACGATAGTCCAATTAATAACAAAAAAAATAAGTGGATTATGTATTTCTTCATAGCTCGCGAATTAATTAAAACCTTAGGGAGTAATAGTTTTCATAGCCTCGTCAAGAAGCTTGGTTGCTTTCTTAGCTTTAATGTCCTTAACGGTAATTGTCATATAAATGTTTTTTAGTGGTCGGTCGCGAGGATTTTTAGGTTGTTCCGCAATTTTATCTATGACATCCAATCCAAGGACAACCTGTCCGAATACAGTGTAATTCTTATCCAGAAAGTGTGTTCCTGAGTGTTTTTCAACGATATAGAACTGACTTCCGCTAGACTTTTTCTGTGGGTTATTATTTCTTGCCGCTGCCACAGCACCTCTGATGTGTGTTAGTTTATCTACGAACTCTGCGTCTATCTGATATCCGGGACCTCCCATTCCATCATTGTTTGGGTTGTTGTCTTTTGAATTTGGGTCTCCGCCCTGAATCATGAAATCATCAATGATGCGGTGAAAAGTGGTGCTGTCATAGAAGCCTTCTTTAGCCAGCTTTAAAAAATTCTCTTTGTGCTTCGGTGTTTCATCGTATAGCAATAAGGAGATGTCTCCAAACTCGGTAGAAATAGTTACTAATTGATCCTTCTTCTTTTTCTGTCCGAAGGAATTGAATCCGACAAGTACGATGGTTAGTAGAAATAGTATTCTCATAATATTAATGAAGTCAAATTTTGTTCCAACTATTCATTCTCAGCTGTGATTCCGATAATTTCAGCAGTCATGTAAATATTTTTTTTGGGACGATCAAGGCTGTTTGTTTCTTGCAGGCAGATTTTGTCGGGTACATCCAGGCCATGTATAACCTGACCGAAGACCGTATAATTTCTATCTAAGAAGTGAGCACCATCATGGTTTTCAACGATGTAAAACTGTGATCCACTTGACCTTTTTTCGGGGTTATTGTCCCGTGCTGCGGCTACGGCCCCTCGTATATGTTTTAAGGTATCTACAAATTCAGCCGGAATGGTATAGCCCGGGCCGCCCATTCCGTCATTAGTAGTGTCCTGATCTTTAGAAAGAGGATCCCCGCCCTGGATCATAAAACCATCTATTACTCTGTGAAATGTGGTGCTGTCGTAGAAGCCTTCTTCAACCAGTTTAATGAAATTGGCTTTATGTTGTGGGGTAGCATCAAAGAGTGTAATATACATATCTCCGAACTCCGTACTGATTTTGACATATTGCCCTGGTGCGAGTGTGTCCTTTTTTGGTTTTGGTTCCGGGTTAAGGTCAGAATCCTGAACAGGAATGTCAGCTCTTTGTTCCGTTTCAGGTGTATTGCTGGATTCTGAACATGCTGAAGCAAGTACCGTGATTGCCAAACAAATTTGAAGTATAGTTTTCATTATAAAATCTATTAATTAGCTAGTTTACAAATTTCTCTTTATTGATTCCAGTATTTTATTACCTCCCGAGGACAATACAATTTCAGCCATTTTTTTACCAAGCTCGGTGGCATGATTGAGATCTTCAGTGAGGGTAAAGTTGATTTTTTCTGAGCCATCCAAGCTAATAATGCCGGCATTTAAGGTGAGCTGATTGTCGGTTAAGGTTGCGTGTCCAAACACGGGTATACTACACCCTCCATTCATTGTTTTCAAATAACTCCTTTCGGCCAACAGGCAATACTCAGTTGAGGTATCATTACATACTTTTCGGATTAACTCCTTCTTGCCGGAATCAATTTTATCTTTACAAATTTCAATGGCCATACTCCCTTGCCCGACTGGCGGTGTAATTTTTTCAATAGGGAAGTGGAAAGCGATATCATCGGACATTTTCATTCTATGAACCCCTGCAAAAGCAAGCATCATAGCATCGCATACTCCTGTTTCGTGTTTTTGCATTCTGGTTTGCAGGTTGCCACGAAGATCTGTGATTTGAAAGTGAGGGTAGTAATGTTTAAGCAGGGCAACCCGTCTGGTAGAAGAAGTGCCGATCAATAGTGGCTTGTCAATATCAATATTCTTTTTTGAAACCAGAACATCATGGACCTGCTCACGTTCCGTAAATGCAATGATTTCCAAATCGGCATCCAGGCTGGATTGCAGATCCTTAGCACTATGGACTGCAATATCTATTTCCCCAGAGCGTAGGGCATTCTCAAGCTCCTCCGTAAAAATTCCCTTACTACCTATTTTAGATAAGGTACGATCCAGAATTTTATCGCCTTTGGTTTCTATTTTCAGAATTTCAGGTTCTACCCCGGCTGCTTTAAGTTGTTCAGCTATAAAGTAAGCTTGCCACAATGCTAATTTGCTTCCCCGTGTTCCTATGACTACTTTCATGACCTGATTACCCCTGATATACTTAGTGAAGTATCCAAGAAAACTATTCGAGGACTTGCATTTCTTTCAATATGAGCATGAGCCTCATTAATAAGTTTCGATATTTTTTCGACTTTTTCCTCGGAGATATTTTTCGAGAAGCCCTCGACAAATTGGTTGTCTGATGCAGAAAGTCGTTGAATTTTCTCTTCCTGTAATGGGTAAACAAGCACTTCTCTTAACAGCTTCAATCCGTATTGGAAAATACTTTTTTGGTTTTCTTTACTAAATTTTTGAAAGGCATCTGACAAACCGACAAGTTCCGTGAAGTTGCAAGCATAGCACAATCGCATCCAGTCCTTAAACTGTTGATCATTGCTGCTATCATATTCGCTCATCAGTTGAGTAGCCTTATGCAAATTTCCGTCTGCTATTTTCGCTACGCTCGTTGCTGAATCTTCATCAACCTGAAGCTGAGAAATAAGGTATGATTTGATTTGTTCTTCAGCAAAAGGGTGGACTCTAACTGCCTGGCATCTGGAAAGGATGGTGATGATAATATTATCAGAGTTGTTAGAAACCAGCAGGAACAGTGTTTTTTCCGGTGGCTCTTCTAATATTTTCAGGATTGAGTTGGATGCTGAAGGGTGCATTAATTCGGGTAACCAAATGATAACGACTTTGTATCGACTTTCAAATGACTTCAATGAAAGGTTCTTGATCAGATTCCGACTTTCTTCAACTGATATTTTACATTGTTTGTTTTCGGCATCAATATGAGCCGCCCAATCTGTTAAATCCTGATAGGGGCTGTCAGCAAGAAAACTTCTCCAGTCATCCATGAACTTGGCGCTGGTTGCATCTTTTGCCACTGCCTTTGTAGTAGTGGTTGGATACACAAAATGTAGATCGGGGTGTATTAATTTTTGGTATTTGCTACACGAAGGACATTCACCGCAGGAGTCTACATCACCGGGGTTTTCACAGTTTACATATTGAGCATAGGCCAAAGCCAACGCTAGTTGTGCAGAACCCGGCCGTCCCATAAATAGTTGAGCATGTGCAACGTGGTTGTTTTTTACAGAACTGATAAGTTTCTGTTTTACTTTTTCGTTACCATATATTTCTGAAAATCGCATTATCTGTGTCTCCTGTATTTTTCAGATTCTCTGTGAATATGCTCAAAGATACGTTTATCTTCTTCGGAAAATACTTTCTTTTTTCTGGCAAGTACTCGTTCCGCAATTTCAAAAGCTTTATCCAATTGGAAGGTAGTCCTGCTGTCACCCCAGGTAAATGATGGTATAAATTTATTTGGAAATCCTTCACCGAAAACGTTGGCGCAGGTGCCCATAACCGTGCCGGTGTTGAACATGGTATTGATACTTGATTTGCCATGATCACCCATCATCAGTCCACAAAACTGAAGCTCGGTCTCAGTAAGTTCTTCATGTTTATAGTTCCAAAGCCGTACTCTCCTGTAGTTGTTTTTCAGATTCGATGTATTAGTGTCGGCACCCAAATTACACCATTCACCAATCACACTATTTCCTAAAAAACCAGAATGAGCTTTGTTGCTGTATCCGAAAAAGACGGAGTTGTGTACTTCACCACCTACTTTGCAATATGGTCCTATTGAGGTGTCCCCCCAAATTTGTGCGTTCATGTTTACTCTTGAGCCTTCGCCTAAGGCAAAAGGGCCGTGAATACAAGCGCCCTCCATTACTTCCGAATTCTTACCCAGGTAAATGGGTCCTTTGGTAGCATTAAGAATGGCTGCCCGAATTTCAACACCTTCTTCTACATAGATGTTTTCCTCTCCATATAAAGCGGTGTACTTATCTTTGATTTCATGCGAGAGCGCTCTTTTCTTAAATAGTGATATGTCCTTTTGGATTTCACCACCTGCTTTGAGAAAAATATCGTACAGTTCTTCTATCATATCTGCAGGACCTTTATACGGCACGGGATTTACATTGACCAGAGTACGATTGACTAATACCTCTCTCCCAAGAGCGTTAGCGTACCTAACGGCAAGAATTCTATCCTTGATGAGTGCTTCTCCCGGAGCAAGTTTTTCAATTTCCTGAATCAGTGCTTCATTTGGTATGACTGCTCCATTAATAAGTACATTGTCATCTGATTCATTAAGTGGAAACTTGTTCTGCAGGTATTCTTGTGTCAAAAAAGATACTTCACTTTTTAAGTACCTACTCCATTTTTCAGCTATAGTGAGTACCCCAACCCGTATCCCGGCAACTGGCCTTGTGTCGGTGAAGGGAAGTAATGCCCTACGAATTTCCTTATCATCAAATAGAATCAGGTTCATGGAGCAAAAATAAGAGATTCGGTTTATTTCTTTTAGCTGTGCCTGTGGTTTCTGCTATTGCGTTTGATCAGAACGGTTAGGTTTGTTCAGATCATTTCGGGCAATTAACAAGGATGGGATTGCGACAAATGGTATATAAAAAAGAAAACCCTGAGAAATTATTCCTCAGGGCATAAATGTCATGATTCGAATCGGGCTTACCCTTCGCTCTCTTCTTTCTTGGGAGCTTCTTTGGCTTGGCCTGCCTTTGACTTGTATCTTTTGTTGAATTTTTCAACTCTACCGGCAGTATCAACAAAGATTTTCTTACCGGTATAAAAAGGGTGAGAAGCAGAACTTACTTCTACTTTAACCAAAGGATATTCGTTTCCATCTTCCCACTTGATAGTCTCTTTAGAAGTCATAGTAGACTGAGTCAAGAATTTAGTATCACTTTGTACGTCAAGGAATACTACCGGGTGATAATCAGGATGTATGTCTTTTTTCATTGCTTCAAATATTTTCTTCCCTGCAAAAAGGGCTACAAAGATATGTAAATAATATTATTTACTAAAAAAATATGAGAGTTATTATCATTATACTTCATGACTGAATAATTATTAAATTTACGAACTCCTTCAAAGGACATAAATATGACTAGTACACAGCTTCTTAATAAAGCCCAGACACTTCAAAAGATCAGAAGGATTGCTTATGAAATTTATGAGCAAAATTTTCGTGAAGAAGGTGTTGTATTTGCGGGAGTTTTTGACAAAGGATATCAGTTTGCAAAGATTTTAATGAAGGAGTTTGGTGCTATCTCGGACATCCCTTGTGACCTTGTGAAAGTAAGTCTCGATAAGTCGGCTCCGTTGCAGTCGGAGATCGAATTGGACAAGGATGTGTCCATTTTGGAAGGAAAGATTATTATTTTGATTGACGATGTGTTGAATACCGGCCGTACTCTGGCGTATAGTTTAAAGCCTTTTCTCAATGTAGAGATTAAAGGGTTACAAACTGCGGTAATTGTCGATCGTGGACATAAGAGTTTTCCTATCTCAGCAGATTACGTTGGTTATTCCCTGTCGACCACATTAATGGAGCATATAGAAGTGGAGCTCAAGGATAAGGCTAAGTTGGGGGTTTACCTTTCCTAGTATTTAACCCTTATAGAACATCCATTTTATTAATTCACGGTATCCGACTTTTTTCCCATACATTAATATCCCAATCCGGTAGACTCTAGAGGCGACCCATGTGACGAATACAAAGCCTAGTGCAAGAAGACTCATTGAGCAGATTAACTCGATTAGAAAGGTGCCGGACGGTTCCATAAACGGCACTCTGGACATCATTATGATTGGTGAGGTGAAAGGAATTTGGGACATCCAGGACGCAAAGGCACTGTCTGGATTTCCGATAACGTATTGCACCATTAAGAAAGAGAATAACAGCGGAAAGGTTACCGGAAAGGTAAATTGTTGTGTGTCGGTATCAGCATCTGAAGCTGCTCCTATAGCGGCAAATAAAGCGCTATAGATTAAGTAACCACCCAGGAAATAAATGAAAAAGCAGGTTAAGACAAAAGGGAAGTTGATGACTTGCAATGCATCACCCATCGATGCCCAATCAAAGGAGTTGGCTGCTATTTCCGGATTGGCACTATTCAGTTTTTGTGCAAGAACCTGGTCAGTAAAAAGCTCCAGGTTGTAGTTACTTCCAAAAACCCAGGAAAGTAGCAGTCCAATGCCCAGCCATACCAGATATTGGGTAAGTCCCAGCATTGCTAGTCCAAGTACCTTGCCCATCATCAACTGAAATGGTTTCACTGATGAGATCATCACTTCAACAATTCTATTGGTTTTCTCCTCAATAACTCCCTTCATAACCTGAATTCCGTAAAGGAAAATAAAGAAATAGATAAGTACCACAGCACCATATGCTACAAAGTACTTTACTCCTGCACCTTCCTCTATGGTTAGCATTTCTGATTTGCTACTGTATTTAACATTCGGGAGTGCTACTGAATTCCAGTGATTAGCCAGGATTTGTTTGCTGTATTTGACAATATGCACGGTTTCTCTGCCTTTTGAGTATACCTCTGGCCGTGCAGTGCTATTTAATGATCTCCCTGGTCCGTTTGCGCTGATAGGGCCTTGCTCAAGATACCTGGCTGGAAGATATAAGACACATTGTACGTTGGGGACTTTAAGTTTTGTGAATGTTTTTTTATCCATGTGATAATAGTGAAAAGTCAATGAATTGGTATTGACTACACTATCAAGAAAATCAGCCTTAAATCCACCTGACTCATCAATAACGTGCACTTCACTAGCTTTTTCTCCGACACCCGCAACAAATAGAGGCACCACCATAAGAGCAGCCATAATCAATGGTCCGAGTAAGGTCATGACAATGAATGACTTCTTCCTAACCCGGGTCAGGTATTCTCTCTTTATGATGATTAAGGTCTTATTCATTCTCTTTAATGTGTTTGAAGAAAATGTCCCGAATGGTCGGATACTCTTCTTTTATTGAATGTATTTCGACTTTGTTCACGATAGATTGAATGACATCATTTAAGGATGATTTTTCATCAATTGTTAGTTCAGCATCAAAATAGCCATCTGTCAAATTTGCTTCAACACCAATGGAAGCAGGATTCCCCTTAGCTCTTAGGATTGCCTTGCCAGATTTATATCTTGACTTAATATCACTGATACTTCCGTCAAGAACTAGCTCGGAGTTGTTCAGTAGGGCTATGTTATCACACATTTCTTCCACTGATTCCATTGTGTGCGTAGATAAGATTACGGTTGCGCCTTTACGTCTTAACTCTAGAATTTCCTCCTTTATCAATTCAGCATTCACCGGATCAAATCCCGAAAAGGGTTCATCAAGAATGATTAGTTGGGGTTCATGAATAATGGTTGCAATGAACTGAACTTTTTGTTGCATTCCTTTTGAGAGGTCGGCCAAATATTTTTTCTCCCAATTACTGAGTTTTAGTCTCTGAAGCCAGTAATCCGTTCTTTCCTCGGCATCACGAAGTGGTAGGTCTTTGAGTCGCGCGAGATAGATCAGCTGTTCCCGAACTTTCATCTTTTTATAAAGTCCTCTTTCTTCCGGGAGGTATCCCATATTATGAATATGGCTTCTTTTTAGTTTTTCGCCATTGAAGATAATTTTGCCTGAGTCGGGGGCCGTGATTTGGGTGAGAATTCTGATTAATGATGTTTTGCCTGCGCCATTAGGGCCCAGAAGTCCAAATATACTCTTCTCGGGTATGTCAAAGGATACTTTGTTCAGTGCGCGGTGACCAGCGTACTGTTTTACTATATCGACAATTTTAATGAAGGCCATTATTTTTTTGCCGGACGTTTGAACAGTAAATCACCATAGGCTAAATCTATTTCTATGTTCAGCGCGTTTGGCTTATTGTTATTGTACGCTGTGTTGATAAAGTCTCCATCCGATAGCTTGATGAAGTCACCAGGAAGTTCCTTTAGTTTGAAGTTGCCCCCGTTAATCTTAATCCTCACCGGGTATTGTACCGGAGGTAAGTCTATTCTTAAATTACCGTTTCCTACCTTCGCCTTAATGTTTGTCGCGATGATAGGATCTGCGCTAAAGTCAAGTGATGCAGTACCATATTTAACTCTAAGTTCAGCATATTTCATTTTAGCATAGGTGGCTCGATTACATTTAAAATACCCTTTATTTACTTTAAGTAAGAAGGTATCCATTAGAATTGTGTTGTGCTGCTGGGCTTCGTAGTCCATGACTACCGAGGCATTGATATTTTCGATTCTAAGGGTCTGAACCGCTAGGTCGGAGAGGTTGATATTAGAGTTTCCAGAGCCGTATTTAAAATCCAGATGAAGGAGTTTTTGCTTCGATAGATATATTTCCCACTCATTTTGGACGTGTTTATAGCTATTGAGGGCATCCTTTACGTCTTCATTGGAAACAATGTCAACTATCTCAAGTTGGGCTGATTTTGCTCCTCTTGAATTGTATTTTGAGAAATTAACTTTGAGTTTTTTATCATCGAATTTACCGTAGCACCGAGCCAGATCAGGATTATCAACAGATGATATTTTACTATATCCGGCTGGGGACTCAAACTTAAACCTCAGTGATTTGACATATTTACCATCCCCAATAAAGAACTCTCTTTCGTTATTGTTGATTCCGACAAATGCAGTCAGGAAAAGTACAGCGCAAAAGAGGAGTAAGCGGCTCATTATGTGAACTTAAAAGAATTCTTTGATTTTTTCAAAGAAGCCTTTCTCAGCCTTTCCGGGGTTGGGTTGAAAATTCTCAGAGTCCTTGAGCTCGTTTAGTAGATTCTTTTCATGGCTGGACAGTTTTTTAGGAGTCCAAACATTGACATGAATAAGTTGATCACCTGTTCCGTATCCGTTTAGGTCCTTGATGCCTTTGCCTCGCAATCTGAGAATTTTACCACTTTGAGTACCGGGTTCAATTTTTATTTTTGCTGCACCCGAAATTGTGGGCACTTCCAGGCTTGCTCCTAAAGCCGCATCAATAAAACTTATATAGAGGTCGTATACTATATTATTTCCTTCCCTTTTCAGAACATCATGTTCAATTTCATCAACCAATATCAGGAGATCTCCAGGAATCCCACCACCCGGGGCTTCATTTCCTTTGCCTCCCATAGATAATTGCATTCCGCCTTCTACACCGGCAGGAATATTAATTGATATTACTTCTTCTTTTGGCACAAGACCACTGCTGTCGACTCCACTTGGTCTTTTGTCGATTACTTCTCCGGCTCCCTGACAGGTTGGGCAAGTACTTGCTGAAACCATTTGTCCGAGCATGGAGTTAACAACTTTTCGCACTTGACCTTGTCCCTGACAGGTGGAACAGGTTTTAAATGTTACTCCTTCGGCCTGAACCAATCGGTTGACCTTGATTTTTTTCTCAACACCATTTGCTACATCTTCCAGTGTCAGCTTTAATTTTATCCGTAGGTTGGACCCCTTCCTCATTCTGCGACCACCTCCGCCACCACCGAAGAAGCTTCCGAATCCGCCACCACCACCAAAAATATCTCCGAACTGGGAGAAGATATCATCCATACTCATTCCTCCACCTCCACCAGGTCCTCCTCTCATACCTTCATGGCCAAATTGGTCGTATTGCTGACGCTTTTGATCATCGCCCAGCACTTCATAAGCTTCAGCAGCCTCTTTGAATTTCTCTTCAGCTTCTTTATCATCAGGGTTTTTATCCGGGTGATATTTGATCGCCAGCTTTCTGTAGGCTTTCTTTATCTCTTCTTTGGAAGCTCCCTTGCTTACGCCCAATATGTCGTAGTAGTCTCGTTTTGCCATCTTATGCTCCAATTACAACTTTGGAATATCTTATTACTTTTTCACCCAGGTAGTAGCCTTTTTCTACTTCATCAATCACCTTGCCTTTGTCTTTCTTCTTCTCTACGGGCATTTGTGATATTCCTTCGTGAAGTTCCGCATCAAATTCTTTACCTATTGCTTCAATCGGTTTGAGGCCTTTTTGCAATAGGAGCTTAACCAATTTATCATGAATCAAGTCAAAACCTTCCTTTAGTGCTTTGATATCGTTTGATTCTTCGAGTGATTTTTTGGCTCTTTCGAAATCATCGATTACAGGTAAAAGAGTTACGATAAGGTCTTCGTTAGCTGTACTCACCAGTTCGAGTTTTTCCTTGGCTGTTCTTCTTCTGAAATTCTCAAATTCAGAGTACAACCGTAGGTACTTGTCCTTTTGTTCGTCCAACTCTTTCTTAAGTCTATCTGCTTCCGACTCCTCGTGGTTCTCTGTTATCTCTTCCTCTGAAGAACTGGTTTCTTTAGCGTCTGTTGACTGCTCTTGTTGATCCTTAACCTCTTGCTCTTCTTGTTCTTTGTTGTTTTCTGTATCCATGGTTCTTCAAGCTTTGATACCGTTTTCTATTTTACAATTACTTTGCCATATGTAAATTCATGACAATATGGCATATGTTTTCTTTTAGGAAGTGAGTTTCTTCCAAATCATATCCTTTAATTCTTGTATTCCTGTGTTAGTTACTGACGAAATGAACATAGTCTCAATCTCTTCCGGTAGCTCTTTTTTCATCTCTTCCATCAGTTCCTCGTCAAGAAGGTCACTTTTAGTAATCGCGAGTAGGTGCTGTTTGACGAGCAGTTCAGGGTTGAATTTTTTTAGTTCTCCGAGAAGTATTTCGTATTCTTCTTTCAGGTCCTTGGCGTCTGCGGGCACCATAAACAAGAGAATGGAATTGCGTTCGATATGCCGAAGGAATCTTAGTCCAAGTCCCTTGCCTTCCGATGCTCCTTCAATTATTCCGGGTATATCTGCTACAACGAACGACTTAAAATCGCGGTAGGAAACTACTCCAAGGTTCGGTACGATTGTAGTAAAAGCATAGTCGGCAATTTCAGGCTTTGCAGCGGAAATTACAGATAGAAGCGTTGATTTGCCAGCATTAGGAAATCCGACTAATCCAACATCAGCCAGAACTTTGAGTTCTAATATGACCCATTGTTCTTTTCCTTCACCACCTTGTTGAGCGTAGCGGGGAGTCTGATTTGTTGCGGATTTAAAATTAAAATTACCTAAACCTCCTCGTCCACCACTTACTACAATTTGTTCTTCCCCATCCTCAGTTATTTCTGTTATTTTTTCTCCGGTCTCAGCATCCCGGGCAACGGTACCAAGCGGAACATCTAAAATTATATCGGCTCCCTGTTTACCCGAACTTCGTTGTCCACCTCCGTTTTCTCCTTGTTCTGCAATAACATGCTTTCTATACTTTAGGTGTAATAGAGTCCAAAGTTGTTTATTGCCGCGAAGAATGATGTGTCCCCCTCTTCCGCCATCACCACCATCGGGCCCGCCTTTAGGTACAAATTTCTCTCTTCTCAGATGTGCTGACCCGTCACCTCCCTTTCCTGAGCGACAGCAAATTTTGACGTAGTCTATGAAATTGGATGATGCCATATATAAAAAAGAAAACGTCATCCCATACCGGAATGACGTTTGCAATTTAGTTATTTAAAGATTATCGTACAGTCAATGAATCAATTGCTGCGCAAATCTTATCGAATATTTCTTCAATACTGCCTACACCATCAATTCCGGAATACTTACCTTGTGCCTTATAGTAGTCAGCAACAGGGGCAGTTTGGTTGTTATAAACATCAATTCTATTCTGGATAATTTCCGGGTCAGCATCGTCAGGTCTTCCACTGTCGACTGCTCTTTTCGCCAGTCGGCTTCGAAGTTCTTGCTCTTCTACTTCCAGGGCGATCATAGCTGCAATGTTTGTAGACTTTTCTGCCAGAAATGTATCCAGTGCCTCGGCTTGTGCAATTGTTCTAGGAAAACCATCGTAGATAACACCTTTGGTATCCGGGTATTTCTGCACTTCGGACTCAAGAATCTTAATGGTGATTTCATCAGGTACAAGATTCCCTTTGTCTGCATAAGACTTTGCCAGTTTAGCTAAATCAGACTCCGGATCAAGACCTCGGAACACGTCACCTGTAGAGATGTGAACCAAACCATATTTCTCAATAAGTTTAGCTGCCTGAGTTCCTTTTCCTGCGCCCGGAGGGCCAAATAATACGATGTTTAGCATAATAATCTCGTTATAGATTTTATTTCAAATCGTTGATTGTCGGAAGTTTCTCTGTAGCAGCTGTTGACTTTTCTACAGTGATTTCCTGCTTTTTATTCTCATTAAGACTATGTCCTTCCGCTTTTCCTTTACCCAGGATAGGGGCAATTACAAGGCCAACAAGACAAGTAAGTTTAATGAGAATGTTCATTGAAGGCCCGGAAGTGTCTTTAAAAGGGTCACCAACTGTATCACCAGTTACTGCGGCTTTGTGGGCCTCTGATCCTTTGTAGGTCATTTCACCATCAATTTCGACACCGGCCTCAAAAGATTTCTTAGCGTTGTCCCAGGCACCACCGGCATTATTTTGGAAGATTGCCCAAAGTACTCCGGAAACTGCAACACCTGCCATATAACTACCAAGAGCTTCGGCACCCATTGCAAAACCTACAATTATAGGAATGAAAATGGTCATTGCACCTGGAAGCATCATTTCTCGAAGAGCAGCTTTTGTAGAAATATCAACACACTTACCATATTCAGGTTCACTTTTACCTTCCATGATACCTGGAATTTCTTTGAACTGTCTTCTTACTTCTTTTACCATTTCCATAGCCGCTTTACCAACCGAGCTCATCGCAAGAGCAGAGAATACGACTGGCACCATACCACCTAAGAATAAAGCAGCAAGTACGTCCGCTTTGAAAATGTTGATTCCATCAATACCTGTGAACGTTACATACGCAGCAAATAGGGCCAATGCCGTAAGTGCAGCAGATGCGATTGCAAATCCTTTACCGATTGCGGCAGTCGTATTACCTACCGAATCAAGAATATCAGTTCTTTCACGAACTTCATCAGGAAGTTCACTCATTTCAGCAATACCACCGGCATTATCAGCAATAGGGCCGAATGCATCAATTGCTAATTGCATCGCGGTAGTTGCCATCATGGCAGACGCTGCTATTGAAACACCGTAGAAACCAGCTAATGCATAAGATCCCCAAATCGCGCCAGCAAAAAGGATGATCGGTGCAAAAGTTGAAATCATACCAGTTGCAAGCCCAGCAATAATGTTGGTTGCCGCTCCAGTTGATGATTTTTGAACAATGTCAATCACTGGTTTTTTTCCAAGTCCGGTGTAGTATTCAGTAAAGAAAGAAATTAGACCTCCTACGCCAAGACCAACAAGTACAGCGTAGAAAATTCTCATAGATTCTATAGCTACCGGCATACCATCATTTTCTCCGAAAAATTTCATGTTAACCGTCTCAGGTAACATCCACTTGATTACACCAAATGCTGCAATGGCTGTAAGAATAATTGAAGACCAGTTACCCATATTAAGAGCTCCCTGTACTTTAGCTTCCTTAGCTGAATTGTCTTTAATTTTTATGAAAAAGGTACCAATAATAGAAAAGATTATACCTAGTCCCGCAATCAGAACCGGAAGTAATACCGGTCCCATGTTGCTGAATTTATCGGTATAGTCACCGTTGGCAATAATCATATCTTTGATCATATAATTACCTAGTACCATAGCAGCCAATACGGTCGCTACATAAGAACCGAAAAGGTCAGCTCCCATTCCTGCAACGTCACCAACATTATCACCTACGTTATCAGCGATTGTAGCAGGGTTACGGGGATCATCTTCAGGAATCCCTGCTTCTACTTTCCCAACAAGGTCAGCTCCAACGTCAGCTGCTTTTGTATATATTCCACCACCAACACGAGCGAAAAGTGCTATTGACTCGGCACCTAACGAAAATCCCGCAAGCGTCTCAAGTACTATGCTCATTTGCTTGTTAGCTTCAAGTCCATCAGCAGATACAACGTAGTTCATAACCAACAGTACGAATATTGTAGCTAGTCCGAATACTGCAAGACCAGCAACTCCCAATCCCATAACAGTTCCTCCTCTGAATGATACCTGAAGAGCCTTAGGAAGACTAGTCCGTGCGGCTTGAGTTGTTCTGACGTTGGCAGCCGTAGCTATGCGCATACCAATATTACCTGCAAGAGCTGAGAATATAGCTCCGATAACGAAAGCAACAACTATAAACCATTCAGCCTCTACTCCTTCAACAAATGAAAGGCCAGCAAGAGCACCACCAGCAATAACAACGAATATTGCCAAAATCCTATATTCCGCTTTTAAGAAAGCCAGAGCCCCTTCCCGGACATAGCCGGCTAGTTTTTTCATTTTATCTTCTCCTGCGTCTTGCTTCTTAACCCACGCGCTTAGTACTGCCATATAAAGCAGTCCCAAAATTCCGAAAGCCGGAAGAATGTAAATTAGGTATTGTTCCATTTTGTGTGATTAGTGTTTATACAGATTCTTTTAGTTATGCCTGAATATTAGCTGTTTTCTTAACTGTCTTCTCAGGTAACGGAATCTGATCGAAGCTATACGATTAGTTGAATAAGCTTCGAAGGCGATTTCTCTGGCAGTGCTTGCCAGAAGGGTGCAAGCCCAAAGGACTACACCATGTAACCCGTAAAGTTCAAAGGCCAGGAATAATCCAATGGCCATCAAGAAAACGGGCACAATTATATGAATAAAATTAATAAGAAGGGCAAAAAATCTCTTTTTACTACGAGCGGCAATGGTATGGTTCAATACGCGTTCAACTAGTCGAATAATAAATCCCGTAATAGTACCAGTAATTATTATGGTTATAATGTCCAATAGCGATACTTTTTCAATGCCATTCCCACTTGAGTAATGCTGCCAGGTATCTGGTACTAAAAAGTGCAAAAAGGCTGAAATTATGGCTATAGTTAGTAGCACCGATAGTATTCTTGCGAACCCACCAACATACTGATATTTCACTTTTTGATATCGGAATGCAAGAGAAAAACCCAGGGGGGTGGTAATTACATTAGCCACTATGATAACTATTGGAAGCAGTACCAGGCTGATGTTATAATAAGTTTCTTCAATGTTAAATGCCATTATTCCACATAGAATCATTACGATGAGCAAGGCATCACTCAGATCAATGTTTTTTTGATTAGCATCTCTCAGCCTGGCATTTTCAATGATGTTGTTGATTCGGGAGTATTTAGAATGGTTTTTTCTGCTGATAAATGTCAAAACTACTCCTGCAATTATTTCTGTACCGAAAAAGCCCAACAAGATGTACAATAATATATATAACCCGTCTTCTGAACTTCCTGTATCACCAAGCCATGTTAATAGATAGATCGATGATGTGAGAACCAGAAATCCGATAAGACGAAGGAGTGAGTTTCCAAAGAAAGATTTTAACAGGGAAGTCCAGGCTGAATGGTTGTTGTTGATCAGTTTCGACTTAAGATCCTTTTCCAGCAGAAAAAGCCTCAGTATTTGTGTGAATATGGCTGCAACTATTCCAACGAACATTTCATAATACATCACTTTCATGCTACCCATTATGAAGGGAGCAAGTACTAATAATCCACCTACCAGCATAAAAAGTAATACTGTACGACTATATGATCGAATAAACTTTACTAGCATATGAAATTGAAAATCTGTTAGTTACTCCTGAATTATAAAAAGTGTGCTATCGAGGGAAGTAATGTTTTTGAATGATTATGCAAAGGAAGAGTATAACTTTTGATGTCGCAAGAACAAAATGATGATTTTTTCTCAAATCATTGAAATTGAGCTGGATATACCCTTTTGGAATGATGTTTATTTTCTGAGATTGTATTTCGTTTTTTGTAAATTGTATTAATTTTTAGTTTTATCCGTTAGTACTGTAAGTGAATAAGTTGTGGACCATATTGGTTTTGCTGGCTGCTCTCAGGGGAGCAAGTGCTCAGAGTGATTCAACAGAGTATTTATTGTTGAACAGGCAGGTGCAGTATGAGTCTACCAGTGCTATTCATGCACTTTACAATTTCAAGTTTGATGTAGCAGAGAAAAGATTCAAATGGATGATCCAGGAGTACCCGGAGCACCCATTGCCTTATTATCTCATGGGGCTCAGTTCGTGGTGGAAAATTATGCCTAATGATGAAGTCACAGACTATGATGAGGATTTTTTCAAGTACATGGATTTGTCCATCGAGAAGGCAAAGGAGATGTACAAAGCAGACAAAGAAAATAGAGAGGCGAAGTTTTTCTTAGCCTGTGCCTATGGATTACAAGCCAGGTTTCACTCCGACAGAAATAATTACACAAAGGCGGCCTTTCATACAAAAAGAGCTCTAAATTACCTCCATAAGGCCAATGGAGGTCATGACGAACTGGATCCCGAGTTTTTGTTGGGAGATGCATTATACAATTATTTTAGAGAATGGATTCCTGAAAACAAACCAGGGCTGAAACCAATACTCCTCCTTTTCTCGAAAGGAGATAAAGAGCTTGGAATAAAACAACTCCAACAAGTTTCTAACGAATCTTTTTATACCAGAATTGAGGCAATGAACTTTATGATTTTGGTGTATGAGTACGAAAAAACCAATCATCTGGCACTGCCAATTGCTAAGTATTTGCACGATGAATTTCCAGATAATTCTTACTTCCAGAGAAAATATGCCAAATTAAATTATCTCTATGGCAATGCTCACAAAACCGCAGAAATAGCAAAGGATTATTTGCGCAAGTATCATGCAAATTATCCCGGTTATGAAGAAGTTGGTGCCCGCTACTCAAGTTATTTTATTGCGGAATCAACGATGGAAATTGAGGACGCTGTAGAGGAGGCAAATCAGAAAATCGAGAAGGATAACAAGAGTGTGAATAAACTCAACAAGAAAAGAAAACAAATAAATAAGAATACGAAAAAGTACAATGCATATTCCGTACTGATCAACAATGTCATTCAAAAGAAAAATGCCGAAATACAAGAAGAAAACGACCTTATTAGTGATGGAGAGGTGAGCAAACACATTGTAAAATACAATTCGAAAATTGAGAAGAAGAACGAAAAAATTGATAAGCTAAATAAAGTGATCCTTGCCTACAATAGTAAGGTTGATAACGAAAAGGAGAAAATGATGCGTCTCAACAAAAAGTATCGGATGATGAGCTCATTCTCTGGTGATATGAAGTATTCTGATAGTACTGAATATTACCTAAAACAGACTGTTAAGTTCGGTGATGTGCTGGGATATCAAGAAAAGAATTATCATATCAATTCACTGTACTATCTGGCACAAATAGCCCTAAAGGAAGGAAGGAAAGAAGATGCGGCTAAGTACTATGAGCAAATCATTGAGCACGCCCCAAATAAAAATATACTGAAGCGTGTAGCTAAGCGCTTCATAAAGAATTACGAGCCCTCGTGAATGGGCATTACCTTGGCGTCTTTTATAGTTGACAGAACCATGAGGGACTGAACATTGCCTATTTCCTCAATTCCAATCATTTTTTCCAGAATAAAGTCGTTATAATCCTGTATATCTCTAATGAGAACTTTTAAAAGAAAATCAGAGGAACCAGTTACATGATGGCATTCTATAATTTCTGGTATCTCCTGTACCTTCTTAATAAAACTGTCAAAAAGTGCTCGTTTGCTACCGGTTAATGAAGCCTGGATGAAGACACAAATTCCCAGTCCAAGTTTATCAGTATTGACTTCGGCATGATAGCTTTTAATTACACCGGAGGCCTCCAGTTTTTTAACACGTTCAAGAGTAGGAGCAGGAGAAAGCCCGATTTCCTTGGCCAACTGAGAATTTGTAATTTTTGCGTTGGTTTGTAAGATCTCCAATATTTTGATATCGGTCTTGTCCAATGATTTTTCAAGATTCTGACTCATGCTGTACTAATTTCAATGATCTCTGTGGAGCAAAGTACGAATTATTAAACTAATTACGTATTTTTGGAAGCTCTCAAAGCACGATTTTAATGGCAAAAGCGCTGATTACCGGAATTACCGGACAAGACGGAGCCTACCTTGCTGAGTTTCTTTTAGGTAAGGGTTATGAGGTTCACGGAATAAAGAGAAGGAGTTCGATTTTTAATACCCAACGTGTCGATCATTTATACGAAGACCCACACAATACCGGGGTGAAATTTAAAATGCACTATGGTGACCTTAGTGATTCAACCAACATCATCAGGATCATCCAGGAGGTGCAGCCGGATGAGATATACAATCTAGGAGCAATGTCTCATGTTAAGGTGAGTTTTGAGTCACCTGAGTATACAGCAGATGTGGATGGAATCGGAACTTTGAGAATTCTGGAAGCCGTTCGCCTACTTGGCTTGACAAAAAAGACTAAAGTTTACCAGGCATCAACTTCTGAGCTTTATGGACTTGCACAAGAGGTGCCTCAATCAGAAACTACACCTTTTTACCCAAGGTCACCATATGCGGCAGCTAAACTCTATGCTTATTGGATTACGGTTAATTACCGGGAAGCCTACGATATGTTTGCCTGTAATGGTATACTGTTTAACCATGAGTCACCATTGAGGGGAGAAACATTTGTAACTCGAAAAATTACTATGGGGGTGGCAAATATTGTGAAAGGCAAGCAGGATGTTCTGTATCTGGGTAACCTGGATGCGAAACGAGATTGGGGGCATGCAAAGGATTATGTTGAAGCCATGTGGTTAATGTTGCAGCAGGAGAAACCCGAGGATTTTGTGATTGCTACGGGACAAACCACTAAAGTACGTGAGTTTTTGGAAATGGCATTTGAAGCAGTTGGAGTAGAACTCGAGTATCATAAGGAGGGTAAGGACGAATATGCAGTTGTGAAAGCCTGTGCTAACCCGGATTATCAATTACCCATAGGTCAAAAGGTGGTTGCTGTTGATCCTAATTATTATCGGCCAACAGAGGTTGACCTCTTGTTAGGAGATCCTACCAAAGCCAAAACAAAATTAGGCTGGCAGCCGAAGTATACACTGGAGGCTATGATTAGTGAAATGGTAAACTCTGATCTGAAACTATTAGAAAACGGATATGCCGATAAATAAGAATTCAAAGGTTTATATCGCAGGGCATCGTGGGATGGTTGGATCAGCCATTGAAAGGAAGTTAATAAAAGAAGGCTTCGGCAATCTGATTCTCCGTAGCTCATCAGAATTGGACTTGCGTAATCAATCAGCTGTTGCTGAGTTTTTTGCAAAAGAAAAGCCTGAATACGTGTTTCTTGCTGCTGCAAAGGTGGGCGGCATTATGGCTAACGATTTGTATAAGGGTACTTTTCTTTATGATAACTTAATGATTCAGAATAATGTTATTCATTCGAGTTATGAGAATAATGTTAGCAAGCTAGTTTTTCTGGGTTCATCATGTATTTATCCTAAACTCGCACAGCAACCCATCAAAGAAGAATATCTACTCACCGGAGAACTGGAACCGACCAATGAGGCCTATGCCATCGCCAAGATTGCTGGTATAAAAATGTGTCAGTATTACAGAGAGCAATATGGGTGTAATTATATAAGTCTGATGCCTACAAACTTGTATGGTCCCAATGATAATTATGACCTTGAAACATCACATGTATTACCAGCATTGATCAGAAAGTTTCACGAAGCAAAGTTAGAAGGAAAAGAATCTGTTAATTTATGGGGAACAGGTACTCCAAAAAGAGAGTTCTTACACGCAGATGATTTGGCAGATGCCTGCTATCATTTATTTCAACATCATGATTCCTCTGAGATAATCAATGTTGGTACTGGCAAGGATATTTCAATAAAGGAATTGGCAGAGCTAATTAAAGGTTTAGTAGGCTATAATGGAAGGATTGATTGGGATTCCTCAAAACCAGATGGTACACCAAGAAAACTCCTTGATGTCTCGAGATTGACTGCACTTGGTTGGGAACCAAAAATTAGTCTAATAGAAGGCATTAAAAGGACCTATGAAGAGGCTTTTTGAGCCATCATTTTTTTCTTTTTCCAGATTAGTTTTCGAAGTGAAGAGTTTTTAAAATTCCATACAATAACGGTTGCGGTAAGGAAGGGCAGTAATGGAAGTTTGTATCGGGCCAAGGCTCCGAAATTAAAAGTAGTGAGACCGATACCAATAGCAAAAAGTGTGCTGAATACGATGCAAAAAGTTATTAAGCTATGATTCTGTACCCTGACCTTTTTATCTAAGGCAAGACGAAACAATCCGAGTAGAAACAGGACTAAGATGATCGTGTTTTCTGCCCCAGACATTAACATCACTATGTTTCTTGATTCGAAAATGGCAGGCCTGAAGAAAGATGCAATTACTGCTTCCGGTGCGAGGCGGATAGTACTTCCGATCGAACCATCAAATGGTGCACTTAATGAGTATGAAGCTCCTTCATCGCTAATTCTTTTTAAATAGTGGCTTGTTACACGGGATGTTTCCTGGAGCTTTTCCAAGGAGTATTTTTCGCTTTCCTGAGATAAGTTAACAACGATCAGATAGCCGATTCCGGAGAGGAGTACGAGGATTATTGGAAAGGCTACTATTCTGATGGCCATACTCAATTGTTTGTTGTAGTAAATTGCTAACCATACCATCATTGCGGGGAGTATCGAAAGCAAAATATATAATTTGATACTGGCTAGAAGATAACCTCCCAAGACAATCAGAATAGATGAACGAACAATTTTTTTTCTGAGAATAGCCAGATGATAAACCCCATAGAATAGCCAACCCAGACCAGCCAGACAAAGTGAATCCTTCATGAGCCCGGATCCCCAGAAGACAATAGAAGGTAAGAATAGGCAACCATAGGCCAGCTGTTTTTTTAGATAAGGGTACTCTTTTATTAATACAGAGTATATGGACCATATTCCTGAAAAACTTATTAAAGCAAAGGTCAGGGCTATTCCGGAGTAGGTGTTGAATGTGATCAGGCCAATGAATCCGGCAACTCTCACAACAAAATAACTGGCCGCATCGCTGTAGAAATACATGTAGCGAGCATATTTTAAGTTTTCCGGTGTGTAAACCCCGGCTTCTCCGAAAAGCAATTGGAGTCCCACAGAGGGTTCGGTGGTTAAGGCTCTGCTCAGATGCATGGCATTTTCGTAGTAGTTAAATGTGTCACCACCGTAATAATAAAACTGGTAGATAAGCCCAAGTGCAATCGCTCCAAAACACTTAAGTACGAAAGCAGATACGAAGTACTTTCTTTCCAGCGGCTTGTTGGGATAGAGCTGATTGGACATATTTCTGATATAGGTGAACATGATCAGAAAAAGGCCTGGGGACGTTATCAGATCTAGATAAATCATTCAAATTCTGTGAACAAGCTTAGAAAGTTGGATGAATTTGAATGTACGGAAAATTTTTCAAAGACCTTATTTCTTGCTTTCTGGCCCATGTCCTTAATTAATGTGGTATTATTACATAATTCGGTCAGTGCTGTTTTCCAATCCTCTTCTGTTTTGCAAATAAAGCCGTTTTGACCATGGTCAATGATTTCTGTATTGACACCCACAGGTGATACAATTGGGGGAGTTTCAATGGCCATATACTGCAATGCCTTAAAACCGCATTTACCCTTGCTCCATGGATCTTCCGCAAGAGGCATAAGTCCGATATCAATTTTATTAAGGTCTTCTATTTCCGTCTCACTTTTCCACTGTAAAAAGGTGTGTTCGACCTCAAGTTTTGGGGGTATGTCAGAAATGATTAATAGTTCAAAATCTAAGCTATTTTTAAGCTCTTTCAGTACAGGTTCTATTTGATATAAATATTGCAGTGTGGAATGGGTGCCGGTCCAGCCGATGACGGGTTTGTGGTTGTCGGTTTTTATAGGAACATGATACTCGGTATCGATGGTTGTTGGATTAAGGACTACGGTCTTGTTATACTTTTTAGCAAAGTTGCAGAGGTACTTGTTACCACAGGAGACTTTTTGAGCCCATTTGCAAATATTTTTTGTCTTACCGTGAAATTTTAGTCTTGAAGCAATTCGATTACCTGAACTGGTGTTGGGAAGCCATATAGCATCGTCAAAATCATAAATCACTTTTTTTCTAAAAATCTTGGTGAGAATCCACTCAAAAACCGGAGGTCCGATTGGTGCAACTTCGCGATGAATAAATATGGCCTGATAAGAATGACTCAAAAAAAGTACTTGAATCCACCTTTTGATAAACCCTATGATCAGGTGCAACGTTTTTTGAAGATACTTTCCTGGCTGATAAAGTACTTTCCAGGCAGCGTCCCCCCAGAAGGAGTGAATTTTGTAGGTATGCCCAGCAGTTTTTAGGTGAGATAAATATTGTTCATATCTAAATCTTTGCGAGGGTGCTTTTGATTTAGGATATGGAACCAAAAATAGTATTCTCATTTCAAAGTGTAGCTTTGAAATTTTCGGAATTTAAAACTGATGTCAGACCTTCTTCCAGAGAGATAAAGTCTTTCTGAAGTAGAGATTTCATATTGGTGACGTCAGGAAGTCTTCTGGTCATATCACCTTCTGGTAGAGCAGGTAGGTGTACAATATTAGAGGAGGAATTAGTAACTCTAATGACTTCTTTCGCCAGATCGAGAATAGTAATCTCAATGTTACTACCAATATTGATGACCTCATTTACAAATAGGTCTTCTTCCATGCAACGAATTGTAGCATCAAGGTTGTTATCTATGAAGCAAAAGGTTCTTGTTTGTTGCCCGTCTCCATAGATTGTAATATCCTCATTTTTTAGAGCAGCTCGTAAGAATTTAGATATTACAAAGTCTTCACTCTGCTTCGGACCATAAGTATTGAAAAACCGAAAAATTGTAGAGTTCAGCCCGTACTCCTGATTGTAAGATCTACAGAAGGCCTCGCCAACATTCTTTACAATCGCATAGGGAAGTCTTGAGTTTAGCGGAGTCGTTTGTTCGTTCTGCGGTAGCTCAACCGGCTCACCATACACTTCTGATGAGGAGGAGAAAAACATTCTCTTGACATTGGTGTCTCTGCAGAGGTCAAGAATATTCTTAATTCCTGTGATATCGTCCAAAACCATCACCGGATTGTCTAGAGTTCGTTGGACTCCAACAAGCGCAGCATAATGAAAGACATAATCAAAATTATTTTTCTGCATGACTGAGGCCAAAGCTTCACGCTGGTTTACATCGCCCTGAACAAATTCACAACGATCTTGGTCGGGGATAAAGGATTGCTTGCCCGTAATCAGATTATCCATGATTACCACATGATTATTTTCTTTCTGAAGCAATCTTGAAGCAAGAGAACTTCCTATGAAACCAGCTCCTCCAGTAATTAAAATCTTCCTCATCAAGCTTCTTTCAATAAATTTTGTTGCCATTTCCAGGCTGTGGACATCATGTCGTCAATACCCCTTTGAGGGGTCCAATTCAGTAGACTTTTAACTTTGGTGATATCTGAGTAAATGGCTCCAACATCTCCTTCTCTTCTTGGTCCTATGATATAATTTAGCTTCTCTCCTGATACTTTTTCAAAAGCGTTGATTGCCTCAAGTACTGTTACACCTGATCCTGTTCCCAGGTTGATGATGTCGAAATTGGATTTATTTTTTTTCTCAACAAGGTAATTTAGCGCTAGCAGATGAGCATTTGCTATATCCGAGACATGTACATAATCTCTAACACAGGTGCCATCACGGGTGTCATAAGTATCACCGAAAACCGTCAATTGTGGTATGATGCCAACGGCAGTTTGTGTGATTACCGGGACTAAGTTGGTTGGTTTATTGATTGGATTTTCTCCATTAAGACCAGATTCGTGTGCTCCAACTGGATTGAAGTATCTAAGAGCAATTGTGTTTACTGAACTTATTTTTGAGAAGTCGCGGATTATGTTTTCTCCCATACGCTTGCTTTGTGCATAGGGTGACTGGGCTTCCTCAAGCTTAGTGTCTTCATTAACGGGCAGAGAAGCAACATTTCCATACACCGAGCAGGATGATGAGAAAATGTGATTTTCAATATTGAACTCATCACATATTTGTAGAATGTTAAGTAATGAGTCAATATTATTTCGATAGTAAAACACAGGGTCAGCTACTGAATCCGGTACTGACTTGAGAGCTGCGAAATGAATAATGCCCTCGATATCGGACTCTTCTTTGATTGCAGACCTTAGTGCTTCAAGGTTACAAAGATCAACTTCATGATTTTTGATTCGTTGTCCCGTGATTGCCTCAATACGGTCAATAGTATCAGAAGAAGAATTTAAGTAGCTATCAATGGAGATAACTTTATAATCTGTTTGCTGCAGAAGCTCCAATATAGTGTGTGATCCGATGTATCCACACCCACCTGTTACAATTACCGTTTTACTCATCGAAGTAGATATCCTTATATATTTTTTCGGCCACGCTGAAGTTGCGATACCGATTCGCAATATAGCGAATTTTACTGTAGGCCTCTTCTTTTGGGGTTTCAGATATAAATGTGTCCAGTCTTTCAATCACAGTTCTGAATATGGAAGGGTTTTCAAAATCGCAGATTACCCCTATTCCATTTTCTCTTATGATATCAGAATCATCGGAAATGTCGGGACTAATCACAACCGGTAGGCCGAGTGCCCAGTATTCCCCATCTTTGATTGGGGTGCAATATCTTTTCGTTGGGATTTTTTTGACCGGTGTAATTCCAAAATCAGCAAGTCCCATATATTTTGGAATGTCGGTGTGCATCACAAACTTGTTAATAACAGTTTCAGTACTCAGTCCGACTTTTTTGCAGTATGTATCGATCTCGTCCCTTTTATGGTTGGTCAGAAAAAGGAATCTGAACTGGTCACCCCAGAAATCAGCAGCAGCTTTAATAAACTGAAAAACTTCTATGTCATAATAGATACCCCCCAATTTACCTGCGTAAACACAAACCATTTTATCTTCCAGTCCCAACTCTTTTAATAAGGTGGAGTCTTTTATTTTGTCTTTACTAAAGAGGTCCAGATTAACACAAGCCGGTTTTACATAAAAGTTAGATATGGTGAGCCCGTATTTTTGGTAAGCATAGTTTCTCATGCCTTCTGTTGCGGAAATAATATGTTTGGCCCGATGACTTTGTTTTTTTTCGTATTTGAAAAGCAGTTTATAGGACTTGCTCTCTTTTGTCCAGTCGCCATTTTCAACCATGGCTTCAGCATGAGGCTCGTAACTGTCCAGCACTAGTGTTTTTCCTGAGAATATGGAAAGGATATAGCCGATCATCCCTGGAGGAGTGCACCAGCAGTGAATATGTGAAATGCCTCCGAAAATTATTTTGAACCAAAGTCGAGGTAAAAGCATCATCCATTTGAAATAAGCCGCTCTTCCGAAAGGAAAATATTTGAAAGGCATCCAAATGATTCCTTCTTCCTTGAGTTTTTTACTTGCTGCCTTTCGTTCATCCGGGCTTAGCTTGAGTTCCTCTTTTTCGAGGGTAAACAAGTATACCTTTTTGTTTTTCGGTATGTTGTTTCTAATCATCCTGACATAGGGTAGGGTGTACGTCTGGATAAGCCCCTCTTTATAGCTCCAATAGGTCAGTACAAGTATGTTCTTAGTTTTAGGCACTTTTTAGAATAGGTAAATCTTAAGCAGTAGTTTAAGATACGGTATTTTCCAACCACTCACGCTAACGGCTTGTTTTAGGTATTTTTTAGCTTCTTTTTTCTTTTTGTCTATATATGAATGGATAGCACAAAAGTAATAGGTTCCTTCCTGAAGTATGTTTTTGTCTTGCTTGGACCAATCTTTGTTTCGGAGTAACCATTCTGTGGCTTTAAGTCGCCTTTCAATGATCAATTCGTTGGATTGTCGCATCGAGCGGTCATCATGATCCTTCATACTGATAGTAACCTCATCGATCAGGTAAAGCTGGTTTTGCTCAAGGTTTTCCAAATGGAAAATCCAGTCTTCCATAATAGCGAGTTCTCTCTCTTCCCGAAAAAGATATCCGAGCCCCTTCTTTCGGAAACATATATTACAAGCCAGATGATTCCCGTTGAGGAAAAATTTGTGGTTATAGATTCCTTCTTTGATTGCTTTGAGGTTGGGATGTGGATACCTGTTGTTATTTCGAAGAAAATCAAACTTGGTTGCAAAGAAATTAATCTCCTTGTTTTTGCCAATTGCATGATGAAGGGTAGAAAGGTGACCAGGATGCATAATGTCATCCGAGTCAAAGGTTATAATGAACTCACCTTTAGATTCTTTGATTCCAATGTTACGCGCTGTCCCACGCTCAGAGTTTGGTATAGAAAGATGTTTTAACCGATGAAACTCTATTTCCAGCTGGCGCAGTATTTCAACTGTGTTGTCTGTACTACCATCATCGATTACAATGATTTCATAAGAGTCAAAGTCTTGTTTAGATATACTCTTGATTGTGTCTGGCAGGAATGACACCCTGTTGTATGCAGGAATGACTATAGAAAAAAACGGATTTAGCTCTTTCACTATTTGAATTTACGTAATGTTCCGATAATTCCTTTTCCCAGTTTTATCCTTTTACAAATACCTCTCAGACCGTTTTGGTCAACAAAGGATGGGTGGTGTGTTGAAAGGTACTGGCAGATTGGTTTACAACCTACAATATCCAGTGCCTCGTATCGAAAGGTAAGTTGGAAAGCCAGGTGGTAAAGAAAAGCTACTTGTATGTACTCTGCACTAAAAGACTTTTTGATTGGGTACAAATCCCTTCCATCATTATATAGACCAAGTTCCTTCATCACGCTAATCTGAGGTGCTGAGGAATTCCATGAACGTAACAATTTTGAAAAAATGGAAGCCCACTCATCCGCGAATTTCACGGGTGCTGACATTGTCTTACTGGCATCATGTAACAGATATTTTGAATAAATATCTTCCACCATTAGAAACTCAAATTCCAGAGCCATTCTTAAGAACAAGTCATAATCCATTCCAAAGGATAGTTTTTCATCCGGTAACCCAACTGCGTCCAGTGCTTTTTTTGTAAAAAAGGAAGATGGTTGAGGAAAGGTCATGCCGGACAGGTAGGCCTGTGGTAGCCCCTGTAGGTAATTGCCCTGCGATATAGTTTCTTTGCCTTTGCTAGTAAACAGAATTGTTTTACCGTGAATCAGGTCAACATTGTGGTTCTTGCTAAAATGCTCCATTACTTTGGTTAAAGCTCCGGGTGTGAGTTGATCATCGCTATTGATCCAGGTAATTATGTCACCTGTGGCAATTTTGAGCCCCTTGTTGATCGCATCAGTTTGGCCTTTGTCAGGTTCGCTAATCCAATATTTTAGTTTATCATGATGCTTTTCCAGAACACTCACTGAGTCATCCTTGCTACCTCCGTCAATAATGATGTGTTCAACTTCGGGGTAATCCTGGTTGTAAATGGATGTAATGTTATCTTCCAGATAAATTCCCTGATTATACGATGGCGTTATGATTGAAACTTTAAGCAAGTTGTTTTATTAATTGAGCGTAAGACTGAACCTGTTGATGAAGGCTAAAACCAGCAACAATTTTATTTCGGGCATGAGCTCTCATTTGCGTAGATGGTTTTTCAGACATTACTTTCATTAGTAATTCGCAAAATATTTCCTCTGTCTCAGCTAGATATCCATCAACACCATGTTCTATTGCATCTGGAGTTCCCCCTGCGTCCATAGCGATTGTGGGTGTCCCGGAAGCCATGGATTCCAATACGGTATTTGGTAAGTTGTCTTCCAGATAGGGAGCCAGAAAGTAGTTATAGGAGCTATATAATTTACTGAGTTTCGCTTCATCTTTAATGGCTCCATGAAATACAAGTGTATGTCTGAAATCCTTTTGCATTCGCTCTTCTTCGGCATTTCCAAAAACTCCGATTTTCAACTCTGGATAAAGGTCATATAAATTATTCAGGCTTGATTTTAGAATTTCATAACCTTTGTGGGGCGTGTCGGGACTCACAGCTCCTATCAGAAAATTACCTTTATTCGAGATGTTATGTTCAACGAAACAGTCGGTATCAACCCCGGTTGGGATTAATTTACCGGGGTGGTTTTTGAGAAGTTCACTTTTTTGACCTCGTTGGTACATCCAGTTACTGGCATAGGTAAAGGTGACGTCAATATTTTGATATGTGGTTTTCTTTTGATCGAATACCTCTGCACTCAAGTCATTGTCATTGGGATTTTTTAGCTGAGGGCAGTTTTGGCATTGACTAAGATAGTTGGTACAGTTGCCCGAAAGGTGACAACCACCGGTCATTGGCCAGCAGTCGGATAGTCTCCAGATTATTGGTTTGTTGATTTGACTAATTTGATTGATTGAAAGTCCATCGGCTCCGATCCAAAATAAAATAACGACATCAGCTTCGTTCAATTTATTAATTGAGATGAACTGATTATCGACTAGGTTGGCAGAGAAGTATGATCCTTTTAGGATGTTATATCCCTCATATCGGTTCTTTCTCCTTTTAAACCATTTTCTAAGTCTAAGTTTGTCAAAAATGTTGTTTGCGGGAAACTTTACAGTAGGGTCATCAAGAGGTGAATTGTCCATCAGGTAGAAAGTGGAATTCATTCCCATCGAGACCAGTCCTTTATGAATTCGATAAGCTGCTCTACCACCACCATAGTCAGGTCCATTAGTACTTACACACGCTATTTTGATTTTATCTTTCGTCACTAAGCAAAATTGATGTCGTACCAATATTGAAAGCAGTACAAGGTCCAGGCTTGCCAGGGATAATCCTCTTGCCGAATCGAAGGTTGTATAATGTTCTCAAGTAGATCACTCCGAAATAGGTTTTGTTTTCGTAGATAAGACTCACTAAAAAGATCATTAAGATTAGACTGTAAGCTCGTAGCCATCCATTTTTTAACGGGGAGCACAAAGCCCATTTTTTTTGCATTGATCAATTCATCGGGTAAAAATCCTTTTGCAGCGTTTTTTAACAATCCTTTTGGTTCGGTGAGAGAAGACCTTTGATGTGATGGAATATTATAAATACTTTCTACTAATTGTTTGTCCAAAAAGGGAGTACGCGCCTCCAGTGAGTAATTCATGGAAAACCTGTCGGTCATAAACAAAAACTCTTCCGGCAACTGTAATTGCAAATCTACATGCGCGACTTTGTCTTTAGGGTTAGAAGATGTGCAGGTTTGCCACAAATCTTGCACTAATTGAGCGGAGTGTTTGTGTTTCGTATTTAGTAATATTTTGTTTTTTTCTTTATCTGTGAAGTAGGGGTAGTGCAGGCTGCCATTTGGTGACTTTAATAAGTCTGTAATCGCACCCCTCTTAAGAAATGAACGATAATGATACAGTTTGTCTCTGAAGCTATTATAGCGGTCCCATTTTCGATAGTTGCCAAATAACTCATCTCCTCCCGATCCAGTCATCCCTACTTTTACGGATTTTGACATTTCTTTGAAAACAAACCAGGAAGGGAGGCCTCCCGCATAAGGTTCGTCAAGGGCCGAAAACATATCGCCCAGGTAGTTCAAGAGGTCATCGGGACTAATAACAATTTCACTGTGATTAGTTGACCATTTTTCGGCAACCAGTTTTGCCAATGGCCTCTCATCAATTTCAGGTGCATCATCAAAACCTAATGAATAGGTGCGAATATTTTTGTTGCTCTCAGCAAGCACACCTGTTACAATTGAAGAATCCAGTCCACCAGAAAGAGAGCAGGCGATTTCAACATCACTTAATGACCAGCGCTGGATGGCGCTTTTGACTTCCTCAAAAACATAGTGATAAAGGTCATCTCCGCTGAAAGAACAGGAATTATTAAATTCCGGACTCCAATATTTTTTAATTTTTAGCTCCTTATTCCTCAATGAGTAGGTGAATTGATGTGCTGCTGGAATCTTTTTTATATGCTTGAAAATAGTGTGAGGTGCTGGGGTAACCTGGAAAGTCAAATAGTGGTATACAGCTTGTTCATTTAGCTGTTTAAGGTCAGGAAATACTTTAGTAATTGCTTTGATTTCGGAAGCGAATGCAAATTGATCCGGTTCATGTACGTAGTAGAGTGGCTTGATTCCAAATTGGTCTCTGGCTCCAAAAAGAGATGTTTTTTCCTTGTTGTAAATCACAAAGGAAAACATGCCGTTTAGCTTATCTAGCATTTTTTCACCGGAATGTATATACAATTGTAATAACACTTCAGTGTCAGAATGGTTGGTGCGAAAGGTGATGCCCTCTTTCTCTAGTTCGGTCCTTAGTTGTGGCGCATTAAAAATTTCCCCATTAAAAATGATTGTATAATTTTCAGTAGAATCAGTCATTGGTTGGGCGCCATCGTGGATATCAATAATTGACAGTCGCGTATGCCCAAGGCTTAGTTGTTGTTCTGCATCAATGTATGTTCCACTAGCATCCGGACCTCGGTGCTTCTGAGCAATGTTCATATTAGTAATTTGCTCAAAGGTATGATGATGTATTCCGGATATGCCGCACATATATTGCTAAATAGTGGCCACGCACATTAAGTGTGGCTGTTTATATGGTTTTCTTCCAATCGCTTTTTTAACTAATTTTTTTAGCCAGGATTTGGCGCCAGAGGTTGCTGCCAAAGAAACTGAAAAATCAGTTGTAATCATCTCCAGGGGCTTAATCGAGCACGAAGTCAGGTAAGTGTTTAAGGAATCAACATTCCAGGACCGAACGTGCTGCCATCGATGGAAAGTCACATCAGAAATAGGGCAGTAAACGATTGAATCTGATAGATTTTCATCATTTGGGGTGGTAAACAATACTTTTCCGTTGGGCTTCAAAAGTTTAGAAATTTCTTTCATAGCCGAAGCAAGATGCTCATCACTTAAGTGTTCGATCACTTCTGTGACAGCTATTACATCAAACTTAAGGTCTTCAGGTAGCTTGTCAGGATTAAAGGCTCCTTTGAAAGTAGAAATACCTTTACACCTTTCGTTCGTTTTAATAACAGAATCGGCAGAATAGTCTAAACCAAAAAGCTCAATGTTGTTTATTTTAGAGAGTTTTTCGATCAAAAAACCTACACCACAGCCATAGTCCAGGACCTTATCTCCAGCTTTTATGAAAGGGCGCATATGATCTACCATGTTATCACCAAATTGATAGGTAAAATATAATTCCGGGTATTGTGAATAGAAATCCCAAAATTTCTTGACCGTTTCATCAGTCCAATTAATGTTTGATTTCAACTCCATCTATTTACTCAGCATTCTTTTAAATCGATTCTTAATTCTTGTAGAAAGCATTTTTGGTTTTTTGTAAAACCGAGCTATCTCTTTCCTTGCTTTGATATTCTCCTCCAATTTAATCTTTTTCACCGTTATAGAAGGGACCAGGTCTTCTATGAAAAATTCTGTAGTGTGTCCGCTATTTTGTCCACTCCCGTCCAAACCTATGTTCTGAACCAAACTTTTTTTTGGGTGTAAGCAAAGACCATTTAATAGTGTTATTGTGGCGTACCACCTGACTGACCAGGTGCAAATTTCTCCACTTAGGTTTTGATCAATTTGGTGGAAGTGCTCTATGGAATTGTCGATGTTGAAGTAATCCACTAGTTGTTTATCTAACAATTTCTTTTTGAGCGAGGCAACATCGGTTTCCAGCTTTTCCCATCTGTCATTCCAAGTCCCCCAACCCCAACATGATGAAGCGTTAAAAAAGAAAGTATCGTCTTGTACGCTTTTTAATCGAATAGGCAGAAAGTAACCAGATATGTGCATGACACTTTTTTCCTTCTGGTAGAAATCTAAAGCGTTATTCATGTATTCCAGGAATCCCTTCGATGTTACAATATCGTCTTCCAGCACAATGACCCTACCATATTTTTTAATGATATCTGATACTCCATCCATGATAGAATTAGCAAGGCCTTTGTTTTGATTTGACTCTACAATATGAATTTTGTCAAAAGACCAATTGCCACGAATGACTTCTCTCACTTCTTGAATGGATTGCTTTTCTAATAAGTCATTGTTGTCCTTAACCCCATCTGAATAGATGTATAGATGGCTTTGCTCTGCCAGTGTGTTTTTTTCCAGTTCCTGCAGCACTTTTTTTGTGTGTTGAGGTCTGTTGTATACAAACAATACTATAGGGGCGAGTGAAGAAATGTTATATTTTATTTAGGAAAGACTTTTGCCAAAGATAGGTAGAAAAAGCCAACCAAACCTTCTCTCCTTGCTCATATTGAGGATTGGGAGATTCTATAATGTGGTTTATGTCATGCGAAAGTTCTTCAGCATTGATTAGATCACAGGTCTTAAAATCTGAAGATTCCAGGGTATCCTTCATGTATGTTTTCCATGGGCCCCTCATCCAGTCTATAACCGGAGTGTTAAATCCTATTTTTGCTTTTCTCCATAAAATGTCTTTTGGACAGTGCTGGTCCATACTGCTTCGTAAGATAGACTTGGTATAGCCATTGCGGATCTTCGCTTCTGTAGGCAATGAAAAAACATAACTCGCTAGTCGGTAATCAAGAAAAGGCATCCTAACCTCTATGCCCGCGGCCATTGAGTACCTATCATAATTCCGGAGAAGGGTTGGTAGGATGGTCTTGTGATACATTTGGTATAAGTGCGTATTGTATGCATCAAGATAACCTTCGGTTGGATCATTTTTCTTTGGGGCTGTGAAAAGGTGTTTTAGGTAATATTTAATAAAATAGCTGCCTCCACCAAGACCTCTGGCAATGTGTCGAATGTCGTTGAAGAAGCCTTTTTTGATTTTAATTTGATCTCCTGTCGTCCCTCTAAGACCATAATAGGTGTTGAGGATATTTTTGATTTTTTTGAAGTTATAGCCGGCATCCTTAAACGCTTGAAAAATACTTTCTCCGTAGCCAGCCATCATTTCATCGGCACCATGTCCGTCTATACTGACGAACACATTGTTATTGCGAAATTGCCGGTAAATTTGCATCATGGGTACTGGACTAGTTAGGTATATATCCTCAAATTTATAAAGGTATTCGCTCAAGTTGTCAAGGCCTGACACCGGGTCAACATCCATGAAACTGGCATTAATACCCAGGTGTTTTGACACTTTTTCAGCTAAAGGTCTTTCGTCAAAGAACACTCCTGGGAATGTTGCCACAAAAGCGTGTTGCCAGTCTCCGCTGATTCTGGAACTATGATCGGTGTTCCCAATGTGGGTCATCATACTTGCCACCGATGTTGAATCAACGCCTCCACTTAATGAAGTTCCAACGGGTACATCGGCCCTCATTCTTATTTTTACAGCATCTGAAAAGAGTTCATAAAATCTTTCAACTTGTTGATCATATTTCTCAGGGACTTTTTCAGTGTGCTCTAGTGTATTCCAAAAAATTGTTGGGTTAAGAGAACTATCTCCTATTTGAAATTTTGTATAAGCTCCGGCCGGGAATCTTTGGATACCTTCCACTAAAGTTTTATCAGTAGCTTCATACTCCATGATGTTGGATGTGCACCATTGGAAATGAGAAGACGCTTTAACATCATCAAGAAAAGGAGTGATAGCCTTCATTTCTGAAGCTAAGATCAATCCTCGCTCATTAAATGAGTAATACAATGGTTTGACACCGAACCGGTCCCTCGAAATAAAGGCTTCTTTAGATAAAGTGTCATAAATGACAAATGCCCACATTCCATTGAATTTGTAGAGGCACTTTTCTCCCCATTCGAGATAAGCAGCAATAATGACTTCAGTATCGGTTTCTGTTCTGAACGTAACACCCTTGCTTTTTAATTCTTCGCGGATTTCCAGGAAATTATAAATTTCTCCATTGTAGGTTATCAAATAGCGATCATTAAACTGGAATGGTTGTTTGCCGTTTTCAGAAAGGTCTAATATGGATAGTCTTCGATGTCCAAGTGAAACATGATTATCATAATATGTACCCCAATCATCTGGTCCGCGGTGAGTGAGCCTGTCCAGGGCAGATTTGAAGAGTTTGTCTTCAACAGGATATGTGCAAGCTAGAATTCCGCACATATTATTCCTTGATTAGGTCTACAATTAAAGAAGTGTATCCCGGTACTTTGGGATCGGTGTAGTTGTTTTTTGAACTTCGGACTATATAGCCATCAGAAAAATCATACTCGCTAGACCGGAATGTGTGATCGCTTGTATAATATTCCAAAGGGACAACTTTGAAGCCAGCTTTGGAGCCAACAGTACTTAAAGAGTCAATGGACCAAAAGCTTTTATGATCATCAGAACCGATGTCCCAACCCCCTGGTTTTACTGCTTCAATATATTCTTTCTCTGCATGATATGCGTCAGGAACAGCAATTCTGAATTTACCACCTGATTTCAAGTACTTATAAGCATTGGTCAATACTTTTTGAACCTGATCTTCGGTAAGGTGTTCCAGTACATGCTCAGTTAGTATGTTTTGGGGGCGATGGGTTTTAAAAAAAAACTCCCAATCTTCTTTTTTGAGGGCGTCAAAGTGAGGGATGTCGGTAGCTACCCATCCTTCATAGCTTGTTTCTCCTGCACCGATAATGATCTTCAGCGGGGCATTATTGTGTCGGATCAATTTTTTAATTTGTCGTCTACCAAGTAAGTACCAACGATATCGTCTTAGTTTTAGTAGCATCTTATCTTTTTTTCAGAATTACTTTCATTTTCTCCCCTTTAAATTCAAAGAAGTAATCGGCAAGTAATTCCTCTCTTTCAATTATAGTATAAAAGAATACAGATTTTACGTTGTCAAATGTAAAGCGATGTATTTCTTTTTTTGTGCCGGAGCTAATTTTATTTGCTATGCGACTGAATAAAGATAGGTTTTTTGTTTTTTCAAATTTATGTCCATCGCTTTGAAATGTGAGATATTGATAGGACTCTGACTGTAGAAAGTCATCGATTTTGCTTCGGAGTATTGCAATGTCTGATAAACTGATCTCATCCAATTTTAGTACTGAGGTACTGTTATTCAAATCCAATAGAGCGCTTGTAGATCTATGGTCTAGAGAAAGCGAGGTTTGATATGACCTTGGGCGAGTATCATAATAACTCTTCATTTGTTCAAACCAACCTCCAGGCATTTCATTTGCGTGCTTGGGATGCCAGATGTGATAAACTTTCAATTCATCAGGCTCAATCCAGCTATGTTGTAGTCCTAATGCGAGGAGTTCCCGGTGCATATCCAAATCTTCAAATCCCCACATTCTATAGTATTCATCATAGCCACCAATTTCCAAAACCTTCTGTATGGGCGCTACTATAAGTCCTACTCCTGAATCATCAGAAATTGGGAGTCCATCAATTTCGTCTGGAGCTTTTTTCTGACCTTCATCCAGATAAATACATCGGTAGTTGAGAAATTTATTGCTTCCTGTTTTGGATTCTAGTATTTCAGTGAAGTTTGCTGGAAAAATAAGATCTACATCAGCGATAACCAAGTTCTCTCCTGTTGCTTCTTTTAATGCAGCGTTAATAGCAATAGCTTTGTTAAAAAGCCAACCACGTGCATTTAAATTAATGATTTTAAGTTTTTCAGATTGATTGGCTACATTTTGGAGCAATACTTGATCAAAATCAGTGCTTCCGTAGTTGCATACAATTAATTCAAATTCACCAGTGTTGGTGAGTAAAGAATTGACGCAACGACAAAGTTGATCCATCCCGCGGTCTCGATATACTACTACAATTGAAAAATTCACCTTATGCTTTATAACGGATTAGGCATTTTATGAAGAACTTAAACTTCTCGGATGTACTTAAATTCATCATGCGATAGAACCTGGTTCTTTTGACAAAGCTATATAACTTAAAGTTAAACTGCTTGATGTTTCGGAAGTGAGGCATCCAGCAGCAGTCGAATAAGACTTTTTCAAACACTTTAGTGTCATAAACTTTTTTAGCAGTATTGGCATCTTCAAGTCTATTCACCCAGATAGTTAGTTTTATAAGATTCTGCAAATCGACCGGGTGATTCCATGTATTAAGACGGCCATGATAGTCCAGGTCTTCCTTGGAAGCTTCAATCCCTAGTCTGTTCAGAGCCCTTGACCTGATTGTTCTAAGGTAATTGCTTTTGTCATTACAAGAGTTAGTGATTCTATACTTCAATAAGACTGCAGGGATGTTCGTAATTGCAACGTTTTGGGAAGCTCTTTCCCATAACTCATAATCTTGAGAATAAGTGAAGGTTTCGTTATAAGTCAAGTTATAAGTTATCATGTGATCTTTGCGCATCATAATTGAAGGGTGAGCGATGCCACAATCAAAAAGAAGATATGCTTTCAAATAGCTTGGGTCGGTAGGGTACTTCCAAATTTCATTTGATTCGCCAAAGGTTTGTATAAAGCTCCCGGTGATAGAGATTTCGGGGTGTTTCCTGAGGAAGTTCACTTGTTTTTCCAGGCGATCGGGTGATGCAATATCGTCAGCATCCATCCTTGCAATGTATTTACCTGTGCTGACTTCCAGAGCTTTGTTTAAGGTCGCTGGAAGACCTAGTTGTGCATGGTTGTTATATACTTTTATCCTTGGTTCATCAAAAGATTTAAGAATTTTCAGACTATTATCGGTTGACGCATCATCCCAAACAATGAGCTCAAAATCACTTAAACTTTGATTCAAAATGCTATCAACGGAATTTTTCAGAAATTCCTCCGCATTATGAACTGGCATTATAACGGAAACGGTTATTGTCAAACTACTTGAATATGCTCTTTAGTTTATTTTTTACTTTGGAGCTAAATGAAATTTTGGGTTGAGGCAGGAAAGTATGGATTGGCTTCAATCTAACGGTTTTTTCATTTCCAACTTCAACTTTATCTGAAATTAAATTAATGATAGCTGGAAACAAATTGTACTTATCAAGTACGAGACTTTTAGCCCCTTGAATTTGAGTTTGGTTTTTGTTATATAAGTCCTGACTCAGAATTTGTTCAATTTTTTGAATGCTACCTTGGAGGTCGTCCACATTTATCGTGCTTAGCGCACCCTTATCGAAGTAATCGTAAATATTAGGACATCCGTAATATATTGGATAACAACCTGCCAAATAGGGATCGGATAGCTTTTCTGTCCAGTAGTCATTGAATGAGCTGTTTTCTAATGCAATGTGGTACTTGTAATCTTTTAAGGCATCCCACTTATCTTCAATGTGGTTTAGTCCGGCACCGAACAAGTCTAGCTCTTCACCAAAGTGCTCCTTGAGACCTTTTACAAATTCAAGGCGTTTTCTGTGACCTTCAGTTTGTACTTTGGCTGAAGAAATAACAGAAATGAGCTTATTTTTCTTCTGATTGAAATTTTTAAACTCATCATACCCTAAGGGCACCTGGGTGATCTTATGATTAAGATCGTTTGACTTTATTATGCCAGCGTGCCATGGAAGAGCCATATTGGCCTGAATAAAGCCTGGGTGCTGGATTTCTTCCTGGACCCCGACTACATAATCGAATTGATTTAGGTATTCTTTGGGATAAGATAGAATGGTTGCAGGTTCAGCAGTGAAGAGGATGGTCTTGCCGGATTTTACTTTTTTTGTTTGTTCACCCACCAGGTTATTGAATACCACCCAATATTCACATTCGTTCAGCTCATCGTTTTCATAGAATTGGTAGTCTCCAACGATTCCCTTTCTTCCAGGTGTCTGACGTAGAAATTTATAATCTAGAATTCCTGTTGATAAACAGATTGGCTTCATTTTTTCTGAAATAAATATACGTTCTCCTGATAATCTTGAAGTAGCATTCCGGCTCCAAAGATTTCGTTTATTACAGTACTGGCTTTTTCAGTACCGTAGATGTGAGGATGGAGCTCTATAAGTAATCTATTGGTGTGCTGACAATATTGATCAAAATTGATTTCGAGCTCACCGCCTTCAATATCCATTAGGATAAAGTCAGGTTTAAAAGCTGCTTGTTCAATAATACTATTATAGGAAAGGAGTTTCACTACCTTAGAGTCTCTGGTGTCTTTTCGGGTTAAGACAGAGTTCGACCAAAAGTTTTCAGAGAGGTTAAATTTTACTTCACCATCTTCATTACCTGCGGCACCAGCGATGATGTTTAGTTCTACACCATTTTCCCTCGCATTATTCTCAATCAGGGGAATAAGATTTTCGTCAGCTTCGACTCCTGTAAAGGTGGTTACCTTGCCTATTTTTTTTGAAAAAATGCCCAGAAACCCTATTCCCATTCCGAGTTCGAGGACTTTGTCATCCGGCTTAAGATGCTTTTTCAAAAGCTGTACCTCGGCAGTTTCATAAGCCTGAAGTATTTGCTGACGCATACCATCAGAAATATAGTCGCTTTTAAGGTCCAGGTACACACCTTGGTGTTCTACCGAATCTTTCAACTGCTGAGTACTAAATATAATACGCTTTATTTTACTTCTTATACCCATATTATTTATACTGGTATCCCGGAGCTTTACAAAACTTGAAGCTATGATCAAGTTGTAGGGCATCCGCCAGATATGCAATATTAACACTTCTGAACCAGGTTGAAAGCATATTACTCTCATTTGGACTTTGAATGAGTAGCTGATGTTCTCCGAATGCGGTAGGAAAGTCCTTTACAAAACTAAATCCGCCATCCTCATTTTGGTTGTATAATAGCCATGAGAGGGACTTTTTAATTGAAGGATGAAGTTCAGTTTGCTTTGCCAGGTACATTAAGTAGCCGGTATCTATATCATCGCAGGCGTTTGCCCATCTTCCGGTTCCGAATCCACCATAGGGTTGCTGGTTACTGAGAAGGTGTTTGCCCACTTTTTGAATGAAAGGGGGTACTTCTCCGATATATTCATAGATGGGATATATGTGGTATGTTGTATTAAGTGCCATATGCAAACCATGTGGGCTCGTAACTTCATAGCCACCCCATAAACCAGTGTCTGTGTCCACTTTATTTTCTAAAAGCCACTGTGTCATTTGATTCACCAACTCTTTCCCCTTGCTGTTCTTAAAAACCTGGTTGGAGTACAGAAGTAAACAAGCGGCATTAAAAATCCTATTGCTGGCCATTACCGCGTCTTGCTCCCATTCTAAGCTTTCCAGCCATTCCGACATACTCTGCTTTTCGTAAAAGGCGTAAATGGCACGAAAGTCAAACTTAGGTGTGATATTGAAATAATCATATACCGCAATAGACATGGCAGTAATATGGCGCCAACCATAGTGATCTTCAGTTTCCGATAGATTGTTAACACAAATATCGTCTCTTAGTAAGCCGTCTTCACTTTGATGCTTGTGAAGGTAATTTTTAAGTTGGTCCTTTTCTTCGTCTGAGATTTTGTCTTCAATGAGACCCTTTATGAGGTAGGCACATATGTTCGAATAAAGGTGAGATGATGGCGAGCTGCCAGAGAAGTGGTACCCAAATTCTGAGTTTTTTTTCATGCTCTCAAGATAAGAGGTGAGCCGTGTCTTAAATTCTATGAAATTGAAATTGAGTTCCAGGTGGGCTAATTCAGCTTTCTCTTTAGCTATTTTTTTTTCAAGGGCGGCAGCCTTTTTCTTCTCCAACAGATAGGAGGGGTTTTTGATAATGTTCCATGCAGACCGCAGTACTTTCATTGAAGAGGACTAAATGTATTTTTCTAACTTTTGGTTATAGTCAGTTATGTGTTTATTGATAATTGCTTCGTTCGTTTTTATAAAGGTAGAGCGGACATCTTCATAGTCAGCAGTCCTGTTGATAATCTGATTATTCTTGATGGTGTCGTAGACCCTATCTTTTGAAATTTGGTCATAAATCTCTTTCAGTCTTTTAGGGTCAAATTCTCTATTGAAGAACTTACAGATTTTTTGAAACTCTTCATTGATATTGGACTTAATACCATCATAGGTCACGATTAGCTTATTTTTTGTAAAATCTTCATTTATCAACCACTTTTCCAGATGTTGAGCGTATACGACTGACCACCTTTTTATTTCTTTCGAATCACCCAAATCTGCCTTATAATACTTCATGATGCTGTAAACCGTATCTACAGGCTTGCGATAAAGGTAAATGCAGTTCTTACATTGCACATCTGTGAGTTTGTCAACCTCTAAGTCGTGAGTATGATAGCAGGTGAATTCTTTGGAATCAGTATACTCAAAAATTCTGACCAATGAAGGTACCTTGAAATAATATTCCATGAGCATTCTCAACCAGTGACTTCCTGTTCTGGGAAAACTCACCAGATATGGAAATTCAGGGTCTGAGATTACGTTTTGAACGAATGGATCGCTATGCGGGTAGTTAATCCCTTTGGTTTTTTTCTTGTTGAAAAGCTTACTCCTGAACAATCCCATCCTTATATCTTTTGTGCCAGGTTTTTCCATCTTTTACGAAAGGCTCGAGTAGCTCATTCGCTTTTGAATCGAAAGGAACAATAATACACCACCCTCTTAGCTCATGAAAAGCAGAAGTTTTTTCCTTGTAACCCGGGAAGTAGACCAACAAATCACCGACCATATCTTTTTGGATAAAATCAAGGTCACACTTCTGTCCATCATATTCATCGTATCCAAATTCCGGGAAGCCTGGAACTTGGAAGTCATCTATGGCAATGATAAAATCTGAGAATTTTTCGGTAATGTATCTAATCTCCTCTTTTAGGGGCCATTGAAAGCCGAAGCCATGGGAATCAATCCAAAAGGTTGAAGTAGAAGGTAGTATGTCTTGATGTTCAGCTGCGAGATCATATAGAAAATCTGGAGACATCTTATTATGCAATGTGACGTTCGATAAGTCAGCCAGTTTTTCTTTTGCGGCATGATAAGTCTCTGGGTGAGGCTCGCATGAATAGCACTGCAAGGTCGGGTAGTTTCTGCCAACAAAATGCAGAGTAGATCCAACGTTAGTCCCGGTCTCAATAAAGTAGCTGGACGACTTCATAAGTGGATCCAGTATGCTTTGGAATATCTTGTCACCATGAAATCCTTCATCTAAGAATTGAGATAATACTCTTTGGCTAGATTTTTTACTTCTCTTCCTTTTAAATATTGGCATCGTTTTCTTTAGTTATCTCCCAATTTACATCCATCCATGTCACAAACCCTCCAAGTTCCTTAGGTAGTTCCGAAACGGAGGGATCGAAAAGGTTAATTATTTCAAACGGTGAGATAAATTCAACCTGCTGAATACATTCACCATTATCTTGCTTTCTTAAACTTACAGATAAGTCATAATTGCCGGAACGTAATACTAAGTTATTTGTTCGGGCAGTAACAGTACAAGAGGCCTCACTACTGGACAGGGTTTCGAAATTCATGAAGGTAGTGATTCTTGTTCCATTTTGGTCGTTGATTCCTAAAACCAACTGATAATCAATTTCTGGATCATTATGTTGAAGCTCACAGCATATTTCCAGGCTTTCACCAATTTTGAAACTTGTTTCGGCCTCATTGGAACCTTTACGGAGGTATACATTTTTTATCTGAACCGGATAAGTATTGCTGGTTTCAAAAACACTTGATGTACTTCCGTGTGCGCCTCTTACGGACTTCATGTAAGAGTTAATTATAGTGTTCGTATCAGCGATTTCCACGACTTGCCCTTGATTTAAAAATAGGCCCTTTGTACATAGGTTCTGAATGGAGTTCATGTTATGACTCACGAAAATTACTGTTCGTCCTTGTTTTGCGACATCCTGCATTTTACCAAGGCACTTTTTCTGGAATTGTGCATCCCCAACTGCCAAAACCTCATCTACAATAAGTATTTCAGGTTCCAGGTGTGCGGCTACGGCAAAAGCCAGTCGGACATACATACCACTTGAGTAACGTTTGACAGGAGTGTCCAGAAATTTTTCGACCTCACTAAATGCCACAATCTCATCAAATTTGCTTTTAATTTCTTTGCGAGACATACCGAGTATGGTGCCATTTAAAAAAATGTTTTCGCGGCCACTGAGTTCCGGGTGAAAACCTGTGCCAACTTCAAGCAATGACGATACCCGGCCGTTAATTTCAATTCGTCCCTCGGTAGGACTCGTTATTCGGGACAATATTTTCAGGAGGGTAGATTTTCCTGCTCCATTTCTACCAACTACCCCAAGTACCTCTCCCTTAGTCAGATCAAAGGACACATTCTTCAGAGCCCAGAATTCTTTTGTCGCTTTCTTGGAACCTTTAAAGATACTAGAGATGGAGTCTTTAACGGATCCCTTAGCTATATCACCCAAGACATATTTCTTGGAAAGGTCCTCTACTTTTATGGCGTTTGAATCACTCATTTAAATAACGTCTGCCATAGTGGCCTCAATTTTTTTAAAATACATGAATCCGGAAAGAAGAAGGAGAACAGAAATGGCAAGGGAAATAAATAAATAATTTCCAGGAAATGGTTGCCCTAGCATACACCATCTAAAACCTTCAATGATTCCGGCCATAGGATTGAGATAGTATAGAAACCGAAAGTTTTCGGTAAGTGCTGTGCTTGAGTAAGCCACTGGTGTCACGTATAGTCCTATTTGTACCATGAAAGGAACTATATGCTGAAAGTCACGAAATTTTATTGTGAGTGCGCTGAGCCAAATACCAACGCTTAGACTAGCAATAATGATCATTATAACAAAAACCGGCAACCAAAAAATAGTGATGGTTGGAGCGGTACCATAGACAATCATCAGTATTATTAATAGAAGGAATGATACCATAAAGTCAACTAAACCTACCAAAGCTTTTGAAAGGGGGATGACTAACTTCGGAAAGTAAACTTTTTGGACCATGCTTTGAGATCCGATTATCGAACTTCCTGCCTGCTCCATTACATAACTGAAATAGGTCCAGGCCACATAGCCACATAGGGCAAATACTGGATAGGGTATGTTATTCGGAGTTTCAATTTTCAGGAGAACATCAAATACTACAGTAAGAATGGCAACGGTGGTAATAGGCCGCAATACAGCCCAAAGTAGCCCGAGAATGGTTTGAGCGTAACGAACCCTAAAATCCCTGTACGCCAGTAAAAGAAACAAATCCTTGTATCGGAATAATTCTTTTAGGCCTAATCCACGTGCTCCTTGTGGAGATATGATTATCTTACCGGAAGACATAAGGCGCAAATATACGCAGATTCATAGAATCTTCTGAGTGTTTAAAATGGGTTATGGTAAGGGGGGTAAATGGTTGGTTTCTAGGAGTTCGTATATCCTCGCAAAATCGCACCAAACAATGCCTGTAGTACTCGTAGACAACCCGAACTTGACATTCATTAATCTTTCCGGGTAATAAACCAGAAGTTTATGGCCGTTGGCATAGAACGTGTATTTGTCGTTAATTTTGGAAATAGTCAGTACTTTATAGGCTGTATTTTTTAGATAATCTTTGTTGCCTTGCCCTATACTCCATCCAAGCTTTATGTTGTAGTCTCCATTGTTATTTACTTCGAATGTGAGATCACTTGTGTCGGGTTCAAAATCTCCCATATAAATGCCGTAAAAAGTTGAAGAGTCTGAATTGCTTCCACATACACTGGCGGTATATTCAAAGTTACTGGAGTCAGTGAATTCTGTTTCTCTGAAGGTATAAGAGGGTTCACGGTTTTTTTGTTCGAAATAATATTCTCCGCTTGAAATACCTCCTTTGTAGATGCTGTCTTCACCAACCCAAAAAGTCGAATCCGCGAAAGAATCAAATGTTGTCTTTAGGATTAGTTTTTTTCGATAGCGTTGTGGTTGTATGTGGGCGCTTTTTTTCTCAGAAGTTGTATTCTTATCCTCTTGATTAGTACATGAGCTCAAGGTGCAAACAGTCATGAAATATATTACTACATAATTTTTCATACACTAGAAGTATCGGCTGTACCAGTTCTGGAAAACTATCAGAGCCCACACTGTGGCGTGGCTGTCTTCTGGGTTGTTGGACTTAAGTTTTGCTTTTAGTCTGTTGATCTCAGTGGGGTCAAAAATGCTTTGTTGTTTCACAAAGTCATCAGCAAGCCACTCGTTCTCAATTCTATCATTCAGGTCTTCCCGTAGCCACTTCAGGAGAGGCACCTCAAACCCATGCTTAGGACGGTTGTAGAGGCTTTCCGGTAGATCATTTTTAAATGCATCCTGGAGAATTCGTTTTTTCATTCCTTTGATGATCTTAAAATGCTCAGGAAGTGACATTGCAAAATCAACCACTTCATGGTCAAGGAATGGAACACGGACTTCCAGCGAGTTGGCCATACTCATTTTATCGACTTTGTGGAGCATATCGCTTTGTAAAACCAGATTGATGTCAGATAAGAGTATTTCGTTGATACCTGAGGACTTGCCTATATATTTAGTCAGTTCGGTGTTGAGTCGGGTATGTTGTAATTGGTCTATTTTCTGATTAAAGTCATCATTCAATAGTTTTTGAGCATGGTGTTCATCATTGAATTTGCACCAAAGCAAGTACCTCCCAGCCTTTGACATTTTTTTTCCAGCTTGAAAACGAGCCAACTGCCTCACCCGGTTGGCAAATTTCGAGTTCCTTGATTTCGGAAGTTTTTGAATGATAGGATTTGCCATATCAACTAACCTACTTTTCCACCCCCCTTTTCTGATCATCCATTCACCCATATACTTATTGTATCCTGCAAACAATTCGTCTGCACCATCACCTGAAAGAGCAACAGTGACGCGCTGTCTTGTCAGTTGACTAAGAATGTGCACCGGTAGTGCCGATGAATCAGCAAAGGGTTCATCGATACTGTTGAGTACTTTAGGCAGTGATTCAAGCAGGTCCTGATTGGTAAGTTTGAAGACCTCATGATCTGAGCCAATGTGTTTTGCAACTTCATTAGCATAGTTTGTTTCATCAAAAAAGGGCTCATCAGCATAACCGATACTAAATGTTTTCAGCCCTTCTTTTTCGTTACTGGCTAGCATCGAAATAATGCTTGAGTCAATACCGCCACTCAGATAGGTTCCCAGGGGTACATCTGCAACGAGTCTTCTGGAGACTGATTGCTTTAAGAGTAAGCGGAGCTGTTCTTGTGCATCTTCATAAGTTCCATCAAAGGTGTTGTTGGCGATGTCGTAGTAGCGGTTTACTTCCATTCCGGATTTGGTCAACTCAAAGTAGGTGCCCGGTTCCAGTTTTTGTACCCCTTTGAAAATGCTGGTTGGTGAAGGGATGTAGTTGAACTGTAAGTATTCAAATAAGCTATTGTGATCTATTTCTTTTTCAATGCCGAGGGATATAAGTCCAGCCATTTCAGAGGAAAAAAAGAATCCCTTTTCACTGTTGTGATAGATAAAAGGTTTTATTCCAAATCGATCGCGGGCACCAAATAGTTTATGCTCCCTTTGATCATAAATAGCAAAGGAAAAGAAGCCATTGAGCTTATTCAGGCATTCTGCGCCATATTCTATATAAGACCGAAGTAATACTTCTGTGTCTGATGAGGTGCGAAAGGAATGTCCTTTTTTTATAAGCTCTTGTTTGATTTCCTGATAGTTATAAATCTCACCATTGTAAACAAGCGTATATTGGTTGAGTTCATCAGAAAAAGGCTGATTTGCGGCTTCTGAGGTATCGATTATAGATAGCCGGGCATGCCCCAATACACACTTTGTAAACTGCTTTACAGCTTGTGCATCCGGTCCCCGGTGAGAAATTTTATGAATACTTTCACTCACCCGCATCTCATATTGAGAAGCATCATCGTTATATAGATAGACTCCTGAAATCCCGCACATGATCAAATATTTAAGGTATACCTAATAATATTTTGATATTTTTGGTTCGATTTTTGAGTTGATTTTAATAAATTCGAGTTAAAACCGACAGTGTATGAAAAAATTCCTCTACAAAGCACAGTTGGCCTTATTTGTTGGATTGCTAGTTCCATCACTGTTTATCACGTCTTGTAAAAGTAGCAAAACTACTGCGAGCAAGCACGAAAATAGGGTAAATAAGGCTTCAAGTAGTGTGGTTGAAAAGGCTGTGAAGGAAGCCAGAAGCTACACAGGCACCAAGTATAAGTATGGTTCCATGTCCAGAAGTGGCGTTGATTGCTCAGGTCTTATGTGTTTGTCCTATAAGGCGGCAGGGTTAGTAATTCCACGTACTAGTTCGGCCCAGAGTGTATTCGGTAAGCGGGTATACATTGGTGAATTGGAAAAGGGTGATTTGGTATTTTTTGGAGCGCGAAAGGGTAGTAAAAAGATTACTCATGTAGGTATGGTTACCGAATCAAGTAAGACCAGTGTAAAATTTATTCATGCTTCTACCAAGAGAGGCGTAACGGAAAATGAACTTCTGACGGGTTATTATCGCCCATTGTACATCAAAGCAGTAAGGCCTACGGAGAACTAATAGGTATTTTAGTTTTTGTATTTCTCTGGTTCATGGGACCCGAACTAAGAAAAAATTATTTGGCAAACTGAATTACTGCCAGAGCCTGTTTAATTTTCCATTTTGAAGCCTTTTGAAAGGTATAGATGTTATGGTCTAGCTTTTTCGTATTAGTGTTTTCGATGAAATAATAATTTCCGGTATCATCACTTCCTATCCCAACGATCCAGATATCCTCATTTGCGGGAGCATTAAATGAAGCCAAATTTTCATTACTGTAGGTTGAAAGAACCGATTTAATATCCTGAAAGACGACAGCAACCAGAGCATTTTTAGGGGTGCCCTCTAGTTGAACGACATGGTTTTTGGTTTCTTTATCATAAAACCGATCACAGTTGATCCAACCCAGACCATTTGCTTCCAGATTAATGTAGCCGTTGAGTTTTTTCTTTTCCCTATAATCGGTATTTGTTTTCCAGCCACCCTTTCCCAATCTTTGAATGGGTGCTACTTCTTCAACTCTGTTGAGGGATGTAGAATCCTCTTGATGAGATGTTTTCCAGTTGATGATCCCATCCTCCATTTCTCCGTAAAATGTAGCATAATCATCTTTTACTTTTCGTTCCTGAGGTTTAAAGCTGAGTCCGATTTGAGAGTTGGATCGCAAAACAAGCTCATCATTGTCTTCGTCAACAATACGGATATTTACTACTCCCCCTGTTTCGAGTAATTTACCATCGGAAACCGTTGGTAAACCATGCATTAGTAGTTCATATGGTTTTTCATATTCATCAACTTCGACTCTTACGTTCCCAGTTGGCAGTTTGCCACTTTGCTTCACCAGAGAGTTGGGTAAGATAGAGACAAATGTTCCATTCTTTGCAGTGAATTGAGTCATGCGTTTTGGGTCGGAAATAACTTGTGTGTGTGTTTCATGGTCACTAAAAAATATTTCTGACAACAATTTTTGCACTTCATTTAGTGGCTTGCTGGCAACAACACCAATAGGCTTTGCTACCTCTTCCTCGAGATTATGGTCTGGAGTCAATGAGTCTTTGCCAGACGGAAGTTCATCAACAACAGAAATACTATCTAACTGGAGATCGTTGTCTTCAGTATCGAATAGAACTTCTTTCTCAGTTGCTTCGATTTCAATTGAGTAATCCTGTTTTTCAGAATTGTTCTTTTCCGATTGATTGACCAGAGTTTGTTGATTTACTCGCACCTCCTTTTTTGAGGCGGATTTTGAAATTATAGTTGGACTATCGGCAACCAGTGGTGCATCATGATGTGTTAAGCTATCTATGTCTGAGACTTGTAGAATCTTGGATTCCGAAGGTTCTGGCAAGATGCTGGAAGTTTCACTAGGTTGCATAAACCACCAGATGGCGGCCCCGGTAACAAAAGTTATCAGTGAGAGTAGAAGATATCTTGAGTAATTAAAACCGCCTCCATACAGGTCTTGGTGAATATCGTTAAGCTCAAGCCTTAGAGCGTTGTTAGCCACGCCTTTTGTGAAAACTCTCTGGAAATCAACCTGCTCTGAAAGTTGTTTGTCACCGGCAATTCTTTTTTCGAAACTTACTTTTTCATCAGGTGTCATCCGATTCAAAAGGTATTTCTCGATAATTTCTATTGAATTGAACTGATCATTCATGACAATACCTCCTTCCCGTTTTGATATTCTTCCATTGTTATACTTCTTGCTTTTTCAAGGCATTTGTACTTCTGATTTTTAGCAATTTTATCACTGTTATAGCCCATCGAACTGGCTATTTCCTTCATCGACATTTGTTGGTAGTAGTACTTTTGAAGTATCTCGAGGCACTTCTTTCCAATGGAGTGAATCGCTTTTTCAATCAATGAAAATTTTCGTTCCTGCTCCAGATGCATTTCCACCTCTTCAAGTTCTTCTCTGTGATCTATGTTTTCAACCAGGTTAGTTTCTTTACTTTTTACATCTCGTATTCTTTTCATCCAAAGGTTGTGACTGACGCTATAGAGATAAGTGTTTATAGTAGAGGTAAGCCGGAAGTCACCATCTACAACCTTGTTGAATAATATGACTACACTTTCCTGGAAGATATCTTTGGCTTCGTCCTGTGACCCTCCTTTTTGTGTGATCATTCGTTGAATGGTTGGGAAGTTGGTGTAGATTTTCTTCAACGCTTTTCTGCGATCTCCATGTTGAAGCATTTCTATGATTTGTTGATCCTTCATTTGATCTTTTTTCTTTTATACCAACTTCCCGAAAAGGTCTCCTAAAAGATGAAAAATTTATTAAACTCCATAAGTAAAAGTGTTTTTTCAGGATGCACGGACGAATTTTCCATCCTTGACTTTGTATTTGATCCCACTAACTTCGATGGTTTGTCCCTCAACCAATTTGGCTAAATCATCAAGGTCTTTTTCTATGGTATGTACACTTCCATCTAGGTTTCTGGCAAGATTTAGATACTCTGGATTTATACCACCGAATGTACCACAAACAATGATTTTAATCGGTCGGTCGATCTTTTTATATAGTTTTAAATCTCTTGGTGTTGCCCAATTGTCTGCGATCATAATAATATCACCGCAGTCGGTGCATTCATTGAGCCCCTTGATAACTGCTTCGAGATTGTTTTCAGGCCCGTCACCTCCACCACCGCTACGCATGGCTTTTATTGATGTATTAAGCACCTCTTTGAAATTCTTGGATTTACTGGTGTATATACCACCGGTCTTACCGACTATTTTTAGGGATTGGGGTTTGTTATCTCCATCATTAAAAAACACATGGCTTTTAGTTCGATCAAGTTTTTGATTGAGTTTGAGCCAAAGCATGGTTTGGCCAAGATAAGCGTACATGCTTCCCGTGACATCCACAACTACCATCATGTCTTTCCATTCGGGGTTGCGTTCCATGACTTTTCCAACTACACTTTCACCGAGCCACTTTTTTTGATCTTCTGTGACTGGTTTTCCATCGGACAATGTGGTTACTGAAGGTCCTGAATGCACTGGTGCAAGATAAGTCCAGGTGACCTCGTCTGTTTCTTTTCCCTTTTTATATTTCCTCCAGTCTTTTTTGCTCATCACAGAGTCTAATGCCACGGCTTCAAGCACCGCCACTTCGCTAACAGCTTTACCCGGAGCTGTGGATTTTTCAACTACCTCTTCTTTCTCTGAATTCAAGTCGGCAGTCTCCGGTTCCTCCTCAAGGATTTTTAGCAGTTTAGTGATTTCTCGTTCTGTTCTTTCGGGACTTGGGACGGGTCGATAGGTTATTCTAAACCCATGAAATGCCCTTCTACCTTCTTCCATGCTATGGCATCCGTTGATCGGTACTTCTGAATAGGTGGTAAGTTCATTCGAAAAAAAATCTGCCCTTTGACTCTTGAGGTTCTTCAGTCTTTCCTCATTTAGTTTCTTTTGATTGAAGTCTGGGGATGTGGCAAAAGTGGTGTAAACGAGTTCTACTTTTTTTATCACCTCAAACTTCAAGCTTTTCAGTTGGGAGAGGTTTGTGATTTTCGAGCTTCCATATTGCATTTTGACTTTGAAAATTTCATCCCCAGCCTCTTGTGCGGACAATGAGAAAGGGAGAGAAATGATCAGTAAGGTCAAAAAAGTGGTTATCCGTTTCATGATTTTGTCATTAAGTGATACATCGTTTTTTCTTAATGACAGATTTCAGAAAAGGTCTCCTAAAAAATAAAAACCCACTGTCACCAGGAGCAACAGCAGGTCAATGAAAAATTAATCTACCGACAGATTAATTTTCGGTTAATTACTCTGAGCCCAGTCCAGCACACCATTAAAGTTCATGGTGACTTGAGTAGGGTTGTCAGTTGAATTGTATCCATCGCTTTCAACGGATTCTATAGTCAATGCCACTGATATTTCTCTGGTATTCAAATCAAGAGAGAAATGATCAACCGTGATTTGGTCACCACAGCAATTGTAGTTCCCCTCCTGGTAAAATTGCAGGGTTGACTTGATGTCATTGGCAGGGGCCAATTCGTAGATAAACGTATAGATATCAGCACTTGAAATACCAATAGAGGGGTTGTAATTCTCTATTTTGATTTCTGAGTTTGAACTACCCCCAATGTCTTTTTTACGCGTGATCCAGATCGTATATGTACCATCACCATTGTCCGTAAGCCCTTTCGAAAGTGTTGGCCCAGCAATTCCCACTTTATAATTTCCTGGACTTATAAGGGTGTGTTGATAATCAAACTGGAATGCAGCTGAGTCTATTCCGCGGTTACCCGAAACCGATCCGTAGATTCCATCATCTGTATCTATTACCTCATCAATTGTATTTAATGTTTGGTTCTGGGTATCAACTTGATTGTTCAAATCTTCAATATCACTTTTATTACATGAAGTTATGAGACCTATCAGGCAGAAATTGAATATTAGAATTGATAATCGTTTCATAGTTGTTTCTTTATCAGATTAGTTTTATTTAGACATCTTGGATACTGTGTTTTCCCAGGAAAGAGTCCCTGAGAATGAGATTGTTGTTGTAACGGGGTTGTCGGTGGAACTGTATCCATCTTCATCAATAGAAGTCATCGTCAAAGAAACACTGAACTCCCGGGTATCTTCATTGAAGCTTATGCTGTTGATTTCAACCTGGTTTCCACAGCAATAGCTGTACCCCTGTTGCCAAAAGTCCAAAGTACTATTGATGTCGTTTGCTTCGTGTTGGGCTTCAAGGTATACGTATGCGCTGGCTGAAGAAGCACCAATTGTAGGGTTATAGTCTTCGATTGTTATTTCACAGTAATCCTCTTCTGTGATATCATCTGATCTTTCGATATAGAAGTCGTAAGTCCCATTACCATTGTCGTAGACGTATGAAACTTTGTGATGGGAACTACTCATATAGGTGTATGTCCTACTGAATGAAAAAGCAACCGAATCTATTCCTCTGTTTCCGTTGACTGAAAGAGCAATGCCATCGCCTTGTGTGATTACGTCATCAAGGACTTGAATATTGGTGTTCTGTTCATCTGTCTTCGACTGAAGCTCCTCGATGTCTTTTTTATTACATGAGGTTAGGGTCAGTGCTGTGGCGGCTAAAAATCCGACCGTTGTCAAAAAAATCTTTTTCATTGTTTTAAATAATTAGGTGAATAATTCTTATGTCACCTGTCAACAATGAAGTGAAAAGGAAGTAACCCCTGATCTAAAGAAATTATCTAAATACTACCCCAACCCTCACGGTCGAGACTTCGGTATTGAATAGCCTCAGCGATGTGTTCCATTTTTACATCCGGAGAATCCGATAAGTCTGCGATGGTCCTGGATACTTTTAAGATTCGGTCGTAAGCTCTTGATGATAACCCAAGCTTGTCCATTGCGGCTTTGAGAAGTGTTTTTCCACCCTCATCGATCTTACAGATTTCTTTGACTAGTTGAGGAGGCATCATGGCATTTGAATAGATATTATCGGTTCGACCTTCAAATCTTTTCATTTGCCTTTCTCTGGCAACAATAACCCTCTCACGAATTTCAGCACTACTTTCTGTTTTCTGGTCAGCAGTCATTTTATCAAATGAAACCGGGTTTACCTCGATATGAATGTCTATTCGGTCAAGAAGAGGTCCGCTCACTTTGCTTAAATACTTTTGTACTGCTGCCGGGCTGTCAGGATGACTACCGTCACCGGTGTAGAAATCTCCTGAGGGGCTAGGGTTCATGCTGGCAATCAACATAAAGTTGGCCGGAAATTGTACGGTGGCTTTTGCTCTTGAAATAGTTACCATTCTTTCTTCAAGTGGTTGCCTGAGGACTTCCAGTACTGTCCTTTTAAACTCTGGAAGTTCATCCAGAAACAGGATGCCATTATGTGCTAAAGAAATCTGTCCTGGTTGTGGAATATTTCCACCTCCGACTAAAGCGACATCGCTCACCGTATGGTGTGGAGAGCTAAAGGGTCTTTTGGAAACCAGTGAGGAGCTACCGTTGAGTTTTCCTGCTACGGAATAAATTTTTGTGGTTTCGAGTGCTTCATGTAGGGTCAAAGGTGGTAGAATAGTAGGTACTCGTTTTGCGAGCATGGTCTTACCCGACCCCGGAGGGCCTACCATAATAACATTATGTCCGCCAGCTGCTGCAACCTCTAAAGCTCTTTTAATTGACTCGTGACCCTGTACATCTGAGAAGTCGATGGGATTGTTGTTCAGTTCGTCATAGAAAATCTCACGAGTATCTTTTTTGACTGGCTCAATATCTGCTTTGCCCTCTAAAAAATTTATTGCTTCGCTAAGCGTTTCTACTCCAATGATGTCGATGTCACTTACTATCGCTGCTTCATTTGCATTTTCTTTCGGAAGAATAAAGCCTTTGAGTCCTTGCTTTCGTGCTTCAATGGTTATGGGAAGCACCCCTTTGATCGGCCTAAGTACTCCCTCGAGTGAAAGCTCACCCATAATCATGTATTGATCGAGGAGTTCAGTATAGATTTGGTCAGAAGCACTCAGGATGGAAAGTGCTATCGGAAGGTCGTAGGCAGAGCCTTCCTTTCTAAGGTCGGCAGGCGCCAGATTGACTACTACTTTTTGTCTTGGAAAAGCATATTGGTTGTTTTTTATTGCCGATTCAATTCGGTGTTCACTTTCCTTGATAGCACTATCAGGGAGGCCAGCGAGGTAGTATTTGCTACCTTGTCCTACATGAACTTCAACAGTAATAAGCGTGGCATCAACTCCGTATACGGAGCCGCCAAATGTCTTTGAAACCATAGCCCAATAATTTTAAAAAGCAGCTTCTACAAGCTGAATCAATATATGTATCACCTTAATGTGAACTTCCTGTATTCGGTCGGCATATCCATCATGAGGAACGCGGATTTCTACATCCGCAAACTCGGCTAGTTTACCTCCGTTTTTTCCAGTCAATGCGATGACTTTAATCTCCTTTTGTTGTGCCAGCTCAGCTGCAGTTACGATATTGGGTGAATTTCCACTGGTGCTAATGGCAAGTAGAACATCACCCCTTTTGCCAACACCTCGAAGGAACCTGGAAAACACTCGTTCATAACCATAATCGTTGGAAGTGCAGGTAATGTGAGCCGAATCATTTATTGCAACCGCAGGAAGAGGGTCGCGGTCATCTCTGAATCTGCCAGTCATTTCTTCAGCAAAATGAGCTGCGTCACAGCTGGAGCCACCGTTGCCGCAGGAGTAAACTATGCCACCACTTTTTATAGAACTAACGATTAGTTCTGCCGCACTTTCAATTGCTTCCAGGTTGCTTTCTTCCTGTAAGAATTGATCAAGCACATGGGCCGCCTCGTTAAGTTCTTGTTTTATGATGTCCAAATTGCTCATTTGATAAGCTTTTAGAAATGTCTGGCAATATTATGAATTGTAATCAGGAAATGGAACTCTATTGCAATATTAATGGGTCGATTGCATATCACTGAGTCGTGAATAAAGCCCATTTTCTTTGAGGAGGTTTTCATGGTTTCCTCGTTCAACTATTTCACCATCTTTGATTACTATTATTTCATCAGCATGCTGAATAGTGCTCAACCTGTGTGCGATAACAATACTCGTTCTATTCTTCATGAGGTTGGTGAGTGCCTCCTGTACCAGTTTTTCAGATTCCGAGTCCAGGGCCGAAGTGGCCTCGTCCAATAATAATATGTCAGGATTCTTCAGTACTGCGCGAGCAATGGTAATTCTCTGTCTTTGTCCTCCTGAAAGTTTAGTTCCTCTGTCCCCGATATTGGTTTGATAACCCTCTTCGGTGGCAACTATGAAGTCGTGGGCATTAGCAATTTTAGCCGCTCTTTCTACATCTTCCTGTGTAGCATCGGTGCCAAAAGCAATGTTATTAAAAATAGTATCATTGAAGAGAATGGCTTCCTGAGTCACGATACCCATTTTTTGTCTGACTGACTCCATGGTATAATCTCTGATGTCAGTACCATCAATTTTAACCGCGCCCTGTTTGGGGTCATGAAAACGAGGAATCAGGTCGATTAAAGTACTCTTTCCTCCTCCGGACGGTCCGACCAGAGCAACAGTTTTTCCTTTTTGAACTTTGAGGTTAATGTGTTTTAGAACAGGTTCGCTATCATAGGAGAAAGAAACGTTTTCAAGCTCAATAGAGTCCTTGAATGAACCAAGGTTTTGGGCATTGGGTTTGTTTTTGACCTCTGATTCTGTATCTATTATTGAAAATACCCTCTGGCCTGCGACTAACCCTCTTTGTATGGTACTTATAGCATTGGCTATGGCTTTTATGGGTTCAATTAACTGAGCAAAAAGCACAATGAATAGCATAAACTTGTCCCCCATAAGCCTCCCAGCAAAAACTTCGGATCCTCCATAGTAAATTACTACCGAAGCAACAGTCAACCCGATGAATTGAGAGAGGGGCGAAGCCAAACTTCTTTTATATGCAATGCTTCTTAATATCTTAGCATACCTTGAGTTTAGTTGCTTGAATTTGAACTTCTTAAACCTGGCAGCATTGAACCCTTTGATTACACGAATTCCGGAAATTGTTTCATCAGCTGTGCCTAAAATCTGTCCAAGAGTTTCTTGACTTTGTTTCGCCTTTCTTTTTAATCTTTTCGTGATAATGCCAATTGCTAAAGCGGAAACAGGAAGCACTAATAAAGTAAACCCAGTTAATGATGGAGAAATTGCCAGAAGAAAGAGAAGTATGAATATTATCTTTAAAGGGTCTCGAAGCAATACGGTTAGCGAACTAATAACGGAATTCTCAATTTCCTGAACATCCATTGTTATTCTGGACATCAAGTCTCCCTTTTTTTCGTCTCCGAAGTACCCTAAGTGCAGGTCTAGTGTTTTGTTATAAATAGCTTCTCGGACATTTTTCACCACTCGAGCTCTAATTATACCTTGAACTACTTGTGATAGATAAGTGAAGATGTTTGTAAACAGATTCATCACAATCAGGAAGAGGCAGATATATGAGAGGGTCAATAATTTGTCACCTCCCCCTGATGTTAATATTAAATATTTGAATCGATCAATTAGTTGTCCTATATATTCTAAACTAAAGGCAAAGTCGGGTGTCGGTACTTCAGGTAGACTTGTAAGATCAGTTCCACTATCAATCAATACCTTTGTAATTGGCATGATTGAAGAGAATCCCGCAATGTTAAAAATAACTGCTAGCAGTGTAAATATACCATAAAGGGCAAAAACAGACCTCCCCGGAGCAGCAAATGATAATATTCTCTTAAACGTCTTCACTGTATATCAGACGCAAAAGTAAGTCAATAATTTTAATTCTGTTCTAGAATTCGAAAAGGCGTTGCGGAATATTCCATCTGACAGCAAATGAAGTAAAGAATGTGCTGTTATCCAGTGCGTCAATTGAGCTGTCTTCTTTACGTATTACATTCTTCAAATCAATGAATAGATTGTGTTTCAACATATAGGAAATTGTCAGATCGGCATAGGCAAGTTTGGTTTTTATACCCTGAGCGATGCTGTTGCCATATTGTTGCTCACGGGTGGTATTGGGAAGTAATACATTGCTCCCCCAGTTGCTCGAAAGGGTGTCGGTTCCGTAGCTGGCTAAGAATAATTTTCCTGTGATAAATAATCTTGGAATGGGTTGGTAACGGGCTATCCCGATCAACTCGGTAAAGTTTGCTCCCAATGGATGAGCCAAAGGTTGATTGTAGTGTGAATAGCTACTCTCTTTCTCATCATGAGTATACATATATGGACGCGCAATATTCATTTCGCCCTGGAGGTCAAGATTATCTATACCAAATGCATTAATGTACTTGAGTCCCAGTTGCCCGGCTTGCTTGTTGGCCCACCAGCCATTACCGGCTTTGATTTCACTTAACAGGAATTCGTCAAGTACTATCTGTCCGTAAAGTGAAAAATGATTTAGGAAATTCCACTTGAAGTCCATTCCTAGTAGTGCATTATCTTCACTACCAACGTTTTGTTCAACACTCCTATAGAAGATGACAGGATTCAAATAATTTAAATCGATTCCACCACTTGCAGCAGAATCACCTCGATAGGAGATTACCGATTCGAAGAGTCCGATATTCAAATTTTTAGTAATGTTCAAACTCAAGTGATGGAAGGCCAGAAACTTTTTCGGGTATAGTCCGGAAGAAGGAATGCCAACACTATTCGTAAAGACATCAGCATTGAGTTGAGCAAAAAGATTGGTGTATTTGAGCTTCCAAACCTGGGTCTGGAGTTTAGCAAAGAGGTATTGTGGACTATACTCACTGAGTATCATTGAGCGGTATCCATTACCGATAAAATTTTTATCATGCCCAACCTGTACTGTCACATGTTTGGTTACGTTGAAATTTACGGAGCCACGAGCCGTAAAAAAATCAAGCCCATTTGTCTTAAAGTCTTTCCAGAAAGCTTCATTAGGCACTGCGCTGTATTGATAAACACGATTTCGACTATATAATGGCATCGTCATCTGGTTCTCGGCCAGAAAGGTATAAAAGCTGATTTTGTTGTCAATCGTTCCATATAGTTGTGCTCCCCTGGTGTTGATAAAGGTTTTTGCATCATCTGCGGTTTCAAAACCAAACTGACCATAAAAGACCGGATTGACACTTAGTTTAAAATCCTCTGTTTGTACGCGATAAGCATGGGCTGGAGTATTATAAAAATGCTTAAGAAAAGCTTTTTTGCTTGTTGTTGTGTCGTAGAGAGAGTTGAGGCTGAAGTATTCAGCATTGAAGCGGTCCGAGGTCGAACTCTGTCCAGAGGTATCCATTCGGAGCATTTCACTATAATTCGAAATTCTTTTATAAGGCTTTACTGAGGTATGTGTGTTTTCATATAATTCACCGGAAAGCACCTCGTAGCGATCAATCAAATGATACAAATCATTATCGAGCGGCATGTAGGAAGAACTTTGTCCGTATATACCCTGGCTGTAGATCAAAATAGTTAGTGATAATAGTGCCTTGATTCTCATGAGGTTGAGTTAAAAACAGTCAATTTATGAACTTATGTACGGGAAATCTTCCCAATGATTGGTCAAAAGTAAATTCTTTTTGAAAAAACTAATCACCTATTGCTTTCAAATATGCTCCTGACTTAGAAAAATACAGGAACTGATCCTGGGGTATATATTGTCTGTAGTATACAAAACCATTTGATTTTCAGTATTATATATGATAATCTGCTCTCCGCCTAGTGATTGATTCGTGGGTCCTCAGAGAGTAATCAATCTTAGTAAGATATTAGAGTTAACGACAGTTTATCTGTGTTTTCTGAAACAGAATCAGGTTTTAATAAATTTAGGTGTTATCGCATGTATGTTAATAAAAAAGTATATATTTAGCTTTTAAATTACTAGCTAGACACACTACAAACTAGAGTTACAGGGATCGCGATTTTATGACTCCGTTAGTTTTATTACTTATTGCAGGACTGGTTATCTTGATTACCGGAGGAGAGTTTTTGGTAAGAGGGGCTTCCAATATCGCGTACAGCTTAAAAATTTCACCATTAGTTGTTGGACTTACAATTGTTGCTTTTGGTACATCCGCACCAGAATTACTCATTAGCACAACTTCAGCCTATATGGGCAAGACAGATCTTGCCATGGGGAACGTAGTGGGGTCCAATATTTGTAATCTTTCACTGGTACTAGGTGTTACTGCTCTTTTTTATCCAATTGTCGTAAGTGACAATAGTATAAAGATAGACTGGCTCGTTACCATGGGTGCCTCACTTTGCTTGTTCTTCTTTGTAAATGAGGATAAGGAGTTAGTGTACTACGAAGGTATCATCTTCATCGTATCCCTCATTGTATACACTTACTTCCTGATAGAAATGTCCAGGAAGGAGACACAACAACGGCTCAAAGATGGTTTATCTTCAGAAGAAGAAGATTTGGCCTATGCCAATACGGTCTTGTGGAAAGAGATAACATTCATCCTCATAGGTTGTGCCGGCCTTTTCTTCGGTGCCGATATGTTTGTAGGTGCCGTGATCGAAATCGCAGAACAGCTGAAAATACCGAATGATATTGTAGGGTTGACAGTAGTAGCTCTTGGTACTAGTTTACCTGAATTAGTGACATCGGCTATTGCGGCTTACAAAAAGAACACAGATTTGGCAATCGGTAATTTACTTGGGTCCTGTATCTTCAACGTACTTTCGATTTTAGGGATTACATCCGTTATTCAGCCGGTTGGAGTAACGGACCACCTTATGGAGAAAGATATGCTTTGGATGCTCGGTGTTACATTACTTGTGTTGCCTATGATGATTTCCAGAAGAAAGATCGGAAGGGTTGAGGGAGCCATTCTTCTATTGGTATATGCATTGTATATGTACTTCCTGGCTACCAATCCAATGAATCCAAAAGGAGATCATGAAACCAAAGCCAAGGTGGAAACCACCATTAAGGCAGATACCATTGAGTGATTTTAATTGTGCATTACCGCTACTTGCAGACCATAGGTTGCATTTGATCGAACTCGTAGGTAGTTAATTGTAATATTCGCACCTTTTTATTTTCGGATGCGTTATATTAGAAGGTTGTTGGGTTAAACCTTATGCTAGATATTGTCGGACAATACATCTTGATTTTTTTCTCGAGTGCTGTAAAGTTTGTGGCAGGCCCCTTACTTGGAGCAACGAAGGATGTACCAATTCTCATCACAGCTGCATTAACGATTTTGGGTGCTACGACAAGCGTAGTTATATGTACTTACGTTGGGGACTCTCTGAGGAGGTATTTACATAAAAGGGGGGAGAGAAGAAAGAAAAGCCAGAAGGTATTTACTAAGAAAAAGAGGAAGTTAGTGAACATCTACAACAGATTTGGAATCAGAGGAATAGCTTTTTTTACGCCACTTTTATTGACACCTATCGGAGGAACGATAGTCGCTTTGTCCTTTGGAGTGCCCCGGAAGAAAATCCTGTGGGCCATGATTCCAAGTATTATTTTCTGGGGGTTTCTGATAACTATAATTCTCGCGCTTTTCTGGGAAGAGATAGCTCCTTTGCTTGGTAAGCACCCTGCTGCGTAAAAAAACCATCCCAAAGTTCATAATACCAGTCAATCCCATAACTTTGCATTTTCATGGACAGTTTTCAAATATCAAATTTCGGAGGGATTCTGCTTTTTATTCTGGCAGGTATCTTATTTGTGGGTGGAGGACTATTCACGGCAAGCCTGGTAAGACCTAAGCGTCCCGACCCGCAGAAGCTAACGACTTATGAGTGTGGCGAGGAGCCTGTTGGGTCAGCCTGGGGGAACTTTAACATTCGGTTCTATGTCGTAGCACTTATATTTATATTGTTTGAGGTAGAGATAGTCTTTCTTTTTCCATGGGCCACGGTTTTTGGTAAAGAAATTCTGGTTCAGAATTCTACGATATGGATGTCACTGGCCATATTTGAAATGGCAGTATTTCTTGGCTTATTGATTCTGGGGTTGGTTTATGCCTGGGGTAAAGGTTATCTTGATTGGGTGAAGACAAATAAAAAGCCATATTCATTTAAAGGTAAAGTTCCTCAGAAGCTGTATGATAAAGTGAACCAAGAGCAAAGTACAAAGTAGTTATAAGAAAAAGGTAGATGGGATTACTGGATAAAAAATTTGATTCCGGAGGCATTGTGATTACTCGGGTTGATGATATTATCAACTGGGCGCGGCTATCCTCATTATGGCCAATGGGATTTGGCTTGGCCTGCTGTGCAATTGAAATGATGGCTACTTATGCTTCCGGGTATGATCTTGATCGATTTGGAATAACACCACGATCTTCTCCCAGACAATCTGATGTAATGCTTGTTGCAGGAACAGTTACATTCAAAATGGCTGACCGCATACGAAGGCTATATGATCAAATGCCTGAACCAAGGTATGTAATATCAATGGGATCATGCTCCAATTGTGGCGGTCCTTATTGGCAGCATGGATATCATGTTGTGAAAGGTGTTGATAGAATTATTCCTGTAGACGTATATGTACCTGGTTGCCCTCCAAGGCCTGAGGCTCTGATCGGTGGGTTTCTGAAGCTGCAGGAAAAGATAAGAACAGAGACATTGATGAGCCCCAAGGCAATCGAACGTCTTATGCAAAAGAAGAAAGCTTCATGAATTTCGAAGAAATTTTAAATATTGTTCGTGAAAAATTCTCTTCAGATATAATTGCTGAGAATACCGAGGCCAGGCAACCATTTGTTGATGTTGCTCCCAAAGCCATTGCGACAATCTGCGAATTCTTGCATGGTGATGATAGGTTGTATTTTGATCATCTCTCATGTCTTTCCGGTGTGGATTATGGAGGGGATAATCAATTGGGTGTCGTATATCATTTATATTCAATTCCATTTGATCATCACTTTGTTCTTAAGGTACGGCTGGACCGTACTCAGCCGGAACTACCTTCTGTATCGAATATCTGGAGAGGAGCTGACTGGCATGAACGCGAGGCGTTTGATTTATTCGGGATTAAGTTTGCGGGGCATTCCGACTTAAGGAGGATATTACTGCCATCAGACTGGGAAGGACATCCACTCCGAAAAGACTATAAAGAGCAGGAAAAATATCACGGAATCAAAGTAGAATATTAAGCCTTTGAGTAAGGAAGTACAATATCAATACAGTGAAGATCACTTCAGAAATTCGGAGCCAACCGTGGTTCAGGAATCCGACTTGAAGGCTGAGGAAATGCTGATCAATATAGGCCCACAGCATCCCTCTACTCATGGTGTTCTTCGGCTTGAGGTAGTAACTGATGGCGAGATCGTAAAAAAAGTAGTCCCCCATATGGGATACCTTCACCGCTGCTTTGAAAAACATACCGAGAGCCTTCCTTACAATCAGATTATCCCGTTTGTAGATCGGATGGATTATGTAGCTGCTATGAACAACGAGCACGCCTATGCCATGGGAGTTGAGCGATTGTTGGGTATAGAGAATGATATTTCTAAGCGGGTGGAGTACATCCGTGTGCTGGTATCAGAATTAAACAGACTTGCCTCTCATTTTATAGCCATAGGAACCTATGCAGTAGATATTGGAGCAGTCACTCCCTTCTTATGGATGGTTCGGGATCGTGAGCATATTCTACGTTTACTGGAATGGGTTTCAGGTGCAAGGATGCTATATAACTATATATGGGTTGGTGGCTTGTATTATGATTTGCCTGTAGGCTTCGAAGAACGATGTGCGGAGTTTATTGCTTATCTCAAACCTAAATTAGAGGAACTACAAAAAATAATTATTGATAACAAAATCTTTGTTCAACGTACAGCAAATGTTGGGACACTTCCTTTGGATTTGGCAATCAACTACGGGTGTACAGGTCCGGTTTTAAGAGGTTCAGGTCTGAAATATGATCTACGAAAGATTGATGGATATTCAGTGTATCCTGAACTGGATTTTGAGGTTCCGGTGGGAGAAGGGAAAATGGGTGAAGTCGGTGATTGCTGGGATAGAAACTACGTGAGAGTACAGGAATGTTGGGAGTCTGTAAAAATAATCGAGCAATGCCTGAAGAAGTTGACAGGTGAACATAAAAGAACGAGAGATTTTGACCCACAGGCAGCAGTTCCAAAGAAAATCATGCCACCGGAAACAGACCTTTATTTTAGAGCTGAAAATCCAAAGGGCGAGCTGGGGTACTACTTTATCACTCAACCAAAGAGCGATATCCCTTTCAGATGTAAAGTGAGATCTTGCTGCTTTTCCAACTTATCAGTGCTCCCTGAGCTGTCAGAGGATACGATGATTGCTGACTTAATCGCAATTGTAGGCTCCTTGGATTTCGTTCTTGGTGAAGTAGATCGTTGATTCCTTTTTCTTTATTTCATTGAATTTATTTAATTGGCTACATGAAGGTTTTTAGTGCCAGCCAAATAAGAGAATGGGATGCTTTTACAATAGAGCACGAGCCAATAGCATCTATCGATCTGATGGAAAGAGCCTCTAAGAAGTTATTTGATTGGGTGGTTTCCAAATTTCAGCCAGATCAAAGAATACTTATTTTTTGTGGTCCCGGAAATAATGGAGGGGATGGACTCGCTCTGGCAAGAATGCTAGTTGAGGCTCGATTTCAAATTGAAGTAGTAATTGTTGCTACTTCAACTGACTATTCTGAAGATTTTCAAACTAACCTTGAGCGGCTCCCCTCGGAGATTGAGGTTCGAAGCTTTGATGATGCACTCCGGTTGGAAGGGGATGTTATTATTGATGCTATTTTCGGTTCAGGTCTTACAAGGCCGGTTGAGGGCGTCTTCGCTGACGCAGTTTTATATATCAACTCTCTACAAAAAACAGTGGTATCAGTAGATGTTCCCAGTGGAGTTTATTGTGATGAAGTGAATAACCACCCTACAAAGGTAAAAGCTACCTATACCCTTACTTTCCAAACGCCAAAGTTGTCATTCCTCTTACCAGGCAACGAACAATGGATAGGGCAATGGGAAATTCTTGATATAGGTCTGATGGATGAATATCGGAACAATACCGAAACCGAATTCCATTATACCACCTGGGAAGAAATTAGAGGGCTGCTCAAGTCTAGATCAAAATTTGATCATAAAGGCACATTCGGTCATTCAATGCTAATAGGCGGGTCTATTGGAAAAATTGGAGCCGTGGAGCTTATGGCGGGAGCTTGCCTCAGAACGGGAACCGGTTTGTTGACTGTACATGTGCCATTCATCGGTTATCAGATTATCCAAATTGCCTGTCCTGAAGCAATGTGTATTCCGGACCAGGAGGTTGATTTTATTTCTAAAATTAAGATTCCGGAAAAAGTTAATGCAATCGGTATCGGTCCCGGTATGGACACAAATGAAATCACAACATCTGCATTGTCTGATTTGATTGATCAGGTTGGCTTTCCTATGGTTCTTGATGCCGATGCCTTAAACATTATATCCCAAAACAAAGGGATGTTGAGTCGGTTACCCAAACAAAGCGTACTTACCCCCCACGTTGTAGAGCTTGAAAGGATAGTTGGGTCTTGCAATGGCTCCAATGAGAGGTTAAGTAAGGCTCAGAAGCTTAGCATACAATACGGGATTATAGTAGTATTGAAAGGGGCTCATACTGCCATTTGCTGTCCGAATGGTAAGGTATATTTCAACTCAACCGGCAATCCGGGAATGGCAACAGGAGGCTCGGGAGATGTATTGACAGGGGTGATTACTGCTCTTCTGGCACAAGGCTATACATCAGAAAATGCTGCGATAATTGGAGTTTTCCTACATGGTTATGCAGGTGATATTGCTGCCATAAGAAACAGTGAAGTGTCGATGACCGCATCGGATATATTGAACGAAATACCGAATTTCTTTAAGAAAGTTCTCGAAAGAGAATAGTAAGTTATTTATTTGAACACTAAAACGAATAATGCTGTTTTATTCGAAATAGAGTACTTTTTCTTGTTACTATAGCGTATAAACCAGCGTGTCAATTACCTCATTTTTTATGTGGATACGGGCAGAAACTTACTTGAAAAAGCTAGGGTTTTTTATGGAATGGCTATTATAGTTACGTATAGCAAATGGCTATATCATTTTATTCCCATCGTTCCGATCACAATCGGAACATATCTTCATACCTCAATATCTTTGGTAAGGTTTAGCGTAAGGTTCTCATCCTTACGCTTTTTTTTTGCCCGATCAAATTTAGAATGCTGCGTTTTGAGGTGTTCTTGGGAAAGGAATTACGTCTCTCACATTTCCCATTCCAGTAACAAAAAGAATAAATCTTTCGAACCCAAGACCAAATCCCGCATGTGGTGCCGATCCATACCTTCTGGTGTCTAAATACCAATCAAGTTCATGTTGAGGTACGTTCATTTCATCCATTCGGCTTTGAAGTACTTCAAGTTTTTCCTCTCGTTGTGAGCCACCAATGATTTCACCTATGCCAGGAAACAGAACGTCCATAGCTGCTACCGTTTTGTTATCATCATTCAGCTTCATATAAAATGCCTTGATGTCTTTCGGGTAATCAGTCAGTATGACGGGTTTCTTAAATTTCTTTTCAACCAGGTATCGCTCGTGCTCACTCTGTAAATCAATTCCCCATTCAACCGGATATTTGAATTTGCCCTTTTTGAAAGGTTTTGACTGGCGGAGGACTTCTATGGCTTCGGTATAGGTGAGGCGTTCAAAATCATTTTCAAGTACAAATTTGAGTCGTTCTATGAGATCAAGTTCATGACGCTGGTCCTGAGGCAACCCCTTTTCTTCATCTAATTGTCGCTTTCGAAGGAATTCAAGGTCATCCTGGCAATTGCTCAGTACATCTTTAATAAGATACTTTAGGAACTCTTCGGCCAGGTCCATGTCATCTTTCAGGTCGAAAAAGGCCATTTCCGGTTCTATCATCCAGAACTCAGCCAGGTGACGTGAGGTATTGGAGTTTTCAGCCCGGAAAGTTGGTCCAAAAGTATAGACATCTCCCAGTGCCATGGCACCCAGTTCGCCTTCCAGTTGTCCGGATACCGTTAGGTTCGTAGGTGTGCCAAAAAAGTCTTCTTTGAAATCAATATTTCCTTCCTCGTTTTTGGGTGGGTTCATGAGGTCAAGTGTAGTGACCTTAAACATTTCACCCGCACCTTCAGCGTCTGATCCGGTTATGATAGGTGTATGCAGATAAACGAATCCTTTTTCCTGAAAAAACTTATGGATCGCAAACGCAGCCTGGTTTCTTATTCTCATAACCGCTGCGAGTGTATTCGTACGCATTCTCAGATGAGCATTTTCTCTGAGAAATTCCATGGTATGTTTCTTTGGTTGAATCGGATATGTCTCCGGATCAGCCTCTCCCAGCACTTCTAGTGTGATTGCATTTAATTCAACGCTTTGCTGTCCTCCCTGCGATTCTACCAATTCTCCTTCAACAGATATAGATGCCCCGGTCGTGACTTTATCCAGCAGACTTTCATCAAACTTCTCTACATCGATGACCACCTGCAAATTATTTATGGTAGACCCATCATTCAGATGAACAAAGTTGACATTTTTACTGCCTCTTTTTGTTCTTACCCAACCTTTGACCAAAATTTTATCACCGGGCTTTGATCCGGTCAATACTGCTTTAACCTTTGTTCTTTTCAACTTTTTGTAAGTTTTTGACGTATTTGCACAATAATTGCGATACAAAAGAATACAAATTCATATTTTAATCAAAGAGCCTGAGAGTTAATGTAATTTTAGGTATATTTTTATTTGTAAAAGAATTGAGTTCATGCAGAAGTTAGGGTTAAGTCAGTTAATGCAGCAGAAGCTGTCGCCACAGCAGATACAATTTATCAAGCTGTTGCAGGTGCCTACGGCTGAGTTGGAAGCCAGGATAGAAGAAGAGTTGGAAGTGAATCCCGCCTTGGAAGAAGGTAAAGACGATGACAGAGAAGATGATTATAGCCAGGAAGATGAGCGGATAGAAGAAAAGGAAGACGACATAAACATTGAGGAATACCTCAAGCATGATGATCTTGGTGGATATAAAATGCAAGGCGACCGGGGAGGCGATGAGGAGGAAAGAGATATGCCAATCGTAGGTTCGCTAACGTTGCATGATGCCCTCGTTTCTCAGGTAGGGTTTCTTAAGCTGGATGAGAGACAAACTAAAATTGCTCTGCAACTTGTGGGTAGTGTAGAGAGTGATGGTTATATCAGAAGAGAACTTGAAGCCATTATTAATGATCTGGCTTTCTCTCAAAATATTGAAACCGACCTTGATGAGGTAGAAGAAATACTAAGAAAGATTCAAACTTTTGACCCTCCGGGTATTGGAGCAAGAAACCTGCAAGAGTGCTTATTGTTACAACTTGAGAAAGAAGGAGTGCCGGATATTGGTCATGAAACAGCAATAAGGATTGTAACTGATTTCTTTGAGGAGTTTACTAAAAAGCACTACGATAAGATTCTTAAAAGGCTTGATGTTGATGAAGAAACATTCAAGGGAGCCATTAAATCAATAACAAAGCTTAACCCAAAACCAGGAAGTGCTGCCGGGGCCTCGAATAAAGCTCAGTATGTCATTCCCGACTTTATACTAACCAATGATGATGGTAAACTCCATTTGACATTAAATGCAAGAAATGCCCCACAACTAAAGGTGAGTCGATCGTATGCAGAAATGCTCGATACTTACGATAAAAGTGATAAGAAGGACAAAAAGATGAAAGAAACAGTCTCTTTTGTCAAACAAAAACTGGATGCTGCTAAATGGTTTATAGAAGCCATCAGGCAACGTCAAGACACCCTTTTGAGGACAATGAATGCAATCATCGATTACCAATATGATTATTTCCTGGAGGGTGATGAGTCCAAATTGAGACCGATGATTTTGAAGGATATCGCTGAAAAAATTGAAATGGACATTTCTACCGTTTCCCGTGTGGCAAATAGTAAAGCCATTCAAACCGAGTTCGGGACGTTTCCGTTAAAATTTTTCTTTTCTGAATCAATCTCTACGGAGAGTGGTGAGGATGTAAGTAGTAGAGAAGTGAAGCACATCCTTAAAAAAATCATCGAAGGAGAAGATAAGAAGAAGCCGCTTTCAGATGATAAAATAGAGAAACAATTGAAGGAGAAAGGATATAATATTGCGAGAAGGACAGTGGCTAAGTACCGCGAACAACTCAATATTCCGGTTGCCCGACTTAGAAAGGAGTTATAATTGAAAGCCGCAGCAAAATTCATTTCCTATTTGTTGCATCCCTTGTTGATGCCGACAATCTTTTTTTCGATTCTCTTTTTCACTACAGGTGATTTGCTGATTCTTTATGGTAACGAAATCAGACTATACCAGTTACTATTCATATTCGGATGTACTTTCTTGATTCCATTAATGGCTATGTTTTACCTGAAAAGTACTAAGGTGATCGGAAGCTTAAAAATGGAAGATCGTGAAGATCGTGTCTTACCATTCACCATGGTTTGCATTATCTATGTTGCGGGAGCAATTATGTTCTACCTCAAGTTGAATAATGTATATTTTTTGCCCGCAGTGAAGGTGTTGGCAGTGATTACCTTCAATGTTATTATGGTGACTCTGATCACTTATTTCTGGAAAATTAGCATTCATAGTTGTGGAGTGGGAGGCATTTCGGGCCTTATTATTTCAATGGATATGTTTCAATTCCAAAGCTTCAGAATCTGGGAAGTAATCGGGGTTCTTTTGGTTTCAGGAATTGTGATGAGTGCCAGGCTTTACTTGAGAACACATACGCAATCCCAGGTATATTTGGGGTACTTGGCAGGATTTACTGTAAGCTTTCTTGCGGGAATTTTTCTTCTTTGGGGCTAGTCGATGAGGTAGTTGACCCCAAGCATGAATGAGTTGTGATTAAAACTAGTGAGGGCATGGTGAAGTGAATATTGTCCATAGATTCCAAAATGAGATAAAGATAACCTCATATAAATAGCAGCGCGCCATCTGTTGATCATTTTGCTGTTTAGCTGAGTTTTTTCCTTTACAACTCCTCGAAAACTTTGCTCATATTTTTGTTTGTTATGTGCATCAAATAAATAGCCTATTTTTCCACCTATGCTGAATTTAATCGGATAGAGCCAATTATTTTGAAATTGGAATTCAGCCGGAATATCGAAGTAGTTGACCGCAATTTTCGATTTTATAAAATTTTTGGTGGAGTCATTTATTGCTACTAAATAAGTACCGGCTAATGGATTATATGAAGCCTGGGCTGGCTCTTTGAATTTATAACCCTCCGTGCTTATACCAACACCTAATTTTAGTAGTATGTTTTGGTCCTTGAGAGCAAAGCTTCTAAAAAAACTAATGTTGAGTCCTTTTGAGTTGACCCAGTCATATTCAGGCAGGTCACCGCTATAATTTTCAAATCCGACAATACCCAGGTCAGTGATGAGACTCAGGTTTCTTAAGGCGGAATCCTTGAAATTAACTGAATCGGCAACCTCTTCCTCTGATTGTGAGAAGGACGGAAAGGAAATCAGTAGGGCCAGGGTAAAACAAATATGTCTGAGCAAAAACATTGATCACAAATATAATAGAAACAGCAAGAAGGTGGATTTATTGTTTGAATTCTGTAGCTTTGCAGACTTCTAAACCACAGAAGGTGGTTTTATGGCCTCGTAGCTCAACTGAATAGAGCACTTGATTACGGCTCAAGAGGTTGCAGGTTTGAATCCTGCCGAGGTCACGAAGAGCAAAAGCTCGTCACGCAGTGGCGGGCTTTTTTATTTTACAGCGAGCCGAATGCAACGCATTCGAGCGCTCGAGTAAAATAAAAAAGGACAGACGGAGTCTGGGGCTTTTGTTCGGAATTCGGAACGACAGCGGGATCACCGGAGGTAATCCTGTAGATTCGAGCGAGCGAGTAAAATAAAAAAGGACAGACGGAGTCTGGAGCTTTTGTTCGGAATTCGGAACGACAGCGGGATCACCGCAGGTAATCCTGTTGTAATGGATTGTTTCGATTGTGAAATGAATCGAAAAGGGTGGCGAGTCACCTTCTCGAACGCGTGTCCGTTGCACTCATACGCGCCCGATCAACTGGTCTTAGCATAACGAAGTGCGGCTAAGACCTATTATTTTCAAGCGAGGTTAAACATAGAGCTTTTAGCTCGGCTAGTTAGCCCTTGGTTTTCTATATTTAAGTTATGGGAAGGAAATATACTATTCGTGACCAAGGACAAATCCATTTTGTAACCTTTACAGTAGTCAATTGGATTGATTTGTTTATCAGAAACGATTATAGGCAAATCATTATAGACAGCTTAAATTTTTGCGCCAAGAACAAAGGGTTATATATACATGCTTATTGCATCATGACTAGTCACGTTCATTTGGTGTTAAGCGTAGATGAAGGGTTAAGTTTATCAGATGTTATTCGGGATTTCAAAACACATACATCCAAAAAATTATATAAGTCTATTTCACAGTATTATGGTGAAAGCCGTAAGGAATGGTTACTATGGATGTTTGAGAGAGCAGGAAAGAAGAATACTAGAAATAAAGGATTTCAACTATGGCAACAACATAATCATCCCATTGAGTTAGATAGTGCATTTTTGCTGGATCAACGAATTAATTATATTCATATGAATCCTGTAGAAGCTGGTTTTGTTGATGATCAGAATCATTGGATTTGGAGTAGTTGTAGGGATTATGAAATGAACCGAAAAGGTGAGGTGGAGTTAGAACTTGTGTGATATTTAGTATACAGGTGTGTATAGGTCGTAGCTACCGTTGCACTCAAGCTACGACCAGTTGGGACGACAGCGGGATCACCGGAGGTAATCCTGTTGCAATGTATTGTTTCTATTGTGAAATGAATCGAAAAGGGTGGCGAGTCACCTTCTCGAACGCGTATCCGTTGCACTCAAGCTACGACCAGTTGGTGTAATCAGGAGTGGTACGAGATTAAGATAAAGGAACAAAACTATGAATTTGGCCCGGGATGTAAAGAATTGGAAGATCCCAAAACTACGAAGTATACCTACCATTATCTTAATGGAAAATATGTAAAAAAATAAGCCCCGGCTTAATCTGCACTTGAAATTACCTTTGTAATCATTTACATTCGTTAAGCGTTTACAAACGTTTGTACACGACTCACTTTTAAATGCACGGGCTATGGGAAAACAATGTATTGAGTGTGGTGAAGAATTTATTGGAAGGGTTGATGCCAAATTCTGTTCTTCACAATGTCGCACTACATATCACAATAAGGCTAAGGCTGCTACCTCCAACTACATGCGGAATGTCAATAATGCATTGGCCAAAAACCGAAAAATCCTGGAGGAGCTGAACCCCGAAGGTAAGGCCAAAATTCATAAGGACAAGTTGAGCAAAAAGGGTTTTGATTTTGAATATTTTACGAATCTATATATTACCAAGAGTGGTTCTACGTACTTTTACTGCTATGAGCATGGATATTTGCCATTAGAAGGTGATTATTACTTGCTTGTTACAAGAAAGGAATATGTAAGCTAACACTATAAATGTTCAGGAGTCGGGATTATTATTTATATATGCTCGTGGCTACATATTGCCTTATGTGGCTGGTGATCTTTATACTTCCCTACTTCTCTTCACCGGAATACTCTATTGTCAAAAACACTACCAGCCAGTTGGGAGCCCAGGCAACCCCCAATGCATGGATAATGAACGCTACTTTTGCAGCACTTGGCATTGGAACGATGTTAGCAGGCTGGAACCCTTACAAAGGATTTTTATTACATCGTGTATTATTGTTGATTTTTGGGATATCGCTTTCACTGACTGGCTTTTTTAGCCATGCACCAGTTGATCCCCATATTAACTATAACGTAGGAGAAGACGAACTTCATTCTGCCTTTGCTTCTATAACCGGTTTCGCGTTTACTTTGCTTGCTATTTCAACTGCTTTTATTTGTGAAAGGAAACCGGATGTGTATTTATCGTTGTTGGTAGGGGGGCTTGCAAGTTTATTATCATTTTTAATGTTCGAAATTCCTTGCCTGATGGGCATTTGGCAAAGAACAATATTTATCACTTCTTTCGGATGGTACATTTATATTTTTGCCAGTAACAGATTTAAATGATATAGCCATGGACCCGGTTTCAGAATACATATCCCAATTTCCTGATGAGACTCAGAAAGTACTTGAGCAAATACGAGAGCTTATCAGAACTAATGCTCCTGAGGCTGAGGAATTAATTTCCTACGGAATGCCGGGGTATAAAACTTATGGTAAGCCATTGGTGTATTTTGCTGGTTATAAGAATCACATTGGTTTTTATGCTACCCCTACCGGACATCAAGAATTTGAAAAAGATCTTTCCGGATATAAACAAGGTAAAGGTTCGGTTCAGTTTCCTTTGAGTGAGCCACTTCCCCTGGAACTAATTCAGCGGATTGTGAAGTTCAGAGTGGAGGAAAACAGTAAAAAATACCGAGGTTAATTAGAGCACTATTTTTTGGATTAGTTCTCTACTTTTATTGATATTCAAAGAACACTTTAAACAACCGGAGCTATGCAATATTTTGATAATGACTTTCTCGAATTCTTCAAGGAACTTGAAGCCAATAACAACAAGGACTGGTTTGATGAAAACAGAAAACGGTATGAAAAATCCGTTAAGAAACCTTTCAAAGAATTTATGCTGAGACTCGTCCAGGCATTGCAGGAAATTTACCCTGACATAGATTTGTCTGACAAGTCATCCATCATGCGTATTAACAGGGATATTAGGTTTAGTGCAGACAAGACACCTTATAAAATTCACATGGCTGGCATGGTGTCTCCACATGGAAAAAAAGAGATGTCTAAACCCGGATTTTATGTTCAAGCCAACCACAATGACATACGAGTATACTCAGGAGTTCATATGCTCGAGAAAGAAAGTCTTCAAATGGTTAGGGAGCATATAAAAGACAACCTTGAAGAATTCGATAAACTGATCAGTGCCAAAGATTTCGTTAGTACATATAGCGAGATTCTGGGAGAGAAAAACAAAAGATTACCGAAAGAGTTTCAGGAGGTCGAAGCAAAACAACCGCTAATAGCCAATAAAGGATTTTACTGGTACTTTAAGTTGAAGCCTTCCGTAATAACCAAAGAAAATCTTATTGAGCAATTGATTGACAACTACAAAAAGGCACTGCCTGTTAATGCCTTCTTTGAAGAAGCATTGGCTTAACTAACTGATGGAGGTGATTCAAAGAGTCTTAAATACCATTGCTGTTACTATTGTTACTCTTTTCATACTTCTGGGTAATATAAGCACTAATAAAGCTACTCAAATAGTGGCTGAAAGTGATCCGCCAGAGAAAATCGAAATACATAGACTCAATATGACAGGAATAGATGTACTGAAAGGTAAGCTTGCTCATGACATGAGTATGATCATGTCAGCGGATTATACATATGAGGGCTTTAGTATGATAGTGATGATTGGACTTGTGCTGTTATTCTCAATGTTAGGGACGCAGATGTTTGTTAAAAAACCCTGGATTAATGCTCTTGTAATGACATTGGGAGCAACAGGGCTAGTTGTTTGCGGAACTATGTTTGCCCAGTTTCCTAATTACTACTTCGAGTATATATCATTTGTGTTTCGGGAGAATAGTATCACAATCGACTGCCAGACTCCATGGCTGATGACTATTTTATGGATATTTCTAATACTTACTTGTTTGAATTGGTTGTTTGTGATTTTAAGCAAGCCCAAAGAACAGGAGAGTACAATGGTTTAGTCTTTTTTCGTATTTACCTTGATGCTTTTTCCAGGAAACTTCAGCTTTTGTATACCTTCTAAATCAAGACCGACTTCTGATAAAATGTCATCAAAATCCCTGATATTCTTTCCTTCAGGGTCAATGGCAAAATTGCCACATGCGCTTAATTCCGCTTTTCTGTTATCTTCGAATACTCCATATACCTCACAGTCAACGGAGGCATCCATTATGGCCTTATTGTAGTATGCTAAATATGTATTTTTTCCTTCAGGATCAATGGACAGGCTTATGCCCAAGTCTCCTTCCTCAAGGGTAGGCCAATCATTTAATGGTTTAAAGAAGTATTGACTTAAAGTATGTCTTTCAAATGCCTCAGCGTCTGCTTTCAGAAATTTAATTACAGTCCATTCGTTATGCTTAGTGACCTTGACTTTCCAATCCATGAAATATGTTTTTCCCCTTTCTATCAGTGCTTCTTCAATATCAGCCTGATCACCACCTTTCATCAATACGTAGAGGTCATATTTGGTTTCTGTGATAATCTTTTCTATGTCAGGGAGGAGTTTTACTTCTTCTTTTTTGCCGGATTCATTATTGGACGGCCCACAATTGGATAAGAACAGGATACAACCGAGTAGTGCGCTAAAAAATCGGATCATTTTGTCTAAGGGTTTAAATTTCGTGCAACCTGATGAAAGAATTTAAAAAAAGCAATAACCCTGGTCGTTTTGACAGAGGAAGTCATGTTTTTCGTTTAGATATATGAGGTCCATCTCACAGACTTCCTGAAAGACAGCAAAATTTTACGATATTTCAGTCAGGAAAAAACGACTTGTTCTTGAAGCTACCGAATAAATTCATATTTGCTGCTCTTTTGGTATTTCCACCGGCTATTTTCGGATTGATTGTTACAGCCGTTCACAAGTCAGGTCAAATCTATCCGGGATACAGTTATTCTGTTGTTAGTGATAGTGCTAATGGTGGGAATAGCCGGATTATAAGTTCAACTATTAATGAAGACAAACTTTGTGTCGCTTTTGAGTTGAGGAAAGGATATGAGTTTCCTTATGCTGTGATTTCACTTTCACCAGAAGAAGCTTCCACAGTCGATTTATCCAGATACAATGAGATTGAGGTCATGATTTCCGCAAAGAACAACCGAAGACTTCCATTTAGAATTCTCACGGAATTAAAAGGTGTAACAAAGCCCGGTGAAGTCAACTCATATTTATATCTGACACATGAAATAGAGGTGAACCCGGAACAGCAGGTGTACTCATTACGCTTAAAGGATTTTACAATACCAGATTGGTGGTATACTATAAATGAGATAACTCCAAGTGCTGTAAAGAACACACACGATATCAGTAAGACTGCTATAGTTTCAATAACCTCTGACCCGGGGATGAAACTAGGTGAAGAGGGAGAAATTTGCCTGGAGAGTATCATTTTTAAAAAGAACTTATTAATCAAACTTCTGCCGTATTGGCCTGTAGGCTTTTCATACTACTTGCTCATTATTGGCTTGTTGGTATATGGAATTCGAATAAGAAGGCTTCTGAACGAAAAAACAAAATATGTTCCCATAGAACCAGTGGAAGTTAACCAAAGAGACGATAAGACAGATCTTACCAATTATTTGGCAACAGCATACAAAAATGAAGATTTATCACTGGAAGTGGTTGCGACCGAGGTTGGAATTCCTCCTAATTATGTGTCGAAAATTTTAAAAGAAGAATACGGACTAACATTCAAACAATATCTTAATCACCTAAGGGTTGCCAATGCCAGAAAATTACTTAAGGAAACGAATCTCAATATTTCAGAAATAGCGTATGAATCTGGTTATGGTAATGTTAAGCACTTCAATAGAATTTTTAAAAATAGCGAAGGAGTATCTCCGGGAGATTACCGAAAAAAGGTCTAAATATCAGCTACTTATAAAAATGGGAAACAATTGAAGAAAAAAGGGAAGTGCTTCTGAGGCTTTTGTGACTACTTGTGATCAAACCAAATTACTAAAGATCATGAAAGTCATTTTCACAATACTTATTATTCTTAATATGAGTTCTGTCGTTCGGAGTCAGAATCTGTCCGATCAAATACAAGTCAACCAAATAGGCTATCCGGTTAACGATGCCAAGTGCGCCTGGGTAACCAATATCAATACTACGCAAAGTACAACCTGGTATATCAAGGAAGCTAGTTCGGGAACCATTGCTTTTACAGGAAGTATTACTTCAGCGGGTTCATATGACCCTTCAACAGAAGATAACGTCCTCAAATTGGATTTTTCTTCTCTCACAGAAGAGGGGATTTATTTTGTGGAAGTAGAAAACCTTGGGAAGTCGTATGATTTTGTTGTTTCTGATACTGTTTACAACAATGTCTTCTATCATGTGATGAGGTCATTCTATTATCAAAGATCAGGTATGGCGCTTGAAGAGGAATATGCCGGTCAATGGTACCATCCTGCTTCATTCGAAGAGGATGCATACGTCTATGATGGCTATTCTGGTGGAGCTATAATTGCAGGTGATTTTATTCCTTCGGTAAAAGGGTGGTTCGATGCTGGAGATTTTGGGAAAAAAGTAACACCGGCTGCAAGTGCCCTATATCACATGCTAAAGCTTTTTGAGTATTTCCCGGAAAGAGTCAACGAAGTAAATCTCAATATTCCTGCAGATACTGAGATTGTAAACCTTCCTCATGTACTAGCGGAAATTAAATATGAATTGGATTGGTTTTTTACAATGCAAAGAAGTGACGGTGCTGTATATCATCTTATTACAACTCCCGATTTCCATTTTGCTATGCCACATACTGACACTCAAACCAGATATATGGTTCCGCCTTCATCAATGGCAACAGCTGATTTCGCTGCGGTGATGGCACAGGCGTCAATAGTATACCAGGAATATGACGCTAGCTATGCAACCAAATGTCTCGATGCAGCGGAACTCTCATGGAGCTACCTTGATTCTCACCCTGATATTTTTCCAACTGGAGGATATACGGCTGACCCTACAGGAATAAATAATACAGGACAGTACCTGGATTCAGATGATAGCGATGAACGTCTTTGGGCGTCAGCGGAATTGTACAATGCAACAGGTGATACGATTTATAAAAACTACTTCGATACACATTATTCCCAATGGGAACCAAATACTGTTGTATATGCCGGTGGTTGGCTTGATGTACATAATTACGCTATGTATACCTATGTTTTTGCTACACTTGAGGATGAAGAAAATAGCGTTAGGGATAACATCAGGCAAGATATCCTTGGATATATGAATGTTATCAAGAACAGGGCGGATCAAACTGGCTACGGATTGGCGATGACACATAACGATTACTATTGGAGTTCTAATCAGGTCGTGCTTAACTATGGCTCAGATCTATTATTGGGCTATCTGTTGTTTGATGATAATGATTACCTGGCGTTGGCTCAGAACCACCTGAACTATGTGCTTGGAGCTAATAGCCTGAACTTGTCCTTCACTTCAGGGATAGGTGAAAATCATGTCAAAGATATTCTGCAGGCTTGTTCTCCAAGAGATGGTATTGTAGAAGTTATTCCAGGCTTTGTCACCGGTGGCCCTAATCAGTGGCCTGATACCTGGGATATACCACTTCAAAATTATGTAAGCTCGAATAATATAACTGCTCCTGCAAAGCATTTTTACGACCACAGTGGTTCATATTCAAGCAATGAAGTTGTTCTGTCGGTGAGTGGTCCCATGGTTCTCCTAACCGGTTATTTTTATCAAAAAGAGTCCGTTGTGAATGCAATTGATATTGATAAATCTTCAGGATATAAGGTGTATCCCAATCCGAGTGATGGAATCTGCCAAGTCGATTTAGACCCTGAAAGGCAAGTTGAAATTAAGGTCACTGACATAGAGGGAAGATTGCTTTGTTCCAAAACCTTGAAAACGGGTGATGTTATAGATATACAAAATCATCCTTCAGGTTTATATTTTCTCGAAATCGGGGGCTCTATTATTAGATTGGTGAAACAATAACTCCTATTATTCATAGGTATTCGATAAATTGGTGCTGAGTAGAAGCAATAATCATATGAAGAACTACCAGTTACCAATTTATCTTACACTAGCATTAGGCTTATTTGTGGCCTGTAATCCCACAAAGAAAACAGTTAGCAGTTCCGCTTCAATGGAAGATAACGAGCAGCCAATCGAATGTGCAACGAAGTACGAAATCGTTTCAGCACCTATTGTAAAAAAGCCCTTCCTTAAAAAGAACGGTGAGGTTACCGACTTCGAAGAATACTATCTGCGAAGGTCGATACAGGATTATTTTATCAAGTTTTGTGAAGGTAAGGTTAGTCAAAAAAAACTTGAAGCTGCATTGAAAGAAGATGATGGAATGGTTAAAACCTTAAAACTCGAGGTTGAGTTTCTGGAGGGAGAATGGGACATTTGCCCTGATGATCCGGCAGAGATGCAGAGCAGGATTGGAGAGTATGTAGTGATTCATAGAATAATAAAATAGGAACTATATTGATGCAACTATTGTATTCACGTAGAGTGTTGCAATAAGATGAGCTTTATGACTGATTACCTCGACAGTATCCGCAAACAATTTGAGTTCTACAAGCTGCTTGGTGAGAAGACCTTCGACCAAATGAGTGATGAGCAACTCTTTTGGCAATACAACGAAGACAGCAATAGCGTAGCGACAATCGTCAAACATCTTTGGGGTAATATGCTGTCGCGCTGGACTGATTTTTTAACAACAGATGGTGAAAAGGAAAGTAGGGACCGTGACGGGGAGTTTGAGAATGATATTCAAACCCGAGGCGATATGCTCGATAAATGGGAAGAAGGTTGGGCCTGCCTGTTTCAGGCAATTAATCCATTGACCGAAGACGATTTACAAAAAGAAGTTTTTATCAGAAATCAAGGCCACTCGGTCGTTGAAGCAATTAACCGGCAACTTGCTCACTATTCCTACCACGTTGGTCAAATTGTGTTTCTTGGAAAGATGGCTACAGATAATAACTGGAAGTCGCTTTCAATTCCTAAGGGAGACTCAAAAGTGTACAATTCCGAAAAGTTCTCTAAGGAAAAATCTAAACAACATTTTACCGATGAGTTTCTGAAAAATTCAGATGATTGAATTATTAACGGTTGTCGCTGAAACTGATGAAAAAGTGCGTATCGGTGATTTTGCATTAAATCATTTCAAAGAATATATCCCCTCTCGGTCAGCAATCAAAAAACAAATTAAAAAGGGAGCCTTTGCCGTAAATAATGAAGTTGCGGCTAGCGCCACCTGGGTTGTAAATGGGGATCATGTCACGCTCTATGATCTGGAGGAGACTCCGCCAAAGGCTTATGATCTTCTGCTTGAAGTAATTTATGAAGATGAGTTTCTGGCGGTGATTAATAAACCAGCAGGAATATCGGTAAGTGGCAATGAATACCGCACGATTCAGAACGCAATTATCGGGCAGATTATACCTCCCGAAACTACTGATGCATTGAAGTGGCCTCGCCCAGTACATCGGCTGGATAATCCTACCAGTGGACTATTGGTTATTGCAAAAACAAAAGCAGCTTTAAAAGAACTGGGTTTACTATTTGAGAAGAAAGAGATACAGAAAACATATGTGGCACTCGTTATTGGTCAGACTGCGAAGTCAGGCATTATCGAAGAACCAGTAGATGGATTGCCAGCAAAAACCAGATACAAGACAATAAGACAAATACCCTCCCTTACCAATAGTACACTGTCGCTTGTTGAACTGCTTCCGGTTACGGGTCGTACGCACCAGATCAGAAGACATTTGAGTGGCATTAATCATCCCATTATGGGAGATACAATTTATAGAACCACCGGACAACATATTAGAAATAAGGGGTTGTTTTTGGTAGCAGTGAAATTGGAGTTTGTTCATCCCATAACCACTCAGTTTACCGTAATCGAACTTGATTTGCCGAATAAATTTAATGTATTCATCAACAGAGAGTTAAGTAGGTATAAAAAATTCAACTGACAGGCTGTTGCCAGTTACATTTGGCCCATTTTTTGTATATATAAATGTATGACAGCCATTATTTTTTCAACATTATTCATTTTTGGAATTGTTCTCATAAAGCGAGCAATTAGAATCTGGAGAACTTCGGATTCACGGATGTCTATTACCGAACACCCTAGCAACTTCGAGAAACCGAAAATCGAAATGACTTCTGAGTACAAGTCCGGTGAGCAACATTGAAGCACATCAGATACTTTACTTGGTTTTAGCATTTGCATTGTGGTTGCTCGCGTATGCACATAGTGGAAAGTTCGTTCGCCCTAAATGGAAACAATTCGGAAAATTCTTCTTTTATCACACGGTAAGCATTAGTCTTATCCTGTGGGTGGATCACTATGCTTTGTTCTTCATCATTGGCCACACGCTAATCGGATTGATTTTTCATATAACCATATGTAAGAGGAATGGCATTAATTGGAAAACCTGTCAGCCTCGGGAAAAGTTTTTAGAGCTGAATGAAAAATGGGCGCGGGGTGAGTTTTAATAAAATGAATAATGGGTCATGACGTTATAGAGTCGTCATGAAAATAATTAAAGCCGTTCTATTGATTGTTCCTTTGTTGGCATTTATTCCCGGGCAAACTATAAGAGTATACCGGGTATGTTTTTTGGAGACAGGTCAGGAAGTTGTTCTTTATCCAGAGAGCAAATTTGAAAGGAACAACTGGAGTCCCATGGGTCTTGTGGTCTACACAGGAACCTATTCTGAAACAACTGATTCCCTGGTACTTCATGTAGACCATATGAAAGCACCTCCCTTTTTGTTATTTCCTCCAAGAGTGGAAGTAGATACGAATATAACGTTCTTTTATGAGCTTACTGAAGACAGTGCCATAACCGAAATCAGGACGTTAACGGGTGTTTTTAGCCAAGATCTCATTGAAACAATTAGGGTACTTCAGTTTCCAAAGTTGAAAAGGGTTCCATGATTTTTCTTAAAAATTAATTGTGTAACTAAATGGTTACATATATATTTGTAACCAAACGGTGACATATTTATGAGAAGAGACGTATTTCAGGCTATTGCCGATCCAACTAGGAGAGAGATTATCAATCTGGTAGCGAATAAGTCTATGAACCTCAATGCGGTGGCCGAACATTTTGAGGTCAGCCGTCCTGCCATTTCAAAACATATTAAAATACTGACAGAGTGTGGGTTGGTAACTATTAATCAACAGGGACGGGAGCGTTATTGTGAAGCAGAATTGGCTCCGCTCACGGAGGTTATTGATTGGGTGGCTCAGTTTAAGAAGCAAATGGAGAGTCGTCTCGATTCTTTAGAAAATTATCTGGAAAAATTACAGGCTAAAAAGAAATAACAATGGAAACAAAGTCAGATTTGAACTTAACAACATCAGCAAAAGAGATAAAATTTGAGCGTATACTGGATGCTCCTATCGATCTGGTATTTGATGTATTTAGTGATCCGGAGCATTTGGCTAACTGGTTTGGTCCTGAGGGATTTACCATAACCACTCACGAGATGAATTTTAGGGAAGGTGGAAAGTGGCTTTTTACAATGCATGGTCCTGATGGAATCGATTATCCAAATATTGTAAAATACACCAAAATAGAAGCACCTAATTTAATTGAGTTTGATCAGGGAGGAGAAGATATTACCGAAGGCATATCATTTCATGTCGTTATTACATTACAAGAAGTAAATTCATCAACTCATTTCGTACAAACTATGGTATTTCCATCAGAGAAAATACTTGAACGAGTGATCAAAGAGTTTGGCGCTATAGAAGGAGCACAGCAGACGGTTGAACGTCTGGAAAAATTGCTTGTTCAAATTCAATCCTGAGCTGAAGGTATTAATATCTAATTCAGGATTTTTGTTTATTTTCGACTCAAATTAACCTAAAGAATTAACACTATGGATTCTGTTATCGCCAGAGACATTGCCTTAATTATTCACATCATCGGGATTACTATGGGCCTTGGAACAAGTTTTGCATTTATGTTTTTGGGTATCGCAAGCCAAAAACTGGAACCTGCCGAAAGAACGAAGTTCACCTTGAGAACGATGGCATTAGCAAAGATGGGACACATTGGTCTTGTTTTACTTCTCCTCTCGGGCGGATTTTTGGCTACTCCGTACTGGAGTATTATTACGCATATGCCTTTGTTTATCACCAAGCTGATTCTCTTTGTTATTTTAGGTGGGCTTATTGGGATGATCAGTTCTAATGCTAAGAAAGCAAAGAAAGGGGATGCAGAGTTGTACCTGAAGAAAATCGAGACCCTGGGGAAGCTGACCTTCGTTATTGGCATTGCTATCGTTACATTAGCCGTATTGACGTTTCACTAAATAATAGGAGGTGAATCTTAATCAAGTCACCGTTACTTCCAGAGATCTTTACGAATCTGTAAAATTCTATCAGAAGTTAGGACTTCGCCTGATTGTGGATTCCTTGCCTCACTACGTTCGTTTTGAGTGTCCGGACGGAGATTCAACTTTTTCGGTCATTTATTCAGAAGTGGAGCCAGACGATAGCACTTATATTTATTTTGAATGTGACAACCTGGATGACAAGGTTCGGGTTTTAAAGGAGAAGGAAATTTTATTTCAATCCGACCCACAAGATCAGGACTGGCGCTGGAGAGAAGCGCACCTCGAGGACCCGGATGGCAATCATATTGTGCTCTACCACGCAGGTCAAAATAGAAAGAACCCGCCCTGAAGAGTAAGCTAATACACTTTGTAGATCAATCAATATGTCAGAAGAAAAGCCACTGGTGGACAAAAATTATCTCCTGGAAAAGTATCCCGGAAAAGGAGGATGGACCTATGCGGCAATACCTGAGGTCGTCCAGAATAAAACTAACCCTTTCGGTTGGGTAATAGTCAAAGGCAGCGTTGATGGTTATGAATTGAATAATTACAAACTCATGCCTATGGGTAACGGTAAACTGTTTCTTCCTGTAAAAGCAGCTATTAGAAAGAAGATCAAGAAAGAAGCCGGAGATACGGTCCATATTATTTTATATGCAGACGAGGACCCAATGAAAATTCCTGATGAGCTTATGGAGTGTTTTCAAACTGAGTCACCAAAAATTTTCGATGCTTTTATGAATCTGACGGAAGGTGAAAGGAAAGGGTTTATCGATTGGATATATGAAGCCAAGAAAGACGAAACAAAGATTTCCAGGATAGCTGAAATGATGAATCGACTAGAGAAACGCTAGAAATCATGTTTCTTTTTGTATGATTCAATCTGTGAAGGTGATCCAAAAATCAGAAACCACCCTTCTTTAATCGACCTGGCCTTTCTTACATCCTTGCCCATATCTACAAACTCATGAAAGATCAATTTGAATGGATTGTTAGTCTTCAGTTTTTTAGTAATTCCAAATTGTGGTTCCTCTTCTTCCATTTGAAATGTGCCAAATAATTTATCCCATATAATAAGCACCTGTGAATAGTTTTTGTCAAGATATTTATCGTTACAGGCATGGTGTACCCGGTGGTGGCTTGGGCTATTGAGCACATGATCAAGGATTCCAAAGTTTCGGATCATTTTGGTATGGATTATGGCACCGTAGTAAGCAGCTACTATATCATTCAGCAGAATCACCTCGGGAGGAAAGCCCAGTAATACAATCGGTGTCCAAAAAATAAATTTGTAGAACCCGTTTACCATCGGATTTCGAAGGGCAACAGAGTAGTTAAACTCTTCTGAAGAGTGATGGTTTACATGTGCCGCCCAAAAGAATCTACTCTCGTGGCCCAATCTATGGAAGAAATATGTAATCAAATCATACAAGAAAAAACCAACCAGATAGGTGATCCAATTGAGCGGCAATTGTAATGGTGCAAACTGACTGAAGTAAACGAAACAGCTGATTTTTAGAGTATACACAGAGAGCCTCGAAAATAATGCAGTGAGACCCAGAAAGAGATTTTTGATGGTGTCACAACGGTTATAGAACCCTTTCTTGTACATGAGGTCAAGGACAATTTCTAGAATCATCAGGCCGATGGCAAAGCCAATAAGAATGTTTATCTGCATATCCATAATTCAAAAAAGTTGGTATGCAGCAAGATATGTTCATGACTTTGTTTAGTCGATTGATAAAAGTCAAGAAGGTGGTGTTGATTTCAAATTAATAAGGTATGGCTTCTCCGGTCCCGAAAGTATTTACATTGACGGAGTCCGGATTGCCTTTATAGATAAGATCAGAATGTCCATGGATGGAGCCTGTTAATAAAGAGGTGGCGTGTACGTGAGCTTCTTTCGATGTAACACTAACCTCAACAGTATCTCCTATAAAATCATAGGCTTCGAGTTGCGCATTGTTTGTCATGCTGAAACTTACATATGGGGAGCTTCCTTTTATCGTGTAGATTCCCATATTATCAAACTCACAATCCAATGTATCTGATATAATTAAGTCAAGTGCGTTCAATGATCCTGCGTGGATGTAAATTGACAAGTCATCCAGTGTGATTGTTTCCAATGCCGTAATATCACAGGATTGGCACCAGATTGATTCAATATCCTCAATGGCAATCGTTATACTCCCACTACCTGCCTGGATGTTGAGTTGATCATTACTTACATCGTAGGAAAAGTCATTTAATGTGGTGCTTACGACTTCATTGGTGGTCCCTTGTATGAGATTGATGTCTACGCTACCGTTACACCAGATTTTATCAAATGGATCAAGTTCTTTAGCTGGTTCTTCTTCCAGGTTACATGATAAAATAGAACAGCTGAGGATGATTGTAGATAGTCGAGAAATGAGATTCATCAGTTTCTAAGATTGCAGTTGTCTTTTCTACGTCACCAAAATACAGTTGTTTGTTTTGCGAGACTTTTTTAGTGGCTTTTGATAAAAATTTAGCAATGTTCTTATCCGGTTATAGGTGTAAATACTTAGTGAAAAGTAGTGCTATTTCGTAGACCTGGAATTTCACACAAATTGGTTTATGGAATTTTATTTGGATTTGCACCTGGTAGGTAAACTACTCTACCAGATGAAACTGAAATTACTACTACTACTCCTACTCCTTTGGAGTCATGACTATAAGTTGAACGCTCAGGTGCCGAGAGAAATAATAAGAATAACACAATACATTGATTCAGTCACATTTGATACTAGCCTTTATTGGTATGCTCAGGTCTTTGAAGAAAATTCACATGGAGGAAAACGTCAGCATTTTGTACTCATAGAGCCCGGTGAAGCGATTATTCAGGAGAAAATGAATGATTACTATGAGCTGTCATTAGATACATTTCCCGGAGTAGGCTATGGAGCTTCACTGATAATCGGATTTGACGATACCTTGTCGAAAAGATACGTGCCTCAATTAAAATTTAACTATACCTACCCACACATCAATAAAAGTTATCCAGTGCTAACACAGCCAATTATCCGTGACCTGAGTCCTTATATCGATATCAAACTGACGGGCACCATAGAGTTGAAAAACTTTGACTTTGAATGTACTGAATATGGGATTTATGTTACCTGTATATTTTCGGAGTACGCATACCATAAGCCGGATACATTGAATGGGAGGGCAACGTCCGGTATGCATTCTTTCGTTCAGGATTTGACAAGTGATGTGGAGAAACTACTAAAAGCTAATGCTACCAGCTTGAAGGTGCATCAGACATATCCGGTTTTATGCGGTTATTTCGATAATGATCATTTACTGGACTATGTTTTTCGATCAGCTCGACACTACTATGTGCTGTCGTCAAAAGATTTTTCATTTCAGGAAAAGCGTATTTATACAATTGTACATTCCTGGCGGGATAGGTGGGAATATTCTTTTTTCTAGGAATTAATTGGCGCTGAACCAGTTTGATTTCCTAAATCCACACCATTCGAATTCTTCCAAAGGTTTTGTAACTTTTGGGTTGTGATGCGAACGCTGGCCATATCCATACTTTTAGTTGCGCTCAGTTGTGAAGAGAATAAGGACCGGAAGTTTACTGGTCACACGGTTGAGGTAGGTTCACCTGAAGATTTGTATGAAGAACTCTTCTATGATGTGCAGGAAAAGAATGTTTTTGAAGACAGTAAGACTTTTGTCGATTGCACTCCAAAAATTAGTGTTGACAGCATCAAACAGAGTTATAACCAGTTAAAGGATCGAAACCCAGTCACAATTAAAGAATTCATATATGATAATTTCTATCTACCAGGGGAGCGGTTGGAATTAGGTAGCGATTCACTTAAGATAAATGAACATATTCAACGGTTGTGGGAACATCTGCAAAGAGACCCGGATAAGCGGTTAAGCGGAACACTCATCTCCTTACCCCACCCTTATATTGTACCAGGCGGACGATTCCGTGAGGTGTATTACTGGGACAGCTACTTTACAATGCTTGGTCTGGTGGTAGATGAGCGACTTGAGATTGTTGAAGATATGTTGGATAATTTTAGCTATCTGATAGATACGTATGGCTTCATTCCCAATGGCAACCGGACCTATTATTTGGGACGGTCACAGCCTCCTTTTTTTGCCTGTATGGTGGAGCTTTTGGCTAGGGCGAAAGGTGATTCGATATACTTGAAATACTTGCCTCAACTGAGGAAAGAGTATGCGTTCTGGATGGATGGTGAAGCGAGGTTAGAGAATCCGGTAAACGGTCAGTTGAGTTTACATAGGAGGGTGTTAGCACTACAAGAAGGTGAGTTAATGAATAGATATTGGGATAGCAACTCCACTCCGAGACCAGAAAGTTACAGAGAAGATGTTGCCACGGTCAGTAAAGATACAACCAGATATGCAGGAGTTATTTACAAACACATCGGGGCAGCAGCTGAGTCAGGCTGGGATTTCTCCAGTCGTTGGTTGACACCTGAAAGTGATTATGCCTTGGAAAGCATTCATACAACTGATTTTGTTCCGGTAGACTTAAACTGCTTATTGTATAATTTGGAAAAGACGATTGCTCATTCTCTTTACCTGAAAGGCAGTGATGATTCGGTTGTCTACCTGGAGAAGGCAGCCAGGCGTAGGCAGGCTATAAATAGATTCTGTTGGAGTCCTTCTGAGAGTTTCTATATGGATTACGATTTCGTGAAGGCCGAGCAAAGTAAGGTGCTCTCACTGGCCGGAGTGTATCCATTGTATTTTAGGGTAGCCTCTCAGGAACAGGCGAGACAGGTCACTTTAAAAATCGAAGAAAAATTTTTACAACCGGGAGGTGTCGTAACCACTTTAAATTATACGGGTGAGCAATGGGATGCTCCGAATGGTTGGGCACCTCTTCAATGGATCACCATTCAGGGATTAAGAAACTATGGTTACGACAGTTTGGCCAATGAAATAAAACTACGTTGGTTGCAATACAATGAAGCGGTTTACAAAAGAACTTACAAACTGGTTGAGAAATACAACGTCATAGATACTACACAAACGGCCGGTGGTGGAGAGTACCCTACTCAGGATGGATTTGGTTGGACCAACGGGGTTTATCAAATGCTTTCGCGAGAGAATTAATGCCTCATTTCTAAAGTTTAGTTACTTTCTTGACTTCATCCTCTCAGGGTTTCTGATAAAGGAAAATAAAAGCAACCAAAAAGTTGCATTTAGATTCTTTTGGTATTTTATTTGCAACCATATAGTTGCATTTAAATATAAACTTATGATTGATCAAAAAACAAACACGAAAGCACAAACATTTGTCAGCATGTTTCAGTACCAGGAGAGCATTTATAATAATGCATTTGAGAACCTGGAAAATGATACGGCACTGGTTCGTCCACTCACAACAGCCAATCATATGAATTGGTTATTGGGTCATGTATTGCATTGTAGATATATGCTGGCCAATATGCTCGGGGTGGAAGACCAGAATCCTTTTGGAAACCTATACTGGGAAAAGTTGGAGGGAGAAAATTTCAAATCTATTGAGGAAATTAAGGCACTATTTCCATCGATCAGTGAGAAGCTCATGCGCCAGATAGGATCAATGACTGATGAGCAGCTTGATAATAAATCAGCACCGGAAAAACCCGCCCTGTCTGATATCATTTCATTTTTTATCTACCATGAAGCCTATCACATCGGCCAATTGGGTTATGCAAGAAGGTTGGTTGGACTTGAGCCTATGAAGTCCAACTAAGGGCTACACCCACATAACAGAGTTGTAGAAATTACTACCCACCTTTGTTGAGGTGGGTATTTTTTTGTTCAAAAAAAACTGCTTATCAGACCGATATCGTACTGGCATAGTTTTTCCAACTGTATAAATAACTTAACTAAACACGAGAACTATGATACGATGGATAATATTATTTCTAATACTTTCTATAATCTCAGCAATATTTGGTTACTCAGGTATGGCAGCTGCATTTGCAGATATCGCTAAGGCATTCTTCTTTGTTACCATTGCCGCTTTGGTGATCATTTTTGTCCTGGGGATAATCAGAGAGTTTAAATAAAGCATTAATTGTTGAACCCTTAAACCTGAACAAATGAAAAGAATCGTTTCTTACTTTTTATTGACCTTCTTAACCGGGTCTTATCTCATGGCTCAACCATTGCTCGGCCCTAAGGCGGGCTTGGGTGCCTCATGGGTCGATATTGACGAAAGTATCGATCACTCAGGTAATAGCTACACTTTCGACTCGGATAAGGCTCTTTTCGGAGTACATATAGGATTATTCTCCCGATTTAAAATTGGAAGTTTCTATGTGCAACCGGAGGCTCTCTTCACCCATTCACAAGGAAAGGTAAAGCTCAACTCCGAAACCTCAGGTGATGAAGTGCGAACGCTGAAATACGATAAGTTCGACTTCCCTATTTTATTCGGTAGAAACTTTGGCAACTTCCGGATACAGGCAGGGCCGAGTTTTACGCTTCTACTTAAAGAGGACGCTCGGGAAACGGATGTATATCCATACATAAAGGAAAACTATAATAACGCTACTATCGGGTATCAGGCAGGAATCGGCCTTGACCTTGGTGACCGTTTTATACTGGACCTCAAGTACGAAAGCGATCTTCAGTCATTTGGGGAAAGCATAAAGATCGGCAATGAAAAATTCAATACCGACATAAGGAATTCTCAGGTAATTCTAAGCCTTGGATATACCCTTATTTCAAATACCAAGTAATCGTTTAATCTAAAACCAATTAACTATGAATACACTTAAATATATATCAATATTTCTTTTCGCCACTTTACTAATAAACCCGGTGGCCCTTGCTCAAAAGGTCAAAAAAGATAAAAAACCTGACTTTGAAATGGTAATGAAGCAAATTGAAAAGGATATCAATGAAGTTTCAAAACTTTTGTCAGAGGCTGCCTACGAAGATAGAAAACAGTTACGCAAGGACTTGCGAAGAATTTGGGGAGAGTTGGATCGTGAGCTCGATGATTTTGGTCAGGATATGATGAGAACCGGACAGAAAATGGATCAGAAAACAGACAAGGCCGTAAAGGCAATCCGTAAATCTATGAAGGACCTGGACCAGGAATTTGATGAATGGAGTCGTCAACTGGAAGAGAACTGGAACGAGGAAAAGAAAGTGATAATGAATGGAGTTGAGGATTTTGCGGATGAAGTTAGTGATACTGTCGAGAAAGACGAGTAATAATTATTCAAGGCCCGGATTTGGTGCAATTTTTTAGGAACCTCAGATTACTTGTACTCAATCAGGGCCAAGTGCTTCTTGGTTATCTTATAGCTCTGAACGGTTTTTAATGAGATCGTTTTAGAGCTTAAGAACCGGAAGTTTTCACCTTACACTTTTTTTAACCAAAAAAACCATAGACATGAGAACAATTAAAAAAATATCAATTTTAGTAGTAATTATTTTCGGCACCCAGATACCGGCCCAATCTCAGTCAATTAATCATATTGGAGAACCGGATCATGATTTTGATGAGTTTGTTGAGATCATAGAAGCTGATATTTTTCAGTTCGCAAATAAGATTTGTGATTCCACATATAACGAAAAAAAACAACTTAGGAAGGATTTCAAAAAGTTCAGAAAGAAGCTTCGTAGTGATATTAATGAGTTCAAAGAGGTAGTTAAGAACTCTGGGCAGGAGCTTGACCGTGAGACAAAGGACGAGATTAAGTCATTGAAAAACTTGATGGTGAGTATTAGTGAGAAACTAAATGGCTGGACTGAAAAGCGGGAAGCTCAAAAAGGAGTTCATCAGAATGCTGCTCAGGACGGTGTTGAAAGTGTTGTGACCGAGGTTAATTTAGCGGGCAACTAAGGAGTATCCAATTATTTGTGTCTTCGCATATGTTTTTGACTAGGACTCTTTCTTTTTGTCTAAGTAACTTCCCAGGCCTGTCAGCTTATCTCCCCAGAATTTTTCATACACCGCCACCCAGTCCTTAATTTCTTTGAGTGGAGTAGGATTGGCTTCACAAAAGCGTTCCCGGCCCTGATTCGATATTCTAATGAGCCCCGCATCTTCAAGAAGTTTTACGTGCTTAGTTACCCCTTGCCGTGTGATATCAAACTTTTCCGAAATTTGAGTGAGTGACATTGCTGACCCCGCAAGCATTAGAACATGGAATATTTCCCTCCTTGTGGGATCAGCGATTGCTTTAAATATCTTGTTGACAATAGACTTTTTTTGCATAGCTATTTCCTTAAATGTTGTTCCAGGTTCTCAATGCACGATTGCCAGCCTCCATTAAAATTGGTGAACATCACCACCGCTGTTTCACCGGGATAATTGCTTATTCCTGAGTGCTCAAGAATGAGTTCTGTGCCTCCATCCTTTTCCGAAAGTTTCCAGCTTACCACTGTTTCTACTTCAGTGTCTCCAACGACCCAGGTGTATACCAATTCATAAACCGGGTTTGCCTTTAATACTTTCCCCTTGATCACAGTATCCTCATGCTTAAAAGTATAGTCATAGCCTTCCTCAGGCCTGAAGTCAGCTTGTATAAACCAGGAGGAAATTTCCTTGGCATCAGAAATTGCATTCCATACAGCCCCAATTGGGTGACTGTAATAGTGCTTTTTAGTAATAACATCATTCATTTTGCAACTATTTGGTTGCAATTTAAGAATCATTTGGAGATTGAGAAAAGAAAATTTTACTTTACTGGAAGGAATCAATTATGCCAATAGACGAAAACTACAAAGGACTCATTTTTTCATCAGAATCTTCGGAGGAAAGTGAGTATGAATATTGTGAGTTTGATAGTTGCGATTTTTCAGAAGCTGACTTAAGTGATGTCGTATTTTCGGAATGTACTTTTTCAAACTGTAATTTCAGTTCGGCAAAATTGGTCAACACTGCCTTGCGGTCCGTTAAGTTCGAATCCTGTAAGATGATGGGATTACAATTTGATGACTGCAATGAATTTCTCTTTGAAACTAGCTTTAAGCATTGCACACTTGATTTGTCGTCTTTTTATAGCAGAGACTTGAAAAGGACGGTTTTCGATAACTGTACCTTAAGGGAGGTAGACTTCGTGAACTGCAATCTGACTCAAGCTCTTTTTAAGGAATGTGATTTGTCCCTGGCCCTATTTGAAAATACGGATTTAAGGGAGGTCGATTTATCCACTTCGAGCAACTTTTTGATCAATCCGGAGATCAATAAAATAACCAAGGCAAAATTCTCAAGAGAGGAATTAGCTGGGCTCTTGGCTCACCATGATATAGAAATAATTTAAAAGATGAAGAAGTATTTTTTTGTATTAATACTAGCAATAGTAATTCCGAAGTCGTTTGCTCAATCCATAAAATCAGTCTCTCCAAACTGGAAAAAAGGTGATAAAAAGTATGTCACACTAAAGAAGCAAAGTGAGACTTGGGTAAGTGATACTTTACTTTTTGATATGGACGTTAGCTCCGCTTATAACCTGGAGGTACTTGATGATGAGGATAATTATACGCTGATGTACTCTCAACAGCAGATAGAAGATTATGATATGGAAATGTCTGGAGACAATCAGCTAGTGGATACCCTTATGGGGAGCTTTATGTCTATTCTGGATCGTATAGCAGGGGCTATGACCTCAGTTGAGACTAAAGTAAAAGTATATAAAACCAGCGGACAAGCTTACAGAGTTGAAAATATGGACGAAGTGATGGATCAATCCTTGGTCGTGGTGAAAGATGTATTGAATGAATTGAATCCCGAAGCGGACTACTCTTCTAAGTTTGATTCCATGATGAATATGATTAAAATGTTTATGGCAATGTCTGGTGATAAATCGAGCCAAACCATATTAAACAATATCAATATTATATTCCAGGCTTATAAGTACCAGTATGACCCTGCCGGAGAAACCACAGAGGAAGTTCTCGTCAGTGATCCGAATATGTTCAGTGAGTGGTCAAATGTGAATTTCCCCGCGCTATTAAAAGTTAGGGCTACGCCCATGTCACAAAACAGATTAAAACTGGAAGTGGATCAGGTTTTTGATCGGGAGTTTCTGATCAATAAAATTCAGGAAAAATATGAAGACAAGGCTGATTTGCAACTTCCTGATTTGACTCTTGAAAGTAAAGAAACCGTCATATTTGATCTTTCAACAGGGTGGATTGTTACTCACCATTCGTCCGACCGATTTGAGTTTCCGGGCTATAAGTCATTAAATACACAAAGTCTCACTTTTGAGAGTCGGTAGTTGAATTATTTGACCAACTTAAACTCTACCCTTCGATTTTTTTGTCTCTCGTTTTCCGTCCTGTTTTCAGTAATCGGTTGATAGGGACCATAGCCTTCACCGGATATCCTTACGTCATCTATGCCTTTTGATATGAGGTATTTTTTTACTGCCTCGACCCGGTCTTTCGAGAGCCGCACATTTAGTTTGGCACTGCCACTGTTATCTGTATGTCCAGATAGCTCCACCTTCAAATCAGGGTTTTCATTTAAAATTCCAATGAGTCTGTCAAGCTCACTGTATGACTCATTTAACAGTTCAGCCTTTGATCTGACAAAAAGAACGTTGTCCATGATTATGTTCTCTCCGATTGCTACCGACTCTCCATTGTATTCAACCACCTCTTTGGCTGTATCATTCTTAGGTACTTCCAGTTCCTGCACTTCTTCTTGATACACGATGGGTCGGGCCTTGTCTCGTTTCATGGTCCAAAGGCCAAAATCGTCAGGTCGCCTGGAGTTTTGCCATATCCCGGATAGTCGATTACCTTCTTCATTAAGGTATAGTTTCGCTTTTCCGACCAGATGATTCTCTTTCCAGTCAAATTCAATGACATTTCGTTTGATTTTGCCGTTTTTCACAACTCCTTGAACATTGTCATAGGCATATGATCCGGTGAAGCTGCTTCCCGATTGTACAAATTCAATATTCTGCCAGTTTGTGTTCCATGCGCCATTTATGTTGATGGTTTGATCAATTTCTTTGGCCGGCACTCCTATTGCACCGAATTCGGCAAGTTCAACCCAGCTGCTATGTCCATAATTAGAAAGTATAGTTAACCTTATCCAACGTGCCCTTTCGGGATTGATGCCAAAAGTATTCGTTCTGCTTTTTTCTAGTGTATAATCTGCAATTTTCTGATAGCCGGAGGTGGGGGAAGTAGTTGAAAATTCGATCTGTATATTTTTTGTTTCAATACCGGAATAGTCTTCACATTTGTTATCAAATGTGAGCTTGGAAATAGAGTATTCCTCTGCAAGTTCTACAACAAAGATGAATGGAAACCGGGCATTTTTGGAACACCACATATCATTGGTTTCATCAAATAATGCTCCCGGAGAATATTTAAGGAACAAGTTGCGCTCCGTCATTTCCTTGTACGATGGAGGGGTTGAAACCAATCTTGCCCCATTTCTTAAGGCAATAATATTAGTGCTTTGTCCTAAGCTTATGACAGGTATCAGTAGGAGCAGAACGATTTGTCGAAACATGGGTTAGCTGGTTATTTATTAGCTTAAGATAATAGTTTCAAACGAAAAGAGGGGCTGTTTCGAAAGCAAAAAGGATATAGTTCTTTCTATGATGATTTTTGAAACAGCCCCATACAACTAAGGAGTAAAGGAAATCTAAAGTTGGTCTTATAACTTTTCAACTCTGAAAGTATGGGTATCTATAAGTATTAGATACACACCAGAAGATAAGTTACTAAGATCAATTGTCTTGTTCCCTCCGTTTTTAACCATATTTCCAATTGTATTGTATACCCTCCAATGATGATTATCTTCTACTGATTGGATATGAATAATTCCATTAGAAGGATTCGGGTATAAGAGTATTGCATTATTAGAAACACCTGGATTTATTGAAGTCAGGCAATCATCCACCGGTACACCTGTATTGCCCCCGGAGCACGCGCTACATTGATCTATGGATGCAGTGCCATTGGGGTCTCCGTTGCAGTCAGCACATTCTTCATTCGGAGTAAGTCCTGTGTTTCCACCTGAACAGTTTTGACACTGGTCTATTGTGGCGGTACCACTGGTGTCACCATTGCAGTCAACACCAGAAACCTCAACAATGGCAGTTATATAATCCAAATTGAAATTTCCTTCGTCCACGGCTATTTTAAGCACATAGTCCCCAGCGGTAAGGTTGATGCCACCTACACTTTTAGTGATCCATGATTGCCAACCGCCCGTGTTCCCAATGTTTACATCACCAGTAATATCTATATCGTCCAATTCTAAGTGAACCCTACCACCACCGGTATTGGAGGCAACTCTGAAATTAAACTGGTAGGAGGCCGTAGTATCAACAGTAACCGTATATTCCATCCACTCGCCATCAGCAATCCACCCGACATTGTAGCCCCCTGGCGCTACTTCGATATCAACACGGTCAGTTCGGTACTCACCACCATTATTTGTTTCATCTGCATCGTAATAAGCCTGGCCTTGTGCACCATTGTCATAGTCTTCAGCTTCTATTGTTCCAGGAATGTTGTGCGGACCGTTGAATGCCGTTTGTGGTTCTGCCACGGTAATGATATTGGTCGCTGAGGTGATGGTATTACCTTCATTATCGACCACCACAGCCGTAAGATTATAGGTTCCCAGCGTGTTGCTTGACCATGTTACTTCATAGGAAGAGTCCGAGTCGCTTCCAATAAACACACCATCAACATAGAAGCTTACACTATCAATACTGCCATTGGTATCGGTTGCCAAGGCCACTATGGTCACAGTGGAGTCCTGCAAAACATAACCACCATTTGTAGGGTAGGTGATCTCAACCTGAGGAAAGCCGATTAATCCATCAACGGTCTGGCAGATAGACAGCAGCAATGATCGGTTGTCAGTAACCGCAACATCCTGTGTGATTTCCCAAATCATGACTCCTGAAGCTTCTGTCCAGGCAAGTTCTGTTTTGTCTTCCATGGTTGGTTGTCCGTTGTAGTAGATTTGACCAACCTGGTCTGTGTTTTCAGCTCCGACATTGGAGTTTACAATTGTGCTATAGGTCGTATAAGCGCCAGAATTGTCAAAATCGTATCCGTAGAAAGGTACTCCCAGAACAACTTCGTTTGAACTTAGTCCCCGGCCTTTCCAGTGTGCAAGATCGTCTATGGCATGCTGATAGGAAGAATGCTGCCCGGGATTACCAGGATTCCATGGTCCCGTTTTGTCATATGACATGATATTGACCCAATCAAAGGCATCTAAAGCGGCTTGCGGTATTTCCCAGCTGTACCAGGTTCCCAGGGCTGCCGTAACTAGTTTTCCCTCCGGTTGAAGCGAATCAGCCAGGGCTACTACGAACTCATCATAGTTGGTTGGAATGTTTCCTCCTTCAAGATCAACGTCTACCCCATCCAGGTTATGGTACTCTACATAATCAAGTACGTTTTGTACAAACTGGTCTCGGTTTGCGGCAGAGAGCCATGAATCATATGACGGAGCGCTGGCTCCACCTAATGATATTAATACTTTTCCTCCTTCAGCATGGACTCGGTTCACAAGGTTGGCTATATCCAAATCTGAGAGCCCCTCTTCAATTTGTCCGCTACCATTAGGATTCCCGAAGGCAATATTGACATGTGTCAACTTCGACCAGTCTGCACTGTTTACAAATCCTGCCCAGTTTCCCCAGGTAGGCATATATCCAACTACTCTGAATTGAGCGTGAGTGAAATTGATACTTAAAACAAATAGCGCTGCCAACAGGGCAGACTTAAAAAACTTGAACTGCATGGTATTATTTTATTTCGGCTTATGGCACAAAGTATAAGATGCCTTTTTGATGATGAAATTCCAATTTTCCCTACCCTACATATGCCGGACACAAGGTTTTTGCAGATAAAAATGAACAAGGTCTTGTCACATTGAAACTCGCTAAAAGAGGCTTATTGAACACACAGAGGTGTATTTTGACTTGCTCGATCTTTATGGTATCATTTTAATAACTACTATCACTTTTTCATTATTTCAGAAATTTTTATTCCATGTGAACCGATTCTGCATCTAACTGTACAGAGGGATAATAGAAAGTAGTTATGTTCTTTATAGGTCATTTTTTCCTTCAACAATCAAAATTTAACGCGACAGTTATGAAATCACTTGCTTTAGCTCTTTGTATGGTAACAAGCCAATTAGTTTTTGGTCAATACAACAAGTCTAATTTGAAAATTCAGCGATCACCCCGGTATGCACATGAATCGGCTATGGAAGGAAGTGATAGTCCGGAGAGTTTTGATCTCAGCTTCACGTATAAAAACCTGAGGCTTTATCCAATCATAGCCAATGATGCCTTTGTTGATCATCATAAGGACATTGGAAAATACACAACGCTGAAGGGTGCCATTGAGGGCAAAAAGATTGTTATCACAGAAACAGGGGCAACTCATTTAGCAGATTCTAACAATGTAGTAGATTCTCAACAAAATCAATCCAACCCGGAACCAACAGAATTGATCGAACTGAATGAGACAGAGGGTCATTTACTACAGCAGCAACAAGTTTTAAGTAATAATGAATTGCAGTCTACCGGAGTCAGTGGTACGGTAAACACACTTTTTGCCAAAAACAATTCTTCAGATACAATCTTCATTATGGCTGGGGAAGTTGTAAAGGGCGGAAAACAAGACCGAGTAATTGGTCAGGATGTAGTATTGGCTCCCGGACAAGAAATCAACCTTTCAGCCTTTTGTGTTGAAAAAAGCCGATGGACTACCAAGGACGGGAATCAGGGGGCATTCACGGGATATTTTAATGTGACCAGTATGGATATCAGAAAGACTGTAACCAAAGAGAAGAGTCAGGGAAAGGTATGGGAAAAGGTTGATAAGTTCACCGAAGCAAATGATGCCAAATCCACTACTAAAGCATATACGGCACTTGAAAATTCTAAGGAGTACAAAAAGAACCTACAGGAGTACCTCGATAAATTTGAAAATGCCTTTACAAATCAATCTAATGTGATTGGCTTTGTTGCAACCACCGGTGATAAAGTAATTGGTTGTGATCTTTTTGCTACGCATGATCTGTTTATCAAATCTTACAACAACCTGCTTCATTCATATGTTACGGAAGCTATTACTAATGGAGAAGAGGTGACAATATCCGGAGACAAGGTTGCGGGCTATCTGGATAAGTTATTGGCAGATGAATCAAAACAACAAGAAGAGATAGATAAAAACGGTTCTATGCTCCAGCACGGAGGGAAAAAGCTCCACATTACAACATTCGATTAAGTATTTAATAGCAGTTTTTCTGAAAGCGCGAAGGGCGTCAAGGGCGGATCAACATTCGACTAAATGCAACTAAACACCTGTTTTGTTTCATGAGATTCAACCGAGGCGTCCTTCATTTTTAAAGAAGCCTTTTGAATTGTTTCGCAGTTTCTGGTACTTTAATTGTACTAAAATAGACCTATGCGATTTTTACTCATCCTATTACTCATCTCACCTGGCCTGTTGAGAGCTCAGACCTTGAATATTCAATCACAGCTTGATAAAGCTGGTTGTAGCGGAATTGTTTTAATAATGAACTCACAAAGTGGAGATTATTTTACCAATGATCAGTCTGAGACAGAGTTAAAAAAGCGGCTATATGCGTCAACAAAAAGCATAGTCACGCTGGTGGCACTTGAGGAAGGATTGATTTCCGAAAAGACCGATAGGCTTCAGGATGCTTTCGAAAATAGTGACCTGGAGTATTTCAAAGAATTGGATGGCAAGCTAAAGGCTAAAAGGGTGTCTCAGCTCATAGAACAATCAGGCTATGCGTCTGGAAATTACAAAAAAATCGAATTTGAACTCAGAGATGACAAAGGGACGCTGGAATCATCAGTGCTGGAACAGGTGCAGTTTATTAATTCTATTATTCGAGATAAGGCCCCGTTTTCGGAAGACACCAGAATGACCTTTAAAAGCCTATTTAGTGAGGAAACTGGCAAAGGGTATAAATTATATTATAACTCAGCCGGGAATAAGGGTCAAACGCTATGGTTAAACGGTTGGCTGGAGCAGGGTAGTAATAATTACCCCTTTTGCGCCCGATTTATAAAAGAAAGTACCGATACAAAGGACTGGGTGCTAGATTCTCATCTGGATATACTCAAAACGGGGTTCAGACAACTCAATCTCTATGATCAGCCGGAAAGACAGAGAATTGCAGATTCTATAGCAGCAGTTAAAGCAGACACCAACTATACCCTCAAAACTTTTTACTCTGATAATCCTAATCTGAAAGCCAGAGTCGAGCAAATAGTAAGTAAGATGAGTAATGCGCAGCTGGCCGGGCAAATGATCATTCCAGCGGCAGGTAGGTGGGGAAACTCATCAAGTGATATAGAAAAGGCAATCAAAGAAGGGAAGATTGGCGGCCTGCTTATGCTGAAGGGAGAAAAAACTGAATTTACCAACCTGATCAAAAAATACAACAAGCTTGCGGAGGAATCCGGAACTATACCATTGATGTATAGTGCAGATGCAGAACCTAGTCTGATCAATTATAAGATTAAGAATATTCCCACTATACCGAAGACGAATACGCTAAAAACAATAGAATCAAGCCGGGAAGCTGCCCGGGAAATCATTAAGCTGCTGAAGGAAATCGGTATACAATACAATTATGCACCGGATTGCGACCTTGGGGTGAACAAAGCCATCATAGGAAATCGATCTTATGGCAATGATACCAAAACCGTGGCTAAGCTAGCCGGAGCCTTTATAGAGGAATCGACTGAGTCGCAGATTGTCACCACAGCCAAGCACTTTCCCGGGCATGGACTCGTCAAGGGAGATAGCCATTTGAATTTGGTAGTCATAGATGGAGAAATGAAGGAACTGGATACCTATAAACGCTTGATTGCGGATTCGCTGTTGTCTATCATGATAGGCCATATCGCTGTAAAGAACAACGAGAAGTACTCCACAGCAGGTATACCAGCCAGTTGTTCAGCAAAAATCGTTACGGACTTACTTAGGAAAGAAATGGGGTTTAATGGGCTCATTATTACTGATGGTATGGGGATGGGGGCGTTAAAGCAGCTCGGTAATGCTGATTTGCTGGCAGCGAAGGCTGGTTGTGACTTGTTGTTAATGTCGACCAATCCACTGAAAGTGCATAATGATCTGGTTATAGAATTAAATAAAGATGAATTATTCAAAAAGCAGGTTTATGAGAGTGTAAAGCGTATTATTCGCTTAAAATTATGTTTGGGAATTATGAAATGATTTATATTTCATTAGATTTGTTAAACCAAGTTTTAATGCTTTCGTATAAGAAGCATATTAATTATTAACCTAAATTAAATTCGTCATGGGAAAAATTTTATCTGTTATCGGAGCAGTACTTTTTATTGGTATTTGTTTCTATCCAATCGGCTTTGGCTTTACAATGTTTGCTGCACTTAGTATGTACCTAACAACTATAGGTGCTGTTGTTATTGTTTTAGCATCTGCTGCCTCAACAGGGCTAGTATTTGCCGGAAAAGAAAAAATTGGTGCTATTGTTGGAATTATTCCACTAGCCTTGATTATCGTTCTTGTAGTGCAGAGTGGAGGACAAACACTTGCGCATCCAATTGGTATCGCTTGGGCTCTTGGTCCGGTATTACAAGTTGTTGGAGGTTTTCTACAGTCGAAAGCAGCTACTCAGAGCGCTTAATTAGCCAGTTAGAAAATAAAATTAATCCGGGTTGGTACTACTAGCCCGGTTTTTTTGTGCATTTTTTGTTTAAATCTTACATGTCTCTCATTGCGGTTTAAGGTATTGTCAATTACCTGTTTGATTAAATAAATCCTATAATAATATCCTATTTCTCAGCTTTTTGCCCGATTACTAAGGGATTATTATAAAATCCTATTTCATGGTATCACTTAAGTGAATATTTTATTTTGACTTTTTCCTTTCTGAAGGAATCACTTATTACTATTTTTGCGTATATATAACTAAACCAAAAGATGTTGAGGGTCAACAACTAGACTATTTTTAGACCTTCGCTTTCTTACATTCAGTTTTTAACTTTATCCAGAGGAATTTCGTATAAATCCAATGGGGAGATGTAACTATGAAAAAGTCTATTGTCTTACATATTGTAATAGTATTTTTTGTGTGTATAGTACATACAAATAAGTCCTTTGGACAGGCTTGTACCTGTACGACAACCGGAGCAAGTACTGATTGGAATAACGCGGCCGCATGGTCATGTGCGGGCACAGGCTGTGCTTCCACCCCTAGAGTGAATGCAACCTGGCCCTATGATAATGTAGTGATAGACCACGACATCGAGAAAGGTGGTGGGCTTGTCATGAATGGGGGCCCTGGGGCGGATTTGACTGTCAATGCGAGATTAACAATAACATCTAATAATTTGAGGTTAGGAAACTGGGGAGATGCATCACTTACCATTAATGCGGGAGGCGTTGTTGATATTCAGGCGGGTAATATGAGAATTACAGGATCTGATGCTTTTAGCAATGCTGGAACGCTCAATGCGGTGAGCCTGATTACCTCAGGAAGCGGCACGACTGATTTTAGTAATACGGGTACGATCAATTTATCTAGCGACTTTACATTAAACTCCAACCTTGATTTTGATATGACCGGTGGGACGCTCAATGTGGGAGGTACTCTTCAAGTCGGTTCATCAGGTGGGGCTGTGGTGAATAGTACAAATTCCACGATTAATGTTACTGGTAATCTTGATATTATTGGTTCAGGAGTGCTGAATGATAATAACAGTGATTTTACAATTGGAGGTGATTTTAATAATTCAGGAGCTGTAGCAACGACCTTAACGGGTAATGTAGATGTTGCGGGGAATGTAAATAATGACGGTTCATCCAATCTAACCTTTGGAGGGACAGCAACAGTTGGTGGTAACCTTAACGGTTCTGGAGGTACAGCTGTTATTGTTAACGGCTCTTTAGATGTTACCGGAAATATTGATCTGGTAGGAAGCGCAGAATTAAACGGTTCAGGTGTAGTAGGGTGGGGTACGTTCACAACGGATAACTCGGGAAGTGCGATGGAATGTCAGGATAATTCCAGGTATGACGCCCATGCAGGTACTCCTGAACCTACGCCACCAAATAATCCTTTTGATCTTACAACATGTGGTCCGGGTGTGATCTTGCCTGTTGAGTTATTGGTATTTGGAGGAGATGACCGCGGTACATATAATTATATTTACTGGACTACGGTTACAGAAGAGAATAACAGTCATTTTATAGTTGAAAAATCAATTGATGGAATCAACTTCTATCCTATCGGGCAAGTAGAAGGTAACGGCAACTCACAACAAGTGATTAACTATAGTTTTAATGACTATGATCATGCCAGTGCATACTACCGATTGCAGCAAGTTGATTTTGATGGTGCTTATGCCTATTCCAATATCATTTATATTCATGTGCTTGCTGGTTCTGAATTGACTGTTTATCCAAACCCCACATCGGGTAATAGTATCAATGTAGCCATGGCTGGCTTGGGGCTGGAGAACTATCCTTATTCACTACACGATATTACCGGACATTTTCTGGAGTCTGGTATTCTGGATGGAGAGAATAATGAGCAAACTATATACTTCTCCAACACTTTAGCTACCGGAGTATATGTGTTGTCCGTTTACATTAACGGAGAAGCGAAGCACACTTCCAAATCATCGTAGAATAAGCTCGCATATAAGGTAATTCTAGCAAGAAGGTCTTATTACGATACGACTTTTAATTGTCTTGGACTTATTACATGGATAAAGCCCAAAGACTTGGCTCTATAATGCTACTTCATTTAGTTTTCTGTATTTGGGTTTAAATTGAATTTTTTCTATATCCATATCCTCATTATCAATATTATCTGTGTTGTTATTGGATAATATTGTGTTTTCATAAATTTTTTTGTTCTCGTGCTAAGCGTAAGGTTTGTGGGTGGTTCTTACATAGTAATCCCCACAAAGTAGTAAGATTGGGGTAGTTAGATTTTACTACTTTACAAATGCGCCTAATTTACTTGCTTAATTTGATGATCTGTGCCGGATCGATTGGTACAGTTTATTCTCAAGGAACATATACTTCTGTTGCAGATGGTGATTGGACTGATCCTAATACCTGGGATTGTACCTGTGTGCCCAAGACTGACGGTTGGCCTTATGACAATGTAATCATTGATCATGTCGTAGAGAAAAGTGGAGGATTGGTACTTCTAGGGTCTCCGGCCGATATGGTTGTAAATGGCACATTAAATATCACATCGAATAACCTGCGAACAGGCTCTTGGGGAGACGCCTCTGTAACCATTTCTTCAACTGGTACAATTAATATACAGTCGGGAAATTATCGGGTGACCGGTGCAGATGCCTTTACCAATAATGGAGGTACACTCAATGCGGTAAGTTTTATTACTTCCGGAGGGGGGTCTAACAGTATTACAAACAATGGTACAATCAATTTGACTTCAGATTTCACTCATAATACGACCACTACATTCAACATGACCAATGGTGTTTTGAATGTTGGGAATGAGCTTAATTTAGGGCCGGCTGTGGCTCCATTGAACACAACAGGTTCAACGATAAACGTTACTAACGATATGACCATTTCCGGTTCAGGAACCCTTGATCATGTTGGTGATAATTTGATTGTTGGTGGTGACTTCAATAATTCGGGTGATGTGGATACAGAACTGGATGGTAACATCACTATTACAGGGAATGTTGTGAACGATGGTTCATCAAACCTCATACTTCAAGGTGATGCAACAATAGGAGGTAATGTTACGGGTTCAGGTGGTACAGCTATTACGATAAATGGTACGGTTGATATTACCGGTGATGTCAGCCTTTCAGGTAGTGCCTATATGGATGGCTCGGGAGTCGTAGGTTGGAATACATTTACAACCGATAATTCAGGCAGCAATCTACGATGTACTACCGGTGATAACCATAATACCGATACAGATCCTATTAATGATCCACCCCCACCCAATAACCCAATGGATTTGACGACTTGTGGTCCCGGAATAATTTTGCCCGTTGAGCTACTCTCGTTCAATGGGACTAACTCAGTTGAATGTAATCAACTTTACTGGGCCACTGCGACTGAAGAAAACAATAGCCACTTTGTTGTAGAGAAATCCCTTGATGGTATAAACTTCATTGCTATTGGTCATGTAGCCGGGGCAGGAACTTCATTTGAAATAAACGAATACGATTTTTGTGATAGTGACCCGGTAAGTGCCTATTACCGCTTGTTGCAGGTCGATTTTGATGGTGCTTCGGCTTATTCTCCCATGATTTACATCAATTCTGGCAGCAATCATCAGATGTCTGTGTTTCCCAATCCGAATGGTGGGAATTACATTAATCTGGAAGTCGGTTCCAGTTCAACAGAGGATATTCAATATAGCCTGTATGATGTTACAGGAAAGGCCATTCAATCGGGAACGCTTGCGAATAATAAAATGAGTCTGCACCGAATATATTTTAGCCAGGTTTTAGCTGAGGGAATATATGTCTTGTCAGTTAGGGTGGACAATAAGTTGGAGCACTTCAACATTCATGTGAAGTAGATAATTGATCTTTACCTTTTTCAGAACCAAAGAAGCTCTCTTTTTTGTTTCTTGCAGTATGAAAGAAAAAGTAAGCCCTGAAACACTTGCTGTCCATGCTGGTGGATACATAGACCCTGAAACCAAAGGTGTCAACACTCCCATATTTACCTCTACAGCATATAGCTATGTCGATACGGATACACTTCGGTATCCAAGAGCTCAGAATACAATTAATCACCAGGCAGTTATTAATAAACTGTGTGCGCTGGAGAAGAAAGAAGCTGGGTTGCTTTTTGGTTCTGGTATGGGTGCCATAAGTGCAGCATTCCTAGGGCTGCTTCGTACCGGAGATCATGCCATTATTCAAAATGATATCTATGGGGGTTCACACTTTTTTGTTAGTTCGGAATTAGAAAAATTCGGGATTGAATATACCTTGGTTGATGGCTATGAAGTCAGTGATTTTCAAAAAGCGATTCAATCAAACAGCAAGTTACTCTTCATTGAGACCCCTTCCAACCCGCTACTGAATATCGTGGACTTGAAAGCGGTTGGTCAGTTTGCCAAAGACAACAAATTGATATCCGTAATTGATAATACTTTTGCCTCACCGGTAAATCTTAATCCGGCTGATTATGGAATCGATGTAGTTGTTCACAGCGGTAGCAAGTACTTAAGCGGTCATAGCGATATAATTTTTGGAGCACTGCTGAGTAGTGAAGATATAGTAGATTCTGTTTTTGGAACTTCCATGAACCTTGGAAGTACAATAAATGCACAAACTTGCTATCTGATAGAAAGAAGCATGAAAACTTTGTTTTTAAGAGTGAAGCAGCAATCGGAGAATGCCTTAAAAATTGCTCAAGGGCTCCAGGATAAAGATGGATTTCTGAATGTAAGATATCCCGGGCTTGAGCAGGCTTATGGCCATGAAATAGCTAAAACTCAAATGAATGCATTTGGTGCAATTGTTACATTTGAGTCAGCAATAGACCCTGATGATTTTGCGAGAAAATTAAGAATAGTGAAGCCGGCTATGAGTTTGGGAGGGGTTGAATCAACAATTTCTTCTCCTGCCAGGTCTTCACATATGAAGCTTACTCCAGAGCAAAGAAGTAGTATAGGTATTACTGATAATTTACTTCGTATTTCTGTTGGTATTGAAGATTCAACGGACTTATTGAAAGACTTATTTCAGGCAATGGATCAGTAATTACTTACCTTTCATTCTTTTCATTCCTCTGGTGGAAATGTTGTTAGTTGAATCTAACGGAATGGAGTCATTTTCCTGTGATTCTAGGCGGGTAATCATAGGAATTGTATAATGGTTCTTCTTGAATGTTTTTTGAGAAGTTCTTGCAGCAAGTCCATATTCGCCCTTCTTTGAGCTTGCTTCTTTAGGTACCGAGTCGTTGCCGAACAAATCAAACTGACTGTCCTGATCAGACGGACTTAGAATAAAGCAACTATGATAGGCAGCACAGGTCATCTTGGGTTTACACGAAACCCAAAACAAACAACTTATAATAACCAATATCGAAAAGCCAATCCTCAAAGCCGTATACTTAATAGGGATATATTAAAAATTCCTACGTGCAACCCCAAATTTAGCCAATATTGGTGCTATTCCTAAGATAAAATTAGCTTAATTCAGGGTTTCGTACGTTAAAACGATTTTTGATACTCTTTATTTTGATGAGCTGAATGACAATAACTAAGAAAGATAAGGTGAGGGATATACAGGATACACTCAATAAACTTTATCCGAATCCGCCAATTCCGCTGGATCATAAGGATCCATATACCTTACTTATCGCAGTATTATTGTCAGCGCAGTGTACGGATGAACGGGTTAATAAAATTACACCCCTTCTTTTCAAAAGAGCTGACAACCCATTTGATATGGTGAAGCTAACTATTGATGAAATAAGAGAGATTATTCGGCCCTGTGGTCTATCTCCGGCAAAGTCCAAAGCAATATTTAATCTGTCTCAAATCTTAATAGATAAGTATGGGGGTGAAGTCCCTCAAACCTTAGAGCAACTTGAGGAATTACCCGGTGTAGGCCACAAGACTGCTTCTGTAGTTATGATACAAGCTTTTGATACTCCTGCGTTTCCGGTCGATACCCATATTCACAGACTAGCCTATCGTTGGGGTCTTAGCAACGGAAAGAGTGTTGAGCAAACAGAAAAGGACTTGAAACGCTTATTTGAAAAAGATACCTGGAATAAACTACACCTTCAAATAATCTATTACGGACGTGAGTATTGCCCTGCACGAGGACATAAAGTTGATGAATGTCCGATTTGTAGTAAATATATCAGGAGGAGTCTAATTAGCTAAGGAGCTTTATCCTGTATTCGTCATTTCCTGCGAACTTAATTATATAGTTCTGAAGTTCTTCACCTTCATCGGACCAGCCATCGAAGAAGCCGAGAGGATAGCCTAATGATTTTAGCTCATCAATCGAGACAGTTTCTATTCCTTCCTCTATAAGTTGAGATATGATTCGCTCTTTCTTTGCCAGGAATGGAACATCCTTTCTGACTTTTTTTGTCGGGGCTTCAGTCTGGTCTTTTTCTTCATCAGCAGGTATATCGATTATTGGTTTGTTGCTTTCTGAGGGAAGTGTCGATAATGCTTCTATCTGTTGTTCCAGGAATTGTATTCTTTCCTTGTAGGCATTTGTTTCAGGCTCTGTTGAGGACATCGTTGGTTTGGTTTCCTCTGAATCCATATTGACCCGGTTAAATACCTCAACAGGAATCTCTTGATTGTTCCGCCTGGCATAGTTGTATTTGTTCTTACACTCAAGACTACAAAATTGCTTTGTGTTTCTTTCCCGTTCAAAAATTCGGTTACAATAAATACAGGTGGATAGCTTCAATTTAATCGATAATTAATTCATTATTAATTTAACAAATTATTCGATTAAAATAATTTAAAACTATCTTTTTTAATTAAGATTAATTTATAATTAATCTTTAGTGAGGTAGCTTTTTCTTTAATAATCCATAGACCCAAACACCAAGAATAGCACTCAGAAGGGCAATGCCAATTTCAAAGTATCCCGCACCCAGTAGCGTATATAGAGGGCCCGGGCAGGCTCCAGTCAACGCCCATCCAAACCCGAACATAGCACCTCCAATGATCAGGCCCCAACTGAATTTGGGTTTGGGGAATTTAATGTCTTCACCATTCAGGGTTTTGAGTTTTAGCTTTCTGATGAGGAATACACTTAATACACCTACACCTATTGCACTCGCAAAAACTCCATACATATGAAATGATTGAAATCGAAACATTTCCTGTATTCTAAACCAGCTCACTACCTCAGTTTTATAAAGAATGAGTCCAAAGATTAAACCGAATATGAAGTATTTGATCTGTTTCATCGTTCGTTAATTATTTTAGTAAGAGCGGATAAACAAAGTGAGTGATCAGCAGGCCACCTGCAAAAAAGAAGAATGTAGCAACCATTGAATTCCATTGCAACATGGATATTCCGGTAATGGAGTGACCCGATGTACATCCATTAGCATAACGAGTTCCGAAGCCGACAAGAAATCCACCTAGTACAAGAAAAATCCAGGGCTGCCAATTAGAAAATTGACTACTATCCATAATTTGTTTTGGTACATACCCTGAGAAATCCGTTATCCCCAGCTCAGCAAGGTCTGCCTTTGTTTCCTCTGAGATGGCGATATCATTTTTGTCATGGAATACTGTAGCACCCAGTGTACCACCGAGTGTCACCCCGGCAACAAAGAGTAAATTCCAAATATGTTTTCTCCAGTTGTATTTAAAGAAACTGATGTTGGCTGGGATACAGGCCGCACATATATGTCTCATACTAGAGGAGATACCAAAGTGCTTGTTCCCTGTTAACAGAAGCAAAGGGACCATAAGCCCGATCAAAGGTCCTGAAACATACCAGGGCCAGGGTTGACTTAGAAATTCTATCATATCTTAACCTTCAATTCTCACTGATTCAAGTTCTTGGAGGGCATCATACCCACCATGTATATTAATAACATCATTAAATCCGTTTTGTTCCAGGATAGAGCAGGCAATTGTTGAGCGATAACCACTTTTACAATGTACGAAATAGCTTTGTTTTGGATCTAATGAGATAAGTTCCTCCCGTAGGTTTTGTAAGGAAAAGTTCTTTGCACCAACTATGTGCCCCGCGGCAAACTCATCTGGTTTCCGAACATCAAGTATATTCACATCTGCCTGCAGCTCATTTGGTTCTATTATCTTTGTTTGTGCAATTTCTCCCTCCCAGCTATCGAAACCACCATCAAGGTAACCTTTCACATTCTCGTACCCTACGCGTGCCAATCGTAATATGGCTTCATCTTCTTTGCCCGGGTCAGCCACAACAGCAAGAGATGTGTCAATTTCAATCAGAGTTCCGACCCAAATTGCGTATTGACCGCCCAGGCCAATATTAATTGAGCCGGGGATATGACCTGATTCATAGTCTTTTGGTGATCTGGTATCGAGAACCAAAGTTCCGGCTTCAATCTCACGAGCAAATTCATCAGTTGTGAGTGCTTTCAGGTTTTGATTCATGACTTCGTCAATTGGCTCATAACCATCCTTGTTAATTTTAGCGTCTTCGAAAAAGTATGAAGGAGGTTCAGCCAGGCCATCTGTTACCACCTCAATAAACTTTTCTTTTGTTCTGTCTTCCAGAGCGTAGTTAGTAAGTTTTTGTTGTCCGATAGTACTCCAGGTTTCATTACCCAGGTTTTTTCCGCATGATGATCCTGCACCATGACCAGGATATACGATCACCTCATCAGCCAAAGGGATAATCTTGGATTGAAGGGACTCATATAGCATTCCCGCCAAATCTTCTTTTGTTAGGTCACTTTTAACCGCAAGATCAGGTCTGCCCACATCACCGACAAAGAGTGTGTCTCCGGTAAATACAGCATAATCTTTACCTTCCGAATCTATGAGTAGATAAGAAGCTGATTCCGGTGTGTGTCCGGGTGTATGCAAAACTCTAAAAGTCAAATCTCCGACTTTGAATTCCTGATTGTCTTCTGCAATAATGGCATCAAAACCAGTTTTGGCGTTTGGCCCGTATACGATTTGTGCTCCGGCCTTTTGGGCCAGGTCAATATGTCCGCTCACAAAGTCAGCATGAAAGTGTGTTTCGAAAACATACTTAATCTTTGCCTTGTGTTGGGCAGCCATTTCCAGATAAGGGTCACTTTCTCTGATTGGGTCAATTACAACGGCTTCCCCATTGGACTCAATGAAGTAAGACGACTGTGACAAACACTTAGTATATAATTGTTCTATATGCATAATGGTAAGTTTTTAGTCAAACATAATTTCTTTAGCTACTATCACTGCAGCCATAACCAGAACGAACACCCCAAAACCTTTTTTTAGTTGATTGGAAGAGATGTACTTCGAAGTATAAGTACCTATGAATATTCCTATAACCGATATTGCTGTGAACGCCAGCAAAAATGGCCATTCAATTTTTTGGTACGTAAGATCCCCGATGAAGCCAATGAGTGAATTGGCAGAGATAATAAGTAATGAGGTACCAATGGCAAGCCGGATAGGAAGCCTGGTAAAGAGCACCAGAGCAGGTACCAATAGAAATCCCCCACCTGCCCCAATAAAACCGGTAATTACACCAATGATGAATCCCTGAAAGATAATTCTAGGGTAGTTTGTTTCTGATGTGTTCTCTCCTGAATTTGGTATATTCCCGGAGCGTATCATAGATATTCCGGAGAAGGACATTACCAGGGCAAAGAAAAGCATGATTGCCAAGTCTTTTGTAATTAAGATATCACCAAGGAAAATCAGTTTTTGAGGTAGATTTGGTATTACAAATTGTCTCATCACAAAGACCATCGTGGCTGCTGGCAGGAGTAGCCCGAGGACTTTTATAAAGTTGCCTGTCCCCGTTTGATTTAGGTTATACCGCAGAAGAATGATAGTCGTCAGTAAAAGCGCCAGCAACAATATGATTATAAATATCAGGTCAGTGGTGATATCTACTCCGCCAAGGGATATCAAGGTATCGGGCAAAGCGGGGATAAGATATTTTCTTGTCATGAAGATTGCGAGAAGTGATGGTACTGCCAGCATTATCGCTGCCCGATAATTTACCAATCCCTTCCTCATGTACTTAAGTGCTCCTATGCTTGCAGAAACTCCCACTACGAATAATGAATACGCGGTAGCCTCTACGGGTGGGATGTCGAGGATATATACAAAGATTGGTACAGTAAGGATTGAGCCCCCTCCACCTAATAGCCCAAGTGTGAAGCCAACCAAAAGGGCACCGATATATCCTAGAATGATCATCCTCCTGAATCTGTTATTAATTCAATTTTGTTTCTACTGAGTTTTACTTTGCCCTGGTGTTCCAGTTTTTTTAATAGTCTTGATATTGCCTCACGAGATGCGTTTAAGTCTTGCGCAATTTGTTGATGCGTTAGATTCATATTAGTCCTTCCTGTAGTATGGTAGCGTTTGTTAAGGTATTTCCAAAGCCGTTCGTCCATGTTTTCAAATGCAATTGAGTCAATAGTTTGAAGCATTTCCTCGAATCGAAATGAATAGGAGCGCATAACAAAGTTTTTCCATGATCGGTACCTGAGCATCCATTCATCCATATATTCTATTGGGATAAACAATATTTTGCAGTCAGTTTCAGCAATTGCTCTGACATTACTCCTTTCAGCTTCCATACAACAGGTAAGGGACATTGCACAGGTTTGTCCTCCTTCAATGTAATAAAGGAAGATTTCTTTACCATCCAGGTCTTCTCTACTGATGCGTATCAATCCTTCAATAAGCAACGGTACAGATTTAATATAGTCACCTATTTCCATCAGCTTATTTCCCTCAGCAATGTTTTTTACTATGCCTACTTTACTGATCTCTTCAAGCAGACCTTTTTCACTTAGAGACGGGAAGTGTTGTTGCACTATTTCAGTATTCATTTTCAAAGTATTCCAAATTAAACTCTAAAAAAATTCAACTTCTGTAATCTATGTCACAGAACAAATAATCTTCTCAATATACCTTTGTTAATATGAAAGAATTAAAAGAACGAAAAATAAAAGCGTTGGGCCCTATAGTAATACTATGCCTTACCCTGGGATTAGCTCCTTTTACCCCTCAGCCTCATATATGGATGGACTTGAAGTGGGTGTGGACAGGAGGTAAAGGGATGACTTTTATGAACTGGTTCGATCTGTTCTTTCATGCTGCCCCATGGTTGTGGTTAATTTATCATCTTTCAGATTGGGGAGTGAAGACTTATAAACTAAAAAGATTAACACGATGATCGGACAACTGATTGGTAAAATGTTTAACTCTAAAAGTAAAAGACAAATGATTGAGGAAATAGTAAATAATGGAGACTACACTGTAGTAGATGTCAGAACTCCCGGAGAGTATAGTGGAGGGCATGTGCAAGGTTCAATTAATATACCATTAAATACAGTGTCAGATAGTGTAGGAGAGTTCTCAAAAATGAATGGAGCAATAGTGCTTTGTTGTGCTTCAGGAAATAGAAGTGGCCAGGCTACCAATTACCTAAAGTCAAAAGGTTTTGATAACGTTTACAACGGAGGTTCTTGGTTTACAGTAGATATAAATATTAAGAATGCGAATAGATAGAAGACATTATACATTTATTGTTTTGCTGGCTATTAGTCTTGCGGGATGTGCACAGCAAATGGATAAGGCCACTTCGCTAAATTTATCTGTAGAAGAGTTTAAGCAGAAAGTTGAGCAAGATAGCGTTCAGCTTCTTGATGTTCGGACTGAAAGAGAAGTAAAAGCCGGGATGATTCAGGGGGCTGTAGCTATTGACTACTTTAGCCCAGACTTTTTGGAACGAGCAAGTACTTTTGACAAATCAAAACCACTCTATGTGTATTGCGCATCAGGAGTGAGAAGTAGTAAAGCAATTGCGAAACTAAAAAATCAAGGTTTCGTTATGCTATACAATCTGAGCGGAGGATTTAATACATGGAAACAAAGGGGTTATGATATAAGTAAGTGAGATGAGCAAATTTAATGAACTAATAAATAGCGAAAAACCAACGTTGGTTGACTTTTATGCCGACTGGTGTGGACCATGTAAAACCATGGCACCAATATTGGAACAAGTCGCTTCAAATATGAAAGAGAAAGTAAAAGTCATTAAGGTAGATGTTGATAAAAACGAGGCGGCTTCTATAAAGTATGGAATCAGAAGTATTCCGACTTTAGTTTTATTTAAAAATGGCCAGGAGGTCTGGAGGCAAAGTGGAGTTGTACCGGGTGGTCAATTAGAATTAATACTTGAACAATATGTGAGTTGAGAGATTACGGGCAAATATTTATAAGTTCTTTTCAAGACTATTGGGGCTATTTCAAAAACTATATTCTCTCCCCGTCTTGGGGAAATTTTTTCTATTGGCTTGTAGGAATCTCTATAGTCGTATGGGGGTTGGAAGTTCTAGTCCCATGGAGAAGCGAACAAAAAGCATTTCGCAAGGATTTTTGGCTCGATGCTTTCTATATGTTCTTCAACATATTCCTTTTTTCACTTATCGGTTATTATGCCGTAGCAAATGTGTTTTCGGTGGCCTTTAATGATTTTCTTTATTACACTTTCGGAATTAAAAACCTAGTGGCTGTTGAGATTCAGCAGTGGCCTCAATGGGCTCAACTGTTACTGCTTTTTGTGTTGCGTGACTTCATCCAATGGTGTACTCATATTTTGTTACATCGGGTACCCTTGTTGTGGCAGTTCCATAAGGTCCACCACTCGGTAGAGGAGATGGGTTTTGCTGCTCACCTACGTTATCACTGGATGGAGAACATAGTTTATAATACAATTCAGTACATTCCACTAGGAATGATTGGATTTGGTTTGGATAGTTATCTGTTGGTTTACCTTTTTGCCACAGCTATTGGTCATTTGAATCACGCCAATATTTACCTGCCACTTGGTCCATTCAAATATATTTTGAACAATCCTCAAATGCACATATGGCATCATGCAAAGGATTTGCCAGAAGATCGTAGATATGGTGTGAATTTTGGACTGACTCTTAGTATATGGGATTATATATTCAAGACGGCATATATTCCTTACAATGGGAGAGATATCAAACTCGGGTTTAGCAACCTGAAAAAGTTTCCTAAGTCCTTTTGGAAACAGGTTATTTATCCAATAGGCAAAAAGGATTAGAATAACAGACTAAACGGATCGTTTCTAAAAACATCTTTTATTGAGCTACCGATTTTTACATTCGTAATACGGAAATCGAAAAATGTACTTCGGTGTAGTTGCGATATTTTGAGTCCGGAGTCAAATATTTTCCAGTTTTCCCAGGTGGTTTTATACCCTTTAATCGGGACAATTTTCACCCAAAGCTTCCAATGTGTTGGTAAATTGTTCTTATCGAGAATCCAACCAAATGAGTCGCCCGGGGTATGACCACCGGTGTCATAATGAATCACGAGCATTGGAGTGCCATCTCTTAATTTGACAATTGATCTTTTCGTTCCTTCATCAAAGAATTTCCAGAACGGGTTCATCCAAAAGGAGTCGTTAGCCCATAGTCGGTAAGCTTTGTCAATTAGTTGTTGTTTCTTTTTTCCTTCCACCTGACGGCCATCGATTTTCACAACTCCTTTGATGGAATCCAGGCTTATCCATGACTCAAATTTTTTCGTCTTAACGTAGTGAAGCTTTCTGTTTCGGTCCCAGATATGAAGGTTGGATTGAAACTCCCAGGTGATGACCTGAGCTTCGTGCCAGGCATCTTGTCCAGTGGCTTTCATGACTTTTCGGGCAAGGTCATCTCCGTTTTTCGCATCTCGGAGTTTTTTTTGAAGAGAAAAGCAACTGCTAAGGCAGACAGCTAGCAGGCATACTACTATGGTCGGTGTAAGTCTCAAGACGGTCAAAGGTACGGACATTTATCTTGAGTAAGGAAAAAGGGCTGCCTCAAAATTAAATGAGACAGCCCGCTTTTATTCTGTTCAGTTAGTGCCTTTTGAATCTTTACCAATATTATACCAATCGATTTTTCTTGAGAAGTACATGACCAGAGCCAGTACCAGGAATATTCCTATACTGCCAATTAGCAATGCATAGTCTTGTAATTGAACGATAGTGTAGATGAAAGAATAGAGGATTAAAAGAATTCCCGAGGTTAAGAATGTGAGTTGAATTGACTTGAGGAAACTCCTTATGTATGTTGAAATTAACACCAGTGTAGCTATAGCAGAAATAATATAAGCAGAGTTAAAGCTGAGATGCTCACTAATCGACAACAACAATGTAAAGAAAACAACTAAGGCTATTCCAACCAGTAGATATTGAACAGGGTGAATAAATACCTTTCTAAGCACTTCAACAAAGAAGAATACTGTGAATGTGAGGAGTACAAACAGGATAGCATATTTTGCAACTCTCATATTTTTCTGGTAGGCGTCCACAGGGAGCAATAAGTTTACTCCAAAGGCACTATGAAGAAGAGTATGATTACCACCTATCCATTGTTGTGGAAAGTTTCTATTAAGGTGAAGTACGTTCCAATGGGCCTTGAATCCTGTTTCCGCGACCGTGCGGGAATCAGGGAGGAACTCACCATCAAAGCTTGGATTACCCCAGTCTGAGGTGATATTGACATCAGAGGTTTTGCCAACCGGTACAAAATGTAAATACTGACTACCATTCAAATCAAGTGATAAGGAATATGCATATTCCAGTGAATCATCATTGCTAATTGAGACCGGACAGTTAATTCCACTATTGAGTACATCGCGAGTGACTGTACCTGGAGAGAAATTAGTGCTATTATCATTCCATTTCAATTTGATCTGTTTCTCTATTCCTTTCAGGTCACTGATTCCAACAGATATGAAGGCCTGGTCGTAGTGAATATTTTCTTCATCTATTTCAAACTCCTTCAGATCAATCGGTTTGAAATTCCCTTCAATTTTCAGCTTAGAGTTATATACAATTATCTCATAAATTCCCCTCATCCTTTTTTCAGGAGAAATATTGCCATTGATATTTAGCGATTGCGGAAGTACATGTATGTATTCTTTGTACTTAACTATCTTTTCTTTTTTGTCGCTGTCCAATTCTTTGACATACTTATCATATGGAATTGTCATAATCGGACCGGTGATGGTTTGACTATTGCTCCATTTGTCACTGACCTCTTCGATGGCCTTTCTGTGCACATGTTCCCTTTCTTGAATTAGGTTCATGATCAGTTGCGATGGAGCTAGTAAAATCAGGGTCAGGATGACTATTGCTCCAAGTTTGAAATAGATATTGTTCTTTAAGTTGTCCATGGGTTCTTGTTTTTTGTTTAGCGCAATTACCACAACAAATGCATTGGGCCAATTCCAGAATATTGATTTTAAGGACTTTGTGTGATAATCAAAATACTGTTAATTGATTGCTCAGGGCTTGTTGGTGATGTTTCTGCGGATTTTTTTAATGTTTAAACATTCCCAAAGATGGATGGTAGGAAACCCCGAAAGTGAGATGATTAATAAGTGTAGATGGATTTTTAATAACTGTTATTGGGGGAGGTGTTCAGGCTTCAAGTTTATCTACTTCGGCAATTTCAGAAATTAGGTATCGTCTTCCGGTTCCGAGTTGTTCGCAAAGGCTTCTGGTTCTTCGTTTTGTGATTTTACGATATTGTTTTTTCCGGAAAAGAAAGAACCCTCCTTCTTCAATATCCTTGAGTAAAGTCTGCTGGGCGCCATCGTCATATCTGCGTAAGGATTGGTAAAGGTCCTGATCGTTAGCGCTGGAAGCTTTAGGGTTTTTCATGTATTTCAGGAGGGCATTTTCAATGTCGACTGGATAACATTGTAATTCAATACTTTGCTTAAGGAGCATAGCAAATTCCTTTTTCCACTCCGGCCCATGGGGCTTTATGCCTCTGGATTTGTAATTGAGCTTTACTTTGAGATGCGCCACTTCATGTAGAAAAGTGATTAGGAAGGAATAAGTATTGAGGGTTCCGTTGACTGTGATCGTGTGTTTGTTGGTTCTGCTATCGAAACGGTAATCCCCAAATTTTGATGAGCGGTGTTTAGTGATTTTAAAATGGAAGTGGTGGTTCTTAATTATAGATTGAACCAGATTTAGTGAATTTGGAGGGATAAAATGCTCGAGTTTGGATTTCATCGTTGGGATTAGAGCAAAAAAAAGAGCAAAGATAAATCTCCGCTCTCTTTAGTGTTTTTGGAAGTAGAATCTTACTCTTCAGTAGTTTCTTCTCCTTCTTCAGAACCTTCTTCGTCAGTAGACTCACATCCACCTTCTTCAGAACCTTCTTCGTCAGTAGACTCACATCCACCTTCTTCAGAACCTTCTTCATCAGTAGACTCACATCCACCTTCTTCAGTTGTTCCCTCAGTAGACTCACATCCACCTTCTTCATCAGTTCCGCAAGTAGCTTCTGACTCACAGTTAGCAGCTTCTTCACCTTCTTTTTCTCCACCACATGAAGCGAAAGCGAACATACCACCGATCATCAATAACGCAAATAATTTTCTCATGACTAAAAGTTTTTTAATGTTCAACAAGAGACAAATATAATTATAATTTCATTTTCGCAATACCTAAGGCCTATTTTTTTCGGAATACGAGGCTTATTGGCACACCCTCAAACGGGAAATAACTCCTGAGTTTGTTCTCCAAAAATCGCTCATATGGCTCCTTGATGTACTGAGGTAAGTTGCAGAAGAATGCGAAAGTCGGATTATGAGTTGGTAATTGAGTTATGTATTTAATTTTTATGTACTTACCCTTTAAAGCCGGTGGTGGGTTCCTTTCGATTTCAGGAAGAAGGGCATCATTGAGTTTTGAGGTTGAAATCTTTGTAACCTTGTTTTTGTACACTTCAACGGCCTTTTCTATTGCTCTGTGAATTCTTTGTTTTTCATGAACGGAAATGAATATTATGGGTATGTAATGATGTGGGGCTAGTTTTTCGCGCAGCTCCTTTTCATAGTTCTGAGCAGTTTTAGAGTCTTTTTCAATGACATCCCATTTATTGATCAATATGACTATTCCTTTTCGGTTTCGCTGAGCTAATCGAATGATATTGAGGTCCTGCGCTTCCAATCCGTTTTGTGCATCGATCATGATGATGCATACATCGCTTTCTTCCAATGCCCGTATTGACCGGAGTACCGAGTAGAATTCAATATTGTCGCGCACCTTTCCTTTCTTTCGGATACCGGCCGTATCAACCAGTATAAAGTCCTGACCAAATTGTTTATACCGCGTGTTGATAGCATCACGGGTAGTACCCGCCATTTCGTTGACAATACTTCTTTCTTGGCCCGTAAGCACATTAAGAAGTGAAGATTTTCCAACGTTAGGACGACCAAGAATAGCGATCTTTGGTATTTCACTGTCCGGGTCTTCTATGCCATCGTCTTCAAAGTGCTTGATAAGGTCATCAAGCAGTTCACCGGATCCGGAGCCGCTTTGTGCTGAAACAGGATACACATCTCCGATGCCGAGGGCATAAAATTCATTACTGCTGTGTACTTTTAGGTTATCGTCTGCTTTGTTTGCCACCAGCATGACTGGTTTTTTCGACTTGCGAACCTCATTAGCGAAGTCTTTATCGAAGTCAGTCACTCCCATGTGCGTATCTACCATAAACAGGATGACATCAGACTCCTCTATAGCGATACCAATTTGGTGGCGAATGGATTCATTAAAAATACTGTCATCTTCACGTACATACCCTCCGGTATCGATGACTGTAAAGTGTTTGCCTCCCCACTCTGAATACCCGTAATGCCGATCACGGGTAATGCCAATCTCATTATCCATGATAGCTTTTTTGCCTCCTACAAGTCGATTGAAGAATGTTGACTTACCTACATTGGGTCTACCTACAATTGCTACTATATTCGCCACGATCAATTTAATTTATGTATCCAAACTTTTTGAGTTTGTCTTTTTGCTTTCTCCAGTTGGGTTCGACTTTGACCCTTTGCTCTAGAAACACTTTTTTTCCAAGAAAGGATTCGAGTTCCTTGCGTGCGTCTGTTCCTACTTTTTTCAGTTTCTGGCCCTGGTGTCCAATAATAATACCCTTTTGACTATCCCTTTCAACTAAGATTTCGGCCTCAATACGAACAATGTCCGGTTCATTCCGGAAAGTAGTGATTACGACTTCACAGCTATATGGAATTTCTTTCTTATAGTTTTCGAGTATATGTTTCCTTATCGCTTCTGATGCAAAAAAACGTAGTGGTTTATCCGTCAACTCGTCTTTAGGGTAGTAAGCAGGGTGATTGGGGAGGTTTTCGACCAATAATTCAATCAGTTGATCGGTATTGAATTTTTCCCTTGCAGACATTGGAATAATTGCCTTTGGGGAGAGGGTTTCCTGCCAATAGTTGATTTTTTCCAGCACATCTTCCTGCTGCTTTGCCGTGTCAATTTTATTGATGATTACCAGCAGTGGTTTGCTTGTTTTGGAAAGACGCTCTATGACTTCCTGCTCATCAAATTTTTCATAGATATCCGTCATAAATACCAGTACATCAGCATCTTTAATAGCGGAGTTAACGAAGTCCATCATCGATTCATGAAGATCGTACTTAGGCTTGATGATGCCCGGGGTGTCGGAAAATACAATTTGAAAGTCTTTCTCACTTACAATACCGAGTATTCGATGTCTGGTGGTTTGAGCTTTAGAGGTAATGATGGAAAGTTGCTCACCCACAAGGATATTCATGAGGGTAGACTTACCAACGTTTGGTTTTCCTATGATGCTTACGAATCCTGCTTTATGGTTTTTACTTTCCATTTCTTTTATTGTGGAAGTTTAGCGTCATTTTTCTTTGTTTGAAATGACAAACAAAGCTAAACTTCAGGCGATAAGTAATTAATTCACAAAAGTAGTTGATTTATGGTATTAAAACCTATACTTTTGCACACTCATATTTCGGAAGGGTTTGGAAAGAAGAGTAAAAAGGTGGAATTAAAATTTTGCCGATGCGCACCGAAATTTGAATTAGACGCGATACATATCGCGGGATGGAGCAGTTGGTAGCTCGTCGGGCTCATAACCCGAAGGTCGCTGGTTCGAGTCCAGCTCCCGCTACTAAAACAGAAAGAGAAACAGAGCGAAAGCGAAGTTTCTCTTTTTTGTTTTCCTCGTTTTCGTTCTGTTTTTCACTCTGACGTTTTTATAGTAATGTTCGAATTTCGAAATCTAGAAGTTTACAAGAAGGCAAAAACCTTCCATAGGGGGTGTCTATTAGTACTAGATGATATAAAAGTTCACAGAACAGTAAAAGATCAGCTGACCAGAGCATCTTTTAGTATTGCTCTTAACATTGCTGAAGGTTCAGGCCGTTTTACAAATCCAGACAGAAAAAATTTCTTTATTATCTCGAAAAGTTCAGTTTTTGAGTGTGTCGCAATTCTTGATATCATTAAAGATGAAAAGAGAATCTCAGAGGAAAAATTTGGAAAACTACATGATCAGGCGGATGAACTTTCTCGAATTCTGTATGCTATGATCAAAAACTTAAGTCAGAAGAAATAACATATAGAAAGAAATTAGCTAGATCAGTTACGCCAGACCTCACTAGCAATAGTGGGGTCTTTTTTTTGTGTTTTTCGTTACGTAGTTAGAAAATATTGAACCTCGAGATTAACCAGCAGGCGCTCTTGGCTGCACAAGTCCAGATGGGATGAATCTCTTTTCATTTCATCGGTTATGACTTTCCCACCAGGAACTTTGCCGGACCACTATCGTCATACTTCGCCTCAATTTCTTCTTTTGCCCTTTGTTTTGATCGGGCTTTCTTCACTGATAACACTTTCTCCTCTCCGTCCTTACCAATGGCAACAATCTTATAAGATTTATTCAAGGGGACTCTTTTGATTTTGTAGGAGTTCCCTTCTGTCTTTTTTCCTCTGATCATTGTTCTTCTATTATTCATGATCACATACACTCGTCCGGTAAATTTTTCCTTTACAGCCTGAAGATCTATCTGAATGTCAGTGGCAACTGGAGTTTGTATGTTATAGTAGCCATCACAATTTGCGAGCCCCAGGGATAGTAGCTTTAAAGCGAATCCCGGTCTTTTTCTCTTTGTTCGGTAATACACACCTGTAAATGGTTCTCTGTACTTTCGTCCCTTGCGTTCATTCCATGATTGGATTTTCTGATTCATAGTATACTCCAGCTCCTGCTCAGTTTTCGGTATGCCTCTGAGTCGTGCTCCACGGTAGAATTGCCTGTGCTTGTGCTGATGTTTTACTGTATATAGGTAGTTCTCAATCGAGTTATGATTGACCATAAATGATTTGACTTCCTTAACATCTATATTTCTCAGGTTGCTGTTAGCACATATTTCCTTCAGGTATTTGTTCACGGCAAAATACTTTTTTGTGTTTTTGTTGACCTTAAAGTCAGGTTGGTATTTCTTAGGAAGTCTGCCCAGAATTTGAACTGGTTTATTCAGGTTGGCCATATTTCCCCAGCGTTGAGAAGCCATTTTACGGAAGAATACAACGGGATCAATCGTATTTGGAGTTATGCTGGTCCAGCGGTAACCCACCATTGTCCCCTTTCTTTTCAGGTATTTGTAATTATTTTCATGAACTGGCTTTTCATGATCGAGAATTTTCTTTTCGTACATCTCAACGACCATTTGGTCTACTTCCCACAATTTTTTATCGGTGTTAGAAAGATAAATTTTCAGTGCCCTCTTTGAATATGGGTATTGGGTAAGTGCATGAAGTCGCTCAGCAAACGGTAGCGTAGCGATATAGGTGTACTGATATTTCTCATCATTCAGCATACGTATTTGTCTCCTTACGTACCTGTCTGAAGAACAGAAGAACTGGTCGTAGTCGAGGTCTTCAACGTCAATCGGAGTGAGGTTCCTTTCGTTACGGGACTTGAATTTATATACTTTTTTGAGGGAGTCGCTTTTCGACAACTCAATTTTGATAGCTGCCGGTAAATTTTTCTTTTTTCTGTACTCATCCTGGTTTAGCCAGTTCAGTTCACCACTTTCATCCCTGACACCATAGAAGTCCTGCATTTTTACATCCATATTAGAAGAGTCCTTGAGTGGGAAGAATGCTTCAAATTCCTCACCTGGCTTTATATTTAATTGATTCCCGGCTTCGTCTGTTGCTGAAGTGAAAATGACACCTCCACTGATAATAGGTTGGTCAGTCGCGATAGTGGGTAAGTCATATTTTATATAATCCTTCCAGTCGTAGGCTTCGACTAAATTAAGATTGACTTTGCCAACTGGAGCAGAGCCATCGACCTTTGCAAGTATGTTTGGTTCAAACGTAAGTATTGTGCCTTGTTCCCCGGTGACAGTTTGCTTTTTTGTCGGATCCAGTCTGAAACTTTGTTTTGGAGCACTGGATATATCCTGATAATCCAGCTGGTCAAAGACTTCGGTATTCTTTTTTTGTGAATTCGCAAGGCCCTTCAATTGAGTCCCAGCCGTCTTTGATTTTATTGAAGGGCTGATGGTAATAGGTTGGGTATTGTTCTGTATTTGAGTGCTGTTCTCAGTTGAATTTACCGTATTCGACTCAACGATTTTTTCCGTTCTTACGGGTTTCGTTTTTGAATCAAAGTCTGGCGAGGTGGGTTTTGTTTCACTTTTTGTTGATAGCAGGTTTTGCAGAACTAATACGGTACCTATAGTTCCAACAGCAAGAGTTGGCCATAGAGCAGTCTTAAAAAAGGAATTTCTCATCGTTGTTCGTTTTGTTTTTAATACCAGGAATAAAAATTGGTCTCCTCTCTAACGATGAAATTCTTGAATATTATCTAAGTACCTAATCTGCTGGTACCCAAGTGTTACCTAGGCTAGCATAATTCAGCTAATAAAAAGAGAGAAAACGACCATTATTTCTGTGCTGGTGGATTTTGAATAGAGATTTTTCGTTACATTCTGAATATGAAAAAATTAATACTTTCGGTGCTTTTTCTGACGAACAGTGCTTTATCTTTTTCTCAAATCAAAGTCATCGGCTACTTACCAACCTACCGTTGGGAAAAGCTACGCTTTTTGGATTACGATCATATGACTCACTTGTGTGCAGCTTTTGCCAATCCAGATGATAGTGGCAACTTGATGTTTGAAAAAGACCTCAATGTATTTGTGAGCTTTGTCAGATCAAAAGGAGTGAGTGCTTTGATTTCGATTGGTGGGGGTGGTGACTTTTCATGGGGAGATAAACACAAGGTTTACAAAGAATTATTGAAGACTCAAGACTCCCGGACTGCATTTGTACACAAGATCATGAATTTTGTACGGGAGTATAACCTCGATGGGGTTGATAACGATATGGAGGGCTACGCCCTGGAACTGGAAAACTACAATGTCTTCTCTCAAGAATTAGGTGACAGTCTGCATGCTCAAGGCTATGAGTTTACGGCCGCGCTAGGTGTTGGAGGACAGTGGGGGGTAGACTTACTTGCTCCGGAAACTATGGAACGTTACGACTTCATAATGACTATGAGTTATGGTGGTGTGGGCAGTTGGAACTGGAAAGAGAAACCTGATGATGGCACCTATGAAAAGATGGTGAAGGATGTAAACTATCTTATTTCAAAAGGATATGACTCAACCAAATGCGTAGGAGGCGTACCCTTTTATGCAACAGAGTTTCCGGCAACGGAACAGACCTCCTATTGGATGTATAATATTTCAAATTGTGACGTTTATGAGAAGTATGCTAAGCAGCAGCCATGGAATAAGGATACTGTGTACTCTTCACAGGGACATCCAATCTATATCAACAGCATTGAGACATTGAAAAAGAAGTTGGATTTCGGAATTTCAAAAGGAAGCGGAATTATGATTTGGGAAGTGGGGCAAGATTGTTTCAGTGGAGCCAATGTAATTATGGAGCACCTGGGCAACCATATGGATGACCTAGGAATTAATCTGGATGTCTCAGGATTGAGCAGGCATGTAAAAATTATAAAAAAAGGAGATGAGGTGAATTTTGAAGTAGGCAAAATTGGGGTTCAAAGTATACGGATTCTACTTGGTAGTGAAGAACTTTTTAGCACAAGGAAAAGCAAATTCAAGGTAGGACCGGAGTTTCAAAAGAAAGGCTCAGTTGTAGAAATAGAACTGAGCCAGAATAAAATCATTAGTTTATCAGATTGGTTTTGATTAACCAACCTTACGTACGTTGATAGCTATGTGTTGGTCTTCTTCCTCTTTGAGGTTGAATCGCACTGTATCGCCTTCTTGTACTCTAACCTTGAGGCCGTCATCAAATACCTTAAATCGTTCGTTGGAGTGGTCCTGTAGTATGGTTCCAGTGCCCTTGTCACTACTAAAGTAAACTACTTTTCCTCTTCTTTCTGAGTCCAGGTCGGGAGCTTTCTCCTCTATTTCTTTTCCGGGTGTTCTGTTTGGTTTTGTTGGCTGTTGATCGGGCGGGGTGTCAATAATGTTGCCATTTTCATCAAGGTATGCCATCATATTGTCGAGGTCACCACCGGGTGAATTGGCTCTTCTTTCTTCCTTCTTCTGTTGCTTAGCTTTTTTCTTTTGAAGTTTTTTCTTTTCTCTTTGTTGTTTATTGAATGCGTTCTGCGATCGTGCCATATAGTGGGGTTAGGTGATAAAAAAGATTGTAAGAAGAAAGTGCTATAAGCACTTTCTTAATGTAGTGATGTGAATGTTTTTATCAGATTTTTCTAACCTGTACCGCATTCAGTCCTTTTTTGCCTTGCTCAACCTCGAATTCAACTTTGTCGTTTTCGTAGATGTCGTCTACAAGACCACTTTGGTGTACAAAAATGTCATCTCCCTGATCATCAGGTTTAATAAAGCCAAAGCCTTTTTCACTGTTGAAGAATTTAACTGTTCCTTCTTGCATTGTATTAACTGTTTAATTGAATATTGATCATCACTAGTTGAGTAAAAGCCAATGTCTGATAATTATCCTGACAGGGGTTTTCAGAAACAAAGGAAAGTAATAAGGGATAAAGTGTATGACCTTGTAAAGGGGGGACTCTTAATACAGTACTACTTGCATGATGTTACTCATGCTTACCAAATAATGAAGTATCTATAAAACTTTATAGATAGTGTAAAGGTACGGTTTTTTATTGTGGATAACTAACAGATGCCGACAAAAACAGATGAGATTTATGTTATTACCGTTCCAGGCGACTAGTTTGGCCAGAATATATGACTACGAAAGCCTAAAGCCCATTAACAGCACATCATCGGTTTGTTTTTGATTTCCTTTCCATTTGTCCAACTCTTGGTTTAGAATCGACTTTTGTTCTTCAAACGGTAAAGAATGAACCGATAGAAGCAGATTTTTAAGTCGTTTGACCATGAATTTTTTTTCGCCTGTTTCATCAAATTGGTCCTGATATCCATCTGAGAACATATAGAAGGTAGTAGGTTTTTCGAAAGAAATTTCATGCTTTTTGAACTGAATATCTTCCTTCTGTTGAACTCCACCAACGTGATATCTATCTCCTTTTATCTGATGCAGCTCTCCATCCTGAATGTATATCAGAGAATTTTTTGCCCCGGAAAATTCCAGGATTTTGTTTTTCTGATCGATGTGACACAAAGTCATATCCATACTTTCTTTGTTATTGGTGGTTTGTTGTTTTAGTGTATTCCGAAGGCTTTCATTCAGTTCGGCAAGCACCTTCTCAGGGGAATGCGTTCCTTTGCTTACCACATTCGTAAGCAGGTTGTAACCAATCATGGAGGTGAACGCTCCAGGGATTCCGTGACCTGTACAATCTACAGCCGCCAACATAAATTTATCCGTATCCGTATTGGCGTAATCATTTTGTTCATTAACCGATTTATTCGTATCGTAAATCCAGTAGAAATCACCACTTACCTTATCTCTTGGATTATATAAGACTAGGTGATCTTTAAGGTAAGCTTGCAATCTATCCGATTCTGGTAATAGCGCTGACTGGATAGTTGTGGCATAGTTAACACTCTCCGTTATAGCATGATGAGCTTTTTGAATTTGTTTCTTTGCAGCGCTCTGTTGTCTTTTTCCATACCAGAATATTCCAGCTAGTCCCATTACCAAGCCGAGAATGATTATTGCACCTAACTTAAACGTTTCATTGTATTTCGATTCTAATTCAAGTTCCTTTATCTGGAGTTCCTTTAGTTTCCTATCCTTGTTCAGTGACTGAAGCTCCAATTCTTTTTCGTGCGCTTTTAGTTTTATGATATTAAGGCTGTCCTGCTTGTGTTGCATCATGAGAGAAACTTCTCTGAGCTGACTTTTTTTCAATTCAAGGGCCTGCTGAGTCAGGGATAGATCATTTGAAATGATCATATTGGAGTGGTTTAACCGGTTTATATTTTCAGTGAGCCTTGATTTTTCCTCTTCGGAAAGCCTTTTGTAGTAGCCATTGTATTTTGCATGATAGTCCGAAAGTTTCTTGGTTTTTCCGGTTGATTCGGCAAGTTGTATCAGCTTTTGATAGAACATCAAAATGTGCTCCATATTTCCTTTTTTCTCAGCTAGTAAAGCTCCCTCTTCCAGGTATTCAATGGCCTGATTCTTCTTGTTGAAATAAATCAATACATCAGAAGTGGTGAGAATATCCTTCGTTATTTCTCTGAAGTTGTTTGTTTTCCTACTTATCTCCAGGGCATTGGTGCTATTGGAAATGGAGTGCTTCTTTTTGTTCAGCTGTAGGTAAAGCCGGGAAAGATTTCGGTAAACCAATATCTGATTAGTTCGATCACCAAGGTCTAAATAAAGCTCTAGAGCTTTATCAAACTTGTCCGCTGCTTCATTCAATCGTTTGTGTTTCCAAAAAATATTGGCGATCTGCATCATTTCTGAAGCAGCACTAACTTTATTCCCTTTTTTCAAATACTTCTCATACCTCTTCCCGCGCTCTTTAACCTCTTTATTAAATGCGGAAATGGAAAATGGGATGAAAAGTATGAGAACTATCGCAATTATTCTTGACAGCCGCATACCCGTAATTTTTAATGTTGTACTAGATGTAAGGACTATATACGGAAATTATGGTGGATGTGTTATTTATTGATGATACGACAAGGAATAGATGTGTTGAAAATTATCCCTTTCCAGGCCTTACTAAGACAAAAAACAAAATGACAGGATAAAGCATTGCTGCCTTTAACCAATCGTACCCAAAACCAGGAGCTAAAACGAATAAAATCACCAGTAAATAGAACATAGGTGTATACAATAGCATTTGTCGTACTGCTTTTAACCCCTTGTGTCGTTGTTCATTTATTATCACAATTGGCGTTCGGGCACTTCCGTTCTGTTCCAATTGCATTATGCGATAAGGGTCCACCCATTTAATTATCCTGGCAAGCTTTCGAATTTTTTTATCTGTAGACAGAACAAGAGTAATTTTCTTTGGCCAATCTATGAATGCCAGGTAAGAAATAAACGCACCAGCCACAAAGGATCCGAACACACTATTAGCTGCTAAAATTGATCCTGTATGGAAGATCAGTCCGAGAGTGATGCCGATCATATTAAACGACTTTCTTGAAAAGCAGAACGCCATAAACAACTCACAGGTGATTACTGACCACGAAATTATTTTTGCTAATACCATATCAGGCAAGAGAGCGGCAGCCTTAATATATCCATCAAAGGAAAGTTGATGTCCCAACCAGTTATGAATGTATTGACCGGACTGCCAGTCAGGGTCGAAGAGTTTGTTGAGGCCAGATCCCAGGTATAAAATGATAACTTGCAGTTTGATAAAAAGAAGACCAGACTTCTTATCATACAGGGTCATCAATAGTAACATGCTGAACAGATAAAATCTACTATCGGCATAGCACGGCATGCAGCCTAATACAATGACGAGCATGGAAGCAAAAATGAGAAGAGTTCCTAATTTGGGCTGGTTAGTGATTAGAATTAAAGCAACACCGAGCATCACTATGGATGTAAGCACAACCGAGAGATGAGGAAGAGCAATGAAATCTTGCATCCATGACAGGAAGGGTAGTTTAAACTCATCAATGTACAGATAAGAATTCCCAAGAACATTGAAAGCCAGTAGCTTGTAAATCAAGTCAACATTTACCGGTAGAGGGGATTCAGATAATTTGGTTTGAAGCCTAATCATCACTTGAGCCGGGTTTATATGTCCATTCTTTCCACTCTTTACCATTGATTGAGTACTTGAATGAAATGTGCTTTGTGCCTGAGTTAGGGTTTAATTCCTCGTATTTTTTGAGCCAACCGATAATGTGGTGAGATGGTAAATCAATGAAACCTTCATTGGACATATTATACCTCTTGTACAGCTGCCCGGGAGTGAGGTCGCCATGTTGATCTTTAACTTCAAGTTGATAGTTGGTCTGGATGTCATGGGGTGCCCAAACAAAGTATCTGTTCGGAGAAAATCTGGCTACAATGATTAGTGTCAATTGAGCAAGAAGATATATTGCTGCGGTGGAAGTTTTCCAGTTGAGTTTCATTGCTAAAAGTAAATATACCAAGGAATCGAATTACTTCTTTAGTTTTACAGAGCGCATTAAAATCCTAAATTCACATCATGGACCAAACCCATGCACTGGCTATATTAAAATCAGGAAAGAACGTGTTTCTAACCGGCTCGGCCGGAACGGGTAAAACCTATGTGCTCAATCAGTACATTAGTTATCTCAAAGAGCGCAAAGTGCCGGTGGCGGTTACCGCATCTACAGGTATTGCGGCAACACACCTTAATGGGATGACCATCCACGCCTGGTCAGGTATGGGTGTAAAAGATTCTTTGACATCAAAAGATCTTCAAAACCTGAAGACCAAAAAGTACCTACAAAAACAATTGGAAGCTTCAAAAGTCCTGGTGATCGATGAGATTTCCATGCTTCATAAGAACCAGTTGGATATCGTGAACAGGATTTTGCAGTTCTTCAAAGGCAATGAATTGCCATTTGGTGGGATTCAGGTAGTTGTTTCGGGAGATTTTTTTCAATTACCACCGGTAGGCAGACCGGGTGAAGCAAATAGGGATAAGTTTGCTTTTATGTCGGAAGCGTGGCTTAAGGCGGGGTTTGCTGTTTGCTATCTGACCGAACAATACCGTCAGACAGACTCCGAACTCAACGACATCCTTAATGAAATCAGGGCTTCTAAGGTCTCATTGAATAGTTTGAAGCTATTAAAGGAAGCAGAAAAAACCCGAATGGATTGGGGCTGGGAGCCAACAAAACTTTATACACATAATCATGATGTTGATCGTGAAAACCGAGACCATTTACAGACACTTGAGGGAGGTATAAAAGTGTTTGAAGCAAAAAAGAAGGGTAACCCTAAGTTACTGGAAGTAATGACCAAGTCTGTTCTTGCCCAGGAAAGATTGGTCCTTAAGGAGGGAGCGAAGGTGATGTTTTTGAAGAACAATTTGGAAGCAGGCTATTTCAATGGCACGCTTGGCAAGGTCACCGGATTCAATCAGGAAGGACTGCCCGAAGTGACTACCTTCGATGGGAATCATATTGTCGCAGAGCCGGAGAAATGGTCAATGGATAATGATAAAGGAAGTTCTTTAGCCAGTTTTGAACAAATACCGCTACGCTTGGCCTGGGCAATTACAGTACATAAAAGTCAAGGTGTTACTCTTCAGGCTGCTGAAATTGATCTAAGCAAAACTTTTGAAAGAGGACAGGGCTATGTAGCACTTTCAAGGCTGAAAGAGATAAAGAATTTAAAGCTTACGGGCTTTAATGATACAGCCCTTGAAGTTGATCCGCTGGCCTATAAGGCAGATAAAAGATTTCAGGAGCTATCAGAAGAGGAGGAATCGATTATGGACCTTCCTCGCCTTGAATTGGCGGCCAGATCTTTTATGCAGGAGTGTGGAGGGCTGACAAGTAAGTCGGAAATAGAAAAATACAAGAAACGTAAAAAGGAGAAGGCTGGACCCAAAAAGTCCACTTATGTAATTACCAAGGAATACATAGAAGAAGGAAAAACTATCGAGGAGATTGCCGAAGCAAGAGGAATGGCCACTACTACAATCACCGGACACTTACTTAAGATCAAGGAACAATTCCCTGATTTTGATTTGGAAAGGTTCAAACCCCAGAATGATATATTAATTAAGGTGACAGAAGCATATCAAAAGCTTGTTGATCAGAATCAGGTGAAGGAAGACGGTACCGTAAGCCAAAAAGCTATGTACGAGCTGATGAACGGTCAGGTCGGATATAATGAGATTAAGTTAGCCCTGTTATTTGTTGTTGATTGATGAATTACAGTGTATAGCGAACAACCGGTTTCTGGAATGACGGGCTCTATCATAAATTAAATCACTCCATAGGTACCAGATGCTGGGTTTTCCAATCGTTGTTGTAAAAATATGTTTTTTCAGATTCAATTACTGATTTTACCTTTCCGCTATTATTTTTGCAAACCTACAACAATATATGCTACTCAATAAACAGAT